>NZ_CP067071.1:0-2852500 GCF_020871915.1 Rhizobium sp. AB2/73 | reverse complement strand
TTGCCGATTTTTTGCGTCGCGATACGGCCATGCTTGCCGGCACGAGGCATCCGCATGATCCTGACGCTGCAAGGGCCTTGATCGCCCGCGACATGGCGCGGGCGCCTTCATTTGCCAGTGCCACGAACCATTTCACGCTCGTGAGCGAGGAAAGGCCCGAAAGACTTCAAGCTTCCGACATCAAGCTGCCGGTGCTTGCGATCCATGGCACGGCTGATCCGCTGTTTCCTATAGGACACGGCGAGGCCTTCACCAAGGTCGTGCGAGATGCCCGGCTGCACCGGGTCGAGGGTGGCGGGCACGAAATCCACGAGCGCGACATTGACGAGATCGCGCAGGCCATCATCGATCACACGGCCTGAGGGACGACCAGAAAGCCAGGCATGACCTCGCTTTCCGGTTCATTGGAGATCAGCTTCTCGGCTTCAGGTTCTCTGCGTCGTAGAGCGGTTTGTAGCCGACGCCGGCGACTTCGACCGGGTAGGTCTCGCCGAAATATTCGACCTTCAGCTTGCGGCCTTCCTGGGCATAGGACCAGGGGAGGTAGGCGAGCGCAATGTTCTTGCCGATGGTCGGGCCGTAGGCGATCGAGGTGGTGAAGGAGCGGCGGCCGAGCTCGTCAACGAGGGTTTCGCCGGTTTCCGGGTCCATGACCGGCAGGATGCCGACGGGGTAGCGGGCCACGCCGTTGGAGTCGATATTGTCGGTCATCACGAGCGTGCAGAGCACGGCCGGCTGGTGTTCGCGGGCGCGATATTCGAGGTGCTTCGCCTTGCCGCGGAAATCGGCTTCCTTGACCTTCGGGCGGGCGAGATCGGCTTCCAGCAGATTATATTCCGTCAGCAGGTCGGCATTCTGCAGGCGCAGGCTTTTTTCCATGCGGCGGCTGTTGGCATAGGTCTCGACGCCGACGGCGATGGCGCCGGTCGAGCGCAGCGCATCCCAGACCGCCAGCGCGTCGCCATAGGCCATGTGCAGTTCCCAACCCTGTTCGCCGACATAGGAGATACGGAATGCGGTGACGTTCTTGCCGGCAATGCGGATCTGCTTGATCGCGGCGAAGGGGAAGTTCTCGTGCGAGAGGCTTTCCGGGTTCTCGACGATCTTCTGCAGGTTGGTGCGGGCATTCGGCCCCCAGATGCCGATGGTGACATAGCGTTCGGTAACGTCGGTGATGGTGACGTCGAAGCCCTTGTCCTGGGCAACGCGGCGCATGTAGTGGAAATCGCGCGGGCCGGCATCGGCGCCGTCGATCAGACGGCAACGGTCGGCCATGCGGATGACGGTGAAATCAGCGCGCACCATGCCCTCGTCATCAAGGAAGTGAGTGTAGATGCCCTTGCCGATATTGGCATCGCCGCCGATCTTGGCCGCGCAAAGCCATTCCAGCAGCTCGACATGATCGGGGCCTTCGATGTCGTACATGGCGAAGTGCGAGAGGTTGATGATGCCGCAATCTTCGCTCAGCGCCAGGTGCTCGGCATTGGAGACGCGCCAGAAATGGCGGTTGTCCCATTCGTTTTCACGCACCGGAATGCGATCGCCGTATTTTTCGAGCAGGTGCTCGTTGGCGGCATAGCCATGCGCACGCTCCCAGCCGCCGAGCTCCATGAAGTAGCCGCCGAGCTCCTTCTCACGCCCATAGAAGGGCGAGCGGCGGATGTTGCGGCCGGTCGCATAGGGCTCGCGCGGGTGGACGGCGGGATTGTAGATCTTCTGCGCAGCTTCGGTGCAGCGGCCTTCGATGAATTTCTCTTCCAACATATGCGGGTAGAAACGGGAATAATCGATCCGGTTGTGGTCGATCGGCGTGCGGCCATCGGTCATCCAGTCGGCGACCAGTTTGCCGAAGCCGGGGCCGTCCTTCACCCATATGGCGACGCAATACCAGAGACCGCGGACCTTCTGACTTTCGCCGACGGATGGACCGCCATCGGTCGTGACCTGCAGGAGACCGTTGAAGGAATGGCCTTCATTATAGCCGAGTTCGCCGAGTATCGGCGTCAGTTCCATGGCGCGTTCGAGCGGCTCGATGATCTGTTCCATGTCGAGATCGCGCTGCGAGGGAGAAAGGCGGGCCTCGTGCTTTTCGAGGAGATCACGCGGGTGGCAGAGGCGCGGATTCTTCTCTTCGTAATAACCCCATTCGATCTGGCCGCCTTCGGCGGTCTTCGGGTCGCCAGTGTCGCGCATATAGGCGGAGTTGCCCTGGTCGCGCATCAGCGGGAAGCCGATTTCCTTGCCGGTATTGGCAAATTCGTTGTAGGGGCCGAAGAAGGTCAGCGGATGGTCGACCGGCATGACCGGCAGGTCCTCGCCGACCATTTCGGCGATCAGGCGGCCCCAGAGGCCGGCGCAGACGATGACATATTCGGCTTCGATCGTGCCGCGATGGGTGACGACGCCGGAAATGCGGCCGTCCTTGACGATCAGTGACTGGGCCGGCGTATTGGCGAAGGATTGCAGCTTACCGCTCTTCTCGCCCTGGTCGATCAGCTTGCCGGCAACGGTCTGCGAACGGGGAATGACGAGGCCGGCATCCGGGTCCCACATGCCGCCCTGGACCATGCTTTCCTCGATCAGCGGGAACTTTTCCTTGATCTCGGCGGGTTCGATCAGGCGGGCGCGTGTGCCGAAAGCCTTGCCCGAGGTGACCTTGCGCTTGATTTCGGCCATGCGGTCATCATCGCCGACGCGCGCAACTTCCAGGCCGCCGACGCGGGCATAGTGGCCGAGCTTATCGTAGAAATCGATGGAATAGAGGGTCGTCCAGCAGGAGAGGAAATCGTGGCTGGTCGTGTAGCAGAAATCGGAGGCATGCGCCGTCGAGCCGATATCCGTCGGGATGCCTGATTTGTCGATGCCGACAATGTCGTCCCAGCCGCGCTCGATCAGATGGTGGGCGATCGATGCGCCGACGATACCGCCGAGACCGATGATGACGACCTTCGCCTTTTGAGGAAATACTGCCATTGCGTGCGACCCTGATTGATATTGAAGACGGATTTTATGACGTGTGCGGCGGCGACCAGAGCCTGTCTACGACATATTGAAGATGCTTGCACGACGACCGCCACGCTGTCCCGTCCGGAATGGTTGGGTTTGTTGGCGACATGTGATCAGGAGAATTGTCGCAAAGGCGACTTTGTGACAACCGGAGAGTTGTTGCCGCATTATTGCGGGATCGATTGCATCATGATCTCGCGGCGCAAGATCGGGCCTTCCTGGCCGAAATAGCTGGTCAGCAGCTTGGCGAAATCATCCGACTGGTAGGTCTCGGTCAGCGTCTGGTCGACGAGCAGGCGGAAGGCGGAGTCATCCTGCCGGAGTGCGATGCCATAGGGCTCATGCGTGAAGAGGCGGTTGCCAATGGCAAGCGTGGACGGATTATGCGCATGGGAAGCGAGATCGAAGAGCAGGGCGCGATCGGCGAAATAGGCATCAATTTTGTGGTTTTCGAGCGCGACCAGACCGTCCTGATGCGTGGCGAACTCGGCGATCCGCGTCTTCGGCACATCGGAGCCTAGCGCCTCGCGCAGGGTCGCGCCCGTTGTCGTGTCGGCGCGAACACCGATCGTGCTCGTTGCAGGGGCGCGCTTGGCGGAGACTTGCGCCAGCCGCTTGTCGAGGAACAAAGCCATCAGATAATCGGGCGAATCCTTGCGCAGCAGGGCGCTTGCGCCGGTGATGAAGATCGGCTGCGAGAAATCGACGCTTTGGCGTCGCCCGAGATTGATGGTGATGGCGCCGCAGAGAAGATCGACCTGGCCGTTTTTGACTGCATCGAAGCCATCGGCAAGCGTGGTTTCGACATAGTCCCGCTTCAGATTGGCGACCTTGGTACCGACAGCATCGGCAATCTTGCCGCAGAGGTCGATGGCATATCCCGTGGGGTTGCCGTCCTTCTTCTTGAAGGAGAAGGGTTCTTCGTCGCTGATATAGCCGATGCGGATCGTGCCCTTTTGCGCGATAGCGTCGAGTGTCTGTGCGGCCACCGCCGTATAGGCAGACATGCCTAGGAGAATGCCTGCCAGAACCAGTCGTCTCGTGCAATGTGCCGGCATGATCCTGATCTCCAAAAGAAAACTGGGCAATCGCAAGGGCTTAGGCGCAGATTATGGGCTGGCAGGTTTTTGTCAACGATGGATTGTTCCCGGCGGTTAGTGATCGAGCACGAGTGGCGCAAGGCTCCTGCTCGATTACGAGGCCTATCTGGAGAAGGCGTGACGATCCGCCCAGTCGGAAATCGCTGACGCGATGGCCTCAGGCTGATCTTCCGGCGCATTGTGCCTGGCCGGCCCGCAATTCCTGATCTCGAGGCCGGCTATGTTCTCCCGGCACCAGGCGGTCATCACCTCGCCGATCAGCAATGTCTCTGCCGGTCCTTCGAAGGTCAGCAGCAGCTTCGGGACATCAGCGCTTTCTGCCAGCCAGGCGTCATAGGCTTCGATGCGCTTGATCACGTCGGCCGGTTCTCCTTCGATTGGCATCGAGCGGGGCCAGGCGAGCAGCGGCCGTCGGCTGTCGCGCGTCGGATAGGGTGCCGCGTAGACGGCATGATCCTCTTCGCTGAGGCCGTTGAGAACGGTAACCTTCAATGCCTGCTCGATGAAGAAGTTCTCGTCCAGCACTTTGGTCTCACCGATACCAGGCGACCGGAGCGCTTCAAAGCGAGGACGCGCGCCCGGGAAATCGTCCCAGGTCATCGGCCGGACGATCGTTTCCATGAAGGCGATGCCGCGCACACGCTCTGGATGGCGAGCTGCCCAATCGAAGCCGAGCGCGCCGCCCCAATCGTGGCCGACGAGCACGACATCGTCGAGCGCCAGGGTGTCGAACCAGGCGTCGAGATAGCGGGAGTGATCGTGGAAGCTGTAGGCAATATCCGGTTTGCCGGAGCGGCCCATGCCGATGAGGTCAGGCGCCAGACGACGGCCCGACGTGGTGACGCCAGGCGATACATTTCGCCAGAGGTAAGATGAAGTGGGATTGCCATGCAGGAACACGAAAGGCGTTCCCGTTCCCGTATCCTGATAGAAAATGGTTGAATCCAGCACGTTGAGCGAGGGCATGTGGATATCCTTTTCTTGGTAAGAATGGTAAGGTACCTGTCCATCTACCATAATAGTCAGGCGCCTGTCTATATTCATGAAAGAACCTATTTCACCCCATCTGTCGCTGGGCCTGCTTTTGCGGCTCGTTCATCAGCATTATGCGCAGGCTGTCGATGCCGCCCTGGAGGAGGCTGGCTTCCGTGACATCCGCCCGCCGCATTCCAACGTCTTCACCTTCGCGCGTCCGGAAGGCATCCAGGTGAGCGAACTCACGAAACTTGCCCATGTGCGCAAGCAGACGATGACCCAGGCGGTGGAGGAACTGGAGCGCCTGGGTTATGTCGAACGGCGACCGGATCCGAACGACCGGCGCGCGCGGCTGGTGTTTCTGACAGAGCGCGGCAAGGGTGTGCGGCCGGTTGCCATGGCCGCGGGCAAGATGGTGGAGCAGCGTTGGTCCGACATGGCCGGTTCGGGCGAAATCGAAGTGATCAGGCAGGGATTGCAAAATCTGCTGGAGACGCTGCGTGGTGGCGAGAAAGGTGGCGAACACCCGTCCGACGATGCCGGCGCCTAAAGCAATTGCGGGAAAAGTGCGCAGCGGTTTTCCGTCCGGGATTGCGTGAAAACAAAGGGATAAAGCGGCTCAGAGATTCCGTGAAAAGCTGAACCGCTCCAGCGGCTCCCTGTCGCTCGCCGTGATCCGGGCGGGCGGCGCATCACGAAGAGTTTCCGTGCCCTGTCGGAATTTATGGCCTATCTCTCTTCCACCACCGTCAATCCAAGAGGACGTCGATGCAGGAGAGGAACTCGATCAGAAAAACAAGCGGCAGGGTTGGCAAGACAAGCTTTGCATTCGGTGCGGGTTTTGCAATCCTATGCATAGGTTTCAGTTCTGCGCTGACCTCGCCGACAGCCGCCCAGACGATCATCGATGACTGGCAGAAGGTGAAGCCGCCGGCGGCGCCTGAGCTGAAGCGGGTCACTATCGATCCGAAGACGACGGCACTTCTGATCCTCGATTTCAATGGCGCACAGGACCCGACCAAAGGGCCGTGCAACGCTAAAACCAAGCCGCGTTGTCTGGCGTCCGTCCCCAAGGTCAAAACCCTGCTCGATCAGGCGCGTGCCAAGGAGATGCTCGTCGTCTTCAGTCTGGCCGGCGTCGGCGAGGCGCAGGATATCGCAACGGCGCTGGCGCCTCTGGCGAGCGAACCGATCGTCAAATCCGGTCCGGACAAGTTTATCGGCACCAACCTGCGCAGCATTCTTTCCGGCAAAGGCATCAAGACCGTCATCGTCACGGGTACGGCCTCCGAGGGCGCGGTGCTCGATACGGCAACGGATGCCGCATTGAATGGTATGAATATCGTGCTGCCTGTCGACGGCATGTCATCGACAGAGCTCTATGGCGAGCAATATGTGGTCTGGCACATGGTCAATGCGCCCGGCGTCTCTCAGAAGACGACGCTGACCAGCATCGACAGGATCAAGTTCTGATCTCTGTATCGGATAGCGGCATCCCGCTCGTGATGCCAACGGGATGCCGCCATCAATCGATTACGCCAAGGCTTCCTCGAACAGATTCAGCAGCCGCTTCCAATGCCTTTCGGCGCCGGTCTCGTCATAGACGCCATGATCCGGCACGGTCCATCCATGTGCCATTCCGACATAGTTTTCGATGGTGTGATCGACTCCGCCAGTGCGGAGCGCCTCGGCAAGACGCGCCGATTGTTCCGGCGGAAAGCTGTTGTCGACGCCGGCGACGCCGATATAGATGCGCGCCTTGATATTGGCGGCGAGTCGGTGCGGGCTGTCTTCCGCGTCGCTCGCAAGATTGCCGCCGTGGAAGCTTGCGGCTGCCGCGATGCGATCGGGATAGGAGGCAGCGGCAGTCAGCGCGCGGCCCCCGCCCATGCAATAGCCTACCGCGCCGGCCGCACCTTTGGCTCCGGCGGCAGAGAGAGCTTCGAGGAAGGCGGCACTATCGACTTTGGTCATTTCCTGCGTCGTGCCGCGCAGCATCGTCATGATCGTTTCGCGGGAGGCCGGATTGCCAAAGGCACCGCCGTCGAAGGGGCCATAGGCGCCGAAGCGATAGAAGAGATCAGGAAGCAGCACGATATAGCCGGCATCAGCCAGCCGCTGCGCCATGCCATCGAGCGCCGCGCGCGGACCCATGGCATCCATATAGAGTATCACGCCATGCTCGGCTGACGCGCTATTATCGGGGCGGAAGATGGCGGCTTTGGCGGTGCCGTCGGCCGTCTTGATTTCGATATCCTGTTTCATCGTCGTTTCCCTTGCGATCTCATTATCGGCTGATGTCCCCGCGGCACATATCACTTTGGCAAACGGTATATAGACCCTTAAGAGCATGGTTCTTCGAAAAGGCCGAGACCATCGATCAACATCTCTTGAGTTTCGGCGTTTGTCGTTCGTGACATAGTATCGCCGGTAATGACGTCTATGCGACGATTCCCTTGGAGGATGCGATTTCATGTCTTTTCGCCTGATGGTTCCCGGCCTGGCGCTGGCCCTTTCGCTGATATCGGCAACGGCTTTTGCCGCTCCGCCCGAGCAGGGTCATGGCACGCCTGCGGGCGCGAGCGGCGTGCTCTCGCTCCTGCCGCCTGATGCGGTGAGCGATCATGTGCTGAATGCCGATGGCAAGACCATTCCCTACACGGCGACAGCCGGAACGCTCGATCTTTTCGGCCAGGATGGTCAGCGCAGTGCCGCGATCTTCTACACTGGCTATGTCGCCAAGAACCGCGATGAGAGCCGCCCCGTGACCTTCGTGTTCAATGGCGGGCCGGGCGCGGCTTCGGCCTTCCTCAATCTCGGGCTCGTCGGCCCACGCATCGTCGATTTCGGTGCGGACGGGCGCGATGGCGCCAATGCCAAGCTGGTCGACAATCCGCAAAGCTGGCTCGAATTCACCGATCTCGTGCTGATCGATCCGATCGGCACCGGCTGGAGCCGCACTGCAAAGCCCGATGATCAGAATGATTTCTATAGCGTCGACAGCGATGCCGAAAGCCTTGCCAAGGCAATTGCCCTCTACGTCGCCCATAACAGCCGGGCGGCATCGCCGAAATATATTCTCGGGGAAAGCTATGGCGGATTTCGTTCGATCAAGGTTGCCAACAGCCTGCGCGAGGATCAGGGCATTCTGATTTCCGGCGTCGTGATGCTGTCGCCCCTGCTGGAGGGCCGGTTCGTATTCGGGAGCGGTGAGGATGCGCTTGGCGCAGCCTTGCAGCTACCGTCGCTGGCGGCTGCCGAGTTGGAACGGCAAAATGCCTTCAGCGAGAAGGCGGTGCAGGAGGCCGAGGCCTTCGCCTTCAACGAATATCTGCCAGCCCTTGCCGGACGGCCGCCGTCGGCAGATGCCGGCCAAGCCTTCTACGGGCGTGTGGCGAAGCTGACCGGCATACCGCAGGATGTCGTCGCCAAGAACAAGGGCTTTCTTGGCGGAGTCTATCGCAAGCATTCCGATGGCAAAGGCGCGGATGTCGCGAGCGCCTATGATGCTTCCTTCCTGGCGCCGGATCCCTATCCGCAGTCGGAGGCCGAGCATGGCGGCGATCCGGTTCTGGATGGCTTCGTCCGCGCCTATGGCGGTGCCTTTTCAGGCTATGCCCGCGACGAGCTGGGCTTCCATACCGACATGACCTACACACTGCTGTCGTCATCCGTGAACAGGGAATGGAAATGGGGTGGGCGCAATGGCGGCTCGCGCGGAACCGCCGGTGTTGGCGACGATCTCAAGGAGCTGCTGTCGCTCTCGCCATCCTTCCGGGTGATGATCGGGCAAGGCTATAGCGATCTCGTCATTCCCTTCGGCGTGAACAAATATGTGCTCGACCATATGCCGCCCGCCTTTGCTGACCGCGTGGCGATGAAGCTCTATCGCGGCGGCCATATGTTCTACACGCGGGCAACGTCGCGCGAGCAGTTCACGGGCGATGCCAAGTCGTTTTATGCCGGGCAGGTCAAGGCAGCGCCGGCAACGCAATCGAACTGACCGCCGTTCGGGGCTTTACCTGGAATACGGCGGCGTTGCGAGGCTGGCTTCATCTGTTTCTCGCAACCATGGCCTTGATGGTTTCAAAGAGTTCGTCCTTTGCCTGCTGTGGGCTGATGTCGCCTGTCGTCGCAGCATAGGACAGGGCTTCGGCCGCACCCAGCATCGCCCAGAGGCCCGCCGATGCAATGGAACCGGTAGCGGCGAAGGGAGCGAGCAGCGCACGGCACTTCTCGAGGAAGGCCGTTTCATATTCGCGCTTGATTTTTTCAAGCTCCGGCGAGCCCGCGAGCGCGGCGATGATGCCGGGTATTTCGCGCCCCTGCAGCAGCACGCAATCGACATAGGAGGCAGCTATCACCTCCGCCCGGCCTGCCAGTGTCGGGGTACTTGCATCAAGCGCCTTGTCCATCACCTCCGTCTGCCTGATGTCGAATTCGCGATAGAGTGCGGCCAGCAGGCCGGAACGGGTGATAAAATGGTCGTAGACCACGGGTTTCGTCACACCGGCGCGCTCGGAGAGCCGCCCCAGCGTCAGGGCTTCCGTTCCCTCCTCTCGGGCGATTTGCCAGGCGACCTCGATGAGCTGCCGATAGCGCTCCTCCCGCGTCAGCCGACTGCGGGACTCTCGTTTCTTCGTCTGCATGCTTGACATCGTTATATACCAAAAGTAACTTACTAAAAGTATATAAGATCGAGCCGCCGCTCACAATGTGTCAGCAGGAGTTTTTCACATGCACGCGCTTATCGTCGTCTCCAATCCGAATCCCGATTCGTTCAGTTACGCCGTCGCGGCCAAAGTCGCCGAGGGTGTAACGGCTTCGGGCGGCTCGTATGAAATCGCGGATCTTGCGGCGGAAGGTTTTGATCCTAGGTTCAGCGCTGCCGATATTGCCGCCCATCTCAGAGAAGGGCCATCGCCCGAAGATGTCGTTGCCGAGCAGGCGCGAATCGATCGTGCGGATGCGCTAGTGCTCGTCTATCCCGTCTATTGGTGGTCCATGCCCGGGCTTCTCAAGGGATGGGTCGACCGGGTGTTCAGCAATGGCTGGGCCTATGACGACATACCGGGTAACGGGACGATCAAAAGGTTAGGCCATCTCCGCGTCCACCTGATCGCTATTGGTGGCGCGACCATGCGGACCTATGCGCGCCATGGTTATTTCGGCGCCATGAGGACGCAGATCGATCATGGCATTTTCGGATATTGCGGCGCTCCCGTCGCGACCTCCGAACTGCTTTTGACGGAAGCGCAGGATATGAGTTCCCATCTCGATGCCGCCCGCGCCATCGGGCAAAATCTCTTTGCTGCTTCGCGGTCGACGAAGGCGGCGGATGCAGCCTAATCGTGCTGCTGCAATTGAAAGAGATGCTTGATGCGCGAGCTTAGTGAGGTCACATGAGCGCCATGGCCGAGCATATCGACATTGGCAAATAGATGCTGCTCCGCCTCGATGCGTTTTGCCAGAATGGCGCCGAGTTCTTCGGCAAGGGTCGGCCGGTCGTGCAGCAGCGGCGCCAGACATTCCTCGCCGATTTCATAGGTGACGACGAAGGTCAGGGCGCGAACCGTCCCGACTTCGCCCGATCCCATCAGCAGCCCGTTCTCACCAAAATAATCTCCTGGCGCAAGGCGCGTCAGCTCGATCTGACGATGCCCTTCGCGGCGGGTAATGCTGACGACGCCCGAGCGGACGATCGTCAGCGCCCGCATGCGGGCATCCTGTTCGGCGATGACGGCATCCTTGCGATAGGTCCGGCGCTGCATATGCGATGCCAGATGTTCTTTTTCATCCTCTGTCAGCGAAGAGAACAGCGGGATGTTGCTGACAAGCCGCCAGGGCGTTCCGGGTGCATGTTGCTTCTCGTCGGCCACCTCGGGCTTTTGCTCCATCGGAAGCATGATCGTGCCGGGGGGATCGGCGAATTTCAAGTTTGCCGCCTTGGCGTGGCGAAATAGCAGATCATAGATCTCGTTCTTCGCGGCTTGTGTCAGCGACATGTCGCGCACGCGAAAGGACAGCTGCAGTTCGATCGCCTGCCCATCAATGGAATTGATGGCGACATTGGGTTCCGGGTTCTTTTGGATCGAATTGCAGCTGATCAAGACGTTCTGCATCACATCCGCGATGATGCGCGGCAGAGTGGTTGGTTGAATCCGAACGGTGACGGTGGCGCCATGGCTCTCATCGGGCGCGGAAAGATTGGTCAGCCGCGTCTTGGCAAGGATGCTGTTCGGAATGACGACCAGATCGTTGGTGCCGCTCAGCAATTGCGTGGCGCGCCAATTGGTTTCGACGACGCGGCCCTGGACATCATTTTCGAGCACGATCCAGTCGCCGACGGAGTAGGGGCGGCCGAGATTGAGAGCGATGCCGGAGAAGACGTCACTCAAGGTACTCTGCAAGGCAAGGCCGAGAATGATGGCGAAGACGCCCGATGTCGCGATCAAGGTGCCGATGGGCACACTGAAAACATCGCCGACGATGGAGAGAATGGCCCCGAGATAGATGACACCGACGATCAGATCCTGCAGCAGCCGGCCTTCGCGGGGCTTGCGCTCGAAAATCAGGAACAGCCGCACGCAGGCGATCAGTACCCAGGCACCATTGACCCACCAGACGATCTTGGCAAAGCCCGTGAAGGTGCGCAGCGTCACCGAGTCCTGCGGCGGGCTCGGCTCATAGGGCACGATGCCATGATAGAACAAAAGTGCGGTCAGGCAGACGAAGAAGGTGATCTGGCCGATCAGACGCCCCGCGCGCTGGTGACGCAGCATGACGCGGCTGACGAACGTGCCGACGACAACCAGAATGAAGAACTGGACGATCGGATCGCCAAGAAGTGCAATGGACATGGGGACTTAGTCGCACTCGGTCTTTCGGATGGGCGCTAAATTGGCACGAAAGAGGCCGCAGCGCCATATCTGGAAAAAGTATGATTAATTGACGCGGGCGCCTTGATCTCAGCACTTGTACCTTGATAATTAGATGACGATTATCATCTTATATCTGTCATCCCATCCTGCTATCTGCTCTCGCAGCGCAATCCCCGGCGCTCCGACATCATTAAGGAATACCCATGACACAGTCTTTCGAGATTCGCGGCGATCTGCTGATCGGCTCAGATTCCACCGGCGACAACAGAACCGTGCGTGCCATCAATCCGGCAACCGGCGCAAGCCTGGAGCCGGCTTTTGCGATCGCCGGCGAGAGCGACGTTGCCAAAGCGTGCGAACTGGCGGCGCAGGCGTTTGACGTTTACCGTGCGACCACTCCCGAACAGCGCGCGGCATTCCTCGAAAAGATTGCCGACAATATCATGGAAATCGGCGATGCACTGATCGAGCGGGCGACGGAAGAGACCGGCCTGCCGGTGGCGCGTCTGCAGGGCGAGCGCGCCCGCACCGTCGGCCAGTTGCGGCTCTTCGCACAGGTCGTCCGCGCCGGCGAGTGGCTCGATCTGCGCGTCGATCCGGCGTTGCCGGAGCGCAAGCCGCTGCCGCGGCCGGACCTGCGACTGCGCCAGATCCCGCTTGGCCCAGTCGCCGTTTTCGGTGCCAGCAACTTCCCGCTCGCCTTCTCGGTTGCCGGTGGTGATACGGCTTCGGCTCTTGCCGCCGGCTGCCCGGTCGTCGTCAAGGGCCACCTTGCCCATCCAGGCACGGGCGAGCTTGTCGGCCGCGCCATTCGCGCCGCCGTCGCCGCTTGCGGCCTGCCGGAAGGCACATTCTCGCTGCTGACCGGCGCCAACGAGACGGGTGCGGCGCTGGTGCGCGATCCCCGCATCAAGGCAGTCGGCTTCACCGGCTCGCGCGGCGGCGGACTGGCGCTTGGCGCTATTGCCGCTGCCCGGCCGGAACCTATCCCGGTCTATGCCGAGATGAGCAGCGTCAATCCCGTCTTCCTCTTCCCGGCAGCACTTGCCGCGCGCGCCGAGGCGATCGGCACGGGCTTCATCGACTCCCTGACGCTCGGTGCCGGTCAGTTCTGCACCAATCCTGGTCTGCTTTTCGCGATCGAAAGCCCCGATCTAGACCGCTTCGTCCAGGCCGCAGGCGATGCGCTGAGCGGCCGTGCGCCGGCGCCGATGCTGACGCCCGGTATTCACGCTGCCTTCGACAAGGGTGTTGCGGCATTGGCGGAACATGAGGCTGTCAAGACCGTCGCTCACGGCGCCCCGGCCGAAGGCGTCAACCGGAGCCCGGGCATCTTCTTCGAGACAGAAGCGGAGGAGTTTCTCGCCGACGAGCGTCTGGGCCACGAAGTTTTCGGCGCGGCAAGCCTTCTGGTGCGTTGCAAAGACGTCGATCAGATGATCGCCGTTGCTGAGAAGCTCGAAGGCCAGCTGACCGCGACGCTGCAGATCGAAGCGGAAGATTATGCGACGGCCGCCAAGCTGGTGCCGGTGCTGGAGCGCAAGGTGGGGCGCATCCTCGCCAATGGCTGGCCAACCGGCGTCGAAGTCTGCCACGCCATGGTGCATGGCGGGCCTTTCCCGGCAACCTCGGACAGCCGCACGACCTCGGTCGGCACGCTCGCCATCCGCCGCTTCCTGCGTCCGGTCTCCTATCAGGATCTTCCGGAAGGGCTGTTGCCGGCTGAGCTGCGTGACGATGGGGTGAAGTCGTTGCCGCATCTGCTGGATGGTGTGCGCAAGTAACTGATCAGAGCCTCATCCGCCCTCGCCCTTCGAGGAGTCCTTCGGACTCTCGTCAGGGTGAGGGCTAATCTTTTCTTTCAGGCGAAGCTCAGTACAAATCGTTTCGAGTGCGCGGTCTTTTCCGTCTTCATCCTGAGGTGGGAGCGACCGAGCTCAGCGAAGGAGCGACCCTCGAAGGAAGAGGGTCGGCCCAACGCGCCACGGCAGGCATGAAGTCGATTGAAAACCTCAAACCTCCGCGTAAACAATTCCTGTGAACGAGCCGGCATGATGAAGAAGTTCGCGCTCGCCCGAACCATCGAGGCTGGCGGAATAGAGATTGCCGCCGATGTCGGTGAAGAACATACGGCTGTTGGGTAGATCGAGCGAGAGGCCAATGCCTTCGTCCAGGCCCTCGAGGACGACTTCGGAGGTTGCGGCGATATCGTTCATCGCTGCGCGGTTGACGGTATTGCCGCGGGGGAGATTGCCACGATCGGTCCAGTAGATCGTGCGGGTGGCGAGATCCAGCTCGAGGTCGATCGGTTCCGGCAGCTTGTCCAACAGAGTTTCGATGTCGCTGCGGCTGGTCGCGGTTTCCCCGGCGGGAATATTGATGCCGGCACGGAAGATGCGGCCGAGGCCGGCATCCGGCGGCCCTTTCTGGGTCCAATAAATCTGCCCAAGCGGCAGATCGAGGGCAATGCCGACGCACCAGCGTTCGATATCGGCGCTATCTTCCGGGCTGTCGCCATTCTGCACCAGGGTTTCGATATCGCTGCCATCGATATTGGCGCGCATGACGCGCATGCCCTCGCGGTCGCACCAATAGAGCTTGCCGTTATCGCGGTCGAGCTGGATCTGCTTCGGCGTGACGAGCGTGCTGCCGGGCGGGATCAGTGTGATGTGGTTGCCGCCGTCGAGGTCCATGCGCTCGATGGAGCCGTCATGGGCGTTGTAGTCGTTGCCCATCTCGGTCCAGTAGATCCAGCCGTTCTCGCTGTCGACGAGAATGCCGTCCGGGCTGCGGCCGGCCCGCTGGACGATGAGCTTCAAATCGGTGCCGTCGATGGCGGAGGAGAGGATTCGTCCGTCGTTGATATCGAGGAAAAACAGTCTTTCGATCTTGTCGGTGGCGGAGGCAGGCGTCCGTGCTTCTGACATGAGAGCATCCTTTCGAGGGGCGGATCTGCGGATCACAGCGCGGCAATCATGGCATCGGTCGATGACAGCATCATTGGCCGTTGCGATCGGAACGAGCATCTGCTGCGCTGCAGCAAAGATCAAGGGCAGGATTGTCGCGGTCTACGCGGAGGGCTGTCAAATAAGTGTCATCGGCCTGATATAAATCCCCGACATTCCCATAAGGCCGCGCCAGTTGAAGGGCTGAAACCCGAAGCCGGAGGTGATTGATATCATGTCGACGCTCCAGCAGGTCGCCTTTCGCGCCGGCTGTTCCGTTGCGACCGCCAGCCGGGTGATGAATCGCACCGGTCCGGTCAGCGACGAGATGGTACGGCGCGTGCGCCGGGCGGCGGCGGAGCTCGGCTATCGCGCCGGCAGTCGCGGCGCCAATGGCCGGCCGGCGATCGGCGTGCTCATTCCCAGCATCACCAATCCGGTTTTCGCAGCTTCGCTCTCGAGTATCCAGAACCGGGCCCTTCACGCGGGGCATAGCGTGCTGATCGCTCAATCGAACTACGATCCGGCACAGGAGGTCGATGCCGTCGCCTCGCTGCTCCAGCAGCAGCCGACTGGATTGATCCTCACGCTCTGCGACCCCGAACGCAGCCTGGTCCTGTCATCCGCGCTCCCGCCGACCGTGCTGCTCGGAAATCTTCCGACCAGCCGCTTCACAGCCGCGGTCGCGACCGACAATTTTGGTGCGGGCCGAGACCTGACCGAGCATCTCCTGCAAAGGGGGCACCGCCGCGTCCTGTTCATATCGGGCCATTTCGCGGCATCGGATCGGGCGAAACTGCGCTATCACGGCTATGACAAGGCGATGGCGGCGGCTGGTCAGAAGCCTCTCGATGCCCTGGAGATTTCTTTCGTGAACAGCCTGGAACAGCTCGATCTTTCGGATGCCGTTTCGCGGTTCGGTCCGACGGCGATCATCGCTTCCAACGATCTTCTGGCGCTCGGCGTCATGGGCGCGCTCCGGCGTCAGGGTCTTTCGATCCCTCGCGATATCTCCGTCGCCGGCTTCGACGGGATTTCCCTAGGTTTTCTGGGTGAGGTGTCACTGACGACGGTGGAAATTCCGGATGGAACCATGGGTGCCGCTGCCGCCTCGCTGCTGCTCGATATGGCTGAGAATGCCGCGCCGCCGCGTCATCTGACCGTGCCCTATCGGCTGCGTTCCGGCGGAACGGTGCGCAATCTCACCCTCCAATCCTGACATAGCTTTGCATATGAAAACGCCGCCTCTTGTTAAGAGGCGGCGCGGATCGTTCAGATGGGTTCGAAAGATCAGCTGCGCGGCAGCAGGCCTTCGACGTCGGAAGCGGCGTCGTCGAGTGCTTCCTTCGGCTCTGCCGAGCCATCGACGATGCGCGAGAGGTTGTCGACGATGGTCTGCGTGACCTTGACGCCGTTGGAGCCCGGGAAGGCGTACCAGGGGATCATGACCGGCATCTGGCTGAGGCCGGCCTGGAACAGCGGGTTCTTCTTGTAGAAATCGCCGAGATATTCGGCCGACTTGGCAGCAAGCTCATTGTTCGGAACATAGCCGGTGCCGGGAACGACGACAGAGGCGCCATAGGGACCGGCGGCGAACTTGGCGAACTTCCAGGCGGCTTCTTCCTTGACCGGGTCGTGGGTCAGGATGACGACGGCGTTGCCGCCCGTCGGCAGGCGGCCGTTGACCGGATCGAGCAGCGGCAGCTTGGCAGTACGCAGGTCGAACTTGGCGCCGACATTCTTGATGGTGTTGACGAGCGCACCGGTCGTCTGGAATTCGAAGCCGACCTTGCCGGCTGCGAAAGCCTGTTCGCCGGCAGCCTTGGTGAAGACCGGCATACCGCCTTCCTTGACGAAGCGCTGGATCAGTTCGACGGCCTTTTGGCCCTCGGGACCGTTGAAGGCCACCTTCGTCTCGTCGTCGCTCAGCATCTTGCCGCCGGCGCCGAAGAGGAGCGCGGAGAACATCCAGTCGTCGCCCTGCCAGCGGAAGTCCATGCCGTCGACGCCGTTGCCGAGCGCCTTGATCTTGCCGGCAAGCGCGATGACCTCATCCCAGGTCTTCGGCGGGTTGTCCGGATTGCCGCCGGCAGCCTTCACCAGATCGGCATTGTAGTACATGATCGGGTTGGAGGTCGCGAAGGCGAGGCCGACCTGCTTGCCCTTGACCTGAGCGAGCTTCAGGATCGTGTCGGAGAAGCCCTTCTCGGCCATGTTGCCCTCCTTCTTGACGAAGGGGCCGAGGTCGACGGCGACGTTGCGCTCATCGATCATACGCAGGCGGTTGAGGCCAATGAAGGTGACGTCGGGCATTTCGCTGGTGCCGGCCTGACGCAGGATGGTCTGGATGCCTTCCTCATAGGTGGCCGAGGGAGCGGCGAACTGGATCTTGATGTCGGGATTTTCTTCCATGAACTTCTTCGAGATCGTGTCCATCACGTTCTTGAAGAAGCCGGGCATGGGATAGTGAACCGTCAGGGTGGTTTCGGCATAGGCCGGGACCGACACGACCATCGAAATGGCCGCGGCGGCGAGAATCTGGGTGATATGCTTCATCGCTCGTTCTCCGTTTTTTCGAATTTCAAACCGGTCAGGTCAGCCCTTCAGACCGGTCATGGTGATGCCCTCGACGAAACGCTTCTGTGCCAGAAGGAATGCCGCGACGAGGGGAAGGGTGATGATGAGGGTCGCCGCCATGAGTGCGCCGTAGTCATCGCCGGCTTCGGCGGCGCGGAAATACATGAGGCCCAGCGGCGGCGTGAAATAGTCCTGCTTGGTGATGACGATCAGCGGCCAGTAGAGATCGTTCCAGTGCGCGACGACCGAAAAGATCGCGAAAGCCGTGACTGCCGGCCAGGCATTCGGCACGATGACGCGGGCGACGATGCCGATTTCCGACATGCCGTCGAGGCGGGCGGCATGGATCAGATCATCCGGCATGGCGCGGAAGAACTGCAGGAACATGAAGATCGCGAAGACCGAGATCGAGAAGGGCGCGACCAAAGCCGTGTAGCTGTTCAGCAGCGATAAGCTGTTGAAGCCGACATAGAGCGGCAGTGCGGTCGCATGGATCGGGACCAGCAAGCCGAGCATGACCAGCACCATCATGGTGCGTGCCGCCGGAAATTTCAGCTTCGCCATGGCGTAGGCACAAGGAATGGCGATCAGCACCTGGAAGAAGAAGATCAGACCGCAGACTAGGACGCCGTTGAACAGCAGCGTGCCCATGTCAACCTTGCTCAGTGCCTTGGTGATGTTCTCGGCATAATAGAAATGCGTCGGGATCAGCTTCAGCGCTGAGGTGAAAATATCGTCCTGCGCCTTGCCGGCGGTCGAGATCATGAAGATGTAGGGCGCCAGGAAGATGAGCGAGCCCAGGATCAGTAGAGAGAGGCGCAGGATGCGGCCGGGAGTGAAGCCTGTCGAGGTCATGTGTAATGCACCTGCCGGTCTTGAACGCGATATTGCAGGAAGGTCAGCACCACGAGGATGGCGAGGAAGACCGTGGTCATCGCCGAGGCATAGCCGACGCGGAGATAGACGAAGCCTTCCTGGTAGATGGTGAAGAGCAGGACTTCGGAGGCATGGTTCGGGCCCCCTTCGGTCAAGACCCTTACGGTGTCGAAAACCTTCACCGCGTTGATGATGCTGATTGTGGTGACGAAGAGCGTCGTCGGTCCGAGCATCGGCCAGGTGACGAGCCAGAAGCGATCCCATGCCGATTTCGCACCATCGACTTCGGCTGCGGCGTAGAGTTCTCGCGGGATGGCGGTGAGGCCGGCGAGAAATAGCACCATGTTGAAGCCGACCGATTGCCATACGCCGATGATCGACAGGCTGTAGAGCGCGGTCGCCGAGGCGCCGAGCCAGTTCGGGCCACGCACGCCGATCTCGCCGAGCAGCGCGTTGATCGGACCGATCGTCGGGTGGAAGAGATATTGCCAGACGGTCGCCATCGCGACGATCAGCGAGGCGACGGGCAGGAAATAGGCCGTGCGAAAGAAGCTGCGGCCGATACCTTCGCTTTCAATCAGCAGCGCGACGCCGAGGCCGAGGACGATCGAGACTGGCGCGACGATCGCGGTATAGGTCGCCGTGTTCCAGAGCGATTTTTGGAAGGCGCGGTCGCGCAGGAGATGCGCATAGTTTTCGAAGGCGACGAAGCGCAGGCTCTTGTCGCCGAGCTGAAAATCCGTGAAGCCGAGCACGACGACGGCGACGATCGGCACCAGGATGAAAAGCACGATCAGGATGATGGCGGGCAGGGCGAACAGCAATGCCGTGCGGGCCTCGCTGCGTTCGCGCGCCGCCGCAGTTCGCATCGGCAGGGAGGTGGCGGCGATGCTAGCCATGCGCCTTCTCCCGCGTGGCGTCGACGGCCGTGGGGCTTGCGCGCAGGCGGCGGCCATCTTCGGCGAAGACCATGGCCTGCTCGGCTGCAAGTGTCAGCGCAACGGGCATGCCGGCGGATAGACCGGCGACTTCTGCCGGTGCGAGCTTGGCGACCATGGTTTCGCCGATGGCGTCGAGCTTGGCATAGAGGATGACCTCGGAGCCGAGGAATTCCATGCGCTCGATATGGGCGGCGAGCGCATCCTGGCGGTCCTGGGAGAGTTGCACGAATTCCGGGCGGATGCCGAGGGTCACATTCCTGCCGGTAAAGCTGCCGTCTTCGAGCGCCAGCCGGATGCCGCCGAAGGCGACGGTGCCGTTTTCGGCGAGCGCCGGCAGCAGATTGATGCGCGGCTGCCCGACAAAACGGGCGACTTCCACATGGGCCGGGTCGTCATAGATCGTCTGGGGAGAGGCGAGCTGCAACAGCTGCCCGCCGATCATGACAGCGACACGGTCGGCCATCGACAGCGCCTCGGCCTGGTCATGCGTGACGTAGACAGTCGGCACGCCGGCGCGGCGGTGCAGATCGACGATCTCGCCGCGGGCATGGACACGCAAATTGGCATCGAGATTGGAAAGCGGCTCGTCCATGAGGAAGACGGCGGGGCGGCGCACCATGGCGCGGGCGAGCGCCACGCGCTGACGCTGGCCGCCCGACATCTGCCCGGGCTTGCGGTCGAGCAGGTGATCGATCTTCAGCGAAACAGCCATGTCGCGGACATCGCGGATGATGCCGGCGCGGGCCGCGCGCTGGCCGGGGATCAGCGAGCCGATGAAGGGCAGGCGCTGGACGCGCGACAGGCGGCGCATGGCGAGCGGCACGGCGATATTTTCCGAGGCCGTCAGATGCGGATAGAGCGCGTAGGACTGGAAGACCATGGCGATGTTGCGGTCCGCCGCCGCAACGCCGGAAACGTCGCTGCCGCCGAGGATGATTTCACCGCTGTCGGCATGGTCGAGGCCGGCGAGGATGCGCAAGAGCGTGCTCTTGCCGCAGCCCGAGGGGCCGACGAGGGCGATGAACTCACCGGGCTGGACGTCGAGATCGACGCCTTTGAGGATGGCGTTGCCGCCGAAGGATTTGGCGATGCCGCGAAGCGAGAGTGCGCTCATTCGGTCGGCTCCTTTGCCTTGGGGGCGGCCTGCGGATAGACTTCCATGACGACCTCGTCGAGGAAGTAGGCAGTCATGCCGGGTACGGCGACGAGCTCCGTCGAGACCGTTTCGCCAAGTTCATGGATTGCTGCGCCGATCAGCCGTTCGCCGGGCATTTCGCGCTCCATCTTGTCGAGGATGAAGGCGCCGGGCGGCGCCCAGACCAGGTTGGTGTCGTTGAAGCGGCCTTCCCAGCTCCAGTGCAGGTGGCCACTGCCGAACAGGGCGACGTCGTGGGCCCCGATCAGATCATAGAGCCGGCGGCGCTGCGCCGGGCGCACGCTCCAATAGCCGGTATCGCCCTCATCGGGGGCATCGACGAAGAGCGGCTTGTGGGCAAAGAGGGCAATGCGGCGCTCGCCGCGGCTTTCGAGCATCTTCTGCAGCCAATCGAACTGCTTCTGCTCCTCGGCATCCTCGAAGCCCATCAGCAGGCTGTTGAGGCCGATCAGCCGCCAGTTGTCGACATCCTTCGCCCAATAATCCGGGCCGACGAGGCGGCGCCAGCGGTCCAGCCGCTCGGGATTGACAGGCTGATAGGAGCCGGGCAGATGCCCGACATCGTGATTGCCGGGCACGATCAGCATGGGCACCGATACCTGCCGCATCAGATCCACGGAAAAGATGAGATCTTCATCCTTGTCGGCGCCATCGACGCTGAGATCGCCGGTATGAACGATGAGATCGGCGCCGCTTGCCTCGATCCATTTCGCCAGCGGCTCCCAATTGCCGTTGAAATGTGGCTTGTTGGGGCTCAAATGGGTATCGGTGATCTGGATGATCTTCACGGCGCTTCTCCGAGGTCTTCATAATGGTGCGCCTGTGGAAGGGATTGCCTTCAAATGGGCGCGTCTATGCGCTCTCTTTAGAAGGCGCCCATGTCAGTCAGGTAACAGGTCTTTTCAGCTGTTTTTCAGTTTTGTCATATCGCCGTCAAACGGCGCCGGTGTCCGCTTCGTGCCAAATGGAAGCACTGTACGCGGCGATGTCGGTGCTATAGATCGTTGCGAAAGGGGTCAGCTATGTCAGACGAAGAGAGCCGCATCACCAAACTCGAGGAGACGGTCGCCCATCAGGCGAAGACGATCGAGGAACTGTCCGACCAGATTGCCGAGCAATGGAAGGTCGTCGAACAGACCAGGCAGAAGCTCGACCGGCTGACAGAGCGTTTTCTGACGCTGGAGGAGCAGTCGCTCGAAGCACCCGCCATTACCAAGCCGCCGCATTACTGAATCAGGTCGCCGCGTCATTCACGTTTCGGTGTTACACGCGGGCGTGTGTAACAAAAGAGCCCGTCTTCCCGTATTTCTTCGTGACCGGAGCATTTGCATCGCGGTCGAGAGGAAATCACCATGAAGATTTTATCGACGGACATGATCCGAATCCGTTCAGCACGTTTTGTTCGTTTCGCCGGCCTGATGGCGGCAGTATTGCTTGGCGGCGTTGCGCTGCAATTTGTCGGCCGCGCTTCGGCCGAGGACGCGCGTCTCATTCCCGCGCCGAGCATGGACGAGAAGGCAGCCTCTGCCAACACGGAGACGGCGGTGCTTGCCGGCGGCTGTTTCTGGGGCGTGCAGGGCGTCTTCCAGCATGTTAACGGCGTCATCAGCGCGACGTCGGGTTATACCGGTGGCAGCAAGGATGCGGCGCATTATGAAATGGTGAGCGGTGGCGACACCGGCCATGCCGAATCCGTGCGCGTCGTTTTCGATCCGCACAAGATCAGCTACGGCCATCTGCTGCAGATCTATTTCTCAGTGGCGCATGATCCGACGGAGCTGAACTATCAGGGGCCGGATACCGGGACGCAATATCGCTCGGCTATCTTCCCGACCAGCCAGGCACAGGCCGATATCGCCAAGGCCTATATCGACCAGCTCAATCACGCCAAGGTCTTCGATACAGCCATCGTCACCAAAATCGAGCCAGCGCGGCAATTCTATGCCGCCGAGGCCTATCATCAGGATTTCCTGGCAACGCATCCGACCTATCCCTACATCGTCATCAATGATCTGCCGAAGATCAAGAACCTGCAGCATCTCTTTCCCGGGGATTATCGCGCCGATCCGGTTCTGGTGACGGCAAGCGCGAGCGCAAAATGAGGGTCCGCCTAACCGGCGAGCGATGCCCGCCGGTCACGGCCGCCTTGCAAGAAATGCTCATTACTCTCAGCGCGTCTGGTGTATTGCTGCGCCATCAGACATTCATCGAGAGTGCGTTTCGTCATGATCGTCCGCGACCGGCCGAATCTCTTCCAGCTTTTCTTCATCCTTCGCGGGTCGATCATCCGGCGTATCCTGCCGCAGATCATTGCCATCTTTCTGCTGTCAGCATTGATCGTCTGGGGCCATGAGGAGCGGCCGAACCTCATCGTCTCCTTCAACGGCTCGGCGCTGTCGCTGCTCGGTATCGCGCTTTCGATCTTCCTCGGTTTTCGCAACAATGCCTGCTACGACCGTTGGTGGGAGGGGCGGCGCGACTGGGGGCAGCTCGTCCATCTCGCGCGCGGCTTCTCCCGGCAGACGTTGGTGCTGGAGAGTGCAGGGGAGGCCGGCATCGAAGCGCGCAAGGACCTGCTGCGCCTGACGATGGCCTTCGCGCAGGCGCTGGTCTGTCTTCTGCGGCCCGGCAGCGACGAGGGCAAGGTGTTTCGCCTGCTTGCTCCAAGCGAAGCGGAATTCTACCATGCGGCCCGCAACAAGCCTGATCTCATTCTGCGCCTGATGTCCGCCGATCTCGCGCGGCTGAAAGCATCGGGCGTGATTTCGGATATCCCGTACCAGATGCTGGATATCACGATCGGCCAGATGGGCGCGGCCCAGGCGGCTTGCGAGCGGCTGCGCAATACGCCGCTGCCATTTGGCTATACGCTGCTTCTGCATCGGACCGCCTATCTCTTCTGCTTCCTGCTGCCTTTCGGCTATGTCGATACGCTCGGCTGGGGCTCGCCCTTTGTGACGGCCCTCATCGCCTATACCTTCTTTGGCCTGGATGCGCTGGGCGACGAGCTGGAAGACCCTTTCGGCCATCGCCCCAATGCGCTCGCCATCGGCGCGCTTGCGGATACGATCGAGATCAATCTGCGCGAAGCGCTGGGAGAAACCGACCTGCCGCCGCTGCCGCAGCCCAAGGACTTTCTGCTGATGTAAAAATCGGCAAAAAATATTCTTTGGGCGATGGAATAGAATCCGGAGTGCTTCCGTATATAGGTGTATGGAACGCAAAGGACGCACATTCGATGTTTTAGGACAGCTCGGTTCGCTGAGACGATACGCCCGTTCGCTTGTGCGCAATGCGGACGAGGCCGAGGATCTGGTGCAGGACGCGCTGGTCAAGGCCTATGAGCGTAAGGCGTCCTTCCGGCGCGACGGCAATCTGCGCACCTGGCTTCTGTCGATCCTCCACAATGTGCATATCGACCGCCTGCGCCAGAAGAAGTCGTTGAACCGCCGTCATGAGGAGGCTGCGGCCGATCTCGAAACGGCACTGCCGGCATCGCAGGATCACACGGTTCGCCTGAATCAGGTCCGGGAAGCTTTCTTCAGTCTGCCCGAGGAGCAGCGCGAGGCGCTGCATCTGGTGGCGATCGAGGATCTCTCCTATCAGGAGGCGGCATCAGCACTTGGCATTCCTCTGGGCACGCTGATGTCCCGCATCGCGCGGGCCCGCGCGAGCCTGCGCCATTTCGAGGAGGCGACCTCCAAGGTTTCACATCTCAGGCTTATCGAGGGAGGCGGCAATGAAAATCGTTGATCCGATCATCGATACCGATCTCGACGCCTATGTCGATGGCGAACTGACGCTTGCGCGCCGTGTCGAGGTGGAATCCTATCTCTCGGAGCATCCGGAGATCGCCGCCAAGGTAATGGCTGACATGAGCATCCGCGGCGAGCTGCGCATGGCGCTGGCCGGAGAAGGCCATGTGGTTCGGGCGGAAACGCGTGAGGCCGCGCGGCGGCTGGAGCGCGGGCTGGTCTACGGCCGTATGCTGGGCTCTTTCCAGCGTGTTGCGGCCGTTGCCGTGCTGGTCACGACCGGCTGGATTGCGCATACGTCCTTCGGCGCCTTTACGGCGAGCGAGGTCAGCGCGTCGACACGGCCGCCGGCCTTCGTCGACGATGCGGTGCGCGCCTACAAGGCCACGGCCGTGCGCGAAGAGATCAAGCCGCAGTCGGCGGCTGCGAATTACAATCCGGATGAAATCCGCGCATCGACGGCAATCATTTTGCCGCAGCTGCCGGGTGACTGGCGCGTCACCGATGCGCAAATCTATCCGTCCGAATTCGGTCCGAGTGTCGAAATGATGGTCGATGCCGGCGAAGACGGACATTTATCACTGTTTGCCGTCCGTCCGGGCAATTTCGCCGTGCAGGATGTCAGTCACATCAAGCGTGACGATGTCCAGGCTGCCTATTGGCAGATCGGGGAAGTCGCCTATGCGCTGATCGGCAACGGCAAGGCGGGCCAGCTTGACGGCGATGCCGAAAAGCTTGCCCGCAGCCTCTACTAGTTTGGATTTAAGGAGAACGACCATGAACCCGACCAATCCGCGATACGGCTACGGAGCAGCCGCCGGCTCTCAGGCGCTCTTCGATGAGGGCCTGCGCCGGCACATGCTGCGCGTCTACAACTACATGGGTATCGGCCTCGTCGTGACGGGAATCGTTGCGCTGATCGTCGGCACGACGCCGGCGCTCTATGTGCCGATCTTCCAGAGCCCGCTGAAGTGGGTCGTCATGCTGGCGCCGCTTGCCTTCGTGTTCTTCTTCTCGTTCCGAATCCAGTCGATGTCGGCCAGCACGGCGCAGATGATGTTCTGGGCCTTCTGCGCGGTCATGGGCCTCTCGCTGGCCTCCGTCTTCCTGGTCTTCACCGGCACGAGCATCGCGCGTACCTTCTTCATCGCCGCGACCATGTTCGGCGCGACCAGTCTCTACGGCTATACGACGAAGCGTGATCTCTCCAACATCGGCTCGTTCCTGATGATGGGTCTGTTCGGCGTCATCATCGCCAGCATCGTCAATATCTTCCTGGGTTCGAGCGCGCTTCAGTTTGCAATCTCGGTCATCGGTATCGTCGTCTTCGTCGGCCTGACCGCCTGGGATACGCAGAACATCAAGGAGCAGTATGCCGAAAACTACGATCAGGAATCGCAGCAGAAGCTCGCCGTCTTCGGTGCCCTGTCGCTCTACCTGAACTTCGTCAACATCTTTCAGCTGCTGCTGAACTTCACCGGCGAGCGGGAGTAGTTTGAAATTGCCTGCTTGAGCATGGTCTGAACTAAAGGGCACTCCACGCCTTTGGTGATCATGCTCCGGTAATGCGTCTCCCTGGGGGCTTGTTGAGACGCATGACGCGCCTGCAGTATCTGCGCCGATACTGCAGGCGCAACTTTTTTGGGAGAGCGCACACGGGATGTGCAGCGATATTCGCCGCCACGCGGCAAAGGGGAAGGTGCCGGATTAAGAGAGCACCGTCTAAAGAAAAGGCCCGATAGCGCAGATCCGCTGCCATCGGGCCTTTCATCATTGGAGATATGCGATTTCTCGTCCGTCAGGTGACGAGCGTGGTCTTACCACTCAGCGACACTGCCGTCTTCATGGCGCCAGACGGGGTTGCGCCAGCGATGGCCTTCCTTGGCGCGTTCGATGACATAGGCTTCGTCGACTTCGATGCCGAGGCCGGGGCCTTGCGGGATCGAAACGAAGCCATCGGCATACTGGAACACCTCCTTGTTGGAGATGTAGTCGAGGATGTCGTTGCCCTTGTTGTAGTGAATGCCGAGGCTCTGCTCCTGGATGAAGGCATTGTAGCTGACGGCGTCGACCTGCAAGCAGGCGGCAAGCGCGATCGGGCCAAGCGGGCAATGCGGCGCCAGCGCCACGTCATAGGCCTCGGCCATCGCCGCGATCTTGCGGCATTCGGTGATGCCGCCTGCGTGGGAGAGATCGGGCTGAAGAATGTCGACATAGCCGTCCGACAGGACCGACTTGAAGTCCCAGCGCGAATAGAGGCGTTCGCCGAGCGCGATCGGCGTCGAGCAATGGTTGGCAATTTCCTTCAGCGCCTCGCGGTTTTCCGACAGCACCGGCTCTTCGATGAAGAGCAGCTTGTAGGGCTCCAGCTCCTTGGCAAGCACCTTGGCCATCGGACGATGGACGCGGCCGTGGAAATCGACACCGATGCCGATGTAGGGGCCGATTGACTCGCGGATGGTGGCAATGGTCTCAACAGCCTTCTCCACCTTGTCATAGGTGTCGACGATCTGCATTTCCTCGCAGCCGTTGAGCTTGATCGCCTTGAAGCCGCGGGCGACCACATCCTTGGCATTGTTGGCGACATCGGAGGGGCGGTCGCCGCCGATCCAGGAATAGACTTTGATCTTGTCACGCACCTGACCGCCGAGCAGCGAATGGATCGGCTGACCCAGCGCCTTGCCCTTAATGTCCCAAAGTGCCTGGTCGATGCCGGCCAGCGCCGACATGTGAACGGCGCCGCCGCGATAGAAACCGGCGCGGTACATGACGGTCCAGTGATCCTCGATCAGGAAGGGGTCTTTGCCGATCAGATAGTCTTCCAGTTCGTGCACGGCGGCCTGTACGGTCAGCGCACGGCCCTCGACCACGGGCTCACCCCAGCCGACAATCCCTTCATCGGTCTCGATCTTCAGGAACAGCCAGCGCGGGGGAACGATATAGGTCGTCAGCTTGGTAATTTTCATGGGAATGATTCCGTTTGGCTTTGGGTTGTGTCAGCGGCGCAAGGCCGCAGATCTCCGGGTTTCGGGATTGGTTATCCGGCCTTCGTCCAGCCGTCGTTCGACAGCGAGATCGCGGGCCGCCAGATCGAGCATGCGATGGGCACAGGCGCGGGCGGCATCGCGGTCGCGCAGGCGCAGTGCCTCGACAAGTTCGCCGTGAACGGCAATCGCTTCGTCGCGGCTATCGGCGGCGACGTTGGAGGCGTGCAGAGCATATTTCAGGCCGGCATGCATGGCGCTGGAGAGGCGCCGGAACACCTGGTTGTGACTGGCGCTCAGAAGTACGCTGTGGAAGGTCACGTCGGCTTCGGTGAAGCCTTCCGGATCATCGCCGCTGTCGCGCATCTGCTGCCATGCACTCTCCAGGTCGGCAATTTCGCGGGCCGTTGCGCGCTCGGCCGCATATTCCGCGGCGGCTGGTTCTATGGTGCGGCGTGCTTCGAGGATCGAGCCGAGAATATCGAAATCGGCGATATAGGGGCCCATCCATGCCAGCACGTCCTGGTCAAGAATGTTCCAATCGTCCTTGTCGCAAACGGTGGTGCCGATGCGCGGCTTGCCACGCACGAGTCCCTTGGACTCCAGCACCTTGAGGGATTCGCGGATAACTGTGCGGCTGACGCCGTACATTTCGCAGAGATCGTTTTCGCGCGGCAGGGTCGAGCCGGAGGGATAGCGTTCGGCGCAGATATCTTCGGCGATCGCCGCCGTCACGTTTCTACGCACGCGCGGACGGCGACCCGGCTGAGCCGATGAGTCGTGCCCCTGTCTTTCGAGCGATTCCACCCTATCTCCTCCACACCGTTTCGCATGCTTTTCCGAATACCTTCTCTTTCGACGAGAGGGGCTTCCATGCGGGCGATGCCTTGTCGCGCTTGGCGACGATGTGAACGCAATGATATGGCAATCATCATACATTGGCAATACGCTTGTATGATGATTTAAGAGCTTCGGTGAGGCCATCCGGGAACAATCCCTCGCTCCATGCTTTTCGAAATCGGCCTCGCTGCTGTTACGGCGGCGTCGTCTTGGACGGATAGAAGGACTATGGTGACGATGCAGGCGGTCAAGCCGCTTGCCGTCGATCATCAACGGGAGGCGGTTCCGCTCCCGAAATTCATTCAACGACAAGGAGGACGACATGCAGATCAATCGCACAGGTTCGGCTCAATGGTCCGGTGGACTGAAGGACGGCAAGGGTCAGATCTCGACGCAGAGCGGCGCGCTCAATCACTATCCTTACGGTTTTGCCAGCCGCTTCGAAGGCGTTGCCGGCACCAATCCGGAAGAGCTGATCGGCGCGGCGCATGCCGGCTGCTTCACCATGGCCCTGTCGCTGATCCTCAATGAAGCCGGTTTCACCGCCGAAAGCATGGAGACGACGGCCAAGGTGACGCTTGAAAGCGTCGAAGGCGGCTTCGCCATCACCGCAATCCACCTGAGGCTGACCGGCAAGGTGCCCGGCGCCGACGAGGCCACCTTCACCGAGCTTGCCAACAAGGCGAAAGCCGGTTGCCCGGTTTCCAAGGCGCTTGCCTCCGTTCCGATCTCTCTGGAAGTTCACGCCGCCTAAGTGATCTTTTGGGTCTTTCGCGTCGCGCTGGCTCGCGCGGCGCGTTTCGTATATATTCCGCATTCGGGCGTTGGGCTGTCATTTCAATCGAAATGCAATGCTCACTTGGAGGGGTGAATGTCTGGAATTCTCTTGATTCACGTCGTCATCAGCTTGGTCGCCATCATCAGCGGCATCGTAGTGGCCTACGGCTTTCTGACCGCCGACCGTCATAATCGCTCGACGTTCGTCTATATGTTGACGACGGCTCTCACCAGCTTGACGGGTTTTCTATTCGCCTTTCACGGCGTGACGCCGGCGATCATCGTCGGCATCATCTGTCTGCTGATCTTCATTCCGACGGCGCTGGCGCGTTACACATTCCACCTTGCCGGCCTATGGCGTGCCGTCTTCGTGATCGGCGCGCTCGTGCTGTTGTTCTTCAACTGTCTGGTGCTCATCATTCAATCGTTCCAGAAGATACCGGCGCTCAATGCGCTGGCGCCTACGGGTAACGAGCCGCCGATCCTTGCGGCGCAGGTGGCGCTTTTGGTGGTCATTGCCTTTGTCGGCTTTTTCAGCCTTCGACGTTTTCATCCTACACTCTTGAGCGCCTGACAACGCAGCGCCACGCCGCGATAAAATTTCGGACACTTTCGGCTTCGCTCCGCGAGGCTGTTGTCGATCGTTTAACTGTTGCTTCAAGTAGTTCGGCGCATTCTCGGTTTATTGAATAGCATCTAAAAGCCGCCCAAGTTGTGGTCGGTTTCATTGACATCGGCGCTCTGATGGTTTACGAGTGACGAAAATTGAAAATCGTCACTCGTAAACCATCAGGCCCGTTTATGTTCGATCTTTCCGACGTTAGCGCCGATCCTGCCCGCCAGGAAAACATCACGCGCATTCTCGATGCCGCCGAAAAGCTGTTTCGTCACTATGGCTACAGCAAGACGAACGTCGCCGATATCGCCCGGGATCTCGGCATGTCGACGGCAAATATCTACCGGTTCTTCGGCTCCAAGACGGAAATCCATCAGGCTATCTGTGGGCGTATGCTCGGCCAGAGCTACCAGATGGCCCTCGCCATCCGCAATCAGCCGATCAGCGCGACCGAGCGGCTGCGAACCTACGCGTTATCCCAGTACAAGATGATAGTGGAGACCATGCTCGACGAGCAGAAGGTTCACGAGATGGTCGTTGTCGCCATCGAGCGTGATTGGCACGTCATCGAAAAGCATATCGATCGCGTCCACGATCTAATCGCCGAGATCATTGCGGAGGGCATTGCTGCTGGTGAGTTCTTCGAGCAGGACCCCTATGTCGCGTCCAAATGTTTCGGCGCGGCGACCATCAATCTCTGTCATCCCCAGATGGTGGCGCAGTGTCTCTCCAAGACAAACCGGGCCGAACCCGAGGATCTCATCGAATTCGCCATCAGGGCTTTGAAAAAATAGCAATGGGCGCTCCGGATGCCCGGCGTGTTCTCACTCTTTGTTCGATTTTAGGAGAGCGACATGGTTTCGCTGACGACCAACACTTTACGGACCATTGCCGGTGCGGCTCTCTTTGCCGCTTACGGGCTTGGGCTTACGGGCTGCAATGAGAAGAAGGAGGAGATGGCGGAGGTGGTCCGGCCGGTGAAGGTCGTTGAAATCGTCCAGGCAGACACGACGCGCAAGCTTGATTATTCCGGCGCCGTTCGTGCGCGGACGGAGATGAACCTGGGCTTTCGCGTCAATGGCAAGATCGTCGAACGCAAGGTGGATATCGGCCAGAGGGTAAAACCCGGCGATGTGATCGCCCGCATGGATGCCACCGACTATATTCTCGCCGTGCGCCGTTCGCAGGCCGATCTGGATGCGGCCGAAAAGCAGGTGCAGACGACCGAGCTTGCCCGAACGCGTGCACAGACGCTCTTTAACAAGAATGTCACCTCCAAGTCGCAGCTCGAGCAGGCGGAGCTTTCCCATGAGCAGGCCGTTTCGGCGCGCGATTCCGCGGCGTCGGCATTGACCGAGGCGAAGAATCAGGTCGCCTATGCCGACCTGACCTCCGACATGAATGGTATCGTGACCGCAATCAATGCCGATGTCGGCCAGGTGGTCAGTTCCGGCACACCCGTCATCACCGTTGCCGTCGACGGCGAGAAGGAAGTGCAGGTCGCCGTCCCGGAAATGGACATCGCCCAGTTCAAGGTCGGCAAGGACGTCAAGGCGCGCTTCTGGTCCGATGCGGCCCTCGTTCTGGATGGAAAGGTGCGGGAAGTGTCAGGGAGTGCCGATCAGTCGCGCACGTTTGCGGTGCGTGTGAGCGTGCCGAACGATCCGCGCGTCCTGCTCGGCATGACCGCGACGATCGAGGCGCTTGCCGACAATACGCAGCCCTATGTTTCCATTCCGCTGAGCGCGCTTGCGCAGAGGGATGGGCAGCAGATCGTCTGGCTTGTCGACCGCAGTGCCGGCACCGTGCATTCCCGGACGATCAAGGTCGCGGACTTTTCCGATGACGGCGTGCGCGTGGCCGATGGCCTCAAGACCGGCGATGTGGTCGTTGCAGCCGGCACCCAGTTCATGAGCGAAAACATGAAGGTCAAGCTTCCGAGCGGGGGCGCTCAGCAGGCCTCCGCAGACACCAAAGCCGCTTCGGCGGATATCGTACGCTGATCCGGATAGAGGGGACGACGTCATGTCCATCAACAGCACCTCTGGCGAGAGGAAGCGTTTCAATCTGTCGCGTTGGGCGATCGCCCATCCAAGTATCGCGCGGTTCCTGTTCGGGCTCATCATCATCGCCGGGGCGCTCGGCCTGACCCATATGGGTCAGAAGGAAGATCCGGATTTCACCTTCCGCGTCATGGTCGTGCAGACCGTCTGGCCCGGCGCCTCGCTGCAGGACATGGAAGACCAGGTGGTCAACAAGATCGAGCGCAAGCTCCAGGAAACGCCGCATCTCGATTGGGTCAAATCCTATACCCGCGCCGGCTTTGCCATCACCACCATCCAGATCAAGGGCGACACCAACACCGCCGAGGTGAAGGACGCCTTCTACCAGATCCGCAAGAAGGTCGGCGATATCGGCAACGAGCTGCCGTCCGGCCTGCTCGGTCCCTATTTCAACGATGAATTCGGCGATACCTTCATCACGCTGCATTCGATCAGCGGCGACGGCTACACCTATCCGGAGCTGAAGAAATTCGCCATCCAGGCCCGTGACATGCTGCTTTCGACGCCCGGCGTCGAGAAGGCCACCATCATCGGCGATCAGGCAGAGCAGATCTATATCGACGTCTCCTCCAAGGTTCTGGCGGAGCGTGGGCTGACGCTCAACGACCTGAAGAACGCCATCGTCGGCCAGAACAACGTCGATCCGGCCGGCAATGTCGATACCAGCACGCGCTCGGTGCGCATCTCGGTCGAGGGTGACGTCAACAAGATCGAGGATATCAAGAACCTGCGGCTCAATGCCGGCGGCCAGGTGACTCGTCTCGGCGATATCGCTACCGTCACCGCCGGTCTGCAGGATCCGTATACGGCCAAGTTCCTCTACAATGGCCATCCGAGCGTGCAACTCGGGGTCGTCATGGCTCCAGGCTTCAAGGTGACCGATGTCGGCAAGTCGGTTGAGGAAACCTACAAGCGCTTCGAAGCCTCGCTGCCGGTCGGCGTTCAGGTCGATCAGATCGCCAATCAGCCTGATGTCGTCACCGACGCGATCAGCGAATTCATGCACGCGCTCGGCGAAGCTCTCATCATCGTGCTTGTGGTTTCGTTCCTGTCGATCGGCTGGCGTTCCGGCCTCGTGATCGCCATTGCCATTCCGCTGGTGCTGGCCGCGACCTTCGCCATCATGTACGAGTTCGGCATCGACCTGCAGCGCATTTCGCTCGGCGCGCTCATCATCGCGCTTGGCCTACTGGTCGACGACGCCATGATCGTGGTCGAACTCATGGAGCGCAAACTGGAGGAGGGGCTTGTAAAGCTCGATGCGGCCAGCTTCGCCTATTCCTCGACCGCCTTCCCGATGCTGACGGGCACGCTGATCACCACAGCCGGCTTCATCCCGGTGGGCTTTGCAGCGTCGACGGCAGGCGAATATGTCCGCACGCTGTTCTATGTCGTCGGCATCGCGCTCGTCGTCTCCTGGTTCGTGGCCGTGTATTTCACGCCATGGCTCGGCTACATGATCCTCAAGCAGCGTCACCATGCCGGCGAGCATCATGATGTGTTCGACACGCGCTTCTACCGCCGCCTGCACTCCTCGGTCGCCTGGGCCGTACGCCACCGCGTCATCGTTCTGCTGCTGACGCTCGCCGCCTTCGTCGGCAGCCTCTGGTCCTTCCAGTTCATTCCGCAGAACTTCTTCCCGCAGTCGTCGCGTCCGGAAATTCTCGTCGATCTCTGGCTGCCTGAGGGCACCAGCATCAAGGAGGTCGAGCGCCAGGCTCAAGCGCTGGAAGGCCGCATGGCCGACGATCCGGACAAGCGCTTCATCGCCACCTATGTCGGGCAGGGCGCGCCGCGCTTCTTCCTGCCGCTCGATCAGCAGCTCACCAACCCGAACTATGCCCAGATGCTTGTCATGGCCAAGGACGAGCCGGCACGCGAGCGGCTGATTGCCAAGATGCGCGGCATCCTGGCGGCGGATTTCCCCTCCGTCCGTGGCAAGGTCGACCGCCTGTTCCTCGGCCCGCCCACAGGCTGGCCCGTGCAGCTGCGCGTCATGGGTCCGGACCGGCAGGAGGTTCGCCGTATTGCCGACCAGGTGAAGCAGCGCTTCACCCAAAACCCGCTGCTCGGCGCCATCCATGACGACTGGCTCGAGCCGGTGCCTGCGATGAAGCTGGTGATCGATCAGGATCGCGCCCGCGCTCTCGGCGTCACCTCGCAGCGCATCCGCCAGATGCTGCAGGCCTCGATGTCCGGCTTCACGCTCGACAATTATCGCGAGGGTGAGGAAACCGTCGGGATCGTTGCCCGCGAGCCGGAGGCAAGCCGTCATCTGCTGACCTCGGTAAACTCGGTCTATATTCCCACAGACTCCGGTGGGTTCGTGCCGCTGTCGCAGGTCGCCAAGATCGTGCCCGTCATGGAGCAGAGCATCGAATGGCGCCGCGATCGTCTGCCGACCATCTCAGTGCGGGCAACCTTGCCTGATAACGTGCAGTCGAACGACGTGACGGCCAAGCTCTACAACGATATGGCTGATCTGAGGAACAGCCTGCCGGCCGGCTACAAGATCGAGATCCAGGGCGGCGCCGAAGACAGTGCTGAAAGCCAGGCCTCGATCGCCGCCAAGGCGCCGATCATGCTCGTCATCATCGTCGTGCTCCTGATGGCGCAGCTGCAGCACTTCGGCAAGGCGATGCTGGTGCTGGCGACCGGCCCGCTCGGCATTATCGGTGCGGCAGGGGCTCTGCTCATCAGCGGTGCACCCTTCGGTTTCGTCGCGATCCTCGGCGTCATCGCTCTGCTCGGCATCATCATCCGCAACTCGATCATCCTCGTCGACCAGATCGACCAGGATATCGCGGCGGGCATGGAGCGGAAGGAGGCGATCATCGGCTCGGCCGTACGTCGTTTCCGGCCGATCATGCTGACGGCGCTGACGGCCGTGCTGGCGTTGATACCGATCTCGCGCGGCGTCTTCTGGGGGCCGCTCGCCTACGCCATGATGGGCGGCATTCTGGTTGCGACCGTGCTGACGATCTTCGTCCTGCCCGCCGGCTATGCCTTGTTCTTCGGCCGCGAGCCCAAGAGCAAGTCGGTCGAGCCGCCGGCCAAGGAGCAGGCCGATGAGGAGGAGCGGAATACGGTCCAGCTGCCACCGGCCGTGGCGGCGGAATAACAGGCCTGAAAGAAACAAATATCCCGGCTTTGCGCCGGGATATTTGTTTGAACCGTTCAGATCAATGGCAGGATCGTCGGTTTACCTTCGGCGATCTTGAGGATGGTCAGAGTTCCGCCCATGGAAACGGCCGTATCGATACCGATGCGGCTGAGACCAAAGACGGGATGCGAACCTGGTGTGTGGCCGTGGACCACCAGCAGCGGCAATTGCGGTCCGCCCGACAGGAACGGCTCACGAATCCACATCAGATCTTCATCCGTCTGCTCACGGAGGGGAAGGCCGGGTATGATGCCGGCATGGACGAAGAGTGTCGAGCCGAAAGTAACAGCTATAGCCAGCGAACGCAGCAGGTCGACATGCGCTGCCGGCATCGCCTTGAGCGTGATGTCGCGCAACTCCGCGACGCTATAGCCCAGGTCGAAAAGCATATGTCTGGCATCGATGCCATAGGATGCGAGCGTCGGCAAAGCACCGAACTCCAGCCAATGGATGTTGCCATCGGGATCGTCCAGAAAGCGCAGGAACACGTCGTCATGATTGCCGCAAAGCGCATAGCGATCAAAGCCTTCAGGCGGCGGCGCGCTGAGATGCGCCAGGACATCGCTGGAACGTGGGCCGCGATCGACATAATCGCCGAGAAACAGCAGAAGCTTTCGGCCGGGAAGGGTGCGCGCATCCGCGATGATGCGCCGTTCGGCCTCCATCATCTCATCATAACAGCCATGGATGTCGCTGAGCGCATAGATCGCCGTGTAATCACGTCCGGTGAGATCGATGCGGTCTCGTTGATGCTGCATGAAATCGACCGTTTCCTGCCGGGTCGCGCCTGAATGGCCGCTGCAGTCCAATTGCTTGACATGGTGTCGAGAAACCCGCCTTCGGCGAGCCTGTATGGGACGGTATTCCAAGCATCGATCCGCCGCAAGTCTTGCGGGCATAGGCATTGGTCTGAACCGTTGAATTTTCAGCAAGATTCAGCATCATCTTTGGGAGGTCACGACTTATGCAACCTCCCGAATGGCTATAATGCTCAGCCGCGATAGGCGGCTTCCAGCCCGGCAATGTCGAGCTTGACCATGCTCATCAGAGCTCGCATGACGCGGGCAGCCTTTTCCGGATCGGGATCGGCGATATACTTGCCGAGTATGGTCGGCACGACCTGCCAGGAGACGCCGTAGCGGTCAGTCACCCAACCGCATTCCACGGGTGCGCCGCCATCGCAAAGCCCGTCCCAGAGACGATCGACTTCGGCCTGATCGACACAATCGATTTCCAGCGAAATCGCGTGGTTGAATTCGATGCGGCTGCCGCCGTTCAGCGCCATGAAGCGTTGGCCGGCAAGCGTGAAGTTAACGACCAGAACCTCGTCGGGCTTACCTGCCGGTGTATCGACAATGTTCTTCTGCACGTGATCGATCCTGGAATCCGGGAAAAGCGAGACATAGAAATTCGCTGCTTCCTCCGCTTCCCGTGCAAACCATAGGCATGGGGCAATCTTGGACATCGGGTGCTCCTCTCTCGTTGGGTACCCCAAGGACGAAAGAGGAATGGCAACGCCGACAGAGGTGCGGAAATTCCTCGACAATCACGAGCAGGCTGAAACCAAAGCGTCAGCCGGCCGCCAACCTCTCCGCGAATTCGATCGCCTCGATCAGGCTACGCTCATTGGCAATGCCCTTGCCGGCAATGTCGAAGGCGGTGCCGTGATCGACCGAGGTGCGTACGATCGGTAGGCCGAGCGTGATGTTGACGCCGGAAAGGTCAGTCCATTTGCCCGTCGCCGGATCGATCTCGAAGCCGAGCAGCTTGACCGGGATATGGCCCTGATCGTGATACATGGCGATGACTGCGTCATACTGGCCAGCGCGCAGCTTGACGAAAACCGTATCGCCGGGAACGGGGCCGACGATATCGAGCCCGTCGGACACCGCCTTGGCGATGGTCGGCGCGGAGATATCAATATCTTGCCGGCCAAAGAGGCCGCCTTCGCCGGCATGCGGATTGAGCGCCGCCACCGCGATCTTCGGGCTCGGCATGCCGAGATTTCTGAGCGCCTTGTGCGTGAGGTTGATGACGAGCCGCAGCCGCTCGGGCGTCAGGCGCTTCGGCACATCCTCCAGCGCGACATGGGTGGTGACGTGGCTGACGCGCATATTGCCATGGGCGAGCATCATCACGGAGCCGCGCGCGCCTGTCAGTTCGGCCAAAAGCTCGGTATGGCCGGCATAGTGGAAGCCGGCCCTGTTCAGCGCTTCCTTGTTCAGTGGCGCGGTGACGATGCCGCCGACCTTGCCTGACAGCGCCAGCTCAACGCCCTTTTCGATCGCCTTGAAGGCCATGCGCCCGCCATCGGCGGAAAGCCGGCCCGGCAGGATCGGTTCTCCCTCGGCATCGGCCTGGATGAAGCAGAGGTTCGGCCAGTCGTCTTCCATCTCAGCTTCGGGGATTTCGATATCAAGGCCAAGCTGCTTTTCGGCAAGCCGCAGGGCGGCGCCGCTGCCGATTATTGTAAGTTTAAGCTTACCTTCGTCGAGCCTGCCCTTCAAGCGGGCGGCAGCCTTGACGATAATTTCCGGACCGATACCGGCGGGGTCGCCCATGGTGATCGCCAGATGTTGCGTCATGGTTCTTCTCCTCCGGCAATCAGCCCGTTTTCACTCAAGAGATCGCGCCATAGGGTCGGGCCGCCGAATGCGCCTGATTTGGAGATGACCGTCGTGCCTTGCCAAGGGCCGCCGACGATTGTCGAGCGCGGCAGGCCGGGTGCTGCCTGGCCGGTGATGCTGAGGGCTGACACATCGAGCGCCGAACAGAGATTGCGCAGGGTCTCGCCGCCCGCGACGATCAATGTTCCTGGGGCGGGCAGTGCCTTGACCATGCCGCCGAAGCTCGCCGCGATCCGCCTTGCAGCATCATCGCGTTCAAGCCCCGTCGGCAGGTCGAGGCTGACCATGGCGACGCCGCTTTGCCGGATTTGATGATCGATAGTATCGGCATCAGCGCCTTCGCCAAGCTTCAGCCAATTGGGGCCACAGGCCTGGAGCTGCGCCAGCGTGATTGGCTGATCCGAGCCGAACAGGCCAAGTACCGGCCTTTGCAGCTTGCGAGAGATGGGCACCGATGGCGCCGGATGGTGCTCGCCTTTGTCATTTTTGGCGCGGAGCAGATGGTGAGTCGCCAGCTCGATATTGCGTGCGAGAGCGCGGGCAAGGCCGCCGGTGCCGCTCCAAAGGACCGGTCCCTTCAGTTCAGATGAGACCCATGCAATGATGGCATCCAGATCGTCATCCGTATGCGCATCGAAAACATGGATGCCATCCGGAATCGGCTTGCCTTCGAGCCCATCGAGTGGCGTGTTGAAAGCCGGCAAACCCTCGGCTCGCAAATGGGTGACGAGATCGCCGCTGATGTCGCGCCAGGCGTCCTTGCCGGCATAAAGCACTTGCCGGCCGCCGCGTGTATGCCGCCCGTGATGCGGAAAGGCCGGCGCGAGAATGCAATGGCGCCAGTGGCCGAGCCGAAAACAGGCTGCAAGCTCCACCGCCCAGGGCCCCCGAAACAGGCTGTCCACCTTCTTGAAGGCGAGATCGGCGCCCTGCAGCAACGGCGCGATGCCGCCGACGATCACTTCTGCTTTGGCGGCCGTCTTCTCGCGGGTACCGCTGTCGATCGCGAGACAATCCGGCAGGTTCTCGGAAAGCGCATCGCTGCGCTCCACGTCGATCGGCCCGTAGACGCCGACGAATTCGACGGCGGTATCGAGTGCGCCGGTCAGGTCGTCGGCAATGAGGCGGAGGGTGGGCATGAACTCAACGAGCCTTGCGGGTATCGGATATGAAGCAAGGCCTTACGGCTGCTTGAACGAAGCGCAATCTTCAGCCTTCCCTGGGCCTTGTCAACGGTTGCTTTGTCACCGTTTCATTGGATAGGTATTGTGACATTCGTCGTGTTCTCGTAGGCGCGTAATCGGGTGCCGCCGGCCACGGTGCGCGATGCTCCCGCCTGCGAGAAAGTCAGTCCTTCCGCGAGTCAGGAAAGTCGGCACTCAGCGTAACGTCCTTCCAGGCATCAAAATTCGCCTTGAGCGCTTCGAGGCGCTTGTGGGCGATATCGAGTGCCGGAGCGCCCAGCAGCAAGCGAAGCGGCGGCACCTCGGCTTCGACCGCCTTTATGATGGCGGCCGCGGCACGCGAGGGGTCACCCGGCTGATTGCCGGAGGATGCTTTCGTGGATTGGCGGCGTTTTCCGGCGGTGTCGTCATAATCCTCGATTCGGATCGGGGATTCGACCATCGAGCTCCCGGCCCAATTGGTGCGAAACGCGCCCGGCTCGACAATCGTCACCTTCACGCCAAGTGGCGCAACCTCATAGGATAGGGATTCCGAGATCGCTTCCACGGCAAACTTCGTCGCGTGATAATAGCCGGTGGCAGCGAATGCGACCAGGCCGCCCAACGAGGAGATGTTGACGACATGGCCTTTCCTGCGGGCGCGCATGCCGGGCAATACTTCCTTGGTGACATTGATGAGACCGAATAGATTCGTTTCGAACTGCTTGCGCACGCCCTCATCGTCGCCTTCCTCGATGGCGGCGAGATAACCATAACCGGCATTGTTGACGAGCACGTCGATCCGGCCGAAAGCGGCGATGGCACCGGCCACTGCCGTACGGATCGTGGAGATGTCGGTGACGTCGACGCGGAGTGCCAGAGCGCGCGCCTCGTGCTCGGCGATAAGGGCCTTCAGCCGCTCAGGCTGTCTTGCCGTCACGACCGCCCGCCAACCGCGCTCAAGCACGGATTTTGCAAGCTCAAATCCGAGGCCCGCGGAGGATCCGGTGATAAACCATACAGGTGTGTCGTTCATGGTCTGCTCCTTTGTTTGCATGTTTTGGCAGCCTTCTGTCGAAGGATCGCCTTGAGCAAAACTAGGAGCGACTGGCATCCAAGCGTTAGGGCAGAAGGACCAGAGTTTCATACGATCCTTCCAATTTTGCCTGTTGGCGATATCATGTGCAGGAAATGCCGCCATCATCGAAAGCCGGATTTATGGACCCTTCGACACAGCTGCGAGAGCTGATCAGCCGCCACGCCGCCGTTCCGAAGCAGGCAACCGAAGTACAGGGGCTGACGCTTTATAGAGTTGAGCAGCCGACGCTGCCGACGGATACCGTCTACAGTCCGAGAATCTGCATGGTATTGCAGGGGACTAAGACGATTCGGCTCGGAGAGCGGGTTTTCAGCGTCGATTCCTCGCAATATTTCATTGCGACGGTCAATCTGCCGGTGTCTGCGCGGATCGAGCAGGCCGATCCGGCGAGCCCGCACCTGGCGCTCTCCTTCGAACTGGAGAGGGAGGAAATCGCAAAGCTTCTCGCAAAGGCTCCAGTGGCCCCTGTGGTGGAGCCTCATGATCACACCGGAATTGCGGTGTGGCAGCAGACGCCGGAGATCGTGAGCGCCGCATTGCGCCTTGTCTCCTGCCTGGACGCGCCTGACGATATCGAGGTAATGGCAAAGCTTGCCAAGCTTGAGCTCTATTACCGGCTGCTGCGCGGTGAGCTCGGTCCTATGCTGCGGCAGCTTGCCACGCAGGGAACGAATCTGGCGCAGATCGGCCGTGTCACCGACTGGATCAAGGGCCATTTCGCCGAGGCCATGAGCATCGGCAAGCTGGCCGACATGGCGGGAATGAGCCCGACATCGCTGCATCGGCATTTCAAGGCCGTGACATTGATGACGCCGTTGCAATATCGGGCGCTCATCCGGCTGCAGGAAGCACGTCGCCGGCTGCTTCTTCGCGAGGGCAATGCACGGGAGATCGGATTTGAGGTCGGCTATGACAGCCAGACGCAGTTCACGCGTGAATACCGCAAATTGTTCGGCCGGCCGCCGGCGACGGGTGCAGCTTTTTTCAGCGGCAGATGAACTTGACTCGCCGGATGATTGTTCTGGAGAGTGAAGCGCACCGCGTTTGCCGATATCTGGCCATGTTCCTGCCCTAGCGGCAGTAGCCATAATGTTTCGTCGCCTTAAGGAGGGCAGGGTGAGCTACGATTTTCATGTGGGCCAGAAGGTCGTCTGCATCGACGATACGTTCAAGCATGTCAGCATCGATCAGCTGATCCGCAAGGGAACGATCTACACCATCCGCTGGGTCGGCGAATATACGCATTATGTCGACGGCACCTTCATCGGCGTGAAGCTGGAGGAGATCCATCGCGGCAATGATGACGGGCCGGAAGGCTATGGCGCCGCCGACATGCCCTATCGCGCCAGCCGCTTCCGCCCGCTGGTGAAGGACAAGATCGCCTCGCTCAGAAAGCTGCTCGCGCCGACACCGGATGCGCCCGCCGAGCCGAAGGTGAAGACCAAGAAAAAGGAAAAGGTCTGAAGGACAGGGGTGGCCTCGCCCCCATGAATTAGGCCTGCCGAGCCCGCGCCAGACCGTGTTCGATCAGGCGGCTGACGAGCTCCGGATAGGAAATGCCCGAGGCGCCCATGGCCTTAGGATACATGCTGATATTGGTGAAGCCGGGCATGGTGTTGATCTCGTTGATGACAACGCTGCCATCCGGCCGCACAAAGAAATCGACGCGCGCCAGCCCTTCGCATCCGAGCGCGCGAAAGCCATCCGCCGCCATGCGCTTCAGCGCCTCTGCCGTCTCAGCCGGAATATCCGCCGGCACGGTGACGACGGCGCCGTTCTGATCGAGATATTTCGCCTCGTAGGAGTAGAGCTCGTACGTTGCCGATGTCGCGATCTCGCCCGGCACGGAAACGAAGAGCGAGCCGTCAGGCTCTTCCAGCACGGCGCATTCGATCTCGCGGGCGCGCACGAATTCTTCCACCAGCACCTTGCGGTCATGCCGGAAGGCCTCGGCCAGCGCGCTCTCGAAGGCTTTGGCATCCTGCACCTTGCTGACGCCGACCGACGAGCCCTGGCGCGTCGGCTTGACGAAGACGGGCGAGCCGAGCGTGCTCACGATCTCATTGAAATCAGGCTTGTCGCCGCGCGTCAGCGTAACCGAGCGCGCCACCGGCAGGCCGGCCTCGCGCAGCAGGCGCTTTGCCATGTCCTTGTCGATCGCATTGGCCGAGCCCAGAATGCCGCAGCCGACGATGGGCAGCCCGACGATCTGGGCAAGGCCCTGAATGGAGCCATCCTCGCCGTTCAGCCCGTGCAGCACCGGAAAAAGCACGTCGACCGCAGGCAGCTCGCGCGCGCCGGCACCGTCCAGCGCCATCAGCCGGCCCTTGCCGCCCGGAATCAGGCAGACTTGCCGGCCCTCATAGGCAATCGGCTCCGGCAGCGCGCCGCCCTTTTCCTCCACCAGCAGCCAGCGTCCGGCGCGATCGATCAGGATCGGCACGATCTCATATCTGCCGCCATCGATCGCCTTGACGACATTGCGGGCCGACATGACGGAAACCTCATGCTCGCTGGACTGACCGCCAAACAGAACGGCGACGCGTAGTTTCGACATTGAGGCTTTTCTCCCGGGCCAAAGAGGATGTGATGGGAGAAGGGTTTAAACGGGAGATTGCAGCGGAATTGGGGAGGGATGACGTGTGCTGTCACAAGAACAGATTTGTACCGGCCGAAGGTCGCATCATGTCAGGGCGCGCAGCTCCCCATCCGCATTGTCCAATTTGGGGAAGGGCAGAGCCTGATCGAAGACCGGCCACAATTCGTTGAGGAGGATTTTCGTTGCGCCATCGAAGTGGTTTAGACCAAGTGGCACCGGGAAGTGCAGAATGAAATCAATACCTGCAAGGTCGCTACAGAAGGTGGTCTCGATCGGATTAAGATTATCGTACAGCAGGACGATGCCGACGTTTCGCGGTTGGTAGTTCCGCGCAAGCTCGACGAGATCGATCTGCAAGGGGGCGTAGGTGTCAATATAGTCCTTTGCGAGCACGATGGGATCCTGTCCAAGCCGCGCACCCTGCCAGCGGCTTTCCAGTGTCGTCCTTTCGATGCGGGCGAACAGGTCAGGCCGAAAGCCGGTCTGGGGATTGATCGCGAAAGAGAGAATCGTGGCGTCGCTGCCGCCGTGCTTAAGCCGTTGATCCAGCAGCAACCCCATTCTGATCGCCGCGTATCCGCCGGCGCTGGAGCCAATCATTTTGATCGCCGCAATGTCATGTTCGACGATGTAACGCATAAGGACGTCGAGAATGCGGTCCTGATGCTCAAGATACCAGGAGCCCTTCTCTTCCACGAACCAGATGGCATGCGCATCGTAGCGGATGACTTTTCGATAATTCTGGAATTTTGTTCCGAAGGGCCTGCCGGGCTGTTTGCCGGGGCGGTTCTCCACGCCGTAGGAATTGAAATAGACGATCAGGTTGTTGGAGCGATTTTGCCGGACAACCGAAAGCAGTTCTCCCTTTTGCGGAGCCGTCGTCTCAAAAATTGCTCGAAGTCCTCCGCCAATCATGATCGAATTTCACCCTCGGCCACAACGAATCTGATTGGTGTATTATGGCGCAAACGCCAAGTTCAGGTAACGAGCAATCTTACGCTGCAGCTTGAAGGATTAAGAGATTTCCGAAGGAAAACTGCTGCTGCTGGAGATTTGAACTCCCGGCTTTTCCCTTGCCAAGGCAGTGCTACCCTTCCAGCGCCAGGAGCCGGTGCCCGGCGCGATCGATCACGATCGGCACGATCTCATATCTGCCGCCATCGATCGCCTTGACGACATTGCGGGCCGACATGACGGAAACCTCATGCTCGCTGGACTGACCGCCAAACAGAACGGCGACGCGTAGTTTCGACATTGAGGCTTTTCTCCCGGGCCAGGATGGGTGTGATGGGAGAAGGGTTTGAACGGGAGGTTGCGGCGGAATTGGGGAGGGGGCTGGGTCGCGATAGTGTAAAGAGGTACGCCTCGTGCTAAAGGTAAGCGGTTAGCTGATGGCGTCAGGCCTGAAGTTCCATGGCATAAGCGCCTCGAGCTCGGATACTGGCCAGCCTTGAGCGATGCGGGTCAATGTCTGGGAGAGCCAGTCGAGCGGATCGACGCCATTTATTTTGGCTGTCTGCAAGAGGGTGGCGACCGTCGCCCAGGTGCGTCCACCACCCTCGCTGCCGGCGAATAGACTGTTCTTTCTCGTAATTGTTTGGGGCCTGATCGCGCGCTCGACGACATTGGAGTCGATTTCGATCCGGCCGTCCGTCAGGAAGCGCTCCAGTGCTTCGCGCCGGGTGAGCGCGTAGCGGATTGCTTCGGCGGTCTTGGACTTGCCAGAGACCTTGCCCAGTTCCTTCTCCCAAAGATCAAAGAGGCCGGAGACGATGGTTGCAGATTTTTCCCGACGCAGCACGGAACGGCTGTCGGCATCTCGACCGCGGACATCATCCTCGATGCGCCACAGCTCGGTCATCGCGATGATCGTGTGCGTTGCAGCCTTCGAGACTCCGCTGATGTGAAGGTCGTAAAACTTGCGGCGTAGGTGCGCCCAGCACCCTGCGAGTTGGATCGTTTCATTGCTGCCGGCTTTGGCACGCGTCTTGGCGAGATTGGTATAGGCCGAGTAGCCGTCGACCTGCAGAATACCGCTGTATCCGGCGAGATGACGTGCCACGCAATCAGCGCCCCTGCTGTCCTCAAAACGATAGGCCACCATTGGCGGACTGGTTCCGCCATAGGGGCGATCATCGCGAGCATAAGCCCAAAGCCAGGCCTTCGTCGTTTTCCCCGAACCGGGCGCAAGAGTGGGTAAGGTGGTTTCGTCGGCGAAGATCCTTTCGCCCTCCTTGACGCGCTCGAGGATGTAATCGGCGCATATCTGCAGCTCGAAGCCCAGATGCCCCATCCACTGGGCCATCAACGATCGGCTGATCTCGACACCGTCGCGTAGATAGATTGCCTCCTGCCGGTAAAGCGGAAGGCCGTCGGCGTATTTGGAGACGGCGATATAGGCGAGCAGCCGCTCCGTCGGCAGGCCGCTTTCGATGATGTGTGCCGGTGCCAACGCCTGGAGCACGCCATCGTTGCCCCGGAAGGCATATTTGGGGCGACGCGTCACGATGACCCTGAACTTCGGTGGCACGACATCCAGTCGTTCGGAGCGATCCTCACCGATCAGGACCTTTTCCAGCCCCTCGCAGCCGGCAGGGATCTCCGGCTCGATCACTTCCTCTATGCGTTCGAGATGAGCGGCAAAACTCTTGCGCGGACGTGGTGCTCGTTTCGGCTTTTCCTTGGCCGCGCGATCGAGCTCGCTCTGGATCGCCGAAAGGCCGGTCTCAACTTCCTCGAAAGCAAAGGAGACCTGCTCGTCGTTGATGCCAAGGCGCAGCCGCTCGGAACGGGTGCCATGTTGGGTGCGCTGCAGAACCTTCAAGATCGATGTGAGGTTGGCAATCCGCTCGTTGGCGCTCTTCTCCATCGCCTCCAGCCGGGCGATCTCAGCTTCAGCGGCCTTCAGTCGGGCTTCTTTCGCAGCCTGCTCGCGCGCCATCGCGAGGACCATCGCTTTCAGCGCGTCAATGTCGTCCGGCAAGTCGTGAGGGGGCAAATCCATGGGAATGAGTAGAGCACAAAAACCGCCGTTTTCCCAACCATTACAGCGGCATGATTCATCTTGCCGCAGGCCCTGTCAGCCCGTCAACAAGGGCCGCCGGACCTTGGCCGGGCGGATCTTTTTCCAATCCATTCCGGCTAGCAACGCCATCAGCTGAGAATGGTCCAGACGTATCCGTGCCGCCGATATGCCCGGCCAGCAGAAGCCTTGATCTTCCAGGGTTTTCGAATAGAGGCAGACACCACTGCCATCCCACCAGACAATACGAATACGATCGGCCCGTTTCGACCGGAAGACGTAAAGCGCGCCATTGAAGGGATCGAGGCCGCCATCCCGCACCAGCGCCATCAAAGAGACGGCCCCCTTGCGGAAGTCGACCGGCTGGCACGACACATAAACCACCACACCGGAGGCGATCATGCCTTGCGAGCCGCCCGTAAAACCCTCACCAGATGATCAGGGTCGAACTCGCCGCCAACGCGCACCACCATATCCGCAATGACAATATCTACCGAGCCGCTTCTCATCGTATCAACGCGCGCGAACTTGATCTCCTTGCCCATTCCCTCCGTCAGGGGCGCAACAACTCCCGATGCCAGTGCCTTGCGACGCCACCCATAAAGCTGCGAGGGATCCAAGCCTTCAGACCGGGCAATCGCCGAGACATTGGCTCCAGGCTGCAACGTCGCGGCCACGATCCGCGCCTTCTCATCATCCGACCAGTCACGCGGCTTGCGTCGTCTTCGGACGGGCTCTGCCGTCAAAACCTCAAAGGTTCGAGGGTGATTCACACTGTCGCTCATGGAATTCTCCGCATGACTCATGCAGAAAATCGCCGATCAGCAGTCCGAAAGATACGTGGGGTGGCCTACGCGCTTACTGCTAAAGACCGTCTAAAGGCTTCAGTTTTAGTTAGAAGTGACTAGCCAATATATTGATTCATTACTGCTTTTTTTGAGCTAGCCGATAGTGCGCACTGGGATCACGGTCCTTGGTGGTTACAAAGTCAAGAATTCCGCGTTTCGCAAGTCTATGGAGCCTATTTTTTGCTGTATGCCAATCGGCGGTGCTAAGTATTCTAAGAGCTTGGCTCACGTTAATTTTATGATTTTCCGCAAGATAGTTAATAATTTTTCGCTCTTCGAGGTCAAGAGAAAAAGAAATTGCTTCTCCAAGTATCTTATAAGCTTCACTATCCAGTGTATTTGTTCGATTTACAACATCGTTATACATTGTAGCCGTTACGCTAGAAGGAGATTCAAGATAAGATATTGGTGGCAGCTTCGCATTTTGCAGTTCGCGTCTTATCCGCTTCGTTCCTTCGCTAATGCAGCGAACCTCACCGTATTCACGGAGTACGAACATCAAGAATGGATTTCGAGGCTTATGGATAAAATTATCCGGGTTTATTGACGGCATAAACGTTCCCGGATTTGATATTACTAGACGATCATCAAAGAGTTTGACGAAGATGGGTTGCGTCTTTGCGTGGTAGGACCGGTGCACGCATGCGTTTACCAGCAATTCATACCAAGCGTCGTGTGGATATTCCGGCACACTGTAGAATTTGCCATGCCTGAACTCAGTAAATTCGCGAAGATTTGCGTCAATTGTTGCAGCTGCATCTTTGATGACATCCAAAAGGGATCCTTGGATCATACGGTCTTTAATTACATTGTATTCCTTGCCTGATTTCTCCTCATTTCCAACATAACGAAGGAAATGAACATACGAGCCCGGGAAAACCTGTTGAGGATCCTTTGCAAACATTAATGCGCAAACGTTATTTGGAACGAATTTTCCTTCTCTAACTTTCCCAAGCCGCATTGCTTCAAGAATATCGATACGGTCAATTTCGTCAGAACCATCACGTGCATCGCGAACGGTTTTAACAAACCTGTCGATGATATTTTGTCGGAAATCATCTGGCCATTCGAGAGGGCAAGGCTCAAGCTCAAATGCACGTTCGCCCTTGTTAATCCGGACTTCTTGTTTTTCCGCGTCCGTTAGCTTCCTAGATCGGTCAGACTCGCGACAATAAGCATCGCCATTTGTAAGTTCTACGAGTTTGTCGTCAACAAAATAGACTCTAACAAGAATGATGAAGTCCTCTTCACCGTTCTTGTTTCTCACAGCCACTCTTCGTGTTTTGAAGCGACCGCCGGCACAATGATCGCGGCCGAAAAACTCAAGGTTTTGGATTTTTTCGTTTGAGAGTGATTTGCAGCCGGTGACGGCACCATCATTTTCTATTCCGATGGCTACAACGCCGCCCTCGACCGCGGGACCGTTGCCAAAAGCCGACAGGCAGATAGCAAAAACCTCCGCTTTGGCTCGCGCAGACTTCCGTTCGAATCGCGTATTCTCAGGCTGTTCCGTTATGAACTTCCAATCTTCGCTATCAAAAATCTGCTCAGGCTTAATTAAAGCATCGACCGTTGGTCTTTCTAAGATCTCAAGAAAACTAAGTTGCGTCATTGTGAAATAATTGAAATGCTCGAGGCGTCTCGAGCTTCTTGTTTATTGCTAGGAAATTGAGATTCTATCATCTCACCCTTGAGGTGATTCCTCAAATGACTCGCAGTTCGCGCGTTCTGCATCGGTTATCATCCGCACCTATCAGTCGATACTAAGAAGCTAGCCTTTAATGGGCGCAACTGGAAGGACCTTATCTGTGTACAGGTCAAGATGGTGGACGTAGGTTGATGAATTACGCAAAACTGGTGCTGCTAGAGAGATTTGAACTCTCGGCCTCTCCCTTACCAAGGGAGTGCTCTACCCCTGAGCTATAGCAGCATTCCGTGGCGCCACATGGGTGCGCCGTATTGGGCGAGGCGGCTATTGCCATAGGTCGGGGCGGAGTGCAAGCCGCAAATTGCAAGTTCTGTGAAAGTTCGTTGGAAAAAATGTGTCGGTCTTTTGAAGGCCGGGGTTTTCGGCTATCAGAAATTCATGGCTGCGGACAAGACGAAAATCGATGAAGGGCAGGCTTTGCAGGGCGGTTCCAAGTCTAGTGGGGTCGGCGGCGAGGCGGGCGCGCGGGCGGATGCCAGGCAGGTCACGGAGGCGGACCGGCGGCGCGAGCGTGCGGCGCAGAAGCTGCGGGAGAATCTGGCGCGGCGCAAGCAGCAGGTCAGGGCGCGGCGCGCCGGTCAGGCGGACGAGACGGATGGGCTGCCGGGCGCAAAGCCTGGGGATAGTGCCGATTCCGCCGCAAAAAGGGACGAATCGCAATGATTGATGTCGCCCATCATCAATCGAATTGATGCGTTAATCTATTTCGTCTAAAGAGCGCCTTTTACCAGGTGCACGAAACCTGGCGCCTGACATTGGCGCCCGGAACTATCAGGAAAGGCGGGCCTCGCCCGTATTGCTTATATGGATCGTATCAGGATTGTCGGCGGCAATGAGCTCAACGGTATCATTCCGATCTCCGGCGCCAAGAATGCCGCCCTGCCGCTGATGATCGCCTCGCTGCTGACAAGCGATACCCTGACCCTCGAAAACGTGCCGCATCTCGCCGATGTCGAGCTTTTGATGCGCATCCTCGGCAATCACGGCGTCGATGTCGCCGTCAATGGCCGGCGCGAGCGCCAGGAAGACGGCTATTCCCGCACGATCCATTTCACCTGCCGCACCATCGTCGACACGACCGCGCCTTACGAGCTCGTCGCCAAGATGCGCGCGAGCTTCTGGGTCATCGGGCCGCTGCTTGCCCGCGAGGGTCAGGCGCGCGTCTCGCTGCCGGGCGGCTGCGCCATCGGCACGCGCCCGGTCGATCTCTTCATTGAGGGCTTGCAGGCGCTCGGCGCTACCATGGAAATCGACGGCGGCTATATCAATGCCACCGCGCCGAAGGGCGGCCTCATCGGCGCACGTTATGAATTCCCGAAGGTTTCCGTTGGTGCGACGCACGTGATGATGATGGCCGCCACGCTTGCCCGCGGCACCACGATCATCGGCAATGCCGCCCGCGAGCCCGAGATTGTCGATCTCGCCAATTGCCTGATCGCCATGGGCGCCAAGATTTCCGGCGCCGGCACCAGCACGATCACCATCGAGGGCGTCACCTCGCTCTCCGGCGCGCGCCACCGCGTGCTGCCCGACCGTATCGAGACCGGCACCTATGCGATGGCCGTTGCCATGGCCGGTGGCGACGTTACGCTTGAAAACACCGATGTCGCGCTGCTCGACACCGCGCTCGAAAGCCTGCGCCGGGCCGGCGCCACGGTTTCGCCGACCAATAACGGCATCCGCGTCATGCGCAATGGTGGCGGCATCCAGCCGGTCGACGTCGTCACCGATCCGTTCCCCGGCTTTCCGACCGACCTGCAGGCGCAGTTCATGGCGCTGATGACCCGCTCCTCGGGCGTCTCCAACATCACCGAGACGATCTTCGAAAACCGCTTCATGCATGTGCAGGAGCTCGCCCGCCTCGGCGCGAAGATTTCCCTTTCCGGCCAGACGGCCCGCGTCGAAGGCGTGCAGAAGCTGAAGGGCGCGCCCGTGATGGCGACCGATCTTCGCGCTTCCGTCTCGCTCGTGATTGCCGGCCTTGCCGCCGAAGGCGAGACGGTGGTGTCGCGCATCTATCACCTCGATCGCGGCTTCGAGCGGCTGGAAGACAAGCTGACGCGTTGCGGCGCCGTGGTCGAGCGCATCAGCGACTAAGGTTTATCGCGCCCCCCCGGCAATCGCATATGGTGGGATCATCCCCGGAAACTCCTTCTCCCCAGCGGGGAGAAGGTGGCCCGAAGGGTCGGATGAGGGGGCTGACTGATTTGAATTCACGAGTTTTCGTACTCCTGGCAGGCACCCCCTCATCCGCCTGACGGCAGCTTCTCCCCGAGGGGAGAAGGGGAGGCGGCAACGATTTCAGCTCATATGCGATTGTCCTGCCCCCGGGCAACACTCCGGTTTTTGCATGCCGCTGTCGCAAAAGCGCGACAGCATTTTGGATGATCGGGCTTATTTCCATCCGTCGGCGCGAAGAGAGCGGGCCACACCGCTTTCTTCGGTTGCGTCTTTTGCGCTCGCATCTTATGTCCACAGAAAGGGAACGCTGAAAACGGCGTTTTTCTCGTGGCGCGATCAGGGATAAAGGACGAATGAGCGATCTCAAGCTAATGGCACTCGACACCGAGGACCTGGATGTCATCTCTGCCTATATGCAGGATAGCGTCTTCAAGGTCGGCGACATGTCCTATGCGCCGAAGCAGGAGCAGTTTTCGCTCGCGGCCAACCGTTTCGTCTGGGAGCAATCGGACCAGCGCAGCAAGCCTTATGAACGCCATCGTTCCGCGCTGGTCTTCAAGCGCGTGCAGGCCGTGCGCTCCAGTGGCTTCGACCGGCGCAACCGCGACGAGGTTCTGTCGCTGCTTGCGATCCGCTTCGAGCGGAAGGGCGAGGGGCCGGACGGCACGATCGAGCTTGCCCTTGCCGCCAACGCCACGATTGCGCTCGATGTCGAGTGCATCGAGGCCCAGCTTGCGGATATCGGCGGGGCATGGGAAACGGCCCACAAGCCCCGACATCCCGACGCGGGCGAATAGGCAGCGACGGTTGGATTTTTGCCGCCGCGGGCGGCCGCAGTGAAAGAGGAATATCAGTTTGGCTATCTGGCTGGATCAGGCGTCGGAAGGGTTCGAGCAGCAGTTCGCCGCATTCCTGACGACCAAGCGGGAAGTGTCCGAGGATGTGAATGCCGTCGTGCGCGGCATCATCGACGATGTGCGGGCGCGCGGCGATGCCGCCCTTGCGGATTATTCCAAGAAGTTCGACGGCGTCGATTTCGCCGCAACGCCGATGCGCGTCAGCGAAGCGGAGATCGATGCGGCGATCGCGGCTGTTCCGGCCGAGGTCCTCGGCGCTCTGAAGGTCGCCGCCACCCGCATCGAATCGCATCACCGCCGGCAGCTGCCGAAGGACGATATCTATGAAGACGATCTCGGCGTTGGCCTCGGATCGCGCTGGACGGCGATCGAAGCGGTCGGTCTCTATGTGCCCGGCGGCACGGCGAGCTATCCGAGCTCGGTGCTGATGAATGCCGTGCCGGCCAAAGTCGCCGGCGTCGACCGCATCGTCATTGCCGTGCCGGCGACTGGCGGTGCCGTCAATCCGGCCGTGCTTGCCGCCGCGCGCATGGCCGGCGTCGAGGAGATCTATCGCATCGGCGGCGCGCAGGCGATTGCAGCCCTTGCCCACGGCACAGAGACGATCAAGCCGGTCTACAAGATCACCGGCCCCGGCAATGCCTATGTGGCGGCAGCCAAGCGCCAGGTGTTCGGCACCGTCGGCATCGACATGATTGCCGGCCCCTCCGAAGTGCTCGTCATCGCCGACAAGAACAACGATCCGGATTGGATCGCCGCCGATCTGCTGGCGCAGGCCGAGCATGACGAAAGTGCGCAATCAATCCTGATCACCGACGATGCCGAATTCGGCAGAGCCGTGGAAGCGGCGGTCGAGCGGCAGCTGAAGCAGCTCAGCCGCTCGCAGACGGCAGCAACCAGCTGGCGGGATTTCGGCGCGGTTATCCTGGTCTCCGATCTGAAGCAGGCCATTCCGCTTGCCAACCGCATCGCGGCCGAACATCTGGAGCTGGCGGTCGACGATCCCGAGCCGCTGCTTGCCGGTGTGCGCAATGCCGGCGCGATCTTCGTCGGTCGTCATACGCCCGAAGTGATCGGCGATTATGTCGGCGGCTCGAACCATGTGCTGCCGACAGCCCGCTCCGCGCGTTTCTCCTCCGGGCTGTCGGTACTCGATTTTGTCAAGCGCACCTCTATTCTCCGGCTGGGCTCCGAGCAGCTTCGCGCACTCGGGCCGGCGGCGATCGCGCTTGCCAATTCCGAGGGGCTGGATGCCCATGCGCGGTCGGTCGCGATCCGCCTCAATCTCGAGGGGTAAGGCATGGCGAAGGGGGTCTTCCGGCTGAGCGATGTGGTCCTGGATGACACGATCGGCCGCTCGACGCCCGATGTCGAGCACGAGCGCGCCGTCGCCATCTTTGACCTGATCGAAGAAAACAGTTTCGAGCCTGTGGGACATCAGGGCGGCCCCTATCTCCTGAACTTGTCGCTGGTCGACCAGAAGCTGGTCTTCGACATCCGCATGGAAGATGGCGGTGTTGTCGCTACCCATATTCTATCGCTGACGCCGTTTCGCCGGATCGTGAAGGATTATTTCATGATCTGCGAGAGTTATTACGAGGCGATCCGCTCGGCCACGCCAAGCCGTATCGAGGCGATCGACATGGGCCGGCGCGGCATTCACAACGAAGGCTCGCAGACGCTGATGGACCGGCTGAACGGCAAGATCAGCGTGGATTTCGATACGGCGCGGCGGCTGTTCACGCTCGTCTGCGTGCTCTATTGGCGCGGGTGACTGCCATGGACGAGCCGCAGGCGATCGAGCAGAATGGCAGGTCGCCCGGGGGCAAATCCCCTGGCGCCATCCTCTTCATGTGCGGCCTCAATGCCATTCGTTCGCCCATGGCCGAGGCGATCGCTCGGCAGATGCTGCCGCAGGGCACGTATATCGCCTCAGCGGGAGTGCGCGCCGGCGAGCGCAATCCCTTCGTCGACGTCGTGCTGGGCGAGATCGGACTTTCGCTCGGCCGCCGCCAACCACAGACCATGGAAGAGCTGGAGGACGATTTCTTCGATGTCATCATCACGCTGTCTCCCGAGGCGCATCATGCCGCGTTGGAGCTGACGCGGGCGAACGCTGTCGACGTCATCTATTGGCCGACGATGGACCCCTCCGCGACGGACGGAACACGCGATCAGGTTCTCGATGCCTATCGTGGGGTGCGGGACTATCTTTTGGGCCTGATCGAGAGCAGGCTGGTGGAACATCGCGGCTCGCTTTAGGGCCGCGAATGAAACAAATGCAGAAACCCTTATCAACGAGGTTCACAAAACCGCGGCGATTGTGTAGTTTCCGCGCAAATTTCCGGCGACCCAATCATTTTGTCATGGGCGCCGGCCTCAACCGACAGGAAAAGAAGCTTTAATGCCGAAAGAAGAAGTCCTCGAATTTCCCGGTGTCGTCACCGAACTCCTGCCGAACGCGACGTTTCGCGTGAAGCTGGAAAACGAGCACGAGATCATCGCCCACACGGCGGGCCGCATGCGCAAGAACCGCATCCGCGTTCTGGCCGGCGACAAGGTGCTGGTGGAAATGACCCCTTACGACCTGACCAAGGGCCGCATCACCTATCGTTTCAAGTAATCCGCCGTTCGCTGGAGCCGGGTGCCGCCGACATTTTCGGCATCATGCTCTGGAACCCGCTCTCATTCCCGCATGACAGGTCGAGATCTGATGGCGTTGAAACACAAGCTGATACTGGCCTCCGGATCGCCGCGTCGCGTCGAGCTCCTGCATCAGTCAGGCATCGAGCCCGCGCGTCTCATGCCCATGGATATCGATGAGACGCCGAAGAAATCGGAGCATCCGCGCTCGCTGGCGCGGCGGCTTTCGGCCGAGAAGGGTGATGCCGCCTTTGCGGCCATCAAGAGCGACGCCGCCTGGCAGGGAAGCTATATCCTTTCGGCCGACACGGTCGTCGCCGTCGGGCGGCGCATCCTGCCGAAGGCGGAATTCGTGGACGAGGCGGCTGCGGCGCTGCATCTGCTTTCAGGGCGCGGCCATGTGGTCTATACCGGGATTTGCCTGATCACGCCGGATCGCAAGGCCCGCCAGAAGGTCGTCGAGACCAAGGTTCGCTTCAAGCGTCTCTCCCGCCGTGATATCGACATGTATCTCGCCTCCGGCCAGTGGCGGGGCAAGGCGGGAGCCTATGGCATTCAGGGGCTTGCCGGCTCCTTCGTGCAGAAGCTTGTCGGTTCCTACACCAATGTCGTCGGATTGCCGCTTTATGAAACCATGCTGCTGCTGGCAGGCGAGGGCTTCGATGTCCATGCCGGATGGCAGGAAGGATAGTTGTCATGGCGAAGGCTGAAGAGATTAAGGTCGGTTCGAAAGTCGAGCCGCTGCGAAAGACGCGTCCCTGTCCGGAATGCGGTCGTCCTTCGCTGCGTGAACATTATCCCTTCTGCTCGGATCGCTGCCGCTCCGTCGATCTATCGCGGTGGCTCAACGGCTCCTACGCCATCCCCGTCACCGAGGACGAGACGAAGGCCGACGGCTCCGACCAGGACTGAGTGCGTTTTCCAAAGGGGCGGGATCTCACGAACCCTTTCATTTTGTTCGCGAATTGGCAAAATTCGATTTCCTGTCAAAAAAGAGTCATTTGCTGCTGGACATGGCCGAACAAGATGCTATAACCCCGCTCGCTTCCGGGGCGTACCAACCGCCCAGCGCCTGCCAAGGCTCTTCCTTTGACGCGAAGCTCGGATGCCCAGATAGCTCAGTTGGTAGAGCAGCGGATTGAAAATCCGCGTGTCGCTGGTTCGATTCCGGCTCTGGGCACCATCTTTTCTCCCCAATCATGCGGACAATGAAGCTTAACGCTGGCTTCGATCAATTCCTCGCCGAGATCGTGTATTTGGAAGAATACGCGACGGATGCGTTGACCGAGGTTGTATAGCTCATTACGTGTTGTGGATGATCGTAACCAACCTGTGGTTGCGTTTCATTAATTCGGTGCATGACCCCATCAAGATATTGATGACATTTGGAATCAAGCGTACGAATTATTGACAGATCACCTATTGATTCGTAGCGAGTCATACCGCACTTTAGATACAGCGGGATAAAGTGATCTCGTAAAAGCCGGCGTTAATTGCAATAGCAAGCTACCGAGGCGCCATGTTAAACAACGATGTTCTGTTCAACACGTTCGCCCGTACTTTTGAAGCACGGCGCGAAGTCGAGATGTCATTCTCAGAATACCTGGAAGCGTGCCGGGATGATCCGCTCATGTACGCAAATGCGGCTGAGCGGCTACTGGCAGCCATGGGCGAACCACTGCTGATCGATACGGCCAAGGATACAAGGCTTGGGCGTATTTTCATGAACCGGACCATCCGCACTTATCCGGCTTTTTCGGGCTTTTTCGGCATGGAAGAGACGATCGAACGCATCGTCGCCTTCTTCCGCCATGCGGCCCAGGGGCTGGAGGAGCGCAAGCAGATCCTCTATCTGCTCGGGCCCGTCGGCGGCGGCAAGTCATCCCTCGCCGAGCGGCTGAAATCATTGATGGAAGTTCATCCCATCTATGTGCTCAAGGCCGGAAACGAGCTTAGCCCTGTCTTCGAAAGCCCGCTCAGCCTGTTCGATCCCGTCACCATGGGGCCGATGATCGAGGAGCGCTATGGCATTCCGCGCCGGCGCTTGACCGGGCTCATGAGTCCCTGGTGCCTCAAGCGGCTGGAAGAGTTCGAAGGCGATATTTCCCGCTTCCGTGTCGTCAGGATGCAGCCCTCAAGGCTGCGGCAAATTGCCGTCGCCAAGACGGAACCGGGCGACGAGAACAACCAGGACATCTCCTCGCTGGTCGGCAAGGTGGATATCCGCAAGCTCGAAAGTCTCGCGCAGAACGATCCGGATGCCTACAGCTACTCCGGCGCATTGAACCGTGCCAACCAGGGCATTCTCGAATTCGTCGAAATGTTCAAGGCACCGATCAAGATGCTGCATCCGCTGCTGACGGCGACGCAGGAAGGCAATTACATCGGTACGGAAAATATCGGTGCGATACCCTTCTCCGGCATCATTTTGGCGCACTCGAATGAGTCGGAATGGCAGACATTCAAGGCCAACAAGAACAATGAGGCATTCATCGACCGCATCTGCGTGGTGAAAGTACCTTATTGCCTGCGGGTCACCGAAGAGCAGAAGATCTACGAGAAGCTGATCGAGGAGTCCGAACTCAGCGATGCGCCCTGCGCACCGTCGACGTTGGAGACGTTGGCCCGCTTCACGGTTCTGACGCGGCTGTCCAAGCACGAGAATTCGACCGCCTTCTCCAAACTTCGGGTCTATGACGGCGAGAGCCTGAAGGAGACCGATCCGAGAGCGCGCAGCGTGCAGGAATATCGTGACTCGGCCGGTGTCGACGAAGGCATGGATGGAGCCTCCACCCGTTTTGCCTTCAAAGTGCTGGCGGCGACCTTCAACTACGATACGACAGAAGTCGGTGCCGATCCGGTGCATCTGATGTACATGCTGGAGCAGGCAATCCGCCGCGAACAGCTGCCGCTTGAAACCGAAAAGCTCTATATTGAGTTTATCAAGAGCGAACTGGCGCCGCGCTATGCGGAGTTCATCGGCAACGAGATCCAGAAGGCCTATCTGGAATCCTATGCGGATTACGGACAGAACCTCTTCGATCGCTATGTCGACTATGCCGACGCCTGGATCGAGGATGTCGATTTCAAGGATCCGGATACCGGCCAGCTTCTCGACCGCGAGCTTTTGAACCAGGAGCTCACCAAGATCGAAAAGCCGGCAGGTATCGCCAATCCGAAGGACTTCCGCAACGAAGTGGTCAAGTTCTGCCTGCGGGCACGGGCGAGCCACGGTGGCAAGAACCCGTCCTGGACCAGCTATGAGAAGATCCGTGAAGTCATCGAAAAGCGGATGTTCTCTCAAGTCGAGGACCTTCTGCCCGTCATCTCGTTCGGCTCCAAGAAGGATGGCGAGACGGAGAAGAAACATGGCGAATTCGTCGAGCGGATGGTCGCGCGGGGTTACACCGAACGGCAGGTCCGGCGGCTTGTGGAATGGTACATGCGTGTGAAACAGGCGGGATGAGCCACCAAGGAAGAAGGAATGCACATTGTTGACAGACGCCTGAACCCAGGCGGAAAAAGTCTGGAAAATCGTCAACGGTTTTTGCGAAGAGCAAAAGCGCTGGTGCAGAGAGCGGTCTATGAATCCTCTCAAAATCGCGACATTCAGGATATTCTGAAGGGTGGCGAAATCAGCATTCCCCTGGATGGAACCGAGGAACCTCGGTTCCATCGCGGCCCGGAGGGCCTGAAGGAACATATTCTTCCCGGTAACAAAGACTTCATCGAAGGCGATATGCTTCCCCGCCCCGAGGGCGGTAGCGGCAAGTCGCGGGCCGGTGGCGATGGAACGGGCGAGGATGCCTTCCGCTTCATCCTGACGCGGGATGAATTCCTCGATCTCTTCCTCGACGATCTCGAATTGCCCGATCTAGCCAAGCGCCGCCTGATGTCGGCGGACCAGATCAATCCGGTGCGCTCGGGCTATTCGGTTACAGGATCACCCGCCAATCTTGCCATCAACCGCACGATGCGGCTTGCCATGATGCGCCGCGTCGCGCTGCATCGCCCGAAGCCGGAAACGGTCGAAAAGCTCATCGAGGAGGCCGAGGAGTGCACGGACGAGAAGCGCCGCGCACAGCTCGAGGACGAGATCAAAAGACTGGAATCGAAGGTCCGGCGCATTCCCTATATCGACCCGATCGATATCCGCTATCGCCGTTTCGAGAACGAGCCGAAGCCGGTGGCGCAGGCTGTCATGTTCTGTCTGATGGACGTTTCCGGTTCGATGACCGAGCACATGAAGGATCTCGCCAAGCGCTTCTACATGCTGCTCTATATTTTCCTGACCCGGCAGTATCGCCGTGTCGAGATCGTCTTCATCCGCCATACCGACGTAGCGGAAGAGGTGGACGAGGAGACCTTCTTTCGCAGCCCGGCAACCGGTGGCACTCAGGTTTCGAGCGCGCTCGAAGCCATGCGGCGGATCGTGCGGGACCGCTTCCCGGCATCCGACTGGAACATATACGCCGCCCAGGCGTCGGACGGCGATAACGCCTATTCCGACAATGCGACGACGGCAGCGCTGATGACGAGCGAGATCCTGCCCGTCTGCCAATATTTCGCCTATCTCGAAGTGGGGGAATCACGCAGCGTCGCGATCTCCTCCGGCTCGGCGATCTGGTCGCTCTACGAGCGGATGCAGGCGGGATGGCCGGTGCTTTCCATGCGGCGTGTCAGCGATCGCAGCCAGATCTATCCGGTCTTCCACGATCTCTTCCAGCGCCGGACGGCGGAAACAAGGAGCGGATAATGGCAAAAAAGGCATCGATGGAGCGGCTTTTCGAAGGCGCGGACTGGGATTTCGCCACCATTCAGCGAATTCACGATGCCTGCGAGAAGATCGCCATCGAGGAGCTCGGGCTCGATGTTTATCCCAATCAGATCGAGATCATCACCGCCGAGCAGATGCTCGACGTCTATTCCTCGATCGGCATGCCGCTTTTTTACAAGCACTGGTCTTTCGGCAAGCATTTCGCCCATCACGAGGCCTTCTACCGCAAGGGCCTGCGCGGCCTTGCCTATGAGATCGTCATCAACAGCTCGCCCTGCATCTCCTATCTGATGGAGGAGAATAGCGCGACGATGCAGGCTCTCGTCATCGCCCATGCCGCCTTCGGCCACAATCACTTCTTCAAGAACAATTATCTCTTCAAGCTCTGGACCGATGCCGAAGGCATTCTCGACTATCTCAACTTCGCCAAGAGCTATGTGGCGCGCTGCGAGGAGCGCTATGGCCATGCCGCCGTCGAGCGCACGCTGGATGCAGCGCATGCGCTGATGTCGCATGGCGTGCATCGCTATGCCGGCAAGAAGACGCCGGACCTGCGCGACGAGGAGAAGCGCGAGCGCGAGCGGCGCGAATATGACGAGAAGATCTTCAACGATCTATGGCGCACGGTGCCGGCCGGATCGGGCAAGAAAACACAGGATCTCGATCTGGAGCGGCGGCGCTCGCTGGCGGGCCTGCCGCAGGAGAATATCCTCTATTTCCTGGAAAAGATGGCGCCACGCCTAAAACCCTGGCAGCGCGAGATCATCCGCATCGTGCGGCATGTCGCCCAATATTTCTATCCGCAGAGCCAGACCAAGGTGATGAACGAGGGCACGGCAACCTATGTGCACTATCGCATCATGACGCGGCTGCACGAGCTCGGCGGCATCGGCGACGGCGATTTTCTGGAATTCCTGAAATCGCATACCAATGTGGTTTTCCAGCCGACCTTCAACGATCCCCGCTATTCCGGCCTCAACCCGTACGCGATCGGCTTTGCCATGATGCAGGATATCGAGCGTATCGTGACGAAGCCGGAAGAGGAGGATCGCCAGTGGTTCCCCGAGATCGCCGGCACCGGCGATGCAATGGCGGTGCTGCGCGATCTCTGGGCCAATTATCGCGACGAGAGTTTTGTCGCGCAGTTCTTGAGCCCGCACCTGATGCGCAAGATGCGCATGTTCCAGCTGACCGATGATCCGGAGGAGGAAGAAGGGCTGAGGGTTGCCGCCATTCATGATGAGCGTGGCTACCGGCGCATCCGCCGTGAATTGTCACGGCAATATGATGTCGGCTGGATCGATCCGCATATCGAGATCGTCGATGTCGATCTTGCCGGCGACAGGCGGCTGCTGGTCAAGCATACGGTGCTGAACGGCGCGCTGCTCGACGATATGGATGCCAAGCGCGTCTTGCAGCATCTGGCCGATCTGTGGAGCTACGACGTGCTGATGCAGGAAGTCGACCGCTCCGGTGCGGTGCTTCGCGATCATCTCGTCCACCCGCGCGCCTCGGCACTTGCGGCATAAGCCTTACGGCTACTTTTTCAATTGCCGCTGATGGCCGCTCACTTGCGCGCCGTCTTCCGGCCGCAGCTTGAGAAAGCCAGGTATGCCGAGCAGCGGGATCACGGCCATCAACAAGAATGCAATGTGGAATTTTTCCGGCGTCAGCGGCGATCCATCCAAAGTCACCAGCCCCAGCAGCATGGCGGCGACGGAAACGCCGAAGCTGACGCTCAATTGCTGCAGCACACCGCCCAAGCTGGTCGCGCGGCTGAGCTGTGCCGCCGGAGTATCGGAATAGGATAGCGTATTGGACGTCATGAACTGTCCGGCCCGCGCCAGCCCGAAGATGAAGACATAGACGATGATGAACCAGTGCGGCGTATCGGGTGTGATCAGCGCGAAGCCGGCGACGACGGCGGCACCGAATACGGCGCTCCACGTCAACATGCGATCGAAGCCATAGAGCTTTAGCAGTTTTGCCGAGACCGGCCGCACGGCAAGGGCGCTCAGGGCACTGACGAAGGTCAATGTACCCGAGACGATCGGACTCAGGCCGAAGCCGACCTGCAGCATCAGCGGCAGCAGGAAGGGCACGCCATTCAGCCCGACACGACAGATGCCGCCGGCAAGCGTGCCGATGCGGAAGGTGCGCAGCTTGAAGAGGGTGAGATCCACGGCCGGAGATTCCACTGTTCGGGCATAGCGGATGAAACCGACCAGCAGCAGGCCGGCGGCGGCAAGCGCGAGGAGGATGGCCCAGACCGGAATTGCAGGGCGGCCGACATTCTCGATGCCGTATTGCAGCAGCACACAGCCGAGACCGACCATGACGAAGCCGGGAAAGTCGAATTTGATGGTCTCGTCGCGTTCGGTATCCTCGACATAGCGCAGCGCCATGGCCATGCCGGTCAGGCCGAAGGGCAGGTTCACCCAGAAGATCCAGCGCCAGGACAGATAGGTTGTCAGGAAGCCGCCGAGCACCGGGCCGATCACTGGTCCGATGACAGCGGGCAGGGTCATGTAGGTCATGGCAGTCACGAGTTGGCTGCGTGGGAAGCTGCGAATGAGGATGAGGCGCCCGACCGGCGTCATCATCGCGCCGCCAAAGCCCTGCAGCGCGCGCGTGGCGATAAGCATCGGCAGACTGGTTGCCAGTCCGCAGAGGATCGAACCGATCGTGAAGATGAAGAGGGAAAGCGTGAAGATGCGCCGGGCGCCGAAGCGATCGGCAAACCATCCACTCACCGGAATGAACATGGCAAGCGTCAGAATATAGGTCGTGACCGCCAGATTCATGCGCAGCGGCGTCGTATCGAGGCTCCTGGCGATATCGGGAACGGCAGTGACGAGGATGGTCGAATCCAGCTGTTCCATCAGGAAGGCGACGGCGACCACGGCGGGAATGATGTAGCGCAGGCGGGGATTGCGTTCGACCGCAAAAGTCTGGCTCTGCGGATTGGGATCTATCGAATCCATGAAATGAAATGGCTTTCCAACGTCCGGCTGGGGACCGGCGCGTTTGACGATTTGCATGAATCCCTTCGGAAACCGCCTCGTGTGCTCTCGGGAAACATGGTGCTGGCGGCCGGTGATCCGCCGACCTTCGGAATCGTTGCCTATATGAGCACCATCCATGGCGCAGCGCAACAGGAACCCAGCCTTTCGAGGGAATCCATGTGATCAATTAGTCGATGGCGGGGAGGGTAGTGTCCAGCGCGCTTTGTCGAAGACGATCGCGGTTCGGAGCTGTTCCGGCGAGGTTCTGCGCAATTCCAGCTGCAGGTTGAAATTGTTGTCGCTCTGGAATTCCTTGAAAAAGGCAAGCTTGGCGCCGAAGGCTTGCAGCGTCACATCCTGCAACTTGCCGATTGCCTCGAGTGCGGCCTGAAAGTCCAGCCAATGGGTTTCGTTCAGCAATAGGACGACAGTGTCGACAAAGGTGCCGGCAACGACCTTTCCGTCGTCATTGTCAGGCATGATGACCTTGATGCGGATGGTATCGATTTCGCCTGACGGCTTGCCCCTGGCGATGATGAAGAAGGAAGCTGCCTTGGGATCGCCATAGGCGCCCTTCTGGACGGCATAGCTGCACTCCGAAGTGCCGGTGCCCAATTCGCTTTGCCGCCATTCCCCTACAGACAGGCCGAACTTCTGAAGATCGGCGCAAAGCGCCTGGCCCGATATCCGCCAGCTGCGCACGAAGGCACTCAGCAGCGCATCGACGGGCTCGTCCAGCAGATGGGACCTTTTCCTGACGGGTGGCTTGGCGGTGACCGTCGCCGGCTTGACACCGACGCTTGTGGCCGCCGGGGCCGATGTCTTCGGCGCTGCCGCCGCAGGCGTAGCCGCATGGGCCGGCTGCTGTTCCTGCGCAGGCGCGGCGGGCGCTGCTGCATGTTGTTCCGGTTTCGGAAACAGATTGAGATGATAGCGGCTATCCAGCGCTCTTAGATTGCGCATATCGTTGGCAAGGAGCGCGGTTGCCAGGATGATCGAACCGATGACAACGGCTGCAATCCAAAAGACAGCCCTGCTTTTCTTGCGAGGTGGCGCCACCGACATGGTTCAGATCACAGCTACTCCCGAGGAAACTTACCTTGCTGCAATAACCGTATGTTGCGCAGCCATGTTCATGGCTACAGCATATGCGTTTATGAACGATTGATCATTCTAATGTTTCTTTGTCAATTCATGATGTTGCTTAAAGCAGATCGCGACCTTCCGCATGCGGTTCCCGCGTTCCCCGCGTCCGGCTTTTTGCACATTCTTGGCGCAGTCCGCTCTAGGCGAAATACGCCTTGAGTGCCCTGACGGTGGCGGCATCCGTGCGGCGGACCAATGGCGGAGAGAAGCCGAGAGCGATGACACGCTCATCCGTCTCCGAGGCGGTTGCGGAGCAGGAGGCGTGAATCTCGCTGACCTGCAGGCGCGGCCATAGCTGGCCGACCGTTGCAAGCGTCACGCCGGAGCCGGGCATGATGGAGATGCGGCCGGCGGCGGCTGCAATCGCCTGTTCGAGCATGGCAACGCCTTCGGCCGCAGTCCTTGCGCCGCCGGAGGTCAGGATGCGTTCGAAGCCGAGGGAGATAGCGACACGGACGGCTTCCTCGACGTCGGGCACCAGATCGAAGGCGCGGTGCAGCGTTTTGCCGAGACCTTCCGCTTGGGCGGTGAGAATGGTGAGTGCGTCAAGATCCAGTCGGCCATCCGGCATGGAAGCGCCGAGCACGACGCCCGGCAGGCCGGCAGCTCGTGCGGCATCGATGTCGCGTTTCATGACCTCAAGTTCATCCGCCGAATAGACGAAGCTGCCGGCGCGCGGACGGATAATGGCATAGGCTGGGACGGGTATCTTCGCTGCGGCGGCCATCAGCCCGGTACTCGGCGTCAGCCCGCCGAGAGGAAGCGCGCTGCAAAGCTCGATACGATCGCCGCCACCCTCAACGGCCGCCTTGAGGCCGGCAATATCCTCGACACAGACCTCAAGCAGCATGGGTGCGCTCTCCGGCATATTGCAGGCCCAGCAGGGCGGCGCCGATGAGGCCCGGTTCCAGCTTGCACTCGCTCGGCACGACGAGCGGCCGGCCGAACTTACGCAGGGTCCGGGCGCGTACCGCCTCGTCCAAACGTGCCAGGAGCGGTTCGACGTTGGAAAGGCCACCGCCGACCGGCACGATGGTCGCGCCGCTTATGTTGACGGTGAGGGCAAGCGGCGAGGCGACCAGATCCACCATGACGTCAATCGTGCGTTCGGCACGGTCTTCGCCCCTGAGCCATTGGCCGATGATCTCCTCGCTGGAAAGTTCCAGCCCGTGAAGCGTCTTGTGCAGGCGTTCGATGCCGCGTGCGCCGCCGACGGTGTCGACGCAGCCCTTCTGACCACAGCCGCAGGCATAGGCGGGAATAGCGGCCGGTGGATTGCCGGCGGAGGACGCGATGATGGGGCCATGGCCCCATTCCCCGGCAAAGCCGCCGGCAGCATTGACCAGCCGGCCATCCGCGACAAGGCCGCCGCCGACGCCGGTGCCGAGAATGGCTCCGAAGACGATGCGATGGCCACGGCCCGCTCCGGACATGGCCTCTGCCATGGCGAAGCAATCGGCATCATTGGCGATCAGCACGGGATAGCCGAGTTCCGCTTCCAGATCGGCGGCAAGATGCCGGCCGTGAACGCAGGGAATATTGGCGCAGGTGAGTGTCTGCGTATCGGGATCGACGACGCCGGCGATGGAGAAGGAGAGGCAATCCGGCCTCTCGCCGGCTTCGGCAATCACCTCACGCAAGGTATTGACGAATTCGGCGAAATCATGCCTGGGCGTCGGGCGCCGCGCCAGCGGCACGATGTCCGTCATGGAGCGGGCAATGCCGCCTTTGATGGCGCTGCCGCCAATGTCGAAGGAAACGATCATGGATACCGACCCGCTGGAAACATGGCGCACTTGCTCGCACCCTTTGCCGGTCTTTGCAAGATCAATCCTTCCCCCTGGGTCGGGCAGGGGTATCGCATATGAGGCGGATCGGCGCCGGAAATTCCTTCTCCCCTCGGGGAGAAGGTGGCCCGAAGGGTCGGATGAGGGGGCGGCGCGGCATGCCCGTCATCGCTTGCGCTCAGACGTTCGCTCCTTTGTCGCTCACCCCCTCATCCGCCTGGCGGCACCTTCTCCCCGCCGGGGAGAAGGGGAGGCGGCAAGGTAATTCTCGCCTCGAAGCCATCGGTCCCGCCGGTCGCCGGCGACAGCAGATCGAGATGGCCGCCGATCTGGCCGACGATGCGCTCGACGATCGAAAGTCCGAGGCCCGAGCCTGCCGCTTTCGTCTTGCCGCGCCAGAAGCGCTTCTTCAGGCCGGCGAGATCATGTGCGGAAAGCACGGCGCCGCCGTTGATGACGCGGACGGTGCGGTCGTCGATGCGGACGGTCACTTCGTCGTCCGCCGGCCCATGGATCAAGGCGTTTTCGATGAGATTGCGCATGACGATCGCAAATGCGTCAATATCGACGTTGCGCATCAGTTTCTCCGCCGTTTCGTTCTCCAGAAGGACACGGCCCGCCGTTCCCGTATCGCGGTCGTAATCGCCTATGACGGTTTCGATGATGGCTACGAGATCGGCGGGTTTGTCACCCGTGCCGATCCCGGCCTGGGCGCGGGAAAGCTGCAGCAGCTTTTCCGCGAGCCGGCCGAGATTGGAAAGCGACGTCTCGATGCGGCCGGCGCGTTCCGTCAATTGCCCCTGCGGCAGTTCGGCGATCAGCCTCTGGGTCTGCGCAAGAGCGCCTGCAATCGGGGTGCGCAGCTCATGGGCGCTATTGGCCGTGAATTCGCGCTCGGCTTCCAGCGCCAGGCGCAGGCGCTCCAGCAGCAGATTGACGGAGCGGGCGATCGGCTGCAGCTCGAGCGGCAGCGTCTCGCTCACGAGCGGCGCCATGTTGCCGCCGTCCTTGGTGGCGATCTCCGAGCGCAGGCGGTCGATCGGCCGCAGCGATCGGCCGACGATGACGCCGATGGCGATGATGCTGGCGGGAATGAGGGCCAGCAGCGGCCAGAGCAGGGCAACGCCACTTTCGCGCGATGCCTCGCGGCGATTCTTGAAGGCGTCGGCGACGTGCAGGAAGATCGTGCCGTCGGCCGAGGATTCGGTATAGATCCGGTATCGCGACGTATTGTGGAAGCCGATCTTCAGCGGCACGTCATAGGCGGTTGGAGGGGCATCGTGGGAATGGAGGATGACCTTGCCGTTCCCGTCGAGTACCTGATAAGTCAGATATTCGCGGTTCAGCCCCTTGTTGAGCTCTTCCAGGCTCTGAGGATCGCCGGAATGATCGCGGTTGGCGAGATCGTCAAGCACCAGCGGCAGCAGACGCTCGGCGGTTTCCTGCAATGCGCCGTCGAAGGTTTCCGAGAGTTCCTTATTGACGACGTAGACACCGATGCCGACCGCAATCAGCCAGAAGACGACGACAGTGCCGGTCAGCGCAGTGATCAGGCGCCGGGTGATGCTGGCGCGGCTGGGCTCCTTGTGTTCGGTCATCGCTCACCCAGGCAATAGCCGACGCCCCGGGCCGTCCTTATGCGGTCCTTGCCGATCTTCTTGCGCAGGCGGCTGACATAGACCTCCACTGTGTTGCTCTCGATTTCGGAGCCGAAGGCGTAGAGCGCCTCTTCTATCTTGTCCTTGGAGACGATCGCGCCCGGCCGCGTGATCAGCAGGTCGAGCACGGCCCATTCTCGTCCCGTGAGGATCACGTCCTTGCCCGCCAGCTTGACGCGGCGCTGCGGCTGGTCGATTTCGAGGTCGTCAAACCGGAGGGTCGGCTGCGGACTGCCGGCATAACGCCGGGCGACCGCCAGGATACGGGCCGTCAATTCGCCGAGGTTGAACGGCTTGACGAGATAATCATCGGCACCGCTGTTCAGGCCTTCGATGCGGTCGGAGATCTGATCGCGAGCTGTCAGGATGATGACGGGCGTTTCGTCAGGCTTGCGGCGCAGCCGCTTCAGGAAATCGATGCCGCTGCCATCGGGAAGCTGCAGATCCAGCAGGATGAGGCCGTATTGCACCGCACTGGTGACCTCCTCCGCATCGGTCAGGTTCTTGACCCAATCCACGGCATGAGGGCCTGCCGCGATATGGTCGCGAACCGCGCCGCCGATCGTGTCGTCGTCCTCCACCACAAGAATGCGCACATGCACCTCTCAACCGTTGAACGTACCTCAGTTAATGCCGACGAACCTATCGGGTCAATAACGGCTGAAATAAGCCGCGGCGGGATGCACAGTCCATGGCCGGAGCGGTTCAGTTATTCACGAAATCTCTGAGCCGCTCTATCCCTTTGCCTTCACGCAATCCCGGACGGAAAACCGCTGCGCACTTTTCCTGGAATTGCTCCAGGCTGCCCGCCGAAAACGTTCCCGGCGCCTATGGACAGACAGGAACGCGATGGTTACTTGTTTGCGCGGAGAACAAAGCGGCCGCGAAGTGGCCGCCACAGGCTATCGGAGGATCGTTCATGCTGAAGGGAATTTCGCCGCTGTTGAATGCGGACGTGCTCTATGCGCTGAAATCGATGGGGCATGGCGACATGCTCGTCGTCGTCGACACGAATTTCCCGGCGGAGGCCATTGCGAGCCAGACGGTCCTGGGCGAGCTGCTGCGCATCGACAATGTGCCCGCTGCCGATGCCGTCGCGGCGATATTGTCGTTGATGCCGCTCGACACCTTCATTGATGATGCCGCGACGCGCATGGAAGTTGTTGATGCGCCGGACGAGGTGCCGCAGGTCCAGCGGGAGGTTCAGGCGGTGATCGACAAGGCCGAGGGCAAGCATTGGCCGTTGATGCCGGTCGAGCGTTATGCCTTCTACGAGCGTGCCAAGGATGCCTTTTGCGTCATTCAGACCGGCGAGCGCCGCTTCTACGGCTGTTTCACCTTGACCAAGGGCGTCATCCCGCCGGAGACTGCATGATCCGGCACGGATAGTCTGGATCATCCCTAGCAAGGGCGCTGTTTCGGTAAAGGAAGGCGATGGCGAAGAAGCTGGATTCCCAGGGGCGGCTTGACGATGCGGCGCGGGCCGGATGGCTCTACTACGTCGCCGGCCGCACGCAGGATGAAATCGCCGTCGCGATGGGAATATCCCGGCAGTCGGCGCAGCGTCTGGTGTCGCTGGCCGTTGCCGAACGGCTGATCAAGGTCCGGCTGGATCACCCGATCGCCGCCTGTCTGGAATATGCGGCGGAGCTCAAGAAGAAGTTCGGTCTGCGCCATGTCGATATCGTGCCGAGCGATCCCGACAGCACATCTTCGACCATTGGCATCGCCGAGGCCGGTGCTGCCGAAATCGAGCGCTGGCTGCGGCGAGCCGACCCCATCGTGCTGGCGATCGGCACGGGCCGCACGTTGAAGGCTGCAGTCGACCAGCTGCCGGCGATCGAATGTCTGCAGCATCGGGTGGTGTCGCTGACGGGCAATATCGGTCCCGACGGTTCCGCTGCCTATTACAACGTCATCTTCAGCATGGCCGACGTCGTCAAGGCGCGGCACTTTCCGATGCCGCTGCCGGTGCTGGTGTCGTCGGCCGAGGAGCGGGAGCTCCTGCATGCGCAGGCACTGGTGCGCTCGACGCTCGATATCAGCGCTCAGGCCAACGTGACCTTCGTCGGTATCGGCGAGATGGGTGTGGAAGCGCCGCTCTGTCTCGACGGCTTTCTCGAGAGGGACGAGATGCTGGCGTTGATGGACCGGGGCGCTGCCGGCGAGATCTGTGGCTGGGTTTTCGACGGCAATGGCAACCTCATGCCCGATGATGTCAATGAGCGCGTCGCCAGTGCGCCCTTGCCGTCGCGCGATACCTGCAGCGTCATTGGAATCGCCAAGGGCCGGCGCAAATTCCAGGCGATCAAGGCGGCCGTCGTCGGTCGGCAGATCAATGGTTTGATTACCGACGAGGCAGTTGCTGAATTTTTGCTCAAGGTCTGAGCAAAAAATTTAACTAATAAAAACAAACGGATAGGTTGCTTGCTCGGCAATGCAGCAACGAATCTGCATTGACATTTTGTCGCAAGAAGTGAGTAATTGCCCACGAGCAAAGCGAATGCTCATTTTTAATCTTCTGGGAGGAAGATATGAAATTGAAAACTTTACTGCTGGGCGCCTGCTCGGCTCTGATGTTTGCCGGCCTGGCGTCTGCCGAAACCCTCACGATTGCAACCGTCAACAACGGCGACATGGTCCGTATGCAGAAGCTTACGGACGATTTCAAAGCCAAGAACCCCGGCATCGACCTGCAATGGGTCACGCTTGAAGAAAACGTATTGCGCCAGAAGGTTACGACCGACATCGCTACCAAGGCTGGCCAGTATGACGTGCTGACCATCGGCACCTATGAAGTGCCGATCTGGAGCAAGCTCGGCTGGCTTGCCTCGCTCGACAAGCTTTCCGCCGACAAGAACTATGATGTTGATGACCTTCTCCCGGCCATTCGCAGCGGTCTGACGACCGACGGCAAGCTCTACGCAGCGCCGTTCTACGGCGAAAGCTCGATGGTGATGTACCGCAAGGACCTGTTCGACAAGGCTGGTCTCAAGATGCCGGACGCTCCGACCTGGGACTTCATCGCCGATGCGGCCCGCAAGATCACCGACAAGGACCATGAAGTCTACGGCATCTGCCTTCGCGGCAAGGCGGGCTGGGGCGAAAATATGGCGTTCCTGACGGCGATGTCGAATTCGTTCGGCGCCCGCTGGTTCGATGAAAAGTGGAAGGCACAGTTCGACCAGCCGGAATGGAAGGATACGCTCGACTTCTACGTCAAGCTGATGAAGGATGCCGGCCCTCCGGGTGCATCGTCCAACGGTTTCAACGAGAACCTGGCCCTGTTCCAGTCCGGCAAGTGCGGCATGTGGATCGACGCCACCGTTGCTGCTTCCTTCGTTTCCGATCCGAAGGAATCGAAGGTTGCCGACAAGGTCGGCTTCGCTCTGGCTCCGGATAAGGGCCTCGGCAAGCGCGGCAATTGGCTCTGGGCATGGAACCTCGCCATCCCGGCCTCCTCGAAGAAGACCGAAGCGGCGGAAAAGTTCATTTCCTGGGCCACCAGCAAGGACTACACCAACCTGGTCGCACAGAAGGAAGGCTGGCTGAACGCACCTCCCGGCACCCGCACCTCGCTCTACGCGAATGCGGACTACCAGAAGGCAGCGCCTTTCGCGAAGATGACGCTCGACTCGATCAATTCGGCTGATCCGACGCATCCGACTGTCAAGCCGGTTCCCTATGTCGGCGTGCAGTTCGTTGCTATCCCTGAATTCCAGGGCATCGGCACGGCTGTCGGCCAGCAGTTCTCGGCTGCTCTCGCCGGCCAGATTTCGGTCGATCAGGCTCTGAAGGCTGCCCAGCAGCTGACGGAACGCGAAATGAAGAAGGCCGGCTATCCGAAGTAAGGGCCTTCGAAGCTAAGGAGAGCAGCGCCCCCTCTCGAGCACTGCTTTCCCCTAGGCCGCCGAGCGCCGAACTGCCCTTGGCGGCCCTTTTGTTTCAGCCGGTCCGCGGCCACCCCCTCCTTTAAAGATAGGTCGGTACTTGCCATGGCAACGTTGCACACCCGTTCCACCGCACGCGTCATGATGGCGCCTTCGGTTCTGCTTCTCTTTGCGTGGATGATCGTCCCGCTCGTAATGACGATCTATTTCTCGACGCTGAACTACAATCTTCTGAACCCCGGCACGCATGATTTCCTCGGGTTTCTCAACTACGAATATTTCATCACCGATCCGGCCTTCGTGAGTTCGCTGATCGTGACACTGCTGCTCGTCGGCGGTGCCTTGCTGATCACCGTCATTGGCGGTATTGCGCTCGCTCTCCTTCTTGATCAGCCGATCTTCGGCCAAGGCATCGTGCGCATGCTGGTGCTTGCGCCCTTCTTCGTGATGCCGACGGTCGCCGCCCTCATCTGGAAGCATATGTTCATGAACCCCGTAAACGGGCTCCTGGCACATCTCTTCCGCTTTTTCGGGCTTGATCCGCTGACCTGGCTGGAGACGGTTCCGCTTCTGTCGATCATCATCATCATCGCCTGGCAGTGGCTGCCTTTCGCGACACTTATCCTGCTGACGGCCCTGCAGTCGCTGGATGAGGAGCAGAAGGAAGCTGCCGAGATGGATGGCGCCGGACCGGTTTCGAAATTCATCTACATCATCCTGCCGCATCTAGCGCGGGCTATCACCGTGGTGATCCTGATCGAGACGATCTTCATGCTGTCGGCCTTCGCCGAGATACTCGTCACCACCAATGGCGGTCCGGGCACGGCGACGACGAACCTGACTTATCTCGTCTATTCGCAGATCGTTCTGTCGCAGGACGTCGGCGGTGCATCGGCGGGCGGCATCATCGCCGTCATCCTCGCCAACATCGTCGCCATCTTCCTGATGCGCGCAGTCGGCAAGAATCTGGAGGCTTGAGATGGCACGCAAAGTCACCACGCAACGCAAGATCGTCGTATCGGTCGCCGCCTGGATCGTGGCAATCCTCATCTTCTTCCCGATCCTGTGGACGATCCTGACGAGCTTCAAGACGGAAGGCGATGCGATTGCCTCGCCGCCGCAGTTCCTCTTCTTCCACTGGACGTTGGAGAACTATTTCGAGGTGCAGTCGCGCTCGGACTACTTCCTCCACTTCGGCAACTCGGTCATCATCGCTTTCGGTTCGACCATTCTCGGTCTGCTCGTTGCGGTGCCTGCCGCCTGGGCCATGGCATTCTCGCCGACCAAGCGCACCAAGGACGTCCTGATGTGGATGCTGTCGACGAAGATGATGCCGCCGGTCGGCGCCTTCATCCCGATCTATCTGCTGTTCCAGAGCTTCGGCCTCCTGAACAACCAGTTCGCCAGCCGGGTGGGCATGGTCGTCGTGCTGATGCTCATCAACCTGCCGATCATCGTCTGGATGCTCTACACCTACTTCAAGGAAATTCCCGGCGAAATCCTCGAGGCGGCCCGCATGGATGGGGCGACGCTTGCCAAGGAGATCATTTACGTGCTGACGCCGATGGCGATCCCCGGCCTTGCCTCGACAATGCTGCTCAACATCATCCTCGCCTGGAACGAGGCCTTCTGGACGCTCAATCTCTCCGCGGTAGACGCGGCGCCGCTGAGCACCTTCATCGCCTCCTATTCCAGCCCGGAGGGCCTGTTCTATGCCAAGCTTTCAGCGGCATCGACCATGGCGATCGCTCCGATCCTGATCCTCGGCTGGTTCAGCCAGAAGCAACTCGTTCGCGGCCTGACCTTCGGCGCGGTTAAGTAAGGAAGAGAAACATGGGTAGCATTGTTCTCAAACAAGTCTCCAAGGTCTTCGGCGAAGCCAAGGTCATCCCTTCCATCGATCTTGAGATCGACAACGGCGAGTTCGTCGTTTTCGTTGGCCCGTCCGGCTGCGGCAAGTCCACGCTGCTGCGTCTCATCGCCGGTCTTGAAGATGTCTCCGGCGGCCAGATCATGATCGACGGTAAGGATGGCACCAATCTCAAGCCGTCCGAGCGCGGCCTTGCCATGGTGTTTCAGTCCTACGCGCTCTATCCGCATATGAGTGTGCGCAAGAACATCGCCTTTCCGCTGAAGATGGCGAACATGCCGCAGGCGGAAATCGACAAGAAAGTGGCGGATGCCGCACGCGTCCTGAACCTGACGGATTATCTTGAGCGCAAGCCGCGCCAGCTTTCCGGCGGCCAGCGCCAGCGCGTCGCGATCGGCCGCGCCATCGTGCGCCAGCCGGCAGCCTTCCTCTTCGACGAGCCCTTGTCGAACCTCGATGCGGCGCTGCGCGTCAACATGCGTCTCGAGATCAGCGAACTGCATCAGCAGCTGAAGACGACGATGGTCTATGTGACACATGACCAGGTCGAGGCCATGACAATGGCCGACAAGATCGTCGTGCTCAATCGCGGCAATATCGAGCAGGTGGGCTCGCCGCTGGAGCTTTATCGCAACCCGCGCAATCTCTTCGTCGCCGGGTTCATCGGCTCGCCGAAGATGAATTTCGTCAAGGGCGCCTATGCCCAGAGCCTCGGCGGCGACACGATCGGCGTCAGGCCGGAACACGTACTGCTGTCGACCACGTCGGGCGACTGGCAGGGCAAGGTGCTCGTTGCCGAGCATCTCGGCTCCGACACTTTCCTGCATATCGATGTTGACGGGATTGGCACGGTGACCGCTCGCGGCTCGGGTGATTTTCCCGCCCGGGCTGGCGATACCGTCTACCTGACACCGGACAAGGCGCATATTCACCGGTTCAACGCCGAAGGGCTGGCGATCTCAGCCTAAAAGCCAGGGCCGTGTGCGCTTGAGCGGGCACGGCTAACGCATCTGTTCCGGTTCGCATCCATCGATCTGCGTGGACCGGTCAAGCATACCAGCCGGTGCGGCGTTCCCGAGCCGCCCGGAGCCAGAGACCTTCAAAAGGACCAGAGACATGACGTGCAAATTATCGCTCGCAACTCTTCAGCAGGCGGCTGCAAAGGCGGCTATTCCTGCTTATGACCGGAAGTCGCTTTCGGCTGGTATCGTGCATTTCGGTGTCGGCAATTTCCATCGTGCCCATCAGGCAATCTATCTCGACGATCTTTTCAATGCCGGAGAAGCCCATGACTGGGCGATCATCGGCGCCGGCGTGCTGCCGTCGGATGCGGCTATGCGCGAGAAGCTGGCTGCCCAGGATTTTCTGACGACAGTGGTCGAGCAGGACAATAATCGCACGGCCGCGCGCGTGACTGCGCCGATGGTCGACATCCTGCCGGTCGGCGATGCCAAGGCGATCATTGCCAAGCTTGCCGACCCCGCGATCCGCATCGTTTCGATGACGATTACCGAGGGGGGTTACTTCATCGATGCCTCCGGCAAGTTCAATCCCGCCCATCCGGCGATCGTGGCCGACGGGCAGAACCCGGATGCGCCGAAGACGGTGTTCGGCCTGATCGTCGCCGGTCTCAAGGCGCGGCGCGCTGCCGGCCTGCCGCCCTTCACCGTCATGTCCTGCGACAACATTCCCCACAATGGCGGCGTCACCAAAGCCGCCGTGGTCGGTACGGCGAAGCTGTCCGACCCAGCCTTTGCCGACTGGATCGCCGCGAACGTCGCTTTCCCGAACGGCATGGTCGACCGCATCACGCCGGCAACTGGCGCACGTGAGATCGACCTGCTGAAAGAAGCTTTCGATATAGAGGACAACTGGCCCGTCTATTGCGAAGAGTTCAAGCAATGGGTGCTGGAAGACAACTTCCCCGCCGGACGACCAGCGCTGGAAAAGGTCGGCGTGACCTTCGTGCCCGACGTGACGCCCTATGAGCACATGAAGATCCGCATCCTCAACGGCGGCCATGCGGCGATCGCCTATCCGGCGGCGCTGATGGACATTCACTTCGTGCATGAAGCCATGGAAGAGCCGCTGATCCGCGCCTTCCTCGCCAAGCTCGAAAATGATGAGATCATCCCCGTCATCCCGCCGGTGCCGAACACGGTGCTTGCGGATTACTTCAAGCTGATCGAGCGGCGCTTCTCCAATCCGAAGATCGCCGATACTATCCCGCGCCTGGCGCAGGACGGCTCCAACCGCCAGCCGAAGTTCATTCTGCCGTCCACGGCCGACCGTCTTCGTCGCGGCGAGGATATTGTCGGCTTATCGCTCGTCTCGGCGCTATGGTGCCGCTACTTTGCCGGCAAGAGCGACAGCGGCAAGGAGATCGTCTTCAACGATGCCAGCGCCGATCGGCTGCATGAAGCGGCGCTCAAGGCGAAGGACGATCCGAATGCCTTCCTGGTCTTCGACGACATCTTCGGCGATGTCGCCAAATCCGATCTCTTCCGCAAACGCTTCGCGCATGCACTGAAAACGCTGTGGGAAAAGGGTACCCGCGTCACCCTGCAGCTATACTTGGACAACAAACTCGCGGAATAATTTTCAAGCGGCCGGATCTCTCCTGTTCCGGCCGTTTTCCATTGCCGTGCCGGGTTTCCGGCAGGCGGGACAGCAACAAAATTCAGGTTGGATCTGTGATGGCGGATGCGGGAACAGGGCTCGTAATCTTCGATTGCGACGGCGTGCTTGTCGACAGCGAGCCGCTGTCGGTCGGCGTGCTCATCCAGGCGATGCATGATGTCGGTGTGGAGATGAGCGAGGAGGATGTCTACAGCCGCTTCCTCGGCAAGAGCCTGGCGACGCTCGTCGATACGATGCAGACGGAATTCGACGTCTTCATCGACCAGGCATTCCTCGACCGTATCCGCAACGATCTCTATGAGCGCTTCAAACATGAGCTGAAGCCGATCGACGGCATCGGTGCAACGCTGGATGCACTTTCGCTGCCGCGCTGCGTTGCCTCGTCGAGCCAGCTTGAGCGCATCCGTCTCTCTCTCGGCGTGACCGGTCTGCTCGACAGGCTGGAGCCCAATATCTTCAGCGCCAGCATGGTCAAGCGCGGCAAGCCGGCGCCGGATCTCTTTCTTTATGCGGCCGAAAAGATGGGCGTGCCGCCGAAGGAATGCATCGTCGTCGAAGACAGTCCGGCAGGGATCACGGCGGCGCGCGCGGCCGGCATGACGGTCTTTGCCTTCACCGGCGGGTCGCACGCCCATTCGCCCAGCTACCGGGCGGAGCTGGAGCAGCTTTCGCCGGAAGTCGTGTTTGACGCGATGCCGGAATTGATACAACTTGTCCGCAACAAGAGATAGTGGGCGGGACCTCTTTTGCATGCGTGATCACGTGGTTGCGGTCGATATCGGCACAGGCAGCGCACGCGCTGGTGTCTTCACCGCGGGCGGTTCGCTGCTGGGTAAAAGCGAACATCCGATCCTGATGAACCGCCCGCGCGAGAACCACGCCGAGCATGATTCCGAAGACATATGGACTGCCGTCTGCACCGCCGTTCGCGAAGCCGTGAAGGCATCCGGCGTTGCCGCATCCGCTATCGGCGCGATCGGCTTCGATGCGACCTGCTCGCTGGTCGTGCGCGATCGCGATGGCGGGCAGCTCACGGTTTCCACCGGTGGAGAGAAGAGATTCGATACCATCGTCTGGCTCGATCATCGGGCACTGGCCGAAGCGGATTACTGTACGGCGACGAAGCACGCGGTTCTTGAATATTCCGGCGAGTTCATGTCGCCGGAAATGGAAATGCCGAAGCTGATGTGGCTGAAGGAGAACCTTCCGGAAAGCTGGGCCCAGGCCGGCTACTTTTTCGACCTTGCCGATTTCATGACCTGGAAGGCGACCGGTTCGCTTGCGCGGTCTCGCTCCACGCTCGTGGCGAAATGGAATTATCTGGCGCACCGCCAACCGGGCTGGCAGGCCGATTTTCTCAACGTGATCGGCCTTGGCGATCTGCGCGAGCGCGGCAGTTTGCCTGACGAGAGCGTTGCCGTCGGCCGATCCATCGGCACGCTGACGGTCGAGGCGGCGGAAGCGCTGGGTCTCGACCGTGAATGCCATGTGGGCGCGGGCTTGATCGACGCCTATGCGGGCGCGCTCGGCGCGCTTGCCGGCCATGCCGGCGATGCCGACATGCTGGAGCATCAACTGGCGTTGATTGCGGGAACCTCGAGCTGCGTGGTTTCCTTTGCGCGGGAGCGCAAGCGCAGCACCGGCATGTGGGGTCCCTATTACGAAGCCGTCTTTCCGGGCATGTGGCTTGCCGAAGCCGGACAATCTGCCACCGGCGCGCTCCTCGACCATATCGTCAGCATGCATGCAGCCGGCGGACATCCGACGGCGGAGTTGCACGATCGTATCGTCCGGCGGATTGCCGAGCTCAGGCTTGCGGAGGGTGATTCCCTCGGCGGGCGTATCCATGTGCTGCCCGATTTTCACGGCAATCGCTCGCCGCTTGCCGATCCGCATGCATTGGGCGTCATCAGCGGCATGACGCTGGACGCCTCCTTCGATGGTCTTTGCCGGCTATACTGGCGCACCAGCGTCGGCATTGCACTCGGCATTCGTCATATCCTGGAGCGAATGCGGGATTACGGCTATGTGCCCGACACGCTGCATGTCGCTGGCGGCCATGTGAAGAATTCGGTGCTGATGGAACTCTACTCCGACGTGACCGGCTGCAAGGTCGTTATCCCGAAGATGAACGAGACGGTCTTGCTCGGCACGGCAATTGCCGCCTCGGTCGCCTGCGGTCTCCATGAAAGCCTGGGTGCGGCCGGTGCTGCTATGTACCCGGGCGGTCACGAGCGGCTGCCGAATGCCGAAAAGAAGGAACTCTACGATCGCGATTACCGGCGCTTCCTCGCCATGTACCGCCACCGCGCAGAACTGGACGCTATGGGATAGGCGGCTTACCGGAGCGGCGCCCGGGCGAATATACCTTGAAGTTCTTCTATGCGGCGCGTTCTCATTTCCGCCGCTTCACCTGCCGCGTGAGCGACTGAAATCGCGAGATATTCCATCAGCGCCATTATGGCTGAAAGGTTTTCGCGGCTATTGGCTCGTTGTGGCGGCAAGGATAGCGTGATGTTTGCGAATTCATGCGCCCATTCAGTGAATTGACCGGTTACCAGCAATACCTTGCAGCCCGCGCGACGAGCCGAGCGCGCCAGAAGACGCGATGAGATGAAGCTCGGGGAGTCGATGACAACGAGCAGCGCATCCTCGGATGGCTCGCCGAACAGCTCGATATAGCTGCCATTGGCGCCGTCGAGGAAAAGGACTTGATCACGGGCAAAGGTCAGGCGGTCGCGGAAATAGTGGCCGATCCCCGCGAGACTGGGGTGGGAGGTTATGAAGACATTGCCGGAGGACAGAATTGTCGCAACCGCGTCGCGCCATTGCGGCTGGCCGGCGAGGTTGTAGATATGCTGCAGCATCTCGACCTGTTCGGCAATTTGGGTTGCAAGCGGGCGACCTTCGCTTGCGTCCTTCTGAAGCTGTTCGAGGATATTGGGCAATTGCGACGTGAGGCTCGGTGCATTTTCCTTGAGATGCACCTTTATCCCATCCAGACCGTGATAGCCGAGCGACCGCAGAAACCGCCCTACCGTCATCGGGCTCAGTTCCAGCCTGTCGGCAACGGAGGAAGCCGTCTCGAACGGTAGTTCATTCAGATGCTCGGAGAAATACTTAGCAATTCTTCGTTCGGCTGGAGTGCCGATCTTTATATATTGTCTAAGTTTCTGACTAAGGTCTTCCAAGTTTTGCGCCCCTTTAGTGGTCTTTTCGATGTTCTGTTGCGTCAACTTCTATGTCAATTGGCCATTCAATTTCGATCGGGTCGCCGATCTTGTTGCGGTTGTTGTTCTTAATGTGGCGTACAGGATATATTAGTGCAAACTGTATTACAATAATTCAAATTTTTAATTGGCACATTCATATATCTGCACGGGATATTGATATTGATGCAACCGCTTCTTAAGTGTCCAACTGCCACCAAAAGAGGTAGACCGAATGATTGGCCTTGCTGCCCGCCTCTCCCTGGAAAATCTCTTTGCGCCGGAGACGCGCAAGGTTTTCTGGAAGGTTCTGGGTCTCACATTGCTGGCGCTTCTCGTGCTCTGGTTCGTCCTGCGAGGCGCCTTCAATTCTTTCGTATTGCCTTGGCTGCAGGGCTTTATGCCGTCCACCTCGGATTGGACGGGTTGGCTTACGCTCTTCCTCGCCATCTTCGCCGGCATCGCATTGGCATTGGCCATGGCGCTGCTGATTTCGCCGGTCACGGCCCTGATTGCCGGACTCTTTCTCGATGATGTCGCCGAGGTTGTAGAAAAGCGCGACTATCCAGGCGATGCGCCGGGAACGGCGATGCCCATCGTCGCGGCGATGAAAAGCTCGGTGCGGTTTCTCGGCGTCGTCATCGTCGGCAATATCGTGGCGCTGTTCCTGCTGTTCATTCCGGGCGTCAACCTCATCGCCTTCTTTCTGGTGAACGGCTATCTGCTCGGACGCGAATTCTTCGAATTCGCCGCCATGCGCTTCCGCTCACCGGACGAGGCGCGGCAATTCCGCGTCAAGCACGCCTTCACGGTCTTTCTGGCGGGCCTGGTCATCGCGGCCTTTCTGGCAATTCCGCTTCTCAATCTGCTGACGCCGCTCTTTGCCGCCGGCATGATGGTGCATCTGCACAAGCTGATTTCGCATAAGGAAGCGAGCCCGCGCCTTCGATAGGTTCAGCCCGCTACTTCAGCCCCGATGATCTGCGCCGGAAGTTCGACCAGGGGAGCGGGGATGTCCCAGGTCTTTTCCGGCGAGCGACAGAGGTCTGCGATCACGCAGCGCTCGCATTCGGGCTTGCGCGCCTTACAGACATAGCGGCCATGCAGGATCAGCCAATGGTGCGCATGGTAGAGATATTGATCGGGAATGATCTTCATCAGCCGCTGCTCGACTTCGTCGGGCGTCTTGCCAGGGGCGAGCAACAGCCGGTTGGCGATGCGGAAAATGTGCGTGTCAACCGCCATCGTCGCCTGGCCGAAGGCCATGGACAGGACAACGTTCGCGGTCTTGCGGCCGACGCCGGGTAGGGTTATCAGCTCCTCGCGCGTCCGCGGCACCTCGCCACCGAAATCGGTGATCAGCTTTTCCGAAAGTGCTACGACATTCTTCGCCTTGTTGCGGTAAAGGCCGATCGTCTTGATGTATTCCCGAATGCGCTCCTCGCCGAGATCGAGCATCTTCTGCGGCGTGTCGGCAACGGCAAAAAGGGCGCGCGTCGCCTTATTGACGCCGGCATCCGTCGCCTGTGCTGAAAGCGCGACGGCGACGACGAGCGTGAAAGGGTTGACGTGCTCCAACTCGCCCTTCGGTTCCGGCCGCTGGATGGAGAAGCGGCGGAAGATCTCTTCCAGGTCCGCCTTGGAATAGAGGCTTTTGGCCGCCGGCTTGCGGCCTGCGGTCGCATTTGACTTTTTCACGGTTTGGGCGCTGGATTTGATCTTTGGATTTGCCATAAACGACCTATACTCAAGTCCTATGACGGAACGCAACGCCGATACGGCTGCAGACGGCAACAGGCCGGTTTTTGCCGCCGAACTGTTTCCCCATCGCTCGCTGCCGCGAAAGGGGTTCAGGGTCATGCTGGCCATGGCGGGCGGCTTCTGTCTCATCTACACTATTCTCTTCGTCACGCGAGGCGCCTGGCCGATCGGGATTTTCTTCGGCGCTGATTTCTTCCTGCTCTATGGCGCCTTCTGGCTGAATTATCGGTCGGGCCGCGTGCGCGAAGAGGTGACGATATCGCGCACCAATGTTTCCATCCGCAAATTCTCGCCGACGGGCCGCATGGTGGAACATGATTTCAATCCGTTCTGGACGCGCTTCCTTGTTCGCCGCCACTGCGAGATCGGGGTCGTGTCGATGCATGTCCGCGACAGGAGCCACGACACCGATGTCGGTTCCTTCCTCAATCCGGAGGATCGCGAGAGTTTCGCCAAAGCCTTCAAGCGGGCATTGGCGACCGTGACACAACGGATATGAGCGGTCTTCCCAAACCGGCGGTATCACATTTTTGCAGAGAGACCACTTGCGCAAGAAACGGGTGGTTTTAGCCCTCTTGTCGTGGTTTTCTCCTTTTTAAGGAGAAAGATCATGAACGCGATTGCACAGCTGAAGAAAGACATCACCCCGGAAGGTCAGGACTACGACACCGTGCGGGAGGTCATCGAGCTCATCACCGAGGAATATCGCGACCAGCCATCGCTGGAGATGCTCGCCGAGAGGCTCGGCCAGTCGCCGACACAATTGCAGAAGACATTCACGCGCTGGGCCGGGCTGTCGCCCAAGGCCTTCCTGCAGGCCGTCACGCTCGATCATGCCAAACGCCTTTTGCGCAAGGAGGATCTGCCGCTGCTCGAAACCTCTTTCGAGGTCGGCCTTTCCGGTCCGAGCCGGCTGCACGATCTTTTCGTTACGCATGAGGCGATGTCGCCGGGCGAATGGAAGGCAAGGGGCAGCGGTCTGGTGATGCGCTATGCGTTTCACATTTCGCCCTTCGGTCTCGCTTTGATCATGGTCACGGATCGCGGCCTTGCCGGTCTCGCCTTCAGCGATTCCGGCAATGAGAAGGCTTGCCTCGCCGACATGACCTGCCGCTGGCCGAATGCCGAGTTCATCGAGGATCCGAATGCGACGGCACCTTATGCGGCACGCATCTTCGAGCGCTCGAACTGGTCGAGCGATCAGCCGCTGCGCGTCGTGCTGATCGGCTCGGATTTCCAGCTCCGCGTCTGGGAAAGCCTGTTGAAGATTCCGATGGGCCGTGCCGTGACCTATTCCGACATCGCAAGGGATATCGGTCAGCCGACGGCCATGCGGGCCGTGGGCGCTGCCGTCGGCCGCAACCCAATCTCCTTCGTCGTGCCCTGTCACCGCGCGCTCGGCAAGAACGGGCAGCTCACGGGCTATCACTGGGGGCTAACGCGCAAGCGGGCGATGCTGGGGTGGGAGGCGGGAGATGCTTGACGGTTGCTGCAATAGGCCTTGAGTTTTTGGAGAGTACACACCCCCCTCTGTCGCCGTCGCGACATCTCCCCCACAAGGGGGGGAGATTGGTAATCCGCGGTACTCTCTCACTTCAAAGCAAACCTTGAATTTGCTGGAATTGCCATTGTGGAGTGTCTGCCAAGAGGCAGCCGCAAACTCCCTATGATCTCCCCCCATGTGGGGGAGATGTCCCGACAGGGACAGAGGGGGGATGCACTCTCCGCAAACTCAAATGCAATTGTTCAAGCCGCCTTCGCCATAGCCATCTGCAGCAGCGCCTTGGCAGCGCTCTCATCCGTAATCAAAGTATTGCAGCCGATGCGTTTGATGGTGGCGCTGATCGCCTGCGCGCGGTGGGCGCCCCCGGAGGAGATCACGATGTGCTTTGCCTTTTTCAGCGTATCGAGATCGACGGACATGACGCGCTTGTTAATCGGGTGATCGACCGAATTGCCCTCGGCGTCGAGGAAGTTGAACATGGTGTCGCAGACGCAACCCATGTCGATCAATTCTTCCAGCTCGCGCTTCGAGATGAAACCCTCCGAAAGGGAGGTCGATTGCGGACCGATATCGCCGCAGCTGACAATGGCGAGATCAAGGTTCTCCGCTAGGCGGTAGATAGCCTCCAGTCCGCATTTTTCGATCAGATTGCGCTTGGTTTCGACAGAATCGACAAGCAGCGGCGCCAGGAACATGTAGCATTCCGCGCCGAGCTGGCTCGCCAGACGCCATGTATAGTCGATCGGGTTGGTCTGGTGGACGGCGACGATGCCGCCGAGCAGGGAGACCACCTTGCAATTGTCGCGGCGAGTCGGACGGAAGCTCGCGAGCGAAGCGGTCATCGTCCGGCCCCAGCCGACGCCGATCGTATAATTGTCGGGGATGGCCTCCGTCAGGAACTGGCCGAGCGCCAGGCCGACGCTCTTTGCCTGAGCGTTGACATTGCCCCCGGCGGGCTCGGGAACGACGATCGCCTCGTCGAGCCCATAGGTGCGTTCGAGCTTGATCGCCAGTTCCACGCAGTCGTCAATGCCTTCGGTGATCCAGATTTGCACTTCGGCGCGGCGCATGGCCTCGTCCAGCAGGCGGATGACCGTGGTGCGGCTGATGCCGAGCTGCTCGGCAACGTCCTTCTGCGTCAGGCCCTGATTGTAATAGAGCCAGGCGGCGCGAAGCCTCAGGGAGGAGGTCTCCGAATAGGCGGTATGGGTTCCGCGTCTCAGTTTGGCCACAGGTCCTCCGGCAAGATTGTCGCACACGTCATTTAACGTCAAGATCCGCCTGAGAGCGAAATGTGGCTATGGCGGATGACAGGAGCAGGCGAGATCGGCTCTTCTGCCGCCGATATTCTATGACATGAAACTTATGTCAATCGAATTGCACAAATGTCCTTGACTTTTCCGTGCGAGATTGCTGATAGTCGGCGCTGAGGAATTCGGTCTTGTCCAGTCGAGGAGGACAATGTGCGAGTGCTGCCGCGAGCAAGTGCCAGGCCGGACGGGGAGCCATATAGGGCGCCCGATGCCGGCGGAAAGCTTGTTTTCGGAAGGTTGTCTCCTCATCGCTCGGCCGTTCACCGGAAATGGAACTTTCGCTGTTTTTATCCCGTTACCGAAACATAGGAGAAGGAAGGCCGCACTCCCCTGACGCCTTCGGTCCCGCCCGGCGCAAGACCGGATCTGCCGCCCGACATCTCCCATCCCAATGGGCCTCATTCAACAAGGATACCTGTTATGACTTCCAAGCTTGATCAACTCCGCGCCATGACGACGGTCGTGGCCGATACCGGCGATATCGAGGCAGTCGCTCGCCTGAAGCCGGTGGATTGCACCACCAACCCGACCATCGTGCTGAAGGCGCTCGGCACGCCGATGTTCGCCGATGCGATCAAGGAAGCCGTTGCCTGGGGCAAGAAGCAGGGCGGTGCCTCCGAAGCCGTCGTTGCCGCCGTTGCCGACCGTCTGGCAATCTCCGTCGGCGCAGCGCTCTCCGGTCTCGTTCCCGGCCGTGTCTCGACGGAAGTTGATGCTGATCTCTCCTTCAACACCGAAGCTTCGCTTGCCAAGGCCCGCGCTATCATCGCCGCCTACAAGGAGCGCGGCATCGAGCGCGACCGCATCCTGATCAAGCTCGCCTCCACCTGGGAAGGCATCCGCGCCGCCGAAGTGCTGCAGAAGGAAGGCATCGACTGCAACCTGACGCTGCTCTTCAGCAAAGCCCAGGCGATTGCCTGCGCCGATGCCAAGGCATTCCTGATCTCGCCCTTCGTCGGCCGCATCCTCGACTGGTACAAGAAGTCGACCGGCAAGGACTACACGGCTGAGGAAGATCCGGGCGTCATCTCGGTGCGCGACATCTATCACTATTACAAGGCCAACGACATCAAGACGATCGTCATGGGCGCCTCCTTCCGCAATACCGGCGAAATCGAAGCGCTGGCCGGCTGCGATCGCCTGACGATCAGCCCGAACCTGCTCGACGAACTTTCCAAGGACGAAGGCAAGCTGGAGCGCAAGCTCTCGCCGGAGCCCAAGGGCTCGGTCGAAAAGATCGCCGTCGACGAAAAGACCTTCCGCTGGATGATGAACGAAGACGCAATGGCAACCGAGAAGCTTTCCGAAGGCATCCGCGCTTTCGCCAAGGATCTCGGCACGCTGCGCGCCATGGTCAGCAAGGAACTGCAGCTCGCCGCGGCTTGAAAGTGAGATTGGCTCTCTCTTTGGGGAGCTATGATTTGAGAGGGGTGTCGCAGGATGCGGCGCCCTTTTTATTTGGGGTGATAGGTTGAGACTTTGAGTTTGCCGCACCGGTGTACCCCCCTCTGTCACTTCGTGACAGAGGGGGGTATCGCAGATGCGAAGTATGCGATGACCTACCGATCCCCAATAAACTCCGCCCTGATCTTCTCCGACTGCCCGCCGATCGTCGGCGCCGCCATATCGTTCTTGGCACGGACGCCATTCACCCGGATCGGGCTTGCCGTCGTGCGTACCGAGGCGCCGTTATCGCGGGTTACCGTCTGCAGCATATCGAGCTGGCGGAAGGCCGCGCTTTGCAAGAGCTTTGGCCAGTCGAGCACTTCGGCCGCCCAGATGTCTGCTGGTTCCAAGAGATCGAGCCACTCGCGAACCGTCTTTTCCCCCAGGCTCCTGGCGATCATGCCCTTGATCTCGTCCCGACGCTGGAAAGCATCATCCGGCGTGTAACCGGCAAGAGCGGGCAGATCGAGCAGCGACGCGAGTTTTTCCAGCGGCATCATCGCCAGTGCCAGCCAGCCATCGGCACAGCGATAGACGCCATACGGCGCCGCGAGATAGGCGTGGGCATTGCGCACGGCGGATTTCTTCGGCAGTCGACCGCCGTCGTTCAGATGGGTGGTTAGCACTTCGAACTGGAAATCGACCAGCGCCTCCAGCAAGCTCGTCTCAACATGCACGCCGCGGCCGGTGACGCCGCGGCGCACCAGTCCGGCAAGGATGGCCTGAACCAGGAGATTACCGGCCAGCATGTCGGCGACGGCGAGGCCGAAGGGCACCGGCCCGTCATCCGCCTCGCCATTCAGCCACATGACGCCGGAGCGGGCCTGGGCCAGCAGATCCTGCCCGGGGAAATGGCGCCATTCATTGTCGGGGCCGTATCCGGTGATGCTGCCATAGACGACGCGGGGATTGATCGTGGCAACGGCGGCATAGTCGAGGCCAAGCCTTTCGATGACGCCGGGGCGGAAATTCTGGATGACGACGTCGGCCTTGGCGATCAGCGCGCGCAGTTCCTGCAGGTCGCCTTCATCCTTCATATTGACGGCAAAGCTCTCCTTGCCGCGGTTGATGGCATGAAACAGCGTGGAGTCGCCGCCGATCTCGGTGTCGCTGAGGTAGAGCCGGCGGCAGAGATCGCCGCCATCGGGCCGCTCGATCTTGATGATCCTCGCGCCGAGATCGCCGAGCCGTAGCGCCGCCATCGGGCCGGCAAGAAACTGGCTCATATCCAGCACGATGATGCCGGAGAGCAGGCCCTCTTCGTTATCCTTGGTCATGTCAGACTTTCAGCGGCGGCGCGTCCGCGGGCCGGCCGTTCCTGTAGCGCACGGTCTGGATATGCTCGCAATAGAGCACCAATTCGCCTTCGCCCTTGAAGACTTCGTAAGAAGAGCGGATCAGGCCGAGCTCGGCATATTTCGGCTGCTTATCGAGATTGGTGCGGATGGTGTAGATCGTCTCGCCGATGAAGGTAGGTTTGATGAAGCGCAGTTTGTCGTATCCATAGGAAAAGGCGTTGACGCAATTGGTGGCGACAAGCCCAAGCCCGGCGGAAAAGACGAAGGCGCCGGCAACGAGCCGCTTGCCGAACAGGCCCTCGGTTTCGGCGAAGATCTGGTCGCTGACGTAAGGATGCATGTCGAGCACCAGGGCGTTGAACTGCTGGGATTCGCCTTCTGAGATCGTGCGACGCAGCGAGCGGATCCTGTGGCCGATTTCGAAATCTTCGTAGAACCAGTTTTCCGCATTCCAGACAGGAATCTCGGCGTGATCGGCCGGCATGGTCTTCGGACAGGTGCTGGATATGCCGACGGTGGCGGTCATGGCATGTCTTTCGATGGAAAACCTCCGATCTCAGAGAGACCAGAGGCGCTTGGCATTGAGGTGATAGAGCCGGCTGCGTTCGTCGGTGCTTACGCCTTGCATCAGCGCGTGAGTGGCTGCGACCCAGGTGGAAAGATTGCCGCCGAGCGTACAGACTGGCCAGTCGCTGCCCCAGATGACGCGGTCCCAGCCGAAGCTTGCGATGCAATGTTCGACGAAGGGACGCAGCGTTTCCGGCGTCCAGCTGTCCGGATCGGCATAGGCGACGACGCCGGAAATCTTAACGGTGACATTCGGGCGCTTCGCCGTTTCCGTGATCGCCGCCGCCCAGCTTTCGCTGAAGCCATCCTTCACCGCCGGTACGCCGCAATGGTCGAGGATGAAGCGGATATTGGGATTGAGGTCAATGAGCGCAAGCGCCTTGGACATCTGATTCGGTAGGACACAGAGGTCGAAGGTGAGCCGCGTGCCGCCGAGCCGCTTGAGGTTCTCGCGGAAGAGGGCGTCCTCGGAGACGTCATCTGGCACGACATGCAGTACACGGCGGAATCCTTTGACGAAGGGATCGGCAAGTACGCGTTCGAGATAGGCGGGGAAGTTCGTGCTCTCAGGACGGCAGGCGGCGATGGCACCCCTGAGGAGGCTGCCGGGCTCACGGCTTACGCTTTTGACGTAGTCGGTTTCCCGCTCGATATCATCCTCGGCGACGTCGACCTCCATGTGAAGCGTATCGGTGATCCCAAGCCGCTTGGCCTCGCGCGCATAGTCTTCATAGAGGCTGTCGCGATTGAGCGCGCCGGCGCCGGCCAGCCAGGGATAGGCGAGACGTTTCCGGTCGACGATGTGCAGATGGCTGTCGAAAAGCATGACGTTCCTCCCATACCCGCTTACTCAACATATACTCACATAAGAATAGTTTATTCAAATAAAAATTATAACTCGGCCCTATCCACTGTGCCGGCCACGGTTTCGGAGATTTGCTTGGCGGCTTCCCGTACATATTCGACCACCTGCTCGCGCGTAGGCGCCTTCGGGTTCACTGGCTCGATATAGGGGCAGGTGAGGGCGGCAAGGGCGTTGCCGTCCATCGCCAGCACGGGCGCGGAAATATTGTGTACGCCGCTCGTCTGCAGGCTGCTCATCGTTTCGAAGCCCTTTTCACGAATTGCTGCGAGCTTTTCCTCGAGATCGGCAGGCGGCTCCTCCGGATCCTGTTCCTGGCGTCTCTGCTCGTTGATCATCATCTGGCGCTGCTTTGCATCCCGGAATGCCAGAAGTATATGGCCGGAGCCGGTATTATAGAGATTGATCTGCGCGCCGACGCGGATGGAGATGCCCCAATAGGTCGGCGAATCCTGCTGCGCGATGACGACGACAGAACCGCGGTCATAGATGGCCAGATGGCAGGCCTGCTCGGCACGGTTGGAGAATTCGCGCATCAGCGGTGTGGCGAAGGAGACGAGGCGGCGCACCGGCGCATGATAATGCGCAAGGCCGAAGAGCTTCAGCGTCAGATAGAAACGATCGCCATCCTGCCGCTGCACATAGCCGCGCCGTACGAGACGATCGAGCATGCGGTAGAATTCGTTGGGGCTCTTGTTGAGCGCCTTGGCAATCTCGGCCTGCGTCAAGCCGCCGTCGATCGTCGCCAGCAGCTCCAAAATGTCGAGCCCCTTGTCCAGCGCCGGTGCGCGGTAGCGATCACTGTCGTCTTCTATGCTCATCAACAAGTCCCCCGTGCGAAGAAACATGAATCATCATTCATATATGAATGAAGACATTTTACAAGCGCGCGATCGCGGCTTGACGGCCAATGAATAAGATGTTTACTTATAAATCATTGATCCATATTTGGGTCGAGAGGGCAATCGGGCAAGGGGTCCGATTTTAAGGGAGGAAGTTCGATGAGGAATTGGAAGGCCGGTCTTGCTGCCGGCACGATGGCATTGCTTGCCGGCACAGCGGTCTTCGCCGCCGATCTGCCGGGCAAATTTCCGGGCGTGACGATCGACGCCAAGCTCATCGGCGGTCAGCAATACGAGCCGCTTTACGCGCGCATCGCCGAGTGGGAGAAGGAGACGGGCGCCAAGGTCAACATTCTCTCGAAGAAGAACCATTTCGAACTCGACAAGGAAATCAAATCGGACATGGCCTCGGGCAGCATCTCCTGGTGCGTCGGCTCGAACCACTCGTCCTTCGCGCCGCAGTATCCCGATCTCTATACCGACCTCGGCAAGCTGCTGCCGAAGGAAGAAATTAGCCAGTTCGTCGATTCAACCATCCAGGCCTCGACCATCGACGGCCGCCTGATCATGCTGCCGCGTGCGCAGTTTGACGTTTCGGCGCTCTACTATCAGAAGAGCCTCTATAGTGACGAAGCCAAGAAGACGGCGTTCAAGGCGAAGTACGGCTACGATCTGGCGCCCCCGAAGACGTGGAAGGAAGTCTCCGATCAGGCGATCTTCTTTTCCAACCCGCCGAACTTCTTCGGCACGCAATTCCCCGGCAAGGAAGAAGCGATCAATGGCCGCTTCTATGAGATGCTGGTCGCCGAAGGCGGTGAATATCTCGACAAGGACGGCAAGCCTGCCTTCAACTCCGAAGCCGGGGTGCGCGCGCTCGACTGGTTCGTCAACATGTACAAGGCCAAGGCCGTTCCGGCCGGCACGACCAACTATCTCTGGGACGACCTCGGTGCCGGCTTTGCCTCTGGTTCGATCGCTCTCGATCTCGACTGGCCGGGCTGGGCGACCTATTTCAATGATCCGAAGTCTTCGAAGATTGCCGGCAATGTCGGTGTCGTTGTGCAGCCCGCCGGTTCCTCGGGCAAGCACACCGGCTGGTCCGGCCATCATGGCTTCTCGGTAACGGAGGCTTGCGCCCACAAGGATGCAGCCGCCTCGCTCGTCTGGTTCCTGACGAATGACGACTCGCAGAAGCTCGAAGCCGCCAACGGCACTCTGCCGACCCGCAAGGCCGTATGGGATTGGGATATCCAGCAGGCTGCATCCGACCCTTACAAGAAGGAAGTGCTGAGCACCTTCCAGGAAGCCATGAAGTATGCCTTCCCGGTTCCGCGCACGCCGCAATGGATCGAGATTTCCAACGTCGTCTATCCTGAGCTTCAGGCCGCGATCCTTGGCGACAAGAGCTCGAAGGAGGCGCTTGATGCCGCTGCGCAGAAGGCAACCGATGTTCTGAAGGACGCTGGCGCCCTCTAAGCGGTGCACTCGAAATCCCGCGCGTCTCGGGCGTGCGGGATTTCCGCAAAACTGAGTTCGAGAATGGTTTTCGATCGGCACCGCAACGGGCCGGTCTGCCCTGCCGGTTTGCTGCCGGCTTCTCGGTCCCAAGCAATCCATTCCACGCAGTCCGGGCCACGCTGCCGAGGAATGCCGACAGGTGCAAACCATGCTCAAAAGAATATCTCCACCGGTCCTGCTTCTTCTTCCGGCGATCATCGTCCTCGTGGCTGTGGTTCTGTTTCCGCTGCTTCTGTCCTTCTATTCCAGCTTCACGCCCTTTCGCCTGACGCGGCCGGCGACGCTCTTCACCTTCATCGGTCTGCGCAACTACATGCGCATCCTGTCTGATCCGGTGTTCCTGGCCGCCTTCGTGCGCACCGTCGTGCTTTTGACGATCGCGCTCAATCTGGAAATGCTGCTCGGTTTGGGATTGGCGATTCTCGTCAACAAGGCGACGCACGGCAAGCGCGTGCTGCGCACGCTGATGATGTTTCCGATGATGTTTTCGCCAGTGCTCGTCGGCTTCCAGTTCAAATTCATGTTCAACGACAATGTCGGCATCATCAACAATGCCCTGCAGTCGCTAGGGATCACGGAAACGGCCATTCCCTGGCTCATCGACGGCAATCTGGCGCTGCTCTCCATCGTCATTGCCGAAGTCTGGTCGTCGACCTCGGTGTTCGCGATCCTCATCCTTGCGGGCCTGCTCGCCATGCCACAAGAGCCGGTCGAGGCCGCCAAGGTAGATGGCTGTACCAGCTGGCAGACCTTCCGCTACGTCACCTGGCCATTCCTGATGCCGTTCGCCTTCATCGCCATGACGATCCGCTCACTCGACGTTGCCCGCGCCTACGACATCGTCAAGATCATGACCGATGGCGGGCCGGCGCGGCGCACCGAGCTGATCTGGACGCTGGTCGGGCGCACCGCCTATGCCGATGCGCAGATGGGGCTCGCCAATGCCATGGCTTATGTCTCGATCATTCTTTCTATCGTCTTCACCGTCTATTTCTTCCGTAAGCTGGCGCTTGCCCGCACCCAGATCGGAGCGGAGTGGTAATCATGGATCGCAACGCTCAACAACGCCTGCAGCGCCGCCTCTGGAAGATCGCCTATCTCATCGGCCTTTTCATCGCGATGCTTATCATCTGCCTGCCCGGTTTCTGGATCGTCATCAGTTCGCTACGGCCGACCGTGGAAATCATGGCGAAGCCGCCGGTCTGGATACCGCAGGAGCTGTCGCTGGAAGCCTATCGCGCCATGTTCAGCGGCGTCGGGCAGGGCGGCATTCCCGTCTGGGATTATTTCCGCAATTCGCTCATCATCTCCGTCACCTCAACCGCCATTGCGCTCGTCATCGGCATGTCCGGCGGCTATGCCTTTGCTCGCTTTCGTTTCGCAGGCAAGTCAGCCGTGTTCCTCGGGCTGATGCTGACGCGCTCCGTGCCCGGCGTGGCGCTATCGCTGCCGCTCTTCATGGTCTATGCGCGGCTCGGGATCATCGACACGCATTTCGGCCTCATCCTCACCTATGTCGCGCTGAACGTGCCGTTCACGATCTGGCTGATCGACGGCTTCTTCCGGCAGGTGCCGAAGGATCTCGCCGAGGCCGCGCAGATCGACGGCTGCACGCGCTGGCAGGCGTTCTGGCAGGTGGAATTTCCGCTCGCGGGCCCCGGCATCGCATCGGCCGGCATCTTCGCATTCCTCACCTGCTGGAATGAATATGCTCTCGCCTCGCAGCTGACGCGTTCCGTCGATTCCAAGACGCTGCCGGTCGGTCTCCTCGACTACACGGCCGAATTCACCATCGACTGGCGCGGCATGTGCGCGCTGGCTGTCGTGATGATCATTCCGGCTCTCGCTCTCACTTTCATCATTCAGAAGCATCTGGTGTCGGGTCTGACATTCGGTGCGGTCAAAGGTTGATCTCCATGGCTCAGGTTTCCCTCAAAAAACTCGTCAAGCGCTACGGCGCGCTGGAAATCGTCCACGGGATCGATCTCGACATCGCGGACAAGGAGTTCATCGCGCTTGTCGGCCCGTCCGGCTGCGGCAAATCGACGACGCTGCGCATGATCGCCGGCTTGGAGGATGTGTCCGACGGCACGATCGAGATCGGCGATACGGTCGTCAACGACCTGCCGCCGCGCGATCGCAACATCTCCATGGTGTTCCAATCCTATGCGCTCTATCCACATATGACCGTGCGCGAGAACATGGGTTTCTCGCTGAAGATCGCCAAGCAGCCGCAGGCCGAGATCGACCGGCGCGTCAACGAGGCCGCTGGTATTTTGAGCCTCGAAGCGCTGATGGATCGTCGTCCGGCGCAGCTTTCCGGCGGCCAGCGCCAGCGCGTTGCCATGGGCCGCGCCATCGTGCGCCAGCCGGAGGTCTTCCTCTTCGACGAGCCGCTATCGAACCTCGATGCCAAGTTGCGTACGCAGATGCGCACCGAGATCAAGAAACTGCATGCCAAGGTGCAGTCGACGGTAGTCTACGTTACGCACGATCAGGTCGAGGCCATGACGCTGGCCGACCGCATCGTCATCATGCGCGACGGTCACATCGAACAGGTCGGCACGCCGGATGAAGTGTTCAAGCGGCCCGCCACCCGCTTCGTTGCCGGCTTCATCGGCTCGCCACCGATGAATATCGAAGAGGCGACGCTGAAGGCAGGCGAACTCATCTTCAAGAACGGTGATCGTCTGCCGCTGCCGAACCAGTTTGCCGGCAAGGTCAGGGAAGGAGAAAAGGTCGCTTTCGGTCTTAGGCCCGACGATATCTTCCCGACCGGCCACGGCCTGCATTCGGGCGCGGAATCTGCCGTCTACGAGCTGACCCTGCCGGTCGCCATCACCGAACCGCTCGGCAATGAAACACTCGTCTTTGTCGAATTCGCCGGGCGCGAATGGGTGACGCGCATGCTCAATCCGCGCGCGCTGAAGAGTGGCGAGCGGCTGAAGATGAGCTTCGATCTCAGCCAGGCGCATCTCTTCTCCGCCGAAACCGGCAAGAGCCTGGCAAACTGAGGAATAGCTCCATGGCACGTATCGAGAAAATTGAATTGCGCATGGTCGATCTGCCGCCGAAGGTGAAGCGGACGGATGCGATCCAGAGCTTCGTCAGCCAGGAGACGCCGATCGTCACCATCACCGACAGCGATGGGGCGGTTGGTACCGGTTACAGCTATACGATCGGCACCGGCGGCTCGTCCGTCATGCGGCTGCTGTCCGACCATCTGGTGCCGCTCTTGATCGGCGAGGATGCCGATTGCATCGAGGCGATCTGGCACAGACTGGAATTCGCCACGCATGCTACGACGATCGGTCCCATCACGGCGCTGGCGCTTGCGGCCATCGACACGGCACTTTGGGATCTGCGAGCCAAGAAGCAGAAGCTGCCACTCTGGAAGCTTGCCGGTGGCGCCAAGGATCGGTGCCCGCTCTACACGACGGAAGGTGGCTGGCTGCATATCGAGAAGGAAGCTTTGGTCGAAGACGCCCTGCAGGCGAAGGCCAAGGGCTTTTCCGGCTCGAAGGTGAAGATCGGCAAGCCGCATGGCTCCGAGGATTACGACCGGCTGGCCGCGATGCGTCTGGCACTCGGCTCCGGCTTCGAAATCATGACCGACTGCAATCAGGGCTTCACCGTCGATGAGGCGATCCGCCGGGCAGCACGCTTGAAGGAGCTGGACCTCGCCTGGATCGAGGAGCCGCTGCCGGCCGACGATCTCGATGGCCATATCCGGCTGACACGATCGACGGCGACGCCGATCGCGGTCGGCGAATCCATGTATTCGATCCGGCATTTTCGCGAATACATGCAGAAGGGTGCCTGCTCGATCGTGCAGGTGGATGTCGCCCGCATCGGCGGCATCACGCCCTGGCTGAAGGTGGCGCATGCCGCCGAAGCCTGCGACATTCCCGTCTGCCCGCATTTCCTGATGGAGCTGCATGTCAGCCTCACCTGCGCCGTGCCGAACGGCAAATATGTCGAATACATCCCGCAGCTCGACGATCTCACCACCAAGGGCATGGAAATCGTCGATGGCAAGGCGGTCGCCCCATCGGAGCCCGGTATCGGCATTGCCTGGGACTGGGATGCCGTGAAGGCGCGCTCGATCGGCGAATTCACCCGGGAAATTCACGGCTGAGGAGGAGCTGGCCATGCAGCGGATGGGAATGGTGATCGGCCTGAAGCCGGCCAAGGTGGCGGAATACAAGGCGCTTCACGCGGCCGTCTGGCCCGAGATCCTGGCGCTTATCTCCGAATGCAACATCACCAACTATTCGATCTTCCTGAAAGAGCCGGAAAACCTGCTCTTCGGCTATTGGGAATATGTCGGCACGGATTTCGAGGCCGATATGGCGAAGATCGCTGCCAGCCCGAAGAACCAAGAGTGGTGGTCCTTCTGCATACCCTGTCAGAAGCCCTTCGAGACCCGCAAAGAGGGCGAGTGGTGGGCCATGATGGAGGAGGTGTTTCATCATGATTAGAAACTGGAGTGGAACGGACCGCGAAGCGGTCACCTCCCCCTCAAGGGGAGGCTGAGATGAGCTTCGATCCCAAATCCCTTCGCCAATGGTGGCCGAAGCCGTCGCATCCGCGTCCGATCGTGATTTTCGGTGCCGGCAGCATCGTCGGTGACGCGCATCTGCCTGCCTATAAACAAGGCGGCTTTCCGGTCGCGGGCCTCTACGATCCAAACACCGAGAAGGCGGTGGCGCTGGCTGCTCGATGGGGTATTCGAGTTTTCGCCTCAGAGGCAGAAGCCCTTGCCGTCGATGGCGCGCTCTTCGATCTGGCGACGCCGCCGGCAGCGCATGCGACGATCCTTTCGAAGTTGCCGCGCGGTTCCTTCGCGCTGATCCAGAAACCGATGGGCAGCGATCTTGCCGGCGCCTCCGAAATTCTGCGGGTCTGCCGCGAGCGGGATATCAAGGCGGCCGTCAACTTCCAGCTTCGCTTCGCGCCGATGATGCTGGCGCTCTACGACGCCGTGAACAAAGGGTATCTCGGCGAGGTCGTCGATTTTGATGCTTGGCTGGCGCTTGCGACACCCTGGGGCCTCTGGCCGTTCCTGAAAGGCCTGCCGCGGATCGAGATCGCCATGCACTCGATCCACTATTTCGATTTCATTCGCGGGCTGCTCGGTAATCCTCAAGGGATCCACGCCAAGACCATCGGCCATCCCAATCACGATGTCGCGCAGACGCGGACGGCGGCGATCTTCGATTATGGCGACAAGGTTCGCTGCGTGCTCTCGGTCAATCACGACCATGATTTCGGTCGCAAGTTCCAGGCTTGTGAGTTTCGCATCGCCGGCACCAAGGGGGCGGCCTATGTCAAGCTCGGTGTCAATCTCGACTATCCCAGCGGGGAGCTGGACGAACTCTGGATCCGCCCCGAGGGCGGCAGCGATTGGATCGAGGTCAAGCTGGAAGGCGCCTGGTTCCCGGATGCCTTCGTCAATCGCATGGCCAACCTGCAGCGTTTTGCATCCGGCGAGGATCAGGAGCTGATCGGCTCCGTCGAGGATGCCTGGCAGACCATGGCGCTCGTCGAGGCCGCCTATCAATCGAGTGCCGCGCCAGCGACGCCGATTGCCGAACTTCCAAAGGCTTGAGCAATGGCAGAACAAACCCTCTATTTCGAAGATTATGAAGTCGGCCACCTCAGGGTGACCACGGGACGGACGATCACCGAGACGGATTTCGTTGTCCACGCCGGCCATACCGGCGATTTCTTCCCGCATCATATGGATGCGGAATTCGCCAAGACCTTGCCCGGCGGCCAGCGCATCGCGCATGGCACGATGATCTTTGCGATCGGCGTCGGACTGACGGCCTCGCTCATCAATCCCGTCGCCTTTTCCTATGGTTACGATCGGCTCCGCTTCGTCCGCCCGGTGCATATCGGCGATACGATCCGCACCCGCGTTACCATCTCGGTGAAGGAGGATGATCCGAAACGGCCGGCTTCCGGTCGTGTGGTCGAACGTTGCGAAGTGCTGAACCAGCGCGACGAAGTCGTGCTTGCCGCCGATCATATCCTGGTCGTCGAGCGCAAGCCGGGCGCGGGGAAGGCATGATGGTAAAACTTAAGGGAATGACCTGGTCGCATCCGCGCGGCTACGATCCGATGATCGCCTGCTCGAAGGTGTGGCGGGAAAAGACCGGTGTCGAGATCAGCTGGGAAAAGCGCTCGCTGCAGGATTTCGAGACGTTTCCGGTGGAGGAGCTTGCCGCGCAATACGATCTCATCGTCATCGATCATCCGCATGTCGGCCAGATCACGCGCGAGAACTGCCTGCTGCCGCTCGATGATGCAGGCTATGCGGAGGAAATTGCCGCGATCGCCGCCGGCACCGTTGGGCGCTCCTATCCGAGTTACAACTGGCATGGCCGGCAATGGGCCTTTCCGCTCGATGCGGCAACACAGGTGCAGGCCTATCGGCCCGACCGGCTGAGTGCGCCGGTCAAGGATCTCGCCGAATTCGTGACGCTCGCCAAGGAAGGCAAAGCGATCCTGCCGATGCGGCCGCCGCATTCACTGATGACTTTCATCACGCTGGCTGCCCACCTCGGCACGCCCTGCAACATCGAAGGGCCGGATTTCATTGTCAGGGCCGATGGCGAAGCGGTGCTCGACTGGATCGCGCAGCTCGTTTCGGGCATGGATGCCAGCTGCTATGAAATGGATCCGATCGCCGTGCTCGACCTGATGGGCCAGCCTGACGGCGCCTATGTGGCGTCGCCGTTCATCTATGGCTACGTGAACTATTCCTTTGCCGGATTCAGGCCGGCGCGGATCGCTTTTGCAGATATGCCCGTGATCGATGGACGCGCGCCGAATGGCTCGGCACTCGGCGGCACCGGCATTGCGGTGTCGGCACGCACGCAAGCGCCTGAAGAGGCGAAGGCCTTTGCGCGCTGGATTGCGAGCGGGCCGGTGCAGGCGGGTGTTTATGCAAGTGGCAATGGTCAACCCGGCCATGCCGACGGCTGGGTCAGCGATGCGGTCAATGCGCCGGCGCTCGATTTTTACCGCGACACGCGTGCGACGCTGGAAGGAGCCTATGTGCGGCCGCGGCATGATGGCTACATGGCATTTCAAAGCGATGCATCCGAGATGATTAGCAATGGACTGCGAAGCGGCGAGCGGCATACAGTCCTCATCGACAAACTGAATCATCGCTTCGCGCAGTCTTTCGAAGCGTAGCGAGGTTGCGCCAACTGATTGTTATAGCATGATCTTATCCGAGGTTTCGGCTATGCAGCCAGCGGCATGGATGGGGTCATGGTTCCCGAAGAAAGGATCAGGATTATGGGTCACGGGTTGGAAGGCAAGAAGGTCGTCATCACGGCGGCGGGGCAGGGCATCGGCCGGGCGTCGGCAGAGCGCTTCATCTCGCTTGGCGCACACGTCTACGCCACTGATATCAACGAGCAGACGCTCTCGACGCTTGATGGCGCGACCAAACATGTGTTGAACGTGCTCGATAGCGCCGCCGTCAAGGCCTACGCGGAAGAACTTGGCCCGATCGACGTGCTCTTCAATTGCGCCGGCTTCGTCCATGCTGGCACGATCCTGGACTGCGAGGAAAAGGATTGGGATTTCTCCTTCAACCTCAATGCCAAGGCGATGTACACGACGTGCCGGGCCTTCCTGCCGGGCATGCTGGAAAAGGGCAAGGGGTCGATCGTCAACATGTCCTCCGTTGCTTCCAGTGTGAAGGGCGTGCCGAACCGTTTTGCCTATTGCGCCTCCAAGGCTGCCGTGATCGGCCTGACCAAATCGATCGCCGCCGATTTCGTCGCCAAGGGCATCCGCGCCAACGCGATTTGCCCTGGCACGGTCGATAGCCCGTCGCTGCATGAGCGGCTGAAGGCAACCGGTGACTACGAGAAGGCGATGAAGGACTTTATCGCCCGCCAGCCGATGGGCCGCATCGCGACTGCCGAAGAGATCGCCGCGCTGGTGACCTATCTCGCCGGCGACGAGGCGGGCTTCACGACAGGCCAGATCCACGTCATCGACGGTGGCTGGACGGGCTGAGGCTGCATTTTGAGGGTCGAGGCCCCGTATTGCGGGGCTTCCTTTTATTTGCCACTCTCGTCGGCGAATCGTTGTTTTGAAAGACGATTTGCGATCGGAGAGCGGTATGGATGCGCAGGGACATTTGCATCATTCCAGATGGCGTGTGCTGTGGCGCAAACACCATGTCATCCTCATTGCCGTGCTTGCCGGTATTGCCGTTTTCCTGCTTCTGACATCCAGAGACTTCAATGCCGGCAATCTGCTGATCGCCTGGGATGCGACCGCCATCATCTTCATTGTCTATAGCCTTTATCGCATGCTGACGGCCGACCCGCAGCGCATCCGCAAGCGTTCCGCGGATCTCGATTTCTCGGATGGATTCCTGCTGTTCCTGTCGATTGCGGCGGCGCTCGCGAGCATCGGCGGCATTGCCCTTGATCTTCTTGGCGTCAAGGACGCTTCACCCGAAATCGCCTTTTACCGCGTGACGATGGCGATCGTGACGATCCTGATATCCTGGACCTTCCTGCATACGCTGTTCACCATCCACTATGCGCACCGGTTCTACAGCATTCCCGGCAAGGGGCAGGGGCTGAAATTCGCTGAGCCTTTGGAGGAGCCGATCTATTGGGACTTCCTCTATTTCTCATTCACGATCGGGGTGGCGGCCCAGACCGCCGATATCGGCATTTCCACTGTTTCGATGCGTAAGCTCGCGCTTCTGCACGCGATCCTGTCGTTCCTGTTCAATACGACGATTCTGGCGCTCGCCATAAATGTCGGGGCGAGCCTGATCTAGGCCCGCCCCGAGCGCCGATGATCCTTGCCGTCAAACGACGGCATTGCCGGCCATGACGGCCAGGATCAGGAATATCAGGAAGATGATCAGGAAGATGGCGAAGAGAACGCGCGCAATGGTTGCGGTTGCCGCGGACACGCCGGAAAAGCCGAAAAAGCCGCTGATCAAAGAAATCACAAAGAAAATGAGAGCCCATTTCAGCATTTAGCAATCTCCTCTGCATTGTACTTCTTAAAGACGCGGGAGAAGGGTGAATTGTTCCGAAGGCGCTTTGGGGTAATGAGTATTGTTGCCTTCGACGGATGCTGTCGAGTCTGCTGAGGGTGCATACCCCCCTCTGTCACTTTCGTGACATCTCCCCCACAAAGGCAGGGTTATCGCATATGGAGGCGGACGAGCACCACAAGCTCCTTCTCCCCTTGGGGAGAAGGTGGCCCGAAGGGTCGGATGAGGGGGGTATCGATTTGAATTCATGGATTTTTGTGGTCTTGGCGGGCACCCCCTCATCCGCCTGGCGGCACCTTCTCCCCGCTGGGGAGAAGGGGGACAGCGGCGATCTCCGCTCATATGCGATACCCCTGCCCACAAGGGGGGAGATTGGTAACCTACGGCACCGTCACCGTAAAATAATAGACCTCGTATCCGCTGAACGATGGTGCCTCATTTTGAGGAGCTGGCGATGTGCCCCAACGATCTCCCCCCTTGTGGGGGAGATGTCACGAAGTGACAGAAGGGGGGGGACAGCCGGGCGGCAAAATGGAGAATGCCGTTCACGTCGCGAACCCCTTCTCACCCATGATTGATCATCACATGCCGCACGGCCGTATAGTCTTCGATAGCGTAGACTGACATATCCTTGCCGTAGCCGGATTGCTTCAGGCCGCCATGCGGCATTTCGTTGACCAGCATGAAATGGGTGTTGATCCAGGTGCAGCCATATTGCAGGCGGGCAGCGGTCTGCATGCCGCGGCTGATGTCCTTCGTCCAGACCGAGGAAGCCAGGCCGTAGTCGCTGTCATTGGCCCAGGCGACGGCATCGTCGGGATTGGTGAAGCGCGTGACCGAGACCACCGGGCCGAAGACTTCGCGGCGGACGATCTCGTCATCCTGCGTGGCGCCGGCAACGACAGTTGGGGCATAGAAGAAGCCGCGCTCGCCGGAGATCTTGCCGCCGGTGGTGATCTCCATGTGCTTGTGTTCGGAGGCGCGGGTGACGAAGCTTTCGACGCGGTCGCGCTGGCGCTTGGAGATCAGCGGGCCGATTTCGTTCTCGGTATCGTCAGCGAGGTTGAACTTGATGCTTGACACGGCCGAGGTGAGGTCGGCGACGAAATTGTCGTAGACCTTGGCGTCGGCATAGATGCGGCAGGCGGCGGTGCAATCCTGGCCGGCATTGTAGTAACCGAAAGTGCGGATGCCGGCGACCACGGCGTCGATATCGGCATCGTCGAAGACGATAACGGGAGCCTTGCCGCCAAGTTCGAGATGCGTGCGCTTGACCGTCTTGGCCGCGGCCTGCAAGACCTTCTTGCCGGTGGCGACATCGCCGGTGATGGAAACCATGCTGATCTTCGGATGGTTGATCAGCGCATTGCCGACGCTCTCGCCGCGACCGAGGATGACGTTGACGATGCCTTCCGGCAGCACATCCGCCAGCAGCTTCGCCATCTTCAGCGCCGTCAGCGGCGTCTGTTCGGAGGGCTTGAAGACGACGGTGTTGCCGCCGGCAATCGCGGGCGCGAGCTTCCAGGCCATCATCATCAGCGGATAGTTCCAGGGCGCGATGGAGCCGACGATGCCGATCGGATCACGGCGGATCATCGAGGTATGGCCGGGCAGGTATTCGCCGGCGACCGGGCCGTGCAGGTTACGCACCGCGCCGGCAAAGAAGCGATAGCAGTCGACGATCGCCGGGATTTCGTCATTGAGCACGGCATTGATCGGCTTGCCGCAGTTCAGCGCTTCCAGCGCCGCAAAGCCTTCGGCATCGCGCTCTATGGCGTCGGCGATCTTGAGGAGATAGGCCGAGCGCTGGCTTGGCGTCGTCTGCGACCAGCTCGTGAAGGCCCCTTCGGCAGCATCGACGGCGGCATCGATCTGGCCGAGCGAGGCCTCCGGCAAGTTGAGCACCGTCTCGCCCGTCTTCGGGTTGAGGACGCGTTCTTCCGTTTCCGTGCCGGCTTCGAAGCGGGAGCCGATCAGCATCTGGGTATCCATTATTCTCTCCCTTTCATTTGCCGCCGCCGGCGATCTGATCGCCGTCGCGGGTAAGATAATAGGCTGCCAGGATTGGCAGGAAGGTGACAAGCACGACGATCATGGCGACGACGTTGGTCACCGGTCGCTGACGCGGGCGAATGAGCTCCTCCAGCATCCAGATCGGCAGGGTCATCTGCTGGCCGCCGGTGAAGGTGGTGACGATGACTTCATCGAAGGACAGCGCGAAGGCGAGCATGCCGCCCGCAAGCAGTGCCGTGCCGATATTCGGCAGGACGACATGGCGGAAGGTCTGGAAGCCATCGGCACCAAGATCCATCGACGCCTCGATCAGCGAGCCGGAGGTGCGACGGAAGCGGGCGACGGCGTTGTTATAAACAACGACGACGCAGAAGGTCGCATGGCCGAGAACGATCGTCCAGACCGAGAAGGGGATATCGAACAGGCTGAAGGCGGAGCGCAGCGCAATGCCGGTGATGATGCCAGGCAGCGCGATGGGCAGGATGACCAAGAGCGAGATCGCCTCGCGGCCGAAGAACTTCGTCTGGCTGACGGCCGCGGCGCAGAGCGTCCCGAGGATCAATGCGATCGCGGTTGCGATGGTCGCGACTTGCACCGAGAGTGCCAGCGCCGACCAGACATCCGGCCTGTTCCAGGCGACACCGAACCATTGGAGCGTCAGTCCTGGCGGCGGCCACTGATAGCTCTTTTCCTCCGTCGTGAAGGCATAGACGAAGATCAGCAGGATCGGCAGATGCAGGAAGAAGAGACCTCCGGCTGCAGCGATCTTTAGGGGTAAGGTGGCGCGTTGGCCGCGATCAGAGCGCATCGAAAGCTCCCTGTTTCTTGGCGATCCAGAGATAGATGGCCATGATGACGATCGGCACGACCGAGAAGGCGGCGGCCAGCGGCACGTTGCCGGCGGTTCCCTGCTGCGTATAGACGGCTTGGCCGATGAAGAGGCGGGAGGAGCCGATGATCTGCGGGATGATGTAATCGCCCAGGGTCAGCGAGAAGGTAAAGATGGAGCCGGCGACGACGCCGGGCAAAGCGAGCGGCAGCAGCACGGTTCGGAAGGTCTGGTTCGGCGTCGCGCCGAGATCCGAGGAGGCTTCCAGCAGGTTTGCCGGCACGCGTTCGAGAGCGGCCTGCGTCGGCAGGATCATATAGGGCAGCCAGATATAGACGAAGACGAGGAAGGTGCCGATATAGCTGACCGAAAGCGAGTTGCCGCCGATGATGGGCAAGGCAAGCACGCCATCGAGCAGCCAGCCGAGATGCAGCCTGTCGAAGATCCAGGTGAGGATGCCTTCCTTGGCGAGGATCAGTTTCCAGGCATAGACTTTCACCAGATAGCTCGACCAGAGCGGCAGCATGACGCCGAGATAGAACAGCGCCTTCCATTTTCCCTGCGCATAGCGCGCCGCATAATAGGCGATGGGGAAGGCGACGAAGGCGGAGGCGACGGTGACGAGGGCGGCCATGACGACCGTGCGCAGGATGATATCGAAATTCGCTGAGTTCAGCAGCTGCGCATAGGTCGATAGGGTGAATTCGTAGTTCACCATTCCCGAGAAGTCATCGATCGAGAAGAAGCTCTGCAGCAGCAGCGCGATCAGCGAGCCGATATAGACGATGCCGAGCCAGAGCAGCGGCGGCGTCAGCATCAGAAACAGCAGCAGCTTCGGCCGTCGCCAGAAGATATCCGATAGACGGCCAAAGACGCCGCCGCGGCGCGGCAGGATCGAGGCCGGTGCCTGGCTCGACGAGGCGGGGAAGGCGGCGGCGTTCATGCGGCGTCATCCATGTAGTGGACATCCGCCGGCAGCCAGGCAAGGCGGACGGAGGCCCCGGTATCCGGAGCCGGCTGGCCTGCGGGTACGGTAACATGCAGGCGGGCGCCATTCGTCTCGACCGAGAGGCGGGTAGCGGCACCGAGAAAGCTCGTCGCTTTCACGGTGGCCGCCACGCCGCTCTCCTCAGTCAACCGGATGGCTTCGGGGCGCAGGCTCGCCCAGCGCCGCTCGCCGCCGAGCGACGACATGGTTTCGGGCGCGATGACATTGGAGGAGCCGACGAAATCGGCGACGAAGCGGGTCTTCGGTCGTTGGTAGATGTCGTGCGGCGTGCCTTGCTGCACGATGCGGCCGTCGTTAAAAACGGCGACGCGGTCGGCCATGGACAGGGCCTCGCCCTGATCGTGGGTGACGAAGACAAAGGTGATACCGAGCGCCCGCTGCAGGCTCTTCAACTCCTCCTGCATCTGCTCGCGCAGCTTCAGATCGAGCGCGCCAAGCGGTTCGTCGAGCAGCAGTACCTTCGGTTTGTTGACCAGGGCACGAGCGAGCGCCACACGCTGCCGCTGGCCGCCGGAGAGTTGACCGGGGCGGCGGGCGCCATAGCCCGGCAGTTTCACCAGCTCCAGCGCTTGTTCGGCGGCCCGCAGCCGCTCGGCCTTGCCGGCACCCTTGACCATCAGCCCGTAGGCGACGTTGTCGAGGATATTGAGATGCGGAAAGAGCGCATAGTCCTGGAAGACCGTGTTGACGTTGCGCCGGTAGGGCGGCACGCCTTCGGCGGTTTCGCCGAAGATTTCGATATGGCCACCTGTCGGTTGCTCGAAACCGGCGATCAGCCTGAGGCAGGTGGTCTTGCCGGAGCCGGAAGGGCCGAGCATGGCGAAGAATTCGCCGGGCGCGATTTCCAGGTCGACGCGGTCCACAGCGCGAACCTGGCCGAAATGGCGCGACACCTGCTGGAAACGAACGGCGTTCATTGGTTTCTCCAGGGAAAGTGTTGTTTTTTCCTTCTCCCCAACGGGGAGAAGGTGCCCGTCAGGGCGGATGAGGGGGCGAGGAGCGCAGCGACGAGGGCATTGAGCGGCAAGCGAAAGGCAATCCTTCGTATGCCGGACCACCCCTCATCCGACCCTTCGGGCCACCTTCTCCCCGAGGGGAGAAGGTATGTTTCCCGTGAAGATCACCGCCCGCCGATCACGCCGATATAGTCGGAGACCCAGCGGTGATAGGGCACGCATTCGCCCTGCGTGCTGCATTTCGCGACAGGCGTCTTCCAGAACTTGATCTTGTCGAAGTGATCGTAGCCGTTGGTGGCGCAGCCGCTGTCGGTCAGGAGTTCATTGCCCTTGCAAGCTGCCGGAACCGAGGGCACGGCGCCGAACCAGGCGGCGGCATCGCCCTGAACCTTGGCCTGCAGCGAATGTTCCAGCCACATATAGGCGCAGTTCGGATGCTCACTGTCGGTATGCAGCATGGTAGTGTCGGCCCAGCCCGTCGTTCCCTCATCCGGGAAAGTGGAGGCGATCTTCTGCTTGTCGGCCTGCAGCAGATTCACCTGAAACGGCCAGGAGCCGGAGGCGACGACACCTTCGTTCTTGAAGTCGTCGGTCTGGATCATCGCGTCGTGCCAGTAGCGGCTGACGAGCTTGCGCTGGCCGCGCAGCAGCTCGAGGGCGGCCTTGTACTGATCTTCGTTGAGCTCGTAAGGGTCCTTGATGCCGAGTTCAGCCTTGTGGGCCATGAGATAGAGGGCGGCATCGGCAATATAGATCGGACCGTCATAGGCCTGCACTCGACCCTTGTTCGACTTACCATCAGGCAGCGTCGTTTCTTCGAAAACGACGTTCCAGCTCTTCGGCGCCTGGCCCTTGAAGGCATCGGTATTGTACATCAGCACATTCGGGCCCCAGAGATAGGGCACGCCATAGTGAACGCCGTTGACCGTGTGCCAAGGGGCATTCTTCAGGCGGTCGTCGAGGTTCTTCCAGCTCGGGATCAGATCGGTGTTGATCGGCTGGACGCGCTTGCCGGCAACTAGGCGCAGCGACGCGTCGCCGGATGCGGTCACCAGGTCGAAGCCGCCTTCGTTCATCAGCGCCACCATTTCGTCCGATGTCGCCGCGGTCTTGACGCTGACCTTGCAGCCGGTTTCCTTTTCGAAGCCGGTGACCCAATCGTAATTCTTGTCGCTTTCGCCGCGCTCGATATAGCCGGCCCATGCGACGATGCTGACCGCACCTTCGCCCTTGCCGAGCGTCTTCAACGGCTCGGCGGCAATGACCTGCGTTGCGAAACTTAAGGATGCGAGTGCGGCCGTGCATGATTTCAGCAGATGCTTCATCGGACTCTCCCGGTTTTTGAGCCTTGATGGCGTGGAGCCAGTGGCTGGCTTCCTGTTCCCGGAAGAAAAGGTGACGCGATTTCGCCGCATTCGCAAATTCATTTATCAGAAAGACGATATCGGAATTTCCGATTCCTGGCTGTACGTGGCTGAGAGATCGAAAACCTCCGGCCGCAGCTTTCCGGCCCGCATGAGGTGCTGCAGCGTGTAGGAAATGGAAAGGGCATCATCGAGCGCGTCATGGCCTTTAAGCGGCGGATGCCGCACGCCGTAGTAGTGGGAAAGCTCGTTGCTTGGCGTCTTCGCCAGATCTTCGACCGGCATTCCCGCGGCAAGCAGCAGCTTGACGGCATTGTCGAAACGATGCGCGGGGATCAGGGGCTGGATACCGGCGACGTAACAGCTGATCGCTATCATATTCAGCTCGTCCTTGCCCCAGGACCAGAGACGGGCACCATCCGAGAAACGATCCAGACCGGCGACGGCGTCCTGCAGGGCCATGCCTTCCGCCTCGATGTTCTCTTCGGTCACACCCGTCAATGCGGTGAAGAACGGATCGAGCGCATATTGTTTGCCAAACCGATCGACCGGGCGAACATAGGCCTTGTAGCTGTCCAGGATCGCGAAATCGTCTTCGAGGCTGAGCTTGACGGCTCCGACTTGCGCGACGACCGGATCGGGATCATGCGCCGCACACCAGGACCGGCGTTGTGACCCTTCGAGGCAAAGGAATTCACAGTCGAATATGATCGCGGTCTTCATACCTGACCCTCCATTTGCGGCAATCTTAGATTGTATTCCGCTCGCCGTATCGGAAGAATGCCGTCTGTTACCGCTGTCGGCCCGAGCGCATGCTTTCCGCGACACCGACGAAATCGCGGGCCGCTTGCGGCAGGCTGGAGCCCTTGCGCCAGACCATGCCGACCTGCACCACAGGCAGCGAACCGGAGACGTCGCGGCTTTCGATGCGATCGCCTTCCAGCGACCAGGGACGATAGACGAGATCCGGCAGCAGTGCGACACCGGCGCCGGTGGCAACCAGGCTGCGCACGGCCTCGACAGAGCGGGTGCGGAAGGCGACATGCGGGCGGGCGCCGAGCGCGGTCAAAAGCTTGCCGGTGTTTTCCTCGATTTCGTCGATGGTCAGCATGATCAGCGGCTCGCGGCTGATGTCGGCGACGCTGATGATGTCGGCCGAGACGAGGGGGTGCCCCATCGGCAGCCACAGGCGATAGGGCGAGGTTTCGAGGATCTCGGCCTGCAGGGCCATGCGATCGCGCAGATTGGAAATGACCATGACGGCGACGTCGAGCTCGCCACCAACCAAAAGATGTTCCAGATAACCGCCATTGTCCTCGATGGCACTGACTTCGACCCCGGGGCAGGCGCGGCGGTAGCGCGCCAGAAGATCGGAGAGCACATAGCCGGCGACAAGCGATGTCACGCCGATATTCAGCGTGCCTCCGGCCTCGTTCTGCTTGCCGGAAAAGCTGGTACGCGCGTCGGAGACCGTCGCCAGGATTTTCGTTGCGTGGCGCAGGAATTGGTGGCCGTTGTGGGTGATCGACAGGCCACGCGGATGGCGCTCGAACAGCTCCACGCCGAGATCGCTTTCCAGTTCCTTGAGGGCTTCGGTGACGGAGGATTGCGAGATGGACAGGTTCTGCGCAGCGCGCGTCACGGAGCCCTGTTCCGCAACGGCGACGAAGTATTGCAGCTGTCTCAAGGTGAAGGCCATGCCAAGGTTAGAGCATGTTCGCGGCACGGAAGGCAAGCGCCCGTCATAGGTGCGAAAGTTTGGACCTTTTTTGGTAACGATGTCGAGGACAGCACAAGTTTCACCTCAGTTTTAAGTATTCCGAAACGCCAATTCCCTAACGTGAGGGTTGATCATTTTTCTCAGCTTGGAGTGGTCTATGCTGGAGCAGTTGGCGTGAGCGCCTTACTGCACATTTTCCGGATACCCCGGAAGTTTGTCGTCATGATCGGCGGAGTGGCCTTTCTCATAGGCTGCTCCGGCGTATTGGCGCTTTATGTCGGCAAGGACAGGCTGCTCGGTCTTGCCTCCGCATCTCCTGACGGGCTTCAGTGCACCGACGTCAATCTCGTCACGATCCGCAAGGATAACCGTTTCTGGGTTCGCAAATATATCCGCACCGAGCCGACCGATGGGCTGACGCGCGTCAGGACTGCGCTCCGGGTTGCCAAGGCTGTCTATCAGGAGCAGAAACCGGATCTCGTTCAGGTTGTGGTTCTCGACAGAAATGGGCCGACATTGCGGTCTGACTTGCGTGGCCGGGCGCTGGGGGCTGATGTCGTTTACGTGCCGCATCCGGACAAGCTTGTCGATGGCAGCTCCGAGGCACCGCTGACGGCACGCTATTATGATGGCGGCGCGAGCAATGCCGGCCTGTTTTATGGCGAGCAGATTACCATGCTGCCGCGGGATATCGATGCGGCGATCGCCGGGTTGAAGAATCTGACCGACTGCGACAACGCGCTGGCGGCAGACAATGGCGGCGATGCCAAGAAGGATAAGATGAAGGCGGCGATCGCCGCGGAAGAGAAAGCGGCCGCAAATCAAGCGGAGGGCCACGATGCCAAACCGCAGCTGCCGGAACCGAAATCGACCGGCAATGTGCAGCCGGGCTATGATGCGAACGGCGATTTCATCGGCGCCGATGCCGGGGCGAAGGAAAAAAGCCCGTCACCGGGATTGGACCCGACCATGACGGGCGCCGCCGACCGCCGCTCGCCCGTCACCAACTGATCAAAAACGGGTTTGCGCTATCGGGCGGAAAGGCTGATGCCTCATTCCGCCAAATGTTTCTCGCCGATAGCCTGGTAGAGCGCGAAGAGCGCTTCGTGGACTTCGCCGGCAAGACGGTAGAAGTCCGGATTCGCCAGAATGGCGGGATGCAGCAGCAGCTGGTCGTCGGTCATGTCGAGCATGATCGATGCCGTGTGCATCGCCTCGTGGCAACCGAACGTTCCCGGTGCATATTGCGAGAGATCGATGTCGCCGAGCTCTGCAAGATCGGCCAGCCGCTGATGCTCGCTATGATCTGCGGCTGACATCTCTTTACCCGTCATGATACGCACCTTTGATGTTCGAGGGACGGAACCGGCCTCAATCGGCCTTGTTGCGGCGGGCCGGGAAGAGGATGATGTCGCGGATGGACGGCGAGTTGGTCAAAAGCATGATGAGGCGGTCCACACCGATGCCGAGACCGCCTGCGGGCGGCATGCCCTGATCGATCGCGTCGAGGAATTCCTCGTCGAGTTCCTTCTGCTTTTCGCCGCGCGCATGCGCCTGCTCGAGCTGCTCGACCATGCGGGCGCGCTGCTCTTCCGGATCGTTGAGTTCCGAAAAGGCGTTGCCGAGTTCCCAGGCGTTGCAATAGGTCTCGAAACGTTCGACGAGGCGCGGCTCGCCCGGCACTTCCTTGGCGAAGGGCGAGATGTCCTTCGGGAAATGCGTGACGTGCGCCGGCTGGATCAGCGTACCCTCGACCTTCTCCTCGAAGATGAAGGCCAGGCATTCACCCCAGGTGGCGTCCTTCTCGACGGCAAAGCCGGCGGCCTTGGAGGCGTCCCGAGCTTCCTCGTCGGTCTTGATCGCGAGGAAATCGATACCGGTTGCTTCCTTGACGGCATCGGGCATCGGCACGCGGCGGAACGGACCCTTGAAGGAAATCTGCTTGTCGCCGAAGGCGAATTCCGTGCTGCCGTGGATCGACATGGCGAGCGTCGAGAACAGCCGCTCGACAAGATCCATCATGTCCTCGTAGTCGGCATAGGCCCAATAGCACTCCATCATGGTAAATTCTGGATTGTGCCGGGTGGAGACGCCTTCGTTGCGGAAGTTGCGGTTGATTTCGAAGACTTTATCCGCGAGGGCCGAAACCAGCGTGCGCTTCAGGAACAGTTCCGGCGCGATGCGCAGGTACATGTCGAGCTTCAGCGTGTTGTGATGCGTCTTGAACGGCTCGGCGGTGGCGCCGCCATAGACCGAATGCAGCATCGGCGTCTCGACTTCCATGAAGCCGTCATCTTCCATGAAACGACGGATGCCCGAGACGATCCGGCTGCGCTGCTGGAAGCGGAGCTTCGATTCCTCGTTGGTCATGATGTCGAGATGGCGCTTGCGGTAGCGCAGCTCGATATCGGACAGGCCGTGCCATTTTTCCGGCATCGGCAGCAGCGACTTGGTCAGCATGGTGATCTGCTGGGCGTTGATCGTCAGCTCACCGCGCTTGGTGCGGCGCACGACGCCGGTGACGCCGATGATGTCGCCGAGATCGATCATCGGCAGCAGCGAGCGCGCCTCTTCCGAAGTCACGTCCTTGTGGCTGAAGATCTGGATCTTGCCGGAGGCATCATGGATATCCATGAACATGCCGGAGTTGCGCGAGGAATAGACGCGGCCGGCAACGGTAGCGACATCGCCGGTTTCCGTATCCGGCTCCAGGCCTTCGTATTTCGCAGCGAGCTCGGCATTGGTCATGGTCCGATGGAAATGCGCCGGATAGACGTCGCCGATCTGTTCGCGCAGCAGCTTCAGCTTCTGGCGGCGAACTTCCGTTGCGTCGGAGGAGAGGGCGGATGCTTCGTTCTTGTCGTTCATGGTTTTAAAGTCCGGTTCAATTCTTCGGGCCGACGAGGGTCGCAACGGTCTGCGCGGCCAGTTTCAGCCGCTGGCGAACGACGGAGCGGCCGAGGATCGCCATGCTATCGAACAGCGGCAGCGAGCGCGAGGAGCCCGATACGGCGACGAAAAGCGGCGCGACGATGACCTTCAGCTTCTTGCCCATGCGGTCTGCGATGGCGCGCAGCTCGGCTTCGATCGTCTCGACATTCCATTCGAGGATCTTTTCCAGATCCGGCTGCACCGTATTCAGGATCTCAAGCAGTTCTTCCGGCGTCGACTTGATCTTGGCGAAGGCCGAAGGATCGAGGTTGAGATCGGACTTGAACAGGAAGCCTGTGAGGTCGGGCAGCTCGCCGAGCTTGGTGATGCGCGACTGCGAGAGCTTCAGGCCTTCCTTCAGGCGATCGTTTTCCATCGCCCAGGTCAGAACCCGATGCTGGAACTCTTCTTCCGAGAGCTTTTCGCGAATCCAGCGGCCGTTCAGCCAGTCGAGCTTCTGAATATCGAAGATGGCACCGGCCTTGGACAGGTTTTCCGGATCGAACTTTTCGGCAAGTTCGTCCATGGTCAAAAGCTCTTCGCCTTCGGCGATCTGGATGAAGAACAGGCCGAGGAAGTTCATCAGCGCCTCGGGGATATAGCCGAGCGCCGTGTAATAAGAGATCGAGGTCGGGTTCTTGCGCTTCGACAGCTTCGACTTGTCGGCATTGCGCATCAGCGACAGATGCATGAACACCGGCGGCTCCCAGCCGAGATACTGATAGATCAGAATGTGCTTCGGCACCGAGGCGAGCCATTCCTCGCCTCGCGCGACATGGGTGATCTTCATCAGATGGTCGTCGACGACATTGGCCATGTGATAAGTCGGCATGCCGTCGGCCTTCAGGAGAACCTGCATGTCGACCGCATCCCACGGGATTTCGACATCGCCGTAAACGCCGTCGTGGAATTTGCAGGAACCTTCGGTCGGGATCTTCATGCGTACGACATGCGGCTCGCCGGCCGCGACGCGTGAGGTTACTTCCTCGGCTGATAGGTTCAGGCAATGGCCGTCATACTTCGGCGGCAGACCGGCGGCGCGCTGCGCCTCGCGCATCTTTTCCAGACGCTCGGGCGTGCAGAAGCAGCGGAAGCCGTGACCGTTTGTGACGATCTGCTCGACATAGGGCTTGTAGAGATCCTTGCGGTCGCTCTGGCGATAGGGGCCGTAGGGACCGCCGATATCCGGGCCTTCCGACCATTTCAGGCCGCACCATTTCAGAGCATCAAGCACCTTGGTCTCGAATTCCGGGGTGGAGCGGGTCGCGTCGGTATCCTCAATGCGCAGGATGAACTCGCCGCCGTGTTTCTTGGCGAAGAGATAGTTGAACAGCGCGATATAGGCGGTACCGACATGCGGCTCGCCGGTGGGGGAGGGTGCGATGCGGACGCGAACGCCTGAAGTGGTCATTTTGTTTGCCCGTCATAAAAGGCCGGGCCGCGCTTGGGACAAGCGCCGTCCAGCCGAAAATGTCTATCTGGATCAGGAAACCGGCCGGAAAAGGGCGTCTTGCCGCTTCTATCAGCGTTTTCCGTATGGCTGGCCTTAGGCCATATTCAAGGGATGACGTCAAGGGAAACTGCGCCGCAAGAGCAGGCGGAGGCACCGAGGACGCTGTGCTGCATCGAAAAGAGCCGGCCTTTCAAATTCACGAAACGTCTTTACTCTGCGTAAGTGTTTCAGGAGAAAAGTCTTACGCTTGCCGAATTTGATTTGCAATTTTCGCGGCAGTGGCAAAATAGGTTTTCAATCATTCATTCCGGGGATCCCATGAAGAAACTGATTTTGAGCTTGCTGTTTACGGTCTCGATGATCGATGCCGCTGCTGCCCAATCAACCATTACGCGCGATAATTCAGCGAAACTGATCGAGTCCTACCGCGCCTATATCGGCAATGACGACCTTTACAATTCCAAGGGCGAGCGCCTGACCGCGCCTTGGCAAATCATTCGTCAGGACCGCGCCAACTATCACGCCTATCGCCGCCGTGACCGTGGCGATCAGGGCGACAGTTTCTTCTCGTTGCCCTCCAATCGCCAGAAGCTGGAAGCGATGCTGGCAAGCGGCAATATCGCCGACGATGCCGGGAACTATATCGTTCGCGGCAATGTCTGGATCAAGGTCGACATTTACGGCCGCGGCGATATCGGAGAATGGGTCGACGTGCACGTCCAGGATTGATCGGTCTATTGGAACTGCACCCGCAGCGGGTGCAGTTCTTTCGATCAATGACCGCCGGATGCCTTTTTTCGACGGTTGCGCGCCATCATGTTGAGCACTTCGACCAGGGCAGAGAAGGCCATGGCGGCGTAGATGTAGCCCTTGGGAACGTGTACGCCCATGCCTTCGGCGATCAGCGTCGTGCCGATCATCAGCAGGAAGGCGAGCGCCAGCATGACGATGCTTGGGTTCTTCTCGATGAAGTTGGCGAGCGGATTTGCCGCGACCAGCATGACCGTGACGGCGGCGATGACCGCGACGAACATGATCGCCAGGTGCGGCGTCATGCCGACGGCGGTGATGATGCTGTCGATCGAGAAGACCAGGTCGAGCAGCAGGATCTGGCCGATCGCCGCGGCGAAGGTCGTGGTTGATTTAGCGATGAAATCCTCGCCCTGCTCCTGCGGATCGACGTTGTGATGGATCTCCTTCGTCGCTTTCCAGACGAGGAAGAGGCCGCCGCCGATGAGGATCATGTCCTTCCAGGAGAAGCCCTGGCCGAAGATTTCGAAGACGGGCTGGGTAAGCTGGACGATCCAGGCGACGGTTCCGAGCAGCGCAAGGCGCATGATAAGGGCGAGGCCGATGCCGATCTTGCGGGCTCTGTCTCGATGTTCCGGCGGCAGCTTGTTGGTGAGGATCGAGATGAAGATCAGGTTGTCGATGCCGAGGACCACCTCCATGACGACAAGCGTGACGAGCGCCACCCACGCTCCCGGGTCCTGTATCAGCCCCATGATATCCATTGAATGTCCCCCTTTGATCAGCATTCGCCGATGCTGACCCCCAGCACGGCCGCTCCAGAATGGCCGTAATGTAAGGAGCGCAATCGTCCGTACAAGCGCCGCCGCCCATTTCGTGGCGGCGGCCTTGTTTCCAGGGCTTTGTTCCCCGGCTTGGTTTTCAGGCTTTCAGGGGTATCCAGATTTCGGTCACACCCATGCCGGTGCGCGGGTCGAAGCGGTCATCATAGCGCTCCATCATGTCGGGCGTGCCGGCATGCTGTTGACCCGATTGCGGCAGCCATTCGCCGAAGATCTGATGCACCGTGGCGGAAATGCCGGAGATATGGCCGCGATGCGTGAAGATCGCGTAGCGCTGCTGCGGAAGTCTCGTCGTTATGAAATCTTCCTGCAGGCCGTCCGCAGCGGAAACTTCGACGGCAGACATATAGCGGAAGCCTTCGCTGCCTTCTTCCGCCTGGGTGCAGACGCCATAGGCGACATTGCCGACCTGGCCGGGAATATGGCCGAAATGCTGATTGAACTTCTGCCAAAGCGAGGGGATGGCCTCTGTCGCCTCGTAGGCATAGGTTTCCGCAAGGCCGGCAAGCAGCATTGCGGGATGGGTCTCGAAGCGCGGTGCCTCGAGCTTGGGAAGGCGGGTGTCGTCCATTCTGATCGGTTCCTGTAGAGCGAGGTTGCGAACGTGTCCTTGTTTGCGCAGGCTTTCCGGCGTCATGCCGAACTGCTCGCGGAAGGCACGGGTGAAAGCCTCGTGCGAGCCGTAGCCGGCATCGAGGGCAACCTGGAGAATGGAAGAGGAGCCGTCGGTCAGTGCGAGAGCCGCTTCGCTGAGGCGGCGGCTCCGGATATAGCTGCTGATCGAGTGACCCGTTGTCATGCCGAAGACGCGCGAGAGATGAAAGCGCGACAGCCCGGCCGTCTCGGCGATCTCGTCGAGCGAGATGTCGGATTTAAAATGGCTTTCGATAAACCATATCGCTCTGCCGATCGCGCTCATTTTCAACTCCCCTGGTTGCCGGACCAGTCATAAGCTCCCGTCGGTGGCGATGCTTGATCGCCATTGCGGAGTTGAATGACTATACGCTCGCGGCCAGCAGGAGAGGCCCGTTCATCCTGGAGCGGTTCGGTTTTTCACCGAATCTCCGAACCGCTTTATTCACGCAATTCCGGACGGAAAACCGCTGCGCACTTTCCCTGGAATTGCTCTAATCCTTGCGATCCGGACCGTAGCCCGCCAGGAAGACGCGGACGGCGCCGCGCACGACATAATCGATCTCTTCCTTCGACGGCGGCTGCTCCATGTCGCCGAAGAGCCGCAGCTTGAAATAGCCGCCGCTGGCCATTTCCAGGAAGTGGCGGGCAGCCATGTCGAAATCGTCGATCTTGAGATGGCCGGCGGCAACCTGCCGCTCGAGGAAGCCGCGCAGCACCGTGCGCAGATTTTCGGGGCCGGTGAAGAAGCGTTGACAGAGCGAGGGCATGCGTTCGCGCACGCCGATGACCGTACGCATGGCGCTGATGGTCTTGTCCGAGGTAACGTGCGTGACGAAGACGATGCCGAAATCATACAGTGAGGTCGTGACATCCGCTTCGTCTGAAAGGGCATTGCGAACAAGATTGACGAAATGGGTGCGCTCGCTCTCCATCATGGCGGCGAACAGATCTTCCTTGTTGGCGAAATAGACGTAGAGGGTGCCCTTGGAAACGCCCGCCTCGCGGGTCACATCGTTCATGCTCGCCGCATCGAAGCCCATTTTCATAAAGACACGCTTGGCGCCTTCGAGAATCTGATGACGCTTGGCAGGGTCCTCGCCGGCTGCCCAGCGTCCACCGGAGCCCGGCGCGGGTGCGTTCAGCACAGCGGCATTTTGGGATTCGTGTTTCATCGGCTCTTTCACTGTCTCCTTTACGCGATACTCGATCACTTTTTCTGAATCTTAAACAGATTCGCGAAATAAATCGAACCGCTCAGTTCGATATCTCTTGATATGGCGTGAGAAAGGCTCTATGTCAATTGAACCGAACCGTTCGGTTCGATTATTTTGCCAGATTTTCGGTGGTAGGGAAATGTCGTCAAGTCATGGAAACAATGTAGCGCGCATCGTGAACGAGCCCGCTGATGCAGAAGTAGAAGCCCGGGAAACCGGTGCGCCTGCCGAGGCTCCAGCGGCCGAAACGCGCAGCAACCCTGCTCCCGCCCAGGCTGCGCCTGCTGCTCCGGCCCCCGCGGCCCCACCGCCATCGGAGAAGAAGCGGCGCAGCCTGGTTTTTCCGGTCATCATCGTCGCGGCTCTCGCAGCCGGTGGCTGGTATGGCTATGACTGGTGGACGAACGGCCGCTTCATGGTCTCCACCGATGACGCCTATATCGGCGGCGACATCGCCACAATCTCGCCGAAGGTAACGGGCTATGTCGCCAAGGTGAATGTCGTGGCCAACCAGCAGGTCAAGGCCGGCGATGTGCTCGCAACGCTCGACGACGGCGACTACAAGCTTGCGCTCGGCCAGGCTCAGGCCTCGCTCGATACCGAGCAGCTTTCACTCCATACCATCGATGCACAGATCGCTGCCGGCCAGGCGGCCCTTGCCCAGTCGCAGGCGCAGAAGGTTGCCCTGGAAGCCACGGTCCGCGGCGCCCAGATCACCCAGACGCGCGCTGCTGAACTGCAGTCGAAGTCGGTCGGCACCACGGCCGCTTTGGACAGCGCCAATATCGCGCTGGATCAGGCCAAGGCCAATCTGGTCGGCGGCGACGCCGCCATTGCATCCGCGCAGGCCAACATCAACCTGCTGCAGGCCCAGCGCCGCCAGGCCGAAAGCACGATCAAGGGTCTCGAAGCCGCGCGCGACAAGGCTGCCCGCGACCTGTCCTTTACCGTGCTGAAGGCTCCGTATGACGGCATCGTCGGCAATCGCTCGGTGCAGGAAGGCGATCTCGTCTCCCCCGGACAGAAGCTGATGGCGATCGTACCGACCAAGCAGCTTTATATCGACGCGAATTTCAAGGAAACGCAGATCCAGCATCTGGTTCCCGGCTCCAAGGTCAATGTTCACGTCGATGCTTTCAGCGATCATCCGATCGTCGGCACCGTAGAATCGATCTCGCCGGCTTCCGGTTCGGTCTTCTCGCTGCTGCCGCCGGAAAACGCGACGGGTAACTTCACCAAGATCATTCAGCGCGTGCCTGTCCGTATCGCATTGCCGCAGGATGCGCTCAATACCGGCCGTCTGCGCGCAGGCCTCAGCGTCGTCGTCGACGTCGATACCCGCACGGCGCCGGACAAGTAAACGATCGAGCTCGGGAGAGACGCGCCATGTCGTCCGCCAGCACTACAGCCGGGTCGCCCCCACGCGCGGCCGGCCCAGCCGCGCCTGCGGCTGACCATATCGAACCGAGAAAGCTCATCGCCTTTCTGGCGATGGTGCTCGGCATGTTCATGTCGATCCTCGACATTCAGATCGTCTCCGCCTCCCTCAGCGAAATCCAGGCCGGCCTCAGTGCCGGCTCGGATGAAATCGGCTGGGTGCAGACGGCCTATCTGATCGCCGAAGTCATCATGATCCCGCTATCGGGAACGCTCGCGCGTATCATTTCCACGCGCTATCTCTTCGCGATCTCAGCGGCCGGCTTCACCATATCGAGCGCACTTGCCGCGACCGCCACCAATATCGATCAGATGATCATCTACCGCGCCCTGCAGGGCTTCATCGGCGGCGGCATGATCCCCTCGGTCTTTGCGGCGGCATTCACCATCTTTCCGCCGTCCAAGCGCAACGTCGTCTCGCCGATCATCGGCCTGATCGCGACGCTTGCGCCGACCATCGGCCCGACCGTCGGCGGCTATCTGTCCAATGCCTTCTCCTGGCACTGGCTGTTCCTGGTCAATATTCCGCCCGGTATCATTGTTGCCATCGTCACCTGGAATTTTATCGACTTCGACAAGCCCGAGCTTTCGCTTTTCAAGAAGTTCGACTGGTGGGGCCTGATTTCGATGGGTATTTTCCTCGGCGCGCTCGAATATGTGCTTGAGGAAGGCAATACGAATGATTGGTTCAACGACAATTACATCGTTGCGGGTGCCATCGCGTCCGCTATCGGTGCAGTGATTTTCTTCTATCGCGCCTTTACGGTCGATTTTCCCGTCGTCGATCTGAGGGCCTTTACGAACAAGAACTTCTCCTTCGGGTCGATATTCTCCTTCGTCATGGGCATCGGTCTCTACGGCCTGACCTATATCTATCCGCTCTATCTCGCGCGCATTCGCGGCTACGATTCGCTGCAGATCGGTGAGACGATGTTCGTCTCCGGCCTCACCATGTTCTTCACGGCGCCGCTGGCCGGCTTCCTGTCGAGCAAGGTCGATCTGCGCATCCTTATGATCATCGGCTTCACCAGCTTCTCGGCCGGTACCTACATCATGATGCACCTGACGGTGGACTGGGATTTCTGGGAGTTGCTCATCCCGCAGATCCTGCGCGGTTTCGGTTTGATGCTCTGCATGGTGCCGATCAACAATATCGCCCTCGGAACCATGCCGCCCGCCCGTATGCGCGGCGCGTCCGGCCTGTTCAATCTCACGCGTAATCTTGGCGGTGCCGTCGGTCTTGCGATCATCAACACGCTTTTGACGAACAGGCAGGACCAGCATTATTTCAACCTTCGCGACCATGTTCATTGGGGCAGCCATGCCGCCGTTACCCAATTGAACAACATGGCCGCCAGCTTCAATGCAGCGGGCTTGGACGGTGATCAGGCCGCCCTGAAGCAAATGGTCAATATGGCGACGCGGCAGGCGGTCGTGATGTCCTTTGGGGATATTTTCCTGATGCTGACCGTGCTGTTTCTCGCGATGATCCTCGGCGTTCTGATGCTCAGCAAGCCGAATGCGGCGGGCGGCGGCGGTGGTGGCGGAGGCCACTAATCCGGCTCTTGATAATGCTCCCAAGGCATGGCCCTTCCTCGCGAGGGGCCATTTTTTGTTGGGGGGTCGTTTGGAAAAATTCACCGGCCCGAAATTTTTGATTTACGTACATCAAAAATCGCAGTAAGGGTTTCCGCAGGAGGAACCCATGAGACCGACCGTGCATGACATCGCCGCCGCTGCGGGCGTCAGCCTCGCCACGGTGGACCGAGTCCTCAACCAGCGGCCGGGCGTGCGGCTGGTGACGCGGGAGAAGGTGGAAGCCGCTATCCGGCAAATCGGCTATATCCGCGATGTCGCTGCTGCCAACCTGGCGAAGAGCCGTGTCTATCCTCTCGTTTTCATCGTGCCGACGGGGGACAATTCCTTCATGCACGGGCTGCGATTTGAGGTACATCAGGCGACCTTGCGGGCCAGCATAGAGCGCACCGATATCCGCATCGTCGAGGTGCCGCCGTTCGATGTGCCGGCGCTGGTTACCGCACTGGACGCCTTGCAGGGGGAGGATATCGCCGGCGTCGCTCTTGTGGCGACCGATGCGCCGGCAGTGCGGGTCGCCGTCGACCGTCTCGTATCGGAGCGTATTCCCGTCATTACGCTGGTCTCGGATCTCACCGATTCCGCCCGCCATCACTATGCGGGCATCGACAATATCGCCGCCGGACGGACCGCCGCGCGGCTGCTCGGGCGCTTCCTGAGCGGTCGTGAAGGCGATCTTACCGTTCTTGCCGGCTCGATGCTGGTGCGCGACCATCGCGAGCGCCTACAGGGTTTTTCTGCCGTGATGGCAGAAGAGTTTCCCAACCTGCGGCTGCTGCCTGTGCTGGAAGGACGTGATGATCCCGAACAGGCCCGATCGCTCGTTTCAAAGGCGCTCTCCGCAAATAAGAATATCATCGGCATCTACAGCCTCGGCGCCGGCAACCGTGGTCTGATTGCGGCCTTGAAGGCCGTGCGGCCCGAGCGTGAGCTGACGGTGGTCGTGCACGAGCTGACGCAGCATACGCGGGCGGCATTGCTGGATGGCACTATCGATGCCGTCCTCAATCAGGATGCCGGCCATGAAGTCCGCAGCGCCATCCGCGTCATGAAGGCGACGGCTGACGGCCAGGCCGTCATTGCCGATCAGGAGCGCATACGTCTCGACATTTTCTTGAAGGATAATCTGCCCTGAGCATTCGAACGCGGCAGAGCATAGGGAGTAATATCTGATGTATTTGGGTCTCGATCTCGGAACCTCCGGCGTCAAAGCGATGCTGATCGACGGCAATCAGAAGATCATCGGCTCCGCCAATGGCGGGCTTGACGTGTCGCGCCCGCATCCAGGCTGGTCGGAGCAGGATCCGGCGCATTGGATCCGCGCGACCGAGGAGGCTGTTGCCGGGCTGAAGGCTGCGCATCCGAAGGAGCTGGCGGCTGTGCGCGGCATCGGCCTTTCCGGTCAGATGCATGGCGCGACGCTGCTCGATGCCGATGACAAGGTGCTGCGGCCCTGCATCCTCTGGAACGATACCCGTAGCTACCAGGAGGCCGCCGCCCTCGACGCCGATCCACGATTCCGCGCGCTGACCGGCAATATCGTCTTCCCCGGCTTTACAGCACCGAAGCTCGCCTGGGTCGCCAAGCACGAGCCGGAGATCTTCGCGAGAGTGCGTTGGGTGCTGCTGCCGAAGGACTATCTGCGCCTGTGGCTGACCGGCGAGCACATGTCTGAAATGTCCGATTCCGCCGGCACCTCCTGGCTCGATACCGGCAAGCGCAAATGGTCTTCCGAGCTGCTGGCGGCAACCAATCTCGACGAGAAGCAGATGCCGGCTCTGGTCGAGGGCACTGAGGTCGCCGGCAAGCTGCGTGGCGAGCTGGCCTCGAAATGGGGCATTGCTGGCGATGCCGTCGTCGCCGGCGGGGCAGGGGACAATGCGGCCTCGGCCTGCGGCATGGGCACGGTGAGCCACGGTGCCGCCTTCGTTTCGCTCGGGACGTCTGGCGTTCTCTTTGCGGCCAACGGCTCCTATCTGCCGAAGCCGGAAAGCGCCGTGCATGCTTTCTGCCACGCGCTGCCGAATACCTGGCACCAGATGGGCGTCATCCTCTCGGCAACCGATGCACTGAACTGGCATTCGCATGTGACGGGCAAGTCTGCCGCCGAACTCACCAGCGAGCTTGGTGAGACGCTGAAAGCGCCGACGAGCGTCACCTTCCTTCCCTATCTCTCGGGCGAGCGCACGCCGCACAACGACGCTACCGTCCGCGGCGCCTTCATCGGTCTCGGCCATGAGAGCGGCCGCGCCGTGCTGACGCAAGCCGTGCTCGAAGGCGTGTCCTTCGCCATCCGCGACAACCTGGAAGCGCTGCGTTCGGCCGGCACCGACATTGCGCGCGTGACCGCCATCGGCGGCGGCTCGCGTTCGCGCTACTGGCTGGCTTCGATCGCCACTGCGCTCGGCGTACCGGTCGACCTGCCGGCGGACGGCGATTTCGGCGCGGCCTTCGGCGCCGCACGCCTCGGCCTGATTGCCGCGACCGGCTCCGACCCGGTTGCAGTCTGCACCCCGCCGCAGACGGCCGGCACGATTGATCCGGTTGCGTCGCTGACGGATGCTTATGCGGATGCCTACAAGCGCTATCGGGCGGTTTATCCCGCAATCAAGCCGCTGAGCATGGTTTGAGGTCACCCCCTCACCCTAGCCCTCTCCCCGAGGGGAGAGGGGACGACGGAGCTTACCGCGGTCATCCATACCTTCTCCCCTCGGGGAGAAGGTGGCCCGAAGGGTCGGATGAGGGGCATCAAAGTGACAAAACAATATCGAAACACCAAACCCAAGGAGATGAGACATGAGCACCGGATTTTTTGGTGACATCAGCAAGGTAAAATACGAAGGCCCGGACAGCACCAATCCGCTGGCCTTCCGCTATTACAACAAGGATGAAGTCGTTGCCGGCAAGCGCATGGAAGACCATCTGCGTTTCGCCGTCGCCTACTGGCACACCTTCACCTGGCCGGGCGGCGATCCCTTCGGCGGCCAGACCTTCCTGCGCCCCTGGTTCAACGAGACGATGGAAGCCGCCAAGCTGAAGGCCGATGTCGCTTTCGAATTCTTCACGCTGCTCGGCGCTCCCTATTACTGCTTCCACGATGCCGACGTGCGTCCGGAAGGCAAGAATTTCGCCGAGAACACCAAGAACCTCAACGAGATCGTCGACTACTTCGCCAAGAAGCAGGCCGATACCGGCGTAAAGCTGCTCTGGGGCACGGCAAACCTCTTCTCCAACCGCCGCTTCATGTCGGGCGCTGCGACCAATCCGGATCCGGATGTCTTCGCCTTCTCGGCTGCGACCGTGAAGACCTGCATGGACGCCACGCACAAGCTCGGCGGCGAAAACTACGTTCTCTGGGGCGGCCGCGAGGGCTATGAGACGCTGCTCAACACAGACCTGAAGCGGGAACTGGACCAGATGGGCCGCTTCCTCAATCTCGTCGTCGAATACAAGCACAAGATCGGCTACAAGGGCACGATCCTCATCGAGCCGAAGCCGCAGGAGCCGACCAAGCATCAGTATGACTACGACGTCGCCACGGTCTACGGCTTCCTCAAGAAGTACGGCCTGGAAAACGAAGTGAAGGTCAATATCGAGCAGGGCCATGCGATCCTCGCCGGCCATTCCTTCGAGCATGAGCTGGCGCTTGCCAATGCGCTCGGCATCTTCGGTTCGATCGACATGAACCGCAACGATTATCAGTCCGGTTGGGATACCGACCAGTTCCCGAACAACGTTCCGGAAATGACGCTGGCCTATTACCAGGTTCTGGCAGGCGGCGGCTTCAAGACCGGCGGCACGAACTTCGACGCCAAGCTGCGCCGTCAGTCGCTCGATCCGGAAGATCTGCTCATTGGCCACATCGGCGGCATGGATTGCTGCGCTCGCGGCCTGAAGGCTGCTGCGAAGATGATCGAGGACAAGGCGCTCTCCAAGCCGCTCGCCGACCGTTATGCCGGCTGGGATTCGGCCGAGGGCCAGAAGCTGCTGCGCGGCGAATATTCGCTCGACCAGATCGCCCAGTGGGTCGAGACCAAGGACGTCAACCCGCAGCCGAAGTCCGGCAAGCAGGAACTGCTGGAAAACATCGTCAACCGTTACGTTTGATCGACAGCTTCGGGGGGCGGTGTTTCATTGCCTCCCGATTTCAGCCTGAAGGCGCGGCTGGAAATGGCTATGGGATTCCCTGAGGGGTCCTTGGCATTGGCGAAAACATAGTCGTCGGCCTGATGCAAGGGGCCGAACTCCAGCCCCTCTTCAGCACACTTTGCGCGGAAAGCTTCGACATGCTCGACGTCGAAGACCAGCTTGACCAGCACCTGGCCCATTTTCTGCGCCTTACCCGCCGGATGGATCATCAGATTGGCGCCGCCATCCTGCGCGAGCAGCTCAACAATCCGATCGCCCTCCAGACGGAGTGGCTTGAACCCGAAATGCTTCTCGTAAAAGCTGATCGTTGCTTCGACATCGCGGACATAGAGGGTGATTCTGCCGAGCGGCATCGTTGCGTCTGCCTAGCGTCGACTGCGCGGCGGAGCCCCGACCGAGTTTCGCACGATCAAATCCGGCCGCAGCAGGATCTCCGTCTCCGCCGGCTCGCCATCCGAAAGCAGTTCCAGCAGAAGCGCCATCGCATGCTTGCCGATGGCGGTGCGCGGCTGCCGGATCGTGGTCAGCGACGGCGTCATGAAGACGGCTTGCGGCACGTCGTCGAAGCCGGTCACCGAGAAATCCTCGGGAATATCGTAGCCGCGTGTTTTGAGGCCGATCATCACGCCGATCGCGGTCTGGTCATTGACGCACATGAAGGCTGTCGGCAGCGTGTCCCGCATGAAGAGCTGCTCGACGGAGAGCCGCCCGCTCTCGATGGTGCCGTCGCCTTCCAGCACGATGCGCAGGTCCTGTGCGATGCCGGCCGCATCCAGTCCGGCCTCGTAGCCCATGCGCCGGCGGCTGTAGGCGAGGCGGGTGCGAGAATCGCCGATGAAGGCGATCTTGCGATGGCCCTCGGCAATCAGCAGGTCCACGGCCTTGCGAGCGCCGGCGATATCGTCGACGCCGACATAAGGGATGCCACCGTTGAAGACCGGTTCGAAGACACCGACGCTCGGCGGCAACCGCGCCGTCATCGTCTGATGTCCGAAGGGCAGGATGCCGGTGAAGAGGATCAATCCCGCCGCCTGGTTGGAGTTCAGGAACTTCAGATATTCCAGGCCGCGCTGGGCATCGTTCTGCGTGTGGCCGATCAGGATGCCATAGCCGTGCGAACGAGCCTCGTTTTCCAGACCGATCAGAATATTCGAGAAATTAGGATCGCCGATATCGGGCGCCACGACGAGAATCATGTTCGAGCGGCCGAGTCTTAGGCTGCGCGCCATGGCATTGGTAGTATAACCGGTAACGGCGATAGCCTGATTGACTTTCAGCCGCGTCGAATTGGCGACTTTCTCCGGAGTATGGATGGCCCGCGAAACCGTTGCTATCGAAACATTGGCAATTCGGGCGACGTCTTCGATAGTTGCGGGCGTGGAATTCGACACTGCGCTCTGCCTTGGGTCTCGTCTGGGACTGGAGACTACACAGACTTCGGTGGAGGTCAAAGGTGACCGCGAAAATTTATGCGATATCCAATGATGTAAACCTTTACACAGGTTATGTAAAGGTTTACACAGCATGGAAAGCGGGTGGGACCGCAGGGAGGATTCAATGAGTTCGGAAGCCGTCGACGGTGCGGTCGTGCTGTCTGCGAGAGGGATTTCCAAGTCCTTTAACGGCGTGCAGGTGCTGTTCAGCGTCAACTTCGATCTTCGGGCCGGCGAAATCCATGCGCTGATGGGTGAAAACGGTGCCGGCAAGTCGACGCTGGTAAAAGTTCTCTCTGGTTTCGAGCAGCCGACCTCAGGCGAAATCCTCTTAGATGGCAAGCCCGTCAAGCTGCCGCCGAACGGCGCCGCCGAGGCGCTCGGCATCGTCATCATCCATCAGGAATTCAATCTTGCGGAACATTTGAGCGTTACCGAGAGCCTGTTTCTCGGCCGCGAAGTCACGCGCTTCGGTGTGCTCGATCGCAAGCATATGCGCGCGGAAACGCGGCGCGTCCTCGACCTTCTCGGCTCGCATGTCGACGAGAATGCCATCATCAGCACACTCTCCATCGCCGACAAGCAGATGGTGGAGATCGCGAAGGCGATCAGTCGCGATGCGAGGATCGTCTTCATGGACGAGCCGACCGCGGTTCTCTCGCGCGAGGAGACCAATTTCCTGTTCAAGCAGGTGCGCAAGTTGCGCGACCAGGGAACGAGCTTCGTTTTCGTCTCCCACAAGCTTGATGAGGTCATGGAACTGACGGATCGCGTCACGGTCTTGCGCGACGGCCAATGGGTGAAGACATCACCGACTTCGCTGCTCGATGGTGAATCGATCGCCCAGCTAATGGTCGGGCGCGAGCTTTCGAGCCTCTATCCGGCCAAGAACGAGCCCGATGTCGACGAGAGGGTGGTGCTCAGCGTCGCCTCGGTCTCGACCGGCTACGTCCACGATGCGAGCTTCGAGCTGCGAAAAGGCGAGATCCTGGGTTTTTCCGGCATGATCGGCTCTGGGCGTACCGAGCTGATGGAAGCGATCGTCGGTCTGCGCTCGCGTGCCGCCGGCGAGGTCGTCGCCAACGGCCAAACGGTGCCGCCGCATGATGTGCATGCAGCCATCGATGCCGGGCTTGCCTATATGACGAAGGACCGCAAGTCGAAGGGTCTGCTTCTGAATTCCGGCATGATCGTCAATCTAACCCTGCAGTCGCTCGACCGGCATGGCAAGTTCGGCTATCTGAGCGCCTCAAGCGAAGCCGATGCGCTGGCGAGGGCGCGCCGCCGTTTCGATATACGCGTACGTGACGGCAATATCGTTGCCGGTCGCATGTCCGGCGGCAACCAGCAGAAGCTGCTTCTGGCGAAGATCATGGAGACCGAGCCGCAGATCATCATCATCGACGAGCCGACGCGCGGCATCGATGTGGGTACGAAGCAGCAGATCTATCATTTCATTTCCGCGCTGGCGCGCGACGGTCATTCGATCATCGTCATCTCTTCGGAAATGCCCGAGGTCATCGGGCTTTGCACACGGGTTGCCGTGATGCGCGAGGGCCGGATCGTCGGCGTGCTCGAAGGCGAAGAGATTACCGAGCAGGAAATCATGCGTTATGCGGCGGGCCTGAAGAAAAAGACGGCTGCCTGAAGGGCGGCGGAGCAAGGCGAATTCCCAGCAATTATGGGACGGGAGGTTGGTTTTGGTTATGAGCGTGGGTGAAGACAGCAGCGGCAAGACAGGCCGGCGGGGGCGCTCCTGGCGGGATGTCGATCTTAGGGCCGTGGCGCCTTTTGCAGCACTGGTGCTGCTTCTGATCGTGGGCGCGCTGGTCAATCCGAACTTCATCGGCCTTACCAATCTCACCAATGTTGCGACGAGATGCGCCTTCATCGCCATCATCGCGGTTGGTGCCACCTTCGTCATCTCGGCCGGCGATCTCGATCTGTCTGTCGGCGCAATGGTTGCCTTCGTTGCGAGCCTGATGATCCTCCTGATGAATTCGGGTGTTATCGCCGATCCCGCCCTGATGCTGGCGGCGGCCATATTGTTTTCAGTCGTTGCGGGTGTGCTCTGCGGCCTGGCCAATGGCCTGATAACGACCGTGGGCAAGATCGAGCCTTTCATTGCGACGCTCGGCACCATGGGTGTCTATCGCGGCTTGACGACCTGGCTGTCGCAGGGCGGTGCGATCACCTTGCGGCCGGCCAATCTGCAGGCGCTCTACAAGCCCGCCTATTATGGCTCGGTGTTCGGTGTGCCGGTGCCGATCGTGGTCATTCTTGTCGTCACCGGCATTGCGGCCTTCATTCTCTACCGCACCCGCTATGGGCGGCACGTCATCGCCGTCGGTTCCAATCGCGATGTTGCGCGCTATTCCGGCGTGGCGGTCAATCGCGTGCGCACCGTCGCCTTCGTCATTCAGGGTCTGTGCGTGGCGATTGCCGTGCTTCTCTATGTGCCGCGGCTTGGTTCGACGTCGGCGACGACGGGCAGTCTCTGGGAATTGCAGGCGATCACCGCCGTCGTCGTCGGCGGTACGGCGCTGAAGGGCGGAGCGGGCAGGGTATGGGGCACGATCTGTGGCGCCTTCATCCTTGAGCTCGTCGGCAACATCATGCTGCTTTCCAATTTCATCAGCGAGTATCTGCTGAACGCCATCCAGGGCGCGATCATCATCATCGCCATGCTGGTTCAGCGCTCACTTGCTCGCAAATAGCAAATAGCCGGGTCAGGGGGCGCCCGGTTCTTGGTGACAAGGCCCTGTCTCTATCTGGGAGGAAGAAATATGCGAAAGAGACTCATAGGCTTGGCTGTCGTGATGGCGGCTCTGGCCGGCACGGTCCATGCCGAGGACAAGAAGGTGACGATCGGCGTTTCCATTCCGGCCGCCGACCACGGCTGGACCTCGGGCGTGGTCTTCCATGCCGAGCGCGTCGCCAAGCTCTTGATGGCGGAGCATCCTGGCCTCAACGTCATCGTCAAGACTTCGCCTGATGCCGCCAGCCAGGCAAACGCTGTACAGGATCTTGAGACGCAGGGCATCGACGCACTCGTGATCCTGCCGTCGGATCCGGATCCGCTCGTCAACGCCATCAAGGAAGTCAAGGACAAGGGCAAGTTCGTGGCGCTCGTCGACCGTGCGCCGAGCAACAACGACAATTCCGTCCGTGACCTCTATGTCGCCGGCAACAATCCGGCGCTCGGCCAGGTCGCGGGGGAATACATCAAGGCCAATACGCCGGATGCCCAGGTCGTCGTCATCCGCGGCCTGCCGATCCCGATCGACCAGCAGCGCCAGGACGGCTTCGACAAGGGCATTGCCGGCTCGAACGTCAAGGTTCTCGACCGCCAGTACGGCAACTGGAACCGCGACGACGCCTTCAAGGTCATGCAGGACTACCTTACCAAGTTCCCGAAGATCGACGTCGTCTGGTGTCAGGATGACGACATGGCCGTCGGCGTTCTGCAGGCAATCGAGCAGGCCAAGCGCACCGATATCAAGTATATCATCGCCGGCGCAGGCTCGAAGGACATGATCAAGAAGGTCATGGACGGCGACAAGCTGATCCCGGTCGACGTGCTCTATCCGCCGGCAATGGTCGGCACCGCCATGGAACTGACGGCTGCCAATTTCTACGATCAGGTTCCGGTTCGCGGCAACTATATCCTGGATGCGACGCTCGTCACCAAGGACAACGCCAAGGACTTCTACTTCCCCGATTCACCGTTCTGATCGGTTCCTCGGTTCATCTTCAAGGGCGCCCGCCGGTTTCGGCGGGCGTTTTTTAAGTGTTCCGTCAGCCCCGTTTTGCGGTGGATGGAAATTTTGCGGCACGTACCTCTTGCCGTCTGCGGCGTGCCGTGATTAGGTCGCAGGGCATTCGACTTTCAGCCCGACGACCCTATAGTTTTTGGAGGCTACGGCACCTCAGCCGCCTCGGATATGGGTCCGAAAGGCATCGGAAACGTTTACAGAACGCGATCAGGGAGGAAATACATATGAAGACGATCAAGGGACCAGGCCTGTTTCTCGGCCAGTTCGCCGGCGATGCCGCACCTTTCAACTCGTGGGATTCGATCACGAAATGGGCTGCCGATGCCGGTTACATCGGCGTACAGGTTCCGACCTGGGCAAGCCAGCTCATCGACCTGAAGAAGGCAGCCTCCTCCAAGGATTATTGCGATGAATTTGCCGGTGTCGCCCGCGCCAACGGCGTCGAGGTCACCGAGCTTTCCACTCACCTCCAGGGCCAGCTCGTCGCCGTCCATCCGGCCTATGACGAAGCCTTTGACGGTTTTGCCGCTCCTGAAGTACGAGGCAATCCGAAGGCTCGGCAGGAATGGGCGGTCGAACAGGTGAAGATGGCGCTGACGGCGTCGAAGCATCTCGGCATCAAGGCCCATGCAACCTTCTCCGGCGCGCTCGCCTGGCCCTTCATCTATCCTTGGCCGCAGCGGCCGGCCGGCCTTGTCGAGACCGCCTTCGAAGAGCTTGCCCGCCGCTGGACTCCGATCCTCAACCATGCCGACGAAAACGGCGTCGACGTTTGCTACGAGATCCATCCGGGCGAAGACCTGCATGATGGCATCACCTTCGAGATGTTCCTGGAGCGCGTAAAGAACCATCCGCGCGCCAACATGCTCTACGATCCCTCGCACTACGTCCTGCAGTGCCTCGACTATCTCGAGAACATCGACATCTACAAGGACCGCATCAAGATGTTCCACGTCAAGGATGCGGAGTTCAATCCGACCGGGCGTCAGGGTGTCTATGGCGGCTATCAGGGTTGGGTCGAGCGTGCCGGCCGCTTCCGTTCGCTGGGTGATGGCCAGGTGGATTTCGGGGCCGTCTTCTCGAAGATGACCGCCAATAATTTCGATGGCTGGGCCGTGGTCGAATGGGAATGTGCGCTGAAGCATCCCGAAGACGGCGCCCGCGAAGGCTCCGAATTCGTCAAGGCGCATATCATCCGCGTCACGGAAAAGGCCTTTGACGACTTCGCCGGCAGCGGCACGGACCAGGCGGCGAACCGGCGCATGCTGGGGCTGTCGTAATTTCTCTTCTCCCCAACGGGGAGAAGATGTCCGAAGGACAGATGAGGGGGGACGAGGAGCGTCGCGACGAGTGCCTTGAGCGACAAGCGAAAGGCAGTGTCTGCTGAGTTCCCCCTCATCCGACCCTTCGGGCCACCTTCTCCCCGCAGGGTAGAAGGGAAGTACAATTCCATTCATTCAGGAGGACAAAATGGCAATCGAAGGATCATCGGAACAGACGCGGGAGCCGCGCATTCGGCTCGGCATGGTGGGCGGCGGCGCCGGCGCATTCATCGGCGCGGTGCATCGCATCGCCGCGCGCATTGACGACCAGTTCGATCTCGTCGCCGGCGCGCTCTCGTCTTCGCCGGAAAAGGCCGTGGCATCCGGCCGCGATCTCGGTCTCGATCCCTCGCGCACCTATTCCAGCTACCGCGACATGGCGATCCGCGAAGCCAAGCTGAAGAATGGCATCGAAGCTGTCTCGATCGTCACGCCGAACCATGTCCATTATGACGCCGCCAAGGAATTCCTGCGGCGCGGCATCCATGTCATCTGCGACAAGCCGCTGACCTCCAATCTTGCCGACGCCAAGAAGCTCAAGAAGGTGGCCGATGAAAGCGGTGCGCTCTTCATCCTCACGCATAATTACACCGGCTACCCGATGATCCGCCAGGCGCGTGAGATGATCGCCAACGGCGAGCTTGGTGATATCCGCATCGTGCAGGCGGAATATCCGCAGGATTGGCTGACGGAAAATATCGAGCAGTCCGGCCAGAAGCAGGCGGCCTGGCGTACCGACCCGGCCCAGTCGGGCGTCGGCGGCTCCACCGGCGATATCGGCACGCATGCCTATAATCTCGCTTCCTTCGTGACCGGCCTCGAGCTGGACAGCCTTGCCGCGGATCTCGACAGCTTTGTTGAAGGACGTCGCCTCGACGACAACGGCCATGTGCTGCTGCGCTTCAAGGCGAAGGGCAAGGAAAAACCGGCAAAGGGCATGCTTTGGTGCAGCCAGGTGGCGCCGGGCCATGAGAATGGCCTAAAGCTCCGCGTTTACGGCACCAAGGGCGGCATCGAGTGGACGCAGGCCGATCCGAACTATCTGTGGTACACGCCATTTGGCGAGCCGAAGCGGCTGATCACCCGCAACGGTGCCGGCTCGGGTGCCGCAGCGGCGCGCGTCTCGCGCATACCCTCGGGCCATCCGGAAGGCTATCTGGAAGCTTTCGCGACGATCTATACCGAGGCTGCGCGTGCCATCAACGCCCGCAAGAAGGGCGTGGCCATCGATCCTGCCGTGATCTATCCGACCGTCGATGACGGTGTGAAAGGTGTGGCTTTCGTCGAGGCTTGCGTCGCGTCCTCGAAGCGCAATGGCGCCTGGGTCAAGCTTTAGGTTTGGGGAGGTTCGAGGCGGTTTGCCGCCTCGAACCTGCTTAGTCAGGCGGCGATGTCCTGCCTGCGCTTGGTCAGCGCGTCGACACTCAGCGGGCCACCGCCGGCGCTGGCGAGAAACAGGAAGATGAAGCAGAAGAGGATGGCAGATGTGCCGCCGTTCTGGGCGGGATAGAAGCTCTGCGGCGCATGACGCAGAAAATAGGCGAAGGCCATCAGGCCTGACAGAATGAACGCTGCAATCCGTGTCTTGAAGCCGATCAGGGCGAAGAAGCCGAGAGTGAGTTCGAGCAGGCCGGCGATCCAGGACAGCGATCCGACAGCGGGCACATTTTCGGCCGCCGGGAAATGCAGCACCTTCTGCGTTCCATAGCTGAAGAGCACGAGCGAGGCGACGATGCGCAGGAGACTCAGCAGATGAGGGTGGAGGGCGTGGATCGCAGGGAGCATTTATGTCCTTTCACTGTCAAGTTTGGATGCTACCCTCAATTGATCTCACGCTGGAAGACAAGTCACGACTGTTGACATTGCTGTTATCCAGTCGTGCGAAGAGTATTGCCGTCGCCCGCGGAGGCGCCTTTCGCCGGCTCGGTTTGTCGGCGCCTGCAACGTTGCAGTTTTCCCGTGCCGGCACTGTACTTTGCCAACCGGGTTGGCTAAACCGCAGCCAACGAAGCCAAAACAGACGGGATTTTCACCATGATCGATCCGAAGCTTCTTGCCGATCGCTTTCCAGGCGATTTCACATTCGGTGTTGCCACCGCCGCCTTCCAGATCGAGGGTGCCACCAAGGCAGACGGCCGCAAGCCATCCATCTGGGATGCTTTCGCCAACATGCCGGGCCGCGTCTATCAGCGCAATAATGGCGACGTCGCATGCGACCACTATAACCGTCTGGAGCAGGATCTCGATCTGATCAAGGAGATGGGCGTCGAGGCCTATCGCTTCTCGATCGCCTGGCCGCGCATCATCCCTGAAGGCACCGGCCCGGTGAACGAAGCCGGCCTCGATTTCTACGATCGCCTGGTCGACGGCTGCAAGGCGCGGGGGATCAAGACTTTTGCGACCCTCTACCATTGGGATCTTCCGCTGGCGCTCGCCGGCGACGGCGGCTGGACGGCGCGTTCGACGGCGCATGCCTTCCAGCGCTATGCCAAGACCGTCATGGCCCGCCTCGGCGACCGTCTGGACTCTGTTGCTACCTTCAACGAGCCCTGGTGTATCGTTTGGCTGAGCCACCTCTATGGCGTCCATGCACCCGGCGAGCGCAATATGCAGGCGGCGCTCTATGCCATGCATTACATGAACCTTGCCCACGGTCTCGGCGTCGAGGCAATCCGCTCCGTCGCGCCGAAAGTGCCTGTTGGTATCGTGCTGAACGCCGCTTCGATCCTGCCGGGCTCGGATAGCCCCGAAGATGCCGCCGCTGTCGAACGCGCGCATCAGTTCCACAATGGCGCTTTCTTCGATCCGATCTTCAAGGGCGAATATCCAAAGCAATTCCTCGAGGCGCTCGGTGATCGCATGCCTGTCATCGAGGATGGCGATCTCAAGACCATCAACCAGAAGCTCGATTGGTGGGGGCTGAACTATTATATGCCGATGCGCGTCTCCGACGACGCCTCCAAGAGCGGCGATTTCCCCTGGACGAAGGAGGCGCCGCCGGTCAGCGACGTCAAGACCGATATCGGTTGGGAGATCTATTCGCCGGGTCTGAAGCATGTCGTCGAAGACCTCAACAGGCGCTACGACCTGCCGGAGTGCTACATCACCGAAAACGGCGCTTGCTACAATATGGGCGTCGTCAACGGCGAGGTCGATGACCAGCCTCGTCTCGATTATTATATCGAGCATCTCGGTGTCGTCGCCGATCTCATCAAGGACGGCTATCCGATGCGCGGCTACTTCGCCTGGAGCCTGATGGACAATTTCGAATGGGCTGAGGGTTACCGCATGCGCTTCGGCCTCGTGCATGTCGATTACGAGACCCAGGTGCGCACCATCAAGAAGAGCGGCAAGTGGTACAGGGAGCTTGCCTCGCAGTTTCCGAAGGGCAACCACAAGGCGGACTGATGCGGTTCGGCATTCCCCTTGAGGGGCTCGGGTTGGGTGGAACCCGAGGGTGGGCTTTAGGTCTGCAATGGTCACCCCACCCCTTCGGTCCGACCCTCCCCGCTTGCGGCAGGGGTATCGCATATGAGCGGAGATCGCCGCTGTCCCCCTTCTCCCCAGCGGGGAGAAGGTGCCGCGAGGCGGATGAGGGGGTGCCCGCCAAGACCACAAAAATCCATGAATTCAAATCGACAACCCCTCATCCGACCCTTCGGGCCACCTCTCCCCAAGGGGAGAAGGAGCTTATGGTGCTCGTCCGCCTCCATATGCGATAGCCCTGCCCCTCAAGGGGAGGGTGGCTATCGCTCGAATCGGCGAGGCCTGATAGACATCGCGCATGACCCAGCGGCCGATTTTTCTTTATGCGCTTTGCGGCAGCCTGCGGCAGGCTTCGGCCAGCCGCAGGCTGCTGGAGGCGCTGAAGCTCGCCTGTCCACAAGGCATCACCATTGCCATTTGCGATCTGATCGGGGACCTGCCGATCTTCAATCCGGATAATGAGGGCAAGCGAACACCAGCCGTCGTCGAGAGATTTGCGGCCGAGATTCGCAAGGCGGACGGTTTGATCGTGTCGTGCCCGGAATATGCTCACGGCATACCCGGCGGCTTGAAGAACGCGCTGGACTGGCTGGTGTCGCGCGACGAGGTACCATTCAAGCCGCTGATGTTTGCTCACGCATCGCATCGCGGCGATCTCGTCTTGGCACAGCTCACCGATGTCTTGAAGACCATGTCGCTGCATATCGTTGAAGACGCTTTCCTGCGTCTGCCGGTTGCAGGCAAGAGCGATGAGATGCAGGCCACGATGCTGCTGGAGGCGCGGGAAAGCGGCCTTTTCTCCGCAAATCTCGGCCGTTTCGCGCGAGCGATTGCCACTAAGGCATGAATTCTTCCGGTTTCGGCAGATATACAACTCTTTCCTGTAGGAATCTCCAATTCGCCTTAACCGTTTATTGAAAACCTGACGGCAGACTTCTCCGCCAAGGAGAAAAGGTGTTGGGAGCAATTTCCAAGTCCCTGCGGAAAAATGCACAGATCGGTCGTCATTCCATTGTGACGGCCGTTTTGATTTGCTTCGCCCTGATCGTTGCCGTCGTGACCTTGATGGTTCTTACCGCGATCGGGCGCGTTGCCGATTATTCTAACAAGCTGGACGACGAGCGCTCCTGGGAAACGACTGTCGGGGCGTTGAAAACATTTCAGGGACAGCTGGAAGCGACACTGCATGACCATTCCGCCCGCAACGATGCGGCGCGAAGTGTCTATGGGACCGATAATCAAAATTGGATCGTCGGCAATTATGGCGACATTTCCTCCAACGGCGCGCTGTTCGATACTGCCATCATCGTGGACGACAACAACAAGCCGATTGTCGCTTACCACGATGGCCAGCCATTGACAGAGAATATCGAGGATGTCCTCGGTGCGGCCGTCTGGGCGCTCGTCGATCAGGCGCGAACAACGCGTGTGACTGGGGTGCCGGAAGCTGCGGGCTACATCATGACCAGAGATGGTATCGCCGCCGCCGGGGCCGCGACGATCCGCGAAAGATCCGGTCGCATTCCGGTGCCGGAAGGTCATCGGCGCTATCTGATCCTCGTTCGCTACCTTGACGCCGACCGGATCAAGATGCTCGCCAACACCTATGTCATCAGCGGCTTGACGCTAGTGTCGCCGGATACCGTCGCCCGATATGCCGTCTCCATCGTCGATCCACTCGGCAAGTCGCTGGGACGGTTGGTGTGGAGCTCGCGCCAGCCGGGGGATATGAGCTATCAGCAGGTCCGCCCATTGGTGCTCGGCGCGCTTGGTCTGGTGGGTCTGTTCTTCGTCGTGCTGCTGATCTTGGGCTCGCTGGCGGGGCGCCGGCTGCGGGCGGAGGAAGTTCAGGCACGTCAGGTCTCGCTTCGCGACCGGCTGAGCGGGCTCCTCAATCGTGAGGGATTGCGGCTCGATGTGGATCGTCTGGTCGAGCGGGCGCGCTCCGACGGCACCAACGTCCTGCTTCTCTACCTCGATCTCGATGGTTTCAAGGAAATCAACGACGCTTACGGGCATGGCACCGGCGATCAGCTCATCCGCGCGGTAGCCGCCGGGCTCAAGGTTCTCGTGCCACCGCAGGCGGCCTTGGCGCGCCTTGGAGGCGATGAATTCGCCATCGCCTTCCCCACGAAGGAGCTTAATGACGCGCCAGCTTTGCGGTTGGCTGAGCAAATCCTGGATTTCCTTGCGGAGCCTCTGGAGATCGGCCGCCGGGTGGTCGTGGTCGGCGCCAGCATCGGCATCGCAAGTTCGCCTGAAGGCCGCATCGACCGTGAGGAACTGGTGCGCCGCGCCGATCTTGCCATGTACAAGGCCAAGGAAGCCGGCCGCGCCCGCATGACCTGCTACGAGACGGCCATGGATGCGCATCGCGAGGAACGCAATGCGCTGGAGCTTGATCTGCGTCGCGCGATCGAGATGGAGGAGCTGACGCTCGCCTACCAGCCTCTGGTTGATGCCTCGAGCTGCGAGATGATCGGCGTCGAAGCGCTGGTGCGTTGGAACCGCCCCGGACACGGACCGATTTCGCCGGAGGCCTTCATTCCGATTGCCGAAACCAGCGGCCTGATCGAGGCATTGGGCCTGCTGGTCCTCCGCAAGGCCTGCGAGGCGGCAAGGCACTGGCCGGATCTGCGTGTTGCCGTCAACGTTTCGCCGGGCCAGTTCCGCAATCCTGCCTTCGCCGATTACGTCCGCAGCGTGCTCAACAGTACCGAGATCGAAGCCGAGCGGGTGACGCTGGAAATCACCGAAGGCTACATCATTCAAAATCCCGAGCGCACCCGCCAGTCGATCGAGCGATTGAAGACGCTTGGCGTCAGGGTGGCGCTCGACGATTTCGGCTCCGGTTTCTCCTCCATCGGCTATCTGCGTCAATTCGGGTTCGACCGCATCAAGATCGATCGCTCGCTGACGATGAATGTGCTGGAGGACAACCGCGCCCGCGAGATGGTGAAGGCGACCGTGGCACTGGCCCGGTCCCTCGACATTCCCGTCACGGCCGAAGGTATAGAAACCGAAGAGCAGGGAAGGGCGCTCGAGGGCTTCGGCTGCGACGAGCTGCAGGGCTACTTCTATGGCAAGCCGATGCCGGAAGCCGAGATCAGCAAACGCCTCGCCGTGCAGATAGCCGCCGCAGTGGACGAAGAACACGCCGCTGCCTGATACGCCTAGCGCATTCGCGCATTCCCGACCCAAGGCCCGAGCGCGGTTCTTCCGAAAATGCCTTTAGCCGATATGCTCGTGACCACGCTTGCGGGCGAGCGCGATCTGCCGCTGCCTTTCGCGATAGCGCTCGCGGTCTTCTTCAGTGCGTTCGTGGTAGCAGTGGCTGCAGGAAACGCCGGCCTCGTAAAAGGGTGAGCTCACTTCCTCTGATGTAATGGGATTGCGGCAGGCGTGGCAGAGCTTGTGATTGCCTTCCTTCAGGCCGTGTTCGACCGAGACACGCTCGTCGAAGACGAAGCAGGCCCCTTCCCAGAGGCTCTCTTCCGGCGGCACTTCCTCGAGATATTTCAGAATGCCGCCCTTGAGATGATAGACCTCGTCGAAGCCTTGCTGCTTCATGAAGGCGGTTGCCTTCTCGCAGCGGATGCCGCCGGTGCAGTACATGGCGATCTTCGGCTTGTTGTGCAGGCCGGTATGGTCGCGCACCCAATCGGGAAATTCGCGGAAAGTCTTCGTCTTCGGATCGACCGCGCCCTTGAAGACGCCGATGGCGGTTTCATAGTCGTTGCGGGTGTCGATGACGATGGTGTTGGGGTCGGAGATCAGTGCGTTCCAATCCTTCGCCGCGACATAGGTGCCGACGACCTTGGTCGGGTCGATGTCCTCGACGCCCATGGTGACGATCTCTTTCTTGAGCTTCACCTTCATGCGCACGAACGGCATTTTTGACGCGCGGCTTTCCTTATGTTCGAGGCCGGCAAATTCCGGCTGGGCGCGCAGGAAGGCGAGCACGGCGCCGATGGCGGCATCCGTGCCGGCGATCGTGCCGTTGATCCCTTCATGTGCCAGCAGCAGCGTGCCCTTCACGCCCTTTTCCTCGCAGAGCGCAAGCAGGGGCTCGCGCAGGCTTGCGAAGCGCGGAAAGGAAACAAAATGATAGAGCGCGGCAACGAGGAATGCGCCGGTCGCGTCGCGCCGTGGATCTGAAAGCATGTCGGTCATGCCGGTGAAATACAATTTTGCGGGCCTTCAGGCAATCGGGATTTGCGTTGCAGCCCGCGCCTTCGCGATCCCGCCTCTGTTGGCGCGGCGAAAGATGTGGGTTGTGCTGGCCGACGAGCTGAGATGTCCAGCGCCATACGACTTGAAAGGAAGGCATTTCGAAATGCGGCTTATTGTGCAGCTGGCGCATCATCCTTTATATCGTCGGCAAACCTGCGCATGAGCCGCACAAGGTCCTCGATATCCTTGTCATCCCATTTGGCGAAAATGGACCGGGCAATCCTCTCACGCGCCTCATCGATGCGATCGGTCATCGCCTTGCCCTGTTCGGTGATGACGGCCTCGCGCAGGCGTCGGTCCATCGCGTTCTCCCGCCGGCTGATCAGTCCGAGCCCCTCCATTTTCGCAACCTGACGGCTGACGGTGGTGTAGTCGCGTCCGACGCGATCGGCCAGTTCGACGACGCCGATGGGGCCGAGCCGCTCCACCAAAACCAACAGGGAAAACAGTGCGCGGTCGAGGGAGATGCCCGCCTCCTTAATCATAGCCTCATCACGCTGGGGCCGGTTCATGACGCCGACAATTTCGACCAGCGCGCTATGGAGTTCGCGTAGCTGAGCGCCGATATGTGTATTTTGCAAGCTCTTCGTTGACACCTGACCACCCTTCTTTTAATAAGTGCATATTACACATATGGAGATGGAGATGACAGAGCAATTTACAGCCGATGTGCTGATTTGTGGTGCGGGCGCGGCCGGCCTCGCGCTGGCCATCGATTTGGCAAGGAGAGGAATTTCCTTCCGTCTGATCGAAAAGATGGACGGGCCTTTCCGTGGTTCGCGCGGCAAGGGTATCCAGCCGCGAACCCAGGAAATCTTCGAGGATCTCGGCATTCTCGACCGGGTCGTTGCGGCCGGCGGCATGTATCCGCCCGTACGGCGATATCGCGACGACGGTAGTTTTACCGAGTCCGACATCGCCGAGCATGAAGACCCAACACCAGCAGAACCGTACCATCTGCCGCTGATGATACCGCAATTCCTGACCGAAAAGGTGATGCGCGAGAGGTTGCTCGAGCTTGGCCATAAGCCGCAATTCGGCTGCGAACTGGTTGGTTTCGAGCAAGACCCGAGCGGCGTGACAGCGCGCCTCGCGGGCAAGGCTGAAGAGGAAATTCTTCGGGTGCGCTGGCTCGTAGGCGCCGATGGCGGTCGCAGTTTCGTTCGCCACGCCCTTAATATCGACTTTCCCGGCAAGACCCTCGGCGTTCGCGCCATCGTGGCCGATGTCATTTTGACCGGTGGTCTCACGCGCGATGCCTGGCATCGCTTCAACGACGGCGACATGTCGCGGCAGATCATGGTCTGCCCGCTTGCCGGGACCGAGATGTTCCAGATACAGGGACCGATCCCTCTCGACGGTGATATCGATCTTTCCGCCGAAGGGCTGGAAGCCATGGTGGCGGAGCGGACCGGGCGCGATGATATCCATATCCGATCCGTGTCGTGGTCGTCGGCCTACACCATGAATGCGCGACTTGCCGATCGATACCGTGTCGGCCGCGTGTTTCTCATCGGTGATGCCGCCCACATTCATCCGCCGACCGGTGGTCAGGGCCTCAATACCAGTGTGCAGGATGCCTATAATCTCGGATGGAAGCTGGCAGCGGCCGCCAATGGAGCCGACGACAAGCTGCTCGACAGCTATGAAGAGGAGCGTCAGCCCATCGCGGCTGCGATGCTCGGTCTGGCGACAAGGCTTCTCGATGCCCAGAAACAGGGCGACATGCGGCGCGGTCGCGAGGTGCGTCAGCTCGATATAGGTTATCCTTCGTCTTCGCTCGCGCTCGAAACGCTTGGGCGCAGCGGCCGCCTGTCTGCCGGCGACCGAGCCCCGGATGCGCCGATCCGTGGCGCCGCCGGCCAGGCAAAACGGCTGTTCGATCTGTTCCGAGGCCCGCATTGGACATTGCTTGGCTATGAGGTGCCGCCGGGATCGGTGCCGCCGCGCGCAGGCCTGCATATTCATATTTTCGGCCGATCAGGCGACATGGTCGACGCCGGGGGGCATCTGCGCGACATCTATGCCCTATCCCCCGGAGAATGGGTGCTCGTGCGGCCGGACGGATATATTGGCGCGATCGCTGCCGCCGACGACATTGCGATGCTGGAAGGCTATTTCGCGCAAGTGGGGCTTGGTTCGGCGGATGCGTAGAGCGCCTAAAGCAACGGCCAGGTCGTGCGATTCAACTGCCTGAGCCGGGCGCGTGGCCCCTCAGTCGGCCGCCTCCAGCCAAAGGTGCTTGATAGTCCGTGCTTCGCTCTCCGGTTTGTCGGCGAAGACCCAGCATGCTCGTTCCAGCGCTTCCCCGCGCGCGGTCTGCTGCCGGGCAATGATCGCTTCCAGCAGGCGGGCGTGATCGTCGCTCCTGTCGAAGAGATGCGGCTCGCGGTCTGCGACAGCAGCCAATATCGACATGTCGAGATAGCGGCCGAGTACGTCGACCAATGCTTTGGCCTCCAGCTGCTTGGCATGCATGGCGGCCGGCCAGACATCGCGCAGCAGCATGTGATGCATCCAGTAATCCTGGCTGCATTTGCGCAGATCATGAAAGCTCTCGACGTGGGCATCTTCCGCGTGGCACTCGGACAGCGCCTGCATCGCCTTACGGACATTCCTGCGCCAGCTTTTCTGAAAGAGACGGGCCGTGTCGCGTCGGCCGCAGTGAAAGGATACCTCCTTCAACGCCTCGCGCGCCTCGTCACATATCGCGACTGCTGCCTGTGCCCTGTCTTCGAGATCGGTTTGCGCCGCCGCCAGGCGGTCGCGCCTGGTGGTCAGTAGATCGCTGACGCGGGTCAGCGCGTGCAGTTCTTCTGCGGATCTGGCGGTTGCCTGCAGGTAATGACCGATCTCGATCAGTGCGGTCGCATCGCGCACGCCGGAAAGCGTGCGTGCCATATTCCGAAGGCGGTCATTTTCTCGCTGCTGAAATTCGCGCGCGACCGGACCGATCAACCGGTAAAGCGCGCGCACGCGCTTGATGTTCTTGCGGGCGGCGTGAACCGCTTCGTGCAGGCCCTGCGGCCTGTCCGTCAGTACGGCCATTGCCTTGCCGAGTTGATGAGCGGCTGCTTTGTGCACCTCGTCATCAAGGGCTCGGTCAGGCCGTATGCGATAGCTCATCGTACTCCTGCTCGAACTGTGTCGCGAGGGCCTGATTGGAATAGCGGTATTCGCCGGTTACCTCACGTCCGATCCAGTCCGGCAGTTCCGGATTGTCGCTTTCGTCGTCCATTTCCACTTCAGCGATCACGAGGCCGCGATGGGCGCCGCGGAAGACATCCACTTCCCAGGTAAAGCCCTTGAACTGTACCTTGTGGCGGGTCTTCTCGATGACGAGGCCGATCGCCGTTTCCAGCAATTCCTCCGCCTCGTCGACGGGAATCTCATATTCGAATTCGTCCCTCGTCATCGACTTGCCGATCTTGATCGTCAAGGTTGCCTTGGTGTCGTTCGTCAGCCGTATGCGCACGGAACGGTCTGCCATGGAGGCAATATATCCTTGTCGCAGGATCAGTCGCTCCGAAACGGAATCACGCCAGTGATCGCCGCGCACCAGAAACTTTCGCTCGATCTCTTTTGCCATGCGTTTGACATGCTCCACCGGCACAGATTGGAACAGAGTATAGCAAGTTGCCGCAATTTCCTACCCGTCGTATTTAAAGCGAGCTTTTGTCTCGACAACCACCTTCGGGAAGGCTATTCGAAAGCCGGATTTCAATCGTTTTAAAGGGAGTGCACCGACCATGGGCGAGAAAACCGAGAAGCTTCTTTCCATCCTGAAATTGCAGCCCGTTGTTCCCGTGCTGATCGTCGACGATGCGAAATCGGCGGTGCCACTCGCCCGCGCGCTCGTTGCGGGCGGTCTCAAGGCCATCGAGATCACGCTGCGCACCGCCGGTGCGCTGGATGCGATCCGTGCCGTCGCCGAAGAAGTCGAGGGTGCCGAAGTCGGCGCCGGTACGATCCTCAATGTCAAACAATGGGACGCGGCCGTCGAAGCCGGTTCGAAGTTTATCGTCAGCCCCGGCACGACGCAGGAATTGCTCGATGCTGCGCGCGGTTCGCATGTGCCGCTGCTGCCGGGTGCCGCAACGGCCAGCGAAGTGATGGCGCTGCGCGAAGAGGGCTATACGGTACTGAAGTTCTTCCCGGCCGAGCAGGCCGGCGGTGCCTCCTATCTCAAGGCCCTGTCATCACCGCTTGCCGGCACGGTCTTTTGCCCCACCGGCGGCATCTCGCTGAAGAATGCGCATGACTACCTTTCGCTGCCGAACGTCATCTGCGTCGGCGGCTCCTGGGTTGCGCCGAAGGAGCTCGTTGCATCGGGCGATTGGGCCGGGATCACCAAGCTTGCCGCCGAGGCCGCCGCGCTCAAGGGCTGAGCGGCTGCCTCCCGTCGGTTTCGAAGGCGCGCAGGCTTCTGCGCGCCTTTTTGCATTCTGCGGATTGGTATTTGCGGTTGCGCTTCCTATCTCCCTCTCACCATCAAAGGACGGAGGAGCATCCATATGATCGACGCCCGCAAGCTTCTTGACCAATTCCTGGGATCACAGGTTCCGGGAGTCCAGGGGACCGTGAGAGACAGGGCAACCCAGGCCATCAATCTTGCCAGGGACAATCCGATGGCGACGAGCGCCATCGCTGGCGTACTGCTGGGGACGAAGACCGGACGCCAGGTCGCCGGAAATGCGCTGGCGCTCGGCGGTCTCGCAGCCATCGCAGGCCTCGGCTATCAGGCCTACAAGAATTACCGTGACGGCAATCAGCCGCAGCCAGCGCCGCAGGCCGAGCCGCAGTTCCTGCCGCCGCCGTCGGATTCCGGCTTCAGCACGGCGCCGGCCGTCGCCAGCAACGATTTTGCGCTTTCCCTGGTGCGGGCCATGATCGCGGCCGCCCGTGCCGATGGCCATATCGACGATTCCGAGCGCCAGCACATCCTCGGCAAAGTGCATGAGGCTGGTGTCGGATCCGAGGCGGAAGCCTTCTTCCAGCGCGAGCTTGCCAATCCTGTCGATCTCGATGCCATCGTCGCCTCGGCCAAGACCGAAGAACAACGCGTGCAGGTCTATACCGCGTCGCGGCTGGCAATCGAGCCGGATTCGCGGGCCGAACGCGGCTATCTCGATCTGCTCGCCGGCCGCCTCGGTCTGGCCGATGCGCTGGTCGATCATATCGAAGCGACCGTTGCCGGCGCTAAAGTCTGACGCGTGTGACGATAGGGCCGGTTGCCTTTCCTCGGCAGCTGGCCTAAGCCTTCGCCGAAACTCATGTCAGGGCGTCAGGGATGGCTATATTGACCGATAAGAAAAGCGAAACCCGCTCGGCGGCAATCGCGGCCGGCGTTATCCTGCTGGTTGCGACAGCCGTGCTTTACCTGATGCCGAACGTCATCGTCTGGCTCGGAGACATTTCGCCATGGCTCGGCACCGGTTTCGGCGTGCTCGTCATCCTGGCCTTCTTCTTCGTGTTCTGGATGCGCGCACGCTACCAGCGGCGCGATGAGCCGTAAGCCCTAGCGCAAGCTCTCCCGAACCCTCGGAAATCGCTCAGTTCTGCAGCGAGGCGCCGAGCAGGATCATGCCCGTGCAGATGACGAGCAGCGCGCCGAGAATCTCGATACCGTTGCCGACCCAAACCGAAAGTCTCGAGCCCTTGCCGGTGAAACGCACGGCGGTGCCTTTCGCGAAGACCGCGATGATGGCAAGCAGCGAGACGGTCAGCGCGGTGCCGATCGACATGGCGAGGACCGATAGCAGGCCGCCAAGATAGAGCCCGTTCAGCATAGAAAAGGTCATGACAAGGAGCGCGCCGGAGCAGGGACGCAGTCCGACGGCGGCGATGGCGGACCAGGCCTCGCGGGCACTGAATTTTTCGTTCGACAGCATCTTGGGATCGGGAAGATGGGCGTGGCCGCACGTCTCGCAGTAGGCGCCGTCGCCGGTCGTATGGGCTGGATCGTAGCATTGATAGCCGCCGGCAGCGGGCATAGCGGCGCTGCTGCGCGCAAAACCTCTTGCCGAATCCGTGCCGGTTGCTGCTCCCTCGAACAGCGATAGGCTGATTGGACCGGCCGATGTCGCAAGCTGCATTTTCTGATGTTGCGCCCGGCTTTGCATCATCGCCCGCAGCTTACGGAACAGGAGCCAGCTGCCGAACAGGATGACCATGACGAAGCTTGTGATCTCCATGGCATTGGTCGCCATCGTCATGGTGATGCCGGACCCGCGCAGGACGAAGTAGGCGGCGCCAACGACAAGGACGGCGACGAGGCCCTGGATGAGCGCGGAGACGAAGGAGATGCCGATGCCGCGCTTCAGTTCGATCTCATTGGCGACCATGTAGGAGGAAATCACCGCCTTGCCGTGGCCGGGGCCGGCGGCATGGAAAATGCCATAGGCGAAGGAAAGGCCGATTAGCGTCCAGAGCTGCCAGGGGTCCTGGCGCATGGCCTCGATCGACTTGGTGAGTGCGCGATAGAAGGCCTGCTGCTCGTAATTCACGTAAAGGAAGATCGGTGCCAGCGGTCCGCCCATCGGCTGGAAGCTTGGCTCGGCGGTACCGATGCCAAGTGGCGAGCCGGCGGCATGGGCGAGACCGGCTGCCGCCAGAAGGGCGACAGCTGCGGCCGGCGCGAGCGTGCTCATTCTCGAAATCAGCATTGCACATCTATCCGCGTTGCAAAGAGTTTCGACATGGTCGTCCCCGTCGGATCGTTAAAGAAGGCATCCGTCAAGGTGGATTTGTTCTCGGCGATGACCTCATCCGGATTGGGTCGCACGACCTTATGGGTGCAGCTTTTGAAGGCATCGCCCTCCGTCACCAATTCATTGTCGCTCGGGAAATCGATCGAAGTATAGAGTGTCGGATCGTAGATGCCGAAGCTCAGCTTGTTGCCCTTGGCGAGCGGCATCGGCTCGGCCGGCTTGACGGCGAAGAACATCAGGAGCTGGCCATCGCGGAAGTCGACATTGATGACGTCAGGCTTCTCGACCTTGATCACTTTGCCATTGAGCGTCAGGTTCGCATAATAGTCGTAATCGGCCAGAGACTCCCGCACCGTCTTGCCGACCTCCTTCAGTTCGTCGGGATCGAGCTTCAAGTTGGTGTTCTTGTCGAAATCCATGAGGACGGAGGAGGAAAACACCTCGTCGAAGCGCCAGACGTTGCGGAGCTCCTGCACATTGCCGTCCCCGCCGGCGAGCACTTCCAGACGGGCTTCCACGAAAATATGCGGATGCGCCGCTGCTACGGCCGGCATGAGCAACAGGCCGCCGGTCAAGGCAACAGCGTAGGCGGTCGTGGATTTTCTCATGCGTCCGATATATTTCGCGAGCATTGATTCACTTCGTTTTCTGGTCAGGAAATGAGACGGAATTGGGACCGGCGGGCCAACCTTGCCGGTTCAGCCGTTCTTGCGGAACCAGTTGTGCAGGTAGTCAACAAAGATGCGCACCTTGGCCGGGAGGTAGCGGCGGTGCGGGTAGACGGCATAGATGCCGCGGTCCGTCGGTAGGTAGTCATTGAACAGCGTCAGCAACTGTCCGCTTTCGATCGCCGTACGGCCGATGAAATCCGGGACGATGGCAACGCCGAGATCGGCGAGCGCCGCACGCAGCGTCGCATGCGGGCTATTGACCTCGAGCGTGCCGTTGATGGCGACGTTGAAGGTCGTGCTGTCGGCATCGACGAAGCGAATAGTGCCTTGCGAGCGGGTGTTGGTGTCGATGATGAAGGGAATGCGCGCAAGGTCAGTCGGATGTTCCAGCGTCGGATAACGATCGAGGAACGCTTGCGTGGCGCAGAGGTGGACGCGGAAATCGGAAATCTTGCGGGCAATCATGCCGGAGTCTTCGAGCTTGGTGATGCGCACGGCGACATCGAAGCCTTCCTCGATTAAATCGACGAAGCGGTCGTCGGCGGCGATTTCCAGCGCAAGATCGGGGTTCTCCTTGGCGAAATCGATCAGCGATTGCCCGACATCGGCATCGACAAAGGTGCGCGGCACGGAAATCCGCAGCCGACCCTTCAGCTGCTGATTGTTCTCACGCACGAGGTCGGCGAGATTGTCGATCTCCTTCAGGATGTCGGAGGCGGTACGATAATAAGTATGCCCGGCTTCCGTCATGGAGAACTGACGCGTGGTGCGGTTCAACAGCAGCGCGCCGAGCTCATCTTCCAGTTCGCGGACATATTTCGACAAGAGGGCCTTGGAGCGGCCGGTCTTGCGGGCGGCTGCCGAAAAACCCTCGGCCTCGACCACGTCGATAAAGGCGCGAATTCGGGTCAAAGTGTCCATGGTGAAGCCTCCCGCTAACTGTTTCCGGATGTTGAACAAAATGCTTCGATTTGTTCAATTATTTTTTTCGGGCATGGGAGAAAAATTTTCTTGATTATGTCGGCGAATATTCCTATTTCGAAGTCAGCCCAAAGTCGCACGTGCCCGTGGGTGTCCGCCGATCCTCGATGTGGTGAGAAAATCGGTAAGGTACCTGGAACTAACCCCTCCAGTCGCTATTTCGGCCAACCGAAAAATGCGAGGACATCTGAAGCAACGACGGTGCGGGCCTTTTTGTTCTCTCCCGGCTTTCCATCAGCCGGGGATACTGAAGAGGCACACCTTCATTGCCGGAAGTGCGGTTGGGATATTCCCTCCAATCCATGGCAGACAAAGCGAATTAGCGCCGCTTGCGGCACTGGTTCATCATCCGCGCTTCGCGCATTTGCACGGTACCGGGGTCTCCACCGGCTGGTTCCTGAGCGAGTGAGCGTCGCCCTTTGTCCTCTGGGTTTTCCCCGGAGCCTTTGGAATTTGAAAGGGAATTGACATGACCACGCAACGTATTCGCGATTTCCTCGCCGCCCGACGTCCGGACGGTCCGTGCCTGGTGGTCGATCTCGATGTCGTCCGCGACAATTTTCACGCCTTCCGTCATGCCATGCCGGACAGCGCCATCTATTACGCCGTCAAGGCCAACCCGGCTCCGGAAGTGCTGCGTCTGCTCGCAAGCCTCGGCTCCAACTTCGATTGCGCGTCCGTCGCCGAAATCGAAATGGCGCTCGATGCCGGCGCTACCGCTGAGCGTATCTCCTACGGCAACACCATCAAGAAAGAGCGCGATATCGCCCGTGCGCATGCACTCGGTATCAACCTCTTCGCCGTCGACAGCCACGAGGAAGTCGAGAAGATTTCGCGTGCCGCACCCGGCGCCCGCGTGTTCTGCCGCGTCCTGACGGATGGCGAAGGTGCGGAATGGCCGCTGTCGCGCAAGTTCGGCTGCGTCCCGCAGATGGCCGTGGACGTTCTCGTCTATGCTCATCAGCTGGGCCTGGAATCCTATGGCGTGTCTTTCCACGTCGGCTCGCAGATGACCAAGGTCGATGCCTGGGACGATGCTCTTGCCGATGCCAAGCGGGTTTTCGTTTCGCTCGCCAAGCAAGGCATCCACCTGCAGATGGTCAACATGGGCGGCGGTTTCCCGACCAAGTACCTGCGTGACGTTCCCTCGGCCGAAGCCTATGGCAAGGCGATCTTTGCGTCTCTGCGCGCCCATTTCGGCAACCAGATCCCGCACACGATCATCGAGCCGGGCCGCGGCATGGTCGGCAATGCCGGCGTGATCAAGGCTGAAGTCGTCCTGATTTCCAAGAAGTCGGACAATGACGCCGCTCGTTGGGTCTTCCTCGATATCGGCAAATTCGGCGGTCTCGCCGAAACCATGGACGAGGCGATCCGCTATCCTATCCGCACGACGCGCGACGGCGACGAGATGGAACCCTGCGTCATTGCCGGCCCGACCTGCGATTCGGCTGACGTGCTTTATGAGAAGAACCTCTATCCGCTGCCGGTGTCGCTCACCATCGGCGACGAGGTCCTGATCGAAGGCACCGGCGCCTACACCACGACCTACTCGGCTGTGGCGTTCAACGGCTTCGACCCGTTGAAGGCCTACGTTATCTGAGGTCCGGCAGGGATCTGAAGTTCGACAAAGCTGCCCCCGTAGCCAGCCGGGGCGGCACCCTCACAATAGTTCGTCACCACCGCTGATAACGGTATTGGGCACGGGAGGCCGAGATGGCCGCTGTTCTTGATTCTGTCCGCGCATTCTTTGCGCCGTCCACATTCACTCTCGACCTGGAAAACGCAGGCGATGTCGTCGCGCGCGAAAACCTGCTGGATCGCGCTATGGGTCCTGACCGCCGCAAGAAGTCGTCGGAAAAGCTGCGCCAGGGCCGTGTACCGGCCGAAGGTCTGGCGCTCGTCGCGCGCGATCGCGCCGGCCATGTCATCGGCACGGTCCGCCTCTGGAATGTCGAAGCCGGCGTCGATCGGGAGACGCGCCCGGTCGAGGCGCTGCTGCTCGGCCCGCTGGCCATCGATCCCGCCTATGAAGGCAAGGGCATCGGCTCGGCGCTGATGCGCGCCGCCATCCTGGAAGCCAAGAAGCGCGGCCACGGCGCGATCCTGCTCGTCGGCGATGCGCCTTATTACGAGCGTTTCGGCTTCTTTGCCGCAAAGACGCGCCATCTCGTCATGCCAGGCCCGTTCCAGCGCGAGCGCTTCCTGGCCCTCGAGCTCAAGGAAGGCTGGCTCGACAGCGCCGCTGGCATGATCGTCGCCAGCGGCCGCAAACTGGCCCAGCCGCCGATAGCAAAGGCTGCATAAAGCACTCGAACAGTCTCGACGTATTATAAGGCCTCCGCCGCCCGGTCGGAGGCCTTATTATTTCGCAGCCTTCACGCTGTCCTTTGTCGGGTCATAGCCATCCGTCAGCGTTTTGAGGAAGGCGACGACATCGGCTATCTCGGCCTCGTTGAGGGCCGGGGCATCGCCGGGCTTGCGGTTCATCGGGGCGTCGATGACATCGATATTCGCCTGATACTGCGCTGGCAAATCATCATATTTCAGCACCTTGCCGCTCGCATCCTTCGGATAGATCTCATCCGGATTGGTGTCGCGCTTGACATAGAAGCGGGTGACATCCTCCAGTGTGTGGTAGACGCCATTGTGGAAGAAGACATGGCGGGTCGCGACATTTCGCAGCGTCGGTGTCTTGAACAACCCGCAATTCTGCGGCTGGACGGAATAGGTGTCATTGCGCAACGGGCCGCAAATGCCGGTGTCGTAGTAATGCGCATCGGCGTTGGCCGGAATGGCCGGATTGCGCGGTGCGCCGAGCGCCTCGAACTCGAAATCGGTGAAGTTCGGCATCTGCCCGTCGGCGGTCATCTTATCGAGATGGCAGGAGGCGCAATTGCCCTTGTCCGCATCGTCGAAGAGCTTCAGACCCCGCGCTTCCGCATCCGCCAGGATAGCCTTGCCGCGCAGATAGTAGTCGTACTTGCTGGTATAGGGATGAAAGGAGTTTTCCTCGATCTGATAGCGGGCGAGCGCGAACCCTATCTCGGAGATCGTCATGTCCTGATCGCTGAGGATATTGTCGCCGAACAGCGCTGAAATCTCCTTGCCGTAATCCTTCTTGAGCTTGGCATAGACGGTGGCGGCATCGGCATTCGCCATTTCGAAAGGCGAGATCATTGGCTGCAGGGCCTGTTCCTCCAGCGAATCGACACGCCCATCCCAGAACATGCCGCCCTGCGGCACGAGGTTTGCTGCGGCTGCCGCATCGGCCTTGACGACGGCCTGTGCCGTCAGCGGGCCGGTGACGGCGGCGGGGGTATCGGCGAGAGCCACGCCCGATGCTTCGGTCATCGGCGAGGCTTCCGCAGCTTCGTCGGCAGCGCTCTCTTCTCCGATCGAGAAGGAAGGTGTCGACATCTTGTAGGCGAGGCTCGGCACCGCGCGGATGCCCGGCTGATCGAGATGCGGGCCACCGAGCTGGACGACGAGACCATTGGCCGGCGCATAGTGGTTGGCCGGATCATGGCAAGTGGCGCAGGACATCTGACCGCTGCCTGAGAGCGACGGATCGAAGAACAGCTTCTTGCCGAGCTGGGCCACCGCGCTCAGCGGTGCCTGGTCGTCATAGCCGTCAGTCGCCGTGGCGTTCATGGCCGGCTCGCTCGCCATGCCGACAGCCGCACCCGCGAGCGAAAGGCCCGCGAGTGCGAGGATCGGCAGGAGACGGCGGTAGGTCAGGGGCATTTCCGTCTCCCTTCTGGATTTACGATGCTTGGTTGCCGGTCTTCGGATCAAGGATCAGCTTCGGCGTATCACCCTTGGACCAGTCGAACATGGTGTTCAGCGAGCCCGAGAGTGCATCGAAGGAGCCGCCGCCGAGGCGGGCGCCGCCCATCCAGTTATCCTCGATGAAGCGCATGACGGAGGTCTGGTCCGTCAGCGTGTGGTCGACGAAGTTGACCTTGGCATAGGGTGAAATCACGAGCAACGGCTGGCGTGTGCCGTAGCCGCAGCGCCCCTGCGCCGGCTGGCCGTTGACGCCGGGGAGGGCGGTGCCGGTAGAGCAGCTGTCTCCTGTCAGCACGTCGTAGCCTTTGACCGGGATTTTGGACGGATTGACGACCGCATGGGCATGGTCGTACCAGCCGTCGGAATCGTCGTAGAGGATAATGATGGCGGTGTCCTTCCAATCCGGCGAATTCTGCACGGTGTTGACCACCTCAGTTACGAATTCCTGTTCGTCGAGCGGATCGGAATAGCCGGCATGGCCATCTTGATAGGCCGGTGCCTTCAGGAAGCTGACCGTTGGCATGTTGCCGTTCTTCAGCGCCGCATAGAAGTCGGTCATGTCGTATTGGTGATTGGCCGCATCGGTCGTGCCGATCGCCGCTACGGAAGAGGGGCGCGCATGCGTCGGGTTGGCGGTCGAGGCGTAATATTGGAATGGCTGGTGATGCGGAATGTAGTCGGCGTAGTTGACCTTGGTCACGGTTGAGGTGGTCGCGCGCTTGCAGCCGGTCGTGCCATCCGGGTTGGTCAGTGACAGGTCGAAACCGCCCTCGAAGAAGCCCCAGGTGATCTTATGCTCATTCAGCATGTCGCCGATGTTCTTGCCGTACATCAGCGCCGTCTGGCCGACCGAGCAGACGTCGCCGGTCGGATCGAAATCGCTGATCGCGGTCCAGCCGCCATTGCCGTCGGGCACGATGCGGCCCTTGGAATAGGTGCCGTCACTTTCCAGCATATAGCCGGGCGGCAGGATGACGCCGTTGGTCTGACCGGAAATCAGGTTCAGCGCGCCGGGGGTCGAGGGGCCGAAATTGGTGGAGAAGGAATTATCATTCAGCGCATAATGCTGGGCATAATTCCAAAGGGCCGTGACGGTGTTGCCGTCGTAATAGCCCATGACTTGACCCTTGGTGCCGAAGGCGCCGGCAGCACCCTTGGTGCCCTTGCCGGTATTGGCGGGGAAGAGGTCCATGGCGAAGTTGTTGTAGGCCGCCTGTTCGGCGGTATAGCCATGGTTCTGCGACTGGGTTGCGGCCTGCGTGCGGTCGAGCCGGAAGGGGGCTGCCGCATCGGCGCCGTTTGCCGTGTTGGTCTTGTTCGGATTGTTGTCGAGAAGACCGGCATTGGCGAGCGTGTTGATATCGGTCGGCGTGTTGTCGGCAGCCTTGAACGCCGGTTCGCCATCGACATTCGCTGCCTTGGGGTAGGTCGCGAAATAATGGTCGAAGGAGACGTTTTCCTGGAAGATAACGACAAGATGTTTGATGGGGGTCGCTGTATTCGGTGCCGGCGCCATATCGGGGGCACCGGCGGCGGAACAGAGCAAAACAAGGCTAAGCGCGCTGCCGGCTTTAAGGGCGGCACGACGTGAAAAACTGGTCATCGTCATATCCTCTTCGAGTGGGGGCATTGCTCCGGCGCATTTGCGCCACGCCGGGCATAGAGAACCCTTTCGAGCTATCAATGGAGCATGACAGTTCCATGAAGGGTAAGGGGAGCGTTTCCGGTGCTACCTTATGTCACGGACTGGTGGCGGGGTGTTTCCTCACCTGTCCTCGTGCTTCGAGACGGCCCTTCGGGCCTCCTCAGCATGAGGGCTGATCTGCGTGCCTCGCCACGGAACTTGCTCCACCTCATGGTGAGGTGCAGCGGCGTTAAGCGCAGCGAAAACGACGATGCCTCGAACCACGAGGTGGCCACAGTCCGTCATTCAGGCGAAATCAGATATTCTGATCCATCGTCTCGGCCGGGATCTCGTCGGCGCGATGGATGCGCACGACCGCGGCGGGTACGCCCGCGACGGTGCAATGCGGCGGTACGGGTTTGACCACGACGCTGCCCGCGGCAACCTTGCTGAAGGCGCCCACTTCGATATTGCCGAGGATTTTGGCGCCGGCGCCGATCATCACGCCGTGGCCGATCTTCGGATGACGGTCGCCGCTCTCCTTGCCGGTGCCGCCGAGCGTCACATTCTGGAGGATGGACACTTCATCTTCGATAACGGCGGTTTCGCCGATGACGATGCCGGAGCCATGATCGAGCATGATTGAGGTGCCGATCTTTGCGGCGGGATGGATATCCGGGCCGAAGACGAGCGAAACGAGATTGGAGAGCCAACTCGCAATTTCCTTGCGGCCTTCCGTCCAGAGCGCATGGGCGATGCGGTGCGTCTGTAGGGCATGAAAGCCCTTTAGGTTCAGCAATGCGTGCAGGTAGGTCGTGCAGGCGGGGTCGCGGGTTCGCACCGCGACAAGATCCGCTTCCGTTGCCTGCAGGATAGCGGGATATCGCCTCAGCACGTCGGACAGCAGCGAAAGCATGTCGCCGTGCTCGATCCTGACGACGCAGAGCCGGGCGGCCAATACGTTGGCAAGGCTTTCGGCCTCGGAGTTTCCGGCAATCAATTGCGCCTGCAGCAGCGGCGCAAGCGTCGGCTCGCGCGCCGCCAGTTCGGCGGCTTCACAACGGATCACATCCCAGACGTTTTCGGCTGGGGCAGGCGCATTTCCGGCGATTGCCGTTCCTGACTGGGGCATGATCCTGTCTCTCTGCATCTCATTGTTTTCGCGCAATTCAGGACGGAAAACCGCTGCGCACTTTTCTGGAATTACTTTAACCGGAAATGTCCACAACGCCGCAATCGCCGGCTTCGGAGGCGAAGGCGAGAAGCTTGCCGGACTTGCTCCAGCTCATTGATGTGATCGCACCCTTGCCGGGCCGGCGCAAGAGCGCTTCCTTGGCATCGCCGATGCGGACCGCGAGGATCATGCCGTCGATGAAGCCGATGGCGAGGATATCCTCGACGGGATGGAACTTCACCGAAGTCGCCATGATATTGGCGCGCGTGCCAAGCTCCAGCGGCGCCTTGCCCATCGGACCATCCTTGCCCTGGAAGGGCCAGACGATCGCCGCCGGCGCGCCGGAGGAGGCCAGCCACTTGCCCTTGTTGGACCAGGAGAGCGACTTCACCTTGGCGGGATAGCCCGTCATGCGCATGTGCCTGGCTTCGGCGCCTGGCTTCGCATCCATCTTCCAGCCGTGCAGGGCATTTTCCTGCATGGTGGTGACGATGAACTGGCCGTCCGGCGAAAAGGTGACGCTCGTATGGGCGCCCTTCCATTCCAGATTGACCGGCTGCGCGCTCATGCCCACCCAATGCAGGGAGACGCCGTTATAGCGGGCAACGGCGATGCGTAGGCCCTTGGGTGCAAAGGCAATGCCTTCGACGGTGCGTTCTTCCGGAAACTCTCTCGTCGTCCCGTCGGCGAGGCGCACGAAGGTGCTCTTGCCATAGGAATAGGCGACGGCACCCTGCGGGCCGGCTGCAAGCTGGCTGATCCATTTGCGCGGCGCTTCGGCCAGTACCGTCGTGCTGCCGTCGGCTGCGATCCGCAGGACCTTGCCATCCTCGCCGCCTGAAATCAGGCTCTCGCTATGGGAATCGCGGATGCAGGTCAGCATTCCGTGGTGGGCTTCGGTGACCTTCTCTCCGCCTTCGAGGCGATGAACTGCGCCGGCGGCGCTGGCGAAGAAGGGGGTGTCACCTAAAAATTCGACGGCCAGAACGTGGCCGTCGATATCAAGCGGAGCAACAGTCGGCATCAGGCAGACGCCTCGCACGCCTTGAAGCTGGCTTCCAGCTTTTCGCGGTCGAGCTCGCGGCCGATGAAGACGAGGCGACTTTCATGCTTCTCGCCGTCCTTCCAGGGGCGCTGATGATCGCCTTCGATGATCATGTGCACGCCCTGGACGACATAGCGTTCGGGATCGTCCTTAAAAGCGATGATGCCCTTGAGGCGGAGAATGTTCGGGCCTTGCGTCTGCGTGACCTTCTGGATCCAGGGGAAGAAGCGCTCCGGGTTCATCTCGCCGCCGCGCAGCGAAACCGACTGCACGGTCACATCGTGGATCGGCGACAGGCCGTGATGATGATGGTCGTGATCGTGGTGATGATGATCATGATCGTGGTCATGATGGTGGTGATCGTGATCATGGTCGTGATGGTGATGATCGCAATCCGGGCCGCAGACGTGATCCTCGTGGCCATGCTCGAGGAAATGCGGATCATTTTCCAGCGCGCGTTCCAGATTGAAGGCGCCCTGGTTCAGCACGCGCGCGAGCTCCACGCCGGAACGGGTCGTCTTGTAGACGCGGGCAGCCGGATTGATGGCGCGGACGATGTCCTCGATCTGGGCGAGCTCTTCCGGAGAGACAAGATCGGACTTGTTGATGACGACGACGTCGGCAAAGGCGATCTGGTCTTCGGCCTCGCGGCTGTCCTTGAGGCGCAGCGGCAGGTGCTTGGCGTCGACAAGCGCGACGACGGCGTCGAGTTCGGTCTTGGCGCGGACATCGTCATCCATGAAGAAGGTTTGGGCGACCGGAACCGGATCGGCAAGGCCTGTCGTTTCGACGATGATGCCGTCAAAGCGGCCGGGGCGGCGCATCAGGCCTTCGACGACGCGGATGAGGTCGCCGCGCACTGTGCAGCAAACGCAGCCATTGTTCATTTCGTAGATTTCTTCGTCCGACTCGACGATGAGATCGTTGTCGATGCCGATCTCGCCGAATTCGTTGACGATGACGGCGTATTTCTTGCCGTGATTTTCCGAAAGGATGCGGTTCAGCAGCGTCGTCTTGCCGGCGCCGAGATAGCCGGTGAGAACGGTGACGGGAACGGGCTTTTGCGTGGCTGTTTCGGTCATGGGAGCCTCGAAATATGAAAGGTTGCCCCGGGGGAGCAGACATTGGTCGGGTTCCATATAAGGAGTTGGCGACGCCAGTTCAAAGGCTTTTATATGTTATAAGATCACATTGGATTGCGGCAGGCGGCTTGACCATGCGCTTAAGTCAGGCTCGTCGCATCGAATTTATTGATATCCTCGAGCAGTTCGACGAGACCACTGACGGCATGGGCAATCAATCGCTCGCCTTTTTCCGCCGTGGCCGCGGCCACGTTGCCGGCCACACCCTGGCTGCTCAGATCGGCCATTTTCCAGCCGAAGGCGTGAGGTCCATAGGCGCGCAGATGCTTGAAGCCCTTGATGAACTCCGATTGTCGTGACGGGAAGTTTGCTGCCTTCGACATGTCAACCTTCTCCGGATGGAGAGCGAGCATCACCGATGTCTCGATATCGCCGCCGTGAATATCGATGGCTTTGTCGTCGGGCGTGATCAGCCCATCCGGCACGCCGAAGCGGGTCCAGCTGGTGGCGACCGCCAGCATGTTGAAGCGCACACGCGCTTCCGTTGTGACGATGGTCATCAGCGGCGAGTTGCCGCCATGAGCGTTCAGCATGACGAATTTGCGGATGCCGAGATTGTTCATCTGCTCAGCAATGCCGAGCCAGCGCCGAACAGCTTCGTCGAAGGTCAATGTCTTTGTGCCGGCGACATCCATATGTTCGATGGAATAGCCAACCGGCTCGACGGGCAGGAAGGAGACGGGCAGATTTACCGGCAAGGCAACCTTGAGACGTGAGACGATTCCATCGGCAATGAGTGCGTCGGTTTCGAATGGCAAATGCGGGCCGTGTTGCTCATAGGCGCCAAGTGGCAGCACCGCGATCCATTTTGCTCGCTCTTCGGGTGTCAATGTTTCATCATTGTCATCGAAACATGGCAAAGGATGCACCATCTGAGGGTGTGCCTCTTGTTTATGTCAGTAACCTGCGCAATGTCATAGCGTGATGACTTCGCGGCGAAAAGGTCAACGGAATCACGATGGGCAAAAAGAACAAGGTCGGGAAGAAAAGTAAGTCAGGTAAGAAGAAGGATCACCGGGACTACACGCTTGCCGATCTGTCGCCGGCATTGACGCAGGCGGCGCGGTCCATGCGCACGGTGATGACGCGCAGCCTGACGGCGAGCGGCCTCTATGCCGGGCAGGACGGTGTCATTCTTGCTCTGGCGGCAAGCGACGGTCTTCCGGCCGGGACGCTGGCGCAAAAGCTCGGCGTCAAGGCGCCGACGATGACACGCACGATCGGCCGCATGGAGGCGCAAGGCTTCGTCGAACGGCGGCCGGATGCGGACGATGCCCGTCTGACCAAGGTCTATCTGACCGAAGCAGGGCGAAACAGCGTCAGCGAAATCGAAAGTTCGGCTGCCAGCTGCGATGAGCTTGCGACCCGCGGCTTCTCGGAAAAAGATATTCGTTCACTCGTGCGCCTGCTCAAAACGATCGAGCATAATCTCCAGGCCGCCGATGGCGACGAGGATGATGACGAAATCTGAGAATCCTCAAGAATTCGTGTTGCGCGGCATGATTAAAGCTTTTAATTAAAGATTTTAAATTCCGGGATCGTAAAACGAACGGGATATGTTACGGCTGCGTTTCACGGGGAGGGCGCGCGTGGCGCAAAAGATAAAGCTTTCTACGATTGCGGAAACGCTGGGTATTTCAACGGCAACGGTATCTCTGGCCTTACGCGACAGCCCATTGGTTGCGGTCAACACGCGCGAGAAGATCAAGGATCAGGCCCGCGCGTTGGGCTATATCTACAATCGCCGCGCGGCGAGCCTCAGGACATCGCGATCTGGCATCATCGGTGTCGTTGTTCATGACATCATGAACCCCTTCTATGGAGAAATCCTGAAGGCAATCGAAAGCGAACTCGATCGCAGCCGTCACACTTTCATTCTTTCCAATCACTATGATTCGGTGGAGAAACAGCGGACCTTTATCGAGACGCTGCTGCAGCTCGGCGGTGACGGTGTCATCATGTCGCCGGCGATCGGGACGCCGCCGGAGGATTTCGAGCTGGCGGAAGAAAACGGCATGCCGGCCATTCTGGTGGCACGACAGATCGAAGCGCTGGATCTGCCGACTTTTCGTGGCGACGACAGTTACGGCATCTCGCTTGCGACCAACCATCTGATCAGCCTTGGCCACCGCTCCATTGCCATGATCGGCGGCACCGATCAGACCTCGACGGGGCGCGACCGTTACCAGGGCTATGTGAATGCGCTGCGCAAGGCGGGCATCGAGGTTGATCCCAATCTACGCATTCCCGGCGCACGCTCCAAGCAGGGCGGCTTTGAGGCGGCGGTGCACTTCCTGTCGTTGCCGCAGAAGCCGACGGCCGCCGTCTGCTGGAACGATCTGGTCGCCATCGGTCTCATGAACGGCATTTCACGCGCCGGCCTCGTTCCCGGGCGGGACATTTCCGTCACCGGCTATGACGACCTAGAGGAGGCGGCGATCGCAACGCCGGCGCTGACCACGGTCTGGAACGGTCAGGCCGAGGTCGGAAGGCTTGCAGCGCGCGCGCTTTTGGATAGGCTGGCGGGAAGCCATGAGCCGGACGGTATCCATCTTATCAAGCCGGAAATGCGCATCCGCCAATCGACGGCGCCTTACAAAGCTCGCTAGCAACGGTGCGGCGCCGAACTGTCTCTCAAGAGGAAAGATCCATGTCCGATAGTCGCATCGCCGTCCTCGTTCCGGGGAAGATACACCCGCGTGTCCTCGAAAGGCTCGGGAAGCAGTTCGATATCGTTTCGGTCGAACGCGATGGCGGCCCGAAGATCGATGCGGAAACCGCAGCCCGCATCCGCGGCGTTGCCGTTGCAGGCATCTTCAATGCGAGCTGGATCGATGCCTTTCCGAATATCGAAGTCATCGCCAATTTCGGCGTCGGTTATGATGGCGTTGACGTCAAGCACGCAGCCTCCAAGGGCATCGTCGTCACCAACACGCCTGATGTCCTGAATGATGAGGTCGCCGATACCGCGATCGCCCTGCTGTTGAACACGCTGCGGCAATTTCCGAAGGCGGAGACCTGGCTGCGCGAGGGGCGCTGGGTCAAGGAAGGGGCTTTTCCGCTCTCGCCCTTTTCGATGAAGGGACGCCGCATCGGCATCAACGGTCTCGGTCGCATCGGCCTGGAGATCGCGAGAAGGCTTGAGCCGTTCAAGGTGAAGATCGGCTATCACACCCGCACGCCGCGCGACTCCCTGCCCTATGACTACTATCCGACCCTGCAAGAGATGGCGCAATCGGTGGATACGCTAATCTCGATCGTGCCGAAGACGCCCGAGACGCACAAAGTCATCAACACCGAGATCCTGTCGGCGCTCGGGCCGCAGGGCGTGTTCATCAATGTCGGCCGCGGCTGGTCCGTCGACGATGATGCGCTGATAACAGCCCTCGGTAACGGCACGCTGGGGGCTGCCGGTCTCGATGTCTTCTATGACGAACCGAATGTCCCGGCCGGATATCTCTCGCTGCCGAACGTTTCCCTGCTGCCGCATGTGGCTTCGGCCTCGGCGCCGACGCGCGATGCCATGGCCGATCTCGTCGTCGACAATATTATCGAATGGTTCGCCAAGGGTGAGCCCGTGACGCCGGTGCCCGAAACGCCGGTCAAGTCGCGCGGCTGATCATACGGCTTTTTGCGGATACGGAGCGACCGCTGGCCGCTCCTTGCCAGCCGCATAATCGCGCACGGCGTCGCCGAAGGCGGTAAAGAGCTTCAGCGACGGCGAATCCGTTTCCGCCCAATATTCCGGGTGCCATTGTACGCCGACGGCAAAGGCCCTGGCGCCGATAACGGAAACGGCCTCGATCGTGCCGTCCTCGGCCAGTGCTTCCACCTGCAGTCTCGGCGCGGTATCGGCGATCGCCTGGCGATGCAGCGAGTTGACACGCACTTCCCCTGACCCAACGACGCGGGCGATGCAGGAGCCTTCCTTGACGAAGACGCTCTGGCGGATGGAATACATCGTATCGCGATCGACATTCGGCGGCTTGCGGTGATCCCATATGCCCGGCTGGTCCTGGATTTCGCTGGCAAGCGTGCCGCCAAGGGCAACATTCAGTTCCTGAATGCCGCGGCAGATGGCGAGCATCGGAATGGCGCGATCGATGGCGCGGCGGATGAGCGGCAGCGAAGTCGCGTCGCGCGCCGGATCGAAAGGACCGTCGCTTTCAAGCGCTTCCTTTCCATAGAGCGATGGATGCACATTGGTCGCGGAGCCGGAAACGAGTAGCCCGTCCACCCGGTCGAGAATGGCGTCCGCATCGTTGCCATCCTCAAGCGCGGGAACGATCAGCGCCATCAACCCAGCCGCTTTGACCGCTGCGCGGACATATTGCAGCTGCACGGCATGCCAGCTGGTGCCATCGAACTCGCGGATATCGGCGGGAATGGCGATGATCGGTCTGGGCATGCAAGGCTCCGAAGGCTGCAGACATTTGTTCATTGGACCTCTGGACGATCATGATGTCGATCCGAGGACGGATTTACGCCTTACGAACTTACGCGAATACGGCCCGGCCGGCAACGCGCAGAGGTTTTCGTAAGGCTTTGTTTAGGCTCGTTACGCCGATGTACAGGAATCGCCATAATGCGGTGCAACAGCAAACTTGAAAGACCGGGTGCGGCATGGTTAGCTCCATCGCTTGCGCCGCGACGGGGAACGCGCCGTTCCCCGGCAATGCCGTCCGTATGGGAGAATTCGATGGATCGCCGTTCCTTCATCAGGCGGGCAGGAGCTGTTGGCGCAGGTGCTGCCGCTTCCGCGCTTGCGAGCCCTGCTCTTGCCCAGGAATATCCGAAGATCACCTGGAGGATGACCTCCTCCTTCCCCAGGAGCCTGGATACGATCTATGGCGGCGCGGAGGATATTGCCGCGCATGTCTCCGACGCGACCAACGGCAATTTCGTCATCCAGACCTATGAGGCCGGTGAAATCGTGCCTGGTGCGCAAGCCGCCGATGCGGTCAGCGCCGGCGCCGTCGATGCCGCGCACACCTGTTCCTATTATTTCTGGCAAAAGGATCCGACCTATGCCATCGGCACGGCGCTGCCGTTCGGCCTCAACGCCCGGCTGACCAATGCCTGGTTCTATCAGGGCAATGGCAACAAGCTGATGAACGAGTTCTATGCGACGCAGGGCATTTTAGGGTTGCCCGCGGGCAATACCGGTGCGCAGATGGGCGGCTGGTTTCGCAAGGAAATCAATACGCTCGACGATCTCAAGGGGCTGAAGATGCGCATCGCCGGCCTGGCCGGCAAGGTGATCGAGAAGATCGGTGTCGTCCCGCAACAGGATATTGCGGTCAACGGTGTCTATGATGCGCTGAGCAAGGGTACGGTCGATGCGGCCGAATGGGTCGGCCCCTATGACGACCTGAAACTCGGCCTGCAGAAGATCGCCAAATATTATTATTATCCTGGCTGGTGGGAAGGTGGCGCGGTGGTGCATGCCTTCTTCAATCTGGAAAAATGGAATGCCCTGCCGAAGAGCTATCAGACAATCCTTGGCGACGCCTGCGCCTTCGCCAACACCAACATGCTGGCGAAATACGACGTCAAAAATCCCCAGGCGCTGAAGGATATCGTGCAGCAAGGGGTGACGCTCAGACCTTTCAGCCAGGAGATCATGGAGGCCTGCTTCCAGGCAGCCGGCGCGCTTTATGCCGATCTTTCCAAATCAAATGATTATTTCAAGCGCATCTATGAGGATCAAGTCGCCTACAAGAAGGATGCTTATCTTTGGATGCAGCTTTCCGAGTATACTTTCGATACCTTCATGATGATCCAGCAGCGGGCGGGCAAGCTGTAATCGTATTTCATAAGTCTTTTGAGATATATTGTTTTCTTTATTAGTGATTTAAATATTATATCCGTCTCGGGAGGAGCCGGGAATCATTGTGCCAGTGCAGTGCTGATCATGATCCAGCTTCAACTTAAGCTGCCGCTTTGACTGGAAAATCTGTCCGAATGGGCTCTGTTCGGGCAAGTAAATTTTAAAGGGTTTCCACTAGGGTGTCCGCCGCATCAGGGGAAGTCTGAATGAAGCCTCCAAGCCCGGACACCGTGCCGACGGATGTTTATCTGTCGTTCGTCAGTTCGCTTTTCGGAAATCGCAAAACGCTCTTTACGGGCGTGTTCGTTCATATCCTGACATATGTCCTCGTTTTCCTGAGCACGCATGCCGGCATCTATCTGGCCTTTTGCGTGGCGATTGTGGTTGTCTTTGGCTTACGCATCCATTTGTTCCGGCTGTTCGACGCCGCGGATAAGAATGATCTTACGCGCGCCGGTATTGCCGGCTGGGAAACGCGCTATGTGATCGGCGCGGCGGCGACAGCGGCCATCCTCGGCATCGGCAGCGGCTATGCCATCCTCATCCTGCAGAATTCGCTGGCGGAATTCATCTGCGTCGCCGTCACGATGGCGTCGATGGTGTCGATCGTCGGCCGCAACTATGGTTCGCCTCGCGCGGTCGATCTTCAGATTCTGTGCTGCTGCGTGCCGATCATCGTTGCCTGCCTGCTGCTGCAGCAGCCTTACAAGGCAATCGCCTCCCTCATGCTCATTCCGTTTGGGCTGACGACACGCGCAATGGCGAATGGCATGCGCGAATTTCTCTACCGGAACATCATCGCTTCGCGCGAGATATCGCTGATGGCCGACAGGTTCGACACCGCGCTGAACAGCATGACGCACGGGCTGTTCATGCTTGATGCCCAGAACCGCATTCTGGTCGTCAATCGCAAGGCATGCGAGCTCCTTAATTTTGCCGACCCGCAGCGGCTCAAGGACTGCGAATTCGATGTCGTTCTGCGCTACGGCGCGCGCCACGCCTTCATCGACGGATCGCTGCCCGGACTCATCCAGCGGCAGCTGGCACAGCTCGTCAGCGGCACGCTGTCGCGAACGCTCATTCAATTCAACGAGGATCAGTTCCTCGAATTTTCGGCCAGCCGCCGCGCCGACGGGATCGTGATCCTGATTTTCGAAGATGTGACGGTGCGCGTTCGGGCGGAGCGCAAGATCCTACATATGGTGCGCTACGACCCTTTGACGGGGCTGCCGAATCGCGAATATTTCATGGATCTGGTCAAGGAGAGGCTGGCTGCGCGCAAGCGGGAAAGCCGCATCGGCATTCTGGTTCTCGATATCGATGACTTCAAGCACGTCAACGATACCAAGGGGCACGTTGCCGGGGACCGCCTGCTGGTCGCCATAGCCGAGCGCCTGAAGCAGCTTGCCGGCGCCGCAGCGATTGCCGCTCGTCTTGTCGGCGATCAATTCGTGCTGTTCTTTCCCAATGAAGACGATGCTCCTGATATCGATGCCCGCATCCGCACCCTGCATGCGGCAATGGCCGGCACCTACAGCGTGTCGGACAGCAGTTTCCGGATTTCCGTCAGCGGCGGATACATGGCCGTGTCCAGCCGGGAGTTTCGCCCGGAGGAGTGGCAGATCAAGGTCGATCTCGCGCTTTTCGATGCCAAATCGCGGCTGAAGGGCGGCTGCAGCGCCTTCGAGCAGGAGATGGACGCACGCTATGTCGAGCGGCAGAAGCTGAAGGATGATTTGCGCGAGGCGGTTGAAGCCGGCAGGCTTCAGGCCGTCTATCAGCCGATGTACACGCCGGACGGATCCCGCATCGAATGTTGCGAGGCGCTCGCGCGCTGGATTCACGCTGAAAAGGGCTCGATCCCGCCCGATCTTTTCGTGCAGCTTGCCGAGGAGATGGGGATCGTTGCCGGCATCACTCGCTTCATGGTCAACCAGGCCTGCAACGATTGTGCTTCATGGCCTGCGCCGCTCGCGGTTTCCGTCAATCTCTCGGCGCAGGATCTGCGCAATGGCGAGATTGTCAAAATCGTCATGGCGGCGCTTGATGCGTCAGGATTGGAGCCATCCCGCCTGCATCTCGAGGTCACTGAAAGCTGCCTGATGGATGAGGTGGCGACCGTTCGCTCCATCCTCGCCGATCTGCGTACCAAAGGCATCACGATTGCAATCGACGATTTCGGAACGGGATTCTCCAGCCTCAGCTATCTCGATACGCTGCCTGTGGATGTCGTGAAGATCGACCGGTCTTTCGTTCGTGATATCACGACGGATAGCCGCCGTTTCAAGCTGCTATGCGGTATCGTCGATCTTTCCCGCGCGCTCAGCCTTCATATCGTGATCGAAGGCGTCGAGACGCTGGAGCAGCTGGCATTGGTGGTCGAGCGGAACCTGGCGGATATCATCCAAGGCTATGTATTTTCGCCGCCGGTACCGCAGGAGCAGGTCATCGAGAGAGTGGCCAGTCTCAACCGGCGGCAGCCGGGTGCCGGCAGAATCCTGCCGTCCGATGTCACGACCTAGCCGGCGTCATCGTTTCGATGCGGGCGTCTTCGAAATCCCTGGCGATTCCGGCAGCCAATGCCCGCCTGCGACCTTCTCGTGCATTGCATTTTTCCTCGCTTTGTGTAACCCCTCGGTGGAGGAAATTGGTTGCGGCATCCCGTTGCGGGGTGTCCCAACTTTTGAGGATGAGCTCCAGCTGGCAGTTATGTCGTCTGTCGGCGGAGAGGATTGAGGGGAGAATTCTGAATGGCCGAACATCATACTGGACCCGCCGAAGTGGGCGCTCCCATGGACTACAAGGAGCATGAGAAGACCTATAATCTTTTCATCTCGGGCGCCAAGGTCGGATCTGCGATCGTTGCCGCATTGTTGATCGCCATGGCGGCCGGTTTCTTTGGCCATGCCGGTTTCCTCGGCGGCGTCCTGATATTCATTGTTCTGACCATCGCCAGCGTCGTCCTGTTGCGCTGATATTGCAGCGCTGACCGATGCCGGGCCGATCGCCCGCGCTTTCCCATGATTCTGCAGGCTACAGCGCCGCCGCATTCGGGAGCGGCGCCGTCTGATGCGAGGTGTCGTCGTTGAGCAATCTGGTTTTCGTGGCCAAGGAAAGCGTGGCGGAGGAGACGCGTGTTGCGGCTTCCGTCGAGACGGTGAAGAAGATGAAGAACCTGGGTTTCGACGTGGTGATCGAAGCCGGCGCGGGGACTTTATCGCGCATTCCGGATACCGAATACGAAGCCGTCGGCGCCCGGATCGGTTCTATCAAGGATGCGAAGGCGGCGGATGTCATTCTCAAGGTGAGACGCCCGACGAGCAAGGAGATCTCCGGCTACAAGAGCGGCGCGATCGTCATCGCCATCATGGACCCTTATGGCAACGAGGCCGCTCTTGCCGAGATGGCGCGCGCAGGGCTGACAAGCTTCGCCATGGAGCTGATGCCGCGCATCACCCGCGCGCAGTCGATGGACGTCTTGTCGTCACAGGCCAATCTCGCAGGGTATCAAGCCGTGATCGAGGCTGCTGCCGTCTATGACCGGGCACTGCCGATGATGATGACGGCAGCGGGCACGGTGCCGGCGGCAAAGGTCTTCGTCATGGGTGCTGGCGTTGCCGGGTTGCAGGCGATCGCCACTGCACGGCGTTTGGGCGCGCTCGTTTCGGCGACGGACGTACGGCCGGCTGCGAAGGAGCAGGTCGCTTCGCTCGGCGCAAAATTCGTCGCGGTCGAGGACGAGGAGTTCAAGGCGGCGGAGACTGCCGGCGGCTATGCCAAGGAAATGTCGAAGGAGTATCAGGCCAAGCAGGCTGCTCTCGTTGCCGATCATATCGCCAAACAGGATATCGTCATCACCACGGCGCTGATCCCCGGCCGACCGGCGCCGCGCCTCGTCAGCCGCGACATGCTGAAGGCGATGCGCCCTGGCGCCGTCGCCGTCGATCTGGCTGTGGAGCGCGGCGGCAATATCGAAGGCGCCGAATACGGCAAGGTCGCCGAGGTCGAAGGCGTCCGCGTGGTTGGCTATCCCAACATGGCCGGGCGGATCGCGGCCAGCGCCTCGGCCCTCTACGCTAAGAACCTCGTTACCTTCCTGGAGACGATGGTCGATAAGGATACGAAGAGCCTTGCCCTCAACCGCACCGATGAGCTGATCAAGGCGACGATGCTGACCGATGGCGGCGAGGTCGTGAACCCGAATTTCGTCGATCCCGACCAGCCGACGATCAAGAAGGGAGATCTCTGAGATGGCCAGCCAAGCAATGGATCAGGCACTCCAGCAACTGAATGATGCCGTCGCCGCGCTTACGGCCGCCGCAGCACAGACGCCCGAGGTTGCCAGTGCCGCAACCGGTGGAGCGATCGATCCTTTCGTCTTTCAACTGGCCATCTTCGTGCTGGCGATCTTCGTCGGCTATTATGTCGTCTGGTCGGTGACGCCGGCCCTGCATACGCCGCTGATGGCGGTCACAAATGCCATCTCCTCGGTCATCGTCGTCGGTGCGCTGCTGGCCGTGGGCATTTCGGCGAGCGGCCTTGCCACGGGCTTCGGCTTCGTGGCGCTGGTTCTCGTCTCGGTCAATATCGTCGGCGGCTTCCTTGTCACCCAGCGCATGCTGGCGATGTACAAGAAGAAGGACAAGTGAGGGCGGCATGCTGAGCAATATCGCGGCTTTCCTCTATCTCGTCTCTGGCGTTCTGTTCATCCTGGCGCTGCGCGGCCTGTCGCATCCGGCCACCAGCCGGCGCGGCAATCTCTACGGCATGGTCGGCATGGGCATTGCCATTGCCACGACGCTGGTGCTGGCGACGCCGTCTTTCGGCGGCTTCGTGCTCATCATCCTAGGTCTTGCCATCGGCGGCGGGGCAGGTGCTTACATTGCGCGCGTCATTCCGATGACCTCGATGCCTCAGCTCGTGGCAGGTTTCCACTCGCTAGTCGGTCTTGCAGCCGTCCTCGTCGCCGCTTCTGCGCTCTATACGCCGTCTTCCTTCGGCATCGGTGAAATCGGCCATATCCATACGGAAGCCCGCATCGAGATGGCGATCGGTGCCGCTATTGGCGCGCTGACCTTCACCGGTTCGATCATCGCCTTCCTGAAGCTTGACGGGCGCATGTCCGGCAAGCCGATCCTGCTGCCGAACCGCCATATCATCAATGCCGCTTTGCTCGTGCTGATCGTGGTCTCCATCATCAGCCTGGCAGCGAGCGAGAGTCATCTCGCCTTCTGGGCCATCGTCGCGCTGTCGTTGCTTCTCGGCGTGCTGCTGATCGTGCCGATCGGCGGTGCCGACATGCCCGTCGTCGTGTCGATGCTGAATTCCTATTCCGGCTGGGCTGCCGCCGGCATCGGCTTCACGCTCGGCAATCTCGCGCTCATCATCACCGGCGCGCTTGTCGGCTCCTCGGGGGCGATTCTGTCCTACATCATGTGCAAGGGCATGAACCGCTCCTTCATTTCGGTCATTCTCGGCGGTTTCGGCGGCGAGACGGTATCGGGCGGGACTGACCATTCCGACAAGACGGTGAAGCTCGGTTCGGCCGAGGATGCCGCCTATCTGATGGCGAATGCATCCAAGGTCATCATCGTGCCCGGTTACGGCATGGCGGTGGCGCAGGCCCAGCATGCGTTGCGCGAAATGGCTGACAGGCTGAAGGCACATGGCGTCGAGGTCAAATATGCCATTCATCCCGTTGCCGGCCGCATGCCGGGCCACATGAACGTGCTGCTCGCCGAAGCCAACGTACCCTATGATGAGGTCTTCGAGCTCGAGGACATCAATTCGGAATTCGCCCAGGCCGATGTCGCCTATGTCATCGGCGCCAACGACGTCACCAATCCGGCGGCGCGCGATGACAAGACCTCGCCGATCTACGGCATGCCGATCCTCGACGTCGACAAGGCGAAAACCTGCCTCTTCGTCAAGCGCTCGCTCGGCTCCGGCTATGCCGGCATCGACAACACGCTTTTCTACAAGGACGGCACGATGATGCTGCTTGGCGATGCGAAGAAAGTGACGGAGGAAATCGTCAAGGCGATGAACGAGTAGGCTGCCGCTGCGCCCGCAAGAGCGGTGTTTCCGCTCTCAGTTCCTTTGCCGTTCCATCATGCTGCGCGGTGCGGTCAGTATCCAGACGAGGCCAGCCGGGCGGAAATCGACCTCGACATGGCCGCTGAAGGATGCCGCGGCATGGGTTTTCGTGACGGTGGTGCCGAAGCCGGTGTCGCTCGGCGGCTTGACCGGCGGACCGCCGCTCTCGGTCCAGACGAAGCGAATCTTGGTGCCGGTTTCAGCGGCTTCGTTCGTCCATTCGATGGTGATCTTGCCCTCCGGCGCGGAAAGCGCGCCATATTTGACCGAGTTGGTGGCAAGCTCGTGCAGGACCAGGCCGAGATTCTGCACCGCTTCCGGCTTCAGCAGGAAGTCATTGCCGAGAACGTCGAGTTGCTGGGGTCCCTGCAGGAAAGTCGCGAGATGGATGTCGATCACGCGGCGAAGCGACACGCCGGACCATTGTTCGCTGGTCAGCACCTCGATCGAGCGCGCCAAGCCTTCGAGCCGGTCGGCGACAGCTCGCTGGAAAGTATCGACGCTATCAGTCTGCCGCGCGAGCTGACGCGTCATTGCCTGCGCGAGCGCCAGCAGATTCTTGGTGCGATGGACGAGCTCGTGCATGACGAAATGCAGCCGGTCCTCGGTGACGCTGCGGTCGAAGGAGGCGTTGGAAAGCGCGACAGCCACCTGGTTTGCCTCAATGACACTCGTGTCGATCGGTGCCACGATCTCGCCGCGGCCCATGCGGTCCGCCATGTCGGCAATATCCTGTATGGTGGTGCGCACCTGACGTGCCAGGGCATAGACGGCAATCAGCGCAATCAGTAGCAGCGTCACACCGCCATAGATCAGAAAGCGCCAGGTGCTCATCAGCGAAGCCTGCGCGGAGGCGATCGGACCCCAGACGACGGCCTTCCAGGACCAGCCTGAGATTTGCGCGTAACCGAGCACCGCGTTCGGCAGAACCTTGTCATCCTGATAGACGCCGCTGGATGCGATCAGGTTCGGCAGGATGTTCTTATTGAACGCGTCGCCGGGGGCGAGGGTCGTCGGGCCACCGGCGGCAACGACGTGTCCGGATTTGTCCAGAACGGCGGCAGACCAGCCGGGCGGCAAGGCTTCCGTCGTCACGAGCTTGGCGAGCTCGTCGGCATCTTGTGTTACCGCCAAAGCGGCGCCGGCCGGCGAATGCTCAAGGGGCAGGGTGACGTTATAGACCCAGCGGCGGGCGGTCGAGCCTATGAAGACATCGGATGCCTCGATGCGGCCGGAGTTCAGTGCCGATTGAAGCGCGGCGATGTTGCCGGTCTTGCCGAGTGGCTTGCCAAGCGGCCAGCGGGTATTCAGTCGGAGCTGGCCGTCCTTTTCCATAAGCAGCACGAAAAGCGAATCCGTGCGCAATACCGTTTCCGTGCGGGCGAAGAAGGTGGCGATGTCGTTTCGCTCAAGTTCCGGCGAGGAAGACAGAAGGCGCAGCGTCGTCGCCATGTCCTGCAATTGGCGATCGATGACGCGCGAAAGCGCCTGCGCATCCTGAACCGTGTCGCCCTTCAAAGCATCGCGTTCATTATTCTCGAGTTGGACCAGAAGCAGCGCGACGAAGGCGAGAATAGGCAAGGCAATCGCCAGGGCTATGGCGATCAGATAGGCACCAATCGACGCTTTCGGAAAATGCGGCTTCCTCATGGAGCGATCAACCGATCGTGCCTCCATGAGGGTCCGACGCGCTGGCAAACGCGAAGAGAATGATATTGGTCATCATGCCAAGCGCCCCCGTGCCCAGATCATCGAGCTACATGCTCCTGAAGCGCCATGTTAGGGCTCGGTAATTTTCCTTGCAACATCTGAAAAGTCATTATTGCGAAATCGTAAGCGATCTCGGGTATTTACGACTGTGGCAATGCGTCCTTGAAGTTGCGCTGGCAGGTCTTGTGTCCGAGCTAGGTAAAGCGTGAGAGACGGAAGGATGCAAGCTCGGGAGCTTCGCCACCATCGACGATTTCCTGCGCGGCGAGCAGGCCGACGAGCGGCGCCAGCGTGACGCCGGAATGGAGAACTGCGAGGTAGAGGCCAGGTGCCGCGCCGGCACCACCCAGTACCGGAAGGCCGTCTTTCGGTGTCGGGCGATAGCCGATAGTGTAGAAATCAAGCTCCAGCGCCTCGCCGCCTTTCAATGTCGCTTTGACCCTGGCGAAAAGATCGTCGGCTGCCGCTTGTGGATCGCTGCCGGGATCGGTGCCGCCGAAGTCGCCGCCGGCGATGATTCGTCCCCCTGCCGTCTGGCGCAAATGCAGTTCCGGCGCCATCACCAGACCATTCAGCATTTTCTGCACGGGGCGGGAATGGACGATAAGCCCTGGAGGCGTTTCCAGCGGCACGGGAACATCCGCCGAGGCCGCAAGTGCTGGAGTGCCCGCACCGGCGGCCAGAACGACATGATCGGCCTGCATCGGCCCTTCACTCGTTTCGATGCCGACAACCTGCTTTCCCTCTCTGAGCAGGCCCCTGACTTCGACGCCGGATAATAGGCTCGCGCCCTGACGGCGGGCGTCCTCCAGCAGCAGCTTGGCGGCGGCAACAGGTTCGACGGCGCCTTCCTCGGCAACATGCAGGGCATAGTCTGGCGGATTGGCGAGGTTCGGTTCGATCATTGCGCTCGTCGCTCGGTTGACCGGCTGTATGCCATAGCCCCAGCCATGATGCTGTGCCGCATAGGCATCGAGCTCTGCTTCCGGCAGATCCCAGGAGAGGCCGCCGCACCAGGACAAGGGAAGATCCGGTAAATTGTCCTGTAGCCGCGACCATTCGGCCATCGATCGGCGACGGACCTGGAAATAGAATTCCGGATTGCCCCAGCTCGCATTGATCCAGGCAAAGGAGTTCGGAGTTGCGACGCCGCCAGTCTTCTGAGCGACCACCGTCACGGATGCGCCCTTGCGACTCAGATGCCAGGCGATGGAGGCACCGATGATTCCGGCGCCGACGACGATGACTTTTTGTGGGGAGGGCATGTCTTTGTCTCGCTTGAACGGGTGAGCCGAGACTAAGCGGTCGACAAGGCAAAGAAAAGCCGCCGAGCGGATGGTCGCTGGCGGCTGAATGTCTTTACTGCAATATACTCCGTATCAGGCGCCGGCGCCGACACGCGCCAGGCCGTCCCTGGCAGGCTGATAGTTCGGATCGAGATTGACCGCGTGCTGATAGGAGCGGCGGGCTTTCGCCTTGTCGCCCTTGCGCTCATAGACGAAGGCCTGGTTTGCCCAGGATTCGGCGAGCTTGTTGTTCAGCTCGATCGCATGGTTGAAATCGGCAAAAGCGTTGTCGTCGTCGTTCTGCGCGAGATAGGAGATGCCGCGGCTGTTGTAAGGCTCCGGCGAGTTCGGCGACAGCGAGATCGCCTTGGAGAAATCGTCGATCGCCTTATCCTGCTGATTGCGCTTCTGGTAGATCACACCGCGGCCGTTATAGGCGCGGCCGTCCGTGGTGCCGAGGCTGATGGCCTTCGAATAGTCATTGAAGGCATCGTTGTCGCGGCCGGCCTGGCGATAGAGATTGCCGCGGCCGATATAGGCGACATCGTAATTGCCGTTGATCTGCAGCGCCGCGTTATAGTCCGCAACCGCTTCCGGCAGCTTGCCCATGTTGCGATAGATGAGCGCGCGGTTGGCATAGGCCTGATAGAACTTCGGATTGAGCTGGATCGCCTGATTGAAGTCGGCAAGGGCGCGGTTGAAATCACCGCCGCGGCCATAGGCCGTGCCACGCACGTTGTAGCCTTCCGGATCCTGCGGATTGGCATTGATGACCGACGTCAGCGAGGCGATATTTTCGGACGAGCCTTGCGCCTTGTCGATCTGGATCACGTTATCTGTGGTGGCAGTCTGGCAGCCGGAAAGGCTGATTGCGGCAAGTATCGCCAAGGCAGGCAGAGCCGCGGCGCGCTTCGAAACGAATAAGCAGAGATTCGAAGTGCGGAACTTTACGGAAGTCGTCATTGCCATTATCGGGTTCGCTTTCCCCATGCGTCATATCAGGCTGTTCTGATTTAATCCGATTTGCGTAGAGAATAAATCAAAAAGGCGGCGGCGAACGACTCGCCCCCGCCACACATGCATCTGAAAACGTCGAAAAAACGGCGATTACTTGGCAACAAGGCCTTCGCGCTGAGCGCGCTTGCGAGCAAGCTTCCGAACGCGACGAACAGCTTCAGCCTTCTCGCGAGCACGCTTCTGCGACGGCTTTTCATAGTAGTCGCGCATCTTCATTTCGCGGAAAATACCTTCGCGCTGCATCTTCTTCTTGAGAGCGCGGAGAGCCTGGTCGACATTGTTATCGCGGACAAGTACCTGCACGAGAATCACGTTCCTTTGGTTTGGTTGATGCCAGCGGCGACGGCAGCGCCAGGAGGCAAAAATATAACGTTCGCGCAGCCGCAGCCTTGCGATTGGTTAGGCGAGATAGCAGATCGGTTTGTCAAAGTCTAGCCAGATCGTGAGTTTGCAGAGGAAAAAGCTAGTTGTCGAGTACCGAATTCAGCCGGCCGCGTCTGTGACGCTTCATCGAAGCTGTTGATTAAGCCACCGGCCGACCCCGATCTTTGCGTCATTGACATGCTTATGTGAGTATGTCGGATCACAGTCATTCGTGTGCTGCGGCGATTGCATCATCGGAAGCAACAGTCCTGAGCAAGGGGGAATCACTTATGAAATCGTTCGGCTTTGCTGTCGTCGGAAGGCTGCTCGCACCGCCCATGCTGGCGATCGTCGTTCTTGCTGCGGCGGTTGTGCCAGCCACAGCCGGCGAAGTGCGTTTCGGCAAGAATGTCCGGATCGGTGGCCACGATTTTTCCAATCAGACCTTTGACAACAAACACCAGGCGAGAATTTATCTTTACAAGGGAAAGCCGCCGAATGAGGGATGTATCTGGCGCAAGGATAGCCACGGCGCGCGGGTGAAGGTCTGCCATCTGCAGCGCAAATAGATCTGCCAAGCAGTCATGGGCAGGCCACTCGGCTGGTTGGCAATTTTAACCGTGTCGAAAGACGGTCCCTAATGCGTCGCAAAAGAGCCGTTGTGTCGGTTTTCGATTTGCGATTTGTATGACCCACAAAAAGGGCGTCTTGCCTGAAGGAGTTGAGGGCGAATGCGTAAATACTCGGTTTTTGCCGTGGCACGGGAAGCGATGAGGGCTCACAAGGGCTGGGAGGCTCAATGGACCTCGCCAGAGCCGCGCAAGGAGTATGACGTCATCATCGTCGGCGCTGGCGGTCATGGCCTGGGTGCGGCCTACTATCTCGCCAAGGAGCATGGCATCACCAATGTCGCCGTCATCGAGAAGGGCTGGCTCGGCGGCGGCAATACCGGCCGCAACACGACCATCATCCGCTCGAACTATCTCTATGAAGAGAGCATGCACATCTACGAGCATTCGATGAAGCTCTGGGAGGGGCTGTCTCAGGATCTCAATTATAATGTCATGTATTCGCCGCGCGGCGTGATGATGCTGTCGCATAATGTGCACGACCAGCAGTCCTTCAAGCGGCATATCCATGCCAACCGTCTCTATGGCATCGACAATGAATGGCTGACGCCGGAACAGGCCAAGGCTTATTGTCCGCCGCTCGATATTTCCAAGACGGCGCGCTATCCGATCAATGGCGCCGCCCTGCAGCGCCGCGGCGGTACGGCCCGCCACGATGCGGTGGCGTGGGGATATGCCCGCGCTGCTTCCGATCGCGGCGTGCACATCATCCAGAATTGCGAAGTGACCGGCATTCGCCGTGGGCCGGATGGTCGGGTGACGGGCGTCGAAACGAGCAAGGGCTTCATCGGCGCCAAGAAGATCGGCGTCTCCGCAGCCGGCCATACCACCGTCGTTATGCAGATGGCCGGCGTGCGCGTGCCGCTGCAATCGAGCCCGCTGCAGGCGCTGGTTTCCGAGCCGCTGAAGCCGATCTTCCCATGCGTCGTCATGTCAAACACGGTGCATGCCTATATCTCGCAGTCCGACAAGGGTGAGCTCGTCATCGGTGCTGGCACGGACCAGTATAATTCCTACAGCCAGACCGGCGGGTTGCAGATCATCACCCATACGCTCGACGCGATCTGCGAGCTCTTCCCGATGTTCCGTCGCGTGAAGATGATGCGCTCCTGGGGCGGCATCGTCGACAATACCCCGGACCGTTCGGCGATCCAGTCGAAGACGCCGGTGCCGGGGCTCTATGTCAATTGCGGCTGGGGCACGGGCGGCTTCAAGGCGACGCCGGGTTCGGCCAATCTGTTTGCGCACCTCATCGCCCGCGACGAGCCGCATAAGTTCAATGCGGGCCTGACGCTGGATCGCTTCCGCACCGGCCGCCTGATCGACGAGGCGGCAGCCGCCGCCGTGGCGCACTGATGCCGGCGGCGGTCGGGATCGTTCTTGCGGCAGGACTTTCCTTGCCGGTCGGAGCGATCGCGACCGAAGTCAGCGATCTTATTCCGGGAGTTCGGGATTTTCGCATGCAGGTGATCCACAAGGCAAAGGACGAGGCTGACTGGCCCTTCGTGGCCGAAAGCGGAATGTTGCTCTGCGCCAAGGTGCTGAGCGAGCCAACGGTCTATTTCGTGCCGGACCCGACGCCCGAGGCGGCCAGGGCGTTTGTAATCGATACCGACCTGCTGGGCATGAGCCTGGTCAATCTTGGGATGACCAATGTGCTGAAGCCCTATGGATCGCTGGAGGCGCTGCTGAAGCGCATAACACCTTTCGTCATCATGGGACGGCAGCTTTGCGCGCAGCCTCCCGGCACAAGCCTTACAGGCTCCGAGCTTTAACACAGGTAGAAAACGATGCTGCTGATTTACTGCCCCTATTGCGAGGAAGAGCGTTCGGAACTCGAATTCCGCAACGCCGGCGACGCGCATATCGTGCGGCCGGCCAATATTGCCGGGATCTCGGATGAGGAGTTCGAGGAATATTTCTTCCTGCGCGACAATCCGAAGGGGCTGATCTTCGAGCGCTGGCGGCACATTCATGGCTGCGGCCGCTTCTTCAATGCAGCGCGCGACACGGTAAGCGATCATTTCTACCGCACCTACAAGGCGGGCGAGCCGAAGCCCGACCCTGCGACGCTCAAGCCTGGCGCTTCCGAACCGGCAGCGCAGCAACAGAACGAACAAGAACAGACGGCACAAACAGAGGGATTCGTTGAATGAGCGGCGCCAATCGTATCGCGGGCAAGGGACGTCTGACGCCGGCCAGAACCGCTCGCTTCACTTTTGACGGCAAGACCTATACCGCGCTCGAAGGCGATACCGTCGCCTCTGCGCTGCTTGCCAACGGCGTCCATCTTGTCGGCCGGTCCTTCAAGTACCACCGTCCGCGCGGCATTCTTTCGGCCGGAGCCGAAGAGCCGAACGCGCTGCTCGACATTTCCCGCGATGCGGCGCGGCGTCAGCCGAACGTACGCGCCAGCGTGCAGGAAGTCTTCGACGGCATGAAGGCACAGTCGCAGAACCGCTGGCCTTCGCTCGCCTTCGATATCGGCGGCGTCAACAATCTGATGTCGCCCTTCTTTGCCGCCGGCTTCTACTACAAGACCTTCATGTGGCCGAAGGCGGCGTGGAAGCATATTTATGAGCCCTTCATCCGCCGCGCCGCCGGCCTCGGCGTCGCGCCGACGGAAGAAGATCCGGATCACTATGCCAGCCGCTATGCGCATTGCGATGTGCTCGTCGTCGGCGCCGGCGTTGCCGGCCTTTCCGCGGCACTCGCAGCGGCTGAAACCGGCGCCGAGGTCATCCTCTGTGACGAGCAGCCGGAGGTCGGCGGCGCGCTCCGCTTTGACACCGGCATCAAGATCGACGGTGTGGAAGGCTATGAGTGGGCGCAGGTGACCTTCGCCAAGCTCAAGGCGATGCCGAATGTTCAGGTGCTGACCCGGACGACCGCCTTCGGCTATTACAACCACAATTTCTTCGGCCTCGCCGAACGGGTGACCGACCATCTGGCGAAGCCGGGCCGTAACCTGCCGCGCGAGCGCCTGTGGCAGGTCCGCGCCAAGCGCGCCATTCTGGCAACGGGCGCCATCGAACGCCACATGGTATTCCCGAACAACGACCGTCCGGGCATCATGCTCGCTTCGGCCGCGCGCGCCTATCTCAATCATTATGGCGTCGCCGTTGGTGCAAAGATCGGCGTCTATACGGCGCATGACTCGGCCTATGAGGCCGCCTTCGATCTCAAGCGCGCCGGCGTGTCCGTCGTTGCCATCGCCGACAGCCGCGCGCGGCCGGGAGAGGCTGTGTTGGCCGAGGCAAAACGGCTGGCCATCGAGGTGATGACCGACTATGCCGTCGTCGATACCTCAGGCAAGCTGCGCGTCTCTTCCATGACCGTATCGCGCAACGGCAGCTCCGCCACCCGCAAGATTCCCGTGGATGCCCTGCTGGTTTCGGCGGGTTGGACGCCTTCCGTTCATCTCTTTTCGCAGTCGCGCGGCAAGCTGAAATTCGATGCCGAGAAGCAGCGCTTCCTGCCGGGCACCTATGTTCAGGATTGCCTTTCTGTCGGTGCCTGCAACGGCACGGACGGGCTGCAGGCTGCTATCGAGGAATCGCTGGCCGCCGGTGAGCTGATGGCACGCGCCACGGGCAGCACCAATGGCGGCGAGAAGATTCAGCTTCACGCCGAACAGGCTTTCGAGTGGACCGGCGGCATGATCGGTGCTGCCGAAGGCGCCGGGCCGGATACGAATGCGAAGGCCTTCGTCGATTTCCAGCACGATGTCTGCGCCAAGGATATTCGTCTCGCCGTGCGCGAAGGCATGCATTCCATCGAGCACATCAAGCGCTTCACCACCAACGGCATGGCCTCCGATCAGGGCAAGCTTTCCAACATGCACGGGCTGGCGATCGCCGCCGAAATGCTTGGCAAGGATATTCCGCAGGTCGGCCTCACGACCTTCCGCGCGCCCTATACGCCGGTGACTTACGGCACGCTCATCAGCCATTCGCGCGGGGCTCTCTTCGATCCCGCCCGCAAGACGCCGATGCATGCCTGGGAAGAGGCTCAGGGCGCGATCTTCGAAGACGTCGGCAACTGGAAGCGCGCCTGGTTCTATCCGCGCGCTGGCGAGACCATGCACCAGGCCGTCAATCGCGAGTGCCGCACGGCGCGCGAAGTGGCCGGCGTGTTCGATGCCTCGACGCTCGGCAAGATCGAAGTGGTCGGACCCGACGCGGCCGAGTTCCTGAACCTCATCTACACCAACGCCTGGGATACGCTGAAGCCCGGCCGCTGCCGCTACGGCATCATGACCCGCGAGGACGGCTTCGTTTACGATGACGGCGTCGTCGGACGGCTGGCCGAGGATCGCTTCCATGTGACCACCACGACAGGCGGCGCGCCGCGCGTGCTGCATCATATGGAAGACTATCTGCAGACAGAGTTCCCGCATCTGAAGGTGTGGCTGACCTCCACCACCGAGCAATGGGCCGTCATCGCCGTGCAGGGTCCGAAGGCGCGCGAGATCATCGAGCCGCTCGTCGAGGGCCAGGATCTTTCCAACGAAGCCTTCCCGCATATGAGTGTCGCCGAGTGCAGGGTTTGCGGCGTGCCGGCCCGGCTGTTCCGTGTCTCCTTCACCGGCGAAGTCGGCTATGAAATCAACGTGCCGGCCGATTACGGCCAGTCGGTTTGGGAGGCCGTCTGGGCGCGTGCCGAACCGCTGGGCGCCTGCGCCTACGGCACCGAGACCATGCACGTGCTGCGCGCCGAGAAAGGCTATATCATCGTTGGCCAGGATACCGATGGCACCGTCACGCCCGACGATGCCGGCCTTGCCTGGGCCGTGTCCAAGAAGAAGACCGATTTCGTCGGCATTCGCGGCCTGAAGCGGCCGGATCTCGTCAAGGAAGGTCGCAAGCAGCTCGTTGGTCTCATTACCCGCGATCCGAAGGTGGTGCTGGAGGAGGGCGCACAGATTGTCGCCGATCCGAATGAGCAGAAGCCGATGACTATGCTCGGCCATGTTACTTCGGCCTATTGGTCGGAAAATCTCGGCCGCTCCATCGCTTTCGCGCTCGTTGCCGGCGGGCGCGGGCGCATGGGCAAGACGCTCTATGTGCCGATGCCCGACAAGACGATATCAGTCGAGGTGACGGATCTGGTGTTCTTTGACAAGGAAGGAGGCCGGATCAATGGTTGATCTCGCTACCCGCAAACTGCCGCTCGCCGGCCGCCACGGCGGCTCTTCCACCGTCCAGCTGACGCCAGCCGCTCCCGCAAGCCGCATTTCGCTGCGCGCACCTGCCGATTCCGTCGGCGCTCTTTCGCAGGCGCTTGGCCTGCAACTGCCGACCCGGCCGAAGACCTCGGCGAGCGCCAATGGTCGTCATGCCCTGTGGCTCGGCCCGGACGAATGGCTCGTCATCGACGAAAACGGTGTCGAGCTGGTCGGCGTGGCTGGATCGTCTGGCGTGCTACATTCCGCGACCGATGTCTCACATCGCAATACAGCCATCATCGTGTCCGGCCCCGGCACGGAAGCGACGCTTGCCGCCGGCTGCCCGCAGGACCTTTCGCTGAGCGCATTCCCGGTCGGCGCCTGCTCGCGCACACTGCTGGGCAAGGCGGAAGTCGTGATCCTGCGGCTCGATGACGAGACATTCCGTGTCGAAGTCTGGCGTTCCTTCTCCGATTATGCTTTCGGCCTTCTGGCTGAGGGCGCGGAGGATGCGGGTCTGTAAAAGGCCAGCATCAGCGTAGCTCAGACCTCCTCCGGCCTGTCCTTCGGATCGAACTGCGATATGGTCGTCCATGTCGCAGTCAGCGCCGGCTTGCGTTCGTTTTCGATCTCGACCGTTACGTCATAGGTCAGCATCAGCATATTGGCGCCGCGCAGCCGGGTTTCGGCGAGCGTGAAACGGCCGCGCACGCGCGCGCCGCATTTGACCGGCGACATCAAGCGGATCTTCTCGAAGCCGTAGTTAATGCCCATGATCTGTTCGCGGATTTTTGGCAGGGCGCTATAGTTCATCGCTGAAAGCAGCGAGAGCGTCAGGAAGCCGTGGGCGATGGTGCCGCCATAGGGTGTTTCCGCCTTGGCGCGTTCGGGATCGACATGGATGAACTGGTGATCGAGCGTCGCATCGGCAAAAGTGTCGATCATCGTCTGATCGACGGCGATCCAGTCGGAAACGCCGATTTCCGTTCCCGCAAGCTTCATGATTTCAACAAGCGAAATTTCGCCGGGCATGCCATCCTCGTCAGTCTGTGTCGTCAAAGCCCTTTCTGGCGAATCGAGACTGAAAGTGCAACCGCGATCAGTCTTCCAGAAGGAAGGCGACAGAGCGGGCAGGGATGGTGATTTGCCTACCGGCTGCATTCTCGGCCGCCGTCGTCAGCAGGGACCAGCCGCCGCTTTCGGAAGCCGGCAATATGACGGCGCGTTCGTCTGCGGCGCGATTGAAGACTACGGCGAGTCGCGTCGATCGGTGGGTCGCGCGATCCGTTGTTTGCAGCGCCATGCCAAGCACGGCCGCTCCTGGCGCCTCCCAATCCGGCACGGTCATTGGCGTCCCCGCGCCTGAAAACCAAAGCACGTCACCATCACCACGGAAGAAATTCATGTCGCCAAAGGCGGTGAAGCGGCGGCGCAGGCCGGCGAGCCAGGCGGTATGGGCGATCAGTTCCTCGTCCAGCGTCTTCCAATCCATCCAGGTGATGGCGTTGTCCTGGCAATAGGCGTTGTTGTTGCCCTGCTGGCTGCGGCCGCCTTCGTCGCCTGCCGTCAGCATGACCGTGCCTCTCGTGGCAAAGAGCGTCGACAGCATGGCTTCAATATCGGCGCGGCGCTTGGACTGGATCACCTGATCGCCCGTTTTTCCCTCGATGCCGTTGTTCCACGAGAAGTTCTCGTTGTGACCATCGCGATTGTTCTCGCCATTGGCCTCATTGTGCTTGTTCTCGTAGGACACGAGATCCATCAGGGTGAAGCCGTCATGGGCGGCGACGAAGTTGACGCTGCGCGTCTGCGTCCGCCCGTCACGGCTGAAGATGGACGAGGAGCCGGCCAGGATCGTTGCCAGATCGCCGATGCCGGCGTCGCCGCGCCAGAAACGGCGCAGATCGTCGCGGGCTCGGTCGTTCCATTCGAGAAACGGCATCGGGAAATTTCCGAGCTGATAGCCGCCGGGACCGATGTCCCAGGGTTCGGCGATCATGATTCGATCCTGCAGCACCTCGTCCGCCAGCATGGTGCGCAGCGTCATGCCTTCCGGATCGAAGCCCTTGCCGTTGCGGCCGAGCACGGTGGCGAGATCGAAGCGGAAGCCGTCGATCCCGGCATTCCGCACGAAATGGCTGAGGCTGTCGATGACAAGCTTGCGTGTGGCCGGCTGATCGCACGCAACGGTGTTTCCTGTGCCGGTATCGTTTACCAATGTGCCGGGCTGATCCGGCAGGCTGCGGAAATAAGTCGGGTTGTCGAGGCCGCGCAGGGATAGCGTCGGGCCCTGACGGTCGCTCTCGCCGGTATGGTTGAAGACGAGATCGAGGATGACGGCGATGCCTTCGGCGTGAAGGGCGGCAACTGTCTCGCGCAACTCCTTCATGCCGCCGGGTACGAGACGCGGGTCGAGCGCCATGAAGGCGACGGGGTTATAGCCCCAGCCATTGGTGAGACCGAGCGGCGGCAGATGCCGTTCGTCGATCCATGCTGTGATCGGCATGAGCTCGACGGCGCTCACCTGCAGGCGCTTGAGATGGGCGATGATTGAGGGATGGGCGAGGGCGCCGAGGGTGCCTCGCTTCTCAGCCGGCACATCCGGATGCAGCATGGTGAACGGCTTTACCGCGATTTCGTAGATCAGGCAGCCCGGCTGAAACAAGGGCTTGGCTGGCTTTACCGCGATATCGCGCGAGACGATCGCCTTCGGCATGAGATCCTGCGTATCGGCGCCGTAGACCCCAAGGCGCGGATCGTAGCGAAACGGCCGATCGATGTCCTTGGCATAGGGATCGACAAGCAGCTTGGATGGGTCGAACCACAGGCCGCGATCGGGATCGTAGGTGCCATGGGCGCGCAGGCCGTAGCGCGTGCCTTCCCCCACATCTTTCACAAAGAGGCGGTGTTCATCACCGTCGCGGGCGAGCGGCAGACGGGCGATTTCCTTGTGGCCCTCGGCGTCGAACAGGCAAAGCTCTATCCGCTCGGCATGCCTAGAATAGACAGCAAATTCGACACCCGAGTCAGTGAGGGTGGCGCCAAGGCAGCAGGTTGTCGGTTCGGGCATGTCTCGCGGGCTTTCCATTTTAGGACGTTGGAACGAACGTGATGCAATTTGCCGTCGTTCCCGGATAACCTCCTCATCCGTCTTTCGGCGATTTCGCTCCGCTCAATCACCGAAATCCACCTTCCCCCGAGGGGAGAAGGTCCTTATGGCACAATCCCCCTCTCCCCTCGGGGAGAGGGCAGGGTGAGGGGGTTCTGCAAAAATTGCCGTCAGGTAATCACCGTCGGTGCATCGCGGCCGGTGCGGCCCTTGATGTCCGCGATATCCTGAGCGGCCGTGATGAGATCGGCCAGCGCTTCCTGGGTCTCGATATTGTGGCGGGTCGAATCGGGCTCGTAACGCTCGATATAGACGCGCAGTGTCGCGCCCGTCGTGCCGGTGCCGGAGAGGCGGAAGACGACGCGCGAGCCGCCTTCGAACATGATGCGGATGCCCTGATGCTGGCTGACCGACTTGTCGACCGGATCGTGATAGGCAAAATCGTCGGCGGCGGAAACCGTGAGGTCGCCGAACTTCGTGCCCGGCAGGGTCGGCAGCTTTTCACGCAGCGCTGCAATCAGGCCGTTGGCAGCATCGGTATCGACGCCCTCATAGTCGTGGCGGGAATAATAGTTGCGGCCATAGGCGGCCCAATGCTGCGTCACGATATCGATGACGCTCTCGCCGCGCACGGCAAGGATGTTCAGCCAGAGCAGCACGGCCCAAAGGCCATCCTTTTCGCGAACATGGTTGGAGCCGGTGCCGGAGCTTTCCTCGCCGCAGATCGTTGCCATGCCGGCATCGAGCAGGTTGCCGAAGAATTTCCAGCCGGTCGGCGTTTCGTAGATGCCGACACCGCGCTTTTCGGCAACACGGTCGGCGGCGCCGCTTGTCGGCATCGAACGGGCGATGCCGGCGATGCCATGCGAGTAGCCGGGAGCGAGGTTGGCGTTGGCTGCCAGGATCGCCAGGCTGTCGGACGGTGTGACGTAGATGCCCTTGCCGATGATGAGATTGCGGTCGCCGTCGCCGTCCGATGCTGCGCCGAAATCGGGCGCATCGTCGCTCATCATGTCGTCGTAGAGCTCCTTGCAGTAGACGAGGTTCGGGTCCGGATGATGGCCGCCGAAATCCGGCAGCGGCAGGAAGTTGCGCACCGATCCATCCGGGGCGCCAAGACGGATTTCAAAGATTTCCTTGGCATAGGGGCCGGTGACGGCGCTCATCGCATCGAAGCAGATGCGGAAGCCGAGGCTGATCAGGTTGCGGATGGCGCCGAAATCGAACAGCTCTTCCATCAGGGCTGCATAGTCTTCGACCGGATCGATGACCGAAACGATCATGCCGTCGATATCTTCGCGGCCGATGCGGTCGAGGTTGATATCCGGGAAATCGGCAATCTTGTAGCTTTCGATCACCTTGGAGCGCTCGTAGATAGCGTCGGTGATCTTTTCAGGGGCGGGGCCGCCATTGCCGATGTTGTACTTGATGCCGAAGTCTTCCGTCGGGCCACCGGGATTGTGGCTGGCCGACAGGATGATGCCGCCGAAGGCTTTATACTTGCGGATGATGTTGGAGGCTGCGGGCGTCGAGAGGATGCCGCCCTTGCCGACCATTACCTTGCCGAAGCCGTTCGCGGCGGCCATCTTGATAGCCTTCTGAATGACTTCGCGATTGTAGTAGCGGCCATCGCCGCCGATGACTAGGCACTTGCCCTGATAGCCTTCGAGCGAATCAAAAATCGACTGGATGAAGTTTTCCGCGTAGTTCGGCTGCTGGAATACCGGAACCTTCTTTCGCAGGCCCGAAGTACCTGGTTTCTGGTCCGCGAAGGGGGTGGTGGGTACTGTTTTAATCATCGGGTTAAGCGCCTCTCGAGACTAGACTGGAGTAGAGAGCGGCGTAGCGTTCTGCGCTTCTGCCCCAGGATACGTCGGATTTCATGCCCTGCTTTTGCATCTGCGTCCAGACCTTTCGATCCGGGAAAAGATGCATGGCACGGCGCACGGCCTGCAAAAGCCCCTCCGCGGTGATGGGCGAAAATTGAATGCCGGTCGCGACTTTTGCCTGCAGCGCGGCATGGTTGGCGTCGATAATCGTATCGTTCAGCCCGCCCGTTCGCGCAACGATGGGTAAGCAGCCATAGCGTAAGCCATAAAGCTGCGTGAGGCCACAGGGTTCGAAGCGCGAGGGAATGATAATCGCATCACAGCCGGCCTGCATCAGATGCGACATGGGTTCGTTGTAGCCGGCCGAAACACCGACGCGACCGCGATGACGGCCGGCTGCGGCAAAAAGCGCGCCCTCCAGCGCCGCATCACCTGCGCCGAGAATTGCGAGCTTGCCGCCCATGTGGACGATCTCGCTGGCAACTTCAGCCAGAATATCCATGCCCTTCTGCCAGGTTAGGCGGCTGACGACGCAGAAGATCGGACCATCATCCTCGTCCAGGCCGAAATGCTCGACGACCCGATGGCGGTTGATGGCGCGATCCTTCAGCGTCGCCGCGCTATAGGTCTGCGCGATCATCGGATCGGTCGCAGGGTTCCAGATGTCATCGTCGATGCCGTTGACGATGCCATAGAGATTATAGGCCCTGCTGGCGATGACTCCTTCGAGGCCCATACCGAATTCCGGCGTCAGGATTTCTTCCGCATAGGATGGGCTGACGGTGGTCAGGGCATGTGCCGTCTGCAGCCCGCCTTTCAGGAAGCCGACATCGCCGTAATATTCGATGCCTTCCATGGAGAAAGCGTGGGCCGGCAGGCGCAGGCCGGGGAAGATGTCGGCGCCGAACTGACCCTGGAATGCGATGTTGTGGATGGTCAGCACGCTCGGCAGCTCCGGCGTCGGATAGTAGCGCATGTAGACCGGCACCAAGGCCGACTGCCAGTCATGGGCATGCACGAGATCCGGCCGCCAGCCGGGCAGGAGGCCGGCGGCAATTTCCGCACCGGCGAGCGACAGCGCGGCGAAACGACGCCAGTTGTCGGGGTAATCCTTGCCGGTCGCATCCACATAGGGGCCGCCGGTGCGGCTGTAATAGGCCGGCGCATCGAGCACGAAGAAGGAAATTCCTGCGTGCTCGACCTCGAGAATGGTGGCTGCCTCGCCAAGGAGATCCGGAAGCTCCAGACGGGCAACCGGATCGCGGATGGCTTTCATGACCGCAGGGTAGCCCGGGATGAGGGTCTTGGTTTCAACGCCATAGGGCTTGAGTGCAATAGGAAGGGCGCCGGCCACATCGGCAAGGCCCCCTGTCTTGATCAGGGGGAAGACTTCGGACGAAACCGAGAGAACCTTCATAGGTTACAAATCCAGCTTGTCGATCATCGATTGGGTGATGAGGCAGATGCCGCTTTCCGTGCGGCGGAAACGCTTGGCATCGAGTTCCGGATCCTCACCGACTATCAGACCTTCCGGAATTGTGACGCCATGGTCGATGACGACATTCTTCAGCTGCGCGCGGCGGCCGATCTTGACGCTCGGCAGCACGACGGCGCCTTCCAGCTTGGAGTAGGAATTGGCGCGGACACCGGTGAAGAGCAGGCTGTTGTAGAGGCTCGCGCCGGAAATGATGCAATCGCCGGCAACGACCGAGGAGATGGCGGAGCCGCGGCGATCTTCGTCGTCATGGACGAATTTGGCCGGCGGCGTGATTTCGGCATAGGTCCAGATCGGCCAGGATTTGTCGTAGATGTCGAGCTCCGGCACCACGGCGGTCAGGTCGATATTGGCCTGCCAATAGGCGTCCACCGTTCCGACGTCCCGCCAATAGGCCTCGCGCTCGAAATCCGAGCGAACGCACGATTGCGTGAAGCGGTGAGCGATGGCTTTGCCGTTCTTGACGATATGGGGAATGATGTCCTTGCCGAAGTCGCGGCTGGAATTCGGGTCGGCCGCATCGCGCTTCAGGCATTCGATCAGGAATTTCGTGTGGAAGACGTAGATGCCCATCGAGGCGAGCGCGAAATCCGGATTGCCGGGGATGCCTGGCGGATCGGCCGGCTTCTCGACGAAATCGATGATCTGATCCTTGTCGTCGACATGCATGACGCCGAAGCCGACAGCTTCCATACGCGGCACTTCCAGGCAGCCGATGGTGACATCGGCGCCGGAATCGACATGTTGCTGCAGCATCCATTCATAGTCCATCTTGTAGATGTGGTCGCCGGCGAGGATGACCATGTATTCCGGACCATAGGGCTCGATGATGTCGATGTTCTGATAGACGGCGTCCGCGGTGCCCTCGTACCACTGCGTTTCAGAAACGCGCTGCGAGGCCGGCAGGATATCGAAGCTTTCGTTTCGTTCGGGACGAAAGAAGTTCCAGCCGCGCTGCATGTGGCGGATCAGCGAATGGGCCTTGTATTGCGTCGCGACGCCGATGCGGCGGATGCCGGAATTGAGCGCGTTTGACAGCGCGAAATCGATGATCCGGGTCTTGCCGCCGAAATAGACGGCTGGTTTGGCACGGCGGTCGGTCAGTTCTTTCAGGCGGCTGCCGCGGCCCCCGGCAAGAACGTAGGCCATGGCATCGCGTGCCAGCGGCTGGAAACGTTTTTCTACCATTTTATTCCTCCCTGTCCGTAGTGATCTCAGAATTCCGGTTCGAGCATGATGGTCGCCAGCGGAGGCAGCGTTATGATCGCCTGTACGCCTCCGCCTGCATTGACGGCCTGGACACGCCCGCCATTCCCCTTGCCGCTGCCGCCGTAGATATCGGCATCGGTATTCAGTATCTCGCGCCACCGCCCCTCAGCTGGCAGGCGCAAGGTGTAATTCTCACGATAGACTGGCGTGAAATTGGTGATGACGGCAACCGGCTTTTCGCCTGGCGCCTTGCGGAGCCATGCGAAGACCGAGTTTTCGAAATCGTCGACGACAAGCCATTCGAAGCCATCGCCCTCGCAGTCGCGGGCGTGGAGTGCCGGCTTGCTGCGATAGGTGAAATTGAGGTCGCGAACGAGGCGGCGCATGCCTTCGTGCATGCGGTACTGCAGCAGGTTCCAGTCCAGGGCACGTTCCTCGCTCCATTCGCTCCATTGTGCGAATTCCTGGCCCATGAACAGCAGCTTCTTGCCGGGATAGCCCCACATGAAGGCATAGTAGGCGCGCAGATTCGCGAATTTCTGCCAGTCGTCGCCGGACATCTTGGCGATCAGTGATCCCTTGCCGTGGACGACTTCATCATGCGAGAGCGGCAGGACGAAGTTTTCCGAGAAGGCGTAGATCAGGCCGAAGGTCAGCTCGTTGTGGTGATATTTGCGATGCACGGGCTCGCGAGCGAGATAGCTCAGCGTGTCGTGCATGAAGCCCATGTTCCACTTGAAACCGAAGCCGAGACCGCCTTCATGAACCGGCTGGGATACTTTCGGCCAGGAGGTCGATTCCTCCGCGATGGTCATGACGCCGGGATGTGCGCCATAGATCCGGGTATTCACCGACTGCAGGAAGCGCACGGCTTCGAGATTTTCGTTGCCGCCATATTCGTTCGGGATCCATTCGCCGTGCTTGCGGGAATAATCGAGATAGAGCATGGAGGCGACGGCATCCACGCGCAAACCATCCAGGTGGTATTTTTCCGCCCAGTAGAGTGCATTGTTCAGCAGATAGGCGAGAACCTCGGTGCGGCCGAAATTGTAGATCGCCGTATTCCAGTCGGGATGAAAGCCTTTGCGCGGGTCCTCGTGCTCGTAGAGGGCGGTTCCATCGAACCAGCGCAGGCCATGCTCGTCGGTCGGAAAATGCGCCGGCACCCAATCGAGGATAACGCCGATGCCGACCTTATGGCAGCCGTTGACGAAACGGGCAAAGCCTTCCGGTTCTCCGAAGCGGGCCGTCGGGGCGTAAAGACCCGTGGTCTGATAGCCCCAGGACGGATCGTAGGGGTGTTCGGTGATCGGCAGGAATTCGATATGGGTGAAGCCCATGTCGACGCAATAAGGGATGAGGCGCGAGGCAAGCTCGTCCCATGACAGCATCGAACCGTCGTCGCGGCGCTGCCAGGAACCGGCATGCACCTCGTAGATGGAGATCGGCTGGCGGCGCTGGTCGACGCTTGCCCAATGTTCGCGATGCGCCGAATCGTCCCAGACCTGAAGCAGTTCGTTGGCGGTGACCGAAGCCGTCTTCGGGCGCAGCTCGCTGCGTCGGGCAAAGGGATCGGCCTTCAGCGGCAGCAATACGCCATCATGGCCACGGATCTCGAACTTGTAGGCGACTCCGGCGGGCACATCCGGGGCGAATATCTCCCAGATGCCGCTGTCGGCACGGAAGCGCATGACATGCCGGCGGCCATCCCAATTGTTGAAATCCCCGACGACCGAAACGCGCTGCGCATTTGGCGCCCAGACGGCGAAATGAAAGCCCTGCACGCCCTCGTGCTTCAGGGGATGGGCGCCCAACTTGTCGAACAGGCGCAGATGCGTGCCCTGGCGGGCAAAGTAATCGTCCATCGGCCCGAGAACCGGACCGAAGCTATAGGGATCGGTTACCGCCCATTCTGCATCGCCGCGCCGTGCGCGATAGCGGACCGGCTGCTGCTTGGCGAGCTTGACGTCGCCGGAAAAGAAGCCTGCCGGATCGAGGCATGCGAGCTCGCCGATGACGGAACCGTCGAGTGCCGTGGCGGTGACGGCTTCCGCGCCAAGGATGAAACAGCGGGCGACATAGCCGTCATCCGTCTTGTGAACGCCGAGAACGGCGAACGGATCGGAATGGGTGCCTGCGAGAATTGCAGCAATATCCTCTGCCGAAATATCGCTCGAGCTCGTGGCGTCAGCGGTTTTTTTCGGCTTTTTCATCCGGCTCTCCAGATTTCCTTGGCGTATTGACGGATCGTCCGGTCGGAGGAGAACCAGCCCATGCGAGCGGTATTGTTGATTGTCTTTGCGTACCACTCCGACGGGTTGGCCCAGAGAATGTCGACTTCGCGCTGTGCCGAGGCATAGGCGTCGAAATCGGCGGCGACCATGAACCAGTCGTGGCTGTAGATGCCGTCGATCAGGCTGGCGTAGCGGTTGCGATCGTCGGGAGAGAAGACGCCGGAGGCAATGGCCGAAAGTGCTTGAGCCAATTCGCGCGAGCGCTCGATAATGGCGCGTGGATTGTGACCGTCGCTGCGCAGGTTTGCGACCTCATCAGCCCGCAATCCGAAAATGACGATATTGTCCTCGCCGACATTGTCGCGCATTTCGACATTGGCACCATCCAGCGTGCCGATGGTCAACGCGCCGTTGAGGGCGAATTTCATGTTGCCGGTGCCGGAGGCTTCCATGCCGGCGGTCGAAATCTGCTCTGAAAGGTCGGCGGCCGGAACCATGACTTCCGCCAGCGAGACGTTGTAGTTCGGCACGAAGACGATCTTCAAGAGGCCGCGTACGGACGGATCGTTGTTGATGACGCGGGCGACGTCGTTGATCAGCTTGATGATGAGCTTCGCGTTGTGATAGCTCGGCGCCGCCTTGCCGGCAAAGAGCTTGACGCGCGGCTGCCAGTCGAGTTCCGGATGCGAGCGGATCTGGTCGTAAAGTGCCACTGCCTCAATGACGTTCAGAAGCTGGCGCTTGTATTCATGGATGCGCTTGATCTGGATATCGAACATCGCGTTCGGATCGAGCTTGATGCCCATGCGGCTGGCGACGAGGTTGGAGAGCTGCACCTTGTTGGCGCGCTTGACGGCGGCGAACTTCTCCTGGAAGGCGCTGTCGCGGGCGAACTGATCCAGCGGCTTCAGCTGTTCCGCATCGTCGAGGAAGGCGTCGCCGATGGTTTCCCGCACGAGATTGGTCAGGCCGGGATTGCACTGCATCAGCCAGCGGCGCGGCGTAATGCCGTTCGTCTTGTTGTTGATGCGGTCCGGATAGAGCTTGTGCAGGTCGGCAAAGACGGTGACCTTCATCAGGTCGGTATGAAGCGCGGAAACGCCGTTGATCGAATGCGAGCCGACGAAGGCGAGATTGCCCATGCGCACGCGGCGATCGCCATTCTCGTCGATGAGCGAGATCGAGCGGATTTCGGTATCGCTGAAATTGCGCAGCTTGCGCGCTTCCAACAGTACCTTGGCGTTGATGGCGTAGACGATCTGCATGTGCCGCGGCAAAAGCCGCTCGAAGAGCGGTACGGGCCAGCTTTCGAGCGCTTCCGGCAGCAGGGTGTGGTTGGTGTAGCCGAAGGTGTTTCTGGTGATATCCCAGGCCTTGTCGAAATCGAAGCCGTGGACATCGATCAGCAGGCGCATCATTTCCGTGACGGAGACGGCCGGATGCGTGTCGTTCAGCTGGATCGCAACCTTGTCGGCGAGATTGGTCAGGTCGTCATATTGCTGCAGGTGGCGGCGCAGGATGTCCTGCAGCGAGGCCGACGAGAAGAAGAATTCCTGGCGCAGGCGCAGTTCCTGACCGGCCGGCGTCGCATCGGCGGGATAGAGAACGCGGGTCAGGCTTTCGGCCTTGTTGCTTTCGCGTAGCGCGCCGATGTGGTCGCCGGCGTTGAAGGCATCAAGCAGGATCGGGTCGATCGGTTGCGCCGACCAGAGGCGCAGCGTGTTGACGCGCTTGCCGCGCCAGCCGACGACGGGCGTGTCGAATGCCGTGGCGATGACGCGCTCGGCCGGCTTCCAGACGTAACGCGGCTGATCGTCGTGACCGCCGATGGTCTCGACAGCACCGCCGAAGCCGATTTCATAGGAGCTTTCCTGGCGTTCGAATTCCCATGGGTTGCCGTGCGCCAGCCAGGTTTCGGGCAATTCCACTTGCCAGCCATCGGCCATCTGCTGACGGAAGAGACCATGCACGTAACGAATGCCGTAGCCATAAGCCGGCACATCGACGGTTGCCATGGATTCCATGAAGCAGGCGGCAAGACGGCCAAGACCGCCATTGCCGAGCGCTGCGTCGGGCTCAAGGCCGGCGATGACACGAATATCGACGCCCAGCGAAGCGAGAGCGTTGGTGATTTCCTCCATCAGGCCCAGATTGGAGATGGCGTCGCGCATCAGGCGGCCGATGAGGAATTCGAGCGACAGATAGTAAACGCGCTTGGCACCCGTCTGATAGGCTTTTCGGGTGGATTCGATCCATTTGTCGATGACGCGGTCGCGGATGACAAGGATCGTTGCCGTCAGCCAGTCGTGCGGCTTGGCGACCTTCGCATCCTTGCCGATGCGGTATGTCAGGCGCTCGATGATTTCCTCGGCAAGGATTTCGGGGCGGGAACTGCGCGGGGCTGGAACGGGTAGATCGGCTTTCGTCAAGTTAGTCATACTATCAACTCTCGCCATTTATGATTTATATTCAGCGTGTTACACTTAATTAAATCGATTTGCCTTTCCGTGTCACTATCAGTTTACGCACTGATGTAAAGCAGTTGCAACAAGCGAGTTGGGCGGATGCGAAAAATGCCGCCCAAGGTCTGCCCCGAGTCGGAAAAGACTTGATTCCGATGATGTTTCGGGCTTTTATTCGCGCATCGATCAAACGAAAAACCGCGCGATACTCGCATCGCGCGGTTTTTCCTTGTCTTCTATTTATGGTTGCTTGAGGCTCTTGCCAGCGAGATCACTTGGTCAGCAGCGTCATCTGCTTCGATGTTTCCGTGGCGATCGTCTTGAAGGCGGCGACCAGATCCGACATCTGTTGCGCAGCAAAGTAGTTTGATAGACCCGTTGCGCAAGCCTGGAGCAGACTTTGGCCGCGTGCTGGAGCCATGAAGGCAACAGTATAGATTTTGATACCAGCGGCCTTTGCAGAATTGCAGGTTGCCAGTGTCTTCTGATCCGAACTGGTGTCGTTGTTTTCTCCATCTGTCATCAGGACGATGTACTTCTGGAAAGTCTTGTTATTGTTCTTTGCTTGTGCAGCTGTTTCGGAAGTCGACATAAGGTTGTTGAAAGCCATTGTCATCGGTGCACTGGATTCGGTACCGCCCTCAGCATTCAATCCGCTGACGACGTTGGTGCGAGTCGACTTTGTTCCCCAATCGAGATTGCTGTAGCTATCGACTTCGCTGCTCCACGCGATGGCCGCAGTGCGAACGTATTGCGAGGTGGGATCGGCCGCATCCAACTGGTCCAGAAGGCTGCTGACCGCTGTTTTCAGTGCCGCAATCTTTTTGATGTAGCAAGGGCTCTGAGGCTTTGAATACTGATACAGATAATTCCCTTTAGTATAATATTGGATACAGCTTGCTTGAGTAGTGTCGATAACTTCCGTATTCAGGAGCATCGAACCCGACTTATCGAGCGCGATCTCCATCGACAGGGCATTCTTCTGGGTTTCGGTAGTCTTTCCGCTGGTTGACGTGCTGGACGCAGAAATGTTCAGGGAACTCTGCCCCGTCAGGCGGGTCATGCTGTTCACGGACATCGAATAGGATGCATTTACAACGACCGTGTAACCCGAATTCCCGGAGGAATCGGTCGTTTTTGTTACCGTCGTGCTGGTGCCCGCTTTTAGTGAATTCGTAGCATCCGTATCGCCGGCGAGATAGTTCGACATTTGGCCGAGGACAAAATTGTTGGCGAGATCCTTGGCGGTCGTGGTGGTCGCACTGCCGTCCGCAAGCGCGGTTGCCGTAGCGAGCGCGGCGGCGTCCGTTGATTCCTGAAGCTGGCTGCGTGTCAGCGACATGTTCGTAACATCGACCGCTACACCTCCCGCCACAGCCAGCACAGGTACGGCAATCGCCGTCAGGATGCCAAAATTTCCGGCTCTATCGCGTAGAAGTTGTTTAAATGCCCAAAGCATATCGGAGCCGGCAATCATCATGTCCGCCTATTGGAAAGAGTTAGATTCTCAAGAACGGCGGGACTATCAATTACAAATATTAGTTGAAGGTTTAAGCGCTCATTTGATTTTTAACAAACTACATAATCTGGCGCGATTTGCTTCAGATTTTTACTACTTCAAGTATATTCTATTTTAGTGGAATGACATCTACTGCCTGAACGGCTTTCTGATTGCCATAGCTCTTCAGCACGCCGATAACGGGGGCAACGTCCGAATAATCGCGACCATAGGCAACGACGATGTGATCCGTGCCGGCGGGAATATTATTGGTCGGATCGAGCTCGATCCAGCCTGCCGTCTCACCGCACCAGACGCGCACCCAGGCGTGCATGGCGTCGGCGCCTTCCAGTCTTTCCTTGCCGGGCGGCGGAATGGTGCGCAGGAAGCCACTGACATAGCCGGCGGGAATGCCGAGGCTGCGGAGCGCGATGATCATCACATGCGAAAAATCCTGGCAGACCCCGCGCTTGAGGCGAAATGCCTCCTTGGGGGTGGTATCGACCGTTGTCGCCTTGGGGTCGTAGGTGAAGTCCTTGTGGATCTGCGCGCAGACCGCATGCGCAATCTGCAGGGTTGTCAGTTTGGTCGATTTCCATTGCCTGGCGTAATCGGTGATTTCGCCCGTCTCCGGCAGACGCGGGCTGCCGCCGAGGAAATGGTGGGGTGAAGACGGATCGATCGACCAGCAGTCTTCGATCTCTTCCGGCAACTTGGCCAGCAGCGGCGAAAAGTCGGCCCCGACGGGCTGGCTTTCCACCTGAACGCGCGCCTGCATGCGGATGTCGAGCCTTTCATGCGGATCGCGAACCAGGATCGAGGTTGCCGGATGCTGGAAGAAATCCGTGAAGTTGGATTGCTCGTCCGGCCCCGGGTTTATCTTTACCGAGCCGGCGATCAGCCTTTGCCGATTGGGCAGTGAGAGCGGCATGACGCGCAAGATATGCCGCGCGCCGCTTGCCGGCACGTCGTAGATATAGCCCATGTGAAGCGAGAGGTCGTAGAGCATCACGTCATCCGAGGTAGGTGCGTGCCAGCAGGTCGGACAGCCGCTCCAGTTCGCGCGCCAGCTGCTGGTAGACTTCGACCGTCATCGCTTCGGGCGTCATGACAGCCAACCCCGAATGCAGCCGCATCGCCTCGCGGAAGAAAGGCGACATCTGGCCGTTGACGTAAGCGTTCGGGAGCTGCTCAACCTCGCGGTGGATCTCGTTCATCTGGAAGAGGATCGAGCGCGGGTTGAGAGGATCGAGCGCGAGCAGGTCCGTCACTGTCAGCCGAGCGGTATTGACGTTGTAGCGGCGGCGATGGGTCATGACGCTGTCGCCGATTTCAAGCAGCATGTCGAGCGCGCCGTCGGGCGCATCGGGGCCGGACATATGGCCGAGCAGCCGGGTCATGTGCAGGCCGCGCTCGATGTAGCGGCCGAGCGACAGAAAGCGCCAGCCGGTGAAGCGGTACATGTTTTCATGTACGAGACCGGCAAAGCCCGCGAGCTTGCGCAGCAGGATCGTCATGGCGTGGCTGGCATCGTCGCCAGGTTTCACCCCTTCCCTGAAGCGGCGTGCCGTCTTGGCGAGATCATTCAGCGCCAGCCAACCGTCGGGGGAAAAGCGATCGCGGATGTTGCTTGCCGAATAGACGGCGCTCTCGATGTTGCGTAGCAGGTTTTCCGGTACCGCCTGCTTGGTATCGATGTCGATGGCGGCAAGATAGGCGCTGACATCGGCAAGCAGCGGCTGGTTCGGATCGGCCGCCTCGGCGAAACGGCCATGCCAGGCGCGCAGGATGCGCAGGGCGCCTTCAGCGCGCTCGATATAGCGGCCGAGCCAGAAAAGGTTGTCGGCCGCCCGGCTCGGCAGGCTGCCCGGCATGTTGCGGGTGAAAGTTTCTTCGGCCGGCAGAAGCGTGTGCGCCTCGACGGGCTTGTCGGAGACGATCCAGACATCAGCCGCCGAACCTCCTGCCTGCATCGCGATGGCCGCGACATCGTCGCCGCTGCCGATGCGGGCAAAGCCGCCCGGCATGATCTGCCAACCATTTTCCGTGCGGGCGGCGAAGACACGCAGGCTCATCGGCCGCGGCGTCAGCCTGCCGTTGACCCAGGCCGGCGTCGTCGAAAGTGTCACGACCTCCTGGCCAACCAATTTCTGACCTTCGGTTGCCAGCCAATCCGCAATCGAATTGCGGGCGGTGCTGCGCAGGGTCGAGCCCAGCACCGACTGGCCGTTGTCATCGAAGAAGGGCATGCAGGAATAGGCCGGGCCGATGACCATCTTCTCGATGTTGGCGGCGACATGCTCGCGCTCGGCCTTCTGGCCGCACCACCAGGTGGCGATCGACGGCAGCTTCAATTCCTCACCACGCAGATGCCGGCAGATGGTCGGCATGAAGGCGAGAAGGGCGCGCGTCTCGAGAATGCCGGAGCCGAGCGCATTGACGATAGTCACCGTCTGCGCCCGCAGAGCCTCGACCATGCCCGGCGTGCCGATATGGGAATGCTGGTTGAGCTCCAATGGATCGGCATAGGAGGCATCGAGGCGGCGCCAGAGGACACTGATCGGCCGCAGCCCCGCGACGGTGCGCACCATCAGCTGATCGTTGACGACCGTGATATCCTCGCCCTCCAGCAGCATGAAGCCGAGATAGCGGGCGATATAGGCGTGCTCGTAATAGGTCTCATTGGCCGGCCCCGGCGTCAGGACGGCGACACGTCCTTCGGCTCCGCGCTTGCCGCCAAGAAGCGCATCGCGAAAGGCACCGAAGAAGGAGGCAAGACGATGAACCTTGGTTTCGGCATAGATATCGGAAAAGGCACGGGTGGTAGCGACCCGGGTTTCCAGCGCAAAGCCGGCGCCGGATGGTGCCTGTGCGCGGTCGGCCAGTACCCACCAGTTGCCATCAGGACCGCGGCCGACCTCGAAAGCCAGGAAATGCAGATAATGGCCACTTGCGGGCTTGACGCCGACAAGCGGGCGCAGGAATTCCGGATTGCCGGCAATCAGCGCCGGTGGCAAAAGCCCTTCGTTCACGAGCCGATTGTCGCCATAGATATCGGCGATGATTGATTCCAAAAGGTCGGCGCGCTGCTGCAGGCCTTCGGAGAGAGCCTGCCATTCGCGCTCGTCGATGAGCACAGGAATATGGGAGATTGGCCAGTTACGCTCGCTGACCCCAGCCGTTCCATAGGCGCGATAGAAGACGCCGGCGTCGCGCAAATAGCGGTCGGCGCGGGCGAACCGCTCGGTCAGTTCCTCTTCCGATAGGCGCGAGAGCGCCGACAGAAAGTTTTGCCAGACCGGGCGGACGGCACCATTGTTGTCGACCATTTCGTCGGCGACGCCGGGCAGGGGACGATAGGCAAAGGCCGGCGCCTTGGCAGTGCCGGTCTTTATCTCATCCCGCCGTTCCGTCGCCGGTTTTCTACTCATGTTTAGTTCCGTCTCAAATTCCTGCCGGACGCCTGAGGTCGAGCGTCAGCGGGAATTCCACCGATGCAGTCTCCGGTCTCACAGCATAGCTACCTGCTGTATGCCCCCAAGGCTCGAAACGCGCAAGACGTCGCGCTTCCGCCTCGTTGCCATTGACGGGGAAGGTGTCGTAGTTGCGGCCGCCCGGATGGGCAACATGGTAGATGCAGCCGCCGATCGAGCGGCGTGACCATGTATCGTAGATATCGAAGGTCAGCGGCGTATCGATGGGCAGAACCGGGTGCAAGCCCGAGGCCGGATGCCATGCCTTGTAACGCACACCGGCGACCGAGACGCCTGCCATTCCCGTCGGTGTCAGCGGTACGGGACGGCCGTTACAGGTTACCGTATAGCGGGAGGGATTGGCGGTTTCGAACCGCACCTGCAGACGTTCGACCGATGAATCGACATAGCGCACGGTGCCGCCGATCGCGCCTTCTTCCCCCATGACGTGCCACGGTTCCAGCGCCTGACGCAGTTCCAGCTTGCTACCCTCGTATTCGACTTCGCCACAGAAGGGGAAGCGGAATTCGAGCTGCGCCTGAAACCATTCCGGTCTGAGGTGGAAACCGTTTTCTCGCAGATCGGCGAGGACGTCGAGGAAATCCTGCCAGATATAATGCGGCAGCATGAAGCGATCATGCAGTGTCGTGCCCCAGCGTACAAACTTCCCGTCAATGGGGTTGCGCCAGAAGCGGGCGATCAGCGCGCGCACCAGCAATTGCTGGGCAAGGCTCATGCGGGCATTGGGTGGCATTTCGAAGCCGCGGAATTCCACGAGGCCGAGGCGTCCCGTCGGTCCGTCAGGCGAAAACAGCTTGTCGATGCAGATTTCGGAGCGGTGCGTGTTGCCGGTGACGTCGGTGAGAAGATTGCGGAAAAGGCGATCGACCAGCCAGGGAAGTGGCTGGATGCCGCGACCGGGCGCCGGCACCTGCGCCAGCGCGATTTCCAGCTCGTAGAGGCTGTCGTGACGGGCCTCGTCGATACGCGGCGCCTGGCTGGTCGGGCCGATGAACATGCCGGAAAAGAGGTAGGAGAGCGAGGGGTGGCGCTGCCAGTGCAGCACCAGGCTCTTCAAAAGATCGGGACGGCGCAGGAAGGGGCTATCCATGGTATTGCGGCCGCCGACGACCACATGGTTGCCGCCGCCGGTACCGGTGTGGCGGCCGTCGATCATGAACTTGTCGGCGCCGAGCCGGCTGGCGCGTGCTTCCTCGTAAACCGCCGTGGTGATATCGACCGCTTCCTTCCAGCTCGATGCCGGATGGATGTTGACCTCGATCACGCCGGGATCGGGGGCGACACGAATGACATTGATGCGCTCATCCTGCGGCGGCGGATAGCCTTCGATATGGACCGGCAGGTTCAGGGCTGCCGCCGCACGCTCGGCCGAGGCAACGAGATCGAGGTAGTCCTCGACGCTGACTGTCGGCGGCATGAAGATGCAGAGGCGCCCGTCGCGCGGCTCGACGCTGATAGCGGTGCGCACATAGCCGCCGATCTCATCCAGGGATTGCGGCATGATGGGCTGCTGGCCGGTGAAGGGCTGGAAATGGGCAGCCTGCAGCGGCCGGCCCTTGTCTTCATTGTAATCCGGCAGCGCTTCACGCGGGATGGTCGGGTCCATCGGGTTGATGTAGGGATATTGAGATGCCGGTATCCAGCCAAGCGAGTTCAGCGGCAGGCGATAGCCGACCGGGCTATCGCCGGGCGTCAGGAAGATGCGGCCACGACGCGTACGCCATTTCTCGCTCGTCCAGCGGCGGCCGCTGGCGCGCGCATTCCATGCCTGTATGGGAAGGACATAGCCCGTGGGCCGAGTCAGTCCACGTTCGAAGACGCGGGCCATGCGCGAACGCTCTTCCGGATCCTTCAGTTTCGAATTGGATGGATCGACATTTTCGGGCAGGTTCGCTTCCTTGACCAGCCATTCGGCCGGGTCCTCGAAGGCGGGCGCCACATAATCCGGTTCGATATCGAGTTCGCCGGCAATGGCCGTCAGCAGTCGGCCGGCATCGTCTTCGGTGACGCTGTAGTTGCGGCCCTCATTGGCGATCAGATCGGGATTCGACCAGATCGGCCGGCCGTCGCGCCGCCAGTAGAGCGAGAAGGTCCAGCGCGGCAGGCTTTCGCCGGGATACCACTTGCCCTGGCCGTAATGCAGGAAGCCGTTCGGCGCGAAGCGTTCGCGCAGGCGGCGGATCAGCGTGTCGGCTTTTTCACGCTTGGTCGGACCGACGGCGGCTGTGTTCCATTCGTCGGACTGGAAGTCGTCGATCGACACGAAGGTCGGCTCGCCGCCCATGGTCAGGCGTACGTCGTCTTCCTTGAGGATTGCATCGACCTTCTCGCCAAGCGCGTTCAAGGCATCCCAGCTTTCGTCGGAGAAAGGCTTGGTGATGCGCGGATGCTCGGCAACGCGGGCGACCTTCATGTCGAAGTCGAATTCGGTCTTGGCTTCGCCGAAATAGCCGCCCGAGATCGGCGCGGCATTGCGGTAATGCGGCGTGGCGGCAAGCGGAATATGGCTCTCCCCCGTCAGAAGACCCGAGGTCGGATCGAGGCCGACCCAGCCGGCGCCGGGAAGATAGACTTCTGCCCAGGCATGCAGGTCAGTGAAATCGACTTCGGTGCCGGAGGGGCCGTCAAGGGCCTTCAGGTCGGGTGTGAGCTGGATGAGATAGCCGGAGACGAAGCGGGCGGCAAGGCCGAGATGGCGCAGAACCTGAACGAGCAGCCAGCTCGTATCGCGACAGGAGCCTTTCGCCTTTTCCAATGTTTCCTCAGGCGTCTGGACGCCGGCTTCCATGCGGATGACATAGCCGATTTCCTGCTGCAGGCGCGTATTGAGGCCGACGACCATGTCGACGGTCTTCTGCTCCGAGCGGTCGAGCGTGGCTAGGAAGGCTTTCAACCTGGGGCCGGGTTCTTCCGGCTTCATGTAGATCGACAGATCCTCGCGGATGGTCTCGGGATAGTCGAAGGGCCATTTGGTGGCTTCCTCTTCGACGAAGAAGTCGAAGGGATTGTAGACCGTCATGTCAGCGATGAGATCGACCTCTATCTTCAGCTCGGTGACCGGATCGGGAAAGACGAAGCGGGCGAGATAGTTGCCGTAGGGGTCTTGCTGCAGATTGACGAAATGGTTTGACGGCGTGACTTTCAGCGAATGGCTGAGCACGCGCGTCTTGGAATGCGAGGCGGGTTTCAGGCGGATGATCTGGGGGCCGAGGCGGACCGGATTGTCGTATTTGTAATGGGTGAGATGATAGATGCTCGCCTTGATCGCCATATGTCTCTTCGCCTAGCCCGCATCGTTGTGCGGTGATTGCTGTTCCCTTGGGGCAGTGTGTGCAATGCAGCGAAAGAAAGCAAGGTGTCTCCCGGCGCTTCGGAAAGTCCTGCCGTGTAATGCCAAAACAAAACGGCGAGCTTTCGCCCGCCGCTCTGAAATCGCGATCCTGCTGCTTGCAATCAGCTTCTGCCGAACTCGTCGACGAGACGGATGATGTCGTCTTCGCCGAGATAGGATCCGGTCTGCACTTCGATGAGCTCCAGCAGGATCTTGCCCGGGTTGGCCAGGCGATGCACTTCGCCGAGCGGGATATAGATCGATTCGTTTTCGCGCAGCATCTGCACGTTTTCGCCGACCGTCACTTCGGCCGTGCCCTTGACGACGATCCAGTGCTCGGAGCGGTGGTGATGCTTCTGCAGCGACAGCTTCTTGCCCGGCAGCACGAAGATGCGCTTGACCTGGAAACGCTCGCCGTTCAGCACCGAGGTATAGCCGCCCCAGGGGCGGTACGAGGTGGGGTGCGTCTCGGTGAGCTTGGCCGTCTTCTTCTCGCTTGCGAGCATCTTGACGAGCTTGCCGACTTCCTGGCTATCCTTGAGATGGCCGACATAGACGGCGTCCTCGCTGGCGATGACGGCGACATCCTCAAGGCCCTGCACGGCGACGTGGAGGCTGTGCGACATGACGAGCGAATTCTTGGTGTTGACCAGCGTCGTGGCACCCGTCGACACGTTGCCGCTTTCGTCACGGCTGCCGACTTTCCAGACCGCATCCCAGCTGCCGAGATCGGACCAGGTGAAAGGCGAGGGAACGACGGCGGCATTGGCCGTCTTTTCCATCAGCGCGTAGTCGATGGAGATGTCCGGGCTCTTGGAAAAATTGTCGGCGTCGAGGCGGGTAAAATCGAGATCGCGCGTCGACTTGGACAGGGCCTTGCTGGCAGCCTTTTCTACATCAGGCGCAAATTCCTTCATTTCGGCGAGAAGCTGGGCCGCCGAGAACATGAACATGCCGGAGTTCCAGTAGAAGCTGCCGCTTGCCACCATCTCCTTTGCCTTTTCCAGGACAGGCTTCTCAACGAAACGCTTGACGGCATGGGCGCCGGTTGCGAGCGCCTTGCCGGTTTCTATATAGCCGTAGCCGGTCGCCGGCTCGGTCGGCTTGATGCCGAAGGTAACGAGCTTGCCCTGCAGCGCGGTATCGCGGGCCAGGCGCACGCAATCATAATACGTAGTATTGGCATCGATCTCATAATCGGAGCCGAGGACATGCATGATCGCCTCCTTGCCGAAGAGCTCGGTGACGAGCGCAGCGGCGGCGGCAACGGCAGCGGCAGTATTGCGGGCGATGGGCTCCAACAGCACGGCGGCCAGCTTCAGGTCGAGTTCGCGGGCCTGCTCTGCGACGAGGAAACGGAACTCCTCGTTGGTGAGAACGATCGGCGCTTCGTAGAGCTCGGGGTCGGCCACCCGCTCCAAAGTGTTCTGAAACAGCGTCCTGTCGCCGATGAACTGGATGAATTGCTTCGGAGCGGATGCGCGCGACAGCGGCCAAAGCCGCGTGCCCTTGCCCCCTGCCATAATCACCGGAACGATCTTTGCTGCCATATTCTGCCTCTCCTGGACACTTCAACCGAGAGCCGACCGTCAAGAGCGCAACCGTTGCGCTCTCCGCCATGCTCCTTCGACAACCTCAATCGCCATTGCGATATTTTTTGGCAAAACGCTAGCGCTAATATGCCAGCAGCGTAAACATTCGGCGATCTCGGCTCGGAAATCCCGATGAAAGTCCGCTGTGCGCGCCTTTCCGAAAGGGGGGCGAGGCAGAATCGATAAGTACGATCCTGCCCTCAGGATCCGCCATAGGCCAGCGGGCTATGGCGATGATCGTCATTATGTCGGAGGTCAAGCTTCCGCCCTGTCGTGCTCTTCATCGTGCACCGCCGCATGGTGGAGACCATTGCGCCTGTTGTACCGGATCGAGGACCAGAGCGAGATGCCGATCAGGGCCGCGCCGCCCAGACCGGTGATGACTTCCGGGATATGCGTCAGCGTCTGCACGTACATGATCACCGAAAGGATCAGTATGGCGTAGAAGGCGCCATGTTCGAGGTAGCGATAGTGGGCGAGCGTGCCTTTTTCCACCAGCATGATCGTCATGGACCGGACGTACATGGCGCCGATGCCGAGGCCGATCGCGATGATGAAGAGGTTCTGGGTAAGAGCGAAGGCGCCGATGACGCCGTCGAAGGAGAAGCTGGCGTCGAGGATTTCGAGATAGAGGAAAGCGCCAAATCCACCCTTTGCCGCCGCGCTCATCGTTCTTTGCGAGGCATCCAGAAAGCCAGCCAGAACCTCTACGAGCAGGAAGGTGAGGAGGCCGTAGATCGAGGCGTGCAGGAAGGTCGTGGCGTCGTCACCGTCGAGCACGGAGGTGAAGATGAGGACCATGATCAGCACGAAGGCGATCTCCACGCCCTTGACGGTGGCGAAATGCGCCATCCGCTTCTCGATGAAGCTTATCCAGTGCACGTCCTTTTCGTGATTGAAGAAATAGGTCAGGCCCACCATCATCAGGAAGGTGCCGCCGAAGGCGGCGATCGGCAGATGTGCCGCCTGCATGATCTCTGCATATTGCTCAGGCCTGGTGGCGGCGAGTTGCAAGGCTTCCCATGGACTGATCCAGGCGGCGATGGCGACGATCGCCAGCGGAAAGACGATCCGCATGCCGAAGACGGCGATGATGATGCCCCAGGTCAGGAAACGATGCTGCCAGACCGGCGTCATCTCCTTCAGCTTGTTGGCATTGACGATGGCATTGTCGAAGGAAAGCGAGATTTCGAGCACGGCGAGGACGGCACAGATGAAGAAGGCCGTGGCAAGACCGCTGAAGGTGCCGGTGGTGTTCCAGCCCAGCAGGGCACCGAGGGCAAGGCCGCCGACTGTAACGGCAAAAGCCCAGCCGAAATAGCCAAGTGCGGATTTTGAAGCGGTGCGCGAGCTCATGTGCGCGCCTCGCCGCAAAGGGAGTGAATCTGTCCGGATTGCGCGCATAGCCGCATACCGAAGACGGCATGCGGGTGAGGCATGGTCAAGCTGATCATGGAAACGAAGTCCGCCGGCTCATCTGCAGGCGGTACCGACATCGCGAGAGCGCCGTGAAAACTCTCGCCAGAGGGGCCCGGCACCAAAGTTCAATCCGTCGCCGATGTCAGGGAGGCGCGGAGATACTTCATAGTTAGTGAAGTTGCGATGCAGGTCAAGAGTTGAAATCGTGGCGGCAGCAACTGCCCTTGATAATTTAAAATTCGAGGAACCAAACAGGGAGGGCCGCGTTTGCCCGTCAAGCGGTCTTGTGCCGCCCCGCCGCTTCAAAACCTCAGGCGGATCGTTATCCCGACAACAGCGACAGACAGGAGAAGTTCCGATGAGCCCGACACCCATCCACCCCAAGTCGCAAACGCAAAAACCGGAACTGACGGAACGGCAGAAAAAGGCACGGCCGAATACGCTACGCCAAGCTCAGGTCCTGCCGCCGCATCAGGTGGATCTGACGTTGCATCCCGCCACCCACGAGGATGTGCACGTTCCTGCACACGTCAACGGCGCAGACCTGTCGCGCGAGGCGCCGGCCGATGCCAATCATGGTCGGAAGCAAAAGACCACGCCGCGGCATTAATTCGAGTGTTGGAGCTCGGATGGTGGCAGCGCGGCGAATGGCCGCTACTTGTGTCGCGGCGTCTTGCCGTCGGAGGTAAAGCTGCCGTTGAAGCTCATCTCGGTCGATTTTGCCGAGCACTCGATGGCGATCGGCTTGCCCGCATAGGGATTGGCGAAGGTGCAAGTGCCCTTGGCTTCGACCTGGCCCGATATCTTGCCGCCGGCACCGGTCGAGATGACGTCGATCGGCAACTGCGCCGTCCCCTTCTGGCTGCCTGCCTTGATGCCCTTGCCGTTGCCTTGGAAACCAAGCATCTTGCCGCCGGACGTGAAGATGAAGGTCACGGATCCATCCGGGCCGGTGACGCTGGCGATTTCGGCCTTGCATCCCTTGGAGGCATCGAGCTTGCCGACCACGAGCCTGGAGCATTTTCCACTAACGACGGTGACGCCTTTCGATGGGAAATCATCCACTGCGCCGGCCGAGGTTGCGGCCAAGACGGTCAATCCAAAAGCAATGCCTGCGAATCGCATAAGAGGGGCTCCTTTCAAGCCCGAGCAAATTCGCCGATCCAAATGTGGCAGTCAACCCGAAGCGGGGCGCAAACCCCAAAGCCACTGAAATCGCCCGGATTCACACCGGGCGTTTCAGCGTTTGACGTCATACATCTCTCTATCGCAAAGCCATCCGCTGTCCCTGCGCGAGTGCGTTAATGTTGCTGCGCCGATTCCGGAACGAGCGAGCCGATCAACTGCAGCAGGGCATTCTGGCGATTGCCGCCCCCGGCCAGGAATTCATAAAGGGTCATGCTCTTCTCGCTGCCGCCGTCGACGACATAATCCGCCTGGCGGATGACGTAGACCTCGCCGCTTTCGGTGTCGCGGGCGAGGTGAAACATATATTCATCGCCGTTGGGCTTATGGTTCTTATAGAACTGCCGCTTCACCACCGTCATCTCGTCCTCCCGTATGATCGATGCGCTGATATGACAGTAGGATGACGGCGCGGCCGGAAGTCAAGCGGCTTGTGGCGGGAACTTGTGTCGCGGGCCCCGTTCAACTCGCAATCGCAGCGAACAGCAGCATGTGATTGGCTATCTTCCAAAAGACTACTATTCTCGACCTGCGCTCGAATTTTTCGGGACGCGGCTAGTTGGAGATCGAAGCACATGAGAATGATGTTAGCGCTGGGAGCGATTTTGAGCCTGGCATGCGTCTCTGCCGGTGAGGCGCCTTCGAATTACCAGACCTACCATGGCGGCATTCGCGCCGACAGCGATCCGGTGGTGCTGGCAAGATATGACAGGGCTCTCAATCATTGCGAGCCCGAAGCCTATTCCTGGCGGCGTGGGTCGCCGGATGCGAACAGCACACTCTACTGGCTGGCTCTCAGGGATTGCCTCTACCGCCAGGGCTTCGTCGATCGTGGCGTCTATGCCTACCCGACGACGGCGGTGCTGCGGCATATTCTGGATCGCTGACGGTCGACAAACGGCCGCGGTCTGGGGAAACACTTTGCCCCCGCAAAACTTCGGCGACATGCGCAGATGTAGCCAAACGGCAGGAAATGAAAAAGGCCTTTCGATTTCTCGAAAGGCCTTGCTTTTCAGCGAATTAGGATGGTGGGCGTGACAAGGATCGAACTTGTGACCCCTACGATGTCAACGTAGTGCTCTCCCGCTGAGCTACACGCCCATCCGATGGCGGCGCATAGATCACAAAACCTTGGTCGCCGTCAATAGGCTTTTTTTCGGTTTTGTGACTGGGCCGCCGAAAGCCTTACGCAGCAAGGAGTTTGTTGACCTCGTCGACGAGCTCGCGAAGGTGGAAAGGCTTGGAAAGGACTTTTGCATCCTTCGGCGCCTTCGAATCGGGGTTCAAGGCGACGGCGGCAAAGCCGGTGATGAACATCACCTTGAGGTCCGGATCGAGTTCGGTGGCGCGGCGCGCGAGCTCGATGCCGTCCATCTCGGGCATGACGATGTCAGTCAAAAGCAGCGAGAACGGCTCTTCGCGCAGCCGATCGTAGGCGCTTGCTCCATTGTCAAAGGACAAGACCTTGTAGCCGGCTTTTTCGAGTGCCTTCACGAGAAAGCGACGCATGTCGTTGTCGTCTTCGGCAAGAAGTATCTTCTGGGTCATCATCTCTATCGCTAATCAACTTTGTCTGTTGGACTCGTCCAGCGTTTAGGGTACCGCGGCGCCGTAAACAAGCCGTGAATGACCAGCCAAAACGCGCCGTTCCAGCATTTGTTCGAAGCATAGGTGGATTCCACGAAAACGTCCTGCGTTTTCGCTAATCGGGCTTCCGAGATTCCGAATACGGTGTTTTGGATTAAGGCCATTTCGCTCAAGTTACTATGGACTTGCGGTCATGCAACTGGCAACATGATTACTGCGACAAGTTGTTGACATGGTAAAGACGTTGATGTCCGCAGAAATGCGCAGTTTCGAGATTTTCGAGGTATTGGAGCCAGCCTCCCAGACGATACCGTTTGTCTACAGCTCGCCTCATAGTGGTCGCATCTATCCCCCCGATTTCGTCGCCCAGTCCCGCCTGCAGGGCATCGCCATCCGCCGCTCCGAGGACCATTATGTCGACGAGCTTTTTTCGGCGGCAAGCTCTCTCGGTGCGCCGCTGCTGTTTGCCAATTTTCCGCGCGCCTATATCGATGTGAATCGCGAGCCCTACGAGCTCGATCCGCGCATGTTCGACGGTGCACTGCCATCCTATGCGAACATCAATTCGCTGCGGGTCGCCGGCGGTCTTGGCACGATCCCGCGAATCGTCGCCGAGAACATGGAGATCTATGCGCGCCGCGTCCCGGTCGAGGATGCGCTGAAGCGCATCGACACGATCTACAAGCCTTATCACGCCACGCTGCGGCGGCTGATCGCGCGCACCCATGTCAAATTCGGCTTCGGCGTGCTGGTCGATTGTCATTCCATGCCGGGCAATATCCGTATCGCCGGCAGCAACATGCGGCCGGATTTCATCCTCGGCGATCGCTACGGCACCAGCGCCTCCGCCGAGCTTTCGCGCGCGGCCATGCAGATTCTCGAGGAGCTCGGCTTCAACGCCGTGCGCAACAAGCCCTATGCCGGCGGCTTCATCACCGAACATTACGGCCGCCCATCCCGCGGACTGCATGCCCTGCAGATCGAGGTCAATCGCTCTCTCTATGTCGACGAGACAACGCTCGAGAAGCGTCCGGATTTCGACAAGGTCGCCGCCGCCATCACGCTTTTCATGAAGCGCATGGCCGAGCATGTGGAATCCTATACGGGCGATCCGGCGCTGGCCGCCGAATGATCGTTTTGTCGTCGTCGAGCTTGCCGAATTGACGCGCGGCCAGGCAAAATCTCTTTATGGGCGACACCGGAATTCGAAGCTGCCGATAGGCTGTGCGTAGTGGGTGGGCGATGCATCGGACTATCACTGTCACCTACACGGAAGAAATGGTGCGCGATGCCGTGACGGCCTTTGTCTGGCGGCGGCTGATTGTCAATAAGCGCCTCTGGGTCGCTGAAATTGCAATAATCCTGCTTTTTCTTTGGCAGCTTTGGAGTGATGGCACCGGATGGCTGACCGGCGTCTTCGCCAGCCTCGTTCTTCTCTGCCCGGCTATGATTATCGTCTTATGGATCGCGCATTACCGCAATACGGTCGGAAAGTTCCGCAAAATGTCGACACGACAGGCGGTGTTTGCTTTTCATGAGGAAGGATTTGACGTGGCGTCCGAGTTGGGGGCGGCCAAAGTTCCCTGGTCCACCGTTACCGAAATCTGGCAGCGGCCGACCTATTGGATGATATTTACAGCCATCAACCAGTTCATGACGCTGCCCACTCAGACGGCAGACAGCAATGATCTCGATTTTGTGAAATCGAAGGTGCCTTTCACAGTACCGCAGTGAATGCGGATTCCCTTGTAAAATAGGTAGGTCAGGCAAAAAAGAACCGCGCTCGTGGCGCGGCTAAGTCTAGGGAGGAAACACCCAAGGAGGGTATTTACAGTCAGAAGACTGCATGAGGATATTGCTGCTGCGCTGCACAAATGTCAAGCACTTTATTGCAGTGCAAAATATTTAGGCAAACTTAAAAATCCTGCCTGATCCGGAGGCATTGCGCCCAGTGCGTCATCATCCGGTTTGCTTAACGACTTATATGCGTTATGACATCGCCATCCCGTCACTTATCCGGATTCACCATGCTTCCCGATCGCCCGTTCTTCTATCGTCTGGCCGAAGCGGCCAAGGCCGAAACCCTGCCGCGCTTTCGTGCCGGCATCGATGTGGTCAACAAGGAAGCCAAGGGCTTTGATCCCGTAACGGAAGGGGACCGTGCGGCCGAACAGGCGATTCGCTCGTTGATCGAGGCCGAATTTCCGGAACACGGCATTCTGGGCGAGGAGCATGGCAATGTCGGGCTCGATCGAGAGCATGTCTGGGTGATCGATCCGATCGACGGCACGCGCGCCTTCATCTCAGGCGTCCCGGTCTGGGGAACGCTGATCGGCCTGCAGAAGAACGGCCGCGCCGTCATGGGCATGATCGACCAGCCTTTCACCGGCGAGCGTTATTTTGCCGATGGCAATGGCGCTACCTATTCCGGTCCTGATGGTGAAAGGCGGCTGCAGGTCCGCGATTGCGGCAGCCTCTCGAATGCCATCCTCTTCACCACTTCGCCGCATCTCTTCGTCGGCGACGAGCTTGCCAAATATCGCGAGATCGAAAGGCAGGTCCGGCTCTTCCGCTATGGCTGCGATTGCTATGCCTATGCGCTGCTTGCAGCCGGCCATATCGATCTCGTCATCGAAAATTCGCTGAAGCCCTATGATGTCGGCGGCATCATTCCGGTCATCGAGCAGGCCGGCGGCATTATGACCACCTGGGAAGGCGGCCGGCCGGAAATGGGCGGAACGATCATCGCAGCCGGCAGCCGCGCGGTTTACGAGCAGGCGCTTGCCATCCTGTCGCGCTGAGGATCAAGCTTCCGCCTCAATCTCATAGGCATTGGTTTCGGCATCGCTGCCGGGGATGAAGGCGTGGATCGCGGCAAGCGCCTGATTGCGATAGAGATCCCGTTCCTGCAGGATTTCATGCTTGGCGCCGTGAATTGGAACGAGCTGAGCGGCACGGAAATAGCGCGACAGCCGCTCCTGATCGGCATAGGGCACCACGCCGTCGCGCGTCGGCGCGATCAACACGGTGGGGACCTGAATTGAAAACAGGTGTTCGGGCCTGTTGACCCGTTCGATCGCCCGCAGGGCCTGCGACAGCCAGCGCGCCGTCGGCGGTCCCAGGCAAAGCTGCGGATAGGTGGTGCCGATGCCGATATTGCGGCGGTAGCGCTGCTCGTCCGTCGTCAACGGGTTTTCAGCAAATGGCCTTTCCTTGAACTTCTTGCTGAACTGCATCCGGCCTAGGCCGACACCGCTGACCGCGCCGGACAGAAAGCGGATAAAACCGGGGGAAGCGCCGTGGCCGGTCAAGCCGATGAAGGGAGCCGACAGCACCATGCGCTCGATGCGGCTTGCAAGCCTCGGCGCAGCTGAGAGCGCAATCAGCGCGCCCGTCGAATGAGCGAGGAGAAAGAAGGGCAGGCGGGTATCCGGCAGAACGATCTTGTCGAGGAAGGCGGTCAGATCGCGCTCATAATCGGAAAAGTGCCGGATATGGCCGCGCAACGGGTCCTTCAGCAGCCTCTGCGATCCGCCTTGGCCGCGCAGGTCGAAGGTCGCGACCCACAGACCCTTGGCTGTGAGGTCGTGGATCGTCTCGAAATATTTTTCGATGAACTCGTTGCGGCCCTGCAGCAGAACAACGGTTCCCTTGGCAACCGGCTGCTCGCAGCGGAAGACGGCATAGCGCAGCTTGCGGCCGTCGAAACTTTCGAAGAAGCCTTCGGTGCGGTTTTCCGGCACCGGATTATCTGCTGTGGAATAGAGGACCGAATCCATGACGGTGTCGCGCCTCGCTGACCAATGGCTCATCCCAAGGGGATAGCGCAGCCTCGCGGAATTGCAACAGGTTTATGGCTTTTCTCCGAACGGTGCGCACAAGGCCGACGCCATGGAGATCGTCCACATCAGCTCTTCGGTGCCGCCGCTCTCCGTTCCAGCGCCGTCTGGCGAATGATCTCGGCGATCTCGGGGCTGCTGCTCGATAGCATCTGGAAATCCGATGAATAGAGCGACAGCAGCGAGACCTCGGTCGCGGCGCTGACGGTTGCCGACCGGGGTTCGCCGGTGATCAGCGCCATCTCGCCGAAGAAGCTGCCGGAACCAAGTTCCACCGGATTCGGCGTGGCGACGCTGACGCGGCCCTCGACGATGAAATACATCTGGTCGCCGGCTTCGCCCTTGCGGCAGATGATGCCGCCGGCCGGCACGACGCGAGGTCTCAGCGCCCGTACGATCTCGATGAGAGCACCCGAACCGAGCTTCTGAAACAGCGGAACTCCCGCAACAAGTTGCCAGTTGCGCACGAAATCCTGGCGGCGAACCTCTTCGTAGAAGCCGGTGGCGAGAATGCCGGCCCATAAGGCAAAGATGCCGATTCCGCACATCATGACCAGTCCGGCAAGAGTGCGTCCGGCGAAACTTTGCGGGATCTCGTCACCATAGCCCGTGGTCGACAGCGTCGTCACTGCCCACCACATTGCAAGGGGGATGCTGCCGAACTTGTCAGGCTGGACATCGCGCTCGATGATGTAAGCCGCAAGCGCCGCGGCGAACAGGACGATTACGAAAATCGAGGTAACGCCGATCAGGTTGCGTGCTTCCTTGGTGATGACCCTGCTCAGCAGCCGGAAGAAGATCGAGCCGCGCAGCGGCTTCAAAAGCCAGATGGCGCAATAGAGGCTTTGGTCGCGCCCCCGAATGAGAAGGAATGCTGCCAGAGGGACCAGAACGGCCAGCACGTCGACGGCGATTTCCGGGATCCCGCCGCGAACGTCCCTTGTGCGATGTATGACCAGCGTCTCGATCAATTGCAGAACATAGATGGCCCAGACGCCAGCAAGCACGACTTCCAGGATGAGCCTGGTCTGTCCGACGATATCGGGCGTCGTAAGCACCGCCACTGTCAGCAGACCGATTGCAGCCAGAAGCGTATTCAGCGACGAGGAAATCTTCGAGAAAGAAAGCGCCGACATTATATCCCCCGGGCAATACCCCTTGGGGGGCAGCCACTCGCCCGAGAATAGGATGGCTTAGATCCAAACGTAAAGAGCGCAGGGATGTGCTGTCTCCTCCATGCCTGACCCGGCACTCTGTGCCTTGCACCGCTATCGCTGGCCGACCTCAAGCGGAAAGCCCTTAAAGGGCTTGATTTCCTTCAGCACGAATGTGGTCTGCATCTCCTTGATGCGCGGCAGGCGGCGCACCACCGCCATGGCGAAATCGGCGTAGCTGTCGAGATCGGCGGCTACGACCTGCAGCAGGAAATCCGCATCCCCGGCGATACTGTAGCAGGCCACGACCTCGTTGAGTTTCAGCACATCGCGCGAGAATTCCTCGGCTTCCGCCTCGCTATGGCTGTCGATCTTCACCCTAATAAAGGCAAGGACGCCGAGGCCGATCTGGCGCCTGTCGAGGGTGGCCGTATAACCCTGGATCACGCCCGTTTCTTCCAGCTGGCGCACGCGCCGCCAGCATGGCGACGTCGAGAGCCCGACTTCGGAGGAAAGCGCCTGATTCGTTAGGCGTCCGTCTTTCTGAAGGGCGCCGAGAATCTTCAAATCAATGGGCTCAAGAGAATTGGGCATATCCAACCGTATATTCGCAGAAAGGAGGTAGATGCTACCATATTATTCAATTATGCGGCAATAAAAGGCAAGATTGTCCCCGATGCGCGAGATATCCTGCGACCACTTTTGTCAATGGCAGTAGGTCTCCATGCTTCCCGATATTCGTCTAGCCATCGTCATCAATCCGGCATTGCCGCTCGGTCTGATCGCCAACACCGCCGGCGCCATCTCGATCGGCCTGGGCGCAAAGTTTCCTGCGCTCGCGGCCAGGCAATTGACCGACAGGGAGGAGCGTACCATCGACATCAGCTCGAACATGCCAGTTCCGATACTGCAGGCGGACGCGGAAACGATACGATCTCTGTTGCTGAAAACCTTGCCGGTCGAAAACGACCGCGCAATCGTTCCTTTTCCTGCCTTTGCCCGCTCGCTGCACGATTACAGGGAATATGAGGCAACGTTTCCGGATCGCGATCTTGCCGGCGAGGCGATCGACGGTCTTGGGCTGGCCGGCCCTTCGAAGTGGGTGAAATCGCTGACCGGTTCACTGAAGTTGCTGCGATAGTGTCCGGAAAGAAAAAAGGCCGGCTTGCGGAGATAGAGAGATCCGCTTCGCCGGCCGAGCAAGGACTGAAGAAGAAGGGACGATACACTTCAGTCATCGGACGATGGTGTTCCGATGGTTTGGACGATAGGCCAGCCAGCCTGAACGGGTTCCGAACCATCCGTTCATCTGCGGTTCACGCAGCGATTTTCCGCAAAATGGGAGGCGGGCACAGGGGCTTGAACTCCGCAAAAGCGATCCCCATCTCTTTTTCGCGGGTGCCAAACGGGCCTGCGAAACCGTCCCGAGGCCGCCGAGAGTGGGGTCATGGGACAGAATTGAAATCGCAATTGTCGCTCACAGGAGGACTTCCATGCGTCACGTAGACTTCTCTCCCCTTTATCGTTCCACCGTCGGTTTCGACCGTCTCTTCACCATGCTCGACAGCCTTGGCCAGCCGGATCAGGCCCAGACCTATCCGCCCTACAATATCGAGCGCACGGGTGAAAACACCTATCGCATCACCATGGCCGTTGCCGGTTTCGATGAAAAGGAACTGAGCATCGAAGCCCACGCCCATGTCCTTCAGGTCAAGGGTGAAAAGAGCGAAGAGCCGGCTGAAACCAGCGAATATCTCTATCGCGGTATCGCCAAGCGTGCCTTCGAGCGTCGTTTCCAGCTTGCCGACCATGTCGAGGTCCAGGCAGCTTCACTGAAGAACGGTCTGCTGCACATCGACTTGCTGCGCAACATTCCCGAAGCCATGAAGCCCCGCCGTATCTCCATCGCGGCCGAGCCCGTGGAAACCCCGAAGGCCATCGAGGCTCATATCAACTAAGTACGGCTGACGGTCTTGGACCGTCATGCCGGGCTGGCGGTCTCTGGCCGCTAAGCTCCTGATCCTCCCAAGATCAAAAGAAGCGGCGCTCCATCGGGGCGCCGCTTTCGTTATATCGATAAATAAACCTCCACCTACGGTGGAGGACTGGACGAGTTCTACACGGTAGTTGAGAGACCTCCTGCTTGAACCGCTGGGGTGGCCCAGACTTCGAACAAGGAGGTTTTATGGATGAGCAGACGCTCTCGCATGCGACGTGGGACTGCAAGTATCACATTGTTTTTGGCAGCAAATACCGCACGAAAAGACTTTACGGGGACGTGCGGCGTGAGTTGGGAGAACTCTTGCGTCGGCTGGCACAGCAGAAAGGCTGCCAGATCGAGGAGGGTCATCTGATGCCCGACCATGTGCATATGTTGATATCGATCCCACCGAAATACTCGGTTTCGCATATTGTCGGCTTCTCGAAGGGCAAGACGGCCCTTTACGTAGCGAACAAATATGCGCGCAAGCGCCGCTACAAAGGGTATCACTTTTGGGCACGCGGATATTTTGTATCCACGACGGGCTACAATGAGCAGGTCGTCAGACAATATATCCGTAATCAGGAAAAGGCCGACAAAGCTTCCGACTTTGCCGACCTCTTCAATCGTAGCTACTAAGCGCTAACAATACCGCTTCTAGCGGTTCAAGCGCAGCGTTTCAAACCTCCACCTCTGGTGGAGGTCATGACTTTTTGTCTGATATCGGACGGCTCAGGCCGCGTTCGTCGCTTCGCCGGACTTTGCGCCGGCCTGTGCCTTCGCAGCCTCGCGCCGCTTGGCGGCATCGGCGTATTTCTGGGCAAGCACGGCGCAGGTCATCAGCTGGATCTGATGGAACAGCATGAGCGGCAGCACGATGGCGCCGATACTCTGGCCGGCGAAGATGACGTTTGCCATCGGCACACCGCTTGCCAGCGACTTCTTCGAGCCGCAGAAGGTGATGGTGATCTCGTCAGCCTTTTCAAAACCGAGGGCACGGCTGCCGAACATGGTGATGCAGATCACCATAGCCAGAAGCACCATGTTCGCGATGATGACCGTGACGATGTCGAGGACGGAGAAGGTATGCCACAGCCCTTCCACCACGGCCTCGCTGAAGGCGGAATAGACGACCATGAGGATCGAGCCGCGATCGACCGGCATCAGGATCTTTTTCTTCGAACGGATCCAGTCGCCGATCCATGGCTGCAGCAGCTGGCCGGCGATGAACGGGGCGAGCAGCTGGAGCATGATCTGCCACAGAACATCCCAGGAAAAGCCACCGCCCTGGCCGCCGACCGAAAACAGAATGCCGACGAGCAGCGGCGTCAGGAACATGCCGAAGATATTGGAGGCCGATGCCGAGCAGATCGCAGCCGGAACATTGCCGCCGGCGATGGAAGTGAAGGCGATCGAAGACTGCACGGTCGAAGGCAGCACGCTCAAAAACAGCATGCCGGTATAGAGCGATACGGGGAGGATGCTGTTCGGAACGATATGGCCCATGGCCAGCACCAGCAGCGGGAAGATACCGAAGGTCGTCAGCAGGATGACAAGGTGCAGCCGCCAGTGCAGCATGCCGGCGATGACGACATCGCGCGAGAGGCGCGCGCCATGGAGGAAGAACAGCAGCCCGATGGCGAAGTTGGTGGCAATGCTGAAATAGTGAGCGCTGGCCCCCTGCACCGGAAAGAAGGACGCCGTCAGAACGGTGAGCACCAGCAGCATGGTGAAGGTGTCTGGAAGAAAGCGGCGCATCGTGCCTACCCCAATCGCATTGCAAGTCTTGATGATTATTCCTTGCAGATAGACCTATTGTGATCCACGATGCAAGGAATAACAGTTATCACATTATAGGATAATCCATGCTGGATCTCACGCAGTTGCGCAGCTTCGTCGCCGTCGAGCAGATGGGTAGTTTCACGCTTGCGGCCGAGCGGCTGGGGCTCGGGCAGTCAACGGTCAGCCAGCATATACAGCGGCTGGAAGCCGAATTGGGGAGAAAGCTCTTGGCTCGCGATACCCATCGCGTCGTCTTGACCGGCGACGGCGAGGCGCTGCTCGGCCATGCGCGCCAGATGCTGTCGATCGAAGGGGAGGTGCGTCAGCTTTTTGCCGGCAACAGCCTGCGCGGCAATCTCCGGCTTGGAGTTTCCGAGGATTTCGTTACCAGCCAACTCCCGGACGTATTGGAGGAATTCGTGCGTTCGCATCCATCCGTCGATCTCGAGCTGACGGTCGCGCTCAGCGGTGTGCTTTATGAAATGCAGGATAATGGCGATCTCGATCTGGTGCTTGCCAAGCGCAGGCTCGGCGACGTGAGGGGCAAGCTTGTCTACCGCGAGCCGCTGGTCTGGCTGGCCCGCGACCCGGATCGCATCCGCAGGCTTGCAGGACCATTGCCGCTGATCGCCTTTCCGACACCGAGCGTGACGCGTGCGGTCGCGCTGGAGGCATTGCGACGACAGCATATGCCGTGGCGCATCGTCTGCACATGCGGCAGCTTGAGTGGCCTGACCGCAGCAGCGCGCGCCGGCATGGGTGTTCTCGTGCAGCCGAAAAGCATGGCGCCGGCGGGATTGATCGAGATAGCCCCGGGCTGGCTGCCCATCCTTGAGGACGTGGAGTTCGTGCTTGTGCCGCGCAAGGGCGCGGACCAACTTTTGGTTAGTGCGCTCTCTGACGACATACTCTCCAAGGTGCGGGGGCCTCGATCAAGCTGACAGCGAAATCGTCTATCAGCTATCGTTAAAAGCCGTTTCCCATCATGCAGATGAGATCCGTGTTTATTTCGCCGGCTGATTTATTGCGCGCCCGTTTTCAGGCGGAAGTCAGCTTCTTCTGCTATCTCAGGTGGCGATGAGGGAATTGCGGAGGAATAGTCGCGCGATGATCTATGGTGCCATCTTCATTTCCGGGCTTGTCGCCTGCGTCGTGGCAATGACGATGATTATACACAACGCACCGGCATCCGATCGCGACGATCTATCGAACTTCGCAATGATCGCCCATCGAAATCAAAATTGATCTCTTGCCCCATTGCGAGCGCCGTCTGGCCTGAAAGCTAGTCACGGCGCTCTTTTCATGCGGGTCAGGCCAGGCAGGCAAGGAAATTCGTCACATCGGCCTCCGTGGTGGCGAAGCTGGTCACGAGGCGAATCAGCGTTTCATCGCTGCCGACCAGATCCGGCTGCGATTCCGGGATCGGCCATTCGTAGAACTTCGCTCCCTTGTCTTCTGCGGTCTTGGCGGAGGATTTTGGGATGATCGCAAAAACCTCGTTCGAGGCAGTCGGCCAGGCGAGACGAGCGCCGCTGGTCTTTTCGATGCCGGCGCGCAGGCGATCGGCCATCTCGTTGGAATGACGGGCGAGGTCGAGCCAGAGGCCGTCCTGGAAATAGCCATCGAACTGGGCGGCGATGAAGCGCGACTTGGAGAAAAGCTGGGCGGCGCGCTTGCGGATGAAATGCATTTCCCTTGCCTTTTCCGGATCGAAGAAGACGATCGCCTCGGCGCACCAGCAACCGTTCTTGGTGGCGCCGAAGGAAAGAATGTCGACGCCGCGCTTCCATGTCATTTCGGCAGGCGTCGTGCCGAGCGCGACCAGTGCGTTGGCGAAGCGCGCGCCATCCATGTGCAGCGGTAGCCCGTTTGCCTTGGCGATGGCGGCGATGGCGTCGATCTCATCCAGCGAATAGACCGTGCCGATTTCCGTCGCCTGCGTGATCGTCACGGCGGCGGCGCGGCCATGATGCACGGCATCCTGCGGGAAACGGGCGATCTTGGTGGCGAGCGCCTTGGGATCGATCTTGCCGAGAGCGCCCTCGACGGTGGCAAGACGTGCGCCGCTGAAGAAATCAGGAGCACCGCATTCGTCCTCGGCTACATGCGCTTCGGTATGGCAGAAGCTGATGCCGCCCGGTTTCTGGAGGCTGGCAAGCGACAGCGAATTGGCGGCCGTACCGGTTGCGACAAAGAAGACCGCGACCTCGCGCTCGAAGATCTCGGAGAATCTGGCTTCGACACGCTGATCGAGCTCGCTTGTGCCGTAGGCGGAGGCAAAACCACTCGACGCGGCGAGCAGACGTTCGGCGACTTTGGGATGGGCGCCGGCCCAGTTATCGGAAGCAAAGAACATGAAAATGCACCAGATGAAGATTGAATGGCGGCTGGATTAGATAGGGTCGGCCGGACATTACGCCAATGCAAAAACCTATCAAGAGCATGAGTTTGAAGAAGGCATCACAGAAATTGATTGACGCAATCAACAAATAAAATGATGCGTCGCAGCGAAACTTTATTGCTCTATTCCTGCAACAAAGGCAATCTTCCGTCTTTCGTTGACGAAATTTTGCCGTTTTGCTCTTGCGAAGGCGCAAGCTTTCTGGCATAGAGCTGATGAATTAGGACAGGGTTGCTGTCCTATTTTGGCCGCCGAGGCCGAAGATGTGCCCCCAGGGTCCTGACGATGTCGGGATTTCGAGCTATAGTTACCAGGAGCATGCCCTTTCAAGCCTTTTGAGGCGCGGGCAATGCGGCGGTGGAATAGCAGGGCGCGGAACGCTGACGACGGGCTCCACTTAAAGGAGCTGCGGTTCGCGGCCGGATCTTCACAATGCAACAGCGCTGTCGCGCGTCGGCCCCGGAAACGGACCGCGCGGGACGAAGGAGCGCCCGCGACGCGGGCCTTACCGGAGGGAAGACCATGACGAACAGGACGACGTTGACGAGTTTTGACCAGACTGCTGCAGTGAACGCTGCCGCTACGGCCAAGACGTCGAAACGCGCTGTTGGCATCCCGCCGAAACAGGGCCTTTACGATCCGCGCAACGAGCATGACGCCTGCGGCGTCGGCTTCGTCGCGCATATGAAGGGCCAGAAGTCGCACCAGATCGTGCGCGACGGCCTGTTCATTCTCGAAAACCTGACGCATCGCGGTGCCGTCGGCGCCGATCCGCTGATGGGCGATGGCGCGGGCATTCTCGTGCAGATTCCCGATCGCTTCTTCCGTGAAGAGATGGCGAAGCAGGGCGTGATCCTGCCGAAGGCGGGCGAATATGGCGTCGGCCATTTCTTCCTGCCGCGTGACGAAGCGCTGATCGAGCATTTCAAGACCGCCATCACGCAGGTCGTTGCCGAAGAGGGCCAGGTTCTGCTCGGCTTCCGCGACGTGCCGGTCGATAATTCCTCGCTGTCGAAGGCGCCCGATATCGCCGCCACCGAGCCGCATCATGTGCAGGTCTTCATCGGTGCCGGCCGCGATGCCGGCACCAACGAGGAATTCGAGCGCCGCCTCTTCACCCTGCGCAAGGTGATCTCCAACCGCATCTATGCGGAATATGAGGGCGAGGAGAGCAGCTTCTATCCCGTGTCGCTGTCGAGCTCGACCATCGTTTACAAGGGCATGTTCCTCGCCTATCAGGTGGGCGCCTATTATAAGGACCTGTCCGATCCGCGTTTCGAGACGGCGGTTGCCCTTGTGCACCAGCGTTTCTCGACCAACACCTTCCCGTCGTGGAAGCTTGCCCATCCATACCGCATGGTCGCGCATAACGGCGAAATCAACACGCTGCGCGGCAACGTCAACTGGATGGCCGCCCGCCAGGCCTCAGTCTCTTCGCCGCTGTTCGGCGAGGATATTTCCAAGCTCTGGCCGATCTCTTATGAAGGTCAGTCGGACACCGCCTGTTTCGACAACGCGCTCGAATTCCTCGTGCGCGGCGGATACTCTCTTGCCCATGCCATGATGATGCTCATCCCTGAGGCCTGGGCCGGCAACCAGCTGATGGCGCCGGAACGCAAGGCGTTCTACGAGTATCATGCCGCCCTGATGGAGCCATGGGATGGCCCAGCCGCCGTTGCCTTTACCGATGGCAAGCAGATCGGCGCGACGCTTGACCGTAACGGTCTGCGTCCGGCCCGCTATCTCGTCACCAGCGACGATCGCATCATCATGGCGTCCGAGGCCGGCGTTCTGCCTGTCGAGGAAGAGAAGATCATCCAGAAGTGGCGCCTGCAGCCGGGCAAGATGCTGCTGATCGACATGGAAAAGGGCCGCATCATCTCCGACGACGAGGTGAAGTCGGAACTATCGGGCAAGCATCCTTATCGCAGCTGGCTGAACCGCACGCAGCTGATCCTCGAAGACCTGAAGCCGGTGGAGCCGCGGGCGCTGCGTCGCGACGTGTCGCTGCTCGACCGCCAGCAGGCCTTCGGCTACACGGCTGAAGACACCAAGCTCCTGATGTCGCCGATGGCGACGACGGGGCAGGAAGCCGTTGGCTCCATGGGCACGGATACGCCGATCTCGGCCATGTCCGACAAGCCGAAGCTGCTCTATACCTACTTCAAGCAGAACTTCGCGCAGGTGACGAACCCGCCGATCGATCCGATCCGCGAAGAGCTGGTCATGAGCCTCGTGTCGTTCATCGGCCCGCGCCCCAACCTGCTCGATCACACCGGCATGGCCAACGCCAAGCGCCTGGAAGTGCGCCAGCCGATCCTGACCAATGGCGATCTCGAAAAGATCCGCTCGATCGGTCACACCGAGGATCGCTTCGACACAAAGACGCTCGACTTCACCTATGATGTCGAACGTGGCGCCGAAGGCATGCCCGAGATGCTCGACCGTCTCTGCGAGCGGGCGGAAGCGGCGGTTCGCGGTGGTTACAACATTATCGTGCTGTCAGACCGCCAGATCGGACCGGACCGCATCGCGATCCCGGCCCTTCTGGCGACCGCTGCCGTGCACCATCACCTGATCCGCAAGGGCCTGCGCACATCGGTCGGCATCGTCGTCGAAACCGGCGAGCCGCGCGAAGTGCATCATTTCTGCTTGCTGGCTGGTTATGGTGCCGAGGCGATCAACCCGTACCTCGCCTTCGACACGCTGCTCGACATGCATCAGCGCGGCGAATTCCCGAAGGAAGTGGACGCGACCGAAGTCGTTTACCGCTACATCAAGGCTGTCGGTAAGGGCATCCTCAAGGTCATGTCGAAGATGGGTATCTCGACCTATCAATCCTATTGCGGCGCGCAGATCTTCGATGCCGTGGGCCTGCAGCAGGAGCTGGTCGACAAGTATTTCTTCGGCACCGCGACGATGATCGAAGGCATTGGTCTCGAGACGATCGCCGAGGAAACCGTCTCCCGTCACAAGGCTGCCTTCGGCCGCGATCCGCTGCTGGCAAGCACGCTCGACATCGGCGGCGAATATGCCTACCGCATGCGCGGCGAAAGCCACGCCTGGACGCCGGATGCGGTGGCTGCCCTGCAGCACGCCGTGCGTGGGAATGCCGAGGACCGCTATCGCGAATTCTCCGAGATGGTGAACGAGTCGGCGCTTCGAATGAACACCATCCGCGGCCTCTTCAAGATTAGGGGTGCGGAAGCGCTCGGCCGCAAGCCGATCTCGATCGACGAGGTTGAGCCGGCCGCCGATATCGTCAAGCGCTTCTCGACGGGCGCCATGTCCTTCGGCTCCATCAGCCGCGAGGCGCATACGACGCTGGCGATCGCCATGAACCGCATCGGCGGCAAGTCGAACACCGGTGAAGGCGGTGAGGAAGCCGATCGCTACATGCCGCTCTTCGACGGCTCGCCGAACCCGGAACGCTCCGCCATCAAGCAGATCGCCTCCGGCCGTTTCGGCGTGACGACCGAGTATCTGGTCAATGCTGACGTGCTGCAGATCAAAGTCGCGCAGGGCGCCAAGCCCGGCGAAGGCGGCCAGCTGCCGGGCCACAAGGTCGATGCGACGGTTGCCAAGACCAGGCATTCGACGCCGGGCGTCGGCCTCATCTCGCCGCCGCCACATCATGACATCTATTCGATCGAAGATCTGGCACAGCTGATCTACGACCTGAAGAACGTCAACCCGACCTCGGATGTCTCGGTCAAGCTCGTCTCTGAAGTCGGCGTCGGCACGGTTGCCGCCGGCGTCGCCAAGGCGCGCGCCGACCACATCACCGTCTCGGGCTATGATGGCGGCACCGGCGCTTCGCCGCTGACCTCGCTGAAGCATGCAGGTTCGCCCTGGGAAATCGGCCTTGCCGAGACCCAGCAGACGCTGGTGCTGAACGGGCTGCGCTCGCGCATCGCCCTGCAGGTGGATGGCGGTCTGAAGACCGGCCGCGATGTCATCATCGGCGCGCTGCTCGGTGCCGACGAATTCGGCTTTGCGACTGCGCCGCTGATCGCTGCCGGCTGCATCATGATGCGAAAGTGCCATCTCAACACCTGTCCGGTTGGTGTCGCCACCCAGGACCCGGTCCTGCGCAAGCGCTTCAAGGGCACGCCGGAGCATGTCATCAACTACTTCTTCTTCGTGGCGGAAGAAGTGCGCGAGATCCTCGCCTCGCTCGGCGTTGCCAAGCTGGATGATATCATCGGCGCTTCCGAGCTTCTGGAGAAAGACGAGATGCTCGCCCACTGGAAGGCGAGGGGCCTCGATTTCAGCCGTATCTTCCACAAGGTCGATGCGCCGAAGGAAGAGACCTACTGGACGACGGTGCAGAAGCACCCGATCGACGACATTCTCGATCGCAAGCTGATCGAGAAGGCTGAACCCGCCCTGTCTTCCAAGACGCCGGTCGCCTTCGAAGTCGACATCAAGAACGTCGACCGTTCGGCCGGCGCCATGCTGTCGGGCGCAGTCGCCAAGCGCTATGGCCATCGCGGCCTGAAGGACGACACGATCAACGTCACCCTGAAGGGAACGGCCGGTCAGTCCTTCGGCGCGTTCCTGGCGCGCGGTGTCACCTTCAACCTCGTCGGCGACGGCAACGATTATGTCGGCAAGGGCCTTTCGGGCGGCCGCATCATCATCCGTCCGCCGGAGAATTCGAAGATCGTCGCCGAAAACTCGATCATCGTCGGCAATACCGTGCTTTACGGTGCGACCGAGGGCGAGTGCTACTTCCGCGGTGTCGCGGGTGAGCGCTTCGCGGTCAGAAACTCCGGCGCGATCGCCGTCGTCGAAGGCGTGGGCGACCACGGTTGCGAATATATGACCGGCGGCGTCGTCGTCGTGCTCGGCGAAACCGGGCGCAACTTCGCGGCCGGCATGTCGGGCGGCGTGGCCTATGTTCTCGACGAAAAGGGCGATTTCGCCCGTCGCTGCAACATGGCGATGGTCGAGCTGGAGCCGGTTCCGGAGGAAGACGAGCTGCTGGAGAAGCTGCATCATCACGGTGGCGACATCATGCATAAGGGACGCGTCGACGTCTCCGATGACATGACGCGCCACGACGAAGAGCGTCTGTTCCAGCTGATTTCGAACCACGTCCACTATACGGGCTCGACGCGAGCCAAGGAGATTCTCGATCACTGGGCCGACTACCGCCCAAAATTCCGCAAGGTCATGCCGGTCGAATACCGCCGCGCCCTTGAGGAAATGGAGCGTAGCCGGATGAGCGTGGCGGCGGAGTAATCCGCCCCGGTTCCGAAACCAGCCGAGGGTTTCGCCTCGCATTGCGATCGCCGTTACGGCGATCGCGACTGTCGAATAGCGGAATCGGATTTGAATTAAAGTGCCAAGCAGGGAAACCGAGACGGCCCTCCGGCACGGGAGCCATGAGCTCCTCTTTTAGAGTGAGGAAACGAAAGCATGGGCAAGGTAACAGGCTTCTTGGAAATCGACCGGCAGGTGGCGAAGTATCAGCCGGCGTCGGATCGCATCCGGCATTTCCGTGAATTCACGATCCCCATGTCGGACCAGGAAGTGCAGAAACAGGCAGCCCGCTGCATGGACTGTGGCATTCCCTATTGCCACGGCCCGACCGGCTGCCCGGTGCACAACCAGATCCCCGATTGGAACGACCTCGTCTACAACAACAATTGGGAACAGGCGATCCATAACCTGCATTCGACCAACAACTTCCCGGAATTCACCGGCCGCGTCTGCCCCGCGCCCTGCGAGGAGGCCTGCACGCTGAACCTGGAAGATGCGCCGGTCGCCATCAAGACTGTCGAGCAGGCGATTGCCGACAAGGCCTATGAGCTCGGCTTCATCCGGCCGCAGCCGGCAACCGTGCATACGGGCAAGAAGGTCGCGATCATCGGCTCCGGCCCTGCCGGCATGGCAGCCGCCCAGCAGCTCGGCCGTGCCGGACACGACGTCCATGTCTACGAGCGCGAAAGCAAGCCGGGCGGCCTGCTGCGCTATGGTATCCCGGACTTCAAGATGGAGAAGAACTTCATCGATCGCCGCGTCGAGCAGATGAAGGGCGAGGGTGTCACCTTCCATTGCGGCGTCAATGTCGGCGTCGATGTCAAGGTCGAGCAGCTTCTGGCGGAGCACGATGCCGTGCTCTATTGCGGCGGCTCGGAAACCCCGCGCGAAGCCGGCATTCCCGGCACGACGCTGGCAGGCGTCCATGACGCCATGCCTTATCTCGTGCAGCAGAACCGCCGTGTCGGCCGCGAAAATATCGACAGCGTCGGCTGGCCTGCCGATCCGATCCTGGCCGGTGGCAAGCATGTCGTCGTCGTCGGTGGTGGCGATACGGCATCCGACTGCGTCGGCACGGCTTTCCGCCAGGGTGCTGTGAAGGTGACCCAGCTCGACATTCGCCCGCAGCCGCCGGAGAAGGAAGACAAGCTCGCCGTATGGCCGTTCTGGGCGACGAAGATGCGCACGTCTTCCTCGCAGGCCGAAGGCGCGGTTCGCGAATTCCAGGTCGCTACGCTGGAGTTCATCGGCGAAGACGGCGTGCTGACCGGCGTGAAGTGCTGCGAAGTGGACGAACGCCGCAAGCCGATCGCCGGCACGGAGTTCGTCATCCGCGCCGATCTCGCCTTCATCGCCATCGGCTTCCGCGGTCCGCTCACCGACAGCGTGCTCAAGGAACTCGACGGCAAGCTGACATTGAATACCGACCGCCGCGGCTCGACCAACGTCGTTGCCAACGACAAGGACTACAAGACCTCTGTCGACAAGCTCTGGACCGCCGGCGACGTTCGCCGCGGCCAGTCGCTGGTGGTCTGGGCGATCCGCGAGGGACGTCAGGCCGCGCGCGCGATCGACGAGGCTCTGATGGGTTCGACGGTTCTGCCGAACTAAGTTTCGCCGTCCGTTCGCGCAAAGTTATTGAAGGCCGGGTTCTCGATGAACCCGGCCTTTGTCGTTACCGGCTTGCGGCGATATTCCAGTTGTAGACGCAGCGGTCGAGACCGATGGCGATTTCGAGCACCGTGACGTCATGGTCTATCGCGGCGCCCTTCTTCGGCTGGCTGCGGTAGCGCTGGGGGAAATCCGTGCGTTTCGAGATCGAGCAGACCTCCATCCATTTATCGCCGTTGTCTACCTCGATATCCATCGTCACCTCGGAATAGGCCGGGAGCCGATCGGATGGGACGATCCGCGTCGGCAGATGCACGACCGAGGCGATCATCCGGCGGACCGGTTCGAGGGAGGTGGCGTGATAATCATTGCCGCTATCTGCAGTAAAGGCGCATTGGAATTCGAGCTGCCAGAACTCCTTGAGTCGCACATGCTTGCTCGGCTGGTCCTGTTCCCGGCGATAGGATTTTCCGGCCTGCCAGACGCATAGCGGCAACCTTGTTCTGGAATGGTTTCCAAGAAGATGCTGCATGTAGGCATAGGTTGAAGGTGTCGTTTCCGGCCGCAACACAAGTTCGGTCTCGGTGTTCGACATTTGCTCCTGCACCCATATGTCTGAGTTGGAATAGGCGTCCGAAACAAGGTTTCGAGGCATCAGAGCCGGTGCTTCGACCCTTCGCGTACTCCAGGCGGGGTTTATCGATCGCAGGAAGTTCGCGACTTCATCGGAAAAGAAGCGGATGAAATCGTCGCGCAGTTTAATGTCCCGCTCTTCCCAGTGAACGAGCGAATTGACGTTATAGATATTGAGCACGTGCCATTCTCCATGGACAACGTTGATGTCTTGAGGTTGGGGCTTTACGTCCAGCAGCCGCCGGACGCATCAACGCCTCCGGCTGTCACGACTGGACGCGGAGACCTCGTCCGGAGAAAGCGCGCAAAACCACAACCTGCGGGCAGGTGCGGTAACGATCGATCTGATCTGCGCTTTTGGTGCTCATGCAGTTCTTCTATTGGCGGGGCGTCGCGTTGTCAAACCGCCTCCGGGTCGCCTATCGTGCAACCGATCCCGGCAATCGGTAGTCGTCTACGCGCCCAACTGGCGCCGGGTCCATCAGGCCTTTTTCGACCAGAAGATCGCGTGGCGATGAAGTCGTTGCGGCAGGCGCGGGGCTGCTGCCGAGAAGCTGCGAGCCGCCGTCGAGATCGGGATCGGAGAGGCTCATCGGTTGCGTGCGGGTAATCTTTTCCGGTTCTGCGCCAGGAAGATTGGTCTGTTGCGCCGGCAGCGGATTGCCCGTGTCCAGGCGCGTGATGTCCGGGCTTGCCTGATCGCCCAGGATCCGGCGTGCGGATTTCTCCAGATAGAAGGCGACCTTGCGCTTGCCGGCTGCCGTCAGATTGACGCCGTCGGTCGTTCTCAACCGGACCTGCTGGCCGTTGATATCGGAGCCGGTGACGATGAACTCGCCGTTCTGGTCGGTAAATCCGTCCCATATGTCGATGAACTCACCGCCGACGCTGGTGGTCTGGCTTTGATAGATCTGGTTGAGCTTGACAGCGCTGGCGGTCAGCTGATCGGATCCGAAGGATGGCAGGCCGACCCAGAGCAGCGGAATATGGCGGCTCGTCACCAGCTTGGCGAATTGCTGCACGCGTTCTTCATAGGCAAGGAACCACGGGTCGGTGCCGTATTTCTCGTTCAGCCCGTCGCCGATCATCTGCTGGCGGTCATTGGCGCCGATCATGACCACGACCATGGCCGGTTTCAGCTGATCGATCATGCCAGGCAATTGCTGTGGCCAATTGTAATAATCCTGCCGCACGAGACCGGAGGCGACGTTGCCGCGGGACTGGATGACGACGCCGGGGGAGGTGGAGAAGGCATCCTCCAACCCGGTTGCCAAGCCGCTTGCCAGAAAATCGCCGACGACAAGGATGGTCTTGGCATCGGGGAGCTTTTCTGCGGGCGGTGGCGTTTCAGGCTGCGCAACCGGCTGGCGTGGCGGCGGGGTTGGCCGCTTTTTCGGCTGCACCTTGCGCCGTGGCGGCGGCTGCTCGATGGGCTGATCCGGGTAATCGGGCTCGCGGGTGCCGAACAGCATATCGAACAGGTTCCGCCGCGGCCGCTCCTGCGCCTGCGCCATATTCTGCAGGCAGCCAAACGCGATGACGACGCTGAGAAATGCCGTCAGAACAATCCTTAGAGTTGCCGTGGTCGCGCGGGCAGAGTGTTTCATCATCGCTTCTTTTCCGCTCACGAGTCCCGGCCGCGAAATGACGAGTTCATCGTCCTGACGATCCCGGATTCGCTGGAGGCGGCCTACTTGCGCAATGCTTTCAGCAGGCTCATCGAAGGCTCGCCGTCCGCATCCATGCCCATGCGCTGCTGGACCGCCGATATCGCGGCCTTCGAGCCCGAGCCGAAATTCCCGTCGACCACGCCGTCATAATAGCCGAGCTCCTTCAGACGCGTCTGCAGTTCGAATTTCTGCTTGACGTCGAGCGCGCCGCTCGGACGCGGCCAGGATTGCTGCATGCCGCCATATCCGGCGATCTGGTCCGCGAGCAGACCGACGGCCAATGCATAGCTGTCGGAGGCGTTGTAGCGCTTGATGGTGAAGAAGTTGCCGGTCATCAGGAAGCCGGGACCGTTCGGCCCGCCGGGCATTTTCAGCTGCGCACGGTCGGAGGTCGTGCGGAAACCCTTGCCGTTGGGACGCACGAAACCGAGTGCGACCCATTGCGCGATCGTATGCGTCTTGCCTGCCTGGGCGCTGCCGCCGGGCGGCACGACCACCTCGTAACCCCACGTCCGGCCGGTATCCCAACCATTCTTGGCGAGAAGATTGGCTGTTGTCGCCAGGGCGTCCGGAACGGAATTCCAGATATCGGCATGGCCGCTGCCGTCGGCATCGACGGCATAGAGCAGATAGCTCGTCGGAATGAACTGCGTATGGCCCATGGCGCCGGCCCAGGAGCCGTTCAGGTCCTTGCGCGAGATATCGCCCTTCTGCAGGATTTTCAGGGCGGCGATGAGCTGCTTCTTGGCGTAGTTCGCCCGCTTCGGATCGGCATAGGCAAGGGTCGCCAGCGCGCGGGGGACATAATGCAGCCGATCGTTCTTGGCGAGAACCTCGCCGTAATTCGACTCCATCGACCAGATGGCCAGCATGATATTGCGATCGACGCCGAAATGTTGTTCGAGCGTGCGCAGTGTGGACCCGTACTTGACCGCCATCTTGCGGCCAATATCGACCGTATAGGGATTGACACGGGAGTCGAGGTAATCCCAGATCTGGGACTTGAATTCCGGCTGGTATTGCGCCTTTTCAAGCACCGTGGGGTCCGGATCGGTTACACCGGCAAATGCATTGCGATAGGTGGATTGCGTAATGCCGCTCTTTGCGGCGGTGGCGTAGAAGCCCGCGATCCATTTCTGGAACCCAGGGTCAGCATTGGCGTTAACGGGAAGGAATCCCGCCAAGGCGCCGAGCGCGAGCGCCAGAGCGAGACCACGAAGGGAGTGTTTGCGGTTTACGGTCATCTACAGCCTTGTCCATCAATCGTTGGATTTCGGTGCGGCGATGCGCGTTGCATCGGCCCATGCGTGACGCTAAACGAACGAAGTCAACAAATTCTTTACCATGGAAGTTTGCGTCAGTCATTATTTGCAAAACAGTAGCAAATCTAATCTACTGACCTTTAGAATGGCTTTGTGCCAACTGATTTAATGCCCAGGAGGTATGCGTGGGACAGCATAAGAAGGTTCGTAAGGCAGTATTTCCGGTCGCCGGACTAGGGACGCGGTTCTTGCCGGCGACCAAGGCGGTGCCGAAGGAAATGCTGACCGTCGTGGATAAGCCGGTGATCCAGTATGTCGTCGACGAGGCGATGGAAGCGGGCATCGAGCATTTCGTGTTCGTCACCGGCCGCAGCAAGCATGTTATCGAAGATTATTTCGATATTCAGTTCGAGCTTGAGCAGACGCTGCGCCAGCGTAACAAGAATGCCGAATTGTCGCTGCTGAGCGGCCTGCTGCCGAAGGCCGGCACGGCAAGCTTCACGCGCCAGCAGGAGCCGCTCGGTCTCGGCCACGCCGTCTGGTGCGCCCGCGAGATCGTCGGCGACGAGCCGTTTGCGCTGCTGCTGCCCGACATGGTCATGCGCGCCGAAAAGGGCTGCATGAAGGGCATGATCGAGCTTTATGAGCACAGCGGCGGCAATGTCATCGCCGTCGAGGAATGCGCGCCGGATCAGACTCATAAGTATGGTATCGTTGGCGTCGGCGAGACGATCGGCAGCGGCTTCCGCATCACGGAAATGGTCGAAAAGCCGGCCAAGGGCACGGCTCCGTCCAACTTCTTTATCAACGGTCGCTACATCCTGCAGCCGGAAATCTTCCGTATCCTCGAAAGTCAGGAGCGCGGCGCCGGCAACGAGATCCAGCTGACGGACGGCATGCTGAAGCTTGCCAAGACGCAGGATTTCGCCGGCTATCATTTCCGCGGCCAGACATTCGATTGTGGTGCAAAGGACGGCTTCATCCTTGCCAACGTCGCCTTCGCCCTGGCGCGTGACGACATCCGCCCGACCATTGAGGATGAGTTCAAGGCGCTGATCGCAGCCCTGAAATAGGGATCCGACCTTTTGAGAAAATCTTGAGGTCCGGCATATGCTGGGCCTCGATTCATTTGAGCGGGTAGTTTGGATCTAAGCGAAGGCGGTGCTTAGCGTTTTACCGTCAAACCGAGGCCGGCCTGGAACTGCCGGGTGCTGTCGCCCACATCCCTCGTTGTCAGCTGATAACCGACATTGCTGGTAAGATCGAGATAACGGTTGATCCCCCAGGTTAGCCCGAAAGCGGCGTCGTATTCGATTTCGTCGGCGGCGCTGCCATTGGAGGGGTAATTGCGCCACGTCGGGCCTCCCGTCAGCTTGGCGGTGAGATCGTCGCGCAGCTGATGGCTTATGGTGCTCGTGAGCTGATAAGCGGTGTAGCCGCTGAGGCCGGCCGTGGTCGAAGGTTGTACGGTCGTCGAAAGGCCGACGCTGATATCGGTGCCGCGCTGTGGCGACCAGGCGAGGCTGCCATCGATCGTCGGCGAGTCGACCGAGCCCAGGCGCGAATCGTCGAATTGCGTGTGCTGGTAGCCGAAACCAAGCTCACCCTTGAATTTTTCACCGAGGTCGAATTCGACACCGCCCTTGCCGCCATAGCTCTGGTTCGAGCGGGCATAACCGTTGCTGTCGCGCGTCTGATCGTAGACGGCGCGACCGAGAGTGACTTCGACGAAGGGAATGATGGCGGGTGACAGCTCGTAGCCGATGCGGCCGCGCCAGGTTCCGGCCGTCTGATTGCGATCGCTGAGGGTGACCGTCGTCCCATCCGAAAGCACGGCGTCAGAATAGACGCTGCGTGTCAGCGCCACGGCCGTCGTGCCGCGCAGCAGGCCGAAATCGCGTTCCAACGAGAGCCCGGCCGTGTACTGGTTGACGGCGGATTGCTTCGAGGCGCCGGCAATCGCATTCGGATCGCTCGTGTCCTCACGGAAGAATTGATAGCCGGCGGTGACATGCGCAGTCGTGTCGGCGGGAAGATCCAGACGCAGATCGGCATTGAGGTTGACGGTTGGCTTTTCCTCGCCGGTGCCGCTGATGTTCTTCTGCCAGACGCCCTCACCGGTGACGGTCAGGGCATGTCTGTCCCAGTCCGAAGTCAGGGTACTGCGCAAGTCGGTCTGCAAAAAGCCGCGGTTATCCTTGGTGTCGCCGGTGCGATCCCGCTCGATGTTGATCGACTGGTTGATCGAAGGCTTCAGAGTGAAGGTGCCGAGCGGGATGCCCTGTGCATCTGCCCGATCCGGATACCGGCGGGCTCTCAGGTCATCAACGCTTGGTTCGCGCAGGTTCACGCGGCGCAGATCGTTATCCAGCGTCGAGCCGGTGGTTGTAGGGTCGATGCCGGTGAGGCGCAGCGGCGCGTTCAAGGGTGCGTCGCTGGAGGTCGACGCCTGGTTTGTTGGCGTGGCCGCCTGGTTGTCGGTGTTGGGTGCGGCATTCGGATCGGTCGGAGATGCCGTCGTCGACGCCGGCAAGGTATCGTCGGCGTTCTGGTCGGATGGCAAGGATTGCGCGTTGACCGGCAGCGGTGCGGCAAATGCGATACCCCAGCCGAGCACGGCGGAGGTCGCCCATGCCGCCAGCCGGAAGGCACCATGACCCGCCTTGTCCTTGCCGATGCCCATGTTGTTTATATCTGACCCTGCTGGAAATGACCTAAATTCTTACCCAAGTGTAAAGCCGCGTGGTTAACGCTTGGTTGCCAAGTGATGGCGACAAGAAAGGGTTCGATAATATTTGTCGGGAAGGCGCTGCAGGCTGTCGTATCGCCATAAGTCGATCTTTGGTGGACAGATTTGCAGAAAAGCGTTAGGCCTCGCTCATGAATAAGAGAGCTGTAAGACTCATCGAGAACGGTGCGATCGAATCCGCGATGCGAACGATCGAGACCGAGAGACGGGGCATGGAAGCGCTGGAACGCGCACTGACCAATGGTCTGGCCGAGCCCTTCAGCCGCGCTGTCGAGCTCATCGGCGATATCAGAGGTCGTGTTGTCATCACCGGTGTCGGCAAGAGCGGCCATATCGGCAACAAGCTGGCCGCAAGTCTGGCTTCCACGGGTACGCCGGCTTTCTTCGTTCATCCGGTCGAAGCCAATCACGGCGATCTCGGCATGATCACCCAGGATGATGTCATCATTGCCATCTCTTGGGGCGGCGAAAGCGCCGAACTTCGCGGCATCATCAGCTATTCCCGGCGCTTTTCGATCCCGATGATCGCGATCACCGCCGGTGAGACATCGACGCTCGCGCGCGAATCGGATGTGGTGTTGCTGCTGCCTAGGGAGCAGGAAGCTTGCCCGCACGGTCTGGCGCCGACGACATCGACGCTGCTGCAGCTTGCGATCGGCGATGCGCTGACCGTCGCTCTTCTGGAAGCGCGCGGCTTTACGGCCGAGGATTTCCGCACCTTCCATCCGGGTGGCAAACTCGGCGCCAGCCTCTCGCATGTGGCCGATATCATGCACAAGGGCGACCGTGTGCCGCTCGTCAAGCTCGGCACCGGCATGCCGGAGGCGGCGATGACGCTTTCGCAAATGCGCTTCGGCTGTGTCGGTGTGATCGATGACGACGGTTGCCTCTGTGGCATCGTCACCGATGGCGATATCGCCCGCAATCTCGGCACCAGCCTCGCCGAGATGCGCGTGGACGAGGTGATGACCCGCAATCCGAAGACGGTCAAGGAAACGACGCTGGCGACAAGCGCCATGGCCGTGCTCAATCGCCACAATATTTCGGCGCTGATCGTCGTAGACGATGCGCGCCGGCCGATCGGCGTCGTGCATTTCCACGATCTGCTGCGTATCGGCGTCGCCTGATCAGACCGGTTCGACGGTGAGGTCGCGGCCGTTGCTGGCGACCACTTTGACGCGGGTGCCGACCGGCAAGTCCGGTCCGTTGACCGTCCAATAAGTGTCATTGAGGCGAATGCGCCCGCGGCCTTCGGCTATCGGCTGGTCGAGCGTTGCCGTGCGCCCGACCAGACTGGCGCCGCGCTGGTTCAGGAACGGCTCGTCGGTCACCTGGTTGTTGTTATAGAGATAGCGGCGGCCGAGCAGGGTGACGATAACAGCCATGGCAGCGAAGACCAGCCCTTGAACCTGCCAGACCCAGAAGCTGTTTTCCCAAAACAGAAGCGACAAGGCGCCGACGATGATCGCGGCGAGCCCGATCCATACCAGGAAGAAGCCGGGCAAGACGAGTTCGGCGGCAAGCAGCGCCAGACCGGCGAGCCACCAGCTCCAGGGGCCGAGTTCGACGATGAGATTGTCGAACATCTCAGCTCTCCTTCGGTGGCAGCGGATTGATCGTTGGCGTTGTGCGGGCGGGGCTGGAACGCGGGCGGGCCGGCTGCGTCGCGCCGTTGCCGTCGCCATTGTCGCCGAAGACTTCGCGGGCGATGGCGCCGATACCGCCGAGCGAGCCGATGATGGAGCTCGCCTCCACCGGCATGAGGACGATCTTCGAATTGCTGGCGGAGCCGATCGCGGTCAGGGCTTCGGTGTATTTCTGGGCAACGAAGTAGTTGATCGCCTGCACGTTACCCTCGGCAATCGCTTCGGATACCACGCGGGTCGCCTTGGCTTCGGCCTCGGCCAGGCGCTCGCGCGCCTCGGCATTGCGGAAGGCGGCTTCGCGCTGACCCTCGGCTTGTAGGACCGCCGCCTGTTTGGCACCTTCGGCGCGCAGGATCTGGGCGTTGCGCAGGCCTTCCGCCTCCAGGACCTGGGCGCGCTTTTCGCGTTCGGCCTTCATCTGCCGACCCATGGCGTCGACGAGATCCTTTGGTGGTTGGATGTCCTTGATTTCGACGCGTGTCACCTTGATGCCCCAGGGCTCTACCGCCTCATCGACCACGCGCAGCAGTCGTTCGTTGATGGCATCGCGATTGGACAGAAGCTCGTCCAGATCCATGGAGCCCATGACGGAGCGGATATTGGTCTTGGTGAGGTTGAGGATCGCGGTTTCCAGATTGGTGATCTGATAGGCGGCCTGCGCCGCATTCAGTACCTGGAAGAAAGCGACTGCATCGGCGGAAACGCTCGCATTGTCCTTGGTGATGACCTCCTGGGTCGGCACGGCCAATACCTGCTCCATCACGTTCATCCGCACCCCGATTGTTTCGATGAAGGGCACGATCAGGTTGAGTCCCGGTTCCAGCGTCCGGATATAGCGGCCGAAGCGCTGAACTGTGTATCGATAGCCCTGAGGTACGGTCTTGATGCCCGCAAACAGCACCAGAATGACGAAGACCACCAAGGCAATCACAACGATGCTGAAACCACCCACTACCATCGAACTCCTCCATGGACGCGGCTGTCTGAGGAGGCTCGCGTCGCCTAAACCGCCACCGTTCGCCTCGCTATGCTCGGTCGAGCTCACGAGACGGCAGCTCAATCTTATGTGGTGGGTTAGCATGTTCTCAGCAAGTGAGGAATGGGGCTACAGCAGGCGTTTTGCTATGAGGCAGGTCAACCAATCACCGTCTGGGTCTTGCGCCCGCCGATTGATATTCATACTTTATATGGAGATTTCCGGCCTCGCTGCCAGGCAGCTTCCCGGGCCAAGCCTTAGCGCATTATCAGGGTGAAGCTATGAACTTAGATAGGACCTTGCGGTCGGTTGTGGCCGTGCACGCCTCAATTCCGGAAGATGCCTTCACGGCGGCAACGCTCGGCACCCGCAGAGAGGGCAGTGGCGTCGTCATTCGCGGAAACGGCCTGGTATTGACGATCGGTTATCTCATCACCGAAGCCGACGAGGTCTGGCTCACGACCAATAGCGGTCGCGTCGTGCCCGGTCATGCGCTTGCTTACGATCAGGAAACGGGTTTCGGCCTCGTGCAGGCGCTCGGACCTCTCGATGTGCCCGCCCTCGAATTCGGCGATACCGACAAGGCTGAGATCGGTGACGAAGTCGTCATCGCTGACGGGATCGGACAGTTTGTCGAGGCGAAGATCGTCGCAAAGCAGGAATTCGCCGGCTATTGGGAATATCTGCTTGACGAGGCAATCTTCACGGCACCCGCCCATCCATCCTGGGGAGGTGCGGCTCTTATCGACGAGGACGGCAAGCTTCTCGGCATCGGCTCGCTACACTTGCAGATGGCGACGGAGAAGGGCGACAGCGCCGATATCAACATGATCGTGCCGATCAACCTTTTGATGCCGATCCTGGACGATCTGATCAAGCGCGGTCGGGTCAACAAGCCGCCGCGGCCTTGGCTCGGTGCCTTCTCGGCCGAAAGCAATGGCGAAGTCGTCGTCATGAGCGTCACCGAGGGGGGGCCGGCCGCCAAGGCTGGCTTGCGTCGCGGCGATGTCATTTCCGAAATCCGGGACGGCGAAGTCGATGGGCTCGCCGATTTCTACCGCAAGATCTGGGAGAGCGGTCCGGCTGGTTCCGAGATCCCCATGCGTGTGTTGCGCGATGGCCGCGAGGCATGGCTGCGCGTCAAGTCCGCTGATCGCGGCAGCTTCCTCAAAAAGCCGCAGCTTCAGTAGGCGCGCGTCGCCGGGATCAATCCCGGCGCTCCGGTCAAACCCAGCCGAGCAACTCCCGCCGTACGACTTTTTCCAGCACGTTCATGCCGTCTTCGCTGTCGTTGAGACAGGGAATGTGAGTGAATTTTTCGCCGCCATTGTGGTGGAAGGATTCGGCCGCCTGCTCGGCGATCTCTTCCAGCGTCTCCAGGCAGTCGGAGACGAAGCCGGGATTGAGCACCGCGAGGCGCTTGGTGCCGTTCCTGGCAAGCTCTTCCACCGTCTTGTCCGTATAGGGTTGTAGCCATTCCTCCGGGCCGAAGCGGGACTGGAATGTAACCATGAACTGATCTTCGGATAGGCCAAGCTTCTCGCGCAGCAACCGGCCGGTCTTCTGACAGAAACAGTAATAGGGGTCGCCGAGTTTGAAGTAGGACATGGGGATGCCGTGGAAGGAGGCGATGATCTTTTCCGGCTGCCAGTCCAGCGTCGAGAGGTGCCGGGTCACGGAATTGGCGAGCGCCTCTATATAGGCCTCGTCGTCGTGATATTGCGGGACGGTGCGGATGGCCGGCTGCCAGCGCATCTTCTGTAGTTTCTCGAAGGCCTTGTCGTTGACCGTCGCCGTCGTTGCCGCCGCATATTGCGGATAGAGCGGAAAGAGCACGATGCGCTCGCAGCCATCGTCCTTTAGCGCCTGGATGCGATCGGCGATCGAGGGCTGACCGTAACGCATGGCCCAGTCGACCTTGACGTTGGGCAGGTCGCGCAGCCGCTCGGCCATCAGGTCGGACTGGTTGCGCGTATAGGTGCGCAGATAGCTCTCGTTCTTATCCTTGTTCCAGATCGTCTCATAGGCCTTGCCGACCTTTTGCGGTCGGGTATTGAGGACGATGCCAAACAGGATCGGGTACCATTTCCAGCGCGACCACTCGATGACCCGGCGGTCTGTCAGGAATTCACGGAGGTAGCGGCGCATCGAGGAGTAATCGGTGCCGTCAGGCGTTCCCAAATTGATGAGCAGAACGCCGACCTTGCCGTATTTCACGCTGGGATGACCGGGCGAAAGCGTGGTCAGGTCTGCTGTCATCGATTGAATTCCTCTCAAAATACGAAGCACTTCACATAAGAACAAAAGCCGGTCCGGGAAAGCCCGGACCGGCTGGAGCAAGCGAGATAAATCGTCTTACTTGGCCGGAATCTTCAACTTTTCGCCAACCGTCAGATGATGTGGCTTGATATTGCGATTGGCGGCAACGAGTTTGTGCCATTGTTTGGCATTGCCGTAATAAGTCTTGGCAAGATCCCAGAGCGTGTCGCCGGCAACGACAATGTGGGTTGCCGGCGTCTTTGGCGGCTCGTTGACCTTGGCCTCCGGCGTCGCTGTTGCCGGAGCTGTGGTTGCAGGTGCAGCCGGAGTTTCCGCTGCTGGAGCTGATGTGACGGGCGTCGAGGCTGCCGGATCCGATTTTGCCGGGGCGGACGGCGCAGCCGCCGGATTCGCCGGCATGGTGGTGTTTGGCGTTGTCACCGTGGGAGGCGAGGAGGCCGGAGGCGTCGTCGTGGACGACGCGCCACCGCTATCGCCAGCGGCCGCTGCCGGCTTCTGCTCCGGCGCTGTCTGCGTGGTATCGGCGGGCTTTGCGGGTTCCGGCTGCGCAGCCGGCGCTGCCGCGGCTATCTGGGTTATGCGGCCGTCCGTGTAGGGCTTGTACGGATTGTGTGCGCCAAGATAATCGGCGACCACCGATTCCAGATTGGGGCCGAAATCGTAGGCGTTCTTGCCGTCCTTTGCGAAGACGGCGTAGCCGTCGCCGCCGGCGCGCATGTAGTTGTTGCTGACGACGCCATAGGTCTTTTCGGGATCGATCGGCTTGAACTCGGTGCCTTCCTGCACGTCGACGGAGACAAGTCGGCTGCCCGGCGGCTTTGACTTGTCGAAGCTATATTTGAGGCCGGCGACCTGCGGGAAGCGGCCGGCGCCGTCATCGATCTGGCTGAGGCCGTTTTCGAGTGCCGCTTTCACGTCTGCTCCGGTCAGCTGGAAGGTTGCGACCGTGTTCTGGAAGGGCAGCACGGTCAGCACGTCGCCCATGCTGACATCGCCTGCGGCGATCGAGGCGCGCAGGCCGCCGCCGTTCTGGATGGCGATGGAAATGCCCTGCGTCTTGGTGCGGTCAAGCATCGCATCGGCGACAAGATTGCCCATTGAGCATTCCCGAACGCGGCAGACTTCTCGCGCGCCTTCGATCGGCCCTTGCGAATTGCCGATGACCTTCTTGCGCAGTTCCTCGATCGGCTTTGCCATCTCCTGCACGCGGGCGAGGATTGTCGGATCCGGCTTGATGGCGGAATCGAGCAGGATCGGATCGCCTTTGGCGTCCTTGACGGCGCCATTGTCATCGAAGGTGACGACGATGTCCCCGAGATATTTGCTGTAGGACGCGGCCTGAACGACGGGCACCTTATAGCCTGCCGGATTGTCGACCATGGTCGGATAGGGGCCGGCTGCCTTCGGATCGGTATTCGACAGGAGCGTATGCGAGTGGCCGCCGACAACGACGCTGACGCCGGCGATCTTGGCGATCTTCTCGACATCGCGGGGATAGCCGACATGGGTGAGCGCGATGATCTTGTTGACGCCCTGCGATTTCAGCGCGTCGACTTCGGCGCTGATTGCGGCGGCATCATCGGTGATCTTCACATGCGGGCCGGGGGAGGCGAGTTCAGGCGTTTCGGTGGTCACCGCACCGACGATGCCGATCTTCTGGCCGCCGATATCGAGCACGATCGACTTCTTGATGCGGTTGCCGAGCTTCGACTGGTCGTCGACCACCAGATTGGCTGTTACAACGGGGAACTGCGCCTTGTCGAGGAAGGCGGCCAACGGGCCTTCGCCATCGTCGAATTCGTGATTGCCGACCGTCATGGCGTCGATCTTCATGTCGTTGAGAAACTCGACTTCGGCCGCACCCTTGTAGGTGGTGTAGAACAGGGAGCCCTGGAAATTGTCGCCGGCGTCGAGGACGACTACGTTCTGGCCGGCAAGGGCGGCACGCCGCTGGTCGATGGCGGCTTTCAGCCGTGCCGCACCGCCGAAGCACTCGTTCTTGGCTTCCTCGGCTGCAGAGCAGGTGGCGTCGAATTTATTGATCGATTCGACGCGCGAATGGAAATCGTTGAAGTGCAGGATGTTGAGCTGATAGTCCGCGAAGGCGGCGCTGGTACTAAGCGCCAGCAGCGTGGCGGCCAAAAGACCCACTCCGAAGGGCTGCTTCATCTGTCTCTCCTGTTGGTCATTGCAATCCGGCCCGCCAATGCCCCAAGGCGGTCCCCCACGGCAATGTTTTCATCACGACGGAGCGAGTGCAAGCAAAAGCTGTTGGCGTTATTAGGATTTTTACAAAGCGGCGAAATGCGCTGCCGGATCAGGCGCATGCCTCGGCGGAGGCGGGTCCATAGGACTCCCGCAATGCCGCAGCGGCATTCCAGCCGATAGAGCAGAAGACGAGCACACAGCGGAGGGCGGTGACAAGATGAAGGCGTCGATTCCGCTTTCGGTAGAGCAGAATAGCGCTGGCGCGGAAAATGAGCAAAGCCGGTACGGCGAAAAGGAGGACGCTCGCGGGGCCATCGCAATCAAGGGCGTCGATGCCCTGGGTTTGATAGCTATTTGCGGGGAGGACCGCCGCCAGAATGGCGACGGATAATGCTGCGATCAGTAACAGATAGAGGATCGGCATTTCGCGCATGATGCCTTATCCGTCCATCAGGCCTTTATCAGCCCTGGCGATTGAGCGAGAAGTGTCCGCCGGTTTCGGAGGTGCAGTTGAGCTGGCTGGGATTGGCCAGGAAGCAATTGACCTTCGACGAGGTGCGCTTGATGTTCGAATAGAGGTTGATCTGGATCATGCCCGACGGATCGGTCGTATAGGTTCCGGAGGCCATCTGCTGGTTCGTGCCATCCGTGGTGTGCGTTTCGAATCGGCCGCCGGTAAATGTCGAGTTCAAACCGTTGGAATCGGCCCAGCTGCCTTCCACGGAATTCGTGCGCGGCTGGCCGCCGCCCGGATTCATCGTCATCGGCGGCGGTCTGGAGCCGCCAAAATCCACGCAGGCAGATAAAGCTGCCGCAGCAGCGAGGAGGGCAAGAACGGTTCTCATCTTCATAAATATCTCCCGCGAATAGAGGCGGTCTAAAGGCGTAGCGGTTGCAAGGAAGATGGCGCGGCCATCGAGCTAAAGCAAGCCTTCACAGGCGATCTGCTTGATTTATCTGGCTTGCGTAACAAAAATGCCCGCACGACCTGTGCGGGCATTCGCTCTTGCATCAAGCTGACACTATACCCTTAGCGGACCAGAATGTTCCGGAACTGCCAGGGATCCTTGGTGTCGATGTCTTCCGGGAAGAGGCCCGGGCGACCATCGAGCGGGGTCCAGTCGGTGTAGTGACCTTCGACCGGGCCGAGATAGGGCAACTGTACTTCGAGGCAGCGCTTGTAGTCGATTTCGTCGGCTTCGACGATGCCGGCTTTCGGATTCTCCAGCGCCCAGACCATGCCGGCGAGAACGGCCGATGTCACCTGCAGACCGGTAGCATTCTGGTATGGAGCGATGCGGCGCGTCTCTTCGAGAGACAGGCGCGAGCCGTACCAGTAGGCGTTCTTGGCATGGCCGTAGAGCAGCACGCCGAGTTCGTCGATGCCGTCTTCCAGCTCGTCCTCGTCGAGAACGTGATGAACCGGCTGCGGCGTGCCGCCGTTGCCGAACATTTCGTGCAGCGAAAGCACGGCGTCGTTGGCCGGATGATAGGCGTAGTGGCAGGTCGGGCGGAAGGTGACCTCGCCGTCCTTGTCGCGCACGGTGAAATAGTCGGCGATCGAGATCGACTCGTTATGGGTGACGAGGAAGCCGTATTGCGGGCCGGGCGTCGGGCACCAGGTGCGCACACGGGTGTTGGCGCCCGGCTGCTCCAGATAGATGGCGGCCTTGCAGCCCTTCTTGTGTTTCTTGGCGTTCTTCGGCATCCAGTTTTCGTGCGTGCCCCAGCCGAGTTCTGCCGGCTGCATGCCTTCGGAGATGAAGCCTTCGACCGACCAGGTGTTCCAGAAGACGTTGAGCGGCTTCGGATGCTTGGTGCGCTGCGTGTCGCGTTCGGCGATGTGAACGCCCTTGACACCGACCTTCTTCATCAGCTTGGCCCAGCCTTCGCGATCGTGCTGATCCGGCTCTTCGAATTTCAGGCCAATATCCTTGGCGAGGTTGACGAGCGCCTGCTTGACGAACCAGGAAACCATGCCCGGGTTTGCGCCGCAGGTGGAAACGGCCGTCGTGCCGCCCGGGTTCTTTTCCTTCTCCTTGCGCATGGTTTCGCGCAGGGCATAGTTGGTGCGGTCGGCGTTCTTCAGGCCCTTGTCGAAGTAGAAGCCGAGCCAGGGCTCGACGACGGTATCGATATAGAGCACGTCGAGCTTGCGGCACAGCTTGACCAGATCGAGCGAGCCGGTATCGACCGAGAGATTGACGCAGAAGCCCTGGCCGCCGCCTTCCGTCAGGAGCGGCTTCAGAAGATCCTTGTAATTGTCCTTGGTGACATATTCCTTGATATGACGGACGCCGTGCTTTGCCAGGATTTCCATATCTGCTGGCTCTTCACGCGGGTCGATGACGACCATCCGGCTCTTGTCGAATTTGAAATGGCGCTCGATCAGGGGCAGAGTGCCACGGCCAATGGAGCCAAAGCCGATCATTACGATCGGACCGGTAATTTCGGCATATACCGGATAGTTTTGTTTCGTCATTCTTTTCTCCTTCGAAAGGCAAGGGCGCCGTTCGGTTCACGAAATCTAGTTAGAGTTGGCGCGAAAGCGCTGGCAGAGTTTGCGCGAAAACGCGAGGTGAGCGGCTCTAATCATAATTTGATGTCACAATAAAGAGCTGTTGAGGGTTAGCCGGCCAAAGTCAAGTCGAGGCCAACATACACGCCATATGCGACGAGTTTGTTGCTCTCAGGGTTGGTTTTCGCTGACATAAACGGAATGGAGCGGAAGGCAAGCGCCTTCCGCCGCTTAGGCCTTCAGGCTTTCCAATCCGTCGGTAACCGTGGTCAGAGCGATTTCCTGGACTTCGTAAATGGCGACGCCGTGGATGGTAAAGGGGTCGGCAGCGACATAGGCCTCCAGTTCCGCTCGCTCGCCGCGGGCGAAGATGACGCCGCCTGTGCGCGGCACCTTGCGGCCGGAGGCGAGGAACCAGCCCCTGGCATAGCCTTCCTTTACCCAGGCCATATGCGACCCCATATGCTTATCGGCTTCGTCATTGCCCTTGAGGTAGGTAAGCGACAGAATGAACATTCAATCAATTCCATGGAGTTGCGCGCGGACCAGGCCGCGCAGTGAGTTTCCGACATAGAGGGGGCGATCTCTCAGGTCGTCGAGCCGGATGCGGCCGACACGGGCCTTGCGCTGGCAGATGAGTTCGGTGCGAAGGACACCGGCAAGCAGACCGGATGATATGGGGGGAGTGCGGAGAAGGTCCTCGCTATCCTCGAGGAAGACCGAGGTTATGGTCCCCTCGCAAACCTCATCCTTTTCATTGAGGAGCAGGACTTCGTCTGCCTCGTCTGGCCGATATTCCGCGCGCGCGGCTTCATAGATGCCTCGTCGCGTGGTTTTGAAACGCAGCAGCTTATCGGAGGAATCGAGCCGGGTCGCAGCGACGCGCAAGCGCCAGACGGTATCAGGCAAAAGCGGGACGAAGGGAGCGGTCGTCACCTCCGTTTTGCCTTCGCGGTCCAGTGTCAGCCGAACCCTCAAGGGCGCAGCGGTACCGGCAATCGCCTGTTCCAGTTTTCCGAGCACGTTCTTTGGAGCTGAAAAGCCGAGGCGGCGGGCGGAGCGCTGCAGACGGGCGAGATGCAGGCGCAGGCGAACGAAGCCGGTTTCCGGCTCGTAGCGCAGCGTCTCGATCAGGGAAAAGTCCTCTACCGGTCGATCCATCGGTCCCCCACGGCGAAGCGCGCCTTAAGGAGGCATTCTTCATATTCCGCTTCCGCCGTCGAATCGAAGACGATGCCTCCGCCGACATTGAACACCGCGCGACCGTCTTCGAAAAGCGTGATCGTGCGGATCGCCACGGAAAAACGCATGGCGCCGCCAGGCGAGATCATGCCGACCGCGCCGCAATAGGCGTCGCGCGGGCCGTCTTCCAATTCATGCAGGATTTCCATCGCCCGCATTTTCGGCGCACCGGTGATCGAGCCGCAGGGAAAGAGTGCTGCAAGGATATCGCGGATCGATATGCCCGGAAGCAGCTTCGCCTGCACATGGCTGACCATCTGGTGCAGGGTCGGGTAAGTCTCGATCTCGAAGAGTTTCGGCACATCCAGCGTGCCGACCTCAGTGATGCGGGAGATATCGTTGCGAAGCAAGTCGACGATCATGCGGTTTTCGGCCCGCGTCTTCTCGTCGGCGAGCATGGCGGTGATGATGCGCTCGTCCTCGGCAGCATTTGCGCCGCGCCTGGCCGTGCCCTTCATCGGATGCGTCTCGATCCAACCGTCCTCGTCCGTGCGGAAGAAAAGCTCCGGCGAACGAGAGAGGATGATCGGGCCGCCGAGATCGACGAGCGCGCCGTATTTCACCGGCTGCCGTTCGATCAGCGACCAGAAGGCGGCGCGGGGGTCGCCGTTCCAGCGAGCCTGGATCGGCATGGTCAGGTTTGCCTGATAGCAGTCACCCAAGCGCAGATGTTGGTGCAGCCTCTCGAAGCGCGCCTTATATGTATCGAAATTCCAGGCCGCTTTAGGCTCGGTCAAGAATTCCTGGTTTTCCACGCGCTGGGCCGGCTGGCAGAGCGGATGGTCGGCCGCAGCGGGACCGCCGAAAATGCCGAAGCAGAGCAGGGGCGTTTCCCTGTTCTCTTCGGCAAAAGAGGCGAGCTTTTCCTCGAAAAGATGCCCTGCCTCATAGGCCATGTAGCCGGCAAGCCATTGTCCCTGCCGCTTGGCCTCCTCCATCCGATCGAGAGCATCGAAAAATTGCGCGCGCGTATGGGCGACAATGATCTCGGCCGGTTCGGCGAAGATCATCATCTGTCCTGTGCTGTCGTCCCTGAAAAGGACGTAGGGTACGGCATCGGCCATGCGCGGATTTCGATCGGATCGTTGTGGTGTCACTTGTCAGGCACGTCCACCATTGCCGTGACTTCCGCGCCTGTCCTGCTTCTCTTCGGCTCAGTTCTTATCTAACGCTTCCAACTCGTCGATCAGCCCTTCGATCATCGACAGGCCCTTGCTCCAGAACGACGGATCGGTCGCGTCGAGGCCGAAAGGCTTCAAAAGTTCGGAATGGTGCTTGGTGCCGCCGGCCTTCAGCAGTTCGAAATATTTCTCCTGGAAGCCCTTTTCGGCGTTTTGATAGACGGCATAGAGCGAGTTCACCAGGCAATCGCCGAAGGCATAGGCATAGACGTAGAAGGGCGAGTGGATGAAGTGGGGGATATAGGCCCAGTAGGTCTCGTAGCCCTCGGAAATCTTGATCGCGGGACCTAGGCTCTCCTCCTGTACCGAGAGCCACAGCTCGCCGATATTGTCCGACGTCAGCTCGCCATTCTTGCGGGCGGTATGAACCTTGCGCTCGAATTCGTAGAAGGCGATCTGGCGCACGACCGTATTGATCATGTCCTCGACCTTCTGCGCGAGCATCGCCTTGCGTTCGCGCTTGTCGGTGGTCTTGTCGAGCAGTGCGCGGAAGGTCAGCATCTCGCCGAAAACGGAGGCGGTCTCAGCTAGAGTCAAAGGCGTCTGACACATCAGCGCGCCCTGGCCTCCGGCCAGCACCTGATGCACGCCATGGCCGAGCTCATGCGCCAGCGTCATGACATCGCGCGGCTTGCCCATATAGTTGACCAGTACGTAGGGATGAGCCGACGGCACGGTCGGATGAGCGAAGGCGCCCGGCGCCTTGCCGGGGCGCACCGGCGCATCGATCCATTCCTCGTCAAAGAAGCGCTTGGCGATATCGGCCATTTCGGGGGCGAAATTGCCATAGGCCGATAGAACCGTATCCTTCGCATCGGTCCAGGGGATCAGCGCGTTGGGCGTTTCCGGCAGCGGCGCATTGCGATCCCAGAAATTCATCTGGTCCATGCCGAGCCACTTGGCCTTCATCTTGTAATAGCGATGCGAAAGCCGCGGATAGGCTTCTCGCACTGCGGCGGCCAGCGCATCCACTACCTCGCGCTCGACGCGGTTGGCGAGATGCCTGCTGTCGGCAATATCCTCGAAGCCCCGCCAGCGATCGGAAATTTCCTTGTCCTTGGCGAGCGTATTGGTAATCAGCGTGAAGGTGCGCAGGTTCGCCTTGAAGGTTTCGGCAAGTGCCATGGCGGCCTTGCGGCGCACTTCCGGGTCCTGCTCCTGCAGCATGTTCAAGGCGACTTCCAGCGGCTGCTTCTCGCCGTCGATCTCGAAGCGCAGCTCAGCCATCGTTTCGTCGAACAACCGGTTGAATGCGGCGGCGCTCGTCATGGATTTTTCCAGGAACAGCTGCTCCAGCCTGTCGTCGAGCTGATGCGGCTTGTCTTTGCGCAGGTCGACGATCCAGGGACGATAATGGCCGGCGGCGGGGTCGTTCGCCATGCAGGCGTCCATCACCGTATCGTCGATGCGGTTCAGCTCCAGCGGGAAGAATAAAAGGTGAGAGGAATAGTCCGTGAGCTTTGCCTGGACGTCACCATACAGCTTGCCGTTGTTCGGATCGATGGTATTGGAGAAGTAGGTAAGCCCGGCGAACGAGCCGAGACGGCCCATGATATCGTCAAGCGCTTCATACTCCTTGATGGCCGCGCCGATACCGGCGTCGCCTGTCTTGGCGGCGGCATCGGTAAGCCTCCCCTTCCATTTTTCCTCGAAGGCAATGGCCATCCTGCCGGCCTTTTCCAGATCTCCGACGAACTCGGGGGACGTGGAGGAAGGATAGAGATCGCTTAGCTTCCAGGCCGGCAGGTCTCCAAGCGCCTGGCCGGCTGCCGGGGTTGCCGAGAATTTAATGGCCGAGAAATTAATGAGGGGGTGGAGCGAGGTCGAGCTCATGGGCGAAATTTCCTCTGCTTTATTGTTCGGATCGTCCGATCCATTCGTGTCTAGTCGGCTGGAAAGACCACCGCAAGGCCTGATTTTCCCGCGCCGACCGTTGATTCATAAGCGATTTTATATTCGTCATAATGATTAAAATGCGATGGTTTGGCAAAACTTCATGTTCAAGCCTTTCTGCGAATCTCCGCGTCAGGTTTCGCATGAAGTGAGGCACCAATGACCGTTTACAATAGCGCCAAGGGAGGCGCGCAGATTCTCGTTGTTGAGGATGATCCGATTCAACGCCGTCTGCTGAAAAATGCCATCGAGCGGCACGGACACGTAGCCCATCTGGCAGAAAATGGCCGTCTCGGCCTGGAGTTCCTGAAGCGTGGCAATGATCAGATCAATGTGATCGTGCTCGATCTCATGATGCCGGAAATGAACGGCATCGAGTTCCTGGGCGCGCTGAACGATATGGGCATCGACTTGCCCGTCATCGTGCAGACCGGGCAGGGCGGCATCGATACCGTGGTGCAGGCCATGCGCGCCGGCGCCTTCGATTTCGTCGTCAAGCCGGTATCGCCAGAGCGTATCGCGGCATCCATCGCCAATGCTTTGAAGCTCGACCAGCGCGAGGCGAAGGCCCGCGCCGGGCGCAAGTCGCGCTCGAGCAGCATCACCTTCGACGACATCGTCTCGGCAAGCCCGGCAATGATGCGGGTGATCGATCTCGCCCATCGCGCGGCGCAATCGAACATTCCGGTGGTGCTGGAAGGTGAATCGGGCGTCGGCAAGGAACTGGTGGCCCGTGCCATTCAGGCCGCCAGCGATCGCGCCGGCAAGCCGTTCGTAACCGTCAATTGCGGCGCGATCCCGCACAATCTCGTCGAAAGCATCCTTTTTGGACACGAGAAGGGCGCGTTCACCGGTGCGACCGAACGCCATGTCGGCAAGTTCATGGAAGCCGATGGCGGCACGCTGTTCCTCGACGAGATCGGCGATCTGCCGCTGGAAGTCCAGGTCAAGCTGTTACGCGCCGTACAGCAGGGCGAAATCGAGACCGTGGGCGCGCGTGTCGCGCAGAAGGTCAATGTCCGGCTGATTTCGGCGACCAACAAGGATCTGATCGAAGAGGTCAAGGCCGGGCGCTTCCGTGAGGATCTCTATTATCGCTTGAACGTCTTTCCGATCACCATGCCGGCACTGCGTCGCCGCAAGGAGGACATCCCGCATCTCGCACGCGCTTTTGCCGATCGCTTTGCACTGGAGCAGAAGCTCGATCATTCGCTCGGGATCAGCAATGACGCGCTTGCACTGCTGACCGCCTATGATTGGCCGGGCAATATCCGCCAGCTCGAAAACGCTGTTTTCCGCGCGGTCGTCCTGTCCGAGGGACCAGAACTGCTCGACACGGATTTCCCGCAGATCGCCGCACAGTTGCCCGGCTATTTTGCCGCCGAGCATCCAACCTTGGTTGTGGATAATTCGCATGCCTCTTCGGCCGAGCTTCTGGCGGCTGAACGAAGCGAACGAGTCCCCTACGGGGTTTCGCACGGGTCGGCTGCAACCACTCCGCTTGCCTCAGCCGATGCGTCGGCTGGTGCTTCCGACAATGTCATCGTCAGCACGAATACCTCGGGGGATGTCAGGAAACTGGCGGATGTCGAGGAGGAATTGATCCGATTTGCCCTCAAATTCTATCGTGGGCAGATGAGTCAAGTCGCGAGAAAGCTCGGCATCGGCCGCTCAACTCTCTACCGGAAGTTGAAGGATTATGGCATAGACCCGGATGACCCGCAAAAAAACGCGGCATGAAGGAAAGCTTAACGTTTAGGCAAGCATATTTTGTTACCCGTCGTAAAGCACTTGTTAGTGCATCGTTCACCATGTATGAAGGGGGCGACCATGTGTGGCATTTTTGCCATCGTGTCACCGCAATTGACAGCCATTTGGAACACGATGCGACATTGTCTGTCGGACGGGGATCGAATTGCCGAATTTGAGTGCAAATACCAAGCCTAATAGCTTGAGCTGGCATTCTGCGTGCTCTAACCTATTTAGCAAGGTGGCCAAGGTTGTAGCCGTTGGCCTCCTTGCTTTGTCCGTTTCTACCCCTGTTTTCGTCGGCACTCCCTCTCAGGCAGGCGGTGAAACCCGCAGCCTCAAGATCTACTACGTCCATACCGGCGAGAAGGCCGTCATCACCTACAAGCGCAACGGCAAGTTCGATCCGGACGGCCTGGAGAAGCTGAATCGCATCCTGCGCGACTGGCGCAAGAATCAGCCGACCAAGATGAACCCGCGCCTGTTCGATCTGATCTGGGAAGTCTACCGCGAAAGCGGTTCGCATGAATTCATCTATGTGATCTGCGGTTTCCGTTCGCCCGGCACCAACGAGATGCTGCGCACGCGCTCCGCCCATACCGGCGTCGCCAAGAAGAGCCAGCACATGCTCGGCAACGCGATGGATTTCTATCTTCCGGACGTCAAGCTTTCCAAGCTGCGCGAAATCGGCATGAAGCTGCAGGTGGGCGGCGTCGGCTACTATCCGACCTCGGGCTCGCCTTTCGTGCATATGGATGTCGGTGGCGTGCGCGCATGGCCGCGCATGGATCGCCAGGATCTCGTCCGCCTCTTCCCGGATGGCAAAACGATGCATATTCCGGCGGACGGCCGGCCGTTGCCGGGCTACCAGCAGGCAGTCGCCGATTACAAGCGCCGCATGTCGTCCGACGATATCCAGATCGCCAGCTCCTCTTCGCCGCGTCGCGGCTTCTTTGCCCGCCTGTTCGGTGGTGGCGGTGCGGATGAGGAAGAGGATAATGCAGATAGCGGAACGACGGCGGCACCGGTGGCTGTCGCCTCAGCTGCCCGGAAGGGCCAGCCGGCTCCGGCTGCCAGTGATGATGGTGACGAGGCCGCCGCTCCGGCTCCGGCCCAGGTTCAAGTTGCCAGCGTAAACGCGCCCGTTCCGCAGGTTCGCCCGGCATTTGGCAATCAGCCTGCCGGCAGCGATGTGGCTTCCGCTCTCGTCTCACCGTCGCGTAACGCGGCTCAGGATGCGCTTGCCGCCGCCATGCCGGATACGGGCGACCAGCCGCAATATGCCGACCTTCGCTCCTATCATGTGCCCGTGCCGTCCCTGCTTGACCGTCGTTCACCCGGGGATGCCGAAGTGGCATCGGCCGAGGCTGACATGAAAGGCCAGCTGGCTGCCGTTCCGGTGCCGGCGCAGCGTCCGGAATTGGCCGAAAGCCTGCTGGCATCAGCCGATGCCGATCAGGAGGCCGCCGACGACCAGGCTGACGCAAGTGCACTTTCGCCTTCGGTCATTGCAGCTCTCGAGCAAAGCCGTCCTGATCGATCGGATGCCAACAATGCGGTTGCGGTGATGCAGCCGTCGAACAACGTCGCGTCCAAGGATCAACTGGCGCCCGCAGGCAACGGCATGGCTGCCGGTAACAATGCGGCGCAGGCAATTGCCGCCGTCCTGCCGCAACAGAGACCGGCACAGCAAATGCCGATGCAGGTGGCCGCGCTTGCACCGGTCCGCAACGAGGTGAAGGCCAGCAGCCGTCGCTTCAACGACGGGTTCGAGCCGACTACGCCGCAGGAACGTCCGATTGCGGCCGGTATCGCGACCAAGGGCGGCCGGCCGAACAAGCAGGACGCCGTGGTGGCCGATTCGGGCCGCGCAACGGTGACGACCGCGCCGACGCTGACGGAGAAGATGATCTCGCAATGGGCGATCGCGAAGGCCCGGGTCGAGATCGTGAACCGCCCGGTCAAGGCGCCGCGCTTCGTGAGCCCGACGCTCCGTGCCCAGCCGACTGCCGTTTACACGGATGGTTTCAAGGTACAGACGGCTTCGATCGATCCCGAACGCTTCAGCGGAAGTGCAGTGAATTTCCTTCAGGTGAAGAAGTTCAATTCGGTCGAATAGGCCGCATCCACTTCAGCGTGATTTCAAGGAGCCCGTTTGGGCTCCTTTCTGATTCGACAGGATGCTATTTCGGCAGGATGCTATCCGTTTGCGATCGCGATCGGGTTTGCGTGGCCCGCGGGCGGCATGCAAAACTGAGCTGAGGCCCGGTTTTCAGGCACTGCTGTTGCTTGTAGGTGACATTGCGACGGCTTTCAGGTTCGTGTCAGGATTTATGCATCCTCCCCCGATCCGGTATTCAGTTTGGCTTCATTTGGCTCCGTTAGGTCGGCGATTTCAGACCTGATGGATATTCATATTTGACCCGCAAGACGGCAATCATCATTGGCAATGGCAAGCTGCGGCGTGACCTCTCCGAGGTCGTGGACAATGCAGAATTTGCGATGCGTTTCAACGAGCCGAAGGCTTCGATCGGCATGAGCGGTTCACGCACCGATATTCTGATGCTTGCAGCTTCCAGCAAGCCGATGCAGCGCCGATTGACGGATCCGGCCTTTCTGACCAGTCCGACTTTCATCGCCGCCAAAGAGGTCGTGCTGGCCTATCATCCCGATATCATCCGCAAATATCACCCTAAGCCCAATCTTCTTTCGCGCCTTAAAGGCAGGAAGAGCGATTGGACGATGCGGACGATCGAATTGGTCGGTGCTGCCGGCAAGGAAATCCGCATCATGCCGCCGCAGTTTTACATCGAGGGCTGCGAGGAACTCGGTGTGAGCCAATGCCGGATGCATCAGCTCTTTCCGAGCACCGGCTTCTTCGGCATCCGATATGTGCTGTCACGATTGCCTGCAGACGAGTGGGAGGTGAAGCTGTGCGGTTTCAGTTGGGAAGGGTGGAAACGCCATGCCTGGCTGGATGAACGCCGCTGGGTTGAAGACAAGATGGCGAGCGGTCGCATCAGCATGCTCGTCTAGCTTCCTTCAGTCTTCAGTTGTTCAGATCCGTTGAAAACAACCATTTTCAGTTTCGGCTCAGGTTTGCCTAAGCTCGCTTTCATTCAGGGTTGCTAGAGCCTCGCGAAATATGACCTCGAGGTATTCATTCATGCAAGCCCACGAATTCAACCCGTCTTCGGCGATGCCGCTCGAAAGATCTCATACGGGATTCGAGTTCGCTCCTGCATCCAGTTCGGTCGGTGCTGTTCTGGACACGCCCGGCCAACCCGTCATTCGTGGCTTCATCATCCATCTGGATCGCGCCCGTGACCGCATGCCACAGGTCGAAAGGCTTGCTGCAAAGCTTCCGGTGCAAAGCGAGATCATCGAGGCAGTCGATGGCCGCACTCTGAGCGCCGTCGAGATCGACAGTTTCTATCGTCCGCGGTTGCAGAAGCCATATTATCCGTTTGCCATGAGCGCGGGCGAAATCGCCTGCTTTCTGTCGCATCGCAAGGCTTGGGCTGCCATTGTCGAGCAGAATATCGATGCTGGTCTTGTCTTTGAGGACGATGTCGAGATCGACGACGCGTTCCACGCAGCCTTTGCTGCTGCCAAGGCCTGCCTGAAGCCAGGTTCTTTCATTCGCTTCCCGTTTCGCATGGGCAAGGAGCATGGCAGATCTGTTCTTTCCCAAGGGGAGACCGATGTCATTCAACCGAAGAGGATAGGTCTCGGCATGGTGGCCCAGCTCGTCAGCCGAGACGCGGCCATCCGCCTGCTGGAGGCGACCTCCGTCTTCGACCGGCCCGTCGATACCACCGTGCAGATGAGCTGGTTTACGCGCGTATCGCCGCTCTCGGTCCTGCCTGGCGGCGTGCGTGAAATTTCCCCTCAGCTCGGCGGCAGTACGATCAAGAGTCGCAAGACATTGGCGGAGCGGCTCTCAAGAGAGGTGTTGCGGCCGCTCTATCGCGCCAAGATCGCGCTTCGCTCGCGCCGCATCATCTGAGACGCTCCATCGTGGCTGTTCCAATCCTCGCATATCATCAGATTGCGGTGCCGCCGTCGCGCAAGGCGCCGTTCAGAAGCATGGTCGTCCATCCCGAAGCCTTCCGCCGGCAGATGGAATGGCTGAAAAAGCTTGGAATTCAGGGTGTGTCGCTGCGTGAAGCAATGCCTTACATCCGGGGCGAGAAGGCCGGCAAAGTTGCCGCCATCACCTTCGATGACAGTTATGCCAATGTCCATGAGAACGCCTTGCCCGTGCTGCAGGAGTTTGGCTTCACCGCCACGAATTTCGTCGTGGCGAACCAGATCGGCGGCAGCAATGTCTGGGATGCCCCCCTTGGCGTCGCGCAGGCGTCTTGCATGTCGGTCGAGCAGCTGAAGCATTGGCACAGCCTCGGGCATGAGGTGGGATCGCATACGCTCGATCACGTTCGCCTGCCGCAATTGCCGATGGAAGAGGCGCGCCGTCAGATCACGCATTCGCGCGAGCTGCTCGAGGATTTGCTTGACGAAGGCGTTTCGTCCTTCTGCTTTCCGTATGGCGACGAGACGCCGCTCGATCGCGTGCTTGCCTATGAAGCCGGTTACAGCGCCGCCACGACAACACGCCGGGGTCGGGCGCGGCCGGGCGACGATCCGTTCGGCCTGCCGCGCGCGACCATCCGGCGCAACGACAGCTGGCTGCATTTCGTCAAGAAGTGCGTCGTCGGATAGCCGGCCCTGTAACCAGGATGCTGCCGTAAAGCTGTAGCTGCCTTTGGTCCTGTGGCGTCTGTGGAAGGGTCTGCCATTTGATGGTGTATTTGCCGGGTGCGAGCTTATCGCTGACGGGCACCGCCAGCGTTTTTCCGCTATCGGTCGGTTTGGCTGCGGCTACAGCTACAGCTACAGCTACAGCTATGGCTGCTTTTTCGGCGCGGAATCGGCAATCGGCTGACCATTGCCGTCGTTGAGTGTGACAGCTCCGCCGACATGGTGCTGTGCTGTCGCGGCCGGCGGCATGAGGCTCCAGGTGAAATAGGCGATCAGACCGCAGACGCCGAGCAGGAGGACGGTGAGGATCACAGGTATGGACCACTCCTTCGTGAACATCGGTGTTTCCGGATGCGACTTGAAAGAGGTGCGACGTGTGGTTGCCGTCTTATTGAGCTGCGTTGGCACGAGCGCCTCCATTACTACGCGTCCCGGTCGAGAGTGTTGTTGCGAAGGTTCGTTTCCGCACGATCTTCCTCATTATCTACCTGGATGAAGCACGTACGACATTCGTCATTTCGGCTCAATGCGGCAATTTGGTATGCCCATCATTGTGACCGTTTACAGGCCGCGCTGAGGTCGGCTACAGATGAGTGACAGGGCTCGTGCCGGGGGATTGGCGAGCCTGATATCACTAAGTCGCGGGGCCGGATTATTCTCCAGCGCTTGCGCGAAAAGGAATTGGAATGCCCATCGAATCCTGGAGAGGCGACGAGGTCGATGTTGCTGTGATCGGCGCCGGCGCAGCCGGTGTAGCTGCAGCCCGGCAACTGCAATTGCTTCGGCCGGATCTCTCGATCCTCCTGCTCGAGGCTTCCGATCGCGTCGGCGGCCGCGCCCGCTCGATCCACCCATTCGGCACCGATGCCGCCGCGCTCGATCTCGGCTGCGGCTGGCTGCATGGCGCGCGCACCAACGCCTGGACTGATATTGCCGAAGAGGTGGGTTTGACCGTCGATCGCACGCCTGCGCCCTGGAGCGACGGCGGCCATCGGTTGGAACAGAACGATCCCGATGCGAAGGCTGCGGCTGCCGCCGTCAACGCCTTCTTCGAGCGGGTCTATGAGTATGAGGGAGATGCAGATGCCGATCTCTCGGCCATGTTGTCGCCTGATGATCCGTGGAATGAAAGGATTTACGCCGTCGGCGCCTTCATGACCGGGGGAGAGCTCGACAAGTCCTCGGTGATCGATCTTGGCCGTTACGATCCCGGCCCTGGTCCTGACTGGCGCGTGCGGCAGGGCTACGGCACTTTGGTTGCGACCTACGGCTTGCCGGTGCCGACCGTTCTCGGCGCCGCGGTCAGCCGCATCGACCATAGCGGCGCCGGCCGTGTCGTGCTTTCGACCGGCAAGGGCGAGCTGCGGGCGAGGGCCGTCGTCGTCACGGTTTCCACCAATATGCTTGCGGCTGGACGTATCGCCTTCTGGCCGCCTCTCCCGGAGAAGATCGAAGCGGCGTCGCGCCTGCCGCTCGGTCTGGCAAACAAGCTTTTTCTCCGTACCGCCGAACCTGAAATGTTCCCGGAGGATGTGCATGCGATGGGATCGCAGCATAGCCGCCGAACGGGAGCGTATCAGCTGAAGCCATTTGGTGCTTCGGTTATCGAGGCCTATTTCGCCGCCGACCTTGCGCTCGATCTCGAAAGGCATGGCATCGATGCGATGTTTGATTTTTCGGTGGAACAGCTGAAGCGCGTCTTCGGCGCCGACGTCGGCAAGACGCTGTCGCCGCTGGCTGCGTCAGCCTGGGCGGGAGAGCCCTTCTTTGGCGGCTCCTATTCCTATGCGACACCCGGTGCGTCCAACCTGCGCAGCGTCCTCGCCGCTCCCCATGACGGGCGTTTATTCTTCGCCGGGGAAGCCTGTTCGAAGACGCGTTATTCTACCGCGCACGGTGCCTATGAAACCGGCGTCGTCGCCGCCGAAGCCATGGCGAAAACGCTCTGATGGAAGCCCGATGAGACGGAGACCCAGCTTGCGAGCGAGAAATAGCGATTCGCCTCATAATTTTATGCAAATCGCTCTTAAACTTGCGTGAGAACAGGCGTAAACGCAATCAAATACCACCCGATTTGATTTACACCATCCTTCGGGAGATGGGCGGCGAAAGCCGCGGCAAAAGAAGCATTGGAGGAGCCATGAGCACCGGCGAAACATTAACCTTCGACATCCAGAAAAACCCTAATCCCGCGACAGCGAGCGAGCGGGAAGCGCTGCTGCAGAACCCGGGCTTCGGTCGCATCTTCACCGACCACATGGCGACGATCCGCTATTCGCAGGATCGCGGCTGGCACAGCGCCAAGATCGAGCCGCGCAAGGCGCTTGCTCTCGATCCGGCAACCGTAGTGCTTCATTATGCCCAGGAAATCTTCGAAGGCATGAAGGCTTATCATCTGCCGGACGGCGGCGCGGCCCTTTTCCGCCCGAGCGCCAATGCGCGCCGTTTCCAGAATTCGGCGGAGCGGCTGGCGATGCCGCGCTTGCCGGAAGAGCTCTTCGTCCAGTCCGTCCGTGAACTGGTCAAGATCGATCGCGAATGGATTCCGACCGCCGAAGGGGCGTCGCTCTATCTCCGCCCGTTCCTGATCGGCACGGAAGTCGCTCTCGGCACAAAGCCATCGGCGGAATACATCTACTGCGTCATTGCTTCCCCGGTCGCTTCCTTTTTCAAGGGCGGCGGGTCGGCCGTCACGCTCTGGGTCTCCGAGAATTTCACCCGCGCGGCTCCAGGCGGCACCGGGGCTGCCAAGTGTGGCGGCAATTATGCCGCAAGCCTCTCAGCACTTGCCGAAGGCCAGCGTGAAGGCTGCGATCAGGTCGTATTCCTCGATGCCGTCGAGAAGCGTTGGATCGAGGAGCTTGGCGGCATGAACGTCTTCTTCGTCTTCGACGACGGATCGCTGCAGACGCCGCCGCTCACCGGCACGATCCTGCCGGGTATCACTCGCGATTCGCTGATCAAGCTCGGGCGCGACATGGGCCTGACCGTGCGCGAGGAACCCTATTCGATCGAGCAGTGGCAGGCGGATGCCGAGAGCGGGCGCCTGCGCGAATCCTTCGCCTGCGGCACGGCGGCTGTCGTGACACCGATCGGCAAGGTGAAGGGCCGCCAGCACACATTCACCATCGGCGATGGCAATGCCGGCGCTACGACGCAGCGCCTGAAGGCAGCGCTGACCGACATCCAGTTCGGCCGCGCGCCGGACAAGAACGAGTGGCTGGACCGCCTGTTCTAAGCGAACCGTGAACCCATACCCGGCGGGAAAGGGATATGAACTCTCCCGCCGGCTCTGACACAAGAAATCGCATAGTCACCCGAACCATCGGAGTTGTTGTGATGACCAGCGTCAGCGAACGTCCCGGCGGCGAGCCGGGCGCGGAGATTGGTTTTATCGGTCTTGGCGTCATGGGGCAGCCCATGGCCCTTAATCTCGCAAAGGCAGGCACCAGGCTTGTCGTGTGGAACCGCTCTGCGGCAGCGGCCGATCCGTTGCGGGAGGCGGGTGCTGTCGTTGCGGCGACTGTTGAAGAGGTTTTTGCGCGCACGCGCATCGTTATCCTGATGCTGGTCAACGAAACGGTGCTGGACGAGGTGTTGTGGCGGGGTACACCGGACTTCGCCAAGCTGGTGTGCGGACATATCGTCGTGTCGATGGGGTCCAATCCGCCCGGCTATTCGCGCGGGCTTGCCGCCGATATTCTTAGCGCCGGCGGGCGTTATGTCGAAGCCCCGGTTTCGGGGTCGAGGAAGCCTGCCGAGACGGCGCAACTCGTCGCGCTGCTCGGCGGCGATGCGGAGACGGTTGCCGAAGTGCGGCCGCTGCTTGCGCCGATGTGCCGCGAAACGATCCTGTGCGGCCCGGTCGGCAATGCGCTTCTGATGAAGCTGACCGTCAATCTCTATCTCTGCACGATGCTGGCGGGGCTTGCCGAAGCCGCACATTTTGCCGAGAGCAACGGGCTCGATCTTGAAACTTTTCAGGCGGCTATCAATTCCGGTCCCATGGCCAGCGATTTGACACGCGTGAAAATTCCGAAGCTTGTTGCGGGGGATTTTTCAGTGCAGGCGGCGACGGCCGATGCGTTCAACAGCACGAAACTGATCGCGGAAGCCGCGCGCGCCGCGAACATGGCATCGCCCGTCCTCGATCTCTGCCGCACTCTCTATGGTGAAAGCGTCGAACTCGGCAATGGCCGTCTCGACATGGTGTCGGTGATCAAAGCGATCGAGGCCCGCACCGAAGCGCTTGGTCGCTCCTAGCAACTCATCGCGCAGCCCCTATGTCGGGTTAAGATTTGGGCAGGTATTTCCGGAAGGACGGTCCTATGGACAGCAATCTTTTTCAACAGCTGGGCTTGAAGCATCCATTGATCGTCGCACCGATGGCCGGCGGTCCTTCGTCGGTAGAACTCGTGGCTGCGGCTTCCGCCGCCGGTGCCCTCGGCGCCATGGGTGGCGCCTATTTAAATGCCGCGACGATCGAAACCTTTGCAGCTCAGGTGCGCCAGCGAACCGACAAGCCGTTTTCGATCAATCTCTTCATTCCGCACTCAATCCCCGAGGTTGGCACCGATCGGCTTGAGCGCGCCGTGGCTGCGACCGCCGGATATCGCCAGGAGTTGGAACTGCCGTCGCCGCAGCTTTCTCCTCCCTACGAAGAGGATTTCGATGCGCAATTCGAAGCTGTCTTGCGCATCAAGCCGGCCTGTTTCAGCTTCGTCTTCGGCCTGTTGCCGGCCGACCATGTACGAGGGGCGAAAAAGGCTGGTATCCCGCTGATCGGCACGGCAACGACACTCGACGAGGCGAAGGCGCTGGAAGAGAGCGGGGTGGATGCGATCGTGCTGCAAGGCTTCGAAGCGGGCGGTCATCGCGGCATTTTCGATACGAGGGCAGCGGATCCGGAAATCGGCATGCGAGATCTCCTGGCGCAATGCGTTGGCACCATTCGCGTGCCGCTGATAGCAGCCGGCGGCATCATGACCCCGAGCGATATCCGGGCGGCGCTGCAGGCGGGTGCACAGGCCGTGCAGATGGGCACGGCTTTCCTTGCCTGCGCTGAAGCCGGGACATCGGCACCCTATCGTAAAAAGCTGCTCGAAACGCCGGAGCGAAAGACGCGGACGACACGCGCCTTTTCGGGCCGCTTTGCGCGCGGGATCGAGAACCGCTTCATGGAAGAAATGGATGGGAGGCCTGACGCCATTCTTCCCTTTCCGGCGCAGAACAAATTCACGCGGGACATGCGTGGTGCATCGACGGCAAAGGGATTGCCGGATTTCCTGTCTCTCTGGTCGGGAACCGGCAAGGGCGAGCTGTGGCAGGGGAGTACGGCTGAATTGATCCATCGCCTTTTCGCCGAATGACACTCAAAAAGAAAGGAGCCGGCAAGCCGGCTCCAGATCGTTCTGCGAGGCTCAGAAGCCTCGATTATTCCATGCCGAGTGCGGCCATGTAGGTCTGCAGGATGGATTCTTCTTCCAGGCGTTCGTTCGCGTCCTTCTTGCGGAGGCGGATGATGGTGCGGATCGCCTTGGTGTCGTAGCCGCGGCCTTTGGCTTCGCCCATGACATCCTTGATGTCGGACTGGATGGCGGCCTTTTCTTCTTCGAGGCGCTCGATGCGCTCGATGAATTGACGCAGTTCCGCCGCGGCCACGTTCTCGACGCTGTTCTCTTCCATGCAATTCTCCTAAAGGGTCTCAAAGGGGTCGCTTGCAGCCCGTCGCAGATGAGATCGGTCGGTCACCGATACGGCACATCGCTTCATGGCTTGCGCGGGATTTCGAATTCGATCGGGCAGTTGACCTGCCGCGAATGGCGCGCAAGGTCAAGCCGAATTGGTGAAGGGAGCGTTAATCTTTCGGCTTGTTCTGCTCGAAAGCGGCTTTTTGCACAGGAGAGGCTTCTTTCTGGTGCAGGTTCTTCCAATCCTCATAGGGCATGCCGTAGATCACCTCGCGCGACTCATCCTTGCTGACCGGCAGCCCGGCCTCTTCGGCCGCTTCGCGATACCAGTTGGAAAGGCAGTTGCGGCAGAAGCCGGCAAGATTCATCAGGTCGATATTCTGAACATCGCTGCGTTCGCGCAAATGCGCAACGAGACGGCGGAAGGCGGCAGCCTCGAGCTCGATCTCTTGTTCCTTGGTGAGCGTCGTCATCTCTTTCTCCTCAATTCGCTTGCCGGCTCATGCCTCATAAGGGCCAGTGCGCGAAGGATGGCGCTTATATTCATGGAGCGCGGCATCGGCATTGATCTCTGCGAAGATCGGCGCGAGGCGATCGGCCCATTCGGCAATGCCGGCCTCGTCGCCGATCAGATCCTGCCGAACCTCCAGCAGCGCATGCGCAATGCCTTTCATCATGCAATGGCGGAACATGGTGTCGTTGCGCAGCGCACCGTCATAAGGCTCGTTGTCTCCGATAACGAGATCGGTATCGGCGCCGAGCTTTGCAAGGAGCGGCACGACGGCGCGGTCGTCGCTATCCCACAGCACGCTGGCATGCCAGGGTCGCGGCACGCCTTTCCATGCCGGTGTGAAGGAGTGCATCGAGAAAACCAGGGGCGCCTTGCCCGTCGCCTCGGTTACGGCGGAAATCGTCTCGTCCACCGCCTTGTGATAGGGCCGGTGGAAGGCTTCTATGCGGTAATTCCATTCCTCGTCCGTAATCCGATGATTGCCCGGAATGATGGCTCCATCCGAGATCTTCATGATGAGCGTCGGGTCATCCTCGCCGCGGTTCGGATCGATCAGCAGACGGGAAAAGCCGCCCAGCACGCCGGGCACGCCCAGCCGCGCGCAGAGATGGCGGCATAGCCCTTCGATACCGATGTCATAGGCGATGTGGCGGGAAAGAGCGGTCTCCGGCAGGCCAAGGCTGCCGTAACGCTCGGGCAGGCGCCGCATGGCGTGGTCGCCGAGAATGACCATGCCTTTGTCACGATTGCCGGGTATGAATTCAAACGGTCTGAAATCGGTCATGCGGATTGTCGATTATTGAAATTTTCAACTCTTTGTTTGATTGCATGTGCGGATGGAAGGTGCAAGGTTTGCAGCTTCGATCGGATGGAGAGCGGCGCATGGTGCCGTCACCATCCCGTGAAGAAAATATAATCGATTAGAGTTGCGTTGACATTCATGGGATGGCGGCGCAAGAAGACGCAACAACGAATAACCGGGAGCCAATTGGAAGCCGTGTCCAGCCAAGTCGCGCCACGTTTCGTTAAGCGGTCAGGCCCGCTCGCCCGAATCGCCTTCCTCATCCTTGCTGCGGCCGCGCCGTTCTTCTTCATGCCGAATGCCGCCCATGCCGATTTCCGAACGTGCAACGGTACGCAGAACCTTGTTGGCGTGGCGATCGGCTATCGCGCGAAGGATGGCTGGGTGACGGAGGGCTGGTGGCAGATTCCGGCCAACACCTGCGCGACTTTGATCGAGGGGCCGCTTCAATCCCGCTATTATTACCTCTACGCAGAAGACGCGGCCCGCGGCGGCCGCTGGACGGGCGACGTCGAAATGTGCGTGGCGGAAAACGAATTCAAAATCCCAGGCGTCAAGGATTGCTACGCGCGTGGCTATCAGAAGATGGGATTCAAGGAATACGACACCGGGCGCCAGGCGAGCTGGATGGTTCAGCTTTCCGAGCCCTCGGGCAGCCAAGAAAGCCAGAATTGATGAGACGAAACCGAAAAGTCAAAATCCTCGCAACGCTCGGTCCGGCCTCCTCTTCGGAGGAAATGATCCAGAAGCTTCATGAGGCCGGCGCGGACCTGTTCCGCATCAATATGAGCCATGCCAGCCATGATGTGATGCGCACGCTGATCCAGCGTATTCGCGCCGTCGAAGCTCGCTGTGGTCGCCCGATCGGCATTCTCGCTGACTTGCAGGGTCCCAAGCTGCGCGTCGGCAAGTTTGCGGAAACCAAGGTCGATCTCAAGCCCGGCCAGACCTTTACGCTCGACAATCAGGATATCCCCGGCGACAACACGCGTGTCTACCTGCCGCACCCGGAAATCCTGGAATCGGTTCAGCCCGGCCACCGCCTGCTGATCGATGACGGCAAGCTGGCGCTGCGTGCCGAAAAGTGCGACGGCAAGAGCATCGTGACAACGGTCATTTCGGGCACCAAGATTTCCGACCGCAAGGGCGTCAGCCTGCCCGATACGCTGCTCGGCGTCGGCGCGTTGACCGATAAGGACCGCGCCGACCTCGACGCCGTTCTCGCGACCAATGAAGTCGACTGGGTTGCGCTCTCCTTCATCCAGCGCCCGGAAGATCTGACGGAAGTCCGCAAGATCTCCCACGGCCGCGTCGGCTTGATGTCGAAGATCGAAAAGCCGCAGGCTGTCGAGCGCATCGAGGAAATCATTGAGCTTTCCGACGCACTGATGGTGGCCCGCGGCGACCTTGGCGTGGAAATGCCGCTGGAAGCCGTTCCCGGCATTCAGAAGCAGCTGATCCGCGCCTGCCGCCGCTCCGGCAAGCCGGTGGTCGTTGCCACGCAAATGCTGGAATCGATGATCTCCGCGCCGGTCCCGACCCGCGCCGAAGTCTCAGACGTCGCGACTGCCGTCTTCGAAGGCGCCGATGCCGTTATGCTTTCTGCAGAATCTGCATCCGGCGACTATCCGGTCGAAGCCGTTTCCATGATGGCCTCGATTGCCGGCACCATCGAGCGCGAGCCGCATTATCCGGGCATCATCTATGCCCAGCGCGCGCTGCCTGAGGCAACTGGCGCCGATGCGATCTCGCTCGCCGCCCGCCAGATCGCCGAGACGCTGAAGCTTGCCGCCATCGTCTGCTACACGTCATCCGGCACCACCGGTCTGCGCGCTTCGCGCGAGCGTCCGCAAGTTCCGATCCTGGCGCTGTCGCCGATCATCCAAACGGCTCGCCGCCTGTCCGTGGTCTGGGGCATGCACTGTGTGGTCACTCATGATGCCACCGACCTCGACGACATGGTCAACAATGCCTGCCGTATCGTTGCCGAAGAAGGCTTCGGCAAGCCGGGCGACCGCATCATCATTTCGGCCGGCGTTCCGCTCGGCACGCCGGGCGCCACTAACATGCTTCGCATTGCCTATATCGGTTCGGACGGCCAGTCCGGCGTGTGATTGCCGACATCCGATTGCGGCAGCACCTGAAACATCCGAAACCCGCTGTCGAAAGACGGCGGGTTTTTTCTTGAAGCCGAAGCGCCTGCGATCCTCAAGCAGGCGGATTGAGAAGGAGATATGCCAATGAAAGTCGGATTTATCGGATTGGGTCAGATGGGCAGCGCCATGGCCGTCAATCTCATCAAGGCCGGGCATGAGGTGACCGTCTACAATCGTTCGCGCGACAAGGCCGAGGCTCTGGCCGGCGAGGGCGCCAAGGTTGCGGCGACCGTAGCGGATGCGTGCGGCGGCGAGGCTGTCTTCACCATGCTCGCTCATGACGATGCGCTATCGGCCGTCGTCCATGGCGATGGCGGCGTTCTGGCAAGCCTTGGCAAGGGTGCGGTTCATATTTCCGCCAGCACGATCAGCGTGGCGATGTCCGAGCGGCTCACTAAAGAGCACACCGCGGCGGGCCAGCGCTTCGTTGCCGCGCCCGTCTTCGGTCGCCCGGAAGCTGCTGCCGCGGCGAAGCTTTTCGTTGCCGCCGCGGGTGCGCCAGACGCCATCCAGTCGGTTACGCCGCTCTTCGACGCCATCGGTCAACGCACCTTCGTCCTCGGCGAGGAGCCGAAGTCTGCCAATCTCGTCAAGCTCAGCGGCAATTTCCTCATTGCTTCGGTCATCGAGTCGCTCGGCGAAGCCATGGCGCTGGTCGAGAAGGGTGGCGTCGACCGGCATGCCTATCTCGATCTCTTGACCTCGACGCTGTTCAACGCGCCTGTCTACAAGACCTATGGCGGGCTGATTGCGGATCGCAAGTTTCAGCCGGCGGGTTTCACCGCGCCACTCGGCCAGAAGGATATCCGGCTGGCATTGGCTGCCGGCGAGGCGCTGAACGTGCCGCTGCCGTTGGCGAGCCTGCTGCGTGATCGGTTCCTCAACCTGCTGGCGCATGGCGGCGAAGAGCTGGACTGGTCGGCGATTGGCGCGTTGGCGGCGAAGGATGCGGGGTTGGTGGGGTAATTGGCGGGCCTTGGAGGTGTCACCGTCGGCGATTGAGTTCGTGGAGGGTGTGCACCCCCCTCTGTCACTTCGTGACATCTCCCCCACAAGGGGGGAGATCGTTGGGAGCTTGCTGCTCTTCCTTTCGAACCGACGAATTGCAGTTTCTGCAGATACGATGTGCCTTGGGGCTCATGGGTGCCGCCCCAATCTCCCCCCTTGTGGGGGAGATGTCCCGACAGGGACAGAGGGGGGTATCACAGGTGCGGCAAACTGGTGGAAGCCAGGCGAACGGAGCGACCCCTTGCTAACCACCTTCCCACATGCAACCTTCCTCTCTTCAAGAGGAGGGACACCATGCATCTCACCACGTTGCTCGCCTTCGCCGCCGTTTCCTTCATCGGTATCGCAACGCCGGGGCCGACCGTGCTTCTGGCGCTGACCAATGGTTCGCGCTTCGGAGTCAGGCGGGCCCTGCCGGGCATGATCGGTGCCGTTCTTTCCGATGCCGTACTGATCAGCGCTGTTGCCATCGGCCTTGGCGCCCTGCTGGCGGCTTCTGAATTCTGGTTTTCGGCCCTGAAATGGGTGGGTGCAGCCTATCTTGCCTTTCTCGGCATCATGATGCTGCGCTCCAAGGGAAGCATCGACGGCGCGTTGCAGGCGAGCGCGGGCCAGACGAAAGGAACCGCGTTCTCGATTGGGCTGAAGAGCTTCATGGTCGCCGTCACCAATCCGAAGGGCTATCTCTTCTTTTCGGCCTTTCTGCCGCAGTTCATCGATCCCTCGGCGCCGCAGCTGCAGCAATATATCGTCCTCGGTGCGATCTTCGCCGCGCTCGATTTCATGATCATGTTCGGCTATGCGGTCTTCGGTTCGCAGGCCGTGCGTGTGCTGAAGTCGGAAGGGGCGAAATGGCTCGAGCGCGCCTGTGGCGGCGCGCTGCTGGCTCTTGCCGGATCACTGGCGCTCTATCGTCGCGCCGTGAATTAAAGGCCTAGTGACGGCTTAAGGCCGCCTCGAAGACTTCCCTGTCGACATTGCCGCCTGAGGTGACCGCGATCACGGTATCGCCGTCGATGTGCTTGCCGTGGAAAAGTGCCGCAGCAAGCGCGACGGCGCCGCCCGGCTCCACCACGATCTTCAAACGGGTGAAGGCGAGCGCCATGGCCTTCTGTGCTTCCTCATCCGTGACGACGAGACCAGGGCCGCAGAGGCGCTTCAGGATCGGGAAGGTGATGTTGCCCGGTTGTGGCGTGATGATGGCGTCGCAGATCGAGCCCTGTAGGGCGGCATTACGCTCGATCTTGCCCGAGGCCAGCGAGCGGGCAGTGTCGTCAAAATTTTCCGGCTCGCATGGATGCACCTTCAGGCCCGGAGCGCGGGATTCGAGCGCCAGTGCAATCCCCGAAGTCAGGCCTCCTCCGCCGCAGGGAACAAGGACGCTGGCCGTCTCGATGCCTTCCTCGGCGGCCTGTTCGGCAATTTCCAGCCCGGTCGTTCCCTGGCCAGCGATCACCTGCGGCTCGTCGAAAGGCTTGATGAGTGTCAGACCGCGCTCGCTGGAAATACGTGCGCCGATCTCATCGCGATCTTCCTTTACGCGATCGTAGAGCACGACCTCGGCACCGAAGGCACGGGTATTGGCGATCTTCAGCTTCGGCGCGTCGGTCGGCATGATGATGACGGCGGGGATGCCATGAAGCTTTGCGGCCAGCGCCACGCCCTGGGCATGGTTGCCGGAGGAGAAGGCGATCACGCCTCTGGCCCGCACGTTTGGCTCCAGCGCTGAAACAGCCGACCAGCCGCCGCGAAACTTGAAGGAGCCGGAGTGCTGCAGGCATTCGGCTTTCACGAACAAGCGGCGCCCGGCGATTTCATCGAGAAAGGGCGAGGAGAGCAGCGGCGTGCGGCGCGCCCGGACGCCGAGGCGAGTGCGGGCTGCTTCGATCATTGCGATATCGACCATGGAGGGATCACTCTTCTGATTTAGAAAGGCTTTCCATCCATAAAGCGCCGGACCTTCCTTTAAAATAGAGAGATTGTCTCCGTGACACTTCAGGCGATGCCAGGCAGCGAAAGATGCCCGACATTGTAGGTTTGGACACCCGGCCTGGCCGCATCTTTCGGCGGTTCGGCCAGGAGGCGGAAGCGCACCAGCGTCCAGTGCGTCGGCTCGAAGGCGGCGACCGATGCGAGCGCTTCGCCGTTCGAGATGACTTGCGCTGCTGCTTCGATCTCCTTCGCGCGGAGTTCGCCGAGCGATGTCTCGGCATCGATTGTGACCACCTCGCGTGTCGCGAATTTGGTGCGGCGGATACCCGCAGATGCCTCGGCGTGCCAGGCGATCCAGGTATTGACCTGGGGGCGACCGAAATTCTCCGTCAAGGCTTGGAAGCCTGGGCCGCAAACGAAATCGCTGAGACCTTCCTCCTGCTGCCAGACATAGAAGGGCGAGTAGAAATTCTGCCGGCTCCCCGTGATGGCATCGCCCTTTCTCGCCGTCAGGTAGGCCTTGAATTTCAAGCCTGGAAGATTGTCGAGCAGGGGACCTTTTTTGCGGATACGGCGATCGATGATCGCCATGTCGTAATCCGCGGGAAGGGGGAAATTATATTGCATGGCGATCATCGGTCATTCCTCCAGCCAGGTCACGGCGCTTCCATTCTCTGTCGCCTGGATGCTGATATAGGAGAAGGCGTTCTCCGGCCCCGCGCCGTGCCGGTGGCGCTCGTTCGGGGCGAAAGTGATGCAATCGCCGGCGCGCAGCTCTTCGGGCGGGCCGCCGAAACGCTCGGCAAGTCCGAGGCCGGATAGAACGTAGAGGATCTGTCCGTGCGGATGCGTATGCCAGCGTGTCATGATGCCGGCTTCGAGTTCGCAGCGCATGGCCGTGAAGCCGCCGTTTTCGGCGTTCTCCACCAGCGACTCCACCAGAAAGGAGGCCGTCGCGATGCCTTCGGGCGACGGTCGCATGTTCGTGCCGGCGCGATGGATGGCGGGCGATGGGGTAGATGTGGTCTGAGGCATCGCTCTTAGACCTGCTCGATCATCTGCGCGCGGCCGTCAGAGAAGGACCAATCCTCGCGCGTCGCAGTGGTGATGGTAATCATGATGTCTTCGGGACGGACGCCAGGCGCATCGCCAAGGAGTTCAGCGACGCGTCGATAGAAGGCTTTCTTGACCTGCGTGCTGCGCGGCTTGCCGATCGTGACATCGAAAAAGACGTAATCATCCGAGCGCGGCTTGCTGGCGAAATAGGTCCGATCGAAGACGAGTTCATGCGGCTCCAGCTGATGAATGGACTGAAAGCGGTCGGTCGGCGGTACATCAAAGGCCTCGACCAGAGCGCGGTGGAAATTATCCGAAAGTGCCTTGAGATATTCCGGCGACTTGCCGCGCAGAAGGGTGATGCGGGTGAATGGCATGGGGATCGCTCCTGTTCCGTGTCACTTGACGATCATAGAATGCCAGCGGATAATCATCCTGAAAATCAGATAATTCCAAATATATAGTCCCAAAAATATGGATGGTTATCCATGCGAAAAGTCATCTTCGATCTCGATGTGCTGCGCAGCTTCGTTACCGGCATGGATCTCGGCAGTTATGCCAAGGCGGCCGACAGGCTAGGGCGTTCGACCTCGGCGATCAGTGCCCAGCTGAAGAAGCTGGAAGAGCAGGCGGGTATGCCGATTTTCCGAAAGGCGGGGCGGGGGTTGGCGTTGACGGAAGCCGGCGAGACGATGCTTGGCTATGCCCGGCGGCTGCTTGATCTCAACGACGAGGCGGCCACGGCGCTGCATGGGACGGAGCTTGAGGGCTGGGTGCGGCTCGGCTTGCAGGAGGATTTCGGCGAGACGCTGCTGCCGGACGTATTGGGGCGCTTCGCCCGTGCTCATCCGAAAGTGCGCATCGAGGCGCGTGTCGTGCGCAATGCCGAGCTTGTGGAGCGGGTAACGTCAGGCAAGCTCGACTTGGCGCTTGCCTGGAGCGACGGCTTTCGCACGGCCTACACAGACCGTATCGCCGAAGTGCCACTGTGCTGGGTCGGTCCGGCCAATGGCATGATGCACTGGCATGCCGACAGCGGTGAGGTCATGCCGTTGGCTTCGCTTGAGGCGCCATGCCTGCTGCGCAACATCGCCACGAAGACGCTCGATCGCGCCGGCATCGGCTGGCGGATATCCTTTGTCAGCCCGAGCCTCGGCGGGCTCTGGGCCGCGACGGCGGCGGGTCTCGGTCTGACACTGCGCACGCCGCTCGGCTTGCCGCCAAAGGTACGGCAATTGACGCCTGGCGAGGCGGGCCTGCCGGCGTTGCCGACGCTCGATCTCGTTCTGCATCGTGCCGAGGCGGAGGGAAGCCCGGCGACGGAGCGGCTGGCATCCATCATGTTGCAGACAGTGCGGCAGACAATCGAGACCGTGCCGCAGAGCCGCATATTCGAGGATGCGCCCAGTCACGATGTCGTCATGGCCTGAGATATGGCAGAGGATTCCGCAGATTCCTCCGTCAGGCTGGCGATGCGGATTTCAGCCTGGGCGGCAAGCACTTGCAGATCGCGCGGCTGGCCCGCCAGCCTTTCCATGGCGGCGATCGCGACATCCGTCGTTACATAATCCGGCTTGTGGCCGAGATTGCGGATGGTGATGAGTTCGGCGCCTGCGATATCGCGGGCGAGCCCGCGCGAATGCAATTCCTCCAGCACGACATCATCACTGTCGCCGGTGATGATGATGGTGGGCGCCTTGATCTCGCTGTAGCGCGGCGCGTGAGCGGAGACATAGGCAAAGAGATTGACCACGTCGATTGCGTTGTTGCGGAAGGTCTGGGGCCGCAACACCAGTTCCGGTGCCGTCTTCATGATGTAGTCCGCTGGTCGCGCATTTGGGCGGAAGATGCTGAGCGTGCCGGTCTCGACCCGGCGCAAGCCGAGCGGGATGACGAAAAGCTGAGTGAAGAGCCAGCCGAAGACGGGGGTGGCGGCAAGCGTATAGTACCAGTCGACGCCGCCCGACCAGGGGTGCGTCGCCGGGGAGAGCGACTGTCTTGGATGTCAAGCGTTTTGCCATGGTTTGTTGTCTCGGATGATGGCGTTGAGGATTGTGATCAGTTTTCGCATGGTTGCGACGATGGCGACGATCTTCGGCTTGCCTGATGCGACCAGCTTGTCCCTGAAGGCCTTGAGGCCTGGGTTATGACGGCTGGCGACGAGAGCTGCCATGAAGAGGACGGCGCGCACCTTGCCGCGGCCGCCGCCGATGAAGCTCTTGCCCTTCCATTTTCCCGATTGCCGCGTCCAGGGCGCAAGGCCTGCCAGCGCGGCGATCTGGCGGCGGTCGAGACTGCCAAGTTCCGGCAGTTCGGCTAACAGCGTGCGCGCCGTTGTCGGCCCGACGCCCGGCACGGAGGTCAAGAGTGCCTCGCGCACCCGCCAGACCGGTGATTTACGGATATGATCGTCGAGATCCGCATCAAGGCTTTCGAGCTCGCGGCGCAGGGCCGCAAGCAGGCGCTTGACGCTTTTCTGCGCCTGCTTTGCCAGCACCATGCGCAACCGGTTCTCTTCGGCCACGATCATCTGCACGATCTGGCGCCTGCGCGCCACCAGTTCGGACAAAGCCTGGGTCTCGGCATCGCGTAACGGCCGCACCTCCGGCTTCGTCGCCAGCACGAAGGCAGCGATGACGGCGGCATCGATCGGATCGGTCTTGGCCCTGCGGCCAATGGCATGGGCATAGGCGCGCACTTGCGCCGGATTGACGACGAGGACCGTCAAGCCCGCCGATGACAGCCCGGCCACCGCCAGGGTCTCGAAACCACCTGTCGCCTCAAGCGCGATCGCATCGGCGCCGATGGCTTTCAGCCGAACAATCAGATCATCAATGCCGGCATGGTCATTGCCGACGGCAAAAACCTCACCCTGCGGTGCGACAGCCACATCGAGCCGGTCCTTCGAAACATCGATGCCAACAATCTTCTCCATCTGATCCCATCCTTGCCTAAGCGGGCTTTGCTTGCGCAAGCGGCCCTGGCGACTGTTCGGGTTCAATGGAACGGCGGATGAAGACCCTCGCTCTCCCACGGGCTTCGTGTCCCAAAGGTGCATCGGTCTTCCATCCGCCACCGCAACAGGCATTACAGCCTCAATCGCGGATAAAGGGAAGTTACAAGGAAGAGCAGCCCCTCGGTCTTCTCCGGATGGCGCATGCCGAAGGCGGCCGCGATCGCACCGCCGAAGGAGTGGCCGATGATGATGGCGCTCCTGATGCCGCGCTTCTCCATGAGCTTGGCAATGGCATCGGCCTGACCTGAGGGAAGGGCGTTTTCGGCAGGCCCGCGTTCGGAATAGCCATGACCTGGACGGTCGACGAACAGCATTTCAGCGCGGCCGGCCAAAGGTGCGGCAAAGGCTTCGAACTGATCTCGCAGATTGCCGCTCGCCCCATGGATAAAGACCAAGGCCGGCAGATCAGCTGTTGCCGGGCGCGACAGATGCACGGCGTTGAGGCGATAGCCGCCGATATCGGTAAGCTCGCCAATATTGGGATGGGCCTGCTCGATGGCACGGGTTTTGTAGGCGGAAAAGCCTGCGGCGAAAACGATAAGGATAACGGTGACGGCGAACAAAGAATCGATCATTGCGGCACGGATCAAATATCTTAAGACGCTAATCTAGCGCGATATTGCGGCTTTTCATCCCTCCAAATGCGATTTCCGCCGGGAGACCGCCGCATGCAATCAGGTGCGGCTGCCGGCAAGTTTTTCCGAGAGCTTGCCCGCTTCTTCCTGGGCCGATCGATTCGCCGGGTAGACCTCCAGAAAGCGGTCCCAGATCTTCAGAGCCTGTGCGTCGTTGCCGCGCTCGGTCAGCATCGCCGCCATGCCGGCCAGCGCGCCGAAATGACGCGGCTCGATGCGCAGCACCTGATTGATGTCTTCCATCGACTTGCGATAGTCGCCGATCGCAAAATTGAGCGTGGCGCGTCGGTTCCAGCCTTCGACATAGTCGGGCTTCAGCGAGATCACCTGATCGAGATAATCCATCGCGGCGGCATTACGCTTTTCCTGAATGGCCTTGTCGGCCCATTGCATCAGGAGATTGATGGTGGCGCTGCCGGAATCGCTGAGCTCGGCACTGATCTGGTCCGCAATCAGGCTTGCCTGGTCGGGATCACGCTGCCGCCTGAGCGCTGTGAACAGATTGTCGAGCTGCTGCTTGGGTGACAGGGTGCCGGAGGAGGAGCCGGAATTCTGCTTTTCCACAGGGTTCGGCTCATCAGCCAGCGCCGCATGGGGCGCAGAGGCAGCCAGGGCAAGGAGAATCGGCAGGGCCAGATATGACAAAGCAAAAACGCGCATGGCGGGCATAGTAGCCCGCCAATGTCGAAGATCAAAACAAATTTGATGCGATCAACTAAAACTGAGGCCCGATCCATGGGATCTGAGCCGCGCGCTATATCAGCCCTGACGAGCCTTGTAGCGCGGGTTCAGCTTGTTGATGATGTAGATGCGGCCCTTGCGGCGGACGAGACGGTTGTCACGATGGCGCGCCTTGAGCGACTTGAGCGAATTCTTGATCTTCATTTTTCTGATCCGCGATCTCTGAGGGGGAATGTCACATTCGCCCGGGTCTTTTAACAATCAAAAGCGCGCTCGGGGCGCGCTCTTTAGGGTGGGGAGCAAATACCCTGTCATACCGGGCCTGTCAACCATGTCAGGGCTTTTTCCCGCTGCTCTTAGCGGAGAAGCTGTGTGACATGGCCCATCTTGCGGCCCGGCCGGGCTTCGGTCTTGCCGTAGAGATGCACGAGCGTGTCGTCAAGGCGCAGCCATTGCGGCAGTGCCAGGATGTCGTCGCCGATCAGATTCGTCATGACACAGTCCGAATGGCGCTGGGGATTTCCGAGTGGCAGGCCGGCGACGGCGCGGATATGCTGCTCGAATTGCGAGATGACGCAGGCGGCTTCCGTCCAGTGGCCGGAATTATGGACGCGCGGCGCCATTTCATTGGCGATCAGGCTGCCGTCGGCCAGCACGAAGAACTCAATACCGATGACGCCGACATAACCAAGCGCCGTCAATATCTTCTCCGCAGCGTCGCGCGCAGCCGCGGCCGTCTCCCGCGAAATGCTCGCCGGCAGCGTCGAGGTGTGGAGAATGCCGTTGTGATGAACGTTCTCCGCCGGATCGTAGCAGGCGACTTTCCCGTCGCTGCCGCGAGCAGCGATGATCGAGATTTCGCGCTCGAAGGATACGAAGCTTTCCAGAATCAGCGGCACGCTGCCCAAGGCTGCATAGCCGCCTTCGGCGCTGTCGGCGGCGGAGCGATAAACGCGCTGGCCTTTGCCGTCATAGCCGAGACGGCGCGTCTTCAGCACGCCCTGACCGCCGAAATCGGCGAGCGCCTTTTCGAGATCGTCCTGGCTATCGACGGCATGAAAACGGGCCGTCGGAATGCCGCAACCATTGATGAAGCTCTTTTCGGTCAGCCGGTCCTGCGCCATTTCCAGTGCCTTGGGCGGCGGATAGACCTTTACCTGCAAGGCAAGATCCTCGGCGGCGGTCACGGGCACATTCTCGAATTCATAGGTCACGACATCGCAGCGCTTCGCCAGCTCGGCAAGCGCGGCCGCATCGTCATAGGCGGCCGCTATCTGCGCGTTGGCGACATGGGCGGCCGGGCAATCCGCCTGCGGCTCGAGGATGACGGTGCGAAAATTCAGGCGTGCGGCCGCCATGGCCAGCATGCGGCCGAGCTGGCCGCCGCCGATGATGCCGATCGTCTTCGCGTTCATAGGTCGTCCATCGGATATTCGGCGACTGCCGCGCTCTGGCGTGCCCGCCATTCGTCGAGCCGGTCGGCGATCTCTTCATCGCCGAGCGCCAGCACGGCGGCGGCAAGAAGGGCGGCATTGACGGCGCCGGCCTTGCCGATCGCAAGCGTGCCGACAGGAATGCCGGCTGGCATCTGCACGATCGAGAGAAGACTGTCCTGGCCGGAGAGCGCGCGGGATTGCACCGGCACGCCGAAGACGGGCAGCGGCGTCATGGAAGCCGCCATGCCCGGCAGGTGTGCTGCGCCGCCGGCGCCGGCGATGATGACCTTGAAGCCCTCGTCCTTTGCGCCCTTGGCGAAGTTCACCAGCCTGTCCGGCGTACGATGAGCGGAAATGATGCGCGCATCATAGGTGATTTCAAGCGCTTCCAAGGTGTCCGCGGCATTCTTCATGGTTTCCCAGTCGGACTGGCTTCCCATGATGATGGCGACAGGCGGTCTTTCGGTCAGCATCGTTGCGTTGTGCTCCTCAGGCGATGATATCGGGTATAATCTGGTCTTCCAGCTTGGTCAGCTTGTCCTTGATGACGAGCTTCTTTTTCTTCATGCGCTGGATACGAAGGGCGTCGCAGCCCGTCTCGATCATGGCATTGATTGCGGCATCATAATCCTCGTGTTCCTGGCGCAAACGCGCCACGATCAGCCTGATTTCCGCCTGTTCCTGATCGGCCATGTTCATTTCCCCAGCATATTGCGGAATCGCATTCGTTCCGCCTCCTGAATTCCGCAAGCTCCTATCACCAAATGACGATAACGGGAAGTTATCCTTCATCACGAATTTGCCGCCTATAGGCCACGTTTTCGCCTTCGACAAAGGCTCGATCTTATGGCACAGTGGCCGGGTTGACACCTAGAGCCTTGGCGAATGGATGGTCAGGGCTCTTAAGAGGAAGGAAGGGTCATATGACTGTTCAAGCTCATCTTGAATCGCTCGAAAAGAAACATGTCGCGCTTGAGGAGGCGCTGCATGCGGCAATGTCATCTCCCTCTAGCAATGATACGGAAATAGCCGACATCAAACGCAGGAAACTGCGCGTCAAGGACGAAATCCAACGTCTGCGTTCCTCCGTTCACTGAGGCAACGTTCCAAAGTTCAAAAACCATCGATCTTGAGGGCAGAGAGGCGGATCGAAAGGTCTTAAGGCAAATTCCCCGTCAGGATCGATGAGCATTTCCGTCTAACGGATGCGCCAACTTCATAGCGTCGGAGGTAGGGGTTGGCGCAATTTTCCTGAAACAACGTCTTCAGGACCAGAACTGATCCAGCCACAAATTCAGCTTGTCGAAGCCGCGGCTGTTGACCGCATAGATGCGTTTCGTGCCTTCGTTGGTGACGGAAACGAGGTTGCTGTCGAGCAGCGCCTTGAGATGCTGTGAGACGGCCGGGCGGCTGATCGGCAGGCCTTGCGCCAGTTCGTTGACCGTCTTGGGTGCGCGGCGCAATTCCTCCAGCAGATGACGCCGGTTCGGATCCGCGATGGCTGCGAAAGGGTCCATGGTCGACATGGGCGAAAGCTACGTCAAACACCAAAGGGCGGCAAGTTAATTGTGCGCTGCATGATATATTGTGAGAATGGTCGCTTGCGAAGGTTCGCGTCGTAAGTGTCCTCTGCTGCGAATTGCCGGTTTCGGCCGCTGCCCCTTGTCAGAGAGAGCTAACGGATTTACTCACGATTGTCGAACCGGTGCGCCGTCGCTGACGATGGAAGCCGAAACCATGGAAGCTCGCATGACCGTGCCCGAAGATCGTTGCCGCCTCGTTCTCATCGTTCCCGATATTGCCGATATCGAGCAGCGGGCGAAGGCGGTGGCCGATGCCTTGAGGGGCGGAGACGTCGCCTCGGTGATCATTCCTCAATATGGTCTCGATGACAGCACCTTCCAGAAACATGCGGAAAAGCTGGTGCCGGTCATCCAGGCCGCAGGTGCGGCGGCACTCATTGCCGGGGACAGCCGCATCGCGGGTCGTGCCAAGGCCGACGGGCTGCATATCGCCGGCAATATTGCCGAGCTTACGGAAGCCGTCGAAAAATTCGTGCCGAAGCTGATCGTCGGCGGTGGCAGCGCGGCCGACAGACATAGCGCGCTGGAGGTCGGCGAGCTCAGGCCGGACTATATCTTCTTCGGCAAGCTTGACGGCGACATCAAGCCGGAGGCGCATCCGAAAAACCTGGCGCTTGGCGAATGGTGGGCCTCCATGATCGAAATTCCCTGCATCGTCATGGGTGGCACCGATCCGAAGTCGGCACTGGACGTAGCCCTGACGGGTGCGGAGTTCGTCGCGCTGCATCAGGCGGTTTTTGCCGACCCTGCGGCAGCCCCCTCCGTCGTCGCCGAAGTGAATGCGCTTCTGGACGAAAAAGCGCCACGGTTTGAGGATTGATAGCGATTCATGTCGTCAGCGCCTCGATTCCGCCATCGATCCTTCCTTGCCGTGCTTGCAGCCGGGCTCGCGGCATTTCCGTTGCTGGCCGCAGCGCAATCAGGCAACAGTGATACGTCGCTGCCCGGTGTTTCGCAGCCGGCGGAGAAGGGCGCGCGTCCCGATGACAATGCACAATCCGACGACGATACCACCGTGCCGGCTGCACCGCGGCACAACGACAATGTCATGACGCGGCCTTTGGGCGCCGATGCAGGCACCTTCAAGACCGAAAAGATTCAGCCGGGCGCGGAGCCGAAAGCTGACAGCGAGATCAAGCCATCCCAGGGTGTCGGGGTTTTCGAGCGCATGGGGGCAAACTTGCCCGACCTGCCGCCGGAAAAGCCCTTCACCGGCAAGGTGGACGATGCTTATGGCGCCTTCCAGCGCGGCTATTACCTGACCGCCTTCCAAAAAGCATTGCCGCGGGCGCAGCTTGGCGATCCGGCCGCACAGACCTTGATCGCGGAGCTGATGGCACAGGGCCTGGGCGTCAAACGCGACACGAAGGACGCCGCCTTCTGGTACGGCAAGGCGGCCGAGGGTGGCGATCCCACGGCGATGTTCAAATACGCGCTGATCCTGATGGAAGGGCGCGATGTGCCCCGCGATCAGAACAAGGCCGACGACTGGATGAAGAAGGCGGCCGATGCGGGTCAACCTTCGGCGGAATTCAACGTAGCCCAGATGCTGACGGCCGAAAATCCAGGCCCCAAGGGACTGCAGATGGCGCTTCCCTATTATGAGAAATCCGCCGAGCAGGGCATCGCCGACGCGCAATATGCCGTGTCGCAGCTCTATCTCAACCTTCCCGACCTGCCGCCGGAAAAGAAAGCGCGTGCGCGGGAATGGCTGTCGCGTGCCGCCAATGCAGGCTTCGATACCGCACAGCTCGACATGGGCATCTGGCTGATCAACGGCACAGGCGGCGCACAGGATCTCGAAAACGGCTTCAACTGGATGCGGGTTGCAGCCTATCGCGGCAACGTCGTTGCGCAAAACAAGCTGGCGCATCTTTATATCAACGCCATCGGCACGAAGCAGGATCCGGTGGCTGCCGCCACCTGGTATGTCATTTCCCGCCGTGCCGGCCTGAAAGACCCGGAGCTCGAGGATTTCTATCAAGGCATCGAGGACTATCAACAGAAGGCAGCTATCGACGCAGCCAACAAGTATCGGCGCGCGCGATAATCGCGATAATTAAGTGTCGGATTGAGCCCTGGCGGAGCTGATCTGAGGTCAGTTTGTGTCTGCCATGGTCTCGCCACTTGAAATTCCCCCGATTTTATGGTCTTGAGGCCGCCAATCTTTATTTCCGCTGACGCTCCCGCTCCGTCGGGGCCTGCTTTCAGGCCCGATCAGCGCTTTCTGCATTACCCAAGGAAACCCGATGGCCCGTTCTGCTCTTCTCAATGTCATGGTTCAGGCTGCCCTCAAGGCAGGCAAGTCGCTCAGCCGGGATTTCGGCGAAGTGCAGAACCTGCAGGTTTCGGTGAAGGGACCGGGCGATTTTGTCAGCCAGGCGGATCTGAAGGCGCAGAAGATCATCCGCGACGAGCTGATGAAGGCCCGTCCGACGTATGGTTTCCTCGGCGAGGAAAGCGAAGAGGTCAAGGGCACGGATGGTGCTCATCGCTGGATCGTCGATCCGCTCGACGGTACCACCAATTTCCTGCACGGCATTCCGATGTTTGCCGTCTCGATCGCGCTTGAGCGCAACGACGAGATCGTCGCCGGCGTCATCTTCAATCCGGCGACCGACGAACTCTATACGACCGAACGCGGCGGCGGCGCATTCCTCAACGATCGTCGCCTGCGCGTCGCCTCGCGCCGTGTGCTGTCGGACAGCGTCATCGGCTGCGGCGTTCCGCATCTCGGCCGCGGCAATCACGGCAAGTTCCTCGTCGAGTTGCGTCATGTCATGGGCGAGGTTGCCGGCGTGCGCCGTCTCGGTTCCGCATCGCTCGATCTTGCCTATGTTGCTGCCGGCCGCTTTGACGGCTTCTGGGAAACCGGCCTGTCTCCCTGGGACATCGCAGCCGGCATTCTGCTGATCCGCGAAGCAGGCGGTTTCGTCTCGGATTTTCATGGCGGCACGGACATGCTCGGCACCAATTCGATCATCTGCGGCAACGAGCATATCCAGAAAGCACTCGCCGAAGTGGTTAAACGACCGATCCCGACGAAATAAGCCATTCCTTCGTTCGCTTTTTCGAATGACAAAACAGTCTGTTGCCAACGGACTGTTTTGTGCTTTCCGTCTCTTCAATTCGGCACAATGTTGCTCTAGTCTCCGCCTGCGGAAGATGCGGTGTCGGAGTGTGTGATGGAAAATGTGAATCTGTCGGATCTCGGATCGACCGACAACGTATCGGGAAATTACGCCTACAAGCTTTCAAGCCCGATGGCTTTCTTCTGGACGATGGTTCTTTTCCTGGTCATCGTCGGCTTCATCGTGGCAATCCTTTTCCGCCAGGCGCAGGTCGCCTTCCTGCACAATCCCGGCCTAAATGGCCTGATCGTCGGCGTTCTGGTGGTCGGCATCCTCCTGGTCTTCAACCATGTGCTGATGCTGAGGCCGGAGGTTCGCTGGTTCAATCATTTCCGTGCCGTCGGCAATGCGGACAAGGTCGGGCGCAACCCCCGGCTGCTGGCCCCGATGCGGGCGCTGCTCGGCAACCGCCGGGCGATGCAGCTATCCACCGCGACCCTGCGCTCGATCCTCGATTCGATCGCCACGCGTCTCGACGAATCGCGCGATACCTCGCGCTATCTGATCGGCCTCCTCGTCTTTCTCGGCCTTCTCGGCACTTTCTGGGGTCTGATCGGCACGATCGGCTCGATCAACGACGTCATTCAGGGCCTCGATGCCGGCACCGGCGACACCGGCGATATTCTGGGCGCTCTGAAGACTGGGCTTTCCGGTCCGCTGGTCGGTATGGGTACGGCCTTCTCCTCCTCGCTGCTCGGTCTTTCCGGCTCGCTGATCCTCGGTTTCCTCGATCTACAGGCCGGTCGTGCGCAGAACCGTTTCTACACGGAGCTCGAGAACTGGCTTTCCTCGGTCACGGATGTCGGATCCGATATCGCTCCGGTCATTGAAGGCACGGCGGGCGCTTCTTCGGAGGATGTGCGGGCGCTCTCCGACTATCTGCGCAAGATCGCGGAGGAGGGCGGCGGCCAGCGTTCGGTGACCGCCATGGCAAACCTCGCCGAAGGCATTCAGGGCCTGGTCAAGAACATGCGCAACGAGCAGCAGATGCTGCGGGACTGGATCGAGGCGCAGCAGGAAGAGGCGAAATCGATGCGCCGCACGCTCGATCGGCTTGCAGACCGGATTAGCCATACCGAGAAGTCCGGGAGCAAGTAGGCCATGGCGCTCGCCCGCAACCGACGCCATCAGAGAAGCGTCGACTACTGGCCCGGCTTCGTCGACGCGTTGTCCACGCTGCTGATGGCGATCATGTTCCTGCTGACGGTATTCGTCGTTGGCCAGTTCATCCTCAGCCGTGAGATTTCGGGGCGCGACGAGGTGCTCAATCGACTCAACAGCCGCATCAACGATCTGGTGCAGCAGCTGGCGCTGGAGAAGGGCGGCAAGCAGGATCTGGAGGATGCCGTCGCCAATCTGCAAGCGTCGCTGTCCTCGGCGGAGACCGAGCGGTCGCGGCTGCAGGCCCTGCTCGCAGCGGGTTCCGGCAGCAGCCAGGCTGCAGAGCAGCGGGCCGGATCGCTTTCGCAGGAGCTTGACGAGCAGAAGCAGGTGAGCGCGCGGGCGATGAGCCAGGTTGATCTGCTCAACCAACAGATTGCCGCCCTGCGCAGCCAGATCGCCGCTATTGAAGCTGCCCTTCAGGCTTCGGAAGCGAAGGATCAGTCATCGCAGGTGAAGATTGCCGATCTTGGCCGGCGGCTGAATGTGGCTTTGGCGCAGCGCGTGCAGGAACTGAACCGCTATCGTTCCGACTTCTTTGGGCGCCTGCGCGAAATCCTTTCCGACCGCGATAACATCCGCATCGTCGGCGACCGCTTCGTCTTCCAGTCCGAAGTGCTGTTTCCGTCCGGCGCTGCCGATCTCAATCCGGCGGGGCAAGCGGAGATGACCAAGCTTGCAGCCGCTCTCATCGATCTTTCCAAGGAAATTCCGCCCGAGATCAACTGGGTGCTGCGCGTCGATGGCCATACGGATAATGTGCCGCTTTCAGGCAACGGGCGTTACCCGGACAACTGGGCTTTGTCATCCGCGCGCGCCATCGCCGTCGTCAAGTTCCTGATCTCTCAGGGCGTGCCTGCCGACAGGCTTGTCGCCGCCGGTTTTGGTGAATTCCAGCCGATCGCACCGGGCGATACGCCGGATGCCCGCGCCACCAACCGCCGCATCGAGCTGAAGCTGACGGAGAAGTAATCGGTCATCGCTCCGGCGATGCGACACTATCGAGGCGTGCCTGCAGGAATTGCCGCACGGCTTCGCTGTCACTGAGGCCGATTGCGGTGCGGTATGCGTGGGGGGCGTTTTCCATATCGCCAGTCTCGGTCAGCAGATGAGCGCGCACGGCCCAATAGGGCTGATAGTTGACGATGTCGCGCCCAGCCATTCGGTCAAGAAGAGCCAAGCCCGCAGCAGGGCCTTCCACTTTGCCCGTCACAGCGGCGTGGCTGACGCGCGCGCCGGTCGTCGGCTTCATGATCACAAGCGCTTCATAGAGCCTGGCAAGAGCGGCCCAGTCGGTCATGCCCGAGCGTCGCCGGTCGGCATGCACGGACTGGATCGCAGCCTGACACTGGAATGGACCGAAACGGCCGAATGCACCCGCCCTTCGCAACAGATTGTCGGCTTCCACGATCATTTCGACATCCCAAAGGGCCATGTCCTGCTCGTCGAGAGGGACATATCGTCCATTCGCGTCGCGCCGCGCTTCACGACGGGATTGGCTGTAGAGCATCAGCGACAACAAGCCCGCCGCTTCCGGCTCCTCGGGCAGGGTCGCAAGCAGAGTGCGGCCGAGCCAGATGGCCTCATCCGCTAGGAATCCCTGCTTGCCGATCTCTCCGTCGACCCCGTCCCAGCCGAGGCCATAGGCGGCATATATCGCCGAGAGTACGCTTTCCAACCGGTCCGGCAACACGGACCGTTCCGGAACGATAAAAGGGATATGTGCGTCGCGGATCTTGATTTTTGCCCGCACCAGCCGCTGGCTCATGGCTTGCGGCGAAACGAGGAAGGCCTTGGCTATGGTTGCGGCATCGACGGCCAGCACGGATTGCAGCATCAGGGGAGTGTGGGCCGAGCGATCCAAAGCCGGATGGGCGCAGACGAAGAGGAGCTTCAGGCGCTCGTCCGGAAAGGCGGAATTGTCGGCATTCATGCGTTCCTCCGCTTCTTCGAAGGCCATCATGATCCTCTCGCGGGCTCCGGCCCTGACGTTCTCGTGCCTGACCCGGCGAAGGAGGTTGCGCCTGGCCGCAACCAGCAGCCAGGCTTCCGGATTGTCGGGGATGCCGCGTTCCGGCCAAGTACTCAGCGCTGCAGCGATCGCATCGGACAAAGCATCCTCGGCCGCCGGCACGTCGCGGAAGCGCGCGGCGAGAAAGGCAATCAGCTTGCCGTAGGATTGACGCGCCGTTTGCTCGGCGGCGCGTCCGGCATCCAGCGTCATTTGGTGGCTACATCTGCAATCGCGGCCGTATCTCGACCGAACCTTGCTGGGAGATCGGTACGCGCAGAGCCCATTCCAGCGCGGCATCGAGATCCGGCACATCGATCAGATAGAAGCCGCCAAGCTGCTCCTTACCGTCAGGGAAGGGGCCATCCTTCACCTCATGATCCTCGCCCTGGCGACGGACGACCGTTGCCGTTTCCGGCGCCGTCAATCCCGCGCCCCCCGTCATGATGCCAGCCTGGACAAGGGCCTGAGTGTAGGCGATCCAGCCGTTCTTATAGGTCGGATCGGCGCGACGCCCAAAATCCTCGGCTGATTCACGGATGATCAAAGCATATTGCATGAGACAGATCTCCCATTTGCAGTTTTGACGATGGCCGGGCGGTGCACGCCGGAAAGCTGAATGCCGGAATATACAACACCGCTGGCAAAACGGCTTCCTGCCGCTTCGATATGATGAGTCGTGAGCCCGCGTGAATTCGACACTCGCGGAAAGATTTTTTCAAATTCGTGGCCGAAAAATCAAAACGGCCGGCATGCCCGAAGGGCAGCCAGCCGTTGATGGCTTTGCAGCGAGTGCGTGACGCGAGAATTATGCGGTGGCGGTGGTCTGGTCGTCGATAACGGCGCCGCCGACGTGAGCCTTGATCGATTCGATGGCATGCAGGGCCGAGGCCTTCGCCTTATAGCCTTCCGAACCGAACATGGTTTCGCCGTTCGAGGCCTTGAAGCGGAAGCGAAACTCGCCAGCCTTGTCCTTGTAGACTTCAAATTTATACATGGTTCTCGTCTCCTAGAATCGCGTCAGCGCGGGATAACGCCGAAAATCTAGCTCAACTTTGAAACTATTTCCACAAGGTTGTATTTGGCACGACTTGCCCGATTATCGTTATTTCGCAATGAGCATATGCTCCTCGATGCCGGCATCGAATTGCAGGCGGGCGAGCTTCGCATAGATGCCGCCGTGGCGGATCAGGCTCTGGTGCGTACCTTCCTCGATGATACGGCCCTGATCCAGCACCAGAATGCGGTCAGCCTTGAGGACGGTCGCTAGGCGATGAGCGATGACGAGGGTCGTGCGTGCCTCCATCAAGCCCTCCAGCGCCTTCTGAACGAGCGTCTCGCTTTCGGCATCGAGAGCGGAGGTCGCTTCATCAAGCAGCAGGATTGGCGCATTCTTCAGGATGGCGCGGGCAATGGCGACGCGCTGCCGCTGGCCGCCTGAAAGGGTGACACCGCGCTCGCCGACCTGCGTATCGTAGCCCATTTCGAGGCGCGAAATGAATTCGTCCGCCTGCGCGGCGATGGCGGCGGCGCGCACCTCGTCGCGCGAGGCGCCCGGGCGGCCGAAGGCGATGTTGTCATGGATGGAGGCTGCGAAGATTGTGGTGTCCTGAGGGACGATGGCGATGCGCTCACGTAGGGCGTCCGGCAATACGTCACGCGCATCGATGCCATCTACGGCAACACGGCCTTTTTGTGGATCGTAAAAGCGCAGCAGCAGCGAAAAGATGGTGCTTTTGCCCGCACCCGACGCGCCGACGATCGCGACCGTCTCCCCCGGCTTGACGGAGAAGGAGAGCCCGTGCAGCGCCGATCTGTTCGGTCGCGACGGGTAGGAGAAGTGGACATCGGAGAATTCCACGCGGCCCTGCGGCGGCTGCGGCAAGGACAGGGGATTGGCGGGGGCGGCGATGGGGGACACTTCGGCAAGTAATTCGCCGAGGCGGTCGGCGGCACCCGCAGCCTGAGAGAGCTCGCCCCAGACTTCCGATAGTGAGCCCAGCGAAGAGCCGGCGATGACGGAATAGAGGAGAAACTGGCCGAGCGTGCCGGCAGACATGGTGCCGGCAAGCACATTCTGCGCCCCGACCCACAGAACCGCGACGATGCTGCCGAAGACCATGGCAATGGCGAAGCCCGTCAGCAGCGAACGGGATTTGATCGCGGCGCGCGCCGCCTGATAGGCATCCTCAACGGCGCCGCCATAGCGATGCGCCGCGGCGTTTTCGCCATTATAGGCCTGGATGGTGCGGCTGGCCGCGATGGTCTCGTTGGCATAGGCCGATGCCTGCGCCAGCGTCTCCTGCGCGGCTCGCGAGCGCTTGCGTACGGATCGGCCGAAACTGACCAGCGGCAGAACGATGATCGGGATCGCGATCAGCACGATGCTCGAGAGCTTCGGACTGGTGACGATCATCATGATCACGGCCCCGAGACAGAGGATCAGGTTGCGCAGCGCAACGGAGGCTGTGGCACCGACCGCGGACTTGATCTGCGTCGTATCCGCCGTCAGCCGCGAGACGATCTCGCCGGATTGATTGATATCGAAGAAGGAGGGCGACAGCCGCGTCACATGGTCGAAGACCTCGCGGCGCATATCGGAGACGATGCGCTCGCCGATGGAGATGACGAAGTAATAACGCAGCGCGCTTGCAGCCGCGAGCAACAGGGCCATGATCATGATCGCTATGAAGTAGCTGTCGATCAGACCGCGGTCGGCCTGATCGAAGCCGTGATCGATCATGCGGCGGACGGCGACCGGCAAGGCGAGCGAGGTAACGGCGGCGATGACGAGCGATATGATCGCGCCTGCCACCATGCCCCGATATCGCTTGAGGTATGGCGCCAGTCGTCCGAGAGGACGGATCGAACGGTTTTTCTTTTCCTCAGCCTGGCCAGTCTCTGACAAGTCGTCTCCAATCCCCATATCAGCAAGGGACTCGACGTTTTCGCCCCTTGTTATCGCCGCTGCCTTCATGTATAGGCACGCCATCTTAATTGGAAGCCGTGGCCTTTAACGGACTGCGGCTTCATTTATTCAATCGGTTCGGTTGCCGCAATGCCTTGCGACAAATGGACCCTGGCATGACAGGAAGATTGTTATGAAGGCCAACATCCATCCCGACTACCACACCATTAAGGTGGTCATGACCGACGGCACCGAATATGAAACCCGCTCGACCTGGGGTTCTGAAGGCGCTGTCATGAACCTCGAAATCGACTCCAAGTCCCATCCGGCTTGGACTGGCGGCAACCAGCAGATGATGGACCGTGCCGGCCGCGTTTCGAAGTTCAACAAGCGCTTCGGCGGTCTCGGCATCTAATCGCATTGCGATTTGCTGTTTGAAAAAGCCCGGCTTGGCCGGGCTTTTTGCGTTGATTTTTTGCGTTGATTGAGTGTCCGGCAACCTCATCGCACACGCCGCAGGTAATCCGCGCGATCGAACGGATTTGCCGCTGCGCGCTCCCGTACACGGTACGGACCCGATAGGCGCGTATAGTGATCGAAGGCGTGCTCCAGAACGCCGGCTCCGCCCGACAATACCGGCAGTTGCCTTTGGATCGTGTGGATCATCGATGATGCCACCGTGCCCTCCAGCCGTGCGATACCATCGTCGATCAGCGATCTTCTCATCGATGCGCCGGATTTTGCGAGCAGGCTGTGCACGCCAGCCAACGCCGTTGCCGGTATCTCGACGTGAAAATGCTCGATAGGCTCGCATAGGATCGTCTGTGCGGAGGAAAGCGCGGATGCGAGCACCAGCGGCGTCAGCTTGCGGAAATCGACCGCCGTGCTCGCCGGCGAACTTTGCCGTGCCGCTGTCATGGCGACGTGGCAGTCGATGATCTGCCAGCCGAAAAGACCTTCCTTCAACGTTTCGAACGTAGCTTCCTCGACCGCCCGATAGAAGCTTGCGGGCATCTGGCCGACATCCACCTCCAGGGCAAAGCTGTTTCCGCTGCCTTCCGGCCGTGGCTCGACGCGCAATCCGACGGTTGCGAGAAACGGATTGGGCTCCTTGAATATGTGCTCGACCGCGCTTCCCGTTCCAGCCAGCCTTTCGACATAGATGACGGTGCTTTCCTCGAAGGCGATGTCGAGGCCGAATCCGGTCGAGAGGGTTGCCTGGATGACCTCCTTCTGCACTTCGCCATAGAGCGAGACATATATGTCGCCTGTTTCCTCATTGGCGCGCAGGTTGATGAGCGGATCCTGCTCTGCAAGTTGCCCCAGAGCCAGCCAGAGTGCTGCGTTTTCTGACGGGCGCAGGGCGCGAATGCGGGTTTCCAAGGTCGGCGGCGCGAAGTGGCGAAGCGTGCCGGGGGCGCTTTCGGTGCCGATCCAATCTCCGATACGGGCATTTGCGAGCCCGCCGACCTTGGCGATCTGCCCTGCGTAAACCTGCGAAACCTTGTCCGCTTTGCCATCGCGGAAAAGCTGAAGACTGCCAATCTTCGCCGAGCCGAGAGGAGTTTCGATGTCATCTCGAAGGTTGATCGTGCCCGATGCCAGATAGAGATAGGCGAGCTTCTCGCCGCCCCACCCGCGTTCGATCTTGAAGATTGCTCCTGAAACCGGGCCACCAGGATTCGGACGCCTGCTCGGTAGCAGGGTCTCGATTGCCGAGATCAAGGCAGAAATGCCGATGCCCCGCGTCGCCGCACCGGCAAATGCCCGATGGATAGAGGACTTCGCTACCTGATCGGCCAAGGCTTGTTCCAGCCTCTGTCGTGTCAGGCGCTCGGGAGCCAGAACATAATCTTCCAGCAAAGCCTCGTCGTTGAGTGAAAGTGCTTCGCACAGGCGCGAGAAATGCGGATCGCCGCCGAGATCAGCAGCTTCCACCGTGGCGAGCCTGCTGCCGGCAGCATGGACGATCGACATTGCGATGGGGCGGACCGCCAGCTGGGTCGCCATATCCTCAAGCACCTCATCATAGCGTGCGCCGAGGCGGTCGACCTTGTTGACGAAGAATATGAAGGGTATCCCGAGGCGTCGCAATGCTTTCACAAGCACGCGCGTCTGGGGCTGCACGCCCTCGACTGCCGACACGACGACCACGGCCGCATCGAGCAACTGCAGGATCCGTTCGATCTCGGCGATGAAGTCGGGATGGCCCGGCGTGTCGATGAGGTTCACCATCACATCACCGATGGTAAAGGAAACCACCGCCGCGGCGATGGTGATGCCGCGTTGTCTTTCGAGTTCGAGACTATCGGTCTGCGTGCTGCCGGCGTCGACGCTGCCGAGTTTGTCGATTATGCCGGTGTCAAAAAGGAGCCGTTCCGTGAGGCTGGTCTTGCCCGCGTCTACATGGGCAAGGATGCCCAGATTCAATGTGCGCATGGTTCATCATCTTCTCAGAATTTCGGATTTGATTTTCGTGAGAAGTGAGTCGGCGCATTGGGTTCTCCACGCACATTCGATATCGGCTTGCTCCTCCCTTGAGAGAAGCGCGCAGTCTTTTTTACAGAGGTTTCACGGAATCCGTCAAGTTTGGCCCGGCTTCAACTTCTGGCCTAACTCTGCGCACGGCTTTTCGGAGGGCTGGATCATTGCTTAAAACAAAACCGGCCACGTCAGGCGCGACCGGTTTGAAATCATTACGGATTGTCTGAAGGTCAGTTGCCGCCAAATGCGGTCTGCAGCAGGGTTAGCTGTGCCTTGACGCTGTTCTGGTTGTCCGGAACGATAGCAGCTTCCGTCGGTCGGTAGATTTCGCGATCGAGAATGGCGACGCGGTTCTGCAGGCGCAGCGAACGCTCGACGAGATCGCGGAAGGATTCCGGCAAATCATTCCAGCCGGGTGCCGTCCGGTCGACATTGAAGCCGTCCAGGCGAACCTTGTTCTTTTCAGCCAATACCTGATCGCGCGACATTTCGCCATTGTTGACGGCGCGCTGGAGGAGTAGCCAGGAGGCCATCTGCATCAGGCGGGTGGTCAGTCGCATGGATTCGGCGGCATAGAGCACGGAAGCCATGCGCGGCAGAACCTTGGAAGCAGCGCGGCCCTGGCCGTCGAGATAGCCGGCGGTTTCTTCGACCAGCGACATGCCTTCAGAATAAAGCGCCCTGAACTGCGCCGACGATGCGGCGTGGCCAGCAAAGCTGATCGTGTTCAACCCAAGTTCCGACATCGAATAAATCCCTGCTTCACGCAACACTTTTGTTCAGGAAAAGCCGGTCAAGTCCCTAAGAGCTTTCGGCATCCGCTTTTATGACTTTAAGATGGGTGTTTTAACTGAAATTCGCAAGGCGATTCTTAAGAAAGGGTTAATCTCCACAGTTTCGCGGAGGTCCGCGATACAGGACAAAAAAGAAGAGCCGCAAAAGCGGCTCTCAAGGTAAAACAGGGAGAAAAATCAGACCAATTCGCCAAGTGGAGGAACTGTCTGAGTCCAGAGCGAATCTGGATGGTCATAGTAATATGTCGTAAAGCTTAATATTGAGTTGACCATGCCTTGATCCTGGACTCTCCCGTATGGATTTCGTGCTGCGGCAGGCCACCTTGGAACGGTGCGTCAGAAGCGGAAAAGACTATCCGCCGCCTTTCGGCCGGAGGTCTTGGTGGCGATTTCCTCTTCCAGCCGGGCTATCTCGCCCTGGAGCAATGCTACGCGGCTTTTCAGCTCGTCCACCGACAGTAACGAGAGGTCGCTGCCGATCTCGTGGGCGGACGGCTGCTTGGGACGATCATCATCGAATAGGCTCATTTCGGTTCCTCCTTTCCCTTGTCGAGGGATCAGGTGCCGTAATTTACAGTTATATCGTCCTTTTTTGAAGTCTCGCTACGCGCGAGCGCCATGCTCTCCGGCGTGATCATCTGCGCGTTGGCCGACGGCATGGTCGTGTAGGCGTCGCGATCGCCCGCCGGCTTTGCGGCGCGCATGCGGCTGCGGAAGATCGAATAGGAGGTAATCAGCACATGGGCGATGGCGGTGACGAAGAACAGTGAGTAGGGGCCGATGGAGGACATGACCGGGCCGCTCAGAGTCGGTCCGATGATCGTGCCGATACCGTAGAGCAGCAGCAGGCCGCCCGAAACCTTGACGAAATCCTCGGGCGCGGCGAAGTCGTTGGCATGGGCAACGGCGATCGGATAGAGGGTGTTGGCGACGGCGCCATAGATGACGACCATGCTGATGAGGAAAGCCGGGCTGCCCGGCTTCAACAGGAAGAGCAGCAGGCCATCGAGAGCGGCGATCGCAGCCATGCCCGCAAGCACATAGCGGCGGTCGATGCGATCGGACAGGCGGCCGGCCGGCAGCTGCATCACGGCGCCGGCAAAGATGGTCGAGCTCATCATCAGCGCGATGTCGCCTTCGGAAAGGCCGGCTTTGGCGCCGAAGACGGCGCCGAGCGTGCCGTATGCGCCATTGGCGATGCCGACGAGCAGGATGCCGATCGAGGCGACCGGCGAATTGCGGTAGAGCGCCCTCAGGTCGAGGCTGACGGCCTTGAGCGGTTGCGGCGAGGCGGCGTTCGACAGCGTGGTCGGCAGCATGGCGATACAATAGCAGATGCCGCACACCATGAAGAGGATGGGCGTATGGACATCGGCGAAGGGCACCATCATCTGCCCGGCGACGGCACCGATCAGCGTAATGCCGATATAGAGCGAGAAGATCGCGCCACGGCTTTCATTGGTGGCGCGTTCGTTGAGCCAGCTCTCGATAATCATCGAGGTTCCGGCCGTGCAGAAGCCGGTCACCGCGCGCAGCGCCACCCACCAGATGGGATCGACGATGATGCCGGTCAAAAGCGCGATAATGGCGATGACGGAGATGAAGCCCGAAAAAGCGCGCACATGACCTATGCGCCGGACCAGTTTCGGCGCCGTCAGGCAGCCGAGGACGAAACCCGTCGCCCAGGTGGTGCCGAGCAAACCGAGCGTCGTCGTCGCATAGCCTTCGGCCGTGCCGCGCACAGGCAGCAGCAGGCTGTGCAGGCCATTGCCCGTAAACAGGAACAGCGTGCCGAACAGCAGAGCGAGTACCGGCAATATGTTTCTTTTCATGCTCCCCACCTTCATGCCGCTCCATTTAAGGAGCCGAAAGACAGGAATCGCGCCCTGCCTGCATTCGCTATTGATTGTGTCCCGGATTGCCGCTATCGGCCTGTAGAAACAGTCTGTTGGCGCGGAAAAATGTCCGTCCTATGACGATTAGAGCATGATCGCGAAAGGCGTGCAGCGGTTTTTGGTCGCGGCTGCCCTCACTCTTGCATAAACGGGGAAAAATAGCGTGACAAAAGCCATAGCGGTGCTGCTTCTGCTCGCCATGGCGGTGCACATCATCAAGCCTTTGGGGCTGCCGGGCCTGAGGCGCAGGGCCGATTTCTGGAAGATCGCTATCTTCGCCTTTGCCGTCTGGACGGTGGCGCTCGTTATCAACGAGGCGTTTTAGCGCATTTCAGGCTGGATTCAGGGCTTCAGCGCCGCCACGCGCGGCTGCCTAAAGTTGGATCTCTCCGCGCATGACGGAGATGCTGCTGCCCGACAGCAAGACTTCGTTTACCGTGCCGGCAGATTTCCTGACATCAACGCCGATAAGGCTGCGTCTTCCCATTTCCACGCCCTGTTCGATGGTGATTTTTACCTCCGCATCCTGTGCCGGCAGCAGGGAAGTCAGGTAGGCGCTGATCGCGGCAGAGGCGCTGCCGGTCGCCGGGTCTTCCGCGACGTTGTCGAGCGGCGCGAACATGCGGGCGCGAATAGCCCACGGATTTTCCGTCGAGCGTACATAGAGAAAGAGTGAAAAGCCGGTCTTGTCTTCCTTGTGGCGTGCGGCCGCTTCAGCAAAAACGGCGGCGTTCGGCCATGCCTTGGCGAGCGTTTCGAGGCTATCCAGCTCCGCGAAGGCGAAAGGCAGGCCGACGGATGCGAAAGTCGGCCCATGGGTTGTGTGGCGGATCGATTGCGGATCGATCTGCACGCAAGCGGCAATCAGTTCGTCGGCAATGGTTTCGCCGATCGTAAGCCTGCCCGGTGCGCGGATGCTTGCGCCGGAGACGCCGCCACCGTTGCGCAACAACGTTACCTCGACAAGCCCGGCATCCTCCTCGAAGATCAGCCTGTCGCTTATGGGTTTTCCGAAGATCGCTTGCTGCTGGCCGAGGACGAAGGCGGTGCCGACATTGGGATGGCCGGCAAAAGGGATTTCGGCCGTGGGCGTGAAGATACGGACGCGGGCCGTATGCTCCGGGTTTTCCGCCGGCAGCACGAAGGTCGTTTCCGAATAGCAGAATTCGGCGGCGATCTTCTGCATGGCGCCGCTGTCGAGACCGCGGGCATCGGGAATGACGGCCAGGGGATTGCCGACGAAGCGTTCGGATGTGAAGACGTCGACGGTGACATAGGCAACGGTGTTCATGACGGCTCCGGGCAGCTTTGGTGGAACTGCCAGGATTTAGCCGCTGCTCGGGCAAGCTTGAAAGCCGGAACTTGTGTCCGTGACAAGTTGGCTAACGGTTCTGGCGAAGAAGCCTCTTATCCCAATCCCTTCTCCTCAACGGGAGAACGGGTTTTCTGCAGCACGCGCGAAGATCGCTTCAATTGCTCTGGAACTGTTTGAGCACGCTGGACCAGAGTTCGACGAGTTCGGCACTGCCGACATCGCCGGGCTTCGCACGGACCGCAGTGTGTACGAGAACCAGATGTGTCGTCGGATCGACCAGGATGCGCTGGCCGGCTTTGCCGTCCAGGAAAAACGTTCGGCGCGGACCGGGCATCAGCCAGGTCTGATAGCCGTAGCCCCAGGGGTTCGTTTCATGATTGACCGCCAGGAATGAGCCTTGCTTGACCGGCTCCGTGGCATCCAACAGCCATTGGCGGGGTATGATCTGCCGGCCGTTCAAGGCGCCGTCATGCGCGAGCAGCAGGCCAAAGCGGGCATAATCGCGAAGTGTCGCGCTGAAGCAGCAGTAGCCGACCTCTTGGCCGGTGCTATCGACCTGCCAGTTCGCGCTGGCTTCCGCACCCATCGGCTGCCAGATGCGGGTTTGGAGATAATCCGCCATGCTCATATGAGTGGCGTGGGTCAGGACGAGGCTCAGGCCCTCCGTATCGAGATTGCTGTAGTGCCAGACCGTATCGGGAGGCGCGACCCGCTTGTTAAAGTGGGATATGGCTGTGATGGGATCGAGCTTTTCCGGGCCAAGCAGTGAATTGCTGAGATGAACGTTGTCGTCGGGGTTGCCGAAGTTTTCGGTGAAGGCAATGCCGGAGGCCATATGCAGCAATGCGCGGATCGGCGTAACGCCCATCTCCGTGCCTTTCAGCTCCGGCACATAGGTCTCGACCGTATCGTCGATCGAATGGATGGCGCCCTCGGAAATCGTGATCCCAATCATCATGGCGGTCAAGGTTTTCGCCATGGATTGCGAGACAAGCCGGTCGCGGTCGGTGCGGCCATATTGGTAATGTTCGAACAGGATCGTGTCGTTGTGGGCAATCAGCAGGCCAGTGGTGGGATTGGTGTCGAGATATTTCGACAAGGAGCCGGTTTCCGTGCCGAACGTGAACTTGACCGAAATCTCGGAGGCCGCGCGTAAGAGGGGTAGCGGATGCTCGGCGGCGGCGATCATATGCGTTGGCGCAAGCTTATCGGCGTGACTGAAATTGCCGATCATGTTCCGTTGTTCGCTCAGCGGCAGGCCGACGGGATAGCCGAGTTTCTCACCGTAAGCCTCTGCATCCGGTCCTGTCGCGGAAAAGACGGGAACGGCCGTCTGCAATTGTTGGGCGCGAGCAATGTCTATTTGTGCAACTAAGAACACAGAAAAAACAGCAACAAAACTGCGCCAAGCAAGCATATGGCAACCCCTCTATTGGGCCCCTTTTATTATAAGTGGGACAATCCAGTGCCGCGTTTTCGCAACATCCATTTGACACGGATTGTTTTCCGATATCACGGCAAGCCTATTCTTGTCATTGTGACAGATGTGACTTGCTCTGTTCTGAACGCCCAGCTGGCTATTCCCCGAAAGCAAAAAAGCCCCGATCGCATTGCGACCGAGGCCTTTCGTGCATTCGAATATTCAAGTGGTTCAGCTTTTCACAGCGTCATCGAACCACTCTACCCCTTTGTTTCCAAGCAATTCCGAGAAAAATTGCAGTGCCCTTTTCCTGGAATTGCTCCAGCTGACATCAGGCAGCCTTTTCGCGATCCTTCGTCCAGCTACCCTTGGCGGCGAGATAGTTCATCTCGGCACGATGGGTGAAGGCGCGTTGGCCAGCGGCAACGTTTTCCGGCTTGCCGCCCCATGCCTTCAGCGCGCTGTCCTGCAGTGCGCGACCATAGGAGAAGGTCACTTTCCAGGGCAGTTCATAGCCGGAATTGATCGCAGAGAGATGGGCCGTCGCCTCTTCGGTGGACTGGCCGCCGGAGAGGAAGGCGATGCCGGGAACGGCCGACGGAACGGTTTCCTTCAAAACCTTGACGGTGCGTTCGGCGACCTGCTCGACCGAGGCCTTGCGGACCTTCTTGCCGTCGATGACCATGCTCGGCTTGAGGATCATGCCTTCGAGCTTGATGCGGGCTTCTGCGAGTTCCTGGAAGACGATCTGCAGCGTCCAGCGGGTGACTTCCTCGCTGCGATCGAGGCTCTGCGTGCCGGGTTCGCCATCCATCAGCACTTCCGGCTCGACGATCGGAACGATCTTGGCCTGCTGGCAGAGGGCGGCATAACGGGCAAGCGCGTGGGCGTTGGCCTTGATGGCGCCATAGGTCGGCAGCGTATCGGAAACGGCGATCACGCCGCGCCACTTGGCGAAGCGGGCGCCGGCGTCATAATATTTCGCCAGACGATCGGCGAGGCCGTCCAGGCCTTCGGTGACGGTTTCGCCGGGGAAGGCGGCGAGCGGCTTGGCGCCGACATCGACCTTGATGCCGGGAATGCTGTCGGCAGCCTTGATGATATCGACGAAGGGGGTGCCGTCGGCGGCTTTCTGGAAGAGGGTTTCCTCATAGAGGATGACGCCGGAGATGTACTTCTTCATTGCGTCGTCGGAGCGGAAGAGCATTTCGCGATAGTCGCGGCGGCTCTCTTCCGTTGATACGAGAGAGATGGCGTCGAAGCGCTTCTTGATCGTGGCGGTGGATTCGTCCGCCGCCAGGAGGCCCTTGCCACCAGCAACCATCTTTACGGCAATGTCTTCAATTCGTTCGCTCATTTTGTTTCTCCAAGGCGATTTCATTCGGCGACAAGAACAATATAGATCGGCGATAACAGAAGTGTAGAAGGAGGGAAATGGCAGGCTAACTAATTGAAACGATTGAAATGATTTCAACCGTTTGAAAGTCTTTCATGTAATCCTAGCACTCATGGAAAAGCCGCGAAAGCTAAAGCTTTCGCGGCCCGTATCATTCACGGCGATAAGGCTTTTTGTTTACTTGCCGGCCTGCAGCACGGCGACGCCGGGAAGGACCTTGCCTTCCATCCATTCGAGGAAGGCACCGCCAGCCGTCGAGACATAGGTGAAGTCGTCGGCAACGCCGGCATGGTTGAGCGCCGAAACCGTATCGCCGCCGCCGGCAACCGAGGTCAGCTTGCCGGTCTTGGTGCATTCAGCGGCATATTTGGCGACTGCAACGGTTGCGGCATCAAAAGGCGTGATTTCGAAGGCGCCGAGCGGGCCGTTCCAGACCAGCGTCGTGGCGCGGCCGATCCAGTTCTTGACCGCTTCGACCGACTTGGGTCCGACATCGAGTACCATGGCATCGGCGGGGATGGCGTCGATCGCGACGACTTCGTTGTCCGCTCCGGCCTTGAATTCGCGGGCAACAACGCCGTCTTCCGGCAGCACGATCGCGCAGCCGGAGGCAGCGGCTTCGATCATGATCTGCTTTGCCGTATCTGCAAGGTCATGCTCGCAGAGCGATTTTCCGACATTGGTGCCGCGGGCGGCGATAAAGGTGTTGGCCATGCCGCCGCCGATGACAAGCGCATCGACCTTCTTCACGAGGTTCATCAGAAGGTCGATCTTGGTGGAGACCTTGGCACCGCCGACAATGGCGACGACTGGACGTACCGGATTGCCGAGGCCCTTTTCCAGGGCTTCAAGCTCTGCCTGCATCGTGCGACCGGCATAGGCCGGCAGCAGGTGGGCAAGGCCTTCCGTGGAAGAGTGGGCGCGATGCGCAGCCGAGAAGGCGTCGTTGACGTAGATATCGCCATTGGCGGCAAGCGCCTTGGTGAAGGCTGCGTCGTTCTTTTCCTCTTCCTTGTGGAAGCGGGTGTTTTCCAGTAGCAGGATGTCGCCGTTGTTCATCTTGGCGACGGCGTCGGCGGCCGGAGCGCCGATGCAATCGGAGGCGAAGAGAACGGCATGATCCAGAACCTCTTCGACGGCCGGTATGATGAGGCCGAGGGAGAGGTCCGGGGAGGGGCCATCCTTCGGGCGGCCGAAATGCGCAAGCAGAATGACCTTGGCGCCCTTTTCTGACAATTCGAGAATCGTCGGGGCGACACGCTCGATGCGGGTCGCATCGGTGACCTTGCCATCCTTGACCGGCACGTTGAGGTCGACGCGCACCAATACGCGCTTGCCGGAGATGTCGGTGAGATCGTCGAGGGTTTTGAAGGCTGCCATGGGAGGATCCAATATTGTTGGTGGCGAAAAGCGGGCCGACCATACTACGGATGATCGCAGACGCAAGGCGTTCAGACGTCGTTTTTGCCCGTCGTCGAATCGCTTGAAACGGCTTCATGCGCGCGCTCGCGGCGCTTCTGCAGGTAAGCGCGGATGCTCTTCAGGATATCATGGAGATTGATGAAGATCGGCATGATGACGGGCGGTTCCACCGCCTCGAGCGACATTCCGACGGATTGGATATGATCGTTCTCGTCGAGATCGCGGACGATGAGGATAATCTCGCCCAGACGAACGCGATCCGCATAGTCGGCCTTGCCACCGAGGCGATGGCGCATGAGCTCCGCTATGGTCAGTCCCTTCTCCTGCTCACTCAGCAGTCCCGGCCCGTAGGCAGCATCGAGATCGGCGGCAGGGCGGAGCGGTGAGATCGAGAAGGCGCCGAAGAATTCGGCATCCTCGGGATCGACCGGCGCGCGGCTGGCGAAGAGGCGGTCGAGCAGGCGCGAATAATTGGGGGAGACGAAAAGATAGACGATATCATTTTCGCGCAAGCGGCCGGCATATTGATAGCGCATGGACTTGCCGTCGCGAACGATCAGCGATGGTGTCGCCCAGCGCGGAATGCGCTCGCCGCGCAGGACCGGACTGTCCTTCACGACACGATAGGAGAGGAGTTCGTGGTTGACCGTGCCCGGCAGGTCGACCTCGACCTTGTCGATCGCCCCCATGCGTGGGGGAATGATGAGGCCAAGCCGGCGCGCCATCGGCTTGATGGTCCAGCCCTGTACGAGCAGCGACACCAGCACGACGATGAAGGCGACGTTGAAATAGGTTTGGCCAGCCTGCAGGCCGCCGAGGATCGGCATGATGGCCAGAAGAATGGAGACGGCACCACGCAGACCGACCCAGGCGACGAAGCCGGTTTCCCGCTGCGTATAATCGAACGGCAGCACACAGAGCCAGACTGCAATCGGCCGGGCAACGAAGATCAGGAACAGCGCCAGCGCAATGGCGGGGATGGCGATCGCCGGAAATTCCGAGGGCGTGGCGAGCAGACCGAGCACGAGGAACATGATGATCTGCGCCAGCCAGGTCATGCCGTCCTGGAAACGCTTGATCGAAGCGGATGCGGGCAGCTTGCGGTTGCCGGCATAGATGCCTGCGACATAGACGGCCAGGAAGCCGCTGCCGCCGACGGCACCGGTAAAGGAGAAGACGAGGAGTGCCAGTGCTAGCACGAAGATGGGAGTCAGGCCGCGATCCGTCTCGAGGCGGCTGACGATGAGGACGATCATCATGCCGCCGAGCAGGCCGAGTATGACACCCAGCCCCATCTGCTGGACAAAGGTGGCAAGCATGGCGAGGTTGATGCCGGCATAGCCTTCACCGTTTGCCAGGAGTTCGACCAAGGCAAGCGTCAGAAAGATCGCCATCGGATCGTTGGTGCCGGATTCGACTTCCAGTGTCGAGCGCACCTTGTCACGGATATTGATGCCGCCGATGCGCAGAAGGAAGAAGACTGCCGCCGCGTCCGTCGAGGCGACGATGGAGCCGAGCAGCAGACCCTGCAGCCAGGTGAAGCCGAGCAGCCAGCTGGCGGCAAGGCCGAACAATGCCGCCGTTACGACGACGCCGACGGAAGCGATGGTCAGCGCGGGTGCCGCAGCGAGCTTGAAGGCCTGGATCGGCGTGCCGTAGCCGGAATCGAAGAGGATGATGGCTAGCGCCAGAGAGCCGAGAATATAGGCGAGATAATTGTTGGAGAATTCGATGCCGAGGCCGTCCGTGCCGGCGGCAAGGCCGATCATCAGGAAGAGCAGCAGCAGGGGAGCGCCGAAACGAAAGGCGAGGAGGCTGGAGAAGGCTGCAATCAGTATGAGAACCGTGCTGATCAGCACGATAATGTAAAATGCCTCCACCTTTTCTTCCCCTTTTCCGTGCGCCGCCACCGGACCAAAAGCCCGGATGCCGGAAATCCCCACCTCCTATCATGCCGTCGTATCAGCCGGATTGGCAAATACTGAGATCGTTCGGAGTAGGGCTCGAACAGGAGACCCTTTCCGACGTCGATAACGTCATTGTGTGATGCGCCCGCCAGAGCGGCAAAGCGGTTTGGAATGCCTGGAGACTTCCTGATTCAAAATTTACTGGTAAATCTGGACGATAGCAGGGCAGGACGATGAAAATCGAAATGTTTTTAAGAAGATGCAGGGTGGATACTGCGGTCCCTTTACGTGCTTACCGGCGGGGCACTATTCATCAACATAGCAACGCCGGCGGCGCGGAAAATCGCACCGCCGGCATTTATGTCACTCGGGTCTGAGCCGCAATCAGATCGTCTTGGCGAAGGCGACTGCCGTGTCCGACATGCGGCTCGAGAAGCCCCATTCGTTGTCGTACCACGACAGGACGCGCACGAAGTTGCCTTCCATGACCTTGGTCTGGTCGGTCGCGAAGATCGACGAGTGGCTGTCATGGTTGAAGTCGCGGGAAACCAGCGGCTCGTCGGTGTAGCCGAGGATGCCCTTCAGCTTGCCGTTCGATGCAGTCTTGATGGCTTCGTTGATTTCACCGACCGTCGTTGCCTTCTTGGCCACGAACTTGAAGTCGACGACCGAGACGTTCGGCGTGGGAACGCGGATCGACGTGCCGTCAAGCTTGCCCTTGAGGTGCGGCAGAACGAGGCCGACAGCCTTTGCGGCGCCCGTCGACGTCGGGATCATGGACAGGGCTGCGGCGCGGGCGCGGTACAGATCCTTGTGCATGGTGTCGAGCGTCGGCTGGTCGCCGGTGTAGGAGTGGATTGTCGTCATGAAGCCGTGGTCGATGCCAACTGCGTCATCGAGAACCTTAACGACCGGAACCAGGCAGTTCGTGGTGCAGGATGCGTTGGAGATGACCAGATGCTCCTTGGTGAGCTGGTCATGGTTGACGCCGAAAACGACGGTCAGGTCAGCACCGTCGGCAGGAGCCGAAACGATGACGCGCTTGGCGCCGGCCGTCAGGTGAGCGGCGGCCTTGTCGCGGGCCGTGAAGATGCCCGTGCATTCCATCGCGATATCGACGCCGAGATCGCGGTGTGGCAAGGTTGCCGGGTCCTTGATCGCCGTGACTTTGATCGGCTTGCCGCCGCCAACGATGATCGTGTCGCCTTCGACCTTCACTTCGGCGGGGAACTTGCCGTGGATGGAATCGTAACGCAGCAGGTGGGCGTTGGTCTCGACCGGGCCGAGGTCGTTGATGGCAACGATCTCGATGTCGGTGCGGCCGGATTCGACGATTGCGCGCAGAACGTTACGGCCGATACGGCCAAAGCCGTTGATAGCAACTTTTACAGTCATTGAATGTCACTCCCGTTCACTCAGGGTGTTTATCTATTGGATTTGAGAGCGCTTGTCAGCGCCCTCAGGAAAGCTTTGCCTCAGCGGCGGCGACAACGGCCTCCGTCGTGATGCCGAAGTGCTTGTAGACGTCCTTGTAAGGAGCGGAAGCGCCGAAGCCCTTCATGCCGATGAAGGCGCCTTCCGGTCCGATGAAGGCATCCCAGCCTTCGCGAACGCCGGCTTCGACGGCAACCTTGACCGGCGAGTTGCCGATGACTTCCTTGCGGTAGGCGTCCGGCTGCTCGAAGAAGAGTTCGGTGCAGGGAACGGAAACGACGCGCGTGGAGACGCCCTTGCCTTCCAGGACCGCGCGGGCAGCAACGGCGAGTTCAACTTCGGAGCCCGAAGCGAAGATCGTGACCTTGGCGTCGGCATTGCCGGCCAGCGTGTAGGCGCCGAGTTCGCAGAGGTTCTTCTCGCTATATTCCGTACGGGCGGCCTGCAGGTTCTGGCGCGTCAGGGCGAGGCCGGACGGGCGGTTCGTGGTCTTGATGGCGATCTGCCAGCATTCGGCCGTTTCCGTGGCGTCGGCCGGGCGGAAGAGCTGGAAGTTCGGGATAGCGCGCAGGCTGGCGACCTGCTCGACCGGCTGGTGGGTCGGGCCGTCTTCGCCGACGCCGATGGAATCATGCGTCAGGACGTGGATGGCGCGGATGCCCATCAGGGCGGCGAGGCGCAGCGGAGGACGGCAATAATCCGAGAAGATCAGGAAGCCGCCCGAATAGGGGATCAGGCCGCCGTGCAAGGCGATGCCGTTCATGGCAGCAGCCATGCCGTGTTCGCGGATACCCCAGTGCATGTAACGGCCGGAGAAATCGGTCGGGGTGATCGACTTCATCTGGCTGGTCTTGGTATTGTTCGACGGCGTCAGGTCGGCCGAACCGCCGAGCGTTTCCGGAATGAAGCCGTTGATGACTTCGAGCGCGTCTTCCGAAGCCTTGCGGGTTGCGACGGTCGGCTTGGTGTCAGCCAGTTTCTTTTTGTAGTCGCTGATGGCGGCGTCAAAGCCGGCAGGCAGCTTGTGATCGAAGCGGCGGGTGAATTCAGCCTTCTTGGCAGCGTCGGCGCTAGCAAGGCGGCCTTCCCATGCTTCGCGGATGCCGATGGAGCGTTCGCCAGCAGCGCGCCATTCCCCGAGGACCTCGTTCGGGATGACGAAGGGCTCGTAGGGCCAGTTGAGCGCGACGCGGGTAGCGGCAATTTCCTCGGCGCCGAGCGGCGAGCCGTGGACCTTGTGCGTGCCCTGCTTGTTCGGAGCGCCGAAGCCGATGATCGTCTTGCAGGCGATCAGCGTCGGGCGGTCGGACTTATGGGCGGCTTCGATGGCGGCAGCGATGGCGGCCTGGTCGTGACCGTCGATTTCGATCGTGTTCCAGTGAACGGCCTTGAAGCGCATGATCTGGTCGGTCGAATCCGACAACGAGACGGCGCCGTCGATGGTGATGGAGTTGTTGTCCCAGAACAGGATCAGCTTGTTGAGTTTGAGGTGGCCGGCCAGCGCGATCGCCTCATGGCTGATGCCTTCCATCAGGCAGCCGTCGCCGCACATGGCGTAGGTGTAGTGATCCTGAAGTTCCGAGCCGAACTCCTCGCGCAGCTTGCGTTCGGCGATCGCCATGCCGACGGCATTGGCAATGCCCTGGCCGAGCGGGCCGGTGGTGGTTTCGATGCCGGTGGCGTGACCGTATTCCGGATGGCCGGCGGTCTTGGAACCGAGCTGGCGGAAGCGCTGGAGCTCTTCGACCGTCATGTCGGGATAACCGGTCAGATAGAGCACCGAATAAAGCAGCATCGAGCCGTGGCCAGCCGACAGGACGAAGCGGTCGCGGTCCGGCCACAGCGGGTTCTTCGGATCGAAGCGCAGATATTTGCTAAAGAGAACGGTGGCAACATCAGCCATCCCCATCGGCAAACCGGGGTGACCGGAATTGGCCTTCTCGACAGCATCCATGGCAAGGAAACGGATCGCATTCGCCATCCGGTCGTGTTGTTCGCGAGAGTTCATGGGTTTTTCCGCAGTGTTCCGGGTTCGGGGGATGGCCACACGCTTGGGAGGGAGGGCCATCGGTTGAAAGGCGGGTGAAGGGGAGACGCTCTTCCGAACGCCATTTTCAACGTCGCCTCAGGCGGTCGAGACATAGCAGTTAGGGCGAGCAAGTCAATAAATCGAGGGCTCAATACGGGCCTCTCGGGGCAAATTTTTGACATTTGCCCGTTCACTTTTACAAAAGACGACAATCATGCGACAAGGCCTGTGTGAGCGGCAAAGGCGGCATTCATCCACAGAATAGGGGGGCTGCCACATGACAGCCTTTATTGACGTGCTGTTGCCGAGTTGAATATTGTTGCGAAATCAGACAAGTGGCCGGATGTTTTGATTCGGGCCTTGCGCGGAGATGCGAAGGGTATGACACCTTCAGGCAAAACGGTGGACGCGGCGCTCGCCCAATTGCGCCAGGCGCTTTCGACTTTGGAGAGCGCGGTCGACGGACGGTTCGAGCGGGAACGGGCGCAGAGCGATATAGAAGGCGAGGTCCGTAGGGTTCACGCCGATCGATCCCGCCTTGCCCAGGAACTGGATCAGGCCGAGTTCCGCGCGAACCGGCTGGAAGAGGTCAATCGCGAAGTGTCGCGCCGGCTCGTGACGGCGATGGAAACCATAAGAGCCGTGCTGGACCGCTGATCCCTCGGGAGGCAGCCGTCGCAGTGCGGCAGTGATCGGAAAGTCGAATGGCACAAGTAACGGTAACGATCGACGGCAAAGCCTACCGGATGGCCTGCGAAGAGGGCCAGGAAGACCATCTGACGGATCTTGCCAATCGCTTCGACCGCTATGTCATGCATTTGAAGAGCCAGTTCGGTGAGATCGGCGATCTCCGGGTGACCGTCATGGCCGGCATCATGATCATGGATGAGGTGAGCGAATTGACCCGGCGCGTGTCTTCGCTGGAGGCCGAGCTGGAAACCCTGACCAGCAGCCGTGATACGACAGTGGCAGCCAATGCGCGGGCCGAGGAGACGCTGGCAAGCGTCATCGACGAGGTGACGACGCGCATTCACGGCATCACCGAGAAGCTTTTAGAGCGGCCGGGCGTCGAGCAGGCTTGAGTTATTTCTGGGGCTGCCCGTCGCAGCCCTCTGGTAGAAAGCTTCAAAGCTCTTTATATAGTTCAGGCGGTCTGCGCTTCCCGACAGGAACCACAATCCCTGGGGCCATACTCGATCCAAAGGGAGCTGTCCCTGACCAGGCCCGTGGGCCTGGACACACGGTGCCCACCTACGTTTGTAGGCACCCAGGATCGTAAACATCCATCGGTCGTCGTGGATCGCTCTCAAATTTTCTGGCTGATCGCCAATTTCCTGGCAGATGCCAAGGAAGGCGCCACGCAGTTCTTCCGCCGCGTTGACGCCAATCCTCCCCCTTAGCCTTTGGATCGCAGGTAAGCGCCGCGCTCGAGTTCGGCGCGATTGGTCGCGCTGCGCAGCCGCAGCAGGTCCTTGCGCGCGATGAGGCCGACGAGGCGGCCGGTCTGCGGCTCGACGACCGGAACACGTCCCGTATCGGCATGGATCATGATATCGGCGACGCGCCCCACCGTATCTTCGATATGGGCAACTGGAAGAGATGTATCCGAGATCACGTCATAGAGCGATTGATCCATGAGGTCCGGTTCGCTCTGCCAGCGCAAGGCATCGGCGCGCGAGATCATGCCGACGAGGCGGTTATTCTCCCCGACGACGGGATAGAAGCGATGCGCATCCGGCCGCTCCGTCATCCGCGCCAGCGCTTCCGACAGGCGCATGGAGGCTGGCAATGTGTCCACCTCGGCGATCATGATGTCCCGGGCACGGGTCAGTTCGAACGGGTCGATGCCGTATTCGCGGGTAATGTGCTGGCCACGCCTTGCGATCTTTTCCGTCAGAATCGATCGTTTCAGCAGAAGGACGGTGACGGCATAGGCCGCGACCGTTGCCGCCAGCAACGGCACCAGCGCACTCGTGTCTCCCGTCAGCTCGACGGCGAAGAAGGTGCCCGTCAGCGGAGCGCGCATGGTGCCGCCCATCATCGCCGCCATGCCGAGCATCGCCCAGAAGCCGGGATTGCCCGGCAGGGCGAGGCCGACGAGCCAGCCCAGCGCGCCGCCAAGGATGAGCAGCGGCGCGAGGACGCCGCCCGAGGTGCCGGAAGACAGCGCCACGAGCCAGATGCCCGCCTTGACCAGCAGGATCGCGAGCACCGCAGCAACGGTGATATGGCTATGCAAGAGATCGGCGATGATGTCGTAGCCAACGCCCAGCGCACGCGGTTCGATCAGGCCTCCGAGCCCGACGACGAGGCCGCCGAGCGCCGGCCACCACATCCAGTGGATCGGCAGCTTCTCGAAGGCATCCTCGATCTTATAGAGCAAAGTCGTCAGCAGACCGGATTGCAGGCCGGAGATGATGCCGAGGCCGGAGGCGAGCAGAATGCCCCACCAGGAGAGCGACATCTCGAAATGCGCGGGGAAGAGTGCGCCGCTGCCGATCAGCAGCGGCCGCCAGACGACTGAAACGCAGGCTGCGACCGCGACCGGAATGAAGCTGCGCGGCTTCCATTCGAAGAGCAGCAGTTCGACGGCAAGCATGACGGCCGCGATCGGTGTGCCGAAGACCGCGGTCATGCCCGCCGCGGCGCCGGCGACAAGCAGGGTCTTTCTCTCGGCGGCGCTCAGATGGAAGAGCTGCGCGAAGAGCGAGCCGATGGCGCCGCCGGTCATGATGATCGGACCTTCCGCGCCGAACGGCCCGCCAGAACCGATCGAGATCGCCGATGACAGGGGCTTCAGCACCGCCACCTTCGGCGACATGCGGCTGCCGCCAATCAGGATCGCCTCGATGGCTTCGGGAATGCCGTGGCCGCGAATCTTTTCCGAGCCGAAGCGTGCCATCAGGCCGATGACGATGCCGCCAAGAATGGGAGCAGCCACCATCCATGGCGAGCGTGCCACAGTGGCGAAGGAGAGCGGCTCGGTGCTGATCTTGAACAGCCAGACGCCGTTGCTGACGAGAGCGATGAGATTGATGAGCACCCAGGCGGCGAATGCGCCGCCGGTGCCGACGACGAGAGCCATGGCAATCAGAACCAGGACGCGCTTGTCCGTAGTGAAATCACCATTGTCCTTGCGAGAGGCCCCGCCGGAGAAATCATGGCTGTGACTTTGTGAGGTGCTGGTGTCCTGCATTTAAGGCCTTCTGTGCCGGAGCATTTCCGCTTTTCTTCGAATAGCGAAAGCGCTCTATCTTCGTATTCTTACGCATTCCGGACGGAAAACCGCTGCGCACTTTTCCTGGAATGCTCCAAGCGTGCGGGCTGTCCTTCAGCCGCTCTCCGCTTCGAGATGGCAAATATATCGTAATGCGATATAAATCAACTCAAGCGCATTGCGATCTGCAAGATTCGTTTTCGGCACTTTTGGTCCTTGATCCGGAGCATGCGGTTGCCGCAAAACCGCTGAAGATTTTGCGCGACATGCTTTAGGACCGCGAACAGCGGCAATGAGGACGATTTGATGGTGAGACGTGTGGATGAAGCTCTTTCGCAGGCTGACTATGAGGCGCTGGCGACGCTACGCTACACCCTGCGCAAGTTCATGGATTTCAGCACGTCGGCTGCGCAGGAGGCAGGCCTCCCGCCGCAACAGCATCAGGCGCTGCTGGCAATCAAGGGCAATGGAACGGCCGAGGCGGTAACGATCGGCATGCTCGCGGAAAAGCTGCTGATCGCACCGCATACGGCGACGGAACTTGTGGGACGCCTGATCGACGGCGGCTATGTCACCCGCCATCCAGATCCAACGGACAAGCGCCGGCAGACGCTGCAGTTGACGGAAAAGTCCGAAGAGGTTCTGCAAACATTGAGCTCGATCCATCTGGTCGAAATCCGTGAGATGGCACCTCGGCTGATCGAGATCCTCACGCAGCTTCAGGCCGGCGTTCGCAGCGACTGAGGGCGCCATAGCCTGGTGATACTGGCAATGGCGCGGGGCGATTATTGGCCGAAACGGATGCCGCCGTCGCAGATCAGCGTGTGACCGCTGGTGAAGCCGTTACCGATCAGGAAGGCGATGGCTTCGGCGATCTCCTCAGGGCGGCCGACACGGCCAACGGGCGTGCGGGCTGCAAATCCGGCGAAGGTCTGCTCCCTCTGCTCCGCGGTGAAATCCCACCAGGGAGTATCGACGACGCCGGGCGACACGCAATTTACCCGGACCGGCTTGAGCTCGACGGCGAGGATCGGCGCCAGGGCGGCTATGGCGGCATTGATGGCTCCGAGCCCTGCGGTTCCGGGCATCGCCGCCTGTGCCGAGACGGCAGAGACGAAGGTGATGCTGCCTTGTTTCGAAAGATGCGGAAGGCAAGCCTGGGCGCAGGCGAAATGCGCCATCATTTTCTGCTCGAAGCCTTTCCTGAGATCGGCGAGGTCTACCGTGGCGAAAGGGCCGGCGCCATTGCCGCCGCCCAATGCCAGGACGAGATGATCGATCGGTCCGATTGCCTGGAAGGCCTCGGCGAGGCCGGCAAAGTCGGCAGCATCCATGGTCACGGTGGCAATATCGCCGTTGAGGCTTTGCCCGGCTGCCTGAAGTTTGGCGGCATCGCGACCCGTGATGGTGACACGATAGCCTTTTTCGAGAAGATGGGCGGCGGTCGCAAGACCGATGCCGGAGGAGCCGCCGATAATAGCGACGTGTTGAGACGACATGCGTGTCTCCTTTCGAGGACAGAGAGCGGTGGGAGCGTGTGGTTCAGGCGAGGCCGGAAAGGCTTTGGCTGAGTGTTCGCAGGCGCTGTCGCGCCGTCGCGTCATAGGCTTGAGCAGAGGCGCGAGATGGGCGCAGTCCGTCGTAATAGAGGCCGGAGTGTCCCTCCAGGGCGGCGCCGGCGGCCAGATTGAGGATGGCATCCGCCCCTTGTTCGACGGAGCTTATCGGTGAAACGCCTGCCTGCCGCACCATGGTCGTGTCCATATAGGTCGCGGGGTGCAGGCAGTTGGCGGTGATGCCGGAGCCGGCAAGCTCCTCGGCGAGATCGAAGGTGAACATGATCTGCGCCAGCTTGCTCTGGCAATAGGCGCGCACTCCGCTATAGCCGCGCGTCAGCATGACATCGGAGAAGTCGATCGCCTGCTGGCCAACAGAGGATACATTGACGATGCGGGCGGGAGCACTTGCCTTCAACAGAGGCAGGAGCCGGTGCGTCAGCAGGAAGCCCGCGAGATAATTCACCGCGAAGCGCAACTCGTATCCGTCTTGGCTTACCTGGCGTCCGGCGCCGCCGCCACTGGTACCGATACCCGCATTGTTGATCAGAACATCGAGGCGATCGATGTCGCGCTCGATGGCATCGGCCAGAGTGCGGACCTCTTCCAGCGAGGAAAGGTCGGCGAGATAATAGGCCGCTTTGCCGCCCTTATCCTGGATGCGGGAGACCAGTTCTTCCGCGCGGGTCCCGTCGCGGCCGTGAACGATCACCGTCGCACCTGCCGCTGCCAGTCGTTCCGCAACCCGGCGCCCGACGCCATCCGTCGAGCCTGTAATCAGGACCGTCTTGCCACTCATATCCATAGCAACCGCCTTCTCGTTGTCTGCATGATGATCTGTGGCAGCTTGCGGACGCGGCAAACAGTTCTGACTTTATCCTAGTATTGATCCTGCTATGATGGGGCATGAACATCAATCAGAGCCAGACCATCCTCGAAGCCAGGCGTCGCGAGTTCGGCGCCTTTCTGCGCTCGCGTCGGGAAAAGCTGACGCCCGCCGGCGTCGGACTTCCGGAAGGGTTCCGGCGGCGCACACCGGGGCTCAGACGAGAGGAAGTGGCGCTTCTGGCCGGTGTCGGCACCACCTGGTACACATGGCTGGAACAGGGCCGGGACGTCCGCCCTTCTGCAGAGGTTCTATCTGCGCTGGCTGATGCGCTGCGGCTCGATCCGGTCGAGCGGCGGCATCTCTTCACCCTCAGCGATCGGCCGTCTGTTGATGTTCCGTCGCGCGGGCCTGAGGAGGTACCGGACGCGCTGGTGCGCATGCTTGCGAGCCTTGCCGGCCAACCGGCCTATGTTCTGGGCAGGCGTTGGGACGTGCTCGCCTGGAATGCGGCAGCCGTCGCGCTTTTCGGCGATTATGCCTTATTGCAGGGGGATGCGCGCAACAGCGTCCATCGGGTGTTCACCGATCCCGCGCATCGGCAGCTTCTTGTCGATTGGGAGATCGTAGCGGCGAATTCGCTGGCGATGTTTCGCGCCGACAGTGCCCGTTATGCCGGCGATCCCGATTTCGAACGGCTGATCGCCACCTTGACGCAGGTGAGTCCCGAATTTCGCGCCTGGTGGCCGAGACAGGATGTGTTGCGGCCGCTGACAGGTCACAAGCGGCTGCGCCATCCGGAGGGCGGCTTGATGACATTCGAATATACCGCGCTTGCCGTCATGGACTGTCCCGACATGAAGCTGGTCGTTTATACACCGCTCGAAGAGGACGGGACGAGCAAAAGGCTGAAACGGTTGTTGGGCGGCACCGGCGCAGCCTAAATCCAGTTTTCTCCAAACCCAACCATTTCTCTTAGCCTTCCAGATCGTTCTTCAGTTGATCGAGAATGGAGAGGGCATGGCCGGCATAGGCGCTGATCCAGCGATCATGGATCTGTTTGATCGGCAAGCTGTTCAGATGGTTCCAGCGCTCGCGTCCTTCTTTCCTGGCGATCACGAGGTCTGCATCTTCAAGCACTTTCAGGTGCTGCATCACGGTGCAGCGGTCCATATCCGTGAAAGCCTCGCAGAGCATGCCTGTCGTGCGCGGCGCATCCTTGAGCATGTCCAGGATTTCGCGCCGGCGACGATGCGCAAGGGCCTTGAAAATGAGGTCGCTATCCGATTCGTTTGACATGTTATATTTTTATAACATAATAGGGTCATTCGCAATGGAGCGATAACGACAGACAAACAGTGGAGGAGATGCCATGACATTGAATGTTCGGATTTCAGGACGGATCGGCCGCAAGGTGGATGAAGTCTTCGATGCTGTCGTCAACCCGAAGAAGCTCTCGAGCTATTTCACTACCGTCGGCGGGGCCAGCGCGCCCCTGGTGGCGGGCACGACCGTCATCTGGTGGAAGAACGCCCCCGTCGAGGTCAATGAAGTGGAGGCCAACAAGCGCATCGTCCTACACTGGGAAGGCGGCACCGGCGAGGACGGCGTCCGTTACAGAACCAAGGTGGAGATGACCTTCGACGCGCTTGACGATGGCGGCACGCTTGTCATCATCGAGGAATCGGGCTGGCGGGAGGACGAGGCCGGCCGCCGCGGCACCTATCTGAACTGCGAGGGCTGGACGCAAATGCTCTGCTGCATGAAGGCCTTCGTCGAATACGGTATCAATCTGCGCGAAGGGTTTTTCCTCAGCGAGATGCGCGGCGAACCGGCGGAAGCGCCCGATCGCTGAATTCCGGCAAATCCTTATCGACGGTCACCGCCGTCCCGATCCCTTTCGCGGCTATCAGTCAGTGGCCCGGTGCCGATTTTGGCGCCGGGCCTATCTGTTTCCGGATTCAGCCACTCGGAAGTACGGTTGACGGCATGCGATGGATATCCATCTCACGTTGTAGTAGGCTTTGGACAATCGGAAGAAGGGCAGCGGCGTCGGCGAGGGCGCTCAGGACGGGATGGGAAGATCACTTTTGTGTGTGGATAAGCTCAAAAGCCGAGTGAATGACAAAATCCTTTAAATAATAACAGATTCATTGCAGCAGGGACGGGGGCTGCGCCAAAATTGCCTAAATTCAGAAGGATGGGAGCGCGCGTCACAACGGGCTTGTCGAAAGAAGTGTATACGGCAACTCGAAGACGCGGCGCCGATATTACTGATTATCCGAACAGTCGGAACCGGCGAAGATCACTAAAAACAGGTAGAGCATGTCGAGCCCAATCGATCTGGAAAATGCCGATGAGGAATTGGAAGAACGTGGCGGTATCGTCGGTCTGTTGAATCGCTACCGGGCGCTGATCGTCGCTCTCCTCACTGTGGCCGTCTTCTGCATTGCCGCCTATGCGATCTACGACCTGACGACCGAGGTGCGCTATGACGACGTCGTCCACGCCCTGACGACAACGAAGATCTCCTCGGTGCTGCTGGCGCTGCTGTTTACCGGTCTGAGCTTCGCCTCCCTGATCTTCTACGACCAGAATGCGCTCGAGTATATCGGCAAGCGGCTGCCGTTTCCGCATGTGGCGCTGACCTCCTTCAGCGCCTACGCGGTCGGCAACACGGCTGGTTTCGGTGCGCTCAGCGCCGGCGCGATCCGTTACCGTGCCTATACCAGGCTCGGCCTGTCGCCCGACGATATCACCCGCGTCATTGCTTTCGTCACGCTCGCCTTCGGTCTTGGCCTGGCTGCCGTCGGTGCTATCGCGCTTCTGGTCATTGCCGATGAGATCGGCCCGCTGATCAGCGTCGATGGCCTGTGGCTGCGGTTGATCGCCATCGCCATTCTCGCGGCGCTCGCCTTCGTGGTCTATGCCGGCCGCAACGGCCGCGAGGTGCGCATCGGGCCGGTCGAAGTTCGGCTGCCGGATTCGCGCACTTGGTCGCGGCAGTTCCTGGTCACCGCATTCGATATCGCGGCCTCGGCCTCCGTGCTCTATGTGCTGCTGCCGGAAACCTCGATTGGATGGCCCGGCTTCTTCGCTATCTATGCCATCGCTGTCGGCCTCGGCGTGCTCAGCCACGTTCCGGCCGGCTTCGGCGTGTTCGAGACGATCATCATCGCCTGGCTCGGCAGTTCCGTGAATGAAGACGCCGTTCTGAGCTCGCTGGTTCTTTATCGCGTCATTTACAACGTCATCCCGCTCGTTATCGCGATCGCCGCGATCTCGGTGGCGGAGCTGCGTCGTTTCGTCGATCATCCGGTGGCTTCCAGCATGCGCCGCATCGGTGCCCGCGTCATGCCGCAGCTCTTGTCGGCCTTTGCGTTGCTGCTCGGCATGATGCTGGTCTTCTCGAGCGTCACGCCGACGCCGGATCAGAACCTGATCGTGCTGTCCGACTATCTGCCGCTATCGCTGGTCGAGAGCGCGCATTTCCTCTCGAGTCTTCTCGGGCTGACGATCATCGTGGCCGCGCGCGGTCTCAGCCAGCGTCTGGACGGCGCCTGGTGGGTGTCGAGCTTTTCGGCGCTGCTTGCTCTGTTCCTGTCGCTGCTGAAGGCCATCGCCATCGTCGAAGCGGGATTGCTGGCCTTCTTCGTCTTCAGCCTCGTCGTCAGCCGCCGCCTGTTCAAGCGGCCGGCCTCGCTGCTCAACCAGACGCTGACGGCCGGATGGCTGACGGCCATTGCCGTCATCTGCATCGGCGCGATCGTGGTGCTGTTCTTCGTCTATCGCGATGTCGGATACAGCAATCAGCTCTGGTGGCAATTCGAATTCGCGGACGAGGCGCCGCGCGGACTTCGTGCGGCCCTCGGTATTTCCATCCTGTCCTCGGCGATCGCGATCTTCAGCCTTCTGCGCCCGGCGACGAAGCGCCTGGAGCCCGTTACGGACGATGCGGTAGCGCGTGCCGTCGAAATCGTCCGTAAGCAAGGCGTGGCCGATGCCAATCTGGTGCGCATGGGCGACAAGAACATCATGTTCTCGGAAAAGGGCGACGCCTTCATCATGTACGGCAAGCAGGGGCGTTCGTGGATCGCGTTGTTCGATCCGGTCGGCCCACGTCAGGCGTTGCCCGATCTGATCTGGCGTTTCGTGGAGGCCGCACGCGCGGCAGGTTGCCGCTCGGTGTTCTACCAGATCTCGCCCGCACTTCTGTCCTATTGCGCCGATGCGGGCCTGCGTGCCTACAAGCTCGGTGAATTGGCCGTGGTCAATCTTGCCAATTTCGAGCTCAAGGGCGGCAAATGGGCCAACCTCAGACAGACGGCGAGCCGCGCGGTTCGCGACGGACTAGAATTTGCCGTTATCGAACCTCAAGATATACCTGAAGTCATGGATCAGCTTGCCCATGTGTCCGACACGTGGCTTGCCGATCACAATGCCAAGGAAAAGAGCTTCTCGCTTGGCGCGTTCGATCCGGACTACGTGTGCTCGCAGCCGATCGGCGTGTTGAAAAAGGATGGTAATATCGTCGCTTTTGCGAATATCCTGATGACGGAGACCAAGGAGGAGGGCTCCGTCGACCTGATGCGTTTTTCGCCCGATGCCCCGAAGGGTTCGATGGATTTTCTGTTCGTGCAGATCCTCGAATACCTCAAGGGCCAGGGCTTTCAGCGTTTCAACCTCGGCATGGCACCGCTATCGGGCATGTCGAGACGGGAATCGGCGCCGGTTTGGGATAGGGTCGGGGGGACTGTCTTCGAACATGGCGAGCGGTTTTATAATTTCAAAGGGCTTCGTGCCTTCAAATCCAAGTTCCATCCCGAATGGCAGCCGCGCTACCTGGCTGTTTCGGGAGGTGTAAGTCCAATAATCGCGTTGATGGATGCCACATTCCTCATCGGGGGCGGACTTAAGGGGGTCGTGAGGAAATGATCTTGAAATACGCAATGTCATTGGCTTTCGCATGCATGATGTCGATGGGCCTGCTGGTGTCAGGTCCGGCACGCGCGGAAGCCGACGATGCCAAATACGATCTGGGCATGATCCCGGCTCCGCACATCATGCGCCCGCAGGGCAAGGTTTCGAACGAAGTCGTGCTGATTTCCGATCTCGCCGGCTGGGGCGACAAGGAAAAAGCGGTCGCCGACAAGCTGGTCGCCAACGGTTCGCTCGTGATCGGTATCGACTATCCTTCCTTCCTGGATTCGCTCAACAAATACGATGTCAGCCAGAATGACGGCTGTATCTATATCGTCTCGGATCTGGAATCGCTGAGCCAGCAGGTGCAGCGGTCCTTTGCCGACAGCACCTACCAGCTGCCTATCATCGCCGGCGTCGGCGCCGGTGGTGCCATGGCGCTGACCATCGCCGCCCAGACCCCGGATGCGACGGTTGCCGGTACGTTGGCCGTCGATCCGACCGGCGGCATCGGCCTGAAGCAGGAGCTTTGCACGCCGGCCGAGAAGAAAACCGATGGCGACATGGTGTCCTTCGGCCTGCAGGAAGGCGCCTTGCCGAACCCGATCCTCGTGACGTTCACGGCCAATGCGCCGAAGGACGGACGCGACCATGTCGAGGAGATCCAGAAGGACCATCCCGAAGTCCAAACCACGGATTCGGACAATGCCGATACCTATGCGACGCTTGAGGCATCGCTCGCCGATCTGATGAAGACGATCGACAGCTCCAAATCGCCGCTTGGGCTGCCCGTCGACGTCATGGAAACGACGCCGACCGAAGATACGCTTGCAATCGTCTATTCGGGCGATGGCGGTTGGCGTGACATCGACAAGGAAGTCGGCAGCTATCTGCAGGACCAGGGCATTCCGGTCGTGGGCGTCGATACCCTACATTATTTCTGGACCGAGAAGGACCCGCAGCAGACTGCGAACGACCTCGGCCGGATCATCGATTTCTACACCAAGCGCTTCAAGGTCAAGCATGTGGTGCTGGTCGGCTATTCCTTTGGCGCCGATGTGCTGCCGGCGAGCTACAATCGCCTGCCGCAGTCTGAAAAAGACAAGATCGTGCAGATGTCGCTGCTGTCCCTGTCGCAGAAGGTCGACTACGTGATCTCGGTCATGGGCTGGCTTGGTGCTTCGAGCGAGGGTAAGGGCGGCAATCCCGTCAACGACCTCAAGTCGATCAATCCGAAAATGGTGCAATGCGTCTATGGTAAGGATGACGACGAAGATGTTGCCTGCCCGCTGCTGAAGGGCACCGGCGCGGAGGTCATCGCCATGAATGGCGGTCACCATTTCGACGACGACTATGAGGCGCTGGCGAACCACATCATCAATGGTCTGAAGAGCCGCCTCGGCGAATAATGCTTATGGCGCGCGGCATGTATCATTGCCGCGCGCCCTTTCTCGTCTTTCCCCACCGTCTCCAGCCGACTTTTCCCGAGCGTCCTGCGCAGCATTTATTTGCTTCTTTCGACGGCTGCCGTTAGTCGAGAAGGGCATATCATGAGCGCCGCGTTTGCCGCAGGTGCTCACCGTCTCATCCAGAAAGGTCCGCCCTTGTTCGCCGCATCGTCCTCCGCCTTCACCAAGACCTATTCCGGCTTCCTGTTCGACATGGACGGCACGATCATCAATTCGATCGCCGCCGCCGAGCGCGTCTGGGGCAACTGGGCTCGCGCTCAGGGTCTTGATGTCGAGAAGTTCATGCCGACGATGCATGGCAAGCGCGGGGTCGATACGATCGGCCAGTTGAACCTGCCTGGTGTCGATCCGGTCGCGGAAGCGCTGAAGATCACCGAAGCCGAGATTGCCGATGTCGAGGGTGTCGTCGCGCTACCGGGCGCCGTCGATTTCCTCGCTTCTTTGCCGCCGGAGCGCTGGGCGATCGTCACCTCGTCGCCCTACCGGCTGGCGCTGGCGCGGCTGGACGCGGCCGGGATCCCGGTTCCGCGCTTCATGGTCACCGCCGAAGACGTGAAGGTCGGCAAGCCTGATCCGCAGGGCTATATTCTCGGCGCGCAACGCCTCGGCCTAAGCCCGTCCGAATGCCTGGTGTTTGAGGATGTCTTGGCCGGGGTCAAGGCGGGCGAGGCGGCTGGTGCGGATGTGGTGGTCATCACCGCAACGCATTCGCATCCGATCGAAACCAATCACACGATGCTGCGAAATTACGAAAATGTCCGCGCGCATGCGGATGGCGACGGAAAATTGTCGATCATCCGCAAGGATTGAAAGAGCGGACTTCCTGCTGCGACGGCTGGATGTCGCTTTCGCGCTTTGCAACGGGCTGCCGGCTCATTATGTTTTCGTGATATCATAGATATTCGCGAAAACCCGATGAGCCTCAAAGAGCTGAAAACCCAATATCGCAGCGAGCGCCTGGCGGCGCGAGACGCTATTCCAGCGGAAGATCGTATCGAAAAAGCCCTCGCCATGGCGACGCATGGCGGACAGGCAATCGATGTCGGGCCGGGGGAGATCATCTCCGGTTTCCTGCCGATACGCTCCGAAGTGGATATAAGGCCGTTGATGGCGCGGTTGCGGGAGCGCGGCGCGCGGCTTTGCGTGCCTGTCATTCTTGATCGCAACACCATCGTCTTTCGCGAGCTTGTCGCAGGCGCCCCCTTGGTTCCGGTCGGATTCGGAACTTTCGGGCCGGGGCCTGAAGCGGTTGAGCTGGACCCCGATGTCATGCTGGTGCCGCTTTCCGCTTTCGACAGGACCGGCCATCGTATCGGTTACGGAGCGGGTCACTACGACCGCGCAATCGAACGTTTGCATCAAAAAGGCCTGAATCCGCGGCTGATCGGCATTGCATTCGATTGCCAAGAAGTGCCATCAGTGCCGGCTGAGCCGCATGACGTCCGTCTTGACGCGATTTTGACCGAGAGCGGGCTCAATTTCGTTTCGGAAGTGATTGGATAGCGAATGCGGCTGCTTTTTCTGGGAGATATGGTCGGCAAGACAGGACGGACCGCGGTGTGGGAACGCCTGCCGGGCCTCGTATCCGACCTGAAGCTCGATTTCGTCATCGTCAATGGCGAAAACGCCGCCGGCGGCTTCGGTATCACCGAGGATATCTTCCTGGAAACGATCAATGCCGGTGCCGATGTGGTGACGACGGGCAACCATGTCTGGGATCAGAAGGAAGCCGTTGTTTTCTGCGAGCGCCACGACCAGTTCCTGCGCCCCGCCAACTATCCGGCCGGCACGCCCGGCCGAGGCTCCGGCCTCTATTATGCGCGCAACGGCGCTCGCGTTCTTGTCGCGAACATCATGGGTCGCGTCTTCATGCATCCGGAGTTGGACGATCCCTTCAAGTCGGCCGAGGCCATCCTCGATGCCTGTCCGCTGAAGGAACAGGCCGATGCCATCGTCTTCGATTTTCATGCGGAAGCGACGAGCGAGAAGCAGTGTTTCGGCCATTTCGTCGATGGCCGCGCCAGCTTCGTCGTCGGCACGCATACGCATGTACCGACGGCGGATGCGCAGATCCTGAACGGCGGCACCGCCTATATGTCGGACGCCGGCATGTGCGGCGATTATGATTCCTCGCTCGGCATGGAGAAGGAGGAGCCGCTGAACCGCTTCATCTCGAAGATGCCGAAGGGACGTTTCGAGGCGGCTTCGGGGCCGGCCACCATCTGCGGCGTCGGCGTCGAGATCTCCGATGCCACGGGATTGGCTGAGAAGATCGCGCCGCTGCGGCTGGGGCCTCGGCTTGCGGAGACCATTCCGGACTTCTGGCGCTGATCGCTGCACTAGAGCCGGATGATTTTAGGTCAGGTCGACCTAAAATCTGAATCCGCTCTAGAATGAAACAAGTAGAGCGTGATGTCGTCCGAAAACGGCATACACTTTTCGGCATCACGCTCTATAATTCATCATCACCATATGATGACGCGATTGTGAGCAATCCTGTCTGATTGCCGCTGGACCCGTTTCCGGTCATGCCGCATCCTTCGGCCACTATCTGGCTTGAGGGGATGGCATGTTACAGCGATTTCCTGTCTTTGCCGCGTTTTTCCTGGCGCTGATTTTTTACTGGAGCGCGGCTGACGCCCAGCAAAAACCTTCTCGTCCGCAACCCAGCCAATGCCAGGCGATCGCGCAATCTCTTCCGAGAGCAACATTCGCCAGCTTTTCTTCTCCCGGTCCGACGCTCGCCGATGATCCCGTTAATGGCGAGGTGAAGATCACCTTCCTCGGGCATGCCACGCTCTTCATCGAAACGCCGGGCGGTGTTTCCATCGCCACGGATTACAGCGGCGCCTATCCGCCGCCCTATACGCCTGAGGTCGTCACGATGAACAAGGCTCATCCGAGCCACTACACGCTGACGCCGGAGCCGGCGATCAAATACGTGCTGCACGGCTGGAGCGACACGCCGGGGGAGCCCGCAAAGATCCGCATGACCGTCGGCGATACGTTGATCCGCAATGTCGTCACCGATATTCGCTCCTGGGGCGGCGGCATCGAAGCCAACGGCAATTCGATCTTCATCTTCGAGGTGGCAGGCCTCTGCATCGGTCATCTCGGGCATCTGCATTTCGAGCTCACCGACCAGCAATATGCCGAGATCGGCCGGCTCGATGTCGTGATGGTACCGGTCGACGGCGGCCTGACCATGGGGGCCGACAGCATGAGCCGCGTGGTGAAAAGGCTGCGTTCCTCGTTGATCCTGCCCATGCATCGCTGGGGTCCGCCGGTTGATCAGTTTCTCGCCCTGTTCGGTCCCGATTTCGACGTAGCCTATGCGCCGATTCCGAGCGTCACGGTATCGGTGAAGACCCTGCCGCGCAAGCCGCTGATCTATGTGCTCAAGGGACTATGACGATTTTCGTTGGGATATATATCCCGTCCACCTATGCAACTTCCGCTAGCCATGATTGATTGTGCCGTACCATTGGGGGAAGCGCATGAATCGGGTTCTTTTCACTGCATTAGTCGCTGCGGCGTTGTCGGGCTGCGTCTCATCAAACCCGGTCAACACGACGTCCGATGGCTATCGCATCGAAAAATTCAGTCAGGGAACGGTTTCTGTCGGCAAAAGCGCAAATCTGTTAGCCGCTGGCAGTTGGAGCGTGTCATGCCCAACCGATGCAATGACCGACAAACGCAATTGCAGCATTACGTCCCTGTCCGGGGCTTTGTTCATTGACTACGGTAGTTCGCCGACACCTCAACGCGTCTGCCTCTTGTCACATGATGCGCCGGGCATGACTGCATTGATCAGAGTTGATAGCCATCCGGCGGTGGCTACGGATACACAGGGTTGCGTTCCGGCAGGTAGGATCATTCGCCAGATGAGAAGCGGAAGCACTTTCCTAGCGCGCGTTGGCGCCATCAATGACTGGTCGCCCGATCTTCGACCCGTAATCAAGGACGAGCGAGCGTCGCTCGAGGGATTGAACAAGGCCATGGAAACCGTCGGCGATATTCGGGCAGGCAAGCTTGCCGTCAAGCCATAGGAATATGTCGGAACGCCTCGACCGACGCCATTATCCGGCTTTTTGCTTGAATGAAGGCCGCTTCGCTCTTATAAGGCGGCCATTCCCAACAAAAGACGTGAACAGGGGTGCCATGGCTGGCCATTCACAGTTTAAAAACATCATGCACCGCAAGGGCCGTCAGGACGCGGTGCGCTCGAAAATGTTCTCGAAGCTGGCGCGCGAAATCACGGTCGCTGCCAAGACGGGTCTGCCCGACCCGGCCATGAACGCGAGCCTGCGTCTGGCGATCCAGAACGCCAAGGCGCAGTCGATGCCGAAGGACAATATCGATCGCGCCATCAAGAAGGCTTCCGGTGCCGACACCGAGAATTACGATGCGATCCGTTATGAGGGCTATGGTCCGGGCGGCACGGCGATCATCGTCGAAGCGCTGACCGACAACCGCAACCGCACGGCGTCCAACGTCCGCTCGATCTTCACCAAGGCCGGCGGTGCGCTTGGCGAAACCGGTTCGGTGTCCTTCTCCTTTGATCACGTCGGCGAAATCACCTACAAGCCTTCCGCCGGCGATGCCGACAAGGTCATGGAAGCGGCGATCGAAGCCGGTGCCGATGACGTCGAAAGCGACGAAGAAGGCCATGTGATCATCTGCGCCTTCGAATCCCTCGGCGAAGTCGCCAAGGCGCTCGAAGCGACGCTCGGCGAAGCCGAAACGGTCAAGGCGATCTGGCGCGCGCAGAACAACGTGCCGGTCGACGAAGAAAAGGCCCAGTCGCTGATGAAGCTCATCGAAAACCTTGAAGACGATGACGACGTCCAGAACGTCTATTCGAATTTCGAAGTTTCGGACGAAGTTCTGGCCAAGCTCTCGGCCTGATCCTTTGCAGTTATTCAAGAAAACCGGCTGCAGCGGTGCGGCCGGCTTTCTGCGTTATGGAGCTGTCGCTCGGATAAAATCGTCGCGGAAGGTGGAGAGATCCGGTGCGGCGACATCGGAGACAGCCCAGAAGACCAGCCCGTCCGTATGCCATTCGACGAAATTGTAGCCCTCTTTCTCTGCATTGTTTTTCGCTCCCGTAGCGCCCGGCCAGATGAAGAGATTGATGACATGGCCGTGCCGGCGATAAATCAGTGCCGCCACTACCCGCCCGTCGAGATAATCCACCCTGCCGCCGACGAGAGGAAAGCCCTGTGCCGCCAGATCGACCACCGGCGGGGAGAAATCGATCTTGCCGTTGAACCACGGTTTGACCGTGTGCTGGTCTGAGGTCAGCACGTCGGTGAGGTGATCGGCGAGCATCGAGCGCACATGGCTTGCGAGAAGCTGATCCTCGATCGTCTGGCTCTGCTGCGGCACGTTCATTACCAGCATGAGGCTGGCGGCGAGAACGGCAAGCGAGGGCACGAAGCTCCATTCGCGCACGAGCCGCCAGACATGCTGCCACGGCCTCTCCGTGTGGCTCACGGCTGCGCGCCTCATCATGGATTGCTCCAGCGTGAGTGCCGCCTGCACGCGGGCATGGACGGTATCAGGCGCCTGCCATTTCACACCCTCGCGCGCGGAAAGACGCTTGACCATCAGGGCATTCTCCATCTCCCCGGCGCAGTCCCGGCAGGTCGCCAGATGCGCCTCGAAACGGGCGGCATTGGCCGCGTCCAGTTCGCCGTCGATGAAGCCGTGCAGCAGATCGTTCCATTCGCCGTGATCATTGTGGTCTCCGCCGCTCATCGTGCCGCCTCCGGTCCTTCGAGGCTACGCCAGACCTCACCGAAATCACGGCGGGCGCGGGCGAGGCGCGACATGACGGTGCCGATCGGCGCATCGATGATCTCGGCGATTTCCTTGTAGGAGAGATCCTCGAGTTCGCGCAGAACCAGAACCTCGCGCATGGCATCAGGCAACCGGTTGATGACCTCGCGCACCCGCTGCGCTTCCGATTTGCGTACAAAGGCCGCCTCTGGCGTATCCTCCTCGGAGGCGGGATCAGGAGAGGGCGCGCCTTCATCCGAATCCCGTTCGTCCGTCATCGGCTGCTCATAGCGGGTCTTGCGTCGCCCCTCCTGCAGCCAGGCGTGATAGCAGTTGCGGACGATGGTGAAGGTCCATGCACGCGCATCGCCATCGCGAAAGCCGCCGAAGCCGCGATAGGCGCGCAGATAGGCCTCCTGCACGATATCCTGCGCGGCATCGGCATCCCGGCTCAGGAACCGCGCGAAATTATAGGCGGCGTCCAGATGCGGGATGATCGTTTGCTGGAAACGGCGCATGGTCTCGTCGGGCGAGGCGACCGCGCGCTTCAATGGTTCTGCACTGGTAGCGGATTGAGCGATCGCCATCTGGACGACGTGATTGCCGGGCTTCACCTCGGCGATGAAACTACGAAGACGAGCCAGAAATCGCGCAAACCGGCTGATCGCGGTGTTTTGCGGCGAGTGCCATGTCCATGGGTGGAGCTGGCCGCCGAGCGTCATCGAACTTACAAGTCGGGCGTCTGTCATCATGATCCCCGCAAAACGCCGATGCCGACTGTAAGCTTCGGATGAAGCGCTTGCAATGTTGCCTAAAAGGCTAGATCGCGCTTGCGCGGATTTTATTCCCGGTCGGATGAAGAAAGTCGAAGCCAAGGAATGCGGAATGTCCGCCGTCCCATCCGTCAATCTCCTGTCGCTAAAATAATCGAATTGATTTCAATGGCTTGCAAGAAATCCTCGGTCGAGAGGGAATAAGCGCTCATCACCATCGATCTTCTTCCTCAGTGGACGGCCGCAATTGCTTGCGACCTCCGCCTGGCCCGAAAAGCCATAACCCTGAGGAGATATTGCGATGTTTGATATGACCCGCCGCGCCGTGCTCGGCACGGCTGCGGCTGCGGCAGCCTTCGGGCTGTCGTCGAAGCTCGAATTCATACCGCAAGCCTTTGCCGCAGCCCCGCTCGAGCCGGCAGTCGGTTTCTATAAATACAAGGTCGGTTCGATCGAGGTCACGGCCATCTATGACGGCATCTGGCGCAAGCCGCACGATCCGGCCTTCATCAAGAACGCCTCCGTCGAAGACACCAAGGAAGCGCTTTCCAAGGCCGGTCTGACCACCGATTTCATGCCCATTCCGCTGACCGTCGTCGTTCTTGATATCGGCGGACGCAAGATCATGATGGATGCCGGCTCCGGTGTCGGACAGTGGCAGACCAATGCCACGCATCTGCCGGCCAACATGGCTGCCGCCGGCATCGACTATAAGAAGATCGATACGATCATGATCTCGCATTTCCATCCCGACCACGTCTGGGGCCTGATGGAAAAGGGAACGAATGTGGCCGTCTTCCCCAATGCCGAGCTGATCGTCAACGCGGCCGAATACAACTGGTGGACCGATCCCGGTCGTGTCGACAAGCTGGCGGAGGGCCGCAAGGAAGCCGGCCGGCGCATCGCCTCCGTCTTTCCGACATGGAAGAACTGGAAGCTGGTCGACGACAATGCCGAAGTCGCGCCGGGCGTGCATATGCTCGCCGCCTATGGTCACACACCCGGCCATTCGGTCTTCCTCATCGACGGCGGCAGCGAACAGCTAATGGTCTCGGCCGACATCATGTATGTGCCGGCGCTGCTTGCGCCTCATCCGGAATGGGAAGGCGCCTACGACCAGGACGGCCCGACGGCCGTCGCCACGCGCCGCAGGCTGATCGACCGAGTCATTACCGACAATATCAGGATTTGCGGCTCGCACTTCCCATTCCCGGGCTCCGGCACCTTCGTCAAGGACGGCAATGCCTACGGCTTCACCCCCACCATCCAGGCCTGAGCGGCCATAAAGAGGAGCAACTACCATGTTCAGACATGCCATTTTCGGGATCGCCGGCCTGTGCGCCGTCGCCATCCTTCCGGCCGCAACGGCAGGCGTTGCCTTTGCCGTCGATAATATGGAGTCGACCGATGCGCCGGACCTGACCTCCGTGCGTGCCAAGATCGACGCGAAGGACTATGCCGGCGCACTCGCCGAGCTTCGCGATATCGCCGAGGAGCACCAGCAGGCCGATGTCTACAATCTGATGGGCTTCACCCTGCGCAAGACCGGCGATTTCAAGACGTCGCTCACCTACTACACCAAGGCTCTCGAGCTGCAACCGGATCACAAGGGCGCGCATGAATATCTCGGGGAGCTCTATGTCGAGACCGGCGACATGCCCAAGGCCCGCGAGCAGCTGGCAACTTTGACCAAGCTTTGCCCTAGTGGATGCGAGGAGCTTGAGGATCTGACCAAGGCGATATCAGCCAAGGCCAGCAACTGAAGCCTGATCTCCATCGTTCCGGCAGCATTTCCCTTTGACCATGTCTTGGAGGTGCTGCCGGAGATGATCGGAGCTTCGGTGAACTTATCACGGGAAGGAGAAAGGCCATGGAATTAGAAGAGGAGAATGCCATTCTAGTCAACTTTGCCGATATGGCATTGCTGTTCGGCCGTCTGCTGCTTTCGTTGCTCTTTCTGGAAGAGGGCATCGAACTTGCCAGCAATTTGGACAATGCCTTGGATGCCATGGCCAGGCTTGGCGTCACGGCCCCCATCGCGATTGCCACCATCGTGCTGCAACTTGGCGCCGGCTTTGCCATTGCGTTCGGGTTGATGACCCGCCTGGCGGCATTCGGTTTGGGCCTGTTCTGCTTGTTGACGGCACTGCTTTTTCACACGAACTTCGCCAGCCACAACGAATTGCTGCATTTCGAAAAGGATCTGGCGATTGCAGGCGGCATGTTCGCGCTGATCGTCGCCGGCGCCGGCAAGCTGTCGCTCGACATGCTCATCCGGCGTCATTGGAAGACGAGGCTCGTGGCTTGAGCCCGTCGATTGTCCGGTGAGCCGCGTATATGGGATCGGCTTACCGGACAGACTGCGCGCCTTCGAAAGTCAGGAGGCCTTCTTGAAGCTTGGAAGCGTTGCGAAGAGCTCCACCGACTTCAGCCGCGCTTCGATGTCATGGATCGGCATCGAAATGATCACTTCATCGGCTTCGGTGTCCTTAATGAACTGCGAAATCTTCTTTTCGGCCGTCTCAGGCGAACCGACGATGGCATAGCGCAGCGTATTTTCCACATTCAATTTTTCCATCGGCGTCCAGAAATTATCCATGTCACGGCGTGGGCGCGGGAAGGGGCCGCGCACGTTACGGCGGAGATTGACGAATTGCTGCTGTGCCGAGGTGAAGTGATATTGCGCCTCGTCATCCGTATCCGCCACAGCACCCATCGCGCCGACCATGACATAGGGCTTGTCCAATGTGGCCGAAGGCGTGAAGCGCTCGCGATAGATGGCGATGGCGTCCATCAGGGCTTCCGGTGCAAAATGCGAGGCGAAGGCGTAAGGGAGGCCGAGCATGGCGGCGAGATGGGCGCTGTAGAGGCTGGAGCCGAGCAGCCAGATAGGGATATTGGCGCCATGGCCGGGAACGGCAAGAATGATCTGGTTGTCGTCGGCTGGACTGAAGAGATGCTGCAGCTCGACGATATCCTGAGGGAAGCTCTGCGCACCGGCCTCGATGTTCCGACGCAAGGCCTGCGCGGTGCGCATGTCGGTGCCCGGCGCGCGGCCGAGGCCGAGATCGACGCGGCCGGGAAATAGGGCTTCCAGCGTGCCGAATTGTTCGGCAATGACGAGCGGCGAATGGTTCGGCAGCATGACTCCGCCCGAGCCGATGCGGATGCGCGAGGTCGCCGCGCCAATGTGGCCGATGACGACCGATGTCGCGGCGCTGGCGACACCCGGCATGCCGTGATGCTCGGCGAGCCAGAATCGGTTGTAACCAAGTTCTTCCGCCTTCTGCGCCATGCGCTTCGAGCTCTCGAAGGACTGGCTGATGGTGCTGCCTTCGGCAACGGGCGAAAGATCGAGGATCGAAAAGGGGACCATGGCAAGAAACCTGCGTGGTGGAAGGGAGGGTCGCTACCACATGTAGGAGCGCGACTTCCTCATTCCAAACCCTGACGCCGCAATTTCGTCACGATGTTTTCAGCGGCGCTCCGACAATCGCAATCTATGTCTTGTTTTTGTTTTGTTCACATTTTGCTGGCACATGTCGGGTCGGAAAGATAGGGTGACCCATGCAGAATACGATTCGCATCATCGGCATCGATCCGGGCTTGCGCCGCACCGGCTGGGGTATCATCGATACGCTTGGCAATTCCCTGCGCTTCGTGGCGTCGGGGACCGTGACCTCGGATGGCGATATGGATCTCGCATCCCGCCTTTGCCAGCTTCATGACGGGCTCGCTGATGTCGTCCACAGCTACAAGCCGGACGAGGCTGCCGTCGAACAGACCTTCGTCAACAAGGATGCGGTGGCGACGCTGAAGCTCGGCCAGGCGCGTGGTGTCGTCATGCTGGTGCCGGCACGCGCCGGCCTGCCGGTGTCGGAATATGCGCCAAATGCCGTCAAGAAGGCCGTCATTGGCGTCGGCCATGGCGAAAAGCAGCAGATCCATATGATGCTGAAGATCCTGATGCCAAAGGTCGAGTTCAAGGGTAATGACGCCGCGGATGCGCTCGCTATCGCTGTCTGTCATGCCCACAACCGCGGTGCCAGCCGGCTGCGGCAGGCGGCGTTGGCAGGATAGTTTGTTCTTGACTTGTTCTTATGGTAATGATAATTCTTACTCTGTAAATGGAGAGTAAGAATGCGTGTGACATCAAAAGGGCAGGTGACTATCCCCCGCGACTTGCGTCAGTTGGCTGGCATAGAGCTCAATAGCGAGGTCATATTCTCCATCGAGGATGGAAAGCTGGTTGTTTCGCCCAAGAACGGCAAGCGGGAGATCGAGGATCGGCAGCGGCTCGATCGGTTCATGGCTACCCTCAAGCGCCTGGAAGGCACCGGTGATCAGGATATCGACGCCGAAGCGCTGATGTCGATGACGCGTGACCGGTAGGCATGGTCACCATCGTCGACACGAATGTGCTGGTTGATCTGGCGATATCTGGTTCAGCCTGGCACGGCTGGTCCAGTGGTCAGGTTCTTTCCGCTTTCAAGCGAGGACCGGTCGTTATCAACCCCGTCATCTATGCGGAATTCTCTGTGCGTTATAGCGACATGGATCAAGTGAATGAGCTGCTGCCGCAAAGCGAATTTCGCCGTGAAAGCCTTCCCTGGCCAGCAGCATTCGCCGCAGCGGCGGCTTTTAGGGTTTATCGCCAGACTGGCGGTGGGAGAGAGCGCATTCTTCCAGACTTCCTGATCGGAGCGCACGCTGCAGTGCGCGGCTACTCTATATTGACGCGAGATCCCAAGGGCTATCGCTCCTATTTTCCCTCACTTGACCTCATCACCCCAGAAACCCATCCCTGACGGACATTATCCATGATCGGCAAGCTGAAAGGCACAATCGAAGAGATCGGCGAGGACTATGTGCTCGTGGATGTCCATGGCGTCTGCTACGTCGCCTATTGCTCGGCCCGGACGCTGTCGAAGCTCGGTTCCGTCGGCGAGGCCTGCATTCTCTTCATCGAGACCTATGTGCGCGAAGACCAGATTCGCCTTTTCGGCTTCATGACGGCGCTGGAACGCGAATGGTTCAATATCGTGCAGACGGTTCAGGGTGTGGGCGCGAAAGTGGCGCTGGCGCTGCTGTCGACGCTGACGCCGGCCGAGCTTGCCAATGCGATCGCCTTGCAGGATCGCGCCGCCGTTTCGCGGGCGCCGGGTGTCGGTCCGAAGGTTGCGATGCGTATCGTGACGGAACTGAAGAACAAGGCCCCCGCTTTTGCCGGTGATGTCGCCAATATCGGGCTCAAGCAGGAGCTTGGGGAGGGTGTTGCCGCAGCACCCGTTGCCGACGCGGTTTCGGCGCTCACCAATCTCGGCTATTCCCGCGATCAGGCTGCCAATGCCATCGCCGCGGCGATGAAGGCAGCCGGCGAGGGCGCCGACAGCGCCAAGCTGATCCGCCTCGGCTTGAAGGAACTGTCGCGGTGAGGCTTTGCACCTTCCGCAATCCTGACTATTGTCGCAAAGTCGGGAGATCGACATGTGGTGCTCCGTCGTCAAAGACTATTTTTGAGTGCGGCAGAATAAATGCTGCCTTCGGCGCGGGACCTGCGAAACGCATACCGGGAATGGAACCTCTGACATGAGTGAAGCCGCACGTCTGATATCGCCGGAAAAGCGGGGCGAAGACATCGATGCGACGCTCAGGCCGCAATCGCTGGACGAATTTACCGGCCAGGCGGAAGCGCGCGCCAATCTGAAAGTCTTCATCGAGGCGGCCAAGGGGCGCGGCGAGGCGCTGGACCATGTGCTGTTCGTCGGTCCGCCCGGTCTCGGCAAGACGACGCTGGCGCAGATCATGGCAAAGGAACTCGGCGTCAATTTCCGCTCGACGTCCGGTCCGGTCATCGCCAAGGCGGGCGATCTGGCGGCGCTGCTGACCAATCTCGAAGAGCGCGACGTGCTCTTCATCGACGAAATCCACCGGCTCAATCCGGCTGTCGAGGAAATTCTTTACCCAGCGATGGAGGATTTTCAGCTGGATCTGATCATCGGCGAGGGCCCGGCGGCGCGTTCGGTGAAGATCGATCTTGCCAAATTCACGCTGGTTGCCGCCACGACCCGTCTCGGCCTGCTGACAACGCCGTTGCGCGACCGTTTCGGCATTCCGGTGCGGCTGAGCTTCTATACGGTGGAGGAGCTGGAGCTGATCGTTCGGCGCGGTGCCAGGCTGATGGGCCTCGGTATGACGGATGAAGGCGCGCGGGAAATTGCACGACGGGCCCGCGGTACGCCGCGCATCGCCGGTCGCCTGCTGCGTCGCGTGCGCGATTTCGCGGAGGTCGCGAAGGTCGAAGCGGTGACGCGCGAGATTGCCGACGAAGCCCTGACGCGGCTTCTGGTTGACAATGTCGGCTTCGACCAGCTCGACAAGCGCTACCTCAATATGATTGCGGTGAATTTCGGCGGCGGCCCTGTCGGTATCGAAACCATAGCCGCCGGGCTTTCCGAGCCGCGGGATGCGATCGAGGATATTATCGAGCCCTATATGATCCAGCAGGGTTTCATTCAGCGTACGCCGCGCGGTCGGGTCTTGACCACCATCGCCTGGAAACATCTCGGCATGCAGCCGCCCAAGGATCTGGAGGCCGCGCAGTTCGGGTTGTTCCGGGAGGAAGATTGAATGCTCGGCCGTCGTGCCTTCCTGAAGCTTTTCGGCGGCAGCATATTCGGATTGATGGCACTCGGGGGATATGCCCTCGGATACGAGCCGGTCGTTCGTCTTAACGTTACGCGTTATGCGCTGACCCCGCCGGGATGGGCGCCGGGGCTCAAGCTCAGGATCGTGGCGCTTGCCGATTTCCATGCCTGCGAGCCATGGATGAATGCCGAGCGCATCGCATCGATCTGTGCCCATGCCAACGAACTCGGTGGCGACATCATCGTGCTGCTCGGCGATTACACGTCAGGAACCGATCTCATTACCAGCCGTGTCGATCATCGCATCTGGGCGGCAGAGCTTGCGAAGCTGAAGGCGCCGCTTGGCGTCCATGCTATCGTCGGCAATCACGACTGGTGGCATGATTCTACGGCACAGAGAACCGGCCGTGGCCCGACATTCAGCCATCGAGCATTGGAAGCTGTCGGTATCGAAGTCTATTCCAATCGCGCGGCGCGCCTGGAGAAGAATGGACAAGGCTTCTGGCTTGCCGGCGTCGAGGACCAGTTGGCCTTGCGCCGCAGCATGCGCTGGAAGAGGCCGCTTACCAAGGGGCTTGACGATCTCGGCGGCACGCTGGCGCAGGTCGGCGATGATGCACCCGTGATCCTTCTCGCCCATGAACCCGATATCTTTCCCGCAGTTCCCCAGCGTGTTTCGCTCACTCTATCCGGGCATACGCATGGCGGGCAGGTGAGGATTTTAGGCTGGTCGCCCTATTCGCCTTCGCGCTATGGCGACCGGTATGTCTATGGCCATATCGTCGAGGAGGCGCGGCATATTATAGTGTCGGGCGGCCTCGGCTGCTCCATCGCGCCGGTACGCTTCGGCGTTCCGCCGGAGATCCTCGTGATCGACCTGGGATAGAGGATCATGCCAAAGCGCAAACACATCAGATTGAATGCCGGCCGAACACGCTTCCAGATGCGGGTCGCAGGCCTTGGATTTCGCGATGGCCATGTCCTGGTGCATCGAGCCGTGCATGAGACGTTCTGGACCTTTCCGGGCGGTCGGGCGGAGATCGGCGAGACCTCGGAGGAGACGTTGCGGCGGGAAATGATTGAGGAGCTTGGCGTCGAGGTTACGGTTGGGCGTCTGCTCTGGTCGGTCGAGAATTTCTTCCATTATGAGCAGCTCGACTGGCATGAGTTCGGACTCTATTACCTGATGGATATTCCGGCCGACTTTCCTTTCGATCCCGTGAAGATCGTGCATCGAATCCAGGATGGCGACAACGATCTGGAGTTCAAATGGGTGCGGGCGACACGGGAAGCGCTGGTGGCGCTCGATATCCCGCCCTATTTCATCGCCGAGGAAATCGAAAACCTGCCGCTGATGTCTCGTCATCTTGTCTGGCGGGATGGTGATCTCGACAACGCTTGAGGAGGAGGCTTTATGTCCGCTTTCGATCCGGTTCGCAGCTTTCGCAAGCTTGCCTATAACAACGCATTGGCGAATGTCCGGCTGCATCGTGCCTGTGCGGCCCTGTGGCCCGGCGAATTCGAGGCCAAGCGCGTGAGCTTCTTTCCGTCGATCAAGGCAACCCTCAATCATATCCTGACGGTGGACTGGTTCTATGTCGATGCGCTGGAAGGCGGTACTCTGGGCCTCAAAGCTTTTGACATCGAGGAGCCCTATGATCGGCTGGACGAGCTGAGCCAGGAACAGGCGAATGTCGATCGCAGGCTGGTCGCGTTCTGCGAGGCGCTGACGCCGGAGACTGCGATGCGGATCATCGATATCCAACGCGACGGTCGCATCCAACGGGAGAGGGCGGACGATGTGCTGAACCATCTGTTCCAGCATCAGACGCATCATCGCGGGCAGGTGCATGCCATGCTGGCCGGAACCAGTGTCGCGCCGCCGCAGCTCGATGAGTTCATCGTTTCCGACGATGCGCGCTTCAGGGGCGAGGAATTGACGACGCTCGATTGGGACGAGACAAAGCTGATGCGTTGATACCGGCCTTTTGGTGCGCCGATTTAGCCAGTGTCTCTATCGTTTGCTTGAGTAGGGCCTTTCCGCCGCCTTGCCAGCCAAGGGCTTGGATTTTTGACGTATTCATGACGTTGACTGCGCCGCGCTCCGCTGGCGCCGGCGGCGCGTGTGGACAGCCGGTTGCTGTCTGGAGATGGCTAAGGATCTCGTGCGTGTCGGTCAGAATATCCGACAAGTTGAAGGCCTCACCGTCCATGCGGCCGGCTTCCGTTTCCAGCAGAAGACGAACCGCACGGCCGAGGTCGCGGCCGTGAACCTCCGTTCCAGCGCGCGAGGGAACAGTCCTGCCGTTCAGATAGTCGCTGAAGAGATCGTCCCATTTGTTCGGTCGCAGGTCGCCATATACGCCTGTCGCTCTCAGGCTCGTGGTCGCAAAGCCAGGCGTAGACAGAGAAAAAAGTGCATGTTCGGCGTCGCGCTTCACCTCGCCGTAGAGCGTGTTTGGCATCGGCTTGATCGCCTCGGTCGGCTCCTCTCCGGAAATCCCGTCTCCATAGACGGCGCGGGAGGAGAGAAAGATGCATCGACGAATGCCGGCCTTTCGCGCCGTCTCGAACAGCTTGACCGTCCCATCGAGATTGAGCCGGCGAAAGCCTTGCGGATCTTTCCCTTCGCCACCGCGATATTTACCGGCGACATGGCTGAAGGCGGCGTGCACGAAGAAATAGGCATCGTCGAAAGCGCCGCTCTGATTTCCCGTCGGATCAAGGCTCAAGGGGACAAAAGAGACGGGCTGCGAAAAGAGGCCCGATGGAGGCGGATTGCGCCCGCCGATCGCAACCTTGTATCCGGCTGATAGCAGCTCTTCGGCGATGTATCGGCCGACGAGGCCCTTTCCGCCTGATATGAGGACTTTCATGCCGCAGCTCGCGGATTTGCGAGGCTGGCGATATCGGGCAGGTTCCGGCCGGCATGGAAGCTATGCCACAGCTCGATCAGCGGTCTCAGCTGCTCGGCCTTGGGATGGTTCTGCTCCCAGGGCTTTTCATATTGATAGTGCAGGATCGAGACGCTGTTCCAGTTCCAGAGCTCGGGCATGCTGAACCAGACATATTGCAGCATGTTCATGAAGATCGGCAGTCCGTGCCAATCCGGAAAGAAGGCTTCGAGGAAGGTCTGATCCGTGCGGCGCCAGAAGACATCGGGGCGATCGAGCCGCTCCAGCATGTGCCGAAAGGTCGCAAGCGACGGCTTGGCGACGAAGACGCCGGAATTCAGGCGGTGGAAGTCGGCAAGGCTTTCGTAGACATTTGGCGCTGCCGAAAATTCGGGATAGTCGAAGAGCCTATCGACATTGCGCAGCACCAGAGCATCTGCATCGATGAAGACACAAGTGTCGTATTCGATCAGCTGCCAGAGTCGCAGTTTGCAGAAATTGTCGAGCGGCGTGTGGAAGGAAGGCTTGCGACCCTTGGTAAAGGGGGCGGCGGTGTGCAGGTTGCCGCGGGCATGCCGCTCGTTGAAGGCTTCCGACAAGGGAAGATGCTCGACTTCCACCAACCGGCAGTCGAGTGCTGCCAATGGGGTGAGGTCGCTTTCGCCAACGCCTTCCGTATGCAATACGACGATATCGGCCTTGGTGCCGCTGTGGACGATGGAGCGCGCCAGCGCAACGGCACCCATCGCGTAGTCGGCGTTCGTGACCAGTGTCACAAACGCCTGGCCGGCGCGGGGCCGGGTTTGCGGGCGCAATCCCTGCAGCATTTCGCTACCCGGCATCATGACACGGATTTCAACCTCTTGCCCTCGGGATCATGGTTGACCGTCGCGGCGAGATCCTTGGTCCAGGCGGAGATGGCCGGGACGCGCGAGCGGTCGACGCGATAGGCATATTTCTTTGCGACATCGACGATTTCGCCGAGAAGACCCGTCTCCAGCGTGATCGGCGCGAGGCCGAGATCGAGGAACTTGTCGTTCTTGACGATCAGCTCGTTCTCCGGCGCTTCCTTGCGCGGATTAGGCAGGCGCACCACTTCCGCGCCGCTCATCTTGGCGATCATCTCGGCGAGATCGCGCACGCGATGCGTTTCCGTCATCTGGTTGAAGATTTCGACGCGGGCGCCGCGGGCGGGTGGGTTCTTTAGCGCCAGTTCGATGCAGCGCACTGAGTCCTGGATATGGATGAAGGCGCGGGTCTGGCCGCCGGTGCCGTGCACGGTCAGAGGATAGCCGATCGCCGCCTGGATGAGGAAGCGGTTGAGCACGGTGCCATAATCGCCGTCATAGTCGAACCGGTTGATCAATTGTTCGTGACGGCGCGTCTGTTCCGTGTGCGTACCCCAGACGATACCCTGATGCAGGTCGGTAATCCTCAGCCCGTCATTCTTGGCATAGAACTGAAACAGCAGTTGATCGAGGCATTTCGTCATATGGTAGATCGAGCCGGGATTGGCCGGATAGAGGATTTCCTGGCTCACCGTATGGCCATCAGTCGTCTCGATGCCGACGGGCAGGTAGCCTTCGGGGATCGCGGCGCCGATCGTCGAATAGCCATAGACGCCCATCGTGCCGAGATGCACGAGATGCGAGTCGAGATTGAGCTCGACGAGCGCGTTCAGGAGATTATGCGTGGCGTTGACGTTGTTGTTGACCGTGTAGTTCTTGTGCCGGTCGCTCTTCATCGAATAGGGGGCGGCGCGCTGCTCGGCGAAATGCACGATGGCATCGGGGCGATGCTCGGCCAGCCACTTCTTGAGGAGCTCATAGTCCTTGGCCAAATCGATCAGGTGGAAATGGATTCGGCGGCCAGTTTCGGCGTGCCATATGCGGGTGCGTTCCTGAATCGAATCCATCGGCGTCAGCGACTGCACACCCAACTCGGTATCGATCCATCGGCGGGAAAGATTGTCGAGGATATGGATCTCATGACCGGCGTCGGAGAGGTGAAGAGAGGTTGGCCAACCGATGAATCCGTCACCGCCCATAACCGCAATTTTCATAGGATCTTCCTTCCATGCCGATCCGCTAGCCGGTGCGATTCCGGATAGTCGGAGTTTATGACAATTGTTCAAAGCTTGCTTGATGGCAGAACTTCGGCCAAAGAGGTGCCGGACATTCAAGGAGATGCGGCAACGATGAACAGCCCCTTTCTGATTGCTGGGGAACTGGAAGCCGGAAGCCACCGGCTGGTGCAGCGAGTCTATTATGAGGATACGGATTTTTCCGGGCTCGTCTATCACGCGCGCTACCTTCATTTCCTCGAGCGCGGACGCACGGACTATCTGCGTTGTCTCGGCGTGGAACAGCGTGAACTCCTGAATGCCGACGAGGAGGGGTTGGTTTTTGTCGTCCATCGGATGGAGATCGATTTCAAGGGGCCGGCGCGCATGGATGACGTGCTGACGATCCGGACCGTCACCGAAAAGGCTGGCGGCGCCAAGATGGTGCTGTCTCAGGAGATCCGGCGCGACGATATGCTGCTGATAGCAGCCAAGGTCATCATCGCTGTCATCAACGCCAAGGGGCGCCCGCGCCGGCTGCCGGAAAAGCTGGCGGCACAGATGCTGACCGCATCGGAAAGTGCCGGTTGAACTCAAGTTCTCCTTGATTGGTAACGACGGTCTCGTCGAGGGCCGACGGTGATTGGCAACTGGCAGCTTGCAATAACTTGAGTTTTATGTGAAGGAATTCGCCGCGCAAGATTTGTCTGCGTTTGCCGGCGGTTTCGTCCGGTCAGTTCTTCCCTGGAGCTAGAATAACCTTCGCCGCCGTTAAATCCTTCATGTTTCGACGCTAACATTCTTTTAACCATAATAGTGTCTTACTGGTTATGTCGGAGTTTGTGCGGTGCACGCCTTCCTTTGACCAAATTTGACGGCAAGAAGGCAGTTGTAAGCTTGGAAGGCTTGACCAGGGCGTTCAGCGGCGGCTGCAAAACAATTCTTGTGAGATCACTTTTAGCCGCCCGGTCTAGCGCCGGGCGTTTGGATTCGGGGATTTTGGATCAATGGAACAAGTAGCACTGGCAGCGGCCACCACACCGGACATCACCCTCTGGTCGCTCTTCATGCAGGCGGGCCTGGTGGTCAAGCTCGTTATGATCGGCCTGCTGGCAGCGTCCGTATGGACCTGGGCGATCGTCATCGACAAATATCTGAGCTACGCGCGGGCACGGCGGCAGTTCGATCATTTCGAGCAGGTCTTCTGGTCTGGCCAGTCGCTCGAAGAACTCTACCGCACGCTTTCGGAGCGCAACAATACGGGCCTCAGCGCCATCTTCGTCGCGGCCATGCGCGAATGGAAGAAATCCTTCGAGCGCGGCGCCCGTTCGCCGATCGGCCTGCAGATGCGTATCGACCGCGCCATGGACGTGACGCTCGCGCGTGAATCGGAACATCTGGTCGCCCGCCTGGGTTCGCTCGCGACCATCGGTTCGGCCGGTCCGTTCATCGGTCTGTTCGGTACGGTCGTCGGTATCATGACCTCGTTCCAGGCGATCGCCGGTTCGAAGTCGACCAACCTTGCGGTCGTCGCGCCCGGTATCGCCGAAGCGCTGCTCGCGACCGCCATCGGCCTGGTTGCCGCTATTCCCGCGGTTATCGCCTACAACAAGTTCTCGGCCGATGCCGGCAAGCTCTCTGGTCGCATGGAAGGTTTCGCGGATGAATTCTCCGCCATCCTTTCGCGCCAGATCGATGAGAAGCTGCAGCCGCGCCAGGCAGCGCAGTAAGTAGCGGACAGAACCGGAGTAATTCACATGGCAATGTCTGTTGGAGGCAAGGGTGGCGGCGGTGGCCGCCGGGGCGGTCGTCGCGGCGGAGGCCGGGGCGGCCCGATCGCCGATATCAACGTGACGCCGCTGGTCGACGTCATGCTTGTGCTGCTGATCATCTTCATGGTGGCGGCGCCGATGATGACGTCTGGCGTGCCGATCGACCTGCCGCAAACGCAGGCGGGCGCGCTGAACGCCCAGACCCAGCCGATCACCATCTCGATCAAGGCAGATGGCCAGGTGTTCCTGCAGGAAACGCAGATCGACGTCGCCGAAATCGCCGCCAAGCTGCAGGCGATCGCGACCACGGGCTACAACGAACGCATTTTCGTGCGTGGCGACGGCAAGGCGCCTTACGGCGTGATCGCCGACGTCATGTCGCGTATCCAGGAAGCCGGTTACAAGAATATCGGCCTGGTTACGCAGCAGATAACGGACCACTGACGAGCCGACATGAAGCGCAGTCTTGCTACCTCTGCTGTCATTCACATCCTGGTGCTGATCGGCGCCATGGTGACGCTGAGTGCGCCGGCGCCGCTTGAGACGCCGGAAAGCACGGCGATGGATGTCGATATCGTGACGGCGGATCAGCTGCAGCAGGGCGAAAAGAAGGCGCCGGTGACGGATCACGCCGCACGCAAGCCGACGACCAAGCAGGATCAGGTCGCCAACGCCCAGAATACCGGCGAGAACAAAGTCGACATCAAGAACCCGGTCGTGCCGACGCAAAGGCCGGAGAGCGAGACTGCGGCCCTGGCGCCGAAGAAGGTGGATGCGCCCGTTCCGCAGGACGATCCGAAGCCGAACGACGTCAAGACGATCGAACAGAAGGATACCGAAGCCGCGCCCAAGGAAGTGGCCGCCATTCCGCAGCAGAAGCCGGATGTAGTGCCGACGCCGAAGCCCGATCCCACGCCGCCGGCCCCGAAGGCCGACGCAACGCCGACCCCGCCGACGCCGCAGCCGACGGAACAAGCCGAAATTCAGCTGCCGAACAACGTCCCCGTGCCGGATGTGAAGCCGCAGCCGACGCCGCCGAAGGCTGCCGAGCCGAAGCCGGAAGTAAAGCCGACGCCGAAGCCGGACGTGAAGGTCGCCGACGCCAAGCCGACGGACAAGACGACGACGCAGAGCACAAGCAAGACCACCTCGGCAGACGACGGCAAGAAGGACGCCGACAAGAAGCGCCAGACTCCAAAGGCCTCCAGCAAGGGCCTTGACGATGGTCTCGCCGATCAAATCAACGATCTTCTCAACAACACCTCGTCGAAAGGCGGCGCGAAGCGCTCATCGCAGCAGGCTTCCGCAGGCGCCGATACCCAGGTCGCTTCGCTTGGCGGCAAGAAGTCGCTTGGCGCCGGAAAGCTCAGCCAGAGCCAGCAGGACGGTTTGCGCGATCTGATCCAGAAATACTGGAACCTCCCACCCGGCCTTGAAGGCGCTGGCGACGTGCGAATCAAGGTGCACTTCAAGCTCGACAAATCCGGACAGATCGTCGGTCAGCCGGAAGCCACGACGAACGGCGGACCGGCTTCGACACAAGGTGCCATGCAATCTGCCGCTGTACGCGCGGTTCTTCGCGCGCAATCGGAGTTCATGACGATTCTTCCGGCGGACAAATATGAAGACTGGCAGGAAGTCGTCGTCAACTTCAGCGCAGCGGATCTGGGGATGTGATGCGGGGAGCGCGGCTTTTGACGAACCAATGTCCCCGTCTCGGCATGAGCTTGCTTGCGGCTTCGGGGATGATGTTGGCTAGTTCCATGTCAGTGCAGGCTGCAAGCCCTACGCAGCCGCATGAAAATTCGACCAGGGACAGTATCCGCTACGCCGTCGCGAGAAACTGGAACGTCGCTCCCGGCCTGGAGGGAGCGAAGCATGTCCGCGTCCATATGCATCTCAAGCTCAGCCGAAGCGGAGAAATCGTGGGCGAGCCAAAGGTTACCGTAACCGGCGGTCCCAAGGCGACACAGCAAGCCATCGCGGCAAGCGCGATGCGAGCCGTGCTCCGGGCTGTCCCGTTCAAGAATCTGCCAACAGATCACTATGACGACTGGAAAGAAGTCACCCTCAACTTCGAACCGGCTCTCTGACGAATTAATGCTGAAAGGCTTGATACATATGATCAGAAACTCCCTCGTTCGTCTCCTGCTGGTGCTAGCAGGCCTGATGGCTGTGGCATCCACTCCGGCCTATGCCGTGGTCGAGCTCAACATCAACAAGGGCAACGTCCAGCCCATGCCGATCGCTATCACAGACCTTCTGTCGAACGATACGCTCGGCCCGCAGATCTCGAGCGTGATCGCCGCCGACCTGCAGCGCTCCGGACTGTTCGCTCCGATCAACAAGCAGGCCTTCATCGAGAAGATCACCAATCCGGATTCGGCCCCGCGCTTCCAGGACTGGACTTCGATCAACGCGCAGGCTCTCGTGACCGGCCGCGTCACGCAGGAAGGCGGCCGCCTTCGCGCCGAATTCCGCCTCTGGGACACGTTCGGCAACAGCCAGATGATCGGCCAGCAGTTCTTCGCCCAGCCGGATAACTGGCGCCGTGTCGCGCATATCATCGCCGATGCGATCTATCAGAAGATCACCGGCGAAAAGGGTTATTTCGATACCCGCGTCGTTTTCGTCGCCGAAAGCGGCCCGAAGACGGCCCGCAAGACGCAGCTCGGCATCATGGATCAGGACGGCGCCAATGTGCGCATGCTGACCGACGGTAGCGACCTCGTGCTGACGCCGCGCTTCTCGCCCAATCGCCAGGAAGTGACCTATATGTCCTTCGCCAACCAGCAGCCGCGCGTCTATCTGCTGCAGCTGCAGACGGGCCAGCGCGAACTGGTCGGCAACTTCCCGGGCATGACCTTCTCGCCGCGCTTCTCGCCGGACGGGCAGCGTGTGATCATGAGCCTTCAGCAGGAAGGCAATGCCAATATCTATACGATGGACCTGCGCTCGCGCACCACGACACGCCTGACGTCGACGGCCGCGATCGATACCTCGCCGTCCTATTCGCCCGACGGCACGCAGGTCGCCTTCGAAAGCGACCGCGGCGGCCAGCCGCAGATCTATGTCATGAATGCCGACGGTTCAAACCAGCGTCGCATCTCGTTCGGCAATGGCTCTTATTCCACGCCGGTCTGGTCTCCGCGCGGCGATCTCATCGCCTTCACCAAGCGTGCCGGCGGCAATTTTTCCATCGGTGTCATGAAGCCGGACGGTTCCGGCGAGAGAATCCTGACCTCCGGCTCTTACAGCGAGGGGCCGACCTGGGCGCCGAACGGCCGCGTCATCATGTTCTTCCGCGCGCCGTCCGGCGCAAGCGGGCCGCAAATTTATTCGATTGACCTGACCGGTTATAACGAACAGAAGATCCCGACGCCGGGCTTCGCTTCGGATCCGGCATGGTCGCCGCTTCTCGAGTAATAAAGGGCTCGCCACTTTATCGCCGCAAAGTCCTGTGACTGGACCGTTTGGCGACAATTTTAGGACATCATTAACCATACTTGTTGGAATCGGATTAACCGAACCCGGTTACAGTCTGGCAACCCTGATAGAGACTTATAGGAGAGACCGGCCATGAGCCGTACCGCAACCCAGGCCGTTGGCCACATGCAAAACCTCGCACGCAACCCGATCATGATCGCGCTTTTCGTCGGCCTTTCTTTGGCTGGCTGCGCTTCCAAGAAGGGTCTGCCGAACGATGCCAACGGTCTTGGCCTGAACGGTGCCGGCAATGCTACTCCGGGCTCGCCGCAGGACTTCACGGTCAATGTCGGCGACCGCGTTTTCTTCGTTGTCGATAGCTCCTCCATCAGCTCCGAAGCTGCCCAGACACTTGATCGTCAGGCCCAGTGGCTCGCCCGTTATCCGAACTACTCCATCACGGTCGAAGGTCATGCCGACGAGACCGGCACGCGCGAGTACAACCTTGCTCTTGGCGCACGTCGCGCAGCAGCGGCGAAAAACTACCTCGCTTCGCGCGGTGTTCCCGCGAACCGCATGAAGACGATCTCCTACGGCAAGGAGCGTCCGGTCGCTACCTGCGACAACGAATCCTGCTGGTCGCAGAACCGCCGCGCTGTCACCGTGCTCAACGGCGCCGGCTCCTGATAGACGAAGAAAGACCGATCGAAATGCAAAAGGCGGCCTCCTGGTCGCCTTTACTTTTTTGACCACACTTTGGCCGAACTCCGTTGCTTTTTGAGAGCAATTGTAAAAATCTCCTGTTCGAGCCCTCCGGCCCGAAGAATCAATAGGACAGGAAGATCCATATGAAAAAACTTGTCGTGGCGAGCATGCTTTGTCTCGCTGCCGTCGTGGGTAGCGAACGCGATGCTTCTGCCTTGTCGTTGTTCGGAATCCATCTCGGGGGCCGCGAGGCTTCCGCGCAATCGGCTTCCGGCAATTCCCAAAGACAAGCACAATACGGCCAGGCACCGGTCATCAACGTTCAAAACAGCGATGCCGAAGTTCGCCTGCAACAGCTTGAGGACCAGATGCGCCAGCTGAATGGCCGTGTCGAGGAAATGAGCTATCAGCTGTTGCAGATGCAGGAGACGATCCGCAAGGCGCAGGAAGACAATGAATTCCGCTTCCAGCAGCTTGAAAAGCGCGGCGGCGGTGCCGCGCCGGCTGCCGGTGGGACGATGAAGAAGAGCGAGGCCGATGTGCCTGCCCAGAGCGGCGGCCAGCAGGACGATATTGCCGGCGTCATTACCGATTCGCAGAACGGCAGCGCCGCGCCGCGCGGCGCCGGCGGTGGCAAGCCGCCGAGCCAGCTTGGCTCTATACAGTTCGACCAGAGCGGCGACCAGATCGGTTCCTCGATGACGGGGGCCAACAATGGTTCGGGCGCGCCGCCAAGCGCGGGCTCCGGCTCGCAGACGGCTTCGCTCGGCAGCGAGAACGACCAATACAAGGCTGCCTACGGCCATGTCCTGTCCGGCGACTATAGCGTCGCCGAACAGGAGTTCCGTCAGTATCTCGACAGCTACCCGAGCAGCTCCCGGGCTGCGGATGCGAATTTCTGGCTCGGCGAAGCGCTTTATTCGCAAGGCAAGTATAACGAGGCCGCCAAAACGTTTCTGAATGCGCATCAGAAATATAGCACCTCAGAAAAGGCGCCCGAAATGCTGCTGAAGCTCGGCATGTCGCTTGCGGCGCTCGACAACAAGGATACGGCCTGCGCCACGCTTCGCGAAGTGACCAAGCGTTATCCCAAGGCCTCCAAGGCTGTGACCGGCAAGGTTGCCAGCGAAGAGAAGCGGCTTGCCTGCTGATTGCCATGCCCATTGACGCTGTGACCGGCGGTGCCACAGTCCTGATGCCCGAAGCCGCCGCGGCGGATTTTCTTCATTCTCTCTCGAAGCCTGCTCATGTTCTGGTCGCCGTTTCCGGCGGCAGTGATTCCACCGGGCTTCTGATTGCCCTTGCCGAGCGGCTGAAATCTCATCCTCACAAAGATATTACTCTGAGCGCTGCGACCATCGATCATGGTCTGCGCGCCGCAGCAGCAGATGAGGCGCGCGAGGTCGCGGCATTCTGTGCTTCGCGCGGCATTTCGCATTTCGTCCGCCGCTGGGAGGGGGAAAAGCCCGAGACCGGCATCATGGCGGCTGCGCGCGAAGCGCGCTACGGATTGCTCGCAGACCTGGCCTCCGATGTTTCGGCCAATGTGATCGTAACCGCCCATACGCATGATGATCAGCGCGAGACGATGGCGATGCGTAGCGCGCGCCGCGGGCAGGGCGGTCATGGCACAGGCATTGCCGATGCGGTCTTGTTCGATCGGCGCATCTGGATCGTCAGGCCGTTTCTCGCCTGTCGGCGGGCGCATATCAGGGCTTTTCTCAAGACGCATGGCCTATCCTGGTTCGACGACCCAAGCAATGAGGATATAAAATACGAGCGTGTGCGTACGCGTAGAGATCTCCAAGCGGAGCCGATGGCAGGTGTGCCTGTGGATGGCGGCGCCGATCGCGCAGCTCTTTCCAAGAGAGCGGCTGCATGGCTCGATGATTGGGTCACAATTCACGCACAGGCGTTTTGTATCATCGATCGAGCCGGACTTTCGGCGGATCGGGCAGCTGTCGCCTATGCGCTTTCCTATCTTGCCGCCGTCTTCGGCGGCAAGGCGTATGCGCCTGGACATGTGCAAATGGAGCGCGTTCTCGAATTTGTGAACGGTGCCAGCCCCGGTCGACGTACGGCCGGCGGCGTGGTCTTCGACCTCAGGCGCGACGGACTCTATCTTATGCGGGAAAGCCGCAATATCGCGCCGCTGACGCTGTTGCCGGGCGCGAAAGGCATTTGGGACGGTCGTTTCGAGATCAGCAATTCGGGCAAGGCCCCGGTTCGGATCATCGCAGCAGGCACGGAAAATATGGTGATTTTTCCGGCGACTGTGCCGAAAGGCGTGGTGCTGCGCGCCCGGGCGGCGATGCCGTTCGCGGCGACGGAAGGGGAGGCAAAGGCGGCAGCGGTGACGGTTGTGCCCTATCTTGCGCCTTTCGACCGCTTTTTGACACGATTTGACCTCACATTCGCCAATCGCCTTTCTGCGGCTTTTGGCCGCGAAGCCTATATGCGGCTGCCGCTTTCGGTCCTATAGACGGAAAAAACATGCGGCGATGCGGTTTGCCTTGGCAAGGGCTTGGCGCAACCCTATGTTAGGGATCAAGTAATGCCGTCGCTCAAGCGGCGGAAGTTTCAGTGCTGGGGAGTTCGATGAACCCTAATTTTCGTAATTTCGCTCTGTGGGCAATCATAGCTCTGCTGTTGATTGCCCTGTTCAGCATGTTTCAGAACGCGCCGGCACAAACAGGCTCCAGGGAAATACCGTATTCGCAGTTCCTCCGGGAAGTTGATTCCGGTCGTGTTCGTGACGTGACCGTCACGGGCAACCGCGTTGTCGGCAGCTATGTCGAAAACGGCACGCCCTTCCAGACCTATGCTCCGGTCGTGGATGACAGCCTGCTTGAGCGCCTGCAAAGCAAGAATGTCAACATCGTCGGCCGTCCGGAATCGGATGGCTCCTCGAGCTTCCTGAGTTATCTCGGCACGCTGCTGCCGATGCTCCTGATCCTCGGCGTCTGGCTATTCTTCATGCGGCAGATGCAGGGCGGCTCGCGCGGGGCCATGGGATTTGGCAAGTCGAAGGCAAAGCTTCTGACGGAGGCGCATGGCCGCGTCACCTTCGATGACGTCGCCGGTGTCGACGAAGCCAAGCAGGACTTGGAAGAAATCGTCGAATTTCTGCGCGATCCGCAGAAGTTCCAGCGCCTCGGCGGTCGTATTCCGCGCGGCGTTCTGCTCGTCGGGCCTCCCGGTACCGGTAAGACGCTTTTGGCGCGCGCCATCGCCGGCGAAGCCAACGTGCCGTTCTTCACCATTTCCGGTTCCGATTTCGTCGAGATGTTCGTCGGCGTCGGTGCAAGCCGTGTCCGTGACATGTTCGAGCAGGCCAAGAAGAATGCGCCTTGCATCATCTTCATCGACGAAATCGATGCCGTCGGCCGTCATCGTGGTGCCGGTCTCGGCGGTGGCAACGACGAACGCGAACAAACGCTCAACCAGCTGTTGGTCGAGATGGACGGCTTTGAAGCCAATGAGGGCATCATCCTGATCGCCGCGACCAACCGTCCCGACGTTCTCGACCCCGCGCTGCTGCGTCCGGGCCGTTTCGACCGTCAGGTTGTGGTGCCGAACCCGGATATCGTCGGCCGCGAGCGCATCCTCAAGGTTCACGCCCGCAACGTGCCGCTGGCTCCGAATGTCGATCTCAAGACGCTTGCCCGCGGTACGCCCGGCTTCTCCGGTGCGGATCTGATGAACCTCGTCAACGAAGCTGCCCTCATGGCCGCCCGCCGCAACAAGCGACTGGTGACGATGCAGGAATTCGAAGACGCCAAGGACAAGATCATGATGGGCGCCGAGCGCCGCTCTTCGGCCATGACCGAGGCGGAAAAGAAGCTCACCGCCTATCATGAAGCCGGCCATGCGATCACGGCGCTCAATGTCGCTGTGGCAGATCCGCTGCACAAGGCGACGATCATTCCGCGCGGCCGTGCGCTTGGCATGGTCATGCAGCTCCCCGAGGGCGACCGCTACTCGATGAGCTACAAGTGGATGGTGTCGCGCCTCTGCATCATGATGGGCGGCCGCGTTGCCGAGGAGCTGACCTTCGGCAAGGAGAACATCACCTCCGGCGCATCCTCCGATATCGAGCAGGCGACCAAGCTTGCCCGTGCTATGGTCACGCAGTGGGGTTTCTCCGACGAGCTCGGCCAGGTCGCCTATGGCGAGAACCAGCAGGAAGTCTTCCTCGGCCACTCCGTTTCGCAATCCAAGAACGTTTCGGAAGCAACGGCTCAGAAGATCGATAACGAGGTTCGCCGTCTGATCGACCAAGCCTATCAGCAGGCCAAGGATATCCTCACCTCCAAGCACGACGAGTTCGTCGCACTGGCGGAAGGCCTGCTCGAATACGAGACCTTGACCGGCGAGGAAATCAAGGCGCTGATCCGCGGCGAAAAGCCGGCGCGCGACCTCGGTGACGATACGCCGCCGAGCCGTGGTTCGGCCGTGCCGAAGACCGGCGCCAAGAAGGACGGTTCACTCGGTGCCAAGGGCGATGAACCCGAAGGCGGTTTCGAACCACAGCCGCGCTAAAGGCGCGAGGCGTTCAATCTCGTTGAGAGGCCAGCCACCTGTTTCAGGTGACTGGCCTTTTGTTTAGGAGAGAGCAGAAGGACGTAACGCTTCTGATGTTGAACAGCCCTTGTGGCAACTGGCGGGTGGGGCAAAGTAATGCGGAGGCAGTAGGCTGTGAATTGGACTATTGTGGGTCTCGACCTGGTACGGTTTTTTAGTGCTTATTAATGGTAACGCGTTGTAATAGGCGTTCTCGGTAATTTAAGTGCCGAATTTTACAATCTGTGGCATGAGCCACAAGCATCGATGTTTGCAGTGTCGCTTGCTTTGGGGCGGCGATATCGATGCCGCTGCAGTCCCGATGAGGACGCGGCAACGACAGGAGTGCATATGAAACGTCGTTATTTCGGAACTGACGGAATTCGCGGTCAATCCAATATCTATCCGATGACGCCGGATCTTGCCATGCGCGTAGGTATCGCTGCCGGCACGATCTTCCATCGAGGCAGCCATCGCCATCGCGTCGTTATCGGCAAGGACACGCGCCTTTCCGGCTATATGCTGGAAAACGCCATGGTGGCTGGATTTACCGCGGCCGGTGTCGATGCCTTCGTTCTCGGCCCTATCCCGACACCCGCTGTCGCCATGCTGACGCGCTCGCTGCGCGCCGATATCGGCGTGATGATCTCTGCCTCGCACAATCCCTACGAGGATAACGGCATCAAGCTTTTCGGCCCGGATGGCTACAAGCTCTCCGACGATCTGGAAATGAGAATCGAGGAGATGCTCGACAAGGACATGTCGGAGCATCTTGCCAAGTCGGAGAATATCGGTCGCGCCAAGCGTATCGATGGCGTGCATGACCGCTATATCGAACATGCCAAGCGCACGCTGCCGCGCGATGTGACGCTGCAGGGTCTGCGGATCGCCATCGATTGCGCTAATGGCGCCGCCTACAAGGTCGCTCCGGCCGCTCTGTGGGAGCTCGGCGCCGACGTCGTCACCATCGGTAATGAGCCGAACGGCACGAATATCAATCTGAACTGCGGCTCCACCAGCCCCGTTGCCCTGCAGAAAAAAGTGGACGAAGTCCGCGCCGATATTGGTATCGCGCTGGATGGGGATGCCGACCGTGTCATCATCGTCGATGAAAACGGCACGATCATCGATGGCGACCAGTTGATGGCCGTCATTGCCGAAAGCTGGGCCGAGAGCCAGACGCTGCGCGGCAATGGTATTGTCGCAACCGTGATGTCCAATCTCGGCCTCGAGCGCTTCCTGGACGATCGCGGCATGTCGCTTGCGCGCACGGCCGTCGGCGACCGCTATGTCGTCGAGCATATGCGTCAGCACAATTACAATGTCGGCGGCGAGCAGTCCGGACACATCGTATTGTCCGACTATGGCACGACGGGCGACGGCCTCGTGGCTGCGCTCCAGATCCTGGCTGCGGTGAAGCGCACGGGCAAGCCGGTCAGTGAAGTCTGTCGCCGTTTCGAACCGGTACCGCAGCTGCTGCGCAATGTCCGCATTTCCGGCGGCAAGCCACTGGAGGACATTCAGGTGCGCCAGGCAATTGCCGATGCGGAAAGCGAGCTTTCCCGCAACGGCCGTCTGGTGATCCGCCCTTCCGGCACCGAGCCCCTGATCCGCGTCATGGCGGAAGGCGACGATCGCGGCCAGATCGAACGTATCGTCGGCGGACTGATCGACGTGATCTCGAATGTGCGTTCGGCCGCCTGAGCAAGCGAAAGAAGTAATTCCGGAATAATACTATGGCCGCCTCGTCGAGGCGGCCATAATATTTTCAGTCTCGGCATGATGGTCGGCCTACTGGAACATTTCTCCGGGATAGGCGCCCCAAAGCTTGTCCTGCCTGACATAGCCTCTGGCGGAATGCTCCCTGACCGAAACACGACACCAGGTTCCGGTGCAGGATTGCAGCGAGACCAGTACGCGCGGCTGCAGCTCCGCGATTGCCTTGGCGGCGGGATTCGGATCGGTGCGCAGCATGGCATTCTTCGTCAGCCAGGGCGCGACTACGGCCGTCCGTGTTCCGGAGAGCAGGGCGCTGTGCATCCAGCCGGTCACTCCGGTATCATCGCGGACCTGTCGCCAATGGCCGTATTCATCGATGATTTCCAAGGGAAGACCCGGCTTCATATAGATCCATTTCGTGGCATAGATCGTCGAAGGCCCGACGCGCATGCGCGCCTTATGAGCTCGGAGCGAAACGTAGCGCGGGATCGGCAAGCCCGTCTCGCGCCCCTTGTTCCAAGCAGTGGCCGTGGCTGCTGCCGGGTTAACCGGCATCGCGCCTGCCAGTGTGACGGAGCTCAAGAAGATAAGAGCAAGGCCCAGGCTGGCCCATATTGTTCGACGGTAAGTCAGCGACTTCCTCCTGAGTTATCTCCCGGCCGAAGCACTGTAATGGTTCGTTTCTTGCCAATTGGTTTAGAGGGGCCGGACCTCGCTTTGTGCCCGGACACTGCGTTCCTGTGAGGAAATAGAGGAAGCGGGTAGTCGTATCCCATTCTCTTTATTTAGAGAATCAATATTCTCTAATATGTGAAATAAAGTATAATTTCTGAATAAACAGGGTAAATATTCGTAGTTAATCAGGTTTTAACTCCTTTTCATCATCATGCCTGTCATGTCTTTTCAATTGGCAAGCATTTGCTGTGCCAAGGGCAAGAAATTTGGAGCCAAAGCCATGATGAAAACCCTGATAGGGGCACTTGCCACTTTGCTTGTTGGCACGTCGGCCTTTTCTGCTGATCTCTATACACCGGAACCGGTTCAGCCGGCGCCGGAAGTGACCGTCGCCCAATCCAGCGGCTGGTATCTGCGCGGCGATGTCGGCTATGCCTTCACGAACCTGCGCGGCGCCAACTACTTCCAGGGCTCCAATTCCAGCCTGGTCGATTTCGATCGTGCGAAGCTGGACGGCAATGTCACGCTCGGCGGCGGTGTCGGTTACCAGATCAACAACTATCTGCGCACGGATTTGACGCTCGACTATCTCTTCAAGTCCGACTTCAAGGGCTCCACGAAGGGCGATTGCGGCGCCTGCGGCCCGGGCTTTACTCCGACCGCGGCGACCTCTCGCGATCTCGCTTCGCTGACGGCCTATAGCTTGCTTGCCAACGCTTATGTCGATCTCGGCACTTACGGCATCTTCACCCCCTATGTCGGTGGCGGTCTCGGCGGCACCTATGTCAAGTGGAGCAATCTGAAGAACACGTCGTGCTCGGACGCCAACCCGGATTCCTGCGACGGGTCCGTCACGCATAACGGCCGCGGCAGCTGGCGCTTCACCTATGCGCTGATGGCCGGTACATCCATCGACCTGAGCTGCAATCTCAAGGCGGATGTTGGCTATCGCTACCGTCACGTTCAGGGCGGCGACATGTTCGGCTACAACGAGAATGGCGGCCCCGGCTACGACAAGGGTCTGAACCTGCACGAAGCCCGCATCGGTGCCCGCTACACCTTCGGCGGCTGCCAGACCGCAAGCTACATGCCGCCGGCCGATATCCCGGTTCAGCCGTCGGTCTACAAGTAAGCAATATCCAATCCACGTTATTAAAAAGCCGTCCGGTTTCTTCCGGGCGGCTTTTTCTTTTTCCCATTCCGTTAAGCAATTCCGCGCTGTTTTAAAGCTTCATTAACCATGAATTCCCTATGGTTAATGAAATGAGAATGGCCGCCTTCCTGCATTGGATCCTCTTTTGAGGATATTGCGAGGAAGCACAGGCCAGCCGATTCGACGCACGGGCGTCGGCCCGAGGATGGAAGGCGAGGGGTAATGATCCGTTTTGACGCTTTGGCGCTGGCCGCAGCGATGGCAGGCGCATCGGCGGGCATTGCCTTTGCGGCCGATGCGGCACCACCGGAACTCAAGATGCCGGAGGTCAGCGTCAAGGATGCCAGGGGATGGTATGTGCGCGGCGATGTAGGCTATGCAGTCAACGCCAGCCGCACGGATACGAGACTTCGTGCCTATGATCCTGCGGGTGGCGATTACAGTTCGAGCAGCTTTGATTCCACCCGTTTCGGTGGGGATTTCTCCGGCGGCCTCGGTATCGGCTACCAATTCAACGATCTGTTTCGCGCCGACGTGTCAGGCGATTTCTTCAGCGGCGACTTCAATGGCCGCATTTCGAGCGATTCGCCTTGTTCCGGCGGGGCCGGCGGCACGGGATGCTCCACGAAGGCCCGTTCCTCCTTCAGGGCTGGCAGCCTCATGGTCAACGGCTATGTCGATCTCGGGACGCTCGCGGGTTTCACGCCCTATGTCGGCGCCGGTCTTGGCGCCACGCGGGTTTCCTGGAACAGCGTCAATGTCACCGGCTCCTGTCTTGATGGGGCATCGGGTTGCGGCGGTGCTGCGTCGGTCAGTGCTCGATATCCTGGCGAAAGTGACTGGCGCATGACCTATGCCTTGATGGCGGGTGTCGCCTATGAAGTCGCGCCGAACGTCAAGGTCGATCTCGGCTATCGCTTCTCCCATATCGCCGGCGGCGACATGTTTGGCGATTCTGCGGCCAGCGCCACCACAGGCCGCGACGGGGCATTGTCGCGTCACGAAATTCGTGTCGGCCTGCGGATCACCACCTGGTAAGGCTCATCGCCTATGGCGTCGTCAGCACATAGGCGATGCGGCGAAAGAAATCCAAGGTTCGAAAAATGTGCGCTGGAAAACGCCGCAGGGCAGAAGATTTGGCTGCTCGATAATCGCGGCGCCAGCCGATCATGGTCGTTCTCTGCAGCCGGCTGAAACCGGCAATATTCGCGCGCGTGCTGACGATGGATATATGCATGTCCCAGCCGCGCTCGACGGCCACATCCCAGGGCAGCGACATCACGGAGAGCGATTTCACGATCTTCTCGGCGCCGCGGCGCGTGACGAGATAGCAGGCGGTGGAACCCTGTGGACCGAACAGGCAACGCCCGACGATATCTCCCTTGAGGCTGCGCGCCATGGCGCGAAAGCCATTCCAACGGTGATTGACAAGCTTGATGAGATCGGCGGCTGGCGCGGCTTCCCTGGCTGCCGCGGCACGCGCCAGAAACTCGGCATCCAAGGCGACATCGTCTTCGATGATGATGGCTATTTCGCCGCCATTTGCCAGAAACTGGCGCAGAGCCGTCAAGTGACTGCGGTAGCAGCCGTATTCGCCGGGCAGAATGGTCCGGCCATGTCGGCGCTGGAAACGGACATGGTCGACATCGATCCATTGGTCGCGCGGGACGAGCGCGCCATCGATGCCATCGATGCGTTCGAATCGGAAGCCGAATTCCTCGCTTTGCCGCTGGATCTCGGCCAGCCGCTCTGCCGCGCGATCGATATTGATCAAATAGACCGGCATGGCCTGTACGGGCATCAAAGGGTTTTCGGCGAGTGCAGTTAGGGACATAGGGCACACTTGTTATTTCTATCGGCGCAAAATTGGCGCGCGCACCGTCTTATATGATTGCGCGTCTGCACGGAATCCAGCTTTTATGGAGCCAAATTTGGCTTATTTCCATTGCGCGTAACTTGCATGTCATCACACTTTCTGCACGACTTTGTGAGGCAGTGCCATCCGTAATTTTTACTATTGCGCTTGCGGGCGGCTTCCAATATATCCGGCGGCGGGACACCCTTCCCCAACGAAGGGCTTTCTATCTGAGAGGATAGCATCATGACTAAGCTCGCCAAGCCGGACATCCGTCCGAATAATACCCATTTCTCTTCTGGTCCATGCTCGAAGCGTCCCGGTTGGACGCTTAACGCTCTTTCCGACGCGGCTCTTGGCCGTTCGCACCGTGCGAAAGTCGGCAAGGCAAAGCTGAAGCAGGCCATTGATCTCACTCGCGAAATTTTGGAAGTGCCGGCGGATTACCGCATCGGCATCGTTCCCGCTTCCGACACCGGTGCCGTCGAGATGGCGCTCTGGTCGCTGCTCGGCGAACGCGGCGTCGACATGCTCGCCTGGGAAAGCTTCGGTGCCGGCTGGGTGACCGACGTCGTCAAGCAGCTGAAGCTAAAGGACGTCCGCAAGCTCGAAGCCGGTTACGGCGAGCTGCCCGATCTTTCCGCTGTCGATTTCGATCGCGACGTGGTCTTCACCTGGAACGGTACCACCTCCGGTGTTCGTGTTCCGAACGGCGATTTCATCCCCGCCGACCGCAAAGGCCTGACGATCTGCGACGCCACCTCGGCCGCCTTCGCTCAGAACCTCGATTTTGCCAAGCTCGATGTCGTCACCTTCTCCTGGCAGAAGGTTCTGGGCGGCGAGGGCGCCCATGGCGTCATCATCCTGTCGCCGCGCGCCGTCGAGCGCCTGACGACCTATCAGCCGGCCTGGCCGCTGCCGAAGATTTTCCGCATGACCGGCGGCGGCAAGCTGATCGAAGGCATCTTCACCGGTGAGACGATCAACACGCCTTCGATGCTCTGTGTCGAAGACTATATCGACGCGCTGCTCTGGGCCAAGGATCTCGGCGGCCTGAAGGCGCTGATTGCCCGCGCCGATGCCAACGCCAAGGTCATCCACGATTTCGTTGCCGCCAACGACTGGATCGCCAATCTCGCCGTCAAGGCCGAGACAGCATCCAACACTTCCGTCTGCTTGAAGATCGTCGACAAGGATGTCGTCGCTCTCGATGCCGATGGTCAGGCGAATTTCGCCAAGGGCCTGGTTGCGCTGCTTGAGAAGGAAGGCGTCGCCTATGACGTCGGTCATTACCGCGACGCGCCGTCGGGCCTGCGCATCTGGGCCGGTGCGACGATCGAAGCTTCCGACATGCAGAAGCTGATGCCCTGGCTCGCCTGGGCTTTCGAAACGCAGAAGGCGACGCTCTCCCAGGCTGCTGCCTGAGGTTTGAAGCGTTTATGGCTCCGCCGGTGAGGCGGAGCCCAGCATTCCGAATTCTCATTATTTTCATGCAATTCCGACCGGAAAGCCGTTTCGCATTTCGTGGGATTGCTCGTCTTAGCTGACTTTTCAGGGAGGCCTCCATGGCACCTCGCGTTCTCGTATCCGACGAACTGTCGGAAACCGCAGTCCAGATTTTCCGCGATCGCGGCGTCGAAGTCGATTTCCAGCCGCAGCTTGGCAAGGATAAGGACAAGCTTTTCGAAATCATCGGCAATTACGATGGTCTTGCCATCCGTTCCGCCACCAAGGTGACGGAAAAGATCATCGCGGCGGCCAAGAACCTGAAGGTCGTCGGCCGCGCCGGTATCGGCGTTGACAATGTCGATATCCCGGCCGCCTCGCGCCGCGGTATCATCGTCATGAACACGCCGTTCGGCAATTCGATCACGACCGCGGAACACGCCATCGCGCTGATGTTTGCCGTTGCCCGGCAGCTTCCGGCCGCAGATGCCTCGACACAGGCCGGCAAGTGGGAAAAGTCGAAGTTCATGGGCGTCGAAATCACCGGCAAGACGCTCGGCATCATCGGCGCCGGCAATATCGGCTCCATCGTGATTGCCCGCGCCCTCGGCCTGAAGATGCATGTCCTGGCCTACGACCCCTTCCTGTCGAAGGAGCGCGCCGAGGAAATGGGCGTGACCAAGGTCGAGCTCGATGAGCTCTTCGCCGGCGCCGACTTCATCACGCTGCATGTGCCGCTGACCGACAAGACCCGCAACATTATCGACGCCTCGGCCATCGCCAAGATGAAACAGGGTGTGCGCATCATCAACTGTGCCCGCGGCGGTCTCGTTGATGAGGCAGCCCTTGCCGCCGCGATCAAGTCCGGCCACGTCGCCGGTGCCGCTTTCGACGTTTTCGAAGTCGAGCCGGCCAAGGAAAGCCCGCTCTTCGGCCTGCCGAATGTCGTCTGCACGCCGCATCTCGGTGCTTCCACGACTGAAGCCCAGGAAAATGTTGCTCTGCAGGTTGCGGAACAGATGTCGGATTACCTGATGAAGGGTGCCGTCTCCAACGCCATCAACATGCCCTCGATCACGGCTGAAGAAGCGCCCATCCTGAAGCCGTTCATCAAGCTTGCCGATGTTCTCGGCGCTTTCGTCGGCCAGGTCACGGACGATCCGATCAAGGAAATCGAGATCCTCTATGACGGCGTCACCGCCAACATGAACACCAAGGCTCTGACGAGCGCGCTGCTCGCCGGCCTGATCCGCAATCAGGTTGCCGATGTGAACATGGTTTCGGCTCCGATCATGATCAAGGAAAAGGGAATCGTGCTTGCCGAAGTCAAGCGCGACAAGACCGGTGTTTATGACGGCTATATCAAGCTGACCGTCACCACCGACAGCATGACGCGTTCCGTCGCCGGTACCGTCTTCTCGGACGGCAAGCCGCGCTTCATCCAGATCAAGGGCATCAATCTCGACGCCGATGTCGGCAACCACATGGTCTATATCGCCAATACCGACGTTCCCGGCATGATCGGCTTCATCGGCACGACGCTCGGCTCCGCCGGCGTCAACATCGCGAACTTCCAGCTCGGACGCGACAAGCAGGGCGGTGATGCCATCGCGCTTCTCTATGTCGACGGCCCGATCAGCGATGACGTTCTTGCCAAGCTGACGGCACATCAGGCGATCCGCCAGGCAAAGCCGCTGGTGTTCAACGTCGATTGAGCCTGTCCGCCCGGAAGAAGGGCGGCAGCCACAGAGTTCGCTCCTCCCAAGAGCCAGTCCGAAAGCCCGGCGCGACACAAGTTGCGCCGGGCTTTCTTTATGGTTGTGAGGGTTGTGGATAAGCCTGGCCGGCACACTATCGGGGGCGAGGAAACGCGCCTATCTCTTATGTCATGGAGGCATTGCGGAAGGGTTTTTCGGGAAAAGGGATGGGCACGCCGATCGAGTGGCTGGCAAAGCCGGTCTCGGTGGCGATCGTGCTCTTTGCGCGCGCCATCACCGCAGTGCGGGCGATCTGGCCCGAGAGCGGCATGAACACCCGCCGCTGCGTCTATTTCGCCAATCACTCCAGCCATGGCGATTTCATCCTGATCTGGACTGTCCTGCCGCCACGATTGCGCCGACGCGCTCGCCCGGTGGCTGGCGCGGATTATTGGCTGAAATCCCCGCTGAACAGCTTCATCGGCCGGGATGTCTTCAACGCCGTGCTGATCGAGCGCGATCGCGAAGCGCGCAAGGAGGATCCGGTCACGCAGATGACGCAGGCGCTGGATGCAGGCTCCTCGCTGATCCTGTTTCCGGAAGGCACCCGCAACCTGACCGATCAGCCGCTGCAACCGTTCAAGAGCGGGCTTTTCCATCTTGCCCAGGCTCGCCCCGATATCGATCTCGTGCCCGTCTGGATCGATAACCTCAATCGCGTCATGCCCAAGGGCGAGTTCGTGCCCATTCCGCTGATCTGCACCGTGACCTTTGGTGAGGCGCTGCATATCGGCGCGGCCGAGGAGAAGGCGGACTTCCTGGCGAGGGCGCAATCGGCTCTCTTGGCGCTGGCGCCCAAGCGGGCGGGAGACTGAGCATGAATGCGGCAAGCGCCGATCTGATCCATCTCGTTCTCGGCATTTTCGGCGTTCTGATCGTCGCCTCGATCATAGGCTATGTGCTGCAGCAGCGCCTGTCGCCCGACGGATCGAATGCTGCCATCGAAAACCTGAATGCGCGCATCAAGGCCTGGTGGGTGATGGTGGTGCTGATCGGCATCGCCTTCATTGCCGGGCGTGCCGGCGTCATCCTGCTGTTTGCCTTCTGCTCCTTTGCGGCACTGCGTGAATTCGTGACGCTGATCAACACGAAGCGAGCGGACCATTGGGCTCTTGCCGCCGCCTTCTTCGTCGCCCTGCCGGTGCAATATTACCTGCTCTGGGCCGAGCAATACGGCATCTATTCGATCTTCATTCCCGTCTACGCCTTCCTCTTCATGCCGATCATCGCCGTGCTGCGCGGCGATACCGAGCGGTTTCTCGTGCGCATCGCCGAGGTGCAATGGGCGCTGATGATCTGCGTCTTCTGCGCTTCGCATGTGCCGGCGTTGCTGACGCTGCATATTCCGGGATATGAAGGCCGCAACGTGCTGCTGATCGCCTTCCTGGTGATCGTCGTGCAGCTCAGCGACGTCCTGCAATATGTCTGGGGCAAGCTCTTCGGAAAAACCAAGATCGCGCCGCGTCTGTCGCCATCGAAGACGGTCGAGGGTTTTGTCGGCGGCGTCATCAGCGCCTCATTGATCGGGGCGGCGCTCTGGTGGGTGACGCCATTTACGCCGCTGCAGGCCGGGCTTCTCGCCTTCATCATCACCATCATGGGCTTCTTCGGCGGGCTTGTTATGTCGGCAATCAAACGAGATCGCGGTGTCAAGGATTGGGGCCATCTCATCGAAGGGCATGGCGGGCTGATCGACCGGCTGGACTCGGTCGTCTTTTCCGCGCCGATCTTCTTCCATCTCGTGCGCTTCTGGTGGTCGCTGTCATGAGCGGGAAGCTGAAAGCACTTGCCGGCAGCAGCATCGTGCACGTGCTTTTCGCCTTCCTTGCCATGGGCGGCTGGGCCGTCTTCGCCAATCGTATGCATCCGATGCCGCGACCCTTGATTGCGGGCGTCGTGCAGGGCGTGCTTTCCGGCTGCCTGACACTGTTCCTTAAATCCGCGGTCGAGACTTTGTCGCGGCGATTTAGCGGCCTTGTGCGCCTTTGGGCGCCGCCACTGATCGCTTGTTTGGGTTCTGCGACTATCCTGATCGTCATCCATGCGCTGAGCGGCACGCCGGAGATCCTGAAGACCATTGCCGTGCCGCTACTGGTCTCGTCCAGTTATGCGGCGATCTACAATTATTCGATATCGGGCGGAAGGCATCGAAGCCATGAAGGGTGAACGGCTATGACAGGCGAGGGGATAGGCGACAGGCGGCCGCTGGCGAGCCGAAATACGCGGTGGGCTCACGCGCTGGCGCGGCGCATGACCGCGCTTTCGGTAACGCCGAACCGGATCTCACAGGCGAGCATGCTCATGGCCGCGCTGGCAGGGGCTTCGTTCTGGCTCTCCGGCGCCGCCGATAGTCTCGGTATGCGAGTGGTTCTGCTGATCCTAGCCGCCTTGTTCTGCCAGCTGCGTTTGCTCTGCAATCTGCTTGACGGCATGGTGGCAGTCGAAGGCGGAAAGGGGGAGGCCGACGGACCGTTCTGGAACGAATTTCCGGATCGGATCGCCGATATCCTCATCTTCGCCGGTATCGGTTATGCCATCGGAGCGCCGGGCCTCGGCTGGGCGGCGGCTGCCTTTGCTGTGTTGACCGCCTATGTGCGCGAGCTTGGCCGCGCCACCGGCAACCCCAGCGATTTCGGCGGTCCGATGGCCAAGCAGCATCGCATGGCGGTCGCCACGGCTGCGGCTTTGCTCTCGATCATCGAGGCGCTATGGAGCGGCGGCGGCTGGATTTTGACGATCACGCTTTGGATCATTGCCATCGGTTCGGCGGTCACGGTGTGGAGGCGCAGCCGCAATCTGATCCGGCATTTGAAGGCAAAGGGTTGATCCGCACTTTTGCCGCCCCCTTGCGCCGGATAGCGATCCTTTCTATATCCCTCCAGAATTAGGCAGGTTGCGAATGGTGCAGCCCATTGCCCGCATGAAAATTCGCCGCTTTTGCATGGCATCCGGCGGCAGGAAGCATGATCCCGAAAAGTGTGCAGCGGTTTTTGGATCAGATCGTGCGAAATGAAATCGTGAGAGCGTGACGACGTTTCGAAGGAAGGTCATCCCGCTCGGCAGCATCGAAGATCGTTCAAGACTGGCGGCAACGACCGTGAATACACTGGATTTTGACAAGAGGCCGGAAGATACCCGCGTCGTCGTCGCCATGTCGGGCGGTGTCGACAGCTCGGTCGTCGCCGGTATTTTGAAGCGGCAGGGTTATGATGCGCTCGGCATCACGCTGCAGCTCTATGACCATGGCGCCGCCGTACATCGCGCCGGCTCCTGTTGCGCCGGTCAGGATATCGACGATGCGCGCCGCGTCTGCGAAACGCTCGGCATCCCGCATTACGTACTCGATTATGAGAAGCGCTTCCGCGAGACGGTGATCAATCCTTTCGCCGAGAGCTATGTCGCCGGCGAAACGCCGATCCCTTGCGTTGCCTGCAACCAGACCGTCAAGTTCGCCGATCTGCTGGCGACCGCCAAGGAACTCGGCGCCGATGCGCTGGCAACAGGGCATTATATCCGCTCGCGCCCGAACCCGTCCGCAGAGCACCCGCATCGCCGCGCTCTCTATCGTCCGGCCGATGCCGATCGCGATCAGAGCTACTTCCTCTTCGCCACGACGCAGGAACAGATCGACTATCTGCGCTTTCCCCTCGGCGGCATGCCGAAGGCCGAGACCCGCGCGCTTGCCGAGGAAATGGGCCTCGTCGTCGCCAAGAAGGCCGACAGCCAGGACATCTGTTTCGTGCCGCAGGGCAAATATTCCGATGTCATTGCCAAGCTGAAGCCGAATGCGGCGCTTGCCGGCGAGATCGTCCATCTCGACGGCCGCGTGCTCGGCCAGCACGAAGGCATCCTGCATTATACGATCGGCCAGCGCCGCGGCATCGGTGTCGCCACGGGCGAGCCGCTTTACGTCGTCTATCTCGACGCCCGCTCGCGCCGCGTCATCGTCGGCCCGAAGGAGGCGCTGGAAACGCATCGTGTCTATCTGCGGGATGTCAACTGGCTGGGCGACGAGCCGTTGATCGAGGCCGCTTCCGGCGAGGGCTTTGCCTGCTTCGCCAAGGTTCGCTCCACCCGTGCGCCGTCACCAGCAGTGCTGCATGCCGATGCCAGCGGCATCTATGTCGACCTTACGGTCGGCGAGGCTGGCGTCGCTCCGGGCCAAGCCTGCGCGCTCTATTCGGCACCCGGCGATGACGCCCGCGTCTATGGCGGCGGCTTCATCGAACGCTCCGAGCGCGAGCCGATGGCGGAAGCTTCCTTGAAGGCTCTGCTGGCAAGCCCGGTCGCAGCTTGAACGATAGATAAGGTCGGTTTGGAGAAACCACTGATTTTTCCAAATCATCCGCTTGACACCAAGCCGAGCCGCACTTTATAAGCCGCTCAACCGACGAGCCAGCGCTTTTCGAGCGGCGGTTCGTTTGACCTTTGTGTTTGGTGTTGGACATCAAGCGCAGCGTGGCGGAGTAGCTCAGTAGGTCAGAGCAGAGGAATCATAATCCTTGTGTCGGGGGTTCAAATCCCTCCTCCGCTACCATACGTCCCCCGATGGTTCTGCACGGCTGCCCAAGAAAGCGCTCGTTTGTTATGGGCGCGAAAGCTAAACCCTTTCGACATTTGAAAGGGCTGAATTCAAGAACCGGCCGCGCCAATCCCCTTGGGGCCATCGAGACGAGCGACGTCGTCATCCAAGGTTCGTACTGCCGCTGCCAAGGTTGCCAGTGCCGACATCATGAGGGCATGGTCTTGGCCTTCCTGGGATTGCGACTGGGCCAGAGCAAGAGCTCGATCATGAAGCTGCTGGCTGATGGTATCGAGCCGATCGATAGTGTCTTGGTTCATAGCCGTCTCCTTTACAAACCAATTCGGCAGAGCGCCATATGTTTGGGAATGCAGGCTGCGGCTTATTTGTTCCGGGCGAACCTGATCGGCAGGGCGGCAACTGCGATCCGGGATATTGCCGGCAATTCCATATCGATCAGGTTTGGCTGATAGCTCTTCCGGTACCTATGTTTTGCAAGGCGGCCATAGGCATTCGCCGGCGAGGGACGGCCTCACACAAATTCGACGCCCATGCTGTTGATTTTTCGCCAGCGCACTGCGCAGGCCAATAATCTCTCGTCCGAAAGTTGCAGTTTGAACGCGTTTGGTGCGGCGAGTGGGTTTTCGATTTGGATCATGGCGCCGCTATCGGACAGATTTCGGACGAGGCAATCGAAGACCGAGTGGCCGTCGTTAAATATGATTTTCGCGCCGAGAAGCGTTCGCTTTCGGGTGGCTACCCGGCCTTCGGATGTGAATGCCGTCATCGCGCTGGCTCCTTCAGTCCCATTTTTCACTAATATGGCATGTTCTAATATCGAAGATATTAACGGAAAGTCGCAAATTGAGCGCTTCCCGCCGCCAGATGCAGCGAAGGGGAGTGGCGGGCATGGGCAAGATGCCAGCTGGACGGGGGGCGGGCCTAGTCCGGCGCATCGGCACCGCCGAATCTTCGAGAGCCTGTCTCTCCGGCTTGATGGCAAGCGGAATATCTCAGCGGTGTCGGATGAAAGCAGCCACCGGCGAACAAGTTGCCGTCAATTGCGTTGTATTTTCAAACGGCCAATGGAAATCCATGCAACATCTCTTGCAAGACGAAACACGCTCTGGCACCGTGCCGCCATAGGGGATCGGGATTTTCAATGAGATTGTTTTTGGCAGCGGCCACCATGCTGGTGATCGCCAATTCCGCGATGGCTGCAGACGATGCCGTGAGCAATGCGTTCCGGGTCTGCAAGATGATCGACAATACCGGCTTGTTTACCGCGCCGTGCCAGGTTTCCAGCCGGAGGTACGCCGTCATGGCGACCATAGACGTGCCGAGCGCCGATGCCAGAAAGGCCTGCGCGCAGATTACCGGCGTGGTTTCGTCAAAGGGGCTCCATTTCCCCGGGGGAGAATGGACCGTGCAGATCAAGTCGCCGACCAGCGGCGACAAATCCATCGCTTTTTGCAGATTGCCGAAATAGAGCAACTCTGGGAAAACTGCGTAGCGGTTTTCCGTCCGGAACTGGGAAAAAAGAGATAAAGCGTTCTTGCGATTCAGCGAAGCGGAGAGACTCTAACGCCGTCAGGCCGAGGCGTTCAGTTCCTCTTCGGCATAGGCAAGCTGCAGTTCCATCTGGACCGCATGCATGAAGAGGCCGGCTTGCCGCGAGATTTCGCCGTCTTCCACTCCCTGTTCGCGCAAGGCATTGGCAAAGAGTGCCATTTCCGAGCGCCAGAAGCGGTTTGCCGCCTCACCATGTAGCTGCTGAAGGGCTGTGGCACACCGCCTGACATCACTGGTACGCCTGTCGGCCGGGAATGGTAGAAGCGACATATTCTCTCCGTCATCGGCAGGGGCGAATCGCCTGCCTCTGTTGGCAAAGATCGCCGGCACTCGTTCATAAAAAGTGAATAATGTCAGAGAGATCCCGCGTGGCGCGGGAAGGATGGGTGATTCACTGCATTACGGATATGCCTGCTTCCCGAGCAGCCTTGATCAGGGCCTCTCTTACGGCTTCGGCAGGGACGGCGCCAAGCATCGCTTCGAGGCAGATCCGTACCGCTGCGACATAGTCTTCGCCATTTGCCACCGGCCAATGTTCCAGCAGCAGCTCTGCAACCTGATGTACCGAATTGACGCGGCGGGTTCCGCCATTCTCACCCATGACAAGCGTGACAGCTGGAAATGGTCGTAAAGTGTTTCGTTTCAAAACGCATTACCTCCGAAACGTTCATGCTTCGGTAACAGAGCAAGAAGCGTTCCGATTCGGACGCTTCCGGCCGATGTCAGTGAAACAGGTTCCGCTTCTTGCTGCCTGCAAATTCACTCCGCAGATTCCCGTATTGATTGTGGATGCGGCATTTCCCGCAGAACTGGATGAGTCTGGGGGAGCTTGTCATGCACGCGCGGTGGCCGACGGCCCTGTGCCGAGATATCGCACCGCATGCAGAGCACGGAAGCTTGCGTACTCAAACAAGGATCGGCAGCAGGTTTAGTATCGCAATCTAATCGAGCACGCCGGCTTCGATGCAGGCCTCGATGAATACCTTCCTGGCGTACTCGCAAAGAAAGGGGTCGGTCTCGGCTTCAAGGCAAAGGCTCCTGGCCGAGTCGTATTTTTCGCCTCTGACGGTCGGCCAGCGGAAAAGAAGATGATTGTGGGCTTCCTTTGGGCTTCGAATTGCTTCCGGCATGCCATGGCCGATGCGCAGATATACGGGCTCAGGCCAGCGGATTGCGCCGGCCCTAAAGGTCATTTTCATTTCGATGATGCTCCGACATTGCGAGTGAAACTCCCGCCACGGCAAAAAGTTTCGCAATTTCCGGAAAATCGGTCCGCACCATTTCTGCAAGAGCGGTGCGGCGCCGACGTGGGGCAGCCTACCGGACTATACGCAAATCAAGCCTTGCGAAAACGGTGCGCAGCAGGTCTCGAAACAGGGTAGCAATTCCTACTGAATGACCGGCATCTCAAGGGGGACGCCAGCCTCCGATGCTGCAGCGACAAAGCTGTTGCGGGCTTCCAGCGGTTTTCCCTGGCCTCTTTCGACGTCGGCACAGACCTGCAGAGCCATCATGAAAGCCTTGCCCTCTGCGACAGGCCATGCGTTCAGCAGCATGTCCAGCGCTTCCTTCGTGTTCGCGACCGTATAGACTTTTCCGGTGCGCTTGCAGATGACCATGATGGGATAATTCCAGTCTTTATTGTTCATGGCAGGAGGCTCCGATCCAACGCCGCCTAACGCTACGGTGCGCGAAATCCCAAGTTAGTTTCAAGACGATATCTGGAGCAGTTCGGAACTGTTTCAATCGTCGGGAAATCAATTCGAATGTCGGCGTGATCAACTTTCGAGTCATAACTTTCGATGTCGTGTTTTTCACAGCAAATCATTGCACGGAGATTACTTGCGCTGGGCGATGAGATCATAAAAGACTTGCCGTACAGCGTGGCGGACGGGAGAGGGTGATGGGAAGCTTTGCCGAGATCAGGGAGCGGGCCGAGAAGCGCAAGGGAGGCGCCGACGGGTTAAGGGCGCTGATGCCCAAGGCGCCGAACCATGAGGTGCTGCGTGCTCTGCCCGATGATCGGATCTTGTCGGAGATGACGCGCTACATCTTCTATGCAGGTTTCGTGCGCAACGTCATCGATTCGAAATGGGCTGGTTTCGAAACGGCATTCTCCGGCTTCGACCCCGCCTTTCTCAATCTGGCGCCGGATGATTACTGGCATGATCTGACCTCGGACGCACGGGTGATCCGCAACGGCGCCAAGATCATGTCGGTGCGGGCCAATGCACAGTTCGTCCGCGCGATTGCAGATGAGCACGGCAGCGCCGGCCGTTTCTTCGCCGATTGGCCGCTGGAGGATCAGATCGGTCTGCTTGCTCTCCTGGACAAGCGGGCGAACCGGCTCGGCGGCATGACCGGGCAGTATCTCCTGCGGGCAATCGGCCGCGACAGCTTCGTCATGAGTCATGACGTTCTCGTCTGCTTGCGGCTTTCCGGCCTCCCTATCTCTGAAAATAAACCCGCCAAGAAGGATCTTCGGCTAATCCAGGATCAGTTCAACGCCTGGCACGCAGAGACGGGTCTGCCGCTCACCCATCTCTCACGCATCTGCGCCTTCTCCGTCGGAATGCCGGGAGAAGAGGACGAGGCCTGATTGATCTCATGTATCGAATGATGTTGGATCGCGTCGCGAGATTGGAGGAGCAGAATGACGAACGATAGCAGACCCTTGGCCATCAGCGCGCCACAGCCGCGCTCGCTCGAGCTTATCTTCACCAAGGATGCACTGTCGCTCCTTCATTCGAAATATCGCATCGTCGAGGCGGATCCGGACGATATCGCCGGACTGGGCGACGAGGTGCTGGCTGAGGCGCGCTACATCATCGGCCAGCCGCCGCTATCGAGGGAAACGCTGGATCGCATGCCGCAACTGCGCTGTATCCTGAATGTCGAGAGCAATCTCATCAACAACATGCCCTATGAAGTGCTTTTCGAGCGCGGCATCCACGTCGTGACCACTGGCTTCGTTTTTGCCGAGCCGGTCGCCGAGATCGGCCTTGGGTTTGCTCTGAGCCTGGCGCGCGGGATCGTCGATGCCGATGTCGATTTCCGCGAGGGCAGAGAACTCTGGGGTGGCGATGGCAATGCGAAGGCGCGGCTCGTTGCCGGCAGCGATATCGGCATTGTCGGCTTCGGTGATCTCGGCAAGGCGCTGAATCGCGTGCTTTCCGGCTTCCGCGCCAATATCAGGGTGTTCGATCCCTGGATGCCGCCGTCGATCCTCAAGGAGCACGGCTTGCAGCCCGCTGGGCTCGATGAGGTGTTGTCCAACAGCGATTTCGTCTTCGTGGTCGCATCCGTCACCAGCGAGAACAGGGGGTTTCTCGGGGCAGAAGCTTTTGCGAAAATGCGCGAGGGAGCGGCCTTCATTCTGCTCAGCCGAGCCGATGTCGTCGATTTCGATGCACTGATGGCGGCTGTCGCCTCGGGCCATATCGTGGCGGCAAGCGATGTCTACCCCGAGGAGCCGCTCGGCTCCGATCACCCGGTACGCAAGCTCAAGGGCTTCCTCCGCTCAGCCCACCGCGCCGGTGCGCTCGACAGCGCCTTCAAGAAGATGGGCGACATGGTGCTGGAGGATATGGATCTGATGGATCGCGGCCTGCCGCCGATGCGCTGCAAGCGCGCCGAGCGGGAGACCGTGTCGCGCATGCGCTCGAAGCCGGTGACGCGCAACTGATCTTTCGTCTTCACTCCCGGGCAATGTTTCTCTGTACCGGGAGTGAATTTGTATCGACGGAGCTAGCGGCGATCGAGCCGATTGGCGAGGCGATCGCCCAGCCATTGCATGCCCCAGACCAGAATGATCAGGATGATGACGACGGCGATCATGACGCTCGTCTCGTAGCGTTGATAGCCATAGCGGATGGCAAGATCACCGAGGCCGCCGCCGCCGATTGTGCCGGCCATGGCAGAAGCGCCGATCAGTGTGACCATGGTCACGGTGAAGCCGGCGACGATGCCGGGCATCGCTTCCGGTATCAGCACTTCGCGGACGATCGTCCAGCGATTGCCGCCCATGGCGCGCACGGCGTCGATCAGGCCGCGATCGACGTCGCGCAGCGAGACCTCTGCGACGCGCGCGTAATAAGGGATCGCGGCGATGGTCAACGGCACGATCGCGGCTGTCGTGCCGAGCGCGGTTCCGACGATCAGGCGCGTCAGCGGGATCAGGGCGATGAGCAGGATGATGAAGGGCACGGCGCGGAAGCCGTCGACCAGGATGCCCAGGACGCGGTTGATCGCGCCCTGTTCGGCGATGCCGCCGCGGCTGGTGGCGACGAGAGCAAGGCCGAGCGGCAGGCCGATGATGAGAGAAAGAAAGCCGGAGGCGCCCGTCATCCAGACGGTTTGCCAGAAGGAGCGCCAAAGCAGACCGAGGATTACATCAGTTGTCATAGCCTAGAACCTCCACCCGTGCGGAGCGGGCTTTCAAGAAATCACTGACTTGGGTCGGCAAGGTCGCGTCGCGCGTCGGCACCGCGACGAAGAAGCGGGCAACGGGCTGGTTCTGGATATGGTCGATGCCGCCATGGACCAGCCGGAAGGAGCGGGGAAGAGCGGCCGAAAGTTCGGCAAAGAGTGCACCCTGCGCGGCAGGGCCGGCAAGATCGACGCTGAGGATGGCTTCGGCACCGGATGTCGGGGAAAGGCGGGCGGCAATATGGTCTGGAAGCTGCGGACGCGCGCCGCTGAGCAGGCTGGCGGTGATGTTCTGCTGGGGATTGGCGAAAACCGTCCATACCGAGCCCTCCTCGACAATCCGGCCGGCATCGATGACCGCGACGCGATCGGCGATCGAACGGATCACTTCCATCTCGTGGGTGATGAGCAGGATCGTCAGGCCGAGCTTGCGGTTGATGTCCTTCAACAATGCCAGAATGGATCGGGTTGTTTCCGGGTCGAGCGCCGATGTGGCTTCGTCCGACAGCAGAATTGCGGGCCGGGCGGCGAGGGCGCGGGCAATGCCGACGCGCTGCTTCTGGCCGCCGGACAGCGCGGACGGGTAGGCCTTGGCCTTGTCGGCAAGGCCAACGAGCTCCAGCAGCTCGCGGGCACGCTGTAATCGTTCCGCCTTGGCGATGCCCTCGATTTTCAGCGGCAGTGCGATGTTTTCCTCGACCGTCCTGGAGGACAGCAGGTTGAAATGCTGGAAGACCATGCCGATGCGGCGCCGCAGCGGTTGCAGTTCCTTCTCTGAAAGGCGGGCGATATCGCGGCCCTCGATGTGGATCTCGCCGCTATCGACACGCTCCAGCCCGTTCAGGCAGCGGATCAGCGTCGATTTGCCGGCACCGCTGCGGCCGATGATGCCGACGATTTCGCCGCGGCGTGCGGTCAGCGATATACCATCCAGCGCTGGCGTCGCGCCGAACCGGCGGCGGACATCGACCAGGCGGACGATCTCGTCGCCTGTCGCTTCAGGCGGCGCCTGTCCGTCGATCGATGTGGCTGGGGTGAAAGAATTCATAGTGCTTCTCTTTGTATAAAAGCGGCCTCCGAGTTCGTTGAGGCCATTGTACCCCCTCTGTCACTTCGTGACATCTCCCCCACCGGGGGAGATCGTTGGGAGTTTGTTGCGCGCTTAGCAGAACAATCGGCAATGTGTCAGCAGATGCGATGCGTGTTTCTGGCAATGGCTTGCCAAATATTACCAATCTCCCGCCTTGTGGGGGAGATGTCCCGAAAGGGACAGAGGGGGGTGCACACTCTCCACGAACTTCTCGGCCAATTTCAGTTACACTTCATCGCATCCTGCCGGGGAAAACATCAAAGGCGGCCCGGGCAAGATGCCCCGGCCGCCCGCCGTTCAGCGCTGTCCCCCGCGCCGTTCTGAGATCAATAAGCGCTCTGACCGGTGCCCTTGTAGACCTTGTCGAACTCGGCCTTGACGGTGTCGTTCTGATAGGAGGCGACAAGCGTCTTGACCCAGGCTTCATTCTCGCTGCCCTGCTTGACGGCGATGAAGTTGCGGTACGGATTGTTTTCGGTCTGCTCCTGCGCGATGCGGTCTTTCGCCGAGAGCCCTGCTTTCAGTGCCCAGTCGGTGTTGACGACGGCTGCATCGAGATCATCGATCGAACGGCCGACGATGCCGGCATCCAGTTCCTTGATGTCGACGTCCTTCGGGTTTTCAGCGATATCGGCAACCGTGGCGAGGATGCCGGTGCCTTCCTTGAGCTTGATGATGCCCTCATGCTGCAGAACGAGCAGTGCGCGGCCTTCGTTGGACGGATCGTTCGGGACCCCGATGGCAGCACCCTTCGGAAGGTCGGCTACCGTCTTGTACTTCTTCGTGTAGAGGCCGATCGGCCAGATGCCCGTGTAGCCGGCAATCGCGATGTGATAGCCGTGCTGCTTAATCTGGTTGTCGAGGTAGGGCTTGTGCTGAAAGGCGTTGGCGTCGATTTCGCCGCGCTCGAGTGCTTCGTTGGGCTGGGTATAATCGTTGAAGACGACCGGCTCGACCTTAAGGCCCTTCTTGGCGGCCTCGGCGACCACGACGCGCCAGACATCCTCATCCTCACCACTCATGATGCCGACCTTGATCGTCTTGTCGGCGGCCAAGGCCCGTGGTGCGGTAGCCGTCAAGCCGAAGACGGCGACAGCGGAAGCGAGGATGGCGGCAAGGCCGGCGCGGCGGGAAAGGCGCAGCGCGTCGAAACCTCTAGAAAGCTTTTCAGTCATGGGAAATCCTGTTCCAGATGATCGAGATCGTTCTCTCGTTGACAGCAGGATCATTTCAGACGCGTGCTCAGTCCGCGAAGCAGGATCATGCGTTGTGCATTGCGGTTCTGAAAACTCTTTTCAGTGCAGCGCAAAAGCGCAAACTAATTTTCTATAAATGCAATAGACTATTTATGCGGCAAGCAGGCATTTGCTTATATTTTAATCATTTCAGCGGTGAATTGGATCTTTCCAGAGGACCTCTTCCGGCTTTTCCACCGGCTCGATATCGAGATTGACGACCACCGGCTCCTGGCCGGAGCGGACCAACACGCATTCCAGCGTCTCATCGCGGCTGGCGTTGATCTCCTGGTGCGGTACATAAGGCGGGACGAAGATGAAATCGCCGGGACCGGCTTCGGCAACGAATTCGAGGTTTTCACCCCAGCGCATCCGTGCCTTGCCTTTGACGACATAGATGATGCTTTCGAGATCGCCGTGATGATGGGCGCCCGTCTTGGCATTGGCGTGGATCGTCACGGTTCCTGCCCAGATCTTTTCAGCGCCTGCACGCGCATGATTGATCGCAGTCGCGCGGTTCATGCCGGGGGTTTGTGCGGTATTCGGATCGAGCGCATTGCCGGGAATGATCTTGATGCCGTGTTCGCGCCAATCGATGGGCTGATGGTCGTGATCGTGCCCGTCGTGATGCTGATGTTCATGATCGCCACACATGGCGTTCCCTTTGCTCTTAGGAGGGAGATTCGCGCGCCTTTCGGCGGCACATGGCAATTTCATACTACGCGAAGCTATTCAAAAATAAAGAGAATTACAGAAAATTCTTAAAGAGGCTTTTCAAGTCGAGATTAATCTATAGACTTGATCAAGTTAAATGACCGGTGGGAACATTTCGTGTGCGTCCCGCGTTGCGCCGGTCACGAAATGGTTTGCCGCGCCACGCCCCGTTTTTCCGGCGCGCCAAGCTGATGAAGCAGCGCTTGGGTCTCGGAGGAGAGACCATCCACTTTCATATATGCGCCGGACTTCCAATTGAAAGGAGACAGACATGTCGAATGCCTTGCCGCCCCTTCATGAGGGTCATGCCCCGATTACCCTGCAGCAGCTCTTCCGCGAAGCGCTATATGCCTTCGAGGAATGGGACAGCGAAGTAACCGAACCGATCGTGACGTTCGAGGGACGTATCCATCCCATTAGCGTCGTGTTTGAAGCTATGCGCGAATGCACTGATATCGTGCCCAACAATATCGTCTCGGCCGTGACCGAGCGGCTGACCAAGCCTTGGGAGGGCGAGGGTCCGCTCGACACGATGACCTTTTCGACGGCCGCCCGCGTGATGGGCGTTCTGGTTCGCAAAAGATTGCTGGTCGTGAACAACGGCGTCAACGTCGCTGCCATTGCGGCAGATACCCAGGCGGCGGAAACGTCGGATCGCTGACAGCGAAGATTGTTTATGGAAGGCCCGCCGGCGTGTGCCCGCGGGCCTTTTGCTCGTCATCGGTTGCCGGCATCGAATTCCGGATCGACGGGGATCTGCATCGCCGTCACGAGATGATTGGTCTGTCCCGCAAGTCCGATAACCGCCAACAGTTCCCCATGCTGGGCGTCAGTCATGCCCTTTGCTCTGGCGGCTGCGGTATGCGAATGGACGCAATAGGTGCAGCCGTTGGCCGTCGAGACGGCTATGTAGATCATCTCGCGCACGAGCGGATCAAGTGCGCCGTCCGCCACCATGACCGCTTTCAGGCCCTCCCAGGTGCGTTTAAGCAATGCAGGATCATTGGCGAGGCCGCGCCAGAAATTATTGACGAAATCGGATTTTCTCACCGCGCGAATGTCGTCGAACACAGCCTTGACCGCCGGGATTGCCTCGGCTTCCGCATCGTCGAGTAAGTTGACCGTCGCCATTCCTTATCTCCCTTTCATTTCATCAGCTCTCATTATGTGGAACCATAATCTATTTCCTGACGACATGGGCGCGGGAAGCTCCCATTATTCTCCCTTCTTTTCGTTTGCAAAAATCATCCATATGTGAAAATACTATTCACATAAGAAGATTGAGGCCGGCGCAGGAACCGGTGACGAGGATAATCCTCAAGGCGGAGAGGCGCTTTGGGCCGGGGTGATGTCGGGGAGCGGGAATATCAATGACACTGAAGAGGGACTTGCCGCTGGCCGGACTTGTCGTCGTCGACATGAGCCAGTTTCTGTCGGGTCCCTATTGTTCGCTGCGGCTGATGGATCTCGGTGCCAGGGTGATCAAGATCGAGCGTCCCGGTGGCGGCGATCTTTCGCGCGGGCTTTATCTCAGCGACGATGAAAGCGGTGATTCGACGATCTTCCATGCGATCAACCGCTCCAAGGAAAGCCTGGCGGTCGATCTGAAAAACGAGCGCGATATGAGCGCGCTGCGCAAGCTGATCTCCAAGGCCGATGTGCTTATTCAGAACTTTCGCCCCGGCGTGATCGAGCGGCTGGGGCTGGATTACGAGGCCGCAAGCAAGCTCAATCCGCGTCTCATCTATTGCTCGATCAGCGGCTATGGCGAAGAGGGACCATGGGTCGGGCGGCCGGGGCAGGATCTTCTGGCGCAATCGCGTTCCGGCGTCATGTGGCTGAACGGCGACGAGGGACAGGGCCCGGTGCCTTTTGGTCTCGCGATCGGCGATATGCTGGCGGGTGCGGCTGCCGCCCAGGGCATTCTGGCGGCGCTGGTGCGGCGCGGCGTGACAGGCGAGGGTGGACTGGTGGAGACCAGCCTGCTGGAAGCCCTGGTCGATCTGCAGGTCGAGGTGCTGAGCGTTCACATGAATAATGGCTATAAGCTGCCCGAGCGCTCCCATGTTCGTAGCGCCCATGCCTATCTTTCCGCCCCCTATGGCGTCTATCCCGCCGCCGACGGCTATCTCGCCATCGCTATGACGCCGATTTCCAAACTTGCCGATCTGCTCGGGATAGACGAGCTTGCGGCCTATCGCGATCATGAGAAAAGCTGGTTCACGGCGCGCGATGAAATCAAGGCGCTGATCGCTGCGCGCATCGCCAGCCGCAACGTTGACGACTGGCTGGCGATCCTCGAACCTGCCGACATCTGGTGCGCAAAAGTGCTGAACTGGCCGGAGCTTCTGGGCAGTGAAGGTTTTCGCGTTCTTGACATGCTGCAGACGGTCGGGCGCGATGATGGCGTCAGCCTGCGTACCACCCGCTCGCCTATCCGTATCGATGGGCAGCGACCGAAATTCGAGCGTGCGGCCCCGCACGTTGGCGAGCATAATGCGGCACTCTGGGAGGAGTTCGACCTTGGCTAAGGGGTCGAGAGGTCGCGATGGATTTAGAAGGAGTTTTCCAATGACGCGCATCACCAATCTTCGCGTTTTCGATTTGCGCTTCCCGACATCGCAGAGCCTCGACGGTTCGGATGCGATGAATCCGGATCCGGATTATTCGGCAGCCTATGTCATCCTCGAAACCGATAGACCGGGTCTTGCCGGCCACGGCCTGACCTTCACCATCGGCCGTGGCAACGACATCTGCTGCATGGCGATCGAGGCGATGCGGCATCTGGTCGTCGGTACCGAACTTGCGACGGTTCTGGAAAACCCTGGTAAATACTGGCGACATCTGACCAGCGACAGTCAGCTGCGCTGGATCGGCCCGGAGAAGGGCGCGATGCATCTGGCGACGGGCGCGGTCGTCAATGCCGTCTGGGATCTGCTTGCCAAGGAGGCCGGCAAGCCGGTCTGGCGGCTGGTTTCGGAGATGGATGCCGAGCAGATCGCCGATATCGTCGATTATCGTTACCTGACCGATGTGCTGACCCGCGACGAGGCCGTCGCCATTCTGAAGAAGGCGGAGGCCGGCAAGGCCGGCCGTATCGCCACGCTCGAGCGCGAGGGCTACGCCTGCTACACGACGTCAGCCGGCTGGCTCGGCTATGACGATGCCAAGCTGCGCCGCCTGTGTCAGGAGGCGATCGACGCAGGTTTCAACCATGTGAAGATGAAGGTCGGCCGCGATCTCGAAGACGATATCCGCCGCCTGACCATTGCCCGCGAAGTGATCGGCCCCGACCGTTATCTCATGATTGACGCCAACCAGGTCTGGGAAGTCAATCAGGCGATCGACTGGGTGAAGAAGCTCGCCTTCGCCAAACCCTTCTTCATCGAAGAACCCACAAGCCCGGATGACGTTGCTGGACACCGCAAGATCCGCCAGGCCATCGGCCCGGTGAAGGTCGCGACGGGCGAGATGTGTCAGAACCGCATCATGTTCAAGCAGTTCATCGCCGAGGGCGCGATCGATATCGTGCAGATCGATTCCTGCCGCATGGGCGGTCTGAATGAAGTGCTGGCGGTGCTGCTGATCGCCGCCAAGTATGGATTGCCGGTCTGGCCGCATGCCGGCGGCGTCGGCCTGTGTGAATATGTGCAGCATCTGTCGATGATCGATTATATCGCCGTCTCAGGCACCAAGGACGGCCGCGTCATCGAATATGTCGATCACCTGCACGAGCATTTCATCGACCCTTGCATCATCCGCGATGCAGCCTACATGCCGCCGAGCTTGCCAGGCTTCTCCATCGAGATGAAGCCGGAATCGATCGCGGAATATACGTTCAAGGGTTGATTCCTGCTGTATCCATCAAAGCAAAAGCCCGCCAAATGGCGGGCTTTTGTCGTTCACGTTTAGCAAATCCACGTCAGGCGGACTCGTTCAACCACTCCTGAATGACCGGCACATCGGCATCGTCAAACTCATGACCGCCGGGAACGGTCGCAAGTTCGACCTTTGCGCCGCCGTCACGCAGTCGTTCGGCGAGCGGCTGGGCGTATGGGCCGTATAGATCCTTCTCCCCAGCGATTATCAGCACCTCGGCATCCGACATATCCGCTGCTGGCGGATTTTCGAGTACGGCCATGGAGCGCAGCAGCACCGCGCGGTGGATAAGATGCGGTTGCAGCGACAGCATGGCGTTCAGCAGGTTGGCGCCGTTCGAATAGCCGATATAGACGATGCGGTCGGGATCTAGCCCGTAGGCATGGATCGCGCCTTCGATGAAGGCAGCAAAGGCTTCGGCCTCGCTGGCGATGTCGGCCTGATCGAAGCTCATCGGCCCGTTGCGGCGGAACCAGCGTGGCGCACCTTCTTCAAGCGCCCGGCCGCGTACGCTGAGCAGGGTCGCATTGCGATCGATCTCGTGACCAAGCGGCAGCATTGTCGTTTCGTTGGCGCCGGAACCGTGCAGCAGAATGAAGACATTGCCGTTCGGCTCATCGGGTGTGAAGAAGCGATGGATGAAGGGCAGGTCGCGATAGATGACGCGCGGCTCTCCGGGCATGGAGAACTGCGGCAGGATCACGTTCAACTCGGCCAGAAGCTTCGGACTGTCGCCGGGAGCGAAGAGGCGTGTGCCGAGTGTCGCTTCGTCCTCGTCGATCAACATGCCAGGCGCATCCGTGGCGAGTTCGAACAGGATCTGGCCAGGTTCGCGGACATAGAGCGAGCGGAAATATTTGCGGTCATGCATCGTCGTCGGCCCGGAATCGATCGCCTGCAGGGCGGTGTGGACCGACTGCAATTCGGCATCGTCGGCGGCGCGAAAGGCGACGTGATCGACCGTACCCGTCCCCGGGGCGCTTGCCCAGAAGCCACGGGCATCGCGGATGTCGAGGATATCGCCGGGTTCCGAGACGAGCCGGCTGATCGCCCCGGTGGCAACGAGCGGCCGGTAGTCGAAATGGTCAACCAGCATGGCTTGCGTTTCCTCGGGCGTTTCGCTGAATAGCGTCGCACCGCGGATGCGGGCAATCGCGTGTTCCTGTGGAATAGTGTCGCTCGCCCACGGAGCCGCCGCCTGCAGGGCATTGGTTCCCACCAGTTTGACGATGACGCCATCCGGATCCTTCAGCCGAAGCACAGGCTCACCGAATTCCTCTGAGGGACCCTCCGGCTTGAGACCAGCGCTCAGGGCGCGTGTCAGCCAGAAGCCGATGCTGGCGGGATCGATGGCGAGCGAGATTTCGCCGACCTGACCGACACCCGCGCGGCCGGGAGAACCGTCCTCCCACACGAGAAAGGTAATCAGCGAGCCGGGCGAACCCACGGCATCGCCATAGAGGAGATGAAGCTGCGTAGCATCCTCGAAACCGCCGGTGCGCTTGACGAGGCGCAGGCCGAGGAAGCCGAGGTAGAAATCGACATTCGCCTGGACCTTGCGGGTGATCAGCGTGATGTGGTGGATGCCGGCGACCATGGGATGCTCCAGACCGTTATTTCGTTCTGGTGCTATTTAGGCCGGCGTCATTGTTCAATGCAATGCACCGTCCGTGGAGGCACTGTTCACAAAATAGGTTATTGCCTGGCTTGGCAGACGGCGAGCATCAGTGCTCGCCGAGGCTGTCCTCCGGAGATCTGCGGCGGTGACCGCTGATTTCCGAGCCGGCGGTGCGGGAGAAACTGGCGTTCCAGATGACTGCGAGAAGTGCAATGGCCGTGACGACGATGAAGGCGACGGAGAAGTCGATCATCTCGGGCTTGGCGTGGCCAAGGAACTGCGTCGAGCCATGCAGGGCAAGGGCGGCGACGCAGATGCCGAGGGACAGCATCAGCTGCTGGAAGGTGGAGTAGAAACTCGTGGCAATGCTCATGCGGTCACGTTCGATCTCGTCGTAAGCGATCGTGTTGTAGGCCGTGAACTGGAACGACATGAAGAAGCCGCAGAAGAACAGGATCACAAAAATGACCGGTAGCGGCCAATCCGGCTTGAAGATGGCGCACATGCCATAGCCGAGCGTGCCGATGAGGCCGAAGATGATAAGGGCGGTGCGGAAGCCGAGTGTGCGCAGGATGCGAACCTGAAAAGGCTTCATCGCCATGGAGCCGAGTGCCGTCGCAATGGCGATCTGGCCGGCAGCGGCGGCCGAAAGACCAAAGCCGAGCTGCAGCATCAGCGGGATCAGGAAGGGATGGGCGCCCTGGCTGATGCGCGTCAGCGAGCCGGCGATAACCGAGGTGCGGAATGTCGGCACCTTCATCAAGGAGAAATCCATGATCGGCGAGGGGTGCTTGCGGGCATGGCGCAGATAGGCGATGCCGAAGAGCAGGCCGATGGAGATGAGGAAGACCGCGAGATAGCCTTCGCCCTCGCGGCTCGACATTTCAAAGCCGAAGAGCAGAGAGCCGAGCGAGATGCCCGAGAGGATGAAGCCTGAGAGATCGAAACGGCCGGTGCGCGGGCCTTTCACCTCCTCGATGAACATGGTCACCAGTATGAAGCCGATGATGCCGATCGGCACGTTGATGTAGAAGATCCAGCGCCAGTCGAGATAGGTGACGAACATGCCGCCGATCGGCGGGCCGAGAATGGGGCCGACCAGCGCCGGGATCAGCAGCCAGGACATGGCGTTGACCATATCCTTGCGGGCGACGCTGCGCATCAGCACGAGGCGACCCACGGGCAGCATCATAGCGCCGCCGAGACCCTGAAGGAGGCGCGCAATCACGAGGAAGAATAGGTTCGGCGCCTGCGCGCAGAGAAGCGAGCCGACGACGAAGACCGCGATGGCGGATCGGAAGACGGTGCGCGACCCGAAGCGGTCTGCAATCGCGCCGCTGGCGGGAATGAAGATCGCGAGGCTGAGAAGGTATGAAGTCAGCGAGATGCTCATGGCCGGCGCGCTGACGCCGAAGTCTCTCGCCATGGTCGGAAGGGCTGTTGCGAGCACGGTCGCGTCAAGCTGTTCCATGAACATTGCGCTTGCTACGATAAGCGCTACTACACGAAAATTCGGTGCGGCCCGCCTGACGGGGGCGGCCTGGAATATCTGATCCGACATTGTCGGGGATCGCTCTCGATGGTGCGGTGGGGTCCTAAGACAGAACCGCAAGTCTGGTCATGGCGCGAAGGCCTATTTGAACGGCGGTTTGTATACTCCTGCTTGCATGCGATTGCTATATCAGAAATCGCAAATCCCATTCATGGGATGAAAAAAATGATGCACATGCAGGGGCAAACGGCATCAAATGAACGTGAGGTGAATGAAAAGGCGCGATATCACGCCGAAATGCTCACGCTTGGTTTTTCCGCGTAAGATAATGTGCTCGTTTCTGTGTGCGGGCGGATGTGAAAAGGCCGGTGTCCAACAGGGCGGCACCGGCCTTAGTCATTAAGTCGGCGAGCGCGCCGCGATCAATAACCGGCCGCCAGTCCCGAGCCGGCGCGGCTGTCCATGGCGCCGTTGTAGCGAGCGCCACCGCCCTTGGCGATGTCGCCGAGGCTCTTGCCGCCCACGAGAATGCCGGCGGCCTGGCCCCAGATCGGCCAGCTATTGTCGACCTGAACCGTGTAGCCCATGCCGGTCAGAAGCTCGATCGTATCGAGCGAAAGTGCCCGCGGCTCCATGTAGACTTTATCCGGCAGCCATTGGTGATGGATGCGCGGGGCGTCAATGGCTTCCTGAATGTTCATGCCGAAATCGATGACGTTGATGATCGCTTCCAGCGTGATGGTGATGATGCGCGAGCCGCCTGGGCTGCCGATCACCATGAAGGGCTTGCCATCCTTGGTGACGATCGTCGGGCTCATGGAGGAGAGCGGCGTCTTCTTCGGCTGGATGGCATTGGCCTCGCCCTGCACCAGGCCGTAAAGGTTGGGTACGCCGGGCTTGGAGGTGAAGTCGTCCATCTCGTTGTTCAGGAGAATGCCCGTTCCGGGTGCAACGACGCCGGCGCCGAAGGAACCGTTCAGCGTATAGGTGACGGCGACGGCATTGCCGTCATTGTCGATGATCGAATAATGCGTGGTCTCGTGGCTTTCACCGAGGCCTTTCGGCATCAGACCCTTGGAGACGCCGGCCTTGTAGGGGGAGATGCCGTCGCGGATCTTCTGGGCATAGGCCTTATCAAGCAGCTTGCTGACGGGGTTATCGACAAAATCGGGATCGCCGAGCGCCGAGTTGCGGTCGACATAAGCGTAGCGCATGGCTTCGACCATGTAATGGACCGTATCCGCCGAGGCATAACCGGTATAGGAGAGCGGATAGCCTTCGAGCACATTCAGAATTTCGCAGATGATGACGCCGCCGGAGGAGGGCGGCGGCGAGGAGATGATCTCATAGCCGCGATAATTGCACTTCACGGGCTCGAGTTCGCGAACCTTGTATTGTTCGAAATCCTGGTTTGCGAGAATGCCGCCCTTGTCCTGGCTTGCCTTGACGATGGCGTTGGCGACCGGCCCCTTGTAGAAGCCATCCGGCCCCTGATCGGAAATGCCTGAGAGGGCATTGGCGAGATCCGGCTGCACCAGCTTGTCGCCCGTCGCGAAGGGTTTGCCGTCCGATTTGGTGAAGATCGCGGCGGTGGCCGGATCGCGCGACAGCCACTTCTTGCCCTCATTCAGTTCGGCGGCGTCGGCCTGGTTCAGCGTGAAGCCTTCCTTGGCATAGCGAATAGCCGGCGCGATCAGATCCTGGCGGGACTTGGTGCCGTATTTCTCGCGGGCGGTCTCGAAGCCCATGACCGAGCCGGGGACGCCCACGGCGAGATAGCCATCCGTGCTGGCGCCTTTGACGATATTGCCCTTGTCGTCGAGATACATGCCTTTGGTCGCTGCCAGGGGTGCGCGTTCGCGAAAATCGAGAAAGGTCGTCTTGCCGTCGCGCATGCGGATGTTCATGAAGCCGCCGCCGCCGATGTTGCCGGCGGTCGGGTAGACCACCGCCAGCGCATAGCCGACTGCAACAGCGGCATCGACGGCATTGCCGCCGTTCTTCAGCACCTCGACGCCGACATCGGTGGCGAGATGTTGAGCGGTGACCACCATGCCATGCTCCGCCTCGACCGGTGGCGGCGCGGCAGCTCTGGCGGTGACGGAAAAAAGAGCAAATGTGACCAGGGTTACCGACGAAATCGCCCGCTGGCGGAAGTGGCGCATGATGAGTATGCCTCCCATTATTATCTTGATGGAAAATCGCCAACGAATGACATGGTGTCACGTGCGAAAATGGCGATATCCGCTGTCACAATTTTTTAATGGAGCGGATCCCACCATGGGCCGGAATCCGATCAGCTATGTCTTCCATGCACTGCGACGGATGATTTTGGTCCTCCTGCCGCGCAGAAAAACGCTTCGCACTTGCAGTATTCTTTTATTAGTCGAATCTATTTTAGATTGTTGCTTGTCGAGGCGAGTATTGCGTGGAGGATAATCATGGCCGTGACGAGGCTCGAGCAATGGAAGAGCGAGCGCAGGATCAAGAGCAGGCCATTCATCGTTGGCGAAAGGACGCATGTCGTGGAAATCGAATGCGACCATTGCAGCCGGCATTTCTTTCGATGGGCATCGACGGCAGCCGCCTATTGGCGCTGTGACGATTGTACTGCGATTGTCTAAGCCAGCCGTTCCGGTGGTTACGCGATCAGGATGGCGCGGAAGTCGTTGACGTTCGTTCCCGTGGGGCCGGGAACGAAGAGATCGCCGACCGCATTGAACGCCGTCCAGGCATCGTTGTTTGCCAGCATCTCGGCCGGCACCATTCCAATCTTGCGCAAACGCGCCACTGTACCAGCATCGGCAAAGGCGCCGGCATTGTCCTCGCTGCCGTCAATGCCATCGGTATCAGCGGCCATAGCGTAAATGCCGGCGTGGCCGTCGATATCGATGGCGAGCGACAGCAGGAATTCCGAATTTCGTCCGCCCTTGCCCGTGCCTTTCAAAGTCACCGTGGTTTCGCCGCCAGAGAGTAGCACGATTGGCTTCGTAAAGGGGCGGTGGCGGTGAAGCACTTCGCGGGCGATGGCGGCATGGACGTGGGCCGCTTCGCGGGCCTCGCCCTCGATGGCATCGGAGAGAATAGCCGCTTCGATGCCGGCGGCACGCGCCACCTCGGCAGCGGCTTCCAGAGAGACGCCGGCGGACGCGATGAGATGCACTTCATTGTCGGCAAAGCGCGGATCGTCCGGGCGCGGCGCATCGGCTTCTCCCTTCTCGATATGGGCGAGAACGGCCTGTGGTAGGTCGATGCGGTAGAGACGGATGAGGTCGAGCGCGTCCGCGCGCGTACCGGCGCCGGGCACGGTCGGGCCGGAGGCCACCAGGGCAGGGTCGTCGCCGGGAATGTCCGAGACGACGAGCGAGACGACTTTGGCGGGATGGGCCGCGGCAGCCAGCCGGCCGCCCTTGATGGTCGACAGATGCTTGCGAATGACATTCATCGTAGAGATTGGTGCGCCGGAGGCAAGAAGCGCCTTGTTGACTGCGATTTCATCGGCAAGGCTCAAGCCGCCAGCGGGGGAGGGTAGCAACGCCGAGCCGCCGCCTGATATCAGAGCGATTACCAGATCGTCTTTTGTGAGGCCCTCAACAAGTTTAAGAAGCCGACGAGAAGCAATGAGGCCCGCTTCATCCGGCACAGGATGGGCTGCTTCGATGATCTCGATCTGGCGGCAGGGGGCCGAGAAGCCATATCGCGTCACCACCAGACCTTCCAGCGGACCTTCCCAGCATTGTTCCAGCGCGGCCGCCATCTGGGCAGATCCCTTGCCGGCCCCGACGACGATCGTGCGGCCCTTCGGCTTGGTGGGCAGATGCGTACGGATGCCGGTCATCGGATCGGCGGCGCGCACGGCTGCATCGAACAGCGAGGTCAGGAAGGCGCGGGGATCGGAAACGGTCATGTCGAACTGCCTGTCTGCGATGTGCTTGTAACCATTTGGTGGCTTAACTGGAGGAAAGACGCAAGAGGCAGGAACCGCAATTGTGTCTTGCGCGACGAATCCCTATTTAGAAGGAAAGGGTTTCACGCTTTTATTTCAAGGATTTTTCGATATGGCCGAATTGAAAGTGAAGACGAGGCAGACGGGCGCAACCGCTACGGTCGGCCGCACCGGCTTTCCGCATGTGACCTCGGTGACGGGCGGCGAAATCGACATCGTCACCTCGCCGTCGCAGCCTGGCTTCAATCCGCTCGACCTGCTCTATTCGTCGCTCTCGGCCTGCCTGGTCTTGAGCGCCCGCATGGCGGCAAGCAGTCTCGGCGTGCTCGACAAGCTCACCGAAGTCACTGCCATCGTCACAGGTGAGAAGGCGACTGAAGGCCTCTCCCGCGTGGAGAAGTTCAATATCGCCTTCACCATCAAGGGCGATTTCAGCGATGAGGTGCGCAACGCGATCGCGCATGCCGCCGAAGATGAGATTTGCACGGTGAGCAACACGATCCGCGGCAATCCGCAGTTCGAGACGACGATTTCGGGGTAGGGTGCGAGCCCCTCATCCGCCCTGTCGGGCCTGTTCTCCCGTTTTAACGGGTAGAAGGGGATAGCGGCACCATAGTCGTCCCTCTTTTGCCGCTGAGTGGGGCGAGGTTACAGAGGTTATCCCCTCTCCCCGCCTGCGGGGAGAGGGCTAGGGTGAGGGACAATTTCGTCACTTCGCCGGAAACTCAAACCCTTCAAGGTAAGGCCCAAGCTCAGGGTCGATATCCACTTTCACGGCATTGTTGTAGATCGCCGTCGCGATCATGATGCCGGCGAAGGCGACGAGGTTGGCGAGCGTCGGTTCGTCGTAGCGCGCCTTCAATCGATCCCAAATCCCCTCCGGAATGGCGTTGGAATCCCTGACGATCGCCTTGCCGAATTCGATCAGCAGCGCCTCGTCTTCGCTCGGTACGATTGTTTCCGGCGTCAGGCCGGCATTGATCAGCGCGCGCCGGAAGAAGCCGACCGGAATGATCGAGCGGCATTCCAGAGCGATGGTATGGCAGAGTAGCCAGACGGCACGGTCGTCCAGGGCCGGGCGCAACTCTTCGCGCAAAGGAAACCATTCCGCATAGATGCGATGCGCCACCGGCGAGTGCAGCAATGTCCGCTTCATGTTCGTCATGCGGCCGCGTAGCTGCACTTCGCGATCGTGCTCGGCGCGCACTGCGTCGGAAGCGGTCTCGTAATCGATCGGCGTGATATGGCTCATGTCATTTTCTCTTACTGCGCGGCTTCGGCTGTTGCCTTGAAGAAGCGGTTTTCCGGGCGCGGCAGGCCGAGGTGCTCGCGCAATGTCGTGCCTTCGTAGTCGCGACGGAAGATGCCGCGGCGCTGCAGCTCTGGAACGACGCGCGTGGTCACATCAAGCAGGCCTTGCGGCAGGAAGGGGAAGACGACGTTGAAACCGTCAGAGCCTTCCTCGTGCAGCCATTGCTCCATCTCGTCGGCGATGCTCTCAGGCGTGCCAACGAAGGCGAGGCCGGCATAGCCGCCGAGGCGCTGAGCAAGCTGGCGCACGGTGAGCTTTTCGGCTTCGGCAAGGGCGATGACACGCTCGCGGCCGCTCTTGCTGGCATTGGTCTCCGGAATTTCCGGCAGCGGGCCATCCGGATCGAACTTGGAGGCATCGTGTCCCAACGCGATCGACAGGGATGCGATAGCGCTATCATAATGCACGAGACTATCGAGCTTTGCCCGCTTGGCTTTTGCCTCCTCAATCGTATCGCCGACGACAATGAAGGCGGCGGGCAGGATCTTCAGATGATCCGGATTGCGGCCGATCGCCTTCATCCGTCCCTTGATATCGGCGAAGATCGACTTGCCGTCGGCGAGGTTTCGGGGTGCTGCGAAGACGGCTTCGGCCGTTTCGGCGGCAAGCTGGCGGCCGGCATCCGATTGTCCGGCCTGGACAATGACGGGCCAACCCTGCGGCGGGCGAGCGATGTTGAGCGGGCCGCGGACGCTCAGTTCTTCGCCCTTGTGCCCGAGGACATGCATCCGCTCGGGATCGAAGAAGATGCCGCTTTCGGGATCGCGGATGAAGGCGTCGTCGGCGAAGCTGTCCCAGAGGCCGGTGACGACATCGTAGAATTCGCGGGCGCGATGGTAGCGCTCGCCATGTTCCACATGTTCTTCGAGGCCGAAGTTCAGTGCGGCATCGGGATTGGATGTGGTGACGATATTCCAGCCGGCGCGGCCGCCGCTAATGTGATCGAGCGAGGCGAAGCGGCGGGCGATGTGATAGGGCAGGTCGAAGGTGGTCGATGCCGTGGCGACGAGGCCGATCCTGTCGGTGACGGCGGCCAGCGCCGAAAGCAGGGTGAAGGGCTCGAAGGAGGTAACCGTCTGGCTGCGCTTCAAAGCCTCGATCGGCATGTTGAGGACCGCGAGGTGATCAGCCATGAAGAAGGCGTCGAATTTCGCTTTCTCCAGTTCCTGCGCGAAGCTCTTGATGTGCTGGAAGTTGAAGTTGGCGTCCGGATAGGCGCCGGGATAACGCCAGGCACCGGTATGCAGGCTGACGGGGCGCATGAATGCCCCGAGCTTCAATTGCTTCTGTTCGCTCATCGGCTCTCTCTCTCGAAAATCGCCAGGCCGTCATGAAGTGGCGACGGCATTGCCCGTAGGGTAATGCACTACGACGTAGGCGTGCTGGCCGCGCATTCAAAGAGCCGATTTCATTTATTTGATCGCTTTCGCGGAATATTCATCCGGTCGCGACTTCGGGGTTGTTCTGTCCGGCAAAAACCTTGACCAGCCAGTCTATGAAGACGCGAACTCGCGGCGAAAGCTGGCGGCTACGCGGATAGAGCATCGAGACGGGTGTCCGTGTTGGTGGATAGTCCGGGAGGACATGCAGCAGTGCGCCCGATCGTAGAGCTTCCTCGGCGTGATAGCGCGGAACCTGGATCAGGCCGAGGCCGAGCTTTGCCGCGGCGAAATAGCTCTCGGCAGCGTTGACGGAGATGGTGGCAGGCAGGATGATTTCGCGCACGGCGCCGTCGATCTGGAATTCCAGCGGCAGCAATCCGCCGGTTGCGGAGGAGCGGAAGCCGACCATGCGGTGGCCGTCGAGCTTCTCCGGATGGGCGGGCATGCCGAAACGTTCGACATAGGCAGGTGCCGCAAGCGTCACTTCTTCCAGCATGGCGATGCGGCGGGCGACCATGTCGCTATCCTGCAGCGTGCCGACGCGCAGCACGCAATCTATCCCCTCGCGGATGAGATCGACGAACCGGTCGCCCTCGGTGATCTGCAATTCGATATCGGGATAGGTTTCGAGAAAGGAGGGCAGGTTCGGCAGGACGAAGTGCCGCGCAAGCGTTCCATGTACGTCGACGCGCAGAACGCCCTTCGGCTTCGCCCCGGCAAAGGCGCCTTCCGCATCCTCGATATCGGAGAGGATGCGCAGGCAGCGCTGGTAATAGGCTTCTCCGTCGAGTGTCGGGCTGACATGCCGCGTCGTGCGCTGCAGCAGGCGCACGCCGAGACGCGCTTCGACCTGTTTGATCGCATCCGTCACCGTCGAGCGGGGCAGACCTGTGTCTTCGGCGGCCAGCGTGAAGCTGCGCCGCTCGACGACCCGGCAAAACACCCGCATGGCATCGAATCTGTCCATATGTTTGTTCGCCACTCTCGGATAGTGATGCCGATTATTGGCCGATTATCCGCCGTCTGAAAAGGGGCATCTTCTCCTCATCGAAACGCGCTACGGCGCAAGACAACGAAGGATGAGGAAAATGAGCAGCAATTCTAATAAGGTAGCAATCATCACCGGCGCGTCGCGCGGCATCGGCGCCGCAATTGCAGAGCGTCTGGCCGAGGATGGTCTTACCGTCGTCATCAACTATTCCGGCAGCGAAGCAGCCGCCGAGGAACTCGCCCGCAAGATCGAGGAAAAGGGTGGCAAGGCGCTGACCGCAAAAGCCGATGTTTCCGACGCAGAGGCCGTGCGCCGCATGTTCGACGCAGCCGAAGCTGCCTTCGGCGGTGTCGATGTCCTCGTCAACAATGCCGGCATCATGCAGCTTGCGAAGATCGCCGATGCGGACGACGCGCATTTCGACCGCCACATCGCCATCAACCTCAAGGGCACATTCAATACGCTGCGCGAAGCCGGCAAGCGCCTGCGTGACGGCGGCCGCATCGTCAACTTCTCGACCAGCATTGTCGGCCTGAAGCTCGAAACCTACGGCGTCTATGCCGCAACGAAGGCCGGCGTCGAGCTTCTGACCGGCATCATGGCGAAGGAACTGCGCGGCCGCTCGATCACGGTCAATGCGGTCGCACCCGGCCCGACGGCGACGGATCTCTTTTTGAACGGCAAAAGCGACGAGCTGATCGACCGCATGGCTAAGATGAACCCGCTGGAGCGCCTCGGCACGCCTCAGGATATCGCCGCCGCTGTTTCCTTCCTCGTCGGCCCGGATGGCGGCTGGATCAACGGCCAGACGCTGCGCGCCAATGGCGGCATGATCTGAGCCAACTTGGCGGCAGGATAATGCCTGCCGTCCTCCACTTCATCGTCAACAACAGCCAATCCCCTGAAGGAACAGAATCATGAGCAAGCAAGTCATCGTAATCACTGGCGCATCGAGCGGCTTCGGCGCTTTGACGGCACGCGCTCTCGCCAAGGCAGGCCATACGGTCTATGCCGGCATCCGCGAAACCAAGGGGCGCAATGCGTCGCAGGTCGAAGCAGCTGCGGCATTCGCTGCGGAGAACGGCGTCGATCTCAGGACCGTCGAACTCGATGTCGCCTCGGATGCTTCCGTCGAAGCCGGCATCGCCGCTGTTATCGCCGAGCAGGGCCACATCGACACCATCATACACAATGCCGGTCACATGTCCTTCGGCCCGGCGGAAGCCTTCACGCCCGAACAGTTTGCCGAGCTCTATGACATCAACGTGCTCAGCACCCAGCGGGTCAATCGAGCCGTGCTGCCTCATATGCGCAGGCAAGGAAAGGGGCTGGTTGTTTGGGTCTCCTCGTCCAGCACGCGCGGCGGCACGCCGCCCTATCTCTCGCCCTACTTTGCAGCCAAGGCGGCGATGGATTCGCTTGCCGTTTCCTATGCCTCGGAGCTGACACGCTGGGGCATCGAGACCGCCATCATCGTGCCAGGCGCTTTTACGAAGGGCACCAACCATTTTGCCCATTCCGGTTCGCCGGCAGACAAGGCTCGCGCTGCGGAATATGACAATGGTCCTTATGTCGGCGTTCCCGACCAGGCGCTGAAGGGTCTAGCCTCGCTGGAACCTGCGGATGCCGATACGGCTTCGGTGGCGACGGCAATCGTGGATATTGTCGACATGCCGTTTGGAACGCGGCCGTTCCGTACCCATATAGATCCTTCAGAGGATGGTGCTGAGATCGTCAACGGTGTTGCCGATCGGGTTCGGGCAGAGCTCTTCCGGCGCATCGGTCTGGAAGATCTGCTGAAGCCGCATGCAAAGGCCTAAGGCCCGCAATCATCCTTGGAACGTGTCAAATCGCCGCTTCTGTGCCACAGAAGCGGCGATCTGTTGCGTGCATCGGGGCTATTTTGCGTTGTACAGCATTCCAAGCCTTGGAGTTTCGTACTAAAGCGATTCCTTCAGAGGGTCGGGAGATATCCATGGACGCGAAGGACATTGGCGAAATTGCCAGCTGGCTTATGCAAGCCGGCCTCAAGGGAATGACGGAAGTCGATATCCTCTCGGGTTTCTGCGAGCAGTGCCGTCAGCATGGTCTTAACATCGATCGGGCCATGGCGCTAATGGATACGCTGCATCCGGTCTATGAGGGGCGCGCCTTCCGCTGGGACGGCAATCAGATCATCGAGCGCGAATTCGAATATGGCCCGACGCAACAGGGGATCGCCTCCGAGAATTGGCAGCGTTCCGCCTTCTATCACATGCTGACAACAGGCGGAGACGAGGTGCGCCGCCGTATTGGCTTCGGCGAGCCCACCGATTTCTACGGCCTCGATACGTTGCTCGCCGATGGTCACACCGATTATATCGCTATGATCCACCGTTTCGAAGAGGGCGGCACGATCGGCGAGATGGATTGCTTCTATTCCAACTTCGCCACCGCCGCCGAAATGGGATTCCAGGAAGAGGATTTGCGCGTGCTGCGCAAGCTGACGCCGGCGCTTGCTCTCGCCATCAAATGCACCGGCATGAGCCGCATCGCCCGTACCATTGCCGAAGTCTATCTCGGCGAAGACGCCGCCCGGCACGTTCTCGAAGGCAAGATCACGCGAGGCAAGACGGAGCGGATTTCGGCGGCACTGTGGTTTTCCGATCTTGCAAACTACACGCGCATCTCGGATACGGCCGAGCCGGATGAAATCATCCCGATGCTGAATGCCTATGCCGATGCGGTCATCTCCTCAATCCACGAGGCGGGCGGCAACGTGCTGAAGCTGATCGGCGACGGCACGCTGGCGATCTTCAAGGCTCGCAATTCCGCCGACGCCTGCGCTGCCGCCCTGATGGCGGAATCGCTGCTGCGCCAGCGCCTGCGCGATCTTAATTCGCAGCGGCAGATCGAAGGCCGTCCGGTTACGGATGTCTATCTCGGCCTGCATATCGGCGACGTCTTCTACGGCAATATCGGCAGCATGGACCGGCTGGACTTCACCGTCATCGGCCCTGCCGTCAACGAAGTCAGCCGCATCGCCTCGATGTGCCGATCGGCCGACCGTAACATCCTGATGTCGTCGAATTTCGTCGAGGCGCTGGCAGGCCAGCAAAGCAACGATCTCGTTTCCGTCGGCCGTTATGCGCTGCGTGGCGTCAAGCGGCCGCAGGAATTGTTCACGCTGCTCTCTTCGGCGGCCTGACCCCTCTACCGTGACGGTTTTCAGCGGTGGCCGGCCGCAAACATCGGGCCGCCCTTGCTTGCCGGGAAGCCATAGCCGTTGATCATCACCAGATCGATATCGCTGGCGCGGGCGGCGATGCCTTCCGCAAGCAGGGCGTCGCCTTCGATGGCCATGGCTTTCAGCAGGCGCCCGGCGATCTCTTCCGCGGTGAAGCTCCTCGGTACAATGCCTTTTTCGGCGCGGGCGGCTTCGATCATTGCCGTTACCTCGGGATCAACAGTCCGTTTGCCGTCGGGATAGGTATACCAGCCGCGGCCGGTCTTCTGGCCGAAGCGGCCGGCTTCGCAGAGCCGGTCGGCGATGACGACGTAGCGTTCCGAGGGATCGCGTGTCGGGGCCTGCCGCTTGCGGCGCGCCCAGGCGATTTCCAGACCCGCCATGTCGAAGACCGCGAACGGCCCCATCGGAAAGCCGTAGGCCTCCAGGGCTGCGTCGATCTCCTGCGGCGAGGCGCCATCCTCGACCATATATTCCGCTTCGCGGCGATAGGCGGAAAAGATACGGTTGCCGATGAAGCCTTCGGTGACGCCCGAAACGACAGGCAGCTTGCCGAGCCGCTTTGCTAAAGCAAGGGCTGTCGCCAGCACATCCGGCGCCGTGTTCTTGCACTTCACCACTTCCAGGAGCCGCATGATATTGGCGGGCGAGAAGAAGTGCAGTCCGACGACGCGCTCTGGCAGCTTAGTGGCCGAAGCGATCACATCGGGATCGAGATAGCTCGTATTGGTCGCAAGGATCGCATCGGCTCGAACGATCGCACCAAGGCGCTGGAAGAGGTCGGTCTTGACGGTGAGATCGTCGAAGACGGCTTCGATGACGATATCGGCCTGTGTCAACTGCTGCATGTCCGCGGTCACGGTCAGCCCGCTGAGGCGATCTTCGCGGCCAGCCGCATCGAGGCGGCCGGATTGCACGGCCTTATCGAGAAGGCCGGCGATGCGCTCGCGGCCCTTGTCTGCAGCATCGATGGTCTGCTCGATGCCGATCACGCGGAAGCCGCCGTTGAGGGCGGAAACGGCAATGCCCGAGCCCATCAGGCCGGTGCCGACAATGCCGATGGTTTCGATCTTGCGTGGGGCAACGGCCTCCAGTCCCTCGACCTTGCCAGTGGCACGCTCCGCGAAGAAGACATAGCGCAATGCTGCCGCCTCTTCGCTGTCGCGGAGGGTAATAAAGGTGCGGCGTTCCTCGGCAAGCCCTTCCGATAAAGGGGCGGTCGCCGCCAGGCGCACGAGGCGGATGGCTTCGGCCGGCGCGCGCTGGCCGCGCGCCTTGCGCGATGCGTCCGATGCCGCCTTCTCGATCACATCTGTAGTTTCCGGAGGAACGGTCAGCGATCCCGCGCGGCGTAACGATGCGGCGTTGGCGGTCTTGGCGTCGGTGATAGCTTCGGCGATCAATTCACCCTTGGCCACTCCGTCAACAATACGGAGCTTGAGCGCTTCGGCGGCGGATACGAGACGTGCATTGGCGATCATATCGATGGCGGCGGCGATGCCGGTGAGGCGCGGCAGGCGCTGCGTGCCGCCGGCACCAGGTATGATGCCAAGCTTGACTTCTGGCAGGCCGAGTTTCGCCGCTGGCGCGGCAAGGCGACGATGACAGGCGAGCGCCACTTCCAGGCCGCCGCCGAGGGCCACGCCATTGATCGCGGCGACAACGGGTTTGGCAAAGGCTTCGATGCGGACGATGACATCAGGCAGATGAGGCTCGATCGGCGGCTTGCCGAATTCCTTGATATCGGCGCCGCCGATGAAGCTGTTGCCCGCACCGGTGAGCACGATGCCTGTGGTCGTCCCGTCTTTTTCGGCGTGATCAAGCGCAGCCATCAGGCCGGCCCGGACATCGGCAGAGAGCGCGTTGACGGGCGCATTGTCGATGGTAACGACGAGAATCCCGTCGGTCAGCGCCGCCGAGATGGTGTCCGAAAAGCGCAATGCCGACATGATCTTGACCGCCTATGTTATTCCGGAATGACTGCCGTTGCCTGGATCTCGATCTTGGCGCGATCCTCGACGAGGGCGACGACCTGCACGGCGGCCATGGCCGGGAAGTGCCGGCCGATGATCTCGCGATAGGCCTGACCGATCCCTTTCAGATTGCCGAGATATTCCTGCTTGTCGGTGAAATACCAGGTCATCGAGGTGATGTGCTTCGGCTCGGCCCCGCCTTCGGCAAGGATAGCGACGACATTCTTCAGCGTCTGGCGCACCTGCTCGACGAAATCGTCGCTTTCGAACTCGCAGGCTGCATTCCAGCCGACTTGGCCGCCGACGAACACCATGCGGCCTGTCGCCGCCATGCCATTGGCATAGCCGATCGGCTTGGCCCAGCCCTCAGGTTGCAGGATGGTGTGCATCGGTCGTCTCCAGATGAGAGGTCAGCGCGGCGCGGAGATCATCCGGCCATTCAATGGATTTATGCGTATCGAGCGAGGTGGCGACGACGCGGTGCTTGGCCGTCCACAGCACATGGCCGTTTGCCGAAACTTGATGTTCGAGATCGAGCGAGGAACGGCCGACGCCACGGACTGCAAGGGTGAATTCGAGATCATCGCCCTGCAGACCCGGCCTCACGAAGGTCAAGTCGAGCCGCACGGTGGGAACGCCGATGCGGCGGTCCTCGATCAGCTTTCGCCAGGAAAAGCCGATCGAGGAAAAATAGTCCTCCAGCACCCCGACGAGGATGTTCAGGTACGATGGGAAATAGGCGATCCCCGAGGGATCGCAGTCTCCGAAGCGCAGGGGTCTGGTGGTCTTGAATGCCAAGGCGGGCCTCAGTTCGAAAAGGCCGCGATGCCGGTAATGGCGCGGCCGAGAATGAGGGCGTGAATGTCGTGCGTGCCCTCATAGGTGTTGACCACTTCGAGGTTGACGAGGTGACGCGCAATGCCGAACTCGTCCGAGATGCCGTTACCACCCAGCATGTCGCGGGCGGCGCGGGCGATATCCAGCGCCTTGCCGCAGCTGTTGCGCTTGAGGATGGAGGTGAGTTCCACAGGCGGATGGCCTTCTTCCTTCATGCGGCCAAGACGCAGGCAGCCCTGCAGGCCGAGCGTGATCTCGGTTATCATGTCCGCAAGCTTCTTCTGGATCAGCTGGTTGGCGGCCAGCGGTCGGCCAAACTGCTTGCGGTCGAGCACATATTGGCGGGCCCTGGCGTAGCAATCCTCGGCGGCACCCAAAGCACCCCAGGCAATGCCGAAACGTGCCGAGTTGAGGCAGGTGAACGGGCCTTTGAGGCCGGATACGTTCGGCATCAGGTTTTCTTCGGGCACGAACACATTTTCCATGACGACTTCGCCCGTGATCGAGGCGCGCAGGCCCACCTTGCCGTGGATGGCGGGTGCCGACAAGCCCTTCCAGCCCTTTTCGAGGATGAAGCCGCGGATGAGGCCATCCTCGGTCTTGGCCCAGACGACGAAGACATCGGCGATCGGTGCGTTGGAGATCCAGGTCTTGGCGCCGGTCAGGCTGTAGCCGCCATCGACCTTCTTAGCGCGCGTCACCATCGAGCCGGGATCGGAGCCATGGTTCGGCTCGGTGAGGCCGAAGCAGCCGATCCATTCGCCGGTCGCCAGCTTTGGCAGGTACTTCTGCTTCTGCGCTTCCGAACCAAAGGTCTCGATCGGCACCATGACGAGCGAAGATTGAACGCTCATCATCGAGCGATAACCGCTGTCGACGCGCTCGACTTCACGGGCGATCAGGCCGTAGGCGACGTAGCTGAGGCCGGCGCCGCCATATTCCGGGGAGATCGTCGGGCCGAGCAGGCCGAGTTCACCCATTTCACGGAAGATCGCCGGATCGGTCTTTTCGTGGCGGAAGGCTTCGAGGACGCGGGGCGCGAGCTTTTCCTGCGCGTAGGAATGCGCGGTATCCAGCACCATGCGCTCCTCGTCGCTCAGCTGCTCCGTCAGCCGGAACGGGTCGGCCCAGTCGAAAATCTCGCGGCTCATGCTGGTATCTCCCATTAATTGGTCTTCAAAAGTTCGCGCGCGACGATGAGTTTCTGAACCTCCGTCGCACCTTCATAGATGCGAAGCGCGCGGATCTCCCGATAGAGTTTTTCCGTTATCTCGCCCGATTTCACGCCGCGTCCGCCAAAGAGCTGAACGGCGCGGTCGATGACGCTCTGCGCGGTTTCCGTCGCCGTCATCTTGGCCATGGCCGCCTCGCGCGTCGTCGGCAAGCGCTGCACGTCGCGACGCCAGGCCGCTCGGTAGGTGAGCAATGCCGCCGCGTCGATGCCAGTCGCCATATCGCCGAGGGCGGCCTGCGTCAACTGAAGGTCGGCAAGGGTGCCGCCGAACATCGGACGTGACCGCGCATGGGCAAGCGATTCATCCAGCGCGCGGCGGGCAAAGCCAAGGCCGGCAGCGGCGACAGAGGCGCGGAAGATATCGAGCGTGCGCATCGCGATCTTGAAGCCTTCGCCCGGTGCGCCGAGAAGGCGCGACGCGGGAATGCGGCAATTGTCGAAGCGGATCGTTGCCAGCGGATGCGGCGCAATGACCTCGATGCGCTCGGCAATCGAGAAGCCGGGATCGTCGGCAAAGACGACGAAGGCCGAGATGCCGCGGGTTCCCGGCGCTTCGCCGGTGCGCGCGAAGACGGTGTAGACGTCGGCAATGCCGCCATTGGAAATCCAGGTCTTCTCGCCGTCGAGGACATAGTGGTCGCCATCGGGGCGGGCAGCGCAGCTCATCGCGGCTACATCGGAGCCAGCGTCCTTTTCCGAGAGCGCAAAGGCGGCGAGCCATTCGCCGGAGCGCACTTTGGGCAGGACGGCCGAACGCAATTCGGGCGAGCCGGAAAGGCCGATGGCGCCGGTGCCGAGGCCCTGCATGGCGAAGGCGAAATCGGCAAGGCCGTCATGCCAGGCCAGCATTTCGCGAGCGATGCAGACCATGCGGGAATCGATCAGCGGTTCCCTATCGGAGGAGCCCGTCGCAGCTGTCAGCAGTCCGGCTTCGCCCAGCGCCTTGACCAGCTTGCGGCATTCGTCATCGACATCGGCATGATCGATCGAAGCCATCACGCCGGTCTTTGCGAACGCATCGACCTCGGCGGCAAAACGGTGATGGCGCTCCTCGAAGAAGGGCCAATCCAGATGATCGCGGGTCGGGCCGGGGAGGCTGCTTGCCGTGGACATCAGCTCAATCCCCCTGGAATTCCGGCCGGCGCTTGGCCGCGAAGGCTTCGAAAGCGCGGCGGAAATCCTGCGTCGCCATGCAGATCGCCTGTGCCTGCGCTTCGGATTCGATCATCTCGTCGATCCCCATCGCCCATTCCTGGTTCAGCATGGTCTTGGTCATACCATGGGCGAACCAGGGACCATCGGCCAGCGAACGGGCGAGCTTGACCGCTTCGCTTTCGAGGTCGGCGCTGGCGTGCAGGCCGTTATAGAAGCCCCAGGCTTGTCCTTCCGCGGATGTCATCGAGCGGCCGGTGAAGAGAAGCTCGGCGGCGCGGCCCTGGCCGATGATGCGGGGCAGTATACCGCAGGCGCCCATGTCCGCGCCGGCAAGACCGACGCGGGTGAAAAGGAAGGCGGTTTTCGCTTCGGGCGTCGCCAACCTCAGATCAGAGGCCATGGCGAGGATAGCGCCGGCGCCGGCGCAGATGCCGTCCACCGCCGAGATGATCGGCTGCGGGCATTTGCGCATCGCCTTGACGAGATCGCCGGTCATGCGCGTGAAAGCCAGAAGCTCGGGCATCGCCATGCGCGTCAGCGGCTCGATGATCTCGAAGACATCGCCACCGGAGGAGAAATTGCCACCCGCGCCCATCAGCACGATGGCGCGGATATCCGATGCGTAAACGAGATCGCGGAACAGATCGCGCAGCTCGGCATAGCTGTCGAAGGTCAGCGGGTTCTTACGTTCCGGACGGTTCAGGCGGATGGTGGCGACGCGGCCATCTTCGCTGACATCCCAGAGGAAGTGCTCAGGCTTGTAATTCTTAAAGGGCTTCAGATGTCCCTTCATCGTCATGTCCCGATCGCTCATCCCTCAAATCTCCCCACCGGCAACGGCAATTGCCTGTCCATTGATCGATGCTGCAGCCGGCAAAGCAAGCCAGAGCACGGTATCGGCGACCTCTTCCGGCTTCACGAGGCGTCCCTGCGGATTGGATTTCGTGAATTCGCCGAGTGCCTGTTCGGCGGTGCGCCCGGTCTTGGCGACGATGGTTTCGATCGAGCGCTGGATGATCGGCGTGTCGGTGAAGCCGGGGCAGACGGCATTGACCGTGATGCCGGTCTTCGCCAGCTCCAGCGCCAGCGAGCGCGTCAGGCCGACCACGCCGTGCTTGGCGGCGACGTAAGCCGAGACGTACCCATATCCCTTCAAGCCAGCCGTCGAGGCGATGTTGATGATACGCGCGCCGGGACCGTAAGCCTTCAGATCGGGAAGGGCAGCCTGGGTCACCACGAAAACGCCTGTCAGGTCGACCGAGAGGACGTGGTTCCAGGCCTCGAGGCTCGTCTTCTCGAAGGCTGCGCTCGGTGCCTCACCGGCATTGTTGACGAGGATATCGACGGAGCCGAACTTCTCGCGCGCCTTGGCAAGGCCCTGGGAGACGGCTTCAGGGCTAGTGACATCGAAGCCATCGACCACGAATGCCTCGGCGCCGGCTTCGGCGGCAACCGCTTCCAGCGGTTCGCGGCGGCGACCGGCTAGGCTGACGCGCGCGCCCTCGGCGGCAATCGCCCTGGCGATCGCGGCACCGATGCCGCTGCCGGCCCCGGTGATAAGGGCGTGACGGCCGGCGAGTTTGCCCGAAGTCGTCATTTCATCCTCATTTCGCCGGTGCTGCCATGGCTGCGCGGGCAAGGTTGGTTTCATACTGCGTCTTGCCGGAAAGATATTGCTTCGGCCAGGGAATGGAAGTCAGACCGATCTTGGCGGCTTCATGCAGCGACCAGGCCGGATCAGCCAGATGCGGGCGGGCGATGGCACAGAGATCGGCGCGGCCGGCGGCGATGATCGAATTAGCGTGGTCGGCCTCGGAGATCGCGCCGACGGCAATCGTAGGGATGCCGATCTCGTTGCGGATCTTGTCGGAGAAGGGCGTCTGGAACAGGCGGCCATAGACGGGCTTTTCCTGCTTTGACACCTGGCCCGAAGAGCAGTCGATGAGGTCGGCGCCGGCCTCCTTGAACATGTGGGCAAAGATAGCCGCATCTTCCGGCGTGTTGCCTCCGTCAGTCCAGTCGTGGCAGGAAAGACGAACCGAGATCGGCTTATTCGCCGGCCAGATAGTGCGCATCGCCTTGAAAACTTCGAGGGGATAGCGGGCGCGATTCTCGTGGCTGCCGCCATATTCGTCGTCGCGCAGATTGGTGAGCGGCGACAGGAAGCTCGAGAGCAGATAGCCGTGGGCGCAATGCAGTTCCAGCCAGTCCGCGCCGGTCTCAATGGCGAGCTCGGTCGAGCGGATGAAGTCGGCCTTGACGCGGTCCATATCGGCGCGATCCATGGCCTTCGGCACTTGGCTGTTCTTGAGGTAGGGGATTGCTGATGCCGAGATCAGCGGCCATTCGCCTTCGGGGAGCGGCTGGTCGATGCCTTCCCAGGCAAGTTTCGTCGCGCCCTTGCGGCCGGCATGGCCGAGCTGGATGCCGACTTTGGCGGCGCTGTTCGTGTGAACGAAGTCGACGAGGCGCTTCCACTGCGCCACCTGCTCGTTATTCCAGAGACCGAGGCAGCCCGGGGTGATGCGGGCGTCTGGGGTAACGCAGGTCATTTCCGCGAAGATCAGCCCTGCGCCACCAAGCGCGCGCGAACCGAGATGGACGATGTGGAAATCGTTCATCACACCATCTTCTGCCGAGTACATCGCCATCGGAGACATGACGATGCGGTTGATAAGTTGGACATCCCGGAGGCGATAGGGCGTGAACATCGGTGGCAGGCAGCGGTCGTTGCCGACGTGGAGGCCGGATTTTTCGGCGAACCAGCGCTCATAGCCTTCGAGCCAGGTCTTGTCGCGCAATCGCAGATTTTCATGGCTGATGCGCTGCGAGCGAGTCAGCATCGAATACATGAACTGCGGCGGCTCGAGCGTATCGGCATAGCGGCGGCCGACGACTTCGAACCATTCCATCGCATTGCGCGCGGCGTTCTGAATGCGGGCGACATCGACGCGACGGATTTCCTCGTAGGTTTCGAGAACGGCCGGTATCTTGTCTTTGTCGTGCCCGTGTTTCTGGAATTGCCGCGTCAGCTCGATCGCGTCATCGATGGCAAGCTTGGTGCCGGAGCCGATGGCGAAATGGGCGGTATGGGCGGCATCGCCCATCAGCACGACATGGGAGTTGCCGTTGAAATGGCTCCACTTGCCGCAGATCAGGCGGTTGAAATTCAGCCAGGCCGAGCCGCGAATGTGGCGGGCATTGGTCATCAGCGAAGCACCTTCGAGCACTTCGGAGAACAGGTTTTCGCAGAAGGCGATGGAGCCGTCCTGGTCCATCTTATCGAGGCCGTGGGCGAGGTAGGCCTCTTCCGTCGTCTCGACGATGAAGGTCGAGGTCTTGTCGTCGAACTTATAGATATGCGCCTGGAACCAGCCATGATCGGTGCGGCGGAAATCGAAGGTGAAGGCGTCGAAAAGCTTGTTGGTGCCGAGCCAGATATAGCGGTTCGGCCGGGTGATCATATCAGGCTGGAAGACTTCCGGATAATGATTGCGGATCTTGGAATTGAGGCCGTCGGAGCCGATGATCAGATCAGCATCGGGATAATCGAGATCGGAATTGACCTCCGTTTCGAAGATCAGCTCGACTCCGAGTGCTTCGCAGCGGCGCTGCAGAATATTGAGCAGCTTCTTGCGGCCGATGCCGACAAAGCCGTGGCCAGACGTGCGCTGGCGGGTGCCCTTGAACAGGACTTCGATGTCGTCCCAATGGTTGAAGGCATCCTCGATCTCGGCGGCACTTTCGGGATCCCATTCCCGCATCGAAACCATGGTCGCGTCGGAGAAGACGACGCCCCAGCCGAAGGTATCATAGGGGCGGTTACGCTCGACGACGCGGATGGAGTGCCCGGGATGGAGCTTCTTCATCAGAAGCGCGAAGTAGAGTCCTGCGGGGCCGCCGCCGATACAGACGATGCGCATCGCTTTCCCTCCTCGTTCGGCTGGAGCCGATTTCAAAATAATTTAAGTTTAAAATATCTTGTTGAAGCCATTCGTCAAGGCTTTTCCTGCTCCGATATGCGGCCTGTAGGTACACATAATAGCAGGAAAATCGGGAATAGCCTTTTGGAATCAATCGGAAGCCAAATATAGTTTAGACTTAAAATTTCTTGCTTGAACATTGCAGCCTTCGGTGCGATCTTTTTTAGCAATGCCACATGCGCCGCGGGGAAACGGCTGTCGTGGCGATTGATCGATAAGAATGTGGGAGCAAGGCAATGCTGGGACCGAGCGGTCATACCGATACATTCACGCGAGACAATCTGCCGCCCTTCGATGAATGGCCCGAACTGCGAATGGAGGGTTTCGACTATCCGGAATGGCTGAATGCCGGCTTCGAACTCAGCGACCGGATGGTCGAAAAGGGGTTCGCCGATCACGTGGCCCTGATCGGCAACGGTCGCCGCCGCACCTACAAGGAACTGGCGGACTGGACCAATCGCATCGCCCACGCGCTTGCCGAGGATTTCGGCGTCAAGCCGGGCAATCGCGTCCTCATCCGCTCCGGCAATAACCCTGCCATGATCGCCTGCTGGCTGGCGGTGACGAAGGTCGGCGCCGTTGCCGTCAATACCATGCCGATGCTCAGGGCAGGCGAGCTTTCGAAGATCATCGACAAGGCGGAGATCTCGTTTGCGCTTTGCGATACCAGGCTGCTGGAGGAACTCGTCACCGCAGCCAAGGACAGCCGCTTTCTGAAGCAGGTCGTCGGTTTCGACGGCACCGCCAACCATGATGCCGAGCTCGACCGGATCGCGCTCAACAAGCCCGTTCGCTTCGAGCCTGTCAAAACCGGGCGGGATGATGTGGCGCTGCTCGGCTTCACCTCGGGCTCGACGGGTGTGCCGAAGGCCACCATGCACTTCCATCGGGATATCCTGATCATTGCCGACGCCTATGCCAAGGAAGTCCTGCAGGTGACGCCGGATGATGTCTTCATCGGCTCGCCGCCGATCGCCTTCACCTTCGGGCTCGGCGGTCTGGTCGTCTTCCCCTTGCGCTTCGGGGCGTCGACGGCGCTGCTCGAAAACGCCTCGCCGAAGAACATGGTCGAGATCATTCAGGAGTACGGCGCGACCATCAGCTTCACGGCGCCGACGGCCTATCGCGCCATGCTGGCAGCGATGGAAGAGGGGGCGGATCTGTCTTCACTTCGTATCGCCGTTTCGGCCGGCGAGACGCTGCCGGGCCCGATTTTCGAGGAATGGACGCGCAAGACCGGCAAGCCCATCCTCGACGGCATCGGCTCGACCGAGATGCTGCATATCTTCATTTCCAACCGCCTGTCCGACGCTAAGCCGAACTGCACGGGCAAGCCGCTGACGGGCTATGAGGCCCGCGTTGTCGATGACGATATGAACGAGGTTCCGCGTGGGGTCATCGGCAAACTCGTCGTTCGCGGGCCGATCGGCTGCCGTTATCTCGCTGACCACAGACAGGCCGACTACGTGCGAGATGGCTGGAACCTGACGGGCGACAGCTTCATTCAGGATGAGGATGGCTATTTCCATTTTGCCGCCCGTTCCGACGACATCATTCTTTCGGCCGGTTACAATATTGCCGGACCGGAAGTAGAAGCAGCCCTTCTTTCGCATGCCGATGTGCTGGAATGTGCCGTCGTCGGTAAGCCCGACGAGGAAAGGGGCCATATCGTGCAGGCGCATGTGGTGCTGGCACCCGGCATTGCTGCCTCGGATCTGCAGGTTCGCAAGCTGCAGGATCATGTGAAGGCGGTCATCGCGCCTTACAAATATCCGCGTTCCATTATCTTCGTCGAAGCTCTGCCGAAGACGGAATCGGGCAAGATACAGCGTTTCCGCCTGCGCAACTGAACGTCCGAGTGCTTATCAGGCAGCGTTTTCCTGGCCCGTCTCGCGACCGAGCCAATGCGGATCGATTTCCGGCAAGGGAATGGCGTCGAGCAGCATTCGCGTATAGGCGGAGGCGGGTGCCGTGAAGACGCGCTCGCAATCGCCTTCCTCTTCGACGCGGCCGTTACGCATGACGTAGACGCGGTCGCAGACCGCGCGGATGACGGAGAGATCGTGGCTGATGAAGGCCATCGAGAGCCCAAGATCGCGCGAAAGCTCCTTCAGCAGATTGAGCACCTGTGCCTGCGTCGATACGTCGAGGCCGGAGACGATCTCGTCGGCCAGCACGAAATCCGGCTTCAGCAGGGCGGCACGCGCGATGCCGATGCGCTGGCGCTGACCGCCTGAAAGTTCATGCGGATTGCGGTCGAGGCATGTCTGCGGCAGCGTTACGCGTTCGAGAATTGCGGCAACCTGCCGCTCAGCTTCTTTCCGGTCCGAAGCCAGCCGATGCAGCAGTAACGGCTCGACAAGAATGCGGCGGATCGTGTGGCGCGGATTGAGTGAGGCCATCGGATCCTGAAAGATCATCTGCAAGCGTCGACGGAGCGGTCGCATATCGGCATCAGGCAGGCGCGTGATGTCCCTGCCGTCGAAATGGATAGTGCCCGCGTTTGCGTCGATCAGCCGCAGCAGGGCGCGGCCGAGTGTCGTCTTGCCTGAGCCGCTTTCGCCAACGATGCCCACGGTTTCGCCGCGGTTGATATCGACGTCGACGCCGTGCAGCACCTTGATGCCCAAGCCCGGCGGCCCGAAAAGGTGCCGCTTGGCGCCATAGATGACCTCGATGCCTCTGGCCGAAAGGAGAGTATCGGAAACGCTCATCGGCTTCCCTCGGGAATGCCGATCTCGCGGCGTAATTGTTCGAAAACGGCCTGCGGCACCGGCGTCAGCCCGGCATCCGGCCGGTCATAGCGCGGCCCGGCCGATATCAAGGATTTCGTGTAGATATGCTTGGGCTGCGTCAGCACGTCGCTCGTGCGTCCGTCCTCGATCACCTTGCCAGCGTAAAGCAGGGTCACACTGTCGCAGATCTGGGCGACGACGCCGAGATCGTGGGTGACGAAGATGACGGCGGTGCCGTGCGCTTCCTGCAGGCCGCGGATCAGCCGCAGGATCTGCTTCTGCACGGTGACGTCGAGCGCGGTGGTCGGCTCGTCGGCGACCACCAGTTTCGGCTCCAGCGCGAAGGCGGCGGCGATCAGGATGCGCTGCCGCATCCCGCCGGATAATTCGTGGGGATAGGCGCGCAGCACGCGCTCGGGATCGCGGATATGCACCTCCTCCAGCAGCTTCAGTGCCCGCCGGCGGGCATCGCCCGACGACATGCCCCGCTTCAACCGCAGGCCGTCTGTGAGTTGCGCTTCGATGCGGCGGCCAGGATTGAGCGCCGTCTGCGGGTCCTGCGGGATCAGCGAGATCTCGCTGCCCATGATGTCTCGCAATTCCCTGGCGGAGAGCGTGAGCAGGTCGCGGTTTTCGAACAATATCGAGCCGTTGGTGATGCGGACGCTGCGCGGCAGTATGCCGAGCAGGGCTTTGGCGATGGTCGATTTTCCAGCGCCGCTTTCGCCGACGAGCCCGCGCACTTCGCCGCGCGTGAGCGTCAGGGAAACAGCGCGCAGGATGGGTGTGCCACCGTCGCGGTCGGATATGGCACTGAGGCCCGTCATGGAGAGAAGTGGAGATGTCATCGGCGCATCACCGGATCGAGGGCGCGGCGCAGGCCGTCACCGAGTTGATTGAAGGCAAGCACCGTTGCGAAGAGTGCAATCAGGGGCACGACCAGCACCCACCAGCCCTGATAGATCATTTGCCGCCCTTCGGCGATCATGCCGCCCCAGGTCGGCGTGTCGGAGGCGACCGACAGGCCGACGAAGGACAGGATGGCTTCGACGATGACGGCGATGCCCATTTCCAGGCTGACGAGAGCGATCAGCACCGGCGTCACATTGGGCAGGATTTCGTTGAAGAGGATTCTGGTCCGCGAAAAGCCGATCGTGTGGGCGGCGGTCACATAATCCATCCGTGCCTGCGCCTGCGTTTCCGAGCGCACGACGCGACAGAAGCGCGTCCAATCAATGATGACGATGGCCGCGATGACCGAGTGCACGCCGGAGCCGAAGACGGCGACGAGCAGGATCGACAGAAGTACGGGCGGAAAGGCCATCCAGATATCGACAAGGCGGGAGATCGCCTTGTCGACCCAGCCGCCGTACCAGCCGGCGAGAAGGCCGAGCAGCGTGCCGATCAAGGCCGCAAGCCCGGCCGCGACGAAGGCGACCGTGAGCGCGATGCGTGTGCCGAAGATGGCGCGCGAGAGCACGTCGCGGCCGAGATCGTCCGTGCCGAGCAGAAAGCCCGGATCGGAACCCTCGATCCATGCAGGCGGCAGGGTGCCGGACATCAGATCCTGCTCCAGCGGATCCTTCGGTGCGATGTAAGGAGCAAAGATCGCAAGGATGATGAGGATGAGGATGAAGCCACCGCCAAAGATCACCTTCGGCTCGGCGAGCAGCGCGCGCAGGCGTTTCGCCATTCTGGAGGGTGATCGCGGCACGGCGGGCGAGGTGACGTCAGCCATGGGCGAGCCTCGGATTGAAGGCCGCGACCAGCAGATCGACCGCCAGATTGACAAGAATGAAGATGGCGCCGAAGACCAGCACCAGCCCCTGGATCAGCGGCAGGTCGCGGTTGATGACGGCATCGATCGCCATGTTGCCGATGCCGGGATAGGCGAAGATGCGCTCGACGATGACGGTGCCGCCGATCAGGAAGGTAAATTGCACGCCGGTCAGCGCGATGGTCGGACCAACGGCATTGCGCAGCGCCTCCTGCAACACCAGCCGCAACTCGGACATGCCCTTGAGTTTGGCGAGCAGGATATAGTCCTGCACCATGGCCTCGGAGAGCGCGGCTTTTAGCACGCGGGCGATGATAGCGGCGAGCGGCAGGCCGAGCGCCAGGACCGGCATGACCATATGGGCGCAGATGTCCGTGAAGATACTGAAGCGAAACGTTACAAAGCTTTCAATGAGGTAGAAGGGGGTCGCGAATTGTGCGTCTATACTCGGATCGATGCGTCCGGAGAGTGGGAAAAGCGGAAAAAGAACGCCGAGGACAAGGACCAGCGCCAGCGCCCAGACAAAATCCGGAACAGCCAGGAAAAGGCCGTTCAGGCTGTCGATCACAGGTTCGAAAATCGTGTGGCGGGCGAGCGTGCCAACGACGGCAACCGCGCCGCCGAGAAGAACCGCCAGTACCAGCGCGGCAAAGGCGAGCTCCAGCGTTGCGGGGAGGCGCTCGCCGAGCAGGGAGAGCACATCGCGCTTCAGGGAGATCGATGTCCCGAAATCGCCTATCAGAACCGATTTCAGCCAGAGCCAGAATTGCGTGGTAAGGCTCGCATCGAGCCCGTAATGGGCGCGCAGTGCGGCGATGTCGGCGGGGCTTGCGCCCGGCGAAATCATCATGGCGATCGGATCACCCGGTACGACGCGCAGCAGGACGAAGACGATCAGCGCCACTCCGAAGAGGGTGATCGCGGCCATGATGAAGCGGTTGAGAATGGAGACTGCTATCATGCGTTATGAGTTCCGATCGCATGTGCTGACTGTAACATGGAGCGTGCCAGCCCCTCATCCGGCCTATGGGCCACCTTCTCCCCGTTTTCACGGGGAGAAGGGGATAGACGCACTCACTGCCTTCCTTCCGACCCCCTTCTTAGGCGAAGGTACGGAGGTCGTCCCCTCTCCCCGCCCCTTCGACAAGCTCAGGACGGGGAGAGGGCTAGTGTGAGGGGCAAGGCTGCACGCTCAAAGCCCGACGTATCAACCCTTCGACACCAGCGTCGGCTGCAGGGCACCTGATACGTTCGGTGTGACCTTCAAGCTCGATTTGTAGACGATCGGCTGGGCATATTGCAGCAACGGGATCACATAGCCCTGCTCGGCGATGTACTTGATCGCCGCCTTCCAGCCGGCAATGCGCTTTGCCTCGTCCTTTTCCACCCAGAGCGGTCCCAGCATGTCGTCGACATCCTTGGTCTTCCAGGCAGAGTGTGGCGAGGGGCCGAACATGGCGAAGCCGGTCGAGGTCGTGGGATCGCCGATGGCGTTGCCCCAGTTGTAGAAGGCGGCCGGGCCGAGCTGATGGGCAGCGCGCAGCTCATAATGCTTGGCGATTTCGTAGACTTCGATCTCAGCCTCGATCCCGACCTTGCGCCACATGCCGACGATCGCCTGGATCATCTCGTAATCCTTCGGCTTGAAGCCGCGGGTGGTCTTGATGGCGAATTTCACCGGCTTTTCCGGCGAATAGCCGCTGGCGGCCAGGAGCTTCTTGGCCTGTTCCGGATCGTAAGGGATTTTGACTGATGCGTCGTAAGCTTCGTATTCCGGCGCCTCCAGTGTCGATAGCGGCTTGCCGTAGCCGCGCAGCAGCCGCTTGATGATCGCTTCCTTGTCGATCGCCATATTGGCGGCGAGGCGGACATTCTTGTCGAGCATCGGCTCGACATTGCTGATGAAGATCATGCCGATATCGGAGATGGGGGTGGCGACGCCCGCAAGACCGGATTTCTTCTTCAGCCGATCGAAATCCTCATAGGGGATTTCCAGGGTCACGTCGGACGAGCCTGACTCGATTTCGGCGACACGGCTTGTCGTATCCGGCACGAACTTGAAGATGACGGTATCGAAGGCGGGCTTGCCGCCGAAATAGTTCGGGTTTGCCTTCAGACGCAGATAGGAATTGCCTTCATAGGCATCGACCATATAGGGGCCGGTGCCGATCGGCTTCTTCTCGAAGCCTTGCGCACCCACCTTGGTATAGTAGTCCTTCGGCAGGACATAGCCTGTCAGGAAGGCCATCCACTTGAAATAGGTCGGCTCGAAACGGACGACATCGCCGGTGATGCGGTTGCCTTCCACTTTGTAATTGTTGGCGGTCGACCAGATGAACTGGATCGGATTGCCGGTGTCCTGCTTGGCGGCGCGCTCCAGCGACCAGACGACGTCATCCGGCGTGAACTTGGAGCCGTCGTGCCAGGTCACGCCTTCGCGTACGTCCATCCAGACCTTGGTCTTGTCGTCGTTCCAGCCCCAGGCGGTCAAAAGGCCCGGTTGGAACTTCAGGTCCGGTCCCTGGCCGATATACTGGTCGAAGATCGAGCGATAGATCGCCTGGATCGTCGGATTAACGGCGGACGGGCCGGTCGTCGGATCGAAAGAGGGCAAATTGACGTTGAAAGCGACGGTCAGTGTGCCGGCTTCCGCTGCTTCCACAGGCGTTCTGCCGGCTAAAATCCCAGTCATGAATGCGGCTGCGCCGAGGCTCAGGGCCTCGCGCCGAGTAAGCGTTGTCATGGTCACTCCGTTCCCCTGTTAAGCGACAGAAAAGCATGACGCCCAACTGCCGCTGGCGATTTATTGTCGGAATGTTTTAATCTTAAAATACATATTTTGGAGCGGCAAGCGCTTTCTCTGGTGCTTCCGTAAAATCCCGGTCCGCAATTCTTACTCGGCTTCACATGTTCGCATAAATTTTATGCATACGCATATATTTGAGCGCAACGGAGATATCCGTGTCAACAACATCGGCTGACGACAGCGTATTGCTGCCCAGCCGATATCGCAAAATGATGCGGCGATATCGCATAATTGTTCGTTGACAGTTCAAGGAAGTTCAAAATATGATTTTGCAAATGATTTAAAACAAGCCCACAAGGGCAAAGGGGTAACGTCATGGCCGAGCGATCGTTTGCGCGCGAGGTCGAGGATCTGAAGCTCGGGGAAGGCGACATCTTCCGCGGCGAGGGTATTCTCGCGATCACCAAGGCACTTCTGCAATCCGGTGTCTCCTATGTCGGCGGTTATCAGGGATCGCCGATCTCGCATCTCATGGACGTGCTGGCAGACGCCAAGGACGTGATGCAGGATCTGGGCGTCCATTTCGAGACGTCGGCCTCGGAGGCCGCCGCCGCCGCCATGCTCTCCGCCTCCGTCATGTATCCGGTGCGCGGCGCCGTCACCTGGAAATCAACGGCGGGCACCAATGTCGCCTCCGATGCGCTTTCGAACCTGTCTTCGGGCGGGGTGACTGGCGGCGCGCTCATCATCATCGGCGAGGATTACGGCGAAGGCTCCTCGATCATGCAGGAGCGCAGCCATGCCTATGCAATGAAATCGCAGATGTGGCTGCTCAATCCGCGCCCGAACCTGCCGTCGATCGTGCAGGCGGTGGAGGAAGGATTCGAGCTTTCGGAAGTGTCGAACACACCCGTCATGCTGCAGGTCGGCATCCGCAGCTGTCATGTGCACGGCCAGTTCGTCGCCAAGGATAATAAGCGGCCGGCTTACACGCTGAGGCAGGCGCTGGAAAATCCGGTTCGCGACGTCAACCGCATCGTGCTGCCGCCGGCCTCCTTTCTGCACGAGAAGGAGAAGCTGGAGAAGCGCTGGCCGGCTGCCGTTGACTTCATCAAGAAACGCCAGCTCAACGAGTATTTCGGCCCCTCGGAGGGCGATGTCGGCATCATCCTGCTGGGCGGCATGTATAATGGCGTGCTGCGCGCGCTGCAGCAGCTTGGACTTGCCGATGTCTACGGCAACTCCGCCGTGCCGCTTTATGTCTTGAATGTCGCCTATCCGCTTGTGGATGACCAGATCGCTGAGTTCTGCGCCAGCAAGAAGGCGGTGCTGATGGTGGAGGAGGGGGCGCCCGAATATATCGAGCAATCCCTGAATACCATCCTGCGCCGCCGCGATATCCAGACCAAGGTCGCTGGCAAGGACGTGCTGCCGATGGGCGGCGAATATACCGCGCCGGTGCTGATGAAGGGCATCAAGAATTTCCTGGAGGTTCACCAGCGCGTGTTGCTCGGCAACCAGCCACCGCTGCCGGACCCGACGCCTGTTCTCAACGACCCGAAGATCAAGGCGCTCGCCGAAGTCGTGCCACCACGCCCGCCCGGTTTCTGCATCGGCTGTCCGGAGCGGCCGATCTTCGCCGCCATGAAGATGGTGGAGGGAGAGCTCGGCCAGCATCACATATCAGGCGATATCGGCTGCCACCTCTTCTCGATCCTGCCGCCCTTCAATATCGGCAGTACGACCATGGGCTACGGGCTTGGGCCGGCCGCGGCCTCAGCCTTCAATGTCGAGGCCGACAAGCGCGTGATCTCGGTCATGGGGGACGGCGGCTTCTGGCACAATGGTCTTGCCACCTCGGTCGGCAATGCGGTCTTCAACAAGCAGGATGGCGTCATCCTCGTCGTCGACAATTATTATTCGGCGGCAACCGGCGGGCAGGACATACCGTCCTCGCGCGCGCTGAACCCGCGCCGCAAGACCAACAATTCCATCGTCAATGCCGTCAAGGGCATCGGCGCGACCTGGGTGCGCCAGATCGACCGGACCTATGATGTCGCGAAAATGCGCGACACGCTGCGCGAGGCTCTGACCTCGAAGGAGCCGGGGCCGAAGATCATTGTTGCCTCCTCGGAATGCATGCTCAACAAGCAGCGCCGTGTGAAGCCGCAATTCGCCAAGGCTGTCAAGGACGGCAAGCGCATGGTCAAGGAGCGCTTCGGTGTCGACGAAGACGTCTGCACCGGCGATCACGCCTGCATCCGCCTTTCCGGCTGTCCATCGCTGTCGGTCAAGCATACCGACGATCCGCTGAAGGACGATCCGGTGGCGGCGATCGATAATAATTGCGTGGGATGCGGCAATTGCGGCGAGGTCTCGGAGGCGGCGGTGCTCTGTCCCTCCTTCTATCGGGCCGATATCATCCACAATCCGACGGCTTGGGATCGCTTCATTGCTCGCATGCGTTCCGGCATCATCGGCTGGCTGCAGGCGCGTCGCCGCGCCGGCCGTATCGTCTTCGCAGATTGAGAGGGCGAGATGAACGAGCATGTGAGCATGAATGATCTCGGCGCTGCCAGGCTTTCGACGGATAAGCCGCTGTCGCTTGCTATCCTCGCCATGGGCGGGCAGGGCGGCGGTGTCCTGGCCGACTGGATCGTCGGCCTTGCCGAGGCTGAGGGCTGGATGGCGCAGACCACCTCCGTGCCGGGCGTTGCCCAGCGAACGGGCGCGACGATCTATTATATTGAAATGCTGCCGGCGAAGGATGGCCACGCGCCGATCTTCTCTCTGATGCCGACGCCGGGCGATGTCGATGTCGTCATGGCGGCGGAGTTGATGGAGGCTGGCCGCTCCGTGCTGCGCGGCCTCGTCACGCCGGACAAGACGCTGCTGATCGCCTCGACGCACCGCTCCTTTGCGGTTGCGGAAAAGGAAAAGCCGGGCGATGGCATCGGCAATGCCGAGGTGGTGGTCGATGCCACGGATTTCGCCGCCAAGCGCACCATCGCCTTCGATATGGAAACGATGGCTGTCAGGAACGGCAGCGTGATTTCCGCTTCCATGTTCGGCGCTCTGGCCGGTTCCGGTGCGCTGCCCTTCGGCAAGCAGGCCTTCGAGGCGATGATCCGCGCCGGCGGCAAGGGCATCGAGCCCAGCCTCAAGGCATTCAATGCCGCCTTCGACCGGGTCAAGGAGAAACCGCGCGATGCGGTTTCCGCGACGCCGCCCAAGCATTTCGACGCGCTGCCTGAAACCGCCGGTCATCCAGCACTGGATCGTCTCGTCAATCGCATCCGCGCCGAATTTCCGGAAGTGGCCTGGCCGCTGCTATTTGCCGGCGTCAAGAAGCTGACCGATTATCAGGATCCGGCCTATGCCGATGAATATCTGAGCCGTGTCGCGGCACTCCATGCGCTGGATCGCAAGGGCGGCGGTGCGAACAAGGATTTCGCCTTCACCGTGCAGGCGGCAAAATATGTCGCGGTCGCCATGGCCTATGACGATGTCATCCGCGTTGCCGATCTGAAGGTGCGTGGCTCGCGCTTCGAGCGCGTGCGCAAGGAAGTCGGCGCCAAGGACGACCAGATCGTCTACATGACCGAATACATGCATCCGCGCATGGATGAGGTCTGCGGCACGATGCCGAAGGGCATGGGTCTCTGGATCGAAAGCCGGCCGCGCCTCTTTGCCCGACTGGATCGCTTCATCAACAAGGGGCGGCGCGTGCAGACCGGCACGTTGTTTTGGTTCCTCGGCCTCTACATGGTCTCGGGGTTGCGGCGCTTCCGTCGCGGCACGCTGCGGCATGCGCGCGAGGTGGAGCATCGCGAGGCCTGGCTGGCAGCCGCATCCAATCTGCTGGCTGCGAATTACGATCTTGCCGTCGAGGTGCTCGGCAATCGCCGCCTCGTCAAAGGCTATTCCGATACGCATGCACGCGGTCTTTCCAAGTTCGATCGCGTCATGTCGGCGCTGCCGCTCCTGCGCGAGCGCGAGGATGGAGCCGCGTGGATGCGACGGCTGCGACAGGCGGCACTTCTGGACGAAAAGGGTACGGCGCTCGACGGAGCGCTCAAAACGGTCGGGACACTCTGACACGACCGCGCCGGACGCAAATAATATCGGCCAAGACCGACAATTCCAAAAGGGAACAGTCGCATGGACACTCTTCGAAATGGCGCTGCGAAGGACCTTTCAAGTCCTCGCGGCGGTGAGATTTCGCATGCCAGAAGCCTCGTTGTCGTGCTCATTTGCTGGCTGGCGATCTTTGCGGAGGGCTACGATGTCGGCGTTCTCGGCGCCATTCTGCCGGCGCTGTCCACCGACAATGTTTGGCACCTCACGCCGCTCCAGCTCGGGGCCATGGGCAGCTACACCGTCTTCGGCATGCTTGTCGGTGGCATAGTCGTCGGTACGCTCAGCGATCTCTACGGCCGCAAGCCGATGTTTCTCGCCTGCCTTTCGCTTTTTGCCGTCTGCACGGCTGTCACCGCATGGTCACCGACGCCGACATGGTTCGGTGTCAGCCGTTTTGCCGCCGGTCTTGGCCTCGGCGGCATCATTCCGTTGGCGGCGGCGCTAACCATCGAATATTCGCCGACCGCGAAGAAGAATCTCAATTACGGCATCATGTATTCCGGCTATTCGCTGGGCCTGTTTGCCGCTGCGCTCGTCGGTAGATGGTTGTTGCCAAATTATGGATGGCGGCCGGTCGTTCTTATCGGCGCGCTGCCGGTATTGTTCGTGCCTATTATGGCATGGTTGCTGCCCGAGTCGCTTGATTTCCTCGTTGCGAAGGGGCGAGGCGAGAATGCGAGGCGGCTTGCTGCCCGGCTTGGCGTTCCCGTCCCTGCGGGAAGCGCGCCCAGGGAAACCGGCCTCGGCTGGCGCGCGGTGTTGGGCGAGATCTTTTCGCCGAGAAACGCCTTCGCCACCGCCTGCTTCTGGATCGCACTGTTCATGGGGTTGCTCCTCGTCTACGGGCTGGCCCAGTGGCTGCCGCAGATCATGCGCAAGAGCGGTTATGATCTCGGCGACAGCCTGCTCTTCCTCGCCGTCTTCAGCTTCACCTCGGCGATCGGCGGCATCGTGCTTGGCCAATGGGCGGATCGTTTTGGCGTGCGGTTGACCGTGATGCTATCCTATCTGCTTGGCGCCGTCGGTATAGCGCTTCTCGCCTTCAAGGGATCCATCTGGCTGAACTATACCGTCGTTGCCGTAGCCGGCTTCGGCACGGTTTCGGCATCGCTGATCCTCACCGGCTATCTCGCCGCTTACCTGCAGCCTTTCGTGCGGGCAGCCGGCACCGGCTGGGCGCTGAGCTTTTCGCGCATCGGCGCGCTTTCCGGCCCCTTGATGGGTGGATATATCGCCAGCCTGAATGTCGGCCCGGAATGGAATTTCTATATTTTCGCCATTGTTGCGGCCATCGCGGCATTGGCAACGGCGTTGATACCGAACAGGCGGTGATCCGAACTGGAGCGGAATCTATCAAGCCGCTCAGATCTCGTGCTTCCTGATATTGTGCAGCACCTTGTGCAGCGTCGAGATGAAGGTGCGGTATTCGGCCTCGTCGACGCCGTCGAACATTTGCAGGAAGAGGTCGTACATGGCCGGCCACACCTTCTCGAAGGCGGCGCGTCCCTCCTCGGTGATGGAGACATCGCGGATGCGCATGTCTTCGGCGCGCGGCTGGCGGCGGATGTAGCCCTGCTGCTCGAGGGAATCCAAAGTGCGGCTCATCGTCGATTGTTCGGTCACCGCAAAGACGGAGAGCTCGTTGATGGTGACGCTCGACGAGACGCTGAGGACGGCAAGCGCACGCATCTTGGCGGTCGTCATATCGTATTCACGCAGCTCTTCCGAAAGATTGGCGTTCCAGCGCGCCATCAGCCGGTTCATGAGATAGGGCGCGAAGTGATTGAGGCCGATTTCGCCCATGGTCGGGCGCTTCGGGCTCTCATCCCGCTTGCGCCGCAAAATGGTGCCTGAAAACCGTTCCTCCATCGACGAAACTCCTCCTCCGGAAACGTGTTACTTCAGCGATGATGCGAGCAGGAAGCCGGAGCCCCCACCAAGGCCCGCACCGGGATGCGCCGAAGCGCCGATGTGGTAGAGGCCCGATATGTGGGTGCGGTGGTTAACAGATGACTTGAAGGGACGCCAGATGAAAAGCTGGTCGATGCCGCAATAGCCGCCGTAGGGATCGCCGCCGACAAGGTTCATGTTCATCGCCTCCAGATCGCCAGGAGAATAGGCGCGGCGCGCGAGTTTTATGCCGGAAAAGTTCTCGATATGGCTGGATAGAAGCGCCTCAATGCGGTTGGCATAGCGCTCGCGCACCTCTTCCGTCCAGCGGCCGTCCCTTGGCGTTTCGATCTCGCCGCCGGCATCTCCCTTGATGTGCCGGGGCGCTTCGGGAAGCTGCAGCCAGAGGATCGATCTCCCCTCCGGTGCGCGGCTGGGATCGAGCGCGACAGGCTGCCCGACGCAGACCGTCGGTTCGGCCGGCAGAAGCCCGCGCTCACATTCGTTGGCGGCGCGCGAGACGCCGTCGAGGCCGGGCGTGAGGTGCAGCAGCGCCACCTTGCCGAGGTCGGCATTGGCCTTCCAGCGCGGTGGCTCGGAAAGCGCATAGTGGATCTGCATATCGCCCTTGCCGTAGCGGTAGCTGGCAACGCCTGACTTGATCTCCGGCGGCAGCGGATCCGGCCAATCCTTCATCAGCCGCTCGTAAAGCTGGTTCGGTGTGACCGAGCAGATCACGCCGGCCTTTGCTCTCAAGATTTCGCCATTCGCAAGACGTATGCCATCGGCACTGCGATTGGCGTCCGGAATGATGGCCTCGACATCGGCACTCACGCGAATCTCGCCGCCATTGTCGGTGATCAGCCGTTCGAAGGCCGTCAGCAGTTTTTCGGCGCCACCCTTGACGATCGGCGCGCCACCCAATTCCAATGCGAAGCCGATCACCTTCAGCATTTCGGCGGAATAGGCGCTTTCGGGCCCAAGGCCGCAATGAAGCACCCACGGCGCCCAGAGCGCATGGATATCCTCGGACCTGTAGCTGGTTTCGAGATAGCCGCGTGCCGGCGTCAAAGCATCGCCAAACCAAGCAGCGAGCTTGCGCAGGCCGCGGTTCCAGCCCTGCCTGCCGATGGTTTTTAGCATCGATCCCGACCACAATGTACCGCCGAGCAGCGAAAACAGGAATGGCGCGTCTGCGGCCAGCGCATCCATTTCGCGCGCGAAGGTCTGCCCATCGCCGAGCGACAGTTCATCGAAGGTGGCGATATTGCGCCGCCGGTCCTTGGAAAAGATCACATGCGAACCGTCAGGCCTGAGAACGCCCGTGGGGAGGTCGGCATGGGCGAATTCCAGGCCTCGTGCCTCGAGATCCTTGCCGATGGCGCCATAGGCCGGTGAGGTGAGGAACAACACCATGGTCGTTGCCATGACGTCGTGGATGAAGCCGGGCTCGGTGACCTCCTCGGTGCGCAGGCAGCCGCCGATGCGGTCGTTGCGCTCAAGGACGAGAACCTTGTGCCCCTTTTTGCCGAGCATGGCGGCTGCGACGAGCGCATTTATGCCGCTGCCGACGATGATGTAGTCATGATCGCCCATTGCCGCCGCCCTCATTGGCAAGATGAACAGAAAGGAGGAGCCGCCCAGGGCTCCAGCCTCTCCAGCCTATCATGCAATCAATGCCAGTGCGCGAACCGGCGAGCCGGTGCCCTTGACGAACTTCAACGGCGCAGCGATGAGAACAGCGCCCTTGGCCGGAAGCTGGTCGAGGTTCGAGAGGCTGGCGAGGCCATAGCGATTGGCCTTGTGCATGAGGTTGTGCGCCGGGAAAGGCGGGTTCATGCCGCCGGCGGAACCGGCATCGGTGCCGATGGTCTCCTGGCCCCAACCGATAATGCCCTTGGTGAGCAGATATTCGATCGCTTCGGCCGTCGGGCCGGGGGAATGCGGGCCGTTTTCATCGGCATTCAGGAAGGTCTCGGTCGAGCCGTTACGCTTGTACCAGTCGGTCCGCAGCAGTACCCAGCTGCCGGCTTCGATCGCGCCGTTCTGGGCTTCCCATTCTTTGATGCTCTCGACCGTCAGCAGATAATCGGGATTGGCGGCGGCTTCCTTGGAGCGGTCGATGACGTTGACCGGCGCCACAAAATTCTGCGGCGGAATGGTGTCCGTCGTGTTGTTCGGATGGTCCTTGCCGGTGATCCAGTGACAGGGCGCGTCGAAATGCGTGCCGGTATGCTCGCCGAGCTCCAGCCAGTTCCAGGCCCAGAAGGGGCCGTCCTGATTGTATTCCGAGATCGTATGGACCTTGACGTTCGGCGTGTTCTTGCCGAACTGCGGCGGCAGGTAGAGCACCGGAGTGTCCGGACCGAGCGGCGCGGTGAGATCGACGACCTTGACGGAGCCCGAAAGAAGGGCCGAGGCGAGGCTGGCGAGTGCGGTGGCTGTCATATTTTTGCGTTCCCCTTGTTGTTGCATGATCCATGCAAAGAGCCTTTTTGTGGGTCTTTTGGTCAGGATCGGGCATGAAGTCGGTATCGCCAGGCGTGGGGTGCCTTTCCTCCTGGCACCGGCTCCGCGCGGCGGCGGAATAAGGGGAGCCTATGTCACAATATATGATATTGCAAGCATTCCGCTGGGGGTTCCCAGAGCCAATTTTGGCCTAAGATCAGCGGCCGTCATGAGTTTGTAAACTGCTGAAGTAAAACGAAATTCTTCTAGGTAATTCGGCAAAACACCATCACTGGTTGCTTTTGCGCCGCGTGACTCTCGTCAACAGATACTTGAAGCTTAAAACTCAAAATGTATGCATGTGATAATAATAATCACAAACCAAAAAGGGGCAGATGATGAGCTACGATGCGATCATAGTCGGGGCCGGCCACAATGGCCTGGCGGCGGCGGTGCATTTGGCCGCCAAGGGCTGGAGGGTCGCTGTCATCGAGGGAAATGCGGAGCCCGGCGGTGCCGTCAAGACTCGTGAGGTGACGCTGCCCGGCTTCCGGCATGATCTTTGTGCCATGAATCTCTCCATGTTCGCCGGCTCGGCCTTCTTTGCGCAATATAAGAACGAGCTTTCGGCCGAAGGGCTGGACTTCATACCTGCAGCGGATTGTTTCGCTAGCGTGTTTCGCGACAACACCTATCTCGGCGTCAGCACCGATCTGGAAAAGACCGCTGGCGCCATCGCCGATATCTCGCCGCAGGATGCTGCAGCCTGGCGCAATATGCTCTCGGAGTTCGGTGCGGATGCCCCGCATATTTTCGGCCTGCTCGGCTCGCCCATGCCATCCCTGGCCGCCGCCAGGGTCGTCTGGAAGGCTTGGCGCGAAAAGGGGATGAGCTGGGTCTATGACACCGCACGCATGCTCTTTGCCTCGCCGCGCGATTTTCTCGATGCCCGTTTCCAGAATACCAAGCTCAAGACGATGATGGCCGCCTGGGGGCTGCATCTCGATTTTGCACCCGATGTCGCCGGCGGTGCGCTGTTTCCCTATCTCGAATCCATGGCCAATCAGGCCTTCGGCATGGTGATCGGCAAGGGCGGAGCCGATACGATCATCAGGGCGATGGCGGCCGTGCTGACGAGCAAGGGCGGCGAGCTGATGCTGGGCACGCGCGTCGACAAGATCGTCACGTCGGGCGGAAAGGCGACGGGTGTCGTGCTGGCCGATGGGCGCCGCTATGAGGCGAAGCGGGCCGTTATCGCCAATGTCCATCCGCAGATCCTGTTTGGCAAGCTTCTGGAACAGGACCCGTCACGCCGGGAGTTCGACGGCAAGGTCAAGCGCTTCCGGGCCGGGCCTGGCACGATGATGATCCATCTGGCGCTGTCTGGCCTTCCGGATTGGACGGCAGGCCAGGCGCTGCAGAATTTCGCCTATGTGCATATCGCGCCGGATCTGGAAATGATGTCGCGCGCCTATGCCGAGGCGATGGGCGGGCTTTTGCCGGCGGAGCCTGCGCTCGTGGTCGGGCAGCCGACGGCCATCGACCCGTCGCGCGCGCCGGCCGGACAACATGTGCTCTGGGTACAGGTGCGTGTCCTGCCGGCGGAATTCCGCGGCGATGCCGCCGGCGAGATCACCGCCACAAGCTGGGACGAGATCAAGGATACCTATGCCGAGCGTGTCCTCGATATTATCGAGCGCTATGCCCCAGGCTTGCGCGGCAAGATACTGGGCCGTTCTATCTTTTCACCTGTCGATCTGGAGCACGAGAATCCCAATCTCATTGGCGGCGATAATCTCTCCGGCAGCCATCATCTCGACCAGAATTTCCTGTTCCGCCCCGTTGCCGGCTATTCGCGATACAAGACGCCCGTGGCATCGCTTTACATGTGCGGGGCTTCGACATGGCCGGGCGCGGGAACGGGCGCCGGCTCCGGCTTCATGCTGGGGAAAATGCTGGCAAAGTGACGGTTATGCGACTTGACGGCCAAACCTTTGACATTTCAAATATCGTCCCCTAGATCGCTTAGATTGATGATGCGGAATGATAGGGCCGAGGCGACGTCATGACAGAGTCCGAGAGTGCAACCGTTGACCTGGAGATCATCGTTCAGGGAGCGCAGGAAGGCAAAAAACTGGAGCTGCGGCTCTGGCTGCGCATGCTTTCGACGACGAAGCTGATCTCGCAGGAAATCCGCCGCCGCCTGCGCAACGAGTTCGGCGCGACCTTGCCGCAATTCGACCTGATGGCGCAACTTTATCGCGAGCGGGAGGGTCTGCGGCTCGGGGAGCTTTCGAAGCGCACCATGGTCACCAACGGCAATGTCACCGGACTGGTCGAACGGCTGGAAGCGGATGGCTTCGTGCAGCGCGTGACGCCCGATGGCGACCGGCGCGTGACGGTTGCGAAGCTCACGGCGAAGGGCGAGACCCAATTCAGCGCCATGGCCGCCGCCCATGAAGGCTGGCTGCGCGACATGATGGCAGATGTGGAGCCCGCAATCGTTAGCGAGCTGTGGCGGGATATCGGTGCGGTGAAATCATCCGTCAGCAACCATCTTTCGGGTGCCGACTTCGATTAACGAGCCCGCTCGTCCTTGAATTTCTTTTCAAGCACGCTGACGAGGCGGACCATCGGCCAGAGCAGGATGATGTAGATCAGCGCGGCCATGATCAGCGGTGAGGGGTTGGCGTAGAAACCCTGAGCATTTTGCCCCTCTTTCAGCAGTTCGGGCAGCGCCACGGTCGAAGCAAGCGACGTATCCTTGAACATCGACACGCAATTGCTCGTCGTCGGTGGGATTACGATGCGGACCGCTTGCGGCAGCACGACCTTGTAGAGCGTGATCAGGAAGGGAATGCCGAGAGCGGCGGCCGCCTCGAACTGGCCGCGCGGCACGCTTTCGATGCCCGAGCGGAAGACTTCGGCCGAATAGGCGGCCAGCACGATCGAGAAGCCGAGGATTGCCGACCACCATGCGGAAAAGCTGATGCCGACGAAGGGCAGCGCGTAATAGATCAGGATCAGCACGACCAGCATCGGCATGGCGCGCATGATGTCGATATAGGCGATCATAAGGAGCTGCAGCGGCTTGGGGGCATAGAGGCGCACCAGGCTGACGACCAGGCCGCCGGTTACCCCAATCAGGATGCTGACCACGCCGAGCGCGATGGTCATCCAAAGCCCGCGCAGCAGCTGTGGGAAGGCCGAGATCATGACGTCGGAATTGAAGAAGGTATCGACGAAAGACATTGGCACTCCCGCGTGCGAAACGAAGACGAGGTTTCCTGCATCCACGCCGGTCGTCGCGACCGGCGCAGTCTCATTTCAATAATGATCTTTTGATCACGCTTTGGGAATCGGCAGTTCGGTCACGGTGGAGGAGCCTGCCGGCGCCTTGCTGCCGAACCACTTCTCGTGGATCTTATCCAGCGTGCCGTCCTTCTTCATCGCGGTGATCGCATCGTTGATCTTGGCGACGAGTGGCGAATCCTTGGTCATCATCAGGCCGTATTGTTCGCCGGTCTTGATGCGATCCTTGATGGCGAAGCCCTTGGTCTTGACGAAGAGATACTGCATGCCCGGGATATCGCTGACGACGGCGTCGATGCGGCCTGCGCCGAGATCGAGGAACATGTCCTGCTGCGAATTGTAGCCCTTGACGTCGGCAAAGCCTTGTGCGGCCTTGTTGTCGTTGGCCCATTTTTCACCCGTCGAACCCGACAGCACGCCGACGACAGTGCCCTTGAGATCGGCAAGCGATTTGATTTTGCTGCTTTCTTTCGTGGCGACGCCCATGTCGGAGTCGTAATAAGGCTGGGTGAAGGACTGCGACTTCAGGCGTTCCGGCGTAATCGTGATGGACGAGATCGCCACGTCGATGCGCTTGGAACTGGTTGCCGCAAACAGGGCCTGAAAGCCGTAGTCGGCGATATTAGTGGTCATGCCGGCTCGCTTGGCCGCTTCGTTGACGATGTCGACCTCGAAGCCTTCGAAGCCGCCATTGGCGGTCTTGTATTCGAAGGGCGGGTTGTTGGGATAGGAGCCGACGTTCAGCACATCGGCAGCGTAGGCGAAGTGGCTTCCGCCGGCCAAGCCGACGGCGGTCGCAAGGACCAGCAGACTGCGACGAGTAATGGGCATTTTCTTGGTCTCCCTCTGGTTATAGCTGCGGGCTTTTCCTCTCACCCGCGGGGTATTCCGTCCGCCCGACCGGCGGCCGTATCATGTCATGGCGTTGACCATGCGATCGAGCGCGATGCGCATCTGTTCGGTTTCGCGGAACGTGCACATGCGCAGGAATGCGCGTGATGCCTCGCCGAAGTGATATCCAGGCGCCAGGCCGACCCGGGCCGTTTCGAGAATGCGCTCGCACAGGGCCGTTGCATCGGGCTCGCCCTGGAGCGCGAAGAAGGCATACATGCCGCCGCGCGGCTTTTCCGGCAGGATAATGCCGGGTATTTTCGGCAGCTTCTCATAGGCCAGATCGAGGCCCGCCTTGATGCGCCCGCGGATTTCTGAAACCAGCGGCTCGCCTTCACGAAGGGCGGCGGCGGCACCTGCCTGAACCATGGCCGAGGTGCCACTGTTGATATACTGCGTCATGGCGCCGAGCTGGTCGGCAACGGCAGACGGATGCGTCAGCCAGCCGACGCGCCAGCCGGTCATCGCCCAGGCTTTCGAGAAGCTGTTGATCGCAATGACGCGATCGCCGTCCTCGGCCACCTGCAGTATCGAAGGGGCAATGTCGCCATCGAAATAGAGGCGGGCATAGACCTCGTCGGAGATGATCCAGATGCCGGTGCGGCGGCTGAAATCCAGCAGCGCCTGCATTTCCTCGCGTGACGCTGTCCAGCCCGTGGGGTTGGAGGGCGTCGAGAGGAATATGGCTCGCGTGCGGGCATCGCAGCTGGCGAAAAGCCTGTCGAGATCGAGACGCCAATCGGTATCGAAATCGAGCGACACGGCGCGCGGCTCGCCACCAATCAGATGAATGGCGTTATGGATGTTCGGCCATTGCGGTGCGACATAAACGACATTGGTGCCGACATCGACGAGCAGTTCAAGCGCCATATAAAGCGCCTGCATGCCGCCGGGAGCGACCGTCGTGCGTTCGATCGGGATCGCGCGGCCGTGCCAATACGTCTGATAGTCCGACAATGCTTCGTTCAGCGTCGCCAGGCCGCGCATGTTCGGAACATAGAAGGTTGCGCCATCGTCGAGCGCTTTCTTCGCAGCATCGCGGATGAACTCCGGCGTCACGATATCGCCTTCGCCGAACCAGAGCGGAATGACGCCGCCGAGTTCGCGGGCGCGCTTGGCAAGCACGGCGATATTGTCGGTGCGCATGTCGCGGATCTGGGCGCGAATGCCTTCTAGGGCATCTCGGCCCGTCATCGCGTTCGGCAGGTTATGCTGCGGTAGAGACAAGAAATTTCCCCTGGGAATTCTGTATTGGAGGGTTCAAACGGCTGCGGTAGCTTTCACTTGAGCAACCCCTCAATTTCGAATGGTTATCCAAAAACACCGGTATTTCAAGAATAAATTTTAAGCTTAAAAAGCCTACCTCCTCCTCGATTTTCTATTGCCAATCGAAGTGGTAACGCTCTGAAAGAAATCATCTTTCTTTCGTCGCCTTCCCATACTTGACCTGTTTTGCGGCATCGACCCCGGCGGCCAGGCTGGCGCCGAGAAACATCGTGTCGCTCGCGAGAATGAAGAAGCTGATACCGGCTTCGGACCATGCGCCGATATCATCGGGCGAGGGGCGGAAGATGCCGACTGCGCGGCCGGCGGTCAAAGCGGTTTCGGTGATGGCTCTGATCGCGGCGTCGAGCCTGTCCTTGCCCGCCGGTCCCATGGCGTCGATTGAAACGGAGAGGTCGCCGGGGCCGATGAAGATCAGGTCGATGCCATCGACGGCGGCGATCTCGGCCATATTGGCAAGCCCCTCGGCCGTCTCGACCTGGATCGCAAGCAGCAGTTCTTCATTGGCTTTCGCGAGATAGTCCGGAATGCGGTAGCCATAGGCGGCTGCACGACCCGGGCCGACGCCTCGCGCGCCGAGCGGGGGATAGCGGGTGGCCTTCACGGCAGCACGAGCCTGCTCCGCCGTTGAAACGCGGGGCACGAGAACGCCTGCGGCACCAGCATCCAGCGCAGCGGCAATATCTTCTGCCGTATGCCCGGGCACGCGCACCATGGCAGGAACGCGATAGACGTCGGCGGCGCGGATCAGATCTTCGATACGCTCGCGACTGATCTGCGAATGCTCCCAATCGATGCAGAGGAAATCGACGCCGGAAGCTGCCGTTACTTCGATGGCGACCGGATGCGGAATAGCCGCAAACGTACCAATCAGCAGCTTCTGCTCGATACAGTTCCGGCGGAAATCGCTCATCGTCATCCTCATTTTGGCGGTCTCCCGACGAGGGATAAACCGAAAGATACAACTGCGAAACGGCAATCTGTTGTGCGTTCGAAACAGTTTCCCGTGCCATCAAGCGGCGGCACCGGGGCATTGCGGTGGCGGAGTTGTTCGGGCGCCGCCACCGCTCACAGGCGCGGCTTACTTGCGCCGCGCCATGATCTCGGTCAGGACCGCGTCAAACCTCGCGATCTCCTCGACCTTGTTATAATGCACCAGCGACACGCGGATGGCACCCGTTTCCATGGATAAACCAAGGCGCTTCATCAGGCGTGGTGCGAACATGTGGCCGTCACGCAGGCCGATGCGCTGCTTGCCCATCTCGTCTGCGAATTCCTGTGGCGTGATGCCTGGCATGTTGAAGCAGATCGTGGGAACGCGTTGCTCCAGGCGGCTCTCGTCAGAGATGCCGTAGATCGTGGCGCCGTGGCGCTTCAGAACAGCGATCATCTCGCGCGAGAGCATCAACTCGTATTGGCGGATTGCACCCATGGCGGCGGCGAGCGCTTGGCGGCGGCTATGGTCACCGGTCGGCAGGAAACGACGGCCGAGCCCTTCGAGATATTTGACCGCGGCGTTCATGCCAGCGACGTTCTCATAGGTGAAGGTGCCGACCTCGATCTTATAGGGCGGGACGTCCGGAATGAAGTCTTCCTTGAATGTGGGAAGCTTGACCAGCGCGTCGTAGCGGCCCCAGAGGAAGCCCATATGCGGCGAGAAATTCTTGTAGCCGGAGCAGACGAGATAGTCGCAACCCCAGGCCTGCACGTCGATCAGGCCATGCGGGCCGTAATGGACGCAATCGAGAAAGGTTTCGGCGCCGGCAGCTTGCGCCAGTTTGCAGACAGCGGCGACATCGACGATCGTGCCGATGGAATGCGCGGTGACGGTGCAGGCGACGAGGCGGGTCTTGTCGTTCAGCAGCGGCTTTAGATCTTCCACATGTAGCGTGCCGTCCTCGCGCATGCGCCACCAGACGATCTTGGCGCCATCGGCTTCCAGCGCCATCCAGGTGGCGATGTTGGCATCGTGATCCATGTCGGTGACGACGATCTCGTTGCGCTCCCCAAGCAGCTTGGCAATGCCGAGGCTCACAAGCCGGATGAAGGAGGTGGCGTTCTGGCCGAAGGAGATTTCCTCTGGGCGATAGGCGTTCACCAGCATGGCGACGCTTTCGCGGGCTTCTTCCAGATTGCGGTCGACACCCTGGCTGTGCTGGTATTTCGCCATGCGCTGTACGTTGAAATCGATGAGGTGATTGGCAACAGCATCGACGACACACTGCGGCACCTGCGCACCGCCCGCATTATCGAGAAAGACGAAATCGCCCGCCTTCCGGATGGCCGGGAACATGGCACGGACCTCGTCGACCGGGAAGCTGTTGTGACCGGCGAATTGCGATGCGGTAGCGGCGGAGCTCATGGGGATCTCGCTCTGGCTGTTGGGATTGGAACCTCAATTTTGATCATTTGATCACAAAATACTTTAAGGTTCAACCAAATTTCTGAATCTCTTCTGGCAAGCTTAGCGGCGGCCGGAGCCGGAGCCTTTGCGCGGCTCGTCCTGCGTGGCCGGGCAATAATCCTGCAGGATTTCGTGCGTGCGTCTGATATCGGCGACGACGCCGTCGCGAGCTGCGGCGAAGTCTCCCGCCTTCAACGCCTTCACGATGGCAACATGCTCGCCGGCAGGGTCAAGCTCGCCGCTGCGCATCAAAGGTTCGACGGAGGCTGAGAGCATGCGCATATAGGGGCCGAAACGCAGCCATAAGGTCTCGATCAGCTGCAGCAGTACCTCAGAGCCAGAGGCGCGGTAGATGGTGAAGTGGAACTGCTGGTTCTTGGCCATCAGGTCGTAGATGTTGGCGCCGAGGCCGATCACATGCTGCTCGCCGGCGATGCGCTCCAGTGCGGCGATATCTGTCGGGGTCAGGTTCGGGATGCCGAGCTCGGCGGCGAGCCCTTCCACGGCGATGCGGGCGCGGCAGAGATCGTCCAGGCGGGCAAGCGTGACGATGGGGATGCGGGCCGAGCCGTTGGCGGCAATCTCAAGCGCATTTTCCGCCGCCAGCCGGCGCAGGGCTTCGCGCACCGGCATATTGCTGGTGCCGAAGGTTTCGGCGAGCGAGGCGATGGTCAGCGTCTGGCCGGGATCGAAATTGCCTGCCATCAGCGCGTTTCGCAGCTGCTGATAGACGCTCTCCTGGATCGTCGTTCTGGAGGACACCGGTTCCAGGGCTATGCGCACGCTTGTTTCCTCTCCGTCGTTCGGGACTCGTTCATGGTAGAACGAAGGGCAGGCGAAAGGAAAGGGGCCTCTCGGAGCGGCCGTCAGGCTTCCTCGGTTTCCCAGCGGTCGTCATCGGCCGGATCATTCTTCGTCCGAGGCTTGTGTAAGCCGAGCCCAACGCCGATGAGGGCGAGTGCCCCGCCGATAGCGTGATAGTAATACAGTTGTTCTCCAAGCAGCGCCCAGGCCAGCGCTGCAACGACGATTGGCAGGAGATTGATCAGCAGCGACGTCCGGCCTGCTCCGAGCCTCTGAATGCCGATCATCCAGCAGAGGGGCGCGAGGAGAGAGGTCGGGATCGCGGCGTAGAGGATCAGCGGCAGGTTGGCCGTGGTGATCGGCGAGATATCGCCCATCAGGAAGATCGGGATCAGCAACAGGGTCGAAAAGCCGATCTGCCAGAAAAGCTGCTGCCACATCGGAAACGGCATCGCCCACCGTCTCAGCATCACGCCGTAAAGCGCATTCGAAAGGACGGCAACGATCATCAGGCCATCGCCGATATGGAATCCGCCATTCGCAAGACGCATCGGATCGCCCTGCGATGTCAAATAGACGAGTCCGATCAATGAAATGCTGCCGCCCATAAGGCTTGTCACAGTCAGTTTTTCAGCGGCCAGCAGGCTTGCGAAAAACGTCGACAGCAACGGCATCAGAGCAACAATGACGCCCATATTGACGGCGGAGGTGGTCTTGGCGGCCTCATAGGCAAGGCTCTGGTAGATCACCATGCCGAGTGCGCCGAGAATGGCAAGTTTCAGCCAGTACTCGCGTATCAGCGCGCGGTTGCGCCATGCTGTGCGGCCAACAAAGGGCAGGAGGACGATGAAGGCGAGCAACCAGCGGTAGAAAGAGATGGAACCCGGAGATATCACGCCGGCGGATGCCTTGGTGACAACGGTATTGCCGGACCAGATGAGCACCGTCAGCAGGGGCGCGAGCCCGGCGGTGCTTATTATGGATGCGGAAGCATTCTGCTCGGTGCTCATATGAATAGTCTCTGCGTCTTCTGGCTTCGGGCGAAACAAAGGAAGGCGGAAAGGGCTCGCCGTTCCGAAGGTTTTCTACCGCTTGTCCGAATTCCGGTATATAACGAGATTAAGACAAGTGGTAGTGAAATGAGGACATGTCCAGCAAGCCTCCACGCATTGAGGGCGACCCGCCGAATCCGGTTTCCTTCCGAACCGAGAATTATGAGGCGGGTACGGTTTTCCCCAAAAAGAGCCAGCCCTGGGGCGAGCTCAATTATGCGCTTATCGGCGTCTGCGAGTTCGATATTCAAGGCAGGCGCTATCTGTCGCCGCCACATTATGCCATCTGGCTGCCGCCGGATACGATGCATGGTGCTTATAACCAGCACGATCTGCGCTATGTGACCGTCTATATCGAACGCGCCCTTTGCGCCGATCTGCCGGGCAAACCTTCCACGCTCAGCATCAGCCCGCTGTTGAAGGCGATCCTGGCGGATTTCGCAGCCCGCGAGGTCACCATTCCGGAAACTGCCGAGGATCTCAGGCTTGCACAGGTTCTGGTCGATCAGATTCGCCTGGCGCCGCGCTGCGAGAGCTATCTGCCGCTCTCCGACGATCCGCTGCTCGGTCCAGTCCTGAGCAGATTGCAAGCCGATCCTGGCGACCGGCATTCCCTAGCGGAATGGGCGCGCCGGATGGGGACGACCGAGCGTACGCTGTCGCGCCGGTGCCAGAATGATCTCGGCCTTTCCTTCAACGAGTGGCGGCAGCGACTGAAGCTCGTTGCCGCGCTGTCGATGATCGAGGCCGGCGAGCCTGTGCATCGGATTGCAGCGCAGTTGGGTTACGGCAATGCGTCGGCCTTCATAGCCATGTTCCGTCGGCTGACGGGCACAAGCCCGACACAGATGCGCTAATTTCAGGTTTCAATCAAAACGATCTCCAGCTTGCGCAGTTCTTCCGCATCGGCCATCGCGTCGATGACGTTAATCATGCCATCTGCATTGAAGGTGCAACGAAGGGCGATGCGCAGCTGTCCGTCGATGACAACGATGGCACCCACCGCGCCGTTGATGACCGCCAGCCGCGCTCCCCGCGCGCGGCCCTGGAAGGTCTTTGCGACATCCACGCGCCCGCGGATTTCGCCGGCCGCCCCCATGCGGGCGGCAACCGCATCCGGCCTGAAGACGGCTTCGGGATCGAGGACGGCGAGCAGCGCCTGCAGGTCGCCGTCGCGCGAGGCTGTGAAGAAGGCATCGACGACATGGCGCTGGCGGGTAAGATCGGCTTCCATCGTTGACGGCGTATCCTGCACGCGGCGGCGGGCGCGGCTTGCGAGCTGGCGCGTCGCGACCGTCGTGCGTCCTAGAACCGGGGCAATATCATCGAAAGGGACGTCGAACATATCGTGCAGGACGAAGGCAAGCCGTTCGGCGGGGTTCAGCTTTTCCAACACGACCAAAAGGGCGAGGCCGACGGAATCCGCCAGCAGGGCGTCCTGTTCCGGGTCGATGCCGTTTCCTGCCTCAGGCACCATCATCGGCTCGGGAGCATGGATCGTCAGCTGCTCCTCGCGGCGGGATTTGCGAGCTCGCAGCAGATCGAGGCAGATACGCGCCGTGACTGTCGTCAGCCAGCCGCTCAGATTTTCGACGTCAGACCTATCGCTCCTCATCAGGCGCAGCCATGCTTCCTGCACTGCATCTTCGGCCTCCGTGCGCGAGCCGAGCATGCGGTAAGCGACGGCGCGCAGATGCGGCCGGTTCGCTTCGAATTTTTCGGCCTGCCACTTTTTTTCGTCCATCGGTCACATCTCCTCATTCTGCTCCGTCAAACCCATGACGAACGAAATCCGGCCGGTGTGACATCGGATCGGCGGGAAAATGCATCGTCGGAAGATGAGCCGCAACAGGGCTCTCACAATCAGAGGAAAGTATTATGCAAGCTCGTATGAAGAACCCAGTCCTCGTTCTGCCCGAAACTTTGCAGGCGCTCTTGGCCGTCAGCAATTCGATTAAAGATCGCGGCTTGTCGGAAAACATCATGGATCTCGTGCATCTGCGGGTCAGCCAGATCAATGGCTGCAGCATCTGCACCGACATGGGCTTTCGCAAGCTGCAGAAAGATGGCGAGACCATGGAGCGCATCGTCGGTGTCTCCGCGTGGCGCGAAATGCCGTATTTTTCCGATGCCGAACGCGCGGCTCTGGCGCTCGGAGAAGCGGTCACCCGACTGGCCGACCGGCCGGATGCTGTCACCGACGAGATCTGGAACGAAGCGGCCAAGCACTACGATGAAAAGGCGCTCTCTGCCCTCATCGTCGCGATTGCGATCGACAATGTGTGGAATCGCTTGAACTCGACGGTCCGCCAGCAGGCGGGAGCCTCCTGGAATTGATTGTTCGCATCGGCACCACCTTCTTCCACACAGAGAAGAAGGTGGTTTGCCTCTCAGGCTTCGCCGACTCGCGAGCTTGTCAGCAGTTTCGCCAGCCAATCGACGAAAACGCGCACCTTGTTGCTCAGATGCCGGTTTGGTGGATAGACGATGTGCATGGGTAGTGTCGGCCTTGTCCAATTGGAAAGGACAGGCACAAGCTCACCCTTGGCAAGAGCATCGCGCGCCATGAAGCTCGGTACCTGCGCAATGCCCAGACCCATGAGTGCCGCCTGAACGTAGCTGCGGCTGTCGTTCACCGAAAGGATATAGCGCGGGCTGATTTCCAGCGACTCATTGCCTCGTTCGAACATGAAAGGAATCGTCCGGCCGGTTTGCGCGCGGAAATAGCTGACCGCATAGTGGCTGGTCTCAAGATCTTCCGGCCGTTCCGGCATACCATGCTTCTCGATATAAAGAGGGGCCGCGCAGGTGATGAGGTGAATCTCGCCGACGCGGCGGGCGATCAGCGACTGGTCGCTCGGCATGCCGGCGCGCAGCGCGCAATCGACATTTTCGGCGAGATAGTCGACCAATCGGTCGCCGACGCCTAGGTCTATATGAATATCCGGATAGCGCTGGTGGAAATCGCAAAGCGCCGGCATGACGATCTTTTCGGCGAAAGCACCGGCCATTTCCACGCGCAGGCGGCCGCTTGGCAGGCTCTGCGAATTGCTGATGCTGCCGTCCAGCTCCTCAATCTCGGAGAGGATCTGAATCGCCCGCTCGTAATAGAGCGCGCCATCCGTCGTCACCATGACGCGTCGGGTCGTACGGTTGAGGAGTTTCGCGTGCAAATGCGCCTCCAGCGACTGGATGAGCGTCGTCACCGTCGCTTTCGGCATGGAGAGGGCGGCTGCGGCGCGGGTAAAATTGCCCGTCTCCACCACACGCGCGAATGCCCGCATTGCTGATAACTGGTCCATTCCATGATGTCCCTCGACCCGATGAAAAAGAGGTCGATTGTTTGTAATGGTGAATAGTCTGATCGAATATAGGCTACTTATTCTCGAAGCGGAATAACAATATGTTGTTTCTCAAGTTGTTGCAATGCGGCATGGGGGCGCCAAAGACCGCATTTCGAGAATATGGTCGCAAAGCGTGGTAAACCGCTTTTGGATTGGAACATATTCGCTCGAGCAGACAGGGATTTGGGTCGATGAGTGCGCCGTGGAAAGATGTTGTGCTGGAAAACGTGCCCACGGGGCCGGTGGAAGCGCGGATCTACAACGGTGAAGGTTTGAAGAAGGCGGCACCCCTTGTGCTCTATCTGCACGGCGGCGCTTTTCTCGATACCTGTCACGCGACCAACAGGCCGGTGGCGGCAAGCCTCGCTGAGGCCGGCGCCATCGTGGTTGCGGCGGATTATACCAGCTGCAATCAGAATGCTTTTCCGAAGGTGCTGGAATGCGCCTACGGTCTTCTCGCCTACCTCAGCAACAAGCGGAACATGCTTGCGCTGGGCGGAGCGAAAAAATCGCTGCTGTTTGTCGCCGGAGAGGAATCGGGTGGCAATGTTGCAGCGGGCGTCGCTTTAAAGGCGCGCGATCAAATACCCGGTTCGTTGGACGGACAGGTTTTGATATCGCCTTTGCTTGATCCCTTCATGGGATCGAAATCTTTCCTCCAGGCGGAGGAAAGCGGCATGCGCGAGCGCTGGACGGAGGGTTGGAACCGTTACCTGGGTTTCCTGGGCGGTGTCTGTCACCCCTATGCAGCGCCTCGATACTGTTCGCGGCTTTCGGGCCTCGCGCCGGCATTGGTGCTCACGGCCGAGGACGACCCGCTCCGCGACGAGAGCATGGAATACGGCAGTCGGCTGAAAGCGGCTGGCGTCCGTGTTCGCCAGCAAGTCCTTCCCGCCGGGACAGGCTGGCCCACTCTCTATGGCGGGCAGTCGAAGGACAAGCCTTCATGGCAGCAGGATATCTGCTGTTGTTTCAAGGGTTTTGTCGAAGACGTGCAGGCTTGATCGACTAGGGCATGCGGTTCGCGAGGGATGAGCGCGGATTGGACTGACGTCGAAGGCATGAGACCGGAGCGATGGTCACGCGGATGCGCGGTGCTTCGGCCCCTGATTTTATTGAGACGATAGGAATTTGTGGTCCCGTGTCCCAAGACGGGGCCAAAGGAGAGACTAACATGAAGTCCAACGGTAAGAGCTGGGCCCTGTGGGGCGCCGGCATGGGTGTCGCTGCGGCTGTTGCAGGCGCAGCCTTCTATCTGGAGCTGCCGCGCGGCGCTCAGGCAACAGAGGCGGCGAGCCAGGCGGCACCGCCGGCTATCCCCGTTACGGTTGCTGTCGTCGAGCCGCGCGACGTCACATCCTGGCAGGAATTCTCCGGCCGGCTCGAAGCCATTGACCGCGTCGAGATCCGGCCGCGCGTGGCTGGGGCGATCCAGTCCGTGCATTTCCGCGAGGGCGCCTTGGTCAAGCAGGGCGACCTGCTTGTCACGATCGATCCCGCACCTTATGAGGCGGCCGTCGCCCAGGCTCAGGCGCAGGTCGGCGCGGCGAAAGCCACTCTCAACCTGACGAAAGTCGAGGTTGATCGCGGCCAGAAGCTCTTCGACAACAAGACGATCTCGCAGAGCGATATGGACACGCGCGCCAGCAACTATGCCGCGGCGGAAGCCAATCTGAAGGCCGCGCAAGCAACCTTGCAGACAGCGCAGCTCAATCTCGACTACACGCAGGTCCGCGCCCCGATCGCTGGCCGCGTCGGCAAGATCGCCGTCACCGTCGGCAACCTCGTTGCAGCCGGCGCGTCCTCTTCAGTACTGACGACGCTCGTTTCCGTCGACCCGATCTATGCGAGCTTCAGTGCCAACGAACAGACCGTGACCCAGGCGCTGTCCGAACTGCCGGCTGCCGGCGGCATCGTTCCGCCAGTCGAGCAGATTCCGGTTCAGATCGGCACGGCAAGCGACAACGGCACGCCGATCAAGGGCAAGTTGCAGTTGATCGACAACGAGGTCGATGCGGCGAGCGGCACCGTCAGCGTTCGAGCCGTCTTTGACAATCCGGGCGGCCGTCTCATCCCCGGCCAGTTCGTGCGGGTTCGCATGGGCCAACCGAAGGCCGAGAACAAGATCGTCATCGACGACCGTGCGGTCGGCACCGACCAGGATAAGAAGTTCGTCTTCGTCGTGGATGGCGAGAACAAGGTCAATTACCGGCAGGTCCAGCTCGGATCGGTGGTCGACGGTCAGCGAGTGATCGAGAACGGCCTGAAAGCCGGCGAAAAGATCGTCGTCAACGGGCTGCAGCGCATCCGTCCCGGTGCGGTCGTCGCGCCGCAGTTGGCAGAGAAGGTCGCGACCGCTCAGTAAGACTTCGCCTTCTGCCCGTGGGCAGAAGGCCGACATTCCAAAATCACATGATCCGCCGGCGGCTCTCAAATCGTCGGACGGGAATTTTGCATCCGTTCTCACCCCAGAGGGGGCTTTGATATGAACATCTCCAGATTCTTTGTCGACCGTCCGGTCTTTGCCGGTGTTCTTTCGGTCCTCATCGTGGTCGCCGGCCTGATAGGCCTCAGAGCGCTGCCGATCTCCGAATATCCAGAGGTCGTGCCCCCGTCGATTGTCGTGCGCGCCACCTATCCCGGCGCCAACCCGACCGTCATCGCCGAAACGGTGGCGACGCCGCTTGAAGAGCAGATCAACGGCGTCGAGGGCATGCTCTACATGTCCAGCCAGGCGACATCGGACGGCGTTCTTAACGTGACCGTCACCTTCAAGCTCGGCACCGATCCGGACAAGGCGCAGCAGCTCGTGCAGAATCGCGTTTCGCAGGCCGAGCCGCGCCTACCCGCGGAAGTCCGTGCTCTCGGCATCACGACCGTCAAGAGCTCCCCCGACTTCATCATGGTCGTCAACCTCGTCTCGGACGGGGCCGATCACGACATCACCTATCTGCGAAATTATGCGACCCTGAACATCAAGGATCGGCTCGCCCGGATCGAGGGCGTCGGGCAGGTGCAGGTCTTCGGCGCCGGCGATTATTCCATGCGCGTGTGGATCGATCCGCAGAAGGCGGCCGAGCATAATCTTGCCGCCGGCGACATCAGCAATGCGATCAGCTCCCAGAACGTCCAGGCTGCGGCCGGCATCATCGGTGCCTCACCCAGCCGGCCGGGCGTGGATCTGCAGCTCAACGTCAATGCCCAGGGCCGCCTGCGCACGCCCGAGGAGTTCGGCAATATCATCGTCAAGACGGGCGCCAATGGTGAGATCACCCGCCTTCGCGACGTCGCTCGCGTCGAGCTGGGTGCGGAAGACTATACGCTGCGTTCGCTGCTCGACGGCAAGCCGGCGGTCGCCGTCGCGGTTCTCCAGGCGCCCGGTTCGAACGCGATCGAGATCGCGAACAACGTGCGCTCGACCATGGACGTGCTGCAGCAGGCCATGCCGGCGGGCGTCAAGTATGAGATCGTCTACGACACGACGAAATTCGTCCGCGCCTCGATCGAGAAGGTTATTGACACGCTGCTCGAAGCCATCGCGCTCGTCGTCCTGGTCGTCATTCTGTTCCTGCAGACATGGCGCGCCTCGATCATCCCGCTGATCGCCGTTCCGGTGTCGATCATCGGCACCTTTGCGGTGATGTATGTCTTCGGCTTCTCGATCAACGCGCTCAGCCTCTTCGGCCTGGTGCTGGCGATCGGTATCGTCGTGGACGACGCGATCGTGGTGGTGGAGAACGTCGAACGCAATATCGAGGCCGGGCTCAGTCCGCGAGACGCCACCTACAAGGCCATGAAGGAAGTCTCCGGTCCGATCATCGCGATCGCGCTGGTCCTGGTCGCGGTTTTCGTGCCGCTCGCCTTCATCTCCGGCCTGTCCGGCCAGTTCTACCGCCAGTTCGCGCTGACGATCGCCATCTCGACCGTCATCTCGGCCTTCAACTCGCTCACCCTGTCTCCTGCGCTGGCATCCCTGCTCCTGAAGGGCCACCATGCGCCGAAGGATGGGTTGACGCGGATCATGGACGCGGTCTTCGGCTGGTTCTTCCGCGGCTTCAACCGGGCGTTTGGAGCCGGTTCGAAATATTACGGCAAGGGCGTCGGCCGCTTGGTGTCGCGCAAGAGCATCGTCATGGTGGTCTATCTCGCGCTGGTGGGAGCGACCTATAGCCTGTTCACAACGGTTCCAGGCGGTTTCGTGCCGTCGCAGGACAAGCAGTATCTGATCGGCTTCGCACAGTTGCCGGATGCCGCAAGCCTCGACCGTACGGAAAGCGTGATCAAGCGCATGACGGATATCGCGTTGAAGCAGCCTGGCGTTGCCAATGCGATCGCCTTCCCGGGTCTGTCGATCAACGGCTTCACCAATTCCTCGAATGCGGGCATCGTCTTCGTGACGCTGAAGGACTTCGACGAGCGCAAGACGCCGGACCTTTCGGGCGGGGCGATCGCCATGGCACTGAACCACAAGTTCGGAGCCATCCAGGATGCCTTCATCGCCATGTTCCCGCCGCCGCCGGTGAACGGCCTCGGTACGACAGGCGGCTTCAAGCTGCAGATCGAAGATCGCGCCGGCCTCGGCAACCAGGCGCTCGACCAGGCGGCCAAGGCAGTGATCGCCAAAGCCTACCAGACACCGGAACTCACCGGTATTTTCTCGAGTTTCCAGATCAACGTGCCGCAGCTCTTTGCCGATCTCGACCGCGCCAAGGCCGAGCAGCTCGGGGTCTCCGTCACCGACGTCTTCCAGGCACTGCAGATTTATCTCGGTTCGCTCTATGTGAACGACTTCAACGCCTTCGGCCGCACCTACAGCGTCCGTGTGCAGGCCGATGCCAAGTTCCGCGCACAGCCGGAAGATATCGGCCAGTTGAAGGTTCGTTCGGCATCGGGTCAGATGATCCCGCTTTCAGCCCTGCTGAAGGTGGATGCCACCACCGGTCCGGAACGCACGAACCGCTATAACGGCTTCCTGGCGGCTGACATCAATGGCGGCCCGGCGCCCGGGTTCTCGTCGGGCCAGGCACAGGCGGCGATCGAGAAGATCCTGCACGAGACGCTGCCGCCCGGCATCGACTTCGAATGGACGGACTTGACCTACCAGCAGATCCTGGCGGGCAATTCCAGCGTCGTTGTCTTCCCGCTGGCGCTGCTCCTGGTCTTCCTCGTATTGGCTGCCCAATACGAGAGCCTGACCTTGCCGCTCGCCATTATCATGATCGTGCCGATGGGCGTCTTGGCGGCGCTGACAGGCGTCTGGCTCACGGGTGGAGACAACAATATCTTCACCCAGATCGGCCTGGTGGTGCTCGTCGGCCTGTCGGCAAAGAACGCCATCCTGATCGTGGAATTCGCCCGCGAGCTGGAATTCGAGGGCCGCACGCCGGTCCAGGCTGCGATCGAAGCCAGCCGCCTGCGCCTGCGCCCGATCCTGATGACCTCCATGGCTTTCATCATGGGTGTCGTGCCGCTGGTCACCTCGACCGGTGCCGGTGCCGAAATGCGCGCTGCCATGGGTGTAGCGGTGTTTGCCGGCATGATCGGCGTGACCTTCTTCGGCATCTTCATGACTCCGGTGTTCTACGTGCTGACCCGCCGGCTGACGGGCAACCGTCCGCTGAAGCAGCATCCGCACAATGACAACGAACATTCGGCGGAGGTACTCCCGATCGCCGCCGAATAGGGGCCATGCCGAACCGACCTCCAGTCCTCGACAGGCCGGGGCGGGACCATCAGGTCCCGCCTTTTCTTTATCTACCCGCCAATTGCGAATTCAGCGCTGAAGAATTTTCGGTCAGGCCGCCGATTTTCTTTGCATGCTGGCACCATAGGTTTATCAAGCTCTTGGATGATTTGATTGACGTACATCGGGCATGAGGAGTGGCCCGTTGGCGCAAGGACCCAAAGGGCGATAGCATATAGTCCCGGGGCTGGTGCGCCGCATTCGGAGGATAGTTTATGGGCGGCAGGAAGATCGCTTTTCTCGGCACGGGATTGATGGGTGCGCCGATGGCGCGGCGTCTGCTGGCGGCCGGGTTTGCGGTGACCGTCTGGAATCGCGATCGCAGCAAGGCGGAACCTCTGGCTGCCGACGGCGCAACCGTCGCAGATACGGCCATGGAGGCGGCGCGGGGCGCCGCGGTGCTTTTCACAATGCTGACGAATGGCGGAGCTGTCGGCGAAGTCCTGTTCGGCAGCGGCGTGGCCGATGTGCTGGAGGCTGGCGCGATCGTTATCGACAACAGCTCGATATCGCCGGCTGTTGCCCGCGAACATGCCTTCAAACTCGCCGAGCGCGGTATCCGACACATCGATGCGCCGGTCTCCGGTGGTGTGATCGGGGCGGCCGCCGGAACGCTCGCGATCATGGCTGGTGGCGATGCCGGCGTCATCGACAGCGTGCGCGATCTCATGGCGCCTCTCGGGCGCGTAACCCGTGTCGGTCCGAGCGGGACAGGCCAGCTTGCAAAGCTCGGCAATCAGCAGATCGTTGCCGTAACTATTGGGGCCGTCGCGGAAGCGATGCTGCTGGTCGAGGCAGGCGGCGGTTCGCGCGAGGCGTTTCGTGATGCTATTCGCGGCGGGTTCGCCGAAAGCCGGATTCTGGAACTGCATGGCCAGCGCATGATCGAGCGAAACTTCGAGCCTGGGGGCACCGCCCGCAACCAGCTGAAGGACCTCGATACGGTGCTGGCGGCGGCGCAGAATCTGTCGCTTCATCTGCCGCTGACCGAAGCCGTTCGAGCGGAGTTTGCCGAATTCGTCGAAAACGGCGGTGGCGAGCAGGATCACAGCGGCCTGCTGCAGCATCTGGAAGACAAGAATGCCCGAGGAAAGGCTTGAGGAAGAGATGAGCGATAAGGGTGCATCCAAGCGTCGTCTGCGTTCGCAGGACTGGTTCGACAATCCGGATCATATCGATATGACGGCGCTCTATCTCGAGCGCTTCATGAATTACGGCATCACGCCGGAGGAATTGCGGTCCGGCAAGCCGATCATCGGCATTGCTCAGAGCGGCAGCGATCTCACGCCCTGCAACCGCCATCATCTCGATCTCGCCAAGCGCGTGCGCGACGGCATTCGCGATGCCGGCGGCATCCCGATCGAGTTTCCGACCCACCCGATCTTCGAGAACTGCAAGCGGCCGACGGCGGCACTCGACCGAAATCTTGCCTATCTCGGCCTGGTGGAGGTGCTTTATGGCTATCCGCTCGATGGCGTCGTACTGACGACCGGCTGCGACAAGACCACCCCATCGGCATTGATGGCTGCCTCGACAGTCAATATTCCGGCGATCGTTCTATCCGGCGGTCCGATGCTCGATGGCTGGCATGAGGGTGAACTTGCCGGCTCCGGCACGGTGATCTGGCGTTCGCGCCGCAAACTGGCGGCAGGCGAGATCAACGAGGAGGAATTCATGGAGGCCTCGCTCGCCTCGGCGCCCTCTATCGGCCATTGCAACACCATGGGGACTGCCTCGACCATGAACGCCATGGCGGAAGCGCTGGGCATGTCGCTGACCGGCTGTGCCGCCATTCCCGGCGCCTATCGCGAGCGCGGCCAGATGGCCTATCGCACAGGCCGGAGGGCAGTCGAGCTGGTTCTCGCCGATATCAAGCCTTCGGACGTACTGACGCGCGAAGCTTTCCTCAATGCCATAAGGGTCAATTCAGCCATCGGCGGCTCGACCAATGCGCAGCCGCATCTCGCCGCCATGGCCAAGCATGCCGGCGTCGAGCTTTACCCCGATGACTGGCAGGTGCACGGTTTCGACATCCCGCTGCTCGCCAATGTCCAGCCGGCGGGCGCCTATCTCGGTGAGCGCTTCCATCGCGCCGGCGGCGTTCCGGCCATCATGTGGGAGCTGCTGCAGGCCGGCAAGCTGGATGGTAGCTGTCCGACAGTGACAGGCCGGACGATGGCGGAGAATTTGAAGGGCCGGGAGGCGACGGATCGCGAGGTCATCCGTCCCTTCGCCGAGCCGCTGAAGGAGCGCGCCGGCTTCCTGGTGCTCAAAGGCAATCTGTTCGATTTCGCCATCATGAAGATGAGCGTCGTCTCAGAGGAGTTCCGCAGCCGCTATTTGCAGGAGCCTGGCCACGAAGGCGTGTTCGAGGGCAGGGCAGTCGTTTTCGACGGCTCCGAGGATTATCACAAGCGCATCAACGATCCTGATCTCGGCATCGACGAAAAGACCATTCTCGTCATTCGCGGCGCCGGGCCGATCGGTTGGCCGGGATCGGCCGAAGTTGTCAACATGCAGCCGCCGGATCATCTTCTAAAAAGGGGCATCAAGAGCTTGCCGACGATCGGCGACGGGCGTCAATCTGGCACGGCCGACAGCCCCTCCATTTTGAATGCCTCGCCGGAAAGTGCGGCCGGTGGGGGGCTTGCCTGGCTCAGGACCGGCGATATCATCCGTATCGATTTCAATCAGGGGCGCTGCGACATGCTGGTGGACGAGGCGGAGATTGCGCGTCGTAAAGGCGATGGCATTCCAGTGGTGCCGCCGGATGCGACGCCGTGGCAGCGCATCTATCGTCGTTCGGTCACGCAGCTTTCCGACGGAGCCGTACTGGATGGCGCCGCCGATTTTCGCGACATCGCTGCCAATCCGCCGCGGCATAACCACTGACAGGAGCCGGCCGCTGGCAAGGATTGCAGTGCTGCTGTTAATTTGGGTAGCTTGCGCAGCCATTAAAGTTCGCGAAAGGGAGTAGTGCAACTATAATTGGCTGCGGTTAGTTAGTCTCTTCAGTTTCCGAAGGGGGTGGTACTCTTTGGCAGAGACGACATCAGGACGAAGCGAAGAAGAGTTCCAGGACCTTTTAAGGAGGCTGGAGCTGGCGCTGGAGGCGTCTCAAATCGGTGTCTGGCAGCATAATGTCAACGAGCAGGAACTGCTCTGGGACTCTCAGATGCACAAGCTCTACGGGACCGGACTTCACGAGCGTAGGGTTTCCTCCGACGTCTGGATGAACGCGCTGCATCCGGAGGATATTGAAGGGGCCATCCACGACTTCGATGTCGCGCTGGCCAGGAAGGGTTTCTATAATTCTCAGTTCCGCATCATCCTGCCCGGAGGCGAGGTGCGTCATCTGCGCTCGCGGGCACATTATTATGAGGATGCCGAAGGGGCGCCTTCTTTCATCGGCGCGGAATGGGACGTCACCGCCGACGTCCTGCTCAATCGCGAGCTGAGTGGTCAAAAAGCTATCGCCGAAGCGCGGGCCGTTGCATTGGAGCATAGTCGGGCGCGGATAGAACATGCCGCCGATCACGATTATCTCACGGGCCTTCCGAACCGCCGCTATTTCGACCGGCGTCTGGCCGAGTTGCGCAACGATGCGTCTATCGGCACTCTTGCAATCCTCCATATCGATCTCGATGGATTCAAGGAGATCAACGACAAATGGGGCCATGCGGCCGGTGATGCCACATTGCAAAGCGCCGCCGCCCGCATTTCCGGAGCGATAACCGCCAACGACATTGTTGCCCGCATCGGCGGTGACGAGTTCGTGGCCGTGCTGGTCAATATCGGCAGTGTCGAAAGGCTTCAGGCGATCGCCGGCGATATTCTATCGCGATTGCACCGTGAAGTGCGTTTCGGAAACGAGATGCTGAAGATCGGGGCGTCCATCGGCGTGGCGATAGGCCAGACGAGCGGCGCAGGCAATCTTCTTGCAGAATCCGATGTCGCCCTTTTTCAGGCCAAGAAACTCGGCCGCAACCGGGTGGAGTTCTTCACGCCACAGCTCCAGGCCGATCTGCATGCGGAACGCCGCCTGGCCGACGAGTTGCGATTGGCGCCGGTGCTGCGGCAGATCGAGCCCTTCTATCAGATTCAAGTGGATGCGCAGAGCCGCCGCATCGTCGGACTGGAGGCGCTGGCACGCTGGCGGCATCCGGGAAGGGGATTGCTAAGCCCCGTAGCCTTCCTCAAGGTCGCCGATGAATATGGATTTACCGCGGAGATCGATGCGGCCGTGCTGAAGCGCGCACTGGCGGATCGCGCAGCCTGGGTTTCGCAGGGCCTTTCACCGCCGCGCATCGCCGTTAATATCTCCGGTCGCCGGCTTGCCGATCCCGACCTGATCGACGGATTGAGGGCGCTCAGAATACCGCGCCACGCCATCGCCTTCGAGCTGGTGGAGACCATTTTCCTGGATGAACCCGACGAGGCGGTGCTTGCCAATATCGCCGGCATCAAGGAGATGGGAATCGATATCGAGATCGACGATTTCGGTTCCGGTCATGCCTCGCTGATTGGCCTCGTCAAACTCAAACCGAAGCGGCTGAAGATAGATCGGCAGCTGGTGACTGCAGTTACGGTGTCCGAGGAGCAGCGTCGTCTTGTCGGCTCTATCATCGAAATCGCACGCACATTGAATGTCGAGGTGGTCGCCGAAGGGGTCGAGACCGAGGATCACGCGCTCGTTCTGGCCGAGGTCGGCTGCGATGAACTTCAGGGCTATGCTATCGGCTATCCTTCTTCCGAAAGCGAGACTGCAGCATTGCTGAAATCAGCCGAGGCGTCGAGCTCGGGGCGGTCTTCAGCCAGCGTTGCCGCACATGCTACTGAAGCTGCAGGGCGAGGATCAGACCATAGCTGATGGCGCCCAGCGTCAACAGCGATAGCGTCGCTGCCGCGATCACCCGGCCGCCGGCATGGGCGACGGAGCGGATGTTGACCGACAGGCCGAGCGCTGCCATGGCGATGACGGTCAGAATACCGGAAACAGTTTGCATCGGTGTCACCAGCGTATCCGGGATCAGCCCGAAGGAACGCAGTGCCATCAATCCCAGGAAGCCGCAGATGAACCAGGGGACCAGAGAATGGCGATGGCCGCTGCTTTCATTGCTGCCCGAGGCTTCAGCCTTGGTGAGGATGCCGAGCAGGAAGATAACCGGGCCGAGCATCAGGACTCGGACGAGCTTGACGAGCGTGCCGGTCTGGACAGCGAGCAGGCCGACGGGCGCGGTCGCCGCCAATACCTGCGGCACGGCATAAACCGTCAGTCCAGCAAGTGTTCCGTATTGCGGTACGCTCATGCCGAAGTGGAAATAGACGAGCGGCAGCAGGAACACGGCGACAATGCCGAGGATGGCGGTGAAGGCAAGTGCTGCGGCAATCTCCTGCGAATCGGCCTCGATCACGGGCGCAACGGCCACGATCGCCGAATTGCCGCAGATCGAGTTGCCGCAGGCGATCAAGGTTGCGAGCTTCGGCGGCAGGCCGAGCGCCCGGCCGATGAAATAGGTGGCGGCGATCGACAGCACGACGACGATGGCGATGCCGACGATCAGCCAGACGCCGGCGCCGCGGATCGCCGAAAGGCTGATGGAGGCGCCGAGAAGGACGATGGCGATTTCCAGAAGGAACTTGGCGCTGAAATCGATGCCAGGCTTCATGGCCGGCTTCAGCGGCTTGATCGTGCAGACGGCGATGCCGAGCGCTATGGCAAGCACCAGGCTTTCGATCCATCGGCCACCGAGGAGGCCCACCTCAACATGCTCCGCAGCATAGGCCAGAAGGGCTACGGCCGAGGTGAGTGCGAGGCCGGGAAGGATCTCGTTTGTACGTTGAGCGATGGACATGGGCGCCGTCATTCGTTTCTTGTGATCTGGTGACGGCTGGAAAGTCTCATCTGCCGATGTCGACATCCATCGAATATTATCCTATGTTTCATTCGATAAATTAGAATGATTTCCCATGACCTTCGAACAGCTTGCCATTTTCGTCGCCGTCGCGGAGCGAGAGCACTTGACCAATGCCGCCGAAGCGATCCATTTGACGCCATCCGCCGTCAGCTCGGCGATCAAGAATCTCGAAGCCTACTACGGCGTCGAGCTGTTTCATCGCGTCGGGCGGCGGATCGAGCTGACGGAAACCGGTCGTTCCTTCCTGGGAGAAGCAAGAGCGACACTCGCACGCGTGCGCTCGGCGGAACTGATGCTGTCCGAACTCGGCGGATTGCAGCGCGGCCGGCTCAGCCTCTATGCCAGCCAGACCATCGCCAGCTACTGGCTGCCGCCCCTGCTGATGCGCTTTCAAAGCGACTATCCCGGCATCGAACTCGATCTTACGATCGGCAATACGCGAACCGTAACCGAAGCCGTTATTGACGGTGCGGCCGAGCTGGGTTTCATCGAGGGCGAAGTGGATGCCCCGATGCTGTCGATGAAGATGGTTGCACAGGATGCGCTCGTCATCGTCGTGCCACCGCATCATCCGTGGGCTGACGGCCGGCGATTGTCGGCGGCCGATCTTGCAACGGACACCTCCTGGGTGATGCGGGAGGAGGGCTCGGGTACGCGTTCCGAATTCGAGAATGCGGTTGCCAAGCTCGGGGCTTCGCCGCAAGCCCTCAAGGTGGCGCTGGTCCTCCCCTCGAATGAGGCTGTGCTGTCCGCAGTCTGCGCCGGGCAAAGTGCTGCCGCCGTTTCCAGTGCTGCGGCCAAAGCCTATCTCGGGCAGGGATTGCTGGTTCAGGCAAAATTCGATCTGCCCGCTCGCGGCTTCCGCCTGCTGCGCCACAAGGAGCGGCATGCGAGCAAAGCCGCGCAGACGCTTGAGGCGATGTGCAAGGGCTGAGAACCCGGCGAACTCGCTATCGCCGCTCATCCCGTTGTCGGTTGGCGATGACGAGCTCAATTTGGTTGCGCTCCAGCATGGCGCGAATGTCCGTGGGCGGTTGTTCGTCCGTAACCAGAACGTTGAAGTTTTCCGGTTCACTCAGAACGATCGGCGCGCTGCGCCCGAACTTGGCGCTGTCGGCAACGACGATGCGGTTTTCGGCGCGGCTAGCAGCCTCCCGCGAATATTCCGCTTCTTCCAGATCATGCAGCATGAAGCCCGAGGCCGCGTTGATGGCGCCCACCGAGAGGATGGCGTGGCGTACATTGAAGCGGCGCAGGAAATTGGCGGCTTCCATGCCGAAGGTGCCGCCATCGTGACCACGTAGTTCGCCGCCGGCGAAGAAGACGCGATTGCCATTGCGGGTCGCGAGCGCATGGGCGACAGCGACCGCATTGGTGACGACGAAAAGGTTCTGATGCTTCTGCAACGCGACGGCGATGAAGGCGGTGGTGGAACCGACATCGAGGAAGAGCGCATCACCATCCTCGATCATCGCGGCGACCGAGGCGGCAATCATCCGCTTGGCCTCGGCATTCTCGTTCATGCGCAGATGCAACGGCGGCTCGATCATCGAGTCCTTGATATGGACCCCGCCATGCACCTTGGTCACAAGGCCGTTGGCCTCCAGGCTGCGGATGTTGCGGCGGATGGTTTCCTCTGAAACGCCGAGCCGTTCGGCCAGAAACTGAATGCGGCTTGCGCCGCCTGCCAGACGCAGCTCTTCCAGTATTTCGCGCTCGCGATGATTGGAGTGAAGCGGTGGCTGGGATATGCCCGACATGGTTCCTGATCCTGTTATAGGTATTGATCCCAAACTTGCGTGGCTTTCGACTGGCCGGTTCCGTTGCCGCCGGAGGCATTAATGCACGCAACCTCAATCTGGTTGCTTCGCGCCTGAGTTTTTAAGACAAATCTCACCTACGGTGAAGCGCAGTCTTTGGGATATCCATAGCTCATCCGATTGGAGACGGCGCCTCAATTCCACAAAAAGCCAAATATTCGTTTCATTTTGTGGGGAAGTTCTTGACAGCTTTACGTTTGTGAGGAACTTTTCAGATCGGAAAGATGCTCAGCAGCAGGACCGGAGGGGGAATGACTGCGACGGCGGAAGACAGGATACATTCTCTCAGCATCTGGCGCGGCCCGATCGACATCGAACCGCTGGTGGGCGGCATTACCAATCGCAACTATCTGGTCGGCAATGATGGTCGCCGTTTCGTCGTGCGGCTTGGATCGGACATTCCCGTTCATCACATCAGCCGCACCAACGAGGTGGCCGCGAGCAGGGCGGCCCATGCAGCCGGTCTTTCACCTGCTGTGATCCATCACGAGCCCGGCATACTGGTGCTGGACTATATCGACGCAAGACCGCTATCGGCCGATGATATAAGAGAGCCGGCCACGATGAGCCGGGTCGTGCCGCTCGTCCAGTCCTGTCATCGGGATGTCGCCAGGCATTTTCGCGGACCGGCGGCTATCTTCTGGGTCTTTCATGTGGTCAGGGACTATGCGGCTTTCCTGGAGGCTGGCGGCAGTCGCCACAAGCCGAGGCTGTGTTCCTTTCTTGAGATCGCCGAGCGGCTCGAACGCGAAGCCGGTCCTTTCGAAATCGCCTTCGGACACAACGATCTGCTGGCGGCGAATTTCCTTGATGATGGCAAGCGGCTCTGGCTGATCGATTGGGATTATGCCGGCTTCAACACGCCGCTTTTCGATCTTGGTGGCCTTGCCTCCAACAATGAATTCTCCAAGACGCAGGAAGAGGCGATGCTGGAGGCCTATTTCGAGGCTCCTGTCAGCAATGATCTGCGCCGGCGCTATCAGGCGATGAAATGTGCTTCGCTCCTGCGCGAGACGATGTGGAGCATGGTTTCGGAAATCCATTCCGACATCGAATTCGATTATTCTTCCTATACAGCTGAAAATCTCAGGCGCTTCGAGAGCGCGTGGCAGGATTTTTGCAATTCTTGAGGTGACGTCATGAAGGAACTGCCGGCTACAGCAAAGACCGTCGTCATCGGCGGCGGCATCATCGGCTGCTCGACGGCCTACCATCTCGGCAAGCTCGGCTTCACCGATACCGTGCTTCTGGAGCGCAAGAAGCTGACCTCGGGCACGACCTTCCACGCCGCCGGCCTCGTCGGCCAGTTGCGCACCAGCGCCAATATCACGCAGATGCTCGGCTACTCCGTCGATCTCTACAAGAAGCTCGAGGCCGAGACTGGGCTTGCCACCGGCTGGAAGATGAATGGGGGGTTGCGGCTTGCCTGCAACGAGGAGCGCTGGACCGAAGTGAAGCGGCAGGCGACGACGGCGCAATCCTTCGGCCTGCAAATGCACCTGCTGACGCCGCAGGAAGCGCTCGATCTCTGGCCGCTGATGGATGTCGACGACCTCGTCGGCGCCGCCTTCCTGCCGACGGACGGACAGGCCAATCCCTCCGACATCACCCAGGCGCTGGCAAAGGGCGCCCGCATGAGCGGTGTGTCGATCTTCGAGGATATCGAAGTTCTCGATCTGGAGATGGACAAGGGCCGGATCCGTGCCGTCATCACCGAGAAAGGCCGCATAGAATGCGAGCGCGTCGTCGTCTGCGCCGGGCAGTGGACGCGGAGCTTTGCCGCCCGTTTCGGCGTCAATGTGCCGCTGGTCTCCGTCGAGCATCAGTATCTCATCACCGAATCCTTCGGCGTGCCTTCCAACCTGCCGACGCTGCGCGATCCGGACCGGCTGACCTATTACAAGGAGGAGGTCGGCGGGCTTGTCATGGGCGGGTATGAGCCCAATCCCATCCCCTGGGCGCTCGACGGCATCCCGAAGGATTTCCATTACACCTTGCTCGACAGCAATTTCGACCATTTTGAGCAGATCATGGAGCAGGCGCTGGTGCGCGTACCGGCGCTGCAGACCGCCGGCATCAAGCAGCTGCTTTGTGGGCCGGAGAGCTTTACGCCTGATGGCAATTTCATTCTCGGCGAGGCGCCGGAGCTGAGGAATTTCTTCGTCGGCGCCGGCTTCAACGCCTTCGGCATCGCCTCTGCCGGCGGTGCCGGCATGGCGCTTGCCGAATGGGTAGCCAAGGGCGAGCCACCTTACGATCTCTGGCCGGTTGATATCAGGCGCTTCGGCCGTCCGCATTTCGATACTGACTGGGTGCGCACGCGCACGCTGGAGGCCTATGGCAAGCACTACACGATGGCCTGGCCTTTCGAGGAGCATTCCAGCGGCCGGCCCTGCCGCAAGTCGCCGCTCTACGATCGGCTGAAGGCGCAGGGTGCCTGCTTCGGCGAAAAGCTCGGCTGGGAGCGGCCGAACTGGTTTGCCGATCTTTTTGCCGGCGAGGAGCCGAAGGACGAATACACGTATGGACGGCAGAACTGGTTCGATGCCGTCGGCCGCGAGCATAAGGCGGTGCGCGAAGCGGCCGTCATTTTCGACCAGACCTCCTTCGCCAAATTCGTGCTGAAGGGCAGGGATGCCGAGGCGGCGATCTCATGGATCGCTTCCAACGACGTCGCCAAGCCTGTCGGCGCCTTGACCTATACCCAGATGCTCAACGATCGCGGCGGCATCGAATGTGACGTCACCGTTGCCCGCATTGCCGAGAACGAATTCTACATCACGACAGGCACCGGCTTCGCCACCCATGATTTCGATTGGATCGCCCGTAATATTCCATCCGACATGCATGCGGAGCTGGTGGATGTCACCTCCGCCTATTCCGTGCTGTCGCTGATGGGGCCGAAGTCGCGCGCGATATTGCAGGCCCTGACCTCGGCCGACGTTTCGAACGCCGCATTCCCCTTCGGCAAGGTGAAGACCGTCGGTATCGCCGGCTGCCCGGTACGGGCGCTGCGCATCACCTATGTCGGCGAACTTGGCTATGAGCTGCATGTGCCGGTGGAATATGCCGCTACCGTTTATGATGTGCTGATGGTGGCCGGGCGCGAGCACGGTCTCGTCAATGCCGGCTATCGCGCTATCGAGAGCTGCCGCCTGGAGAAGGGCTATCGCGCCTGGGGCTCGGATATCGGGCCGGATCATACGCCGGTCGAAGCCGGGCTTGCCTGGGCGGTGAAGACGAAGAAGGACATCGCATTCCGTGGGCGCGAGGCAATCGAGCGGCAGCTGGCCTTGGGCGTGAAGAAGATGCTCGCCTGTTTCGTGCCCGACGATCCCGAAATCGTGCTTCTCGGTCGCGAGACGATCTATCGAGACGGGCAGCGCGTCGGCTGGCTGTCAAGCGGCGGCTACGGCTACACGATCGGAAAGGCAATCGGCTATGGCTATGTCCGCGATCCCATAGGGGTGACCGAGGATTTCGTGCTTTCGGGGCGTTACGAGCTGGATGTCGCGCAGAGCCGCGTGCCGTGCCAGGTGTCGCTGAAGCCGCTTTATGATCCGCAGATGGTGCGGATCAAGGGGTGATTAATATGAGGCCTATCGCCTGCTCGGCAGTTCCCAGGCTCGATAAAGGTTATTCAGAGCCTTCGCCGTATGGCATTCTACCGTTGGCAACCCGGATTCCTGTAGGATTTTTGCGTATTTCGCGCCGCTGTTGCGGGTCTTCACGAGTATCCAGTGAATCATCTCCCATTTGATGCTGTCCTTGGCGCCCTCGAGATGTCCCGCTCGATCTGAGCGGTTGATCAGGGTCCGCTTGAGATAGCGGGAAAAGCGCAGCCAATGATTGGAAGTGATGAGGATGGCGCCGGTAGCGCGGGCGAAGCGCTGTGGCATGAGGCGCGAATAGTTGCCTTCCATGATCCACTGGTCGCCAAGAATTGCCGCGTCGTGAAGCGCAGCGAATTCCGCTTCAGGGCGTTGTTGCCAATCGGTATGAGGCAGATGATGGAGCTGATCGAGATGTACCGCCGGAAAACCCAACTTCTTGGAAAGGGCGACCGCCAGGGTTGATTTTCCGGCATTGGAAGGGCCGAGCACGACGATGCGCTCGCCAAGGGAATGCAAGGGAAGCATAAGACACCGGTCGGAAAATTGGGATGGTTTCCATTGGCGGAAGTGAGCGGCCTTGTCAACGCTTGCGTGTCCTGCTGCTTATTATACGTCATTTACGAGATAAGCCCGGAGGCAGGCTGCGGTATCTTAAAACCTGTGATCTCCCCATCCCAGCCCCAGCCATTTTCTTGACACGCCTGCTCTTTCATCCTCAATCGGCATGCTGACAACTGACGGAGGCCCGAGACGATGGCGGAAGCGAACATCAAGCTTGAGGAGAGCTGGAAAGAGGCGCTGTCGCAGGAGTTCGAAAGCCCTTACATGCAGCAGCTCAAATCTTTCCTTGTCGAGGAAAAGCAGCGCGGGAAAGTGATCTTTCCCCGTGGCAGCGAGTATTTCCGGGCGCTGGATCTGACGCCGCTTGATGAGGTGCAGGTCGTCATCCTCGGGCAGGATCCCTATCACGGTTTCGGCCAGGCGCACGGGCTCTGCTTCAGCGTGCGTCCCGGCGTGCGCATTCCGCCGTCGCTGGTCAATATCTATAAGGAACTGGAAACCGATCTCGGCATTCCGCCGGCTCGCCACGGCTTTCTGGAAAGTTGGGCAAAGCAGGGCGTGCTGCTGCTGAACAGCGTGCTGACCGTCGAGGAATCCCAGGCAGCATCGCATCAGGGCAAGGGCTGGGAGCGCTTCACCGATGCGGTCATCCGCAGAGTCAACGACGAATGCGACGGCGTCGTCTTCATGCTCTGGGGCTCCTACGCACAGAAGAAGGCTGCTTTTGTCGACACCGAGCGCCACCTGGTGCTGAAGGCGGCACATCCGTCGCCGCTCTCGGCCCATAACGGCTTCCTCGGCTGCCGGCATTTCTCCAAGGCAAATGCCTATCTGGTCGCGCATGGCCGGGATCCGATCGATTGGGCACTGCCAAGCAATCCGGAAGCTCAGTAAGGCTTCTGATCCCAGGGGTTGACGATTAAGGCGCCGGTGTCGTCGAAATCGCCGATGTTGCGAGTGACGACGATAAGGTCATGAACGATCGCCGTTGCCGCGATGAGCCCATCTGCGTCACCACGCGGTCGCTGTGCCGCGATACGCCCCCATTCGACCGCAATCTGATCGGTAATGGGAAGAATGCGATTGCGATGGTCGTGCCGGAGCTTGCGCAACCATTCCTCCAGATGTGTTGCGGTACGCGGGTCCGATTTTCGCTTGAGCGCAATCCCACGCATGATCTCTCCGAGTGTGATGACACTCAGATAAATGGTGGAGGGATCGACCGAGCGCAGCCACGCAATCGCTTGGGAATTGCCGCGCCGGAGTTCCGAGACGACGTTGGTATCGACGAGATACATCAGAAAAGGACATCCCGGCTTGGCGTTTTATCTCGCTTAGATACGGCTTCGGCTATTTCGTCGTCCCAAGCCGGCCCCGACAGCAGATCATCGGCAAGGCTCGGTTTGCCAGCCAGAAGTGCATCATAGTCTTCGGCAGACAGAACGACCGCCGCGGGTTCGCCGCGCAAGGTGACGATTTGCGGCCCTTCGCTACGTGCTTTCTGTACGACTTTGGAAAACTGATTCTTTGCATCCTGCAATGGCCAATTCATCGAACCCCCCGCTAGCTAGACTGTCTAGCTTAAAAGGTAATGCTGCTCCCGTTTGGAATCAAGACATGAAGGCGACATGGCCTTGGTGTGAACGATCAGAATTTATCGTTCACTCATTGAAGACAATCCGTTTGGCTATTGAGGGCTATCGAAACACGGCCGACAAGACCATCTTCTGCCCATGAGAAACGCCTGCCGGTGCAGGCGAGACAAGGGGTGTAAGATGCTTAACCAGATCAAAGGTCTTCACCACGTTACCTCGATGGCGGAAGACGCCCGGACCAACAACAAGTTCTTCACCGATACGCTCGGCCTTCGCCGGGTCAAGAAGACCGTGAATTTCGACGCTCCCGATGTCTATCACCTCTACTATGGTGACGAGATCGGCACGCCCGGTACGATCATGACCTACTTCCCGTTCCCGAAGATGGCGCGCGGTCGCCCGGGTACCGGCGAAGTCGGGAATACGGTCTATTCCGTTCCCGCAGGCTCCATCGGCTACTGGACTGAACGGCTTGGCCAGCGCGGTGTCGAAGGCCTGAAGGCCGACGAATCCTTCGGCCAGAAGCGCCTGCATTTTGCCGGCCCGGATGGCGATGGCTTCGCGCTTGTCGAGGTCAAGGACGATAAGCGTCAGCCCTGGACGCATGGTGGCATCGATGCCGAGCATGCCATCAGAGGCTTCCACTCCGTCGCCATGCGGCTCAGGGATGAAGGCGCAACGGCCGAGTTGTTGAAGTATATGGGCTACGAAGTCGTCGATACGCATGACGGCATCAAGCGGCTTGCCATTCCCGGCGGCAACGGCGCCGATTATGTCGACCTCGAAACCATGCCGAATATCAATCGGGCGCTGCCGGGCGCCGGCTCTGTCCACCATGTTGCGTTTGCCGTCGAGAACCGCGCAAAGCAGCTCGAGGTGCGCAAGGCGTTGATGGATACGGGCTATCAGGTGACGCCGGTCATCGATCGTGACTACTTCTGGGCGATTTATTTCCGCACGCCGGGCGGCGTGCTGTTCGAAGTCGCCACCAACGAACCCGGCTTCGACCGCGACGAGGATACGGCTCATCTCGGCGAGGCGCTGAAACTGCCGGAACAGCATGCGCATTTGCGTGGGCTGATCGAGCAGCATCTCGAACCGCTGGAAGGCTAAGCCAGGAGAGACATCATGACCGATACGACTTATGTGCACCGGCTGAAGGCCGGTGCACCCGGCAAGCCTATTTTCTTTACCCTCCATGGTACCGGCGGCGACGAAAACCAGTTCTTCGATTTCGCCAACCGCCTATTGCCGGACGCTACCATCGTCTCGCCGCGCGGCGATGTCTCGGAATATGGCGCGGCGCGCTTCTTTCGCCGAACGGGCGAGGGAGTCTATGACATGGCCGATCTTGCCCGCGCCACGGAAAAGATGGCGACCTATGTCTCGGAGCTGGCGGCGGAATACGGCGCATCGCAGGTACTTGGTCTGGGCTTTTCCAACGGTGCGAACATCCTTGCCAATGTTCTGATCGAGCGTGGCGATCTTTTCGACGCGGCCGTGCTGATGCATCCGCTGATCCCGTTCCAGCCAAAGGACAATGCAAAGCTGGAGGGCAAGCGCGTGCTGATTACCGCAGGCGAGCGCGATCCGATCGCACCTGCTCCGGTCACCAAGGCGCTTGCCGATTACTTTACGCGGCAGAATGCCGAGGTCACGCTCGAATGGCATCCAGGTGGCCACGATATCAGGCCTAACGAAATCGAGGCAATCCGCACTTTCCTGGCGCCCTACGCTTAGGACCTGCGCAAAACACCGGCTGCGCGGCAGAGATTTTGCCGCGCAGCCTGCTATTTGCCGATCAGGCGCATCATCGCCTTCGCTTGAGAGGCTGCCGCGAGTTTTCCCTTCTGGTCGATATAGTCCGTTCCGCAGAAGCGGTTGAGATTGGCAAAATCCATACTGTCCGGTTGGGCATGCCTTGTTTCGGCAATGACCATGCGCCAGGCGCAGCCGAGCATCCTGTCGGGTTGGATTGCCTGATCGCAGCCTGTGCTCAGGCATAAAGCGACATGTTTCTGTGCTCGGTACCCGCCCGATATGGCTTCCTCGTAATCGGCCTTCCAGCTATCGCGTGTATGTTCGCAGCGCGCCGGGTCGCTGCTCTGGCTGCATTGCACCGTCTTGTCGACATAGGTTTGCGCCGGCGGCCATAGCGGACCGTCGACCAGGCTGACGCAGCCGCACGCAAACAAGGTGGCCGACAGCAGGCGCAATTTGATTCTCCTTCGACGCGGACCGCCAGAACCGTAGAGCGATCACAAATATGTTCAAGATCAATATGATCCAGCCAATACCAATGGGTAGGTGGGCGTCTCCCGGTTGCCAGCCGGAAGGGGCGTGGCCTTCCTGCAACCCTTGCCATCTTCCGGTGTCCGCGACACGCAGCGACGCAAGCTTTGCTTGTAGGTATCATTGCCGCCCGCTAATGCTCTGCCGCTATAGGGTGGAGGATTTTCTATCGTGACGCTGGCGGAACAGCAGCAATACAGGCTGGGCGTGACTTATGTGGCGCTATCGGCGCTCGCCTGGTCGACCTCCGGCCTATTCGTGCGGGCGATCCATGCCGATCTCATGACCATTCTCTTTTGCCGCGGTATTGTCTCCGGTCTCGGCGTTTTCGCATTGTTCTTCTATATCGAGCGGCGCAACGCTTTTCGCATCCTGCGTTCCATGGGTGGTCCTTCGCTGGCGGCGACGATCTTTTCCACCGCCTCCATGATCAGCGGCATCGGCTCGATCTATTATACCTCGGTCGCCGATGCCATGGTCATCTATGCAACCGTGCCCTTTGTGACCGCGGGCGTCGCTTTCCTCTTCATCCGCGAGCGCCCGAATTTGCGGACGCTGATTGCGAGTGGCATTGCTTTTATCGGCGTACTCGTCATGCTTTCCGGCCATGCGAGCGATGGCGGCAGCTGGCTCGGCAAGGGGCTCGCCGCCATCATGACGCTGACGGTCGCCGCCCTTGCGGTGGTCATGCGCCAGCATCGCAATGTCCCGATGCTGCCGGCGATGGCGCTTTCCGCCTGGCTGTGTTCCTCCATTACCTTCTGGTTCGCCTCGCCCCTTTCGATCTCCGGTCAGGATCTCGGTCTGATCATCGCCTTCGGCATCATTCAGAACGCCATGGGCCTCAGCCTCTATACATTCGGCTCGCGGCTAGTGCCGGCCTCGGATGCGGCGCTGCTGACGGCGCTTGAGGTGCCGCTGACGCCACTGTGGGTCTGGATGGTGTTCGCCGAGCGTCCTTCGACGGCGACACTCATCGGCGGGCCGATCGTGCTTGCGGCACTTTTCGGGCATATCCTGTTGGAAATACGGCGGAATCGAGCGGTGACATTGCCTCCGGCCCACTGACCGACTTGCTCCTTCCATCACAAAATGCTGATATCGCTCCGGTCATCAGGAGTCGGAATCGATGAAAAAGGTCTTCAATCCCGCATCCGTCCGCCGCCCTTTCGGCAATTACAATCACGGCCTGCTGGTGCCGCCGGGCGCCAGCCTGCTGGTCACGTCCGGTCAGCTCGGCATTGGTGTCGACGATCGGATTCCGCCTGACGTTACCGGCCAGGCCGAGCTGTGTTTCAAGGCGATCGGTGCTATCCTCGAGGAGGCCGGCATGGGGTTTGCCGACGTCATCCGTATCGGCGGTTTCGTGACAACGCGCGAGGATTTTCCCGCCTACATGGCCGTGCGTGATCGCTATGTCCAAAATCCCGCGCCGGTCTCTACGCTGCTGATCGTCGGCGGGTTTACGCGGTCCGAGTTTCTGGTCGAGGTCGAGGTTACGGCGGCGAAGGTGATGTGATGACGGCCGGTCATCCCGAGCATTCGGCCGATCCGTCAATCCCCCGCATTCTGGGACTTTACGAGACACATCTGACGGTTGCCAATCTCCAGCGCTCCATCGCCTTCTATCGCGACGTCCTGAAGCTGGAGGTCGGGACGGTCATCGAGAGCAGGAATGTCGCCTTCCTTTGGATCGACGATAAACGCATGGGCATGCTCGGCCTTTGGGAAACGGGCAGCTCCCCTCTCAAGATGCGCCTTCATATCGCGTTCAGAACCTCTCTTGCCGATGTACTCGGCTCCGCCGCCGCATTGAAGGCTCGTGGCATTCAGCCGAAGGGTTTCAATGGCGAGCCGCTAGATGAGCCGGTCGTTGTCGGTTGGATGCCGGCCGTCTCGCAATATTTTTCGGATCCCGACGGACATTCGATCGAATTCATCCATGTCCTTGAGGAGGCGGCCGATCCGGATTTCGGCGTGAAGCCCTATTCGCAGTGGCTATCGCGGTCAAATCCGGCGGATTGACCGGGCACCGGCCGGACCTCCTTTTCAATCGGCTTTTCGTCGGCTTGCTTATGGTCTAAGCGAAAAGGATACGAGCTATACCTCTGATACGACCAGTTCCAGGGCAAGCAGAAGCATGGAAGACAAATATGACACAAAATATCTACGACGATCCGGGCTTCTTCGAGGGCTATAGCCGCCTGCAGCGTTCCATCAACGGGTTGGCGGGTGCGGCCGAATGGCCGGCGATCCGTGCCTTGATGCCGGATATGAAGGGCCTCGACGTCGTGGATCTCGGCTGTGGTTTCGGATGGTTCTGCCGCTGGGCCGCCGAGCAGGGAGCGGCCAGCGTATTGGGGCTTGATGTCTCGGAAAAAATGCTGGAACGCGCGCGAACGGAAACGGCGGATGCGCGGGTTCGCTATGATCGCGCCGATCTCGAGAAACTTCAGCTTCCCAAGGCGAGCTTCGATCTCGTCTACAGCTCGCTCGCTTTCCACTATATCGAGGATTTCGCCGGCCTTCTGGCGACCATCCGTCAAGCACTCAAACCGGGCGGGCGTCTGATCTTTTCGATCGAGCATCCAATCTATATGGCGCCGCGACGGCCGGAATGGCTCGATGATACCGAGGGTGGCAAGATCTGGCCGCTCAGCGCCTATCAGATCGAGGGACCGCGGGCGACGAACTGGCTCGCCGAGGGCGTCATCAAGCAGCATCGTACGATGGGCACGACGCTCAACCTTCTGATCAAGTCCGGCTTCATCATCGCCCATGTCGAAGAGTGGTCGCCCAGTGATGACGATCTCGCCGCGCATCCCGATTGGGCAATCGAGCGCGAGCGGCCGATGTTTCTCCTGATCTCCACCCGGACCTGAGGCATGCTTCAGCATGCCGTAGCGGTTCGGAAGGCTGAGCCGATCTCTTTTTCTTTTTGTTGATAGATTTTATAGAAAATTAATTGCTCGCAGAGGACTACTTCCGCAAAATGTCGTTTCTTGAGGGACATCCTTCCCGTCGATAATGTGAGGTTGTCGGCGCGATTTAGGGAAGAGTGCGATGAACATGAAAACCTCCGTGGCAATTGAGAAGGCGGTGCCTGTCGCCGATCCCGACATTGCGCGCACCGAGTTTCGCAATGCCATGGCGCGGATGGCGGCGGCGGTGAACATCGTCACGACCAATGGTCCCGCGGGGCTTGCCGGCTTTGCCGCAACCGCCGTCTGCAGCGTCACGGACAGCCCCCCGACCTTGCTCGTTTGCCTCAATCGCGGCGCTTCCGTTCATCCCGCCGTCACGCAAAACGGCGTGGTCTGTGTCAATGTGCTATCGGAAGCACATCAGGATCTGTCGCGGCTTTTCGGCGGCAAGACCCCGGTTGCCGAACGCTTTGCTGCGGCCGCATGGTCGGAACTCTCGACCGGCGCTCCGGTGCTGGAAGATGCTCTTGTCTCGTTCGATTGTCGCATCGTCCGTCAGGCCGATGGTGGTACGCATGACATCCTGCTCTGCGAAGTCGATGCCATCCGTCAACGTGACGAGGGACAGGGGCTTATCTATTTCGACCGGGCCTATCATCCTGCGGGTCAGGCTGAATAGGCTAGTTGTCCAAGCCTTTTCCGAAATTATCCATGCTGCCAAGGTCTTCGTCGTCTTGCGGCGAACAGGTCCGTTCACGCCAGAAAGTCTTCGATCGCCTTTAACACCAGAGCAGGATGCTCTCGGTGCGGCACATGCCCGGTATCCGGCATGATATAGACCGGACCACGCCCTGCCGCGATGCGGCACGGATGGGCTTCGGAGCCATATTCGTCGCGGTCTCCATGAATGGCGAGCACAGGACAATGAAGCCTTTCAAGTGCCGGATTGAGGACCCAACCGGCGCGTTCCGGAGCGAGCCAGGTGTCGATCCAGGCGTGCAGTACCCAGTCGGCCTTGCTGCCGTGATATTTGGCAAGCCGGGCGAAGGTTTCGGCCGATTTGAATTCCTGCTGCGCGATCCTGATGCCCTGAAGGGTCTTTTCCTCCACAAAAGCCTGGGCGGCGATGGTGATCACGGCGTGGCAGCTTTCGCCAAATCTTGCCCCCGCCTCCACCGCCATGCCGCCCCCGACGCTGTGCCCGCAGGCGACGAAGTCTCGAATGGACAATTGCTCGCAAAGAAGCGGTACGAAACGCTCGGCCTCCGATGCAATAAAATCCTGTGTCAGAAGATCGTCGCGAGCATCGGACCGGCCAAAGCCCAGCCGATCATAGGCGATGACCCGGCGACCAAGGGAATGGGCGAGTTGTTCCGGGAAATCCCGCCAGAGCCTGACGCATCCGAGAGAATCGTGAAACAGGATGATCGGTTGCAGCGATCTCAGGACGGTTGGCGTCCATGATTTGGCATAGAGGCGCCCGCCGGAGCTCTCGATCCAATGGTCCGTTTCAGCGATCTCTGCCATTTGGTCAGTAATTTTCCTGATACCACTCGACGAAGCGCTTTACGCCTTCATCGACTTCGATCTGCGGCTTGAATCCCGTCAGCGCCACCAAGAGATCCGGCACCGCATAGGTGTTGTGGACGTCTCCGGGCTGCATCGGCAGCATCTTGCGGATCGCCTTCTTGCCGAGCATCGTCTCGATCGTCTCGACGAATGTCATCAGCCCGACAGGCTGGCCGCCGCCGATATTCACGATCCGGAAAGGGGCATTCTTCGACAGCGTATCGATAACCGTTTCCGACACCACGCGGTTTTCCTCCGACGGCACGACGCCGATGAGGCGTACGATGCCTTCGACGAGATCGTCGATATAGGTGAAATCACGGCTCATCTTGCCTTCGCCGTAAATCTCGATCGGCCTGTCGTTCCTGATGGCGTCGACGAATTTGAACAGCGCCATGTCCGGACGGCCCCAGGGGCCGTAGACCGTGAAGAAACGGAAAACGGTCGTCGGCACGTTGAAGAGATGGGCGTAGCTGTGCGCCATCAGCTCCATGCTCTTCTTGGTCGCCGCATAGATCGTCATCTGCTCGTCGGCCTTGTCGCTTTCGGCAAAGGGGATCTTCTCGTTGGCGCCGTAGACGGAAGAGGTCGATGCCAACAGCAGGTGCTTCGGCTGCAGGTTTCTTGCCAGTTCCAGAATGTTGAACGAACCGACAAGGTTGGAATCGACGTAGGAACGCGGATTTTCGAGGCTGTAGCGGACACCCGCCTGGGCGGCGAGGTGGACGATCACGTCGGGCTCGGCGAGTTCGGCGGCATGATCCAGCGCCGCCTTGTCCTCCAGCATGCCTGTTACGGCCTTGAAACCGTTGGAACGCGCGAGGATGGCGGTGCGCTTCTCCTTGAGCCTGACATCGTAATAGGGCGTCATCCCGTCGAAGCCGACGACAAAATGGCCCTCGTCGAGCAGGCGCTTGGCAAGGTGGAATCCGATGAAGCCGGCAGTGCCGGTGATGAGATAACGCATAATCCCGCCCTACTTACAATGTTGCGTCGCTGGAAGGTCTGCCGACACTCGTATAGGCGAAGCCGTGCTTTGTGACCTCGTCATGGCGGTAGATGTTTCTGAGGTCGACGAGAACAGGTGCCTTCATGATGGATTTCAGCCGGGCAAAATCCAGCGCGCGAAACTGGTTCCATTCCGTCACGATGACGAGCGCGTCAGCATCGCGCGCGGCGCTGTAGGCATCCTCGGCATAGGCAATGTTGTCGATGACCAGGCGTGCGTTGTCCATGCCTTCGGGGTCGTAACCGGTGACCGTGGCGCCGGCATCCTGCAGTGTCTGGATGATCGAGATCGCCGGGCTGTCGCGCATATCGTCGGTGTTCGGCTTGAAGGTCAGGCCGAGGACCGCGATCGCTTTGCCCCTGATATCGCCGCCCATGGCCGCGATTACCTTGCGGCCCATGGCGCGCTTGCGGTTGTCGTTGATCGACACGGTGGTTTCGATCAGGCGCACGGGGCTATCGTAATCCTGCGCCGTCTTGGCAAGCGCCAGCGTATCCTTCGGGAAACACGAGCCGCCGTAACCCGGTCCGGCGTGCAGGAACTTCGGGCCGATGCGGCCGTCGAGGCCGATGCCGCGCGAGACCTCTTGCACATTGGCGCCGACCTTTTCGCAGAGATCGGCCATCTCGTTGATGAAGGTGATCTTCATGGCGAGGAAGGCGTTGGCCGCGTATTTGATCAGCTCGGACGTGCGGCGGGAGGTGAAGAGCAGCGGTGCCTGGTTGAGATAGAGCGGCCGGTAGACTTCGGTCATGACGCCGCGGGCGCGCTCGTCATTGAGGCCGATGACAATGCGGTCGGGACGCTTGAAATCCTCGATGGCGGCACCTTCGCGCAGGAATTCCGGATTGGAGACGATGGCGACATCTGCTTGCGGATTGGTTTCGCGCACGATGCGCTCCACTTCGTCGCCGGTGCCGACCGGTACGGTCGATTTGGTGACGATGACCGTGAAGCCTTTCACGTGCTCGGCGATCTCGCGGGCGGCGGCATGGACGTAGGAAAGGTCGGCATGGCCGTCGCCGCGCCGCGAAGGGGTGCCGACCGCGATGAAGACGACGTCGCTTGCAGCAACGCTCGCCTCCACTTCCGTCGTGAACGAGAGACGTCCGGCGCGGACATTGTCTGCCACCAGCTGCTCCAGGCCCGGCTCGAAGATCGGTATTTCGCCGCGCCGCAGTGCCTCGATCTTGCTCGTGTCCTTGTCGACGCAAATGACATCATGGCCGAAATCGGCAAAGCAAACACCTGACACAAGCCCCACATAACCCGAGCCGATCATCGTGATGCGCATGAAATTTCAATCCTTTTGCTGGCGCCGGGCTTCGCATAAAAACGCAAAGGCGGCATGGGCGATTGTCTGCGCTTATACACAGGATCGCAGGTGACGCCTATATGCGATGCCGGGTTTAGTAGGATTGCGACAGAAGTGTCACAAAAGCTTGGTTGATTTCCTGCCGTCCTATTCGCGTGATCGCCTTGCTTTCCAAGTGAAACGAAGCCTTTGCACTTTAAGCTTATCCTCCCGTTGCTTGTGATTGGCAGCATGTTGTCACATGATGAATTTGGGCGCGGTCGTTCCACAGGGGCGGCGGTGTAGTGGGCGGTTCGGGACTATTGTATGAAATCGACTTTTGCCGTGCGGACAATGCGGGCTGGCGAGCTGGAGCTTGCTCTGGAATGGGCTCGGCAAGAAGGATGGAATCCCGGTATTGACGATGCGCTCGCCTTCTGGGAGGCAGACCCTGCCGGCTTTCTCATCGGCGCCATCGGCGAGGTGCCTGTCGGTTGCATATCCGTCGTTCGTTATGGTGAGGCTTTCGCTTTTCTTGGCCTTTACATACTGCATCCGGAGTTGCGTGGGCGGGGATACGGCAAGCAGCTCTGGAACAAGGGCATGATGCTTGCCGGCAATCGCATTGTCGGGCTGGATGGGGTCGTCGCGCAGCAGGAAAACTACCGGCGGCACGGTTTTGAGATGGCCTATCGGACGCTCCGCTATGGCGGCATCCCCAAAGTGCCTGAGGTGGGCGAACAACAGGCAAGGCAGGTGGTGCCGGTCGCGGACGGCAAGCTCGAAGCGCTGGTGCATTATGATGCGGAAATTTTCCCCGGCTTGCGACATTCCTTCATCCGGGCCTGGTGCGGTGCTCCCCAAAGGCGTGCATCCTTCATCGTCGGCGGCGGTAGCAGGGTTCGCGGTTATGGCACGATCCGCCGCTGTTTCGAGGGTTACAAGATCGGTCCATTATTTGCCAACAAGCCGGAGGTCGCGCTGGCATTGATGAGCAAGCTGCTCGCCAAGACCAATGGGCAGCCCGTCTATCTTGACGTGCCGGTCGATAATATCCAGGCGATCCGCCTTGCGGAAGAGTGCGGTCTGTCTCCGGTGTTCGAGACGGCGCGCATGTATCGCGGCAAGGCGCCGGAAATCCCGCTCGATCGCGTGTTCGGTGTCACAACGCTCGAGCTTGGTTAGCTGCTCTTGATCCAGTGCCGCATGGGCCGGACGATGGCGTTGTCCTGGTGGCAAACCGGTTTTTGATGAGCGAGGATCGCCTCCTGAGAGGGGTGTTGAAAGGCCTTCGGAACTGCGACAGGGGAAAATTCCTGTTGGAGGCGCTGATTCGTCATGCAAAAAGCCGAATCTCCTGAGACAACAGGGTCGCTTTCCCAAAAACAAAGCTTTATAGATGCGCGGGTTTGAGCAAGGCGCGCCGCCGCGCGCAGGAAGCGGGAATGGATAAATGACGAATGTTGTAGTGATCGGCTCGCAATGGGGTGACGAAGGCAAGGGCAAGATTGTCGACTGGCTTTCGGAACGCGCCGATGTGATTGTACGCTTTCAGGGCGGCCATAATGCCGGTCATACGCTTGTCGTCGATGGCGTCAGCTACAAGCTCGCGCTTTTGCCTTCCGGCCTGGTGCGCGGCAAGCTCAGCGTCATCGGCAACGGGGTCGTGGTCGATCCTCATCACTTCGTCGCCGAAGTGGAAAAGCTGCGCGCCCAGGGCGTTGCCGTTACGCCTGATGTGCTTCGCATCGCCGAGAATGCGCCCTTGATCCTGTCGCTGCATCGCGATCTGGATGCCATGCGCGAAGATGCCGCTTCCAATAGCGGCACGAAGATCGGCACCACGCGCCGCGGCATCGGCCCGGCCTATGAGGACAAGGTCGGTCGCCGCGCCATTCGCGTCATCGACCTTGCCGAGCCGGAAACGCTGCCGGCCAAGATCGACCGGCTGCTGACGCATCACAATGCGCTGCGCCGCGGCATGGGCGTCGATGAAATCTCCTTCGACGCCTTGCACAACGAGCTGAGCTCCGTTGCCGAGCATATACTTCCCTATATCGACCAGGTCTGGCGCCTGCTCGACGAGCAGCGCAAGGCCGGCGCCCGCATCCTCTTCGAAGGTGCGCAGGGTGCATTGCTGGACAATGACCACGGCACCTATCCCTTCGTGACCTCGTCCAACACGGTTGCCGGCCAGGCGGCCGCCGGTTCGGGCCTCGGTCCGACGGCGCTCGGCTATGTGCTTGGCATCACCAAGGCCTATACGACCCGCGTCGGCGAGGGGCCGTTCCCCTGCGAATTGCATGACGAGATCGGCAAACACCTGTCGACGGTCGGTCGCGAAGTGGGCGTCAATACCGGCCGTCCGCGCCGTTGCGGCTGGTTCGACGCCGTGCTGGTACGCCAGACGGTGAAGACCTCGGGGATCACGGGGATCGCGCTCACCAAGCTCGACGTTCTCGATGGCTTGGACGAGCTGAAGATCTGCGTCGGCTACAAGCTCGACGGCAAGGAAATCGATTACCTGCCGGCAAGCCAGGCAGCGCAGGCCCGCGTTGAGCCGATCTACATCACGCTCGAGGGCTGGAAGGAATCGACCGTCGGCGCTCGTAAGTGGGCCGATCTGCCGGCGCAGGCGATCAAATATGTGCGTCAGGTGGAAGAGCTGATCGGTGCGCCGGTGGCTCTGCTTTCGACCAGCCCGGAGCGCGAGGACACCATACTTGTGACTGACCCCTTTGAGGGCTAAAGTTGCGTATCTATGACGAATCCCGGCCCGGCTGCACACCGGGCATCATGAGAAAGTACTGATGGCGGATTTTGTAGCAGTTATTCGACGGGCCGTTGACGGCCTGACGGACAATACTCCCGAGATGCGGGTCAAGGTTTACGATCGAGCTCGCGGTGCCGTGCAACGGCAGCTCGAGAGCATGAAGCCGCGCCCGCCTGAGGAAATGCTGCGCCGCCAGCTCGACAAGCTCGAGGCCGCGATCGTCGAGGTCGAGGCCGAACATGCCGAGGCCCTGCCGGGCGGCGAGGAGCCGCCGATTGCCGAAGCGCCCGCGCCGCATGAAGAGGCTGCTGCCGAGTCCGTTCAGGACCATCATGCGGCCGAGGAAGTACACGCGGAAGAGCCTGCGCCAACTCCCGCCGAGGCGCACGTCCCTGAAGAACCCAGCGTTGCGCAAGCCGAGCACGAGCAGCATGTCCATGAGGAGCCGGCCGCACCTGTCGAGCCGGATCATGCGCATGAGCACCAGCCGGTAGAGGAATGGCGGGAACCGCATCACGAAGAGGAGCCCTATGCTCCGGCCGCTGAACATGCCGGCGTCGAACACCATGCCGAAGTTCACGAGGAGCCGGCTCCTGAGCCGGTTTCTCATGAAGAGCCGAAAGGTGAAGGCAACGAACCCCAGCCAGAAGCGGCACCGGCAGTCGCTGCCGAGCCTGCCCCCGCGCCGCGCGTGCCGCTGCCGGCTGACGATGTCATAAGCCAGGTTGAGCAGATCTGGGCGGAGGTGGATGCTCCGGCTTCCCATACTGCGTCCCAGCCGGCCGTCTCCCGCCACAACGAGCCGGTCATGCCGGCCGCAGCCTTTGCGGAAGCACCCTTCGGTCAGCCTGTCGAGGGACCTGTCAACGCGAAGGCAGCAGCCACCAACACCGGCTTTGCCTGGGATGCGGATGTCTTCGAGGAAATGCAGCCCGCACCTGCTGCTCCTAACCCGGCGCAGCAGTCGGCTCGGCAGATGCCGGAAAATGCCTTCGACGATGTCGATCTCTTTGAGGATGTGCATCCGTCCAGGAAGACGGCGTCCGAGGCCGATGCTGCCAATGACGGCTGGCGCGAGCTCAAGGAGCTTGCGGGTTTCGACAAGCGTGCTGAAGACGAACGAGGCGGCGGCGCTGCTGTTCCGCCCGATCTCGATCAGGCGATGGCAGCGAAGCTACAGGGCCGCAGCTTCCGCATGGAGCCGAAGCGCCGTCGTATCAATGTCACCGGCATCATCGTCACGCTCGTCGGCCTCGCAGTCGTGGGAGGTGGCGGTTACGCAGCCTGGCTGAATCGCGATGCGCTCAACAACATGGTGACGAAGCTCGTCAGTTCCGCTCCGAAGAATGCGGCGACACCTGCGACTTCGGATACGGCAAGCAGCAATGCACCGAGCAACGGCAACGCTGCAGTTCCCGCCCGGCAGGCGGCTGCGCCGCAGCAGACCAATACGGCCGCTCAGCAGCCGGCAGGCGCCGGCAATACGGATGTTGCGGCTTTGGGCAGCGACCCGAATACGGTCAATACCAAATTCACCCAGCGTCTTCTGGCCAATGGCACAGAAGAGGACGAAGGGCCGGCTCCGAACGGGCAGCCCGGCGTCGTGGAAGGCAAGTCCGTAGCCGAGCAGAATGTTGCCTCTGCAGCACCTGCCGCCGCGGCAACGCCGCCGGCCGCCAACAATGCCGGCACCGCTGCTCCGCAGGCCCAGGCGCCTGCAACTGCCGCGCCGAATACACCATCCGCCTCGACGAATCAGCAGGTACCCGCTGCCAACCAGCAACAACAGGCGACCGCCAACCAGCCGCCGCCCGTGACGCAGCAGACCGCTCCGGCAACCGATGGACAGAAGGTTTTCCTCTACGAAGAGCGCCTCGGCCAGACGTCGCCCACGGCTTTCCAGGGCACGGTCACCTGGTCACTGCAGGAAGGCAAGGGGTCTGACGGCCGGCCTGAGCCTTCGGTGCAGGGTCTCATCACTGTCCCGGATCGCGGCTTGACCGCGACGATCACGGTATCGCGGAATTCGGACTCCTCGCTTCCGGCTAGCCATCTGATCGAGCTTGCCTTCCAGGTGCCGCCGAATTTCGAAGGCGGGGCGATCGATAACGTCCAGCGCGTTGCGTTGAAGGCGACCGAGCAGGATCGCGGCGATGCTTTGATCGCGGTACCGGCCAAAGTGACCGACGATGTCTACATGGTCGCGCTCAACGATTTTCCGGATGCACGCAAGACCAATCTCGATCTTTTGAAGAGCCGCAACTGGATCGATATTCCGGTGGTCTATCGCAATGGCCGTCGCGCGCTTCTGACCATGGAAAAGGGGCCGACCGGTACGGATGCCTTCAACAAGGCGATTGCAGAGTGGCAGGCTCTCGGCGGCGTTGCCTCAAGCGGCCAGTAAACCAACCGGGCATCGATGATATGCAAAAGGCGGGCTCCAGGCCCGCCTTCAGTTTGCTGACAAACCCCTGACACCCATCCGCAAAGACCGAAATTGACGGAACGTCTCTGAATCGAAAGAAGAACGGATCGGAATCAAAGTCGCGGAAATGGGATCCGAAAGGACTTTGTCAGCAGTCTGAAGGCGGGCTCCAGGCCCGCCTTTTTTAACCGTCAAATCTTCTGAGCGGCAGCTGTTACGCGGTCGCCTCGACGACACGCAACGCCTTGGCGCGTTCCAGCGCATCCTTCTGAACGGCCTCCTGCACCTTTTCGAAGGCGCGAACCTCGATCTGGCGCACGCGTTCGCGGCTGATGTCGAATTCGGACGACAGGTCCTCCAGCGTCACCGGCTCGTCGGCAAGTCGGCGTGCCTCGAAGATGCGGCGTTCGCGGTCGTTCAGGACGCCCATGGCGCGCGCCAGCATGCGGCGGCGCGTGTCGAGCTCGTCCTGTTCGATCAGCACGTCTTCCTGGCTGTCGTGGTCATCGACGAGCCAATCCTGCCACTGGCCGGAATCCCCTTCGGAAGCCTTGATCGGCGCGTTCAGCGAAGCGTCGCCGGAAAGGCGGCGGTTCATCGAAACGACCTCTTCTTCCGAAACGTTCAGCTTGGTGGCGATCTCGGTGACATGCTCCGGCTTCAGGTCGCCGTCGTCGATGGCCTGGATGCGGCCCTTCAGGCGGCGCAGGTTGAAGAACAGGCGCTTCTGGTTGGCCGTCGTGCCCATCTTTACGAGCGACCACGAGCGCAGGATGTATTCCTGGATCGAGGCCTTGATCCACCACATGGCATATGTCGCTAAACGGAAACCGCGTTCCGGGTCGAACTTCTTCACGGCCTGCATCAGGCCGACATTGCCTTCCGACACGACTTCGCCGATCGGCAGGCCATAGCCGCGGTAACCCATGGCAATCTTCGCCACGAGGCGCAGATGGCTGGTAACGAGCTTATGCGCAGCCTGACGGTCGGCATGTTCCGCATAGCGCTTGGCGAGCATGTACTCTTCCTGCGGTTCCAGCATGGGGAACTTGCGGATCTCGTCGAGATAACGATTGAGGCCGGCTTCTCCGGCAGCAATAGACGGTAAGGTATTACGGGCCATGATTGTGCACCCTCCTATTCGAGATTTGGTTCCTTCTGGGGGCGTATTTTGCGCGCCTTCTGCGAAGCGGACCAAGGCGTACGGGTCCTGCGACCCCGCACTTAACCAATGTAAAGATAAGTACGGCGAAACGGTGATTCAAGGATGCGGTCACGCAAGTGTTACAGCGGCGTGACCGCAGGTCTCGCCGGAATATCGCCCTTGGGATTACCCTCCCGAATTGTCCGGTGCCATGTGGCGCGGTCATTTTGACCTCCCAAACGCGGTCGCGTTTTCGGCCAGCACAGGCGCTCGGACTTCGGTCCTTCATACGCGATATTATAGGGCAGGAGGCGCCGGTCGTCCAGTTATTGTGATGTTTGGCACCTACTCCCTGAGCGCCGCCGCCAATTCTTCCATATCCTCAGGCAAAGGCGCCTCGAAATGCATGACCTCACCCGTGCGGGGATGCTCGAATTGCAGCATATAGGCATGCAGCGCCTGGCGCGTGAAACGATGGACGGCGTGTTTTGCGGCTTCCGGCAGGAGATTGGCCTTGGTCTTGAAGCCGCCGCCGTAAACGGCGTCGCCGAGCAGCGGGTGGCCGATATGCGCCATGTGAACGCGGATCTGATGCGTTCGACCGGTTTCCAGATGGCATTCGATCAGAGAGGCGAGGGCGGTTGCGTCCGGTGTCTCATGGAAACGCTCCAGCACCTCGTAATGCGTGATCGCCTCGTCGGCATCCTGCGAATCCGGGCGCTTGACGGCGCGGCGCGTGCGGTCGCTGCTCGACCGGCCAAGAGGGGCATCGATGGTGCCGACGAGCTGGCGTGGACGCCCCCAGACGATCGCCTGATAGGCGCGCTCCAGAGAGGTCGTGCGGCCATGATCGGCAAATTGCAGGGAGAGGTGCCGGTGAGCCACATCGTTCTTGGCGACGACCATGACACCGGTCGTATCCTTGTCCAGCCGGTGCACGATGCCTGGGCGGCGAACGCCGCCGATGCCGGAAAGGCTGTTGCCGCAATGGTGGATCAGGGCATTGACCAGGGTTCCGGTCCAATTGCCGGCGGCGGGATGGACGACCAGTCCGGCCGGCTTGGAGATGACGATGACATCGTCGTCCTCGTAAAGCACGTCGAGCGGAATATCCTCGCCCTGCGGTGTCGGATCTTCCGGTTCGGGCAGCGTGATCTCGTAGACGTCGCCGGGGCGCACCTTGCGCTTGGCGTCTGTTACCGCTGCGCCCTTGAGCGTAACGGCGCCGTCCTTGATGAGGCCTTGCACGCGGCTGCGGGAAAATTCCTCGCCGATCTCGGCCGTCAGCCATGAATCCAGCCGTCCTTCGGCACTTTCATCGGCGGTTAGGACTTTTCTATTGCCCGCGGCTTCTTTAAAGGGGTCGCTCAAACGTATTTCTCCAGCGCATAACGCGCTTTTCAGGAAGCAAGGACGCATCGATGACGAATCTCGAGCCAGACGATCAAGAGGAGAAGCCCCTCGATCCGGCCCTGGAGAAAGTCCGACGCAAGATGATCCGCCTGCAGATCGTCTCCGCGGCCGTCATGGTGGTGAGCCTTATGGCCGTGTTCGGCGCCGTTGTCTACAAGACGATGAAGCCAGCGGCAAAGCCCGCAGGTCAGACGGCTTCCAGCATTCCGTCCGATGCCCCGGTTGCCGTGACGGCATTGCTGCCCGCGGGATTTACCGTCCAATCCACGGCGCTCTCGGGCAATCAGGTGCTGTTCTATGGCACGCTTGCCGGCGGCCAGCGCCAGGCTATCGTCTTCGACTATGGTATTGGCCGTATCGTGGCGACCATATCGCTGTCCAACTGACGGCCTGACGATGACGAGCGCGCGGCTCATCGAGATTACGCATCCCGACGATTCGCGTATCGCCGAATTCCGCAATATCCGCGAACGCGATCTGACCGGTCGAGAGAACCGATTCATCGCGGAAGGAACCGTCGTGCTGCGGCTTCTCGCCGGTGCCCATGCGGCGGCGGGGGATTTTCTTGCCGAGAAAGTACTGCTGCTCAAAAACCGCGTTGCGGGCTTGAGCGACATCATCGACACCTTCCCATTGGAAGTTCCGATCTATGTCGCCGAAGCTGAGGTGCTCGACGGCATTGTCGGCTTCCATCTCCATCGCGGAGTTCTGGCACTGGGGCGTCGATCGGCGGAAGACGCAATGAGCGGCCTCCTCGACCGCCTCCCGAAGCAGGCGCTGGTGCTCGTCGGCTGCGGTATTTCCAATCACGACAATATAGGTTCGATGTTCCGCAATGCCGCAGCCTTCGGCGCGGCTGCGGTGCTGCTTGACGAAAGCTGTTGCAATCCGCTCTATCGCAAGGCGCTGCGGGTTTCGGTCGGCTCGATCCTGACCGTGCCCTATCGCCGGCAATCCAGCGGCGTTCAGCTGCTTGCGGGGCTTGCCGAGCGCGGTTTTGCGATCTGGAGCCTGTCGCCGCGAGGCGCGGTCGATATTCGCGATGTTCCGGCTTCGGAGCGCATGGCCCTCGTTGTCGGCACGGAAGGGGACGGCCTGCCCGCAAGCATTCTTTCCGCCTTCGGCAGCGTGCGGATTCCGCAGGCGCCGGGATTGGACAGCCTCAATGTCGCGACGGCGAGCGGCATCGCCCTTTTCGAGATGGCCGCGAAGAACGGGCGCATCTGAGCGGGTTGCTCTTTGGAGCTTATTGATGCTTCGGCAGTATTGCGGCGACGCGGTCGGCGAGGCTGATGCGCGCGCCGAGTTCGGCGGGCTCTAGGTCCTTCGGCAGGAGATCGAAGATCGGCGAGCCGTCACCTTCCTTGAGCGCTGTCAAGGCGACCATATTGGCGGCGATCCTGGCGATTTCCTCTCGCATGGCATCGTCGTGGGCTGGCGTGCGGGCTTTCAGCAGGCGATCCGACAAGGCGGCTGCCCGATTGCGAACCTCTTCTGTCATCTGGGCGATTTCGTCTTCCACGGTTCGTTCCGGTTCTGCCACCTGCGGAGGCTCGGCTACGGCACGCTGTTCGTCTGCGTTGCCCCCGGTTATCGATGCCGCGGCAAGTTTCGGTGTTTTTGTCGCCTTCTTCGGCGGCGTGAGGCCAGCGGCACGCAGCGCCTTGCCGGCTTCCTTCGATTCCTTGATGGCCGCCTCCAGCCGCTCTCTGAGACGGACGACATCCTGAGCGTGGCGTTCGATCGCGGTTTCCTTGTCGGCGCTGCCGGCAATCTCGCGGTTGAGGCGTTCCTCAAGCCGCTTGTTCTTGTCGCTTTCCTGGCGCAGCGAATGTTCGGCATCCGCGGCGCGCAGGCTTGCCGCATTCAGCTCCTGGCGCAGCGTATCGCGCTCGTCGCGTAATGTGTTGATGCGCAGCTTCAGACTCTCGATCTCGGTTTCGCGGGCTGCCAGATCGATCCTGAGATTGTCGGCATCGGCACCCATTTTCGTCATCCGTTTACGCAAGCTGTCAATATCCGCCTCTTTTTCGGCGCTGGCGTGCTCGGCGGCGTGGATGCTCGATTTCAGCTGGCTGATATAGCTCTCTTCCTGGCGCAGGCGTGAGCGCAGCTCGCCTGCTTCCACCTCCAGATCGTCGATGCGGGTCTGCAGCTCCGCACTTGCGGCGGAAAGACGGCTTGCTTCCTGCTGAAGTTTGCCGTTCTGGATCTGCAGCGCAACGGTCTTGTCGCGTTCCTGCGTCAGCGCATGTTCTGTCCGTGCGTTCTCAGCCGCAAAGAGTGCGCGCGCCATGTCCGTCTGCGCGCGCACTTCCTGCGGGCTCAGGGGCATGGTCGCCTTCAAGCGCTTTTCGGTGAACCAGACGATACGACGATGGATTGCCGGCGCGATGAGAAAGACCAGTAGAGCGGCCGTCAGAAAGCCCAATCCGAACAAGAGAGCAAATTGAATCACGACGCAGCCAGTATCCTGGAGTTATGTTCGATATCGATAAAATGATTAATCATGGGTTAGCCATGCGGGCAAGCGTTTAACGCGGATATGGTTTATCGGCGCGAAGCCGGTTTTGCGGAAAGAAAAGGCCCGCAACTGAAGCGGGCCAAGGCGTGCGCTGCTTGGGAGGTCGTATCTGAGGATCGGTTCAGAAAGGATTCCAGGTCGGGTTCGGCGTGACTTTGAGATAGCCCATGTTGATGCCGAGGCGTGCTCCAAGGCCGGTGCGGATCGGAACGAGCACGATGTTGTTGTTCTTCAGGACGGTCATGCCGAAGCCGGCAACCACGAATGCCTGGCCGCTGACGCCGCCGAAGCGGGTGTAGACGCTGTTGATGCTCGGCAGATCATAGACCAGCATCATGACGCGGGTGCCCTGGCCGCCGTAGTCCAAGCCGAGCGACGGTCCCTGCCAGTAAAGCGGATGCTCGCCGGCATTCTTGGTGTTGAGCTGGCCTTCACCATAGGTCAGGCCTGCGAGGAACGCGCCGGAGCCTTCCTGGCCGAGGATGTAGCCATTCGGCAGGCCATATTGCTGGAAGGCGCGCTCGACCACCTTGGCAAGACCGCCGCTGGCGGAGCCGAAGAAGGAATGGCCGGCATCGACGATTTCCTGTGCCGAATATTGATTGGTGGGCGCGGCAGCGGCCTGACGGACCGGCAACGCGAAACTCACAAATGCGACAATGGCCAGAATCAGGCCGAGGCCGAGCGTTCTGGTGCCGGGGCTTGGCATTCTCTTCAGGAATTCATAGCGCATGGAAGTCTTCCGTTCATCATGGTCGGTGCAACAGGGACGAATAGGCAACGCATTCGCCTGAATGCGCCGCGCATGGCACGCCCCCATTTTCAGACCATTTCGCCCATCTCTCGCAGGACGAATCGCGTGCGAAAAAGTCTGATGGTGATGAATGCATTTTGCGTCGATGGTCTTAACAATCGGTTTACCAAATATGGTGTCATTATGGCGCGCGGTACACTGGCTGCGAAACCCTCGAGCAATCTTACCGTGGCAAGGTGGACCTATTCGCTTTGCCCTGCCAGCATTCAGGAGACAATGAATGTCGAAAAATCCCAATCTCACTCTGACCGGACCGGATCTGGCCGCGCTGCTGTGCAGCCGCGTCTGCCATGACGTGATCTCGCCGGTCGGGGCGATCAACAATGGCCTGGAGCTGCTCGACGAGGGTGGTGCCGACGCCGATGCGATGGATCTGATCCGCACCAGTGCGCTCAACGCGTCCGTCCGCCTCAAATTCGCGCGTCTTGCCTTTGGCGCGTCCGGTTCGGTCGGCGCGTCGATCGACACCGGCGAAGCGGAGCGCGCCGCCAAGGATTTCGCCGCCGCCGAGAAGAAAACCGAAGTCAGCTGGGTCGGTCCGCGCGCGATCATCGCCAAGAACCGCGTGAAGCTGCTGCTCAATCTCTTCCTCGTTGCCTACGGCGCCATTCCGCGCGGCGGCAATATCGAGGTGACACTCGAAAATCCCGAATTCGAGGCAAAGTTCACGATCACCGCCAAGGGTCGGCTGATGCGCATACCACCGAAGTTCGCCGAGATCTGCTCCGGCGCGCTGGAGGAAGCCATCGACGCTCACTCGATCCAGCCCTATTACACGGTGCTGCTGGCCGAGGAGAGCGGCATGGAGCTTTCCTATAATGCGACGCCGGAGGAATTGACCTTCGTAGCGACCATGGCTGCCCAAGCCGGAGTAAGCGGGCCGATCCATTGATGTTTTCGCCCGCAGTCGGTCATTGGTTGCGGGCTTATTTTTTCGTGTGTCGAAATTTCTTTACAATCTTGGGGTTGTTCGCTCAATTGATAATGTAGCGGTAACGAATCCTTAGCTTGCTGCTCCTATCGTTTCAATTTGAAGCCGACATCGGATGATGGCGGCTGATGCCAGGGAGCTCACACATGCAGCGGTTCATGATAACGGATACATCGGATGTCGTACGCAAGGTCGGCAAACGAATCCTGTCCGAGCTGGATTTTCTCGTGAGCGAAGCTGGAGATGGGCGCGAAGCGCTGATGCGCTGCCAGGCCGAAATGCCTGACTATCTGATCGTCGATGCCGGCATGGAAGGGGCGCTCGAGCTCATCGCCAGCATCCGCGCCATGCCCGATGGCAAGGATGTGAAGATCTATTACTGCGTCATCGAGGCCGATCTTCGCAAGCTGATGGCCGGAAAGCGCGCGGGCGCGACGGATTTTCTGCTGAAGCCATTCGATCGCAAGATCCTGACGGCCATCTTCGGCAATCGTGCCGCGGCCGCCTGATTTCAACGAGACACATCGAAACAGGGATAGCCGCTCTTCGAGGCGGCTATTTTGCATGCATTGAGGTCAATAAAAAATCCCGCCTGAAAAGGCGGGATTTCTGTGTGACGGCGGTAAAGATGGGGAGGCGGCTCAGGCGCTTTCGGCGAAATCGCTGCTGTCGGGTTCGCGCAGCACGTAGCCGCGGCCCCAGACGGTTTCGATGTAGTTGGCGCCACCGGCGGCATTTGCCAGCTTCTTGCGGAGCTTGCAGATGAAGACGTCGATGATCTTCAGTTCCGGCTCGTCCATGCCGCCATAGAGGTGGTTAAGGAACATTTCCTTGGTAAGCGTCGTGCCCTTGCGCAGCGAGAGCAGCTCCAGCATCTGATATTCCTTGCCGGTCAGATGCACGCGCTGACCGCCGACCTCGACGGTCTTGGCGTCGAGGTTGACGATGAGCTCGCCGGTCATAATGACAGACTGGGCATGGCCCTTGGAACGGCGAACGATGGCGTGGATGCGGGCGACCAGCTCATCCTTGTGGAAAGGCTTGGTCATGTAGTCGTCGGCGCCGAAGCCGAGGCCGCGAACCTTGTCCTCAATGCCGGCCATGCCGGAGAGGATGAGGATCGGCGTCTTGACCTTCGAGAGGCGCAGCGTGCGCAGCACTTCGTAGCCGGACATGTCAGGAAGGTTAAGATCGAGAAGGATAATGTCGTAGTCGTAGAGCTTTCCGAGATCGACGCCTTCCTCACCGAGATCGGTGGTATAGACGTTGAAACTTTCGGATTTAAGCATCAGCTCGATGCTCTGCGCTGTCGCGCTATCGTCTTCAATGAGTAGAACCCGCATAATTGTCCCCTTTACCGCCGCCGAAAGGTCGTCAGCCCCTTAACGCGATACCGATCAAATCACTGCTTGATTTGGAAGCTGCCATGCAATGGTTAACAAATTCTGATTCACTCTGGCAAGTCGTATCGAATTTATTAAATAATTTTTCCATTGCACTGTTTTCCAACAACAATCAGTAAAATTGACTCCTAAGTATTGCATTAACAACCAACGCCAAGTGATTCATCCGACTCACCAATGCCGACATGTCGAATTCCGACCACACCATTTACCGAGCCTTAAATCATTGCGCCTATCATTAACGATGCCCGTAAACGAAAGGTTACCAGCGGTAGGCTTTTATTAAGATCGCTGGAAATTTTTTTAACCAAGCCGTCTCAAAGCGGTTCGGCGAACGGGAATATCGAGAGCCGGGGTCTCGCATCACGGGAGTAATGCGTATGAAGTCACGTGAGAGCCTTGTTCGCCTGAAAGAGTTTCAGGTGAACGAAAAACGCCGTCAGCTGCAGCAGCTGCAGATGATGATGGCGGAATTTGACCGCATGACGAAGGAACTGGAAAGCCAGATCGTCGTCGAGGAGAAGAAGTCCGGCATTTCCGATCCGAGCCATTTTGCCTACCCGACCTTTGCCAAGGCTGCCCGCCAGCGTGCGGACAATCTGCAGGTGTCGATCCGGGAGCTGCAGGTTCAGGAAGAGGCGCTGGAAAATTCGCTTGAGGAAATGCAGGCCGAATATGCCAAGGCCGCAGCGCTCGAAGAGCGGGATGGTCCGGCGCGGGCACGCGCCTGAGATCGCAATTCCGTCGCCCCTTCGGATCAAGCATGATTGCGTTCCGGTACGGAGCTTATCTTCGGAATGCGAAGAGTACGATGGAAGCGCATGAAGGCTGCGCATGACTGGCCGTGACGGGGCCGGCCATGCGCAGCTTTTGCGTTTTCGAAGATAATCCGACCGATTGGACGGATTATGTCCCGCTTGGTCATGTGATGCGCGCGTGCGACGCCTGCTGCCGTGCTTAAAGCACCGCGTTTTAGAGATTGACGACGTCGCGCCAGTCATCGTGGCGTTGTGCCTGGGCCTTGAAGAAGGGGCAGAGCGGGATGATTTTCCAGCCGCCGCGGCGCGCCTCTTCGACGGCGTGAAGCGCCAGCGCTTGGCCGACCCCCTTGCCACGCAGGGCATCCGGCACGCCGGTGTGATCGACGATGATCAGCTTGGGAGACGTGCGGGAAAAGGTCATCTCCGCCTCGTGGCCTTCGACCGTTGCAACATAACGGCCGCCGGATGCATTGTTTTCGTTGCGGATATCCATGATTTTCTCCCTTGTCGCATCTGATGCAACGAGGATTGCATGTGCTTGGACGTCTGCCAACCGTCGAGATTGTTAACGGATCGTCTCCGTTTAGGTTGATGTCAAAATACGGAGCGGCCAAGTCCTTTAGCGTAGGTGAGGCGAGCTATGGGCGGGCGCCCTTCAATAAAAAATTCGGGCCTCTTTCCCAAAAAAGAGGCCCGAACACAAAATAGAATAAAGGTGGTGCTGTCGCTGCTGTCAGTGGCGATACTGCTGTATGCGGGTCGTCCGGAGGCCGGCCAGGCCATGGGTATTGATGGACGACTGCCAGGAGAGGAACTCTTCGACGGTCAACGTATAACGTTCGCAGGCTTCTTCCAAGCTGAGCAGACCACCACGCACGGCGGCGACAACCTCAGCTTTACGACGAATGACCCAGCGGCGCGTATTCGGCGGCGGAAGGTCTGCTATCGTCAGCGGGCTGCCATCGGGGCCGATGACATACTTCACTCGGGGACGTATCATTTCGGTCATTGGACTCTCTACACACACTCAAGACCACGTGTGGCACTCTAGCTTGCCACATTTAAAAATTGCCTAAGCACATGGTAAGACTTTGCTAATAATTTTAATCAATGTGGCCGAGAGGTGATTTGCGATGTTTCGCCTGAGCAAAACATCGGAAAGTCCCTGTTATTTCAAGGTAAATCGTATTCACTCTATGAATTTTCGTCAGTGAAAACTTACGCTTTCCGGCCAAAATTAGACGGCCCGTTCCGCTACTCGCGCGTTCGGGAAAGCTGCAAGAATCGTTTTTTACTTGCAAAAATAAACTTACGCCGAGACGCCGTGCTTCTGCCCGCCCCAGCAGATGAAATGCGGATTGGCGAAATCAGCATCCGCGCTCTGCTCGGTTTTGCCATAGGTCAGAAGGCCGCCCTCGATCGTGACCGTCTTGCCGCCCGCTGCCCGCAACACGGCATCACCGGCTGCCGTATCCCATTCCATGGTCCGGCCGAAGCGCGGGTAGACATCGGCCTTGCCCTCTGCGAGCAGGCAGAATTTCAGCGACGAACCGATCGATGTGCAGCCGGAAACCGCATTGTCGGTCAGAAAGCCTTCGGTTTTCGCATTGCTGTTGCAGCGGCTGGCAAGCGCCATCAGCTTGGCGGGCGGCTCGCGCACAGCGATGGTCAGGCGGTCGGTAATGGAAAATTGCTCATTGACGATCAGCTTGCGGGCTCTGCCGGGTTCACCGGTAAAGGCAACACCAAGCGCCGGTGCGTAGACGATGCCGATGAGAGGGATGCCGTCCTCGATATAGGCGATGTTGACGGTGAACTCATCGCGATGCTCGATGAATTCCCGGGTGCCATCGAGCGGGTCGACGAGAAAGAAGGCGCGGCCGCGCACATCCGGAATCTTGCCGGCTGAAACCTGCTCTTCGGCAATGGCCGGGATATGCGGAAAATCGCGCTCGAGGTGTCTGAGAATGATGTGTTCGGCCCGCTCGTCGGCCAGTGTGACGGGGCTCAAGTCCTGCTTCAAGGCAACGGAATAGCCGGCACGATAGACCTCCAGGATGGCCTTTCCTGCCTCGAGCGCCGCCTTTTCGAATGTTGCAAGCATGTGCTTCTTCGTCTTCCGCGCGCCATCCGCGCCTGAACTCTCCGGACATTATATATAAGAAGTTGCGATTGCGAAGTTTAGACTTCCGGCCCCCGGTTTCCTTCGCATTAATGCCTAAGCAAAGGTTTAGCAACAGCGCTCCATGTGCCGGGCTTTCGCACGCAGACTTTTCATGGATTGGCGGTGCAACCCTTCCGCGGCAGATACCGTCCATCACTGCGCATTCGGAAAAGATCATGTTCTGTTTGCGAAGCTTTTTCGCTCTTTCGGGACTTGTCGTTTTTATTGCATATGCGAATGTGCGGCCGGGTAGTGATCAGGATGAATGCATGCGTTATTCGGCTTATCAGCTTCTAAAACAGGCGTTTTCAGGCAATCGCCATTGGCAGCCGGTGTGGCGGACGCCGGAGCCGAAACCACATTATGACGTGATCATCGTCGGCGGCGGCGGACATGGCCTGGCAACGGCCTATTACCTCGCCAAGGAATTCGGCATCACCAATGTCGCCGTGCTGGAAAAGAACTACATCGGCTCCGGCAATGTCGGCCGCAACACGACGATCATCCGTTCCAATTATCTGCTGCCCGGCAACGAGCCCTTCTACGAGTTCTCGATGAAGCTCTGGGAAGGGCTTGAGCAGGATTTCAACTATAATGCCATGGTGTCCCAGCGCGGAATCGTCAATCTGTTCCATTCCGATGGCCAGCGCGATGCCTATGCCAGGCGCGGCAATGCCATGCGCATGCATGGCGTCGATGCCGAACTGCTCAATCGCGAGCAGGTCCGCCGGATGATGCCCTATCTGAATTTCGATCATGCCCGCTTTCCGATCCTCGGCGGCCTTTTGCAACGCCGCGGTGGCACGGCGCGGCACGATGCTGTCGCCTGGGGCTATGCGCGCGGCGCCGACAGCCGCGGGGTCGATCTCATCCAGCAATGCGAAGTGATCGGCATCCGCCGTGACGAGGACGGTGCCGTGACGGGGGTCGAAACCAACCGGGGCTTCATCGGCTGCAACAAGCTGGCGCTTGCGGCCGCGGGTCACACGTCGATTCTCGGCAATATGGCCGATCTTGAACTGCCGATCGAAACGCATGTGCTGCAGGCTTTCGTTTCCGAAGGGCTGAAGCCTGTTATCGACAATGTCATCACCTATGGCGCGGGACACTTCTATATATCCCAGTCCGACAAGGGCGGCTTGGTCTTCGGCGCCGATATCGATTACTACAGCTCCTATGCGCAGCGCGGCAATCTTGCGACCGTCGAGCATACGATGGAGGAGGGGGTGGCGCTTATCCCTGGCCTGTCGCGCGTGCGCGTGCTGCGCACCTGGGGCGGCGTGATGGATATGAGCATGGACGGCTCGCCGATCATCGATCGCACGCCCATCGAAAATCTCTATCTGAACTGCGGCTGGAACTATGGCGGCTTCAAAGCGACGCCGGCCTCGGGCTTCTGCTTCGCGCATCTGATCGCCAGGGGCGAGAGCCACGATGTCAGCCGCCTTCTGCGCCTCGACCGTTTCGAGCGCGGCTTTGCGATCGACGAAGGCGGCAAGGGTCCGCAGCCGAACCTGCATTGAGGGCACAATACCAATGGCAAGCTTGATCAACTGCCCGCATTGCGGCGTGCGACCCAAGGAAGAATTCTCCATTCGCGGCTCGGCCTCCGTCGTCCGGCCGGTGCCGACCGCGCCGGATGAGGACTGGAACCGCTACGTCTTCATCCGAGACAACGAGCGCGGCCGGATTGAGGAATATTGGCATCATAGCGCCGGATGCCGCCGCTGGCTGGTCGTCGAGCGCAGCAATGTCACGCACGAGGTCTTTTCCGTTACCGATGCCGAGGACAAGGCAAAGGAGGCGGCGCGATGACCTCTTATCGTCTGTCGAGCGGCGGTCTCGTCAATCGCAGCCGCCCACTGTCCTTCCAGTTCGACGGCAAGGAAATGAAGGGTCTGGAAGGCGACACACTCGCCGCCGCCCTGCTCGCCAATGACCAGATACTGGTTGGCCGCAGCTTCAAATATCATCGGCCGCGCGGCATTCTGACGGCCGGCTCAGCCGAGCCCAACGCGCTCGTCACCATCGGCAAGGATGGCCGCACCGAGCCGAATACGCGTGCTACCGTCGCCGAGCTCTATCAGGGCATGAGTGCGGTGAGCCAGAACCGCTGGCCGTCGCTGAAGTATGATTTTGGCGCGATCAATGGGTTGTTCTCGCCCTTCCTCGGCGCCGGCTTCTACTACAAGACCTTCATGTGGCCGGCTGCCTTTTGGGAAAAGGTCTATGAGCCGCTGATCCGGCGTGCTGCCGGCCTTGGCAAGGCGGTCATGCAGGCCGATCCGGACCGTTACGAGAAGGCCTGGGCGCATTGCGACCTGCTCGTGATCGGCTCCGGTCCGGCGGGGCTCATAGCGGCTCTGACCGCCGCCCGCGCCGGATTGCGTGTCGTATTGGCCGACGAAGGTTTTAGACTTGGCGGCTCGCTATTGTCGGAAAAGCTGACCATCGGCGGCGCTTCCGCTGACGTTTTCGTGCAGGCAACGCTTGAGGAGCTGCAGAGCTTCGAGAACGTCACCTTGATGCCGCGCACCACCGTATTCGGCTGGTATGATGGCAATGTTTTCGGTGCCGTCGAGAAGGTGCAGAAGCATGTGGCGATGCCATCGGCCGACCTGCCGGTGGAGCGGCTCTGGCGCATCGCCGCCAAGCGCGCCATCCTTGCCTCGGGCGCCGAAGAGCGACCGCTGGTGTTCGGCGGCAATGATCGCCCGGGCGTGATGATGGCCGGCGCCATGCGCAGCTACCTCAACCGCTATGGCGTCGTTGCCGGGCAGAAGGTTACCGTCTTTACCAATGGCGGCTCCGGCTACCGAACTGCCGCCGATCTCGCCGCTGCAGGCGTGGAGATTTCGGCAATCCTCGACACGCGCGCCGCGTCGGCCGATGCTGCTCCTCAAGGCGTGCGCGTGGTTCATGCGGCAAGCGTCCACGCGACCAAGGGCAAATACCGTATCAGTGGCGTCATCGCCGATCGCGGCGGGCTGGATGAGCTGATCGCCTGCGATGCGTTGGCCATGTCGGGCGGGTGGTCGCCGATCATCCATCTTGCCTGCCAGCGCGGCGCCAAGCCGGTTTGGTCGGACGAGAAACAGGCCTTCATGGCGCCGGTCGTCTCTGGCGAGCTGGAGATTGCCGGTTCGGCTGCGGGTATCGAGAGCGTTTCCGGCTGCCTTGCCGATGGCGCGCAGAAGGCGCGAAGGGTCATCGAAAGTCTGGGCCGCACGGCTCATGCGGAAGATTTGCTTGAAGTTGATGGCGAGTACGATCCATCCTTCGCGGCGATCTGGCATGTGCCGGGCGCGAAAGACAAGGCATTCGTCGACTTCCAGAACGACGTCCATACCAAGGATCTTGGCCTCGCGCTGCGCGAAGGCTTCGGCCATGTGGAGCATGCCAAGCGCTATACGACGAGCGGCATGGCGACGGATCAGGGCAAGCTTGGCAATGTCAACGCGGCCGGCATCATCGCCGGCATGCGCGGCGTCAGCCCGGCCGCCGTCGGCACCACGACATTCCGGCCATTCTATACGCCGGTATCCTTTGGTGCACTGGCGGGAACCGCGCGCGACAAGCATGCGCAGCCCGTTCGGGAATCGCCGCTGCATGGATGGGCGAAGAAGAATGGCGCGAGCTTCGTCGAGGCTGGTCTCTGGTATCGTTCGTCCTGGTTTGCCCGGCCGGGCGAGAGGGGCTGGCGCGACAGCGTCGACCGCGAGGTGCTGAACGTCCGCAACAATGTCGGGATCTGCGACGTGTCGACGCTCGGCAAGATCGAGATTTTCGGCAAGGATGCGGCTGAATTCCTCAATCGCCTCTATTCCAACGCGTTCCTGAAACTACCGATCGGCAAGGCGCGCTATGGCTTGATGCTGCGCGAAGACGGCATGGTCTTCGATGACGGCACGACGAGCCGCCTGACGCCCGATCATTTCTTCATGACAACCACGACGGCGATGGCCGGCGAGGTGATGACGCATATGGAATTCTGCGCGCAGACACTTTGGCCGCAACTCGACGTTCGTTTCGTGTCCTCGTCCGATCAATGGGCGCAGATGGCGATTGCCGGCCCGAAGGCGCGGCTGGTACTGGAGCAGATCGTGGAAGACGATATTTCCGACGCGTTCTTCCCCTTCCTTGGTGCAGCCGAAATCATGCTGAAGGGTGGACTCAGGGCGCGGCTGTTCCGCATCTCTTTCTCGGGCGAGCTCGCTTACGAACTCGCGGTGCCGGCCGGCTACGGCGAGGCGGTCGCCGATGCCATCATGGAGGCCGGCAAGGCGCATGGCATCTGCCCTTATGGTGTCGAAGCGCTCAACGTGCTGCGTATCGAGAAGGGGCATGTCACTCATAACGAACTCGATGGCCGCACCACGCCCGACGATGTCGGGCTTGGCCGCATGATGTCGACGCAGAAGCCGAATTTCATTGGCAAGCGGCTATCCACCCGCTTCGGCTTGACTGCCGCCGACCGCGGCCAGCTTGTGGGATTGAAGCCGATCGATACCGCCAAGGAAATTCACGCCGGCGCGCATATTTTGAAGGAGGGCGCGAGACCTTCGACGGTGAACGATCAGGGGCATGTTTCCTCAGCTTGTTTCTCGCCGACGCTCGGTCATTCCATCGCGCTCGCTTTCCTGAAGTCGGGCAGGGAACGCATCGGCGAGCGCGTGGTCGTCTGGGACGGATTGCGTGGCGAGGAAGTGGCGGCGGAGGTTTGCAGCCCGGTCTTCGTCGATCCCGACAACAAAAAGCTTTTGGGGTGATGGATCGATGAGCGTCGCATTTCAGAACAGGCATGTGCTGGAAGATCATATTTCCGGCTTCGAGGCTGCCGCAAATCCGAATCATCTCGCCGTCGTGCGCCGTCCGGCTATCTTCTCTGTGCTCGCCAGGGCCGGCGATCAGGACAATATTCTGACAAGCCTGAAGGCATTGAAGGATGTATCGGTTCGCGATGTCGGGCCGAGGGAATGGTTTGTCGTATCGGATACGTTCGGCGCCGATAGCGTGGCGCGGGATCTCTTCACGCTCGATTCCGCCCGAGTCTCTTTCTTCGAGCAGAGCGACGGTCGCGTGCTGCTTCGCATTTCCGGCCCGAGCGTTCGCCGTATTCTTGCCAAATGCGTGGCGGTCGACCTGCATCCGCAGGTCTTTGCCGAGGGCCATTCGGCCAACATGCTGTGCTGCCACGTCAGCGCCAATGTCGCCCGCACCGGCTCCGATTGCTTCGAAATCATCGTGCCGCGCTCCTATGCCGGCAGTGTGTTCGAAGAGATCATGGAGATGGGGCGGGAGTTCGCGCTCACGGCCGGTTTCGCCGACTGAAAAGCCTCGTGGCGATGGAGGTCGAGCGCCTTGCCGACCGGCCTTTGCCGTCGATAGCCGATGGCGCGATCCGAACAATTGCGATGGCGCAAACAGACATATCGGTTTCGCAGTTCGGGCTATTTGGCCTACCGGATAGTCTCTAGGTTTCCTCTCAAATACGGTCGGTCGCGCGGGAAGACACCCGGCGGCTTCGTGCCGAAAACAGGGGATTCCCAATGAAAAGCCATGCCAAGGTCGTCGTCATCGGTGGCGGTGTCGTCGGATGTTCGGTGCTTTATCACCTGACGAAATTCGGCTGGACGGATGTCGTGCTGCTCGAGCGCTCCGAGCTGACATCCGGCTCGACCTGGCATGCGGCCGGCGGCATGCATACGATCAACGGCGATCCGAACGTTGCCAAGCTGCAGAAATATACGGTCGAGCTCTACAAGGAGATCGAGGAATATTCCGGCCAGGATATCGGCCTGCACCTCACCTCCGGCCTGATGCTGGCGGCTACCCCCCAGCGCTTCGACTGGCTGAAATCCATTCTCGCCAAGGGCCGCTACAATGGTCTGGAGGCGACGCTGCTGACGCCGAAGGAAGCGCATGAACTGATGCCGCTTCTCGATCCCGATCAGTTTGTCGGCGCGCTTTACGATCCAGTCGAAGGCCATCTCGACCCCTATGGCACGACGCATGCCTATGCTCGCTCGGCCAAGAAGAACGGTGCGGAAATCTACCTGCATACCAAGGTGGAAGAGCTCGTACAGCGCGAGGATGGCTCCTGGCATGTCATCACCAATCAGGGCGAGATCATCGCCGAGCACGTCGTCAACGCCGCCGGTCTCTGGGCGCGCGAAGTCGGCCGTATGGTCGGGCTGGAACTGCCGGTGCTCGCGATGGAGCATATGTATCTGATCACCGAGGATATGCCGGAGGTCATCGACTTCAACAAGACGACGGGCAAGGAGCTGATGCACTGCGTCGACTTCGACGGCGAGATCTATCTGCGCCAGGAGCGGCAGGGCATGCTGATGGGCACCTATGAAAAGGCCTGCCGTCCATGGTCGCCGGTGACGACGCCCTGGGATTTCGGCCACGAGTTGCTGGCCGAGGATATCGAGCGCATAACGCCGGAGCTGGAAGTCGGCTTCCGCCACTTCCCGGCCTTCAACAATGCCGGCATCAAGAAGATCATCAACGGCCCCTTCACCTTTTCGCCTGATGGCAATCCGCTCGTCGGCCCCGTGCGTGGCTTGAGGAACTATTGGTCGGCCTGCGCCGTCATGGCCGGCTTCAGCCAGGGCGGCGGCGTCGGCTTGGCACTCGCCAACTGGATGATCTACGGCGATCCGGGCTTCGACGTCTTCGCCATGGACGTTTCGCGCTATGGCGATTACGCGACGCTCGCCTATACGAATGCCAAGGTACGCGAGAACTATGCCCGTCGCTTCTCGATCCGCTATCCCAACGAGGAGCTGCCGGCAGCACGTCCGCTGCTGACAACGCCGATCTACGACAAGTTGAAGCAGGCCGGCGGCGTATTCGGCGCTTATTATGGTCTCGAGCAGGCCCTGTGGTTTGCTCCGCAGGGTGAGGTCGACCAGTTCTCCTGGCGCCGCTCCAACGACTTCGATGTCGTCGGCGCTGAAGCCAAGGCGGTGCGGGAAAGCGTCGGCCTGATGGAGACGTCGGGCTTTGCCAAATATTCGATCAAGGGACCGGGGGCGGAAGCTTTCCTCGATCGGCTGTTGACCTGCCGCATTCCGGCCATTGGCCGGATGACGCTGGCTCCGATGCTAAAGCACGACGGCAAGCTGATTGGCGATTTCACGCTTGCGAAGTTGGGCGAGGGGGATTTCCTTCTCATCGGCTCCGGCATTGCCGAGGCCTATCACATGCGCTGGTTCGAAGGACTGCTGCCGACGGACGGCTCGGTCCGGCTCGAAGCACTCGGTCTTTCGCTTCTCGGCCTGTCGATCGCCGGTCCGAACGCCCGCAAGCTGCTGCAGAAGCTGACCCATCAGGATCTCTCGACCGCCGCATTCCCGTTCATGTCCATTTGCCGCATGGATATCGGCATGGCGCCCGCGATCGTCGGCCGCGTTTCCTATACGGGCGACCTTGGCTATGAAATCTGGATGAAGCCGGAGCATCAGCGCTATATCTTTGACCTTCTGATGCAGGAAGGTGCCGGGTTCGGCATCCGGCTCTTTGGACTGAGAGCGCTGAATGCGCTGCGCCTCGACAAATCCTATGGCAGCTGGGCGCGCGAATACCGGCCACTCTATGGGCCGTTCGAGGCCGGCCTCCACCGATTCGTGGCGCTGTCCAAGGAGGCCGATTTCATCGGCAAGGCGGCCGCCGCCAAGGAAAAGGCGGAGGGCGGCACGTTGCGCCTGCGGACCTTCATCCTCTCGGCCAGGGATGCCGATGTCATCGGCGATGAGCCGATCTATCACAACGGCGCGATCTGTGGCTGGGTGACGTCAGGCGGCTATGCTCATGCTTCCGGTCTTTCCGTCGCTGTGGGCTACGTGCCGAAGGAAATCGCCGACGAGGCGCAAGGCTGGTCGATCGAACTGCTCGGCGAGCTCTTGCCGGCAAGGCTGCAGGCCGAGCCGCTGTTCGATGCGGATGGCGCCAGGATGCGAGCGTAAAGTCGCGGTTCAGACGATCGTTATGGCGGGCCTGACGAGGCCTGCCTCTGACAAGAGCTCTTCAGAGTGCAGGCGCCGCTTCACGGTTTTGGCTAATTTTGAACCATGGCCTGCCGCTTTCGTGTCATTTTTGGTCGGATTCGCATCAGCGCACGGCGATTTGAAAAGAATTTGTCAATTTCTCGCCTTTTTGGCTTCACATTTCCTTCGAAACCAGTATGGAATCGCGCCCATAGGTCTCTAGAAGGAACCTAAAAAAGCAATAAGAGATGTGGTCGTATGACGCCGCATCCAGGGGAAATGATATATGGATTATTTTATCCAGCAGCTCTTAAACGGGCTGACTCTCGGGTCGATCTACGGCCTGATCGCCATTGGTTACACCATGGTTTACGGCATCATCGGCATGATCAATTTTGCCCACGGTGATGTTTTCATGCTCGGCGGCTTTGCCGCCCTCATCACCTATCTCGTTCTCATTTCGCTCTTCGCCGGCCTGCCGGTCGCGATCATGCTGCTTGTCATGCTGATCGTCGCCATGCTGATGACTAGCCTGTGGAACTGGGTGATCGAGCGGGTGGCTTATCGGCCGCTGCGCGGATCGTTCCGCCTCGCGCCGCTCATCACGGCAATCGGCATGTCGATCGTTCTGTCGAACTTCATCCAGGTTGCACAGGGCCCGCGCAACAAGCCGATCCCGACGCTGGTGGGCGATGTCTACAATTTCGGTGGCGTCTCGCTGTCCCTGAAGCAGATCATCATCTTCATCATCACCGTCGTGCTGCTGGCGGCCTTCTGGTACATCGTCAACAAGACGGCGCTTGGGCGTGCCCAACGTGCGACCGAGCAGGACCGCAAGATGGCGGCGCTGCTCGGCATCAATGTCGACCGGACCATCTCCATCACCTTCATCATGGGTGCGGCGCTCGCTGCGGTCGCCGGGACGATGTATCTGATGTATTATGGTGTCGCCAATTTCACGGACGGTTTCGTGCCGGGCGTCAAGGCTTTCACGGCGGCGGTTCTGGGCGGCATCGGCTCGCTTCCGGGCGCTGTTCTCGGCGGCCTGATGATCGGCTTCATCGAGTCCTTCTGGTCTGGCAATTTTCCCATCGCGTATAAGGATGTCGCCACCTATGGCATCCTTGCCTACGTGCTGATCTTCAAGCCGACGGGCATTCTCGGTCGGCCGGAAGTCGAAAAGGTATAACGCCATGGCAAATTCAAACTTCGTTGCAGGCAAGGCCGCGCCCGGCCTTGTCCAGAAGGGGATTACGGACGCCCTCTGGACCGCTGTCATATCCTTCGGCATGTTCGTCCTCTATATCGGTCTCAAAACCGATCAGAATATGGACAACAAGCTGATCATCGTGCAGCGCTGGGGTCTTCTGGCGACCATCGTCGCGATTGCTACCGTCGGCCGCTTCATCATGACGGTTTTCGTCCAGCCTTATCTGGCGGCGCGAAAGGCAGCCAAGGCCAAGGTCGTGCAAGTAGAGGGCGAACAAAGCTTCGTCTCCAAGCATTTCAACAAGATTGCCCTTGTGTTTCTGCTGATCTATCCGATAGCGGCGGTGGCAATCCTCGGCCCGCAAGGGGCGCTGACCTATGTCGACAATTTCGGCATCCAGATCCTCATCTATGTGATGCTTGCCTGGGGTCTGAATATCGTCGTCGGTCTCGCCGGTCTGCTCGACTTGGGATATGTCGCCTTCTATGCGGTCGGCGCTTATTCCTATGCTCTGCTGTCGATGCATTTCGGCCTATCCTTCTGGCTGCTTCTGCCGATTTCGGGCATTCTGGCAGCGCTTTGGGGGATGGTCCTGGGCTTTCCGGTGCTGCGCCTCAGGGGTGATTACCTGGCGATCGTGACGCTTGCCTTCGGTGAAATCATCCGCATCGTGCTGACCAACTGGACCGATGTGACGCAGGGAAGCTTCGGCATCTCCAACATCACCAAGGCATCGCTTTTTGGCCTGTATACCTTCGATATGAAGGATCCGCACAACTTCGTCCGCAGTTTCGGTCTGCCGATCTCGTCGGCCTGGTACAAGGTTTTCCTGTTCTACGTGATCCTGCTGCTCTGCATGCTGACCGCCTATGTCACAATCAGGCTGCGCCGCATGCCGATCGGACGTGCGTGGGAAGCGTTGCGTGAGGATGAAATCGCCTGCCGTTCGCTCGGCATCAATACGGTGACGACGAAGCTGACGGCTTTTGCCACCGGCGCCATGTTCGGCGGTTTTGCCGGCTCCTTCTTCGCGGCGCGTCAGGGCTTCGTCTCGCCGGAATCCTTCGTGTTCCTCGAATCCGCCGTGATCCTTGCCATCGTCGTTCTCGGCGGCATGGGGTCGCTGAAGGGCATCGCGATTGCCGCGATCGCCATGGTCGGCGGCACCGAATTGCTGCGCAACATGAGCTTCCTCAAGACCGGGCTGGTCTTCGGCGATACCACGATCATTCCCGGTTTCGGCCCGGACTTCACACCGGAACTCTACCGCATGCTGATCTTCGGCCTCGCTATGGTGGTGGTTATGATCTTCAAGCCTCGCGGCTTTGTCGGCACGCGCGAGCCGACCGCTTTCCTCAAGGAGCGAAAAGCGGTTTCAGGCAGCTTTACCAAGGAGGGCCACGGCTGATGAACGCTGTGACCGCAAACCCCAGCGACGTCCTCTTGAAGGTCGACCACCTGTCGATGAAGTTCGGCGGCCTCATGGCCATCAACGACTTCTCGTTCGAGGCCAAGCGTGGCGATATCACCGCGCTGATCGGGCCGAACGGCGCCGGCAAGACGACCGTGTTCAACTGCATCACCGGCTTCTACAAACCGACGATGGGCATGCTTACGCTGCAGCAGAAGAGCGGCAAGGAATATCTCCTGGAACGGCTGCCGGATTTCCGGATCACGCGCGAAGCCAAGGTGGCGCGCACCTTCCAGAATATCCGTCTGTTTTCGGGCCTCACGGTGCTCGAAAACCTGCTGGTGGCGCAGCACAACAAGCTGATGCGTGCCTCCGGCTATACGATCCTCGGCCTGCTCGGCATCGGTCCCTATCGAGCCGAAGCGAAGAATGCGATCGAATTGGCGCGCTTCTGGCTCGAAAAGGCCGATCTCATCGATCGCGCCGACGATCCTGCAGGCGATCTTCCTTACGGCGCGCAACGCCGCCTGGAAATCGCTCGTGCCATGTGTACGGGGCCGGAACTGCTTTGCCTGGACGAGCCGGCTGCCGGTCTCAATCCTCGCGAGTCTCTGGTCCTCAACGAATTCCTTCGCAGCATCCGCAAGGACACCGGCACATCGATCCTGCTGATCGAACACGACATGTCCGTGGTCATGGAAATTTCCGACCATGTCATCGTGCTCGAATATGGGCAGAAGATCGCCGATGGCACGCCGGACGAGGTCAAGAATGATCCTCGCGTGATTGCCGCCTATCTGGGCGTCGAGGATGAGGAAGTGGAAGAGGTGATTGCCGAAGTCGAGCACCTCCAAGAGGGTGAACATTGATGGCGGGGCAACCACTTCTCAAAGTTGCGGGTGTCGAAACCTATTACGGTAACATCCGCGCGCTCGCCGGCGTCGATATCGAAGTCAACAGCGGCGAGATCGTCAGCCTGATCGGTGCTAACGGCGCCGGAAAATCGACGCTGATGATGACGATCTGCGGCAGTCCGCAGGCGCGCACCGGTTCGGTCACCTTCGACGGCCGCGATATCACGCGCATGCCGACGCATGAGATTGCCCGGCTTCGCATCGCCCAATCGCCAGAGGGGCGGCGTATTTTCCCGCGCATGACGGTCTATGAAAACCTTCAGATGGGTGCGAGCCTCGACAAGCTCAAATATTTCAATGAGGATGTCGAGAAGATCTTCACGCTCTTCCCGCGCCTGAAGGAGCGCCAGTCGCAGCGCGGCGGAACGCTTTCGGGCGGCGAGCAGCAGATGCTGTCGATCGGCCGCGCACTGATGGCGCGTCCCAAGCTGCTGCTTCTCGATGAGCCGTCGCTTGGCCTGGCGCCGCTGATCGTCAAGGGCATCTTCGAGGCGATCAAGGTTCTGAACCAGACCCAGGGGCTGACCGTGTTCCTCGTCGAGCAGAACGCCTTTGCCGCGCTCAAGCTTTCCGACCGCGCCTATGTGATGGTCAACGGCCGGGTGACGATGAGCGGTTCCGGCAAGGAACTGCTCGCCAATCCGGAGGTGCGCGCCGCCTATCTCGAAGGCGGTCACCATTGAGTTTCGTTTCGCGGAGAATTTGAGATGCAGGGACTTCTCTTCGACACCGATACCGGCGGGCGCATGGTCATCCGCGCTGTTATCGTCATTCTCGGTTTCTGGACCGCATGGCGCGCTGGCCGCGCCGTTGCATCCAGCTGGGAAACCTATCCGCTTGTCGTCATCTACAGCTTTCTGATCGGCCTTGGTCTGCAGTTTCTGCACCATGCGCTGTTCAATGGCCCGGTTTTCGACGTCACCATCTACATCATCGATGTCGTGCTTCTGCTTGTTTTTGCGACGGCGGGATACCGGTATCGACGTACCGATCAGATGGTGAATAATTATTACTGGCTCTATGAAAAGACCTCGGCCTTTTCCTGGAGGAAGAAGAATTGACAGTGCGCCTAAACTAGGCACAGTCTGCGTACAACCAAGAGCGTCACCCAGCCCCATAAAAACAGACGGGAACGGGCAGGGGTCATGCTTCCAGAGTTCGGAATGCAAGCGTTACCGGCGTGATGATTGGTGGGTATCGCGCAGGGCAGATCAAACGGAACCCGCTTAAAAATTGGGAGTAATAATATGAAGAAGTATCTTCTGTCGGCGGTGGCTTTGTCGGCGATGATCGCTTTCGGCGGCGTTGCGAAGGCCGACATCATTGTTGGCGTCGGTGGCCCGTTGACGGGCCCGAATGCTGCGTTTGGCGCGCAGCTTCAGAAGGGTGCAGAGCAGGCAGCTGCAGACATCAATGCGGCCGGCGGTATCAATGGCGAAAAGATCAAGATCGAACTCGGCGACGACGTCTCCGACGCCAAGCAGGGCGTTTCGGTCGCCAACAAGTTCGTTGCTGACGGCGTGAAGTTCGTCGTCGGTCACTTCAACTCGGGCGTTTCCATCCCGGCTTCGGAAGTCTACGCTGAAAACGGCATCCTGCAGATCACGCCCGCTTCGACGAACCCGAAGTTCACCGAGCGCGGCCTGTGGAACACGTTCCGTACTTGCGGTCGTGACGACCAGCAGGGTGAAGTTGCCGGCAAGTATATCGCCGACAATTTCAAGGGCGCCAAGGTTGCCGTCGTTCACGACAAGACCCCGTATGGTCAGGGCCTGGCCGATGAAACCAAGAAGAACCTCAACGCCGCCGGCGTGACGGAAGTTGTTTATGAAGGCATCACCCCCGGCGACAAGGACTACTCGGCCCTGATCGCGAAGATGAAGCAGGCTGGTGTCGACTTCGTCTACTACGGCGGTCTGCACACGGAAGCTGGCCTCATCATGCGTCAGATGGCCGACCAGGGCGTGAAGGCTCACTTCATGTCGGGTGACGGTATCGTCTCGAACGAGCTGGCATCGATCGCCGGCGACGCCGTCGACGGCACGCTGATGACCTTTGCGCCGGATCCGCGCAAGAACCCGGCTTCCGCCGATCTCGTCGCCAAGTTCCGCGCTGCCGGCTACGAGCCGGAAGGCTATACGCTCTACTCCTACTCGGCTCTGCAGGTCATCGCCGCCGCCGCCAAGGCTGCCGGTTCCAACGATCCGATGGCTGTTGCCGACGCGCTGAAGGCAAAGGGTCCGTTCAAGACCGCAATCGGCGACCTCGGCTTCAACGCCAAGGGCGACATCACCCGTCCGGACTACGTCATGTACAAGTGGTCCAAGGGTTCCGACGGCAAGTACAACTACGCCGAAATTTCGAAGTAAACTTTGCGACGCCGGTTTCCGGCATCGGCAAGATCAGGGAGCCCGGCCACTGGTCGGGCTTTTTCATATCTGCGATATCGGTTCGCCATTTCCTTCATGCCGAAGCTGCTTTAAGTCTCCCCTGTATCGGCAGGAGGATCACAGCATGAGCAAACCCCGTATTCTCGTGACCCGGCGCTGGCCATCGGCGGTCGAGGCGGTGCTTTCGGAGCGTTTCGACACCACTTTGAACAGGGATGACGCAGCACTCGATGCGGGGCAGCTGCGCGAGGCGCTGCTCACTTATGATGCGGTCCTGCCGACGGTTTCCGACAAGCTTCCGGCCGCTCTTTTCGAGGGGGCGATCCGCTCAAAGATCCTTGGCAATTTCGGTGTCGGCTTCAACCACATCGATATCGCTGCGGCCAAGGAAAAAGGCGTAACCGTCACCAACACGCCGGGCGTGCTGACGGATTGCACGGCTGATATCGCCATGTTGCTGCTCCTTTCCGTTGCCCGACGCGGCGGTGAAGGCGAGCGCGAGGTAAGGGCTGGCACCTGGACCGGCTGGCGGCCGACGCATCTCGTCGGCACGAAGGTGACGGGCAAGACTGTCGGCATCATCGGCTTCGGCCGTATCGGTCGTGCCTTCGCGCAGCGCTGTCACTTCGGCTTCGGCATGGATGTCGTTTTCTATAATCGCTCGGCAATAGATCCGATGGAAGCTTCGCGCTATGGCGCCATGCAATTGCAAACCGTCGAAGATGTTCTGGAAGTCTCCGACTTCGTCTCGCTGCACTGTCCGGGCGGCGCCGAGAACCGCCATCTGATGAATGCGGCTCGTCTCGCAGCCATGAAGCCCGGCTCTTTCCTGATCAACACGGCAAGGGGCGATGTGGTCGACGAGGCGGCGCTGATATCGGCATTGGAGCAGGGAACGATCCGCGGTGCCGGTCTTGATGTCTATGAAGCGGAGCCGCATGTTCCCGAACGGCTGCGGAAGTTGGAGAATGTCGTGCTTCTGCCACATCTCGGCAGTGCCTCGGCAGAGACGCGCACGGCCATGGGCATGAAAGTCGTCGACAATATCACCGCTTTCTTTGCAGGGCGGGAGCCGCCGGACCGCGTAGTCTAGGCAGAAACACAGAAACCCAGACTGCCATACGACGTTTCCGGACAGGCGGCGCGTCCACCAGGTGGCGGCGTCAATCACTTGAAGTGCTGTCATGTGTGCCGTTTTCCGGCAAGGAGGAACAGTGTCTGAGAATGACTATGATGCGTTCGCGGCCGCCTATCAGGCCGACAATGAGAACAATGCCTGGAATGCTTACTACGAGCGGCCTGCAATTCTCTCTCTCGCCGGTGACGTTGCCGGACTTCGCGTTCTCGATGCGGGTTGCGGAGGCGGGGCTCACGCCGCCGCCCTCGTCGATCGGGGAGCAGTTCTGACCGGCGTCGATGCGAGCGCGGGCTTGCTCGAAATCGCACGGCGCCGCCTGGAAGGGCGGGCGCGATTATTGCTGGCCGATTTGAACGAGCGATTGCCTTTCGAAGACGGCGCCTTCGATTTGGTCATGGCCTCCTTGGTCATGCATTATCTGCACGATTGGTCGCGGCCTCTTTCGGAATACAGGCGTGTCTTGTCCGATGGCGGCCGCCTGATTTTTTCGACGCATCATCCGTTCATGGATCATGATCCGGCCAGCGGAGAAAGCTATTTCGAGACCTATAATTTCAGCGAGACGTGGCATCGCGGCGGCAAGGACATTACCATACGATTTTGGCATCGGCCGCTGCATGCCATGTTCGATGCGCTGAGATCGGCCGGATTTCGGATCGATATCGTGAGCGAGCCGCAGCCAGATCCCAGGGTCAGCACTCTTTTCCCCGACGCATACAAGAGCCTGACGACCAAGCCGCGCTTCCTCTTCTTCTCGGCCGTGAAAGGGTAGATGCGCTTCGCAGGGAGAGCTTTGTGTCGACCTGCTGCCGATACCTGTTCAGCCCACTGAAACTCACTGCCTTTCTTTTCGGCGTTTGACGAAAAATGCGGCTGATTTGGCCGGTTTCAGATCGACATCGCGGGAGATCGCATAAGGCACAGGAATTGCTTGCATTTATTCCTTGCCGGGCTTCAATGGCCGGGCTTTGGCATGACGTGATGTGTGGAGAGGCTGATGGCAATGATGGCGGCAGGCACGAGACCGCAGCGGGCGCGAGGTCGCGGCCATCTTGCGGCGAAGTCGCTTGGCGGCCGTACGCGCCTTGCCGAGCTTTTCCAGGAAGGGGCGGCCAAGATCAGGCTGCCGGAAACTTTCGATCATTCGATGGAGGCGGTCATCATCAACACCGCCGGCGGTCTCACCGGCGGCGACCGGATGGATTGGAGTGTCGTTGCCGGGCCGGGCACGCGCATCGACGTGACGACACAGGCTTGCGAGAAGATCTACAAGGCTTCGATGGGCACGGCCGTGGTTGAAACCTCGATCAAGGTCGGTAGCGGCGCTCGGGTCGATTGGCTGCCACAGGAAACCATCCTGTTCGATCGCGCCTCGCTTTCACGTGCATTGAATGTCGAGCTCGCCGAAACGGCCGAATTCCTTGCCGTCGAGGCGATCCTGCTCGGGCGGAAAGCCATGGGCGAGGCAATGGAGCAGGGGCTGTTTCGCGATCGCTGGCGTATCCGTCGCGGCAGGCGGCTGGTTCATGCCGAGGAGCTGCGGCTGGATGGCGATGTGGCTGCGTTGACGACGAAAATGGCGGTGCTTGACGATCAGGTAGCCTTTGCGACCTTGCTCTATGTCGGCCCGCTGGCCGAGACCTATCTCGGCCGGATCAGGCCGCTTCTCGAAAACCATATGGCAGGCGCCAGCCACTGGGGCGAGAAGCTCGTCGTGCGGCTCGCCGCCGCCGATGGCTTCGCACTCAGAAAAATTCTCATTCCGATCATTTCCGCCTTGCGCGACGGAGCGCCCGTGCCGAAAGTCTGGAATCTGTAAATTGAGCAAACAGCAATCACATAGGTAGGCGATGAACCTCACTCCGAGAGAAAAAGACAAGCTGCTGATTTCGATGGCGGCGATGGTGGCGCGGCGGCGGCTGGAGCGTGGCGTCAAGCTCAATCATCCCGAAGCCATCGCGCTGATTACCGATTTCGTGGTCGAAGGCGCGCGCGACGGCCGTCCGGTCGCCGAGCTGATGGAGACCGGCGCCCATGTCATCACGCGCGATCAGGTGATGGAAGGCGTCGCCGAGATGATCCATGACGTTCAGGTCGAGGCGACATTTCCCGACGGGACCAAGCTCGTGACCGTCCACGAGCCCATCCGGTGAGGTTGCCATGCTGGAGCTGAGGCCCAATTGCGAATGCTGCGACAAGAGTTTGCCTCCGGAAAGCAAGGAGGCGATGATCTGCACGTTCGAGTGCACCTTCTGCGCCGATTGTGCCAATACGGTGCTGGATGGCGTCTGCCCGAACTGCGGCGGTGACTTCGCGCGGCGTCCCATTCGCCCGGCGGCGTTGCTCGCCAAATATCCCGCTTCGACCAAGCGTGTTCTGAAAGCTGAGGGATGCGCGCCCGTCCGGGCCGCATGAGGAGAGAACCATGATCCCAGGTGAAATCATTGCCGCAGGCGGCGACATCGAACTCAATGCCGGAGCGCCGACCGTGACGCTTGAGGTTTCCAATACCGGCGATCGGCCGGTGCAGGTCGGGAGCCATTATCATTTTGCCGAGACCAATGCCGGGCTTTCTTTCGATCGCGACAAGGCAAGGGGCATGCGGCTCGACATTCCCGCCGGAACAGCCGTGCGCTTCGAGCCGGGGCAGACACGCTCGGTAACGCTGATCCCGCTGTCGGGCAAGCGCGAAGTCTACGGCTTCCGCCAGCAGGTCATGGGCAAGCTGTAGCTTCTGGGGGATGTTGATGAAATTGTTTGTGCCCGCCGTAGCTCTTGCTGCAGCTATGATCTGTGGTCCTGCCTTTGCGCAGAACAATGCGGATGAACCGAAGATCGATTGCGCGAAAGCGGAGGCGCAGACGGACCTGAATATCTGCGCCGCGCTCGATTTCGACACGGCCGACAAGGCGTTGAATGCGCAATACAAGAAGACGCGCGCGGCGATGGTCGCCATCGACGCGGATCTCGACAAAGACATGAAGGGCGCGGAAAAGGCGCTTATCAAGGCGCAGCGAGCCTGGGTGGATTATCGCGACGGCGAATGCGAGGCCCAAGGGTTCCAGGCGCGTGGCGGCTCCATGGAGCCCATGCTCGTCTCCGGCTGCAAGGCGGAGCTGACGAAGAAGCGGACCAAGGAATTGAAGGACCTCGCCGATGGGCCGGAGGGCAACCAGTGAGTTCCAGGCGTAGCGTAATGATCGTCGGTAATGGTGAGGTTGCGGCAGGTGCCGCAGCCGTCATCGATGCCGCCGATCTTGTGATCCGTTTCAACGATTGCCGCTCGATGGGGGCCGGCGGCAGCCGGACCGACGTCGTTGCGGTGTGCAATACCGGCCGGCCGGCGCGCGCCATGCTCGGCTCGGCCGAATGGCGCAAGAGCCCTGCCGTTGCTTCCGCATCCGAGATCTGGAGCGTGCGCGATCCGGTCAAATTCGCGGCGCTGCGCGCGCCGCTGGCGATCTCGCATCCGGAACTCGACGATTTCTGCGACGACTATACCGATCAGTTCACCGCCTTCTGTCAGGCAACCGGCAAGCGGCATGTCGTGATCGGTCAATCCATTCACGAAGGCGTCGATGCGGCACTCGCAGAGCATGATCCCGGCTCATACGTTGTGCCGAGCAGCGGCATGATCGTGATTGCCGATGTGATGGCGCGTTATCCCGACGACGATATCGCCATTACCGGTTTCAGCCACACGGGCTGGGAAGAACATCCCTTCGCCGCCGAGAAACGGCTGGTGGACGCCTACATATCCCTCGGCCGCCTGAGGCGACTTGCCGACACGAACCTCCTCTCTGCCTCCCAAGGAGATTGATTGATGCCCTACAGGATTTCCCGCGCCGCCTATGCCAGCATGTTCGGACCGACCGTCGGCGACAAGGTGCGTCTGGCCGACACCGAATTGTTCATCGAAGTGGAGAAGGATTTCACCACCTATGGCGAGGAGGTGAAGTTCGGCGGCGGCAAGGTCATTCGCGACGGCATGGGGCAAAGCCAGGTGACGCGAGCAAATGGCGCGGTCGATACCGTCATCACCAATGCGCTGATCCTCGATCATTGGGGGATCGTGAAGGCGGATATCGGTTTGAAGGACGGCCGCATTGTCGCGATCGGCAAGGCCGGCAATCCGGACATGCAGCCCGGTGTCAACATCATCGTCGGACCGGGCACGGAAGCAATCGCCGGCGAGGGCAAGATCGTCACTGCCGGCGGCATGGACAGCCATATCCATTTCATCTGCCCGCAGCAGATCGAGGAAGCGCTGATGTCGGGCGTCACCACCATGCTTGGCGGCGGCACCGGGCCGGCGCATGGAACGCTGGCAACGACTTGCACCCCGGGGCCATGGCATCTGGCGCGCATGATCGAATCCTTCGATGCCTTTCCCATGAATATCGGCCTTTCAGCCAAGGGCAATGCATCCGTTCCAGCCGCCTTGGAGGAAATGGTGCTTGGCGGAGCCTGCGCGCTCAAGCTGCATGAGGATTGGGGCACGACGCCGGCGGCCATCGACTGCTGCCTCAGCGTTGCCGACGAATACGATGTGCAAGTGATGATCCACACGGATACGTTGAATGAAAGCGGCTTCGTGGAAGATACGATCGGTGCCATCAAGGGTCGCACCATTCACGCCTTCCACACGGAAGGCGCGGGCGGTGGCCATGCGCCCGATATCATCAAGATCTGCGGCCAGTCGAACGTCATTCCGTCTTCAACCAATCCGACGCGGCCCTATACGGTTAATACGATCGCCGAGCATCTGGACATGCTGATGGTCTGCCATCACCTATCGCCGTCGATTCCTGAAGACATTGCCTTTGCCGAAAGCCGTATCCGTAAGGAGACGATCGCCGCGGAGGATATTCTGCACGATATCGGCGCCTTCTCGATCATTTCATCCGACAGCCAGGCCATGGGCCGCGTCGGCGAGGTGGCGATCCGCACCTGGCAGACCGCCGACAAGATGAAGCGCCAGCGCGGCCGCCTGGCGCAGGAGACCGGCGACAACGACAATTTCCGTGCGAAGCGCTACATCGCCAAATATACGATCAATCCGGCGATCGCGCACGGCGTCAGCCACGAGATCGGTTCGATCGAGGTCGGAAAGCGTGCCGATCTGGTGCTCTGGAATCCAGCTTTCTTCGGCGTGAAGCCGGAGATGGTATTGATCGGTGGTTCCATCACTGCTGCTCCCATGGGCGATCCGAATGCCTCGATCCCGACGCCGCAGCCGATGCATTATCGGCCGATGTTCGGTGCCTATGGCAAGAATCGCACGAATTCGTCGGTGACCTTCGTTTCGCAGGCGGCGTTCGATGCCGGACTTGCCGGCAAGCTCGGCGTCGCCAAGGCGCTGCTGCCCGTCAAGAACACGCGCGGCGGCATTTCCAAGGCATCGATGATCCACAACAGCCTGACGCCGCATATCGAGGTGGACCCGGAAACCTATGAAGTGCGGGCCGATGGCGAGCTTCTGACCTGCGAGCCGGCAACCGTGCTGCCGATGGCGCAGCGCTATTTCCTTTTCTGAGGATATTTTGGACGCCGATTGTCGGCAGATATGAAAACCCCGGTTTTCCGGGGTTTTTATATGTTGCGCACTGGGCGCAGCAATATCAATCATATGGCATGTTGGCTCTGCCATTGCGCATTTCTGCCGGCAAACCGGATTCGGTGGATGTACCTTCCCGTCTGTTCACAACTTGGGAAATGCGCCGCATTTTAATCATTCCATTAAAGACCTGGAAGCGTCTTCACCCCTATCTCACATGATTGAAATAGTGGGCTGAGGAAGGTGAATCGCATGAAGCAATGGATTTCGCTGCAGGCCGAACTCGGTAATTTTCAGCAGCGACGTGCGATTTTTATTTTCGCGCTTAAGATGAGTTTCGTCGCCGTCATCATGTCGCTTGCCATGATCCTGGTGCTGCTTTTTGTGATGCAATGGTTTGATCTTCTGCCATTGCCGATCTTCGAGGCGATGCGTTTTGGCGTTTTGCTGGCATGGATCATTGGGGGCACCGTGTCCGGCGCGCTTGCGGTGCTGGCAGGCTTTTCCATCCACAGGCTCGCGGTCTCCCGTGCTGAGTTCGAGCGGTTGAGCCGCACCGATATGCTGTCCGGCCTGCTCAATCGCCGTGCTTTTACCGAGGCGTTGAGTATGGCCGGAGACGGCGCTTCCCTGGCGATTTTCGATCTGGATCGGTTCAAGGCGATCAACGATCGTTACGGGCATGCATCCGGTGATGCCGTGATCGTTGCGGTCTCGCGGTTATTTTCCGATGCTTTCACCGGAGAAGACGTGATTGCACGGCTTGGCGGTGAAGAATTCGGCGTCATCATTCATGGCGGCGATACGGCCGAGCGTATCGCGCGCGTTGAGGAGATCAAGGAGCAGATCGCCGAACATTCGGTCGCCATTGAAGGCGGGTCGGTAAAGATCACCATTTCCGCCGGGATTGCCGATATCGGCGCGGATCGCAAGACGGAGACCGTCTACGCCGCCGCCGACAAGGCGCTTTATCTTGCCAAGACGCTTGGTCGCAACCGTGTCATGCACGAGCGCGAGCGTCTGTCGCAGGTCTGGCATCGCTGCGCCACGGAGCAGGAACAGGAGGCAACGACGGATGTCAGGGAACTGCAACGCTATGTGCAGCGGATGTGAGGCTTCCACACGTCATTGATGCTTGCGCGGGAGGCGACTATTTTGCATGGTCTGACAAAGTATTAAACTGGAACAGTCATGCTACGCGTCACTTCCTATCTGCCGGCCGGCACTCCTTCCTCCAATCCGATCGATCGTGTCGTCCTGCCGCATGATCTCAGGCATCTGCGCCGCAAACTGCTGCATCTCGAAAATGGCGAGATGGTCATGCTCGACCTCAAAGAGCCGGTGCTGTTTGCGAGCGGCGATCTGCTGGTGCGCGAGGATGGCGAGCTGATCGAGATCGTTGCCGCTGATGAAAAGCTTTTCGAGATCCGCCCGCGCGATCGCCGGCATCTGATCGAGCTTGCCTGGCATCTCGGCAACCGCCACCTTTCCGCGCAGATCGAGGAGGAGCGTATCCTGATCCTGCGTGACCACGTGATCCGGTCCATGCTCGAGGGGCTGGGGGCGGTCGTGACCGAAGTCAGCGAGCCTTTCCAGCCCGCGCGAGGCGCCTACCACGCCCATGGAGGCCATTCGCATGGCCACGACCATCATCATGGTCACGGGCACGATCACGGACACGATCATCACAACCATTCGCATGATTGAACCGTAATGACCAACGCGGCGGTTTCGGACAATGGCGACCTGCAGGCGCTGCTGCGGCTGATGGCATGGCTGTCGCCGGCGTTTCCTGTGGGATCGTTCGCCTATTCCGGTGGGTTGGAGCGTGCGGTGCATGACGGCCTGGTGCGCGACAGCACTGGCCTCAGCGATTGGATTTCTGCAATCATTGAGCATGGTTCCGCGTGGAATGATACAGTGCTGCTGGTCGAGGCGCACCGGGCGGGCGCGGATGCGCAGCGGCTTGCGGCCGTTGCGGAACTTGCCGAGGCGCTGGCTGGCTCGAAGGAGCGCCATAACGAGACCATGCTGCTTGGAGATGCCTTTCTCTCGGCGGCCGCCGCCTGGCCGCATGCGGTCTTTTCCGGGCTCCCGGCAAGGACGGCCTATCCGGTTGCGGTCGGCGCCGTCGCAGGTGCGCATGGCATTGCCGCCGAGAAGGCGGCTGCCGCCTTCCTGCATGCGCTGGCCTCGCAGATGGTATCTTCCGGCATTCGGCTTGGTGTCAGCGGCCAGAAAGATGGTGTTGCCGTTCTGGCGCGGCTGGAAGGTCTGTTTGCAGATGTCGCGCGCCGCGCTGCTCAATCCAGTCTAGACGATCTTGGTGCTGCGACCATACAGGCCGATATTGCGAGCCTGCGGCATGAGACCCAGGGCACGAGGCTCTTCAGGTCGTGACGGGCGTTACAAGGAAGATATTGAAATTGAGGCATCGCCTACGTCATTCGCCTCTGTGCGGCCGCCCGACGCTTAGCTATGCTATCACTTTATCGGAGTTGCGAGCATGAAATCGAGACATGGACCCTTGCGCGTTGGGATCGGTGGCCCGGTCGGTTCCGGCAAGACGGCGCTGACGGAGAAGCTGTGCAAGGCGATGCGCGAGGACTATTCCGTCGCCGTCGTCACCAATGACATCTACACGACCGAAGATGCGGAAGCGCTGGTGCGCATGCAGGCGCTGCCTTCGGATCGCATTGTCGGCGTCGAAACGGGCGGCTGCCCGCACACGGCCATCCGTGAAGATGCGACGATCAATCTGCAGGCCATTGCCGGCCTGAACGAGCGGCTTCCTGATCTTGATGTCGTTTTCATCGAATCCGGCGGCGACAATCTGGCGGCAACCTTTTCGCCCGATCTCGCCGATATCACCATCTACGTGATCTCGGTATGCCAGGGCGAGGAAATCCCGCGCAAGGGCGGCCCCGGCATTACCAAATCCGACCTTCTCGTCATCAACAAGAAGGATCTGGCGCCTTTCGTCGAGGTCGATCTCGAGGTGATGGATCGCGATGCCACCCGCATGCGCCAGGCACGCCCCTTCGTCTTTTCCGACATGAAGCGGGGGGAGGGCGTCAGCAGGATCGTCAACTTTCTAAAGGAACAGGGCGGCCTTTGAGCCGCCCTGTCATTATCCAGACATCTGCTGAGATGTTCTATTCTGCTGCGAAGGGCGGCAGCTTTAGCACATTGGTGCCCACCGACCTGTTTCTTCCATCCTTGTTTTCGATGGCCTCCAGCCGCTCTTCCAGATTGGTGAGCGACTGGCGGTTTTCGTTGACGGCGACGGCCAGGCCTTCCTTGGTCACGACCTCGTCGTCCGCATCCTTCTTGCCGACAAGCCTGCCGAAGAGGTAGCCGAGCAGGCGGGACAGGTCGTCCATAATGAGGAAGAAGGACGGCACGACCACCAGGCTGAGTACCGTGGAAACGATGATGCCACCGATCACCGCAATTGCCATCGGCGCGCGGAAGGAGCCGCCTTCGCCGACGCCGAGAGCGGACGGCAGCATGCCGGCCGACATGGCAATCGAGGTCATGATGATCGGACGAGCACGCTTGCGGCCGGCTTCGACGACCGCTTCCAGCCGCGGCATGCCCTGATGCATCATCTCAATGGCGAAATCGACCAGCAGGATGGCGTTCTTCGTCACGATACCCATCAGCATCAGAATGCCGATCATGACGGGCATAGACAGCGCATTCCCGGTCATGATCAAGGCCAGCGCCACACCTCCGATCGCCAACGGCAGCGACAGCAGAATGGTGAAGGGCTGGATCACATCCTTGAACAGCAGGATGAGCACGGTCAAAACGAGCATGAGGCCGAGCAGCATCGCATTGCCGAAACTCTGCTGCATTTCCTTCTGGACCTTGGTATCGCCGCTTTCGGCCAGATGCACGGTTGCCGGGATCTTGGCGTTGTTGACGATATTGAGGAAGTGTTCCGATGCCGTATCCAGCGCCACGCCTTGCGGCAGGTCGGCCCCGATCGCGACGACGCGGAAACGGTTGTTGCGCTTGATGGAAGAGAGGCCCTCCGAATAGTCGATGTCTGCCACGCTCGACAGCGGCACGGTGGAGCCGGTGGACGCCTGTCCGGTGGTGCCCATGGATGTCTTGATGCGCAACGCACGGATTGCCGCCAGATCTCGGCGCATGCCAAGTGAGGCCTGAACGCGGATCGGAATTTGGCGATCATCGAGCGAGATCTTCGCAAGTGAAGCATCGATATCGCCAATGGTCGCCACGCGAATCGTATCCGAAATCATCTGTGGCGTAATGCCAAGGCGTGCCGCCTCGTCCTTGCGCGGGAAGATCTGCAACTCGGGCCGCGGCAGGGCGCCGTCGGCGCTGACATTGGCAAGCGCCGGGTCGGTGCGCAGCTTGGCTTCCAGAATGCCGACTGCCTGATTGAGGTCCTTTTCGTTGCGCGAGAGGAAGTTATAGGTCAGGTCGCGGTCGCCACGATCGTTCAGCTTGGTGATGCGGACGTCGGGAATGGAGCTCAGCTTTGCAAAGACTTCTTTTTCGATGTCCCATTGCGGGCGTACGCGGCCATGGACGGCAACCTTCGGCAGGTAGGGGCCGATGACAGGCATCGAGCCGAGCACGTCGTTCACCAGCTTCTTTGTCAGTGACTGATCGAGCTTGCCGAGCGTCAGCGTCACGGTGGCGCGGCGCAATTCCAGATCGCCCTTCGGCGAGGCGCCGCCGAGCACGAACACGCTTTCGACGCCGTCGATACCCTTTACGCGCCGATAGATTTCGTTGGTCGCCTGCTCGGTATCATCAAGCCGGGCATTCGGCGGCAGCTCGGCTGAGAGCACGATGCGCGAGGAGTCTTCCGGCGGGATGAAGCTGCCGGGGACGAACATGATGAGAGCGAAGACCGAAACGACCGAGAAGGCGAAGGCGGCCAGCAGCGTCGGATAACGCGTGTACCACTTCTTGGTCGTCAGCCGCACCAGCCAGCTATAGCCACGCATGAAGCGGCCGTCATTGTCGTGATGATCGTCGACGCCGTCTTCGGCGCGCATCAGATAGGCGGCCATCATCGGCGTGATCAGACGCGCCACCAGCAGCGAGAAGAACACCGAGAAGGCGACGGTCAGGCCGAACTGGATGAAGTACTGGCCCGGAATGCCCGGCATGAAGGAGACGGGCACGAAGACCGCGATGATGGTGAAGGTCGTCGCGATGACGGCGAGGCCGATTTCGTCTGCAGCGTCGATGGCGGCGCGATAGGGCGTCTTGCCCATCTTGATGTGGCGCGCGATGTTCTCGATTTCGACGATGGCGTCGTCAACGAGAATACCGGTCGCCAGCGTCAGCGCCAGGAAGCTGACGAGGTTCAGCGAGAAGCCGATCTGGTTCATGATCCAGAATGTCGGGATTGCGGAGAGCGGCAGGGCGACTGCCGATATCAGCGTTGCGCGCCAGTTCCGCAGGAACAGGAAGACGACGATGACGGCCAGTATGGCGCCTTCGATCAGCGTATGCATCGCCGATTCGTAGTTGCCATAGGTGTAGTAGACGGAGTCGTCGATCATCTCGATCGAAACGTTCGGGTTCTCGGCCCGCACCTTGTCGAGCGTGTCGGCAACCGTCTTGGCGACGGTCACCTCGCTGGCGCCCTTGGCGCGAAATACGCCGAAGGTGACGACGGGCGTGCTGTTGAAGCGCGAAAAGGACTTCGGCTCCTGATAGGTGTCCTTGATGGCGCCGAGATCGGAGAGTTTTACGAAGCGCCCGTTGGTGAGCGCGATCGTCGTATCGGCGAGCTGGGCGACATTGCGGGCGTCGCCGAGCACGCGGATCGCCTGCTCGCTGCCGGCAACCTGGCCGCGGCCGGAGCCTAAGTCGATATTGGTACTGCGCAGCTGCTGGCTCACGGAAAGCGCGGTGATGCCATAGGCATTGAGCTTGTTCGGATCGAGCTCGATGCGCACTTCGCGATCGGCGCCGCCGTAACGGTCGACGCGGCCGATGCCCGCCTGGCCCTGCAGGGCACGCTTGACCGTGTCGTCCACGAACCAGGACAGCTCTTCCAGCGTCATGTTCGGAGAGGAAACGGCAAAGCTCCGGATCGCCTGTCCCTCGACATCGACCTTGGAGACGATAGGCTCATCGATCGTCGAGGGCAGGTTGCCGCGAATGCGGTCGATGGCGTCCTTGGTATCCTGAACCGCCTGCTGCGTCGGCACTTCCAGGCGGAAGATGACGACAGTCTGCGATTGGCCGTCCGTGACGGTGGACTGGATTTCGTCGATGCCGTTGATGCTGGCGACGGCGTCTTCGATCTCCTTCGTCACCTGCATTTCGAGTTCGGCTGGAGAGGCGCCGCTCTGCGTCACGGTGACGTTGACGACAGGCACGTCGATATTCGGGAACCGGGTGATGGGCAGATTGAAGAAGGCGTGCGCGCCCACGACCATCAGCAGGAAGAAGCCGAGGAGCGGGGCGACCGGATTTCGGATTGACCAGGCGGAGAAGTTCATCTTGCCGTTCTCGCTCAGTTGGAGGCTTGCGACGTATCGCGAACCGGCGTGATGTGGTCGCCGTCGCGAACATAGGCACCGGCCTTGGCGACAACCTCATCGCCGGCTTTCAGGCCCTTTACGATCTCGACATAGCCTGCATCCTGGATGCCGGTTTCGACGCTCACGAACTTGACCACGCCGTTTTCGACCTTGCGGGCGGAGGAGCCGTTTTCCTCGCTGTTGACTGCGGTCAGCGGCAGCGCAACGCCATCTTCCTGGCGAATGATGATCTCGGCGCTGCCATACATGCCGGCGCGAGCCTTCTCGCCTTCGTCGATCGTGATATGCACCGCGCCGAGGCGGGTGACGGGATCGACGATCGGAGCAACGAGACGGACCGTTCCGGCAAGCTTTTCGCGACGGCCTGAAAGAGCGATCAAGGCCTTCTGTCCGCTCGTGATCTTGGTGATATCGCTCTCGGACACATCGACCACCAGTTCGAGTTGGCTGTCGCGGATGATGGTGAAAAGCGGATCGCCATTGCCGTTCGCGATGGCGCCGACGCGGGCATTGCGCGACGCGACGGTGCCGGCGACGGGGGTCTTGATGCCGGTTCTGGCAAGCTTGAGATCCGTATCGGCGATCTGGCTGTCGGTAACCTTCAGATCGGCTTCGGCTACCGCGATCGCCTGCTCGGCGGAAACGACGCGCGCCTTGTTGGCGGCGGCGGCGGCATTCGCCTGTTCCACCGAGGAGGTCGACATCGTGCCCTTGGCGCCCATTGTGACGGCGCGAACACGCTGCAATTCTGCCTCTTCGGCATTGGCGCGGGCTTCGGTGAGCTGGGCGTGCAATTGCGCAAGGCTTGCTTCGCCTTTGGCCCGCGTCGCCTGCATCTGGCTCTTCTGCAGAATAAGAGCATCATCGTTCAGCGTGGCAAGGGTGCTGTTCGCGCTGACCTTGTCGCCGACATCTGCGTTGAGAGAGCGGATGGAGAGGCCATCCACCTGCGGCTGGATGTAAACCTCGTCGACGGCCTTCACCGTGCCGGTCGCGACGACCTTATCGGTCAGGTGGCGCATCGTGGCTGTGGTGATGACGATTGCGGGCAGGTTCTGTTTCGGCGTGGTAACCGGAGGCTCTTCCGCCAGCGCGGCAGACACGCCCAGCAGGGAAAGCAGGATTGCGGTCGTGCTCAGAAGTCTAAACGGCGTAAGGGCCATGCGTCCGGTTCCAGTTCGGCGTTTGATAAAATGGATTTCGCTGATTTCCGTCGCGAACACGGGGATGCGATGCATGCGGGCCGGCTTCTCCGGCGGATCAATATCCGTCTGTCATGCCTTGCAGTTCCCTCATCCTAAAATCGCCCTGTAGATGGGATCGGTTTTCAATTCTCGCAAGATCACGAGAAAATGATTTCGCGGGCATTTCTATCGTCTACAACCTTGCGAAGCAATCACGGCATTGTGATGTCAGCATTCGAATAGTTGATGGCTTTTCAGCCAGACGGCGCGACAAAGCCAGCATTTTGTTGCTGCTGTTACAAAATGAAAAAAACGCGCGAGGCCGGAAACCTCGCGCGTTCGATGGTTCGAGACGATCCAATACTATTTCAAAGCAGCGTCCGTGATCTCATGCGTATAGGCGCCGGTCGGCTTCTTGTTGATGATCTTCTGATCGAGCAAGGCTTCGACCGTACGATCATAGGTCTTCATGTCGAGCTTGCCGTTGCCGATCAGTTTGGCGACTTCGCCCGCCATGCGCTTCTGGTGGTTTTCATCCTGGCCACCATTGTCCATGACGATTTCCGCGGCTTCGTCCGGATGTTCGACGGCATATTTCCAGCCCTTCATCGAGGCGCGGACGAATTTCACCATATCCGCCTTGAATTTCGCATCCTTCAGCTTGTCTTCCTTGACGTAGAGGCCGTCTTCGAGAAGGTCGTTGCCGAGCTTGGTATAGTTGAAGACGGTAAGGTCTTCGGCCTTGAAGCCTGCATCGATCGCCTGCCAATATTCGTTATAGGTCATGACGGAGATGCAGTCGGCCTGCTTCTGGACGAGGGGCTGCACGTCAAAGCTCTGCTTGAGAACGTTCACGCCATCCTTGCCGCCGTCGGTCTTCAAGCCGAGTTTGTGCATCCAGGCGAAGAATGGATATTCGTTGCCATAGAACCAGACGCCGAGAGTGTGCCCTTTGAAATCCTTCTCCGTCTTGACCGGGCCATCCTTCGGGCAGATCAGCTCCAGGCCGGATTTTTCGAAGGGCTGGGCGATGTTGATGAGCGGCACGCCCTTTTCGCGGGCAACCAGTGCGCCGCCCATCCAGTCGACGATGACATCGGCGCCGCCGCCGGCTATTACCTGCTCCGGAGCGATATCAGGCCCGCCCGCCTTGATATCGACATCGAGGCCTTCTTCCTTGTAGAAGCCCTTGTCCTTGGCGACGAAATAGCCGCCGAACTGAGCCTGGGCCACCCATTTCAGCTGCAGGGTCAACTTATCCGCCGCCATCGCGCCCTGGGTGGCGGCAAGCGTCACGGCACTTGCCATCAATGCAAACATTATTTTTTTCATGTCTTCACCCTTTCCCTCTGAAGTTATGCCTTGATCCCTTGGAAGGGATCCTGGATTACGTCTGCCCACCACGGACAGACGGATGCCAGAACGTCACCATTCGTTCGATGAAGGCAACGATACCGTAGAAGACCGAGCCGGCAATCGCGGCAACCGCGATCTCAGCCCAGACCATATCGAGGTTCAACCGGCCATTTTCGGTTGAAATGCGAAAGCCCATGCCCGACATTGGCGTGCCGAAGAACTCTGCCACGATGGCACCAATCATCGCCAGGGTCGAGTTGATCTTCAGCGCATTGAAAATAAAGGGGGCGGCGGCGGGCAGGCGCAGCTTGAACAACGTCTGCCAATAGCTCGATGCGTAGGTGCGCATCAGGTCGCGTTCCATATTGCCGGCCGCGGCAAGGCCTGTCACCGTATTCACCAGCATCGGGAAGAAGGTCATGATGACGACGACGGCAGCTTTTGACTGCCAATCGAAGCCGAACCACATGACCATGATCGGTGCGACGCCGATGATCGGCAGGGCCGAGACGAAATTGCCGATCGGCAGCAGGCCGCGGCGCAGGAAGGCGAAGCGGTCCGCAAGAATGGCGACGATGAAGCCGCTGGCGCAGCCGATGATATAGCCGATCAGGACGGCGGTGAGGATCGTCTGGCGGACATCGATCCATAATGTTGGGATCGAATTGGCGATCCTGGCGCCGATGGCGCTTGGCGGCGGCAGAAGGACCAGGGAGACGCCTGCGCCGCGAGTGACGGCTTCCCAGATGATCAGTATCCATATGCCAAAGATCGCCGGGATCAGCAGGCGCAGCGTATAGTTGCCGGCGGTCGAGTGCGAACGCATCGACGACAGGACGGAAACACAGCGCCAGGCCAGCAGCCATGAAGCGGCAATCAGAATGAAGAAGGATAGCTGCGCCTTGCCTTCATTGCCGGAAATTCCCGCCAGCAGCAGCCATGCCGCCGCATGCGCGCCGAAGAAGAGGGTAGCCGCGCTCAGGTCCGCAGATAGGCGCATGAAGGAAAGGGCGGCCGCCGCGGCAATCAGAATGAAGATGACGAAGGTCGTTCCGCTGCTGACGGGTGCCGCGGCATCCGCTGCGAGCAGCGGCAATGCGGGGATGGCTGCAAGACAGAGAAGAAGTGCAAGAATGCCCTGCCAGGAGAAAAGAAAGGATCTCATGCCGTTCTGCCTCCCATCGAACGGTCGACGATGCGGGCAGCAATGCTGACGATGCCCACGAGAACGGCTGCGAGCACAGAGCCTGCCACGAGAGCGGCCCATATGTCGATCGTCTGGCTGTAGTAGGAGCCTGCGAGCAGTTTTGCGCCGATGCCGGCGACCGCGCCCGTCGGCAGCTCGCCGACAATCGTTCCGACCAAACTTGCGGCGATTGCGACCTTCATGGAGGTGAAGAGGAAGGGGACCGAAGCCGGCACGCGCAACTTCCAGAAGGTCTGCCAGCTGCTGGCATTATAGGTGCGCATCAGATCGAGATGCATGATTTCCGGCGAGCGCAGGCCCTTCGTCATGCCGACCGTGACCGGGAAGAACGACAGATAGGTGGAAATCAGCGCCTTCGGGATCAGCCCGTCTATGCCAAGGGCACTGAAGACGACGATGATCGTCGGCGCGATGGCGAGAATCGGGATCGTCTGCGACGCGATGATCCAGGGCATGAGACTGCGGTCGAGCGCCACGAGATGAACGATGCCGACTGCAAAGAGAACGCCGAGGATCGTGCCGAAGGCAAAGCCGACCGCTGTGGGGACCAGCGTGATCCACGCGTTGTAGACGAGGCTGCGATTGCTTGTCGGCACTCGCAGGAAAGTGTTTTCAAAGACGTTCTGCGCCACCTGATGCGGAGCCGGCAGCGTCGGTTTCGGTTGCGCCAGCGTCTTGCCGATGAATTCGACTATGGTGGGGGTGACGTTGCCGCGCCGGTCGAGATCGCGCTGAAACGGCGCGTTGAGAATGACGGCGAAGACATACCAGAGCAGGACAATCGCCAGGATGATTGTCGCAACCGGCAGGAACTTGTGCTTGAAGAACTGTTCCTTTTCCATGTTCATGCCCTCCCTTGCGCGGGAAGCAGCATGAGGATCATGGCGATGATGCCAAGACCCACGCCGGCAAGTTGCTGCAGGCTCAGCCGTTCGCCGAAGACGATGAAGGCGATGACATTGACGACGACGAGCTGCGCTATGGAGGAAGCGGAGATCGCCAGGCCAAGCCCGCCCTCGCGCATCAGCCGCACCATCATCAGATTGCCGATGCAGTAGAGGATGAGGGCGAGGATCAGTACCAACACGTTATTGTTGGCGATATAGGCGCGCGATGCTGTGGCACCGCCGATGAAGATCGCCATCGCGCCGACAAGCCAGAGGAGGAATTGCGGGTTCATGATATTCCTCCGATTGCGGAGCGGCGTTGTTTTCCCGGCTCCGACAGTACGGCAATTGCATGGGAAGGCGGCTGCTGCAGCGCACCTCCTTCTCCCTTCGGGGAGAAGGTGCCGCCAGGCGGATGAGGGGGCTTGCCAAGAAAGCGGAAGCCGATGACTTTGAAGCGGTTAACCCCCTCATCCGACCCTTCGGGCCACCTTCTCCCCGAGGGGAGAAGGTAAAGACCGCACCGACCTGCCCCCATATGCGATTGCCTTGGGCTCGGTACGGTGAGGGGCCGTCGCGCGACGGAGCCGTCCATCATCCTATTCCTCATAGCTATGCCCTGCTCTCAGCCCTTCCCGGACGCGGTGGGCGATTTCCAGGAATTCCGGCGTTTCGCGAATGTCGAGCGGCCGCTCCGTCGGTAGCGTCGATTCGATGACATCGGTAACGCGGCCCGGCCGCGGCGACATGACCACGATCTTCGTCGAGAGATAGACTGCTTCGGGGATGGAGTGGGTGACGAAGCAAATGGTCTTGTTCGTCTGCTTCCAGAGTTTCAAAAGCTGTTCGTTCAAATGATCGCGGACGATTTCGTCCAGGGCACCGAAGGGCTCGTCCATCAGGAGAAGATCGGCATCGAAAGCCAAGGCGCGGGCAATGGAGGCGCGTTGCTGCATGCCGCCCGAAAGCTGCCAGGGGAATTTGTGCTCGAAGCCGTTGAGATTGACGAGTTCCAGCGTCCGGGCGATGCGCTTGGCCTGCTCCTGCTTGTCATAGCCCATGATTTCAAGCGGCAGGGCGATATTCTTCTCGATCGTCCGCCAGGGATAAAGGGCTGCGGCCTGGAAGACATAGCCGTAGGCGCGGGCCTTGCGCGCCTCTTCCGGCGACATGCCGTTGACGGAGATGTCGCCCGATGTCTTGCGCTCGAGATCGGCAATGACACGCAGGAAGGTGGTCTTGCCACAGCCCGAAGGGCCGATGAAGGAGACGAAATCGCCCTTGCGAACATCGAGATCGACGTTGCTTAGCGCATGCACCGGCCCGTCATTCGTATTGTAGGTGAGACAGAGATTCCGCGCAGAGACGACGGAGGAAGCGGATGACGTCATTAACACCTACCAGTCCTGTTTTCGCCGCATGTTTGAGGCGGATTGCGTGTTATCCTGTTTGGCATTGCCGCAGTCCGGAGAGGCGAGAAGGCCTTGGGGCTGCTGAACAGAGGGGGAGCAATGCCATGATTGTCTCATCGAAGCCCACCTGCCGTATCGTCCGGCCCGGCAGCACCTATGCCGGAAAACAGGGCCTCAGCTATTTCGAAGGGATTGCCGCCGAGACAGTGGGCTCGACGGGGATTTGCATGCATCTTCTGACCATCCCGCCGGGTGCCCGCGCCAAGGCGCATCTTCACGCCTCGCATGAGACGGCGATCTACGCGATTTCCGGAGAGACGCATTGCTGGTTCGGCGACCAGCTGGAAGAGCATGTCATCGTGCGCGAGGGCGAGATGTTCTATATTCCGGCCGGCGTCCCGCATCTTCCCGCGAACTTGAGCGACCGGCCGGCGACAGCGGTCATCGCCCGCACCGATCCGAACGAGCAGGAAAGCGTGGTCTTGCTGCCGGATCTGGAGCGACATGTGCCGCGCTAGAGCCGTTTCGCTTTTCTTCGAATTGCGAAAATGCTCTATCTTTTTGTTTTTATACAATTCGGGACGGAAAACTGCTACGCACTCTTCCTGGAATTGCTTTAGACGGCCGATGAGCCGAAGCGCCGTGCCCAAGCGTCATACCCCGCTTGCGGGGATGCCGCTACGCTGCACCTTGCGCGGTGCGGTGATTTCTTTCCAGGTAGAAAGCGCACGGTTGACGGCGGTGAAGGGATCGCGCTTGACGAACTCGCCGTGGCCTTCCCTGGTCTTGACCGTGCCTTCCTCGATGGCGACGACGCCGCGCGTCAGTGTATAGCGCGGCAGGCCGGTCACTTCCTTGCCCTCGAAGACGTTGTAATCGATCGCCGATTGTTGCGTCTTGGCGGCGATGGTCTTCGAGCGCTTCGGGTCCCAGACGACGATATCGGCATCGGCGCCTACAAGGATCGCGCCCTTCTTCGGATAGACGTTGAGGATCTTGGCGATGTTGGTCGATGTGACGGCGACGAACTCGTTCATGGTCAGGCGACCGGTGCTGACGCCATGAGTCCAGAGCATCGGCATGCGGTCTTCAAGGCCGCCGGTTCCGTTCGGGATCTTGGTGAAGTCGTTGAGGCCGAAGCGCTTCTGCTCGGTCGTAAAGGCGCAGTGGTCGGTCGCGACCACCTGCAACGAGCCGGAGGCGAGGCCGGCCCAGAGGCTGTCCTGATGCTGCTTGTTGCGGAAGGGCGGCGACATGACGCGGCGGGCGGCATGGTCCCAATCCGGGTTGGCATATTCGCTTTCGTCGAGCGTCAGGTGCTGGATTAGCGGCTCGCCATAGACGCGCATGCCCTTCTGGCGGGCGCGGCGGATGGCTTCATGCGCCTGTTCGCAAGAGGTATGGACGATATAGACGGGCGAGCCCGCCATATCGGCAATCATGATAGCGCGGTTCGTTGCCTCGCCTTCGACTTCCGCCGGGCGCGAATAGGCATGCGCTTCCGGGCCGTTATTGCCTTCGGCCAGCAGCTTTGCCTGCATCTGCGCGACCACATCGCCGTTTTCGGCGTGGACGAGCGGCAAAGCGCCGAGCTCGGCGCAGCGCTGGAAGGAGGAGAACATCTCGTCGTCATCCACCATCAGCGCGCCCTTATAGGCCATGAAGTGCTTGAAGGTGTTGATGCCCTTCTCGCGGACGACGGTTTCCATCTCGTTGAAGACCTGTTCGCCCCACCAGGTGATCGCCATGTGGAAGGAATAGTCGCAGGTCGCGCGGGTGGACTTGTTGTCCCACATGGTCAGCGCCTCGAGCAGCGACTGGCCGGGCGAGGGGAGCGCAAAATCCACCACCATCGTCGTGCCGCCGGCAAGGGCCGCGCGGGTGCCGCTCTCGAAATCGTCAGAGGAATAGGTGCCCATGAACGGCATTTCGAGATGGGTGTGCGGATCGATGCCGCCAGGCATGACATAACAGCCTGTGGCATCCAGCACTTCGCTGCCGGAGAGGTTCTGCCCGATTTCGACGATCTTGCCGCCTTCGATCTTCACATCCGCCTTATAGGTCAGGTCGGCCGTGACGATGGTTCCACCCTTGATGACTGTGCTCATGGTGTCTGTTCCCTGTTTTTAAGAGTCTGGCATCCGTGGCGCCCCCTCATCCGACCCTTCGGGTCACCTTCTCCCCGAGGGGAGAAGGAGAGGTGTGGCGAGCCTTTGGTGCAACACAATTTCTGATTGTGTCCGCGGTTTGTTGAGAAAGATGGCGCAACGGAGGGAAGCCCCTTCTCCTCTCGGGAAGAAGGGGCCCGAAGGGCGGATGAGGGGGTATGATTCGAATACATCATTTACCGCCATGCTCCGTCAGCTGGATCGCAGGATAGAAGCGCAGAACGTCGTCTCTTTCGAAGATCTGTCCCTCGAGAGCAGCGAGAACTGTTTCCAAAACCGCCCGGCGCTCGCTGGTGATCTCATGATTCCAGAATCTCAACACCGAGTAGCCATGTGTATTGAGCCAACGCGAGCGGATCACATCGGACGGAGAAGCGGCATGTTGGAAGCCATCGATTTCGACGATCAGCGATTTATCGCGACAGAGGAAATCAACTAAATAGGGACCGAGTGGAATCTGCCTTGCAAATTTGTGTCCATTCAGTCGGCGGTCACGCAGATCGCTCCAGAGGCGATATTCTTCCTCGGTGTTGGTTTTTCGAAGACGGCGGGCTTGCTGGGTTTTGCCGGGGCGGCGTTTGGTGATGTCATTGTTGTCCGGCATCGGTAGTGCCCCCTCATCCGCCCTTTGGGCACCTTCTCCCCGAGGGGAGAAGGGAATTTCTGTTGCACCTTGCCGATTAGACAACAGCTTTTCAGCCAAAGTCGAGAATCTGAAACCGAAAGCTGCAGTGAATTCCCCCTTCTCCCTGAGGGGAGAAGGTGCCCGAAGGGCGGATGAGGGGGATGGCCGGGCGTGAGCCATGATCAAGCCACGATCTCCGCCGTCTCAACGACTGCGTGGAACAGCACATCCGCTCCGGCGGTTGCCCATTCCTTGGAGATTTCTTCAGCCTCGTTATGGGAGAGGCCGCCGACGCAGGGGCACATGACCATGGTGGCGGGAGCGACCTTGGCGGCCCAGCAGGCATCGTGACCGGCGCCGGAGATGATGTTCATGTGGCTGTAGCCGAGTTTTTCAGCCGCGTTACGCACTGACGTGACGAGCTTGGGATCGAAGGTGACCGGCTCGAAATGGCCGATGGCTTCGACCGAGCAGCCGACGCCAAGAGCATCGCAAATCTCCTGTGCCTGCGCTTCGATCTTCGTACGCATGCGGTCGAGCTTTTCCTTGTCCGGCGTGCGGATGTCGACGGTAAAGACCACCTTGCCGGGCAGGACGTTGCGCGAATTGGGCGAGAAGAAGACCTGGCCGACGCCGCCGACGGCGCCCGGCTGGTTTTCCATGGCGACGCTCTGCACCATCTCGACGATCCGCGACATAGCGAGGCCGGCGTTGACGCGCATCGCCATCGGCGTCGAGCCTGTATGCGCTTCCTTGCCGGTCAGCGTGAATTCCAGCCACCAAAGGCCCTGACAGTGCGTGACGACACCGATGGTCTTGTTCTCGGCTTCGAGGATCGGGCCTTGTTCGATGTGGTATTCGAAATAGGCGTGCATCTTGCGGGCGCCGACCTCTTCGTCGCCGAGCCAGCCGATGCGCTTCAGTTCATCACCGTAGGTCTTGCCCTCGGGATCCTTGCGGCCATAGGCATAGTCGAGCGTATGCACGCCGGCAAAGACGCCGGAGGCGAGCATTGCGGGCGCAAAGCGCGCACCTTCCTCGTTCGCCCAGTTGGTGACGACGATCGGATGCTTGGTCTTGATGCCAAGGTCGTTCATCGTTCGCACGACTTCCAGCGCGGCGAGCACGCCGAGGACGCCGTCATATTTGCCGCCGGTCGGCTGGGTATCGAGATGCGAGCCGACATAGACGGGCAGCGCATCCGGGTCAGTGCCGGCACGGGTCGCGAACATCGTGCCCATCTTGTCGACGCCGACAGTCATGCCGGCCTTGTCGCACCAGCTCCTGAAAAGGCTGCGTCCTTCGGCGTCGGCATCGGTCAGCGTTTGACGATTGTTGCCGCCCGCAATGCCGGGGCCGATCTTCGCCATGTCCATCAGCGTATCCCAAAGGCGGTCGCCATTGATACGCATGTTTTCTCCTGGCGCTGCCACCATGATGCAATCCTCACCTGTTTGTCCTGGGGCATGCAAGGTGCGTGCCCAAAATTGTTCCCGTTGGTCTTATTCCAAATTCCCGAGCGCCGTCTTGTTTTTCTTGCCCGGAAAATCGCCAGTTGCCTTTAAGGAACATCTGACCGATAATTTGACCGATTGGTAAACATTACAACTTCCGTGGCGCGGCTCAAGACGAAAAGCACGAAAAATTCCGATAAAATTTCAGGCGATTGCCTAAATCAGATGCATCGACAGGGTGAATGAGAGCTCGGCCGAAAGGCTTGGATTTCAAGGAGAAACAGAGCAGACATGGCCATTCCCAGAGCCGCCAGGACGCAGCGCCGCACCCGTATCCAGGAAGAGAAAGAGGAAATCATATTGGAAGCCGCGCTGGACGTATTTTCCGTCAGCGGTTTCCGCGGCTCGACCATCGATCAGATCGCCGAAGTTGCCGGCATGTCAAAGCCCAATCTGCTCTACTATTTCCGCACCAAGGAGGCTATGCACCGGGCCTTGATCGACCGGGTGCTGTTTACCTGGCTGGAGCCGCTGCGCGCTTTCGATGCCAATGGCAACCCCGAAAGCGAGATCCGTTCCTATATCCGGCGCAAGCTCGAGATGGCCCGCGATTTTCCCCGCGAAAGCCGGCTTTTTGCCAATGAAATGCTGCAGGGCGCGCCGCATGTTGAGGACGAGCTGCGTGGGCCGCTGAAGGCGCTCGTGGACGAGAAGGCCGAGGTCATCCGCGCCTGGGCAAAAGCCGGCAAGATCGCCAAATGCGATCCCTATCACCTGATCTTTTCGATCTGGTCGACCACACAGCATTATGCGGATTTCGACGTACAAGTGCGCGCTGTGCTTGGCGACGAGCATTCGGGCGAGGGACGTTTCGAGGATGCTGCCCGCTATCTGGAACAGCTTTTCGTCGACGGGCTTCGAATTCGTCAGGACTGAGCGGCGAGGCGATCCTTCGGAGGATTGCGCCTAAAATAATAGGCGACCGCAGCAAGCCGCGGCCGCCTTTTGAATGCTTACAGACTTTACCGTTATTCTGCCGCCTGACGCGCCATCGGATTGTTCGGATGCGTCGTCCAGTTGGCATAGTTCGGATCGACGATCTTGCCGGTGCGCTTGTCGAGGCTGCCAGCCGGTAGCTCTTCCATGGTGATGCAGTTCTCGACCGGGCAAACGTTGACGCACAGATTGCAGCCGACGCATTCCTCTTCCATCACCTCAAAGCGCCTGACGCCATCGACCATGTTGGTGATCGCCTGATGCGAGGTGTCCTCGCAGGCGATGTGACAGCGGCCGCACTTGATGCAGGCATCCTGGTCGATCTTCGCCTTGGCGATATAGTTGAGGTTGAGATACTGCCAGTCGGAGACATTCGGCACGGCGCGGGCGATGATGTCGTCCAGGCTGCGGTGGCCCTTCTCGTCCATCCAGTCGGAAAGGCCCGTGATCATCTCCTCGACGATCTTGAAGCCATAGGTCATGGCCGCGGTGCAGACCTGCACGTTGCCGGCGCCGAGCGCGAGGAATTCCGCCGCATCGCGCCAGGTGGTGATGCCGCCGATGCCTGAGATCGGCAGGCCATAGGTTTCCGGATCGCGGGCGATCTCGGCCACCATGTTGAGCGCGATCGGCTTCACCGCCGGGCCGCAATAGCCCCCATGGCTGCCCTTGCCGCCGACAGTCGGGTTCGGAGCGAAATTGTCGAGATCGACCGAGACGATCGAGTTGATCGTATTGATCAGCGACACGGCATCCGTGCCCCCGGCCTTGGCGGCGCGGGCGGGCTTGCGGATATCAGTGATATTCGGCGTCAGCTTGGTGATGACCGGCATGCGCGTGTACTGCTTGCACCAGCGCACGACCATTTCGATATATTCCGGCACCTGTCCGACCGCGGAACCCATACCGCGCTCGGACATGCCGTGGGGACAGCCGAAATTGAGTTCGATGCCGTCTGCTTCCGTTTCCTCGACCAGCGGCAGGATCGCCTTCCAGGCATCCTCGACGCAGGGGACCATGATCGAGGCGATCAACGCGCGATCCGGCCAGTTCTTCTTCACCTGCTTCATTTCGCGCAGGTTGGTGTAGAGGTCGCGGTCGGTAATCAGTTCGATGTTGTTGAGACCGAGCAGACGGCGGTCGGCACCCCAGATCGCGCCGTATCGCGGGCCGTTGACGTTGACGACTGGCGGTCCTTCTTCGCCGAGCGTCTTCCAGACGACGCCGCCCCAGCCCGCCTTGAAGGCGCGCTCGACGTTATAGGCCTTGTCGGTCGGCGGCGCGGAAGCCAGCCAGAACGGGTTTGGAGACTTGATGCCAACGAAATTATTGCGGAGATCAGCCATTTCGGTTCTCCTTTCAGGCGACTGCAGCGGCCGGCATGGCGGCAGCGAGCGCACGGTTGATGGATTCGGCCGCGTCGCGACCCTGTGCCACGGCCGAGACCGTCAGGTCATCGCCGCCAAGCACGCAGTCGCCGCCGGCCCATACGCCTTCGATCGAGGTGCGGCCTTCGCCATCAATGGCGATACGGCCGGATTCCATGCTCAGCGCGCCGAGGCCTGAAGCCTCGAACGTCTGACCGATAGCCTTGAAGATCTGGTCGGCGGCAATGACGCCGACATCGCCGGTGCCAACGAGCTTGCCGTCACGCAGTTCGGTGTATTCGACCTCGATGCCGGCGACCTTGCCGTCCTTGTCAAGGATGCGCTTCGGCGCGAGCCAATGGCGGATGATGACGCCCTTGGAGGAGGCCAGATCCTGCTCGAATTCCGAGGCGTTCATGTGTTCCTTGCCGCGGCGATAGCAGATCGTCACCTCTTCGGCGCCAAGCAGTTTTGCCTGCACGGCTGCGTCGATCGCGGTCATGCCGCCGCCGAGAACGACGACGCGGCGGCCGATGGCGATATCGGCCTTGTTACCAGCCTGGCGCAGTTCGGCGATGTACGCAACGGCATCAGCGACGCCCTCGAGATCCTCGCCTTCGGCCCGCAGCGCGTTGACGCCGGCAAGGCCGAGGCCGAGGAAGACGGCGTCATATTGCTGAGAGAGGTCGGAAAGGCTGAAATCGCGGCCGAGCGCCTGGCCGTTCTTCACCTCGATACCGCCGATGGCGAGCACATAGTCGACTTCCTTCTGAGCGAAATCGTCGACCGCCTTGTAGGTTGCGATGCCGTATTCGTTCAGGCCGCCGGCCTTCTCGCGGGCATCGAAGATGGTGACGTCGTGACCCTTGACGGCAAGACGATGCGCGCAGGCAAGGCCGGCCGGCCCGGCGCCAACGACGGCGATCTTCTTGCCGGTGGAAGCGGCCCGCGTATAGAACTGCTTGTTCTCAGCCATCGCCGTATCGGTCGCATAGCGCTGCAGCCGGCCAATCTCTACCGGGCGCTCTTCGGCAGTATTGCGCACGCAAGCCTGCTCACAGAGCTGTTCGGTGGGACAGACGCGGGCGCACATGCCACCAAGGATGTTCTGGTCGAAGATCGTTTTCGCCGAGCCGATCGGATTACCCGTCGAGATCTGGCGGATGAACATCGGAATGTCGATGGAGGTGGGACAGGCCGTCATGCACGGCGCGTCGTAGCAGAAATAACAGCGGTCGGATGCGACCAGCGCCTCATGCTTGGTGAGACGCGGGTGAAGATCGGAAAAGTTTGCATCATATTCGGCAGGCGTGAGTCTGCCTTTATGAATCCCAGTTTCCAGTCGTCCCATTGAAGTTCCCTCTTATAGTAAACGGCTAGTACTGGAACGGTAACTCAGCTTAAAAAATTTATCAAACGGTAAATTTTTATCGCAAGGCGTGCTTCGATACGCCCTGCTGTGGGGGGGATGAGAACATTTTCGATCACTGGAGTTCTTATCTTAAGTATATGATATAAAACGTTTTTCTTCTTTTCCGCAGGCGGTTCGGAAAGGCTTGGGGCCTGACAATGACTGCGAGCGCCTGTCTGCGACTGAAGGGACGCCATGTCAGAGGTTGTGCTGAAATGTAAAAAGCTGATGAAATTTTTTGGATCTGGGTGGAACCAAGGCTTTGCAGCATCGTTATGTCGATGTCCTGATGATGATCGCATCTCCTGATGCACGCCCAATACGTCTCAGGACTCTACTCACGGTCCCCTCCCGATGAGTGCAAAGCAGCCAGTGCGCCGCCCTCGCACTGGCTGCTTTATTGTGCTCCCGCCGGCCGCTAGCGGCGTCTTAGGATTTCATATTCAGTTTCAGGAATGGTGATCCGATAGCCGATGCTGCCGTCGTCAACGGCGAAGTCGGCACGGCCGTTCATGGACGTGGGTACGACGCGCTCGAGCACGGTGCGGCTGAAGCTGTTATCTTCAAACTCGTGATCGGAGGGGGAATAGAATCGCTCCGACCAGGCGACTTCGATCGCCTTCTTGCCATCCAGTTCGGCTTCTCTGCAGTTCAGCGTGATGCTGGTTGCGCCCGTCGAGATGGCGCCGTGCGATGCGGAATTGACGATGAGTTCGTGCAAGGCAAGGCCCAGATGCACGGCGGCATTGGGCGTCAGATGGGCATTGATGCCGTAGATCGGCATGGGTACGCCGGCATCCGGCCAATAGGGTGCGAACTGCTTTTCTGCCAGTTCGAAGAGATAGGCCCCCCGCCAGCTGGAATCCGTGATGAGATCCTGCGAATTCGACAGGGATTGCAGGCGACCGCGGAACTTGATGAGGAAATTGTCGACGGAAAGCGTGTGGCGGGCGGTCTGCGTGGCGATGCCCTGAATGATGGCGAGCAGGTTCTTGGAGCGGTGCGACAGTTCGCGCAGCAGCGACTTCAGCACTTTTTCACGGTGGCGGCTCTCGGTGATTTCGGAGATGACGGACAGCACGCCTTGCGGCTTGCGCCCGCCGATGCGTTCCATTTTCAGCTCGTAGATCCGTGCGCCGTCGCCGCTGGCGATCTCAACCTCGGCGGTTGCTGGCTTGCCGCTTTCGAGCACGCCCCGTTTCAGACGCAAAAGGTGCTCGCCATCCTTTTCTCCAAAGAGATGCGAGTCATTGCCGCCCATGACGACTGACGACTGCAGATGGTCCGGCAGATTGTCGGCATAACGGATCAAAAGATTTACATCCTGGAACAGGATGGACACACTGGCGCTCGCAAGCGCCCGCTCCATCAGAGCGGCTTTGCCTTCCAAACTCAAAGGCGCGCCGGGTAATGGTTCAGACGTATTCACCGGCTTGCCTTTCACACGCATTTCGAGAACCCCGCCGATAGGGCATTCTCACTCGTAACAACTTGAACCGACCTATAGAATCGCCCCGGATAACAGTCGGTAAACCGGCCGTTTCAAACTCGAACGCCCGGTTAAAGTCTTTGTTCCGCCACGGGGTTTTCACTTGAATCAGGCGGCCACCTTTGTGGTTTCGTTAAAGAAGAGTGCCTGGCTGATGAGAGCCTTCACCATGTCCGGATTGAAAGGCTTGGTCACGAGGAAGGTCGGCTCCGGCCGCTCGCCGGTCAGCAACCGCTCGGGGAAAGCGGTGATGAAGATGACCGGGATGCTGGCGGTTTTGAGGATGTCGTTGACTGCATCGATGCCCGAACTACCATCGGCGAGCTGGATGTCGGCAAGCACCATGCTCGGCTTCGTCGCATTATAAAGAGCGACGGCTTCGGCGTGGGTGCGGGCAATGCCGGTGACGCGGTGCCCGAGGCTTTCCACCATCTGCTCGATATCCATCGCGATCAGCGGCTCGTCCTCGATGATCATGATATCCGTTGCCACCTGGCGCGAGATTTCCTGGGAGGCGGTATCGAGGAGGTGCATGGCATCGCTTTCGGAGACATCGAGAATATCGGCTATCTCGCCGAGGCGGAAACTTTCGACAGATGCGAGCAGGAAAGCCTGACGCGCAAGTGGCGAGACCTTGGAAAGGTTTACGGATGCGCGCTGTTCCCAGGCGAAAGGAGAGGCCGGTTCAGGAATCTGAAGTGTCACGGAACCGAACAGCTTCGTGAACAGTTTATAGAGTGCGACACGGTCGCTGTCGGTGTCCGGAAAGATGGATATGTCGGCGATGATGGCTTCCAAAACCGCAGCAACATAGGCGTCCCCCGACGTCTGCGTTCCGGTCAAAGCACGTGAATAACGCCGCAAATACGGAAGATGCGGCGCAATGCGTGTGGAAAGTGTCATCAATGGCTCCCGCCTTTATCAAATTCTAATTAAATACAGCCCAGAGGCCGCAATGACTAACAAACGTCAGTTGAGTAAAAAAGTTCCTCTTTGTCGGAACTTTTTTTAGGCAGTCGCATTACAATGCTTACAATCGGACGACCTCAACCTTTACGATTCGTTAGGCAACTGTTTTGAATGAGGTCAACCGCTCTCCCAAACGGGGAGGCAAGGGCGCGCCTTATCCATGAACGCGAGACAATTGAGAAGCGAGCAGGCCAAATGACCATCCAGAATCATGAGGACGCAGACAAGAAGGCATCGGACCTGCGTGCGATGGATATCCTCGACCCCAATAATCAGATCGGCAACCGGCTCCGTTCGTTCTATGCCGCCATGCAGGACGAAGCGATTCCTGATCGCTTCCTGGATCTTTTGGAGAAGCTCGATCAAGCCGAACGCTTGGCCTCCGCAAAGGTCTCCGAATAGGAGGTGGCGCCATGGAAACGCAAACGAGCTTCAAGCGCGAACTTCTCTCCGCCCTCCCGAGTCTTCGAGCCTTTGCCATTTCTCTGACCGGCCGCCACGATCGAGCCGACGATCTCGTTCAGGACACGATCATGAAGGCCTGGGCGAAGCAGGACCATTTCGAGATGGGCACCAATATGAAGGCCTGGCTCTTCACCATCCTGCGCAACGAGCTTTACAGCCAGATGCGCAAGAGCGGCCGTGAAGTCCAGGATAGCGACGGCGTATTCACCGAATCGATGGCGACACATCCCTCGCAATATGGCGCCGTCGACCTGCAGGACTTCCGCAAGGCATTGGACCAGCTGCCGCCCGATCAGCGCGAAGCCATCATCCTGGTGGGCGCATCCGGATTTTCCTATGAGGAGGCAGCCGAGATTTGCGGCTGCGCAGTCGGCACCATCAAGAGCCGCGTCAACCGCGCGCGCCAGCGGCTGCAGGAACTGTTGGATATTTCCGGTGAGGCCGATTTCGGCCCGGATGCTACATCGGCGCCGCTGACTTCCAAGGCATTCGCTTTCTGACAAAAGCCCGGTCCTCTGAACTGCCCTGAAGGTTGTGTCCAACTTTCGGGGGTCAGTTTACTCCGACCGGGCTTTTCATTTAACAATCCGTACAGCTTCTCTTTTTTCAGTCGCGGCGCTTCCGTGCGTCACGTCCCAGCGGCTCAATCGTCTTCGTCGCTCGACGAAAACAGGTTGCCGAAGAGGAGGGCAGCAGCAACGGCGACGGTCATCAGCGGCTGCTTGCGTACGAGGCCGACGACAGCGGCTGCTATCGATTCCATTGCCAGTCGGCGTTCGCGGGCTCTGCGCTGTTCCTGCTTGTCGATGATTGCCATGATGACGAGCACGATCAGGCCGAGCAAGAGCGCGCCTGCCGCTATCAGCAGCGCCGAAACAGCAGCACCGTAGATCGTCGCAAGCCAGATGGCAGCCGCGATCAGGGCGAAGGCATAGGCCGTCAGCAGCAGGAGGACGGCAATGGCAATGAAAAGACCGTTGCGCTTGGTCCGCGCAACGGTACGGTTGAATGTGCCTGACAGCAGCAGGCCGAGGATCGGAGAGATCATCCCGCCACCCTAGCGGCGAGACAGAAGCAGGGCAACGGCAAGGCCGAAGGCTGCAGCCGCGCCGATGGTGGCGACGGGATGCTGGCGTACGGTTCTGCGCACTTCACGCGAGCCCCTTGCATAGCCGCGCTGCAAATCGTGCAGCAATTCTTCACCGCGGACTGCGAGGTCATCCAGTCCCGACTCGGCGCTTGCGCGCCATTTCTTGCCTTGCTTTGCGCCATTCTCGCCGATCAGCTTGGCAAAGGCCGCAACTTCTTCGCGCAGCGAGTCGATCTGTTCTTCGATGGTTGCTTCGACATCATGAAGGCTGCCGCCATTGCGCTTGCCGCGCGTCGAATGGAGGAAGGATGTGGCCATGTTCAGCTCCCTTTCGCTTGGGCGTCCCTTGGGGCACCTGTTTTCGTGATGATCGGAATTCTCCGACGCACCAGAACATTGCACGCTCGGAACATCTATTCCGACCGCGTCATCTCAACGCGCGGATGCAACAAAAAGTTCCGGATATGCGGAGGTCCGGCCTCAGTCCGGAAGTGCGCTGTGGGCGAGAACGAAGGGAGCACCGTCGGAGGGAACGCGGTTGACGCGCAGGTTGCAGCCGAAGACATGCTGCAGGTGCTGGTCCGTCAACACGTCCTTGATCGATCCCGTGGCCTGCAGCCGACCGTTCTTGATCAGGACCATCCGGTCGGCAAAAAGCGCGGTCAGGTTGAGATCGTGCATGACGGCGATGACGCCGCCGCCACGCCGGCAGAATTGCCGTGCAAGCGCCATGATGGTGAGCTGATGGCTGATGTCGAGGCTGGAAACAGGTTCGTCGAGCAGCAGCCAGCGAGGCTTGCCGTCAATGACAGGCTCGGAAATCTGGCAGAGCACGCGCGCGAGCTGGACACGTTGCTGTTCGCCGCCGGAAAGCTCCTGATAGAAGCGGCCTTCGAAACCGTCGAGATCGACAGCTGCAAGCGCCTCCGTCGCGATACGGTCGGCTTGCTCGGGATGGCTGTTGCGGCCGCTGGTCAGGCCCATGCGCACGATCTCGCGGACGGTGAAGGGGAAGGATATCGAGCTTGCTTGGGGCAGGACGCCGCGCATTTCAGCAAGCTGCCATGGCTCCAGGGTCTTGATTTCAACACCGTTCATATGGATGCCGCCGCTATAGGCGAGCTCGCCTGAGATGGCTTTCATCGTCGTGGTTTTGCCGGAGCCGTTCGGCCCGCAAATGGCGGTCAGCGTGCCGGCTTCGGCTGTGAAGGATATATCCTGCAGGACCGGTTTGCCGGCAAGCCGGACGCTCAGATTGGAAACATCGATCATCGCGAACTCACAGGCTGAGGCGCGAGCGCTGTCTGAGCAGCATCCACAGGAAGAAGGGACCGCCAACACCGGCCGTCAGAATGCCGATCGGCAATTCAGCCGGAGAAACGATAGTGCGGGCAACCACATCGGCAGCGACCAGCAGCGAACCGCCCAGCAGCGCTGAGGCCGGCAGCAGGAAACGATGGTCGGGGCCGATGACCATGCGCAGGATATGCGGTACGACGATACCGACGAAGCCTATGCCGCCGCTGACGGCGACGGAGGCGCCAACCGCCGCAGCAACGCTGACGATGGCGATATTCTTCAGCCGCTGCACCGATATCCCCATGTGGAAAGCCGCCGCCTCGCCGAGCGTCAGCGCATTCAGCCCGCGCGCCATGAAGGGAAGGGGCAGAAGCGAAAGGACGATGATCGGGCCGGCACCTGCGACCTTGCTCCAGGTCGAGCCCGCCAGCGATCCCATGCTCCAGAAGGTCAGGTCGCGCAACTGCCGGTCGTCGGCCACGTAGATTAGGATTCCGGTTGCCGCCAGGGCAAGCGAACCGAGCGCGATGCCGGCCAGCAGCATGGTCGCGATCGATGTCTGCCCGTACCGGGTCGCAACCTTATAAAGCAATATCGTCGTTGCCAGACCGCCAGTGAAGGCGGCGATCGGCAGGGAAAAGATCCCGAAGAGATGCGCGAGAGGGGCAAGCGCGCCTGCGCCGAGGACGATCATGGCAACGGCGCCGAGGCTGGAACCGGCAGATACGCCGATCAGGCCGGGATCGGCCAGCGGATTGCGGAAAAGGCCCTGCATGACAGCACCCGAAACCGCCAGTCCGCCGCCGATCAGGAAGCCGAGGACGGCGCGGGGCAGCCGGATCTCGAAAATGATGATGCGGTCGCGGATGCTAAGCGTGCTTTCCATGCTGCCGGTCAGTATGCCCGTTACGACATCGATGACCGAAGCATTCGACGCCCCTGTCGTGATCGAAAACAGAAAGGCCGTTGCCGAAACCACTACGAGGCTGGCGATGACGAAGATCGCAAGCGTGCTGCGATCCCCCTCGCGTCGGCGTGCCGTTGTTTGCGACATCTGCTTCAGCCCGGCCATGGCATCGTTGAATGCCACGTCAGCCTCCGTAGATCGCTGCGTTCAGCTCGCGAATGGCGCTGGCCGTGCGTGGTCCGAAGCCGAGCAGGTGCAGGCCGTCCATGCGCACGATCGCCTTGTGGCTCGCGGCCGGCGTCAGCGAAATGGCCGGCTGCTTCAGGAGGTCTTCGTTCGACATCGACAGCGGCCCTTCGCGATCCATGATCAGGATCACGTCCGGCTTGGCTTCGATGATGGCTTCATCCGTCACCGACTTGTAGCCGGAGAAGCCGCTGATCGCGTTGGTGGCGCCGGTGAGCTTGATAATGCCGTCGGCGGCCGTATTGCTGCCCGAGGCCATGATCTTGCCGTTCTGGTTGCTGAGCACGAAAAGGACGCGCTTGCGCTCGGCCTCCGGGCGCTTGGCGGAATCATTGATGGCAGTGTCGAGATCGGCGGCGACCCTGGCTTCCAGGGCCTTGGCCTTGTCCGGCACGCCAAGCAGCGCGCCGACGACTTCGATCTTCTTCAGAATGCCATCGCGATTGTAGGTTTGCGGCACGGTCTCGAAGGGCAGGCTGGCATTGCGCAACACGGCCAGCGCTTCCGGCGGGCCGGAGCCTTCGACGGCAATGATGGCGGTTGGATTGACGGCCAGAATGCCTTCCGGCGACAGCGCGCGCATATAGCCGACATCGGGAAGCTTGGTCGCTTCCTTCGGATAAAGGCTGGTGGAATCGCGGGCGATGAGCCGCTTTTCCTCGCCGAGCGCATAGACGATCTCTGTTACATCGCCGCCAATGGAGACGAGGCGCGACGTATCCGGCGTCTTGGCCGTTTCGGCGGCATGCGCATGGCGCACGAAACTGCCGAGGCCTGCGATCGAGTTGGCCGGCACGAGAGGCAGGGCCATTACCATCACGGTCAGGGCGGCTTCCCACGGCCTGATGCGCTTCAAGTTCTTAAACATCGTCATGGAACCATCTCTCACGCGGCAACGCTGGTGCCTGATCTCGCCAGGCTCTCCAGGATGGCGCGCCAATCGGGGCGCTCATCGAAACCTTCCTTCCGCTTACCGAAGAACTGGATAATCATCTCGCCTTGGGCGTTGTAGGCCTCGAGCGAGGTGACATGGCCGTCCTTGGTCGGCTTGCGCACGGCCCAGGTCTCGGCGATGTGATCCAGCCGCAGATGGAGATGGAAGGTCGGGTCCATGACGTTGATCCAGGGACCCATGGTCTGCACGTTATGGATCGGGCCGGAGTGGATCTGCACCGTTCCCTCATTGGCAACGAAGCACATGATCGGCAGGCCCTCGCGCACGCAGGCGTGCATCATCTCCGCAACAGCGCCGGCGTCCAGCTTCCACGCATAATCGTCGCCGACTGTGCGGATCGCTTCCTGGCGGCCGATCTTCAGCTTCTTCAGCATGCCGAAGAATTCGTGCGTATCCGTCATCCGGCTCCAGTGGTCACGCAGCTCGTCGCGGCTGACATCGCCATCCGTCGCCCCATTGTCGTAACCGGAACGATCCTCCGTGAATTCCTGCGACTGGTCCTCGATGCGCAGTTCCGAGACCATGGCGTGATAGGCTTCGACATTCGAATCGGGGCGCAGATGCACCTTGTGAACGGCATCGCCGGCCTTGTCGAAGAACTGCAGGCTGAGCCTCTTCTGATCGCCATCGGTCTTGGTGACGGCAAAGCCATGCACCCAACGCTTCGGAAAGATGCGCAGGTCGATATTCTCGCCGAGTACGATCGCCGCCTGGGCGCCGAATTTCATGTTCTCATAAACGCCGATTTTCTCATGCACGGCGCTTTCATTGCGCGACAGCGCCATGATCTCGCCAAGCGAGGCAATCCGCTCCAGGAAGCGATCAACGCTAGCATCGATGCGGATGGCGGAAATGCCGACTTCGGCGGCCACGAGCGCCGCTTCGGAAATCTCGAGGCGGGCGGCGATATCGCGCTCGCGCATCTTCGGGTTCTCCGCGCGGAAAGCGCGAATTTCGGCGGGGGTCGGTCGGGTCGTCTTAGTCATTTGTCATGCCTATTTGTTGAGTATCAGCTTGCCTTGGCGCGTAATCTTCATGCGGTAGATGACGCCCTCGTGCTTGATCATGATTTCGGTCTGGCCCCGGAAAATATCCGTGCTCTCGACAATTCTTACCTGCGGTGCGGCCGTGCACTGCACCGGCGGCGTAGGGGTCTTCTCAGCAATCATCCTGTTTAGTTTTGCCTGAAAATTCATCGGGGGCCGAACCGTCGTGCGGCCAAATTTATCTTGACTCTCATACTCATGGTTTCATAAAGACGCAATAGGAGACTAGCAAAGTCAAGTTTAAAAATTTCGATGCTACACGCTGGGGCCGTTGGCCGAGCGGACACGCGTCAAACATATTCAGGAGAGATGTCGATGCTGATGAAAACCATCTTGGCGCTCGCTGCTGCGGGTGTGTTCGCCGCGGCATCTTCCGCTCCTGCTTTCGCCCAGGATGCGACAGCGGCGGCGCCTGCTCCAACGGCGTCCCATAAGCTTAATGTCGAGTTGAATGCGCTGGCTCCTTCGCAGAAGGGATGCATGATGACCTTTGTTGCCGAAAACGACATGGCAACCCCGATCAACAAGATCTCCTTCGAACTCGCTTTCTTCAACGACAAGAATGCCGTCGACCGGGTTACCGTGCTTGATTTCCGCGACCTGCCGCTCGGCAAGAAGCGAGTGCGGCAATTCGATATGCCGGGCGTCAAGTGCGAAACGGTCTCCCGCATCATCATCAATGACACGCCGGTCTGTGACGGTCCGGCGGCCGGCGAATGCAAGGCCGCTCTAATCACGCGCTCGCAGACATCTGTTCCTTTCGAAGGCTGAAGCCATGGCAATGCGCTCGGCGAAAGTTTCCATCGCACGCCGCGCGGATGGCGGCATGAATGACAACTATCCGAGCGTGCTGCCCGGCCATGAATTGGCGGGCCTCGAGGGGGTGCCGCGACCGCCGGCTGCCGAAGCCGTGGCGCATTACAGCCGTTTCACGCAGATCAGTCCTTATCCGGAGCATCCGAGCGAAGCTGCCCCGGTTGAGATGGCGGAGCATCTGCCGATGGACGCGCTGCCTGAGAGGACGCGAGAAACAGTTGCCGGACGCAAGACGTCGCTGGTCTTCTCCGGTGTGGGATCCTGCCTGCTTCATGCCGTTATCGTTGTCGTGCTGCTTTTTACCTTCGTCGCCACGCCCGAGGACGCGCAGGAAGAGGCGGGCGATACCGTCAGCGTCATCATGATCGGCAATTCCGATGCCGATCAGATGGCTACGGGCGAGGAAAATCCGCAGTCCGAGCCGGAGCAGGTGGCCGCGGAGGCCGTGCAGCCGCAGACGGTACAACCGACTGAAATGGCGGCGGAACAGACGCAGCCGCTGCAGCCTGACGTCGTCCAGCCGCAGACGGTGGAAACGCAGCAGGCGCAAACAGCCGAGTCCGTTGAGCCCGTGGAGCAGACCCAGCCTATGGCAGTCGCACCCGAGCAGCCGCAGATTTTGGCGACGCAGGCGCCGGCCGAGACGACGGTCATCCAGCCCGCCGAACCGGTGCAGCCTGTCGATAGCCAGGTTGCCGAAGCTCTGCCGACAGAGCCTCCGCATGAGGTTGTGACGCCGGTGGAGAAGCCGAAGCCAGCTGAACGGCCGAAGGAAATAAAGAAGCCTGCCGTAAAGGTCGCTAAGGCAAAGTCGGGATCTCGCGGCGAAAATCAGGACAATTCGAAGAGGGGGTCCGCCGATGGCACCGAGGCAGCGCAATCCGATAACAATTCACAGGCAAATTTTCGTCGGACAGGTGCGGGTAGTGCAGCTGTCGCCAATTATCCTGGCAAGGTGCAATCGCGCATCCGGCGAGCTGTGCGCCTCTCATCCAAGTACGAGCCTGGCATTACTGTGCGTGTCCGCCTCACCATTGGTTCGAGCGGTGATCTGACCTCCCTGTCAGTCGCTCGAAGCTCGGGCTTCCCGGAGTTGGACGAAGCAGTTACCAGCGGTATCCGCCGGGCGGCACCGTTCCCGCCGTTGCCTTCGGAATGGGGCAAGCCGAGTTGGTCTTTCACGCAAGAAGTGCAAGTGACGGGACGATAGGTTGTGAGGCCCATCGGCTAGGTGTAACCGGATGCCGTTTACCGGTCCTAGAAGGGGCAAATGCCGGACACCCGCCGAGTGCCTTAAAATATGATAAAAATCATCAACTTTATACTTTACTCCAAAACTCATGTTTACTAAGGTCGCCTCACGCTTAGTGGAATCGAGCGTGGAAGAGCAACCAGCAAACGGGTGATGTATGGCGCGTAAGGGGAAGAGGGATTCTGGCCGCGAGAGCCGTGAGACGCAGACAACGGCGCAGTTTTCCGGGAAATCCACTCTCGATGGGCGCAGCTTCCTTTATGTGGGCGGCCGTGATTGCCAGGTGGCGCATCTTCGCCAGATCGCCAGCAATTTCGGTGCCGAACTGATCCACCATGATGGCGGCCTGCGCGAGGCGGTCTCGCGTATCGATACCGTGCTGCCGTCGGTCGACTGTGTGTTCTGCCCGATCGATTGCATCAGCCATGATGCCTGCCTGCGGGTGAAGACGGGCTGCAAGAAGTTTGGCAAGGCCTTCATTCCCCTGCGCAACGGCAGCAAATCCAGCCTCGAGCGGGCGTTGCAGACCATGAAAGAACGAGACGCATCAAGATGATCGATAACGGTCCTGACGGGTTTATGCTGATCGGCCTGCACAAGCTGGCCGAACAGAACGGTGATGGCCTGGTGCCCGAACTCTATGAATTGCTGATGCGCCGCGCCGAGGAACAACGGCGGGCCGCCAATGTCGCGACATTTCCAGCCTGGAGGACGCGGCAGCCGGGAGAGGCGCCGGAGCAGCCGCTCCATGAAGCAAGCCGCGATGGCGCAAATGTCGTTGCCTTTGCGCCTGCCGTAGATAAGACTGTTGCCCATCGCAAGAAGGTCTGATCGTCGAACGAGGTTGCCATGTACATCGCCATGAACCGCTTCAAGGTCGTCATCGGTTTGGAGGGCGAATTCGAAGAGGTCTGGAGAGGCCGCGATTCTCGCCTGTCGGAAGTGCCTGGTTTTCTCGAGTTCCGTCTCCTGCGCGGAAAATCGAGCGTGGAGGAGGGCTATACGCTATTTTCCTCGCACACGACCTGGCACAGCGAAGAAGCTTTCATCAACTGGACGAAATCCGAGCATTTTCGCATGGCGCACCGCAATGCGGCCGATAACAAGCGCCTCTATTGGGGTCCGCCGCAATTCGAAGGCTTCGCTGTCGTTCCGGGGATTTGAGGCTGCGTCGCCTACCTCGGTAAAATAGCTTCTTTCAGGCCTTGGTCGCACCGGTTCTGAAGAAAGCGCCGAGCGCTATCGCCGCCCATCCGGCGATCATGCCCATTCCGCCCGTCGGGGCGGCCATCGGAAACAGCGAGCCGGCGCCGAAATGCCTGTTGATGAGATCACCGGCGAAGATCAGCGTTCCCAATCCCAGCAAGACAGCGGCAATCGGCGCGGTGCGGATACGGCCATAGCCGGCATAAAGCGCCAGGAGGGCAGGGGCATGGGCAAGGCTCATGGTGGAGGCCGCGCCGAGGAAATGCGTGTCGCCGCCATGAGTTGCAGCCGCGGCAAGCGCCACGCCGCCGCCACCGAGAATGCCGGCGATAAACAGGGTGGCCGGACGGATTATGACGCCGATGCTCATGTTTTCCTCATTGCCTGTTCTGCATGTGGAAAGCCAGGCGCTCGACCGGCCCCCAGATGATTGCCCGCAGCTTTTCATTCTCGATGGTTTCATCCATGGCGCGGCGGAAGCATAGCAGCCATTCATCGCGCTCCTTCGGGCCGATGGCGGCAATGAAGTGGCGACTGCGCAGGCGAGGATGCCCGTGCTTCTCGACATAGAGCTGCGGCCCGCCGAGATAGCCGGTCAGATATTCGTAGAATTTCTCTTGCGAGCCTTCGAGGCTCGGCGGATGCACGGCACGGCAATTGGCGGCCTCCGGCAGCGTATCCATCAGTTCGTAAAAGCGCGCTGTCAGCGCCCGCACGGTTCGGTCACCGCCGATTGCCTCATAAAGTGTGATGGTTTCTTCGCTCAAGCCCGGGCCCCTGTTTGCGATGTCCTAGATGGCAACTCAGAGACGCTGCCGCAACTGTGGAAGCGGTCGGTGCGGCGTTTCGGCGCTGGTTATTTTACCGTTGCCAGCTGGAACGCGTCGCTTTCGCCGGGAATGAGTTCGAGCGGCCACACCGTCTGGCGTGTCTTCCCGAGGTATTCCTGGCTATAGGCGGGCATGCTGGAAAGCAGGATTTCCGCCAGCTCGACGCCAAGGTCATGCACCGAGGTGCGGAAGCAGGTCAGCGCCGGCTGCAGGAATTTGGCGCGCGGCGCCTCGCGGAAGCTGACGACGGCAATTTCGCGGCCCGGAACGATGCCGGCTTCCATGAGGCGACGATAGAGGCCGATCGCCATCAATTCGTAGATCAGGATCACTGCGGTCGGCCTGTCATGCAGCTTCAGCAGTTCTTCGCCAACCTGGTAACCACCCTGTTCGCTCGATTTGGCGCGAAGGACCAGTGCGGGGTCATAAGCGATGCCGTGCCGTTCCAGCGCCCGGCGATAGCCTTCCACGAAGATGAAGCCGAGATTGATATCGCTTGCCGGCGCGCTGATGGCAATGCGGCGATGTCCGTGTGCGACGAGCCGGTCGACGGCGGCATTGGCGACGCCGGCAAAATCGAGGTCGGCCCATGCATGCTGCGCGCCGGAAAGACTGCGGCCAAGCGCTGCAAACGGGATCTTTGCCTTGGCGAGCAGGTCGAAGCGTTTGTCGATACGCTGCGTTTCCGAAATGATCATCGCATCGGCAATACGCCGCGCAACCATGCGCTTCAGATATTCATAAGGGTCTTCGTCATGTGGACACGGGAGCATGATCAAATCGAGATTGTGTCGCGAGAAGACGCTCTGCAGCCCGCCCGTTACGGTCAGAAAGAAATTGTCGCTGTTCTCGACCGTTTCCCTGCTGGACTGGATCATCAGACCGATGACGTTGGTGGTGCCCTGTCGCAGGCTGCGCCCCGATTGATTGGCGACATAACCCAGTTGCTCGGCGGCGGCGAGAACGCGCTTGCGGGTTTCCTCGTTGACATCGGGCTTGCCGTTCAATGCGCGCGATACCGTGCCGATCGAAATATCGAGATGCTCGGCAAGCTGACGAATTCCCTTCATCGGCCGCAGTTTTCCTCCATGCGCCATTTTCCAGAGTCCTCCTCTATTGACACAGGAAAATCTTTTCGCATAGTATCGTAAACGTTTACGGAGCGCGTGTCATGAGGGGTTTACGCACCGCCCGCTGGAGGACATCGTGAAATTTAATGCCATTTTGTGCGGGTGCGGAGCTATGTCCAAGGGCTGGCTCAGGGCCATCACCTCGACGCCGGCGCTTGCCGAATCCATTCAGATTGTCGGCCTGGTCGATCTCAATCGGGCGACCGCCGAAAGCCTCGCGAAAGAATTCTCTCTCGACGGTGCCGTCATCGGCTCCGATCTCGCCGAGGTCATTGCTGCGACCAAGGCGGATCTGGTCTTCGATATCGTCATTCCGGCTGCGCGTTTCGGTGTGGTTTCGACAGCGTTGAAGGCCGGCTGCCATGTGTTGAGCGAAAAGCCGATGGCGACGTCGCTCGCCGAGGGTGCGGCGCTGATCGATCTGGCCGCTGAAGCTGGCAAGGTCCATGCCATCATCCAGAATCGCCGCTTCATCTCCGGCATCCGTCGCATGCGGCGCTTGGTAGAGGAGGGTGCGATCGGCGACCTGACGGGCGTCCATTGCGATTTCTTCCTCGGCCCGCATTTCGGCGGTTTCCGCGAGGAGATGGACAATGTACTGCTGCTCGATATGGCGATCCATACCTTCGATGCCGCCCGCTTCGTCTCCGGCAAGGTGCCGCTTTCGGTCTATTGCATCGAAAAGAACCCCGCGGGTTCCTGGTACAAACATGGCGCCTCGGCCCATGCGCTCTTCGATTTTTCCGATGATGTCGTCTTCAGCTATCGTGGCTCCTGGTGCGCCGAGGGTCGTCGCACGAGCTGGGAGAGCCAGTGGCGGCTCACCGGCAGCAAGGGCATGCTGACCTGGGACGGCGAAGAGAATTTCGAGGCCGCTGTCGCCGGCGACGAGCCGGGTCTGCTGCACGGCTTCACCCCGATCGAGGTTCCCGGGCCGAAGCATGAGGAGGAGACGCATGGCCATGCCAGTGTTATCGCCTCCTTCATCGAAGCGATCAAAACGGGCAAGCCGCCGGAAACGGCGAGCTCTGACAACATTCGCAGCCTCGCCATGGTCTTAGGCGCGATCGAGAGCGCCAAGACCGGCCGGCGCGTCGACATTTCAGCACAAGGACAATGACATCATGACAAATCCGGCAAAGGCCATCCGCATCGGCACGATGATCAGGGCGACGAACGAGGATGCCGCCCAGAACATCGCCAAGATCGCTGATCTAGGCTTCGAAAGCTTCGAGCCGTTCTTCTGGCAGAGCACCAACGGCCAGAACCTTGCGGAACTCGGCAAGCGCTGCCGCGAGGCCATTGGCGACCGCGACATCACGATCTCGACTCTCGGCATGTTCGGCAATCCGCTCGAAGAGCGCGAGATGGACCTGCAGACGCTTCAGGGCTGGAAGGATTGCATCGACAACGCCCATCATTTCGGCGCAACCTGCGTTGCCGGCTTCACCGGCCGTATCCGCAATCAGCCGCTCACCGACAGCCTGCCGCGCTACAAGCAGGTCTGGAGCGAACTTGCCAAGCGTGCCGCTGACAAGGGCATCAAGATCGCCTTCGAAAATTGCGCCATGGACGGCAACTGGGCGACCGGCGATTGGAACATCGCGCATAACCCGGATGCCTGGGAACTTATGTTCAACGAGACCCCGGACGACAATCTCGGCCTGGAATGGGAGCCGTGCCATCAGATGGTCTATCTGATCGAGCCGCTGCCGCAGATCCGCAAATGGGCGAAAAAGATTTTCCACGTCCATGGCAAGGACGCGACGATCCGCTGGGATGTCATCAAGGAGCACGGCATCTTCGGCAAGGAGAAGTTCGTCTTCATGCGCACGCCGGGCTTTGGCGACAGCAACTGGACCGACATCATTTCCGAGCTTCGCTTGGCCGGCTGGTCCGGCTCCATCGATATCGAGGGCTGGCATGACCCGGTCTATCGCGATGCGCTCGAAATGACCGGCCAGGTACATGGCCTGAACTATCTCAAGGCAAGCCGGGGTGGGGACTTCGTCGAGTAGTGCATGCATTTGCAAAACTGCATCGATTTAAGAGGCAAGTTGTGCGTTAATGAAATGCCCGGAGCGTCTGATGTTTCGAGCAGGACGGGTACCCAAACGGAGGAACTGCCGAGCGTCCGCTCCTTGCCCCATGTGGCAGGCGGGCGCTTGGTGCAGATAAGAGGAAAACGCCGATGGCAGCGCGGGCCATGTCATCGGACAGATACCGTCACGGTTCGCATGGTGGAGGAGAATGTATGAATATTTTTTCGAAGCTGGCGATCACAGCCGGCATGTCGCTTCTGTTGGCTGCCGGTGTAGCGCAAGCCCAGAGCAAGACATTTAACGTCTGGTGGTTCGAGCTGCCGGATACTTCACAGGCCAAGGCATGGACCAAGGCGCTCGAAGAGCTGAAAGCCAAGCATCCCGACGTAACGATCAATTTCGAACAGAAGACATTCGAGCAATTGCAGAAGGCTGGCAGCCTCATCCTCAATTCGGATCAGGCGCCCGATCTGCTCGAATACAACAAGGGCAATGCCACTGCTGGTCTCGTTGCCTCGCAGGGGCTGTTGACGCCGCTCGACGATCAATTCAAATCGCGCGGCTGGGACAAGATCCTCAATGAAACCAATAGCCAGCTCAGCAAATACGATGGCAACGGCATCTACGGTTCCGGTCCGATTATCGGCATTCCCGTTTATGGCGAATTCGTTTCGGTTTTCTACAATATCGACATGTTCCAGGCCAACGGCGTGAAAGTGCCGACCACGCTGGATGAGTTCGAAGCCGCGCTGGACGCTTTCAAGAAGAAGGGCATTACGCCGCTTGCCTATGGTACGGTGGATTCCAACGCACAGCATCTGGTCTATACGCTGGCTCTGACGCAGGCTGACGACACCTGGGTCAAGAACTATCAGGGGCTCAAGGCACCGCTCGATACCAAACCCTTCCTGTTTGCCGCGCAGAAGATCGCCGACTGGGTGAGCAAGGGTTACATTTCGAAGGATTCGACCGGCCTCAAGGGTACCGGCGGCGCCGACAATCTCTTCTCGTCCGGCACAGCTCCAATGTTTGTCAGCGGCACCTGGAACAACGGCAATTTCGCGAACGCGATCAAGAACTTCAAGTGGAGCCAGTTCATCTTCCCGACCCCGAAGTACAGCGTGGGTTCGACCGGTAACCTGTTCATGGTGCCGAAGAGCGCCAAGAACAAGGATCTTGCCTACGAGTTCATCGATCTCGTCCTGAGCAAGGAAAACCAGAACCTGCAGGCCAATCTCGGTGGCGTTGCCATCGCCGCCGATCCGGCCACGGTTACCGACGAAGTCGGCAAGCGCAATGTCGAACTCTTCAATCAGATCTCCAGCAAGGGCGGCCTCGGCTTCTACCCGGACTGGCCGGTGCCCGGCTACTACGAACTGCTGATCCAAGCCACGACCGGCCTGGTCAACGGTTCGACCACGCCTGAGCAGTTCGCGGAGCGCCTGAAGAAGGCCTACGACGACGTGCAGGCCGCGCAGTAACACCATCGGCGACAATCACAACGGCAAGACGGCTTTCATGCCGCCTTGCCGTATCGGACTGGAGGATTTCGATGGATAAGTCGAAGAGCGCCGGCAGGGCGGGGTACTATCTCTATATGATCCCCGGCGTGCTGGGGTTTGTTCTCGTCGTGCTCGTTCCGCTGATTGCCAATTTTGCCATCAGCTTCACGACATGGAAGGGCGGCGTCATTCCGCCGCGATATGTTGGCTTTGAGAATTACCAGCGGCTGCTTCACGATGCAGCTTTCTGGGGTTCCATCCAGCATACGCTGCTGTTCATCATCTCGATGACGATCGTGCCCATCATATTGGGGCTGGTGCTGGCGGCGGTGCTGTTCGATTATATCAGTGCGCAGTTCAGCCAGACATGGTCGAGCTTCTTTCGTGCGGGCTTCTACCTGCCGCAGATTCTCCCGCTCACCGCCGCCGGCGTGTTGTGGGCGTGGATTCTCAACCCTATCGGCATCATCAATGCGGTGCTGAAGGCGATCGGCCTCGATTTCATGGCGAAGAACTGGCTGGGGGATGCCACCTATGCGCTGTGGGCGGTTTCGGCCGTCATCGTCTGGGTGCAGGTGGGCTATTGCCTGGTCGTTTTCATGTCCGGATTGGCACGCGTCGATCCTTCGCTGTACGAAGCGGCCGAGCTCGACAATGCGAGCTGGTTCGCGCGTTTTCGCGCCATTACCATTCCGATGCTGATGCCTGAAATTTTCGTCGTCGCATTGACGACGCTGATTGCCGCGCTCAAGGTTTTCGCGCCGATTTATGTTCTGACGTCGGGCGGACCGGACAATGCGACAACGGTTCCATCCTATCTGTCATACTACCATTTCTTCACGACGAACCGCGTCGGATATGCGGCAGCCATCGCGACGCTGCAGACGGTCATGACCATCATACTCGGCATCGTTTTCCTGCGTATGCAGTCGAAGCAGGCCGAAGGAGGGCATTGAGATGGCAACCGCATCCTCGATTTCCACACACATCGCTTCGGCGGAGCATCGCGTAAGAAGGGGCTTCGGCCGCTGGGTCGTTCTCGGCATCCTGCTGGTTTTCCTTGCAGGCACGCTCTTTCCGTTCTTTCTCGCGGCAGTCAACGCCATCAAGACACCTTCCGACTATGCCGCCAATGGTCCGCTTGCAGTTCCGCACAGCTTTGATCTGACGGCGCTGAAGAACTTCTGGGCAACGGTCGATTTCCCTCGCAAACTCTTCAACAGCGTTCTCATCAGCGGATGCACCGCCATTCTGGCCGTCGTCCTTAGTCTGCTGAATGCCTATGCCATCGGCATAGGCCGGGTGCGCGGCGGCCAAGGGGTTCTCGTCCTGCTGCTGATATCCATCATGGCGCCGCAGGAGGCTTTGGTCTATCCGCTCTACTATATGTCAAAGCAGGTCGGCCTGTTCGATTCGATGCTCTCGGTTATCCTGATCATCGGCGTGCTGCATACCGCATTCGGGACCTATCTTCTGTCTTCGGTGCTGGCGACCTTCCCGCGCGAGATCATCGAGGCGGCGCAGATCGACAATGCGACGCGGTGGCAGATCCTCTGGATGGTTATCGTGCCGGTGCTGCGTCCGACGCTCGCGGTGCTGGCGACCTTCTTCTTCATCTGGACATGGAACGAATTCCTGATCCCGCTTGTGTTTCTGGTTTCCAACAACAACCAAACCATCTCGGTTGCCATGGGCGTGCTGACAGGCGCCAACACGCAGGATCCGACTGCGATTGCGGCCGCTTCTCTGCTTGGCATAACGCCGACGATCATCTTCTTCCTTATTTTCCAACGGACGCTGACGCGCGGTGTCGCGGTCGGTGCCGTCAAATAACCAATGCGGAAGCCCCGTTCGGCGAAAGCCGCCGGGCGGGGCGCGACGAATGGCAAGTTCGATAAGTTCGATTTTCCGCAGGAGGCGTAAAGTGGCAGGTATCAATATCAAATCCCTCACCAAGCATTTCGGTGCAGTGCAGGTTCTGAACGACATCGATCTGACGATCGAGCGCGGCGAGTTCGTCGTCTTTCTCGGCGGTTCGGGCTGCGGCAAGTCGACCTTGCTGCGCATGATCGCTGGCCTGGAGACGATCACCAGCGGCGAAATCTGGATCGGCGGAAAGCGGGTCGACCAGCTGCCGCCCGGCGAGCGCGGCGTATCGATGGTCTTCCAATCCTATGCGCTCTATCCGCATATGACGGTTCGGGACAATATGTCCTTCGGCTTGAAAAATATCAAAACGCCCAAGCACGAGATCGCAAGACGCATCGAAGAAGCGGCGAAGATTCTGGAAATGCCGCATCTATTGGATCGTAAGCCTTCGGCACTCTCCGGCGGCCAGCGCCAGCGTGTCGCGATCGGCCGCGCCATCGTGCGCGAGCCTGACGTCTTCCTTTTCGACGAGCCGCTTTCCAACCTCGATGCCGGCCTGCGCACACGTACGCGCGTGGAACTGGCGCAGCTGCATGAGCGGCTGGGTGCGACAATGGTGTTCGTGACGCACGACCAGGTGGAAGCGATGACACTCGCCGACCGTATCGTGCTGCTCAACAACAAGAAGATCGAGCAGGTGGCAACCCCCGTCGAGATCTACACGCGCCCGGCGACGCGCTATGTCGCCCAGTTCGTCGGCTCGCCCGGTATGAACTTTATCAACATAGCCGGCCTGGATGAAGCGGGCGGGCTGGCAACGGCGACCTTGCCGGATGGCTCGGTCATCAAAACGGCTGTCGCGCTTAACGGCCTTGCGAATTCCGGGCTGACGCTTGGCATCCGCCCGGAGCATCTGGTCGTGACGACGGCCGAGAAAGGCGATATCGGCGGCCAGGTCGAAACTGTGGAGCGCTTGGGCGACCGTTCGCTCGTTCATGTCCGGCTTAAGGACGGCTCGAAGATCAACGGCACCGATCCCGGCATGACGACGATTACGACCGGCGCGCCGATCGCCTTCACCGTCGATGCAACAAAGGTCAGCATCTTCGACGAGAAGGATGCGGCTCATCATTCCGTAAACTGAGGAGGAAACAACACGAGATCATCCACAAGCAATTAGGCCTAGACACTACCGATTAGAGCGTTGACGAAACCGTCCAACTGGTATGTTATGTCGCCATGTCTACCGCGCATCACAGAAAGAAGCAGCCCTTGTTCGTCCGCCAGCAGTTGCTGGAGGTGGCGGCGCGGCTTGCTTCCGAAAAGGGGATGACAGCGGTGACGCTGGATGCCGTTTCCGGCGCCTCCGGCGTCAGCAAGGGCGGATTGCTGCATCACTTCCCCAGCAAGAACATGCTTCTGGAAGCTCTGTTCGACAGCCTGCTGGAACGGCTGGACGCTGCGATCGAGGAGGCGATGCGCGCCGATCCGCTGCCGCACGGCCGCTTTACCCGCGGTTACCTGCATGCCTGCCTGGCACTGCGCGATCAGCCGCAGGGTACGAAGGACTGGGCACAGGTGACGATGGTGCTGCTCACCGAACCGCAATTGCGGCAGCGATGGCATCAGTGGGTGCGCGAGCGCAGCGAGGAATATGTCGGCACGGACTCCTCTGTGGATGCGGCAATCGTCAGATTGGCGGCCGATGGGATCTGGCTTGCCGACCTGCTCGGCAGTCACGACATGGACGAGAGTGCCCGTCAAAGGCTGATCGCCCGGCTGATCGAGCTCACGCAGCTCTAGCCCTATCGGAGATAATGGAATGGCTAACGCATCGGTCTATGCAATGCTGCTGATCGCGATCGTGCTTGAAGTGATCGGCACGACGGCATTGCAGATGTCGCAGCAGTTTACGCGCCTCGGCCCGACGGTCGTTCTCGTGGTCTGCTACGCGGCAGCGTTCTATTGCCTTTCGGTAACGTTGCGGGTCATTCCGGTGGGCATCGCCTACGCCATCTGGAGCGCGCTTGGCATCGTGCTGATTTCGATGGTGGGCGTGGTGCTTTTCCGGCAGAAACTCGATCTTGCCGCGATCATCGGTCTCGCATTGATCATCGCCGGCGTGCTGGTCGTGAACCTCTTTTCAAAATCCGTGTCGCACTGAAAACAGAGGTGTTGCTCATGGTTGTTTTTGGCTTTGTCAAATCGCTTTGAACGCATTATGTCTTGCGCCGGATAGGCTGATGGAGGCTTGAAATACGGCGCTTTTCCAAAGCGCTTTGGATCGCATAACCTATTCAATCCTAATGGTATTAGAGGAGTGCCGTAATGACTATTCGTGCCGTCGTTTGGGGCGAGAACATTCATGAGCAAACAAACAAGGTCGTCGCCGAGATCTATCCGGAGGGCATGCATAACACCATCGCCAAGGCGCTGAATGCCGATGCAGGCATCGAGGCAACCACTGCAACGTTGCAGGAGCCGGAGCATGGTCTCAGCGAAGCCCGCCTGAAAGACACTGACGTCCTTCTGTGGTGGGGTCACAAGGATCACGGCGCGGTCAAGGACGAAATCGTCGAGCGCGTGGCAAAGCGTGTGTGGGAAGGCATGGGCCTCATCGTGCTGCATTCGGGCCATTTCTCCAAGGTCTTCAAGCGCCTGATGGGTACGCCATGCGCGCTGAAGTGGCGCGAAGCCGGTGAGCGTGAGCGCCTCTGGGTCATCAATCCCCGCCACCCGATCGCAGCTGGCCTCGGCGAGCATTTCGAGCTGGAGAATGAGGAAATGTACGGCGAACAGTTCTCCGTTCCGGAGCCCCTGGAAACCGTATTCATCTCCTGGTTCCAGGGGGGCGAAGTCTTCCGCTCGGGCATGACCTGGCGCCGCGGTGCCGGCAACATCTTCTATTTCCGTCCCGGTCACGAGACCTATCCGACCTATCATAACGGTACGGTTCAGAAGGTCCTGATCAATTCCGTAAAATGGGCCTATAACCCGCTCGGCACCCAGGCCAGCATCCATGATGCGCCGAACGTGCCCGTCGAAAAGGCGTTGGAGCCGATCGTCGAACGCGGCCCGAAATTGCATCAAGCCGGCGAAGCCGGTTATCGCTGAGGTATCAGATGCGTCTTATAGTAGTTGGCACGGGCGGCATGGCGAAGAACCATGTGGAGCATTTCGCCCGCATTCCTGGCGTCGAAATCGTCGGCGCCGTCGATACGGATGCGACGAGGCTCACCGCCTTTTGCGATACGTTCGATATCAAGAAGCGCTTTCTGTCCTTGGACGAGGCGCTGGCCTGGGGTGAGTTCGATTCGGTGACGAACGTCACGCCGGACAAGGCTCACAATCCGACGACCCTGCCGCTGCTTGCCGCGGGCAAGCACGTTCTCTGCGAGAAGCCTCTCGCGGAGAATTATGAAAAGGCTCTGGAGATGACGGAAGCTGCCGAAAGGGCAGGGGTCGTCAACATGGTCAATCTGACCTATCGCAATGTAGCGCAGCTGCAGAAGGCGCGCGAGATGGTGATTTCGGGCGAGATCGGCACGGTCAAGCATGTGGAGGCGTCCTACCTCCAGAGTTGGCTCGTATCCAAGGCCTGGGGCGACTGGCGCAGCGAGTCCAAGTGGCTTTGGCGCTTGTCGACCGGTCATGGCTCGAACGGCGTTCTCGGCGATATCGGCATTCACATCCTCGACTTCGCCGCCTATGGCGCCGCGACCGATATCGATCATGTCTTTGCCCGTCTCAAGACCTTCGCAAAAGCGCCGGGCGAACGCATCGGCGAATATACGCTCGATGCGAATGACAGCTTCTCGATGTCGGTCGACTTCGCCAACGGCGCGCTCGGCGTCGTGCATGCGAGCCGGTGGGCGACAGGACATCTGAACGAGCTGAAGCTCCGCATCTATGGCGAGCGCGGTGGCCTGGAGGTGTCCCATAGTCCGAACGGTTCGGAACTGCGGGGCTGCTTGGGCGATGATACGGAAACCGCGACGTGGAGGGTGCTTGAAGTACCGCCGGTGCTGACCAACTACCAGCGTTTCGCTGATGCTGTCATGACCGGCAGCAGCCAGGACCCAAGCTTCCGTCATGCTGCCAACTTGCAGCGCGTGCTGGATCTTGCGATGGTGACCGAAGTTGAACGGCGCGAACTGAAGGTCTGATATCATAATCAGCCTTCGGGCAACGCCTTGGGAGTGCACGCATGTCTACCGAGGAAAAAGTTGCCAGCCACTATACGCATGGATCGCTGGAAACGGCGATCCTGCAAACGCTTGCCGCCGACGGCAAGGATATCGACAACTTGCGCATCCGCGACCTGGCTGATGTCGATGAATTCCATTTGGGGCGACATGCCGCAACGGTGGATTTCGCGAGGGATCTCGATCTTTCTGCCGGCCTGCGTCTTGCCGATATCGGCTCCGGCCTCGGCGGGCCGGCACGCCATTTTGCCGACTCCTACGGATGCATCGTATCGGGCATCGATCTCACCGAGGAATTCGTTCAGGTCGCCACTTCCCTGACGCGTCGCTGCGGCCTGGCGGAGCGGGTCTCCTTCCGGCAGGGAAGCGCTTTAGCGTTGCCCTTCGAGAGCGGCAGTTTCGATCGCGTCACGCTCATTCACGTCGGCATGAACATAGAGGACAAGGCGAGACTGTTTGCGGAGGTCCGGCGCATTCTCAAACCGGACGGCCGGTTCGGCCTCTATGAAATCATGCAGATGCGCGACGGCACGCTCCCCTTTCCCATGCCCTGGGCGATGGAGCTGGAAACCAGCTTCGTCCGTAGCCCGGACGTCTATCGTCAGCTGTTGGAGGAAGCCGGTTTCGCGGTGGAGCTGGAACAGGATCGCAGCGCTCTCGCGATCCGGCTTGCGCATGAGGCGCGCGCCAAGGCGGCTGCGGGCGAGCCGCGAGACCAGGGTTTCCGTACGCTGATGGGGCCACGGGCAGGGGAGCGAAGCGCCAACGTCAACATTTCGGTCGAAGCCGGCCTGCTAGCGCCGATCGAGATGATTGCGCGGGCGGTATGACAGAATACGCCCGGCGTCTTCCGCCGCGGCGCATTGACAGCTGGGTGGCTGTTTCTATATTGGAAATCCAACGGTAATGGATTTCTGCCGGGCCTTGGTGGCCGAACCGCTGCTCTGATTTTCCCAGGGAAGCTGATGACTCCTACTCAACGCGCCTGAAAGGCGAAGGAGTAGAGTCATGTCCTTTTTCTTGCCGTTATTCCACTCATGTCTCTTATTCACCGTCCCCGGAAGACCATGTGCCGGCTTCGCGGGAGGGGCAAACTAATGTCCGCATCAGCCTATTTTCATCATCGCTTTCAGCAATTTCGCAGCCTGTCCAAATGGATTCTCCTGGTGGTGCCGATGGCAATGGTTGTCGGTTCGCTGTGCGCGCTGTTCCTTTGGAGCCTGGACAAGGCGACAGCCGCGCGCTTCGATCACCCTTGGCTGATCTTCCTGATGCCCGTTGCCGGTTTCCTCATGGTGCTGGTCTACCAGCGCTTTGGCCGAGGCTCGGAAGGCGGCAACAATCTGATCGTAGATCAGATTCATGAGCCCGGTGGCGGCGTGCCGCTGCGCATGGCTCCCTTTATCCTGGTCTCGACGGTTGTGACGCATCTGGTCGGGGGGGCGGCGGGCCGTGAGGGAACAGCGGTACAGCTCGGCGGCAGCATTGCCAGCGCCTTTGCAAAGGTGTTCCGGCTCAGCCACGCCGAGATCCGCGTCCTCCTCATGGCGGGAATCGCCGCGGGCTTCGGCGCGGTGTTCGGCACGCCGATCGCGGGTGCGGTTTTCGCTCTGGAAGTTTTGACGATCGGGCGGATGCAATACGAGGCGCTGATCCCGAGCCTCGCTGCTGCGATCGCGGCCGACTGGACGTGCCATGCCTGGGGCATCGAGCATATCCAGTACCACATCGGCTATCTCTCCGGCACGCCGGCCGGCACGTTCCATCTCGATGCGCCGCTGCTCATCAAGGTCGGGCTTGCCGGCGTCATCTTCGGCTTGGTCGCACGTTGCTTCAGCGAGATATCGCATGCTGCGTCGGCGGCGTTCAAACGGTTCTGCGCCTATGCGCCGCTGCGGCCGGTCATCGCCGGCGCGGTCCTGATCGGCCTCGTTTACCTGCTCGACACCCGGCAATATCTCGGGCTTGGTGTCTGGTCGCCCAACCCAAGCGATGCGACGATCCTCGGCTTCTTCGATCCGGCCCGCGTCGATTACTGGAGCTGGTTCTGGAAAGCACTTTTCACGATCGTGACACTCAGCTCCGGCTTCAAGGGCGGCGAAGTGACGCCTCTGTTCTTCATCGGGGCTGGACTCGGCCATGCGCTTGCCGCCATTCTCGGCGCACCAGTCGACCTCTTTGCCGCGTTGGGCTTTGTCGCCGTCTTCGCGGGTGCAACCAATACGCCGCTTGCCTGTATGATCATGGGGATCGAGCTATTCGGCGCGACGCATACCGTCTACCTCGCTGTCGCATGCTTTCTTGCCTATATCTGCAGCGGCCACACCAGCATCTATCTCTCGCAGAGGCTCGGCATCGCCAAGAGCGCGGCCTCTGGCCAGATTCCCGCCAATACACCACTTCGCCATATTCGGGAGCGCGGCGGGAAGACGCGGCCGGAAAATATCCATAAGATCGAAAAGGTTTGATGCAAGGGCGGCTGGAGGTTGTCGTGCTCTATCTTGTCGTGTTTCTCGGTGCCGGGTTGGGCGGCGCATTCCGTCTCGGTATCAACGAGCTCGCCGCTCGCCTGCTCGGGATCGAGTTTCCATTCGGCACGTTGATCATCAATGTGCTTGGTGCCTTCATCATGGGGCTGCTGACGGAGTATTTCGCTTTTCGCGGCGGTATGTCGCAGGAAATGCGGTTGTTTCTGACAACAGGCCTTCTGGGCGGGTTTACGACGTTTTCGACCTTTGCGCTGGAGAGCGTCATGCTCTGGGAGCGCGGCCAACAGATACCGGCTATTGCCTATATCGCCTTGTCCGTTTTCCTGTCGATTGCAGCCCTGATGGGAGGGCTTGCAATTGTCCGGCTAATAATTCAGGCTCAAACGGTATAGTGATGAGGGGTCGGCAAATTTTGCCGTATTTTTGCCGATTCTGAGGTGAATGCCTCTCGAGAATCGCTGGAGTTTCTGTCCACGACATCCACCGCTCGTTGCGAACGGACTCTCTTGCGAAATTCGACCAATCAACTCATATAATCGCCTATTACGATCACCGTATAACAGAGGAGTCGGGCGTCAATCAGGAAGCACCGGGCGAATATCCCAAGTTTTTAGCCCGTTGCCACTTCGGGAATTGCACGCAGCTTCCCCCATCAAAGATTTCCTCCCTGGACGGCCCTTAATAGATAGACATGACGGAGAGTCCCTTGAGCGCACCTGCTCCCACTTCCAACCAATCTCCTGCTCCGGAACAGACTTTCGGCACGGCTGGCATCGCACCGATGGATCGCCCAAGCGCCATGACGCGCTTTTTCATGGGCATCGTCGCCTGGGCGGAAGGCCTCAATCTGAAATACGCCAAGCTCGGCAATCCGCCGGTCTATGACACCAAGACTTTCCCCTGGGCCGCAGAGATAGAAAAGGATTTTCCGGCCATCCGCGCCGAGCTGGAAAAGGTCTTGCTGCGCCAGAGCGAGTTGCCGACCTTCCAGGACATCTCGACCGACGTGAAGACCATTTCGACCGATACGCGCTGGAAGACCTTCTTCCTCCTCGGTTTCGGCGTGAAGTCGGAGCAGAACATTAAGGCGTGCCCGAACACCTGGGCGGCGGTGCAGAAGATCCCTGGCCTGACGACGGCGATGTTCTCGATCTTCGAACCTGGCAAGCATCTTCCGGCTCATCGCGGTCCCTATAACGGCGTGCTGCGCCTGCATCTCGGACTTATCGTGCCGGAGCCGAACGATAAGCTCGCCATCCGCGTCGACAAGCAGGTTTGCCATTGGCAGGAAGGCAAGGCGCTGATCTTCGACGACGCCTATGAGCACGAAGCATGGAACCATTCCGACAAGACGCGCGTCGTGCTCTTCGTCGACTTCGTCAAGCCGCTGAAATTCCCGGCTCGTTTCGTCAACTGGGCCTTGATGAACCTGGCGATCTTCACGCCCTTCATCAAGGAGGGTCTCGACAACCACAAGGAATGGGAAAAGAAGTTCTACGCCGAAGCCGAGGCATTCAGAAATCGCCCGAAGCCCTGACCCAATCAGCCAGTAAATTTAACAAGACCCCGGAATTCTTGCAGATTCCGGGGTCTTGTTTTGAGCGATCAGCCTAACGCTCAGGCAGGCTTATCCGTCTCTTCCGTGCCATCATAGTATTCCTCTTCCACAGGCTGCGCGGCATTGGTCTTGCCATCCAGATTGCCAAGCAGTGCCGAGATGGCATTGTCGCCGTCGAAGCCGGCTTCCTTCAGCAGGCGGTCGAGGATCGGCTTGTTGGCCTGGTAGGAGAGAAGCTGGCCGGCAAGCCCTTCGCCGAGGCCGACGCCGCTGCCGCTATTGGTCCCGTTGCCGTTGCGGCCGAGCATGCCGCCGGTGTCGAAGATACGGATATCCGAGATTTTCTCGATCGGCTTGACCGCTTCGGCAAGGGCGGCGGGCACGATGCGAATGCGCTCGCGAGTAATCTCGAATTCGATGATGGCGGGGCTGAGCTTGTTGCGCGCTTCGTTGAGCAGCGCTTCGCTTTCAGCCGTTGCCTTACCGGTTTCGAGAATACCCTTGGCCTTGATGATCGCAGCGTCGGCTTCTGCCGTTGCCAGTGTCTTGATGGCGTCGGCCTGGTCGGTCGCGGCCTGCTTTTCGGCTTCTGCTGCAATGGTGACGGCGGTTGCCTGGGTCTGTGCGCGCTTCTGCGCGTCGATCACGGCGATCTGCTTCTCACGTTCGGCGATCTCGACTGCCTTGGCGGTGCCGACCTTTTCCTCGGCTGCGATAGCAAGGGCGCGAGCGGCTTCTGCCTTTGCCTTGGCTTCAGACTCCTCGCGGCTCTTGTTGGCGACCGCGATGGCGCTTTCCTGTGCGACGATCTGGATATCGCGGCGGGCTTCGGTATCGCGCTGCTGCACGGCGCGGGTCGAGTCGATGTTGGCGGATTCGCGGGCCTGCTTGGCAGCTGCCTCGCGTTCGGCGATCGCCTGTTCGGCGGCGATGCGGGCTTCCTCTTCCGCACGCTTGGCGGCTTGTTCCTGCTGTGCGGTCTCGGCGCGGGTGGCGGCGGACTTGTTGGCGATGTCGCGCTGTTGGTTCAGTTCGGCCTCACGCTTCGTCCGCTCGATGGCGAGCGACTGCTGGCGGGCTTCCAGATCCTTCTGGGCGATCGCAACTTCGGTATCGCGAACGACTTCGTTGCGCTCCTTCTTGCGCGCCTCTGTGACGCGGGTCAGCGCGGCAAGACCATGGGCGTCGAAGAAGTTGTTGGCGTTGAAGTGTTTGATATCGGTCTGGTCGAGACGCGTCAGTGACACGGATTCCAGTTCGAGACCGTTAGACTGCAGGTCGGAACCGACCGCATCCTGCACGGCCTTGACGAAATCCATGCGCTGTTCCTGCAGGGCATCGAGGCTCATCGTGGCCGCCACCGAGCGCAGGCTGTCCACGAACTTAGCTTCGATCAGCTGACGTAGCTGTTCGCTGTCGTTGGTGCGGTTGCCGAGCGTCTGGGCGGCGAGAGCGATCGAGGAGCTGTCCGGCTTGACGCGAACATAGAACTCGGCGCCGATATCGACGCGCATGCGGTCCTTGGTGATCAGTGCGTCGTTCTCGCCGCGCTGGACTTCCAGGCGCAACGTCTTGAGGTTGACGCGGGCGATCGAGTGGAAAATCGGCAGCACGACGGAGCCGCCGTCGAGCACGACTTTCTGGCCGCCGAGGCCGGTGCGAACATAGGCCTCATCGCGGCTCGAGCGCACATAGAGCGAGGCAAGGACGAAGCCGATCCCGAGGATCAGGACGAGACCTATGCCTGCGGGGAGAATAAGGTCGTAAAGGCCGTTCATGAAGGTTGCTCCGTAGAGGATTTGTCATCGGACCTCACAAGGTCCGAGGGGGCGGAAACTGCGATGAAGATGTCGGCCTTGCGGTCGACAAGCAGAACTTGGGCGCCGATCGGCAAGGGGCTTTCACCCTTGGCGGCGCTGGCGCGCAACTGATGCCAGTTGCCATGCGCATCTTTGACGCTGACGCGGCCGGGCAGACCCTGATCCAGAGGACCGATGGAAACCGTGCCGGTACGGCCGACGAAGTCGTCGGCCTCGACGGCATAGGTCTCGTCGCGCGGCACGATCCTGGCGATCATTCGCGTTGAGCCGCGGACGAGAGGGATCGTGACGGCAAGGGCCGGCACTGCGGCAGCGATCGCCGGCAGCGGCGCCCGGATCACGTCGGCCACGGTCTGGATGGCAAAGCCCGTCACGGCGAAGATGCCGAGGGCCAGCATGATGAGGATCAACAGCGGCACGCCGCCGATATTGATCCAGGACAACAAGCCGGCGAGCACTCCGTCATGACCTTCGAAATGCGGCTTGCCGATGAGTTCGCTCAGCGAGAAGCCAAGCAGCATCGACAGGATTTCGATTGCTGTCAGTCCGATCAGGATCATTGCCGCGATGGCAAAGGGCGCACATTCGGGTGCGAGGAACAGGTGCATCGGTTACTGGCCGTTGGCCTTGAAGCGGGCAAGGCGTGCTTCGATAGCCTGCTCCCGGTGCAGGCGATCCAGCTCATCGAGCTCGGCGCTGGTTGCGGGCTCACCCGAGGGTACGCCGGTCAAGCGGGAAACGGCGGCTGCTGCGCGCGCTGCACCGGCGGCCGGCGTCGGCCGTGGATTTCCGCCCGTTGCTTCTTCGGGAGCATGGCGGGCGATGCTACGCTTGAAATCGACAAGCCGCGCTTCCGCCTCGCGACGCGCGGCAAGAACAGCCTGAAGCGCCTTCTGACCCTCGTCGATCTGTGCGTTCGCATCCGCAAGCGCCTTGTCGAGGGCCGCAATCTGGGCCTCGAGATCGATCTGGCGCGAGACGCCGGCCTTGGCGAGATCTTCGCGGTCGGCAGAGATCGCGAGCCGGATCTTGGCGTCGAGCGCGTCGAGATCGGCGACGATCTCGCTGCGGCGGCTCTGGATGCGGTATTCCTCGGCGCGCGCCTTGCCGAGATCGGCGCGCGCTTCATCGGCGGCGGCGTCGATCTCGCGCAGCGCCTGCTCGATGACGGCAACCTTGTTGGCGCCTTCTACGGTGTCGACTGCGGCATTGGCGAGGCCTGCAATCAGTCGCCCCATGCGGGAAAGAATGCCTTCATGCATCGTCATGTTATCCTCCGTTCGGGGAGAGTTTGGTGTTACCCCGATGTGAATCGCGTAGTGGCCGCCATCGGCGATCAGATAGGCGGGGATATTGCTGTCCCAGCCTTTGAAATAGCCGGCCACGTCGAAGGGCACGGCAACACGACCGCGCACCGTCGAGATTGTCAGGTCTGACGGACCCTTGATGGCAAAGAGCTTTTCGTCGAGCGGCAGCCGGTTCCAATCGGCAAGCCCGCCTCGATTGGCCGCAAAATCACGCAAGCCCAGTGTCACGAGGCGCGCGGGTAAAGCAGTGCGTTCGCGGATGGTCTCATAGGCAAGATCATGAAGCGTGACGAGATTTGCTCCGGCTCTGTCCGGAACGATTTCGCCCAAGAGTTCCATCATCTGCCCGTATGCGGCAAAGGTCTCGTCCAGAGCCTGCCGCGCTTCGTCATTGGGAGCGAGATCATATCGCAGACGAGAGCGGTGCGTTGGTACATGTGTCTTTGCCATGGCCTTCAAGTAAAGCACCGCTGCGGTGCTTTTCAAGGGACCATGACGTTAAATATGAATGAATTGTAATGAACGGTGGGTCGCATAGGTTGCAAAATTTGATGCTTCTCTCCGCCTATGGGCGATCGCATACCCTGCACGCTCGCGTATATGTAGTGATTGGCTGTAAAAAAACCATATGCAAAGCGCGGCCAATCGGCCGCGCTGCCATGGAATTGTGAGTGGAGCGTTGGGGCGGAACCGTGATTACTTCACGGTCCGCACGATTGCGGCGCCTGCCGTCATGCCGCCGCCGAAGGCTACGAGACCGAGATTGAGCGGTTCGGAACGCTCGTTGGCCACATGCAGCATGGCAAGCGGAATGCTTGATGAGCTGGTGTTGCCATAGGTCTCGATGACGCTGAGGGCGGGGCGGCCGCTGCGCTTGGCAATCGTGTCGATAATGCGCTGGTTGGCCTGATGCGGCACGAGCAGATCGAGATTGGCAAGCTCGATGCCGGCGTCGACGCAGGCGTTTTCGATCGAGCGGGTCATCGAATGCACGGCCTCGGTGAAGACCGAGCGGCCGTTCATAGCGATAACGCCATCATCCGGCAGCGGAACGTAGAGCAGATCACCCGGTTCCGGCCGGCCGCTGACGATCGGGCGGCTTGCGGTGAAGAGCGGGTTGCGCGCCATGTCGCGGCTGGTCACGAGGCTGGCGGTCGCGGCATCGCCGAACAGGATCGCGGTGGAGAAATCGTTCATGTCGAGCAGCGGCGACAGAACTTCCGAGGTGATGATGAGCACCTTGGCGTCGTTCTGCTGTGCAATGAAATCATAGGCTTGCTGCAGGGCGTAGAGATAGCCGGAGCAGGCGGCACCCATGTCGTAGGCGGCCAGTGACGGCCGCACACCGTCTTCGGCGACGGCAACCGCGACGCGGCTTGCGAGCGACGGCGTGGCGATGTCAGGCGTGCCCGTGGCGGCGATCACCAGATCGATATCGTGGATCGACATCTGGTTCTGCTTGAGGAGGTCGCGGGCGGCCTTTGTCGCAAGGTTCAGCGTGCCTTCGTCGGGGCCGACCCAGAAGCGGCTCTTGATGCCCGTCAGCGCCAGGATTTCGTCAGCGCGGCGGTTCGGCCAATTGTGGATGATCTCTTCGTTGGTGACGCGGCGGGCGCCGGTGGCGATGCCAATGCCGTTGATGACGACTTCCGAGAAGCTGCCGGTATGGCGGCGAAGAGTCGGGATGACATGAGACTTCAGCCGGCGCAGCACGAATTTGTTCTGAATCTCGGAGGCGAGCGCAAAGTTCTGTTCGCTGAGATCACGGTTGGCATCGACGGTCAGAAGCGGGCTGTCGGTGGCTATCTGGTCGCCGATCTTGGCGAAGACCTCCTGCACGACACCGCCGATATTGGCGCAGATTTCGACGGAGGCCTTCGTCGCCTCGACAACGGCGACGAGCTGGCCGACCTCGATCTTGTCGCCGGGCTTGACGAGCAGATCCGTCACGAGGACGTTCTCGTCGGCGGGGCCGGAGCCGATCGCCTTGATCGCTGCCGTCGGGCCGCTGTCGTCCTCTTCGTGCCAGGTAACCTCGCATTCGAGGACTTCGGCCATCAGGTCGACCAGTTTGCGATAGGAGGGCAGGGTCTCTAGCTGATTGCGGAAGTTGAAGGGAATGTGAGCGTCCGAGCGGGCCAGCCTGCGCACGACGACCGGCACATCGGTCTTTTCGGTGACGGTCGCGATGATTTCCGCGCCCATGCCGACGGTGCGGTTATCTTCATGGACGACGATCAGGCGGCGGGTGCGCCGTGCACTCGCCAGCACTTCCTTCTCGTCCCAGGGCGAAATCGAGCGCAGATCGATCACCTCGACGGAAAAGCCCTGCGCCTCAAAGGCGCTTGCAGCATTGGCGCAGAGCGAAACCGTGTTGCCGTAGCTGACGAGCGTGATGTCGCGGCCGCGGGCGACATGGCGCGACAGGCCGGGATGGACGAAGTGCTTGTCCAGATCTTCGGAGGTGCGGCCATCGGAATTGTTGAGCACGGCTTTCGGATAGAGGAAGACCGTCGGGCGCCGCGACTCGAAGGCGGCATTGAGAAGCCCGGCCGCATCGCCGGCGCTGGATGGCATGACGACGTCGATGCCCGGTGTGTGCGCCAGCATCCCCTCGAAGCTCTGGGCGTGGAACGGACCAAGGCCGGGCTTATAGCCGCCGCAGCTCACCATCAGGATGACGGGTGCTTCCCAGGCGCCATTGCTGCGCCAGAACATGCTGCCCATTTCCGAGACGATCTGATTATAGGCCAGCGGCAGGAAATCGGCGAACTGAAGAAAGGCGACGGGGCGCTGGCCGGCCAGCGCGCGGCCAACGGCGGTGCCGACGATTGTCGATTCGGTGAGGGCGGCGTTGCGAACGCGGTCGGGATATTTTGTGCTGAGGCCGCGGGTGACGCCGAAAACGTCGCCTTTCGGATCTTCAATATCCTGCCCGAACAGGACGACTTCGGGATTGGCGGCCAGCTGCTTGTCGAGAACGACATTCAGCGCCTCGCGCATCGTCAGCGTCGAAGCGTTCTCGTCGCCGCGATATTCTGCCTTCTTCTCGAAGGAAGCGGGGTAGGGAGCCTTCGCTTCCGGCTCAACCTTCGGTGCGTCTTCCTTGCGGGCAAGGGCGGCTTCCGCCTGCACTTCCGCAATCAGTTCCTGTTCGATTTTCCGAAGCGCATTGGCGTCGACACCGGCTTCGTGCAGCATTGCTCGCAGGTTCGGCAGTGGATCGCGTGAAGAGCCCGCCTCGATTTCGAGCAGGGTGCGATAGGTCTTCTGATCGTCGGCATTAGTGTGGTCGGAAAGGCGCTCGACATTCAAAAGCACGATGCTTGGCGTGCGGTTGTTGCGGCTATGACGGACGGCTTTGCGGAAAGCGTCGCGCGATGCGGTGAGATCGTCGCCATCCGTGCGGATGATATCGATGCCGTAGAAAGAGGAGGCGGGGCCGGCGGGCAGATCGAAGAAAGTCTGTTTGCTTGTGCGCGTCGAGATGGAGAAGCTGTTGTCCTCGATGACGAAGACGACGGGATATTGGCTGCGCACGGCCTCGGCGACCGCTTCGAGGAATTCGCCCTGCTGCGTGGTGCCATCGCCGACACAACAGATGGTGATCGGCATTCCGGGCTTTTGCTTCAAGGATGCCGCGACGCCGACGGCGTGCAGGGCATTGTTGCCGACGGGGCCGACGATCGACGTGATGTTGAGCGCGCGGGAAGACAGATGCGCACTTATCTGCCGGCCGGCGGAATGAGAATTGGCTGTCGCAAGCAGGCTGGAAAAGAACTCACGAATGGGCATGCCGCGCGCCAGCATCAGGGCCTTGTCGCGATAATGGAGATGCAGCCAGTCGTCGTCCTGAAGGAATTCGTTGAGAAGCGCTGTGGACTCGTGGCCGGCGCCGGAAACGTGAAAATGTGCTATGCCCTGCTTGATGAATTCTCGCTCGAGCCGATCTATTTCTCTGGAAATGAAAAATATTCTGTGAAGTTGCTTAAGGTATTCTGTTGCAAACCTCCCTTCCATCTCAATGATTTTCCTGATCTTTCGTCTCAATTAAATGCTGGGAGTTAGGTAAACCCCCAGCCTGCCTTTTTCAATACACGTTAAATGACAAGATCTTCTCGGTTTGAAACCGAAATACGTATATTGCGGGGCTGCAATTTTTCACGATGTTTCTATCCACAAGGCATGCGCGACAATGCACCCGCCCAAGCGCGAAACGGGCGCGCCTTTCGTGCATCTCGTCAGCCCGATTTGCGCATAGAGGCGGCGGCACGTTGTTTTTCGGCGGCGGCCTTTGCGGCCTGTTCTTCCTTGAGAATCAGCTCTTTGGGCTTCTTGCCGATTATCTCCTTGCGGCCTTTCCGGGAGAAGGGTTGGATGAGCTGAGCGAGGAAACCCTTGGCCACCTTGCCGGTGATGCCGATATCGGTCGAGGACGGGCGCGGCGGGTTGTAGAAAGTGCCGAGAAGCTGATCCCAGATCACGAGGTTTTCCCCATAATTCGTATTTCCCTCGGCAAGAATCTTGGAATGATGCCAGCGATGGAGGCGTGGAGTCGAAAATATGAGGTCGAGGGGGCCGGTGCGCATGTCGACGTTACAATGCGTGAGCAGACCGATGAAAGCCGTAACCGCGCCGATCCAGAGGAAGACAGGCAACGGCGCGCCGAGCAGATAGAGCGGAATCTGACCGAGCGCGATCTTGAACAGCGTATCGATAACGTGAAAACGGCCCGTGTTGATGACCCATAGCCGTTCGACGCTGTGATGTAGCGCATGAAAGCGCCAGAGCGACAGATGCTCATGCGCGAGGCGATGCGCCATATAGAGACCGAATTCGGCGATGACGAGACCGAGTACTACCTGGAACGCCATGGACCATTGATCCGGCCAGAAATGCGAATGGTAGCTCAACGCCGGCTGCGCGACCGTCGCGACCGCCATCGGGAAGGAGGTGCCGATCGCAGCGGCGATCTGTACGCCCCCCTTGTTCAGCAGCGTGTGGGCAATATCGTTGAACGTCTCACCATCGCGCTTCTGCCAGGTCTTCTCGTAAGGCATCAGCCGCTCGAAGAGGGCAATCACCGCCACTGTCGACAGATAGACGACGTTGAACCAGAGCAGATGCATATTCGATTCGAAGGCGAAATATGCACCGGTCAATCCGGCACAGAAGATGGCGGGCCACAGCAGGGAGGAAACAGCAGCGTAAAGACGCGAACTGCTTTGAAATGTCATTCCATCATCCTCAGATTCTGATCAGCGAAAAATTTACGCGTGAGTATGCGGGATATGTAGCGCGGTGATTGTGGAGTCGAAAGCGAAATTTTTCCGTTAGCCGGCAACAGGCAGTTGGATAGGAGATCAAGACATGCGCATAGAGCGGGCGGCAGACGAATATCTGGAGGCGTGGGCGCGATTGCGTGTCGAACTTTGGCCCCATAGTTCGCTTGAGCATCATCGCGCTGAACTGGCGCAATTTCGTGCTGATGAAAATGCCGCTGCGTTTGTTGCGATCGATTCTGCCGGTCCTGTCGTCGGTTTTGCCGAAGCGACATTGCGGCATGATTACGTCAATGGTTGCGAGACTTCGCCGGTCCTGTTTCTGGAAGGCATCTATGTGCGGCCGGAAAATCGACGGGAAGGGGTGGCACAGGCACTTTGCGAGACTGTCGCCGTCTGGGGGCGGGAGGCCGGCTGCACGGAGTTCGCCTCGGATGCACTGATCGACAATCTTGCAAGCCATGCCTTCCATGCGGCGCTCGGCTTTATCGAAACCAGGCGCGTGGTTTATTTTCGCAAGCTCCTATAGCCGGGGGCGCATAGAAGCACCTGGTCATCCGAACGTCAGCTTGGTCTTCTGCTGGCCAGCCTCATCGAAGTTCTCCGGGGCCAGCCAGCGTTGGTAGCCGGCCTTCAACCGCGGCCAGTCGGCGTCGATCATGGCAAACCAGGCGGTGTCGCGGTTCTTGCCCTTCGCGATCATGTGCTGGCGGAAAATGCCTTCGAAAACGAAGCCGAAACGTTCCGCTGCCCGCTTCGAAGGTTCATTGAGGTTGTTGCACTTCCACTCGAAGCGGCGATAGCCAAGCGTGTCGAAAACGTATGATGCAAACAGATAGAGCGTTTCGGTCGTCACGCGGCTGCGTGCGATGGCGGGTCCCCAGAGGATACTGCCGATCTCGATGACACCATGCGTGTTGTCGATGCGCATCAGAGCCTGCCGGCCTTCGGCACGTCCTGTACGCTTGTCGATCGTCGCGAAGAAGAGAGGGTCGGAACTGGATGCGGCTTTCTCGAGCCAAGGCGAAAAGACGGCGCGATCGGCCGGCGCGTCTTCGAAGAGATAGCGGAAACGATCTTCCGCGCCGGGTGCGCGGGCCGAGGCAAAGAGATCGTCGCCATGACGGGCCGCATCGAGCGGCTCGATCCGGGTGTAGCGGCCTTCAAGGGCAATGCGCTCGGGGCGGGCGACGCCCTTCCAGTTCGTGAGATCCATATCAAAGTCCTTTGGTCATCAAATGCGGTTCAGCGAAGCCGGCCCGATTGTATCAGGTCTGCGAGGGATTGTGGCAGCTCTATCCCATTGGGCATGCCCGGCGCCGGTTGCGGCGGCACAAGGCGGCTTTCGATGGGCAGGATGCCGGCCCAGACGGGATGATCTGCCTCGTCCATGTCGCCGGGCGGGCCGTTGCGGATCTTGGCCGAGGCCTCATCGATCTTCATTCGCATCACCGAGGTCGCTTTCACTTCCTGAGCGGTCATCGGCCTTAAACTATCCCAGCGGCCGGGAAACAGGTCTTCGATAAAGCGACGCAGTGAATCCGTCTTTTCCTCGATGTCGTCGACCAGCCGAGCCGTGCCGAAGACCATGGCTGAGCGATAGTTGACGGAATGGTTGAAGGCCGAGCGGGCGAGCACATAGCCATCGATGATGCTGCAGGTCAGGCAGACCGGCATGTCCTCCGCAGCGCGCAGGAAGCGGCTGGCAGAGGAACCGTGCCAATAGACGTAGTCGTCCTCGCGCCAATGCAGGGTCGGTGTCACATAGGGCGCGCCGTTGATGACATAGCCGACATGACAGAGCGGCGCGGCATCCAGAATGGCGTGGACATCGGCATGAGCGTGGCTGCCACGCTTCGGGCTGCGCCGCACGCGGGTACGCTCGGTGGTTGGGTAGGTGCCGGTATTAGGGGGATAGTGATCGGCCATTTCTTCCTCACAGATCGGGCGTTGATCTGTGTCAGCAAAGAGGTAGGCTATAAACGGCCAGTTTTTCGATTTTTAGCAGACCAGTTGAGGTTTCATGACAGCGGTGGCGCAGTGGCCGGCACTGGACCGGATTTCGGGCGATCTGGAAGGGCAAGTCTATCGCCTGATGCGCGACCGCATTCTTCGTGGTCAAATGCCCGCAGGGCAGCGCGTGCCGTCGACGCGGGCGATGGCCGTCTCGCTCGGCGTTGCGCGGTCGACAGTGGTCAATGCCTATGATCGGCTCAAGGCTGAAGGCTACCTGCGCTCGGCATCGGGTGCGGCGACACGCGTTGCAGCGTTTGCGACGACGCCATTGTCGGGTCAGGTCGCACCGCCGCCGCCAAATTTGCCACGGATTACGGAATTCAAAAGGGGAGGCTTGTTCGAGCCGGGGGTGCCCGATGTCTCCAGCTTTCCCCATGCCGCCTGGGCGCGTTGTCTCGGCGCCCGTGGTCGTTCGTTGCGGGTGCATGATCTCGGCTACAGCGATCATGGCGGCGTTCGCGAATTGCGCGAGGCGATCCTCGACCATATCTCGGCGACGCGCGGCGTGGTTGCGCGTCCCGAGCAGATCGTGATCGTGCCGTCGACCGGTGCCGCGATCGGGTTGCTTGCGAGCGTATTGCTTCAGCCGGATCATCCGGGTGACATCGCCTGGATGGAGGACCCGGGTTATGCCAGCGCGCAGGCGATCCTGCGCATGGCCGGGGCCAGTCTCGTGCCGGTGCCTTGCGATGCCGAGGGTATCGATATCGCGCGAGGGGCTGGGCCATCGCCGCGACTGATCTATGTCACGCCCTCGCATCAATATCCGACCGGCGCCACCATGAGCCTGCCGCGCCGTCTCGCCTTACTGGAATTTGCCCGCGCCAACGGCGCGATCGTGCTGGAAGACGATTACGACAGCGAATTTCAATATGCGTCGCGCCCGATTGCCGCCCTGCAAGGCATCGATCACGGGGAAGTGGTCGCCTATATCGGCACCTTTTCGAAGACGCTCGCGCCTGGTCTGCGCGTCGCTTATGCCGTCATTCCCTCGCGGCTTCTGGCGGCGACCGAAGCGGCCCAACGGCTGAGAGGCGCCGTCGTGCCCGTTCACATCCAGGCGGCCCTTGCCGATTTCATGCGTGAGGGGCGGTTTCGTGCGCATCTGAGGCATATGAACGGTATTTATGCGGAGCGCATGACAGCAACCGTCGAGGCGCTTCGTCGCCATTGCGGCGCTGAACTCCAAGTCGGAGCTGGTAGCGGCGGGTTGCAGCTTGCCAGCTGGTTCCGCGATGCAGAGACCAATGATGTCGCCGTCGCGCGGATCATCAACGCCAATGGTTTCGCCGTGCGGCCGATATCGGCGCTGTATCTCGGCTCCGCGCGACCCGGGCTGCTGCTCGGCATTGCCCGTATGGAGGCGTCGGCGGCGGATGCGGCGGCGGCGAAAATTGCGAGGCTGCTCGAAGCGGCGCTTCTCAGCGCCTGAGGAACATCGCCCGATAGTCGCGCGGTGTCATGCATTTCAGCGCCCTGAACTGCCTGTTGAAATTGGCGAGCGAGCTGTAGCCGACGGCGTCGCTGATATGGTGGATGGCCTGATCCGTGGAAGAGAGGCGGGCGCAGGCATCGCCGATGCGCATGCGCATGAGGTAATCCGATATCGTCCCGCCGGTATGGCGGCGAAACATCCGGTGCAGACCGGAGACGCTGAGAGCCGCGATATCGGCTAGTTCATCGAGGCTGATTGCGCGGGCATAGTGAAGGTGCATATGCGTCAGGACGCGATCGATGCGCTCGCGGCTTTCCTTGAGATCCGGAGCTTGTGCCGGCGCGCTGGCGAGTGGCATCGCGTGCCGGTCTTCCGCAACCGTCACCAGAATGCTGAGCAAGGCCAGAAGGCGCTCGACGGGCGGCTTTTCGAAAATGGTTTCGAAGGTGGGGCGAACGGTGGCGGAGGTCGCCTCGGAAAAGCGGAGGCCATTATCTCCACGCCGCAGCATCGCTTCGATCGATCGGAATTCGACCGCGCCGCCTGTCATCTGCAAGAGCCAGTCGCGATTGAACCAGAGCACCAGTGCGATATGCGGCTTTTCTTCCTCAATCTTGACGCGCGAAACCCAGCTATGCGGCAGATTGGGGCCGACGAGAACGAGATCCCCGTCACCATAGTCGTCACTGTGGTCGCCGATGAAGCGCTGGCCGATGGAATTCAGCGTCAGCGTCAGTTCGAATTCCGGATGGTGATGCCATTGGAACGGAATGCAGTCGTCGAGCCTGCGGTTCAGCATGCTCCAGGATGCTTCCGGCGAACGGGGTAAAACTTCGAGATAGGGCCTCATGGGGCGTCCGTAGTGAGATATAAGCCAGAATAGTATCAGATTTGGCCAGAGCCGGGCAACATTGCCTCGCCGGTTGAAGCTACATCTTCCCTGTCACCCGAAACCAAAGGGGCCAGCGATATGGAGGAAACCGATGCAGCCTGCCTTGAAACGAGACGCGCACCCGACCGCATCCTCGGTCACCACGCAATTGAAGGATATCCAGAAGACATTGCCGCTCAGAGTGCTGTCGAAGGACGATTGGCGGCACTGGATCACGAAAGGCTATGTGATCGTGCGGCAGGCTGTGCCGGCTGCGAATGTCGAGCGGCTTGTCGAGCTTTTATGGCGTTTTGACGAGAAGGATCCGAACGATCCCTCCACCTGGTATGCGCCGCAGCGGCGCGAGCACAAGATGAAGGAACTCAACAATACTGGCATGCTGGAGATCTACAATCATCAGTACCTCTGGGACAACCGTATGGAAAAGCGGATCTATGATGTCTTCGTCGATATTTGGGATCGCGAGGATCTGTGGGTCACCATCGATCGCGCCAATCTCAATCCGCCGAAGAAGGTGAAGGGCAATCCGAATGGCTTCATCCATTGGGATGTCGATACCTCGATCCGGCCGCTGCCAATCGGCGTGCAGGGTGTTCTGAGCCTGAAGAAGCAGGATGGCGACGTGGGAGGATTCCAATGCGTGCCGGAACTCTTCGAGCATTTCGAAGAATGGGAAAAGACGCAGCCGGCAGATCGCGATCCCATGCATCCCGACATGACGGGTCTCCCGGTCGTCAATATCGACATGGAGCCGGGCGACCTGATGATCTTCAACTCGCTGCTCGCACATGGCGTCCGTCCCAACCATTCGGACAACCGCGTTCGCATGGCGCAATATATCTCCATGCATCCAGCGGAATATGACAATATCGCCGAGCGCGAGGAACGGATCCGCCTGTGGAGGGAATTGGATTCCCCGAAGCGCGACGCCTTTCCGGGCGATCCTCGCGAATGGGAAAAGCACAATGCGACGACGGCCAAATTGACGCCGCTCGGTGAAAAGCTGTTGGGCCTCAAGCCTTGGTAAGCAGCGGAAGGCTGATTTTCTGAAAGACATCGAGCGGCCTTGGGCCGCTCGAAGCGTTTGTGGAGACGTGCGGAGACCTGCGCCGCCGTCAGGTCTCATTCCAGCGGCGAATGACCGGCTCGGTCAGATCATGCTCGTAGCCAAGCACGCTGATGCTTGTGGTGTCGAGGATGAAATGCTCACCGCCTTCCGGCGGCAGGCCGACCCAGCGGGCGGCGAAGACGCGCAGGAAATGGGCGCTGGAAAAGATCAGGACGGAGCCGGCGATGCCGCGAAGTTCGCCGATGATGCGGTCGGCACGCGCGCCCACATCGGCGGCAGATTCGCCATCCGGGCAGCCGTCGCGAAAGACCTGCCAACCGGGCCGTTCGGCAAGGATCGCCTTGGTGGTGATGCCCTCATAGGCGCCGTAATCCCACTCCGCGAGATCCTCCTTGACGACGCGGCGATCACCGAAGCCGGCCAGCGCGCAGGTGTTTTGCGCGCGCTGCGACGGGCTGGACCAGACGGCGGCGAAATCGATCTGGGGTAGGCGAGCGGCGAGCTTGCGGGCAGCTTCCTCTCCGGCAGCGGTCAGGGGAATATCGGTGCGGCCGGTATGCCGGCCGGAGAGGCTCCACTCCGTCTGTCCGTGGCGTACCAGATAGACTTCGGGATAGGCGCTGCTCATGCCGTTTCTCCTTTGCATTTGCCGTGCGAAATTCTTCGCATCTGCGAAAGCGTCTGTCGAGAGCTAAAGCGGATTGGCAGCTGACCCGACAACCCTCTGCAAATCCAAGCTCTTGCAGAGGGTTGTGAATCTCATCGTTTCACGGCGCGGCGAACGCTGTAGAGCAGAATGGCGAGGCAGCCGACCAGTAGGAGAATCCCACCTGCGAGCGGCGGCATGGCGAGAAACTCCACCGCTCCGGCAATCACGAGAATGAGGATGAGGCAGAGCGTGGCGAGGCTGCCGTCATCGATGAACATGCCGATAAGCTCGGACAGGGCGATACGCAGGACGGTCATTGGGCTGCCTTCGCTGTTGGATTGCCGCGCAGGCCGCGGATGATGGCGTAGGAGGCAAGCGAGACGATCGCGAAGATGGCGATCAGGGCGAGATCCTCGCCCGGCCAATGCGCGCCAATGCCTTCACCGGTCCAGAAGATGCCAAAGCTCGTCAGCATGAGGCCGACGACGAATTTGAGGGTGTTTTCCGGCACGGTGGCGAGCGGGCGATGCACTAGCAGGCCGATGAGCATGACTAGCACGAAGGCGGCAAGCGCGCCGAGACCGGCATAGAGTGTCAGGCCATGCGCGCCGCCGACGGCGATGACGATGAAGACCACTTCGACGCCTTCCAGCAGCACCGCCTTGAAGGCGGCAAGGCCGGCGAGATAATCGGCGCGGCGATCGGTCGACTGCGCCTGCAGCGCGGCCGTCTCCTTCGAGAAGGCCGCCTCCTCGTCGTGCAGGGCGATGACGCCGAGCGAGCGAAGTATGGCCTTACGCAGCCAGCGCATGCCGAAGAGGATGAGGAGAACGCCGACGACGAACTGCAGCGTTTCGATCGGGATCAGCGCCAGCAGCGGTCCGAAGATGACAACGAGAGCGGCCAGCACGACAAGCGCAAGCGCGGCACCCGTGAGCGCCGGACGCCAGCTTCGTGTGACGCCGACGGCAAGGACGATAGTGAAGGCTTCGACGACTTCAACGAATGAGCCGAGGAACGACGCCGTCACCGTAGATAAAATAGGTGTGAGGCTGTTCATGAGATGATTCCCAAAATTGGGTTAGGGCTTTGAGTGCACACGGTATTTTCCGGACTGCTCTTCCTCATGTGCCGGATGAACTCGCACGTGAGACACTCCGGCTTGGCGATCTGGTTACCATTCACTTGCGTTTCCTGGTGCCGCGTTTGCTCCATGATTTATCGAGTGCACCGCGCAGCTGGCTGAGCTGATCGAGACTGTCGATGGCGGCGTCCTTACCCTTCGCGGCTAGCGCCACGATCAGAGATTCGATCAGCACCAGTGTGCCGGCATGCATGGCGAGGTGGCCGGCATTGCCGCGCGGCACAAGCAGGACTTCAGTCACCTTGTCGGCAATCTGTAAACCGAGATCATCGCTGATCAGGATGACCGGCACCTCATGCTTGCCGGCGTATTCCAGCAGCACTTCGACCTCACGATAGAGCGGGGCATAGGCCATCATCAGCACGACATCGCCTTTGCTTATCCAGAGCAGGCGGTCGGCCAAAGCGATGCCCGGCGTCGAAAGCGCATTGGTCGGCAGGCCGATGCGGTTGAACTGCAGGCTGGCATAATCCGCCATGGCGCCCGACGGGCCGATGCCGAAGACATGACGTCGGGCTGCCTTGGCAAGAATATCGACACAGCGTTCGAAGCTTGCGGCAAATTCCTCGCGTCGCAGAACATCCAAAGCCTGCACGTGCATACCGATGACATGATGAAGCGCATCGCCCGCCTGGCTGCCGGTTTCAGCCAGCGTGCGTTGCATCCGCATTCCGGGTGACGGCGTTCCCGTCAGCTCCTCAAGCAGGGCGGCCCGCAACATCGACAGGCTTTCGAAGCCGAGGGCGCGAGCGGTGCGGACGACCGTCGCGTCGCTGGTGCCGGCGAGCTGCGCGATTTGGGCGGCCGAATTCAACAGTGCGGCCTGCTTCTGATCGACGAAGAAACGGGCGATGCGTTGCTCGGCCGGTGCCAGCGTTTCCATCACATCGAGAACGCGGTCTTCGAAAGTGCGAGGTTTCCGTGTCGCTTCTGCCATCGAATGTCTTTTGTAGTGAATGCTACCAATTAGATTATCTGTAGCATTTACTGCAACAGAATGACAGCGCAAAACAAAGGGCGCTTCGCACCGTTGCAAAGCGCCCTTTTTGATCGCGTTGAAAGGCAAGCGCGGAGAGCAGGCTACGACTATTCCGCCAAGGCCGCGCGCACCGCCGGGATCACCTTTTGGCCGTAGAGTTCGATACAACGCAGCATCTTGTCATGGCCGAGCGCGCCGGCGCTGTATTTCAGCTGGAAGCGGCTGATGCCGAGCGTCTTGACGACCGGGGCGAGCTTGGCGGCGACCGTTTCCGGCGAACCGACATAGAGCGAGCCCTTTTCGATCTCATTGTCGAATTCCGCGCGCGTCATGGACGGCCAGCCACGCTCGCGGCCAATGCGGTCGCGCATCGCCTTGAAGCAGGGCCACAGCTCCTCGCGCGCCTGCTCGTCCGTCTCGGCGACATAGCCGGGTGAATGGATGCCGATCGGCTTGACGGGTTTGCCGAGCTGCTCGTAGGCGCGGTGATAGAGGTCGACATAGGGCTGGAAGCGATAGGGGCTGCCACCGATGATCGCCAGCATCAGCGGCAGATCGTAGTGAGCGGCGCGCACCACCGATTCCGGGCTGCCGCCGACGCCAATCCAGGTCTTCAGCTGGCCGCTCTCGATGGTCGGGAAGACCTTCTGGTTGCGCAGCGGCGGGCGGATGCTGCCCTGCCAGTTTACCGGCTCGTTTTTAAGGAGAGCCGCGAACAGATCCAGCTTTTCCTCGAAAAGCTGCTCGTATTGCGACAGCTCGAAGCCGAACAGCGGGAAGGACTCCGTAAACGAGCCGCGGCCGAGAATGACCTCGGCGCGGCCGTTCGAAACCGCGTTCAGGCTGGAGAAGCGCTGGAACACGCGGATCGGATCGTCCGAGCTTAGCACCGTCACGGCGGATCCCAGATGGATTTTCGATGTACGGCTGGCGATGGCGGCCAGGATCGTTTCGGGCGAGGAGACCGCAAAATCCTCGCGGTGATGCTCGCCAATGCCGAAGAAGTCGATGCCGAGCTGATCGGCAAGGATGCCTTCCTCGACGACATTGCGCAGCACCTGGGCATGCGGCAGTGGCGTGCCCTTGTCGTCGAAGGTCACGTCGCCGAAAGTGTCCAGGCCGAATTCGACATTGTTTGTCGTCATGATTTTTCCTGTCATGTGTCGAAATGATAATGTTGAGACAGCATGTAGTGCCGCTCCCGACCATCCACTACCCGGAAAGTTTCGGCTGACATCTTCGAAGAATTCGATAAGCCGACAGCAATCGACGATATTCGGCAATGCCGGCGTTGCGATCGGTGGCAGTCACGCCAATATTAGCTTCGACCTGAGCGCTGTTGGATCAAGGAGGAAACATATGGTCGCACTGAAAAAGGTGAACCTTACCAAAGCCTTTGCAGCCTTCGATGAGACATGGAGTCCGCGCATCGGCGGCGATATCAACGATTTCCAGGTCAAGCTCACCAAGCTGGAAGGCGCATTCCATTGGCACCATCATGAGGAAGAGGACGAGCTCTTCCTAGTCGTCAAAGGCACACTGCGCATGAAGCTGCGCGAGGAAAACGGCGGCGATATCGTCCTTGGCCCTGGCGAATACATCGTCGTGCCGCATGGGGTGGAGCATTGTCCGGTCGCCGAGCCCACCTGCGAAGTCGTGCTGTTCGAGCGCAATACGACGCTCAATACCGGCAATGTCGAAAACGAGCGGACGATCCGCGCGCTCAAGCATCTTTAAACGATCCCGATGGTCCGGCGGCCCGTCAAAAAGGGCTGCCGGACATTGACCAGTCCATCAGTTGAGCGCCAGCTTGTTCGACGGCGTGCGGCAAGCCGCGAAAACATCCAGCTTCGGATCATAGACCTTCGTCGAGACGTCCATCATGCCGAGAACGCTGTGGAAGATGTTGTCGTGAGAGTAGGTGCCCTCGGCGGCGTGCTTGGCGAGGCAGACCATATCGAAACCGGCGGCCTTGGCGAGATCGTCGGCCATCCACACCAGCATCGGCACATGCGTCTGCTGTGAAGGAGCGATGATATAGGGCGTGCCGTGCAGGTAGATGCCGTTTTCGCCGAGCGACTCGCCGTGATCGGAGAAATAGAGCACGGAGCCGGACATCGAGTTCGAACGTTGCTTCAGCTTGTCGATCACCATGGCGACGATGTGATCCGTGTAGAGGATCGTATTGTCATAGGCATTGGTGATTTCCTCCTGTGAGCAGGAGCTGAAGTCGTTGGAGCGGCAATCCGGCCGGAAACGACGGAATTCTTCAGGGTAGCGCTGATAGTAGGCGGGGCCGTGACTGCCGAGCTGGTGCAGCACCAGCACGCTGTCGCCCTTCACCTTGTCCAGCCAGCGGTCGACTTTGTCGATAAGGATCTCATCCTTGCATTCGCCGTCCTTGCAGAAACGCGGATCGGCAGAGGGTGGCAGGTAGGTATAGGAGACGCGATCGGTGACGTTGTAGCTGCCGGTGTCATTATCCAGCCAGGTCACATCGACCTTGGCATGGGTCAGGACATCAAGCAGGTTTTCCGTTTCCAGCCCCTTGCGATGGGTATACTGCCCGCGCGTATAGACAGAGAACAGGCAGGGTATGGAGGTCGCCGTTGCCGTTCCGCAGCTGCTTGTATTCGGGAAATAGACGACGTTGCGTTTTGCCAGTTCCGGATTGGTCATCTTGGCATAGCCGCCCAGCGAAAAATTCTGTGCGCGGGCCGTCTCTCCGGCAACGATGATCGTGACGCGCGGCTTGCCCTTGTCGACGACGCCGACCCTATGGGCGTCCGTGCCCAATGGCTGTGCGACGACGTTTGCGTTTCTTTGCGTATCTATGACGTAACGCACCGCGCTTGTGATCGGCATCACCGGATTGAGGGTATCCATCAGGTCGCGATGAGCGCGGCCGACGCCAGCATAAGTCTTATAGAAGGTCGTCCCGGCAATGACGAAGATCGCCGAGCAGGCGAGGATGACGGCGGTATTGTAGGCGAGTTTCTTGAAGATCGGGCGATGGACGATCCGGACCCATGCGACGAAAAGCGACGGCACGACGCCTGTCAGCATAACATAGGTGATGAAGCGCGTCGTGATCAGATGGCCGCTTTCCGCGCCTGTCGAAACAGCCGCATTGCGGATCATCTCCTTGTCGATGATGACGCCGAACTGGTCGTTGAACCAGGACGATACGGATGCCACCAGAATGAAGAAGATCAGGACCGGCTTCGTGACGTATTTGGCGGAGAAGAGCGTGAAGAGCGCCATGATGGCCGCGGAAATACCGATGACGAAGGCGGCAAAAGCGGCCGGGTCAGCGACAAAATAGCCATAGGACTTTGTCCAGAACATCTTGTTTGTCACGAGAAGTACATAAAGCGTGGCTATAAGGCACAGTGTGACACTGCCGACTGCTGGCCTGAATATGTGTCGGCCAGATGATGCGTTTTCGCTGGTCAATGGTTGTCTCCGAGGCGTGGGCTATCGGCTGGGCGCCTGTAAACCCATCACTGCAGGATGGCGCTTTGGCTGTTGAAGCCGGCCACCATGGTTGCCAATCCTGACATTTACCTGAATGACAAGCTTTTGTGCAGGGCTATTTCGGGCCTGATTCCGATTGTCGTCTTTTTTGCCGGCTTCATATCCGGAGTTCAGGTCGCCGTCAGAAATAGGCATCATAGCTGCTTGATTGCAACTGGGGATGCAATCGTGCGGCTTCTGTTGGTCGAAGACAATGTACTCATAGGCAATGCCGTACAGGATCATCTGCGTGCGGAGGGGTGGTCGGTCGATTGGTCCATGGATTTGGAATCCGCCAGGGGGGCCGTCGCGGCCGAAGCCCACGACGTGATGCTGCTTGATCTTCGCTTGCCCGATGGCAGCGGTCTCGATCTGCTCAAGCTCATGGAAGCGCGCGGGGAAACGACCCCAGTCATTGTCATGTCGGCCTATGATCAACTGTCGGACCAGATGACGGCCATGAATATCGGTGCCGTCGACTATCTCGTGAAGCCTTTTGCGCTAAGCGAGATGGCAGTTCGCGTGCGTAAGGCGGCAAGGCGCCGCCGCTTGATCCGCATACGCAACGCTGGTTGACCCGGCGGCTTTCAGGGCCGGGCTGTGTTTTCCGACCGCAGGAGATCGATTATAGCGATGGTTGCGGCAAAGACCACCAGGGACAAGAGCCAGCCCAGGACCGCGTCGGACAGATAGTGTGCTCCGGTCATCACGCGCATGATCGGCATCATGATCGAGACGGCAGCCAGGGGAATGCCGAGCGGAAAACGCAGGCGCGGCGGCAGCAGCAAGACGAGGCAAAGCAGCCAGCCGGCAGACGACGCCTCGCCGGAGACGAAAGAGCAATTTCCAAGACACCGGCCGGCAAACGAGCCTGCCTGGACGAAATCCAGCGAGCCGCCGAAGAGATCCGTGCTGCGCGGTCTCGGCCTGCCGCTGTAGCTCTTGAGCAGCGTGTTGACGATGAGGCCGCAGCCGATGACAAGCGATATCAGTGCAGCGATATACCGATCCGTTTTCAGCGTCCGCCAGCCTGCGCCGAATTTGCGCCAGGACGAAATCAGGTTGGCAATCAGGACGACGACGGCGATATAGGGCAGGGCGAGCGTCACATCTCGCACGATCTCGAAGATACGGTTCTTGGCCAGGGCAAAGGCGCCGCAGACTTCACCCGGAATGACGGCGGATGCGCAGGGCGTAGCAGTGAAGACACTCTTCGCGACGACGAGATCGATATCGGGAAATCGATAGAAGACGAACAGCAGCACCCACCAGAGCGCGAAGAGCGCGAGAAACGCAAAAAAGGATCTGCTGACAGCAGCGGTCCGTTTTGTGTAAGCAATGGAGTTGTCGTACATCGTAGACGCTGGCCACTGTCTGAACAGGTTCAAAACAAGTGCCCGTTCGCGTTGTGCAAACGCCCAAAGGCCACTATCGGGCGTCTTTTATGACAGAAGCCTGACAGTAACCTGAAAGATCAAACAGTTAAGAAAGTCCCTTGGGGCTTGCTAGCCCGCTAAAGCGACTGCGGCGGTTGACGGTGCCTTTCTCTATTGTGTGCGGTTACTTATTCGCCGGTCTTGAAATAGGCTTCCAGCCGGTAACCGTCGGGATCAATGACGAAGGCGGCATAGTAGAACTGGCTGTAGTCGGGCCGGATGCCCGGCTTGCCGTTGTCTTCGCCGCCATTGGCGATGCCGGCGGCATGAAAGGCGTCGACAGCTGCCTGGCTTGGCGCCACGAAACAGAAATGCAGTCCGGAACCGCGATCGGCGGGAACGGGATGTTCCACCTCACTGACCCAGAACTGGGCACGCTCCGCCCCATATCCAACTGTGCCATCGAAGTTGCTGACGCGCTCGTAGCCAAGGGGAGAAAGGGCTGCGTCATAAAATTTCTGCGCCCGCGCCAGGTCTTTGACGCCGATCGAAATATGGTCGAACATGAAAACGAGCTCCTGCCGTGTTGTCTGCAGAGCTTTGCGGAAGGTACGCCATGGAGAAGCGCCGGCTTTCGAAAGTCCGCAGGTCGAATTCGTCTCACCATCTTGCAACGGTCATGGGAAGTCAACAAAACGAAGCGATGGGCCGTCTGGTCGCTTGCCCCGGGTGTTTCGTCTATAAATGGTCGAAGGATGCCGCTCCCGGTGAGATCAGCGGATTGAGAGCGGGATTTTTCGATGCTCGGCCGCGATGCGAATTTTTCAAAACGACTGTCGATTTCCGGAGAGCAGCTTCGTCGTCAATATGAGCGAGTTTATTGAGCGGCAATGGTGCCAGCACCTCGCTTCCGGAGAACATTTCCATGCGTTTCATGTCTATCGTCACATCCACCGATTTCATGCATCCGACGCCGGAGCTTGCCGAGGCCATGCACAAGCTCGCCGATCGGGAAATCAAGGCCGGCCGCATGATCGATACGGCGGGACTGATGCCCCTTGCGACGGGCGCCCGCGTCACGATCAAGGATCGCAAGCTGAGTGTCGTCGACGGTCCCTTCGTGGAGGCCAAGGAGGTCGTCGGCGGTTATGCCATCTTCGAACTGCAGAGCAAGGAGGAGGCCGTGGCACTGGCAGTCGAGTTCATGCAATTGCACAAGGATTTTATGCCCGGTTGGGAAGGCACATGTGAGGTGCGTGCTTACTTCGAGCCAAATGCCGAAGGTGTATGCGACCCGCTCGCCGAAGCAAGGGCATGATGCTTTCGATTCGTGGCCGGGGCGGGCGGCCTTGACAGCCGCCGGCACCCACCGAGCGATCCTTGCCGTCTGGCGGATCGAACAACCGCGACTCATCACCAGCTTGGCGCGATTGTTGCGCGACGTGCCGCTGGCTGAGGATCTGACACAGGAAGCGCTTGTTGTCGCCTTGGAGCGATGGCCGGAAACGGGCATCCCCGAGCGGCCGGGCGCTTGGCTTATGACCACTGCGAGGCGTCGGGCGCTGGACCATTTGCGTCGCCGGCGAATGCTAGACCAGAAGCACGAGATGATCGTTCGAGAGATGGAGGAGGAAGAGCAGATCATGCCCGACCTAGACACCCCTCTCGATGACGACATCGGCGATGAAATGCTGCGCTTGATCTTCACGGCATGCCATCCGCTGATCCCGCGCGAGGCGCGGGTGGCGCTTGCCTTGCGGATGATCTGCGGTCTGACGACCGAGGAAATCGCCAGGGCGTTTCTCGCGTCGGAGGCAACGATCGCGCAGCGCATCGTCCGCGCCAAGAAGACATTGTCGGAATCGGGACTTTCCTATGAAACGCCACACGGTGAGGAGCTGTCGCAGCGCCTCGCCTCGGTGCTGGAGGTGGTTTATCTGATCTTCAACGAGGGATATACGGCCGCGCGCGGCGAGAATTGGATGCGGCTGCAATTGTGCAGCGAAGCGCTGCGGCTCGGGCGAATATTGACGTCCGTGGCACCGCAGGAGCCGGAGGCACATGCATTGCTGGCCCTGATGGAGCTGAACGGATCTCGCGCCGCGGCCAGGACGGATGCCGACGGCAATCCGATTTTGCTGCTCGATCAAAATCGCGGCCGCTGGGATCGACTGCAGATCCGGCGGGGTCTGCAGGCCTTGCGACGGGTACAGGAACTTGGCGGCGCCGGCGGGGTTTATGCCTTGCAAGCCGCGATCGTCGCCTGTCACGCGAAAGCGAGGACAGCTGATGAAACCGACTGGAGGCGGATTGCCGATCTCTATGAGGAACTTGCCAAGCTTGTTCCTTCCCCGATCGTCGAACTCAATCGCGCTGTCGCTGTCGGCATGGACAAGGGTCCCGAGGTGGCGTTAGACATCATCGACGGTCTCCGCGATGAGCCCGCGCTGAAGGACTATCATCTTCTGCCGAGCGTTCGCGGCGATCTTCTCCGCAAGCTTGGCCGATGCGATGAAGCGCGGCAAGCCTTTGAGACGGCGGCCGCACTTGCTGAAAATCGGAGAGAGCGTGATTTCCTGATGCGCCGTGCTGCCGAAGCCGCCGACGCCGCCGACACAGGGAAGGATTGACCCGCCGGAGAGGCGGGTCATCTTGCTTTGAACTATTCTGCAGCCTGATAATTCGTGGCCCTTGCCGCGGATGAGCGCGGGCCGACGGCGGCGAGCAGCGTTATGGCGGCAGCGAGGATCGTCACGAAACCGATGCCGGCGATATAGGGGTTCCAGCCGAAGCTCGGAGCCGCACTGAAGACGGCTGACGCCGCCGCCAAAATGATGCCGCCGCCGATCTGGAAGGAGGCAAACAGCATGCCCGAAGCCAGGCCGGATTCATCGTCGCCGACGTCCGAGAGGGCTGCAACCTGGATCGACGGATAGGTCATGGCGTAGCCGACGCCGAGCAGGAGCTGCGAAATGGCGACGAGTACCATCGTATCGATATGCCCTGCCGACAGCACCCAGAAGAGATAGCTGATAGCCTGCAATCCCACGCCGAAGGTCATCAGCAAGGTCGTGCCGCGGTTCTGGCCTATCGTTGCAAAGCGCGGTGCCAGGAACATCACGCAAGTGCCGCCGATGGCGAAAGCGAAGCCGGTGGCGAAGGCCGACCAGCCGACGACGGTCTGGTAATAGAGCGTCGCAATGAACTGGAAGCCGACATAGGCTCCCTGGTACAGCGCGGCGACGGCATTGGCATGGCTGAGCTTGGTGCGGCGGAACATGGCAAGCGGCACCATCGGATCATGATGGCGCGACTCCACGGCCAGGAACAGCAGGATCAGGATCAATGCGGCAAGGAGCGAGCCCCAGGTCGCGAAGGCCTGCCAGCCATCGGCGGCGGCATTGGTGACGCCGAAGACGAAGAGCAGCAGCCCGGGGGTGATCGTCAGGGCGCCGGCCCAGTCGAAGCGGGCGCGCGCGTCGCTGCGCTTGTGGTCGGCTGGCAGGACGAGCGGGGCGACGATCAGCGCCAGGATGGCGATGGGAGCACCCATGACGAGGGTCGCGCGCCAGCTGATGAGGGTTGCCGCTCCACCCAGCACCATGCCGAGCACGAAGCCGGCAGCACCGGTGGAGGAGAAGACGCCGAGCGCCTTGGCACGGGCATTGCCGTCTCCGAAGACGAAGAGAAGAAGGGCCAGTGCTGCCGGTGCGGTGAAAGCGGCCGCAATGCCCTTGATCAGGCGGGCGGCGATGAGCGTCGGCGCGCTGTCGACGAAGCCGCCGGCAATGCTGGCGGCGGCGAAGATGCCGAGCGACCAGAGGAAGACGCGACGGTGGCCGAAGAGATCGGCAACACGGCCGCCGAGCAGCAGGAAACCACCATAGCCGAGCACATAGGCGCTGACGGCCCATTGCAGCGAGGTCGCCTGCATGCCGAGCTCTTTCTGGATTGCGGGCAGGGCCACGCCGATGGTGGAGACGTCCATGGCGTCGAGGAAATTGGCGGCGCATAGCAGCAGCAACGCCAATCCCGCCCCGCTCCGGGTTTGGGAAGAAGTCATCGGGATCGTTCCTTTCTGTGCTGCCGCCTTTTTGGGAGGTTGAAAACGGCAGGGAACGAGAAAATGTACATCTTCAAACCCTATTGCAAATTGATAGTAACCATGTCAGGTATTACTCATAATGATGAATGATGCGACGCTTCGAAAGATCGATCTCAATCTGCTGCTCGCCTTCTCCGTGCTGATGCAGGAGCGGAATGTGAGCCGCGCGGCCGAGCGGTTGCTGCTCGGTCAGCCTGGTCTTTCTGCCGCGCTGCGCCGCCTGCGCGAGACGCTGGACGATGAATTGTTCGTGCGCGTAGGGCGTGGCTTACAGCCCACGCCGCGGGCGCTGGCGATTGCGCCGGCGATCGAGGATGCGCTCTCCGGCATCGAACGCGCCATTCGTCCGCCGGCAGCCTTCGATCCCGAAAACTGGCATGGCGAGTTCCGCATCGGGCTTTGCGACAATCTCGAATCCTCCTTCTTCGGACCGCTGGTGGCGCGGTTGCGCCGGCTTGCGCCGAATGCGCGACTGACCAGCGTGGCGTTCGACCGGCGCGACGCTGTGCGCCTGCTGGACGAGGGCGCCTTTGACTTCAGCATCTCGGTGCATGACGAGCCGGCCTCCTGGCATGTACGCGCGCCGCTGTTCGAGCAGGCTTCGCTCTGCATCTATGATGGCCGGCATCTCAAATGTGCGGCGCCGCTGAGCCTGGAGCACTTCGCCAACGCGCCGCATGTGACCGTTTCGCTGGAAGGCGCGACATCTACCGGCGTCGACGTCGCTCTCGCGCGCCTGGGCCATCGCCGGCAGGTCGTCGCGACGGTCCCCCGCTTTTCCGCACTGCCGTCGACACTCCGGGCCATCCCAGCCATTGCGACGGTTCCCGAAGCCATTGCCCGCTGCATGGCGCAATTGCACGACCTGACGATTTCAGAGCCGCCTTTCGAGCTGCCGGCCGATCCGGTGACGATGCTTTATCGCCGCGTCGATCAGGCCGATAGCCGTTCGGTATGGTTCCGCCGCCTTTTTGTCGAGGTCGTTAAGGAAGCGCTCGAGGCCAGCGGGTGCCGCATGGGTGTTTCCACGGATGCCTGCTGCTACGATCCGCCTGAACTCGCAGAAGCTGTTTGACCCTTCGAGCGGAAGGCACCATGATCCGGCACACCTCTCGCCTTTCCCTGCGGATGCCGGAAGAGCGCGATCTCGACTTCGTCACGGCTTTGTTTGCGCGGCCGGAGCTGGTCGCCCATCGGCCCGATCCAACGCCGGATTCGCCTGCGGAAAGTGCCCGGCGGCTCGCTCGGGATCAGGCGCACTGGCGCGTGAACGGCTTCGGGCGCTGGGCGATCGAAACGGAAGGGCGGCTGATCGGCTTTGGCGGCGTTACCGTCTCTACGGAATTCGAGGGGCTCAATCTCTCCTATCACCTGCACCCCGATTATTGGGGAAGCGGCTACGCAACGGAATTGGTGACGGAGGCATTGGCCTTCGCCCGGCATGATCTGCGGGCGACACGCGTTATCGGGCTGGTGCGGCCCGTCAATGTTGCCTCCCGGCGCGTCCTGGAAAAATGCGGTTTCGGCTTCGAGCGGGAGGTCACGCTGCATGGCGCACCGACTCATCTCCTGTCCTTCAAGCTGCCCGTGGCGAGCGCCGGCGAACAGGACTAGCCGTCCGGATAGGGCATTGCATCCTTATGCACGAAACGGCCGTCCGTGCTGGAGCTCATCATGTCGACGTCCGAGCAGGTGATGAGATCGGTCGGTGAGCGCGTGCCGGCCTCGAGATAGATGGCCGTGCTATTCGATTTGTTGATCATATGATGGCCGTTGCCGGAGCCCTTCGGGAAGGCCGCGCAATCGCCGGCGCGCAGCACCGTCTCGCCATCATCCTCGATCAGCGTCAGCTCGCCTTCCAGCACATAGACGAATTCATCCTCTTCCGAATGCCAATGCCGCTGGCTCGACCAGTTGCCTGGCGGCAGCCGCATCAGGTTGACGCCGAAATCCCTGAGGCCGCCGGCATCGCCCAGTCGCTGCCTGACGCGCTCGGTGGAGTGATCATTGAAAGGAGCGGGATAGCGCGTGCCCTTGATTTCCGGCACGGCTGCAACATCGATCTTCGGCATGATGATCCTGCCTGCGATTTGCCAAGGGTGGATATGCTGTTTGTGCGGTTTCAAGTCTAGCAAGACTCAGCGCTGTCAGTCCAGCATCCCATCCCGCATTACATCCTTGCGATATCCCCGGTAAGCGCCTGGCAAACAACCTCTTTTGCCGTTTCTTGTCATGTATCTGTCATCGTCCGTACACATGTGCGTCGTTTGGGCAACAGAGTATATGTACATGCTGTCACATATATCGGGTCCCTCATTTCGATCCTTGTAAAAGCAAAATACTAAATGCAGCTTACTATTCGGAAGCGAGGCCTTGGGCTTCGAGTTAGCCACTGAAACTTGATGTCGGACGGCCCCCCAGGTTCGTATCTCGCGCAAGTTCGTTTGAAGAATGGAGTTACAATGAACATCAAGAGCTTGCTTATCGGCTCGGCTGCGACCCTCTGCGTCGTATCTGGCGCTCATGCGGCTGATGCTATCGTCGCCGCCGAACCGGAGCCGCTGGAATATGTGCGCATCTGTGACGCGTTCGGCGCCGGCTATTTCTTCATACCCGGCACGGAGACCTGCTTGCGCGTTGGCGGCAAGGTCCGCACCGAAGGCCAGTGGAAAGATCCTTACAATCGCGACAGCAACTTCGGCACCAAGTGGCATACCCGCGCCGAACTCAACCTCAATACCGCGACGGACACCGAATATGGTCCGCTGAAGACCGAAACCATCGTTCGCTGGGACTGGAACGACGGCGGCTCGACCTCCACCAACCTGCTGTGGGCCTACATCACTCTCGGCGGATTCACCGTCGGTAAGACGGATTCGCAGTACAACCAGTTCGTCGGCTATGCCGGCGACGTGATCCAGGACGACGTCATCTATGACGGTCCGTATGAATTGAACCAGCTGACCTATAATTACGACAGCGGCACGGGCTTCACGGGCGTCATCTCGCTCGAAGACAGCAATTCGGGAACGACGACCAGCGCCTATGGCGGCAGCTGGCAGCTCTCGAAGGCTGATCACTACGCTCCGAACGTTGTCGCCGGTCTCGGCTACAAGGCTGGCGCGTGGCAGTTCCGCGTGGTCGGCGGTTATGATTCCATCGTGGAAGAAGGTGCCATCAAGGCGCGTATCGATGCCGATTTCGGCGTCTTCTCCGCCTTCCTGATGGGCGGGTGGAATACCGACGGCGACAAGCTCAACCAATATGCCGGTTCGAACCAGAACGTCTCGGCCTGCACGACCTCCGACGGCGTCGTTCACGGCGCGGATTGCGGCTGGGGTGACTGGGCTGTGTGGGGCGGCGTCGGCGTTCCGATCAACGACAAGCTGAAGTGGAACGTTCAGCTTGCCTATACCGACTCCAAGATCTTCGAAGCGACCACGAACGTCAAGTTCAACCCGGTCAAGAACCTGCTCGTCGAGCCGGAATTCACCTATGTTCATTATGACCTGCCGAGCGACGATAGCTTCTCGGGTATCCTGCGCTTCGAGCGGACCTTCTGAGGCTTTTGGTCTCGGCTGATCTTCACAGAAATGAGGCCCGGTCTTCGTATCGGGTCCCATCTGTCGTGACGGACGATTTCTAAATCTCCGTTCGCACCGCATCCTGCCGACAGACACCATGCGGTGCGTAGTGACCTCCAGCGCAATCGTATCCGAACGGGCGCCGGTCACTCTTGGCAGTGGTCAAACAGCCGATAAAGGGAAGTCGGCTCACTGTCATAAATCCAATGCTAATCAACGACTATCTCATTTTCGATAGCGCCCTTCGGCGCGACCAAAGGAAGCCCCATGAAGACGATCATGATACTTGCCGCAATTGGAATGTTCTCCACGAACGCGATGGCCATGTCGGCCTATAATTCCAAGTCGATGACCTGCGCAGCCGTGCATGAAAAGATGGCTCAGGAAGGGTCGATCGTGTTGAGATATCCCTCACATCATCCGGGCCTGATGATGTACAGCCGCACCGTCTCGAATTCGATGGCTTGCCTGGGGCAAGGCGCCATGGCCAACGCCAGCGTGCCCACCAGCGACGACCCCAGCTGCAAGATCAAGACCTGCAGCTTCGCGACCGGCAAGGGGCCGAACAAGAACCATTGAGCTGATGGTACAAGGCTAACCAGCTCTTACAGGCAGAACACCGGCACGGCAGGATATCCTGCCTGCCGATGCATGATCGCGAGCTGATCAGGATGGCGAAGTTAACCGGATGGCAGCTTGCTTCTTCTCCGGCCTTTGAATGCCGGGCCGACTTGATGTTCTTCGGCTGAACGATTCACTCGATCGCTTCTTTGGGCATGCTTGCAAGCCGCACCGTGATCTCGAAAGCGCCAGCCGTCTTGATCTTTTGAAGAGAGAAGGAACCGCACCCGACAGGATTCGAACCTGTGACCTTTGGAATCGGAAAGCAGGCGTGAATGAATTTCCGCTGCTTCCTCTTGTTTACCCCATTCTGATTTTGCTATCTAGATCAAGCGGTAAGCAATTTCTGCGATTACAATGGTCCGGATCAAATTTACCCTGATTTGCTTCCTGCTGCTTCCTATATGCTTCCTGTAACAGGTGGGGTTGCCGGCTTGGCGAAACTGACGAAAAGAATGATAGACGCCCTTGAGGCGCGCGACAAAGATTATTTTGAGTGGGACGACGAGTTGCCAGGCTTCGGGGTCCGGGTCTGGCCTAGCGGTCGCAAGACTTATGTTGCCCAATACCGGGTGGGCAAGCAGACGCGTCGTTTCAAGATCGGCATCCACGGTCCATTGACGGTTGAGGAAGCTCGCAAAGAAGCCAAGGGTGTTCTCGGTGATGTCGCTCGCGGTGATGACCCGCAGCTTGACCGTTCGACACGGCGCAAAGCGCTCACAGTCAAAGAACTTTGCGACATGTATTTCGAGGCAGCCGATAAAGGGCTTGTGTTCGGCAAGCGCGGGAAGCCGAAAAAGTCATCAACCTTGTACGTCGATAAGGGGCGGGCAAACCGTCATATTATTCCCCTGATAGGTAATCGGATCGTTCAAGAACTAACTACTGCGGACGCTATCAAGATGATGCGTGATGTGACGACCGGTAAAACTGCAGCGGACGAGAAAACGGGAAAACTACGAGGAAGGGCGGTTGTTACCGGCGGGGCCGGGACTGCCTCGCAAGCAGTGACACTTCTTAGCGCAATCTTCACTTATGCCGTTTCGGAGGGGATCATCCCGACGAATCCAGCGCGTGGCATTAAGAAGCCCGCTGTCGGCAAGCGCACCCGCCGACTTAGCCCGAAGGAGTATCGAGCGCTTGGTAAAGTGCTTGAAACCGCAGACGATGAGCTTTGGCAAGGCGTTGTCGGCACAAAGCTGTTTTTGTTGACCGGATTCCGGTTGAGCGAGATTGCAGGTCTAATGTGGTCTGAGCTCGATAAGGCGGGGATGTCAATCGGCATCGTAACGGGACCCCTTATCGGCTCCCAAAAGGGACCCCTGCCTCTGGTTGCATCGGGTCAGCGCGCGTAGGCCCGGAGCTCTCCATTTAGCGCAGGGGCCTGCGGGCGCGGGTTGTTTGTCTTTTCGGCTTTAGCTTTGAGAGCGGTTTTTGAAGCGCCAGGATTCATTCCCGGTCTCAACGATTTCGCAATGGTGGGTTAGCCTGTCGAGGAGGGCGGCGGTCATCTTGGCGTCGCCGAAGACGGCCGGCCACTCGCCGAACGCCAGGTTCGTCGTGACGATGATCGAGGTCCGCTCGTAGAGCCTGCTGATCAGATGGAAGAGGAGCTGGCCGCCGGCCTGAGCGAATGGGAGGTAGCCGAGTTCGTCCATGATGACGAAGTCGAGCCTGGTGATGAAGTCGGCCAGCCGCCCCTGCTTTCCGCTACGTGCCTCCGTCTCGAGCCGATTGACGAGGTCGACGACGTTGAAGAAGCGGCCGCGTGCGCCGTTGCGGATTAGGGCGCGTGCGAGCGCGATGGACAAATGGGACTTCCCCGTGCCGGTTCCGCCGACCAGAACGATATTGTGCTGCTCGGCGAGGAAGGCTCCTGTCGCAAGCTGGCGCACGAGCCCTTCGTTGACCGGCGTGTCGGTGAAGTCGAAGTCGTCGATGTCCTTGGCCAGCGGCAGCTTGGCGACGGTGATCTGGTATTTGATGGAGCGCGCCTGCTTCTCGGCGATCTCCGACTGAAGTAGGTCGCCGACGATGCGTGGCGGTTCGTGCTGCCGCTTGATGCCGGAGGCCATGATCTCGTCATAGGCGCTGCGCATGCCGAACAGCTTCAGCGTGCCCATCATGTCAAGGATTTGGGATCGTTCCATATCAGCTTGCCCTCCTAAGGCTGTCGTAACGGGCGCAATCGGCCAGAGGCTCGTGGGTCAGGCGAAGCACGTCGGGAATGGAAAGGATGGCGGCCGGCTGCGGATCACGCTTGCGGGCCAGGATGTTGATGATGACGGCAGCCGAGAATACGCCCTGATCGAGCGCCTCCTGGCAGGCCGCTTCGACGGCGGGGAGTCCGTCCAGGCCCACACATTCGAGGATCGACACCATCTGCCGGTCGCCGTCATGCATGGCCTTCAGCCGGCGGCGCACCTTCTCCATGGCGGCGGGCAAAACCCAGTCGTGGAATGGCGCACCGTTGCGCAGCGCTCCCGGTTTGCGGGTCAGGACCGGCACGTAATGCCACGGATTATAGATCGTCTCGCCACGGCCGAAGCAGCGATCGTGTTGGCCGATCTCCACGCCATCCTGCCGGATGACGATGCGATCGGCATAGGCATGTATCTCGGCCGGGCGGCCGACTGCCGTGGACAGCACCGAGTATTTGTTGTTGTCGAAACGCACGAGGCAGGTCTTGCCGATCGAGGCCTGCACTGCGTGGAAGCCGTCGAACTTGCCGGGATAGCCGACCAGGTGCGGCCGTTCCCCATCGAACACCTCCCAGATCGTGCGCTCCGTTTGATCGACATGCTTGTGGGCGCGGGCATAGCTGATGCACTTGTCCAGTAACCAGCCATTCAGCTCATCGTAGGATTTGAAGCGTAGCCGCGGCGTGAAGAAGCGTTCCCGCACCAGATTGACCTGGTTCTCGACCTGGCCCTTCTCCCACCCCGACGCAGGCGTGCAGGCCACCGGCTCGATCAGGTAATGGCTGCACATCTGCAGGAAGCGGCGATTGTACTGCCGTTCCTTGCCGACGAAGACCGTCTCCACCGCGGTCTTCATGTTATCGTAGATGCCGCGCGTGCAGGCCCCGCCGAAGAACGCGAACGCCCGGTCATGGGCATCGAAGACCATCTCCTGCGTCTCGCGCGGATAGGCTCTCACATACATCATCCGGCTGTGGCAGAGCCGGACATGCGCCACCTTCACCGTCGTCGTCACGCCGTTCAGCACGACGATCTCGTGGCTCCAGTCAAACTGGTAAGCCTCGCCCGGCGCATAATAGAGCGGCACGTAGGCTTCCGCCGTTACGGAGCCGCGTTCCTTCGCCCAGGTTCGGGCGTAGCGCCGGACTGTGTCGTAACCGCCCTCGTAGCCGAGGTCGCGCAAGTCCTCGAATATCCGGATCAGTGTCAGCCGTTCGCGAGAGGATTTGGCCTCATTGGCGAGCAGCATTCCATCGAGCTGATCGCGCCAGGGCCCGAGCTTCGGCTGAGGTTGACGGGTCCGCTCATATTTGAACTCCGTCTCATCGCTGCGCAGAACCTTCCGCACCACTTTCCGCGATATGCCAAGCTCCCGGCAGATCGCCTTGATCGACTTGCCCTGCACACGGGAAAGTCGACGTATCTTTAGAATTGTCTCCACAACAAGCATCCAAATAAAAAGCCTCCGATGAAACCGGAGGCTGTTGTAACCCCATCGCAGATGGGGGTCCCGTTTGGACGCCGATCACCCCAAATGCGGGGTCCTTATTCCATGCCTAATCACAGCCTCGGCCGTATCCTGAACAAGATCTGGCAGGACTTCGGCTGCAACCAGAAGGCCGTCGAAGTCGCGAACCTTCATTTGATCGGTGGCGGTTATAATTGGCGGCAGATGCGGGGCATTTCCCGCCTGTCCATGCACGCGCTCGGCTGCGCCGTCGATATCGACCCGGATCACAATAGCCTGGGCGATCCGACCCCGGTTATCGGCCGACGCGAGGATCTGCACGTCATCTATGTGTGGGAGCAGATCGGCGACGTGCTGTGGGAGCGTGAACGCATCGAGCAGAAGCGCGCCACCTTCGCGGCGATGGACGAAGCCTTCGACGACGTCATGACCCGCTACCGTGTCGGTCGGGCCTGCATCGACCAGACGGGCATGGGCGAAAAGGTCGTGGAGGATGCGCAGGCTCGTTACGGGTCCCGCGTCGAAGGCGTGCTTTTCACCGGACCGAACAAGCTCATCATGGCGACACGCGGCAAGGAGCGGTTCGAGGATCGCACCGTCCGCATCAAGATGGGCGACCAGAAGCTTCGTGCCGACCTGCATAAACTTCGCAAGGTCGCATCGGCGACCGGAGCGCCGCGCTTCGTGGCCGAGCGTGATGAAGATCACGCCGACCGCACCTGGGCTGCTTTCCTCGGCATTCACGCCGCCGATGGTCCGGGGCGAGAATACGACTATCAGGCAGCTCCACCCAACAAGAGCCGATATACCGACATTCACGGAACACACGGCCGCAAGGCCAATGAGGGGGCACACGATGGGAGCCATCCAGGACGGATGGCTCCTGTATTATGAAGATAAAGAGACCCCGCCGTCACCCGCGATCGATGGCAAGCTCTGTATCGTGAAAACAGCCGATGGCCGTATTCTCACGCGCAAGGTGCGCCGTGCCTGGTTGCCGAACCGCTGGGACCTGGAAACGGTCAGTGGCGAACAGCTATTCGACCAATATCTGATCTGGGCGGAGCCAGTGACGTTGATCCAGCCGTACGAACTTTCCGACGATGAAAAGCGGATGATCGCTTTGGCAGATGAGCGGTAAGAGCGGTCGCACCTCTATCGCTTCTCCATCATGTAGATGAAGATTGCGAAGCCGCGCTTCTCGCAGCGGCGGCACTTCAATAGCTTTTCGAGATCCTTGGTTCTCGCGTCTGGCCCGAACTTGCTGACCAGATCCTTTCGATTGATCCACCTCAGCCATCCGCAGCGGCATTTGGCGTGTAGGATCTGCCATTCCGAGATGCTGCCAAGGCTCGTGTCCCCCAGCTCCAGATAGCCCCGTGGGACTTTGACATCAGGCGACCATTCAATCTTGTGAAATGCCCTGTCGGGCAGCGGTGCCATACGGCAGCGATCCCAGCCGGTCTTAGCGAAGTCTTTGCAGCCGACAGCCTTCGAGACGACATCCGGCAGGCTCTTGACGCTGATATCGCCCAGCACGCTCAGCATCGAGTCGACGCTGTAGTTTTTCGAGATCCGGCACCGTGGGCACCAGAAGCAGGCCGTTTCGCCTTTGTGATACGACAGCCATGGGATGCTGTCTGACCATTTGGAGATGACTTCCATGCGGGCACACTCTTGCTCGTGTTTTCGTTCGCCGCATGACACGCTGGCCCGCCCGCCAAGCCCTCTGAAGATGTTACGATCGCCGGACCGTTTCAAGCCACCTTTACAAATTGATTTCAGTTGCCATTTGATGTTGCGCGCTGTGCCACGCGATTTTGCGCGCTACACATCGACCAATTTGTGCCGTCACGCTGGAAGAGAACAAAGGGCTGATTCGGCTGCTTGAAGCGCTGTAACAAGGGAACATGGTCTCCAATGGTGTTACTATGGTAGCGCGGCTGCGCTAAAGTTGTGCTAACGCGCTCCGGTCCAGCGAATGGCTGCCATTGAAAATAAAGAGCTTTTTTCGAGCTGAAAGGAATTGTGCTAACGCTGTGCTAGCGTATTTCCAGTTCTTTAGAGATCAAGAATAAAAATAAAACTAAATGATTTCAATTAGTTGGATACGCACCCGACAGGATTCGAACCTGTGACCTTTGGAATCGGAATCCAACACTCTATCCAGCTGAGCTACGGGTGCATGCCGTGGCGGTTTTGAATCGCCTGTCCGATGGCTGGTTCTTAGCCTAGGAAGCGCTTGGCTTCAATCGGGAAAATTCAGGAAAGCGTGAGATCGGACGTTTTGTTGGGATAAGGCCGCGGGCTTTGGGCGCGCGGCCTTGCTGTCATGGGTGGTATCGGCTCATTCCTTCATCGCGCCGGGGCCGGGGGTGGCCTTTGGCGGCACCTTGCCGAGGATGATCATGCCGAGGACTTCGTCCTTGGTGACGTCTTCGGTGCGGGCATGGCCGACGACCTGGCCGTTCTTCATGACCGAGACGCGGTCGGCGAGGTCGAAGACGTCGTGGATGTCGTGGCTGATGAGGAAGATGCCGATGCCTTCCTTCTTCAGCTGCTTGATGAGCTCGCCGACCTGCGCCGTCTCCTGGGGGCCGAGTGCCGCGGTCGGCTCGTCCATGATCAGGATACGGGCATCGAAGAGGATGGCGCGGGCGATCGCGACCGACTGGCGCTGGCCGCCGGAAAGAGCCTTCACCGGTTCCTTGAAGCGCTTGAAATTGGGGTTGAGGCGCCCCATGACCTCGCGGGCCTTGGCCTCCATCGCGACGTCGTCGAGCGTGCCCCAGCGGGTCTGCAGCTCACGGCCGAGATAGAGATTGGCGGCGGCGTCGACATTGTCGGCGACGGCAAGCGTCTGATAGATCGTCTCGATGCCGTATTTCTTGGCGTCGCGCGGGCTGCGGATATCGGCGGGCTCGCCATTGATCAGGATATCGCCGCTGTCGCGCTTGTAGGCGCCGGAGAGAATCTTGATCAGCGTCGATTTGCCGGCGCCGTTATGGCCGAGAAGAGCGACGACTTCGCCGGGGTAAAGGTCAACCGAGGCGTTGTCGACCGCGTGGATGCCGCCGAAGGAGATGGAAATGTTCTTCATTTCCACAAGCGGAGTGGTTTGATCCGTCATGGTTCAGAATTCCTTTTACTTGGCGCGCGAGCGGTAGACGATGTCGAGCCAGACGGCGATGACGAGCACGACGCCGACGACGACGTTCTGGATCGGCGTATCGACATTGGCGAGCCCCATGCCCGATTGCAGCGACTGCATGACCAGGGCGCCGAGCATGGCGCCGGCGATGGTGCCGCTGCCGCCGGCAAGCGAGGTGCCGCCGATGACGGCCGCGGCGATGGTGAAAAGCTCATAGGTCGTGCCCTGCGAATTGGCGGCGGCGTTGAGGCGGGCGGTGGAGATAGCCGCGGCGACCGCTGCAAGCAAGCCCATCAGCGCGAAGATGCGCACCGTTACCCAGCGCGTCTTGATGCCGGCGAGCTCGGCTGCTTCCGGGTTGCCGCCGATCGCGAAGACGTAGCGGCCGAAGCGCAGGCGGGTGGCGATGAAGGTCATGATGATACCGATGCCGACGGCGATCAGTACCGGCACGGCGATGCCGTAGGGAATATCGAGCCCTGTTTCCGGCCAGGGAATATTATGCTCGGTCGCGTATTTCTTCGCGATGCCGGTTGGCCAGTAATAGATGTTGAAGACGTAGATCGTGACGAGGACGAGGGCGGAGCCGAGGATAGCGAGGAAATATTCCGCCCAGAGCGGCCGGCGCGGGAAGTTGAAGCGCTTGCGCTGATGGCGCCCGCCGATAATGCCGAGAACGATGAACACGCAGGCGAGTACGCCGAGGATCCAGCTCCAGGTCGCACCGATCGAACCTTCGGCGCCGCCGCCCATGATGCGGAAGGTGGCGTCGAGCGGGGCGACCGTCTGGCCGCTGGTGACGTACCAGGCAAGGCCGCGCCAGGCGAGAAGGCCGCCAAGGGTGACGATGAAGGAGGGGACATTCAGGAAAGCGATGATGACGCCTTGGAAGGTGCCGAGCAGCGTGCCGATGACAAGGCCGCAGATCAGCGTGATGACCCAGGTCCAGGAACTGTCGAAGCCGAGATAGGCGGGCAGGTATTTTGCCTGGATAACGCCCATGATCATGGCGATGAAACCGAGCATGGAACCGACGGAAAGGTCGATATTGCGGGTGACGATGACCAGCACCATGCCCGTCGCCAGCACGGCGATCTCGCAGGTCTGAACGGAAAGGTTCCAGAGGTTTCTGGGGGTCAGGAAAAGGCCGCCGGTATAGACGTCGAAGCCGATCCAGATGATCAGCAGTGCGCCGATCATGCCGAGCAGGCGGGTATCGATTTCAGTCGCGCGCAGGAAGCGCGTGACGGCGCCTTCTTCCGCATTGCGCGGACCGCTCGATGTTGTGGAATGTGTCATGTCGGCCATCGCTTTGCCGTTCTCCCACTTGTTGGGCGCAGGCCCGCGAATGCTCTTTCTTGATCGCTGGGCAGTATCCGCGCTGGTCACACTAGACGTCATCGCTCGCCCATCCGGTTGTCCCGGGTCCACGACCGCCATCCGGCGGGCCGATCGGATATGCGATGACGCAACACATGCGGGAGGCCTTCATTCCCATTCTGGGTTTGGTTGCGAGCCTCTCATCCGCATTCGACGCCGCAATGGAGAGCCCCTTGCGGCGTCGGCATTATCTTCGGGTCAGCTCGTCAAGCCGGTGCTTATTTGCAGGCAGCGACGCTGCCGGCCTTCACGCCCTGGCAGGCTTCAGCCTTGGAGATCCAGCCTGCGTCGATGACGACGTTCAGGTTGTCCTTGGTGATCGGGATCGGGGTCAGGAAGACCGACTTCATGGCGACGTGCTTCGGGCCGCCGTTGAAGGTCTGGACGCCTTCGATCTGGTCCTGGGTCTTGCCGCCGGCAAGAGCGAGGGCGATTTCAGCGGCGCGCTTGCCGAGTTCGCGCGAGTCCTTCCAGACCGAAACGGTCTGCGTGCCGAGCGCGATGCGGTTCAGAGCGGCCTTGTCGGCGTCCTGGCCGGAAACCGGCACGGAACCTGCGAGACCCTGGGCGTCGAGAGCGGCAACGGCGCCGCCGGCGGTGCCGTCGTTGGAGGCGACGACCGCGTCAACCTTGTTGTTGTTGGCGGTGAGGAACTGCTCCATGTTGCGCTGCGCGTTCTGCGGCAGCCAGCCGTCCGTATAGGCTTCGCCGACATTCTTGATCTTGCCGGCGTCGATGGCGGACTTCAACACTTCCATCTGGCCGGAGAACAGGAAGTCGGCGTTCGGGTCGGACGACGAGCCCTTGATGAAGACGTAGTTGCCGGCCGGCTTTGCCTTCAGGACTTCGCGAGCCTGCATGCGGCCCACTTCCTTGTTGTCGAAGGTGATGTAGAAGGCGGCCGGATTTTCGATCAGGCGGTCATAACCAACAACCGGAATGCCTTCGTCAGCGGCCTTTTCGACGGCCGGGCCGATGGCATCGGAGTCCTGAGCGAGAATGATGAGGGCGTTTGCACCCTGCGAAATCAGCGACTCGACATCGGTCAGCTGCTTGGAAGCGGACGACTGGGCGTCTGCGGAAATGTACTTGGCGCCGGCGGCTGCCAGAGCCTTCTTGATGGCTGCTTCATCCGTCTTCCAACGCTCTTCCTGGAAATTCGACCAGGAAACGCCGACGACGAGATCCTTGGCGAAGGCGGCCGTCTGCATGGTCAAAACGATGGCCGCGCCCGCAGCCAGCTTGATGAAAGCTTTCATGTGATCCTCCCGAGTGAATGCGACCGCACGTATCCTGAACTCCCGTCGGCCGCGGCGAAAATGCTGACAAGAAAAGCTTTGGACTTTTTTCTCGACAGTCGAGAAATTTAGTGTCAGAGATTTTTTCAGCTGTCAACACCCGCGCCGCCAGGTTTCATCGGTCGTCCGAAAAAGCTATCAGGGGCTGCGGAGGAGGAGGGTTGAATGAGCAGGGAGTTTGCAGATGCTGGCCAAATCGAGCACCGAATTGGTCCGTCAAAAGAACAGCGCCTTGGTCTTGTCGGCGCTGCGCCGGCACGGGCCGCTCGCCCATACCGAACTCTCTGATTTCACCAGGCTCTCCTCCGCGACCGTATCGGTCATCACGGCCGATCTCGAGCGGGCGCAGATCATTGAAAAGGCCGAGCAGCAGGCGGCCAGCGGCCGAGGACGGCCCCGCGTTTTGTTTTCGCAGCGGCGTGACTGCGGCTATCTGATCGTCGTCGTCATTTCATCGGATGCCGTGCAATATTCGCTCGTCGATTATACCGGTCGCCTGATCGACCGCTTTACCGAGGACAGGCAGCAGAACGCTACGGGTGTCGAGCGCTTCGTGGCCGGATTGCGTGATGCCCTGAACCGGATTGTCACCCGCTCGCAATTACCGCGCGACAAGGTGCTGATGATCTCGATCAGCAGCAAGGGGCTTGTCGATACTTCGGCGCCGGTGCTGCGCTGGTCGCCGATCTTCGGCCGCGAGGAAATCGATTTCGCCGCCGTGCTTCGCGAAGAATGGTCGGCGCAGATCATTCTCGGCAATGAGACTTTGCTGGTGGCTGCCGCGCTCGGGCGGCAGGAGGAAATCAGCACGCGCGGCGATTTCCGCTCGCTGGCGGCGCTATCGCTCGGCCATAGTATCGGGCTCGGCATCGTGCGCCGGGAGCATGAAGGCGAGCATCATATATCCGCGCCCAATTTCGGGCATATGATGCATGTGCCCGGCGGCGCTCTTTGCCGCTGCGGCGCTCGTGGATGCATCGAGGCCTATGCCGGTTTCTACGCCATGCTGCGGACGGCCTTCGACGTGCCGCTCGACACGATCCCGGCGAAGTTCGTGCCGATCGCCGAACTCGACAAGATCGCCGCGAGCGCGCGTCACGGCGGGCGCCGCAATGTGCTGGCCTTCCGTCAGGCCGGCCTGGCGCTCGGCAATGGCCTTTCGCGCGTGTTGAGCCTGCACGAGCGGATGCCGATCGTCATTACCGGGCCGGGCGTACGCTACTATGATCTGCTGATCGAGGGCATAACCGAGGGCCTGGCGGAATCGCATGTCGTGCGCATGGAGGGCATGCCGGAGCTGCGTGTTATCGCCGACGAGCCGACGCTCGTCTTCGAAGGGCATCTGAACCGCGCATTTTCGATCATCGACAATGATATCGTGAAGAGGGGAGCCTCGGTCGTCGAGCTGCGCGATCAGGCGGGTTGAGAGGTGAGGGCGGGGCAAGGCTTGGCAATGCGGCCGGCCGCAGGATCATCACCCCGCTCAATCTGTCAGGCCCAAAGGCTGTTCATCTTCGCGGACCTGAAGAATACGGTCGATCAGCCCCCATTCCAGAGCCTCTTCCGCGGTCATGAAGTGGTCGCGGTCCATCGCGCGTTCGAATTCTTCGTAGGAGCGGCCACAATGCTCGGCGTAAAGCCGCGTCATGCGATGCTTCGTTCGTCTCATTTCTTCCGCGTGGATAAAGATGTCCGATGCCTGTCCCTGGAATCCGCCCAATGGCTGGTGAATATGGATGCTGGCATTTGGAAGCGCAGTGCGTTCGCCCGGCTGGCCCGACATCAAGAGGAAAGAGCCCATCGAACGGGCTGTTCCCATGCAAAGCGTATGCACCGGGGCACGAACATAACGCATGGTGTCGTACATTGCGAGGCCGCTGGTCACGACACCGCCGGGCGAATTGATGTAGAGATGGATCGGTCTCTTGGGATTTTCGGCTTCGAGAAACAGCAGTTGCGCGCAGACGAGGGCCGAGACGTCGTCGTTCACCTCGCCATTCAAAAAGATGATTCTCTCGCGCAGCAGGCGGGAGTAGATGTCGAAAGACCGCTCTCCTCTGCTGGATTGTTCCACGACCATAGGGACGAGTTGCATCGCTTCGCGCATCGGCGAACTCCAATGTTATTGAAATTGTTGATCTATTCAGAACGTCAGGCGGCGCGCATGACGGTCAGGCCGTTATTGTTTGCCGCAGCCTTTTCAGTCTCACGAAGCCGAACGTCATCGAGCTCGTGGATGATCCGCAGGCAGGTGCCGCCGTTTGCGTTCGAAGATATCTTGAAAGTCACGGTGCTTTCGAGGAAGGGCGGTGTGTCGTCCCGCAGCCTGTAGCTGACTTCTTTGCCCGGCGTGACCGATATCGACTCGGGACTGGCCAAGGCCTCCTGCGGCAGCCAGTTTTGGCGAAGCTCAGGGGTGCTGATTGCACGCCAGACTTTTTGCGGCGGTTCGCTGAGCTGGTATTCCAGCTCGATGCCGTTCTTTCGCTCAGGGATCTTGAGATTGTTCATTGATCCATATCCTTCAGCAACACCTTGAGAGCCTCGATGCGAGCGGGCCAGTATGCGCGGTATTTCGCCAGCCATTGGGCGATGAGGGCAAGTCCCTCCGGATCGACCTCGTAATTCACGAACCGCCCCCGTCGTTCTTCCCTGACCAGCCCGGCACTCCGCAGAACCGCTAAGTGCTGCGACATCGCCGGTTGGCTGATGTCGATACCTTCGCGCAGGGCGCTGGCATTCATGCCGCCCGTCGCCAGCTTCTCGAAGATGGCGCGGCGGGTCGGATCGGCCAAAGCCCGGAATATCTCATTCTCTATCATGGCAACAGATAAGCATGGACTTATGTGATTCGCAAGAGGTTTCCATCGAAGCCTCTCGGGAGTTCGAGATCGCGCCAAAGAAAAAGCCCGCCGCGAATGGTGATCGCGGCGGACTTTTGGGAGGATCACATTCCTTGAGGAATGGAGACGGCTCAGTCGATCTTTACCAGGCGGCCTTCCTTGACGGACTGCAGGGCGGCATCCGCCAGCTTCAGCGCGGCAAGGCCGTCGGCGCCCGATGGTGTGATGGCGGTGCCCTTTTCGATCGCGGCGATGAAGCTTGCGATCTCGTTGGCATAGGCTTCGGTGTAGCGAGTCATGAAGAAATCATGCAGCGGCGGGCGGGTGTAGCCATCGCCGTTTGCGACTTCGATCGAGAAAGGGCGCTGGTTTTCGGCCGACACCAGACCCTTCGAGCCATGGATCTCGATCCGCTGGTCGTAGCCGTAGGTGGCCCGGCGCGAGTTGGAGATAACAGCCTGCTTGCCCGATGCCGTCTGGAGGATGACGGAAACGCTGTCGTAATCGCCGGCTTCGCCGATTGCCTTGTCGACGAGGACTGCGGCGGTTGCGGTGACAGCGACCGGTTCTTCGCCGAGCAGGAAGCGGGCCATGTCGAAATCATGGATGGTCATGTCGCGGAAAATGCCGCCGGAGCGCTTGATATAATCGACAGGCGGGGCGCCCGGATCGCGTGAGGTGATCGTCACCATCTCCACGGCGCCGATGCGGCCTTCGTCGATGGCCTTCTTCACGGCCATGAAATGCGGGTCGAAGCGGCGGTTGAAGCCGACCATCAGCTTGCCCTTGGTTTCCTCGACAACCTTGATGCAAGCCTTGACGCGGGCGACGTCGAGATCGATCGGCTTTTCGCAGAAGACGGCCTTGCCGGCACGTGAAAAGCGCTCGATCAGCTCGGCGTGGGTATCGGTCGGCGTGCAGATGACGACGGCATCGATATCCTTGGCGGCCTCGATCGCCTCGATTGTGCGGACTTCGCAGCCATAGGCTGCGGAGATGGCTTCCGCAGCCGCGGGAAACGCATCCGCAACGGCGACGAGCTTGGCGTTGGCATCGCCGCTGACGGCTTTCGCATGCACCTTGCCAATGCGTCCTGCACCGAGCAGACCAAATCTGACAGTCATTTCTACCTCCCTGAATTCGGAATAAATGGACCGAATATAAATCTCTGTGGAATTTTCATTCCATTTTCCGGTGGCGGCGTCAAGCCGCCTGAACTTCACAATCCTCAAAATCACCGTTCGATGCCGGCTTAGCCGAAATCCGCTCAAGGAGTCTTATTTTATCCGGAAGGCTTCACAATTTTCCCGATGATGCGCTAAAGACATGTCTTCTTGAACAGGCAAAAGAGACCTATGCAACTGATCGATCCCAGCCATCCGCTCTACAAGCCGCTTTGGGTGCGCATCCTCATCGTGGCCGTCTGCTTTGGCTGGGCAGCCGTCGAAACGCTCGGCTCGCAGCCATTCTGGGCGATGCTGTCGGGTGCGCTCGGCGCCTATTCGGCCTGGATGTTGCTTCTGAATTTCAAACCACAACCACCCGAAGCGACCAGCGATGCGCCCGCGCAAGACGAGCACGCCGAGGACGACGAACCGGCAGACGACAAGAAATAATCACCGCCTGAGGCGGCGTATGGCTTCGTCGATCAGCTGATTGGCGAGTGTCATGCGGGTCGTCGCCTGTTCGCGGAAGAGGGTGGCGACGCTGTCCGGATGATTGGCCTTGGCGAAGTTACGGCGCTTTTCCTGCAGGGTTTCGCGTGTGAGGTCGGAGGTGATTGCGAGTTCGGCTGCAACCTCTTCCCGTGACGTTCGGCTGAGATGCCCGGGCATGACCGGCGGCTCCGGTTCTTGCGGCGCGGGTTCGGGCTTTGGTTCCAATTCAGGCAGGATGACGGGATCGCCAAGATTGTCGCGATAGGCTTCGTCTGGCCGATGCGTGTCTGGCGTCTCGCCGCCCGGCACCGTTGCGGCAAAGCTGACGTTCAGCCCGCGGATGCGATGCGCGGCCTCTTCCTTTTCTGAACCGTCCTCTTCGCTATCGAGACGGTCGAGCACGGATTGAAACAAAGATTGCTTGAACAGCATGTGTGATCTCCACGCCAAGCTTCATAGGAGTGGAAGTTGGCGCGGAGCTTATGGCTTGCTCTTATGTCAGCGAGAGATGCCGGCTCTCCTCCAGGATCATGTCATGCAGCAGACGCGCGCTCGGCGGCATGGCGCGCTCGCGGGCGGTGATGAGGCTGTAGGGCCTGACGTCGATATCGAAATCGATCGGCAGGATAGAGGATTCGCCGGCCTGAGATGTCTGCCCGCAGATGAATTGCGCCATGTCGAGCGCGATCGGCGCAATCGCATCCGTCTTGCAGACGACTGCAAGCGTCAGAAGCAGAGACGAAGTGTTGACGACGTTTTCCGGCAAGGGCACGCCCGCGGCAAGGAAGATGTCCTCCACCTTGCGGCGAAGCAACGTGCCCGGAGGCTGGAATACCCAATCGTAACCGGCCAGATCATGCAGGCCGGCAACGCCCTTCTCAAGCAGCGGATGCCCATTGCGGACCACCAGGCAGGCTTTCTCGACGCCGATCTCATGGGCGGTGAACAGACGCGGATCGAGATCATCCGGGATGCGGCTGATAATGAAGTCGTGGCGGGCGGCGAGCAGCTCGCGCGCGAGCACATTGCTGTTCTCGACCTCTATATTGATCTCTATGCCGGGATAGCTGCGTGTCACGCGCTGGATCGCTGGGACGACAAGGCTGATCGCCGGCGCGGTCACAGCCCCCAGAAAGACCGAGCCGCCCTTGCCGGTCCGCAAGGCACCTAGCTCCCGGCCTGCCTCGCGCAGCTCCAGCAGGATCTTGCGCGCCCGCTTGGCAAGAGCGAGGCCGAAAGGGGTCAACACGACGCCTCTGGCGACACGCTCGTAAAGCGGGCTTTTGACAATCGACTCCATTTCTGAGAGCATGCGTGAAGCTGCAGGTTGTGACATATTCATGGACTCAGCGGCCGCAGAAATTTGCCCGTGATCCTCGATCGTGACGATCATGCGCAGGTGATTGAGCTTCAAACCGGCTTTCAACAACGCATCGTCGCGAAAATTGTCGGAATGAATCTCAATGCCATCGCTCACATAATCGTTATATATTTTCTCCATAACGGCCAATTTTCCCCTTCATCGGCAAAAAAGTACTATTTTTTAACATTATACCAAACTCGGTATATGTTTAGCCAGTTATTCTATTTGACAGTTATACGAAATCGTACGAGTTTGCCGATTGTGCGCTGGGTACAGCTCATAAACCGTGAGAGCGTGGAGGAGACCTACTTCGTTTCTCACAATTAGAAGTAAATCATTCCTTCTACGGAACCTGCCGCAGTTTCGGGCGGGCATTTTTTGTCCGCCGCATTTATCAACAAGGGAGAGAGTAATGAAATCCATTATCTCATTGATGGCCGGCGCTGCGTTCGGCGTCGCTACGCTGGTGGTACCTGCCTTCGCGGCGGACAAGGGCACGGTAGGCATCGCCATGCCGACCAAGGCTTCGGCTCGCTGGATCGATGACGGCAACAACATCGTCAAGCAGCTCCAGGCCGCCGGTTACGGCACCGACCTGCAGTATGGCGACGACGACATTCCGAACCAGCTCTCGCAGATCGAGAACATGGTCACCAAGGGCGACAAGGTCCTCGTCATTGCCTCGATCGACGGCACCACGCTGTCCGACGTTCTGCAGAAGGCTCACGATGCCGGCATCAAGGTCATCGCCTATGACCGTCTGATCCGCAACAGCCCGAATGTCGACTATTATGCGACCTTCGACAACTTCAAGGTCGGCGTCCTGCAGGCAAACTCGATCGTCGACGCTCTCGGCCTCAAGGATGGCAAGGGTCCGTTCAACATCGAGCTGTTCGGCGGTTCTCCGGACGACAACAACGCCTTCTTCTTCTATGATGGCGCAATGTCGGTCCTGAAGCCGTACATCGACAGCGGCAAGCTCGTCGTAAAGTCCGGCCAGATGGGCATGGACAAGGTCGGCACGCTGCGTTGGGATCCGGCAACGGCCCAAGCCCGCATGGACAACCTGCTGTCGGCCTACTACACCGACGCTCATGTCGATGCCGTTCTGTCTCCGTATGACGGCCTGTCGATCGGTATCCTCTCCGCGCTCAAGGGCGTCGGCTACGGTTCCGGCGGCGTGAAGCTGCCTATCGTTACTGGTCAGGACTCCGAAATCCCGTCGGTCAAGTCGATCATTGCCGGCGAGCAGCACTCCACGATCTTCAAGGACACCCGTGACCTCGCCAAGGTCACCGTCAACATGGTCAACGCTCTGATGGAAGGCAAGACGCCTGAAGTCAACGACACGAAAACCTACGACAACGGTGTCAAGGTTGTTCCGTCCTACCTGCTGACCCCTGTCGCAGTCGACAAGACCAACTACGAGAAGGTTCTCGTCGAGGGCGGTTACTACAAGGCCGATCAGCTGAAGTAATTTCCCGACATAGCGGTCAGGGCTCGCTCAATGCGAGCCCTGGCTTTGATATTTAAGACGATCGCGCGGTCTGCTATGTTCGATCGCGGCGTTGGATACGGACAATGGACAATACCATTCTCGAAATGCGGAACATAACCAAGTCGTTCCCCGGTGTGAACGCCTTGGAAAATGTCAATTTGAAAGTCCGTCAGGGCGAGATTCATGCTTTGGTTGGTGAAAACGGAGCCGGCAAATCTACCCTCATGAAGGTGCTATCGGGTGTCTATCCGGCCGGCACGTACGACGGCGATATCTACTACGATGGGGCAGTCCGTCAGTTCAAAACCATCAGGGACTCCGAAGATATCGGCATCATCATCATTCACCAGGAGCTGGCGCTCGTTCCACTTCTGTCGATCGCCGAAAACATCTTCCTCGGCAATGAAGTTGTCGCCAATGGCATGATCAATTGGCAGGAAACCTTCAGCCGGACCAAACAACTTCTTTCCAAAGTCGGCCTCAAGGAATCTCCGAATACGCTCGTGACCGACATCGGCGTCGGCAAGCAGCAGCTCGTCGAGATCGCCAAGGCCCTGTCGAAGAGCGTCAAGCTGCTCATTCTCGACGAGCCGACGGCATCGCTGAATGAAAACGACTCCGATGCGCTCCTCAATCTCCTCATGGAGTTCCGCAAACAAGGCATCACCTCGATCATCATCACGCACAAGCTCAACGAAGTGCGCAAGGTGGCCGACCAGATCACTGTGTTGCGCGACGGCATGACGGTGAAGGCGCTGGACTGTCACGAAGAAGAGATCAGCGAAGACATCATCATTCGCAACATGGTCGGGCGCGAGCTTGCCGACCGCTATCCGCCGCGTTCGGTGCCGATCGGCGAAACGATCTTCGAAGTGAAGAACTGGAATGCCTTCCACCAGCAGCATCGCGATCGTCAGGTCCTGCACAATATCAACATCAAGGTGCGCAAGGGCGAAGTGGTCGGCATTGCCGGCCTGATGGGCGCGGGCCGTACCGAATTCGCCATGAGCGTCTTCGGCAAGTCCTATGGCCACAAGATCAGCGGCGAAGTCTTCCTGGACGGCAAGCTGGTCGACACCAGCACGGTGCGCAAGGCGATCGATGCCGGTCTTGCCTATGTGACCGAAGACCGCAAGCAGCTCGGCCTGGTTCTGACCAACAGCATCCTGCACAACACGACGCTTGCCAATCTGCTTGGCGTTTCCAAGGCGACCGTCATCGACGACGTGCGCGAGCTGCAGGTGGCGACGAACTATCGCTCCAAGCTACGCATCCGTTCGGCCGGCGTCTTCCAGGAAGCGGGCAACCTTTCCGGCGGCAACCAGCAGAAAGTGGTGCTGTCGAAATGGCTGTTCTCAGACCCGGACGTCCTGATCCTCGATGAGCCTACACGCGGCATCGACGTCGGCGCCAAGTACGAAATTTATTCCATCATCAACCAGCTTGCCGCCGACGGAAAGGGTGTTCTGATGATTTCATCGGAAATGCCCGAGCTTCTCGGCACTTGCGACCGCATCTACGTCATGAACGAGGGTCGAATTGTTGCCGAACTGCCGAAGGCAGAGGCAAGCCAGGAGAGCATCATGCGCGCTATCATGCGCTCAGGGGAGAAACAACAATGAGTTCGGCCAACCCAGCCACGGAAAGCAGCCACGTCGTTTCCATCGGCGACCACATCCGCAACAACATCCGCGAATACGGCATGTTGATCGCGCTCGTCGTCATCATGCTGCTGTTTCAGTATTTGACGAACGGCGTTCTCTTCAGGCCGCAGAACCTGACCAACATCGTGCTGCAGAATTCTTTCATCGTCATCATGGCGCTTGGCATGCTGTTGGTCATCGTGGCCGGCCATATCGACCTTTCGGTCGGCTCCGTCGTCGGCTTCGTCGGGGCGGTTGCGGGCGTTCTGGTCGTGCAGATGCATATGAATCTTGCGCTGGCGACGGCCATTTGTCTGCTGATGGGGGCCGCGGTCGGCGCCTGGCATGGGTATTTCATTGCCTACCACCGCATTCCGTCATTTATCGTGACATTGTCAGGCATGCTGGTTTTCCGCGGCCTGACCTATACGATCATCAACACGACCGGTAACGGCAGCAGCATCGGTCCGTTCCCGCCGGCATTCCAGATCGTTGCAACTGGCTTCATTCCGGATTTCGTCGACATGGGCGGCATCCATTCGACATCGATGTTGCTGACGGTCGCCATCCCGATTGTCATGTTCCTGCTGTCGTGGCGCCGCCGCACCGTCAACGAAAAGCACGGTATCGATGTCGAGCCGTTCAGCTTCTTCGTCGCCCAGAATCTGGTGGTTGCCGCCGCCGCCATCTTCATCGGCTACCAGATCTCTTCCTATAGAGGTCTGCCGAACGTTCTGGTTCTCATGCTGCTTTTGATCGCGCTCTACAGCTTCGCAACGCAGCGCACGACGATCGGCCGCCGCATCTATGCCATGGGCGGCAATGAAAAGGCGACGAAGCTCTCGGGTATCGATACCCGCCGCCTGACCTTCTACACCTTCATCAACATGGGCATCCTGGCGAGCATCGCCGGCATCATCATCGCGACACGCCTGAATTCGGCAACCGCAAAGGGCGGTGACGGTCTCGAACTCGACGTCATCGCGGCCTGCTTCATCGGCGGCGCTTCGGCCTCCGGCGGCGTCGGCAAGGTGACGGGTGCCGTTATCGGCGCTTTGATCATGGGCGTGCTGAACCAGGGCATGTCGATCCTCGGATACCAGACGGACTCCCAGAAGATGATCAAGGGTGCGGTCCTGCTCGCTGCCGTGTTCATCGACGTCTACAACAAGAACAAGGGCTGACCGCTTAGCGATCAGCCGAGACTTTAAAAACCAAATCCATGACAGAGTCCGGCTCTCGCAGAGAGCCGGAACGGGAAGTTGCATCCAATCTCTGTCTGTTAGGAAAGGATGAAAGACATGCTCATCTCGCAGATCAAGGGTTCGAACGGCGAGATCGTCGTTGCGGTCCGCAACGGACCCGGTGAAGCTGCCAAGGTCGTCGTCAATGGCGGTAGCGTCTACAAGCTTGCAATGGAGGCCGCCGATAGCGGCAAGTCGCTGGCATCGGTGATCGAGGCACATGGTCTCGGTGAGGCGATCGATCTCGAAAAAGCCTATGCAGAGGGCCGTTTCCTGCCGCCGATCACGCATCCGGATGCTGCTCATCTGCACCTGACCGGCACCGGTCTGACGCATCTCGGCTCTGCCGCGACACGTGATTCCATGCACAAGAAGACGACGGAAGCAGCCGAAGAGACGCTGACCGACTCCATGAAGATGTTCAAGATGGGCATCGAGGGCGGCAAGCCGAAGGCAGGCGAGAAGGGCGTGCAGCCTGAGTGGTTCTACAAGGGCAATGGCTATGGCGCTGCGGCCCCGGGTGCGGCACTCGTATCTCCATCCTTCGCGCTCGATGGTGGCGAGGAGCCGGAAATGGCCGGCATCTATGTCATCTCCAGGGACGGCACGCCGTTCCGCATCGGATTTGCCCTGTCGAACGAATTTTCCGATCACGTCACCGAGCGGATCAACTATCTCTATCTCGCCCATTCCAAGCTGCGTCCGGCAAGTTTCGGCCCGGAAATCCGCATCGGAGTGGCGCCGGAAGATATTCGCGGCACGTCCCGCATCAAGCGCGGCGACAAGGTGATTTTCGAGAAGCCTTTCCTCTCCGGCGAAGCGAACATGTCGCATACCTTCGCGAACCTTGAATATCACCACTTCAAATACGGCATCTTCCGCGTTCCAGGCGATGTGCATGTGCATATGTTCGGCACCGCGACGCTTTCGTTTGCGGAAGGCATCAAGCCGGAAGTCGGCGATGTCTTCGAGATCGAGGTTGGCGAATTCGGTCTGCCGCTGCGCAATCCGCTGGCGATCGATGCAGAGAAAGAAGTGGCTGTTCGTCAGCTGTAATTCATCGAGCCCGGCCGCAAGGGATCGACCGGGCGTTTTCAATACGATCCAGGAAGGCATGACGCCATGACCATTCATCAGAACTTGATCGCCGGGGAGTGGACGGGGACGAACGGCACCGAGAACATCAACCCGTCGGATACGAACGAGGTCGTCGGCCTCTATGCGAGCGCAAGCGCGCAGGACGTTACGGATGCGATCGCTGCTGCGAAGGCTGCTTTTCCGGCCTGGTCGCGCTCCGGCATTCTGGAGCGCCACACAATCCTGAAGAAGGCCGGCGACGAGATCCTGGCGCGCAAGGACGAACTCGGCGCGCTGCTGGCCCGCGAAGAGGGCAAGACGCTTCCGGAAGCCATTGGTGAAACCATCCGTGCCGCGCAGATCTTCGAATTCTTTGCCGGCGAGGCGCTGCGCCTGGCAGGCGAGGTGGTGCCTTCCGTGCGCCCGAACATCGGCGTCGAGATCACGCGCGAGCCGCTCGGCGTCATCGGCATCATCACGCCCTGGAACTTCCCGATCGCTATTCCCGCCTGGAAGATCGCGCCGGCGCTCTGCTATGGCAACACCATCGTTTTCAAGCCGGCCGATCTCGTGCCGGGCTGCTCGTGGGCGATCGTCGATATCCTGAACCGCGCCGGTCTGCCGAAGGGTGTGCTGAATCTCGTCATGGGCAAGGGCTCGGTCGTCGGCCAGGCGATGCTCGATAGTCCGGTTCTTTCCGGCATCACCTTCACCGGTTCGGTTGGCACCGGCAAGCGCGTGGCGCTTTCCTCTGTCGAGCATGGCCGCAAGTACCAGCTAGAAATGGGCGGCAAGAACCCGATGGTGGTGCTTGACGATGCCGATCTGACGGTTGCCGTCGAAGCAGCCGCCAATTCCGCCTTCTTCTCGACCGGCCAGCGTTGCACGGCTTCGTCGCGCCTCATCGTCACCGAAGGCATTCACGACAGGTTCGTGGCGGCGCTGACGGAGAAGCTGAAGACGCTCAACGTCGACAATGCCATGAAGTCGGGCACGCATATCGGCCCGGTCGTCGATGCCAAGCAGCTGAAGACGGATACGGACTATATCGAGATCGGCAAACAGGAAGGCGCCAAGCTTGCCTTCGGCGGCGAGCTCGTCAGCCGCGACACGCCCGGCTTCTATCTGCAACCGACGCTCTTCACGGAAGCGACGAACCAGATGCGCATCAGCCGCGAAGAGATCTTCGGGCCGGTCGCGTCCGTCATCCGGGTGAAGGATTACGATGAGGCGCTGGCCACAGCCAACGATACGCCGTTCGGCCTTTCTTCCGGCATTGCCACGACCAGCCTCAAGCATGCGACGCATTTCAAGCGCAATGCGGAAGCCGGCATGGTGATGGTCAACCTGCCGACGGCGGGCGTCGATTTCCACGTGCCGTTCGGCGGCCGCAAGGGCTCGTCCTTCGGTCCGCGCGAGCAGGGCAAATATGCCGCCGAATTCTTCACCACCGTCAAGACGGCTTACACGCTCGCCTGACCACCGAATTCAAGGCCCGGGAGCGAACGAGGCGACCCGGGCGACACAAAAGGTATAGAGACTATGAAAAAGAAAGCTGAATGGCCGCGCAAGCTGCGCTCCTACGACTGGTTTGGCGGCACAGGCAAGAACGCAATCATGCACCGCTCCTGGATGAAGAATCAGGGCCTGCCGGCGGATACGTTCGACGGCCGTCCGATCATCGGCATCTGTAACACCTGGTCGGAGCTGACGCCCTGCAACGCGCATTTGCGCGATCTTGCAGAGCGCGTGAAGCGTGGCGTCTACGAAGCCGGCGGTTTCCCCGTCGAGTTCCCTGTCTTCTCCGTTGGCGAAAGCACGCTGCGCCCGACGGCGATGATGTTCCGCAACCTCGCTGCCATGGATGTCGAAGAAGCGATCCGCGGCAATCCGGTCGATGGCGTCGTGCTGCTCGGCGGCTGCGACAAGACTACGCCGAGCCTGCTGATGGGTGCGGCTTCCGTCGACATCCCCGTCATCCTCGTTTCCGGCGGTCCGATGCTGAACGGCAAATGGCGCGGCAAGGATGTCGGTTCCGGCACGGCAATCTGGCAATTCTCGGAAATGGTGAAATCCGGCGAGATGTCGCTGGATGAATTCATGGACGCGGAGCAGGGCATGGCCCGCTCGGCCGGTAGCTGCATGACCATGGGTACGGCTTCGACCATGGCGTCGATGGCCGAAGCGCTCGGCATGACGCTGCCCGGCAATGCCGCCATCCCTGCGGTCGATGCTCGCCGTCGTGTTATCTCGCAGCTTTCAGGCCGCCGCATCGTCGACATGGTCAAGGAAGACCTGAAACCATCAGACATTCTGACCAAGGAAGCTTTCGAAAACGCCATCCGCGTCAATGGCGCCGTCGGCGGCTCGACGAATGCCGTTCTGCACCTTTTGGCGCTTGCCGGCCGCGTCGGCGTCGACCTGTCGCTGGACGATTGGGATCGCCTCGGCCGCGAAGTGCCTACGATCGTCAACCTGCAGCCGTCGGGCAAGCACCTGATGGAAGAGTTCTACTATGCCGGCGGTCTACCGGTTGTCATCAAGGCGGTTGGTGAGATGGGCCTGCTGCACAAGGACGCGATCACCGTTACCGGCGATACGATCTGGGCGGGCGTCAAGGATGTGGTCAACTACAATGACGACGTCATTGTTCCCCGTGAGAAGGCGCTGACGCAGTCGGGCGGCATCGCTGTTCTCCGCGGCAATCTCGCGCCGAAGGGTGCTGTCCTGAAGCCGTCCGCCGCTTCGCCGCATCTGATGCAGCACAAGGGCCGCGCCGTGGTCTTCGAAAGCATCGAGGACTATCACGCCCGTATCAACCGTGACGATCTCGACATCGACGAAAACTGCATCATGGTGCTGAAGTATTGCGGCCCGAAGGGTTATCCGGGCATGGCCGAAGTCGGTAACATGGGCCTGCCGCCGAAGGTGCTCAAGAAGGGCATCACCGACATGATCCGTATTTCCGATGCGCGCATGTCCGGCACGGCCTACGGCACCGTCATTCTGCACACGGCTCCGGAAGCCGCCGATGGCGGCCCACTGGCGCTAGTTCAGAACGGCGATATCATCGCCGTCGACGTTCCCGCCCGCACTATCCAGCTCGAAGTGTCGGATGAGGAACTGGCCAAGCGCCGCGCCGCATGGGTTTCTCCGGTCAAGCCGCTCACCGGCGGCTACGGCGGTCTCTATGTGAAGTCGGTCATGCAGGCAGATACCGGCGCCGACCTCGACTTCCTCGTCGGCCCGCGCGGCTCGGAAATCCCGAACAATCGCGACAGCCATTAAAAGCTTATCTTCTGGAATTGGAAGAAGGGGCGGGACGAGAGTTCCGCCCTTTTTTCGTCCCTGGGACTTCGAGGCGGCATTGACTATCCTGTATGAGATGACCATAATTTATGTACATCTGTACGGGAATAATGTTCATGTCTGTCAAATCTGTCGGTGCAGCCGAATTCAAGGCAAAATGTCTTCATCTGATCGATCAAATGGGCGATGATGGAGAGCCTATTGTCATTACGAAGCGTGGAAAGCCGGTCGCTCTGCTGACCCCCGCGCCGGGGAAATCGGATCGCCCCAGCATTATCGGCGCGATGAAGGGTACTGTTCTCCATTATGACGATCCGTTCCTGCCTGCTATCGATGCTGAAGAATGGGACGCGACGCGTTGATCGTCATCGATACGCATGTTCTGATCTGGGCTATGCACGACGATCCCAGGCTGAGTGCTCGGGCTCGTAGGCGGATCGATGAAACGACGGCGCGCAGTCGCATTCTGGTCTCGGCGATCACTCCTTGGGAAATCGCCATGCTCGCGGAAAAGGGACGTATCGCACTCGGTGACGACGTTGGCCGTTGGCTCGCCACGGCACTGGCTTTGCCTGGTTTGGAGCTAGCTCCCATGGAGCCACAGATTGCGGTGGACAGCGTTCGGCTGCCGGGTGAATTCCATACCGATCCGGCAGACCGAATTATCGTGGCGACAGCGCGCTTTCACCGTATTCCGCTGCTGACAGCCGATGATGCAATCCTTCGCTATGGCGCCAAAGGCCATGTCGAGGTTTTTTCGGCAGGATGAATTTGCCTATCAGCTCTGGCTTTGGCTCTGACTTTGCCCCTGGCTCGCGACCGTCACCTTGACCATAAGGGTTTCGCCCGGCGTGCCGATGCGCATGCCCGAGACGGGTGCCGCATCCCGATAGCATAGGCCGGTCGCGATGCGGACATAACGGGCATCGGGGCAGACGTTGTTGGCCGGGTCGAAGCCGACCCAGCCGAGGCCGGGCACGTGTGCTTCGGCCCAGGCATGCGTCGCAGCCTGCTCGTTTTTTCCTTCCATCATCAGGTAGCCGGAGACGTAGCGGGCGGGGATTCGTAGTGTGCGGGCGCCGGCGAGGAAGATATGGGCGTGGTCCTGGCAGACGCCGCTCTTGGCTTCCAGTGCCTGTTCCGCCGTCGTCTCGGTGTCGCTGGTGCCCGGCTTGTATTCCACGGTCTCGTGGATTGCCTTCATCAGCGCGTGCATCCTGCTGAGCTCATTGTCGCCGGAAACGCTACGCAACAGCTCCTTCGTCAGCTTGCCTGCCTTGGTGCGTGGTGATTCCCGCAGGAAGAGCCAGAGCGGGCTGAAGCCCTGATGCAGCCCGACGACGCCATTGAGATCCTGTGTCTCGACTTCGCCCGAGGCGATGATCTTCGTTGCGTCCTGCTGTCCATCGAGGGATACCAGCGTGGCGCGATTGCCGAACTGGTCGTCATATTCCACCTCGGGCTTGGCGCCTTCGACCGAGAGCTTCCAGTCGATGACCGTCTGTCCCACGCCGGTCAGCGGCGTCAGGTGCAGCCGCTGCAGTGAGAATTGCGCCGGCTCGTCGTAGCGATATTCCGTGATATGGCTGATCGTCAGTCTCATGATATCGCCCGCCTATTCGTAGAACCGGTAGCCGTCGGAGATTTCGGCGCCCAACTGATTGTTGCGTGCGACGAAATCCTCGAGGAACTCATGCAGGCCCTGGTCCATGATCCGCTTGATCGTCAGCTTTTGCAGCGACTTGCGGATAGCTTCCGCTGTATCGTGCGCCGGCAGCCGTTTTTCATATTCGGCGCTGAGATAACCTATGTTGCTGACGATCTTTTCGTAGCAATAGGCGAGCGAGCGCGGCATCTGGCCGTTGAGGATCAGGAAGTCGGCAATGTTCGCCGGCTTGTATTCGGGATCATAGGCCCATTTATAGGCCCGGTGCGCGGAGACTGATCTGAGGATCGATTCCCATTGCGCGTTGTCGAGCGAGGAGCCGACATGCGAGACGGACGGCAGCAGGACGTAATATTTCACGTCGAGAATGCGTGCCGTGTTGTCGGCACGCTCGATGAAGGTGCCGATGCGGGCGAAATTATAGAGTTCGTTGCGCAGCATCGAGCCGTGGAAGGCGCCGCGGATGAGGCCCGCCCGCTGCTTGATGACGTCGATCGTCTCGGGCAGTTCAGCCGTCTTCAGCTTCTTGCCGAGCAGCGACTTCAGCTCGATCCAGCATTCGTTGGTCGCCTCCCACGTGTCGCGGGTCAGCGCCGTGCGCACCATGCGGGCATTGTTGCGGCCATATTCGATGCAGGACATGACGCTCGACGGATTGGAGCGGTCGCGCATCAGATAATCGATCGCGTCGGTCCCGGTCAGCTTGTTGTGCACCTCATTGTAGGCTTCGCGTACGCCGGCGCTTTGCAGGACGCCATCCCAGTCGTCGTCGACGGCATCGCTGCGGGTCAGCGACATGCGCTGGCCGGCGTCGACAAGGCGGGCTATGTTTTCGGCGCGCTCGATGTAACGGAACATCCAGTAGAGGCCATTCGCGGTTCTTCCCAGCATGTCCGATCAGTCCTCCAGAACCCAGGTGTCTTTGGTGCCGCCGCCCTGGCTGGAGTTGACCACCAGCGAGCCTTCCTTCAGCGCCACGCGGGTCAGCCCGCCGGGGATGATCCGCACCTTGTCTGAGACGAGGACGTAGGGCCGCAGATCGACGTGCCGCGGGGCAATGCCCTTGTTGACGAGGATCGGCACTGTCGAGAGCGAAAGGGTTGGCTGCGCGATGTAGTTATTCGGCTTGCTCTTGAGTTTTTCGGCAAAGGCCGCCCGCTCCTTCTTGGTGGCCGTCGGTCCCACAAGCATGCCGTAGCCGCCGGACCCGTGGACTTCCTTGACGACGAGATCGGCGAGGTTATCGAGCACATATTGCAGGCTGTCTGGCTCCGAACAGCGCCAGGTCGGCACATTTTCGAGGATCGGCTTGCGGCCGGTATAGAATTCGACGATCTCGGGCATGTAGGAATAGATCGCCTTGTCGTCGGATATGCCGGTGCCGGGTGCGTTGGCGATGGTGATATTGCCGGCGCGGTAGACATCCATGATGCCAGGAATGCCGAGCGCGGAATCCGGGCGGAAGGTGAGGGGATCGAGGAAATCGTCGTCAACGCGGCGGTAGAGCACGTCGATCGCCTCGTAGCCCCGCGTCGTGCGCATCTTCACCTTGCCGTCGATGACGCGCAGATCCGAGCCTTCCACCAGTTCCACACCCATCATGTCGGCAAGGAAGGAATGCTCGTAATAGGCGGAATTATAGATACCCGGCGTCAGCACGGCGACGCGCGGCTTGCCGGTGCAGCCGGGAGGGGCGAGCGATGCCAGGCTCTGGCGCAGCAGCAGCGGATAGTCCTCGACGCGCTGCACCTTGTTCTGGTGAAACAGCTCGGGGAACATCTGCATCATCGTTTCACGGTTTTCCAGCATGTAGCTGACGCCGGAAGGTGTTCGGGCATTGTCCTCGAGCACATAGAACTGGTCTTCGCCGGTGCGCACGATATCCGTGCCGACGATATGGGTGTAGACGCCGCCCGGCGGGCGGAATCCGATCATTTCAGGCAGGAAGGCGTCGTTCTTCTCGATCAGCTCGCGCGGGATGCGGCCGGCGCGGATAATTTCCTGCTTGTGGTAGATGTCGTCAAGGAAGGCGTTGAGGGCGATGACCCGCTGTTCGATGCCCTGGGCGAGTTTGCGCCATTCGCGGCCTGAAATGATGCGGGGGATGATGTCGAACGGGATGAGCTTTTCGGAGGAGTCTGCGTGCCCGTAGACCGCGAAGGTAATACCCGTTTTTCGGAAGATGGTTTCCGCATCGCGGGATTTGGCAATGAGGTGGCCCCTGTCCTGGCCTGAATACCACTCGAAGTATTTCTCGTAAGGCGCGCGCGGACTTTCATCCGCAGTAATCATTTCATCAAATGCCAAAGGTGCGGTCCCCGTGTTTTTACCCATTTGAATACAACGGTTTTTACAATGCAAGAACTATGCGCAGTTGCCATCGCGAATTTCTGAATGTCGAAAAATGCCGTATTTACAGGCATTTAAGAGTAACAGGGTTGTTGCCTGCCAGCTCTTGTCGCAATCTGCGGATCAAAATTTGAGCATCTGCTTCTTTTGCCGACTGAGTGCCTGGGTGATGGCTGAGGTTTCTGAAACCAGAAGGGTGACTCGCCGGACGTGAAGAAAAATTGATCGCTGTTTTCAGCAGATCGATTTTGACCGCACAGCCGCTATCGGCTATCAGCCTTCAACCCCTCCGCGCGACACCCCGAGTCGACCAGGATTCCGGATCCCAAGCGCCACATATATCGGTCCGATTCCCATGTCCCTCGATAGGCTTGCGCCCGCGATTTTTGTCCTTCTCTGGTCCACCGGCTGGATCGTCGCCAAATATGCTTCGCTGCATGCGGGTCCCTTTACCTTTCTGATGATCCGCTACAGCCTTTCGGCGCTTGCTTTCGTGCTGCTCTGTTCGATCGTCCGCGCCCGATGGCCACGCGACTGGACGAGCGTGTTTCGGGCTGTCTATTCAGGGATTTTCCTGCACGGCATCTATCTGGCCGGCCTTTGGTGGGCGATTGCCGAGGGCGTGCCGGCCGGCATTTCCGGCATCATTGCGGCGCTGCAGCCGCTGATGACCGCCATGGCCGCACCGCTTCTCGTCGGCGAGCGGCTGCGGCCGATCCAGAAGGTCGGTCTGCTTCTCGGTTTCCTCGGCATTGCGATCGCGATCTCGCCGAAACTCCTGGCGACGGATACGGCCAACCTCTGGCAATCGGCGGTGCCGCTTGTCGTCAACCTGTTGGCTATGGTCTCGGTAACTTATGGCACGCTCTATCAGAAGCGGTACCTTCAGACAGGCGACCTCAGAACCATTGCGACCCTGCAATATGTCGGCGCGCTGATCGTGACCGTTCCCTTGGCCTTCATCTTCGAAGATTTGCACTTCGACGGCACGCAGACGGCGATCCTGTCGCTCCTCTGGTCGGTCTTCGGCCTGTCCATGGGCGCCGTCGGTCTGCTGCTCTATCTCATCCGCCGCGGGCAGGTGTCCCGCGCCGCATCGCTGATCTACCTGATGCCGCCGGCCGTCGCCATCGAGGCCGCCATCGCATTCGGCGAGCCGCTGACGCTGCCGATTATCGTCGGCACGGTGATTGTGGTGATCGGTGTCTACCTCACCAATCGGCGTCAGGCGGAAGTCGTGCCGGAATAGGCTCTACGACTTCTTCAGGGCATCGCTCCGTTGCCGCCATCGTAAGAGCCTGCCATCGACAACTACCAGGCTGGAGATGATCAGAGCCAATCCGAGGAATTCGTAAGGTTCCAGACGCTCTCCAAGGAATGCGGCGCTCAAGATGATCGCGCTCGCCGGCACGAGCAGCGTCACCAGCGACGCATTTGTCGCCCCGGCGGAGGCGATGAGATTGAAATAGAGAATGAAGGCGAAGGCAGTCGTTACGATTGCAAGAGTTCCAATGGCCAGCCAGATCGAGATATTCGTACTTATGATTTCGCCCGGATCGTAGAGAAGAAGGACGATCGGTATCATAACGATGGTGGAGGCGGTCAACTGGCCGGCGGCAACAACGACCGGCTTGATATCCCGAAATCGCTTCGCGAAAACGGCCGCGAATGCATAGGAAATTGCCGCTCCGATGACCGCAAGCTTTGCCCATGTCGGTCCGCCCAAATTGGCGAAGAGCCCTGGACCGATCATAATGGCAGCGCCGCCAATCCCCAGAGCCACGCCGGCGAGCTTGCTGGCGGAGAGCTTTTCGTCAGCCGTCAGCAGATTTGCGACCAGGACTGTCCAGAGGGGCGTTGTCGCGTAGAGCACCGAGGCAAGGCCCGCTCCGATCTCCGTTTGGCCGCTGAATATCAGAGAAAACGGGATGACGTTGTTGAGCAGTGCGAGACCCAGGAACGAAGCTGATCTGGCAATAGCGGGCGCAAAGGAAATGTTACGCAGGCGCAACCAGACATGCAGAACTAGCGCGGCAATCGAAACCCGATAGAGCACCAGCGCCAGCGGCGGGATTTCTGCCACCGCTATACGGGCAAAGAAAAATGATCCGCCCCACAACGCGCCGAGAAGCAGGAGCTGCCCCCAGTCGCTTGCCGACATCGGCCGCGTTGCCGTCTTTTGCAATGCACTGCCTCCCAAGCCTCCCAACACGCTCTAGACTATGCCGGGAAGTATCTGCAGGCAGGAAACAGTCATCCAAACATTGGTCGCCAAGCGAAATGGAATGTCAGGTAGCTTCGAAGTTTCGAATTTACTCTCATGGCTACGTTCGTAGTCTTCATGCAGGCCGTCAACGGAGGAACTATCGATGGCGATTGAGATTCGGCCTGCTGTCGACGGCGATTTGTCGGGCATTGCCCGAGTTGTGGTCGATGCCTGGAGGGCGACTTTTGTCGGGCTGCTGCCGGAGGATTTCCTCAAGGGCATGTCCTATAGACATCAGGAGCAGCGCCATCGCCGCTATCTGGGTCATGCCGGCATTGCTTATTACGTGGCGGAAGACGAGAAAGGCGAGGTTGTCGGATTTGGGAGCGGAGGGTCAAGCCGGCATTCGGGCTTCCCGCAGGAAGCTGAAGTTTACGCGCTTTATCTTCTGCCTGGCTATCAGCGCCGCAAGATCGGTTCGGCTCTCTTTACTAAAGTGGCGCGAGCTCTCAAAGATATGGAACATAAAGGATTGCTGGCGTTGGCATTGGAGAACAATCCAAACAAGGGTTTCTACGAGCGCCTGCGCGGTCGACCAGTGGCGACGGGGTCGCTTACATTCGGCGAAACTGCAATCGGTCAGATCGCATATGTTTGGGATGATCTCCCGGCTTTAATCGAAAGCCTGCAAAGCCAGGCGGAATAACCAAAGAAAAAGGGGGCCAATCAGCCCCCTTGAACTCTATCAGGCGCGTTCGCGGCGCTGGCCGCTATTGCTGCGGCGGCGCATGCGGCCGTTGCCGCCATTGCGCTGTTCGCCCTGAGCGCCATGCTCTTCGTTGTGGCGTCCCGCGGGACGGCCGTGAGAATGGCGCTGGCCGCGATGGGCGCCGCCCTCATGCGCGGCACCGTTGCCGTTGGACTGGCCGTTGTGCTGCTTGCGAGCGGGGCGGAAATCCGAGGTGGAGGCAAGGTCGTTGTCGATCTCCGGGCGCGGCGTCGGTTCGTTGCGGCGCTGGCCACGGAAATCGGCGTTGCGATTGTTTTCGCGCTGCGGACGCTCGTTGCGCGGACGGCGTTCCTGGCGCTCGCCAGCCTCGCCACGAGCCTCGCCGTTTTCCTTGTCGAAGAACGGACGGCGAGCCGGACGTTGCGGGCGGCTTTCGCTACGCTCGCGTCCCTGGCCGTTCTGGCCTCTGCCCTGGCCGCCATTGCCGTGATTACCATTACCTTGACCGCCGCGGCCCTTGCCGCGAACGGGACGGCCGCGATCGGCCGGAGCTTCGCCGCTCGCAACGGCGATCTCGATACCCATCAGGCGCTCGATGTCACGCAGCAGGCGGATTTCGTCGGGCGAGCAGAAGGCGATAGCGATGCCATCGCGACCGGCGCGCGCGGTGCGGCCGATGCGGTGGACATAGGCATCCGGCACTTCCGGCAGGTCGTAATTGTAGACGTGCGAAACGCCGGGGATATCAATGCCGCGGGCTGCAACGTCGGTTGCGACGAGAACCCGGACGTCACCATCGCGGAAGCCCTTCAGAGCGCGCTCGCGCTGGCCCTGGCTCTTGTTGCCATGGATGGAGGCGGCGGCATAGCCGACATGGTCGAGATGCTTCGTCAGCTTCTCGGCGCCGTGCTTGGTGCGCAGGAAAACGATCGAGCGGCCATCCGGGTTGGCGTTCAGAGTTTCCTTGAGGATCTCCGTCTTGTGGTTCTGGCCAGCGACGAAATGGACATATTGCTCCACCTTGTCGGCAGCCTTGCCGGGCGGGGTGACTTCCACCTTGACCGGATTGGTCAGATAGTCGGAAGCGAGGTCGGCAATCGCCTTCGGCATGGTTGCCGAGAAGAGCAGGGTCTGGCGCTTGGCCGGAACGAGCTTGGCGATCTTGCGGAGATCGTGGATGAAGCCGAGATCGAGCATCTGGTCGGCTTCGTCGAGAACGAGGTGCGTGACGTGGCCGAGGGAGATGGCGCGACGGCTGATGAGGTCGAGCAGGCGGCCCGGCGTCGCGACGAGAATGTCGGTGCCGCGCTCCAGCTGAAGCTGCTGCTTGTTGATCGAAACACCGCCGACGACGATGTTGATGCGCAGCGGCGTCTTGCGAACGAAGAGCTTCAGATTGTCGGCGATCTGGTTGACGAGTTCGCGGGTGGGGGCAAGGATCAGAGTGCGCGTCGTGCGGTTATCCGGGCGCTTGCCTTCCTTGGTCAGTATTTCGATGATCGGGAGGCCGAAAGCGGCCGTCTTGCCGGTGCCGGTCTGGGCGAGGCCGATGAGATCGCGGCCCTGGAGAACGAGCGGGATCGCCTGTGCCTGGATCGGCGTCGGCGTAGCGAAGTTGTTCTGGGACAGCGTATCTACGATCTGCTTGGAGAGACCAAGCGAGTGAAAATCGGTCAATTCAATACCTTTCGGGGCGCCACAGAAAATAGGCCGGGTCGCACCATGCGGTCCGGTCTGTCTCTGGCGTCAAGAACCCCGCGTGAAGTGGGAACTTGTAAGTTGGAAATAGCTTTCCCAGCGCATTGGCCGCAACGCTTGGCGCGGCCTCATTCATAAAAGCGCTTTTATCCTTCTCTTGCGTACAGATTGTCCCGCAGGGCACGCTCACGCGGCGGCCGGAAGGTGAAAGCTGAGGCGCATTTGGTCTTAAATGCGCGGAATGTCAAGAGGTGTAGGCGAAAGCTTTTCATCACGCATACAGAAATGCCGCCGAAATCCGGCGGCATCCGAGATCTGACAAGGGCGCATGCGCTCAATCAGCGATTGCTGATCCTAGCGGCAAACCTCAACGCGATAAGGACGGCCCCAGCCATCGTGACGCCATGCCCAATAGCAGCTGGGGTAGGGACGTACATAGACGCGCTCGTAGACCGGGCCGCTATAGTAGGCCGGATATGCCGGATATGCCGGATAATAAGCAGGGTAGGCCGGACGCGCAGCCCCGGCTATCAAGGCGCCGCCCACGACACCGGCGGCAAGGCCGCCGAAGAAGGCGCCACGGCCGGACGCGTTGGCGGTAGTGGCGGTTGCGGTGGCGGCGCTGCCAAGCGTCAGCGCGATCAAACCGGCCGTCGTTAATGTGCGAAGCACAGACATTGACATCCCTTTCCCAAAACACAGGCTGGCTCCTAGCCAAAGCCGAGTTTGACGTTGCGCAGAAAAGGGGGCGAAGTCGCGGCCCAAAAGAGGTCCGCGAGATTAAATTTCGTTCATGATTCCAGGCATAAAGCCTCTGATTTTAAATCAAAAATCGGTAGGGACGCCGCCTTCTGCCTTGCGTCTGGCCACAAAGGCGTCGAGCTCCTCCTCAATGGCCGGATCGAGCGGGGGCCGTTCATAACGCTCGAGCGTTTCCTTATAGACACGATTGGCATGATCGTAAGTCGTGGGCCTCCCGGCTTCCGTCCAGGTTTCATTGTTTCGCCAGTCGGACAGGATCGGCGAATAGAAGGCGGTTTCGTAGCGGGCGAGCGTGTGCGCCGTGCCGAAATAATGGCCGCCGGGGCCGACGTCGCGCACGGCATCCAGCGCCAGGGCGTCGGCGCTGACATCGAGTGGCTTCAGGAATTCGGCGACCATCTGCAACATGTCGACATCGAGGATGAATTTCTCGAAGGAGGCGGTTAGCCCGCCTTCGCTCCAGCCGGCCGCATGCAGGACGAAATTGCCGCCGCCCTGGGTCAGCGCCCACAGTGATAGGGCCGATTCGTAAGCCGCCTGCGCATCGAGCGTATTGGAAGCGTTCGTATTGGAGGTGCGGTAGGGGATGCCGTATCGGCGGGCGAGTTGGCCGCCCGCGATGACCGCCTTCATATATTCCGGCGTGCCGAAGGCGGGGGCGCCCGTCTTCATGTCGACATTCGAGGTGAAGCCGCCATACATGACCGGCGCGCCCTTGCGCACCATCTGGGTGAAGGCGAGGCCGCAGAGCGCTTCCGCATTCTGCTGCACCAGCGCGCCGGCGATCGTCACCGGCGCCATGGCGCCCGCCAGCGTGAACGGCGTGACAACCACCACTTGGCCGCGCGAAGACATTTCGATGATCCCCTGCAGCATCGGTCCGTCGAGGCGCAGCGGCGACGAGGAGTTGATGATAGTGAAGAGTGAGGGTTCGCGCTCCATCCGCTCCATGCTGATGCCGCGGCCGATACGGGCGATCTCGATTGCGTCGAGATTGCGCTGCTTGCCGAGCGAATAGCAATGGAAGGCTTTATCGGTGAGCTTCACGATATCGGAAAGGCAGTCGAGATGGCGCACCGAGGCATGGATGTCGATGGGTTCGACCGGATAGCCGCCGGTCATATGGATGACGTCGAAGGACTGCGCAAGCTTGATAAGCTTGCGGAAGTCATCCTGGTTTCCGGCTCTCCTGCCGCCATCGCGGTCGGCGACGAAGGGGGCGGAGGCAACCTGTGCGAAAACGAGATTGCGGCCGCCGATCTCAACGTTTCTAAGGGGATTGCGGGCGTGCAGCGTGAAGTTTGACGGGATCGAAGCGATCAGCTCCATGATCATGTTGCGATCGAAGCGGACACGTTCCTTGCCCGGTGTGACATCCGCGCCGGCAGCCTTCATGCGCTCACGCGCTTCCGGCAGGATGATATCCATGCCGATCTCTTCGAGGATGGTCAGCGACGCCTCATGAATATCGTCAAGCGCTTCCGGCGACAGGAGTTCCGTGTGCGCGAGATTGTTGACGAGGTTGAGATATTTCGTGCCGCTCGGCTTGCGGCTGCGCTCGGCGCCGCGCCCTCCGACCCGCCGCCGCCGTTCGCCCGTCGCCGTTGCGATCTGTGCTTCGTTCAAGGTCAGGCTTTCTTCGTCGCTCATGGCGCTCGCTCCCAATAATCCGTCGACGGATTCTTGGCAGAGTTTCCCCCGGCGTGCCGCCGTTGTTTGCGACCAAGGCATGACCGTTATAGAACAGTGCATGGTCTGAACGCGACGTCGGCACGATGGTTAAACATGGTTAAGGCTTTGTTAAAGCCAATCGTGTTAGAGCGTCGTTTCATGAACTATCATGCGTGGTGAAAAGAGAGGCTCCGTTTGACCTTGGACGGTGAACTGCTCGACATAGCGTGCCGTCGGATCGCCCGTCTGGACAGGCCCGCCTACATCAAGAACAGCGAGCTTCGTTACGTCGCCGTCAATGATGCCTATGCGCGGTTTTTCGGGCGTGAGATTTCCGATTTCATCGGCAATCGCAGTCATGATCTTCTCGATGCCGCGGAGAGTGCCGATAGGGAAGACAGAGAGCGCCGTGCGCTGGTCTTCGGTTCGGAAGAGGTGGCACTCTGCTTCGACGGATCGGGTCGTCAACGCTCGCGCATCCAGATTGAGAGTTTTTCCCCGTCGGAAGACCGCGTCTATATTTTCGGTGTGTTTCTCGAAGCGTCTCCCAAGACGCTGCATCAGGATCTCGACAATATTCTTCGCTCAATGCCGATTGGTGTTCTGATCCACGACAGCGACTACATCGTCGAATACGTGAACGACGCCTTCTACGACATTTTCGAGTTCTCGAAGGATGAGCGCTTCGAAGGCCGCCCCTATCGGGATCTCATCGCCAAACATTACGAACGTGCGCGCTTCGACAGCGATGGCCGCAGCATCGACGACATTTATCAGGCGCGCCTGGCAGCACTGCGCAAGGCAGGCGAGCATCTGCAAACAGAAGTGAATTTTGCCGACGGCAAATCCGTCATCATCGATGCGCGCCGCATTGCCAACGGGCGGACGCTGATGTCCTACACGGATATTTCCGCCGTAAAGCAGCAATTCCGCGAGATCACCGAGGCCCGGCTGGCGCTGGAACGCCTCGGCGAGCTGATGGCCGATGCCATGCAGGCCATGTCCCAAGGCCTGCTGATCGTTCAAGACGGTACGATCATGCTGGCCAACGACCGGCTGAAGGATATGCTGAAGCTGCCGGCTGAGCTCCTCGAGGTCGGTAGAAACTGGTCTGCGGCGTTCGATTATTGTGCGCAACGCGGAGACTTCGGCGAGGACGCCGAGGCTATGCGGGCATCTTGGGCAGAAAGCGTCGCTGCCGGCAAGCCGATCTCTTGTGTGTTCCAGATTGAAGGCGATCGCTGGATGCAGCTCGAAGCCGCGCTCGGCGAGCATCGCCGCTGGACGGTGGTGCTGACCGACGTTACCGAGATGAAGGAGCGCGAGGCGGATTTGCAGCTGCTCCTGGCGCGCAGCAATGCCGCGGATCGGGCGAAATCCGAATTTCTCACTCATATGAGCCATGAAATCCGCACGCCGATGAATGGCGTTCTCGGCATGGCGGAACTGCTTGGCAAGACCGATCTCGATGCACGCCAGAAGACCTTCGTCGATATCATCGTCAAATCGGGCAACGCGCTGCTGACCATCATCAACGACATTCTCGATTTTTCCCGCATCGATACCGGCGAAATGCATCTGCGCAAGATGGCATTCGATCCCGCCGAGGCCGTCGAGGATATCGCGACCCTGTTGGCTGCCGCCGCATCGGAAAAGAATATCGAGCTGATGGTGCGCATCGCTCCCGGCGTACCGGCGGCGATCCTCGGCGATGCCGGTCGTTATCGGCAGATCGTGACCAATCTCGTCGGCAATGCGATCAAGTTCACCGAGCGTGGTCATGTGCTGGTCGAACTGGATAGCCAGCCGGCACCGGGCGACACCATATTGCTTGCCCTCCGTATCGAAGATACAGGCATCGGCATTCCGGAAGAAAAGCTCGATACGATCTTCGACAAATTCTCACTGGCGGATTCATCCTTTGCGCGGCGGCTCGAGGGATCGGGCCTTGGTCTTACCATTACTGCCGGTCTCGTCGATCTTTTCGGCGGTTCGCTGTCGGTGGAGAGCGAATGGGGCAAGGGATCGGTCTTCACGGTCCATCTGCCGATGCCGCTGGTTGCCGCGCGCGGCAAAGTCGCGGAGCTGCCGGCCAATGTCAGGGATGCCCGCGTCCTGATCGTGGAAGACGACGCGATCCATCGGCGCATCTTGACCGAACAGCTGGCGCAATGGGGTTTTGACGGGCATGTCGCCGAGGATGGTGGGACCGCGCTCGCTATTCTGGATGCTGCCTTCGATATGGGCGTACCGGTCGATGCTGTTATCGTCGATTACAGCATGCCCGGCATGAATGGCTATCAGGTCGCGACCGCCCTGCGCGCCGATCCGCGTTTCGACACGCTGCCGATCGTGTTCCTGACGTCGATGGGTGTCGCCGGTTGCGACAGGGAATTCGCCGCCGTCAACGGCCAGGCGCATCTGATGAAGCCTGTGCGCGCCAATGTGCTGCGTGGCACAATCATCGATGTCGTGCGTGTGTCGCGGCGGAAAAAGCTGGGTGAGCGATTGGCCTCCATTGAACGTCGGCTGCCGATAGAGACGGAAGCCGCAGCCGCGATCGAAGCCACGGATCGGATGACGTCGGCCAAATCAGGCAACACCATCGACGTCCTCGTTGCCGAGGACAATGAGGTGAACCAGATCGTCTTCACGCAGATCCTGCAGGCGACCGGCCTGCGGTTTCTTGTCGTTGAGAACGGCCAGGCGGCCGTCGACGCATGGCGCCAGCTGCGGCCGTCGCTGATCCTCATGGATGTGTCCATGCCGGTCATGAATGGTCATCAGGCGGCCCGCATGATCCGGCAGTTCGAGACACAGGCCGGGCAGGGATATCATGTGCCCATCGTCGGAGTGACGGCGCAGGCGCTGGATGTCGATCGCATCATGTGCATGCAGTCTGGCATGGACGATTGCATGTCGAAGCCAATCAGCCCCGAACTTCTCGAGACGAAGATCCGGCGCTATCTGAGCGATACCGCTCTCCGGGCCGATCGCTCGAACAACTAGGGTTCGGATCCAGACTTGCTCGCGGGGCTGGATGTCGGCTTCCCGCCATCGCAACCGTCGCGGCCATCAGCCATCGGTGGAAACGGTAACGGCTTTCCAGGCTTCGATCTCCTGTTTGAGACGCTCGATCCTGTCCGACACAAGTCCAAGGGCATCGCTGCCGAGCAGGAGCTGCGGCGGAGGGGCGTCGGATTCGATCAGATCCAGCACTGCTGTGGCGAGCTTGTCGGGGTCCCCGAGCTGCTTACCGCTTTTGGATTGCCGCGCCTGGCGGATCGGATCGAATAGCGCGTCATAATCCGCGATTGATCGTTCGGTTCGGACCATCGAGCGGCCTGCCCAGTCGGTCCGGAAGGAGCCGGGGCAAAGGGCGGTGACCCGAACGCCGAAAGGCGCCATTTCTGCTCGCATGACTTCCGAGATGCCCTGAAGCGCAAATTTACTTCCGCAATAATAGGCGATGCCGGGCATGGTGATCATGCCGCCCATGGAGGTGACGTTGACGATGAAGCCGCTGCGCCTTTGGCGGAAGCGCGGCAGGAAGGCCCTGGCGACCGCAACTGCGCCGAAGACATTTACGTCGAACTGGCGGCGCATTTCCTCGAGAGGCGACTCTTCAAGAATTCCCTCGTGGCCGTAGCCGGCATTGTTGATCAGCACCTCGACTGGCCCATGGTCTTCTTCCGCCTGTCGAACAACGTCGGTTATCCGGTCGAACTCCGTCACGTCGCATAGGATGGGCCGCACCGCCGGCAAGCGTTCTGTCAGGGCCGTCCGCGACTGCTCCGAGCGGATGGTGCCGATAACCTTGTGGCCGTTCCGGATCGCGGCGGCCGCGATTGCGAAACCGAAGCCGGAATTCGCCCCGGTGATGAAGAAGGTCTTCTGTGACATGATAGATGTTCTCTTCTTGTTTGGTCGATGCTCATGACTGATAATCTTCCAAACTGCTGTCAGCGATTGCGAGAACTATGAATATCTTGCCAAATCCTATGAATGCGAAAGACGAATGGTCAAGGCGTCGGGAGTTGCTGGAGCTGGCGGTCCTTCTTGCTCCCAGCCAAGGATACAATCCAACCGCACTTGCCGGTGTTCGGATTCTCAGGACCGAGGCGGTTCTTCACGATGTCCCGGTGCTCTACAAGCCCGGTGCGGTATTCGTCCTGCAAGGCCGAAAGCAGGGTATGCTGGAAGGCGAGGTCTATCTCTACGATGAGGAGCATTATCTGGCCGTGTCGGTGCCTGTTCCGTTTCGGATGGAATCGTCAGCCAGCGCAGAACGCCCTTTGCTCGCTGTCTATGTTGAGTTCGACATGCTTCTGGCTGCCGAGATCGCCTCGGAGGTGGGGGCGAGACGGTCCGTAACAACGGCCGACAAAGTGAGAAGCCTGATATCGAGCAGGATGGAGCCGATGATCGAGGATGTCGTGCTGCGCCTGCTGCGTGCGCTCAGCGATCCTGTCGAGCTTGCGGTTCTGGGAGCAGGCATACTGCGCGAACTGCACTACCGGGTTCTTGTGGGTCCGCAGGGCGGAGCGATGATCTCGGCGCTTCAGCAGCAGGGCATTTCCGGTAAGATCGTGCGAAGCCTGGCCCGATTGCGTGAAACCTACAATTGCGAGATTTCGGTTGCCGCGCTGGCACGTGAGGTGGGGATGAGCGTTCCCTCCTATCACGTCCATTTCAAAGCCCTGACGGGGAGCAGTCCGATACAATATGTGAAGGCAATGCGGCTTCACGAGGCGCGGTTGATGATTGCGCGTCAAAGCGGGACGATCGCGGAGGTGGCGGCATCGGTCGGCTATGCCAGTGCTGCGCAGTTCAGCCGGGATTTCAAACGGCACTTCCGGCGGACGGCTTCGGAAGAGGCCAAGTGGGTTCGCCAGCATCTTGGCGAGCTCATCTGAGCCCTCGGAGATAGTTGCCGCCTGACCCGGCACATTGGCCCCGGCCTCAGGCAGGCTTGATGCCGCAGAGCATTTCGCGCTTGCCGGCGAAGCCTTTGCGCCGCTCCACGATAAATCCGGCCGCCTGCAGGTTTCGTCGCACGAAGCCGGCGGCCGCATAGGTGGCGAAGGTACCGTTCGGACGCGTCTTGTCATGGAGTGTCTGCATCAGTTCCGGCGACCACATGTCGGCATTGCGCGAGGGTGCAAAGCCGTCGAGATACCAGGCGTCAAAGCCCGGTTCGGCACGGCTGACGCCTTCGAGAGCCGGGGCACAGACGACGCTGAGACGCGTATTTGCATCTAGCCTCAGCGACACGACCTCCTGCGGGTGGTCCGGCCAGGCTGCGGCAAGAGCCTGGCGCTCCCTATCGATTTCAGGCCAGTGCGACAAGGCACGATCGATTTCTTCGGCGCGCATGGGGTAGAGTTCGAAGGACATGAAGTGCAGGTTCGAACCGGGGATGGCCTGCTGCCGCCATTGGCGCCAGGTCTCGCAGAAGTTCAGACCGGTGCCGAAGCCGAGTTCGCCGATGCGGAAGTCCTGCCGTCCCTGCCAGCGGTCGGGAAGGCCATTGCCGGCCAGGAAGACATGACCGCATTCCAGCCGGCCATCTGTCTGGCAATAAAAATGGTCGCCAAATGCGGTCGAATAGGGCATATCGCCGTCGCGCCATTCGAGCTCCGGGCTTGCCGCATTGGTTTCGGACGCCTTGGTCCGATCGTGAACTGGATCTGTCATGGAAAGAGCCGATAATCCTCCAAGACCTGCGGGTCAATCGTCCGTCGATCTGCTGATCGTGGGTGGTGGGATCATGGGGCTATGGGCCGCCATTCACGCCGAGCGTCTTGGTATCCGGACGTTGCTTGTCGAAGCCGGCCGTTTTGGGCAGGGGGCAAGCGGCGGTCTGCTCGGCGCGCTGATGCCGCACATGCCGGACAAATGGTCCGACAAGAAGCAGTTTCAGTTCGATGCGCTTGTCGCGCTGGAGGAGGAAATTGCAACCCTGGAAGCGGAGACCGGGCTTTCGGCTGGCTATCGCCGCGCCGGGCGGTTGATTCCACTGCCGAAGCCGCATCTGAGGCAGATCGCGCTGGGTCATTCCCAGGATGCGGAGGTGCATTGGCGGTATGGGGAGCGCCGGTTTCACTGGAATGTGCTGGAAGCGACACCCGTCGAAGACTGGATCGAACCTTCAGCCGGCGAAAGCGGCTTTATCCACGATACACTGGCGGCCCGCGTCGCGCCGCGCGCGTTTCTGGAGGTCCTACAGAAGTTCCTGGCGACGGCACGACATGTCCGGCTTGACGAGGGCGTTACCGTCGCGAGTATCGATCCAGAACGGGGCCTTGCGCGCTTAAGTGATAGCGACATTCGCTTCGGTCGCTGCATCCTTGCCGCCGGTTACCGCTCGTTTCCGATCCTTGATGAATTGACGAGGGGACGCAAAGCCTCGCTGGGTCAACCGGTCAAAGGGCAGGCGGCGATGCTGAAGGCCGATGTCGACGGCGGCTTGCCCGTTATCTTCCGCGATGGTCTTTATATCGTCCCGCATGATTATGGATTGGTCGCGGTCGGCAGCACGAGCGAGAACCGATTTGACGATCCTTTATCGACGGATGGGCAGCTCGACGATCTGCTTGCAGCAGCGCGTGCCATGGCGCCGGTGCTCGCCGGCGCGGAAGTCGTCGAGCGTTGGGCGGGCTTGCGTCCGAAGGCCGTGGATCGTGATCCGATGGTGGGTGCCCATCCAGATCACCCCGCGTTGATTGCGCTCACAGGCGGCTTCAAGGTGAGCTTCGGGCTGGCGCATAGGCTGGCGGAGGCGGCGGTACGTGAGGCGGCGGGGGCGCCCGGTCGCTTCAACTTGCCGCAGAGTTTCACTTTAGCAAGTCATATTTCAGTCATATCACATAAAACGTGAATTCAGGCCTCTTTCGGGTCGTCAATCTGTCACGCAAATCACCTATCTCCTTGGCCATCGGTGCCGGTTCGGTTTGCCTGACGTTACGCCCTGGAGGAATTTTATGCGGTATGCGATTTGCTTCACACCGTCTGCGAGCGATCCGCTGACGCTTGTGGCGGCGAATTGGCTCGGCCGCAATGTCTATTCCGGTGAGATGGTCGATCCGCCCGCAGTCCGCGGGCTCGGCATTCACGAGATCGCTTTCTACACCGCAGTCCCGCGCCGCTATGGTTTCATGGGAATTCTGAAGGCGCCGTTCCGGTTGGCCGAAGACATGTCCGAATCCGGGTTGCTGCGCGATCTGATGCGGTTCTCCGGCACGGTGGCGCCCTTCGAAATCCCGAGGATCGAGGTCGCGCGGCTCGGCGGCGCGCTGGGCCTCGTTCCCTCCGTACCATGCCAGCAGATGCATTTCCTCGCAGCATCGCTGGTACAGACCTTCGATCAATATCGGGCTCCTTTGAGCGAAGCCGAGATCGAACGGATCGATCCGGATGGGCTTTCTGCGACGCAGTTCGCCAATCTGCATCGCTGGGGGCATCCGCACGTCATGGACGAGTTTCGCTTCCAGATGATGCTGACGGGCACCGTGAGCCCTGCCGATATGACGCGTATCGAGCGTGCGCTGCGCGATTTCTTTGAGCCTGCCTTGGCTGCGCCCATCCCCGTTTCCAACATTGCGCTCATGATGGAAGAAGGCGCTGGCGGCCCCTTCCGGGTGCACTCGCTGCATCCGATGGGAAAGGTCAGCGCCCGCAAGATCGCCTAGATTAGCGGATGGCGTTCACGCCAATACCTCGCTTTGAAGCGAAAGTGATTTTCCACTTTCCGTCTCGACTTTCGTCGCGTGGATGTTACCGTTCCGCGATCAGAGAAGGTGCTTCAATGTCGGAAATCTATCCCCGTAATCTCATCGGCTACGGCCGCAACACACCGGATCCGAAATGGCCCGGCGATGCCCGCATCGCGGTGCAGTTCGTGATCAACTATGAAGAGGGCGGAGAAAGCTGCATTCTCGACGGTGATCCTGGCTCGGAAAACCTGCTTTCGGAGATCGTCGGCGCGGCCTCCTGGCCGAATCAGCGCAACCTCAACATGGAATCGATCTACGAATATGGTTCGCGCGCCGGCTTCTGGCGGTTGTGGCGCATGTTTACCGAACTCAAGGTTCAGGCGACCGTCTATGGCGTGACGCTTGCCATGTCGCGCAATCCGGAAGCGGTTGCCGCCATGAAGGAGGCGGGCTGGGAAATCGCCAGCCACGGCTATCGCTGGCTGGAATACAAGGATTTCTCCGAGGATCTGGAGCGCAAGCACATTCTCGAAGCCGTGCGGCTGCATACCGAACTCACTGGCGAGCGGCCCTACGGCATGTATCAGGGCAAGCCGTCGGACAATACGCTGCGGCTCGTCATGGAGGAGGGCGGTTTCCTCTATTCCTCCGATTCCTATGCCGACGATCTGCCCTTCTGGGTCGATGGTCTGAACGGCAAGCCGTTCCTGATCATCCCCTATACGCTCGAAACCAACGACATGCGCTTTGCGACGCCGCAGGGCTTCAATTCCGGCGACCAGTTCTTCACCTACCTCAAAGATGCCTTCGACACGCTTTATGAAGAGGGCAAGGACGGCAGTCCGAAGATGATGTCTGTCGGTCTGCATTGCCGTCTCGTCGGCCGCCCCGGCCGCGCCGCCGCGTTGCGGCGGTTCATCGAATATGTGCAGAAGCACGACAAGGTCTGGATCCCGAAACGAATTGAAATCGCCAACCACTGGTATGAAAATCACCTTCCCGGGGCCGTGAGCTGATATGATCTTGCGGGATGATTTTGTCGGCCGCTTCGGCGGCGTCTTCGAACATTCGCCTTTCGTTGCCGAGCGCGCCTACGATCAGGGCACCATTGCCGAGCCGTTGACCTCCGGCGGCGTGTATGCCGCGCTGGTGCGGGTCTTCCGTGCCGCCAGCGAGGCGGAGAGACTTGGCGTGCTGCGGGCACACCCCGATCTTGCCGGTCGGCTGGCGATTGCCGGCCAGCTGACCGAGGATAGCCGCAAAGAGCAGGCCGGTGCAGGGCTCGATCGGCTAAGCCCCGAGGAGCATGCTCGGTTTACCGAACTCAATGCCGCCTATGTGACGAAATTTGGCTTTCCTTTTATTATCGCGGTGAAGGGGCTCGGCAAGGACGATATACTTGCCGCCTTCGAGACGCGGATTGGCAACGGCCGGGACACGGAATTTGCGACGGCTGCCGCTCAGGTCGAGAAGATCGCGCTGCTGCGTCTGCAATCCATGCTGCCTGAAGCCTGAGGTTTGGCCTCAGAGCCGCGATCCTCCAGGCCATGTCCCTGGGCTGATTTCCCGTTGAGGTACGCGCTATTTTTCGGTCTACTCATGGCTTAGTATCCGCTTGGCAGGATACTGAGCCATGGGGCCACGGAAAGCATTGGACAGAGATAGAAGCGGACGGACGATTGGCGACGCCAAGAGGCGCGTCATCGCACCGGAATCGGGCATTGTCGGCGAAAGGGAGCCGACATGAGCCTGGATCGACTGATTACCTACCTCGAACGCATGCAGCAGGCTGCATCCGAAATCGGTCAATTCCTCCGGGACGTCGATCAAGCCGCCTTTTTCAAGAGTGTCGAGAAACAGCGCGCCGTCGGCATGAACCTTCTGCTGATCGGCGAGGCTGCCATACGCATTGCCGAGGAATATCCGGAGTTTGTCGTTGACCATCCGGAGCTGCCTTGGCATGTGATGCAGGACTTCCGGAATCGGATTGCGCAGGGATATGTCGACATCGAGTTGCCGGCCCTGTGGTACATCGCGCGCAAATCTCTTCCGGAGTTGCTCCTGCAACTGGACTCCATTCGCCACTGGCGAGCGGAAGGCGAATAATCATTCAATGACACAGCATCTCGATATCAATCCTTTGACAAAGGCCACATTCGCACCGTTCGGCGATGTCATCGAGGCCGATCCAGTGACCATGCGGTACATCAATGGCGGCACAACAGAGCGCTTCCATGCTTTGTCCAGCGCCGAGGCCCTCGGAGAGGGCGCGCGGGTCATCCTGAACCTCTTCCGCGGCCAGCCGCGTGCCTTTCCCTTCTCGATCGACATGATGGAGCGCCATCCCTTCGGCAGCCAGTGTTTCGTGCCGCTGAATGGTCGGCCGTTCCTCGTCGTCGTTGCGGAAGATGAGGGCGGCAAGCCGGGCCGGCCGCAAGTCTTCCTTGCGCGCGGCGACCAGGGCGTGAACTATCGGATCAATGTCTGGCATTATCCCCTGATGGCTCTCGACGAACAGAGCGATTTCCTTATCGTGGATCGTGACGGGTCGGAGAACAACCTCGAGGAATATTTCTTCGACACGCCCTTCATCATCGGAGCACCGACGCTATGACCGGACTGACCACCCATGTGCTCGATACCGCTCTCGGCAAGCCGGCCGAAGGCCTGGTGATCGATCTCTTCAGGATCGAGGGTGACGCTCGCACGCATCTGAAGACGGTAACGACCAATGCCGACGGGCGCGTGGATGGCGGTCCCATCCTGATCGGCGACAGCTTCATTGCCGGCACCTATGAATTGCTGTTTCGCGCCGGAGACTATCTGCGTGCCAGCGGTATCAAGTTGCCAGAGCCGGCTTTCCTCGATCTGGTGCCGATCCGTTTCGGCATTGCCGATACCACGGCGCATTATCATGTACCGCTGCTGATCTCACCTTACGGCTATTCCACCTATCGCGGGAGCTGAGATTGCGTTTTGCAGCCATAGCGGACATTCACGGCAATCATCTGGCGCTTGAAGCCGTGCTTGCGGATATCCGCAGGCAGGGCATTAGCGACATCATCAATCTCGGCGATTGCTTCAGCGGGCCGCTGACGGCGGGAAAGACAGCCGATCTGCTGCTGGAACTGAATGCGCCGACGGTGCGCGGCAATCACGATCGGTATCTGATCGAACAGGCGCCCGAGACGATGCATGTTTCAGATCGGGCCGCGCGTTCTGAACTGACGGAAGGCCATCTCGAATGGCTGCGCACCCTGCCCGTCAGTGCGGTCCATCTGGATGAGGCCTATCTCTGCCACGCGACACCAACCGATGATAATGTCTATTGGCTCGAATCCGTCTCGCCCGAGGGTCATGTCTATCTAAAGCCGCTGGAAGAGATCGAGGCGCTGGCTGCCGGCATCGATTTTCCGCTGATCCTGTGCGGGCATAGCCATATTCCGCGCGCCGTTCGCCTTTCCGATGGGCGCCTGATCGTCAATCCCGGGAGCGTCGGCTGCCCCGCCTACGACGATGACCTGCCCTACTATCACAAGGTGGAGGCGGGCCATCCCTTTGCTTCTTACGCCATTCTGGAAAAGATCGGTGATACTTGGCTGCCAGTCTTCCGGCAGGTGGCCTATGACCATATGGAAATGGCGAAACTTGCAACGCGGAATGGCCGCGAGGAGTGGGCGAGTGGGCTGGCGACAGGCTGGCTGCGCTAGGCATGTTTCTTGACTTGAAGCCTGACTTGTACCATTTATTGTACAAGTGGTTATAGGAGTGGAACATGCGAACGGTCATGTTTTCAGCAGCACGAAATGAACTTGCTAGCTTGCTTGACGAAGTCGTGCAGGACCGTGTTGCCGTGGAAATTGTTCGTCGCGATAAGCCGTCAGCCATTCTGATCGACAAGGAAGAATATGAAGGTATCATCGAGACGCTTCATGTCCTGTCGACCCCGGCCAATGCGGCGCGGTTGATGGAAGCGATTACCGATGCAAACGAGGGAAAGAACCTCGTTTCTCACGATTTGATTGATCCGAAGTAAGCCCGTCATGTTGCTTGCCTGGCACGCACATGCTTGGGAAGACTATTTATATTGGCGGGAAAGAGATCGTAAAATAGCTGTTAGAATCAACGAGCTTTTGCGGGACGCACTACGCCACCCGTTTGAGGGACTCGGCAAACCTGAGGCCCTGCGCAATCAACTCAAAGGACAATGGTCGCGTCGCATCACGCAAGAGCACAGGCTGATTTACAAAGTCGAAGGTGAAGGCGATCGGCAAATACTTATCGTTTTGCAATGTCGCTTCCACTATTAGAAATCAGCCAGAATCGACCGATCCACCGCCTTGATATCCCGTTTGCCGCAGAGCGCCATGGAGATATCCAGCTCCTTGCGGATGATTTCGAGCGCGAGTGTCACGCCTTCCTTGCCCATGGCACCGAGGCCGTAGAGGAAGGGCCGGCCGATGAAGGTGCCCTTGGCGCCGAGTGCAACGGCCTTGAGCACGTCCTGACCTGAGCGGATGCCGCCATCCATATGTACTTCGATCCTGTCGCCGACGGCATCGGCAATCCGTGGCAACATGCTGATGGAAGAATGGGCGCCGTCGAGCTGCCGACCGCCATGGTTGGAGACGATGATGGCGTCGGCGCCCACATCGACGGCCGCTTTTGCATCCTCAACGTCGAGAATGCCCTTGATGATCAACGGGCCGCCCCATTGCTTCTTGATCCAGGCGACGTCGCTCCAGGAGAGTTTGGGATCGAACTGCGAATGCGTCCAGTGCGACAGCGTCGTCATGTCGGAAATATCCTTGGCATGGCCGATGATATTGCCGAAGGAGCGGCGCTTGGTCTTCAGCATACCCATGCACCAGCTTGGCCGCGTCGCCATCTGCCAGAGATTTTTCGCCGTCATTTTCGGCGGTGCCGACAATCCGTTGCGGATATCGTTGTGGCGCTGCCCGAGGATCTGCAGGTCAGCTGTCAGCACCAACGCAGAGCATTTCGCCGCCTTGGCGCGCTGGATCAGGTTCAGGACGAAATCGCGGTCCTTCATGACGTAGAGCTGAAACCAGAAGGGCTGCTTCGTCACCGAGGCGATGTCCTCGATCGAGCAGATGCTCATGGTCGAGAGCGTGAAGGGGATACCGAATTCTTCCGCCGCCCGCGCCGCCAGCATCTCGCCATCGGCGTGCTGCATGCCGGTGAGGCCCGTGGGTGCCAGCGCCACCGGCATCGAGGCTTTCTGGCCGACCATGGTGGTTGCCAGCGACCGATCGGACATGTCGACGAGGACGCGTTGGCGCAGCTTGATCTTGGCGAAATCAGCCTCGTTTGCCCGATAGGTCGACTCCGTCCAAGAGCCGGAATCGGCGTACTGGAAGAACATTTTCGGCACGCGCCGCTGCGCAAGCGTTTTCAATTCGGCGATGGTCAGCGGCGCGGTCATGGCTCTTTGCCTTCTGGATGGTTATATGGAGGTGGGTTGGGATTGCCTCATTGCAGGATCGATTTCATCGGCTTTCCAGCAATATAGGTTTCGACGATCGCCCGGTCGTCGCCCATGGTCTGAAGCAGGAACAGCTCTTCGGTAAGGCTCTTCGTCACTTCCATCTTCAGCGCCATGGCCGGCGTTGCCGCTGCATTCAGCACGATGAGGTCGGCTTCGGTTCCGGCGTCGAGCGTGCCGATCTTGTCGACGAGGGAGAGCGCCTCGGCATTGCCGCGCGTCATGTAATAATAGCTTTCCAGCGGGTTCAGGCGTTCGCCGAGCAGCTGCTGGATCTTGTAGGCCTCGTCCATCGTGCGCAGCATGGAGTAGCTGGAGCCGCCGCCGATATCGGTGGCGACACCGATGCGCACCGGCTTCTCGCGGCGGGCCAGTGCCTTCAGCGGGAAGAGTCCGGAGCCGAGGAAGAGGTTGGAGGTCGGGCAATGTACCGCGACCGCACCGGCCTCACTCATGGCGTCGGCTTCGCGCTCTGAAAGGTGGATCGCATGGCCGAACAGGCTCCTTGGCCCAAGCAGCCCGTAGCGCGCATAGATATCGGTATAGTCGATCGCTTCCGGATAGAGCTCGCAGGTAAAGGCGATCTCCTCGTGGTTTTCGGAAAGATGCGTCTGAATGTGCAGATCCGGAAACTCGCGGGCAAGCGCCGCAGTCGCTTCCATCTGCGCCGGTGTCGAGGTGATGGCGAAACGAGGGGTAATGGCGACGTGGTTGCGGCCCCTGCCATGCCAGTCAGATATTACCTGGCGGGTCTCGTCATAACCCATTTCGGGCGTGTCGAGCAGACCCTGCGGCGCATGGCGATCCATCATCACCTTGCCGCCGACCATGCGCATGTTGCGGCGCATGGCTTCGGCGAAATAGGCATCGGCGGAGGTCTTGTGCACCGAGCAGTAGGCGACGGCCGTCGTGGTGCCGTGGCGGATCATCTCGTCGTAGAAATGCGTGGCGATGCGCTCGGCATGCGCGCTTTCGACGAAGCGGCATTCCTCGGGAAAGGTATAGGTGTTCAGCCATTCCAAGAGATTGGCGGCATAGGATGCGATCACCTGCATCTGCGGGAAATGCAGGTGCATGTCGATGAAACCCGGCAGGATCAGATGCGGGCGGTGGTCGACTTCGGCGACACCTTCCGGCGCCTGCGCCTTGATATCGGCATAAAGCCCGGTCGCGACGATCATGCCGTTCTCGATCAGCAGGCCGCCGTCGCTTTCGTAAGCGTAGCTGCCCGTATCATCGAGGCTTTGCGGCAGGTGCTTGAAGGAAAGCAGTCGGCCGCGCAGAAGGGTGGTCATTGGCTTTTTTCTCCGATGGAGCTTTCGAACCAGGCGACCAGCAATTTGCGTTCCTCGGGCGTCACTTCGGTAACATTGCCCGGAGGCATGGCATGGCTGCGGCCGGCCTGAATATAGATCTCCCGGGCATGCATAGCGATTTGCTCGTCATTTTCCAGCATTACGCCCTTCGGCGGCCGAACAATCCCCTCATAGACGGGTTCGGCCGAATGACACATGGTGCAGCGCGTCGAAACTATCTCTCTGACGGACGAGAAATGTATATCCGAGGCATATTGCTGGAAGGCGGGAGGAATCGCATTGGCCTCCTTCTCCTCGGTCAGCACCTTCGGAACGGTCGAAAGCCACATGATGATAATGAAGAGGACGACGGTAACGATCCAGGTCCAGGTTGGATGACCTTTGCGGGCATGTGTCGTGTTGAACCAGTGACGGATGGTGACCCCCATGAGGAAAACCAGCGCCGCGATCACCCAATTATAGGCCGTGCCGAAAGCCAGCGGATAGTGGTTGGACAGCATGAAGAAGATGACAGGCAGCGTCAGGTAGTTGTTGTGCAGCGAGCGCTGCTTGGCGATACGGCCATATTTAGGGTCGGGCGTGCGGCCGGCAATGAGGTCTGCGACAACGATCTTCTGATTGGGAATGATGATCATGAAGACGTTCGCCGACATGATCGTCGCGGTGAAGGCGCCGAGATGCAGGAAGGCGGCGCGGCCGGTGAAGAGATGCGTGTAGCCCCAGGCCATGAAGATCAGGACGGCATAAAGCACGATCATCAGGCCCCACGTGTTGTTGCCGAGCGGGGACTTGCAAAGCAGGTCGTAGACGATCCAGCCGCCGGCAAGCGAAGCGAGCGAAATCAGGATCGCGACGGGGACGCTGACATCGAGCACATGCCGGTCGATGAGGAAGAGGTTGGCGCCGCCGTAATAGACGATGCACAGCATCAGGAAGCCGGAAATCCAGGTGAAATAGCTTTCGTATTTGAACCAGGTCAGATGCTCCGGCATCTGCGCGGGAGCCACGAGATATTTTTGGATATGATAAAAGCCGCCACCATGGACTTGCCATTCTTCGCCATAGGCGCCGGGCGGAAGATGCGGGCGCTTCACCAGCCCGAGATCGAGCGCGATGAAGTAGAAAGACGAACCGATCCAGGCAATGGCGGTTATGACGTGGAACCAGCGGGCGGCAAAGGCCAGCCATTCCCACGCTATGGCGTATTCATACATTCAGTTCCCCTTTTCTTCCTCCGACTCCGCACCTTGCAAAATGTTGGCGACGGAGGGAAGGGGAGAGTTTGCCGCGTCAGCAAAAAGCCACGCTCTTGTCTGGCGCCCAGGGCGCATTAGATCAGATTATGGCAGTTTTTAATAAAATGCCCTTGGCTGCTTGGAGCGGGCCGTGTCCGCGGCAGCCGTCTATTTTTCGACGGAGAATTGCCCATGCGAGGTATTCTGACGTTCGTATTTTTTCTTCTCTCCGCAGCCTTCGCCCTGGCGCACGAGGCGCCCTCCGGCTGGTCCTACGACCCTTATTGCTGCAATGGTGACAGCAAGACGGGCGATTGCGAGATGATCCCCTCGCGTACCGTCACCATTGTACCCGGTGGCTATCGGGTGACGCTCAATCCGGGCGATCATCGCTACATAACCCACGCGCATATCTTCAATCTGCCGCAGCAGAAAACCATGCGTTCTCCCGACGGAGCCTATCATCTCTGTTTGTTTCCGGACGAGAATACGCCGCGCTGTTTTTATGCGCCCGACATGGATTATTGAGCGCTATTCCAGCGGCATGCCGAATTCGCGGAGCAGCCAATCCCTGAAGGCGCGGATGCGCGGCGTATGACGCCTGTTTTCGGGATAGGCGATCCAGTAGTCCGTATTGTCGGACGAAAGAATATCGAAGGGCTGGATCAGCCGGCCGGAAGCCAGATCGTCCGCATAGAACTCCGGGGTCAGGATGGCGACGCCCTGGCCGGCCAATGCTGCGCTCGCCTCGAAGGACTGGGCACCGAGCCTGCTTCGCGGCCGGCCCTGAAGGCCGGGATCGGGAACGCCGGCCTCTTTGAACCATTGCGCCCACCACGGGTCGCCTGCGTCGATGATGCGGAGCTTCAGGAGATCGGCCGGTTCATGTATGCCGCCGATAGTCTCCGCAAGCGCCGGGCTCAGCATCGGCGTGAAATAGACCTTCATCAACAGATGGGCGCGCAGTCCCGGCCATTGGCCACGCCCGGCGCGGATGGCGATATCGGAGGGCTCCCGGGCGAAGTCGATGATCGAGCCGGAGGTATCCAGCCGGACCGCGATATTGGGATGCTTGAGCTGAAACGACCCGACATGACGAGCCAGCCATTGCGAGGCGAAAGTGGGTGTCGAATGAATGCGCAGCGTCGTTTCGGCATCGCCGCTGATCGAGGCCATGGCCTCCTGCAGCAGGGCAAAGGCTTCAGCCACTTTCGGCGCGAGCTGCTCTCCGGCTTCCGTCAACAGGATCTGCCGCGGACGACGCAGGAATAGCGGCTCCCCCACCGTCTCCTCCAGTAGCTTGATCTGATAGCTGACCGCCGTCTGCGTCATGCCAAGCTCTTCGCCGGCGCGGGTGAAACTGCCGAGCCGGGCGGCGGCTTCGAAAACGCGCAAGGCATTCAGCGGGAAGCGCTTGGACTGCTTCATGGATAAGTTCTCTTTATGTATGCAGACGATAGTTCGATTGGAATTTCAGCATTTTTCACGCCAGACTGCAATTCACATCGTTGATTGAATTGAGGTGTTGTCATGGACTGTTATGTGATCGAGCCGGTGGAGGCAGCCAAGCCCGCGCTTGTGGCGCGTCTTCTGGAGCCGCTGATGCAGGTCTTCCTGAAGCACGGCGAACCGTCACCGCATCTAGACCTCGATGAGATGCCGGACCGGCTGAAGCGCGACCTTGGATTTCTGGATGGGCGTGAGCCGCGTTATGACGATAGGTCGCTGCTGTAGGTGATGAGGACCGTCGAGGGGGTGGGTCATGAATTGAGACCCTTCATGTATGTGGAGAGTGAGTGCCCCCTCTGGCCCTGTCGAGACATCTCCCCCACAAGGGGAGATGGGTAACCCGCAGCTTTCTTCGGATATCAAACGAAGATAGTATCTGTAGAAACGACAGTGGCATGTTCTGTCGGGTGGAGCGACAAACCCCCAACAATCCCCCCCTTTGTGGGAGAGATGTCAGCGAAGCTGAAAGGGAGCTGCGTCAAATGCAGTCCTCTCGTTTGGCAGGACGACAATCACATTCCCTTCAGCCGCTCCACCGCCATCAGCACGCGCTCCGGTGTCGCCGGGGCGTCAAGGCGGGGGCAGACGCCGTAATCCGCGACGCTGGCGACTGCCATCGATAGCGCCTCCAGCACGGATATGCTGAGCATGAAGGGCGGCTCACCGACGGCCTTGGAGCGGCCGATTGTCGCCTCCGTATTTTCAGACCATTCCGCAAGGCGGACGTTGAAGATTTTCGGGCGGTCGGAGGCGAGGGGGATCTTGTAGGTGGAGGGCGCGTGCGTGCGCAGCCGCCCCTTCGCATCCCACCAGAGCTCCTCGGTCGTCAGCCAGCCCATGCCCTGCACGAAGGCACCTTCGACCTGGCCGATATCGATCGCCGGATTGAGTGAGCGACCGACGTCGTGAAGGATGTCGGTGCGGTCGATCAGATATTCGCCCGTCAGCGTATCGATCGACACTTCCGAGCAGGCGGCGCCATAGGAGAAGTAGTAGAATGGCGTGCCGCGGCCGGCCTTGCGGTCCCAATGGATCTTCGGCGTCTTGTAGAAGCCGGCGGCCGATAGCTGCACGCGGGCAAAATAGGCCTGCTTGACGAAATCGGGGAAGGGGATTTCCACCTCGCCGACGCGTACGCGGTTGGGAAGGAACTGCACTTCTTCCGCGCCCACTCCCCATTTCTCGGCTGCGAAGGCGATGAGCCTTTCCTTGATCTGCCGCGCGGCGTCGAAGGCAGCCATGCCGTTCAGGTCGGAGCCGGATGAGGCCGCCGTCGCCGATGTATTCGGCACTTTGCCGGTTGTCGTAGCCGTGATTTTCACACGGTCGATATCGACCTGGAAACTGTCGGCCAGAACCTGCGCCACCTTCGTATAGAGGCCCTGGCCCATTTCGGTGCCGCCGTGGTTCAGGTGAATGGAGCCATCCTGATAAATATGCACCAGCGCGCCCGCCTGATTGAAGGCGGTCATGGTGAAGGAGATGCCGAATTTCACCGGCGTCAGCGCGATGCCCTTGCGGATGAAGCGGCTGGAGCGGTTGAACTCGATGATCGCCTTGCGCCGAGCCTGGTAGTCGGAGCTCTGTTCGAGTTCGTCGACGACGCGGTTGATGATGTTGTCCGTGACCTCCTGATGATAGGGGGTCAGTGTCCGGCCGGAGGCCGGCTGGCCATAAAAATTGGCGCGGCGGATTTCGAGTGGATCCTTGCCGAGCGCATAGGCGATCTCTTCGATCATGCGCTCGCCACCAACCATGCCCTGCGGGCCGCCAAAGCCACGGAAGGCGGTGTTGGAGACGGTATGCGTCTTCAGCGGCTTCGAGACCAGATGCACATGCGGGTAGAAATAGCTGGAATCCGCATGGAACAGCGCGCGGTCGGTCACCGGGCCGGAAAGATCGGAGGAGAAGCCGCAGCGCGCGGCATAGGTGGCGTCGACGGCGTGGATTCGGCCTTCATCGTCGAAGCCGACCTCGTAATCTACGAGGAAGTCGTGCCGCTTGCCCGTGGCGCTCATGTCTTCGTCGCGGTCGGGCCGGAACTTGACGGCGCGGCCGAGCTTCTTGGCGGCAACGGCGGCAAGAGCCGCAAACTGGTTGCCCTGCGTTTCCTTGCCGCCGAAGCCGCCGCCCATGCGGCGTACGTTGACCGTCACGGCATTGGATGGAATGCCGAGGACGTGGCCGACGATATGCTGGATTTCACTCGGATGCTGCGTCGAGGACCAGACGGCGACTTCGTCGTCCTCGCCGGGGATCGCCATGGCGATGTGGCTTTCGAGATAGAAGTGCTCCTGTCCGCCGATGCGCATCTGCGCCTTGATGCGGTGCTTGGCTTTGGCCATTTCGGTTTCCGGCTCGCCGCGCTTCAGCGTCATCGGTTCGTAGACGAGCGGTGCGCCATTGGCGAGCGCGCCGTCGATATCGCTCCAATGCGGCAGGTCGCGATAGTCGATCTTGGCGAGGCGGGCTGCACGGCGGGCGGCATCGCGGGTTTCGGCGATGACGGCGAAGATTAGCTGCCCGTGGAACTCGACTTTCGTCTCGGCAAGCAGCGGTTCGTCATGCATGCCGTTGGAGCTGGTGTCGTTGACGCCGGGGATATCGGCGCCAGTGAAGACCCAGACGACACCTGGATATGCTTTGACGGCCGAGAGATCGATGCCGGTGATCTCGGCATGCGCGCGATCGGAAAGGCCGAGCGCGCCGTGCAGCAGCCCGGCCGGTTCGGGAATGTCGTCGATATAATCGGCGGCTCCGGTGACGTGCTTGTGCGCGGAATCATGGCGCAGCGAGCCATGCATCGAGCCGTTGATGACAACCTTGGCTTCTTCGAACGTAGACTTGTCCATGGCTCAGACCTCCGCGTTTTCCCTTCTCCCCAGCGGGGAGAAGGTGGCCGACAGGCCGGATGAGGGGGATGCATCGCAAAGCGATGCGCGTCCTGAGACCAGATGGAAGGAAGCTTGCCCTTTGCTGCGTAACCCCCTCATCCACCCTACGGGCACCTTCTCCCCGAGGGGAGAAGGGGAAAGGAAGCGGCTGCAGTCATCCCCCGAAAGATACCGTGCCATGCTCAAGGAATACGGTTGAATAAATCTGAAATCCGTCATCATGCCAGCACCTCGAAGCGCTTCAATTCCTGCGGCGCGCCTGATGTCTCAAGATAGAAGCGGATGAGAAGGTTCTTGGCGGTCAACTGGCGGTATTCGGCGGAGGCACGCCAATCGGTCAGCGGCGTGTAGTCGCTGTCGAAGGCATCGCGCGCGGCCATGACGGTTGCCTCTGTCCACGGCTTGCCGATCAATTCTGCCTCGACGGTGCGGGCGCGCTTCGGTGTGCCGGCCATGCCGCCGAAGGCGATGCGGATATTTTCGACATTGCCGGCTGAATCCAATGACAGATGGAAGGCGCCGCAAGCGGCCGAAATATCCTCGTCGCGGCGCTTGGAGATCTTGTAGGCGGCGAAATGCGTACCCTTGGCCGGATAGGGTACGAAGATGCTCTCGACGAACTCACCGGGATGCCGGTCCTGCTTGCCGTAATCGATGAAGAAATCTTCGAGCGGCAGGCTGCGCGTGCCCGCAGTCGAGCGGAGTTTCACCGTTGCGCCGAGAGCGATGAGCGGCGGCGGCGTGTCGCCGATCGGCGAGCCGTTGGCGATATTGCCGCCGATGGTGCCCATGTTGCGCACCTGCTCGCCGCCGATGCGGTTGATGAGATTGGCAAAGGCCGGGATTTTTTCGCCGATCACAGCAAAGGCGCGGCTGTAGGTGACGCCGGCGCCGATACCAAGCCCATCCTCTTCGAAGACGATTTTCTGCAGATCGGTCAGATGATTGATGAAGACGACCGGGTTCAGCCGACGCATCTGTTTGGTGACCCATAGGCCGACATCGGTCGAGCCGGCAACGACGGTCGCCCTCGGCTCGTCGGCAAGCACCTGTGCCAGCGCCGAGACGGAACCGGGCACGATGAGACGATCCTCACCCTCGGCAATCTCGATGGTATCGCCACCCTGCATCGCCCAGAGGCGGGCGATGATATCGGCCCTGGTCTTTTCGAGTGGATCGAAGAGAGCGCTCGGCCGCTTTTGGCTGACCTGCTCGGCCGCCTTGACGATCGGCTCGTAGCCCGTGCACCGACAGAGATTGCCCTGCAGCGATTTTTCGATCTGCTCCCGGCTCGGTTTTTCCGTCGTCAGCCAGAGACCATAGAGCGACATGACGAAACCCGGCGTGCAAAAGCCGCATTGCGAGCCGTGGCAATCGACCATGGCCTGCTGCACCGGGTGAAGCGCACCGTTCTGGGCGGCGAGATGTTCGACGGTGACGACGTGGGTCGCATGCAGCGAGCCGACGAAGCGGATGCAGGCATTGACGGATTCATAGTGCAGCCCGCCATCGATCAAACGTCCCACAAGCACTGTGCAGGCGCCGCAGTCGCCCTCCGCGCATCCTTCCTTCGTGCCCGTCAGTCTCCGGTCGAGACGCAGGAAGTCGAGCAGCGTCTCGGTGGGACGCAGGCTGGATAGAATGATATCCTCGCCGTTGAGGATAAAGCGGATGCTGTCGCTCATGTGGTTCCCGTTTTATCTGTTGGCCGGGCCGGATACGCGAACGAATCCGGCCCTAACCGCAAATGGTTATTCCGCGGTCCAGCCACCGTCAATCGAGACGTGTGTGCCGGTCACCTGGCGTGCCTCGTCGCTCGCAAGGTAGAGCGACAGGGCGCCGATTTCCTCGGCCTTGACGAACTCGTGCGTCGGCTGGGCCTTGAGAATGACTTCGTTCTTGACCTGCTCCTCGGTCATGCCGCGTGCCTTGGCGGTATCCGGGATCTGCTTTTCGACAAGCGGGGTCAGCACGTAGCCGGGGCAAATGGCGTTCACCGTCACGCCGAACTCGGCAAGCTCAAGCGCTGCCGTCTTGGTCAGGCCCAATATACCATGTTTTGCCGCGACATAGGCGGATTTGAAGGGCGAGGCGACCAGGCCATGCGCCGAGGCGATGTTGATGATGCGCCCGTATTTCCTAGCTTTCATCAACGGAATGGCGGCGCGGATAGTGTGGAAGGAGCTGGAGAGATTGATCGCGATGATCTGATCCCACTTCTCGATCGGGAAATCCTCGATCTTCTCGACATGCTGGATGCCGGCATTGTTGATGAGAACATCGACGCTGCCGAAGGTGGAGTTGGCGGTCGCGATCAGATCGGCGATCTCGGCAGGCTTCGTCATGTCGGCAGGATGATAGATCACCTTGCCGCCGCCGGAGGCTTCGAGCTTCGTCTTGATCGCATCGATTTCTTCGGGCTTTCCGAAGCCGTTGATGACGACATTATCGCCCTTGGCGGCGAAGGCGGCCGCGATGGCGAGGCCGATACCGCTTGTGGAACCGGTGACGACAACTGTTCTTGCCATGATCATCTCCTTGGACAGCGCAGCTTCCTGCTGCAGTGCAAAACGGACTGAGCCTAGTCCCAAACCGGAGGATATGGCAATCGCAATGCTGCCGGCCCTTCGGCCACGATGCTGTGAACCGGAAAGTGTATCCTTTAGCGAAAAAATTTCGTTTTGCTTTCTTTTCACATTCGTTTTGCTCGCGTATCTGTTGTTTCGGGACGCAACAGGCGGGAGGAGTGCATGAGCGGTTATATCTTGGCGATCGATCAGGGAACGACGTCGACGCGGGCTATCGTTTTCGACGGCAAGATGAAGGTTGCCGGTGTCGGGCAGAAGGAATTCACCCAGCATTATCCGAAGCCCGGCTGGGTCGAGCACGATCCGGAGGAAATCTGGGCGTCCGTCCTCGTTACAGTCCGCAAGGCGATCGAGGCTGCCGGCATTACCGCCAAGGATATTGCAGCCCTCGGCATCACCAATCAGCGCGAGACGGTCGTCGTCTGGGATCGCGAGACCGGCAAGCCGATCCACAATGCCATCGTCTGGCAGGACCGCCGCACGGCGAGCTATTGCGAGAAACTGAAGCGGCAGGACCTGGAAAAGCTGTTCACGCGCCGCACCGGCCTGCTGCTCGATCCCTATTTTTCCGGCACCAAACTCTCCTGGCTGCTCTCCAACGTGAAGGGTGCGCGTGCCTTAGCCGCCAAAGGCAAGCTGTGCTTCGGCACCATTGATAGTTTCCTGATCTGGCGGTTGACAGGCGGCAAGAGCTTCGTCACCGATGCCACCAATGCCTCGCGGACACTGATGTACAACATCGGCGCGAACGAATGGGACGAGGAGTTGCTGAATATTCTGCGCGTGCCGGCCGCGATGCTGCCTGAAGTGAAGGATTGTGCGGCGGATTTCGGCGTCACCGATCCCACGCATTTCGGCGCGGAAATCCCGATCCTCGGCGTTGCCGGCGACCAGCAGGCGGCGACGATCGGCCAGGCCTGCTTCGAGCGCGGCATGATGAAATCCACCTATGGCACCGGCTGCTTCGCACTGCTCAACACCGGCGCTGACATGGTGCGGTCGAAAAACCGCCTGCTGACCACCATCGCCTATCGGCTGAATGGCGAGACGACCTATGCGCTGGAAGGCTCGATCTTCATCGCGGGCGCTGCGGTACAATGGCTGCGCGATGGCCTGAAAGCGATCCAGCGTGCATCGGATTCCGGTGAGCTGGCGGCCAAGGCCGATCCCCTGCAGGAGGTTTATCTGGTGCCGGCCTTCACCGGCCTCGGGGCACCGCATTGGGATCCGGATGCACGCGGCGCGATTTTCGGGCTGACGCGCAATACCGGACCCGAGGAGATCGTCCGGGCGGCGCTGGAAGCCGTCTGCTATCAGTCGCGCGATCTCCTGGATGCCATGCATAGGGATTGGCGCAACGGCAACGGGCAGGAGACGGTACTGCGCGTCGATGGCGGCATGGTTGCTTCCGACTGGACGATGCAGCGGCTTGCCGATCTGCTGAATGCACCGGTCGACCGCCCGACGATCCTCGAAACGACCGCGCTGGGTGCCGCCTGGCTTGCCGGCAGCCGGGCCGGGGTCTGGCCGGATCGCGCCGGCTTCGCCAAGGCCTGGGCGCGAGACAAGCGTTTCGAGCCCGGCATGGATGACAAGACCCGAAATGCGAAGCTCAAAGGTTGGAAGAACGCGGTCTCGCGCACATTGAGTACACGGCAGAGGTGATCGGCCTTCACGCCTGCTCACCCCAGGTTATATCGTGTAAGATTTCTTTATTTTGCTTATATAAGTGCGCGCAGCGATACTCGTCTTGTTCGTGGCTCCGGGAGGATTCTGGGCCGCATTTCGCCGGACCGCGCCTTTTGAGGGCGGACGCCTTCTCAAGTGACGATAAAGCGAATAATGGCTGCTCAATTTTCCGAACTGAAGAAACACTACTACCGGCAGATCAAATATCATCTGACCCGGCCGAAGCCGCCAATGCTGGCCGAGCGGTTCGATGGGCCTGTTCTGGTCGTCGGCTCGGCGCCGGTTTCGAACAAGCCGGTGGATTTCGATGAGAGCTTCAAGGTTATCACCATCAACGGTTCGCAGATGGTGACGAAGGGCTGGGGGATTGAGGCGCCCGACGTGACGCTCGTCCAGTTCAACCAGATCGAAGGCACGAACACCAATGCCGTCGAGGTGCGCCGCGTCCTGAACGGTGAACGGACCAAAATGCTCTACGTCCTCCTCTGGCGGAAAGAGCGTGAGCGGCTGGAAGAGGGGCTGCGGAGGTTCAATTACAGCTACGACAAGCTGGAAATCGTCGATCGCTACAAGCGCATGGCCCTGCTCGACCGGGTCGGCGGGGTGAAGTGCAGCGAACTCGGCGCCGACGACAAATGCTCGAACGGCATCAATGCCGTGCTCTTCGCGATCTATAACGGCGCAACCGAAGTGATCATCACCGGCATCAATCCCGATTCCGGCGGGCACGTCTACAATCAGGAAAATCTCGCCCGGCTGCATGTGCGCAAGGACCGCGAGGTTCTCGAACGGCTTTTGGAACGCGGCTATCCGGTGTTCACAAGCGACCCGGCCGTGTCGCAATCCATCGGCCTGCCGTTATGGACAGGCAAGGTGAAGGCCGGCCGGACAGTCGAAGCCGATGCCAAGGGCAAGCGACCGGCACCGATAACGGCTGAGGCCGTTATCAACCCTTGAGATAAGGGCTCGCCGACGGTCAATCTGTAGCTGACGCTTATCGTGATTCCGTGCCAAGATCGCAGCATAGAATCACTCGATGCGCAGAGGTCGGTCCAATGCTGATGCCGCCGCCGCTACGGCCGGGCGAGAAGGTGCGCTTTGTGTCGCCAGCAAGTTCACCCGACAGGGATATGGTTCTGAGGCATGCCGAAATCCTGAAAGGCTGGGGGCTTTCCGTCGATTTCGGTGAGTATGCCTTCCGCAAGTGGAATTATCTTGCTGGCACGGACGAAGAGCGGCTGTCGGACCTTAACGCCGCACTTCGCGATGCCGATGTGCGGGCGATCTTCACCACGCGTGGCGGCAAGGGATCTTATCGCATCGCCGATCAGCTCGATTTTACCGCGGCGCGGCGTGATCCGAAATTCGTTATCGGCTTCAGCGATATCACTACATTGCATTTGATCCTGCTGAGGCATTGCCATCAAGTCGGCATTCACGGCGCTTTTTCTATCGGGCCCGGTGGGGAGAGCGTTAGCCCCTATACACATGACTCGCTGCGACAAGCAGTGATGACAACCGGGGACATCATCATTGCCGCGCGCACGGAAGAGCCGACCTCGCGGTTGACGACAGAAGGAACGGCCGAGGGTCGGCTGATTGGGGGCAATCTGGATATGGTGGCGGCATCGGCCGGCTGGGCGCTGCCGGATATGCACGGTACCATCCTGCTGCTTGAGGCCATCGGTCTGTATCCTGGTCAGGTGGACCGCCAGATGACCATGCTGCGCAAGGCCGGGCATCTGGATGGTTTGGCAGGGGTCGCTATTGGCCAGTTTACTGACTTCGAGTTCGACCGCCCTTATTCGGTGATCGACATCCTGCGTGAACATCTGGCCGAACTGAAAGTGCCGATCCTCGGCGGCTTGCCGCTCGGGCATGGCGATAGCCCGGCAAGCGTTTTTATCGGCGCTGTGGCGGAGCTTGATGCCGAGGCCGGTATCCTGGCGATCCGGCGTGGGAAAGCCTGACGTCCCTTCGATATTTTTTTGACGTAGCCTGTCGGTGCAGGTGATATTCCTTCGTCTTTAAAGGGAGAAGGGAATCTCAATGCTTTACGCGATCCTATGCTACAATGACGAAGACACCGTGTTTGCCTGGTCCAAGGAACAGGAAGACGCGACGATGGCACGGTTGATTGCCGTGCAGGAGCCGCTGGCAAAGGCTGGCAAGCTCGGCCCCGTAGCACGGTTGATGCCGACGACGGCGGCAACGACCCTGCGCAAGGGCAAGAACGAACCGATCGTGATCGACGGTCCCTTTGCGGAAACGAAGGAGCAGTTGCTCGGTTTCTACGTCATCGATTTCGAAACTTTGGACGAGGCCATCGGTTTTTCGAAGGAGCTTGCCGCGGCCAATCCCGGCGTCGGCTCCTATGAAATCCGTCCGCTTTACGTCTTCCGGCCGGGAGCCGTTACAACATGACCGACATTGCCTGGATCGACATTGCGCTTACCAACGCCCGACCCCAGGTGATGGGCGCGCTTTTGCGCTATTTCCGCAATCTCGACACCGCCGAGGAGGCCTTTCAGGAGGCCTGCCTCAGGGCCTTGAAGACCTGGCCCGACAAGGGGCCGCCGCGCGACCCCGTTGCCTGGCTGATCTTTGTTGGCCGCAATAGCGGCATCGATACGGTGCGCAAGCAGGCGAAATTGCAGAGCCTGCCGGACGAGGAGGCGATCTCCGATACAAGTGATGCGGAGAGCGATCTGGCGGAGCGGCTCGATGGGTCGGGCTATCGTGACGACATCCTTCGGCTGCTGTTCATCTGCTGCCATCCGGATTTGCCGGCGACGCAACAGATCGCGCTGGCGTTGCGTATCGTTTCCGGCCTCTCGGTGCAGCAGATCGCCCGCGCCTTCCTCGTCAGCGAGACCGCCATGGAGCAGCGCATTACAAGAGCTAAGGCGCGTGTTGCTGCTGCAGGTGTCCCTTTTGAGACGCCGGGTGCAGTGGAGCGGAGTGAGCGGCTGGCGCTTGTAAGCGCCATGATCTACCTCATCTATAACGAAGGCTATTCTGCCGGCGGAACGCATCGTGAGGCGGCAGCCTTCGCCGACGAGGCGATTCGTCTTGGACGGCTGCTGTTGCGGATCTTTCCCTCCGAGCCGGAAACCATGGCGCTGCTGGCACTGATGCTCCTGCAGCAATCGCGCAAGGACGCCAGGTTCGATGCCAACGGACAGATCATCCTTCTGGAAGATCAGGATCGTTCGCTTTGGGATGGGACGCTGATCGACGAGGCGCTGGCGCTGCTCGACAAGGCGATCCGTCACCGCAAGCCTGGCCCCTATCAGGTGCAGGCGGCAATTGCAGCGCTGCATTCAAGGGCGAAGCGCGCCGCCGATACGGATTGGGAAGAGATCGACCTTCTCTATCAGATGCTGGAGCGGCTGACGCCGTCACCGGTCGTCACACTCAACCGCTCGGTCGCGCTCTCGAAGCTCAAGGGGCCGGAGGCGGCTCTGGCGTTGATTGCGCCGCTGGAAGCGCAGCTCGACAGCTATTTCTATTTTCATGGGGTGAGGGGCGGCTTGCTTGCACAGCTCGGCCGCGCGCAGGAAGCGCGCGTCGCCTTCGACAGAGCGATCGCGCTCGCCCGTTCGCCTGCCGAGGCAGCCCATATCCGTTATCAGCTCGATCGTCTGAGCGCGGATGCTGTTGCCGCTGCAAAATAATCGAAAAACCTGCGTCTTCGCTGTCGGGAAATGACCGTCTCGAACGTCATTCGAGTATGGGCCGAGCAGGCCGTGTCAAACAATAAAGAGGAGCAAGATATGACTGAACAGAGCCAACGCCATGAGCTTTCCCTGACCCGCGTCATCGACGCGCCACGGGACAAGATCTTCCGTTGCTGGACCGAAGTGGAGCTCTTGAAACAATGGTTTGCACCGCTGCCATGGACGGTATCGGCCGCCAGCGTCGACGCTCGTGCCGGAGGCTCAAGCTCGATCACCATGCGCAGCCCAGAAGGCGAGGATTATCCGGGCAACGGCGTCTATCTGGAAATCGTTCCCAATGAGCGGCTCGTCTTCACAGATGCCTTCACCAGCGCCTGGGTGCCGTCGGCAAAGCCCTTCATGGTCGTGACGATCCAGCTCGACGAGCTCGACAGTGGCAAGACCCGTTATACTGCGACGGTTCTGCATTGGTCCGCGGAGGATCGCGAGGCGCATGAGAAGATGGGCTTCCATCAGGGATGGGGCCAGTGCGCCGAGCAGCTCGCAGCACTGGCAGCCAAGATCTGAATTTCCGATTCAATTCCGGGGGATATGACAATGTCCTATGCTGTTGATTCATCTTTGCCTTCGGTCACGCGCGCGCAGCGCGTGGCCGGCATGATCCTGAGCGGACTGGTCATCGCCTTCCTGCTGTTCGACGGCGCGATCAAGCTTGTTCCGCTTCCGGTCGTCACCGAGACGATGGCGGGGCTTGGCTATTCGGCCGATCCGGCACTTGCGCGGCTGCTCGGCATCATCACGCTCGGCTGCGCCATTCTCTATGCGATCCCGAGAACGTCGGTTCTCGGCGCCATCCTGCTGACGGGCCTGCTCGGTGGGGCGATTGCGACACACTTACGGGTCGGCAGCCCGATCTTCTCGCATCTGCTGTTCGGCGTTTATCTCGGAGTGATCGCCTGGGGCGGACTTTACCTTCGTTATGAAGCGGTTCGGAAAATGATTCCGTTCTTTCAGCGAAGCTTTTGATTTCGGCTTCGATTTGGTAAGGCTCGCTCCTCAATAAGGACGGAGCGAGCCATGCCGCAAGTGATCATCGCGCCGGTTAGGCAATCGGATGCGGACGAGCTGATCGCCGCCAATATCGCGAGCCGCGCGCACCATGCGCCCTGGGCCTATCCCTTCCTTGATCGCGACGGTTTCGACGCGTGGTTCGGTCAGACGGTGACGGGGCCGAACATCGGGCTGGTGGCGCGCGACCCCGGTTCGGGCGGCATCGTCGGCGTCGTCAATATCAGCCAGATGGTCTGGGGAGGTTTTCGCAGCGCCTTTCTCGGCTATCACGGCATGGTGGGTTTCGCCGGTCAGGGGTTCATGACTGAAGCGGTTCGTCTGGCCGTCGCGCACGCCTTCGATGCGGTGGGCCTGCATCGCGTGGAGGCCAACATCCAGCCGGGCAACCATCCGTCCATTGCGCTGGTCAAACGGCTCGGCTTCCGCAAGGAAGGGTTCTCGCCCAAATATTTGAAAATCGGCGGCGTCTGGTGCGATCATGAACGCTGGGCATTGTTGTCCGATGATCCCCGGTCGTGACCGCTTTTAGAATTCGAAAGCTGCGCTATCTGACGGAAAACCTCACAAAGACATTGACTGTGCGGAGGGAAGGGGCGAAAGCCACCTTGAGCCTCTCGCCGCACTTGCCGAGGGTGCGAGGGTGCCGGAAGCCGTAAATGATCGTTTCGACCGAAGAAGAACTGACAAAGCTGAAAGATATCGGCCGCATCTGCGCCAACGCGTTGCAGGCCATGGCCGCGGCACTGGAGCCGGGCATCACCACGCTGGAACTCGATGCCATCGGCCGGAAGGTCCTGGAGGATGCCGGCGCGCAATCGGCGCCGGAACTGGTTTACAAGTTCCCCGGCGCGACCTGCATCAGCGTCAACGAGGAAGTGGCTCATGGCATTCCAGGCCCACGTATTATCAAGGCGGGAGATCTGGTCAATCTCGATGTATCGGCCGAGAAGGATGGCTTCTTCTCCGATACCGGCGCGTCCTTTACCGTGCCGCCGGTCAAGCCGAAGATCGAGCGCCTTTGCCGGGACGGCAAGAGGGCGCTCTGGGTCGGGCTCAATCAGGTGAAGAGCGGTGCGCCGCTTGCGAAGATCGGGCAGGCCGTCGGCGCCTTTGCGCAGAAGAACCGCTATACTTTGATTGCCAATCTTGCCAGTCATGGCATCGGTCGCTCGCTACACGAAGAGCCCGCCGAGGTTTCCACCTGGGCGGACCCTTCCGAGACCCGGATCATGGACGATGGCCTGGTTTTTACCGTCGAGCCATTTCTGTCGCTCGGTGCAACCTGGGCAGAGGGCGGCGACGACGCGTGGACGCTCTATGCCGATCCCCAGGCTCCCACGGTCCAGTACGAACACACGATCATCGCTACCCGCAACGGGCCGGTCATCCTGACATTGCCGGACGCCTGACGTCCTGAAGCGCGTCGCGAGTCTTTCAGTTTCGTGCCATGCGCTTCAGGTGTCTAATTTTGCCCATGTCGTTATCGCAAAACCGCTGCGCACTTTTGCGCGACATGCCGTAGCTCAATCGTCAGCCTTCGGCTCGTCCTGGCCCTTCGTTTCGCCGCGGATGATATCGGCGGCGGCGCGCTCGAGGATTGCCGCGATGCGTGCGCCTTCGGCCTTGCTCCATGGGAACTTCGAACGAAGCGCGGAGCGCAGCAGGTGGCGGGCGCGATGCACATCGCCGCTGCCATGGCGATCGAAAGGATTGTCGCGGCCATCCTCGTCTTCACCGCCGAAAACCTCGCGGACGCGGGCCATTTTCTCGCCGATGGACGTGAGCTTGGCGAGTGTCACCTCGACCAGATCGCGGTTGTCGTCGACGCGCTTCTGGCCGCTTTCGGTGATGCGGTAGAGCTTTTTCGTGCCGCTCACCTCGACTTCGGCCTGGCCGGTCTCTTCGAGATAGGTCAGCGCCGGGTAGATGACGCCCGGGCTCGGCACATAAAAGCCGCCGGAGCGCTCCTCGAAGGTCTTGATCAGCTCATAGCCGTGGCGCGGCTGTTCGGAGAGCAAAGCGAGGATGATGAGCTGCAGATCGGCCGCATCGAACTTGCGGCCGGTGCGAAACCCGCCGCCGAACATGCCGCCCTTGAAGCCTCTCATGAAGTCTCTCCTATGCTCGCCGCGCGATTCACGGCCTCGACCGTGTCGTAGGATATATGCTTCGACGATGTCAAAGCCATCTCCGAACATGTGGCGATCTCTAAAACCTCTCATATCGTTTCTCCTTGAAGGGTGAGAGTTTATATCGTTAGTCATGTCGTAAGATATATATCGTAAGACATCATCTTGCAAGAGAGGCGGTTTGCGAACGAGATGGATTGGAAGAGAAGTGCGGCCGCATAGGGGAAGAGTTCGTCCAATGGGTGAAAATTCGCCGCTGAACAACTGCATCACGATCGTGGGATAAGCGATTACATCTACGTAAGAATAGGTCACTGGCGGTTGCCGCTCCCGGCGAACTGTCCTAGGCTCGCCACAAATTGACGCCATTGCGGTCGTTCGAACCAACAGGAAGCCTAACCGTCGTGTTTCATTCTTTCTTCCCGAATCCGAGATTGTTTTTTTCCTCAGCGGTCGTCTGGGCGCTCGTTTGCGTCTTCCTATGGTATTTTGCTGGTGCGCATGTCGTGGCGTCCATGGGCTATCCACCGATGTCGGAAGAACAGCAGCCGGTCGGGGCAGCGTTCTTCGTTGCTCCTACTAATTTCTTGTTTTACCTTTACTTTATTCTCTGCGCCGCAGTCTTTTGCGGTTTCTGGCATGTGATTTCGAAGAGCAATCCCTGGATCGTCTGGTCGGTGTGGGGCTCCGCTTTCATCGTCTTCATCACCTATTTCGGTGTTCAGATCGACGTAGCGGTGAACGTATGGCGCCGGCCTTTCTTTGACCTCCTGCAAAATGCGCTCGGCGGAAAGCCCGGCGTTACGGATGGGGATTTCTACGGATTGTTATGGGCGTTCACGCAGCTCGGTCTGGTGGGCGTCGCGGTCAGTGTCATTTCATCGTTTTTCCTAAGCCACTATCTCTTCCGCTGGCGTTGGGCGATGAACAATTTCTACATGTCGAAATGGGAGAAGCTTAGGCACATCGAAGGCGCATCGCAGCGCGTCCAGGAAGATACGATGCGTTTTGCGACCAACCTCGAAGGGCTCGGTGTCAGCCTGATCGGTTCCGTCATGACGCTCATCGTCTTCCTGCCGATTCTGTTGGAACTGTCGAAATTCGTGACCGATCTGCCGATTATCGGCGCAATTCCTTACTCGCTCGTTTGGCTGGCGCTGATTTGGTCGGTATTCGGTACGTTCCTGCTTGCGCTCTTCGGGATCAAGCTTCCGGGGTTGAACTTCCGCAATCAGCGCGTCGAGGCAGCCTACCGAAAAGAGCTTGTCTACGGCGAGGATCGCGAAGACCGCGCACAGCCGCCCACCGTGGCGGAACTCTTCTCACACGTTCGCCGCAACTATTTCCGCATGTACTTCCATTACGCCTATTTTAACGTCGCTCGCTATTCCTACGGCCAGCTCGATGCGATCTTCCTCTATTTCGTGCTGGTGCCGACTTTCGTCGCGCACAAGATCACGCTCGGCATCTGGCAGCAGATCGCCACGGCCTTCGGCCAGGTCAGCAACTCCTTCCAGTATCTCGTCAGCTCCTGGACGACGATCATCGAGCTTCTGTCGATCCACAAGCGTCTGAAGGCCTTCGAGGCTGCTATCTATGACGAGCCGCTGCCACCGATCGATCAGCGCTATTTGGAGCGCGAAGCGGGCGTCATTCACGCGGATGGCTGACGAATAAGGCTCCGGAAACGGAGCCTTTTTCAATGGGAGGAGGTTGGTTTTAGGTTTTAGAGGCAACGGAAGGACTTCTCTTTGCCGCACCGCGGGTCCTTCGCTTTTGCATTATGAGCCGCCGAAGGGGTTTTCGTTGCGACAATCGATTCACTGGATCGATGGCTCGGGGTTCGCCTGACCGCTCCTCACCCCTGCTGCGGCTTGCCTCTTGCCGCAAGCAATGGAATCGCTTCGGAATAGCTGACGCAGGCAACATCCTGCCTGTGGCAGACACCGCTGACGAAGCGGTCGAGGGCGCGCCAATAGGCGCCGTCATTCATTTCGACGAAATGGAAACCGAGCTGCAGCGGAATGCGCTCACCGTCATATTGCTTGTTGAAGGCGGCTTCGAAGGCATCGAAGGTGCGGTCTTCATAGGTCTTGGCATTGGCCTTGTCTTCTAGGCCCTTGGAGTGGCGGACATAGAGATTGTAGTCCATGCCGATGACCAGGCGATGTTCGGGACCTTCGGGGATCAATGGCAGACCGAAGCGATAGATGCCGTCGACGACCTGCGGCAGTGCAGGGCCTTTGGTGATCAGGCTTGCATCATACTGGAAACCCATCTCCTTCTCCGCTGGCACGAGGCCATCGCTGGTGGAGAGATAGGGCGCGCGGAATCCTTTGACGTCGTTCGTCGCGAAATCTTCCCAACCCTGGGGCTCCTTGTCGGCAAGGCCGACATTCTTCCAGGCGTCGCGAAGCGCGATCCGCGCATTCATGAATTCCTGTTTCCAGTCGGCAGCACTCCAGCCCTTGCCGTCAAAATGGCCACAGGCATGGCTTGAGATGTCATGGCCCTCCTGATGGGCGCCCCAGATGTTGGCGATGCGTGTGCGCACATCGTCCTCGCTCTTGGCGAAGCCGACGTTGGATTTGCCTGGCCGCTGCTTCGGCCCCTGATAGGCCTTGGCCTGCGTCTTGTTCATGAGAAAGGTGCAGGAAAGAAAATAGGTAAAATGGGCGCCATTGCGCGAAGCGATCTCGCGGCTCTTGGTCCATAGCGCATTGTCATGAGCACCGTCGAAGGAGATCATGACGAGTTGCTTGGGCTTGTCATCGGCCTGGGCGGCGACGGGGAGCGCTAAGGAAATGGCGACGGAGAGACAGGTAGCAAAGCGAAACATGGGTACCGAATATTGATTGCGTCGAGCACGGCTTGCCAGGAATCGTCCAGCGATATCGGATAGCGCGCTCAGGATCGCTTCCTTCCTTTCGCGCAATTGCGGCGAAGCTGCGGTGATGCTGGCATTTTTTTGCGGCAGCCGATAAGGATGTGACTACAAGACCATAAAGGATTTCATCCATGGCATTGCTCATTCTCGGCATTGTTCTCTTTCTCGGCCTCCATCTGGTCCGTGTTGTTGCCCCCGGCCTCAGAAGCTCGATGATCGCGCGTTTGGGCGAGGGCGGCTGGAAGGGTGCCTATTCGATTGCCAGCATTGTGGCGCTGGTCATTCTGATCTACGGCTTCGGTCAGGCGCGCGACATGACCCCGATCTGGACGCCGCCATTCTGGATGAGCCACATCACCATCCTGCTGATGCTCTTCGCCCTGATCTGTCTTGTCGCCTCGCTGCTGCCAGCGGGGCATATCGCGGTCAGGACCAAGCATCCGATGGTGCTGTCGGTGAAGATCTGGGCGTTGGCGCATCTCCTGTCGAATGGCGATGGAGCGGCGATATTGCTTTTTGCCGCCTTCCTCGCCTGGGGAGTGATTCTGCGCATTTCGCTGAAACGGCGCGAGCGGGCCGGCGAAATTACCCTGCGTCCGTTCGTTTCGGGGAAATACGATCTTTATGCGATCGTTATCGGCGTTATTATCTGGGCCTTGATCATTTGGAAGCTTCATGCGTGGATTATCGGGGTTTCGCCGTTCGTTATGTGACGATTTCTGCCATTCCCCCTTACATCAGACGCAAAATGGAGTAGAAGGCCCCACTAAACCTAAGCTTTGAACTATTTGGCCTGGGCCGGAGACAAGAATGGCATTCAATGACGATAGCTTCATCCGCGAGGTGAACGAGGAACTGCGCTCGGACCAGCTGCGGTTCATATGGCGTCGTTTCGGCAAGCTCATCATCGGTGCTGCCGTGCTCGTCGTCCTTGGCACCGCAGCCTATAGCGGCTATCGCTATTGGGCCGGCAATCAGGCCGGCAGCGGTGGCGATCAGTTCATTGCCGCGCTGACGCTTGCCGATCAAAACAAGACGGATGAAGCGCTGGCCGCATTCGCCGCCATCGAAAAGAGCGGCCCCGGCTCCTATCCGGTGTTGGCCCGCCTGCGCGCCGCGACGCTGCAGGCGCAGAAGGGGGACAAGGCCGCTGCCATCGCCACCTTCTCGGCGGTCGGCAAGCAGGCGGATCTTCCGGTCGTTATCCGTAATGCGGCCCGCCTGCGTGCTGCCTACCTTCTCGTCGATACCGGTACCTACGATCAGGTCGCCGCCGAAGCTCAGGAACTGGCCGTCCCCGCTGATGCCTTCCGCCATTCGGCGCGCGACGTTCTCGGCCTTGCCGCTTACAAGGCCGGCGATTTCGCCAAGGCCCGGCAGTGGTTCCAGGCGATCGTCGACGATCCGCAGAGCCCGCGCAATGTTGCCAACCGTGCCCAGATGCTGCTCGATCTCATCACTGCATCCGGCAAGGCTCCGGTCGCAAAAGGCTGAAGGATCGCTCAATGAGTTTTACGGTCGCGATCGTCGGTCGCCCGAATGTCGGCAAGTCCACGCTGTTCAACCGGCTGGTTGGCAAGAAGCTGGCGCTCGTCGACGATACGCCGGGCGTCACGCGTGACCGTCGTCCCGGCGATGCGAAGCTGATCGATCTCCGTTTTCGCATCGTTGACACCGCCGGTCTTGAAGAGGCTCAGGATGAATCGCTTCAGGGCCGTATGCGCGCTCAGACAGAGGCGGCGATCGACGAGGCCGACCTGACGCTGTTCGTCGTCGATGCCAAGATGGGCCTGACCCATGTCGACAAGACGCTTGCCGAAATGCTGCGCAAGCGTGGCCGGCCCGTGGTGCTCGTTGCCAACAAATCCGAAGCGCGCGGCTCCGACAGCGGCTTCTACGATGCCTATACGCTCGGCCTTGGCGAGCCTTGCCCGATCTCGGCTGAACACGGCCAGGGCATGATGGATCTGCGCGACGCGATCGTCGAGGCGATCGGGCCCGAACGTGCCTTCGGGGACGAGGAAGACGAGGCGGAGACGAATGTAAGTATTCCGCGTCCTGCCGTCGGCGAAGATGGCGAAGAGATCGACGAAGAGCCCGCCTATGACGAGACGCGCCCGTTGCGCGTGGCGATCGTCGGCCGTCCGAATGCCGGTAAGTCGACGCTCATCAACCGCTTCCTTGGCGAAGACAGGCTGCTGACCGGCCCGGAAGCCGGCATCACCCGCGATTCCATCTCCGTCGACTGGAGCTGGCGGGGCCGTACCGTCAAAATGTTCGATACCGCCGGAATGCGCCGCAAGGCGAAGGTCACCGAGAAGCTGGAGAAGCTTTCGGTCGCCGACACGCTGCGCGCCATCCGTTTCGCCGAAACCGTCGTTATCGTCTTCGATGCGACCATTCCCTTCGAGAAGCAGGATCTGCAGATCGTCGATCTCGTGATCCGCGAGGGGCGTGCCGCCGTGCTCGCTTTCAACAAGTGGGACATGATCGAGGATCGCCAAGCCGTGCTCGCCGATCTGCGCGAAAAGACCGACCGGTTATTGCCGCAGGCGCGGGGCATTCGCGCCATACCGATTGCCGGCCAGACGGGCGAGGGGCTTGATCGCCTGATGCAAGCGATCGTCGATACCGACAAAGTCTGGAACAAGCGTGTTTCGACCGCGCGCCTCAACCGCTGGCTCGAGACGCAGCAGGTTCAGCATCCGCCACCGGCCGTTTCCGGCCGCCGCATCAAGCTGAAATACATGACGCAGGTAAAGGCGCGGCCGCCGGCCTTCATGATTTCCTGCACCCGTTCGGATGCGCTGCCGGAGTCCTATGTGCGCTATCTGATTAATGGCCTTCGTCAGGACTTCTCCATGCCGGGCGTGCCCATCCGCATTCATTTCCGCTCGTCGGAAAATCCCTACGAGAACAAAAAGAAGCGGTAACTCGCCGAAGCGCCCCATCGGGAGATGGGCGCGCTTCAATCAGGCGGCATTCCTGCTGAGTGCCTCGCGCAACGTCGTGATTTCCGCCTTCAGCCGTGCCAGTTCGTCCACTGTCTGCTCGGTGGCGTCGAGAATGCAAGGGGGAACGGTTGCGGCCTTCTTCTTCAGGGCCTTGCCTTCACTGGTCAGTTGAATCAGCACCTGGCGCTCATCTTCCTTGCTGCGGATACGCTTGATGAAGCCGGCTGCTTCCAGGCGCTTCAAGAGCGGTGTCAGCGTGCTTGATTCCAGAAACAGCTTTTCACCGATGCCGCCAACGGTCTGGCCGTCTTCCTCCCATAGTGTCACCATGACGAGATATTGCGGATAGGTAAGATTGAGCGCGTCCAGCATCGGTTTATAGAGACGATTCATCGCATGGTTCGCCGAATAGAGTGCGAAGCAGATGAAGTTATCCAGCTTTAACGGGTCGTGGGTCATCTCAAGTACTCCCTGAGAGGTCTAATGTAGATCGTGCGATAAATAATTGTACACCCAAATTTATGCCTGAGCTACGGGTTTCTTCCGTTTTTGGAAAGGCAGCTTACTGAGGCTCCGGCGAGGCACGGTCTTTTCGGGTCGATCAATGCCATGGTGATCGAGTGGCATAAATGGTGGTCCAAAGATAAGAATCAAATGACGTTCTTCGCGCCATTGTTCGATGCGGGCTTCATCGTGCCGGATAAGACGCAGCTATCCAATCCTCATGCAGGGCTATGCTATGCCGTCAGGGCAGCGCGGTGATCGTTGACGGCATGTAAGGCCGGAGCTGCAACTTCACTGATGGTGCCGATCGTCCGGGATTCAACGCTTGTTGTGGACGTGCAGCCGGCCTCGGTGATTGGCAATCCTGACATTGCCGATGAATTGCGCCGTCGCCGCCTCCCAGGAATAGTTCAGTGCCAGCGTGCGCGCGGCATCGCGGGAGCAAGAGAGTGCGGCGAGGCAGGCCGTTGCTAGATCGGCATCTACGACGCCGGCAGCCCTGTTTCCTCCCAGAATATCCGCGGGGCCGGTGACGGGGTAGGCGGCGACCGGAACGCCGCTCGCGAGCGCTTCCAGAATGGCGTTGCCAAAGGTATCGGTCTTGGACGGGAAGACGAAGACGTCGGCCTGCGAATAGGCATGCGCCAATTCCTCACCGAATTTCGCCCCCAGAAAATGGACATCAGGATAGAGCTTCTGCAGTTCGGCCCGGGCGGGCCCATCGCCCACCACCACTTTCGATCCAGGCAGGTCGAGATCGAGGAAGGCGGGCAGGTTCTTCTCCAGCGCGACGCGGCCGACAGTCATGAAGATGGGGCGGGGCAGGCCGAAGGGGTTGTCGTCAAGTGGTTGGGGGCGGAAGAGGCGGGAATCTATGCCACGGCTCCAGGGCAGCAGATTGCGAATGCCGCGCAGTTTAAGCTCGCTCGCAAGGCTTGGTGTCGCCACCATGCAGCCATAGCCGGCATTGTGAAACCATTTGACGAAGGCGTAGAGCCAACTCTCCGGTATCGGCAAACGCGCGGCCACATATTCAGGAAAGCGGGTATGGTAGCTGGTCGAAAACGGCATACCATTTCTCAGGCACCAGCGCCTGGCCGTGAGCCCGAGGGGACCCTCCGTAGCGATGTGGACATAAGTCGGTCGGAGTGCTTCTATTCTTGCGGCGATCTTGCGGTAGCTGGCGATCGAAAGCCGGATTTCCGGGTAGGTCGGGCAGGGGATATTGCGAAAGCCGTCCGGCGTGATCATCGAAACCTCGACGCCCATGCGCGTAAGTTCGCGATTGGTGTTCTCGATCGAGCGGACCACGCCGTTGACCTGTGGATGCCAGGCATCGCTGACGATGAGCAGCCGTTCGGGTACTGCGACAGGTGTCGCCGCCTGCGTCCAGGTGGTTTGATCGATGTCTGACAAGCGTTGCAACATGCCCAAAACAGTCCATCCGCACCGCATCCTCATGATGACGGTGCCAGCGATTGCGGTGTTTCAAACATGATTCCCGCGCCCACTCTATTGTGGGGGGTGTCCATGATGGAAATATTACAGCGTTTAGCGGATGGACTTCAGCTTCTCGGGCGAGACGAGCGCGCCATATTCCTGAATGACCTTTGCCGCGATCTTGGCTGCGAAGCCGGCGGCAGCGACCGCATCCTGATGCTGCAGATAGTGAGCCAGAAATGCGCCATTGAAGCTGTCGCCGGCGCTGGTGGTGTCGACGACCTTGGCGACCTTGACCGCCGGGACGAGGGTCTCATCGGTATCATCGCCGATGGTCGCGCCCTCGGCGCCGTTCTTGACGACGATCATCCGGGCTCCGTACTGCCGGTAACGGCGGATGGTGGCGGGAATCGAATCGTCGCCGAAATGCACGGCTTCATCATCGAAGCTCGGCATGACGAGCGTTGCGGCGCGCGCACCTTCCGAAATCATGGTGTGCATGGCGTCGAGGCTGGACCACAGGCGAGGGCGCAGGTTCGGATCGAAGGCGACCAGCTTGCCGGCAGCCTTGGCGCGACGCAGTTCTGCGAGCAGCGTGAAGGCGTCTTCACGCGGCAGTATCGCCAACGTGATGCCTGAGAAATAAAGGACGTCAGAGGCTTCGATTGCAGCGCGCAGGGCATCGCCATCGGCCGCAAGCTGGCGGGCGGCGGAGCTATCGCGCCAGTAACTGAAGGAGCGTTCGCCATCCTTCAAATTGATCATGTAGAGGCCGGGAGTCTTGCCGCGCAGGCGGCGGATGCTCGCCGTGCCGATGCCGGCGCCGCCCATGAAGGCGACCATTTCGTCGGACATGGCATCGTCGCCGAGTGCGGTGAAATAATCGATCGACCAGTCTGCCGGCAAGCAGGCGCGGGCATACCAGGCGGTGTTGAAGGTGTCGCCGGCAAAGCCCTTGCGCAGGTGTCCGTCCTCGGCCTGCGACAATTCCACCATGCATTCGCCGATCGATAGAAAACGCCCGCCCAAGACTGCCTCCTGCATTTTGTCTTGGTGCTGCATACGCGCAAGCGGCGGCTGGGGCAAGGTGGACGGCGGCTGCCGCCGTCCACTTTTGCTGGACCTGACTTACGGTCGATCCATGTGATAGCAGGCCGCCGTCTGACCCGGACGGACATGCTCGGTCGGCGGCATCTTCGTGCGGCAGATATCCGTCGCCTTCCAGCAGCGGGGCGAGAAGACGCAGCCCGGCGGCGGATTAAGCGGCGAGGGCGGATCGCCCTGCAGGCGGATGCGCTCACGGCCACGAGCGAGCTTCGGATCGGGGATTGGCGCGGCGGAGAACAGTGCCTGTGTGTAGGGATGAGCCGGATGATCGAAGACCGTCGCGGCTTCGCCCGCTTCCACCACCTTGCCGAGGTAGAGCACCAGCACATCGTCCGAGATCAGGCGCACGACAGAGAGGTCGTGGCTGATGAAGATCAAGGTGAGGCCGAACTCCTTGCGCAGACGGCGCAGGAGCGTGATGACCTGTCCCTGGATCGAGACGTCGAGCGCCGAGACCGGCTCGTCGCAGATGATGAGCTTCGGCCGGGTGATGACGGCGCGGGCAATGCCGATGCGCTGCGCCTGGCCGCCCGAGAATTCGTGCGGGTAACGGTTGATCATCTCCGGAACGAGGCCGACGGAAGCCATGATCTCGCGAACGCGATCCTGCCGCTGCGCCCGGGTCAGTTTCGGTTCGAAGACGGTCAGCGGTTCGGCGATGATGTCGCCGACGGTCATGCGCGGATCGAGCGAGGCGATCGGATCCTGGAAGATGATTTGCATGTCGCGGCGGGCGGCACGCATTTCCTCTTCGGTGAGATCGAGCAGATTGCCTCCTTGCCAGAGAATGCGGCCTTTCTGCGCCTTGATCAGCCGCAGGATGGAGCGGCCGAGCGTGGACTTGCCGCAGCCGGATTCGCCGACGATGCCGAGGGTGCGGCCGGTTTTCAGTTCGAAGCTGACATCGTTAACAGCCGTGAGGATCATCGGCGGCTTGAAAAAGGATTTCGACGGCAGTTCGAATTCGGTCGTCAGATGCTCGACCTTCAGAAGCGTTTGCTCAGCCATGGACGAGGCTCCGTTCCTGATTAGCCGAAAGGGGATGGAAGCAGGCCGCACAGCGTCGCGATGAAAGCTGATCGAGCGGAGGCGCGGCGTCGAGGCAGTCGTCCTGCACATGGGCGCAGCGCGGCGAGAAGGCGCAGCCGCGGGGCAGGTGCATCAGGTTCGGCGGCCGTCCGGGGATGACGGTGAGGTCGTCGACATCCTGGTCCGGCCTCGGGATCGCCGAGTGAAGCGCCGCCGTATAGGGATGGGCCGGGCTTTCGAACAGCTCCTCGACCGGCGCTTCCTCGACGATGCGGCCGGCATACATGACGGCGACGCGGTCGGCGAGACCGGCAACGACGCCGAGGTCATGGGTGATCATGACGAGCGCCGTATGCATTTCCGCCGTCAACTCATTGAAGAGATCGAGGATCTGCGCCTGGATCGTTACGTCGAGCGCCGTCGTCGGCTCGTCGGCTATCAAGAGCTTCGGCTTGGTCAGCAGCGCCATGGCGATGACGATGCGCTGGCGCATGCCGCCCGAAAGCTCGTGCGGGTAGAGGTTGAAACGGCGAGTCGGGTCGGGGATGCCGACACGCTTCAGCATATCGAGCGCCGCTGCCGAGGCGGCACGCGCCGAAAGCCCGCCATGAACTTCGAGCTGCTCCGTCAACTGCCGCGAGATGCGCAGCGACGGGTTGAGGGCGGTCATCGGATCCTGGAAGACCATGGCCATGTCCTTGCCGCGCACATAGTCGAGTTCGCGCGGCTTCAGCGTCAGCAGGTCCTTGCCGTCGAGCAGCGCCTGGCCGCTGGTGCGGCCGTTCTTGGCGAGCAGGCCCATCAGGCCGAGAAAAGTCTGGCTCTTGCCGGAGCCGGACTCGCCGACGATAGCGATGCGTTCGCCGCGGCCGATCTTGAGGTTCATCTTGGAGACTGCCGCAACTTCGCCCTCGGGCGTGCGGAAGGTGATCGAGTAGTCTTTGAGTTCGAGAAGTGTGTCTGTCATGTCAGCGATCCTTCGGATCGAATGCGTCGCGCAGACCGTCGCCGATGAAGAGCAGGCTCATCAGCAGCGCGACCAGGAAACCGGCCGGGAAGAACAGCAGCCAGGGTGTCGTCTCCATGCCCGCAGAGCCTTCGGCAATCAGCGTACCGAGGGACGTCAGCGGCTCCTGAACACCGAAGCCGAGATAGGAGAGGAAGCTCTCCGTCGCGATGATTTCCGGGATGGTGAGCGTCGCGTAGATGACGACCGGGCCGACGAGGTTCGGCACGATATGTTTCAGGATGATCTTGAACGATCGTTGCCCCGAGGCGCGGGCGGCCTCGATGAATTCCCGCTGCTTGATCGACAGGGTCTGGCCGCGCACGATACGGGCCATGGTGAGCCATTCCAGCGCACCGATCGCCGCAAAGAGCAGATAGACGTTGCGGCCGAAGATCACCATCAGCAGGATGACGAAGAGGACGTAGGGCAGGGCGTACATGATATCGACGAAGCGCATCATGATCGCATCGACGCGACCGCCGAAATAACCGGCAACGGCGCCGTAAAGCACGCCGATGACGACCGAGACGAGCGTTGCGACGAGAGCGACCGTCAGCGAGACGCGCGTGCCGTAGAGCGTACGCGCCAGAAGATCGCGGCCATTGCCGTCGGTACCGAAATAGTGGCCGGCGGCGAAGTCTGGAGCGCCTCGGAACGAGGTCCAGTCCGGATCCTCATAGTTGAAGGGCAGGAAATACGGGCCGAATATGGCGACCAGAACCAGCACGGCCAGTATGACCAGCGAAAGTGCCGCCGCCTTGTTGCGCAGGAGACGACGCATCGCGTCGCCTGTGAGGGAACGCCCCTTGGGTGCGAGCCCTTCTGCCGAAAGCAATTCCGCTTCCAGCAATTCTCTCTTGGCGGAATTGAGGATCATCGCATTCTCACTTTCGGATCGAGCCAGGCATAGGCGATGTCGACCAGCAGATTGAGGACCACGATCAGGATCATGTAGAAAATGACCGTGCCGAGGACCATGCCGTAGTCACGGTTCAGCGCCGCGCCGACGAAGTAGCGGCCGACGCCGGGGAGGCCGAAGATGCTTTCGACCACCAGCGAACCGGTGAGCAGATAGCTTGCCGCGGGTCCGAGATAGGAGACGACGGGCATCATGGCCGGCTTCAGCGCGTGGCGCATGATCGTCAGTCGCGGGCCGATGCCCTTGGCCTTGGCGGTCCGGATGAAGTTCTGGCCCATCACCTCGATCATCGAGCCGCGCATCAGGCGCGAGATGCGTGCCGCGTGCGGCAGCGTCAGGACGATGATGGGCAGGATGAGGAACTTGACGGAGCCGTCGCCCCAGCCACCGACCGGCAGCCAGCCGAGCGTGTTGCCGAAGATGAGCTGCAGGATCGGCGCGATGAGGAAGCTCGGCATGACCAGGCCGATGAGAAGGCCGCCGCCCAGCCAGTAATCGGCCGCGCGGTTTTGATAAAGCGCCCCGAGACAGCCTATGAAGATGCCGACGATAGTTGCGAGCACAAAAGCGGCGCCGCCAATGGTCAGCGTGTAGGGGAAGCCGGACATGATCTGCTGGGTGACGGTGAAGTCCTGATTGGCGAAGGAGGGGCCAAGGTCGCCCTTCATGACATCGCCGACATAGATCAGGTATTGCTCAACCAGGGGTTTATCGAGGTTGTAGTGAGCCGCGAGGTTGGCTTTGACTTCCGGCGGCAATGGCCTTTCGCCATCGAAGGGGCCGCCGGGAGCGAGGCGCAGAATGAAAAAACACACTGTCACGGCAATCCACAGAACCGGGATTGTCGACAGCAGACGACGGAGAGCATAGCCAAACATGGTTTTAGACGGCTCCCTCCCGGTTGTGTCCGGGAGGGAGCCTGTTCCCAATTATTCTTTGATCGACAGCCAGCGGGTGCGATGGATGTCCTGGATGTTGTCGACGAAGCCCTGGACCTTCGGAGCGACGATGTTCTGGGAAACGTAGTAGTAGATCGGGATAGCCGCGCTGTCGTCGAGGGCCAGTTGCTCAGCCTTCTTGTAGATCTCGGCGCGCTTCTTGAGATCGGTTTCTTCATTGCCCTGCTTGATCAGAGCATCATAGTCCTTGTTGCTCCAACGGCCGTAGTTCATTTCGACGCCAGTGGACAGCAGGTTCAGGAAGTTGATCGGGTCGTTATAGTCGGCGAGCCAGCCGGCACGGCCGATCTGCACCTCACCGCGCTGCATTTCATCGTAATGCACCTTGGTTTCGGTGTTGTAGAGCTCAATATCGACGCCGAGTGGCTTCCACATGGCGGCAATCGCAACGGCAATGCGCTTGTGGTTGTCGTTGGTATTATAGCGCAGCTGAGCCTTCAACGGATGGTCAGGGCCGAAGCCTGCTTCCTTCAGAAGCTTCTTTGCTTCTTCGACCTTCTGCTTGTAGGGCTCGTCCTTCCAGCTGACATAAGCCGGCTCGCCGTAATTGGCGGTACCAGGCGGTACCCAGGAGTAGGACGGCAGTTCGCCAGTGCCGAGAATCTTCGGCCCGATGACTTCGCGGTTGACGGCCATGGAGAGAGCCTGGCGAACGCGCTTGTCGTTGAATGGCGGCTTGGTGGAATTCAGGACGTAGTAGTAGGTGCCAAGGAACGGCACCACATGCGCCTGGCCGGGCAGGTTCTTCTGGATCCAGTCATACTGATCGGCCGGGAACGACGTAAGAATGTCGAATTCGCCGGCGCGATAACGTTTCAGGGCAGCGGCCTGATCTTCCAGCGTATAGTAGTTGACCTTGTCGATTTTGATGTCCTTGGCGTCGTAATATTGGTCACTCTTGACCATGCTGACATGCGAACCGGGCACCCACTCCACTGGCTTGTAGGGACCGTTGGTGACGATATTGCCGATCTTGACCCACTCATCACCCTTGGCTTCCACAACGTGCTTCGGCAGCGGATAGGCCGTATAGTGCATCAGAGCGTTGAGAAAGTAAGGGGTGGGGTTCTCAAGCGTGATTTCGAGGGTCTTGTCGTCGATCGCCTTGACGCCGAGCTGGGTCGGATCCTTGATCTCCCCCTTGTTGATCTTTTCCGCGTTCAGGATCGTGTACTGCAGATAGGCGTATTGAGCAGCGGTCTTCGGGTCCATCAGGCGCTGGAAGGCGAAGACGAAGTCCTGAGCCGTCACCGGTTGTCCATCGGACCACTTGATGCCGTCACGAAGCTTGAAGGTATAGACCTTCTGGTCGGGCGAAATGGTCCAGCTTGCAGCCTGGCCTGGAATTGGGTTGTCCTTGGGGTCCTCGGTCACCAACCCTTCGAAGATATCGCCGTCGATGCGGTTCTCCCAATCGCCGGAAATTTTTTGCGGATCGAGCGAAGTCGGGTCGCCGCCGTTGTGGATATTGAGGGTCGCGGCATGCGCCGAAACGCTCAATATCGTGCTGACGAAAGCCGCAGCGATAAATTTTCGGGTGATATGCGCCATATGTTTTCCCACCTTTCTGGAGTTATTGTCCTTGTTTTACAAGGGTATTCTTGATCCCGCAGGTAACCTTCACGTACAGGTCAATGCGCGAAATTATCGAAAGCGACGTCGCTTTCAAGTTAAAAAAAGTCGGACATGCTTAGCATGTGAACTTTCATATTCACAAATCTCTAAAATTGATACAGCGAATTTATCCGCCGGATGGTTGAGTTTCTCAGGCAGCCGATTTGCAGCTTGCCGCCTGCGCCCGACTGTGCAAACTGGAAGGCCTTGTGCGATATCGAGGCGGTTTGATGAAATCGACGAATAAAGTGGCGGGAGCCGATTGGTGGCGCGGGGCAGTGATCTATCAGGTCTATCCGCGGTCGTTTCAGGACACGGATGCCAACGGGCTCGGAGATATCAGGGGGATCACCCGGCGCCTGCCTCATATTGCCGCACTGGGGGTCGATGCAATCTGGCTGGCGCCGTTCTTCACCTCGCCGATGGCCGATATGGGCTATGATGTCGCCGATTATTGCGATGTTGATCCGATCTTCGGCACGCTTGCCGATTTCGACGAGATGATGGCGGCAGCACATGAGCTCGGCCTCAAGGTCATCATCGACCAGGTCATCTCGCACACGTCGGACCGGCATCCCTGGTTTGTTGAAAGCCGCGCAAGCCGCGACAATCCCAAGGCGGATTGGTATGTCTGGGCCGATCCGAAACCGGATGGGACGGCGCCCAACAACTGGCTGTCGATCTTCGGCGGCCCCGGCTGGGAATGGGATGGCGTGCGCCGGCAATATTACCAGCACAATTTCCTGACATCGCAGCCGGATTTGAACTTCCACAATCCGGACGTTCAGGATGCGGTATTGGCGGCCGTCAAATTCTGGCTCGATCGCGGCGTCGATGGTTTCCGCCTGGATACGGTCAACTACTATTTCTGCGACAAGAAGCTTCGCGACAATCCGCCGGCGCTCGTCGCGACCGGCGGGCTCGACGCGCCCGAAACCAACCCCTACGGGATGCAGAACCATCTTTACGACAAGACGCAGCCTGAAAATATCGGCTTCCTGAAGCGGTTGCGTGCATTGCTCGATCAATACGAAAACCGCACGACAGTCGGCGAAGTCGGTGACGGCGTACGCTCGCTGGAGACGGTTGCGGCCTATACCAGCGGCGGCGACAAGCTGCACATGTGCTACACGTTCGATCTTTTGGGTCCCGATTTCACGCCGGCGCATTTCCGGCGCTGCGTCAGCGATTTCCAGGATAATGTCGTTGATGGCTGGGTCTGCTGGGCCTTTTCCAACCATGACGTTCAGCGCCATGTCAGCCGCTTTGCCAAAACGGAAGAAGAGCAGCCGCGCGTTGCGAAGCTCGCAATCTCTCTGCTCTCGGCGTTACGCGGCTCCATTTGCCTGTATCAAGGGGAAGAGCTCGGCCTGCCTGAGGCAGAGCTTGCCTTCGAGGACCTGCGCGATCCCTACGGCATTCGCTTCTGGCCGGCCTTCAAGGGGCGTGACGGATGCCGTACGCCCATGCCCTGGGAAGCAGGGCGTGCTCATGCGGGCTTTACGACCGCGGACAAATCCTGGCTGCCGGTTCCCTACCAGCATGCGGCGCTTGCCGTCGACAAGCAGGAGACGGACGCGGATTCGGTGCTGCATCATTATCAGCGGACGCTGGCCTTCCGTGCAGAACATGCCGCCCTGCGTGACGGCGACATGATCTTTCTTGATACAAAAGAGGACGTTCTCGCCTTCACGCGCTCCAAGGGTGAGGAGACGCTGCTGTTTATCTTCAATCTCTCCCGCAAGCCTGTGAAGATTGCCTTGCCGGAGGATATCAAGCTTGGCAAGACGATCGCCATGCCGGGGTTTGGCACGGCGGATGCCGGGGCAACGCTAACGCTTGCTGCTCTGGATGTTTATTGCGGGTATGTGACGTGATTTAGCGTAAGAGCTTGTCATATTTGGTGTGAGAGCCGATCCAGAACCAGACAAGGTCGTCGCCGTCAGCGACAGCAAGAGCGCGCCAGGACATCCAGACCCGCGCGGACCAGAAGCGGCCTACTTGTTTGAAATGAAGTGAAGGATGCTTCGGGTTCGATTTGGGAAGCTCGAAATTTCGGTCGGCGAGTTCTCGCACATGTTTTGGCAGCTTTTCATATGCCTCCCAAAACGGCTGAGTGGCGTGATGCTTTAAAATGCCCGCGTCTTTCCCACGCGAAAATCGGCCAGGGCTTTGTCTGCCAGTCTATCCAGTTTACCAGCGCCTATGTCAGCTTCGATTTGCCGGTCCCACCGGCTTGCCTGCAGAGCTTCGAACCATTCGGCGAATGCCTTGAAGTCTTCCGGCTCCAGCTCGCTGACATTTTTCTCAATCTGCTCAAGCTTTGTCACGATTGTTCTTTCCATGACCAAACGGTTTGATGTCGTGGAACAAAGATAACAATAGGCTTTCGTCAATTGAAGCCCCAAGCTCGAATTGTTTGTCCGCTGACACCTTTGCAACGCAAGCTATCTTCCTTACGAGGGACGAGCCTGATCAGCCGATCAGCATGAACTTGTCGACATCGACCAGGCCTTTATCCGATATCTTCAGATGCGGGATCACCGGCAGGGGCAGGAACGCCAGCTGCAGGAAGGGTTCTTCCAGGGTCGCGCCAAGGGCGTAGGCTGCCTGGCGCAGGTGGTGCAGTGTGTCGCGCACGCTTTCATAAGGCTCGAGGCTCATCAGGCCGGCGACAGGCAGGGCGATTTCACCGGTCACGACGCCGTCCTCGACGACGACGAAACCGCCGTTGATGTCGCTCAAGCGATTGGCGGCGAGCGCCATGTCGTCCTCGTTGACGCCGACGACGCAGATATTGTGGCTGTCGTGGCCGACGGTCGAGGCGATCGCGCCTTTCTTCAAGCCAAAGCCTTGGACGAAGCCGTTGGCATGGTTGCCATTCTTGCCGTGCCGCTCGATGACGGCGACCTTGATGATATCGTTGCCGAGGTCGATATCGGTCTGGTTGCCCTTGGTCGGCAGGCGATAGCGGCGATGCTGGGTGATGATCTTGCCAGGCGTCACGCCAATGATGGAGCTTTCGCCCTCCGTCACCGGCACGCCAAAATCGGCTGCGTTGATCGGGCGGGCCTTGACGCTGTCGAGGCCGACCGGCTCGACCGAACCGCGGGTCGCGAAAAGTTCGGCGGTAACGCGGCGGCCTGCGGAGAAGACCATCTCGGCCTTGCAGCTTTCCAGGCTGTCGACGACGACGAGATCGGCGCGCCATCCGGGTGCCACGAGACCGCGATCCCGCAGACCAAAGGCGCGCGCGGCAGAGATCGAGGCCGCGCGGTAGATCGCCAGGGGCTCGACGCCATGGGCGATCGCCGTGCGGATCATGTAATCGAGATGGCCCTGTTCGGCGATATCGAGCGGGTTGCGATCGTCGGTGCAGAGCGCCAGATGAGGCGACAGGCGCTCGGTGATAACAGGCATCAGCGCGTGCAGATCCTTGGAAACGGACCCCTCACGCACGAGGATATGCATGCCCTTGCGGATCTTTTCCAGCGCTTCCTCTGGTGTCGTCGATTCATGCTCCGTGCGGATGCCGGCTGCGAGATAGCCGTTGAGGTCATTGCCGCGTAAAAGCGGCGCATGGCCATCGATATGGCCGCCTTGGAAGGCTTCGAGTTTCGCCATGCAGACGGGGTCCTTGTGGACCACGCCGGGGAAATTCATGAATTCGGCAAGGCCAATCACCTGCGGGTGATTGCGGAAGGGCAAGAGCTTCTCGATCGGCAGATCGGCGCCCGAGGTTTCCAGATGCGTTGCCGGCACGCAGGACGAGAGCTGGACGCGGATATCCATAATGGTTTCCAGCGAACAGTCGAGGAAGTAACGTATGCCTTCGGTGCCGAGCACGTTGGCGATTTCATGCGGATCGCAGATGGCGGTGGTCACGCCATAAGGCAGCACGCAGCGATCGAATTCGAGCGGGGTTACCAGCGAGGATTCGATGTGAAGATGCGTGTCGATGAAGCCCGGTACAATGATGCGGCCGGCAATATCGATCTCTTCGCGCCCCTGATACTCGCCGCAGGTGCCGACGATGCGATCGCCGCAGATGGCGATATCCGAAGCGACCAACTCGCCCGTCACCAGATCGAAGAACCGGCCGTTCTTCAGCACGATATCGGCGGGTTCCCGGCCGACGCCCTGGTCGATGTAGCGTTCGAGTTTGGTGGTCATTTCGTCCCTCGCATATGGATCGCCCCTCATGCCGGCTCTCTTGCTCATACAAGAGGAGGCGTGAGGGGCGGAGATTGTTTGAGATTATGCCTTAGATATTATTCTGCAAGATCTCGCGGAGCTTGCCGAACAGCTCGTCGATGTGATGCTTTTCGATGATCAGCGGCGGCGATAGCGCGATGATGTCGCCGGTGGTGCGGATGAGGAGGCCCTTTTCATAGGCCTTGAGGAAAGCGGTGAAGGCGCGTTTGGTGGGCTCGCCGGCGATCGGATCGAGCTCGATGGCGCCGATCAGGCCGGTGTTTCTGATATCGATGACGTTCGGGCAGTCTTTCAGGGAATGCAGGGCATCGGCCCAGTAGTCTGAAAGTTCTGCTGCGCGCGTGAGGAGGCCTTCTTCCTTATAGGTGTCGAGCGTTGCCAACGCCGCGGCAGAGGCTATCGGATTGCCGGAATAGGTATAGCCGTGGAAGAACTCGATCATATGATCGGGTCCCTGCATGAAGGCGTCATGGATCTCCGAGGTGACGAAGACTGCACCCATTGGAATGACGCCGTTGGTCAGGCCTTTGGCGGTCGTGATGATATCCGGCTTCACATCATAATATTGAGCGGCAAAGGGTGCACCGAGGCGGCCGAAGCCGGTGATGACCTCGTCAAAGATCAGCAGGATGCCGTGCTTGGTGCAGATGTCGCGCAGCTTCTGCAGATAGCCCTTCGGCGGGATGAGCACGCCGGTGGAGCCGGCAATCGGCTCGACGATGACAGCAGCGATTGTCGAGGCGTCGTGCAGGGTGACGATGCGCTCAAGCTCGGTGGCGATATCGCCGCCATGTTCTGGCTCGCCGCGCGTGAAGGCGTTCTTACCGGGAACATGCGTGTGCGGCATATGGTCGACTCCGGTCAGCAGCGTGCCGAACATCTTGCGGTTGGTGACGATGCCGCCCACGGAAATGCCGCCGAAATTGACGCCGTGATAGCCACGCTCGCGGCCGATGAGACGGAAGCGCGAGCCATTGCCCTTCACGCGATGATAGGCAAGCGCGACCTTGAGCGCGGTTTCGACCGATTCCGAACCGGAATTGGTATAAAGAACGTGGTCCATGCCCTCGGGTGCAATATCGACCAGCCGGTTCGCCAGCTCGAAGGCCTTGGGGTGGCCGAGCTGGAAAGCGGGAGCATAGTCGAGTTCGCCTGCCTGCTGGCGGATCGCCTCGGTGATCTTGGGGCGGCAGTGTCCCGCGTTCACGCACCACAGACCCGCAGTTCCGTCCAGTACCTGCCGACCGTCATGGGTGGTGTAGTACATATCCTTGGCGCTGACGAAGAGGCGCGGTTCCTTCTTGAATTGGCGGTTGGCCGTAAACGGCATCCAGAAGGCGCGCAAATCGTTGGGGGTGGCATTCAAACGGTCCGACATGCTGTTCTCCAATGGCCATTCGGGGCCTGTTACCCGACCGCGGCGCCGCGCCGCGCGATTATATTTACTGCTTGGTCAAATTATCAGCCGGCCTATTTGCGTCAAGGCAAAGATGGGGCCGGGGAAGGAGGCTGGTGTACGGCAGGAATGGGATCGCGGCAGGTCGGCGGTGCCGGGCGCGGAATTGTCCGCGGACGTGGTGCGAGCTCGTCCGGACATGAAAAAACTGGCAAATCCGAAGATTTGCCAGTTAAAGCAGCAAAACACCTGGTAATGAAAGCAAGTCGATCTTTCAGGGTCTAAAGTGTTCCCCAGAGATCGTCTGTCGACAGGCCCTGAGCTATTGAAAGCTCTTAAGCAGCCGATCTACTTTTTTCCGGCTCGCAATAAATGTCTTCCAGCGTTTCAAGAACACGGATCACGGATTCTGATGTGCTGGAGTAGTAAATCGTTTGAGCATCGCGACGCGTCTTGACCAACTTCTGAGCGCGAAGCTTGGAAAGATGCTGAGAAAGTGCTGATTGGCTCAGTCCGACCTGATTGGCAAGAACGCCAACAGGAACTTCACCCTTAACGAGACTGCAAAGGATCAAAAGACGCTTCGGGTTCGCCATTGCTGATAATAATGCTGCCGCAACATTAGAATGTTCGGCCAAATCTCTTGTCTTCATCTGTTAATCTTCCCAATGCGGAGCGTACATCAGAAACTGTGCTATTTCCAAGCCGGTCCTAACCGATATCTAACAATACCAAGAGGGGTCGAAGATTGTATATACCTAAATTTAAGGTATCGAGTATGCTGTTTTAGGTATGTACGTATGATGCCTCGGCGATAATGCCGAGGTCTCCAGCGTCCCATCCAAGGGGCTAAATTAGACCAAAATAGGTCGATTTTTATCGTTTCGGAGCCGCAAACATGCCAATTTTGGTCACTGCGGATTTGCAACCTGAGAATATTGGCTTTTTCTACGTCAGGCTGTCCACCTACTAATTCTCGCACTATTGTATGGTTTTATTGCCGCCGGATTTTGTTTTCGGTTTAAAGCATCATCAGGTCTTTTGAGGACAAGATGTAAGCCCTTCCAAAGCCGCCGTTCAGGCTGGCATCGAGCGGAATGAGGCGGAAGAAGCAGAAATCCGGAAAATCGATATAGAGCTTGGATTTCGGGTGGCGATCGAGAAAAAGCGCTCGGATGCGCTCATGCGCCTGGCTTTGCCGATCGATGCGCTCCGCGCCGCAGCGTAAGGTCAGGCGGGGATGGGCGAGAGGGTCGCCCTTGCCGGGCTCGCCAAAGAGCGCCGAAGCGCGGCCGTCTCTCATCAGAGCTTTGGTATGTAAGGAGAGGCCGGAGACCAGGATGACCGGAGCGCCATCCGCATCCATGGCGATCAGGACGCGGCTGACGAAGGGAAAGCCGGTTTCGGGGTCGATGACGGCCAAGGCTGCATGTGCGGCTTTATGCATGAGGTCGCGCGCCTGAATGCGCGCATCCTCATCCGTTTCCCTGATCAACGATGGTTTGTCGTTCATTAACGGCTCCATGAATTGAGGAGCAGTCGCGAACGACTACTCCTTTCGCCGGTGGCTGGTGAGACCCGAAACAACGTCTTGCGCCGAGATCGTTCCAATAATCGTGCCATTGTCAACAACGCCGATATTGCCTGGCTGGCGCGTCAGGGCGTCAAGGATATCGACAAGCGGTGTCGCGGCGGTTGCCGTGGCGGTGACGGAACCGGCATTGGCCGAATGTCCGACGCCCTGTTGCATGATGTCCCGTGCCGTCAGCATGCTGATCGGATTCATGTGCTGCACGAAGTCGGCGACATATTGATCGGCTGGGTTCTTGACGATCTCCTGTGGCGTTCCGCACTGGATGATGTGGCCGCTTTCCATGATGGCGATGCGGTTGCCGATGCGGAATGCCTCGTCCAGATCGTGGCTGACGAACAGGATCGTCCGCTTCAGTCGGCGCTGGAACTCCAGAAGCTCGTCCTGCAGGCGGGTGCGGATCAGCGGATCGAGCGCGGAGAACGGCTCGTCCATCAGCAGGATCGGCGCGCCGGTTGCAAAGGCACGGGCGAGACCGACGCGCTGCTGCATGCCGCCGGACAGTTCGTTGACCTTGCGATTGGCCCATTGCGTCAGGTTGACGAGCTGGAGCTGTTCGTCGACGCGCTTCTTGCGTTCGGCGTCCGGAACGCCGGCAAGCTCAAGCCCGAAGCCGACATTGTCGGCCACCGTTCGCCAGGGCAGAAGCGCGAACTGCTGGAAGACCATGGAGACGGTGTGCATACGCAGGTCGCGCAGGGCTTTTGGGCTGCAGGAGTAAGGGCTGACGGCGCCGTTCTTGGTGTTGACGGAGACCTCGCCGCGCACGACCGGCGCCAGGCCGTTGACGGCGCGCAGCAGCGTCGACTTGCCGGAGCCGGACAGGCCCATGAGCACGAGGATTTCACCCTCTTCGATTTGCAGCGAGGCATTGGCGACACCGAGCACCATGCCCGTCGACTTGCCGATGTCGTCGCGCGACTTGCCTTCATCGACAAGTTTCAGCGCGGCATCGGGACGATCGCCGAAGATGATGCTGACATTTTTGAAATCAACGGCGACGGTCATGAGCGGTCTCCTTCGCCGGGCGCGCGGAACATACGGTCGAGAATGATCGCCAGGATGACGATGCAGGCGCCGGAATCGAAGCTCTTGGCGACGTTGACGCTATTCAGCGCGCGCAGAACCGGCACGCCGAGCCCGGGGGCGCCGACGAGGGCGGCGATCGAGACCATCGAGAGCGACAGCATGATGGTCTGCGTCAGGCCGGCCATGATCTGCGGCGTGGCAAAGGGAAGCTCGACCTTGCGCAGAACCTGGCGTGGCGTCGCGCCGAAAGATTCGGCCGCTTCCACCAGCGAAGGGGGAGTGGAAATGATGCCAAGGCGCGTCATGCGGATCGGTGCGGGAAGAGCAAAGACGACGGTGGCGACCAGACCGGGGACCATGCCGAGACCGAGCAGGATCATTGCCGGCACCAGATACACGAAGGTCGGGATGGTCTGCATCAGATCGAGGATCGGCCGCATGATGGCGTAGAGCCAGGGACGTCGGGCAGCCGCGATACCAAGGGGGACGCCGACCAGCATACAGACGAAGGTGGAGGCTAGCACCAGCGCCAGCGTCTCGGTCGTCTCTTTCCAGTAACCCTGGTTGATGGTGATCAGCAGGCCGATCAGGGTGAGAACCGTGATCGTGACGCTCCGGCGCATCCAGTAGGCGATTGCCGTGAAGACAACGACGACGATCAGCGGATGCGGTGCCTGCAAGACGAACAGCAGCCCGTTGATTCCATGCGCGACAACGAAGGAAAGGCCGTCGAAGAACCATGTGACATTGCTCGTCAGCCAGTCGACGACGGCTTTGGCCCATGGCCCGATGGGGATGCGGTAATCGGTTAACCAGTTCACGTCTTTGCCCATGATTGGGGGCGGCGTTTCCGATTGTTACGTATGAAGCCGGAGGTGCCGCCGAAGAATACGGTCTGTCACGCCAAGTGGACCATTGTCCGGGAATGGCGGGACGCGAAAGCAAGCAGTCCGTTCAAGGAAGAGAAAGGGGCGGTTTGGCCGCCCCTCCATCCGTCCTCGTATTACAGGCCGAGCTTGGCCTTGACCGCCGCCAGGCCGTCACCGCCATCCTTGGTGGTGACGCCCGCGAGCCAAGGCGTGATTGCTGCGGGGTTGGCCTTCAGCCATTCCGTCGCTGCGACTTCCGGATCCTTGCCGTCATTCAGGATCTTGCCCATGATTTCGTTTTCCATCGGCAGCGAGAAGACGAGATTTTTGACGAAGGTGCCGACATTCGGGCATTCCTGCAGGTAGCCGGCCCGGACGTTGGTGTAGACGGTCGCACCACCGAAGTTCGGGCCGAACACGTCGTCTCCGCCGGTGAGATAGGTCATCTTGTAGGTGGTGTTCATCGGATGCGGGGCCCAGCCGAGGAAGATGATCGGCTTGCCTTCCTTGTCGGCGCGGGAGACCTGAGCGAGCATGCCCTGCTCGGAGGATTCGACCACTTCGAAGCCCTTGAGGCCGAAGGTGTTCTTGTCGACCATGTCGATCACCAGACGGTTGCCGTCATTGCCCGGCTCGATGCCGTAGATCTTGCCGTCAAGCTCATCCTTGTGGGCGGCAATGTCCTTAAAGTCCTTGATGCCGAGCGCGGCACCCTTTTCATTGGTAGCGAGCGTGTATTTCGCGCCTTCCAGATTGGCGCGCACGGTTTCGACCGACTTGTCCGCAGCGAACGGCTTGATGTTCTCGGCCATGGAGGGCATCCAATTGCCGAGGAAGACATCGATGTCCTTGTTCTTCAACGACTGGTAGGTCACCGGCACGGCGAGCACCTTGACGTCGGTGTCGTAGCCAAGAGCCTTCAGGAGGATGGAGGCGGTGGCCGTGGTGGAAGTGATGTCGGTCCAGCCTACATCGGCGAAATGTACGGTGCTACAGCTTGCCGGCTCGGCTGCGGAGGCCGCGGTGGCGCCCAATGTCAGCGCGGAGAGAGTTGAGGCGAAAGCGAATGCAGTAAGGGTCATTTTTATCATTGCGTGACTCCCAGTCTAACGTTCCCAAGCAACCATCAATAACTGACATTTTCAAGCGACCACAGTGTATTTGCGGCGGTTTGAGGGGGCTGAATGCGACGCCCGCCTTTTTCTGTCCGCCTGTGACCAAGGCTTTTGCGCGCTAAGCGAAGCACGCCTGAATCCTGTGGTTTTCGCCGCGACCATCTTTCCTTATCGTCCCGCAGCACCCATGAAGCATTCAAGGAGAATGTCATGGCCAAGCTCTACTTCCATTATTCGACCATGAATGCCGGCAAATCGACGATGCTGCTGCAGGCCGCCTATAATTATCAGGAGCGCGGCATGCGTACCGCGGCCTTCATCGCAGCTCTCGACGATCGCGCCGGGCGTGGCACGATCGCCTCGCGCATCGGCCTGACCATGGATGCCCTGCCGTTCGAAACCGGCGACGATCTCTATGCAATGGTCGATGAAATGCATGCAAAGGAGCCGCTTGCCTGCGTCTTCGTCGATGAGGCGCAATTTCTGACGCGCGAGCAGGTCTGGCAGCTTGCCCATATCGTCGATCGCCTCAATCTTCCGGTCATGACTTACGGGCTGCGCACGGATTTCCATGGACATCTGTTTCCGGGATCGCAGGAGCTGCTGACCATCGCCGACGAATTGCGGGAGGTGCGCACCATCTGCCATTGCGGACGCAAGGCGACGATGGTGGTGCGGCTCGATGCCGCCGGCAAGGTCGTTCACGAAGGGGCGCAGATCGAGATCGGCGGCAGCGACAAATATGTCTCGCTTTGCCGCCGTCATTGGGAAGAAGCGATCACCTGCGAGTGAAGCGCCGCCCACGGGCTTTCAGTAGCGTTGCGGACTTTCCTCGGCATATGATCGTTGGTCGGGATTGAGCTGATCGAGAGGGATGATGAAACTTCTTTGTCTGCTGTCGGCCGCTATCGCGCTTGCCTCGACCTCTTGGGCGCTTGCAGACGGCGATGCGGTCGCTGGCGCCGTCGTTTTCAAGAAATGCGGTGCCTGTCATACGGCGACCGGGCCTGACAATCGGGTTGGCCCCTCGTTGATGGGGGTCGTCGGACGAGCCGTCGCAAGCAAGCCCGATTATGTCTACTCGCCGGCGATGCGGGCATTCGGCGCCGACGGCAAGGTCTGGGATGAAGCGTTGCTGCGGAAATATCTGCCGGCGCCGCAATTCCTCGTCAAAGGCACCCGGATGACGTTCCCGGGTCTGAAAAGCGACAAGGACCTCGACAACCTGATTGCCTATCTGAAGAATCCTGCCGCTGCCCAATAGTTTTCGAGCATTTCCTTCGCCTCAGGAAGCGGCTAGGCTCGCGCTAGAGGTAGGGGAGGGAATGCTTTCATGGTCAGGCTTCATTCCTTCGATGGCATGCTCGATAAGGCGCAAGCGACGCTCGATGACGCCATGAACGACGCGAATTCGGCCGTGGCGACGCTCGCCGGCCACGCGAGGGAAGGCGAGCGCGTCGAGGTCGTCAATTTTCCTGTCGAAGAAGCGACTGTCCGCGAAGCGGTCGAACTGCTCGATCGGTGGAAATCAACCGCCCTGTCGCTGGTCAAAGAGCTGGATCATGCGACCGAGGAGGCGGACTTGCAGCATCGCCGATTGTTCAACGAGAAGATTGGTCTTGAAAATGCAAGCCTGCTCAGCCGGACGCTGGCGCATGGACCGATGAAGCCGGAGGCTATCATCGCCGATCTCGATACGATCCTTAACGTATCGGCCGAACTCGACCTTCTTTTCAAGCAGGCAAGACCCGTATTCTCCCGATGCTTTCATGACTGCGAACTACAGCTGGAAGGCGTGATCGAACGCCGGCGGAAGCTCGATTTCGATATAGAGGAGATGCAACGCCGGGCCAATGCCTTGGCGGAAAAGCTCATGTATCAGCGGCGCAACCGCCCATCCTCGCGCCATGCCGATCTACAGTCCGAACTCGAAGGGGACTATCGCGCTCTGTTGCTGGAGCAGGATGATATTCGGCGGCAAGAACAGGAGCTTCAATCCCGCCGGACCGTGCGACAGCGTCTTATAGACATTTATGAAGGGCTGGCGGCTGCTCTGAATAGGCAGATCGCCGCCATCGGCGCTATGGCCGCTAAGCTGACTATCGATATCGAGCAACGGATTGCCTTGCTCAAGGCATTGGCGGCAGAAGCGGCGCCGGCATCGACCACGGTTTCGCGAACGGCAGCGGTTGAGAGCCTGATCCAGGCGTTCGAGGCGAATGTGCTGGCGGGGCATGACCTTGCCGTGCGCAAGGCTCATGTCGATGCCGTCTTCAAAAGACGGCTGGAGCCGCATCTGCTCCCCGCATCCGCTGACCCGAGCGGAGCGGCGGAAGAGGCGCAACCTGAGGGTTGATTGTCGTCCGTCACGGAAAATTCCATGCGGACGGTTGTTGTTTTTCCCAAGAACACATATTTGCTGGAACGTGAATGGCGATAAGGACTTAATGATCCGAGGGCCGCGGGGATTTTCGCGACGTCCATTGCGCAGGTTTGGTGTGGTGCGTCCTTTGCGTGTCGGGGGGATGCGCGGTACGGTTTAGGAGGCGTGTCCATGCTTGACTCGATCACGGCGTTCTTCAAGCGGATCTGGGCCGCTATTGCACGCTGGCTAGGATTGATTTTCGTCGGGCTTAGCTGGCCATTTCTTGCAGCGCATGGCTGGTATCGGCAGCGCAACTGGCTGATCAAGCTGCCGGTCGCCGCCTTCGTGACGCTGATGGCGCTGCTTTATATCTATTTCGTTTGGCAGACGCAGGTCTGGACAGGCTTCAATCCGGCCTATCCGGATGTCTACAAATTTTCAGAGCGCAAATATTCGGCAGGGCAGGAACTGCCTGCAACAGACGGCCAGCAGGCCGCGGCAACGGCGCCCAAGACCTGCCAAACCTCTGCTGTCGTCGATGTCGCCACCGATCTGATCGATCTCAACGTCAACCAGAATGCCTGGATTTCCTCGATGCTGCTCTACAAGCTCGGCTTCTTCGGCATTTCATGGGATGACACGCCATTCCTGGACAACAAGGCTTCCTTCCAGCGGGGCATCAATTCTGTCGTTCGCCGTACCTCGGCGGAGCTGGTCGACACACTCGGCCGCGTGCGCGGAACCTCCGGCATCAACAGCGATCTGCAGAAGGCGCGCGGCAACCTGCAGTTCGACGAGTCCAGCTGGTATTTCGGCCTGCATCCCTTCGGGCCAAAGACCCCAAGCCCAAGCTATTATCGCGCCGCAATGAGCAATCTGCGCAGCTTCAATAGCGACCTCGGCAACTGCAAGGCGATTTTCGACGGGCGCGCCGACAACCTCCTGCAGTTCGTCGACCACATTGCCAACGATCTCGGCAGCACGGCGGATATACTGGCCAAGAGAGCAGGGGATCACAGCTACGGCTGGCTGGATACGCGGGCTGACGACCGCTTCTGGTTTGCTTACGGGCAGCTTTACGCAAGCTACGGTATCCTGATGGCGGCTCGTTCGGATTTCCAGCAGGTGATCGCCGAGCGTAATGTCAGCGCGCTTTGGGCCGACGTCACGACGCAATTGCAGACTGCTTTGCGTATTCAGCCCTTCATCATTTCCAATGGACCCGAAGATAGCTCCTTCATGCCGAGCCATCTCGCGACCATGGGCTTCCATATTCTGCGGGTACGTTCGAGCCTCGTTGAAATCCGTACGGTTCTGGGTGGTCGCTGAAGAAGAAGTGGACTGCCATCCGTTCCTGCGCAGCAGGCGCGCATAGACGCTTGACCCGGTCGTCGGGCTCCGTCCGGAGGTGCTAGAGCGAGGGCTCGCCTAGCTGATCAGCTTCAGGCGGATGGCTTTTGCGACGAGCTGTGTGCGGTTGACGCAATCGAGCTTCTTGATCGCATTCATCATATAGGCGTTGACCGTATGGTCGGAGAGGGTGAGGATCTGGCCGATCTCCACTGAGGTCTTCCCCTGAGCGGTCCAGCGAACCACTTCCAGCTCACGTGCCGAAAGCGAGTGCGGCGCGGCACTGTCGTTGCGCTTGAGGCAGTTATAAGCATCGAGCGCCTGCAGCATGATCAGGGTGAGTTCGTTGATCTCGCTCTGGCCGAGACTGTTGCGATTGCCCATGAACCAGAAGACAAGGCGTTGACCATCCGGCGCGTTGACCGGAATGATGACGCTCATCGGACAATTGAAGTTTATCAGGAGCGTGCGAAGTTCGCGCGGCAGATCCGCGTCGGGTTCGGCGTCCTTTTCCAGCAGATGCCAGGAGCGCGGCATGACCGAATCGCGCGTGCGCAACAGCATTGGACAACGGCGAACGAGCTGATGGCGATCAAATTCACGTACGAACTGAGCCGGCACCGTGCCCTCGATGAGCAACGGCGTCATCATCGTGTCGTCGGGAACCGGGGCGTTCATGAGAGCCATATGGCTGAAGCCAAAAGCTGACCCGGTCCGTTCCAAGGCCAGTGCAAAGGCCGCTTGTGTCCGAGCAGCAGCCAACTCGGCAGAAAGCAGCAATTGTCTCTCGGCAGTAATGATATAGGACATATGAGTGAAGCGCCCAAAGCGTGTTATCGTTATCAAATACCGGATTTATGAGTGAATGCTAGACGCAAAAATACCACAGAACCAGAAATAATTTTATTTTCATATATTTTAATATTCAAGCATGCAAAACTACGAAAATTTTCGCCCAAAATGGTCATTAAGCGTAAAAATAGCGTTTTCGTTAGTCTAATTTCGACGGAGCCGTACATTTTGCGTCGACCTCGGCAGCTAGGGAGCAACACGGCGAAGCGCATTTACCAGGTCAAAAATTAGGTCAGAATGTGTGTTTTGGACAGGGCCGCCCGGAGCTGACAGAGAGACGCGACTTGATCCAAAACTGTTCCACGCTTCACGTTAGGATTAACCGTTTTGTCGCAACATCAGTTCGGTTCCATCTCTCGTTCCTGAGGCCCCGGCAGTGCTCATTTTCTCGTCGCCAGCTCTTGCATGGGTGCAAGCGGTCGAGAGTTTCATCAAATGATGCGTCGCCGCGTCGGCGCGCCTTGCGAAGGCCCAAAGCGGTTGCTATCCGTCTTGCCAAGGTAATCGCTTGCAGGCGTATGGCTCATGAATTCTCGCTTCTTCCCGCAGCTTGCGGCACGCTGCTGTCAAACGCTGTTGTGGTTCGTCACCGGCGTTTCGCTTCTGCTTGTTTCGCCTGCGCTTGCCGAAGCGGCTGGCGTTGCCGGCGGCACGCCGATGCGGTTCTTGCTCGTTCACGGCGAGATGGGCCAGTGCCGGGCCGATGATACATGTCCGGACTGGATCTCCGCCGAAGGGCAGATCATGGCGGACACGCCGCGGAAGCTGCAGAAAATCCTGAAACAGGTCGGCGATCGCAAGTTGTCCATCGTCGTCAGTTCGCCGGGCGGCGATGTCAAGGCGGCGATGGAGATGGCTCGCATCATTCGCAAGCAGAAGCTTTCGATCGCAGTCGGCCGCACCCGCTCGCGGGCATGCCCCTATGCCGAGCCGATCTGCTCGGCAGCCTTTGCAAAGGACGGCTCGATCACGGGACAGCCATTCTCGGATGGCGCAATCTGCTTTTCGGCCTGCCCGCTGTTTTTTGCAGGCGGTGTCCAGCGCGTTTCCAGCCCCTTCGCGCTGCTGGGCGTTCATCAGATCACAACGACTTACAGCGAGGTGCGCGTCCAGTACCGCACCGAATATGAGATGGTGGATGGCAAGCGTAAGATCATCTCCAAGAAAGAGATCGGCCGTAAATTCGTCGGCAAGTACGATACGACCAAGCTCGACAAGGCACAAAGGACCAGGCTGGTCAGCTTCCTCGACAAGATGGGCGTGGACCGGGGACTTGTCGATCTGATGCTTGGAACCGCCCCGAACGGCATTCATCTGATTTCGCAGATGGACGCGTTGAGGCTGAGGCTGACGACGGAGCTCGCCGATGCCGATGCGCTGGTCTCGGCGCGCAACTGCAGGGAAAATCAATCGATTTCCGATTGTGCCGCGCCGGCACCGTCGGCGACCGGTGCGCCGATGACCAGCGCATCGGCAATGGCCGGCAAGTAGCCGCGCGTCCGGCCTCAGCTATCCTTGGCTTTGGCTTTTGCCATGATCTTCTCCAGGAAGCCCAGCAATAGTGCCGAGACGACGAAGGCCAGATGGATGATGGTGAACCACATCAGCTTGGCGTTGTCGTATTGCGTGGCGTTCAGGAAGATCTGCAGCAGATGGATCGAGGAAATGGCGACTATCGACGATGCAACCTTGATCTTGAGGCTGCCTGAATCGAGCTTGCCGAGGAAAGAAACCTCGCCCTCCGCCTCGTCGAAGCGGCTGACGAAATTTTCATAGCCGGAAATCATTACCATGACGATGAGGCTCGCCACCAGGGCAGCGTCGATGAGGCCGAGTATGGCGAGGATCATGTCGGCTTCGTCATAGACTAAGACATTGATCGCCACCTTGTAGAACTTATAGGCGAACGAAACGGCATAGACGGCGAGCGAGGCGGCGAGACCGAGATAGAAGATCACCAGGAGCCAGCGACTGGAGAGGATAATGCGCTCGACCAGCAATTCCAGGGACTTCATATCTTTTCCTTCTTTCTCGGTTTGAATTGGACGCCGAAAATAGGCATGCCAGCCTCGTGAGACAAGGCGGTACGTTTCGACTAACAGAGTGCTTCGCCACTATTCACACCCGATACATATTGGTTTATCCCGACAGGGAAATGACCGTATGTTTGGGGGGCGAGACTTATGGCGACGACCGTGGCATCCGATATAGAGATTGCGCGCGCGGCGAAGAAGCTGCCGATTATGGAGATCGGCGCCAAGCTCGGCATTCCGGCGAAAGATCTCGCACCTTACGGTTATGACAAGGCAAAGATCGGTGCCACATTCATTGCAGCACAGGCCGGCAAGAAGGACGGCAAACTGATCCTCGTCACGGCGATCAACCCGACGCCCGCGGGTGAGGGCAAGACCACCACGACGGTTGGCCTCGGCGACGGCCTGAACCGCATCGGCAAGAAGGCGGTGGTCTGCGTACGCGAGGCGTCGCTCGGCCCATGCTTCGGCGTAAAGGGCGGGGCGGCCGGCGGCGGTTACGCGCAGGTCATCCCGATGGAAGACATCAACCTTCATTTCACCGGCGATTTCCATGCGATCACGTCGGCCCATAATCTGCTTGCCGCGCTGATCGACAATCACATCTACTGGGGCAACGAGCAGAATATCGATATCAGGCGCATCACCTGGCGGCGAGCAATGGACATGAACGACCGCGCATTGCGCGATATCGTCTCCTCGCTCGGCGGCGTTGCGAACGGCTTTCCGCGCGAAGGTGGCTTCGATATCACCGTCGCCTCCGAGGTGATGGCCATCCTCTGTCTGGCATCCGATCTCAAGGATCTGGAAAAGCGGCTGGGGAATATCATCATCGGCTATCGCCGCGACCGTACGCCCGTTTATGCCCGCGACCTGAAGGCTGACGGCGCCATGGCCGTGCTCCTGAAGGACGCCATGCAGCCGAACCTCGTGCAGACACTGGAGAACAATCCGGCACTGGTGCATGGCGGCCCCTTCGCCAATATCGCCCACGGCTGCAATTCGGTGATCGCGACGCGCACGGCACTGAAGCTTGCCGATTACGTCGTGACGGAAGCCGGCTTCGGCGCCGATCTGGGTGCCGAGAAATTCTTCGATATCAAATGCCGCAAGTCCGGGCTCTCGCCGGATGCCGCCGTCATCGTCGCGACCGTGCGGGCCTTGAAGATGAATGGCGGCGTCAAGAAGGACGATCTCGGCAGGGAGAACGTGGAAGCTCTGGTGAAGGGGTGTGCCAATCTCGGCCGGCATGTCGCCAATGTCCGCAAGTTCGGCGTGCCTGTCGTCGTCGCAATCAATCATTTCGTTTCGGACACGGAAGCCGAAATAGAGGCGCTGAAGAATTATGTCGCCCGTCTCGGCGCCGAGGCCATCCTTTGCCGGCACTGGGCGGAGGGCTCGGCCGGCATAACCGATCTCGCGCATAAGGTGGTCGAGCTTGCCGAATCCGGCCAGGCGAAATTCCAGCCGCTCTATCCCGATCATCTTCCTTTGCTGGAGAAGATCGAGATCGTGGCCTCGAAGATCTACCATGCCGGTGAGGTGACGGCCGACAAGGCCGTGCGAGATCAGCTCAGGTCCTGGGAGGATCAGGGTTACGGGCATCTGCCGGTCTGCATGGCGAAGACGCAATATTCCTTCTCGACCGATCCGAATGTTCGGGGAGCACCCGAAGGCCATATCGTACCCGTTCGCGAGGTGCGCCTTTCAGCCGGGGCCGGCTTCGTCGTCGTCATCACCGGCGAGATCATGACCATGCCCGGACTGCCGAAATCGCCGGCAGCCGAGAGGATTTTCCTCAATGATCAGGGCTACATCGAAGGACTGTTTTAAGTTCAGAATCCGATTCAACTTGTCAGTCGCGAGGCGCCGGTTCGCCGGCGGCACCGGTAGCTGTTGCCATGCGATCCGGCTACGATATCTAACGCATTGACCCTGGCGAAATCCGAAATAAATCGGCACGGTCCAAGCATCGCCAAGATGGAGACGGATTGTGACTGCTGATAGCCGCGCAAGTTTGGATGAGATACGGGATTTCCATGCGAAGATGATGGCCGGGGCCAGTAATTCTTCCGACGAAAGGCTGGAGCAGGCCTTTCGTCTCGTCAGGCGCGAGGCATTCATGGGGCCGGGGCCATGGCAGATCAGGGCCGGCCGCCGCTACCTGGAAACACCAAACGCCGATCCCACGTTCCTCTACCAGAATGTGCTCGTCGCCCTGGACAAATCCAAGGGCATCAACAATGGAGAGCCGTTTCTTCATGCCGCTTTCCTCGGCGCCGTGGCGCCGCAGCCTGGCGAGACGGTCATTCACATCGGTACGGGGACCGGATATTACACGGCCATTTTGTCGACGCTTGTCACGCCGGGTGGCCACGTTCATGCCGTCGAGATTGACGAGGCCTTGGCCGAGCGCACGCGTAACAATCTCATTTCGTTTGCCAATGTTTCCGTTACCTGCGCCGATGCGACGAAACTGGAGCTGCCGGAGGCCGATCTGATCTACGTGAATGCCGGTGTCGTGGCGCCGCCGACATCGTGGTTGCAGGCGCTGCGCCCTGGCGGCCGCATCATCATGCCGTGGCAGGCGAACGAAAAGGTCGGGCTTGCCGTGGTGATCACACGCCGGGAGCAGGGGTTCAGCGCTCGGGCCTTGATGCAAGCCTACTTCATCCCCTGCATCGGGGCTTCCGATCCCATGCAATCGGCGAAAATTCCGAATGGCGGCGAGGCTCGCTCCATTCAGTCGGTTTGGCTCACCCAGGAGCGAGCGCCGGATGAAACGGCGGTGGCGATCTATAGAGACCTATGGTTCTCGAATGCAGGCCTCGGGGTTTGACGAGGTTCAAAGATCACCGCGGGACCAGGCCCGCGACGCCTTTCTAGTGGCAGTAACGAAAGCCGCCGTTCCTTTCGATGACGTCGAGATGAAAATGTGTCTCGTGAGCAGCATCGCTTTCCGGGTCTAGAACGGTCGTGAAATAAAGGCAGGCAGACGCACTGGCTGCACGCTGGAATGCGCCTGTTAGCGTCGGATCTTCGCGGCGCGGCTCAATCGCGATAGTCTTGCCGTTTTCGAAGATGAAGCTCGCGACATCGATGGCGTTGCCGCGGGCATGTTCGGAGATCTTGCCGGTGGAAGCATTGTTGCGCAGCCGGCAGACATAGGTCGACGCCTGATTGATGGCGACGATCTTGCCATTGTCCAATGCCGCCGCTGATGGAATGACGCTTTCCCTCATCCATTGAGCCAAGGCGAGAGCGGCTTCGCAGCGCATCGTCCCTTCGGGTTTGAACTCGATGCCCGGCAGTGGAGAGCTAAGCGCGATCGGCTTGTCGATGCCGCAGCCATTGCCATCGTCGATGCGGGCGATCTCTTTGAAAGTCGCTCCAATGGCGGTCAGCGCCTTCAGGCAGGCCTGATGCTGATCATCCGGTTCGGAAGCGATGGTCAGGGGCGGACGGGGAGGGCCTTGCATCTGTTGGCCGTTTGTCTGTTCCTCCGGCAGTGGCGCCGGCTTTTCTTCCGGTTGAGCCGTCGGCTTTTCCGCCGGAACGACAGGGCTGTCCGGTGATGCAGAGGGTTTTTCTGCCGGGATCGGCGCTTTGCCGTCCGGCTGCACTTGTTCCTGATCCGGTTTTTGCTCGGGTATCGGGCCGGTCTGCGGGAGAGAAGGGGCCATGAAAAGGACGGCGGCGGAGACTAATGAAAGAATTCTAAACAGCATCAAGTAATTCAGCCAATTCTAATGATGGTGCCGATAGAACGCACGAGGCTGTCATTTCGTTGCAATTCAGCAACGTTCGCCTCTTGTCTTAAAAGGTGACAATTTTATTCATGATTAAATGCGCCGAATATATTGACAATAATACTCATGTTTTTTATGCGGCAGAAAGAGGGCGGAATATTTCCGCCCGTTAACAAGATAACCTAGCCAGCCCCTTGCCTGCTTTCGACGCAGCAACCAGCCAGCCCGGTGAAGCAATTCGAAAGGAATGGTTATGGTCGTCCGGCGCTCACGCTCGGCCCTCTTGGCATGCACCGCGTTTCTCGCTCTCGGGCTGGCGACGACGTCTTTTGCGCAAACAGCCGAAAATGAAGAGGCGACGGTCGAGGCCGCCGCCAAGGGCGATCGTGTTACCAATCTGAAACCGATCGTGGTGATTGGAAAGGGAAAGACAAACAAGGATGTACTTGCCGACTCTCCGACCGCAAGCGAGACGACGGCCAAGGACATCGACAACAAGCAGATCACGCGCATCGAGGATCTCGGCCGCAGCACGGAAGTCGGCGTCGGCTTCAACCGCGCTACCGGCGGCGTCAATATTCGCGGCCTTGGCGACGACCGTGTGTTGACCACCGTCGACGGTATCCAAATTCCTTTCCTTCTCGATGCTTCGCGCGGCAACGCTAGCGGCGCCAATAATGGTGGCAATGGTGGCGTCAACAGCTTCGATTTCAATGCGCTTTCCAGCGTCGATATCGTGCGCGGTGCAGATTCAAGCCGTGCCGGCTCGGGCGCTCTCGGTGGTGCCTTCGTGCTTCGCACTCTGGAGCCGGAAGATCTGATTGCGCCCGGCTCTACCTGGGGCGGCGTCTTCAAGTTCGGCTATAATGGCGACGACCGGAGCATTGGCGGTTCGGCCGCTGTTGCCAAGCGCATCGACAATACCGCCGTTCTCTTTCAGGGTGGCTACACCCACGGTCACGAGCTTGAGAACAATGGCGATATCGGCGGCTATTCGACCAAGCGTACAGAGGCCAACCCGGCTGACTACAATCAGAGAAGCGGCCTGTTCAAAATCCGTCAATATACCGACGTCGGTACCTTCGGCATCACGGCCGAGCACTACAACAAGGATAAAACCACCGATCTGATGACCCTGCAGAGCCCGACCGGAAACTTCCGGCCTGGCAATTACAATGGGACAGACAATGTCGAGCGCAATCGCGTGTCGCTCGATTACAAATATGAGGCCGAGAGTGCCGATTCGCTGCTTGATACCGCCAATGCCGTTTTCTATTGGCAGAATCTTCTGCGTGAAGGCGGTGTGGAAGGCTATCGCTATACATCCGTTATCGGCGACTATTGGCGCCGCAATGAAATGGAAGATCGCAGCATCGGCTTCGCCGGCAATGCATCGAAGTCTTTCGATACCGGCAGCCTGCATCATCAGGTCACTTTCGGTCTCGATGTCGCTTTCGACAAGGTTCACCAGTACTCGGCCGGCAAGGATAGCTGCGCACTTCCTCGCTGGCGCGCCTCATGCGCCTTCCTGCACACCAACCAGTCCGATATGCCCGATGTCGATGGCAAGCGCGTCGGCGTCTTCATCGACGACAAGATCGAATTGGGCTCCAGCAATTTCTATTTGACACCGGGTCTTCGCTTCGACTGGTATGATTATTCGCCGAAGAACACGGCCGCCTATCGCGACAGCGCCAACTATAATGGCCTGCCCTCCGGGCAATCCGACAGCCGCTTCTCGCCGAAGCTGCGCGCCTCCTATCAGCCGCAGGACAATGTCGAACTTTATGCACAGTGGGCGATGGCCTTCCGTGCGCCCAGTGTCAGCGAACTCTACGTCAACTACGGCGTGCCCGGTGGTTATGTCACCTACGGCAATCCCGACCTGAAGCCCGAAACCAGCAACGGCATCGAAATCGGCACCAACCTCGGCGATGACGATTTCGGCGGCCATATCGGCGCCTTCTATAACAAGTACAAGAACTTCATCGACACGCTGAATTATCGCGATCCCACAGGCACCTATCCGCTCGGGATCACTGAATACTTCAACCGCGCCAATGTCCGCATGTTCGGTATCGAGGTCAACGCGCACAAGTCGTTCGACAATGGCATCCACGTCAAGGGCTCGCTTGCCTATGTCAATGGTAAGGATTCCGATACCGGCCAGTGGATCAACTCCGTCGCTCCGGCCAAGGCGGCCTTTACCGTCGGCTATGCGACCGAAGTCTGGGGAACGGACCTGACTTTCATCACCGCGGCGCGCGAGGCGAAGAAGACAGGCGATACGCTGCAAACCCCTGCCTACGGTATCTTCGATCTCACAGCCTGGTGGGAACCGGAGCAGGTGAAGGGCCTTAGCATTCGCGGCGGCGTCTACAACATCTTCAACAAGACCTACTACGACGCTCTCAACGCACCGTCCTACAGCGGGACGCTGACCCAGCCTGCTTCCTATTATTCCGAACCCGGCCGGGCCTTCAAGCTGACGCTGACGCAACGGTTCTAAGCCGTTATATCGATGCAGCAAACTTGGGCGATGCTTCGGCATCGCCTCTTTTTGCTCTCCCGCGTGGCATCGGGCGATCTGCGCAATTGTAAATGGTAGCGTTCGATGCTATTCGAACAACGCAGTCTTTAACCGTCGAGAAAAGAAGAGAGGAGGACCGTATGACCAAGATAGTCTGGCATATTCGCCAGTTCGGTCCGACTCGTGCCCTGCAGATGCGTTTGCAGGGCTGATCAGAGGCTGTTTCTCACTCAATCCTTCTGGTCTGCCCTTTGGGCGACGTGAGCTCGCGCATCCGCGCGGCCGCGTCATGACATGTTTTCGGGCATTGGCCTGCTTGGGCCTTCGGCATCGGCATAACGCGGCAAAAGGAGCCGCCGGCGATGTCTTGAGATGCTCGATCGAGACCGGAAAAGACCATGACTCTGATCAATCTCCGCAATCTGGGCGTCACCATGAGTGCGCCGCTGTTTTCCAATCTTAACTTCACCGTCGATGCCGGCGATCGCGTCGGCATCGTCGCCGCGAATGGACGCGGGAAGACCACGCTGCTCAGCTGCATCACGGGCAGGCAAGAGCCGACCACGGGTGAGATCACCCGCGCCCGGGGCTTGCGCGTCGGCTATGTCGAACAGAACGTGCCGGCGAACCTGCTGGATGTCTCCTTCTATGAAGCCGTTATGCGCGCTTTGCCCCAGGAGCAAGTCGCGAGCGAGAGCTGGCGTGTCGACGTCACTCTCGATTCGCTTGATGTATCTGATGCGATGCGGGAGAGGACGTTGGCGCAGCTCAGCGGCGGCTGGCAGCGGCTTGCCATGCTTGCCCGCGTCTGGGTGACCGAGCCCGATGTGCTGCTGCTGGACGAGCCGACCAATCATCTCGATCTCGCGAAGATCGCGCTGCTGGAGGATTGGTTGAACGCTTTGCCGCGCGATGTGCCCGTTATCATCGCCAGCCACGACCGAGCCTTCCTCGATGCCATCTGCAATCGCACCCTATTCCTGCGCCAGGACCAGTCGCAAACCTATGCGCTGCCGTATAGCAGGGCGCGTGCGGCGCTGGACGAAGTCGATGCCTCGGACGAGCGGCGTTACCAGAAGGAAATGAAGACGGCGCAGCAGCTGCGCAAACAGGCAGCCAAGCTCTACAATCTGGGCGTTAATTCCGGCAGCGATCTCCTGACGGTGAAGACGAAGCAATTGAAGACGCGGGCCGAGAAGCTGGAGGACAGCGCCAGACCGGGGTACCGTGAGCGTTCCTCCGGCTCGATCAAGCTCGCCAATCGTGGCATCCAGGCCAAGGTGCTTCTGACTCTGGAGGATGCCTCGGTGACGACGCCTGATGATACGTTGTTATTCAAGACCGGTCAGCAGTGGATTTGTCAGGGCGACCGCATTGTGTTGCTCGGGCAGAATGGTGCCGGCAAGACGCGGTTCGTGGAGATGATCCGTAGGGCGATCGCCGATCCGTCTGCCGGCGGCCCAATCAAGCCGACGCCTTCGCTGGTGCTGGGTTATAGCGATCAGGCGCTCTCCCATCTCGGTGAAAAGGACACGCCGCTTGGCATGATCACGCGCTTGTTCGAGCTCGGCGAACAACGCGCCCGCACTCTACTGGTCGGTGTCGGCATCGGTATCGACATGCAGGGGAAGGAGATCGGCCGTCTGTCTGGCGGGCAGAAGGCGCGGCTCGCCATGCTGGCGCTGCGGCTGACCAATCCAAACTTCTACCTGCTGGACGAGCCGACAAACCATCTGGATATCGACGGCCAGGAGGCGCTGGAGGGCGAACTGACGGCAAATGAGGCGAGCTGCCTTCTCGTCTCGCACGATCGCAGTTTCGTGCGATCGATCGGCAATCGCTTCTGGCTGATCGACCGGAAGCGATTGATCGAAGTGGATGGGCCGGAGGAGTTCTTCGAAGCGGCGAGAGGGCAGGGGTAAGAGAAGGATGGGCGGAGACGAAAAATCGTTTCTGCCCATTCCCCAAGATTGCGGCTTGCGTATCCCCTCATCTCACGCTAACAATTTCCGCCATGAACACGTCCTTGAACAACATTGCGGTTTGGTGGTGGGCACGCTGAGGCGGCCTCGACCAATCGTGTTCAAAGACGACGAGTGAGCCGCCCGAGATTTCGAGGCGGCTTTTTTGTTATATTGGCCGCCTGTCATCCGGGCCCGACAACGGAGTGAGGAACAATGGTAACGATCCTTCGGGATGATGGTGCGGAAATTTACGAGACGAAGGGCGGTATCACCGTCACTCGGCAGCGCCGGCCGACGCCCTATGCGGATGCGGTTTCATCCTATATCGACAAGCTTGATGAGCGCCGCGGCGCCGTCTTCTCCTCCAACTACGAATATCCCGGCCGTTATACGCGTTGGGATACCGCCATCGTCGACCCGCCGCTCGGCCTGTCCTGCAACGGGCGCGATGTCTGGATCGAAGCCTATAACGAGCGCGGCGAAGTGATTCTCGGCTTTATCGCGGAGAAGCTGAAGACGGTTTCCGAAGTGGTACTCGGCGCCTCGACGCCGCGCCGGCTCGATCTCACGGTAAAGACGCCGGATCGTGTCTTTACCGAGGAGGAGCGCTCGAAGATGCCGACGGTCTTCACCGTGCTGCGCGCCGTGACCGATCTATTCTATTCCCAGGCCGATGCCAGCATCGGCTTTTATGGCGCCTTCGGCTACGATCTGGCGTTCCAGTTCGACGCGATCGATCTGAAGCTCAAGCGCCCGGACGACCAGCGCGACATGGTGCTCTACCTGCCGGACGAAATCCTGGTGGTGGATAACTATTCCGCCAAGGCCTGGATCGATCGCTACGACTTTGCCAAGGGCGGCGTATCGACGGAAGGCAAGTCCGGAGAGATCGCGCCCGAGCCGTTCCGTCACACCGATGCGATCCCGCCGAAGAGCGATCATCGCCCCGGCGAATATGCGGAGCTGGTGGTCAAGGCAAAGGAGAGCTTCCGCAAGGGCGATCTTTTCGAAGTCGTACCCGGCCAGAAGTTCATGGAGCGCTGCGAGAGCAAGCCGTCCGATATTTCCAAGCGTCTGAAGGCGATCAATCCGTCGCCCTATTCCTTCTTCATCAATCTCGGCAATCAGGAATATCTCGTCGGCGCTTCGCCCGAAATGTTCGTGCGCGTATCGGGCCGCCGCATTGAGACCTGCCCGATTTCGGGCACGATCAAGCGCGGCGACGATCCGATCGCCGACAGCGAGCAGATCCTGAAGCTTCTGAATTCCAAGAAAGACGAGTCGGAACTCACCATGTGCTCCGACGTCGACCGCAACGACAAGAGCCGCGTTTGCGAGCCGGGTTCTGTCAAGGTCATCGGCCGCCGGCAGATCGAGATGTATTCGCGCCTGATCCACACGGTCGACCATATCGAGGGACGCCTGCGCGACGACATGGACGCTTTCGACGGCTTCCTGAGTCATGCCTGGGCCGTCACCGTCACCGGCGCGCCGAAGCTCTGGGCCATGCGCTTCATCGAGAATCATGAGAAGAGCCCGCGTGCCTGGTATGGCGGCGCGATCGGCATGGTCGGCTTCAATGGCGACATGAACACCGGCCTGACGCTGCGGACCGTCCGTATCAAGGACGGCATTGCCGAGGTGCGCGCCGGCGCGACGCTGCTGAATGACTCGATCCCCGAGGAAGAAGAAGCCGAAACCGAACTGAAGGCCTCCGCCATGCTTTCTGCCATCCGTGATGCCAAGACCGGCAATTCCGGCAAACAGCAACGCGACGTCGCCTCCGTGGGCAAGGGCGTGAAGATCCTGCTCGTCGACCACGAGGACAGCTTCGTCCACACGCTTGCCAATTACTTCCGCCAGACGGGCGCGACGGTGTCCACCGTGCGTACGCCGGTGCCGGAAGAGGTCTTCGACCGGCTCGATCCGGATCTCGTCGTGTTGTCGCCGGGTCCCGGCAATCCGAAGGATTTCGATTGCAAGGCGACGATCAAGAAGGCGAGGGCGCGCAATCTGCCGATCTTCGGCGTCTGCCTGGGTCTGCAGGCGCTGGCCGAAGCCTATGGCGGCGAGCTGCGCCACCTGGCGATCCCGATGCATGGCAAGCCGTCGCGCATCCGCGTGCTGGAGCCCGGCCTCGTCTTTTCCGGTCTCGGTCGCGAAGTGACCGTTGGCCGCTACCACTCGATCTTTGCCGATCCGTCGAGCCTGCCGCGGGACTTCACGATCACGGCCGAGAGCGAAGATGGCACGATCATGGGCATCGAGCATGTGAAGGAGCCAATCGCGGCCGTGCAGTTCCACCCGGAATCGATTATGACGCTCGGCGGCGATGCCGGCATGCGGATGATCGAGAATGTCGTGGCGCATCTCGCACGGCGGGTGAAGACGAAGGCGGCCTGAGGCGAGAGTTTTTAGTTCTGCAAGTTTGATAGCCCCATGCACTCGGAAAAAGTGCATGGGGCTATTTTTATGCCTTGAAAGGGCCGACAAACCGCTGAAGAGATTGATTTGTGGTGGGGGCTTTCAGTCGGTGATCCCAAGAATATTCAAGGGCGTTTTCTACGCCGTCCTTGCCGTCGTGCTCCTCGTCGGCCTCGGCATCGTCGTGCCACGTCCGCTGTGGCAGGAGGCACAGGCTGCGCGCAGCGAGCGTTCACAACAAATCCTCGTGCTCAGCAATCCCATCCATACGGATATTGCCATTCCCGTCGATGGCGATCTCCTCACGCGTTTCGCCTTCCTGCGGACGGCCGGGCTCGATCTCGACAATCCCAACCTGCGCTATCTCATTTTCGGCTGGGGCGGTCGCAGCTTCTATACGGAAACGCGGACATGGGCCGATTTGAAGGCGGGTCCCGTCTTGAAGAGCTTTGCGCTCGATCGTTCCGTCATTCATGCGGAGCTCGCGGGCGATATTCCGCTGGACGCGCCTGCGGTGACGGTTATCGACATCGATACCGAAGGTCTTGAGCGGCTCAAGCAATTCGTTCTCGCCAGCTTTGATCGCTTCGACAGCGGTCCGATATCCCTGCCTGGCAGCAACTACGGGCCGAACGACGCGTTCTTCGAAGCGCGGGGTTACTTCAACGCGCTGATGGGCTGCAATACCTGGACGGCAGCTGCGTTGAGGCAGGCGGGATTGACTTCCGGCCTGTGGACGTCGTTACCGTGGATGCTGTGGCTGTCCTTGCGCCTGCACAATGACGATGAACGCTTTGCGGCAAGATAGGCTATGTCCTGATCTGTCGAGTTCTGCCGCATAGATGAGCTCCTCACATATCCTCACAATCCTGCCAGGCTTCCTCGAAAACGAGCTTGTCGAGCGGCAGTCGCTCGCGCCATCCCTTCACGGCGAGCTCCGGCATGTCGTAGAGCTCGTCGACATAGCCGACGCAGAGCCAGGCGACGATCTTCACATGCTCGGGTATGCCAAGGATCGCCTTGATGGCATCCTCGTGGAAGATGCTGACCCAGCCGATGCCGACGCCTTCGGCCCTTGCCGCAAGCCAGAGGTTCTGCACGGCGCAGACGGTCGAGTAGACATCGGTATCCGGATTGTGCGTGCGGCCGAGCACGACCGGTCCGCCACGCTTTGTGTCGCAGGTGATGCAGATGCTGAGCGGCGCCTTGCGGATGCCTTCCAGTTTCAGCCGCTGGTACTGCGTGCGGCGATCACCCTCGAACATCGCGCAGGCTTCCTCATTGGCCTGATGGAAGGCCTGCCACACGCGCTCGCGTGTTTCTGGCTGACGGATCAGGATGAAGTTCCATGGCTGCATGAATCCGACCGACGGTGCCGAATGGGCCGCCTCGAGCAAGCGCCTGATGAGATCGTCGGGGAGAGGATCGGGCCGGAACTGGTCGCGCACGTCGCGCCGGGTCTCGATGGCGCGATAGACGGCGCTGCGTTCCAGCTCCGAAAATGCGCCGGCTGCGACCAGATGATCCGACACATCCGCGCGGGCGTCGGCGATGGAAGGTGTAGCATCGGCAGTCTTTTCAGGAGCGGGCATGTTCAACCATAATTTTCATTAGGAGGCGGCGGCGCGTCGGCCGGTATCGCCGACCCTTGCACATCAGGCTGAAGCACAGCTTAGTGCTGGATGGCAAGCCAAACTACCAGCACGATTTTCCACAGGCGAGCGACAATCCCGCCACTGGATGGCGAATACACGGCGATAATTTGGTGCTAAGAGCGATGATCGACCTATAAACAGTCGACATGCCCAACTAAGTTTTAAAAAATGGTGTTTCTATCATGGTGTGCCTCAGTGGCCGGACGGCGCTGACTGAAACTGAATGGGCGATCCAGTCACGTTTTGCTCGTTCTGTTCAGCAACGGCCATTTTTGATGTGAGAGCGAAACATCGCCTTTGACAAACTTGGCATCGTGATCCATATGAGCCGTTAAGGAACCGCCTGCGCGAAAATTCGCGCGGGCGGTTTTGCATTTCAACGGCGCCTTTTTTGCAATTCATTCGCATAAGCAGGCGTGGGGGATATTTGGAGACAGGCATGAACGGTCAAGGAAACGATACGATCAGGCGGCTCGCCCTTTGGGGCATTCCGCTCTCGCTCGGCGTCATGGGGCTGAAGATGCTGGCCTGGTGGCTGACGGGCTCCGTGGCGCTTCTGTCCGACGGGCTGGAATCGCTCGTCAATGTCGTTGCTGCCTTCATCGCTTTCTTCGTCATCCGTTACGCGCAGAAGCCGGCCGATCACGATCATCCCTTCGGTCATCACAAGGCGGAATATCTTTCCGCCGTTACCGAAGGCGTGATGATCGTCGTTGCAGCGCTGATGATCGTGCAGGAGGCGATCGGCCATCTCGCCGATCCGCAGCCCATGCAGGCGCCGGTGCTCGGTCTCGCGATCAACTTTGTCGCCGGCGTCATCAACGGTATCTGGGCTCTGACGCTGATCCGGGCCGGCCGGACATATCGCTCGCCGGCATTGATGGCGGATGGCCAGCATATCATGTCGGATGTCTATACCTCGATCGGCGTCCTTATCGGGCTGTTGCTGGCGCTTGGCACCGGCCATCCGATCTTCGACCCCGTGCTTGCCATTCTCGTTGCCATCAACATTCTCTACCAGGGCTGGAAGGTCATCTCCACTTCGATCGACGGGCTTATGGATAAGGCCGTTCTGCCGGAAGAGGAGAATATCATCAAGGATGCGATCGCCAGGAATGCCGAGGGTTCGCTCGGCGTGCATGATCTGAAGACGCGCAGGGCAGGGGCCGTGACCTTCGTCGATTTCCATATGGTCGTACCCGCCGCCATGCCGGTGCGGGAGGCACATCGAATCTGCGACCGCCTTGAAGATGCCATACGGGCGATCCATGCGGGCGCCGAAATAACCATTCATGTGGAGCCGGAGGGCGAAAAAGCCCATGGTATCCGCGTCAAAGTGATCAAGGAGACCTGAGATGCCAAAGACCGATGTGTCCGGCCTGTCGATGCTCGGCAACCAGACGGAAACCGCCGGCAATCCGGAAGAGGCCGTTCTGGAGAAGGTGCCATCCGGCCATGCCGGCACCGATTACGTCGTGCGCTTCACCGCGCCCGAATTCACCTCGCTGTGCCCGATGACGGGACAGCCGGATTTCGCCCATATCGTCATCGACTACATTCCCAATGAATGGCTGGTGGAATCGAAGTCGCTGAAGCTCTTCCTGCATTCCTTTCGCAATCATGGCGCATTCCACGAGGATTGCTCGATCTATATCGCCAAGCGCCTGGTGGACCTGCTGCAGCCGAAGTGGCTGCGAATCGGCGCTTATTGGTATCCGCGCGGCGGCATTCCGATCGACGTCTTCTGGCAGACCGGCAAGCCGCCGGAAGGTGTTTGGCTGCCGGATCAGGGCGTGCAGCCCTATCGCGGCCGAGGCTGAATGAAGATAAGCCGCCATCCGGGGATGGCGGCTTATCTGTTCGATTCAATGCGGCTGCGGCTCAGGCGAATGAGTTGTCGTCGCCATCGTCATAGGACGAGTCGTCATAATCATCGTCCTGAGCGTCTTGGGCAGCGTCCTGGGCATAATCGGCCGCGCGCTGGTCATTTTGATCGCTATTGTCGTCGTTGCCGAAATAGTTGTTGTTGATGATCGTTTCCTGTACCGGCTGTTCGGCCGCGTTGGCCGCCGTGCCTCCGAAGAGGCCACTGCCGGCATTGCCGCCGAAGAGGCCGCCGCCGGTTCCGCCCAGATGCGGGCTGAAGAGGCTGGAGAGCGATTCCGCCAGCATCACGCCACCGGCAACGCCAGCGGCCGTGCCGAGGGCGCCGCGCAGAAAACTGCCGCCGGCCGAAGGCGCTGCCGCCTGTTGGCTCCAGGGGCCTGACGGCTGGGGTTGCGGCTGGCCGGCCCAAGGGCCGGACTGAGGCGCATTGCGGGCATAGTCGTCATAGAGGCGGCCCTGCTGCTGCGGGCTGGTCGCCTGCGGCGCCGGCACACGCTGCTGCTGGCCGCCGCCGAAGAGCGAGCCGATCCCGCCGAGGAAACCGCCGCTCTGGCCCTGCGGGTGATTGTCGGCGCCCTGCTGCTCGAGCTCGTGCACACGGGCTTCGAGCTGCTGAATGCGGTCAGCTGCAGCCTTCATGCCCTGTTCCTGCATGATGACGGCCTGCGCCAGGAAATAGGGCGCATAGGGCTGGTCGCGGACTGCCTGGTTGATGAAGGCCTCCGCGTCGGCGTCGCGCTGCGTGCTGGCCGCACCGCGCACGCGATCGAAGAGAGAGGCAAGCAATTGACGTTCTTCTGGCGACATGATGGCCTCCTTGGCTATCCGTGCTGCAAATTCGGGGCGCGATCTCTAACCGCGCTGGCCTGACGTAGGATCAAATCTCGGCTTTTCAAAGCCATTCAAGTTACATTTCGGTAATCCGCAACCATAACCCCATGTTGTCAGTCGCTATTCCCGCCTTGTCTTTTTCCGGCATTGTTTTACGCATTGAGTCGCACTATGTGCGGTGAACGACGCATCATGCTGGAGAGTTGAATGAACGACGAAGACGAACAGGAAGACAAGAAGACCGAGCAGCCCTTGGGCAAGGACGCGGAGGCGAATCTTTTCAAGTCGCGTTCGATCTTCATCTATGGCGGCATCACGCAGGAACTGGCGCAGAAGGTCTGCTCCCAACTCGTGGCGCTTTCCGCCGCCAGCGACGATGATATCCGCATCTATGTGAATTCGCCCGGCGGTCACGTCGAGTCAGGCGATTCCATCCACGACATGATCAAGTTCATCAAGCCGAAGGTCTGGATGATCGGCACAGGCTGGGTTGCCTCCGCCGGAGCGCTGATTTACGTCTCCGCTCCCAAGGAGCGCCGTATCTGCCTGCCCAACACGCGCTTCCTGCTGCACCAACCGTCGGGCGGCACGCGCGGCATGGCCTCCGACATCGAGATCCAGGCACGCGAAATCATCAAGATGAACGAACGCCTGAACAAGATCTTTTCGGAAGCCACCGGCCAGCCGGTCGAGCGCATCGCCAAGGATACTGACCGTGATTACTGGCTCTCCGCCGAGGAAGCCAAGGCTTATGGTCTGGTCTCGCGTATCGTGACCTCGCAGGCGGAAATCTGATCTAGCGGGTTTTTCCGATTGAATTGAGCGCCCTCGCTTGCCGGAAGGCTGGCGGGGGCGTTTTGCGATGAATAAGCTTTAATCGAAAGCCAAAAGCTGGCGGCAGAAATCTCCGCCGCCAGCCTTCGCCACTCGGAGGTTGCAACGTTTCCGGGAGCGGCGAACTCGAAGGTGCAAGTTACAGGCCGAGCGTGTCCCTATGTGGTAATCTCCACCGGCGTTCCGTCCGGCATGGTGATGACAGCCTCATAGAAGCCGTCGCCGGTGGTGCGAGGTGCGGATTTCAGGCAATCATCCGCCTTGCATCGTTCAGCCAGCGCATCGACGGCAGCTTTGCTGCCGAGCGATATGGCAATGTGATCCCAGCCGATGCGTTCACCGTGCGGGTCGGGAGAAAGCCAGGGACCGGTCATCAGTTCGATCTGATCGTCGCTTTCCGACAAGGAAATGAAGCGAGAGACGAAGCCAGGCCGTCGCTGACTTCGATAGGGTTCACCGACGGTTGCGCCGAAATAAGTCTCCCAGAAATTCGCGGCGGCATCGAGATCATGCGTCCAAAGAGCGGTATGAGCGATCCGCATCTGTCTCTCCCTGTGCTTGTTCGTGATTGCGGGTAACGATGCCGGCGCAAAGCGGGGCGACGCAGAGGAGTGCGGCGAGCACCCAGAAGGCGCCGGGCAGGCCGAGATGATCCGCCGCGAAACCGACGCCGGCGGGGCCGACGAGTACGCCCGCATATCCGGTCATGGTGATGGCCGCGACGGCCAGGCCAGCCGGCATGACCTTCTGCGCGCCGCCCTTGCGAAACAGCACCGGCACAATGTTGGAGGCGCCAAGGCCGATCAGGAGGAAACCGCTCATGGCGAGGATCGCGATCGGACTGATGAGGAGGACGCCAAAGCCCACGACCGCAATCACGCCGCCCCATAGCATGATTGCCTTGTCACCGACCCTTGCGTTAATGGCGTCGCCGCTCAGGCGGCCCACCGTCATTGCAATGGCAAACAGCATGTAGCCGAGGCCGCCATGGCTTGCATCGACCCGGCCTTGCGTTGTCAGCAGCAGAGCACTCCAATCGAGGATCGCGCCTTCGACGAGGAAGGTGATTGCTGCCAGCGCGGCCAGCAGCAACACGACGCCGCGTGGCAGGACGAAAAGCGGCGCGTCCTCCGCGGGGACGGTTCGAAGCAACCGCGGCCATGCAATGATCATGGCGATCACCATCACGGCCGAGCTTAGAAGCGTTGCGGCAAGGGGACCGGCCTTGACGGATAGAAGCAGGGTGACAAGCAGGGAGCCGATGAACCCGCCTATGCTGAACAGCGCATGGAAGCCGGACATCAGTGGCCGATCCGCGCCTTTCTCCACTTCGACGGCATGAATGTTCATGGCGACATCGAGCGATCCAAGGCAGGCGCCGAACGCCGCCAGCGCAAGGCCGAGTGTGAAGGGCGTGCTGGCCACGGCCAAGGTCGGCAAGAGAAATGCGAGGCCGAGACCACCCGCGATGATGATCGGCTTGCTGCCATATCGCGCGCTCAACATGCCGGTCGCCAGCATTGCCGCCACCGAACCGAGGCCAAGGCAAAGCAATAGCATGCCCAGTACGCCATCATCGACGCCAAGGCGATCCTTGGCAAAGGGGACGAGGGGAGCCCAGCAGGCAAGGGCAAAACCTCCAACCAGAAAAGCAAGTCGTGTTGCCAGCCGGGTTTCCGGCCGATCCGTGGATTGCATGGTCATTTCTTATCTTTCGAAATCAGGAGGATGACGTGATGTCGCTTGCCTTCACCAGTGAGAAGCCGGCGTCGGCGACCGCCTTTCCGTCAGTGGCAGGCAGGTCATCCTCGACAACGAGCCAATCGATATCGCCAGCGCCGCCGATCCGGTGCGGCGCGCGTTCGTGAAACTTCTCCGAGGTAATCAACGCGATACGTGCCGCGCTTCTCTTGAGCAGCGTTCGTTTGAAAATCGCGTCCGCATGTTCGTATACGCTGATGCCGTTTCTTGCCGCAACGGCGCAGACGCCCAGGAAGCAGCGATCGATGTTCATGGCTTCGATGGCCGCAACGGCCGACGCATCGACGCTGCCGCCGACGACGGGATCAACCGCGCCACCGATCAGGACGAGCGGAATATCGCCGCGCTTCATGACCGCACTGGCGATATCAATGGAGTTTGTCGCGATCGTCACGTCCAGGTTCTTCGGCAGAAGATCGATCATTGCGAGATTGGTGCTGCCGCTGTCGAAAAACAGGAATTCGCCCGGCTCGATCATTGCGACGGCGGCTTTGGCCAGGGCTCTCTTGCGGCCGGATTCCTGGCCGACACGTAGGGCCATCGGCTGCGACGGCGTCAGGAGAGGGAGAGCGCCGCCATAGACGCGGCGGCACTTGCCCTCTGCCGCAAGTGCCCGCAGATCGCGGCGCACGGCATCTTCCGACACGTTGAATTCGGCGGCCAGAGATGCGGCAACGATCTGCCGGCCCTCTGCAAGCCGCGCTTCGATGACGTCCCGGCGGGACAATGGGAGTGAATTGCTCATGAATTTGCATTAACGTGCATAAATAAGAGAGTCAACATGCACGTTTGTACACGATATGACTCGACCACGATATATTCCGCGAGTGATTTGCTGAGCGACACTGTCATTTCGCGCGAAAACAGCACTTGCACGCTCGATGCTTGTAATGCTCCATGCGCGTTCCATCGATCCTCATGCGCTCTTCGAGTCTCCATCGCCATGCTCAAAGATTTCTCCGTTCAAAGCCTGTTCATGGGTTGCCTCACGGCCTTCGTCGGCTTTGCCAGTTCCTTCGCCGTCGTCTTTCATGGCCTGCAGGTGGTCGGCGCCTCCGATGCGCAGGCGGCGTCCGGTCTGACGGCGCTTTCGGTTGCGATGGGTCTCTGCGCGATCGTGCTCAGCATGGTGACGAGACTGCCGATAAGCATTGCCTGGTCGACGCCGGGAGCCGCGCTGCTGGCGAGCGCCGGAGCGATCGAAGGCGGCTTCCCGGTGGCTGTCGGTGCATTTTTCATTTGCGGCATATTGATCGTCATTGCCGGGCTTTTTCGGCCTTTTGGCCGGGCGGTCGCATCCATCCCGGCGCCGCTCGCCAATGCCATGCTCGCCGGCGTGCTGCTCGGCCTCTGCTTTGCGCCCGTCAAGGCGATCGCCTTCAATCCTGCCTTCGGTTTGCCGATCATCCTTGCCTGGATCGTCGTTGGGTCGTTCAAGCGGCTATGGGCGGTACCGGCGGCGCTTGCGGCCTTTGCCCTGGTGCTGGCCTTCGGCGTGAAGATGCCGGATGGTGCCTTTGCCTCGCTGGAACATTCGCTGTTGCCTACCGTCGAATTTGTGAAGCCGGTCTTTACGCTTGCCGGTATCGTGTCCATCGCGCTGCCGCTGTTCATCGTGACGATGGCATCGCAGAACATTCCCGGTATCGCCGTGCTGAAGGTGCATGATTACGAGCCGAAACCGGGTCCGCTGTTTGCTGTGACCGGCGTGTTCTCGCTGCTTGCCGTTCCTTTCGGCGGCCATGCCGTCAATCTTGCGGCAATCACCGCGGCGATGTGTGCCGGGCAGGACGCTCATGCTGATCCCGGGCGGCGCTACTGGGCGGCGATTGTCGCCGGGATCGGCTACGTGATCCTCGGATTGCTGGCGAGTGCCGTGACGGCTTTCGTGGCGCTAGCGCCGCCGATTCTGATCGAGGCGGTGGCCGGCTTGGCGCTGGTCGGCGCGCTCTCCAATTCCGCCTTGAACGCCTTCCTGCAGTCGGAATCGCGCGAGGCGGCCGCCATCACGTTTCTTGTGACGGCATCGGGTGTTTCCTTCGGCGGCATTTCCGGCGCCTTCTGGGGACTCATCGCCGGCGGGCTGATGCTGGCGCTGTCGCGCGGCGTGCAAATGCTGAAGAAGTAGGCGAGGGCTTGCTTCTTTTTGATCCGGCGGTTATAAGCGCGGCCATGAAGCTGACTGGGGCAAAGATTTCCGAACAGATTGCACGTGGGCGCGTTGCTCTGCGTGACAATACGCGCGCCCTTACCTCGCTTCTCCTCCTCGGCCTTACGCGCGGTTGCCGGGTCCTTTGAGGAGCGCCCGGCGGCCGAAAAGCCCGCTGGCCATCGCTCCTCGCGACTTACCCTAAAATCGACAGCTTACCCGCAAAGGGTCCGCATTTATCATCGCCAAGCCGCGTCCGATCGGCTAAGAGGCGGGATAAAATGACGGGAAAGGAAGAGACGAGACCATGGACGCGAACAGCCATTCCCCCAAAGGCATGCCCGAAGCAGCGGTGAAATACCGCGCCTATCCCCAGATCAACATTCCCGACCGGACCTGGCCGTCCAAGGTGATCACCAAGGCGCCGATCTGGTGCTCGGTCGATCTGCGCGATGGTAATCAGGCGCTTGTCGATCCGATGGGTCACGACCGCAAGGCGCGCATGTTCCAACTGTTGCTGGATATGGGCTTCAAGGAAATCGAGATCGGCTTCCCCTCGGCTTCGCAGACCGACTTCGACTTTGCCCGCTGGTGCATCGAGCACGGCAATGTGCCAGCCGACATATCGCTGCAGGTTCTCGTCCAGTGCCGCCCGGAACTGATCACGCGCACCTTCGAGGCGCTGGAAGGCGCTAACAAGCCGATCGTGCATTTCTACAATTCCACCAGCGAATTGCAGCGCCGCGTGGTGTTTGCCAAGGACGTGCGGGGCATCAAGCAGATCGCCGTCGATGCGGCTAAGATGATCACCGACATGGCGGCCAAGGCCGGCGGCGGCTATCGCTTCGAATATTCGCCGGAGAGCTTCACCGGCACCGAGCTGGATGTGGCGTTGGAAATCTGCAACGCCGTTATCGACGTCGTGAAGCCGACGCCTGATAACAAGCTGATCATCAATCTGCCGTCGACCGTCGAAATGGCGACGCCGAACATCTATGCAGACCAGATCGAATGGATGTGCCGCAATCTCGATAACAGAGAAAACCTGATCATTTCGCTGCATCCCCATAATGACCGCGGGACGGGCATCGCTGCCGCCGAGCTGGCGCTGATGGCCGGCGCCGACCGCGTCGAAGGTACGCTCTTCGGCAATGGCGAACGCACCGGCAATGTCGATGTCGTGACCATGGCGTTGAACATGTTCACGCAGGGCGTCGATCCGGAGCTGGATTGCTCCAACATCGAGCGCATGAAGGAAGTTTACGAATATTCCAATCAGATGGCGATCGGCGAGCGTCATCCTTATGTCGGCGAGCTGGTCTATACTGCCTTCTCCGGTTCGCATCAGGATGCGATCAACAAGGGCATGAAGGCCGCCAAGGTCGCCAACGATCCGGTTTGGGAAGTGCCCTATCTGCCGATCGATCCGCAGGATGTCGGCCGTACCTATGAGGCGATCATCCGCATCAACTCGCAGTCCGGCAAGGGCGGCATCGCCTATATCATGCAGCAGGATTACGGGCTGAATCTGCCGCGCAATCTGCAGGTGGAATATCGCGAGGAAATTCAGCGCATCACCGACGAGGAAGGCAAGGAATTGCCGTCCAAGCGCATCTACGAGCATTTTATCGAACGCTATGTGACGCAGCCCGAAGCACGGCTCCGCTTCGTCGATCACCACACCTTCGCCGATCCCGAGCATAAGGGACAGCGCATCGTCGCGGCCGAAATCACCGACAAGGGCGAGGTGAAGCGTATCGAAGGGCGCGGCAACGGCCCGATCGATGGCTTCATCAACGCGCTTTCCATCTATCTCGGCATTCCGATGTCGGTCGAGGATTATTCCGAGCATTCGCTCCAGCACGGCTCGAACGCCTCGGCGATCTCCTATGTCGAGGTCTCCTATCCAGGCGGCAAGCTCTTCGGCGCCGGCATCAACACCAATATTGTCGCCGCGTCCCTCGAGGCGATCGTCTCGGCGGCGAACCGCGTGCTCGCCATCAAGGCGGCGTAAGGCTCCCGCTTGGTTGCAGCTCTGATTTGACAAGCCCCTCGATTGTAGAGGGGACTTTTTGTTGCGTATCAGTTGGCAACCGGCTCGTCGTCTTCGATGAAGCCGCCGGATTGGTGCGACCATAGCGTTGCATAGATGCCATTTTGGGCGATCAGCTCCGCATGCGTGCCATCCTCGATGATGCGGCCGTGGTCGAGCACGACGATGCGGTCCATGCGCGCGATGGTCGACAGGCGATGCGCGATGGCGATGACGGTCTTGTCTTCCATGATACCGTAAAGCGTATCCTGGATTTCGGCTTCGACTTCCGAATCGAGGGCAGATGTTGCCTCGTCGAGCACGAGGATCGGGGCATCCTTCAGGATAGCGCGCGCAATCGCGACGCGCTGCCGCTGACCGCCGGAAAGCTGGACGCCACGTTCGCCCGCATGCGCATCGAAGCCGGTTCTTCCTTCCTGGTCCCTGAGGCCCGCGATGAAATCGCTGGCCGCAGCCTTCTCTGCCGCGGCGAGAACCGCATCCTCCGAAAAGCGGGGATTGCCATGGGCGATGTTATCACGGATGGAGCGGTGAAGGAGCGACGCTTCCTGGCCGACCACCGCAATCTGCCGGCGCAAGCTATCTTGCGTCACCTGTCGAATATCCTGGCCATCGATTTCGATGATGCCGGCTTCCGGATCGAAGAAGCGCAGCAGCAGGTTGACCAGGGTCGATTTGCCGGTGCCCGAGCGGCCGACGAGGCCGACTTTCTGGCCTGCCTCAATTCGAAGCGAGATGGCGTCGAGCCCGCCATCTTCCTTGCCGTAGTGATGGGTGACCTCCCTGAAGGCGATCTCGCCCTTGGTGACGGCAAGCTGCTTGGCGTCCAGGGCATCGGTAATTGCAAGCGGCTGCGAGACGGTCAGCAGCGATTGCCGCATGGCGCCGAGATGGGCAAAAAGCGACGATACCGCGTCCAGCATCCATTCGGCCATGCCGGTTATGCGGAAGCTCAGCGCCAGGGATGCCGTGATCAACCCGAGTGGTGCGCCGCCGGATTGCCAGAGGACGACCGCGTAGCCAACGAGCGCGACAATGAGGAAGCTGCCAAGGAACAGCATGCTCGAATTGACCAGCACCTCGAGCCTCTGCACCTGGACGAATGTTTCGCGCGTTTGAGCGAAACGACGACGGGCTTCCTTGTCTTCCGCCTTTGCATCGGCAAACAGCTTGATGAGGTCGATATTGGCATAGCTGTCCACCAGCATGCCCGTCAGCTCGGCATAGGCTCCCTGGTATTGCGCGGAGGCTTTCTGCAGGCGAGGGATGACATAGGCCATCAGTGCGAGATAGCAAAACAGCCACACCGCCAGGGGCCAGATGAGGCGCGGGTCGATCGAGGCCATCAGCCAGAGCGAGCCGGCCACATAGATCGTGACAAAGGAGAGCGTATGCAGGACCTGATAGGCCGCACCCGTTGCTGCCGTGCCAATGTCGCGCACCTGGCTGGCGATTCGACCGGAAAAGTCCTGACGGAACCAGCCGACCGATTGCCGAAGGACATGGCCGTGAGCCCGCCAGCGGAACAGCGTCTCGGCATTCGGCCGGAACGCGATGTCATCCAGGCTTTCGCGGAGATAGCCGGCAAGAGGCCGTCCGATCAGGACGAGGGCGGCCGCGGCGAGCAGGCCGAATCCTTCGGACGCCCAGAAATCCTCGCGCCGGGCGGCAGCGAGATCGTCCACCAGCCGGCTCGAATAGCCGATGAGCCAGATCTCGATGATGGCGCCGATCACGGTCAGACCGAGGCTGATTGCCATGACCGTGCGAAACGGGCGAAGATTGGTTAGGAGATAGCGCCAGGCGTTGGGTGATGGCTGCGGCTCGTCATGATTCTGAAACGGATCGACAAGCTCTTCGAAGCGACGAAACATGAGCGCCCTCCACGGGCGAAAGATAACAATCTGATGGTGGGGCCGATAAAGCAGCCCTTCACGGCACTGCCTTTCAGCGGTGGTTTCCTGTGCCGTGATTTTTCATCAGAGTGCTCTCCTCATTGGTCGCTGCAACCTCTATAGCGTGTATCAGCGCCGATGTCAGCAGCAATTGTATCGTGATCGTTCGACATAGAAGGGCGAGTGCCGTTCTTTCCACGGCTCGCGTCGAACTCGTCCGAGCATATGTGCTTCAATGGTGAGTTTTGCTCAGGCCTTGCCCTTGGCAAGCTCATCGCGCTGCTTCGTCAGACGCTCGAGCTCTTCTTCCTGCTCGGCTATCCGCTCAGACGTCCGTTCTTCGTCGGCGGCGCCGGAAAAGGCTGCTGCCTGCTCGATCAGTTCGCGAAGGTTTTCCTTTATCGCCGCGATACGCCTGTCGATTTCAGGAATGGTCAGCAGAATGTCGGACATGTCGGAACTCCAGCAAGACTATCGGGCTCATGCGGTTGTCGCCGCCTATTATCCATCGGCCGGCCGGCAGCCGCAAGGCGCAAAACGGATGGGATATCAGTCAGATTTCCGAGGATACCCGATTGGCGATCTGATCGAGCATCGCATCCGAGGAGGGGCCGACGATCGCATAGGTGGTGCCGTTGCGGTGCCAGGACACGATGCTGATATCGTCCTTGATGGTTTCGCTGAAATCGTCGTCGGCAACGCCGTCCGTCTTGGTAAAGCAGATGGCGACGACATCACCGTCGAGGTTCTTGTAGATCAGCTGGCCGACTGGCTTGCCGGCTGCGATGGACATGCGCGCGCCTTGGAAGACGAGACCATCGGCAGCAAGGTCCGGAAAATTGAATTTGACGCCGACCGTGCTCGCCAACCACTTGGCGATCTCGTCCAGCTGGCTTGCCTGCAGCTCGACCATACGCTGCGGCTGGCGCGAATAGATGCGGTGATAGGCGGCGATATCATCCAGCCAGTTGCGTGTCATAGCCTGTGTCGGGGTCGGCGGAGGACTCGCCGGGACGTCAGCTGGCTGCATGCCGAAAAGATAACCGATGCCGCCGCCGACGGCGAACAGGATGAGAGCTGCGGCCAGCGATTGCTTGCCCGTGGGCGCCAATTTCAACGATTGCCGGGTGAGGCGGGGAGAGGGATCTCGGGTCTTCGGAGGCTGGGCGCTTTTGATGGAGCGAACGAGCGCCAGCGGCACCGGCTCCTTCAAAACCTCGTCAAAAGCCTTGCGGCCAACATCGGAGCCATGCTTCAGCTCATCGAAAATACGCCGCGCGTTCGGATCCGAGGCGATGAGCTTTTCCAACTCTTCTTTTTCTTCGCGGCTCATCTCGCCATCCATGAAGGCGGACAAGCGGATTTCGAGCGGCGTTTTCTTCATGTCCTGCAATGCTTAAAACCTTCGAGGCGAGCGACTATGACCCTGGGAGGCAAGGTAAAGGCGTGCGCTGGAGAGCCTTGACATCACTGCCGACAAAGGGATGCCGAGGACGTCGGCAGCCTGCTTGTAGCTGTGCCCTTCGACGTCGACCAGCAGGAAGACACTGGCAAGTCCTTCTGGCAAAGATGTGACGAGACGATGTGCTTCGCCGGCTTCTACGAGATTTAAATGGGTGCCGGATATCGGCTCGCCCTGTTCCAGTGCACTGCCCTTCGCGGCGGGGCGCAGTTTGTGGCGTCGCGCTTCATCGACCCATTGATGCCGGGCCATAGTATAGAGCCAGCTTTCCAGCTTGCCGCCGCTGTTCCAGAGATGGAACTTGGCTATGCCGCGCTGACAGACGTTTTGAACAAGCTCGTCCGCCTCGGCGAGATCGCCGGTCAGCGTCACCGCAAAGCGGCGAAGCTTCGGAAGAAGGCCGACCAGATCGCGTCTGATATCAGTGGCTACTACCGGCGTTGGCATGATCGTTCCAGGAAGGCGTTGGAGGTTGTTACATCGACAATCTGCTTCCGCGATGCACAGCCTTCCCCGTAAGAAAGGTGATGCGAGCGGAATAATTGTCCTGTGCTGGTATGAACCATTTCCGTGCCGTTTCGCAAGTCTTCAAAAGCACCCGCGCGTTTGACTGTCATTCTTACCGCAGTAATCCCACAATGTGTCAGCCGGTCTTGTCCCGGCGCTGGTCCGAGCCCTACAAGAAGCCGCAACCGGCCGGATACAGGCTCCGAAAACCGGCATGCGGTGCTCCTTTGTCATGACCTCAAAATCCATGCCGCATTTCGGGATTCCAATGCTTCGATTGTAGCCCCGTATCTTAGAAAACGCTACCAAAACGATGCGCACGACGACGCTAAAAGGCTCATCATGTCGCCAGAATATCGAAGCCTTCGGGGTCGACGCCGCTGCCGTCGTCGCTGAGGCTGTAACGCTCCGCCTTCAGTTCCCAGGCGCCCGGCCGGCCGGCGATGGTGAAGAGATTATAGGCCGCGCGCGGCTTCAACCCGCCGACCCCTTGCGATGCTGAGGCGATCCCGACGACCGGGACCGGGCCCATGTGGCCGCGCAGCCAATGCAAGGTGTTGAGATGTGTGTGGCCATGCAGGACAAGTTCGGCGCCGCCGGTCGAGATGACGGCGGCAAAACGGCGAATGCCGATCATCCGCTTGTAGAAACTGGTTGCACCGCGAATGGGCGGGTGATGGATCATGACGACGCGAAAGAGCCCGGCATCTCCCGCTGCGCGCAGAATATTGACCGTCTCGCGCGCCTGGCGTGAGGAGTAGAAGCCGCTTGCGGCAAAGGGCGGGGTGGCGACGGCTGTAGAGCAGCCAACAAGCGCGACCTGACCGCGGATACGCAGATAGGGGAAAATGTGCTGGTCTTCCTGCCATTCGGCAGGAGCATCGTCGCCGCGGACATAGGGATACCAGGAGCGCATGGCCCTTTCGTAGGCGCCGGGCACATAGGCATCGTGATTGCCGGGAACGACTGAGGTGTGGAGAGGATCGCCGACGGTCTTCAGCCACGCGGCTGCTGTCTGGATCTCCATGCCGCTCGCAAGGTTGACGAGATCGCCGGTTACGGCGAGATGATCGGCCTGCCTCGCCTTGATGTCGTCAAGAAGGAGATCGAGCGTATCGCCAAAAAGATGCTTGCGCCGGTTCCGGTGCCAGTTCACAAATCCGGTAATGCGTTTGGAGGCGAGTTCTCTGATCGAAAGACGTGGCAGTGGACCAAGGTGAACATCGGAAATATGCGCGAGCTTGAACATGGGATGAGACATAGCCCACTCTATTGTCAAAACAAATACATCCCCAATCCAATTGTAGATCGCGACGCCGGGGTTCAGGCATGAGCGAAGACAATCGACGCGACGAAAGGCAGAGTTTGGCTGTGCGTCTGTTAGGCCGGGCGCTGCATGTCTATTTCGTGCTGACCCGCAGCATGACCATCGGCGTGCGTGCGGCCTGCTTCGATCGCGAAGGGCGGATCTTTCTGGTTCGGCATTCCTATATCGCCGGATGGCATATGCCCGGCGGCGGCGTCGAACGCCATGAGACAGTGGAGCAGGCGCTTGAGAAGGAGCTGCGCGAGGAAGGCAATCTGGCGATCTCAGGCAAGCCGCAGCTCTTCCACGTCTATTTCAACAATCACACCAGCAAGCGCGACCACGTCGTCTTCTATCGCGTCGAGGTTACCCAGACCTCGCCGCGCAAGCCGGATCGCGAGATCGTCGAAAGCGGCTTCTTTCCCATCGATGCGCTGCCGCCAGGCACGACCAGGGCCACCTATCGCCGGCTGAGAGAGTTGGAGGGGGTATCGGCTCCCTCCAGCTATTGGTAGTCTCCGACGCTTGGATCAGGCAGCCTTTGCCAGCCGCTCGCGCCCATGCGGGCGATCGAAATCCAGTTCCGGCCCGATCGGCACAATGCCTGTCGGATTGATGGTCTTGTGGCTGCGATAATAGTGGTTCTTGATGTGCCTGATGTTCACCGTCTCGGCAACGCCGCCGATCTGATAGAGATCCCGGAGATAAGCCGAGAGGTTGGCATAATCCGCAATGCGCCGGATGTTGCATTTGAAATGTCCGACATAGACGGCGTCGAAACGAACCAGCGTCGTGAACAGCCGCCAATCGGCCTCCGTCACGCGATCGCCGAATAGATACCGCTGCGGCGCCAGTCGCTCATCGAGCATATCGAGGGTTTCGAAAAGGCGGAGTGCGTTTTCCTGATAGGCTTCCTGCGTCGTCGCAAAGCCGGCCTTGTAGACGCCGTTGTTGACCGTATCGTAGACGCGCTCGTTCAATGCATCGATATCGGCCTGCAGATCGGTGGGATAGAAATCCGCCGTGGAGCCGGTCAGGCCATCGAAGGCCGTATTGAACATGCGGATGATTTCCGCGGACTCATTGTTGACGATCGTGCCGGTCTGCTTGTCCCAGAGAACGGGGACGGTCACGCGGCCGGAATAATGCGGATCGGCCTTGACATAGACCTCCCAGAGCTTCGTCGCGCCGAAGAGATGGTCGACAGTGCCGCCATCCTGTCCTTTGAATTCCCAGCCGTTTTCCAGCATCAGCGGATCGACGATCGAGACGGAAATCAGCTCCTCCAGCTTTTTCAGCTTGCGGAAGATCAGGGTTCGATGCGCCCAGGGGCAGGCAAGTGAGACGTAGAGATGATAGCGTCCGGCCTCTGCCTTGAAGCCGCCGGTGCCGGTGGGGCCGGCGCTGCCGTCCACGGTGATCCAGTTTCGAAACTGCGACGCGGCGCGCTTGAAATGGCCTTTCGTCTCCTTGGTATCGTACCAGACGTCATGCCAGACGCCGTCCACCAACATGCCCATTGCTTGATCCTTTCGGGAAACTGCCGAAACTATATATCTAGAGATACGGCATGCGCGCCGGATTTCGAGACGGCAAATGATGAACACTGCGTCATAGGTGCTGTCGGCGAGCTCATGTGGCGGCGTGAAGCTTCAGAAAAGACACGATGCCAGCACGATCCTGCATGAATGAACGGCAGGATGCATTTTGCATTGGACGCGCCGAATATTTCCTGCTATCCGGCTTTTCACAGTTTAAGGACCCCTTGTCATGAAAGTAACCAGAAGCCTGCGACGACGCCGATGATCTTGAACGCTCCATGAGCGCTTTCGGGAACAATATCGTCCGTCTATCTGGTTTTCTGGGCTAATGTACAAGCACGATCTGGTCTACCTCACTGAGGATGCGTCGCACGACGCTGCTATCGAACTCATCAACGAAGAAGCTTTCGGTCCGGGCCGGTTTACCCGTGCTGCTGCTCGCATTCGCGAGCAGGGGCCTCATGACCGGTTGCTGTCCTTCATCTGCGCCGATGATGGCGAGACAATCGCTTCCGTGCGGATGACGCCGGTGCTGGCCGGATCGGTTAAGGGACACCTGCTCGGCCCACTTGCCGTGCGTCCGTCCCACAAGAACAAGGGGATCGGCCGCGAGCTCGTGCGGATCGCGGTGGCGGCCGCTCGGCGCAAGGGATCGGAAGCCGTCATCCTGATCGGCGATCCGCCCTATTATTGCCCGCTCGGTTTCGAGAAGGTCGCCTACAACGCACTGACCTTCCCGGGGCCTGTCGACCCAAACCGGGTGCTGGTCGTGCCGATTGCCGGGGATACGCATGCGCGGCTGCATGGCTTAATCGCGTGGCGCGATGATTCCGCTACTGCCATGGAAGCCGAAGACGACGATCTGGATGATGTCGTACAGTTCACTGCGATCGCTGTCTGAGGCGCCATCAACGAAAAATCGCCCTGCTTGATGTCAGCGGGGCGACAACGTCTTCCTCAGAAAGAATCGGCTGCGACCGGCCGGGAAATCCGGCAGTTCGCCGAAGATGGCATAGCCCTGCCGTTGATAGGCTTTCAGCGCCTGCGGATTGAAGGTATCGATCCATGCGCCGAAACAGCCCCGCGCGCTCGCCTCCGCTTCCGCCGCGTCCAGCAGCTTGCCGGCCATGCCCTGGCCGCGCAGGCTTTCCGGTACGAAAAGCCATTGGGTGAACAGCCATCCCCAGGCGGTATAGCCGGATATGCCGCCGATGGTCTTGCCGGCATCGTCGCGGATCAGAACGGCCAGGGATTGCCGGCCGGACGGGCCGACGTCGATGGTGTTGAACGCCGTCAATCCCTCGCTGATGGCCGCGAGCTCGCCTTCGGATGGCGTATCGGTCACTTCGATCTTCATCACATTCATCGTCCTTCGCGCCACCATGTGGCGGAGAAAGCAAAGAGAAGGGCGGCAAGGCCGGCAAAGCCTGCAAAGAGCGGCAGGGTATTGATCCCCTTCAGCACGGTTTCGTCGGTCATGCGGATGGTCAGGCGCTGATCGTCGGCGACGCGAACGGCGCCGCGCACCGGCAGAACCTGCGGCACCGTCACGCCACCATTTGCGGCGGCAACGCGGGTGACGAGGCCCTTCGTTTTTTGTGCCAGCGGTTTCAGTGTCTCGGTGGTCGAGATCATCGCCTTGAATTCCGGAGCATCGATTGCGCCGATATGAACGAGTGTCGACAGATTGCCGCTGGCGATCTGGTAGAGCCCGATTTCGTTCATATGCTTCTCGGCTTGATAGAGACCCGGTTGGGTCTGCCTCAGCGGCACGGTTTCCGTCTGGCCGGAAGGCAATTTGATCGTAGCGGGGCCGGGATCGTTGCCGATCGTCTGGCGCGTTACCTGCAGCGTGCGCCCGGCGGCATTGGCCGTCAGGGCCTCTTCTTCCAGTGCCGGCTCTTTCAGCAGCCAATGGGCGATGCGGCGGTAGAGCGAGACATGTGGGCCGCCGCCTTCGAAGCCGCGTGCCCAGAGCCAGCCCTCGTCGGAGAGCAGCATGGCGACACGCCCCTGGCCGACGCGGTTCAGCACCAGCAAGGGACTATCGTCAGCGCCGACCATCACGGTCTGGCCTTGCGGCCTTTCCACGTCGACGCTGCGGAACCAGCGGCCCCAACGTGGCGGCTCGGTTTCCGAGCCATCCAGCCCGCGCGTGACGGGGTGTTTCTTGCCTTGGTCGGACAGGCGCGGATAGAAGGCTTTTTCGATCATCTGACCTGTCGGCTCGGCCGGCAGCACCGAGGCAAGCGGCGTCAGCGCGATCGAACTGCCTCCGGCATGTTCGGGGCCGGCCGCGACCAGCAAGGCGCCGCCGTTTTCGACATATTGCGCCATGTAATCATAATAGATCGTGGGCAGGACGTTTTGGCGATCCTGATAGCGGTCAAAGATGATCAGGTCGAAAGAGCTGATCTTGTCGACGAAAAGCTCGCGGGTCGGGAAGGCGATCAGCGACAACTCGTTGATCGGCGTGCCGTCCTGCTTATCCGGCGGGCGCAGGATGGTGAAGTGCACGAGATCGACCGAGGCGTCCGATTTCAACAGGTTGCGCCAGGCGCGCTCGCCGGCATGCGGCTCGCCCGAGACGAGCAGGACGCGCATGTTCTGGCGGATGCCTTCGATCAGCTGGACTGTCTGATTATTGATGCCGGTGACTTCGCCAGGCACTTCGGCGACTGCGAATTCGAGGACATTGTTGCCGGCGCGCGGCACCTTGAAGCTGAAGGGCGTGTCCTGGCCGGGCGTCGCCTGCAGGGTGGCGATCTCGTCGCCATTCATCTTGACCGTCACCGCTGCCGTGCCGCCGGGGCTCTTGCCATCGTCGACGACACGGAAGACGAGCTGCTGCTCTTCGTTGACAAGACCGAAGCGAGGTGCACGCACGATCTCGATGCGGCGATCGAATTCGTCCGGTTTGCCGGTGATCAGCCCGTGGACAGGCCCGTCAAAGCCGAGCTGCTGATTGACGCCGGGGATGTCGTGGATCTGGCCGTCGGTCAGGAAGATGGCACCGCCGATACGCGCGGGCGGGACGTCGGCGATTGCCGAGGAGAGAGCGGAGAAAAGCCGTGTCGACGGAGATTCCGATTCCGCCGGATCGCGGAATTCCACGATCCTGGGCTCGATGCGGGGGAATTGCGCCAGCCGATCCTTGAGCATCGCCAGGGCTTCGTCCGTCATCTTCGCACGTTCCGGCGTCTGCTGGCTGAGGCTGCGGTCGACGACGACGGGCACGACCGTCGTCAGCTGATCGCGATCCTCCTGCATCAGCACCGGGTTGGCGAGTGCCGCCAGCAGGGCGATGCCCGCCAGAGCGCGTATCCAACCGCCGCGCAAACGCCTGTAGATCGCCAGCGCCGCGATGGCGAGCGTCAGCACCGCCAAAGCGGCAAGCACTGGCCAGGGGAGGAAGGGGGCAAAACCGATATTCATATTATTGCCCCAAGCGTTGCAGGATATCGGGAACGTGAACCTGATCGGACTTATAATTTCCGGTCAGCATGTACATCATGATATTGACGCCGGTGCGGTAGGCATATTCCCGCTGCGTTTCGTCGGGAGGCACGGTCGGCAGCAGCGGCGAGCCGTTATCGCCGACGGCCCAAGCGCCGGCGAAATCATTGCCCGTGATCATGATCGGCGTCACCCCGTCGGAGGTGGCGACCGCGTTTGCGTCGCGTCGGGCATCCTGACGCGCTTCCACCCAGAGCGGGCTGTCTGCATAGCGGCCGGGGAAGCTCGACAGGAGGTAGAAGGATTTGGTCAGCACATGGCCGGCAGGCACCGGCTCCAGGGGAGGGATGTCGAGATTGGCAAGGATCTGCTGCAGTCGCTGGCCGTTGGGGCTCGGCGACGAAGTGTCGCCCATCGTGTCGATGGCGTCACGCGTATCGAAGAGCACGGTTCCGCCGTTGCGCATATAGGCGTCGATGCGGTTGATGGCGTCGTTGGACGGCATTGGCGCGGTTGCTGAAATCGGCCAGTAGATCAGCGGGTAAAAGGCGAGTTCATCCTTGGCAGGATCCACCCCTACCGGCGGGCCTGGTTCGAGCGTCGTACGATAGGTGAGATAGTCGGAGAGGCCGGCAAGCCCGCGCTCCGAAATGTGATCCACGTCCGTTTCGCCTGTCACGACATAGGCGAGATGCGTCTTGTCGAGCCGCGAGAAGATGGCATCGTCGCCAGGTTTGGAATCGTCGGCGAGTGCATGTGCCGGATGAAGGAACATGGCGAGCGAGGCAGCCAGCAGTAGCATTGCCGTGCCGCCCGCAATCGTCTTGGCCGATCTGCCCAGGCGTGGAAAGGCACCGTTCATGAACAGTACGATGATGCTGTCGGCGAGCAGCAGGAGGAAGGCGAGGGTAAAGAGGATCGGCTTTGCCGACCAGGCCTCGCCCCCGATAAGGCCTTCGCGCGCGACAGCACCGGCCGCCGAGGTATCCAGCGGCTTGAGCACTGCGCCGCTCGGCAGGGTGTTGAGCGCGCTGAAGCCCTCTTCGGAACCATAGAGGCCGGGCGGGTTGTCGAAACTTGCGACTGCGGCTCCCTTGTTGCTTGGTTCCAGCGGGCGGGCGCTGCCGATCTCGCTGGTCAACACGCCCTTGGCGGACAGGAGTCGATAGGGTGGCATTGCTTCGCTTGTCTTCGAGGCAGCCGCTTGCCCCGGAGCCACGCCACCGGCACGTGACAATTGTACGATACGGCGCAGCATCTCGACGAAATCGCCTGATATCGGCAGATCCGACCATTGTGGCTCGGCGCTGACGTGGAAGAGCACGATACGGCCGGCCTGCATCTGCTTTTCGGTCACCAGCGGCGTGCCGTCGGCAAGGCTTGCCCAGGTGCGCTCGGCGAGATCCGGTGTCGGCTCGGCCAGAACCTGCCGTTTGATCAGGACATCATCCGGCTTCGGCATGCCGGCGAAGGGGCCGAAAGAGGGGAAATCGGCAAGCGGCTGCGGCTCGGCCCAGGAAAGAGCGCCGCCGAAGGTGCGCTCGCCCTGCCGCAATGTGACCGGGACTAAAGGATCGTCGGCGGGGGCTGCGGCAAGGCGCGGCCCGGCGAAGCGGACGAGCGTACCGCCATTCTCGATCCACTTCTGCAGCGGTGCGTAGGTTTCCTGCGGCAGGCGGCCGACATCAGCCATGATGATGACGGAGGGATTGCCCGCGAGCAATTGGGGGATCGATTTTGCCAGATCGGCGCTGTTGGGCTGAGTGAGATCGGCATAGGGCTGAAGGGCGCGCTGGATATAATAGAGCGGCGACAGGATCGGCTGGAATTCGTCGGCGGCCTGTCCGGAGAGGAGCGCCACGCGGCGACGGCGAAAACCATCGTCCAGCAGATAGACGCTGCCGGCGCTTGCCTGGCGGTCGATGCTGATGCGGGCGAAATCGTTGCGCATTTCGAAGGGCGCTGCAATGGAGCCGGTCGCAACCGTCTGCCCGCCCGCGAAGTCAAGCGAACCGGCGGCGATTGGCCGTCCCTGATTGTCTTGCGCCGTCAGGCCGAGGCGCATCGAGCCATTGCCGTTCAGCCGTGTGGCTGTGACGGTCATGTTGCTGGCGGTATTGGCTGCGCCAGTGAGCGCGACTATATCGCGGCCGTCGCCCTCGATCAGCCGCAGCTCGCTCGGCTGCAGCGCGGCAAGGCGGCTGACGATATCGTCCCTGTCCCTGCTCTCGATGCCATCGGAGATGAAGGCGATAGTACCGGGCTTCATGCCGTTGAGCGCCGCCTTGACGGCGTCGGCGGCGCGCCGGCGATCCGGCACCAACGGCTGCGGGTTCATGGCATGCAGCTTGTCGCGAGCTGATGTCGCCGCACCGGGTGTTGCATCGTTACTCTGTTCGGCAGTGAAGGCGATCGAAACGGGAATGCCCTTGGCGTCGGCATCGTCGATCAGCGCGTCGGCCGTGCGCACGCGGCGTTCCCAGTCGGAGACGCTTGCCCAGCTATTGTCGATCATCAGCACCAATGGGCCACCGCTCGACAGCGTGTTGGTGCGCGGATTAAACATGGGATTGGCGATGGCAAGAATGACCAGGGCGGCAAGCAGCATGCGCAGCAGCGTCAGCCACCACGGGCTGCGCGCCGGGGTTTCCTCGCGCTTGAGGACAGCAGCCAGAATGCGCTGCGGCGGGAATACTTCGGTGCGCGGCTGCGGCGGTGTCAGGCGCAGCAGCCACCAGATCGCAGGAAGCAGAATGAGCGCTGCCAAGATGGCCGGCGATGCGAATGCGAAGGAGAGACCGCTCATGGCTGGCCTCCAGACGCGACCCTCGCGGGCATGCCTGAGAGATACATGTGCACGGCGACCAGCGCTTCGGAAGCCGGGCGGTCGGTGCGGTGGCTGACGAAGGTCCAGCCGAGATGGCGCAGCGATTGGCCGAGATTTTCGCGCCGCGCCAGATAGGCGCGCTGATAATCGTCACGCAGGTTTTCCGCGCGGCCGGCGATCAGCTTCGAGCCCGTTTCGGGATCGCTGAATTCGGTGCGCCCGCTGTAGGGAAAGAGTTCTTCGGCGGGATCGGCAACCTCGATCACATGACCGCGCAGACCGCGGCGGGCCAAAGGTCCAATCCTGCCCATGACGCTATCGGCGTCGTCGAGAAAATCGCCGATCAGCACGATATCGCTCCAGCCACGGATCATCGCTGTCTGCGGAAGGCCGCCTTCGAGCGGCGTATGCATCAGAGCCGCAGCCAGACGCTCGGCAGCGTTGCGGGTCGAAACCGGCTCCATAATGCCCGGGCAGCCGATGCGCTCGCCAGAGCGAGACAGGATTTCCGCCAGCGCCAGCATCAGGACGAGCGCGCGGCCCTCCTTGGACACATGGCCATAGGTCGATTTATACATCATGGATGGGGAGAGATCGGCCCAGAGCCAGATCGTATGCGCTGCCTCCCATTCATGATCACGGATATAGGTATGATCGTCGCGCGCCGAGCGCCGCCAGTCGATGCGCGACAGGCTTTCGCCTTCGGTATAAGGGCGGAACTGCCAAAAATTCTCGCCGATGCCGCGCTTGCGCCGGCCATGCCATCCGGCGATGACCGTGTTGGCAATGCGCTTGGCTTCGACCAGGCAATCCGGCACGAGGGCGGCGCGGCTGCGGGCTCGGGAGAGGGCATCATTGCCTGAGGTCGGTCTGATGATCTGTCCGATGGATGCCACGCGCTATACTCTCCTCGACATCCGGGTTACGACTTCGACTGCTTGACCAGCCCTGAAATGACATCGCGTACGGACATGCCTTCGGCGCGGGCTGCGAAAGTCAGCGCCATGCGGTGTTCCAATACTGGCTCGGCGAGTGCATGAATGTCGTCGATCGACGGTGCAAGCCGGCCCTCGTAAAGAGCGCGGGCGCGGGCGCAAAGCATCATCGCCTGGCCGGCGCGGGGGCCAGGACCCCAGGCGACGTGCTTGTCCGTCGAGGCATTGCCCTGGCCCGGGCGGACCGAACGCACGAGCGACAGGATTGCATCGACGACGCCGTCGCTGACGGGCATCTGGCGGATGAGCTGCTGAATTTCGAGCAAGCGTTCGGCATCGATGACCGCCTGCGGCGTTGCCTCGCTCAAGCCAGTGGTTTCGAGCAGGATGCGGCGCTCGTCGGCAAGCTCGGGATAATCGACATCGACCTGCAGTAGGAAACGGTCGAGCTGGGCTTCCGGCAGCGGATAGGTGCCTTCCTGCTCCAGCGGGTTCTGCGTTGCAAGAACGTGGAACGGAGCGGGCAGATCGTATCGCTGGCCGGCGATGGTGACGTGATATTCCTGCATGGACTGCAGCAGAGCAGACTGCGTGCGCGGCGAGGCGCGATTGATTTCGTCGGCCATCAGCAATTGCGCGAAGACCGGACCCTTGACGAAACGGAAGGAACGGCGGCCGGTTTCGTCCTGGTCCATGACTTCGGAACCGAGAATATCCGAGGGCATGAGGTCCGGCGTGAACTGCACGCGGTTGGAGGCGAGGCCGAGAACGGCGCCGAGTGTCGTCACGAGCTTCGTCTTGGCGAGACCCGGTACGCCCACAAGCAAGGCATGACCGCCGGCGAGCACGGCCAGAAGCGTGTTTTCCACGACGCTTTCCTGACCGAAAATGACCTTCGACACCTCTTCGCGGACGCGGGCGATATCGCCCAGTGCCTTTTCGGCTGAGGCGATAATGGCCTGCTCGTCGAGGCTCGTTTCGGTCGATTTGATCATGCCCATTTGCGTCTCCAATGGCAGAAAAACGGTGCGCGCGATTCGCAGACGTTACACATTTGCCTCATAATCAATACAACTTATCGCCAGCAAGACCGCTGACAAGCACGTTTCAAATGACTATCTCGTGAGAACTGTCATATTCCTGACTAACGACCAACCGGGACAGAAGAATGGCAACCGAGGAAATCAGGACAACGGGCGATGCCGCAAGCCTCGCGGCGCTGATTTCGCGTGCGGCTGGCGATAGCGGCGGCTCCAAGAAGGGTTTGCCGCCCGTCGATCGCTGGAATCCGCCGTTCTGCGGCGATATCGACATGGAGATCCGCGCCGACGGCACCTGGTTCTATCTCGGCACGCCGATCGGTCGCGCGCCGTTGGTGCGGCTGTTTTCCACAGTTCTGCGCAAGGACGAGGACGGGAAGACCTATCTTGTGACGCCTGTGGAAAAGGTCGGCATCCGCGTTGTTGATGCGCCGTTCGTGGCCGTCGAGATGAGCGTGACGGAGCGTGAGGGCAGACGGGTGCTGACCTTCCGCACCAATGTCGGCGATGTCGTTGAGGCGGGCAGGGATCATCCGATCCGTTTCGTCATCAGCGGTGAGAACGATGAATTGAAGCCTTATCTGCATGTCCGCGGGCGGCTTGAGGCTCTGGTGACGCGTGCGGTCATGTATGATCTCATCGAGCTTGGTGAGCCCGTCGTGATTGCCGGGCGAGAGATCTTCTGCGTGCGTTCCGGCAGCTCCATATTTCCCGTCATGCCGGTTGCCGAACTGGATGCACTGACTCGATGAATGAATTTCCCCTTTATTCCGCGGATGAATTCCGCCGTCGCGCCCTCCACCAGAGTGGTGGGCCGGTGGAGCTTGCGTGGCGTGATCACGGCGATCATCTTCTCAATCCCGAGACCATTTCACAGGTCGCGGATCTGAAGCTCAAGGACGCCGCCGTGCTGGTGCCTGTCGTCGACAGCGGCGACGATGCCAAGGTGATCTTCACGCTTAGAACTTCGACGCTGCGCAAGCATTCCGGTCAGATCGCCTTTCCGGGTGGTGCCATCGATCCGGAGGACGCCTCGCCGGAAATGGCGGCGGTGCGCGAAGCCGGCGAGGAAATCGGGCTGGCCGACATCTTCATCGAGCCAGTGGCGCGGCTGCCGCATTATCTCGCAGCGACCGGCTTTCGCATCACGCCCATTCTCGCCGTGGTGAAGCCGGGCTTTCATCTGGCTCTCAATCCGACCGAAGTGGAGGATGCCTTCGAGGTGCCGCTCTCCTTCCTGATGGACCCCGGCCACCACGTGACCGATACGATGCTTTGGCAGGGGACTGAACGCCATTTCTACCGCATGCCCTATGGGCAGCGCATGATCTGGGGCATTACCGCGGGCATCGTTCGCACGCTTTATGAAAGGCTTTATACATGACGTCCGTTGCCGATGAGGCCTGGTTTCGCGATGAGGCATTGCAGCGGGTGCTGGCGCTGCTCGATGCCGATGGCGGCGAGGGGCGCGTGGTCGGCGGTGCCGTCCGCAACAGCCTGATGGGGCTGCCCGTCGCCGATATCGATATAGCCACAACTCTTTTGCCGGAAACGGTTGTGGAACGAGCAGAGGCGGCCGGAATCAAGGCGGTACCAACAGGCATTGCGCATGGTACGGTCACTCTGGTCATCGACGGAAAGCCGTTCGAAATCACCACCTTGCGACGCGATGTGGAGACGGATGGGCGGCGCGCCGTAGTGGCCTTCAGCCAGGATTGGCAGGCCGACGCCGAGCGGCGGGACCTGACGATCAATGCGCTCTATGCATCCGCCGATGGCGAGGTCGTGGATCTCGTCGGCGGGCTTGCCGATCTGGAACGCCGCAATATCAGGTTCATCGGCGATGCTGCGACGCGGATTGCCGAGGATCACTTGCGCATCCTGCGCTTCTTCCGCTTCTTCGCCTATTATGGCAGCGGCCGTCCCGATGCCGATGGCTTGCGCGCCTGTGCCGCCGCAAAGTCGAAGATATCAACACTCTCGGCCGAGCGTGTCTGGTCCGAGATGAAGAAGCTGCTGGCAGCCCTGGACCCGGGCAGGGCGCTGCTCTGGATGCGCCAGATCGGCATTTTGACCGAAGTGCTGCCGGAAACCGAAAAATGGGGCATCGACGCCATTCCTGGGCTGATCGCCGCCGAACAGGCTCTCGGCTGGCCGCCGGAGGCTCTGCTTCGTCTTGCAGCCATTTTGCCGCCCGATGCGGCAAGGCTTGCCAAGCTTGCCGAGCGGCTGCGCCTCTCGAAAGCGGAAGGCGCCTATCTGCAGGCTTGGGCGAATGCGCCTATCGTCAAGGACGATATTTCGGAAGCGGCCTTCTATCGCCTGCTTTATCGCCACGATCCAGCGGGGATTGTGGTTCGCCTTAAGCTGGCGCTTGCTGTTGCGCGGAGCAAGGCGGAAGGCGATTTCGAGGAAATGGCCCGCGTGGCGCGGCTCGGAAAATTGCTGGAACGGGCGGCAAAATGGAAGAAACCCACTTTCCCGCTCAATGGCGCGGATGCGCTCGCGGCGGGCGTCAGTGCCGGGCCGCGCGTGGGCGAGCTTTTGACCAAGCTCGAGCAAGAATGGCTCGACGGGAATTTTACGATAAACCGGGCGAGTCTTCTCGCCCGATTGAAGGATTTGGCCAATGCCTGATAATGAGGCCTGATTGGCGGCGCTGGCTGGCCGGCCCGCCAATCAGGCCGCGTTGGCCTCGTCGCGAATCCTTGCTTTGATATTGTCGACCATGTTTTCGCGGATGATGGTTTCGCCATGCGCCTCGCGCAAGTGCTCGACGGCGCGACGAACCACTTCGGCGTCATCCTTGGCGCGGGTGTGCCAGGCACAGCCGGGCACGAGCGTACCACATTCGAACAGTCGCATATCTTCCTCCTTTATCTTTCAGTCGTTTTCGTCACTTCACGCGAAGGGCATGAAGGCCTAAACGTGATGGGTGAGAAAAGGTTTCTGCCCTCCGGTAGGCCTATCGTTCGCCGGCATCGGTTTCAGAATTCAATCCGGCATTGCCCAGGATTTGAAGCAGTCCGACGACTGATACCTGGTAATCGGCGCCTGTCTTGCCGAACGATCAGCTGCAAAGCGGGCAATATCCTTCGGGGACTTGCCTGCCAATTGCATTCTTACCTGCTCGATGAAGCAGGAAAGGGGCAGATCGGAACCGCTGCGGATCCGCATATCCTCCGCCAGTCGAATGATGAATTCCGGACTGTCGACTGCGCGAGACAGTTTCTTTTCTTTCGAAGCTTCCGTGACTTGTTTCTCTGCTGCCATTACAACCTCCTCCGATTGAACGAGCATTAGGTCACTTAGGCATCCCTCCCGCTGATTTCAGAGCGTTGTCCGATCATTTGATATTGAGCGCTTCAAGCGCATGCCGATCTTTCAATCGTTTGCTGCGCTTGAGGTTTTCAGCATGTCGCGATGACAAAATCGCCGCCCAGCTTACACGACATGTTTCACGGCCAACGCACCACAGGCGGTAGAGACGATAGGATCGACTCGACGTTGCCGCCTGTCTTCAATCCGAATATTGTACCCCTATCGTAGAGCAAATTGAACTCCACATAACGTCCGCGGCGAATTAATTGCTCGTCACGGTCTTCTTCCGTCCATGTTTCATTGAAATTCGAGCGGACGAGGCGCGGGTAGACCATCGCGAAGGCACGGCCGACATCGCGGGTAAAGGCGAAATCCGCGTTCCAGCCGCCGGCTTCCTCCGTCGAATGCAGCCAGTCGAAGAAGATGCCGCCGATGCCGCGCGGCTCGTTGCGGTGCTTCAGGAAGAAATATTCGTCGCACCAGCTCTTGTAGCGTTGGTAGTCGGCGACGGCATGGCGGTCGCAGACGATCTGCATGGCGCGGTGGAAGAGGGCGCTGTCGGGATCTTCCTGGGTGCGTCGGCGATCGAGTACCGGCGTCAGGTCGGCGCCGCCGCCGAACCATTGGCTCGTCGTCACCACCATGCGAGTGTTCATATGCACGGCCGGCACATTCGGGTTCACGGGGTGGGCGATCAGCGACAGGCCGGAAGCCCAAAAGCGGGGATCTTCCTCCGCGCCAGGAATCTGGCTGCGAAAGTCGGGAGAGAATTCGCCATAGACGGTCGAGGTGTGGACGCCGACCTTTTCGAAGACGCGGCCCTCCATCAGCGACATGCGGCCGCCGCCACCCTGGCCCTTGTCCCTCTGCCAGTCCTTGGCCACGAAGCGGCCTGGTTCCTGGTCGGAAAGGGGGCCGGTCAGCTCGTTCTCCAGCTGCTCGAACTCAGCGCAGATCGTGTCGCGCAGGCCCTCGAACCAATGTCGCGCTGCCTCTTTCTTTTCTTCAATATCCTCGGGTAATCCCTTGGGAAGATTGGGTCGTTCCATTCACGCTCTCCGACGGTGCGAGCAGCCGGCGGCCCGCGATTCGCACCGTATGTATCGTGAGTTGGAATATCAGCAAGATTGCGGCGCAGCCAGTGCAGCAACGTCGCAGGAGAATCGACTCGCAAATTTCACAATGCGGTATTATGTTCCCTCTCTCAAAGGCGAGGTTTTATCATGAAGATACCTGGACCGCCGCCCCTGGATGGGTTGAGAAACAGAATATTCCGCTACCGGCAGGACCATCCCGCCGGTGGAAAGAGCGAATTCGTTCGCGAGACCTTTTGTCTCAGTCGCCCGGAAGCGCGCGAAAAGGCGCGTGAATGGTTCAACGAGTTCCCGAAAGCCGCCTATTGGACCGAAGTCGAAAGCTGGCGTCAGGTCGACGGCGATCGCATCGAATTCACCATGCGGCGCTTGCCATCGGCGGACTGAACCGGACGATACGGCGCTCGCATCGACGGGTGATGGCTCTTGAAGTGTGTTCCCGTTTCTCCGAGGCGGGCTGGCGATTGGTTGTCAGCTCAATGCGGCATGGTCGGTGGCGGATCATCCGACGGGCCGAACGCGGGCGGCTGAGCGCTTGGCATGGGCCTCGGGGAGAAAGCTTTCATGACCTTCTCGATCGCAGTCGTATTACCCCCGGCCGAAGGCGAGGGAGACTTTGTCTCTGGTATTGCCGCCCGCTCGGTCGCGGCACCGAGCTTTGCAGCTTGGTGTTCTCCAGCTTTCTGATCTTCGGCAATGGGTGATGCCGCGAGAATCTCCATCAGCGTGATGGTCACCGGCAGGTGGCCGCCTAAATCGGTGTTCGTGTGATGCCATGCATGCGCGACGCGCTGATCGGCGTGGATGAACCGTCGGGAATTGATCTCGCCAAACCAGTCCCACTCGCCCATGACATCGATGACATCGTTGAATACCGGAGGCATCGCGATGCGCGCGCCGATCGTCACGATCTTCGTATGCCGCGCCAGCTCAGCAACTCGTCCTTCATCCTGCTTCGAGAGGTTATGCAGAGCGGCAGAAAGGACGAGATTGCCTTTGGAGTGGCCCGCCAGCAGAGGGAAGGAGAGTCGGGCATCGGCAAGAAGCGCCTGTACCGTTCTGGTGTCCAGGCTGGTGCGGGCAGCCGTTTCATTGCGCTGGGCTCCAACCTTCGGCCGGCCGGCAAGATCATCCAGGCTTTCAAGCAGCGGCCGGAGCCCCCTCAAATGACCGAAGAAAAACGATCCGCCGAAGACTTCAGTGATGGCGTCGGCGATACCGTAGCCTGAGACGACGACCGCGACCGGCGCGTCGATCGCATCGGCCACGTTGCGGGCAAAGGCGGCGGCACCGAGCGCGGAACCGCCGATGCCGGCGACTGCGAGCGCCCGGGCATTGCCGCCGCCGCGCAAGACGAATTCATCGATGGTTTCGCAGAGGGTGAGCGCCCCAAGGCCGCTCGGCGGCACGATCAGGATCGCGCCTTCGGCGGCGAGCGAGTCACTGATGTAGAAGGCTTCCTCGGGTGTGATGACCTTGACGTCGTAGAAGAGGGCGTCGAGGGCGAGATTGCGCTGGCGCAGGCCCTCGAGCGCAAGGTTGCGCAAAGGGGAGTGCTGGAGCCGTTCGGGGAGGCTCAATGTACGTGCAAACTGCGTGAGGGAAAGCGTGAATGCCGTCTGGAACATGGGTCACCTCGCCAAGGCTGCCTGAGTTAGAGCATTCCAGAGCCAAGCTTCTCACACTTTATCCGGCGTGCCAACGCCTATTCGGGTGCGACATTCAGGCCCGGTGCGGCCCCGGTGCGGCCCCGGTGCGGTAAGCGGCGGCCATTGCGTTTGCCGCAAGGCTTCCCCCGATATCATGGCGGCCGACATCGCAACATTGATGGAGCGTTGGCCCTCGACCATGGGGATCAGCACGCGGCCATCGGCCTTTTCATGCACATGCTCCGGCACGCCGGCGCTTTCGCGGCCGAAGAGGAGGATATCGTCGTCGCGGTAAGCAAAATCCGTGTACCGCTGGGCCGCCTTCGTTGAAGCCAGCACCAGCCGCCGCCCGCTTTCCTGCCTCCATGCCTCGAAGCGCTCCCAATTGACGTGCCTGGTCAGGGTGACGGCAGCAAGATAATCCATGCCGGCGCGCTTCAGATTGCGGTCCGATATGTCGAAGCCGGCCGGCTCGATAATGTCGACGCCGAGGCCGAGGCAGGCGGCGAGTCGCAGGATCGTGCCGGTGTTGCCGGGAATGTCGGGTTGGTAAAGGGCGATGCGCAGTTTTGTCATATGCTGCAACTAGCGAAATCGCCTCGATTTGTCTCAGATTTTTCGCGTGCCCCTCGTTTCTGTGATGTCTCCCATAAAGAGAATTGAAGGATTCAGCCCATTTTTCAGGCATATTTCGCTTTTCAAACAGAAAAAGTCGCGCTAAAAGACGGGCGCTCTACAACTTGCGAAAGAAGGAGGCACAGATGGATATCTTGTTTGTGATAATGCGCCTCCAGGCCGTGAACTCACGGATTTGACTGGCGCTACAAGGCGCGTATTCGCAAGTACCCCCTTCTTTTAAGTCATTGCGCGGCCGGCATGGCCTCGTTGTTTTATCACCCGGCCACCATATGAGTCTGCGATCTTTCAGCGCAGTGGGTGGTCGAAGGGTCGAGTCTTTGGAGCATTTCAATGTTTAGCTGGTTCGAACGCCGACTAAATCCATTTCCGAGCGAGGTGCCGGATACGCCGCCGCGCGGCCTTTTCGCCTTCTGCTGGCATTATTCCAAGCCGGCTCTGCCATGGCTGATCGCCATGAGCATCCTCACCATGTCGATCGCGATCGGTGAGGTGGCGCTGTTCCAGTTCCTCGGCGATATCGTCGACTGGCTGACACATGCGGATAAGGCGACCTTCCTGCAGACGGAATGGCACAAGCTGTTCTGGATGGGCGCGATGGTGCTGATCGGCTTGCCGGCTGCGGCGATCCTCGACAGCTTCATCATGCACCAGGTGCTGCTCGGCAACTATCCAATGATCGCGCGCTGGCAGATGCACCGCTTCCTGCTGCGCCACAGCATGACCTTTTTCGCCAATGAGTTCGCCGGTCGCGTCGCCACCAAGGTGATGCAGACCTCGCTTGCCGTGCGCGAGACGGTCATGAAGATCCTCGACGTCTTCGTCTACGTGTTCACGTACTTCCTGTCGATGATCCTCGTCATCGCGGCGGCTGACTGGCGGCTGATGATTCCGATCCTGGTCTGGCTTGGCGTCTATGTCGCCATCGTCGCCTACTTCGTGCCGGTGCTGCGCAAGATCGCCGCGCAGCAGGCCGATGCGCGTTCTATGATGACGGGCCGTGTGGTCGACAGCTATACCAACATCGCTACAGTGAAGCTGTTCTCCCATGCCGGCCGCGAAGAGAAGTATGCGAGGGCCGGCATGGAGGAATTCCTCGATACCGTGCACAAGCAGATGCGCAAGGTGACGCTGTTCCACGCATCGGTCTATTTCAACAACTGCGCGGCGCTGTTCATCGTCTCGTCTCTGTCGATCTGGTTCTGGCTCAGCGGCTCGATCTCCGTCGGCTCCATCGCCATTGCCATCGGGCTTGCCATGCGCGTCAACGGCATGTCGCAATGGGTGATGTGGGAAGTCTCGGCGCTCTTCGAAAACATCGGCACCGTCTACGACGGCATGGAGATGATGACGAAGCCGCACGATATCGTCGACAAGCCGGCAGCATCGCCGATCGTGGCCAAGCAGGGTGCGATCCGCTTCGACCACATTCGCTTCCATTACGGCAAGGCGAAGGGTGTCATGGAGGATCTGACCCTCGATATCCGCGCCGGCGAAAAGGTCGGCCTTGTCGGCCGCTCCGGTGCCGGCAAGACGACACTGATGAACCTGCTGCTGCGCTTTTACGATCTGGAGGGCGGCCGCATCACCATCGACGGCCACGATATCGCGGGCGTCACGCAGGACAGCCTTCGCTCGATGATCGGTGTGGTGACGCAGGACACGTCGCTGCTGCACCGATCCATCCGCGACAACATCGCCTACGGCCGTCCGGACGCGACCGACGAGGAAATCATCCAGGCGGCCAAGCGCGCCAATGCCTGGGACTTCATCGAGGGGCTGGTGGATATGCATGGCCGCACCGGGCTCGACGCGCAGGTCGGCGAGCGGGGTGTCAAACTGTCAGGCGGCCAGCGCCAGCGTATTGCGATCGCCCGCGTCTTCCTGAAGGACGCGCCGATCCTGGTGCTCGACGAGGCAACCTCGGCGCTCGATTCCGAAGTGGAAGCGGCAATCCAGGAAAACCTCTTCGCGCTGATGCACGGCAAGACGGTGATTGCCATTGCCCATCGCCTGTCGACGCTGACCGAGATGGACCGCCTCGTCGTTCTCGACAAGGGTCGGATCATCGAGATGGGCACACATCAGGAACTGGTCCAGGAGGGCGGCATTTATGCCGAACTCTGGAGCCGGCAATCGGGTGGGTTTTTGGCGGATCACGAGGAGGCTGAGGCGGCGGCGGAGTGATGAAGGGAACATTGGGGTGCTTCGGCACCCCATCATTGTTTCAGCGATCTTCTTGTCCGTGCCATATGCGCAGAATGAAAACAGTCGAGCCTGCAATTTCGTAGCGCATTTCATAAGCGCCTACCAGGATGCGCCTGACGTCGCGAGGCTCGATTCTTCAAGTCTTTCCCCGATGCGCGGATGCTGAAGGAGCTGCAGCGGAGCGGATGAAAGAGTTTGTGCGGCTCTGATTGCCGCAGGCCTGTTGACTGGTGCCAGAAAGTCGTAGACGCGGATCAAATCGGATTGTGCTTTCGCAGTCCACTTGATTTCGATCAACGGGATTGAGCCTCGTCTTCCGACGTGCCCAAGCCGCGCACCCAATCCCAAATAAGCTGATGGTCGACAACATTCCCGGCATCCACATCGGCCAGTGCTTCAAGTGTCAGCCTGTGACGCTCTTCCTGCAGAGCGACCCAATCATTGAGTGCTTGCTTCACGATCCATCCCCGGGAGCGCCAGCCGAGCGGCTATCTGGTCAACTTTTTCCGCCAACGACAGCGGAACATGTGTCGTCAGAACTTTCGTGTCGGCCGTCTTGTTGTTCATTTCGATCGCGTCCTATTCCTTGCTATAAAATAGGCGAATGATGGATTTTGTATAGATTTATCGGATTCAATCTTTCTGATTAAGTTTGATTAAATCACCGATGAGGAACGGAACTCAAGTGCGCGGCTGAACATGAAGAAAATATAACCCTTTCTGCGGCAGGCCGTGAGTTTGCGCGTGTCTCAAAATTCCCTATATCGCTGGCATGTTCATCCGTTCCGTGTTCCGTCTGTTCGAGACCTGGATTGATCCTTACTATCGCAGCGGCGATCTTCGGCCGCCGCGGTCGCTTGGTGCCTTCATCTGGTACTATGTCGGTCAGGCCAAGGGGCCTTTCCTGGCGATGGCGGCACTCGGCGGTGCCGTCGCGATGCTCGAGGCGGCGCTGTTCTGGTTCGTCGGACATCTCGTCGATATCCTTGACAAGGTGAAGCCGGGCGAGGGGTGGTCGGGGCTGCTTGCCGGCCATGGTGCGGCGCTGCTCGGCATGGTTTTCGTCGTGCTCGTGGTGCGCTTCGTTGTCGTCAGCCTCGGCGCATTGGTCGAGGAACAGGTGGTCGTGCCAGGGTTTCTCAATCTCGTGCGCTGGCAGGCTTATCGCCATGTGGCGAGGCAGTCCGTCGAATTCTTCCAGAACGATTTTTCCGGCCGTGTCGTCACCAAGGTCTGGTCGGCGGGGCAGGCGACGGGCGATCTCGTTGTGTCGCTGCTGCAGGTCGTTTGGTTCATCATCATCTATGCCGCATCGACCATCGCGCTGGTCGGCGGGCTGGACTGGCGGCTGGCGCTGGTCATCGCGGTCTGGATCGGCGTCTTCTCCCTGCTTGCGCGATATTTCGTGCCACGCATCCGCCGGCATGCCCGCAACGCGGCCGAAGCGTCCTCGATGCTGAACGGCCGCATGGTCGATGCCTACGCCAATATTCAGACGTTGAAGCTCTTTGGCCGGGAGGAGCAGAACGACCACTACATCCGCAATGGTTTCGACCGCTTCCAGGCGGCCGTCATGCCGTTCACACGATTGTTGACCGGCGTGCGCTCATCGCTGGCGCTGCTGTCAGGCGTCATGATCACCACGATCGGCGCGCTCGCCGTCCATCTCTGGCTGGCGGGTGAAATCTCGACCGGAGGCGTCGCCTTCACACTCAGCATGGTGCTGCGCCTGAACATGCTCTTCGGCCGGATGATGTCGCAGTTCAATGCCATCATGCGTAATCTCGGCACCATTCAAAATTCGGCCGAGATGATCTCCGAGCCCATCGGTCTGGTCGATCGGCCTGATGCCAAGGATCTGGTCGTCACCGGGCCGGAAATTCGTTTCGACGATGTGACGTTTCACTATGGGCGTGGCGGCGGCATCATCGACAATTTCTCTCTCAACGTGCGCGCGGGGGAAAAGGTCGGCATCGTCGGCCGCTCGGGAGCGGGCAAGACGACGCTCGTCAATCTGCTGTTGCGTTTCTACGATCTCGAGGGCGGGCGTATCCTGATCGACGGACAGGATATTGCCGCCGTCAGGCAGGAGTCGCTGCGTAGCGCGATCGGCATGGTGACGCAGGACACCGCTCTCCTCAACCGCTCCATCCGCGACAATATCCTCTTCGGTCGGCCCGACGCTAGCGACGAGCAGATGGTGGAGGCGGCCCAGCGGGCGGAGGCGGATCGCTTCATCACCGCTCTTGAGGATCAGAAGGGGCGCACTGCTTATGCCGCCCATGTCGGCGAGCGCGGTGTCAAGCTTTCAGGCGGCCAACGCCAGCGCATTGCGATCGCGCGCGTCATGCTGAAGGACGCTCCCATTCTCGTGCTCGACGAGGCGACGTCCGCGCTGGATTCGGAAGCCGAGGCCGTGCTGCAGTCCAATCTGGATGGTCTGATGAGGGGCAAGACCGTGCTTGCGATCGCGCATAGGCTGTCGACCATAGCCAAGCTCGACCGGCTAATCGTCATCGACAAGGGCGAGATCATCGAGGAGGGGACGCATGGCGAGCTGATCGCTCGCGGTGGCCTTTATTCCGAACTCTGGGCACGTCAGTCCGGCGGTTTCATTGCGGCGGATGCCGATTGAGCCACCCTGAAACCCGCCGGATCATTTCTGCCGAGGCACGCTGAACTCCGTCATCAGGCCGAAATGGTTCGAGCCCATGGCGTCGCGGATCTGCTTCACGGATATCAGCCGCAACGGCGCGCGGGCGAAGACGTGATCGATGGTGATCCCATAGGCGCCCGCAGCAATCGGCCATGTGGCGGGCTCGGGAAAGGCATGGCGAAGGCCGGTTGCCGCCAGGAAGTCGCGCATGTCGGGCGCGATGACCGAGGCGTTGAAATCTCCTGCGAGAATCAACGGCCCTTTCACGTCATTAAGGGCCGGAGCGAGGAGACCGAGCTCGATCTGGTGGAACGCATCGAAATAAGGCTTGCTCAGATGAACGGAGGCGAAGTTCACGGGCTGGCCGTCCATGTCGATGGTGGCGAGAATGAAGCGATTGTCCCAGAGGCTGCCGAGGCTGCGCATGAGTTGGGTCTGGAATGGTCTCTTCGACAGCAGCAGGGAATCGCAATCGGTGGTCATCACGCCGCAGCCGATCCGGTTGGGATAGACTTTCAAGATGCGGTCCATCTCGGAAAAGATCGGTCCTGCCTCGAAGATTTCGACGACGTCGGCTTTCGAGGCGATGATGAGATCGGCGATGCGAGGGCCGTTTTCGAAATTGCTGTCCTCGATGTTGAAGGAGAGCAACCTGAAATGCTCGCCGCTCGCCTCAGCCGAAGCGACGAGCGAAGACGTGGTGTATTGCTGCAGCATGAGGACGGAGTGAACAAGCAGGATGATCCCTGCGGCAGTCAGGAAGAGCGCATACCAGTGACGCTTAAAGGCGAACGCGACCAAGGCGAGCAGGATCGCGAACAGGCTTATATGGGTCTGCAGACTTTCGAAAAAGGCCAACAGCCAGGAATCGGCGACGTAACGCGCGGCTAGGATGCCGACCGCCAGTGTGGCGAGAACGCATAGGACGCAATAAATCGTGTGTCTCATGAGAAGTTCTCGTGCTTCGTTTTTGCTGCTTCGTATGCGCAAGACAGCAAGTGCAATCCTCCATAAATCCCGGGGGAAATCCATTTGGATTTAAGTGGTAAAGCGCAGGTCTCACGGAGTGGCGAAAGTGGTGATACTACACCGCATTCCGCAATGCGGCATTGAAATCATTGTCTATTTTGCTTTGCAATATGAGGAGATACTACAGAAATCCCCAGATTTTTCATGGGTTTAACTTTTCGCATCGGTGCGGAAAGAGTTCAGGCTCCAGCCTTGCGACGCAACAGCGCAGTTTTGCCGCGACATTGTGCCCTGACCCCTTGCCAAGACTGGACATAATTTGCGATCAAGCTTAGAACGCAGCGGGTTACGGAGGAATCTATGGCGGAATTATGGTCGCATTGATTCGCCGTTAGTGAGAGGGGTACCGCGGTTTTGCCGTGGTTTGCGGGAAGAGGATGTGCAGCTTTGAGCGAGCATAGTACGACAGTTGAGTCCAGCGGCGAGCCGACTCGTCGCGATTTCCTTTATTTGACGACAGGTATGGCCGGTGCGGTGGGTGCAGTTGCCGTCGCATGGCCATTTATCGACCAGATGCGTCCGGACGCATCGACACTTGCTCTTGCATCCATCGAAGTCGATGTGTCGAGCCTTGAGCCCGGCATGTCGTTGACGGTGAAGTGGCGCGGTAAACCCGTCTTTATCCGTAACCGCACGCAGAAAGAAATCGACGATGCCAAGGGTACGCAGCTTTCGGACTTGAAGGATCCGATCGCTCGCAATGCCAATCTTCCGTCCGATGCACAAGCAACCGACGTTGCCCGTTCGGCCGGGGAGGGCAAGGAAAACTGGCTCGTTATGATCGGCGTCTGCACCCATCTGGGTTGCATTCCACTCGGCCAGGCAGGTGAATATGGCGGGTGGTTCTGTCCCTGCCATGGTTCGGTCTACGATACCGCCGGTCGCATCCGTCACGGGCCTGCGCCGCAGAACCTCTTCATCCCGCAATATGCGTTTACGTCGGAAAAGAAGATCAAGGTCGGTTGAGGGGGAGCTGAATCATGAGTGGTCATTCGTCTTACGAGCCATCGACAGGGCTCGAAAAATGGGTAGACGCGCGGCTTCCGCTGCCGCGTATGGTCTATGACAGTTTCATCGCCTATCCTGTTCCCCGCAACCTGAACTATGCCTATACGTTCGGCGCCATGCTGACGGTCATGCTGGTCCTGCAGATCCTGACCGGCGTCGTGCTGGCGATGCATTATGCGGCCAACACGGCGATTGCGTTCAACTCGGTCGAAAAGATCGTCCGCGACGTCAATCACGGCTGGCTGTTGCGCTACATGCACGCCAACGGCGCATCTTTCTTCTTCGTGGCCGTCTACCTGCACATTGCCCGCGGCCTTTACTACGGTTCCTATAAGGCGCCGCGCGAAATCCTTTGGATTCTCGGCGTGATCATCTACCTTCTGATGATGGCTACCGCCTTCATGGGCTATGTTCTGCCCTGGGGCCAGATGTCCTTCTGGGGTGCGACCGTCATCACCGGCTTTTTCTCGGCCTTTCCATGGGTCGGCGACTGGATCCAGACCTTCCTGCTCGGCGGCTTCGCCGTCGATGATCCGACGCTCAACCGCTTCTTCTCGCTGCACTATCTGCTGCCGTTCATGATCGCAGGTGTCGTCATCCTGCATATCTGGGCGCTGCATGTGACCGGCCAGACGAACCCGACCGGCGTCGAAGTGAAGCTGAAGACCGACACTGTCGCCTTCACGCCCTATGCGACGCTGAAGGATGCGCTTGGTGTCTCCATCTTCCTGCTGGTCTTCGCCTATTTCGTCTTCTACCTGCCGAACTTCCTCGGTCATGCCGATAACTACATCCCGGCCAACCCGCTGAAGACGCCGGCTCATATCGTTCCGGAATGGTACTTCCTGCCGTTCTACGCGATGCTGCGCTCGATCACCTTCAACATCGGCCCGATCGACTCCAAGCTCGGTGGCGTTCTGACGATGTTCGGCGCGATTATCGTGCTGTTCTTCCTGCCCTGGCTCGATACGTCGAAGATCCGCTCGGCCGTCTATCGTCCCTGGTACAAGCTGTTCTTCTGGCTGTTCATCGCCGATGCCATCCTGCTCGGCTGGCTGGGCTCGCAACCCGCGGAAGGCATCTACACCACGGCTGCGCAGTTTGCGACCCTGTTCTACTTCCTCTTCTTCCTCGTCATCATGCCTGTGCTCGGCATTGTCGAGACACCGAGGCGCATTCCAAATTCGATTACGGAAGCGGTTCTTGAGAAACAGGGCGGTAAAGTTGCCGCTTCGGTTCAAGCATAACCGGCGATAGAGGAAGAAAACGATGAAAAAACTTGTTGTCGGCCTTCTATCCCTGACGCTCATCGGCGGCCTCTCGACCGCCGCCGTGATCGCTGCGGAAACGAAGCCTGCCGCGGAAGCAGAGACGCCGCATTATCCGCTGAAGGAGCCGCGCGAGCAGCATTGGACCTTCTCCGGCCCGTTCGGCTATTATGACAAGGCGCAGCTGCAGCGTGGCCTCAAGGTCTACACGGAAGTCTGTTCCGCCTGCCATTCGATGAAGCTGGTGGCTTACCGCACGCTGGAAGACCTCGGCTATACGGAAGCACAGGTGAAGGCCTTTGCTGCCAATTACGAAGTGCAGGACGGCCCGAACCCTCAGGGTGAAATGTTCAGCCGCAAGGCGCTTCCGTCCGACCATTTCAACTCGCCGTTCCCGAATGACGAGGCTGCCGCGGCCTCCAACAACGGGGCCGTGCCGCCCGATATGTCGCTGCTTGCCAAAGCACGCGAAATCGAGCGCGGCTTCCCGCAGTTCATCTTCGACATCTTCACGCAGTATCAGGAAGGCGGGCCGGACTATATCTACTCGCTGCTGACCGGCTACGAAGAGCCGCCGGCCGGGTTCAAGGTGCCGCAGAACTCGCACTATAATCCGTATTTCGATGCGGCTGCGACCTTTGCGATGCCGAAGCCGCTTTCCGACGGCCAAGTGACCTATGACGACGGCTCGCCGCAGACTGTGGACCAGTATGCGCGCGACGTGGCTGCGTTTCTGATGTGGACCTCCGAACCGCATCTGGAAGATCGCAAGCACCTCGGCTTCATGGTCATGGTATTCCTGCTGATCTTCTCGATCTTGATCTATCTCACCAAGCGTTCCGTCTATGCAAAGGCCGGCGCTCACTGAGCATCGCGACAATGATCGAGAAAAGGCGGCCCGGCGAGGCCGCCTTTTTTGTTTGGTATAGCACCCTGGTATTGATAGGGTGCAACCGGCCCTATCACAGCCTGAGAGACTATATTTGATGAACACTATTGCTTCGGAGCTTGCCGCCAGCATCCGCTCCATTCCGGATTATCCCAAGCCCGGCATCATCTTTCGCGATATCACGACGATGCTTGGCGACGCCAGGGCATTCCGCCGTGCCGTCGATGCGCTGGTGCAGCCTTACGCCGGCACGAAGATCGACAAGGTCGCCGGAATGGAAGCGCGCGGCTTCATTCTCGGAGGGGCGGTGGCGCATCAGCTGTCGTCCGGCTTCGTGCCGATCCGCAAGAAGGGCAAGTTGCCGCACGACATCGTCCGCATCGCCTACAGCCTGGAATATGGTGTCGACGAAATGGAGATGCACCGTGATGCGGTCAATCCGGGTGAGAGGGTCATCCTCGTCGACGACCTGATCGCGACGGGCGGAACCGCCGTCGGCGCTACGAAGCTTCTGCGCCAGATCGGCGCCGAAGTGGTTGCCGCCTGCTTCGTCATCGACCTGCCTGACCTTGGTGGCCGCAAGAAGCTCGAGGAGCTTGACGTGCCGGTTCACACACTGGTGGAATTTTCCGGTCATTGACTGCGTTCGGAAGATTGGCGAGGGCCGTTATGAACGGCCCCGCAGCTCGCTATTCAGAGGCAAGCACCGTGCTTTCGAACCGTAGGGCCGGCAAGCCATCCTGGTTTATTCCGTCACAAGCGAGTGTGTAGAGCGTCCAGCCCGGGCGCGAGGCCAAAGCGCGGCTGCCAAGGATCGCAACGCCATAGCTGATGGTATCGCCCGCAAAGACCGGCCGCAGCCATTGCAGCTTCGTGAAGCCGTGCGAGGGGCCGAGAACGGGCGGCGTCTTGCCCTCGGCGGTCAGTCTTGCCGTTTCGGATTTCCAGTAATCGACGAAGCTGCGCATCCACATGGAGCAGCTATGCCATCCCGAGGCACAGAGACCGCCGAACAAGGAATGCTTGGCCGCTTCCGCATCCATATGAAAGATTTGCGGGTCGAAGCGTGAGGCAAAATGGACGATGCCCTCGGGCGTGAAGGTATGGCTGCCGATGTCGATGCGTTCGCCGACGGCGTAGAGGTCGCTCATCTTCATGCCGAAATCTCCGCCACGCTGCGCATGCGGATCATGACCGCATTCTCCCCGAGGCAGACCAGTTCGCCGCGCTGATTTTCGACCTCGTGGCGAAACTTGACGATGCCGATGCCTGGGCGAGAACGCATGGCGCGCATCTCCATGACGATGGACCGGCCAGAGAGTGTATCTCCGGCCAGAACGGGCTTCTTCCACTCCATGAAATCGATGCCGGGCGCGCCTTCGGCATCGGTGGCAAGGAGATAGGAGTCGCACATCATGCGCATGAACATGGACGATGTATGCCAGCCGGAAGCGGCAAGGCCGCCGAGAATGCTGGCACGGCCGGCTTCCTCGTCCAGATGCATCGGTTGAGGGTCGAATTCGCTTGCGAACTCGATGATCTCCGCCGCCGTTACATGTTTTGGGCCGAGCGGAAATTCTCGTCCCGGCTGGAAGTCTTCGTAGACGAATTTCGTCATATCTTCTGTCGTCCTCCACCTCTCGTTTATCGGCAATCGCATGGCCCGCGGTGCTGGCGCAAGCATTTTCACGGTCAATATAAGGAAGGGACGACGGTGACTGTCTATTGGCCGCCGACAGCCCTTGATTGTATGCCGGCGATATGTTGAGGCTTGGGTCTTGGCAGGATGGTATGAGAGCTGGAATGAGCGAACTCAAAGTGGCACTGGAAGAGGCAGCCGGCGCGGGGATCATTTCCTCCAGTCAGGCCGAGAGATTGCTGCCCTATCTGGCGGACAGGAACATCGGTGCGTTGCCGACCGGACAGGGTCTCTCGGCACCGCGTTTTCCGGATGATCCCAATCCTCTGGAAGATACGGAAGCGCCGCGTTTCGTGCGGGGCTTTCACGATGTGCTCATCACCATCGGCCTCGTCGTTTTGCTCATCGGGCTATGGGGGCTGGCGAACCGTTATGCGCCCTTGCTGGCAATCGTCGTTCTGGCCGAGATCCTGGTGCGCCGACAGCGGCTGGCGCTTCCGGCCGTGGTCTTGACCGTCGCGCTCGTTGTCTGGATTTTTTACATGGTGGTCAGCTATGTGAGTTCCACACCGACGCTGAGCGATAATTTTACGATCGGCGCAATCGTGCTGGTGGCGCCATTTCCGCTGTCGCTGGCCTTGTTTTACTGGCGCTACCGCGTCCCGCTGTCGCTGGCCTTATTCCTGTTTTCGCTGTTCGGCCTGTTTCTCGCCGCGGTCTTCTATGTCGCCGGCACGGTAACTGGCTCTTCGAATGTGCCAGCGGATTACCCCATCCAGACGATGATGATCTTGCTGGTGACCGCGCTTGGCAGCTTTGTATTGGCGATGCGCTATGATCTCAGCGATCCGCAGAGAGTTACGCGCCGGTCCGACGTGGCCTTCTGGCTGCACCTCGCAACGGCGCCGGCTCTGCTTTATTCGACGATCCTCTTGGCCTTGCGCCTCGAGCTCGCCAGCAGCGGCATGGTCTTCACCAATCTCACCGATGCCCTCTTCGGGGGCTATCTGCAGGCGGTAACCGTCCTTGTGGCCGTGCTGGTGATGATGCTGATCGGACTTGTCATCGACCGCCGCGTTTTCGTGACCGCAGGGCTCGTATCGCTCGGCCTTGCGACCGCTGCCATTCTTCGGCACAACAATGCCGGCCTCGACAAGGTCGGCTTCCTGGTGCTGATGATCGTCGGTCTGGTCGTGCTTGTCATCGGCATCGGCTGGGCCGATCTGCGCCGCCTCATCGTGCGACGTCTGCCTGCCGGCATGCAAGCGAGATTGCCGGCGCTGCGATAGAGCTTTTCCGCTTTTCTTCGAATCGCGAAAACGCTCTATCCTCCTGCTTTAACGCAATTCCGGACGGAAAACCGCTTCGCACTTTTCCTGGAATTGCTTAGGCGCCGGCAAGAAAAAAGGCTATCAGGTGTTGAAGCGGAAGTGGATGACGTCGCCGTCCTGGACGACGTATTCTTTGCCTTCGTCCCGCGCCTTGCCGGCTTCCTTGGCACCTGTTTCGCCGTTGTAGGCGATGTAATCGTCATAGGCGATCGTGTTGGCGCGAATGAAGCCGCGCTCGAAATCCGAGTGAATAACGCCGGCGGCCTGCGGAGCCTTCGTGCCCTGTTCGATGGTCCAGGCGCGCGTTTCCTTCGGGCCTACCGTGAAATAGGTGATGAGGTGCAGGAGCTTATAGCCGGCGCGGATCAGGCGATCGAGGCCAGCTTCGTCGAGGCCGAGCGCGGAAAGGAATTCCTTTGCCTCTTCGTCTGGTAACTGCGCCACTTCCGCCTCGATGGCTGCGGAGATGATGACGACCTCCGAATTCTGCTCCTTGGCCATGGCAGCCACAGCCGCCGTATGCTCGTTTCCGGTCGCGGCATCGCCTTCGGCGACGTTGCAGACGTAGAGCACCGGATGCGAGGTCAGCAGGTTCAGGCTCTTGAGGATGCGGATCTCTTCGGCATCGAGCTTCGAGAGCAGGGTGCGCACCGGCTTGCCTTCCTGCAGCAGTTTCAGCGAGGCTTCCATGATCGGCAGCATCGCCATGGATTCCTTGTCCTTGCCGGTGGCGCGCTTGCGCGTCTGCTCGGTGCGGCGTTCGAGGCTCTCGAGATCGGCGAGCATCAGCTCGGTCTCGATCGTCTCGGCATCGGCGACCGGATTGATACGGCCTTCGACATGGGTGATGTCGCTGTCTTCGAAGCAACGCAGCACATGAACGATGGCATCGACTTCGCGGATGTTGGCGAGGAACTGGTTGCCGAGTCCTTCACCCTTCGACGCGCCGCGCACGAGGCCGGCAATATCGACGAAGGAGATGCGCGTCGGGATCAGTTCCTTCGACTTGGCGATGTCGGCAAGCTTGCGCATGCGCGGATCGGGAACCGCGACTTCGCCCGTGTTCGGCTCGATCGTGCAGAACGGATAGTTGGCCGCCTGTGCCGCCGCCGTCTTGGTCAGCGCGTTGAACAGAGTGGACTTGCCGACATTCGGCAGCCCGACGATACCGCATTTGAAACCCATGGCACCTTGTCCATATCTTGAAAATCTTTGCTGTGCCTATGGGGGAAGGGCCGTTGCGGGTCAAGTCTTGTGCGGGCAGGGAGGCTTTTTTCTGCCGAAAGAGAGGCAGAAGTCGCTCGAATACTCCTTTGTATTACCTGAGAGGCGCTGTCGTCCTTGAAGCGTGTAGTGCGCTGCACTATAATTTTCCTATTAGCCCAAAGCCTCTTTCCCTGTCGTCAACGGTGATGCCGATGAGTGACAATGATGTTGTCCTGAAACCGAAGACTAAAACGAAGCCGAAGGTCGAACGGCCGAAGCTCTACAAGATCATTCTCGTGAATGACGATTATACGCCGCGGGAGTTCGTCATCATGGTGCTGAAGGCCGTCTTCCGCATGAGCGAGGAGACCGGCTATCGCGTCATGATGACCGCGCACAAGCTCGGCACTTGCGTCGTCATGGTCTGTGCGCGCGATATTGCCGAGACGAAGGCGCAGGAGGCGGTCGATCTTGCCAAGAGCGCCGGTTTCCCGCTGATGTTTACGACCGAGCCGGAAGAATAGGAACGCCCGCTCTCACTGCGCGGGCCGGCGGATATGGAAGCCGGTCTTGTCCTGCTTGAAGCCGCAATTGGCGTAGAAACGCAGCGTAGCCGGATTTTTCGAGCCGGTCAGCAGCATGACCTTGTAGCAGTTCCTCTCCCAGGCGCTTGCGAACGCCTTATGGATGAGCGTGCCGGCAAGACCGCGCCGACGATAGTCGGCATGGGTTACCACATTCTCGATCAGGGCATAGGGCGCGCCGCCCCGCGTGAGATTCGGGATGACGGTCAGCGTCACCGAGGAGACGGCATTGTCGCCGTCAAAGGCGGCCAAGATCGTCATACCGGAATGCGCGAGGATTTCCGCAAAGCGGCTCTCCGCGAGGCTTAGGTCCAGTATCGGTTCTTCCGTGTGCAGGTGCCGGTAAAGTGCAAGCAGCGTCGGGAGGTCCGCCATCGCGACCGACCGGATGACGATATCCGCCACACTTTCTACCGCTATTTCCGACATCTCAATTGTCCTTCTTGCCGAACATCCGCTTCAGCATTTCCGCCATGGGACCGGTTTCGGGAATGTTCGGTTTGATATGATTGCGTGCCTGATGAATGTGGGACTTGGCAGGCGCCTTCTTTTCCGGCTTGGGCGCGTCGTCTTCCGCCTTGCCGCCGAGGGCAAGCGCAATCTTGTTCATTAGCTGCGAATCCTCGCCGCGCACCAGCATGTCGGCATTGTCGGCGAGCGCGTCGAACAACGGCTCCAGCCAGCTTCGATCCGTTTTGGCGAAATCGCCGAGAACGTGATTGTGCACCAGTTCCTTGGCGCCGGGATGACCGATGCCGAGCCGGAGGCGACGATAGTCCTTGCCGCAATGGGCGTCGATGGATTTGATACCGTTATGGCCGCCATGGCCGCCGCCGGTCTTCAGCCGCGCCTTGCCGGCCGGCAGATCGAGCTCGTCATAGATGACGACGAGATCGGATGGCTGGAGTTTGTAGAAGCGCATGGCTTCGCCGACGGCTTCGCCCGAGAGGTTCATGAAGGTTTGCGGCTTGATGAGCAGCACCTTCTGGCCGCCGAGTTCGCCTTCGGCAATCTCCGCCTTGAATTTCTTCGACCAGGGCGAAAAGCTATGGCGGCGGTGGATCGCATCCACGGCCATGAAGCCGATATTGTGGCGGTTGCCCTGATATTTGGCGCCCGGATTGCCGAGGCCCGCGATGAGAAGCATGCGCTTCACCCCTTCAAAAATGCCGATGTCCTTCACCACAGCGATTTGACGGCAAAGTCAAGGCGGGATGCCGTCAGTCGCCGAGGTGCAGGCCGTACTTCAGGAAAATCCGCCTTTGCGTTCCGTCGGCAATCAGCGCATTCAGAGCTACCTGCATCCTGTTCAGGAGACCGGTCGGGAAATCCTTGTGGCAGGCGATCCCCATGGGCTGTTGTGAGAGAAGGGTCACCTTCTCCACGGCGTTGCCCTCTTTCTGCAACTTGTCGAAATAGAATTCCGAGATCGGCATCAGGTCGATACGGTCGCTCATCAGCTTCTTGAGCGCGGCCTTGAAGTCGCTGCCGACGTCGATGCGCGGGAAGTCGTTCCGGCGCAGGAGTGCTTCCGTATAATCTTCTCGCCAGGTGCCGACGAGATATTTCCTGGCTTCGGCGATGTTGCCGGCGGTAACGCTGGAGCCGCCGTGCTTGATTAAAATGTTGCGGTCGATCAGCAGCGGCTGCACCCATTTGAAGAGCTTGTCGCGTTCTTCGTTGTGAGCTGCGACGAATACGCAGGTCATGGGTTCCATCAGCGCCTGATTGTAGGCTCGCGCCCAAGGCATGATGTCGATCGTATAGTCGACGCCGACATCGGTCATCACCTTCCGCACCTGGTCGGTGGTCGCTCCGACAACGGTCTTACCCTCGCGATAGTTGAAGGGCGGATATTCCTCGGTGGTGAAATGGATCGTCTCGGCGTGGACGGAGGAGAAGAGCGTGAGCGAAAACAGACTGGCAGCAATCATAAGCAGCGGTTTTCGCATGCGGTTCCTCATCGCTATGACGCTTGTGCTACGGGGGAAGGGTGATGTTGATGCGAGCCGACCAGCGTCCTTACCAGATTGTCCGGATGCAGCGGCCGGTAGAACAGATAGCCCTGGCCATAGTCGATACCCATGGCGCGCAGAGTCGCGCATTCCTCCTCGGTCTCCACGCCCTCGGCAATAACCGTGCAGTTCATCTTGTGCGACAGCGTGGTGATGCTTTCGACCAGCATGCGGCTCTTGGCGCTGACGTCGGAGGCGGTATCGTTGATCGCGCGGATAAAGGACTGGTCGATCTTGATGATATCGACCGGGAAGCGGTTGATATAGCTAAGCGAGGAATAGCCCGTGCCGAAGTCGTCGAGCGCTATGCGGCAGCCGTAGCGGCAGATTTCGTTGATGACCATGCGCGTCTCCGGATTGTCATCCATGAGCACGGCCTCGGTGATTTCCACGACGATGCGCTGGGGTGCGATTTCGTAACGCGCCAGCAGAGCCGCAATGCGCAGAGGCAATTCCTGCTCGAACTGCAGCGGCGAGAAGTTGATGGCGAGATAGGTGTCCTGCATGCCCTCGATCCGAGAGAGGCGAGCAAAATCGGCGATAGCCTTCTCCATGATGCGGTTGCCGATGCGAATGATGGAACCCGTCTCCTCCGCGACCTCGATGATGCGGCCAGGTGGCAGGATGCCTTTCTGCGGGTGATGCAGACGCATCAGCGCCTCGAAACCGGCGATCGAGCGGTCGTCTATATTCACGACGGGCTGCAGATAAGCTTCGAACCAGCCTTCGCTGAGGCCGGTTTCGATATGGTTCTCCAGTTCGGCCCGGCGGCGGGAATCGTCCAGCATGCCGTTGTCGAAAATTTGTGCGCCGTTCTTGCCATCGCGTTTCTTGGCATACATGGCGATATCGGATTTCAGCAGCAGTTCGGCCGCGTTGGCGGCCTGACGCGGGTAGATCGCAATGCCGATGCTGGCGCTGAGGCGCGCATCGCCGATGAACGGTGCCTCGAACGCCTCGGCGATAAGGGCCGCCATGTCGATCGCTCTTGCTTCCGCATTCTCGGCCAGCAGCAGCATGGCAAATTCGTCGCCGCCGAGGCGCGCGGCGATATCGCCCGGCGCCAGGCATTTCTGCAGGCGCGATACCAGTTCGCGTAGTGCCGCATCACCGGCGGCATGGCCCATATTGTCGTTGATCCACTTGAAGCGATCGAGATCGATGAAGAGGCAGGCGAGCTCACGCCTGCGCAGATCGGCTTCATTGATCTTTGCGTCCAGCGCGCTCTCGAAGCCCTGGCGGTTGAGAAGGCCGGTCAGATGATCGGTAATAGCCTGCCGCAGATTACGGTCTTCCGACTGCTTGAGTTCGGTGACGTCGGTCATGACGGAGAGCGACAGACCGTCCTGGATCGCAGTTGTTTCGAGGATCAGGACATCCATGATCCGTCCATCCTGGCAAAGGAATTTCACCGTCACGGTGAGACGGGCGGCACTGTCGGGATTGCCGCGTTTGCGCTCGATATATTGCATGCGCGAATCCGGCAGGATCAGGCTTGCAAACTCGCGGCCGATCACCTCGGCGCGATCGTAGCCTGTGGCCGCGAGCCAGTAGTCGCTGACGGCAGCGATGCAATCATTCTTGTCGAGCGAGAAAAGCATGGCGGGCGTCAGATTATAGGTGTCCGTCGCCCGGCGATGGGCCAGCTTCAGTTCGTTTTCCTCGCGCTGGAGTTTGCTCTGCATATCGTTGAAGCTGCTGGCAAGCCGGCCCATTTCGTCGTTCGACTGCCAGTCGACATGATGACGCGAGCCGAGCCGCCGTGTGGCCTCGATGGCATGCGTCAGCCGCATTAACGGCTGGATGACGAAGATGCGGTTGCCGATCAGCGCCGCGCCGAAGACCGTCAACACGGCGAAGATGAAGATGGAGATGAAGACGATCTCTTCGCTCTTGAGACCGTCGAACAGGCCGAGCTGAGGATAATAGACCGTGATGGTGCCAAGCCGCTTCGCACCGTCGACGCCGTTGTAGATGATTGGCCGGTCAACGGACTCCAGATTGCCGTTGTAAGATTTCGGGATGGTCGATTGCGTGACGTCGAGCTGGCCGGAAAGATCGCGGACGTTGACACGGACGATCGCGCCTTCGGCAACGGTGGTCGCGCTGATCTGGGTGACGCTGTCTTCGTCAAGGTCCCATAGCGGCTTTGCGAGGGCCTGGGCATTGGCGACGAGGAGAACGGTTATGTGATCCTTGATTTCCTTTTCGGCGCGTTCGGACGAGAGAAAAAGGAAAAGGACGAAGAGCGGCGCCACGAAAACCAGCAGCGCACCGCAAACGATCGCGAAAAACCTGTTTTCGACCGAATGGCTCATAGTTCCGTTAGCTCCCCGGTCATAGACCAGCGGATTTTAAGCGTGCCGCTTTCTACAACTCTTTCGCGCAGATTTTCATGAATCCGTTAAATGTTGCTGAAACTGTGGGGTTAATGGAAATCAACGATAGTATAGATCCAAGACGTTCTTATTTTTACTTTCTCTAATATTATTTCCCGGACATGAAAAAACCCGCCGTCCCAAAAGGGAGGCGGGTCTCAAATGCTTCAGGTAGAAGATGCCAATCAGGCGCTGGCTTCTTCGCCGCCTTCTGCTTCGTCTTCAGCAAGGCCGGCCGCCGGAGCAACGATCGTTGCGATCGTGAAGTCGCGGTCGGCGATGACCGGGGTCACGTTCTTCGGCAGCTTGACAGCCGAGATGTGGATGCTGTCGCCGCTCTTCAGGCCGGAGAGGTCAACGGTGAAGAATTCCGGGATCGCATCGGCCGGGCAATGAACTTCGACTTCGTGGCGAACGATGTTCAGCACGCCGCCAGCCTTGAGGCCCGGGGACTTCTCGTGGTTTTCGAAATGAACCGGGATTTCGACGGTGACCGCCGTGTTGCCGGAAACGCGCAGGAAGTCGACGTGGAGCGTGAAGTCACGGACCGGATCGAGCTGGTAGTCCTTCGGCAGAACCTTGATCTTCTTGCCGTCAACATCGATCGTGGCGATCGTCGTGAGGAAGCCGCCGGCGTGGATGCGCTTCGTCACCTCATTGGTGTTGAGAGCGATAGAAATGGGGGCCTGCTTGTCACCATAGATGACAGCGGGAATGAGACCATTGCGGCGAAGTTCACGGGCGGACCCCTTACCAACCCGTTCGCGCGCCTCGGCCTTGAGCTCGTAGCTTTCGTGGCTCATAGCTATTCCTTTCGAGGTTATTTGGAGAGTTCATTCGCTCGGTCATGCGCCGTATCGATTGAACTGGAGGAGGGCGTACCCTGCCTCATCCGCGTTGCCTCCAAGGGTGTCTACGCGGACGCGTGGCGTATAATACAAAGCGGCCAAAGGTGCAAGCACCCCCGGAATGCGAAGCCTTGTGGTGACATTGCAACTGCCGCGAACAAGCCTGAGGTGGCATGTGTATCAACGCCTTGACATATACCCTCGGCCCCATCAACAGTCGAATCCAATCGATTGGCGTCAGAAGGAGAGGTCGGGCATGCGTTCCAGAGCAATCGCCGCCGCGGTTTTTTCCATGGGTCTTGCTGGCGCATCCCAGGCTGCCGACGTCAATGAGCAAGGCGCCAAGGAACTCCGCAACATCCTGACCCATTCGCTTTCGCAGGACCTTGCACGCAGCGATTTCGTGACCGTCAAGCCGGCCGGCGATCAATATGAGATTACCTACGATCTCGCGAAATTCTTCGACAAAATCAACTCGAATGCATTTTCAGTCACGGGTTTCAAGCCGCTGTCGCTTTTTGCGCAGCCGGTCGAACAGGGACGGTGGCATCTGACGGGCGACAACAGCCTCGATGTCGCCCTGCATTCGCCGACTTCGGACATTGCCTATTCGATCGTTTCCAGCTCTTTCGACGGCATTTTTGACCCTGCCATCGAAGTGATGCGGTCAATGGGCATCAAGAGCAGTGGCATGAAATTTTCGAGCGCCGGCAGCGGCCCGAAAAGCGGGCGCAAGATCGATGCGACAATCGACAGCGCCTCCTTTGCCCATACGGTCACCGACAGTAGCGAAGCCGGCAAGGTCGACCTGCAATTGCAAGGAACGCTGCAGCGCTTGCGTGAGCAGTTCACTGTGCGTCCGGACGCTTCGCCCATCATTTTTAGCGCCGATAGCGTCGATACCAATGTCACGGCGACAAGCCTGCCGGTGAAGGATCTGCGCGCGCTCATCCGTTTCTTCGTTCAACACGTAAAGGCTAAGCAGCTGTCGCAAAGCGGCAGCGAGAAGTTCGAGCAGCTGGTCCATCAGGCCCTGCCGGTTTTCGGTTCGCTCGGCAAGACCGTGACCGTTAACAACGCGCTGGTTGCAACGGAGAGGGGCAAGGTCGGCGTCAAGCGCATCGACTATAGTTTCAAGATGGACGGACTGACCAAGGCTTCGAACGTCAATCTCGAGGTTAGGGCCGAGCAGTTCACCCCCGATGCCGATCTCGTGCCGGCTGCCTTTACGCCCTTCCTGCCCGCGGCGCTGGACGTTCAGCTCGGCGTGCCCAATATCAACTTTGCCGGTCTCATCGATGCCGGGCTCGATGCGATTGCAACACGGGCGACGCCGGTTTCCGGCGAGGCTCTGAAACGCACGATGTTTCCGAGTGGCTACGGAACGCTGGAGTTCCCGAAGATCAGCGCAAAGTCTGACGTCTATGACGTCGAGGTTTCCGGCGCGCTGAAGGGCTCCACCAAGCCGCATTCCGGCATTTCGCTGCAGGCGACGATCCTGGCGCGCGACTTCGACAAGACGGTTGCAGCACTTCAGGAGGCCGCCAAAGCTCAGCCTCGTTTGAATAGCGTTTCTTTCAGCCTGCTCGCCGCCAAGGGTTTTGCCAAGACTGACCCGGACGGCCGTCTCCGCTGGGACATCACCATGGATGAAGACCGGACGGTGACGGTCAACGGACAGGTGATGAAGAAGCCTTGAGGTTTGAGGGCAAGCCCATGTATCAGGGCGATGACAAAGTTCCATGCGAAAGGCCGCTCGGGTCTTTCCAGATTTCCACGTTTCTTTTCCATCATATTTGGGGGTGAATTATGCGTTTCAAAGCGGTTGCCACGGCGGCTGTTCTCGCCGCCGGCGTGGCCGGCCTTGTGCAGGCGGCTGACGTCAGCGAGCAAGGTGCCAAGGCTCTCTACGGCAATCTGACCTATTTCCTGCCTGATGATATCGCCAAGAGCGGTGCGATTTCGGTCAAGCCGGTCAGCACGCACTATGAAGTCACCTATGATGTGCAGAAGCTGCTCGACAAGTTGAACGTGAGCGATTTCACCATCAGCGGCCTTAAGCCCTTGATGATGCTGGCGACGCCGCTCGATAGCGGCCCCTGGAACATCGAAGGCAACAATGCCTTCGATATCACTGCGAAGTCCAAGCCCGGCAGCGGTCCCGACACCGAATTTCGCTATGCCCTGGCGTCATCGACCTTCCAGGGCGTGTTCGACCCTGCGCTTCACTATCTGCGTTCCATGGATATGAAGGGCAACGGCATCACCATCGCGACAAAGACCACCGACGCAGATAAGAGCGTCCAGAAGAATGACGCGACGGCCGACAGTATCGTCTATACCCTGTCATCGGCAGACAGCGGTGAGCCGGGCAGGCTCGATCTCAAGATGAACGGCAGCCTGCAATCGCTCTACGACAAGATTTCGGCCGACGATGCGACGCTCGGAGAAATCAAGATCGCGGCGATCGACTTCAAGGCTGGCGCGACCAGGCTGCCGCTGAAGGCGGTGAATTCGCTGTTGCAATTCGTCTCCGAACACAAGGATGAGAAGACGCTTTCCGATGCCGACAGCAAGGCGGTCAAGGCCCTGCTGATGGATGCGATGCCGATTGTCGGCTCCTTCGAGGAGTCCGTCGCGATCAAGGACATTGCAGTCACGACGCCATTCGGCAACGGCGGCCTGCAGAAGATGGGCTATTTCTTCAAGGTAGCAGGGCCAGCCAATGCCATGAACGCCGATTTCGGCCTGAATGCCGAGAAGCTTGCCCTGGAGACGGGCCTGATCCCTGAAGACTATGCCGCCTTCATTCCCGATACGGCCGATATACAGGTACAGGTGCCGAATCTGAATTTCTCAGCTCTGGCGGATGTGTTCCAGCAAGCCGATTTGAAGAACCCGGAGAGCGATAAAGCCCTGGACGAGAAGCTGCAGAAGGCCATGTTCCCCGACGGGACGATGACCATCAACTTCCCGAAGATCAGCGCTGTCTCGGGTCTTTATGATGTCGAGGCGTCGGGCAGTATGCGCGGCTGGCTGACCGAAAAGGACCGCGTCGCCATGAAGATGACGGTTCTTGCCCGAGATCTCGACAAGACGATCGCCGCCATCCAGGAGGCCGCAAAGACCAAGGAGGATCTGTCTCAGCTCTCCTTCGGCCTGATGATGGCCAAGGGCTTTGCCAAGACGGATGCCGATGGACGCTCGCGCTGGGATATCGATCTTTCCGACGACGGTCACGTGACGGTCAACGGGCAGGTCATGAAGTAAGCCACTCCGAAGTCAGAATGCGATCATGTTTGTCCTGAAGCCGCTGAGCCAGCGCTCGATCTCTCTCCTATGGGCCGGCCAGGTGCTGGCGGCTACAGGCTCCGAATTCTACATGGTTGCAGTCGTCTGGATTGCGGCCGACTTCATCGGCCGCGATGCGGGATATGTCTCCGCATTGCAGTCCGGCGCGCTGCTGTTCGGCAGCCTGTTCGGCGGCATCGTCACGGATCGCTGGCGGCACAGCACGACGATGATTACGGCCGATCTGATGCGTGCGGCTCTATTGCTGATGCTGTCCCTGGCAGGTCTTCTGCATCTGATGAGCCTGCCGCTGTTGATCGTGCTTGCCGGAAGCATCGCGTTGTTGACGTCGACGTTCGATCCGTCGCTGCAGGCGACTCTGCCGGTGATTGCCGTCGATGCCGAAGTCCGGCATGCGACCAACGGCTTGTTCGATGCCACCCGCCGCATGGCGCGTATTCTCGGTCCGAGCCTGATCGCGCTTGTAAATGGGCTCCTGCCGAAATCTCAGTTCTTCACGGTCACGGCTGCTACCTTCATATTGTCAGCGCTTGCCGTGTGGCTGGCGGTGGCGAAACTTCCAACGGCGCCGCGGCGCCGGGATTTCTCCGGAATGGCGGCCGTGGTGGACGGCGTTCTTGGTGGGTGGCGCGCAGCGCGGGGCCATGCGGCAATCCTCTATGGCCTCTTCACCAACCTGATGGGAAACGTTGCCTGGGCGATGGGCATTCTGCTCGGCATGATCCTGCACTTGCGCGAAACCAGCGCCAACCCGTTGACCGACTACAGCCTGATGATGACGGCTTACGGCGTCGGCAACCTGACCACCAATCTGATCCTCGGCAGCGTCAAGCCGCGCCGGCCGGTGGTCTGGATCATCGTGGCGAAGCTCATTTTCGGATCTGGCGTTTTCCTGCTGCCGCTGATGCATGATCGGATCGGGTTGATGATCGTTGCCTGCTTTGCGGCGATCAATGGTCCCTTCGAGAACCTTGCCACGCTGCACCTGATGCAGACGCGCTGCGAGCCGCATCGTTTGGCGCAGATCTATCGTCTATTGATGTGCGCGATATTCACCGGCCTGCTTCTGGCCTACCTGATGTCGCCAACCCTGTTTGCGTGGTTCGGCATCGGGCCTTCGATCATGGGATCGGGCGCGGCCGTCTTCATCTCGGGGCTGTTGGGCATTGGCCTGCTCGCATGGAAACAGTCGCATCCTGCCGGAGCAAAGGTCATCTAAGGCAGGCCCAAGGCTCAGTCGAACAGGCTTGAAACCGATTCTTCCTGGCTGGTGCGGTTGATGGCTTCGCCGATGAGGGTCGCCGTCGTGATGACGCGGATATTCGGCGCCGAAAGTACGGCGGTCGTTGGCTGGATGGAATCGGTAATTACCAGTTCCTTCAGTTTCGAATTTGCCACGCGGGTCACCGCGCCGCCGGAGAGAACGCCATGAGTGATATAGGCGGTAACGCTTGCCGCACCTTGTGCGAGCAATGCTTCGGCAGCATTGCAAAGCGTGCCGCCGGAATCGACGATATCGTCGATCAGGATGCAATCCTTCCCGGCCACTTCGCCGATGATGTTCATCACTTCGGACTCACCCGGGCGGTCGCGGCGCTTGTCCACGATCGCCAACAGACAGTCGAGACGTTTTGCCAGGGCGCGGGCGCGCACGACACCGCCGACATCGGGCGAGACAACCATCACGTTGCCGATATCGTAATTCGCCTTGATATCGCGCGTCAGGATCGGAACCGCATAGAGATTGTCCGTGGGGATATCGAAGAAACCCTGGATCTGGCCGGCGTGCAGATCGAGGGTCAGCACGCGGTCCGCGCCGGCCTCGGTGATCAGATTGGCCACCAGCTTGGCCGAGATCGGCGTGCGCCCCGAGGCGCGACGATCCTGACGGGCATAGCCGAAATAGGGGATGACCGCGGTTATGCGCCGTGCCGACGAGCGGCGCATCGCATCGATCATGATCAGCAGTTCCATAAGATGATCGTTGGTCGGAAAGGACGTCGGCTGCACGAGGAACACATCCTCGCCGCGTACATTTTCCTGGATCTCTACGAAAATCTCTTGGTCGGCGAACCGACGGACGCTAGCTCTTCCCAAGGGAACGTTGAGATAATTGCAGATCGCTTCGGCAAGATGCCGGTTCGAATTGCCTGCGAAAACCTTCATTGTGGCCCGCCTATTACCAACCTGATAGCCGCGCTTTTAACCGCCTTGCTCTCGAATGCAAGAGGGAGAGACACGTTAGCTTCATATTTCTGAAAAGCTTTTAGCTATCCACCGTTGGATTCGCGCCAGGAATTGAATTCCGACATGGTTTTGGTGGCAATTTTCTGCATGACCGTTGGAGGAACGGCCGACCAAGGGTCGCCACGCTTCAGAGGCGCGCTTTCTGAACCCTGGATGCGGTGGACGCGGTTGCCATTGCTATCAAGTACATCCCAAACGTAGGTCACGGAAATCTGCGGGCCGTCTTCAAAGGCGGAAAGATAGCCCTTGAGAATATAGGCGGCACTGGAATCGCTTGAGCTCTTGATCGTCAGGCCAAGCGAACGGGCGTCGGCACCAAGCTGGCGCGACAGCGGAGTGACGGCCTCCACGGGAGCGCCGATGATCGGCAGGAAGCGGACGCTGTTACCGCCGGCCGCGGCCGGCAGCGACGCCTGTTGATCCGGCTGCTGCTGTTCCGGTTGCGGATCGTCTGCACTCTGCTGCTGCTGCTGTGGCGGTGGGTCGTCCGACAGGCGCCGGTCGGCCTCGCGCTGTTCGTCGGCCTCCGAAAACTGATTGTTAGACGGAGCGATGGACGCGGTCTGGGAGCCGTCGAGCGGGCGGGAGGCGTAAGGGTTGGTGCCGTTCGATTTCAGTGCGGATGCCTGCTCATCGAGCGTGCCGCCTCCGCCGTAGCTTTGTGGCCGATAAGCTTGCTGGGAGGTCTGCTGCTGGTAGCCGTAGCTTTCCTGTGAGCCTTGATAAAGCTGGCGGCGCTGGGGTGCCGACGCCATGCGCTCGACGTCGCGCTGTGTGACCGGGCTGGAGCTGACATCACCGATGGCTTCGGGCGGCGTCAGGGCGTCCGTGGTATTGCAGGCGGAGAGCGCGAGGCAAAAGCCGGCGACAGTCAACGTTATCCTGACCAGTCCCATAGACGCGATCCTTTCTCCCGACGGTCTTACCGTCCAGGATCGCTATCTTACGCCCCTAACGGTTAAGAAATTCGAGAGGGTGGCGAGAAAGGGCTTTTGGCGCCTGTGAGGTCGTCAAATAGGTTTGTCCGAGGGTCATGGCGGTGCCGCTGTCGGAATCCATGATGATCATATGGACGAAGAGCGACATGTTCTCCTGGATCTCCAGGGGATTGCCCATATGGAACATTTCGTGCTCCATCCATGACGGCGAGAAGCGGGCGCCGAGAGAGTAGCCGCAGGCGTTCAGCCGGTGGCGGGCAAGGCCACGCTCGTCCATGATCTTGGCGTGCATGTCGAAGATGTCGCCGAAAGTATGCCCCGGCATCAGGATCGTTTCGATCGCCTGCAGGGTTTCCAGGCAGGCGCTGTAGAGCTCGCGGTGGCGATGGCTGGGAGTGCCGATGACGACCGTGCGCATCATGGCAGCGTGATAATGGGCATCGACACCGGCCCATTCGAGCGTCAACTGGTCATTGGCGTCGAGCTTGCGGCGACCGGACTTGTAGCGGCAAAGCAGGGCTTCCGTGCCCGAGCCGATGATGAATGCGTTGGCGGGATAATCGCCTCCACCCGAAAAGACGGCGCTCTGCATGGCCGCTAGAATATCCGACTCGTCCGCGCCGGCCTTGACCACAGACAGGGCTGCGTCGAGGGCATCGTCGGCCAGTGCGGCAGCGCGTTCGACATGGGCGATTTCCGCCGGGCTCTTCGTCAGACGCAGACGACTTATAAGATAAGAGGCATCGATGATCTGTCCGAAACTTGCAAGCTGATGATCGAGCAGGCGAGCGATGCGGCCCGTCATGCCGTGAGTGTCGTATTCGACACCGATACGGGCACCGAGCAGATCGAGATCGGACAAGAGCTCCTTGAGATCGAGCGTCGGATCGGCGTTGACGCGGTCGACCCATATGCGGATGTCGCTGACGACGGAGGTCAGCTGCGCCTGGCGCAGATCAGCCGAGCGCGTCAGGAGCGTCAGAGATCCATCCGCCTTGACGATCAGCGTCTGGAAAAAGCAAAAGCCGAACGTATCGTAGCCGGTGAGCCAATACATGCTCTCCTGTGCGAAGAGCAGCATGGCATCGAGTTTTTCTTCCTGCATTCTCGCCAGCAGCCGCGCCAGACGAGCATCGAATTCGCTGCGTTCGAAATGCAGGGCCATATTAGCTTGCCTCCTCGATAGCGATGGCGGAAATCTGCCGTCCGTAATCCGGCTCCTTCGCATGCGTCGTGCGCCGATAGGAGAAGAAGCGCTCAGGATCCGGATAGGTGCACAGGTTCAGGCTTTCGGCGGTGACGCCCGCCTTGTGCAGCCGATCGACCGTGAGGGACGGCAGATCGAACATGGCATGACCGTTGCGTGCCGAAGGGGCGAAATATTTGGCATAATCGGGATCATGAGTGATGAAGCGCTCGACGAATTCGGGACCTACCTCATAGCTCGCCTGGCTGATCGACGGGCCGAGGCAGGCAAGGATCGCTTCACGTCGCGCGCCAAGCGCTTCCATCGCATCGATGGTATTTTCCAGCACGCCGGTCAGCGCGCCCTTCCACCCCGCATGAGCGGCGCCAATGACCCGATTTTCCGGATCGGCAAAAAGGATGGGGCCACAATCGGCGGCGAGCACGCCGATTGCGATACCCGGTGTCGCCGTGACCATCGCATCGGCCTGCGGCCGGCTGCCATCGTAAGATGTGCCGATTGTCACGACATCGGGCGAATGGATCTGATGCACGGTAGCAAGCCGTTCGACGGGCAGACCGAACCAGCCGGCCACGCGGCGGCGGTTTTCCTGCACATGCTCGCGATCGTCATGTGAACCCAAGCCCACGTTCAGCCCGCGATAAAGGCCTTCGGAAACGCCGCCGGCGCGGGTGAAATAGCCATGGCGAATGCCGGCAGCCTCGGCGGCGCTCAGCAGCGTGCTTGCAAGTGGTGTCGGCAACTGCAGTGTCCCTTGATGTCTTGCTTCAGCCTGTCGTGCGATGAATAACGCAGCCGCGGCGAAGCAGTTCGATTTGATTGGGATGTTGGCCCAGTCCGGCGCGCACTGTCAATGCGTAGGGATCGATGGTCACGTTTCAGCCGACGGGACGAAAGGGCAGGAGATCGATCGCCGGGCTGGAGACCGCCAGCACCTTGAAGAGCTCTCCCATCTTGCCTTCGCCGGCGCCGGCCAGCCTTTCCACGGCGACACGGATGTTCTCCTGGGTTGCCGCATCCTGGTCTCTGCCAAGGGCTGCCGCCCGCTCCAGCAGGCCGAGACCGACGAGGAAATCGCCCTGATGACAGCAGCCGTTAATGTGCATGCCGGAGGCGAGGGCGGTTTGCGCCAGATGCTGGAAATCGACATGGCTGGTGAGATCCGCTTCGCCCGGATGTTCCAGCGGCGGATCGTATTCATGCATGCGCACGGCCTGCAGCGTATCGCCGAAGCCTGTCGCCATGTGGCCGTAGTCGATGGCAAGCGCCGTGCCGCCATGAGCGGCAAGTCTGTCGCAGATCGTCGTCATAACGGCCTGACGGGCGGGCGCGATTTCGAAAATCGTACCGATCGGCGGCAGTCCGCCTTCTGGAAGAAGTGCAGGATCGAGCGTCGCGACGCCCGCCGTGAAGCTCAGCTCGTCGTTGGCGTCGAGGCCGACCGTGCGCTCGCGGAAGCCGTTGGCGGTGCGAACAAACTGGCGGATGGGAATGGCGTCGAAGAGTTCGTTGGCGGCGAGCAGGGTGAAACCTTCAGGCACCTCGCCGAAATCCGCATGCCAGGAGATTTTTGCGCCGTAGGCATCAAGGGTCTGGCGCTGGAAGCCCTGCAGGCGCTCGCTGGTTTCGACAAGATGGACCGTCATGGCATCATAGAGTGGCGGGGCCAGCTTGCCGATGACGCGCAGCATGTCGGACATCATCGTGCCACGGCCCGGACCGATTTCGACAAGACGCACCTCGGCAGGAGTTCCATGCCGCTGCCAGGCATGCACCATGAAGACGCCGATCATCTCACCGAATAGCTGACTGACTTCGGGCGCGGTGACAAAGTCGCCGGATTGGCCGAAAGGTTCGCGCGTCTTGTAGTAACCATGCACCGGATCGGCGAGACACAGCGAAAAATAATCGGTGATGCTCAATGGCCCGTTGGTGCGGATGATGGTTTTGATTTTTTCCCCGAGCGCCGTCGTCATTCTATGCTTTCGCTAATGCGTGGCCCAGACAGACTGGGAGCGTCTTTCAAGAAGACCACGCGATATTGAACCCCACCTCAAGCCATCTGCCTTGCCGCTGCCTGACGGGCGCGGATAACGGCCCAAAGGCCTATCGCCACCATCGGAAGCGAAAGCACCATCCCCATCGTCAGCCAGTTCGTGCCGAGCAGATAACCGAGCTGCTCGTCAGGCTGACGGAAGAATTCGACAAAAATACGCGAGAAAGCGTAGCCGATGACAAAAATGCCGCTGACCGTGCCCGGTTTCTTCAGCGTCAGCGCCCAGCGCGTAAGCACAAAGAGAATAAGGAAGAGGATGATGCCTTCGATGCCGGCTTCATAAAGCTGACTCGGGTGCCGCGGGTCTGGGCCTGCGGGGCACACGCCGTTATGGGCGGCGATCACATGTGGGCTGCAGAAGACCATCGCCCAGGGAACATCCGTGACGCGACCCCAGAGCTCGCCATTGATGAAATTGGCGATACGGCCGAAGAAAAGCCCGATCGGGGCGACGGCGGCGACGATATCGAACAGGCTCCAGACGGGAATCTTGTTTCGCCTTGCGAACAAAATCATAGCGATGGTGGTGCCTATTAATCCGCCGTGGAAAGACATGCCGCCGTTCCAGACTTCGATGGCACGGATCGGATTGGCCAGTACCGGGTCGAGATCATAGAAAAGGATATAGCCGATACGGCCGCCGAGAACGATGCCGAAGGCGACCCAGAGAATGAAGTCATCCAGATGCTGGCGCGTCATCGGTGCTGTATCGTTCAGCCAGAGCTTGCCATTGTCGACCAGCCGCCTGGCATAGAACCAGCCGAGCAGAATGCCGGCGACATAGGCAAGCCCGTACCAATGGACTGAAACCGGGCCGAGAGAAACGGCGACGGGATCGATATCCGGAAAAGGCAGGATGGCGGCGAGATTGGCGGATGTCAGCAAGATCGTCAGGCCCGTTGCAGCATGTTCCCGAAAGCACCGTACCATTTCGGGGCAGGATCATGCTAAATATCCAAAATGTGCGCGGAACATGGCGTTCGCTGTCGAAACGGTCAAGTCGATTATTGATCTCGCCGAGATGGCAGGTCCGGTTGTCCAGTCCTATCTCAATTTGCTTGCATCAGCCCCTTGGAAATCCTACCTCAGCACTATCTGGCCCATATCGATGCCTGACCGTTGAGGGCCGACGGCTGCAAGGAGATTGCCATGAGCACTGGACCGAACCGAATCTTGGATGAATTCGCCAAGCTGATGACCGATGCCGCCGGTGCTGCCCAGGGCGTGCGCCGCGAAATCGAGACCGCCTTCAATGCCCATGCCGAGCGCTGGCTGAACAGCATGGATATCGTCAAGCGCGAGGAATTCGAGGCCGTTCGCGAAATGGCGATCAAGGCGCGCGACGAAAACGAGGCACTGCTGGCAAGAATCGAAGCGCTCGAAGCCAAGCTCGCTTCAAAGGGCAAATAAGCCTGGACTTCTGTTTGCTGATCGGCGCGGCACCCGTTTGCCGTGCCTTTTTCCTCTGAAAATTTCCGTCCGTTTTTCCACCTGTGGACATAGGCAAAAAAGCCAATCGCCAGAGTCGGTTATGACTCCCTTCTGAATAGACGTCGGAAGAGCTTTCCACAGTGCCGTTTCCAAAAATAACCGTTCGGGGGCTGGCATGCCGGGCATGCCGCTATACACTGATTTTAAATGATGATTCGAAACGGACTTGGTAAGCCCCGGGCATGGTGGAAGCGTTAGTCTGGCAGCCGTTCAGCATCATCCCGAGGATGTTTCCGGAGTAAAATTGTTTGCGTTCTTTCAGTGTCGAGCCACGGGAAAACTGCAACCGATCCGGTCAAGAAGGTGCTGCATGAGCCTTATGGAAATGGAAGCCGAACGACAATCGAATCCGGTCGACATGATCGAATTCGTTGCTGCCAACAACGACTGGTCGTTTGAACGGTCGGGCGAAGACGAAATCGCCATGACCGTCGAAGGGCGATGGACCGACTATCACGTTTCGTTCTCCTGGATGGAGGAATTCGAGGCGCTGCACATAGCCTGCGCGTTCGATGTCAAGGTTCCGGACCCGCGCGTCAACGAGGTGATCAAGCTCTTGTCCTGCATCAACGGGCAGGTGCTGATGGGCCATTTCGATCTGTGGCGTCAGGAAGACATCGTCATCTTCCGTCAATCGCTGCTCTTGTCGGGCGGGGCGGAACCCACGAACAGGCAGGTGGAAGTGCTGCTTTCCAACTCGCTTGACACATGCGAGGCTTACTATCAGGCTTTCCAATTTGTCGTATGGTCCGGGCTCGATGCAAACCGCGCCATGGAAGCCGTACTCTTTGAAACGGTAGGCGAAGCGTGACATGACAGGTGAACAATCCGCCAATGCATTTGCATCCTCCGGGCCAATCGTTCTGATCGGCGCGGGCAATATGGGTGGCGCATTGCTGACGGGATGGCTGAAAAACGGCGTGCCGGGCTCTTCGGTCGTTGTCGTCGATCCCAATCCGGCCGAAGCGATGCGGAAAATGATTGCGGATGCGGGCGCAAGCCATGTCACCGAAGTTCCGAAAGGCTTGACGGCGGGCGTTCTCTTCATCGCCGTCAAGCCGCAACTCATGGACGCGGTTCTGCCGCCGTTCAAACCGCTCGTCGAAGAGACGACCGTCGTCGTCTCCATCGCGGCCGGCAAGACGCTCTCTGCGCTTGAGACGCATCTGGGAGACGCGGCCATGGTGCGCGCCATGCCGAATACGCCCGCCATGGTCGGGCGCGGCGTGACGGGCGCTTTTGCCAATGCGCGTGTAAGCGACCGCCAGCGGCAGCTGGTCCAGAACCTGTTGAAGGTATCCGGTCCGGTCGAATGGGTACCCGCCGAAGCCGATATCGATTCGGTGACTGCGGTTTCGGGCAGCGGGCCTGCCTATGTTTTCTATCTCGTGGAATGCATGGCGGAGGCGGGCCGAAAGCTTGGCCTGCAGGCGGACCTCGCCATGCGGCTCGCACGGGAAACCGTCGCGGGGGCTGGTGAATTGTTGCACCAGTCTCCCGACGACGCTTCGCGTCTGCGTCAGAATGTGACCTCTCCCGGCGGAACGACTGCGGCGGCGCTCGGCGTGCTGATGGCGGAAGACGGCATGCAGCCATTGTTCGATGCGGCTCTGGAAGCAGCGCGCAAGCGGGCGCAGGAACTGGCAGGGTAGCAATTTCAGAAAAAGTGCATAGCGGTTTTCCGTCTGGAATTGCGTAAAAGCAAGAGATGGAACGGTTGAGCAGTTCCGCGAAGCGCTGAAGCGTTCCAGGTTTTCGATAAGGGACAGGGCATGACGGAAGAGATCACCTATGGCGATTTCGAGCGGGTGGATATCCGCGTCGGAACGATCATCGAAGCGGAGACTTTTCCGGAAGCACGCAAGCCCGCATACAAGCTCAGGATCGATTTCGGGCCGGAGATAGGCATCAAGCGCTCCTCCGCACAGATCACCGTACACTATACGCCGGAAACTCTCATTGGCCGGCAGGTGCTGGCCGTGGTCAATTTCCCGCCACGCCAGATCGGACCGGTGCGTTCCGAAGTGCTGACGCTCGGTTTCGAGGATGAGTCCGGCGCGATCGTTCTTGCTGCGGTGACCCAGCCGGTGCCGAACGGTAAGAAGATGATGTGAGCGGTACCCCTTTCGCAATCGAAGGGAAGTGCCCTCAGTGGATGTCCCTCGATACCAAGTCGGTCAGGCTGAAATCGAGGAATTCCGCCTCGAAACCTTCGCGTTGCGGCGAGCAGAAAGCGGGACCGACCGACACTTCCTCCAGCATCGGATCGAACCAGGCGAGCCTCGCCATGCGCCATTCGCTCATTCTGTCGGTGCGATACTGGATGAAGAGGGCATCGCCGTTGCGCGTGACCCGCGCGGACATGGCGTCGAATTCATGATCGAGCCGGAAGGCCGACCAGTCAGAATTACCATTGGTGACGACGACGCTGAAATGCCTGGCGCCGTCGGTATATTCGATCCCGCATTTCATCCAGCGCCTGGCATCGTGGCGGATCATCAGGCCGGCCTGATCGTAAAGCTCGCGATAGTGGCCGACAAAGGTAACTGCTGCGGTGAAATCGCCACGGCGCGGCGTGCCGAGAAAATGACCGTTGTCGCGATGGAAGCCGTAATAGGTCTCCTGCCAGAAATCGGTCTTGTCGCCGGAACGGACAAACAATCGTCCTTGGTTCACCTCCCACATCGGCGGCGCATTCAGCCAGTGCATGCCATCGATATCGATCGCCATGTAACGCCTCCTCAGGCGGGAATGCGGATAGTGGCGCGCAGACCGCCGAGCGGGCTGTCCCCAAGCGTGACGTTGCCGCCATGGCTGCGGGCGATGTCGCGCGCGATGGCAAGGCCGAGGCCTGTGCCCGACTTGTCGAGATTGCGGGCCGAATCCAGCCGGAAGAACGGTTTGAAGACATCATCGCGTGCCGCGGCCGGAATGCCGGGGCCATCATCATCGAAAATGATCGTCAGCCATTTGGCGCTGTGCCTGGCTTCGATGCGTAGGCTGTTGGCATAGCGCCGGGCGTTGGTGGCGAGGTTCGTCACCAGGCGGGTAAAGGCATTCGGCCGGACGGAGATTTGATCGTCACCGTCGATGGAGAAGCTCATGGATTTACCGTGCAGCGTGAAGTCCTGCTGGATCTTCTCGAAGATATCGCTGAGCTTGAACTGACCGACATCTTCTTCGGCCTCGCCGCGTGCGAAGGCCATATAGCCCTCTAGCATGCTTTGCATGTCCTCCACATCTTCGCTAAGGCCGGCAAGATCCGGATTTTCCCCGACAAGGGCAAGTTGCAGCTTGAAGCGGGTCAGAACGGTTCGCAGGTCATGGCTGACGCCGGAGAGCATCGCCGTGCGCTGCTCGATCTGCCGTTCGATGCGCTCGCGCATCAGGATGAAGGCGAGACCGGCGCGGCGTATTTCGTCGGCGCCCCGAGGGGAATAGTTTTCCAGTCGCTGTCCTTTGCCGAAGCTTTCCGCCGCCTGGGCGAGAGCCAGGATCGGACGGATCTGGCCGCGCAGGAACAGGACGGCGATACCGATCAGGACCAGAGACGTGCCGACCATCCACAGAATGAAGATATGGGTATTGGACGCATAAGTCTGGCTGCGCTTGGCGAAGACGCGCAGCACCTTGTCGGGCAGTTTGATGCGGATTTCGACCAGGCTGGAGTTGCCGACCGTATCGATCCAGAAGGGCAGGTTGATCTGGTCGCGGATCTCGTCGCTCAGAATGCCGTCGAGGATCGAAAAGAACGGTTTTTCGGCGGGCGGCGGCAGCTCGCCACCCGGTTCGATCGAAATGGCGAGATCGAGCTTCTGGCGCGCCATCTGGGTGATGGCGGAATAGTCGGCATCCTGCGGATAGGTCTGGATGATGGTGATGATGGCGGCGATGTCGCGCGTTGTCGCCATCGACAGGCGCTGAGTCACCATCTGCCAGTGGCGCTCCATGAAGACGACGGTAACCACCGCCTGCAGGATGATCATCGGCAGAATGAAGATCAGCAATGAGCGGGCATACAGGCCGGTCGGCAGGATATAGCGACGCATCCAGCGCGAAAGCCACCGCAATCCGTTGGACGGCGTGTGATCCTGGTCGCGTCTGATTGAATCGAATGTCACCATCACCTGGTCCCGCGGAGCCGATCTCAGTCTATGCTAAGGCGGTAGCCAATGCCACGCACCGTCTGCAGCCAGATAGGGTTGGCCGGGTCGTCTTCAATCTTTCGGCGCAGCCGGTTGATCTGTACATCGATCGTTCGTTCGCCTACCTCCGCGTCATTGCCGATGAGTTCGTGACGCGGGATAGTCTCTCCGGCACGCTTGGCAAACAACAGCATGATTTCCTGCTCGCGGTCGGTAAGCCGGATGAGTTCCGCCGCCTTCTTCAGCTCCTTGCGGGTGAGCGAAAACGTGTAAGGTCCGAACATCACGAGCTCGATCTTCGGGGAATCGGCGGGCGCGTTGCGGCGAAGGATATTGTTGACGCGCAATACCAGTTCGCGCGGGTCGAAGGGCTTTGGCAGATAGTCGTCCGCGCCGGCCTCAAGGCCTGCTATACGGGAATCGGCTTCAGCCAGCGCCGTCAACATGATGATCGGAATGTTTTTGATCGCCCGCAGACTCGACGTCAGCGCGATGCCGGATTCGCCGGGCATCATCACATCCATGATGATGAGGTCGAAGTCGAGCCCTTCCAGCTTGCGGCGGGCTTCAGCGCCATCGGCGGCAGAGGTGACGCGAAAACCTTTCTCCATGAGGTAACGATTGAGGAGGGCACGGATACGTGTGTCGTCGTCCACCACCAAAAGATGTGCTGCGTCATCCGAGATTGCTGCTTTTGTCGTCATTCGGTTTGTCTCGATCCTGTCCTACCCATCGATTGCATTGAGGCACTCCGCACCGGCACCGCGGGCTGAACCGCCGTCATTTCCCCGTCTGCATTCCTCTCAGGAAACGCTTCACGCTTTCGCGTGTCGCTTCCGACGCGCCTTCGAATGCCCTTTCAATGCGGCGCGATTGCGGCTCGGCCAGCGCCAGCGCCAGATCGCGGCCGGCTTGCGTCGGATAAAGCTTGCGCTGCCGCCGGTCCTCCGGACCTGCGACCTGGCGAATATAACCCGAATCGATCAATTGTTTGAGAACCCGCGCCAAACTCTGTTTGGTGATCTGTAATGTTTCCAGAAGATCCGCAACCGTCATGCCGGGTTCGCGGTTAACGAAATGGACGACACGATGATGGGCCCGGCCGAAACCGCTCTTGACGAGGATCTGGTCCGGATCGGAGACAAAATCACGGTAGGCGAAGAAAAGCAGCTCGATAATCTCGAAATCAATGCTTCCCGCATTCTGCATCGGTGTGCCCAGCAGCTCCGTTTTTGTCGCATTCTGGCTCATCTGTCGTGGCACCGTGACATTTCCTTTCCTATTATGGAGCATTCGGGAAACTTCCGCGAAAATATGTCAGCTCTGTTGACGCATTTTTACGTCGTTGCCCGCTTTTGCACAATGCCGTGCGGCCCGAACGGGCTGCCCTGTCGGGAAATTAAGTGCGGTCCCCAAAACTCCAACATATCCTGTATATCAATCCGTTGCCACAGGGGCAGAATATGGCCGATAGCAATCATGCCTTGAGGTGGCGAGATTGTTCGAGAACAATGGAGCGAGAGGCAGGCGCCCTTGCTGAAGGTCGCGCATGTCCGGCCGTCGAGCGACAACCATCGTGAAAGCGGGTATCTTTTCCGCGCCATCCGCTTCAAGGTAGGGGCGAGATGCGCCTGTTGCCAAACGGAATTGATCTTGATCCGCACAAGCCGGTGTTTGTCGGCCCGGCTTGTGCGATCCGATCTAGTTACGACTTACGGCCGAGAACGGCACCGACGATCGCGGAGAGGACGCCGCCGGCGACCAACGAGGATATGGCTTGCGCGATGAGGCCGGTGAGAGCTTCGCTGCCGATCAGGTTCAGGATCAGGCCGCCGCCAAGGCCGCCCACGGCACCGGCGATCGTTCTCGCAATGAGATTAATCCCATCCTGCTTCAAAACGGCGCTCGCGGCGTTGCCACCGATCGCACCGGCAATCAATTGCGTAATGATAGGCCCTAGACTTTCCATGACTGCCCTTCTCCCATAATTCCGGAGACGCTTCCGGATGCCCTCTCGCGGCGTCCCGGATCGATGCCAGGGAGCGGCGATAATCCTTCATGGATATTAGGATTACATCATGCACGGATCGCTGGAAATAGAAGGGCAACTCAAACGGGAGAATTCCCTAATAATTTCAGGGGAAATCCTCGGTCTAGACATGCGGCTGACCCGCCGCATGTCAATTTCGCCATCTTATGCGGTCCTGCGAGGCGAATCAGCGGTAGACGTAGACGATGCGGCGTGTACCGGGATCGACCAATACGGGTTGGTGGTTTACCTCGACGTAGCTGTATTGGTAGTCTGGAATACGGTGTACTTCCACGCTTTGCGGAACGGTGGCGCCGACCGCCAGATCTCCGCGCAACTGCACCGTATCGACCGGATTGTCGTCGATATAGGTCCGGACCTCCTCAGGCGGCGTGATTGCGACTACATCGCCACCGCTCTGATCGACGGGACCCAGCAATTCGTCGCTCGGATCGGGCTGAACGCGCTGGACGCTGCCGGTCTGGACCGGGTCGGTCTGTTCATAGGTGATGGTGGGGATGCCCAGATCATCCCGGTGGTCCTGAACGACGACCGAGGTGCCATTCTGTTCGACGCTCAGATATTGCGCATAGACCCAGCCGCGCATGCCGTTGACGTCGACCCGGCACCAGCGGCTACCTTCGACGCAGCCGTCGAGTGTTGCTTCGGACCCGCGGGTGGCGACACCAACGGTCGGGAATTCCGCACCCGGCCCGGAACGAACTTCTATATCCGTGGCGGTGGTTGCGGCCATCTCGGCCTGGGCGAGACCCGCACTGCCGAGAAGGACAAAGCCCGTCAGCAACAGATTTCTCTTCAAGGACATTGGTTTTCTCCTTCTGTCTTGAAAGACTTATCTTCAACGTTTCGAGTGGCTGAGTGTTCCGGTTTGCCGGAGGCCAATAGGTCATCGTTCGACGGGATGATCAAATAATCATTTGAAATAAATGGATATTATCGAATCTTGAGTTTCGGTTGCCGCGTTCCCACCACTTTGAAGCTTCGGGGGCTGCTTTGTCTGATGTTTGCCGTTATACCGGCAGTACGACGATCAAACAGACGAGGCGCTCCATGGGCATGCTCCAGGCCGGCATCATTCCGGTGACCCCCTTCGAACAGAACTGCACCATCCTGTTCGATCCGGAGACCAAGGAGGGCGTGGTGGTCGACCCGGGCGGCGATGTCGATATCATCCTGCAGACGGTGCGCGAGAACGGCATTACCCTCAAGGCCATCTGGCTGACACACGGCCATATCGATCATGCCGGCGGTGCCGACGAGGTGCGTGAGGCACTCGGCATCGAGGTGATCGGCCCGCACGAGGACGATCGCTTCCTGCTCGAGGATATCGAAGCCAAAGGCAAGATGTTCAACATCAGCGGCGTGCGCAACGTTACGCCGGACCGCTTCCTGAAGGAGGGTGACAAGGTTTCCTTCGGCGAGCATGAATTCGAGGTTTTCCATTGCCCCGGCCATGCGCCCGGCCATGTCATCTATGTCAATCGGAAGCAGGGCTTTGCCCATCTCGGCGACGTGTTGTTCAACGGCTCGATCGGCAGAACGGATCTGCCTGGCGGCAATCACCAGCAGCTTTTGGAATCGATCCGCGACAAGGTTTTCCCGCTTGGCGATGAAGTCGGCTTCATCTGCGGCCATGGGCCAGGCAGCCGGATCGGAGACGAGCGTCGCACCAATCCCTTCCTGCGTGGGCTGTAGGCAAAGCGTTACCAGCGGGCCTTTTGCCCTGCATTCTCGTGGCATCTGGAAAGAATATCGTCGACAACGCTGGCAAGCGGCGCTGTCGCGTCGATGCCTATCGCGTTCTCCGGAATGTCCTCCTGCATCGCGTGCAATCGCACGATGATGTCCCGCTCGGCGGGCTTGCCGCCAAACTCATCTTCCGGTCTGGCGGCAAGCCGGCGGTTTAGTGTGTCCAGATCGACGTTGAGCACGAAGACCTCATCGAACAGATCGATAAAGCGATGAAAATTCCTTGAGCCGCCGCAGAAGAAGGTGGTCGGATGGCTTCGATCGGCGACGAGGGATTTGACCTTGCCGACATCCCAAAGATGATGTCTGTGCCTGAAGGCCACATCCCCAATGTGCTCCTGAAGGGCAGAGGCATCCAGCGGTTCGCCCGTTTCTGGATCGCCCTTATAGGCCAACTCACGATCGCCATGGATGACATGGTAGCCGCGCCGCTGCAGCTCTATGGCGACTGCGGTCTTGCCGGCTCCAGAAACGCCGTCGATCAAATAGTTCCTGACGCCCATTCTCCAACCTCTGAAAAGCTTCCTCGCGCGGCCAGAAATGATAGCAACACGCATGAAATGCCAGTGCGACCATGACAGGACATTATCACAGAGTGTCTGGATGAGAGTTTTGGGCGCAATGGCACCGGCGTTCTTGTCAGAGACGTTGTTTCAGAAGAGGCGTGGAGCGTTTAGTGAGCGAGAGACGGCAATGCGGGGACGCTGTCGCAAATCCAGGCGGAAAGACAAACGCTTCGCGATAGGGAGCTATTCCGCATCAATCAGGCGCCGCTCGAAAGCGGCGCCTTGGTTCCCCGCATTGTCATTCGGGGCACGTCTGAAATCAATCGGCCGTGCAGAAATGGCGCATGCCGTCAAAGCCGACATAGGTGCCGGTGCGGCCATCGAAGCTTCTGTAGCGGTCGTAGCAATAGCGCATCCATGCGGACGACCAAGGACGCAGACCGTATGCCGGCGCTGGCGCATAATAGCTGACGTCGCGTTCGACATAGACGCGGCGCGGTGCTGGGCGATAGTAGTAGCCAGGGGGAGGAGCGTCGTAGCCTGGGCCGACATAGGCTGGGGCCGGTTCGACGTAGCGCGGCTGGCTGGCAATGGCGGAGCCGACGATCAGGCCGGTTGCGAGCCCGGCGGCGCCGAATGCCCAGCCGTCTCGGTTATGATGGCGCCAGTATTCGTCGGCGGAAGCGGCACTTACGGAAGTGATCGTCAATGCCGCCGCGACGGCGGACATGACAAGCGTTTTGCCGAGTATGGTCATTGGCCTATCCTCTAACGGAAGCGAGACAAAAGTCATTCCCGCCCTTTCATGGGAGGCAAATTATACGTGGCAAACTGAATGCAGACTGAATGACAAAACCCGGCATTGCTGCCGGGCCTCAACTCGAATTTGAAAGCCGTAAGGTGTCTTAGCCAGCAATCTGCAGATTGACGGCCTTCGGCCCCTTGCCGCGGCGATCCGGTTCCGTGTCGAAGCTTACCTTCTGGTTTTCCGACAATCCTGCCAGACCAGAAGCCTGAACTGCAGAAATGTGTACAAAGATGTCCGCGCCACCCTTGTCCGGTTTGATGAAACCGAAGCCCTTATCGGTATTGAAAAACTTTACAGTGCCAGTCTCGGCCATGCCTCAGGTCCTTTTCTCTCTGCCCACCATCCACACGGGCAGCATTACTTGTGTTGCCCTTGCGGGCGCTTGCAGGCAGTTCTCGAAATTTGAAGGAAAAGGTCCCCGTAACTCGGCATGATCTCGATGCGATGTTTGCCACCCCGCTTCTCGACCAAGCTGACCGGAATATTAGCGTTTCCGGCTCGCAATTCTATTAGGACTTCCCATGCTCTAAAAATGCCCGAACACCGTTGAGAGTGCTGTGTTTATGGGAAATTGGCAAGCAAAAGTTTTTTAACGTGGCACAACAGGCACAATACCGTAACGCGAATATGTTAAGGCGATTCGCAAATTTTCCCACTTTGAAACAAGTTTCTAAGGGTTTTGCATCGCTCGCGATATAGTTTTGGCGAAATTTCCCCAAATCCGCTGGTGTGAACAGCCGTTTTCGATTGTTCGAAAAATTTTGGCATGCCATGCTGTCAAGCGCCTAAAAGCGCGCATTTCCGGCGTTTTTTATGCTGTGGCGTCGCGCCGCCGAGTCAATTCCGGCACCAATTCCACGGCCAGCATCGCCGTAAACATCAAGGCGCAGCCGGCATAGCCGAGAGGGCCGATGGTTTCGCCGAGCAGCAAGGCTCCCAGCGAAGCCCCGAACAGTGCCTCCGAAGACAGGAAGATCGCGGCTTGGGGAGCAGTCGTATAACGCTGCCCGATGATCTGCAGCGCGAAAGCCAGGCCCGAGGAAAAGATGCCGACATAGAGGATCTCGCCGAGTGCGGCGCTAATATCGGCGATGCTGATTGGTTCGATGGCGGCGGCAACCGCGAGGGCGAGAAAGGCGGTGACGGCAAACTGGGTGGCGGAAATACCGAGCGGCCGGCCAGTCTCGTTGACGGCGGAGCCGGCGAGCGTGATTTGCGCTGCCCAGAAGAGCGCGCAGATCACGGTCAGGAAATCGCCGACGGTAAGGCGCGAGAAGGAGCCACCCGACAGCAGGTAGATGCCGCAAAGCGCCATCAATGCCGCGGGCCAGATGACCCAATGCGGCGAGCGGCGCAGAAAGATAACGGCGATCAGCGGCACGAAGACCACGTAAAGACCGGTGATGAAGCTAGAATTCGTGACCGTCGTTGTCAGCAGGCCGAGCTGCTGCGTTGCCGCTCCGCCGAAGAGAGCGAGGCCAATCAGCAGAAAGGAGAGCCAGTTGCGAGGCGTCAGCGGCTTGGCGGCCTTCCTGTTTTCCATCCACACGAAAGGCAGGACGACCATGGTGGCCACGGCAAATCTGAGGCCGATGAACCAGAAGGGCCCGATCGCCTTCATCGCTGTCGATTGCGCAACGAAACCGCCGCCCCAGATCGCGGCGGCAAGCAACAACAACAAATTCGCCTGTATGCGAGACATCTGCATCCTGCGGGAAGGGGAGGAAAGAATGAGGCCGACCGTTAGCAGCTGCTTTTGTTTGCGGCAAGGCCGAAAGATGCCCCAAGCGGCGCGTTGAGCCTAGCTTGCTGCTCTCGAAATCCTCAGAAGCGCACCGTCGCTTTCATCCGTCGTGATCAGCAGCGCACCGTCGGGCGCGACCGTTATGTCGCGCAAGCGGCCGAATTTTCCCTCGAACATGCGTTCCCGCTCGGTGATTTTGCCTTTGCCGTCCTGGTTTAGCCGTGAGAGCAGCTCGAATTTCAGCGCCGTGACCAGGAAATCGCCGTTCCATTCGGGAAACATCTTGCCGCGATAGACTGCAATGGCGCCGGGGGCGATCGAAGGGTCCCAATAGAAGCGCGGCTGCTCCATACCTGCCTTTGCGGTGCCGATGCCGATTTTCGTGCCGTTATAATTGACGCCATAGGAGATGACCGGCCAGCCGTAGTTCTTGCCGGCTTCGGGCGTGTTGATCTCATCGCCGCCCCGGGCGCCATGCTCGGCTGTATAGAGCCTGTTCGTCTCGCTATCGAAGGTGATGCCCTGCGGGTTGCGGTGGCCCTTCGACCAGATTTCGGGCAAAGCGCGCTTGCCGTCCTTGAACGGATTGCCGGCGGGTATGCTTCCATCGGCGCCGATGTGGATGATGGAGCCGGCGTCGTCCTGAAAGTCCTGGGCGCGGTCCTGTTGGCCACGGTCGCCGAGGCTGACGAAGAGGCTGCCGTCGCGGGCAATTGCGATGCGCGAGCCGTACTGGATATTGCCGCGCGAGAGCTTGTTCATCAGGAAGATGCGCTTCACATCCGTCAGCCGAGTTTCGTCCGGCAATAGTCTGGCACGAAAGACAGCCGTGCCACTTCCGCCATCGCCTGCCACGGAGGCCGTGAAATACAGGATGCGGTTGCTGGCGAATTTCGGATCAAGGGCTATATCGAGGAGGCCGCCCTGGCCATGCGCGTAAACTTCAGGCACGCCTGATATCGGGGCCGAGACCTTGCCGTCGCGGATGAGGCGCAAGCGGCCGGGCCGCTCGGTCACGATGTAGGCGCCATCCGGTAGCGCTTCGACCGCCCAAGGGTGATCAAGCCCTGTCGCGACCGTCTCGACTTTGACATCAACCTTTTGCGTCTTGAAAGTCTGCATCGGTTCGGCAAGTGCCGATGTTGTCACAAGCAGGGCGTATGCCGCCACGGCGATCGCAAATCCGCTTCTACCTATTCCTCTTTTGGCTCCGCGCATCCGTCCGACCTCCCAGTAGGCTCGCTTTTGCAAGGTGGGGCCGTTCAGTTGCCATTCAAGGCGGGTTGCGGAGCCGATAACGTCTTTGTGTTCTCGCTTCCCTCTGAAGGAAGCTTTCGGATCTTCCGAACCCATCTGCGGCGGTAGTGCTTCCTGCCCAAAAGGAGTGTTCAGCTTGCGTTATGAGAATCGGATACTCATGAAGTATCTGATCTGCAAAAGAAATCTCCCCTGTCTTCAGAATATGATTCAGGCGCTTCGCGTGATGATTCAAGTTGAGAGGGCGCTACGGGTGCGGGTTGTGGTCGATCCGATCTTAGCGAGGCGGCGCGTGGTTTGTTGGCCAGGCTTCTAGCCGGATAAGGAAAGCTTATGCGCACGGGCCGGAAAGCCATGAAATAAAGCCACTGTGACGCCTTTGTGCTTGAAACGTCGGCCCATATTCGACATAGAGCTTAGCGCAGAAATCTGGTCCACAGGCTTTCTGCCATTTTCAACCGAATAGGACCGATCACCATGGCCTTTCTTGCCGACGCTCTTTCCCGTGTAAAGCCTTCTGCCACCATCGCCGTTTCTCAGAAAGCGCGCGAGCTGAAAGCAAAAGGACGCGACGTGATCGGCCTCGGCGCCGGTGAGCCGGATTTCGATACACCCGATAATATCAAGGCAGCCGCCATCGATGCGATCAACCGCGGCGAGACGAAGTACACGCCGGTTTCCGGCATCCCGGAACTGCGCAAGGCGATCGCCGCCAAGTTCAAGCGCGAGAACAATCTGGAATACGCTCCCGAGCAGACCATCGTCGGTACCGGTGGCAAGCAGATCCTGTTCAACGCCTTTATGGCGACGCTGAACCCGGGCGATGAAGTCATCATCCCGACGCCTTACTGGGTTTCCTACCCGGAAATGGTGTCGCTGTGCGGTGGCACGCCGGTTTTCGTTGCCACGACACAGGCGAACAACTTCAAACTTCAGCCGGCCGATCTTGAGAAGGCGATCACGCCGAAAACCAAGTGGTTCATGTTCAACTCGCCGTCCAACCCGTCGGGCGCGGCCTATTCGCATGCCGAGCTGAAGGCGCTGACGGACGTACTGGTCAAGCATCCGCATGTCTGGATCCTGACCGACGACATGTATGAGCACCTGACCTATGGCGAGTTCAAGTTCGCCACTCCGGTCGAGGTCGAGCCGAGCCTCTACGACCGCACGCTGACGATGAACGGCGTGTCGAAGGCCTATGCGATGACCGGCTGGCGTATCGGCTATGCTGCCGGCCCGCTGCAGCTCATCAAGGCGATGGACATGATCCAGGGTCAGCAGACCTCCGGTGCGACCTCGATCGCCCAGTGGGCGGCCGTCGAAGCGCTGAACGGTCCGCAGGACTTCATTCCGCGCAACAAGAAGATCTTCGAAGGTCGCCGCGATCTCGTGGTGTCGATGCTGAACCAGGCGAAGGGCATTTCCTGCCCGGTTCCGGAAGGCGCCTTCTACGTCTATCCGTCCTGCGCCGGCCTCATCGGCAAGACGGCTCCGACGGGCAAGGTCATCGAGACGGACGAAGATTTCGTCTCCGAGCTCCTGGAGTCGGAAGGCGTCGCCGTCGTTCACGGTTCGGCTTTCGGTCTGGGCCCGAACTTCCGCATCTCCTACGCAACCTCGGAAGAGTTGCTCGAGGAAGCCTGCCGCCGCATCCAGCGCTTCTGCGCAGCCTGCAAGTAAGCGGTCGAAGACAAATCAAACGAAAGCTCGCCAGAGATGGCGGGCTTTTTGCGTTCAGGCCGTTGGTTCTGCCCTCATCAACTGAATCAAGCGCTTCGCAATTTGAATCCGGATATGGGAGCAAGTGCTTGAAATCGGAATCAAAGACCGAGCGCGGTCAGCATGATGAAGGTGGCGAAGAGGATGAAGTGCGTCATGCCTTCGATGGCGTTGGTCTCGCCGTCGTTGAGATTGATGGCGGCGGCGATCAGCGTGATCATCACCATGACCGTCTGCACTGGCGACATGGCCATCATGAAGGGCTGGCCGGTATAGAGCGCAATCGCCTCCATGACGGGCACCGTCAGAATAACCGTCGATAGCGAGGCGCCCATCGCGATATTGACCGTCGCCTGCATGCGGTTGCGCAGGGCTGCCCGCAATGCCGTCAGGATTTCCGGAGCAGCCGAAATTGCCGCGACGACGATGGCCGCGATGGCGGGCGGCGCTCCCGTGCCCTTTAGGCCGGTATCCATGAAAGCCGACATGAATTCCGCCAGCAAGCCGATGAGCACGACGCCGATCAGGATCGTGATGATCGACGTGGCTGTGGATTCCTCGTCGTGATCTTCTTCCGTTGCCGCGTGCTTCTTCTCCGTGCGTGGATAGCTGTAGCTGAAGAAATAGCTGTGCTTGCCCACCTGCATGCGCAGGAACAGCGCATAGAGGGCGATCATCGCGACGATGGTGAAAGCAGAATAATAGTGCCATTTCATATCGGGAATGAATTCCGGCACGATCATCGAGATGCCCATGGCCGTCAGGATCATGACGCCATAGGTCTTGCTGGAATCGTCATTGTAGGGCTGCTCGCCATGTTTCAGTCCGCCCAGAAGAGCAGCAAGGCCGAGGATGCCGTTGATATCGAGCATGACGGCGGCATAGATCGTGTCGCGCACCAGCGTCGGCGAACTCTCGCCGCTCATCATGATGGCGAGGATGATGACTTCGACCGCAACGGCAGAAAGAGTGAGGATCATCGTGCCGTAGGGATCGCCGACCTTGACGGCGAGCGTCTCGGCATGATGGGCAACGCGCATGGAGGCCAGTACGATCGTCGCGATCAATGCCGCGGCTCCGATCATCGATGCGCCTTGGCCCATTTCCAGAATGGAATGCTCGCCGAAATAGGCGCCAACGGCAACTATCAATGCCACCAGCAGGTTTCCTTCCTGCTTAAACCACTTCGCTACGATCACTTTCCCACCTTTGCGCCGATTCACGGTTGCACTCTAAAGCAAGGAGTTCGCACATCAAGCTTGCGAGAGAGAGGGCGAAATTTGCAGTTAACGCGGTTTAATGGAATACTGCACGGATAGGTCTGCCCAACCACAATACCGCGGCATCCTCGAATCCGTCTCAGATGCACGCGATCCCGCCGGCAACGTCCGGTTCCAAGGTCTTGGCAGATGAGAAGGAGGATCTGAATGGTCAAGGTCGTTTATGAAATCGTGCCGCATGACGGTGGTTGGGCTTATCGCTTCCGTGATGTTTATTCGGAAGCATTTCCAACACATTCCGAGGCAGTGGAGGCCGCGAGGATCGTGGCGGCGGAACAGCAGATCGGGGGAGATTCAGCCGAAATCAGCTGGCAGGACGAGAGCGGCAAATGGCATGAGGAATATGCCGACGGCGGTGACCGACCTGAAACGGAAGTTATCGACGGCCAGGTGCATTTCCCGCCGGTCGATACCGCTCCAGGCGCCTAGATCTGCCGCTGGCCTACTGCCTTTTCGATAACCGTGTCGACGAAATGACGTTTCTCGGCAGTGTAGCGATCGCCATCATGTCGATGCATTCCGGCGAGCTCCAATTTCAGCGCGGCGTAGGCTGCCGCTTCTGCAGGATGCGCTCGAATATAATCGCGAAAGATCACCCGGCGCTCGTGGGTCCGGTTGTTCGGCGGGCAGAGATAAATTCGTTCCGGTGGTCTGCCGTCGCGTCGCATGAAGGCCCAGACATCATCATCATAACGATTGCCGCGCGGTTCGTAATTCTGCTCCAGAAGAATCCGGGTCGCCGCAGGCACATCGGCTGAGCTGCGCAAGATGATATCGATGTCGATAAGCGGTTTCGCGACGATCCCGGGAATGGATGTGCTGCCGATATGTTCGATCGTCACGACATAGGGCGCCAGCAATCGTTCGAGCTTTTCGCGGATGCGTTCGAAATCTCCTGGCCAGCATGGGTCGTACGGCACCAGTTCCACAGCTGTTCCCATGGTCAAAATCCATTCTCCACGTTATTTTCCTTGATGTAGTCAAGCAAACCCGTCACCAGGGCATCGAATGTCACGCGGCAGCGTGGCGATGTCTTCAGATTTTCATGCATGACGATCCAGGTGTCGATCTCCACCTTTATCTCTGGCAACATCTGCACGAGGTTTGGATCGCGGCTTGCCAAGGGGATCTGATAGAAACCGATGCCGATGCCGGCGCGCAGCGCATTGTGGAGCGCGATGCTGTGATCGGAACGAAAGCTGAAGGAAGCGCCGTCGAGCATTGGATAACGCTTCAGCATCATGCGTATATAGGCAGTCTGTCGATCGAAGCCGATGAGCTTGTGCCGACGCAGTTCCTCGAGGGTTTCAGGCTTGCCGTACCGCTCGATATAGCTGCGGTGGGCGAAGAGGCCGAGAGAGATGATGCCGATATGCCGGGCGAGCAGTGCTTCTTGCGCCGGCGCGACCATGCGCACGGCGATATCGGCCTCACGTTGCAGCAGATCTTCCACCGTATCGGAGGCTGAAAGCTCCACGATCAGATCGGGATAGATTGCCTGCAACTTGGCAAGGATCGGCGGCAGCACTTCCGTGCCGATGACTTCGCTCGCGCTGACGCGCACTGTTCCGCTGACCTTGTTCTTCGAGCCGGAGGCCGCGCGCAACAGTGCGGCGGTCGTGTTCGCCAAAGTCTCGGCATAAGGTTTCAGAACGAGGGCGGTGTCGGTCGGCAACAGCCCCTGTTGCGAACGCGTGAACAGCTCCGCACCAACCGATTGTTCCAAGGCGTCGATATGACGGCCGACCGTCGGCTGTGTCAGGCCGAGTTCGCGCGCTGCAGCCGACAGTGAGCCGTGCTCCAGCACGGCAAGAAAGGTGCGATAGAAATCCCAGCTTGGTTCGGATAGTGACGTCATGCATTTATGTATATCATCTGCAGATTTTTCAGCAATTTCGTTTATCGCCGATACCAAGCATAGTCAGCCCATCGAAACCGATGGAGACGGCGATGAGCAACAATGAGGAAAGCACGAAGACGGCCCTGATACTCGGCGCGACCGGCGGCATTGGCGGTGCTGCCGCGCAAGGGCTTGCCCTTCGCGGCTGGCGCATTCGGGCGCTGAACCGCAATGCGGCCGAGGCGGCCCGCCGCCAGCCGGAGTTCGACTGGTTCCAGGGCGATGCCATGCAGGCGGATGATGTTCTGAAGGCGGCGCAGGGCGCTGATGTCATCGTGCATGCCGTCAACCCGCCCGGCTATCGCAATTGGGGTAAAGTCGTCCTGCCGATGCTCGATAATACCATTGCCGCCGCGAAGGCGGTCGGTGCGCGGATCGTGCTGCCCGGTACGGTTTACAATTTCGGTCCCGATGTTTTCCCGAATGTCACGGAAGACAGCGCGCAACGTCCGAAGACTCGCAAAGGCGCTATCCGCGTGCAGATGGAGCGGCGTCTGAGAATGGCGGCGGAGCAGGGCGATAGCCCGGTTATCGTCGTTCGCGCTGGCGATTTCTTCGGTGGATCTCGCGCCAATAGCTGGTTCTCTCAGGCCATGGTGACGCCGGGCAAGCCGGTCAGCTCCATCACCTACCCGGGCAGGGCCGGTCTCGGACATCAATGGGCCTATCTGCCTGATGTCGCCGAGACCATGATCCGGCTGATCGAGAAGGGCGACGAGCTGCCGGCTTTCGCGGTTTATCACATGCGGGGCCTTTGGGATGGAGACGGTAGACAGATGATCGAAGCCGTGCAGCGCGTCCTTGGACACAAGGTGAAGGTGAAGCCGTTTCCCTGGTGGATGGTGCCGCTAGCCTCTCCCTTCGTTACATTCATGCGGGAACTGCGCGAAATGAGCTATCTCTGGGATGTGCCGCTGGAAATGCGAAACGACAGGCTGGTGGCTGTTCTTGGCGAAGAACCACATACGCCGATCGACGAGGCAATTCGCAGCAGCCTAGCGTCGATCGGCTGCCTGCGGGCCGCATAAGCGATACCCCGATCACCCTATTAATCAAGCTATGTCCGTTGAAGCTCAGGTAATGAAAAACCCTCGCAACATGCGTTGCGAGGGCACTCCGTTGATAAGATGACTCTTCTGAGCTTCGTTCAAGCAACCTCGTCCAGGGTCGGATAGTCGTCGTAGCCCTTGGCGCCGCCGCCGTAGAGCGTTGCCTGGTCCCATTGGGCGAGCGGTGCGTTTTCCTTCAGGCGCCGAACGAGATCCGGATTGGAGATGAACGGCTTGCCGAAGGCAACGACATCGGCCTTGCCGCTGTCCACGGCTTCGATCGCCATCTCGCGGGTATAGGCATTGTTGACCATCCAGCCGGCCTTGCCGCCTGCGGCCTTGTAGGCTGCGTGCAGGGCATCGTAGTCGAAGGGCAGGAAGTCACGCTTACCGCCGGTCTGCCCTTCGATGACGTGGATATAGGCGAGGTCATATTTCGCCAGACCTTTAACGACGTAGGTGAAGAGCTGTTGCGGCGCCGGATCGCTGGCATCGCCGGATGGCGTGACAGGCGAGATGCGGATCGCCGTGCGGCCGGCACCGACTTCCTTGGTGACGGCATCGACCACTTCGAACAGGAAACGCGCGCGGTTCTCGATTGCGCCGCCATACTGGTCGGTGCGGTCGTTGACATTGCCGCGCAGGAACTGGTCGATCAGGTAGCCGTTGGCGCCATGGATCTCGACGCCGTCAAAGCCGGCATCGATCGCGGCGCGGGCCGCCTTGCGGTAATCCTCGACGATGCCCGGAATTTCCGAGGTTTCTAGCGCGCGCGGTTCGGAAACATCGGCAAAGCCGCCGGTGCCGTCGCTGTTGACCAGATAGGTCTTCGAATTCTCAGCGCGCTTGGAGGTCGACGAGACCGGCTTGCCACCATTCGGCTGCAGGGTCGTGTGGGAGATGCGGCCGACATGCCACATCTGCACGATGATCTTGCCGCCATTGGCATGCACGGCATCAGTCACCTTCTTCCAACCATCGAGCGCTTCCTTGCTGTAGAGGCCGGGAACGTTGGCGTAGCCCTGACCCTGATGGGTAATCGCCGTTGCTTCGGTGATGATCAGCCCGGCAGTGGCGCGCTGGGCGTAGTATTTGACGTTCAGTTCATTCGGCACTGCATTCGGCGAGCGATTGCGCGTCAGAGGTGCCATGACGATGCGATTGGCGATGGAAATATCACCCAGCTTCGTCGGTTCGAATAATTTGGTCATGGATCGTCCTTTCTATTGGGGGCGGGGAAATCAGGACGAGGCGATCGCCAGGTCCGAAGAACTATGGTGGTTAAGGCAGCAGCTTCTTGGGGAAGATTGCGTCGGTGACGGGGGATATGGGCGCAAATACAGGGAGCGCAGCAGACATTTTCAGAGTTCCTTCTGCATGGCCGCGAGGAATTCGGCGATCGTTTCCTCGTTCCGCTTGTAGAAAATCCACTGGCCAAGGCGCCGCGTCGTCACCAGGCCGGCGCGATGCAGCGTGCCGAGATGCGCCGAGACGGTCGATTGCGACAGGCCGCAGCGCTCGAACTGGCTAGCGCAGACGCCGAGCTCCAACGGGTGTTCCTGGGTCGGGAAATGGGTGTGCGGATCTTTGAGGTGGTTGAGGATTTCGAGGCGGGCCGGATGGGCCAGAGCCTTCAATATCTCATTCTTGTCCATGGCGTTCACCATATGAATATCGAATAATTACGATTTATGTATCGACGATTTTCGATATATCAAGGGCGACGCTGAAGATTATTTCAAAGCATGTCGCGCAAAAATGTGTCGCGGTTTGCGCGGCCGACATGCGCAAAATCAAGGACCTAAAGCACAGGAAGCGAATCTGAAAGATCGCGACGTGCTTTAGGCAAGGCCATCGACGTACGTGCTTAGAAATTAGGCAAAAAAAGAGGGCCACCGGAATGAACCAGGGCCCTTATAGGTGTGAAGGTCAAAACCTCCAGAGGGGAACAGCCAATGCGGTGGAACTGGGAGGAAAAGCCACCGTGTGCATCAGCTGAGTGCGTTATGATGCTAATTTGTGCAGTGCGCAATGCTTTTTTGTGCATGGCAGTTATGCGTTTGCCACGTCGGCGGCACAAGGGCAAAAAAAAGGGCCTCCGGAGTGAACCAGGGCCCTATAGGTATGAAGGTCAAAAACCTCCAGAGGGGAACAGCCAATGCGGTGGAACTGGGAGGAAAAGCCACCGTGTGCATCAGCTATGTGCGATATGGTAGTTAAATGGGCAGGCTTCAACTCTCATTTGTGCATATCAGCTATGCGTCATATGCGTGGCTGATATACTAGCCGTAAAAACAGTTCGTTATCAGTGGCTTACCTTCGTCAGAAGTTCCAGTTACGAGCCTTCGTGACAATAAAATCACGAAAAACCTTGAGCTTGGCCGCGTTCTTCATCTCGTCGGGATAGCAGAAATAGGTGTCGAAGGACGGCACGTCGGCATTGATGGCAAGCTGAATGAGGCCGGGGTCGCGGCCGACGATATAGTCAGGCAATACCGCAATGCCGATACCAAGCAGGCAGGCGCGCTTGATCGACGTCTGGCTGTTGATCTGCAGGTGCGGCACGCGCTTGTTGTCCGAAGACCGGCCGGCGATCTCCAGCCAGTTGACGTCGAGCAGATAGTTCGGCGCAGGCTCGCCGAAGCTGATGATGCGATGTTCGTCCAGATCCTCCACCGACTGCGGCTCGCCGTAGCGGTTGATGTAGGAGGGGGCGGCATAGACGTGCATGTGCACGGTGAAGAGCTTGCGCTGGATCAGATCCGATTGTTGCGGCTGGCGCAGACGGATGGCGCAGTCCGCGTGGCGCATGTTCACATCCAGCTCCTCGTTGTCGAGGATCAGCTGGATCTGCATGTCCGGATAGAGCTGCAGGAATTCCTGGATCTTGTCGGTGAGCCAGCCCTGGCCGAGACCGACTGTGGTCGTCACGCGCAGTTTGCCGCTTGGCTTGTCAGTCGTCTCGGTCAACTGCATTTTGACCGTTTCGAGCTTCAGCAGAACGTCATGGGCGGTACGATAGAGCAGCTCACCCTGTTCAGTCAGAATGAGGCCGCGCGCATGGCGGTGGAAAAGCTTGATGCCAACGTCTTGCTCGAGAGCGCTGACCTGCCGGCTAATGGCGGATTGAGACAAGTGCAACTTGTCGGCCGCATGCGTGAACGAACCCGCTTCGGCAGCCGCGTGAAAGATACGCAGCTTATCCCAATCCAATGGCATGCCGTTTCCCCTCATCGGCTGCATCACTCCGCAGCCACGGCGACGGGCATGTGCCCGGTCAAATAGCGTTCCGCCTCAAGCGCGGCCATGCAGCCCATTCCGGCTGCCGTGATCGCCTGGCGGAATGTATCGTCGGTCACGTCGCCCGCGGCATAGATGCCTTCGACGCTGGTCGCGGTCGAATCGGGAGCGGTCCAGAGATAGCCATTGTCCTTGAGTTTCAATTTGCCCTTGAAGAGCTCGGTCGCCGGCGCATGGCCGATGGCAACGAAGACACCGTCGATCGGCATTTCCGTGATGGCGCCGGTACGCGCATCGCGCAGGCGTGCGCCCGTGACCGATGGCGGCATCGGCGGCTTGGCGGGCGTGCCGGTGATTTCGGCGATCTCTGTATTCCAGAGGATCTTGACGTTTGCCTTGGCGAACAGGCGCTCCTGCAGGATCTTTTCCGAGCGGAAAGTATCGCGGCGATGCACCACGGTCACCGATTTGGCGATGTTGGAGAGATAGAGCGCCTCTTCAACGGCGCTGTTGCCGCCGCCGACCACGATCACGTCCTTGTTGCGGTAGAAGAAGCCATCGCAGGTGGCGCAGGCGGAGACGCCGAAGCCCTGGAAATGCTGTTCGCTCTCGATACCCAGCCATTTCGCCTTGGCGCCGGTGGCAATGATGAGCGTGTCGGCGGTCCAGACTTGGCCGCTATCTGTATGGGCAACGAAAGGACGCTTGCTGGTATCGACTTCGGTCACGAGGTCGTTGACGATTTCGGCGCCGACATGCTGTGCCTGCTGAAGCATCTGCTCCATCAGCCATGGTCCCTGGATAGGATCGGCAAAGCCCGGATAGTTCTCGACATCGGTCGTGATCATCAGCTGGCCGCCCTGTTCGAGACCAGCGATCAGAACCGGCTGCAGCATCGCGCGCGCGGCATAAACCGCGGCGGTGTAGCCGGCTGGGCCGGAACCGATGATGAGCACCTTTGTGTGGCGGGCAGGCATAGTCAGTCCTTTCAATTTCGGCGATTGGGAAACCGCGGCTTCAAGCGCGCAAAGCAGGCGATTTCGCGATCCGCGGCTTCATTTATGATTGCCTTATGCATTTATTCAAGGGCAGCCTTGCATTACACACAGAGCAAATCTGCTTTGTGTAAGAATCAACTACGCGAGAGAAACTTTCTTGCGTATTTTCCTGCCTTATATAGAAGCTGGCGAGGGGGAATTAAAGAAAGGCAAGAAAGTGCTTCGCGCTGAGCTCGATGCCATCGATATCAAGATTCTGCGGGAACTCCAGCGGGACGGACGCATGACCAACGTCGAGCTCGCAGACAGGGTCGGCATTTCGGCGCCGCCATGCCTGCGCCGCGTGCGCAAGCTGGAAGAGGCCGGTGTTATCGAAGGTTATCACGCCATGCTGAACAGCCCGAAACTGGGCTTCGATCTCGTGGCTTTCTGCATGGTCGGCCTGAAGCATCAGTCGGAGGCAAACCTCAAGGCTTTTGCCAGCGCAACCTCGGCGTGGCCGCTCGTTCGGCAGGCATGGATGGTGTCAGGCGACAGCGATTTCCTGCTGCACTGCGTTGCGGAAAATCTCACTCGTTTCCAGGATTTCGTCATCGAAGTTCTGACGGCGAATGAACATGTCGACACCGTGCGCACCATGCTGACCATCCGGCAAGTCAAGAAACTCGGCCTGGTGGAGCTCTAGGCGAATGGCGGATCGCCCCTGGCATCGGTCGCTGATCAAATCCGGTGTGCGCCTTTTCCTGGGCGGCTCGCGGGCTCATGTGCAGGACTGGTTTCCGGGACTGAGCATCATCCGCAGCCAGAATGTCAGCGAGGTGCTTTACCGCGGCGCCAAGGTTGCAAGCCTTGCCGGCATGGATCGTCTGCGCGAACGTTGCGGCGGTGCGGTCTACATCGTCGGCTCAGGTCCATCAATTCGCGATTGCGATCTGAGGGGCCTGGAATTCCGCAGCGCCATTCTTCTGAACGGTGCCATCGGCCTGTCAGGCGACAGGATCGCCGAGCCTTTAGCAATTGCTGTCGAGGATGAGCGTTTCGTCTGGCGGCATCTCGACGTGCTGCGCGAGAAGGTGGCTCCCGGTTCGCTTTGCCTGTTTTCCGTGGCGGTGCTGCGTGCGCTGTGCGAAATCGACAAATGCTGGCTGGCGGACAAGACCATCATCTTGATCGACGATATCCGCAAGCCCTATGGTGCGCGTCGCCGTTCGGTCGATGACCTCAAGAAACTGCAATATGTGCGATTGAATACCGAGGGGTCCGCAGGGTTTTCGCTCTCACCGGACCGCGGGGTGTTTCTGGGTGGGTCCGTCGCGGTATCGGCCCTGCAATTTGCCCTTTACTGCGCAAAGCAGCAGGTCGGCTTCCTGGGGATCGATATATCCAATGCCGGCGAGCCGCGCTTTTATGAGACTCCCAGCGATATGGCATTCTCCGGCATTGCGCGCGCTGAAGCCCGCATCATCGAGCATCTGGTGCTTGCTCGGCAGATCGCTGCCGAACGTGGCGTCTCTTTCGTCAACTACTCCCGCATTTCGGCGTTGCTCAAATATGATTTTGGTTACGACGACAGGTTTGCATTGAAGCCGCGGGCGTGATGTGCGCCGGAGTTGGCGAGGCTGCTGTGAAATTAGGGTCGATGGAATGAAGCTTATGCGCTGGCTGAAACCCAAGGCGTCCGACGCCAAGAAGCTGTCCATCGATCCGCCGGAGCCAAGGGCAGGGCGCCATGGCATCGCCATTGCTGCCTGCGTGAAGAACGAAGCCCGTTATATCGAGGAATGGGTGCGCTTCCACCAAGCGGTTGGCATTCGCCACTTCTATATTTATGACAATGGCTCGACTGACGAGACCTGCTCGTTTCTTCGAAACCTGCTCTCTAAAGATGCGTTGACGATTATTCCCTGGGCTGGGCGCATGCGCGATGCGGCCACATCGGCAGTACTGAATGGCCAAGTCATCACCTTCGCGCATGCCATTTTGAATTTCGGTGGCGATTACCGCTGGATGGCGTTCATCGATGTCGACGAATTCCTGCTGCCGAAGGAGGCCGCGACGGTCGAGCAGGCGCTGGAGGCCGTCGGCGATTTTCCGAATGTCTCGCTGCCCTGGCATATGTTTGCGACCAGCGGCCATGAGATACCGCCGGACGGACCTTTGACGTTGAATTATACGATGCGCGGCGCCGATCCGATGACATTGAAGGAAAACGTCAGCAACTTCAAATGCATCGTTGATCCATGCGAAGTCACCGAGGTCAGTGTGCACCAGTTCCAGACGCGTGCCCATGGCGATCTGACGGCCAATGACGCCGGCAAGCGGTTTACTCGGCGCGCACGCAAGTCCCCTGAGTTCTATTCAAATCGTTTTCTACAGTTGAATCACTATTATACGAAATCCCGGCAGGAGTTGATGGAGAAGCTGGCGCGGGGATGGACTTATGACAGCAATGCGACGAAATATCGGGACAAGGTCCTGTCCATCGTCAAAAGCATCGAGGAAGACATAGTGGAAGATCGCTCGATGATCAATTTCATCGAGCGCAACCATATTGATCTTGGCCGCTGATCGGTCCGTTCACTTGTTGGCGCCAAGCAGCCGCTTGTAGACCTCGCCGATGGCGGTCGCTTCCTTTTCCAAAGCGAATTCGCTGCGCACATGGCGCACGGCATTTTCGCCCTGGCGAAGGGTTTCCTCTGGATTGGCAAGATAGAAGGCGATCGCTCTAGTCAGGGCCTCGCCATCGCCTGCCGGCACCACGGCGCCGGTTTCGCCCGGCACGATCATTTCGGCATAGGCGCCGGCATCCGAGGCGACGACAGCAGTGCGGGAGGCCATGGCTTCCAGCGGCGTCAGACCGAAACCTTCGTTGCGGGAAGGGGCGACATAGAGGGTGGCGCGGCGATACCAGGGCTTGATATCGTCGACTTCGCCCATGAAGCGGATACGATCGGTGAGACCTGCATCCGCCACCATCTTTTCCAGCTGCTCGCCAAAACTGCGATGCTCAACTGTCACACGGCCGCAGACGATGGCCGTCCAGTCCGGATGGCGCGGCAACAGCTCGATCATCGCCTTGACGAAGAGATCCGTACCCTTCTGATGGCGGACGCGGCCGAAGCAGCCGATCAGATAGGTACCGGGCAGGCCTGTTGCGGCCATGCGGTCGTCAGGCTTTTCCGGCGGATGGAAGCTGTTGAGGTCGACGCCGTGCTGGATGACGGTGTGCGGTACTTCGAGAAAGCTGCCCGAGCGGGTGCTCGTGGCGATCACGGCATCCATGCGGCGGATCAGCCAGCGCGTGTAGCCGGTGTGGCGGCGCTGGGCTGCGGAGGTGAAGACAAGCTTCAGGCGCATGCGCAGAACGGAGCGCAGCAGCAAACCCACAAGCATTTCGTTGTTGCGGCGGGCATGCCAAACGCGGACGCGATAGCGGCGCGGCTTCATCCAGAGACCGGGCAGGCGGAGCCAACCGAGCCTTGGCAGGTTTTCCGGCAGGCCGGGGCCGAGTGTGGCGATATGATAGCCGAGCTCGACCTGCTTGGGGATGAGCTGCACGATCGTAGACGTAACGCCGGAAAGCCGGCGTTTGAAATTCGTTGCTATGATTTCGATCTCGCGGAGATCGCTCGCATGCGCTGTCTCGCGATCGCGCACGGGCGATCAGCCCCAGGAGACGGAGAGGATTTCGTAAGCCTTGGCGCCACCGGGTGCATTGACCTCGATGGAATCGCCGACTTCCTTGCCGATCAGGGCGCGGGCGATCGGGGAGGAGATGGAGATGCGGCCTGCCTTCACATCGGCCTCCTGATCGCCGACGATCTGGTAGATCTTTTCTTCCTCGGTGTCTTCGTCGACGAGCTTGACCTTGGCGCCGAATTTGATCTTCGAGCCGGACATCTTGGTGAGATCGATGACTTCGGCGCGCGCCGTCAGGTCTTCAAGCTCGGTGATGCGGCCTTCGTTATGGCTTTGAGCTTCCTTGGCTGCATGATACTCGGCATTTTCGGAAAGGTCGCCGTGGGCGCGCGCTTCTGCAATTGCCTCGATGATTCGCGGGCGCTCTTCCTGCTGACGCCAGCGCAGCTCTTCCTGCAGCTTGACGAACCCGTTCTGTGTCATCGGTACCTTTTCAACCATTTTTCTTGTCCTTCACTCCCTGTGTTGCTCTGCTGCAGACACAAAAGAAAACAGGTCCCGAAGGGGTACTTCGGAACCATCCAGAGCCGTTATTCTGTCACCTATAGCAGATTGCGACAGATGAATGCCAGAAAATTCGAAGGTTTAAGGAGAAGCCCCTGCTGAAGCTCCCTCGCCATTCGATCGGCTGTCGGGGCCGCAACGAACGTGAGCCGGCTATCTTGCTCACGCTCCCCGCGGTCGAATTAGCTGCGTCAGAAATAGCTCTGCAGCGGCTGTACCTCGAGGTTTCCGGCCTTCAGCGCCTTGATCGCCATGGCGGCTGCTTCGGCGCCAGCCATGGTGGTGTAGTAGGGCACCTTCTGCATCAGCGTCGCGCGGCGCAGCGACTTCGAATCCGAGATCGCCTTGTTGCTGTCGGTCGTATTGATGACGAGCTGGACCTGGCGGTTGCGGATCGCGTCCTCGATATGCGGGCGTCCCTCAAGCACCTTGTTGATCTTCGTCGCTTCGATGCCGTTTTCAGCAAGGAAACGCTGTGTTCCGCCAGTCGCGAGCACCTTGAAACCCTGTTCCGCCAGCATGCGGATGGCGGGCAGCACGCGCGGCTTGTCATCGTCGCGGACCGAGACGAACACCGTTCCGTCACGCGGCAATTCCACTCCGGCGCCGAGCTGGGACTTGGCGAAAGCGAGCGCGAAATCCGTGTCGAGGCCGATGACTTCGCCGGTCGAGCGCATTTCCGGCCCGAGCAGGGTGTCGACGCCGGGGAAACGCGCGAAGGGGAAGACCGCTTCCTTAACGGCGATATGCTTCAGCTTGCGCGGATCGGGCTTTTCGCCATAGGCGGCAAAGGTCGCATCCAGCTTCTCGCCGGCCATGACGCGCGCGGCGATCTTGGCGATCGGCGCACCGATGGTTTTGGCGACGAAAGGCACCGTACGCGAGGCGCGCGGGTTGACTTCGAGCACGTAGACCGTGTCGTCCTTGATGGCGAACTGCACGTTCATCAGGCCGCCGACATTCAGAGCCTTGGCCATGGCTTTCGCCTGGCGCTCGAGTTCGTCGATCATCGCTGGAGAAAGCGTGCGAGGGGGCAGCGAGCAGGCGGAGTCGCCCGAATGGATGCCGGCCTCTTCGATGTGTTCCATGATGCCGGCGACATAGACGTCGGTGCCGTCGGACAGGCAATCGACGTCGACTTCGATGGCGTTGGTCAGATAGCTGTCGAAGAGCAGCGGGTTCTTGCCGAGCAGCGTGTTGATCTGGCCCGTCTTGTCATTGGGATAGCGCTGCTTGATGTCTTCCGGCACCAGTTCCGGAACAGTATCGAGCAGGTAGCCCTGCAGCTGACCTTCCGAATGGATGATCTGCATGGCGCGGCCGCCGAGAACATAGGACGGACGCACCACCAGCGGGAAGCCGATTTCGGAGGCAATGAGGCGTGCCTGCTCGACGGAGTAGGCAATGCCGTTGTTCGGCTGATTGAGATCGAGCTTCATCAGGAGCTTCTGGAAGCGGTCGCGATCTTCGGCAAGGTCGATCGCGTCAGGAGCGGTGCCGAGGATCGGGATGCCGTTCTTTTCCAGCGCTTCGGCGAGCTTGAGCGGGGTCTGGCCGCCGAACTGGACGATGACGCCGACGACTTCGCCCTTTTCCTGCTCCGCACGCAGGATTTCGATAACATCTTCCGCGGTCAGCGGCTCGAAATAGAGACGATCCGACGTGTCGTAGTCGGTCGAAACCGTTTCCGGGTTGCAGTTGATCATGATCGCTTCATAGCCGGCATCCTTCAGCGCGAAGGCGGCATGGCAGCAGCAATAATCGAACTCGATGCCCTGTCCGATACGGTTCGGGCCGCCGCCGAGGATAACGACCTTCTTGCGGTCGGAAACCTGGGCTTCGGAACGAGCCGCGCCGACAAAGGGCGTCTCATAGGTCGAGTACATATAGGCCGTCGGCGAGGCGAATTCGGCGGCGCAGGTATCGATGCGCTTGAAGACCGGGCGGACGTTCAGCGAATTGCGCAGTTCGGCTACTTCCTTCGGTCGCTTGCCGGTCAGCGTCGCCAGACGTGCGTCGGAGAAGCCCATGGCCTTCAGCATGCGCAGATTGGCGGCATCCTGCGGCAGGCCGTGCTCGCGGATGCGCTCTTCGATATCGACGATATTCTTCAGCTGCTCGAGGAACCATGGGTCGATCTTGCAGCCTTCATGCACCTCTTCGATGCTCATGCCCTGGCGTAGCGCCTGGGCGACCATACGCAGGCGGTCCGGCGTCGGCGTGCCGATGGCGGCGCGAATGGCGTTCTGGCTGCCTTCGCCTTCCTCGATGCCGGGGATCTCGATCTCGTCCAGGCCCGTCAGGCCGGTTTCGAGGCCGCGTAGCGCCTTCTGCAGCGATTCCGCGAAGGTACGGCCGATTGCCATGACTTCGCCGACCGACTTCATCGCCGTGGTCAGAACCGGGGAGGCGCCGGGGAATTTTTCAAAGGCGAAGCGCGGGATCTTGGTGACAACGTAGTCGATCGATGGCTCGAAGGATGCCGGGGTTGCACCGCCAGTGATATCGTTTTCGAGTTCGTCCAGCGTGTAGCCGACAGCGAGCTTGGCGGCGACCTTGGCGATCGGGAAGCCGGTTGCCTTCGAGGCAAGCGCAGAGGAGCGCGACACGCGTGGATTCATTTCAATGACGACGAGGCGACCATCCTTCGGATTGACCGCGAACTGTACATTGGAGCCGCCGGTTTCGACGCCGATCTCGCGCAGTACCGCGATCGAGGCGTTGCGCATGATCTGGTATTCTTTGTCCGTCAGCGTCAGCGCGGGAGCGACGGTGATCGAGTCGCCGGTGTGAACGCCCATCGGGTCGATGTTTTCGATCGAGCAGATGATGATGCAGTTGTCCGCCTTGTCGCGGACGACTTCCATCTCATACTCCTTCCAGCCGAGCACCGATTCTTCGATCAGCACTTCCGTAGTCGGCGAGGCATCGAGGCCGCCGCCGACGATCTCGAAGAATTCCGAGCGGTTATAGGCGATGCCGCCACCGGTGCCGCCGAGCGTGAAGGACGGACGGATGATGGCGGGCAGGCCAACATGATCGAGCGCCTGCGCGGCAATTGCCATTGCGTGGCTCATATAGCGCTGCTTGCGATCGCTTTCGCCGAGGTTCCACTGGTTTTCCAGTTCGTCGAGCGCCTTATCGAGCGCAGGGCCGGAGAGCGATGCCTTCAGCTTGCTCCGCTCGGCCTCATGCGTCTTGCGGTCGGCGTCCTTGATGTCGGTGGCGTTTGCCAGCATGGAGCGTGGCGTTTCGAGGCCGATGCGGGCCATGGCTTCGCGGAAGAGAGCGCGGTCTTCGGCCATGTCGATGGCGGCTGGCTTGGCGCCGATCATCTCGACATTGTAGCGGTCGAGCACGCCCATGCGCTTCAGCGACAGCGCGGTATTGAGTGCAGTCTGGCCGCCCATGGTCGGCAGCAGCGCGTCCGGGCGCTCCTTTGCGATGATTTTGGCGACGACCTCGGGCGTGATGGGTTCGACATAGGTCGCATCCGCCAGACCCGGATCGGTCATGATCGTTGCCGGGTTGGAGTTGACGAGGATGACGCGATAGCCTTCCTCTCGCAGCGCTTTGCAGGCCTGCGTGCCCGAATAGTCGAATTCACAAGCCTGTCCGATAACAATCGGTCCTGCACCGATAATGAGGATCGATTTGATATCTTGGCGCTTCGGCATGGGCTCACATCCGTTTTTTCGTTGCGCCAAAAACCGGCCAGGGTGGGAGGTCACCGGCCGGGGGCGCTATGGGCAATATTTTCAGGCTAGAAGCGGCTTATAGGCAAATGTATTTGCAAACGGAACCCCATAAATGGCGGAATCGACATGAATTCTGCCGGCTTCGTCGTCATCAGCCGAAACGGCACCGGACCGCCTCGGCATAGGAACGGCTGACGGGCATCTCCGTACCGTCGCGGGCGACGACAAAAAGCTTGCCGTTGCCGCGTTTCAGGCCGGCAACATGATCCGTCGCAACCCAGTGTGATCGGTGCAGGCGGATACCCTCCGTATCGCCGAGTTCCGTAAGCGCATCGCCAAAGCGCAGCAGGATGAGTTCGCGCCCACGGCTTGTGACGACCTCGGTATAGTGATCGCGAACGGTAAGCCTTATCAGGGCTCCCCGATTTTCCGGCTTCAGGCGCAAGAGAATCGGCGGCTGCGATGCCGGCGGTTTATGCTCAGTCGCGAGGGATCGTGTCTTTGTCTCCTCGAACCCTGTTCCTCCAGTTGGGATCGCTATTTGCCCATGCATCGTCATGTAGGCGAGAATACAGAAGAGTGCGCAGAGGGGTATTGATCCGAGGGACTGGTGCAGGCCGCCGACTACCGTGGGCATTGTGCCGAAGAATGCAAAATCGACGAGCGTGATGCCGAAGCCGATCGGCAATGCGGCTTCGACGGAGCCGATCATCATCCGGGCGAACATGCTCGCCACATATCTCCGCAGCAGGATTTCGGCGACGATGGAGAAGACGATCGCGATCGACCACGCCATGGCATGCAACGCAAGCCAGTAGCCCAGTCTTGCTCCCGGCATCAGCCGGTCAAGGGTCCCATAGGGGCCGGTCAGCGCAAAGATCAGGACGATCGTGACGAAGGTCGCCCAGAAGCGCGGGGAACGCTGGATGACCTGCAATTCGCGAAGCGTGGACTGCAGAAAGGTGTGATCCACGAAGATGTCTCGTCTTTTGCGCAATTTCGGTTGAGAGAACAGTACTATTGCGAAAAGGCTCGATAAACTCAACCGGATAGAGATCATGACGTTCGAGCCGCTTTTTGATGCCCCAATCGCGATCCAGATCCATGTCGCGGCGGTCGTTCCGGCCGCCTTGCTCGGAGCTTATCTTCTTGTCAGGCCCAAGGGGACGTCGAGACATCGCCTGCTGGGCAAGATTTGGCTGGTCCTGATGGTCGTGACCGCGCTATCGAGCTTTTTCATCCATCAGATCAACATGTTCTACGGCTTCAGTCCCATCCATCTGCTCTCCATATTCGTTCTCTTCGGTTGCTGGGGAGCGATCGCAAATGCGCGCAAGCACAATATCGAGGCGCATAAGCGCATCGTCAGAAGCCTTTACTTCGGCGGCATCGTGGCGGCCGGGGCTTTTACCTTTCTTCCGAGCCGGATCATGAACGAGGTGGCCTTTGATGGCGATGAAACGGCGCCGTTTCTAGTGGCTGCGGGTATAGCCATCGCGCTTTTATGGCTGATGTCCAAAGAAATAAGGCAGCGGCGGCGTTTAAGCTGATGTTCTGTCGATAGCCAACTGGCTTTGTTGCACTTCCTGCATATATAAATGCCTCAAGGGACTTTGATTTTAGGCATCGCCAGGAGGTGCACTATGGATTGGAAGGGGCGTCGGCAATCCGACAATATCGAAGACGAACGCGGCTCATCGCCGATGGGCGGCGGGATGGGTGGCGGCGGCTTCCGGTTTCCGGGCGGAGGGATCGGTGGCGGTGGCTTGAGCTTCCGCACCATTATCGTGCTTATCGTGATCTTCCTGATCCTTAGGGCCATGGGCGTCGATGTCATCGGCCTGCTGCAGCAGAGCGGCATGCTGGAGGGCGGCGGCTCCGGATATCAGCAGAGCACCTCCAATAGCAGTGGCGGCGGGCAGCCGGCCAATGACGAGATGAAGCAGTTCGTCGCAACCGTTCTTGCCGATACGGAAGACACGTGGACCGGCATCTTCAAATCGATGGGCCAGACCTACACGGATCCGAAGCTGGTGTTGTTTTCCGGCAGCTTCCCTTCGGCTTGCGGTCAGGCTTCGGCGGCCACGGGTCCCTTCTATTGCCCGAGCGATCAGAAGGTCTATCTCGATATGGCCTTCTTCCAGCAGATGAAAGATCAGTTCGGCGCATCCGGCGATTTTGCGCAGGCCTATGTGATCGCACATGAGGTCGGTCATCATGTGCAGGACCTGCTCGGCATCCTGCCGAAATTCAATCAGGCCCGCCGCAACATGAGCGAAGTGGATGCCAACAAGATGTCAGTGCGCATCGAACTGCAGGCGGATTGCTTTGCAGGCATCTGGGGCAAGTTCACCCAGCAGAAAGGCATTCTGCAGGCCGGCGATCTCGAAGAGGCGCTGAATGCAGCTCAGCAGATCGGCGATGACACGCTGCAGAAGCGCACGCAGGGTTATGTCGTCCCCGACAGCTTCAATCATGGCACGTCGGCGCAACGCGTGAAGTGGTTCAAACAGGGCTTCGATTCCGGCAAGCTCTCGGATTGCGATACGCTGAACAATCCGGTCTAATCTTGCTTGCCCGCTGCCGTGATACCGGCGAGCGGGCAAGCCTTTGGCGCATTATTTCTCGCTGTCGAGATGCGTCAGCTGTGCTTCCGGATAACGGCCGCCGGCTGCAGCGTCTTTCGGGATCAGGCGTTCGATTGCTGCCATATCGGCTCGTGACAATTCAACCGAGAGCGCTCCCAGGGCTTCCGTCAGGCGATCGCGGCGACGGGCGCCGATGACAGGGACGATGTCTTTGCCCTTGGCTGCGACCCAGGCGATTGCGATCTGCGCGACGCTGGTGCCTTTCGCCTCGGCGATCCCGCGCAAAGCTTCCACCAGCTCCAGGTTCTTTTCGACGTTTCCCGCCTGAAAGCGCGGACTTATCGTGCGGAAATCGCCCTTTTGAACATTATCTTTCTGCCAGTGGCCACTGATGAGACCGCGCGAAAGCACGCCGTAAGCGGTGACACCGATCCCTAATTCACGGCAGGTCGGCAGGATCTTGTCTTCTATGCCACGCGATATCAGCGAATATTCGATCTGCAGGTCAACGATCGGATGGATGGCAGCGGCGCGGCGGATGGTGTCGGCGCCGACTTCCGACAGGCCGATATGCCTGATGTAGCCTGCCTTGATGAGATCCGATATCGCGCCGATCTGATCTTCGATCGGTACGTTCGGGTCGAGACGGGCAGGGCGGTAGATATCGATGTGATCGACCCCGAGCCGCTGCAGCGAATAGGCGACGAAATTCCGGATCGCCGCCGGCCGGGCATCGTAACCGAGCCATGCGCCGGAGGGATCGCGGAGTGCGCCGAACTTGACGCTCAGCAGGAAATCGTCCCGCTTCAATCCCTTGATGGCTTCGCCGATCAGCATCTCATTGTGGCCCATGCCGTAGAAATCACCGGTATCGAGCAGGTTGATCCCGGCGTCGAGTGCGGCATGGATGGTGGCGATGCTCTCAGTGCGATCGGACGGGCCATACATGCCCGACATGCCCATGCAGCCGAGGCCAAGTGCCGATACCTGCGGTCCGGTTCTTCCCAGTTGATGCTTTTCCATCGTTACTCTCCTTGGTTGGGCGTGCTTTCGTCTTCACAAGCCTCTATCGCATAGGTTTACTCCTTCATCCTCTGTGCGATAATCCCGGCAAATCGAAACGGGTCGTTTGGAATTTCGCACAATGGATGATTTGCCACTGGCCGATCTGGTTGCCTTTACTGCAGTTGCCCGCGAGCGCAGCTTTCGTGAGGCAGCGCGCAAGCGCGGCGTTTCCGCCTCGTCATTGAGCGAAGCGGTTCGCCGGCTGGAGGAGCGGCTGGCGGTCCGCCTGCTCAATCGCACCACTAGGAGCGTCACGCCGACGGAGGCGGGAGAGCGGCTGATGGAGCGCCTGACGCCGGCCATGAGCGAGATCGCCGTCGCGCTCGATGACATCAACAGCTTTCGCGACAGCGTCGGGGGGACTTTGCGGCTGAATGTGCCGACTGTTGCTGCCATAGTGGTCATGCCCGACATCATCAGCCGCTTTCTGAGGGAATATCCCGCGATCTCGGTCGAAATCGTCGCTGAAGACAGTTTCATCGATGTCGTGGCGGCCGGTTACGATGCCGGGATTCGCTATGACGAGCGGCTGGAAAAGGACATGATCGCCGTACCGATCGGGCCTCGGCACCAGCATTATATCACCGCCGCGGCGCCGGCCTATCTGGCTGTAAACGGCACGCCACAGCATCCGCGCGATATACTCGATCATCGCTGCATTCGTCATCGCTTTCTGAGCGGATCCGTCGTTCCCTGGGAGTTCGAAAGGAAAGGCGAGACGCTCTTCATTACACCGCCGATGGTCGTCGCGACGAATTCGATCGACATCGAGCGCAGCGCGGCGGTGGCTGGATTGGGCATCATCAGAACATTCAAAGAGTTCCTTGCGCCGCAGATTGCCAGCGGAGAATTGGTGGCGATCCTGGAAGAATGGGATACGGAATTTTCCGGTCCGTTTCTCTATTATGCCAGCAGGCGCCACATGCCGGCGCCACTCAGAGCCTTCGTCGACTTTCTCAATCGAGAACAGCGGCGCGGTCGCGACAGATAGTCGCTTTTCTGCCGAGGATCAAAAAAAGCGTTCGATTAATCAATAGGATTGAAGCGTTCACGCATTGTTTCCGCCAAAATCTTTATGTATGGGGGACGCACCGGTTTTTCGTTCACGTTCTGTCTCTTTCGTCGAGGCGGAGCCGCCAGAAGGCATCTCCATGATCGATCAGAAATTCGCCCGTCGAGGCTTGTTCCTCGTCTTCCTTATCCTCTTCCTCGACGTCATCGGCATTGCGATCATCATGCCTGTCATGCCGAAATATCTGGAAGAGTTGACGGGTGCCTCGGTCAGCACGGCGGCAACCGAGGGCGGCTGGCTGCTGCTGGCCTATGCCGGCATGCAGTTTCTGTTTTCACCGTTGATCGGCAATCTAAGCGATCGGTATGGCCGCCGGCCGCTGCTACTGGCCTCCGTGCTGACCTTCGCCATCGACAATTTCATCTGCGCGATTGCCGGCTCCTACTGGATGCTATTCGTCGGCCGCATTCTTGCAGGCATCAGCGGCGCAAGTTTCTCGACCTGCTCGGCCTATATCGCCGATATCAGCAATGACGAGAACCGTGCGAAGAATTTCGGCCTGATCGGCATGGCTTTTGGCGTGGGCTTCGTGCTCGGTCCCGTCATCGGCGGCTTCCTCGGTGAATTCGGTCCACGCGTGCCATTCTACGGCGCGGCGGCTCTGGCCTTTCTGAATTTCGTCGGCGCCTATTTCCTCTTGCCGGAAACCTTGGATGCCAAGAATCGCCGGTCTTTCGAGATCACGCGCGCCAATCCGTTCGGCGCGCTGAAGCACATGCGCCGCTACCAGGGTATCGGCTGGGTCTGTGTCGTGATGTTTTTGAATTGGCTGGCGCACGGCGTCTATCCGGCGGTCTGGGCTTTCGTCACCTCCTATCGCTATGACTGGAGCGAAGGGCAGATCGGCTTCTCACTCGCTGTCTATGGGATCGGCGCCGCCATCGCCATGGGTCTGGTACTGCCACGGCTGGTGCCTCTGCTCGGCGAGTGGAAGACCGCGGTGCTCGGAATGGTGTTTTCCTGTCTCGGCCTGATTGGCTACGCTTTTTCATGGCAAGGCTGGATGGTTTACGCCGTTATCGTCCTGACCGTCATCGAAAACGTCGCGGATGCGCCTTTGCGATCGATTGCAGCCAGCAAGGTTCCGCCTTCCGCGCAGGGTGAATTGCAGGGGGCGCTCGGTAGCCTCACGAGTATTACCGCCATCATCGGGCCGGTGCTGTTTCCATATATGTTCCAATATTACACCGCGCCAACCGCACCCGTCGTTTTTGCCGGTGCCCCCTTCATCATGAGCGCAATCCTGGTGGTTGCCGGGCTTGTGGTACTCGTGATGAAGGTTCGCAAGACGGAACCGAAGGCGGTATCCCAACCCCAGGCGGGTGAAGCGGCCTAAAATATCATCAGATATTTTGATGTTCTGATGAATTCTTTAGCATCATAGGCTTGTCTGCTGGCTTTTTAACCTAGGTTGCGTTAATGCGACGGGCTCGCGCACCCTTGGGTAGGACGTTTGCGCGATTCTAAAGATCGAGTCTTCGCTATGGATATGCCGGCACCTGCGCGCGCTTACGCGCATGACAATGATAATTCGTGGTCTGCACATGTGCGCGCAACGCTTGCGCTGGGCATTCCGCTGATCGGTGCGCAATTGGCGCAGCTCGGCATCAACACCACTGACGTGATGATCGTCGGGCGGCTTGGTGCCGAGCAGCTGGCGGCAATGGTACTTTCCGCGCAGTTCCTGTTCACGATTCTGGTTTTCGGTTCGGGCTTTTCCATCGCGGTTATGCCGCTGGTGGCACAGGCCTATGGCAGAGGCGACGTTACCTCGGTGCGCCGTGCGCTGCGTATGGGCCTGTGGGTCGTAACGGCCTATTGGCTGTTGGTGCAGCCGGCATTTTTCTATTCCGAACAGATTCTGCTCGCGGCCGGACAAAAGCCTGACGTCGCGAAATTGGCTAGCGGCTATATCGACATCGGCCACTTCGCCGTATTGCCGGGGCTGCTCTACAATGTCATCCGGGCGTTGGTCAGCGCCATCGGCCGTGCCGGCATCATCCTCAAGGTCACCATCGCCATGCTGGTCATGAATGCCGTGCTGGCCTATATCCTGGTGCTCGGACATTTAGGCCTGCCGGCGATGGGGCTGCATGGCGCGGCCATTGTCTCCGTCGCCGTGCAGACGGCCGGATTTCTCTTCATCGTCGGTTACGTGCAGGCCCACCAGGAAACGCGGCGCTATGAGATCTTCGCTCGATTCTGGCGGCCCGACTGGCATGCTTTGTGGGATGTCATCCGGCTTGGTTTTCCGATCGGTGTGACGGTTCTGGCTGAGGTCAGCCTGTTCACGGCGGCATCGCTGCTGATGGGGCAGATCGGCACGATCGAGCTTGCTGCCCACGGTATCGCGCTGCAGTGGGCTTCGATCGCCTTCATGATCCCGCTCGGCCTCAGCCAGGCGGCGACCGTGCGCGTCGGCGTCGCGCACGGCCAGGGCGATCATTTCGGCCTGAAGCGAGCGGCCATCGTGGTGCTCATCGTTTCGAGCTGCATTGCGGTTTGCGGCAGCATCCTGTTTGCAACCGTGCCATCTTGGCTGGCAAGCTGGTTCCTGGACGTCCATTCGGCCGAGGCCCCGCAGGTGCTTGCCTTTGCCGCACCGCTGATTGTCGTCGCCGGTTTCTTCCAGCTCGTCGATGGGCTGCAGGCGATTGCGAGCGGCCTGCTGCGCGGTCTGAAGGATGCGCGCGTGCCTATGATTCTGGCGCTGATCGCCTATTGGCCGATCGGCTTCTTCCTCGCCTGGCTGCTTGCGTTTCCGCTCGGTTTCGGCGGCATCGGCATCTGGTTCGGCTTCCTGCTCGGCCTTGCTTCGGCGGCGGCGATGCTTTGCGCCCGGTTCTACATTCTCGTGCGGGCTGAGAAGGCTGCCGCCTGATTGCGACGGCCTCGTTGCGTTGCGACACTACTGACAAAACTTGACAGCATGGTCGTCTATATTGGTGACATACCAAAGACGGGAGACGACCATGTTATTCAAGGCAAGCAATCGTAATGATGCCGCGCTTTTCCCGCGGGAGGACCAGATCAATCGGGGGGCGGCTGTACGCCTCCTGCCGCACGCTAACACTTCGTCCCGGCGACCGGAGCCGGAGCAGAAATCCTATTGGCTGGCGGTGGCCAGTGCCGAGCACGTACGCATTGGGCGCAAGCAAGGCTTCATGCAGGTGAATCACGGCAAGCGAGCCCCTTTGATGCGGATCAAGCCGGGCGACGGTATCGTTTACTACTCTCCCTCAATTAAAATGGGAGAAAAGGATGGCTTTCAGAGTTTCACGGCCATCGGCTTTGTCCGTGAAGGCGAGCCCTATCTGGCTGAAATGGGCTGCGGAAAAGCCTATCGCAAGGATGTGGATTGGCTTGATGCGCCCGAACAGCCGCTTCGTCCGCTCCTTGGCTGGCTTGATTTCACTCAGGACAAGAATTGGGGCTACAAGCTGAGATTCGGCCTCGTTGAATTCGGGCAGTCGGATTTCGAGTTCCTTGAAGAAATCCTGATGAGCGAGCTCGAAGTGGTCAAGCAGCGCCGCCTGCAAGCCTGAGCTCGGGCAAGCACGAACATATGTGACGAAAGACCTCCCAAGTTGACGCACAAAAAGAAAGCCTCGGATTGGCACCAATCCGAGGCTTTCTCATGCGATTGGATGGTCGGCTTTATCAGGCGCGTTCGGCCAGGGCTTCTTCGCCCTTCTTTTCGCGCACCAGATTGATGAAGCGGCGGAAGAGATAGTGGCTGTCCTGCGGGCCGGGAGAAGCTTCCGGATGATGCTGCACGGAGAAGACTGGCTTGCCGGAAACACGAAGACCGCAATTGCTGCCGTCGAAGAGCGAAATATGAGTCTCCTCAACGCCTTCCGGCAGCGAGTTGGAGTCGACTGCGAAGCCGTGGTTCATCGAAACGATTTCGACCTTGCCCGTCGTGTGGTCCTTCACCGGATGGTTGGCGCCATGATGGCCCTGATGCATTTTCGCAGTCCTGGCGCCGAGCGCCAGACCAAGCATCTGATGGCCGAGGCAGATGCCGAAGAGCGGGATTTCGGTCTTCAGCAGGTCCTTGATGACCGGTACGGCATATTCGCCCGTCGCAGCCGGGTCGCCGGGACCGTTGGACAGGAAGATGCCGTCCGGCTTGAGACCGAGCACGTCATCCGTCGAAGCCGTCGCCGGCAGGACTGTGACCTTGCAATCGAGCCCGGCAAACAGGCGCAGAATGTTGCGCTTGACGCCGTAATCGAGGCAGACGACGTGGTACTTGGCGTCATCGGCGCCGAGTTCACCATAGCCTTCGTTCCAGACCCAGGGCGTCTGCGACCATTGCGAGGACTGACCCGAGGAGGCGACCTTGGCGAGATCGAGACCTTCGAGACCGCTCCACGCCTTGGCGTCCGCCTTCAGCTGCTCGATGTCGAAGACGCCGCTCGGATCGTGAGCGATCACGCCGTTCGGCATGCCGTTCTCGCGGATCCAGGCGGTCAGCGCGCGCGTGTCGATGCCGCAGAGACCGATGATGCCGCGGGCTTTCAGCCACTGGTCGAGGTGCTTGGCGGCGCGGTAGTTCGAAGGATCGGTGATATCAGCCTTGAAGATGACGCCGACAGCGCCGTGACGGGCGGCTGGCGTCAGGTCTTCGATGTCTTCTTCGTTCGCGCCGACATTGCCGATATGAGGGAAGGTGAAGGTGACGATCTGGCCGAGATAGGAGGGGTCGGTGAGGATCTCTTCATAACCCGTCAGTGCCGTGTTGAAGCAGACTTCGGCCTGGACCTTGCCGGTCGCGCCGATACCCTTGCCTTCGATCACGGTGCCATCCGCGAGAACGAGGAGGGCGGTCGGGTTTTCAGTGGTCCATGGGGCTGTGGCGGTCATAGTCATCCCGTTTCCGGCGTCGGGCGCGGCCTTGAAGAGACCGGCGGTTCCGCCATGTTTGTAGCAAGGTGCGGCCGTCGACCTAAGTCGCGGCTTGAGATCTTCCTATCGATCTAATGTGCAGGTGATGGACATAGCTAAACAAGGCGAGCCGGTCAATGCGCGCTTTCGCTTTCCTGATAGGGAATTAGGGCTCACGGGCGCAATTGCGTTGATCGGCAGTGTTGGTTTAAGAGACAGCAACATGACATAAGTGGCCGGGGCGATGGTCGCCGGCCTGCTTCAAGGAGTTTAGAGACATGATCCGCGAAACCCTTTCCAATGCCCAGAAGGACGCCATGAAGGCAAAGGATACGGCGAGGCTTTCGACCGTCCGTCTCATCCTTGCTGCGATCAAGGACAAGGACATCGCCAATCGCGGTCTCGGCAAGGAACAGGCGAGCGAGGATGAGATCCTGCAACTGCTCGCCAAGATGATCAAGCAGCGCGAGGAATCGGTGAAGATCTACATCGACGGCGGTCGCCCGGAGCTCGCCGACAAGGAGCGCGAAGAGATCGCCGTCATCCAGGGCTTCATGCCCGAGCAGCTTTCCGAAGAAAAGGTGCGCGAGATCTGCGTTGCCGTCGTCGCCGAACTCGGCGCGCAGAGCCTGAAGGATATGGGCAAGTGTGTGGCCGCCCTGCGCGAGCGCTATGCCGGCCAGATGGATTTCGCAAAAGCCTCGGCCATCCTTAAGGAACTGCTGAAGTAAAACTCTGTTTCACCCTCGGCATGCGGACCGGCCGCGTGCCGAGGACAGTTTGCCAAGCGGCGTCTATGATGGCGAGCTTCCCCGCCTGATAGTTCCGATATTCCTCGATGAAAGCGGTGGAGAGCCAAAGCTGGCTCCGTCCCGGCGATCCCATCCATCCGACACTTTGCATTTTTATGGCCTTGTTTATGAGCCGCTTTGCATTGGTCCTGGAGATGAGAAACCGGTTGCAGATATCCGTAAAGGCCACCGGCCCGATGACCGCTTTCTGAGTCGTCGTGTTGATCATGACGATGCGGGAGATCAGATAATCCATGATGATGCCGCCTGAATTTGCCCAGGTGAACAGATCGAACGTTTCTCCCGGATTGCGCAGGTCGTCATTTTCTATGATGCCGACCGAGATCGGGGGCTGTAGCAGACCAATGAGCTCCGGTTTTTTGCTGAACAGGGCGTTGCGCTTGCCGCCATCCAATCGATCCAGCACGGAAAGATGGATGCTCAGCCATTGCGCAAGCTGCTTTGCGGCCTCTTCCGTGGGCTGCATCGGCCGCACACGCCTGTCGCTCGTGACCGGCAGATAGCGCAGAAAACCGAGAGCCAGCATCTCCTGAATGAAGCTGAGCGCGGTGTTGTGGCTGGCGATTTCATGTTCGACGATATAGTTGGCGAAGCGATTGGCATGAATGCCGGGCGGCTCTCCATCGATGCCGCCGCAATAGAGGGCGAAGCCGGCGAGCGCCATCAGCCAGCGCTGCTGTGAAGCAAAGACGGAGCATACGCGCTGATTCTGATCGTAAGTGGATAAAACCTCTCGAGTATAGTCGAGGATTTCCGCGAAAAATTTCGGGTTTTGTGTAAGTTCCTTTGTAGACAAAGACATGCAATCGTTTCCGATCAACTGAACTAAGTTACAAATTGTCTGACGAGATAATTAATAGATCGCATATATGTAGATGATAAAAGATATCGATCGATATCGTTGCGTCAAGATACTCGCCGCAAGGAACCAAAGATGGTCCGCGGCTTATGTTCAATACGCGTGCTGTGGCGAATGGAGATGGGCTAAAATTTGAGAAGGCAGGAGCTGGGGGAGCTCCTGCCTTCTTGCGCTTTGCTGACATTTGATGACGCAGGGTGGGGCCCAAAAAATCAAACGTCTTTTGCAAAGGCACTCAGGTGGGGCGGCGCCGGGGGTAGGGATGGTGCCCCACCTGAGTATCTGGTGAACTTATCTGAAAATCCTGATCTGCTGGGGCAAAGCCAATGCCTGCGGCGGCAATCCGGACATTTGAATTTTTATGCCTGCCGTAAGGGCAGGAACTTTCATATTCGCCGGCAGCTGATATCCCGCACCGGCATAGAGCACATTCTTTTCGCTGGCGCCGTTGTCCATCGTGGCCGAGCTGTAGGTCGCTGTGGCGAAGATGGCTGCTGCTGCCAAGGGTACGATCAGAATGCGCATTTCCCTCTCCTAAACTGAAAGCCCGTACCTGGTGGCTTCCGGTTCGTCAGGGCGTCTCGGCATGTCGCGTCGCAAAGAAGTTTCTTCGCCGGCTTGTCTCGCCCTGTGAGAAGAACGCTATTGCGGCGCACACGAACAATCAAATTACAAAAAAATAATGTTTGGCTTACAAACCTTGCCGCAAATGCGCCGTCAGAGAATGTCCCGCGGGCGTCATTGCTTTTCAGCCATTGATTGTCTATTGCAGTGCTCCTGTTCGCGTTTGTCGACAATAGGCTGTGCAAGCCTTTGCTTTTTGGCGGATTTTTGCGGACGAAATAGTTACTCCTATAGATATAACCCTACCAGTTCCGGTCACGGCGAGGCGATTTTTGAGCGTTTCAGGCCTGTCAAACGCAGCCGTAGAATTCGACGCGAATGCGGATAAATGTGTCGCCGTGTTCACGGAGTTGTGATCGAAGCGCGAAAATGCAATCGCCGACAAAGGGCTGTGAATAGCGTGGGAGGCGGTCGGGTCGTCGTGGCAATGCCCGGCATTCCTGTTTATATGGGATGAGCCAGAGGTAGCCATGCGATTTTCCAATACGTTTCTCGACGAGATTCGCGACCGCGTTTTGATTTCGGACGTGATCGGTCGTCGTGTGACCTGGGACAGGCGCAAGACAAATGTGCCGCGCGGCGATTACTGGGCCTGCTGCCCCTTCCACGGCGAGAAGTCGCCGAGCTTCCACTGCGAGGATCGCAAGGGGCGTTATCATTGTTTCGGCTGCGGCGTGACGGGTGATCATTTCCGCTTTCTCACCGAATTGGAAGGCTTGAGCTTTCCGGAAGCGGTGCAGCAGATCGCCGACATGGCCGGCGTTCCCATGCCCGTTGCCGATCCGATGGAGGCGAAGCGCGAGAAGGAACGCACGTCGCTGCTCGATGTCATGGAAATGGCGACTCAGTTTTTCCAAGATCAGCTGCAGACCGCCAATGGTGCACGGGCGAGGGCTTATCTGCGTGATCGCGGCCTCAGCGGTCGCACTATCGAAACGTTCCGCCTCGGGTATTCGCCCGATAGCCGCAACGCGCTGAAAGAGCATCTTGCCGGCAAGGGTGTGCTGAAGGAACAGATGGAGGCCTGTGGCCTTGTCGTGCACGAGAACGTGCCGGTTTCCTATGACCGGTTTCGCGACCGCATCATGTTTCCGATTCTCTCTTCCAGAGAAAAGGTGATCGCCTTTGGCGGCCGCGCCATGTCGCCGGATGCGCCGGCGAAATATCTGAATTCCAACGAGACAGAGCTCTTTCACAAGGGCAACGTGCTCTACAATTTCACTCGCGCCCGCCGCGCTGCTCAAGGTGCCGACGGCGCTGGCACGATTATAGCAGTCGAAGGTTATATGGATGTCATCGCGCTGCATCAGGCCGGCGTCGAGAATGCGGTTGCGCCGCTCGGCACGGCACTGACGGAGAACCAGCTCGATCTCCTGTGGAAGATGACGCCGGAGCCGGTGCTCTGCTTCGATGGCGATGGCGCCGGCATCCGTGCCGCCAATCGTGCTGCGGATCTGGCGCTGCCGCACATCAAACCGAACCGCACCGTGCGCTTTGCGCTATTGCCCGATGGCAAGGACCCTGACGATCTCGTGCGGCAGGATGGGCGCGCGCCGTTCGACAAGGTTCTGGCGCAGGCAAAGCCGCTGGCCGACCTGATATGGGCGAGAGAGGCCGGCAGTGGCACCTTCGAAACGCCTGAGGCGCGGGCGGAGCTGGAAGCGCGGTTGCGGCGCATTGTTTCGGTCATTGGCGATGAAGATGTGCGCCGCCATTATCAGCAGAATATGCGCGAACGGCTGAACGGGCTGTTCCAGCCGCAGTTCCAGCGGGGCAGCCAGCGGGGGCGCGGTTTTTCCCGTGACGGCAATGGCCGCAACTTCGCAGGTCGCGGCGGGCAGGCACGGGTTGGGGCCGCAATGACAACGACGGCATCCGACCGCCTGCAGCGCTCGGCCATGATCAAGGGACATCAGGATATTCCGAGCCTTCGCGAAAGCGTGCTCGCTTTGACCATCGTCAACCATCCGGCACTGCTGCAGGACGAATATGACGAGATTGCCGCGATCGATTATGACAGCCGTGAACTCCAGCGGCTCTGGTCCGCGGTTCTCGGAGCGGCCGCAACTCTGGTCGGGCCTCAGCTCGTCCGCGAGCGACTGATCGAGCAATTGGAAGAACAGGATTTCGGCGCCTTGCTGAAGGGTCTGGAGCAGCAGATTCGCAATGCCCGTCTGTGGACGGCGACCGAGGAGGCCGCCATGGAGGATGCGCGCGAGGGGTATCGCCAGGCGCTCGCGCTCCACAAGCGTTCGAAAGCATTGCGCTGGCATAAGATCGAGCTGGAGGGTGCTATTGCCGAGGCGACGGAAGAAGGCGACGGTGAAGCGATCGAGCCATTGATTCGCGCCTTGCAGGAAGTGCAGCTCGAGGCACTGCGTCTGGAAAACCAGGAAGCGATCATCGATGGCTTCGGCGTGCTCTCCGGTCGCGTCAAAGGTGCCGCTGGAAAATAGGGAATAGATGCCTCAGCCTGAAAGACAAGAGCCGCGATTTTCCGCGGACGACGCATTGTTCGCCGAGCACACCGGTGCGCCGGCGCCGCTCGATGTCCTGAAGCGCGTTTATGGCTATTCCGCCTTTCGCGGCAAGCAGCAGCAAGTGGTCGAGCATGTCGTTTCCGGCGGCGATGCGGTCGTGCTGTTTCCGACCGGTGCCGGCAAGTCGCTGTGCTTCCAGATTCCCGCGCTCTGCCGCGATGGTATCGGCATCGTCGTCTCGCCGCTGATTGCGCTGATGCGGGATCAGGTGGAGGCGATGAAGCAGCTCGGCATTCGGGCGGCCGCCTTGAATTCGTCGCTGTCGCGCGAGGAGGCCAGCGATGTCTATCGCGCCATTTCCGCCGGCAAGCTCGATCTGCTTTATGTGACGCCGGAACGCATCGTGACGGAAGGCTTCTGCCAGATGCTCGGCAGAGCGAAGATTGCGCTTTTCGCCATCGACGAGGCGCATTGCGTCTCGCAATGGGGCCATGATTTCAGGCCGGAATATCGCGATCTCGGCAGGCTTGCAGAACTCTTTCCCGGCGTCCCGCGCATCGCCCTGACGGCAACGGCCGATCCCCATACCCGCGACGACATTATCGAGCGGCTGGCTCTCGACAATGCCAAGGTTTTCACCACCAGCTTCGATCGTCCGAATATCACTTACGAGATTGTCGAACGCGACCAGCCGCGACAGCAATTGCTGCGTTTTCTAGAGGGTCATCGTGGCGATAGCGGTATCGTCTATTGCCTCTCCCGCGCCAAGGTCGAGGATACGGCAGAATGGCTCAATGGGCAGGGCATTCGCGCACTTCCCTATCATGCCGGCATGGATCGAGCGCTTCGCGATGCCAATCAGGACGCCTTCTTGAAAGAGGAAGACCTGTGCCTCGTGGCGACGGTTGCCTTCGGCATGGGTATCGACAAGCCGAATGTGCGCTATGTCGCCCATCTCGATCTGCCGGGATCGGTGGAGGCCTATTACCAGGAGACGGGCCGCGCCGGGCGCGATGGGCTGCCCTCGAATGTCTGGATGGCCTATGGCATGGCCGACGTCATCCAGCGTCGGCGGATGATCGATGAAGGCGGGGCATCCGAGGAGATCAAGCGTGTCGAGCGGGCAAAGCTCAATGCGCTGCTCGCCATTTGTGAAACGGCCGGATGCCGGCGGCAGTCGATCCTCGCGCATTTCGGCGAGGCGCACGGCGGCGGCTGCGGCAATTGCGATACCTGCCTCAAGCCTGTCGAGACTTGGGATGGGACGGAAGCGGCGATCAAGGCGCTCGCCGCCGTCTATCGCACCGGCGAGCGGTTCGGCACCGGCCATGTCATCGATGTGCTGATGGGCACCGTCAACGAGAAGACCGAGCGCTTCGGCCATGTCGACATGCCGGTTTTCGGCGCGGGAAAGGATATTCCCGCCCGCACCTGGCAATCGATCTTCCGGCAATTGCTGGCGAACGGGTTCATCAGCATCGACCACACGGCTTTCGGTGCCATGAAGCTCGAGGAGCAGGCAAGGGCTGTCTTCAAGCGAGAACGGCAGATCTTCTTCCGCAAGGATCGGGCCGAAACGGGCCGTCGCGGCAAGAAGGCGGGACGACCGGAGAAGCAGGCTCACGGTCTTACCGGCGAAGACCAGCTTCTCTTCGATGCGCTGCGGGCCGAGCGCACGCGGATCGCCAAGGAACTGGGCGTGCCGCCCTATGTCGTCTTCCCCGACACGACCCTTATCGCCTTTGCGACGGAGCGACCGAAAAATCATAAGGCGCTTCTGGGGATTTCCGGTGTCGGTCAGTCAAAACTCGAACGCTACGGCGATGCGTTCCTTGCTGTCATCTCGGATTTCATCGGTCGTTGATCTCTGCGGCAGAGCGTGCTGGTCAGGCGGTTTGGCAGCTACATGCGCACCGTCATGCCTCCATCGACGGTCAGGACAAGGCCGTTGACGAAGGATGCAGCGTCGCTGGCGAGGAACAGCGCAGCACCCGCAATCTCGTCCGGACGTCCCCAGCGCTGAACGGGGATGCGTTGGCGCACGATGGGGATCAGGTCTTCGTTCGCGACCATGGCGGCATTGGTTTCCGTTGCGAACCAGCCTGGTGCGATGGCGTTGCTTGTGATGCCGTAAGGGCCAAATTCCACAGCCATGCTGCGCATAAGACCCGTGAGCCCCTGCTTGGCGGCGGGATAGACACAGTCACCCGGCATGACGACCTGCCCGCTGATCGAAGTGACCGAGATCAGCCGCCCATGATTGTTTCGTTTCATCAAGCGCGCGGCATCGCGGGAGAGCATGATCGAGGCGGCGAGATCCGTGTTGAGCAAGGCGAGAATCGCCCCGTCGTCGAAGTCGGCCAGCGGGCGCCTGTCGCGCGCACCGACGTTGTTGATCAATATGTCGAGCCGGCCGTGGTTGTTTTCGATGTCGTTTATTGCTGCGTGCTGAGCGTCGCGATCGGAAATGTCGAAGGCGGCGGCTTCTGCGGAGCCACCTCTCGCCTGGATGATCTCGACTGCCGTATTCAATGTCGCTGCGGTCCGTCCATTGACGATGACGTGAGCGCCGGCATCGGCAAGAGCCTTTGCCATTTCGAATCCGAGCCCGCGTCCGCCTCCGGTGATGAGGGCGACCCGTCCTGCGAGGGAGAATCTATGGAATATGCTCATTGCTCTCCCTCATTTTCAGAGTAACGCCAATCTGCTGCGAAATGCTGGACTGAGTCAAGTAATTTTTGCGATAACCAGCAATGAGGCTGGCTGGAAAGTTGCGTGATTTCCCTCTGCTTCGACAGATTCTGTCGAAACTGTCTCCTATCGCGCAGACGTCACGGCGTTGCGTATTTTTGCCGCTGTCGGATGCAGCAACAGGCCGGATCCTATGTTATTCCTTGATGAATAGGCCCTTTGACCAGCATCGGAATGCGACCATGACTTCAGCGTTCATATCTCATTTGCGCAACGAGCTTCTCGGCCTGAAAGAAGCCGGCCTTTATAAGGCCGAGCGCGTAATCACCTCCAAACAGGCTGGCGAAATCGCCGTGCTTGGTGGTGCGCGCGTCCTCAATTTCTGCGCCAACAACTATCTCGGCCTCGCCGATAACGAAGAACTTGCCGACGCCGCGAAGAGGGCGCTCGACCGCTATGGCTACGGAATGGCCTCGGTACGTTTCATCTGCGGCACGCAAGAAGAGCATAAGCAGCTCGAGGCGCGGATCTCAGCCTTTCTCGGCATGGAGGCGACGATCCTCTATTCCTCTTGCTTCGATGCCAATGGCGGGTTGTTCGAGACGCTGCTTTCGGAAGAAGATGCCATCATCTCGGATGCCCTTAATCATGCCTCGATCATCGATGGAGTCCGGCTCTCAAAGGCCAAGCGCTTCCGCTACGCCAACAACGATATGGCGGCCCTGGAAGAAGAGCTGAAGAAGGCCGAGGGCAGCCGCTTCAAGTTGATCGCCACCGACGGCGTCTTCTCCATGGACGGCATCATTGCTAATCTCGGCGGCGTCTGCGATCTGGCGGAAAAATATGGCGCGATGGTCATGGTCGATGATAGCCACGCGGTCGGCTTCGTCGGCGAGCATGGCCGGGGCTCGGCGGAATATTGCGGTGTCGAAGGCCGGGTGGACATCATCACGGGCACGCTCGGCAAGGCGCTTGGCGGGGCGTCCGGGGGCTATACGTCGGCCAGGGGCGAGATCGTCGAGTGGCTTCGGCAGCGCTCGCGACCTTATCTGTTCTCGAACACCTTGGCGCCCGTTATCGCGGCTACCTCGCTAAAGGTCTTCGATCTGATCGAAAACGGCGCTGACCTGCGCGCGCGCCTTCAAGACAATGCCGAACTCTTCCGCCGTGAGATGACCAAGCTCGGCTTTACGCTTGCCGGTGCCGATCACCCGATCATCCCCGTCATGCTCGGCGACGCGAAGCTCGCGCAGGACATGGCGGCGCTCATGCTGCAGAAGGGCGTCTACGTCATCGGCTTTTCCTTCCCCGTGGTGCCGAAGGGCCAGGCGCGCATCCGCACGCAGATGTCGGCTGCCCACTCGAAGCCAGATGTCGAAAAGGCGATCGCAGCCTTTGCCGAAGCCGGAAAAGAACTCGGAATCATTTGAATTGGTTGGAGAGAACCGATCATGTCGAACATGATGAAAGCGTTGGTCAAATCCAAGCCGGAAATCGGGCTGTGGATGGAGCATGTGCCGGTTCCCGAAGTCGGGCCAAACGATGTCCTGATCCGGGTCAAGAAGTCGGCGATCTGCGGCACGGATGTCCATATTTGGAACTGGGATCAATGGGCGCAAAAGACCATTCCCGTTCCGATGGTTGTCGGCCACGAATTCTGCGGTGAGATCGCCGAGATCGGTTCCGCCGTGACGAAATATCATGTCGGCGAGCGCGTCTCGGGTGAAGGTCATATCGTTTGCGGCAAATGTCGAAACTGCCGGGCGGGCAGGGGCCATCTCTGCCGCAACACGCTCGGCGTCGGCGTCAACCGTCCCGGCTCCTTCGGTGAGTTCGTCTGTATTCCCGAATCCAATGTCGTGCCGATCCCCGACGATATCCCGGATGAAATTGCCGCGATTTTCGATCCCTTCGGCAATGCCGTGCATACGGCGCTTTCCTTCGATCTGGTCGGCGAAGATGTACTGGTGACCGGCGCGGGGCCGATCGGCATCATGGGGGCCATGGTCGCCAAGCGCTCGGGTGCGCGCAAGGTCGTCATCACCGATATCAATCCCATCCGACTGGCGCTTGCCCGCAAGGTCGGCATTGATCACGTCGTCGACGCTTCCAAGGAAAACCTCGCTGATGTGATGAAGTCCATCGGCATGACCGAGGGGTTTGACGTCGGTCTGGAAATGTCGGGCGCGGCTCCCGCCTTCCGCGACATGATCGACAAGATGAACAATGGCGGCAAAATAGCCATTCTCGGCATTGCGCCGGCAGGCTTCGAGATCGACTGGAACAAGGTCATCTTCAAGATGCTGAACCTCAAGGGCATTTACGGCCGCGAGATGTTCGAGACTTGGTACAAGATGATCGCCTTCGTGCAAGGCGGTCTCGATGTATCGCCCCTCATCACCCATCGTATCGGCATCGATGATTTCCGCGCTGGCTTCGAAGCAATGCGCTCGGGCAATTCCGGTAAGGTCGTCATGGACTGGAATTGATGCCATTCGGACACACTTCCGGCCTCAGTAATACCTGCCGATGCTGGAAATGTGAGGCTTTGCTCAGGATGCTCTTGTCATCGCGTGGGGACTTCCTAAATACGGGAAACATTAAATCGCTGCGTGCGGAGCCTGTGGATAAGGCTTTTTCGCGCATTTAACGGGCTTTTTTGCTGGAAAAGCTTGACGAGAACTAAAATTCTGGGAATCACCGTTTGACTTCGGAAAGAACGGTAAAACTGGATCAAGCGGATCACCTGATATCATGGCCGGAAATCCAAACGCAATCCAGCTTTGCACTCCGGTGGCGGTGATCGTGGTTAATCGGGCATTAAAGGTCATTCCGTTAGGTGTTCGTCGGTGAGTCGCGGCTGGTGCAGGCGCGCCAGTCAGTGTGATTGTTTCACCGCGTGTAAGTTTGCAGCGTCAGGGAAAGCGACGATATAGAGATGGCAACAAAGGTCAAAGAGAACGAAGAAGCTGAAGTCGAGCGCGACGGCACCTCCGACGGCCCGCTTCTCGATCTTTCCGACGACGCGGTCAAGAAGATGATCAAGGCCGCGAAGAAGCGCGGCTATGTGACGATGGACGAGCTCAACGCCGTTCTGCCGTCCGAAGAAGTGACGTCCGAACAGATCGAAGACACGATGGCCATGCTTTCGGACATGGGCATCAACGTCATCGAGGACGAAGACGTCGAAGAGGCTGGCGCTGCGGCCAGCGACGACGACGATGCCGGTGGCGACGACGAGAGTGAAGGCGGCGAATTGGCCCCGTCCACGGGTTCTGCGCTCGCCACAACCAAGAAGAAAGAGCCGACCGACCGCACGGACGATCCGGTGCGCATGTATCTGCGCGAAATGGGTTCCGTCGAGCTTCTGTCGCGCGAAGGCGAAATCGCGATTGCCAAACGCATCGAGGCCGGCCGCGAAACCATGATCGGCGGCCTCTGTGAGAGCCCGTTGACGTTCCAGGCGCTGATTATCTGGCGCGACGAACTCAACGAAGGCACCACGCTGCTGCGCGAGATCATCGATCTCGAAACCACCTATTCCGGTCCCGAGGCCAAGGCTGCGCCGCAGTTCCAGAGCCCGGAGAAGATCGAGGCTGACCGCAAGGCGGCCGAAGAGAAGGAAAAGGCACGTCGCGGTCGCGCGCCCTCTGGCGACGACGACATCACCAATGTCGGCGGCGAAGGCTTACCGATCGAGGAGGAGGAAGAGGACGAAGACGAGTCCAACCTCTCTCTCGCCGCGATGGAAGCCGAGCTTCGTCCGCAGGTCATGACGACGCTCGACATCATCGCTGAAACCTACAAGAAGCTGCGCAAGCTGCAGGACCAGCAGGTCGAGCAGCGCCTGTCGGCCTCCGGCACACTGTCCTCCGCCCAGGAACGCCGCTACAAGGAACTCAAGGATGAGCTGGTCAAGTCGGTCAAGTCTCTGTCGCTGAACCAGAACCGCATCGACGCCCTCGTCGAGCAGCTCTACGACATCAACAAGCGTCTCGTTCAAAACGAAGGCCGCCTGCTGCGTCTGGCTGAATCCTATGGCGTCAAGCGCGACTCGTTCCTGGAACAGTATCAGGGTGCCGAGCTCGATCCGAACTGGATGAAGTCGATCGGCAATCTGGCCGCGCGCGGCTGGAAGGAATTCGCCAAGAGCGAAAACACGACGATCCGCGACATTCGCCAGGAAATCCAGAACCTTGCGACCGAAACCGGTATCTCGATCTCGGAATTCCGCCGCATCGTTCACATGGTGCAGAAGGGCGAGCGTGAAGCCCGCATCGCCAAGAAGGAAATGGTCGAAGCCAACCTGCGCCTCGTCATCTCCATCGCCAAAAAGTACACGAACCGCGGTCTACAGTTCCTCGACCTCATTCAGGAAGGCAATATCGGCCTGATGAAGGCGGTCGACAAGTTCGAATATCGCCGCGGTTACAAGTTCTCGACTTACGCCACCTGGTGGATTCGTCAGGCGATCACCCGTTCGATCGCCGACCAGGCGCGCACCATCCGCATTCCGGTGCACATGATCGAAACGATCAACAAGATCGTTCGCACATCGCGCCAGATGCTGCACGAAATCGGTCGCGAGCCGACGCCTGAAGAACTGGCCGAAAAGCTTGCCATGCCGCTCGAAAAGGTGCGCAAGGTTCTGAAGATCGCCAAGGAGCCGATCTCGCTTGAAACCCCGGTGGGTGACGAAGAAGATTCGCATCTCGGCGATTTCATCGAGGACAAGAACGCGCTTCTGCCGATCGACGCCGCGATCCAGGCGAATCTGCGCGAAACGACGACCCGCGTTCTGGCATCGCTGACCCCACGCGAAGAGCGCGTGCTGCGCATGCGCTTCGGCATCGGCATGAACACCGACCACACGCTCGAAGAAGTGGGCCAGCAGTTCTCGGTTACGCGCGAACGTATCCGCCAGATCGAAGCCAAGGCTCTGCGCAAGCTGAAGCACCCGAGCCGCAGCCGCAAGCTCAGGAGCTTCCTCGACAGTTGAGGTCTGGCGCAAGCCGACATCGGTAGTTTACGAAGCCAGGCCCGGTTCGCGAAAGCGAGCCGGGCTTTTCATTGGCGATGTCGGACTCAAAGAGGGTGATCATGGCGAGCAAGCCGCAATTCATTGAAACAGCCATCCCAATGCGGCTACGCGATGGGTTGGCTGGATATGAATGGCGGCAGGATGTGCTCGGGCGTTCTTCAGCTCATGTCTTCCGGCTTGAAGCCGATGGATGCGTGCCTGTTTATCTCAAGACCGAGCTGGCCGACCCCTTGGGTGAATTGGCCGGCGAGGTTGCTAGGCTGCGATGGCTCGCCTCGCAGGGCCTTGCGTGCCCTGATATCATTGCCCATGAGAAGGACGGCGAACGCGAATGGCTTTTGATGAGCGCTCTTCCCGGCAGCGATTTCGTCAGCGCCGAGTGGTTACAGCCGCTTGAACGGGTGCGGCTTTTTGCGGGTGCCTTGCGGCGATTGCACTCAGTCGATATCGCAGCCTGCCCCTTCGATCATCGGCTGGAGAACAGGATCGGCAAGGCAAGAGCACACTTGCTTGCCGGCCGCGTCGATGAGGACGACTTTGATGAGGCGCGGCTCGGAAGGTCGGCGGCGGATCTTTTTTGCGAACTTCAGGCCACGAGACCGTCGACGGAGGATCTTGTCGTCACCCATGGCGATGCCTGCCTTCCGAATTTCGTAGTCGATGGCGATAGATTCAGCGGTTATATCGATTGCGGCCGCCTCGGCGTGGCTGATCGCCATCAGGATATCGCGCTGGCCTGCGGTAGCGTCGAGCACAATTTCGGACAGGAATTGGTTGGCGAGTTTTTGAAAGCCTATGGCGATTTTGAACCGCAGGCCGAAAAGATGGCCTACTATCGGCTATTGGATGAGTTCTTCTAGCGGGAGATGCGGCTATCCCGCGCTGCGCGATCACGCAGGTTTGTTTTTGCACCATTGCGGATCGCGCGGATGCCTGACAAGTTCAATTTCGGCCGATACCTCTTTCCCGGCGTGTGGTCGGCTACCATATGTCAGCGACCGAAAAGTCTTCTGATCTGTTTGCCAGCAAGGATCGAATGAATCGATGCGCAATTTCCTCTTGATTGCTTTCTCTGCGCGAGTCCTCGGCTGAACGATGGAAAAGGGTGCGGAAAAACGGGATAGGGAGATAAGGCCGGGCTTTGTCCTGTCGATCCTTCTGCACGTCCTGTTTGTCGCGCTTTTTTTGCTGCCGCTATTTCCCGCGCCGCCAGAGGCCAAGCCCGAGCAGAGCGTCAATGTCGAGCTGGTGCCGCAGCAGGAGGAAAAACAGGAACTGGCGACGAAGGCGAATGAGAAGCCCGACCAGCCTCCCAAACCGACGCCAAGACCTGACGAGAAGCCGGCAGAACAGACGGCGGACGCTCAACAGGAGCCGCAGCAACCGGAGGGAAAAAAAGCAGACGAACAGCCACCGAAGCAATCCGATCCCAACGGCAAGAAGCAGGCAGAGAAGCCTCCCGCCAAACCAGATGAGGCCAAATCTGATAAGCCGGTAGAGCAGGCGAAGTCCGAACCCAAACCTGATGATCCCGGCGCTGAGAAGCCTGTTGAAAAAGCGGAACAGCAGCCTTCTGCGACCGAAACGCCGCTTCCGGACATGAAGGGCGATCAACAGGATCCGACGACCACGCAGCAGGCAGACGCGTCGGAACAGTCGAAGGACGATACACCCCCGACGCCTCCGAACGATGCTGCGGCTGAACAACAAGCGGAGGCTCAGGCGGCTGCGGAAGTCGAGGCTCAGGCACAGGCGGCGCAGCAGGCGCCGGAAGCCCAGCAGCAAGTTGACGCCAAGGATCAGCAAGCAAACGCGGCGCAGCCGCCGGCGAGCGATTCGAACGCCCCGGCTTCGTCTACCGCACCCGATATCCTGGCGACCAACGAGCCTTCGGACTCGCAAGTGCAACAACCGCAGGTGCCAGCGGTAGATCAGAATAATCCGCAGGCACAAGCACCATCATCCGATCCGCAGCCGCAGTCTCCGGCCGGGCAGGCCACGGACGAAGCGAAAGACCCGCCGCAGATTGTTGTTCCGGCTGTGAAGCCATCTCCTTCACAGCAGAGTGCTCAAAGCCAGTCTGCTTCGGGAGGCCAAAGTAACCCGGCTGAAGGCGGCACTGCATTGGTTACCGAGCCGCAAGCTCCCAAATCGGTTGCGCCGAAGCGAGCTATTCAGGCCAAGAAGCTTTATTCAAGTGCCGAGATAGCGCGTCTGTCCAAAAGCGAATATGATGCTTGGAAGAAGCTGCCACGGCGCCAACGCGTGGCCTATCTCTGCAATTCGGAGGAAAAACTTCAATACCGCCACGATTTGCAGGCTGTTGGCTATGTAAATTCCGCGCTATCGCAGGCGATGGTTTCCGATACTGCTCTGTTTGGAGACGGCGTCGCCGTGCAGACTCCCAATGGCTGGCAGAGAGTAGCATTCACCTGCGAAGTCGATAGTGATGCATTGAAGGTTACCGCTTTTTCCTACACCGTCAGGGGGCGCGTTTCTCCTAGCCAACTCGACAAGCTGGGCTTTCTTGGAAATTGATTTGGCTGGGTCGCCTCAAGCGTCTGGCTGAAACAATAGTTTATTCCCAACCCGATCGAAATTCGGTCCATTTCATCATACAATTGCTTGCATCTGACTGATTCAGTGTTCTTCCACCGCTTTTTCTTAAGATTCCAATGTCCTCGATTACAGCCGATTCCAGTTCTGCGGCAGCCGGCCGCTCCGCCCTGCGTGGTGTCCTTGTGGCATTCGCGTCCTATGCCGTCTTCGCCTTCAGCGATGCGTCGATCAAGATCCTGCATGGGGTGATCCCCTCCTATCAGGTCGCTTTCATCGGTGCGCTCTTCGGTTTTGCCGCCATACCTTTCCTGAAAAAGCGGGAGGATGGCTGGCTGGATATGGTGAGGACGTCGAACCGTCCCTTGTGGCTGCTGCGCTTCGTCTGCGGTGCGACTGGCGCCATCTGCTCCGTCGTCGCCTTCACCAAACTGCCAATGGCGGAAGCCTTTGCGTTGCTGTTCTTGCTGCCGTCCTTTGTCACCATTCTCTCGGTGATTTTTCTTAAAGAGGATGTGCGTTGGCAGCGCTGGACGGCGGTCATTCTCGGGTTCGTCGGTGTGCTGATCGTCCTGCGGCCGGGTTTTCGCGAGCTTTCGATCGGTCATCTCTGCGCGGCGATCGGCGGTCTTGCGGCGGCGATCTCCATCGTCGTCAACCGCGCGCTTGGCTCGAAGGAGAAGCGCATCTCGCTCTATGGCGCAGGTCTTTTCGGAACGCTTATCGTCAGCGGCGTTCTCATGCTGTCCGAAGTCACCGTGCCCACGCCGACGCAGTGGATATTCCTTGCAAGCTACGGCCTGCTTGGCGCGTGCGGCAGCGTCTTGCTCTTGACGGCTGCGCAGATGGCGCCTGCCAATCTGGTCGCGCCGCCGCAATATAGTCAGATGCTCTGGGCGATCGCCTTTGGCTATCTGCTGTTCAACGACAGCATCGATGTGCCGATGGCCGTCGGCATCGTCCTCATCATCTTTTCCGGCCTGCTGACATTGGCGCGGGAGCGCAAGCGCGGTACGCCGCTGCCGACGGCGGTTGCCGGCAATGCGCAGGCCGCATTGGTGACGGCGGAGGAGGACAAGGCTGCAGGCGGCGTTTAGTTCTTGTGTCCCGATTGCGGGTAGGCAACATTATCGCTCGTATGGGACGCCATAGCTGATGGAGCGAATAGGCGGGATGAGAGGCACCAGCGATGAAGTCCGGTCAATTCAGGATATACCGTTCTCGCCTTGCCGGCATCGAGGCAGTCCGGGCCGAAACCGGCCACAGCTTCCCCAAGCACACGCATGACCAGTTCGGCATCGGAGTGATCGAAGCCGGCGCGCAGAGATCGCTGAGCGGGCGAGGGACGGTGCAGGCAGAGGCCGGAGACGTCATCAGCGTCAATCCAAATGAGGTGCATGACGGCATGCCCATCGGCGAAAGCCGCGCATGGTCCATGCTCTATTTCGATCCCCGGCTGATCGGCGATCTGTTGCACGATGTGGGCGAGGGCAGGTTCGGGGCGAGGGAATTTCCATCGCCTGTCATCCGCGACGGCGAGATGGCCGGGCATTTCAGAACCCTGTTTTCGCTTTTGACAGAGGACACGGCTGAGAATCTTCTCCTGCGGGAGGGACTGCTGCTGTCGCTTCTTGCCGCGGCGATGCGCGAAGGAGCGGGCGGCTTGCGTGGGGATGCGGTTCTCGCTGATATCAACAGGGCGCGCGAGCTGATTGATGACGATCCCGCCGCTCCCTTGACCCTTGCCGAACTTGCGGAGCTATGTGGATTGAGCCATTTCCGTTTCCTGCGTGCCTTCACCAGGGCGACGGGACTGACGCCACACGCCTACCTCATGCAGCGCCGCATTCATGAAGCGCGGCGGCTGATCGCGGCGGGCACGTCCCTCGCGGAAGCGGCCTTTACCAGCGGCTTTTCCGATCAGAGCCATATGACGCGCCTCTTCGTCCGCAATTTCGGCGTCTCGCCCGGCGCCTATGCGGCGGCGATCGGCTGAAGCTTCTGCAATTTTATTCAAGACCGGAGGACAGCGGCGAGGTTTTCTGCTGCGCCAAGCAGATGCCTATCAGGAGGTGCCATGTTTTTCCGCCATTCGAAGGGGATGTGGAGCGAGTTTCCCGAGCTGGTTCCCGGCGTGCTGTTTGCCGAAGGGATCACCTCGACTGTCGATGTCGAAGATCGGATTGCTAAGTATCATGCGATTGCCGCAGACCGGCTAAAGCAAGGTCCCGAGGGGGAAATGGCTGAGATCCAGGCCTGGCGTCGTGCTTTCTCCAAAATCGGCTTGAAGCCGACACAATATCGGTGCGCATCCGAAGCGCTGCTGCGCCGATTTCGCCAGGAAGGGTCGTTGCCGCGGCTGCACCCGCTCGTCGATCTTTGCAATGCCATTTCGATCGCTTTTGCGATTCCCGTTGCCGTTTTCGATCTTTTGCAAATCTCCGGCGATCTCGAAGTGCGGCATGCGAGCGGCAGCGAAACCTATTTGACCTTTTCCGGCGAGATGGAGCATCCGGAGATCAGAGAAGTGATCTTTGCCGATGGAGCAGGACAGGCGCATGCCCGGCGCTGGACCAATCGCCAGAGTGGTTTGTCCGCCGTGCGCGATAATACATGTTCGGTGCTGATCGTCGCGGAAGCGCTGCACGAATCGGCAGGCAGCGATGTTCCGAGGCTGATCGATGCGATTGCGTCGGAGTTGACGGCCATCTGGTCGATCGAGGCCACGCAGGGTCTTCTCAGCCTGTCATCACCGCGATTTGATCTATCGGCCGCGATGAATTTGCAGCTGCAGCAAAAACGAGATTGACAGAAGGCGCGTTGAGGCAGAGCAGGGACTGTAGAATTTCCGACTATCGAGAAGCATGTCTGCAAGCGTCCGTGGCGGCAGACTAAGAAGGCTCATGGATACCCTGCAGACTCAAGACCGGCCAGGCGTGCTCGGTCACCCCGGCTATCGTTCATTCGCTGCGTCGCGTGTCTTTTCCTCGATAGGCTTTCAGTCTGTCACGGTTGCCATGGGCTGGATGATCTACGATCAGACCCACAGCGCTTTTTTCCTCGGTCTTGTCGGCTTCTGCCAGTTTCTGCCGATGGTCATCCTGACCTTCGTCGTCGGGCATGTCGCCGATCGGTTCGATCGGCGCCGCATCGGCCTTGCCTGTCAGCTGATCGAAGCGCTGACCGCACTGGTCCTTGCCATAGCTGTCTGGTTTCATTGGATAGGACCTGCCGGTATTCTAGCCGCCGTTGCCATCATGGGTGCGGCGACGGCCTTCGAACGTCCGACCATGGCGGCGCTTTTACCCAACATCGTGCCGTCGTCGCTGCTGCAGGTTGCCATCGCGACCTCCACCTCGATGATGCAGACCGCCTTTATCATCGGGCCGTCGCTCGGCGGTCTGCTTTATGGCGTCAGCCCCGTTGCGCCGTTTGCCGTTTCGGCTGCGTTGTATGTCATCGCCAGCATCAACGTTATCTCGATCCGGGTCGAACGCGAGCAGCCGTCGTCGCGCGAGCCGGTGACGCTGAGCTCCGTCTTTGCCGGCGTCTCCTTCATCAAGAGCCGGCCGGTCATGCTGGGGACGATCTCGCTCGATCTCTTTGCGGTGCTGCTTGGGGGCGCGACGGCGCTGCTGCCGATGTTTGCGCGCGATATCCTGCATGCCGGACCCTGGGGACTTGGCCTGTTGCGCGCCGCGCCGGCCATCGGCGCGCTCGCCATGTCCATCTGGCTGGCACGCCGGCCGCTGCAGAGCGACGTCGGCAAGAAGATGCTGTTTGCGGTCCTCATTTTCGGGATCGCCACCATCGTCTTTTCGCTATCGAGCAACATCATCCTTTCGGTCGCCGCGCTCTTCGTCGTCGGTGCTTCGGATACGGTCAGCGTCGTCGTGCGCAGCTCACTTGTGCAGCTCTTGACGCCGGATGCCATGCGCGGCCGCGTCAATGCCGTGAATTCGCTTTTCATCGGCACCTCCAATCAGCTCGGTGAATTCGAGTCCGGCATGCTGGCCACTGCACTTGGGCCTGTCCTCACCGGCATCGTCGGCGGCGTCGGAACCATCGTCGTGGTACTTCTCTGGATGCGCCTCTTTCCGGACCTGACCAGGGTAAAGACGCTCAGAGGTTAGCGATGTCCGTTTTCGGATCGCTCTTCCGCAAGGTTGTCTAGCCCGACATCTCGCAGCAGATGTTGGTTTGCCTGAGGCAGCATGTCTCGCTTCCGGGCACTCTCCACATGCGATCGCCGTTCCGTGGCCCGTCGTCGGGTCAGGCGCTGGACGATGCATACTTTCCAGCTTTTAATATGAAGAATATTCATATATCTATGACCTCGAAGTGCTTGGCCAATAGATAGATGCGCATAGAATAGAGTGATGTATAATGAAATCTCGGGCTGCAAAGCATGAGGGATTTTCATGGGAAAAAGGCCGCTGCCACCGCTCTCGGTGCTTCAGACATTCTGCGCCATTGCCGAGACTGGCGGCTTCGGCCGCGCTGCGGAGCGGATCGGGCAGACACAGACCGCCGTCAGCCATCAGCTTGCACAGCTGGAAGGATGGATTGGCGGGCGCCTGTTCGACCGAGGCCGAAATGGGGCGCGGCTGACGCCGTTGGGTGCGCGCCTGCATCCCGCAATCTCGGGGACGATCACCGAACTGGAAGCGGCGCTATATCAGACGCGCGCGAGTGTTGCGGTTCGCAGCGTCGCCGTATCCGTCTCGCCGGAGTTTTCCAGCCAGTGGCTGGCGGCGCGGCTGCCGGATTTCTGCCAGCGCTATCCAGACATCGAGGTGAAGCTGGCCGTCGGCTACCAGCGCCCGGATTTTCAGCCTGATGGCACCGATCTTGCCGTCTGGCTCGGCCGTGCCGACGCCGGTCTTACACATGAGGAATTGCTGACGGACGAGGAGTTCGTCGTCAGTTCACCGGAGCTGTCCAAACGACTGCCGCCGCGCTGGGCCATAAGGGCCGCTCCGCTTTTGCGTTACTCCGGCATGCGGCACACGATTCTGGATTGGCAGCGCTGGCATGAGCAAATTACCAGCGGGCTGGATGATGAGGCAGAACCGCATTTCGACATCGCTCGGGCGGTCGAGGAGGCTCTCTTATTCGATTCTTTCGCCGAAATGCTGGAGGCCTGCCGGCGGGGCCGCGGCTTCGCCCTGGTGCGAAGCTCGCTGGTGGCACGCGACCTCGCGGAAAAAAAGCTGATCAGATGCTTCGTCGAGGTGCAGCCGGCTGCTGTCAGCTATAGTCTGGTCTATCCGCCGAATGCCTTGGTGAACCCGGCTGCGGCCCTGTTTCGCAACTGGCTGCTCGTCCAGAGTCGCGCATCCGTCTAAGACAGGCATGCCGTCAATCTCGCAGGCGGATCAGGCCGGCCGCCGTCGAGGCGAAACCAAGTCCGCGATAGAAGCTGGTGAGATGCGGCTCGAAATCGACATGCAGCCATTCGGCTCCGCGCTCGCAAGCCACAGCTTTTGCTCGTTCGACCAGAGCGCTTGCGATGCCTCTCCGCCGAAATTCCGGATCGACGCAGGTATCGAGGATGAAGGCGTGACTGCCGCCATCCCAGGCGACATTGATGAAACCGACCAGCCTCGTGCCGGCGAATGCGCCTACATGAGCGAGATTTCGGGATAGGATGGGCTGGAAATCCCGTGGATTGGGACTGTTCCATGCGGCCGCCCACAAGGCATTGAGCGCCTCATTTCCCAGATCCGGATCATCCCTGTATTCTATAGGCATCAGCATCCCCTCGCGTGATCCTTCGGCACATTCGTTCTGACCGCTCGCAAGGCGTGAGGAAAATCACTGCCGGCGATGTCGGATCTTGCCGCCCTCAATCGTCCTTTAATAGCGAACATAGAACAGAGGAGGCAGAAATGTCCTATGTCGATGGTTTCATCGTTGCCGTGCCGAAAGATAATATCGAGATTTACAAGGCTTTGGCGCAAAGGGCTGGGGAGGTTTGGCGGGAATATGGTGCACTTAGCTATGTCGAAGCCATAGGCGACGATGTACCCTATGGCGAACTTACCTCTTTTCCGCGTGCCGTTCAGGCGAAGGAAGATGAGGTCGTGGTGTTCTCATGGATCACCTATGAATCTCGAGAGAGCCGTGATGCGATATTGGCCAAGGTCATGTCCGATCCCCGGATGAATGACGAGATGAAAAACATGCCTTTTGACGGCAAGCGCATGATCTATGGCGGCTTCAACATCGCCATCGAGCTTTAATCCCCAGTGGTGGCCGGGCTTGACATTCCGGCCACTCGCCCGACCTGATGCGGATCGCTATCGCCATGCCCGGAGGATGCCATGCCGCAAACAGTGTTGACGCTTTCGACTCATGGCCAGGGGCTCTATGAATTTACCGATCAGGCGGCGGAATTCGTCCGCACGGTGGCGGCACGCGGTGAGGGGCTTTTGACCGTCTTCGTCCGCCACACCTCCTGTTCCCTCTTGATCCAGGAAAATGCCGATCCCGATGTGAAGACTGATCTCAAGGCCTTCTTCAGCCGACTCGTGCCTCCATCCTCGGACCCCTCGATGCGCTGGATCGTGCATACGATGGAAGGACCGGATGATATGCCGGCGCATATCAAGGCCGCACTGACGCAGGTCTCCATCGGCATTCCGGTGACGAACGGTCGGCTGGCGCTCGGCACCTGGCAGGGCATCTACCTTTTCGAGCATCGCGACCGGCCGCATCGCCGCGAAGTTCTGCTGCATTTTTCCGCCTGAGCAACACCCATTCTCACGTCAATAGATTGTTAACCGTCGTGAATGCAATCTGAACGGCCAATTCGTGTTCGGTTCAGCTTGGCTGACCTAACGTGGCCCCAATCCCGAGGCGCTGCGATGGCAAGGCCAATAACGGGATTGCAACGATCCGCAGCAAGGATTTGAAGGAGAAACACCATGACCAATCTTTTCGCCAAGGCAGGTATTGCAGCTCTCATCGCGCTCGGCGCCATGTCCGCAACGGTCGTCACGGCCTCCGCCAACGACTTCCATCCCGGTATTCAGCAGGCTCGCTATGACCATCCGCGCGGTCGCATGTGCTCGCCGCGTCTCGCCGTCGAGAAAGCACGCGACATGGGTCTGCGCCGCGCCCGCATCGACAATGTCACGCCGCGCCGTGTCGTTGTCGAAGGTTTCGGCCGCCGTGGTCCGGATCGGGTTGTCTTCGCCAACGCACCGGGTTGCCCGCTGATCCGCCGCTAATCGCAGCGCTCCCAAGTTTTCCACATCTATTCGATGGATTCGAAGTCGCCTCTGAAGGGGAGGCGGCTTTATTTTTTATGTTGTGCTATTATCGGCCATCTGGTTTCCCTTTAGCGTTCAATGTAGCTGAATAATGGATGAATGGCTGATTCTGAGCTCATTCAGCATAGCGCCGTTACCTCTTGGGCACTCGCTCAGCAAATATTGCAGGCGTGAGAAAGAAGCCCTCTGCTTCATGGAGAACATAATGAAACAAATGCTGGCAAAGTTGGGAGTCGCCGCCTGCGTCGCAGTGACCGCCCTGTCGGGTACGGCGGACTTTGCCTCCGCACAGGGCGTGGATATCTATGTCAATCCGGGCCGTCATCGCCCGCCACCGCCGGACTATGACCGTCCGCCGCCGCGTTTTGACCGCCGGGGCTGCGATCCTCGTCAGGCCGTGGATGTTGCACGCAGTTATGGTCTTCGCCGCGCCCGCGTCGTGGATGTGACACCGCGCCGTGTTATCGTTGATGGATTTGGCCGGCGCGGTCCGGATACGATGATGTTTGCCAATGTTCGCGGTTGCCCGCTCCTGGGCCGCTGATAAGCAAAGCGGGCGCACGAGGCGCCCGTTTTCACTCTCTGACCTTTTCGCCCTTTGGCGGGGGCCGCGGAACCGCCCTTTGCTCGATCGGATCTGAGCGGAGGGCGGTTTTGTTTTGATTACTGCTGGATCGCGTAGGTGATGCTCACCGATGCGTTGTATTCGTTTTCTCCGGTGGCGACGGGAACTGCCTTGTCCATCGGCGCAGACGCCGCCATGGCGCGCATATAGGGCTGCGGCGGCGCTGCAACGACGCCATCGTGAATCGCGATGATACGGCCGAGCTTGACGCCGGCGGCATCCGTCAAGATCTTTGCTTTGGCGGCTGCGTCGGCGACTGCCTTCTTGCGGGCCTCTTCGATCGTGGCGTCGGGCTTATCGTTGGTGAACTGGATATCGCCGCCCTGATTGATGCCGAGCTTAACCGCCTGGTCGAGCAGCCCGCCGAGCTTGGAGAGATCGCGCACGCGAACGGTCAAGCCGTTCGTCACCTGATAGCCGTTCAGAACCGGCGGCTGGTTGTGGCCGTCCTTGTCGTTCGGATAGGTATATTGCGGCTGGATGGAAAAGCCGGAGGTCTGCAGATCGCGCTCTGCAATGCCGCTTTCCTTCAGCGTTGCCAGCACGGCGCCCATGGCCTTGTTGTTCTGATCGAGTGCATCCTGGGCCGCCTTGGCCTGCTGAACGACTGCGAGCGTTACGACAGCCATATCCGGCGCGACGGAAGCATGTCCCTCACCGGTGACGGTGATAACGGCCTCGCGCGGCTTGGCATCTTCGGCAAAGGCTGCAGCCGCAGGCACGAAGAAAGTGGCGCTGACAAGAGCGGCAAGAGCAAAATCTCTGGTTTTCGTCAGAAGCATGATTCGTTCCTTGGTTGATGATCCCTCGAGATCCGCTTTTGCGGATTGATTGTGAAGGTATTACGGCAGTCCCTTGTCGGAAAACAGAAATTGGGTTAGAGCCAAGTCGTCTTCGGGGAACCATTGCTCCGGAGTCGCAAGCGCGAAGTGTCAATCTTGCGCTGGGCCTGTAGCTCAATGGTTAGAGCCGGCGGCTCATAACCGCTTGGTTGGGGGTTCGAGTCCCTCCGGGCCCACCATTTGTTTTTAGCTTACAAAACTACGATGATCTCTGCGATGCGGCTGTCCAAGCGATGCAAGATCGCTTCAACAACATGGTCAGCGCTATTTCCGGCTAGTCCCTGGTCGCGTTAGGTCTTCCCCGCTTCCGATGCCTGCGGCGGTTGCCAATAGACTGCCGAATCCGCAGCCGCACCTCTCCTGACGGCTTGGGTTCTCCTACGCTACGTCAAAGCCTGCGTGGAACACAACCGCCCCTTTTGGGGTTGGTCCCTTGAACATGATCCGCTGAAAATACTCGACCGGTACGTCAGCGTAATGAAGGGTTCCGTCGCTCGTGAAGCCGAAACGGCTGTAGTAGCGGGGATTGCCCAGGACCACGCAGCCGTTGGCGCCCCGCGCTCTCAGTTGTGCCAGTCCGTTTTCAATCAGAGCCTTTCCGATGCCTTTGCCCTGTCGGTCGGGGCGGACGGATACCGGGCCAAGGCCGAACCATTTTTCGGCTCCGGATTCGATTGTCACGGGTGAGAAGGCTACGTGACCGACGATCTCATCGTTCTCCACGGCGACGAGGGAAAGGGTCAGCGCACCGGCCGTTCGTAGCGCATCGACGATTGCCGCCTCGGTGCCGGAACTATAGTTCTTTCCTTCGAAGGCGGCAGAGGTGATTGCATGAATGGCGTCGATATCTTTGGCTTCTTCTGCGCGAATATGGGTCAACGATATCACCATTCAAAACCTCCTCTTTTTCGAGCCTTCGCGATATGGATCCCTATGCCATTGCTCTTTGCTCGGGACGAGTGACAGCAATCTATCCACATCGAAATCGGTATTGGCCTCGCGCACGCGGCGTACGAGCGCATGCGCCCCGTCCTGATGTCCCAGCACCCCCAAGCTTGCAGCCGCGAGCCTGTCTGCGAGGCTGGGATCGATCATCTGGCCGATATAGTCGAGCGCGCCGACAAGATATTGATGGTAGGCAACGGGGTTGTCCTCGAAATAGGCACGCGCCGTCTCGTGCCGCTCGACTTCCGCCGCGGCGGCGAGCACGATCTGCCGCGAGATTTCGCGCTTATTGCGCGCAAGATCAAGCGTGCCGAAATTGAAGCGCTCTGCCCACAGGATCTCGCTGCCCGGCAGGGAGACGAGTTGTGTGAAGAGCGAAAGGTCGTCATTCGGCCCGCTCAAACTGGTTTCCAGGACATAGTTGATGTCATATCGCTCGAAAAGCGCAGCTTGATCCTCGGCTTGGCGGCCGATCTGGATAGTGGAGTAGTGGGCAATCACTCGCAGGCTGTGCAGGGCACAAAAGCCGAGAGTGATGTCTTCTATGAGCGAGGAGACGATCATGGTTGCGGTACCATCGAGGCCGTCGTTGCCTGGCGGCAGCAAGGCAAGGCGAGGGATGCGCAAGACAGGTTGCGTGGCAGTATCCTGCTCGGATATGGCCGGCGAATGCGCCGGTGCAACTGGTATCGGAGAGCGGGGCGATGCCGCCAGGGTTGCCAGCCAAGGCGAGACAAGATCCTTGCGACGCGCGAATATGCGCTTGAGCTGGTCGACGCCGCCTTCGGCGTCAAACGCCTTCAGCAATATACGGCGTGTGGCCTCGTCTTGCGGTTCGGCTTCAAAAAGAAGGAGGGCGGCCTCCTTGATAAGCGCGATATCGCCGGACGACGCGACTGGAGTCGTCACCGCAGCATCCAGCACTTCCTTTAACATGGCGAGGTGTCGGCTTCTTTCGCTCTCTCGCCAATCGATGAACGCTCGGGTTTGGCAGTTGGCTCTTTCCAGGAATTTTAACTGCGAGCGCTCCATCAAGGTGCGGAGGTGCTCGGCTGGATTCCCAGTCGTACTTACCGGCGTCAAGACAATATCGCTCGTGAACGAGCCATTTGCGATGTGAATGTCGGTATCATCAAAGGTCAGAAGTTCCACGTTCAAGTCCCATTGCCGGCCCTTGATACGGGAAACGAGCTTGCGAAGGTTTGTCAGCGAATTCGCCAAGTCACCTTCGCCCCAAAGAAATCGCGCCATGTTTGTTCTGCTGACGGACTTGCTGTCGCTCGCGAGCAAATAGGCAATAATCAGAAGCGCCTTCTTCGGAAACGCTATTTGGCGTTCGTCGCTATCCAGAAGAGCGATTTCACCAAAAGTTCTGAGTAAAAATTTCATCGCGCCTTCTATATTGTCTTAGATATATAATGGCCGTCGTCCTCGGCGACACGCCTGGATAAACGCCGAAACGACAGTGGAGTCGCTTATATATTTCTGATGCAAGGCATGAATATTTGCAAATTAACTATTCTCTTGCCTCTATTTTGAAAGTTATTGTTGCACAAAAGCTCGGTTTTCGGCTCCATTTCCGTGGAGCGCCGTAAAGCAGTTTCACATCGCGCCTGCGGAGAAACGCTTCAGCTTCGTTGAGCGATATCTTCCTCGGTGAGGGCTGGGCGATCGGAGCATGGCTCGCCGCTGCAAGGCTCGGAGATTTGCGGATTTTCACGTGCTCTCTCGCGATGGTACCGTTGAATACAAGCTTCCATTGTTTGCCGCCGCGCGTCCGCCATCGAGATCGTGCGGCATATACTTTGGTATAATGGCGGTGCACCATCGCCTGATTGACCGCTCTTGGTGGCTGTGACAATACGGCCATGTCTTCGCAACGCAATGCGAAGGCTAACGAAACCAACAGATCAAGAAACCAATGGACAGCTACTCTAGTCGCTGTCCGGTTGCGGCGTCATGCTGCACCCGGACGGTCGTCGCAACAACCTGGACCGCTGCCGGCATTCGCCGGGCGAGCGTCGGTCGGGCCTAGCCTGTCCGGCTCGTCCTCCGGATCTGCCGTCAGGTGGGCCGAAGAGGTGAGCCATGAACAACATCGTTCTTTTCTGCGGGCGCAGGTTCGCAGCCAAGTTTTCCGCCCCGAACACTTTCGCGATTTCGGTCGTCAGCCGTCGGCTGAGCGCTCCGTGCCGCCGCAGCGTCCGCGCCTGATGGCCACCTGGCACATCAATTCCCTTACGGGAAAGCTCGAGTGCTTCTGGACGACAGAAGGCGAGCCGGGCAGGCGCTCGAAATCGATCGCGCCCGCTTGCGCAAGTAGGCGGCGGAACTCGATCTTCATGAGCGTTTTCGACGCTCACGTCGCGCGAACGTGAGGTGATGGCGCTCGTTGCGCAAGGCCTCCTGAACAAGCAGGTCGCCGCCGAGATCGGCCTTAACGAAATCACCGTAAAGGCCCATCGCGGTCAGGCCATGCGCAAGATGTGGGTCGACTCCGTTGCCGATCTCATCCGGATGGCGGATAACCTCGGCCTCACAGACGGTAAAGCCAACGATACAGCGCCTGGGCTCCGCTAAATTTAGCGCATTTACCCCGTCACAAGGATTTCATGGCTTGCAAATGCGGTGGCTCCGAGCTTTGGATTCAATCCTGCGAAACCGTGGGCGTTCCCTGATGAAAGATCATCTGCCATCGCCCATCGATGCGCTGCCAGATCGAGCTCCGTAAAGTATGCCGCTCCTCGCCATTCTCTCGAGCCTGTCGGATGCTTCGATAAGTGACGAGGACGGCATCCGGTGAGATCGATCGAAAGGCATAGTCGCGGGAAATAATGGGCGGAGCGGCTTCTTCCGATTTTTCTGCAGCCAGACCGGCGATTAGTTCCTCTCTATCGTCATAGACCATTCCGGAGCTGCCGAATTCAACGAAGCCTTCCGCCAATAGTTCTGCCACGATCGCCGGCGATTGCCGGATTTGAGGGAGATGCAGCTTCTGCTCCAGTAGGCGGATCTCTTCAAGCTCGTGTTGGGTGACGTCCATGGTCTCGGCAACCTCCATTGGGTGTTGATGCTCGGCTGCAATGGGCGTCAATGTGTTGGTGCGAGCATCTCCAGGTTTCTTTCCTGTCTGATTTTGTGGCTTTGGTCATGGTCGGCTTGCCGGGATTGTTCCAATTCGATGGCGAAAAGTTCGGCGGCGTGACGGCCTGCCTGTGTTCCGTCGTCTTCGATGACGGCAGCTATTCTCCGAAACAATTCGGACTCGAAGCCCCCTGCATTGTTCGAGGCATTCGGCCGCGCAAGCCTTGCGCCGCCATCCAATCTGATTGCCGAAACGTAGAACTCATCCTCGTAATCGGCACCTGCCGACGTCAATTCAGCGCATCCATATAATAGCAATCCGGTTTCCCAGCGATCGCATAGGCGGATGTTGAGCTCATCAAACGAATATTCGCAGGAAAATTCCCGAGCGTACACCGTCATTCTCCCGTCTTGGCGATCGGCGATATCCCGGGAATACCGGTTCCCCTCAACGCATCGGTCGGTGCGATGATGAAAGCATTCGGCTTTTTCGGCATGAATGGCACTCTCCTTCGGTGGCCTTGTAGCCTTTTCAATCGTAGCGCCTGGTACGTCCGGTTTCGCTGACTTCGGGCTAGATCCTACGCTTGCCCGGGCTCATTCCATTCAGGACCAATGGCTCTTATCGACGAAATTGCCATTCAACACGATATATGTCAACACTATTTGTGTTTACATCCGCGATTGGAACACCGAAGGTGTTTGCGGCCTATATTTGCTTTCTATTTTCGGGCAATGTGGCCGCAGATTCTGCCGATAATGGTCAGTCGATCCAGCTCGACGGTGAAGGTCTCCAGGGCTGGATTGTCGGAAATGATCTTGACCTGGCCCGGATGGGTGAAGGGAACTCGCTGCAGGCGCTTGATCTGCGGCTCCGTATAACCGTCGCTGATCGCGTACACGGTATCGGTGGTCATTTGGTTCTGTGAGAGATCGACGATGACGCGATCGCCCGGCATGTAGGTTGGCTGCATGGAATCGCCGACGACTTCCATGATGATCGTGTGGTTCGGCGAAGCCTTTGCCTCGTTTCGTAAATAGCCGGTGGGGATAAGCCATTCCGCGACGATCTTATGCCCGGCGACATTGCCTGAGCCGACGGGAAGGTTGATGACTTCGCCCACAGTGCCGCTACCGGCGCCAAGCTTGACGTCCACCTCGGGCATTGCGCCTTCTATATGCGGCTTCCAGTGCTCGCGGCTGTAGCTGAGTTCGTCGTCACTCTCGGCAAATCCGTCCTGATCCTGCTCGTCTGGGTCGAATGACATGACGATGTTCGGCGACGGACGTGCGGCTTTGCGCAGGCCTTCGCCAGTCAGCAGGTAGGCCGCCGTCGTGCCGAATTTCTTCGCATATCGATTGGCGACTTCGGCACTGAATTCGTTCTGGCCGTTTTCATGCGCGCGATAGGTGGACAGGCTGACGCCCAGCGCTTCTGCCGCCTTCGTGGCTGATGGATAGTTTGCGGCTTCGCGGGCCGCTCTCAGTCGTTCGCCCATGGATTTCTGCATCGCTAGACCCTCGCAAAATTTTTGACATAAATAATGTTGACATCACCATTATTATCAACATAATTTATGTCTATCAAGTCGGCAGCGGTATAATCCGCGGCTTGGCTGTCAAACGGGTTAACGCTGCATATGGCAGGTAATGTTTGAGGGATGTAGGCATGGTCACAGGCAGCAGGAGGAGAACGGCGGCTTATCGCGCAGGATGTTTCGATCGCTTCTGGGGATGCTCCGGCTGCCTCCGAATTCTGTCGATCGCGGAGATTATCGAACAGCATTGCGAAGATTGTGATGCAGCTGTCGAGCCGATGGAGATGGTGGAGGCGAAGTCCGCAGTGCAAACAGCCGAGCGGGAGATGTTGCCATGATCGAAATGTTTCAGGGCCTTCTCGCTTGCATCGGCGGGGCGTTGTTTTTCGTCGCTATGGTGATCGCGATAAAGTCGGTCATTTGGAAGTCGCCAACGCCATCCCTCGAAGATGAAGATTCCGGTGCTCCGGAAGGAGACCAATTTCACTTCCGCATCGTTGAAGATCCATGCTCGAACTCAGGCAGCCGGCACGGTTGGTGAGGCTTCGCGGACGGTAGGCGGGTATCGAAACGTAAAAATCCAATCGGAAACTCTAAAGATAAACCTGGCCAAGCGAGCCGGGGGAGGTTGCTATGAACGAATTTCAAATCGGAACAGAAGCCGTCGCCGGCGGCCATCTCGGCTGGATTCGCAAGGTTCACCGGGCGACAAACGAGATCCTCCGGGATTGTCGAGGTGAACCGATTGTCTTTGCAACGCAGGATGCTGCGAAGGCTGCGGCGGGCGAGGCGATGGTCGCCTATCTCAATACGCCCATGCTGCGCGACGGAGCGCGGGTCGAAGCCCTTTCCAGGGCCGAGGCTTTCTTCAAGCCCAGATCGACCAAAATCGCCGGTGAGGCCGAAGGCGTCATATGATCTCACGGGAATGGAAGAGGCATCAAATTCACCAACGAAAGGAGTTAAACTGTCATGACCAAAGGCAGGCTAGACCTTCTTCTCGATGGGCTCGGCATCAAGCTGGTTCCCGTCCATCGGCGCCGCGCACCTGCGGAGAGCCACGCGCGCGGCACGATGCAGGAAATCCGAGGCCGCTACGGCGATGGCCATCTGGTCTTCGTTCTGCGATGCATCCGGCAAACGGGGAGCAATCGCGACGAGCTCTGGTCGGACACGATCGGCGCCGTGTCCGATGTTCTGGCGCAGCGCCAGGATTGGGCGCTGCAACGTCCAGGTGATCTCTTAGGCGCCTTTGACGATATCGCGCTCGCCACGTTGCGCACGGATGCGGTGGCGCGGCGGCCTTGGCCAGTTCGGGCGACATTGCGAACGCTGATTTATCAGGAATTGGAGAAACGACTTGATGCACCGGTCCGCCTTGCAGTTTGACGACCTGTCCCTTCGCACGGCCGAGATCGCCGATCTGAGCCTGATCATCCGTGCACGTTTCGTCGAAGCTGCCGATACGATGGTTCATCTCGACGTACGCGGCATCCGGCCCGACAGGATGCGGACGCTCTGGCCGGAGGTTTTGCCCGAACCGATGGATCAGGCCGATATCCGCGTTCGCTATCGTCCGAGCGCTGCGGCGATCAGCCGGGCAGAGGAGGTCTTGCAGGAATGGCTTCGGGTTCACGTCAAGGATGAGGAGCGGCGCATCTTGCTTTCGCGATGGTCCATTTGCCTTGCCGCGCCCTATATCGCCGGTTCGTTTCGGGATTTTTGCGGGCGGACGGGGCGCATCCGGCGCACGGCCGAACGACGTATTCAGAGCGAATTTCAGAGTCTTGCAGGTGCGCTCCTTGTCATCTCTCCGATCTTGCAAGAGCCTGATTGGTCGCGCATTGCACCGATGATGCCCAACTCGCCGGGCGGCATCGAACGAGTGAAACCAGCGGCACCCAGGCATGAGACGCACTGGTTGCCGGATGATGCGCGGCCTATCTTCGATGCGGCAAGTCCCGAACTTGCCGAACTGGCCAAGCGATTGGAGCGGGAAAACCGCAGGCGTGCCAAGATGAAAGCCTGAGCCGTCGCAATGACGCGGTCCGAACCCGCAATCATTGTGACGCGCCAATATCTCCGTTTGGTTACCTTGCTCTCCCAAGCACAAAAACGCCGGCTGGGCGGGTCCTTGTGGTGACCTCGCCGAAGTCTGGGACGGCGTATTCTGCGAGAAGTCGAAGCCGCGCTGTCGGCAGATGAGCCCGCCAAGGATCGCCGATCAGAATCATGATTTCCCGAGCCAGGCAGTGGTCCAGAAAAGCAATGACGCTCTCCGCGAGCGCTGCCTCATAGAAAAGATCTCCGACGCATATGACGTCGACCTCAGGCGGCTCGCTCTTCGTCAGGTCTGCGAGTAGGCGATCGATCATCACCTTATTGAGTGTGGCATTGAGTTCGATAGCTGCAATTGCATAGGGATCAACGTCGGCGGCATATACCTTCGCCGCGCCGGCCTTGGCAGCGGCAATCCCGACAATTCCCGAGCCGGCGCCGAGATCTAATACGCGGTGACCAGCCACGCTTTCGGGCCTGTCGAGAAGATAACGAGCCAGGACCAGGCCTCCTCCCCAGTAATGCGCCCAATAGGGTGAGCCGAATTGCGGATCGCGTTCGGCGAGATGTCGCAACCCGCTTTGTGGACCTGCCTTATGTAGGCGAATTTCGGGGATGCCGGGAACAGGCAGGACCGGGTGATTGGCGGCGATGAACTGCGGAACCGAATCCAGGCTCACGGAACCATCCGGATCGTCATCTGGTGCAGATCTGCTCAAGAGCCTTCCCTCGACTGAATTTGATCGCTCATCCCAGATGTTTCGAAGCCAACGGGTAAGGGATGAAGCGTATATCGTTCAATTTGTCGGACCTCAAAATTCAATATTTATATGCAATTTCAATAGCTTGTTTTCTGCCTCCGTCAAAGTCCTCATTCCTTGCGCGGCAATCGGCCTTCAAGGGTGTCGCCAAATCGACCGAAATGCGGTATCTATTTTGGCATGATGAGAACAGTTGCAGCGACGCACTGTCGATCGCAAGCGTTGATTTGAACTGCTTGTTTTCTTTCAAAATTCCATCGGAATCTGAAGCATGACCAATGCCGACAAGCCGGTCGCGCCGCGCAAACCGCGTGCGCGCCGTCGCAAGGCTGTTTCCGCCGACGACACGCCGCTTGATTACATGTTGAAAGTAATGCGCGACGACGAGGCGGACCAGAAGCGGCGCGATGAAATGGCGAAGATCGCCGCATCCTATGTTCATCAGAAACCCAGCGAGCGCTCCGGCGCCGGGGCCAAAGGAGGCCGCGGCGTCACCATCGACCTAACCAACGCCACGGATGAGCAGCTTGCGATACTCGAATCTCTCTTCGGTCCGCTTGCCGGATTCGGCGACGATGATGGCAGCAATCCAAGAGGAGAAGGCGAGGCGGAGAGCTGAGCGCGAGCAAGCCGCGCATACCAGGCAGCTTGCGATGGACGCGGAGCAAATTCGAGCCAACTGCCAGTCGTTGAGCGGGTTCGTGCGAGAGGCCTGGCACGTCGTCGAGCCTTCCGTTGACTATGTTCATGGCTGGCATATCGATGCCATCTGCCAGCATCTCGAGGCCGTCACTTCAGGTGAGATTACGCGGCTTTTGATCAATGTCCCGCCGGGCACGATGAAATCGCTCCTATGCGGGGTCTTTTGGCCGGCATGGGAATGGGGGCCAAAAAGCAAACCACAGCTGCGTTACCTCGGTGCCTCTTACTCGGAACATTACGCCAAGCGCGACAATAGGCGCATGCGGGACCTCGTTGCCTCCGAATGGTATCAGGCGCTTTGGGGTGACGTCGTCAAGCTGACGAGAACGGGTGAGATGGCTTTCGCCAATACCCGCACGGGCTCGCGGCAGGGTGTGCCGTTCTCCAGGTTGACGGGCGGCCGCGGTGATCGTGTCATCATCGACGATCCGCATTCCGTCGATGGAGCGGAATCGGAGGCCGAGCGCCTGTCCACGGTCCGCACCTTTCGTGAATCCGTTCCGACGCGGCTCAACGATCCTCAACGCTCGGCGATCGTCGTCGTGATGCAGCGACTGCACGAGGCGGATGTCTCCGGTACCATTGCGGCGCTGCGGCTCGGCTATGAGCACCTGATGCTGCCGATGGAATACGAGCCGGAGCGCCGATGCCGAACTTCGATCGGATTTGCTGATCCTAGGACTGAGGAGGGCGAATTGCTTTTTCCGCAGCGTTTTCCTCGTGCGGTGGTCGAGCGGGATAAGATTCCGCTCGGCTCCTATGCGGTGGCCGGCCAGTTTCAGCAGCGGCCTGCACCTCGTTCGGGCGGCCTATTCCAGCGCAGCGATTTCGAGATCGTCGAAGTGCTGCCTGCAGGTGCAAAGCGTTGCCGCGCCTGGGATTTCGCGGCTTCGAAAGCGCGTCCCGGTCGCAAGCCGGACTGGACCGTCGGTCTACGCATGGCTTTGATCGGCGGTGTTTTCTATGTCGAAACCATCGCGCGCGGGCGCTGGTCGCCCGCCGAGGTGGAGCGTAATCTCAGGAACACTGCGTCGCAGGACGGGCCGACGGTGACGATCCGCATGCCGCAAGATCCCGGTGCGGCCGGCAAGGCCGATGCGGAAACCAAGATCAAGCTGCTCGCCGGCTTTCCTGTAAAAACCATATCGCCAACCGGTGACAAGGCGACGCGCGCCAAGCCGGCCTCGGCGCAGGCTGAAGCGGGAAACGTCAAGCTCTTGCGCGGGGACTGGAACGAAGCATTTCTGGATGAGGTCTGCGCCTTTCCGAATGGGCAGTTTGACGATCAGGTCGATGCCTTCGCTGACGCTTTGAACGAACTCGCGCTGAGTTCGTCCTTCAGCTTCAGAAACTTCTAGGCTCGCCTCGTACGAGCCTCTTCATCACATCATATCAAAGGACAATCCATGGGGCAGGTATTCTCGATGGTTCGCGACGGATTGGTGAGCCTTGCATCCCGCATGGGCACCGAACGCGACAAGGCGGCATCAGTTTTCTACACGCAGCCGATCCTGACGGACGAGCAGATCATTGCCGCCTATCGCGGTTCCTGGCTGCCGCGCAAGATCGTCGACATTCCGGCGCTGGATAGCTGCCGGAAATGGCGAAACTGGCAGGCGGCGAGCGATCAGATCGGCTTGCTCGATGCGGAGGAACGCCGTCTCAATCTACGCGGCAAAGTACTGGAAGCAGCGACGAAAGCACGTCTCTTCGGTGGCGCTGCCCTGTTCATTGGCGCAGAAGATGCCGATCCAGCGTTGCCACTTGAGGCGGAGCGGATCGGGAAGGGTGGCCTCAAGCATTTGACGGTGCTGACGCGCCGGCAACTGGCTGCTGGCGATATTGATAGTGATCCGACCTCGGAATGGTATGGCAAGCCCAAGTTCTATACGTTGACCGGTGCCAATGGCATGCAGGTGACCATCCATCCCTCTCGGCTCGTCATCTTCAAGGGTGCGATGACGCCGAATGAAGAGTTTGCGGGAATGGGTAACCAGGCTTGGGGCGAAAGCGTGCTCGCCGCGACATTCGACGCGATCAAGAATGCCGACAGCACGGCCGCCAATATCGTCAGCCTGGTCTTTGAAGCCAAGATCGACATCATCAAGGTTCCGCAGTTCTCTGCCAATATCGGCAATCAGGCCTACGAAGATGCCGTGCTGCGCCGCTACGCGCTCGCCAATACCATCAAAGGGGTCAACGGCACCCTGATCCTTGACGCTGAAGAGGAGTACGACAGCAAGAGCGCGCCACTCTCCGGCCTGACTGACATTTTGATGGCCTTCCTGCAGATCGTCGCCGGCGCGGCCGATATTCCGGTTACCCGATTGCTCGGTCAGTCTCCCGCCGGCATGAATGCGACCGGCACGGCCGATATGAAGAAAACTGGTTTAACCTGTTACCGGGACCGAGGGAGGTCAATCGGATTCTCGATGCTTTGCACGGCAAAGTCGGCCTCACCGGTGATTTCGGCAACTGGGAGCGGGACGGTAAATACGAAGATCTTGCAAAGATCATGGGCCGGGCCGAACTCTGTCATGCAAAGGGGCGTTATTCAGCAACGGGTCTTGATGCAGAGGATTATGTCCGGTGCATTAAGCTTTCCAACGCGGCTGGCTATCAAGGTCCTTTCACGCTGATCTACGACTCTACATATTATCAGGATGAATGGTCCGGAATTCTCGAAGAGCGAGACTGTATCGCTAATGCCTTCAAAGAAAATGCGGCATAAAGCAGCGGTCACTACCGCCGCATTTTTCGATCCGTTCCCTAAAGAAATTGTGCTCAGGTTTTAGATGCAAAGCTGAATGTCCGGGCGAGGCATCAATGAAAATCGTAGTCATGCAGTGCGCCAAGCAACTGATCTTGTGTTTGATAGCCGGCATTATAGAGATCTATGGCCAGATTGGCTGCCGACAGACCTTCCTGACTTTGTAATTTAATACTGCGTTCGGCACACCATGCAAAAAGTGCGCCTGCGAGAACATCGATGTCATCGGGGTAAAGCGGCGCATTGACCATCATAGACATTCGCTACACCATTCATTGCTGGAGCTTGGCATCGGGTGGGTGAAGCGAACATTGCTTGGGTTTTGGAAATTTGCAACCGAGTTCATCGCGCGACGTTAACGGCAGCCTGATATGGGACAGACTGCGTGTGTCTTAAGGTGACACAGGTCTATTCTTGGGCACATTATTGCCGATTTTGATGCCCGCCGGGCGATGCGAAGGAAGGGACAATCTTCACCGCTGTATCGTGTGGTGCAACAACAAGAGGACGCCGAGCGTAATTGCCAGCGCCACTAAGAGGGACAAAACCAGCCTTGGCCGAGAAGGCATCATTGATGGATTGGGTGCGACGCCTTAACCGCGGCCTCAATCAATTCCTCGGCGTATAAAAGTGCCGATGCCGTATCGTCGCCGTCAAGTTTCAAGTCCTTGCATTTGCGATGCATCGCTCTGCGGATCTGGGCCAGCAAGGCCGCATCGATGTCGACTTCACCTTCGTCGAATACATGTGTCAGCGCAGACTGGGCGACAATTTCCAGGACCGCAACTCGCCCTTCAATTTCACCTAGTGAGGGTATCGCATTCCTCTTCACATGCTGTTTGCAATCGCGATGGGTAGTAAGCATTTCGGTCACCTCCTTCACGAAGGAAGATAACTATCGAGAAAGGAAAAAGTTCGGCCATTTCTCAAAAAAAGCGCACTCTCGGGATGTGGGTCGCTCAATTGATCTAGAGGCACGCATCCTTGGCAACCTTGTCACTTCCAAGGGCAAAGGCTGGGATCCGATAATACATCGGCGCAGTGGGGTGAGCGGCGAAAATCATCATAGTAAAGCGTCCATACTGTTGTATCGGCGGCGCGATAAGGGCCGAATTTGAAGTATTGATTCTTTCCTAATCCATGGTCGGCATGTCCTATATGGCCGCTAACTGTAACGATCCATTTGTTGTTCGCGAATATCTCAATGTGGCCCGAGCCATCGGGGCCGGGTTTGCTGTAAATGGCAAAATCGATCCAGCCTGATGTCGGCGCTGGCAACTTGTTTCCACGATTTATTACTTTTATGGCGTCTGTGCAGCCTGTAAATTCTTGCCCGTCGGATACGCCCCAGTTGTCATCGGTGGCCACCAATGCGCGCATTTGATTGGTGTCGGGACGGAACCAGACCGGCGCTTCGTCATCGCTGCAGGCTTTGCCGTTGCTTTCGGGCTTGTGTTTCTTGATGGGCGCAACGTAGTTGGTTTCAACGGTTGCGAAGAGTTTGCCATTATTGAGCCGTAGTGCGAGGAAGGGGCTGAAATCCCCTTTAGCGTTCGGCCCGATTTCTCGCTTCCATTGCGCGATAAGGTAGCGATGGTCGCCTGAGGGTACGGGATCGGCGAATTTTACGGCAAAACCGTACCAAACCCCCTGGTCGTATGGAACGCGATATTTTGTGCGCTCCCATATTTCGGCTCTCTCGCTGCAGTTTGCTTTACCCGGCGGGCAGAATGGTCTGACGCTCAATTTCAATGCGCCGGTTCCAGAATGCTTGACTTCCGATTGAAATTCGATCGTTCCGGCCTTTTGCTCGAAGTTGTCGCGATAATAAAGATGGCCAGAGGGGGCGAAATCTGTGCCGTCGAAACCATCACGCAGCACCATTTGTGAGGGGCTATCGGCCAGAACCGGTGTTGCGGCGCAGGTGCAGGCCAATATGGCGGGCAGTGCGTACTTTGCATTCATGCTGGGCTATTCCTGTGGCGAGACATTCGTAAGGCTTTATCAATGACCTGTTCGCTTCCCACAGGCAAGCGAGAGCCGTGTTACTTTAAAAGGCCGGGTTGATGACCCACTGTTCAATTCTGATCAATTCCAGGCCGGCTGCAGCCTATGAATGTGATGATTGATGATACAACTTTAACCGCATATTAGGCGCTTGCGGTTCATATCCCGCGGAATTGGGCTTTGGTTGCGGCTATCAATGCCCCGGACATGACTGTTCGTCGCTGCGACCTCATCGATGTTTGAATGTCGGTCATGACATAAACCGGCTGAGGTCGCTGTTGGGGACGCCTTTGGCAAATGGTGAACTAGAGCTGGGCAGCAGAGAGGCGCAGCTACGACGAAAAATCGTGATCTTGACGTCGCATGCGTTTTTGCGCGGCTACCGCAAGGCGTCAATTCACTTCATTGCATCCCGCTGGGCCGAGCAGGGGCATGAAGTCCATTTTCTCACTATCGGCCACAGCTGGCTCACTTTGCTTAAGGATCGTCGGCGCTTTCGTGCTTTGTCCCAAGATCAGGCAAACCGGTTTCAGACCATCGCTGCTAATTTGAGAGCCGGCGCATATCTCCCTCCACTACATGCTTTCAGTTCCGGTAACCGCGCTTAAGTATCGCGCCATTCGCGGCAAATTCCCTGATTTATCATCCCCTCAAACCTTTACCGAGAAGGTACAGGCGCGCAAATTATACGATCGCAACCCTCTCTTTCCGCGGCTCGTAGACAAGGCCGATGCGAAAGCGTTGATTGGAGAAAGGGTTGGCAGCCACTATGTTATCCCGACGCTTTGGGTTGGGAACGATCTAGCCTCCGTGGATTGGTCAGGGATTTCATTGCCGGCCGTTGTGAAGCCAACCCATGCAAGCGGTGTGGGGCGATTTCTCTACGGTGAAGCCGACGTCGATCGTCTCCTTAAGAACGATCCGTCCGGCGAGTGGCTGGCAATCAACCATGCCCGTTACAACAGAGAGTGGGCTTACAGCCAATTAAAGCCTCGTATTCTCATCGAAAGCATGCTGCTCGTTGATGGGCGAGTTCCGTGGGACTACCGGTTCTTCACGTTTGGCGGGAAGGTCTCGCATATCGAGATCGACATACGCGAAAATGGTCGACGCTATTCGTGCAACTACACTCCCGACTGGCAGAAGCTGCCGTTCTATGACCGGGATTATCTCGGTCTCTATCCAGGCGAAGTAGCCCGCCCGTCGTGGCTCGAGGAGATGATTCACGTCGCTGAAACGGTCGCTCGCGATATCGACTTCGTTCGTGTCGATCTCTATGCGTCGGTAGAGTGGGTTCGCGTCGGGGAGCTGACCTTCTATCCAGGCGGAGGTTTCGAGGCATTCGAGCCGGATGAATATGACTTCTCGATCGGTCAGAAGTGGCAGCTTGGCTTCGAAATACCGAAGAGATAGGTGGACAAATCATTCTCTGCGCGTTTGATAGGTCGATCTATTTTTAAAGAAGGTTTTCCATGACGATCGACCAGGACCTTGCTCGAATCGAGTTGCAAGAGGAAACGCTGCGTTTCGATGCTTTTGACCTTTCGACCGCTTGGGTGCTCGGCAAGCTGTTGCGCGACCTCGCCAGCGAGCGCAACATGGGTGTTGCTATCGATATAACGCTTCATTCCATGCCGGTTTTCTACATAGCTTTGCCCGGTTCGACGCCCGACAATTCCAACTGGATCCGTCGGAAGCGCAACATGGTGCTGCGTTACTTCCGAAGCAGCTACGCCAGCGCGTTGCGGCTGCAGCAGCAGGGCAAAACGATTGAAGACAACGGGCTTTCCAGCACCGAATATGCCGCTTCTGGTGGCAGCTTTCCGATCTTCGTCAACGGCACGGGCTGCATCGGCGCCGTCACCGTTTCTGGGCTGCCGCAGCGGGAAGACCATAATCTCGTTGTCGAAGCCTTGGCTCTCACTCTCGGCCACGAGCTTTACAATCTCAGCCTTGCATAAAGCGGCGAGGCGGCGCACCTCGATTGGGCGCCGCCGCCGATTTCAGATCTTGCCGCCAGCCTCCGCGATGACTTTGGTCAAGCTTCCTGTTGCCGGGAAGAGGGGGATGAGGCATGCCTGCAGGGCGTGATAGATATCGCCCTTGCCTGGGAACAGCGTGTGAGCGGGAACGAGATCTTCTGTCAGTTCCTCATGCCAGCCGCCATTGGCACGATCGATAAAGGCCTGGCCGATTAAGCTCCAGATCTTGCGGTAGCTTTCTTCGTGGAAATCGCTCGGGACGTGTTCATTCAGATAGTGAGCCGCACCGGCACCCTCGCATGCAGGCCACCAAAGCTTGTTGCGCTTTGCCGGCACATCTTCCCAGTCGAGTGTATAGAAGAATCCATTCTTCTTGTTGTCCCAGCCAAGTGACATGGATTGGGAGAACAGACCCTTGGCTGCTTCCGGCATCCAGTCATGACGCTTTTCCCCAAGCGCCCAGAGTTGCAGAATGAGACGCGCCCATTCCAGCCAATGCCCTGGCGTCGTTCCCGATGGGCGGAACATCTCGTTGCCGCGGTAATTCTTGTCGAGCACCCAATCGGCATTGAAGTGTTCGGCAACGCGCCAGCCGACGGATCCAGCCGAACGGCGAATGACGAGATCGGCGATACTTTCTGCTTTTTCGAGATATGTCTTGTCGCCGGTCGCTTCGAATGCGGCCATCAGGGCTTCCGTCAGGTGCATGTTGGAGTTCTGGCCGCGATAGGTGCCTCCGTCGATCAACGACCAATCCCGATTGAATTCCTCGGCAATCGCTCCGTGCTTCGCTTCCCAGAACTTAGTATTCAGTATTTCCGTGACATCTGCCAACATGCCATCGGCCAGTGGATGGCCGATCGTCTTTGCGGATGAGGCAGCAAGCAGCACGAAAGCATGGCCGTAGCCCTGCTTGCTGGAATCGACGGGGCCGTCATTGTTCAGCGACCAAAAGTAGCCGCGATGGTCCGTGTCGCGATGATGATTCCATAGATAGTTCATGCCGTGGTCGACAATTTCGTTTGCGCCGGGACGACCGAGCAATGACCCGATCGAGAAGCAGTGCACCATGCGGGCGGTCGAATGAATGCCGCGCACGGGATTTGCCTTATCCAACGGCTTTCCGGCATCGTCCATGTCGTAGAAGCCGCCTTTGGGATTGACGGCGCGGAACTGGAAGAAATCAAAAAGCGCGTCCGCTTGCTCAAGCAGCCAACGCCGATGGTAGGCGCGCGTGCTCCAGTTTCCGAGCGCTGCGGGTTCAACCTGTATGTTCATGCCATCCTCCATGGATTCTTTTCCTGACGCCGTATAGCGCCGCCCGAAAGCGCTGTCATGGCGTTATGGACGAAACTGTGGCGTTGGCACTGCGTTGTCCATGGTCGGATCGGCAATTAGTCCATGGTGCGGTTATTTTCCTGAAACGGCGAGAAGGATGGACGCATCGTTCTTGCTATCGAGCGGTTAAAAGCATAGATATGTTGACATAAAGATATCTTTATGTGATCTGATCGTGAAGTCGCAATCAGGCCAGAGGAGTTCGCTTATGTTTGACAATCTTTTTGGTTCGGGAACGGCGAAGCGCGACGGCAGTGAAGTGTTCGAGGCCCTGACAAAGGCTGCAAGCGAGCGAATCCTTGTGCTTGACGGCGCCATGGGCACGCAGATCCAGGGGCTCGGGTTCGATGAAGATCAGTTTCGCGGCCATCGGTTCATCGGCTGCGCGTGCCACCAGAAGGGCAATAACGACCTCCTCATTCTGACCCAGCCTGGTGCGATTGAAGAGATACATTATCGCTATGCCATGGCGGGCGCCGATATTCTGGAGACCAACACCTTCTCTTCCACCCGCATTGCGCAGGCGGACTACCAGATGGAAGGTGCGGTCTACGATCTAAACAAGGAGGGCGCGGAAATTGTGCGCCGAGCGGCGATCCGGGCCGAGCGTGAAGATGGCAAGCGCCGCTTCGTTGCGGGCGCCATCGGTCCGACCAATCGGACCGCCTCCATCTCTCCCGATGTCAACAATCCTGGCTATCGTGCGGTCACTTTTGATGAGTTGCGTCTTGCCTATGGCGAGCAGATCGATGGCTTGATTGACGGTGGCGTCGATATTATTCTGATCGAGACGATTTTTGATACGCTGAACGCAAAGGCGGCGATCTTTGCCTGCGAAGAGCGTTTCGAGGTCAAGGGCATTCGTTTGCCCGTCATGATTTCGGGCACCATCACCGATCTTTCCGGGCGCACGCTGTCCGGTCAAACGCCGTCGGCCTTTTGGAATTCCGTGCGCCACGCCAACCCCTTCACGATCGGCCTCAATTGTGCGCTTGGAGCCAATGCCATGCGGCCGCATCTGCAGGAGCTTTCCGCGGCCGCGGACACCTTCATTTGCGCCTATCCTAATGCCGGATTGCCGAACGAATTCGGTCAGTATGACGAGGCGCCCGAGATGATGGCCGCTCAGGTCGAGGAATTCGCCCGCGAAGGTCTGGTCAATATCGTTGGTGGCTGCTGTGGCTCCACGCCCGAGCATATTGCGGCGATCGCTCAGGCGGTTTCGAAATATCCGCCGCGCCAGCTTGCCGAACATCGGCCGTTCATGTCGCTTTCCGGTCTCGAGCCATTCGAGTTGACCAAGGATATTCCGTTCGTCAATGTCGGCGAGCGCACGAACGTCACCGGCTCGGCGAAATTCCGCAAGCTCATCACCAATGCTGATTACACGGCTGCACTTGCCGTCGCCCGCGACCAGGTCGAGAACGGTGCGCAGGTGATCGACATCAATATGGACGAGGGCCTGATCGATTCCGAAAAGGCGATGGTGGAGTTTCTCAACCTCATCGCCGCCGAACCGGATATTGCCCGTGTTCCCGTCATGATCGACAGTTCCAAATTTTCGATCATCGAGGCCGGCCTAAAATGTGTACAGGGCAAACCAATCGTCAATTCCATCTCCCTAAAAGAAGGCGAGGAGAACTTCCTTAGGCAGGCTCGCTTGATGCGGATGTATGGCGCGGCCGTCGTCGTGATGGCGTTCGATGAACAAGGGCAGGCAGACAGCTATGAGCGCAAGGTCGAGATTTGCTCGCGTGCTTACAAACTGCTGACGGAAGTGGCAGGTCTGCCGCCGGAAGATATTATCTTCGATCCGAACATTTTCGCTGTGGCAACGGGGATCGAGGAACACAATAATTACGGCGTCGACTTCATCGAAGCGACGAGGACGATCCGGAAGACCATGCCGCTGGTTCATATCTCCGGCGGTGTCTCAAACCTGTCCTTCTCGTTTCGCGGCAACGAACCCGTCCGCGAAGCCATGCATGCCGTATTCCTCTACCACGCTATCCAGGCGGGCATGGACATGGGCATTGTCAATGCCGGGCAGCTCGCCGTCTACGACAATATCGACCCGGAACTGCGGGAAGCCTGCGAGGACGTCGTGCTCAACCGCCGTCCGGACAGCACAGAGCGCCTGCTTGAGATTGCCGAACGGTTCCGCGGTTCCGGCAGTAAGGAGGCTAAGGCACAGGATCTTTCCTGGCGCGAATGGCCGGTGGAGAAGCGGCTCGAACATGCGTTGGTTAACGGCATTACCGAATATATCGAGGCCGATACAGAGGAAGCGCGCCAGGCTGCTGAACGGCCGTTGCATGTCATCGAAGGCCCGCTGATGGCCGGCATGAATGTCGTGGGTGACCTTTTCGGTTCGGGCAAGATGTTCCTGCCACAGGTGGTGAAGTCCGCCCGTGTGATGAAGCAAGCGGTTGCCGTGCTGCTTCCCTATATGGAGGCCGAGAAGCTCGCCGATGGCGGCGACGCAGAGAGGAAGTCGGCCGGTAAGGTGCTGATGGCGACCGTCAAGGGTGATGTCCACGACATCGGCAAAAATATCGTCGGGGTCGTGCTCGCCTGCAACAATTATGAGATCATCGATCTTGGCGTCATGGTGCCGGCGACGAAGATTCTCGAAACCGCGATCGCAGAGAAGGTCGATATTATCGGTCTGTCGGGGCTCATCACGCCGTCTCTGGACGAAATGGTGCATGTCGCTTCCGAGATGGAGAGGCAGGGCTTCGATATACCATTGTTGATCGGTGGCGCTACGACGAGCCGCGTCCATACCGCCGTGAAGATCCATCCCGGCTACCACCGGGGACAAACGGTCTACGTTACAGATGCGAGCCGTGCCGTTGGCGTCGTATCCGCTCTGCTATCGCAGGATGCGCGGCAGGGCTATATCGATACCGTTCGGGCTGAGTATTCCAAGGTTGCGGCCGCCCACGCGCGCAGCGAGGCCGAGAAGGTGCGCCTGCCGATCGCAAGGGCGCGCGAGAACGCCGAAAAGGTAGATTGGTTTGATTACAAGCCGGTCAGACCGCAGTTCTTCGGAACCAAGGTGTTCGAGAGCTACGATCTTGCCGAATTAGCGAAATATATCGACTGGACCCCATTCTTCCAGACTTGGGAGCTCAAGGGGCGTTTTCCGGCAATTCTCGAAGACGAGAAGCAAGGCGAGGCCGCACGACAGCTTTACAGCGATGCGCAGGCGATGCTGGAAAAGATCATCGCGGAAAACTGGTTCCGCCCACGCGCCGTCATCGGTTTCTGGCCGGCGGGCGCGGTCGGCGATGATATCACGCTGTTCACCGACGAAAGCCGCAACGAGGAACTTGCGACTTTCTACACGCTGCGTCAGCAATTGTCGAAGCGGGACGGTCGTCCGAATGTTGCGTTGTCGGATTTTGTGGCGCCGGTTTCCAGTGGTGTCGGCGATTACATCGGCGGCTTCGTTGTTACGGCCGGTATCGAGGAGGTGGCCATTGCCGAACGTTTCGAGCGCGCCAATGACGATTATTCATCGATCCTCGTCAAGGCACTGGCCGACCGCTTTGCCGAAGCCTTCGCCGAGCGGATGCATGAGCGGGTGCGTCGAGAGTTCTGGGGCTATGCCGCGGATGAGAATCTTACGAGCGAGGAGCTCGTTCTCGAAGCCTATGCGGGTATCCGTCCAGCACCGGGCTATCCGGCGCAGCCCGACCATACCGAGAAGGATACGCTTTTCCGCCTGCTGGATGCCGAAGCGGCAACGGGCGTAAAGCTCACGGAAAGCTATGCGATGTGGCCGGGTTCTTCCGTTTCGGGTATTTATATCGCTCACCCGTCCTCCTACTATTTCGGTGTCGCCAAGATCGAGCGCGATCAGGTCGAGGATTACGCTGCCCGCAAGGGCATGCCGGTGGGCGAGGTGGAGCGCTGGTTGGGTCCGGTTCTCAATTATGTGCCGGAGAAGCGCGAGGCCGCGGTCGACGACGCGGCGTGATCGCAAGTCATGTCAAAGACTTGCGGTGTTTAGCTAGAATTTGATTCTCTATACAAGCGCCACCTCAGCCATTCGGTTGGGGTGGCGCTTTTTTTGATTCTGGGATTTTTACGGTCTTGCAGACGTAAGCTAATTCGCGCCAATCGTCAGTTCCGCGACGAAATCATAGGCGTCGCCGCGATAGAGCGACCGGGTGAATTCCACTGCGCGGCCGGAACCGAGATAGGAGATACGCTCGATTGAAAGGCCGGCAGCGCCGACGGGAACGCCGAGCAAGCCCGCATCGGCCTCCTTCATGTTGGTCGCGGATATGCGCTGCACCGCACGAACAGGGCGCACCTGACGCTTTTCCAGCTCTGCGTAGAGCGATGTGGTTACGACAGACGGATCCGGCAGGAATTCGCCGGAGACACTCGCATGCTCGATTGCCAGTGGCTGGTCGTCGGCAATGCGGAGACGGCTCAGCCGCGATACCTTGGTGTCGGCGGCAAGGCCGAGGATCATCATCTCATCCGGGGAGGGCGTGTGGATACCCTTATGCAGCCATTCGGAGCGAGCTGTCATCCCGCGCCGCGCCATGTCCTCGGTAAAGGATGTCAGCTGCGACAGCCGCTGCTCCACTTTTGAAACGGGTTTTGCGACGAATGTGCCCGAGCCGTGGCGGCGGACGAGTATGCCTTCGGCGACGAGGTCGTCGATTGCCTTGCGGACAGTGACGCGGCTGACCGCAGCAAATTCGGCAATGTCACGTTCCGGCGGCAGTGCATCCCCATGCTTCAGCCTCCCTACCTTCACTGCCTCCTCAAGCGTGCGGCGCAGCTTGACGTAGAGCGGGCCTGTGCCGCCCACGGAAAGGCGCTCCGGCGAGAAAATTGCACTCAAATCTTCGGTCATGCCCCGTTTTCCTCTCCGCCCCGCAGTAGTTTTGCTGCCAGTTCCACGGCGCCGCGCAAGACATCGCCCTTGGGTTCGGCGAGAATCGCCTTGTGACGTTCGTCGAGCCAGGGACGATAGGCCCGAGCGACGCCGCCGAGAAGGCAGATCGAAGGACATTCCGGCCAAAGCAGCGCGTCCAGGCTTTCGGTTATCGATTTCGCCGCAGTTCTCACGATGTCGATGGCGACCGCATCCTCCATTCCGGCATATTCGAAGATAACAGGCGCATAGCGGGCAAAATCCTTTGGCTTGGAGGCGTGCGCAAATTCGACGATCCGTTCGGGATCATTGCCGTATTCCGCCATGATCGATGCCGTCAGCGCCGAGCCGGGTGTCACCCGGTCATGAGCCAGAAGCGCTTTTTCGAGCAGATCGCGACCAAGGCGTGCGCCGCTTGCCTGATCGCCGACGACAAACCCCCAGCCGCCAATGCCCCAGCTTTTGCCGCCGCGGCGGGCATTGTAGACAGAGCCGGTGCCAAAGGCGCCGATAACGCCATCGGCGTCGCCAAGCGCGCCTTGAAGGGCGATGGTCGCATCGGTGACAACATGCGTGCTCGCAAAGGGCAGGGCGCCTTCGACCTGCGTACCATAATTGCCGACATTGGCCCCGGCGGTTCCGATAATGGCAGGCAATTCCCGCAGCAGTTCAGGGGCGAGGTTCGCATCGATCAGGGCCTGCCTTGCCGAGGCGACGATATGGATCAGCGAGTTTTCCAGATCGGAGAGGATGTTCGCCGCGCCGGCTTTGCCGGTGCCGAGCACCTTTCCCGCAGCGTCTGTGACAGCTGCCCTGCAACTCGTGCCACCGCCATCGATACCAATTGCAAACTGCCCCATCACGCCTCCGGATGCCGCCTGTTCCCCGTTTTTCCATACAATACCAAAAAAATACCATTTACCAATAGGCAAGGCAGGCATTTTTGATTGTTTTCATCCCATTGAATCGCCTTGCTAAATTAATAAGATTCAATCTTTTTGTATCCGAAAGTTAAATTCGGCTGGACAATTGGTATTTTTTTGGACTTAATTCGGTCCAAGGGAACAGTGCGAACGGACATCGGCAAAGCCGGCAGAAAAACAACAGCCGGTAAGTGAGGCGGAAGGGCGCGCATCTCGTCGTTGCGCAAGGCCGTTAGGGATCAGGAGGATCCCGTTTCGACGTTCGGCATAATTTTCCCGCGTGGTTCTTGCCGTGTCTCCGTCTAGTGGCGGCGACGGCAGTTGATTGGGCCGATCGGGCGCAAAGCCTCTGAAGCCTTTTGCATGGAGGGGTCGGCAATATTGGCGGTCCCTATGGAGCGCTGACCGTCTCCTCCGACAGGCCAGCGGATTTTCAGATCGAGAACAGCGCCTCGCTATGGCGCGGAAAACAGGAGAGGGAAATGAAAAACAATGTTCTGAAAGGCTTGCTTCTTGCATCGAGCCTGCTGACTTCTGTCAGCCTGGCACATGCGGCCGATGTGACGCTGACGGTTGAAAGCTGGCGTAACGACGACCTGCAGATCTGGCAGGAAAAAATCATCCCGGCTTTCGAGGCGAAGAACCCGGGGATCAAGATTGTCTTCTCGCCGACGGCTCCAACCGAATACAATGCATCGCTGAACGCGAAGCTCGATGCCGGTTCCGCGGGCGATATCATCACCTGCCGTCCGTTCGACGCCTCGCTCGACCTCTTCAACAAGAAGCATCTTGCCGATCTGACCAAGCTGAAGGGCATGGAAAACTTCTCGGCTGTCGCCAAGGCCGCCTGGTCGACCGATGATGGTAAGTCGACCTTCTGCGTGCCGATGGCTTCGGTTATCCACGGCTTCATCTACAACAAGGACGCTTTCGACAAGCTCGGCCTGAAAGTGCCGACGACGCGTGACGAGTTCTTCGCCGTTCTCGACAAGATCAAGGCTGATGGTACCTACATTCCGATGGCGATGGGCACGAAGGACCTCTGGGAAGCCGCAACCATGGGCTACCAGAACATCGGCCCGAACTACTGGAAGGGTGAGGAAGGCCGCAAGGCTCTGATCGCTGGCAAGGAAAAGCTGACGGACGCTCCGTGGGTCGATCCCTACAAGGAACTGGCCAAGTGGAAGCCCTATCTCGGCGACGGCTTCGAAGCGCAGGGCTATGCCGACAGCCAGAATCTCTTCACGCTCGGCAAGGCTGCGATCTATCCGGCCGGCTCCTGGGAAATTGCTCTCTTCAATACCCAGGCGCAATTCAAAATGGGCGCCTTCCCGCCGCCGGTCGCAAAGGCTGGCGACACCGCCTACATCTCAGATCATCCGGATATCGGTGTCGGCCTGAATACGAAGAGCAAGCATCAGGAAGAAGCCAAGAAGTTCCTCGACTGGGTCGCTTCCGACGAGTTTGCAACCATCTACGCCAATTCGCTGCCGGGCTTCTTCAGCCTGAACTCGCATCCGGTGAAGATGAGCGATGCGCTCGCCCAGGAATTCGTTTCCTGGCGTGACAATCACAAGTCGACGGTTCGTTCCACCTATCAGATCCTGTCGCGCGGCACGCCGAACCTGGAAAATGAGACCTGGACCGAATCTGCAAACGTGATCAACGGCACGGACACTCCGGAACAGGCTGGCGAGAAGCTCCAGAAGGGCCTCGACAGCTGGTACAAGCCGGGCAAGTAAGCATCGCATGATGTGGGCGAGGGGCCTTTCAGGCGCCTCGCCCTTTTCGTTATCTTGAGTAATTGGATTGGCGATCATTTCGCCGTTACATTCGACACGCCTGATGTCGCTTCCATCCGGCTAGAGAGCCGGGGCAACGGGCGGATTTGAACCTTTGCACTGCCGTCTCATCAGGCAGCCAAGAAAAACAGGCAGAAAGCCATGAGCGACGCTGCGACATCAGACGCCCTTGACGTAACGCCGATCAGGCGCTCCAGGCGCTGGCACATCCTCGTTTTCCTTTTCCCGGCCTTCGTCGTCTATACGGCGGTCATGATCCTGCCGCTGATCGAGACCTTGCGGCTGTCGCTTTACAATGTCGTCGACAATCAATCCGTCTTCGTCGGCCTGAACAATTTCAAGGTCCTGTTCGGCGACGATCGCTGGTCGCATGATTTTTGGAACGCGCTGCGCAACAACCTAATTTTCTTCGCCATTCATATGTGCGTGCAGAATCCGATCGGTATTGCGCTGGCGGCGCTCCTGTCGCTACCGAAGCTGCGCTTCGTCGCCTTCTATCGCACGGCCATCTTTCTGCCGACGCTGCTGTCCTTCGTCGTCGTCGGCTTTATTTGGAAACTGATCCTTTCGCCGCTTTGGGGCGTAGCGCCCGAGCTGCTGAATGTGATCGGCCTGAAGTCATTTTTCGCGCCTTGGCTCGGCAGGCCGAGCACGGCACTGATCACCGTGGCTCTTATTTCGGTCTGGCAATATGTCGGTATTCCGATGATGCTGATCTATGCCGCGTTGCTGAACATTCCCGAAGAGGTTATCGAGGCGGCCGAATGCGACGGCGTCACCGGCTGGAGCCAGTTCTGGAAGATCAAGCTGCCGCTGGTGTTGCCGGCGATCGGCATCATCTCGATCCTCACCTTTGTCGGCAATTTCAATGCGTTCGACCTGGTTTATACCGTACAAGGCGCCCTGGCGGGGCCGGATGGCTCGACCGATATCCTGGGTACGCTGCTTTATCGCGTTTTCTTCGGCTTCCAGCTGCAGCTCGGTGACCGCTCTATGGGCGCGACGATCGCGACCGTGATGTTCCTCATCATTCTGGCCGGCGTTTCCTTCTATCTTTTCATCGTACAGCGGCGCATCCGTCGCTACCAGTTCTGAGGAGCGCGACCCATGTCCAAGGCACGCACTTCCACCCTTCGCACCGGCCTCGTGCATCTGGCGCTCATCGCCTATACGCTCGTCGCCATCTTTCCGGTGTTCCTGACCGTCATCAATTCGTTCAAGGATCGCGCCTCGATTTTTCGCACGCCCTTGAGCGTCCCGACACCGTCCTCCTTCAGCATGATCGGCTATGACACCGTTCTGAAGCAGGGGGATTTCCTCACCTATTTCCAGAACAGCTTTGTTGTCACGATCGTCTCGATCATCCTGACGCTGCTGTTCGGCGCGATGGCCGCCTTCGCGCTGTCGGAGTACCGCTTCCGTGGCAATACGGTCATGGGCCTTTATCTGGCGATCGGCATCATGATCCCGATCCGCCTCGGCACCGTTGCGATCCTGCAGGGCATGGTGGCCGCCGGCCTCGTCAACACGCTGACGGCGCTGATCCTCGTCTATACGGCACAGGGGCTGCCTCTCGCGATCTTCATCCTGTCCGAGTTCATGCGCACGGTTTCTGACGACCTGAAGAATGCCGGCCGCATCGACGGCCTCAGTGAATATGCGATCTTCTTCCGCCTCGTCCTGCCGCTGGTTCGCCCGGCGATGGCGACCGTTGCCGTCTTTACCATGATCCCGATCTGGAACGATCTTTGGTTCCCGTTGATCCTGGCGCCGAGCGAAGCGACAAAAACGGTGACGCTCGGATCGCAGATCTTCATCGGCCAGTTCGTCACCAACTGGAATGCGGTGCTGGCGGCGCTGACGCTCGCTATCCTGCCGATTCTCATCCTATACGTCATCTTTTCGCGCCAACTCATTCGCGGCATTACCTCCGGAGCAGTCAAGTGAGCCTATCTGAAAAGCCGATCCGCGTTCTCGTTGCCGGCCTTGGCAATATGGGTCGCAGCCATGCGCTAGCCTATCACAACAATCCGGGCTTCGAGATCGTCGGCCTCGTCAACCGCTCCAAGCGGGACCTGCCCGAGGAGTTGCGGGGATATACGGTCCATCCGGATTTCGAGACGGCGTTGAAGGAGCTGAAGCCGGACCTCTGCTCCATCAATACCTATTCCGATAGCCATGCCGATTTCGCCGTCATGGCCTTCGAAGCCGGCTGCCACGTCTTCGTCGAAAAGCCGCTGGCCACGACGGTCGAAGATGCCGAGCGTGTGGTCGCGGCGGCAAAGAAAGCCGGCAAGAAGCTGACGATCGGCTACATCCTGCGCCATCATCCCTCGTGGATGCGGTTGATTGCCGAAGCGCGCAAGCTCGGGGGCCCCTATGTCTTCCGGATGAACCTCAATCAGCAATCGAGCGGCCCGACCTGGGCGACGCACAAGGCGCTGATGCAGATGACGTCGCCGATCGTCGATTGCGGCGTGCACTATGTCGACGTCATGTGCCAGATCACCGATGCCAAGCCCGTCGAGGTGCGCGGCATGGGCTTGCGGCTGACGCAGGAGATCAAGCCGGACATGTATAATTACGGCCATCTGCAGGTGATCTTCGGAGACGGTTCCGTCGGCTGGTACGAGGCCGCCTGGGGTCCCATGATCTCGGAGACGGCTTTCTTCGTGAAGGATGTGATGTCACCGAACGGCTCGGTGTCGATCGTCATGGATCAGAATGCCAAATCCGATGACATCGACATGCATACGAAGACATCCGTCATCCGTCTGCATAGCGCCGAGACAGGTCCGAACGGCCAGTTCATCCGGCCGGATCAGGACTTGCGTATGGATGGCGAACCGGGTCACCAGGAGCTCTGCGACTTCGAGCAGGCCTTCATGCTGAAGGCCATCCGCGAGGATCTCGACCTCAATCGCCATATGGCCGATGCCGTTCAATCGCTGCGCATATGCCTCGCTGCCGATGAGAGCGTGCGCACCGGCAAGCCCGTTTATCTATAAGGACAAAAGACTGTGGGATCGCTTCAACTGAAATCCATCCGCAAGGCCTATGGTACGCATGACGTGCTGAAGGGCATCGACCTCGAGGTAAAGGATGGTGAGTTCGTCATCTTCGTCGGTCCTTCCGGCTGCGGCAAGTCGACCCTGCTGCGCAGCATCGCAGGTCTCGAAGATGTGACCTCCGGTGCCGTGCTGATCAACGGCCAGGATGTGACTGTGACGCCGCCCGCCAAGCGTGGCATCTCGATGGTCTTCCAGTCCTATGCGCTCTACCCGCATCTGACCGTCAAGGACAATATGGGCTTGGGTCTCAAGCAGGCCGGCACGCCGAAGGGCGAGATCGACAGCCGCGTCGAAAAGGCCTCTGGCATGCTCTCACTTGCGCCCTATCTCGCCCGCCGGCCATCGGAGCTTTCCGGAGGCCAGCGCCAGCGCGTCGCCATCGGCCGCGCCATCGTGCGCGAACCGGAGCTTTTCCTCTTCGACGAGCCGCTGTCGAATCTCGATGCGGCACTGCGTGTGCAGACGCGTCTCGAAATCGCCCGGCTGCATCGCAGCCTGCAGGCAACGATGATCTACGTTACCCACGATCAGGTCGAAGCGATGACGCTTGCCGACAAGATCGTCGTGCTCAATGCCGGTGCGATCGAGCAGATCGGCTCGCCGATGGAGCTTTATAACCGTCCGGCCAATACTTTCGTTGCCGGCTTCATCGGCTCGCCGCAGATGAATTTCATCCCGGCCGAGCGCCTCGGCCAAAGTGGCGCCAAGACCGTCGGCATCCGCCCCGAGCATATCACGCTATCACGCGATCAGGGCACATGGGACGCCAAAGTCATCCATGTCGAGCATCTCGGTGCGGATACCATCATCTATCTGGAGTCGGAGACCACCGGTCTACTCACCGCGCGTCTCTTCGGTGAACACAAATACGAGCCGGACGAGATGGTTTATGCGACGCCGGATGCGAACCAGATGCATCGTTTCGATGTGAACGACAAGGCGATCCGGGCGTAAGCGATTTGGGTCAATCTTTCAAAAGCGGGCTCTGCCGCGGCAGGTCCCCTTTTTTGCTTGCTTTGTATAGTCCGGTCGTCCGGACGAATTCATTTCATTGTCATACAGGCTTGCTATCAAATCGCAGTTCACTCCAACAGCGAGAGCATGATGACAAGCACAGCAACGACTTACGCGACATGGCACAAGGAACCGCAGGGCGACGCCGCCATGGCAGAATCGCATAGCCCTTATTGGCGGCACTTCATTGAGACGGTGCCGGAGCGGGATTTCTCCTCGAAGACCGTCTTGGATTTCGGCTGCAACCGTGGCGGCTTTCTGCGGCTGCTTTATGCCATGCGACCGTTCCGACGCGGTGTCGGCATCGATATCGCTTCGGAGTCCGTGGCTGCTGCCGCCGAAGCTGCAGGCAACATGCCGCTTCAGTTTCATGTCACGACCGACCTGGCGCCCTTTGCCGACAGCTTCGACGTGGCCTTCAGCTATGAGGTGATCTATCTGTTGCCGGAGTTGAGAGAGCATGCCGAGGGGATGTTCCGCGCTATGCGCAATGGGGGCGTCTATTACGCGGTGACCGGGTGCCACAATGAAATGCCGCTTTGGCCGAAGTGGCTCGAACTAATCGGCAACAATAGCAATGCGCCGATGCAGGATCGCTCGCCACAGGACTATATCGAAGCCTTCACGGCGGCAGGCTTCGATGTTTCCGTCAGGCGCTTCGGCTATGATGGTTTTGTGCGTGCCACCAAGGATCGGAAATATTATCCGAGCATTCTCGATGCGTTGAGCTATCCAGCCGAATACAAGCTGTTGTTCCGGCTGGAGAAGCGTATCTGATATGGAAACGATCGACCGAAAGGGCGGCAGCGCGCTCTGGCATCAGATCGGCGAGATCTTGGCGGCCGATATTGCCGCCGGGACTTTCGTACCCGGAGAGAAATTGCCGACCGAGCCCGAACTGATGCAGCGATTTGGCGTCAGCCGTTTCACTGTGCGCCAGGCGTTGGGGCACTTGGAGCAGCGCGGATTGGTCCGCGCCGAACAGGGGCGGGGAACCTTCGTTCATAGGGGCGGGCTCGATTACACGCTGTCGAAACGCACCCGCTTCCACAAAAATCTGATCGAGCAAGGTTTCGAGCCGGGCGGCGAGCTGCTCGTTCACGAGATCGTGCCGGCGACCGAACGCGTCGCGGCCCATTTAAAGATCGCAATCGGCGCGTCGGTCATCCATCGTCGTGGTGTCATGACGGCCGACGGTATTCCAGTGGAATTGGGGGATTCCTATTATCCGGCCGAACGTTTTCCCGATTTCGATCAGGCTAGATTGCGGTATCCGACAATCTCGGCAGCGCTCGCCAGCTATGGCGTCACCGACTATGAGCGCTTGTCGACGGAGATCGAGGCGCGCATGCCGACGGCCGACGAGGCGCGAATCCTGCGCCAGCCGAAATCCGCGCCGCTGCTGGTGACGCGCAAGGTGGATGCAGATACCGACGGAGTGCCGGTCACCTATTCGGAATCGGTCTGGCCGGCCGAGCGCACCACATTCAATCTCGATCTGCGGTGAGAGCGCCGGGAGCCCTTGAGGCTCTTCGCGCGCTTGAACTAGCGGTGTGAAAGGATATTGACGATCTTGCCGAACGGGTCGCGGACATAGAAGCGGCGGACACCCCAAGGTTCGTCCGTGAGGTCATACAATATGCCGAAGCCCAAGGATGTGGCGCGCTGATAAAGCGCATCGACATCGTCGACTTCGATGGAAAGATCGGGGACGATCGTCCCCGAACCGCCTTCGCTGGCGACGCTGATCTGCGGCACTGTTGCCGCTTCGGAGGCGAAAGTCAGGATCCAGCCGTGATCCATGACGATGTCGAGGCCGAGCAGGTCATGATAGAAAAGGCGGGCTGTATCCGGGTCGGCGGTGGGCAGGTTTGGGATGATGCGTAGGACGGTCACTGAGATTTCTCCCTGGTGGACATGGAGGCGGGCAGATGCCGCGCCTCCACCATGCTAAGCTTAAACTGTGACAGCGGGCAGCAGCTTGGCGCGTTCCGCCAGGATGTGGCGGCAGGCGCTGGCCACTTCCCGGCCCTTGATGGTGAAATGTTCCTTGAAGAATTGGATGTGGGCTTCCGACTCCTGGAAGTGATGCGGAGTCAGGACCGCCGACAGGATCGGTACGCCGGTGTCCAGCTGGACGCGCATCATGGCATCGAGAACCGTGTTTGCAACGAACTCATGGCGATAGATGCCGCCGTCGACAACGAAAGCGGTGGCAACGATTGCGGAATAACGGCCGTTACGGGCAAGCGTCTGTGCGTGCAGTGGAATTTCAAGCGCGCCAGGCACGTCGAAGATATCGATCGGCGATGCACCTTCCGTCGTCTGCCATTCGGCAACAAAGGAGTCGACCGAGCGATCGACGATATCGGCATGCCAGCGGGCCCGAATGATCGCGACGCGGCTCGGCTGGGTAGAAATCGAAATGGTCATGAATTTTGCCTTTCAAGGGTTGTTGTCAAATATCCCTTGGGCGAACACGCAACATCGCGGCATCCCTCGCGCGGAGGAGGTGCGATCCTACTTGCTCTCTTCCATCCGGACTATACCGTCGGCTCCGGCATCTCACCGGATCTGCTGACCCTTCCGAAAGCTCGGAAGGCGCTCGCGGGCTCGAGGAAACTCCCCATACCGCCGGTGGGGAATTACACCCCGCCCTGAGAACGTCCGGACTATAAATGCTTTCTCTCATGAAAATCAAAGAAAAACGCCAGGCTTCTGACCCGGCGTCCGTGAATAATTTTCCAAAATGACCCTGCGACGCAGGGTGCTTTCTCAATCCTGAATCACGAGCAGATCGGAGGAGGCGAAGCGCAGCGTCACCTTCTCGCCGACGCTCGGAGGCATCATCCCGGGGCTGTTGAACATGTCGAAGGAAATCGTATTGCCAGCAACGTTCATACGGGTGCGAATAACCGAGCCCAGGAAGTGTGCTGAAGAGACTTCGCCCGTGAGAGCCGTATCGCCTTTGGCCGATTCCGCCAGCGAACCGGCTTCCGGACGCAGGGCGAGTGATACGGTGTCGCCCGGTTTATAGGCCGTCACCGACTGCTTCAGGGTCACACCCTGATCGCCGATCATGATGCGGTTGCTGTCGGGATCGACGACCTTGCCTTCGATCAGGTTCAGCGTACCTACGAAGGAAGCGACGAAGCGGGTTGCCGGCGTGTTGTAAATCTCGAAAGGCGTGCCGATCTGATCGGCGCGACCGGCATTCATGACGACGATGCGATCGGAGATCGACAGGGCTTCTTCCTGGTCGTGGGTCACGAAAACGGTGGTGATGCCGAGCTGCTGCTGGATGGCGCGGATTTCTTCGCGCAGCGAGATGCGGATCTTCGCGTCGAGCGCCGAAAGCGGCTCGTCGAGCAGGAGCACCTGCGGCTTGACGGCGATGGCGCGGGCGAGCGCCACGCGCTGCTGCTGGCCGCCGGACATCTGATAGGGATAGCGGCCGGCGAGATGGTCGAGCTTGATGAGAGCCAGCATCTCCTTGACGCGCTTGTCGATGTCGGGCTTTGCCATGCCGGCCACTTTGAGGCCGAAAGCGACGTTGTCGTGCACCGTCATGTTCGGGAACAGCGCGTAGGCCTGGAACACCATGCCGATATTGCGCTGGTTCGGCTTCAGGGCGCGCTGATCCTTGCCGTTGATCGACAGGGTGCCGGCGGTCGGCGTTTCGAAACCGGCGATCATGCGCAGCACAGTCGTCTTGCCGCAACCCGACGGTCCAAGGAAGGAGATGAATTCTCCCTTCTCGATTTGCATATTGAAATCGTGGACGACCTGAACTTCGCCGAATGATTTCTTGATGTGGGTGAGTTCGAGAAAAGCCATGGTGAGAAGCCTTACGCCTTAATCGGAGCGGATTTTGAGAAACGGGAAACAAGCTGCAGCAAGCCCATGCTGAGCCAGGTAACGGCAAGTGCGATAATGGCTAGGGCAGAGGGCTCGTAAGCTCTATTGGCGCCCATGAGCTGCATGTAGGGCCCGAATGCCGGACGGTTGAGCAGCGATGCCATGGTGAATTCACCCATGACGATCGCAAGGGTGATGAACGCTCCGGACAGCACACCGCTCATGACATTTGGAAAGATGCATTTGAACATGATGGTTGTCCATTTTGCACCAAGGCTTTCGGCAGCCTCCGTCAGCGTGCCGACATCAATGGTACGCATCGCCGTATCGACTGAACGATACATATAGGGCAGGGACAATACAATGTAGGAGCAGACGAGCAGAATGTTCGTCGTCGAATTATAGCCGGTCAGCGGCAGGATCGACGACGAATTATACAGCCGCAGATAGCCGAATACGATGACGATGGCCGGAATGACCAGCGGCATCAGGGTGATGAATTCTACAACAGGCCGAAGCTGCGGCAACCGTAGCCGCACCCAATAGGCCGTGGGCACAACGAGCAACATGCCGAAGATGATGGTCAGAAGCGCCATCAACATAGAGAAGCCAAAGGCCGTTATGAAGCCGAAATCCGAAAAAACGGAGGCATAGGCGTCGAAGCTGTAAGCGTTGCGTCGCATGCGCAGCGAGAACTCCAGTGTACCGATGAGCGGCACCAGGAAGTAGATGAGGCCGATGGCAACGGCGATCCAGGCGAAGAATTTTTGCAGCTTCATTTCTGCCACCGTTCAGCGCGCATGCGCATCAAGATATAAATGACGTTCGAAATACCGGTGATGACGATCATGCCCAGCGCAAGCGCATAGCCCAGATTGGCATTGTGCAGCACGTCGCCGCGGATCTGCGCATAGAGCACGATCGGAACGATATTCAGCGAGCTGCCGGTAAGTGCAATTGCCGTCGCGATGGCGCCGAACGAATTTGCAAACAGTAGCAGCGTCGTGCCAAGCAGGCTCGGCCAGAGGATCGGCAGGGCGACCATCCGCCAATATTGTCCATTGGTTGCGCCGAGAATGGAAGCCGCTTCGTGCCATTCCTTCTTCATGCCGTCGAGCGCAGGTGTAATGATCAGCACCATCAGCGGGATTTGGAAGTACATATAGGTAATGGTCAGGCCGAAGAAGCTCAGCAGGTTGAAGCCGGTGCCGTAGAGGTTGAAGCCGAAGTGAGCGAGCAATATCGTGACCAGACCCTGGCGGCCCAGGGTGGCAATGAACGAGAAGGCCAGCGGCACGCCGGCGAAATTCGATGCGACCCCCGAGAAAGTCAGGAAGGCGTGACGGATCCAGCTGGGAAGCCCGCCAAGGACCAGCGCCCAAGCCAGGTAAAAGCCGATGATCGCGCCGCCGAGCGCCGAAGCGACCGAGATTTTGATACTGATCCAATAGGCGCTCATGATCGTCGGCGTGAACAAGTCGCCGATATTCTTCAGCGTCAGGCTGCCGTCAGGCGTCAGAAACGCGCCTGCGACCAAATAGATCGTCGGCAAAATCAGAAACAGCAGCGCGAAAATCAGGAAGGGCGCTATGCCCAGCCAGTCGACAACCACGCGTTTGTTGATCATGGGAGTGGAACTGACTGTCGATGTTGTGACGATGCTCATGATTGACCCAATCCGCGGCGTCAGAAAAATGGAAAACCTCCCCACCGAAGCGGGGAGGTCATGTCAGGTCGGATTACTGTACGTTCGAACCGACGACAGAATCCCACTTGGTGGTGATGGCGGTCTTGCCGGCATCCTGTTCTTCTAGCGTCGGGAAGACGGCCTTTTCGTAAGCGGCGGCCGGCGGCAGCTTGTCGAGAAGTTCCTGCGGAACCTTCTTGTTCTTCGCCAGGTCGTTGAAGCGGATCGGGTGGCAATAGCCCTTCAGCCAGCCGATCTGGCCTTCGTCGGAATAGAGGAATTCCATCCAGAGCTTGGCAGCGTTCGGGTGCGGAGCGTAGGCCGAGATCGCCTGAACATAGACGCCAGCGATGACGCCCGAAGCCGGTACCGTAACGTCCACCGGCGGGTTGCCGTTCAGGCTGTCGCGCCAGGAGAGACCGTTGTAGTCCCAGGCTACGACGATCGGGGTTGCTCCCTGAGCCAGCGAAGCGGACTTGCCGATGACAGGAACGAAGTTGCCGGCCTTGTTCAGCTTGGCGAAGTAATCGAGACCGGCGGCGCCGACCTTGGTGGCGTCCTTTTCGCCGGCTGCGAGGCCGGCGGCGTAGACGGCCTGGACTGCCTGGTTCGACGTGCGCGGGTCACCGGCGAGCGAAACGGTGTTAGCATATTCCGGCTTCAGGAGATCAGCCCAGTCCTTCGGCGGGTTCTTAACGACGTCCTTATTGGTGACGAAAGAGAGAACGCCGTAATAGTCGCCGTACCAGTAGCCTTCGGCATCCTTGGCGCTGTCCGGAATGGAATCCCAGGTGGACACCTTGTAGGGCTGCAGCAGGCCTTCCTTCTTGGCCGTCGGGCCGAAGGAGAGGCCGACGTCTATCACGTCGGGAGCCTGCGGGCCGGTGTTGCCCTTGTTGGCGCGGATTGCCTCGACTTCATCGCCCGAGCCGGCATCTGGATTCAGTTCGTTGACTTCAATGCCGTATTTCGCCTTGAACGCAGCGATGAGATCGCCGTAACCGCACCAGTTGTGGGGCAGAGCGATCGTGGTCAGCGTGCCTTCCTTCTTGGCGGCAGCGATGAGATCGGCGCTCGGTTCTGCGGCCGCGATAGCCGTCGAAGCGACGAGCATCGCCGTAGAAATTGTCAGAAGACGATGAATTTTCGAGATCACTGCATTTCCTCCTTTTGGGTTTTCAGTGTCTGGCGTTGCTGTTAATGACGTTACATGAAGGTTGTGTGACGACTTCAAAGCGTTGGGTTTGCTGAAAACGCAGTTGATTTTTGCTTCTAATCGACAAGTATGACAGTCGCTGTATTTCACACTCTTCACGAACCGTTATTTTCTGTTTTCATTCCCCTTCAGCTTAGCTTGCGAAACAGCTTGGTTTGCTCGAAAAGACCTTCCAGTGTCTTCATACGCTCGCTTGTCTCATCCCATGTCGAACTTTGTACGGCTTCGATTAGGGCTTCGACGATGAAGAGGGTGACAACCGATGAATCCCAGGCGGACGGCGCCTCGATCTGCACGCGAAAAGTGTATTTCGCATGCTTGGCGGCGGGCGTTGCCCACTGGTCGGTGAAGACGATGATTTCCGCGCCACGCCGGCGGGCGGCGGCAGCCAGATTGACCATTTCCTGCTCGTAACGCCTGATATCGAATATGACGAGCAGATCGCCCGGATTCATGTTCAAGACATATTGCGGCCAGGTGCTCGAATTGGAAGAAAGCAGCGTGGTGTTGGGCCGGATGACCTGCATATGGGTGAAGAAATATTCTGCAAGCGCCCCTGTAATGCGCCCGCCCACGAAATAAAGGCCGCGTTTTCTTTCCGACAGCAGCGCGGCAACGCCATCGAAGGTTGTCACGTCGATGTCGGACAGGGTCTGTCGCAGGTTGCCCATGATGGCGTCGGCGAAACGATTGAGGATATGTGTGCCTGGCGCGTTGGATGCCCAGCGATCGTGCTTTGTCAGCGGGTTGGAGATCGTCGCCTCGACCTCTTGATGAAGATGGGCCTGGAAGTCCGGATAACCTTTGTATCCGAGTTTCTGCACCATGCGCGCGACCGTCGGGGTCGAAACCCGCGCATTTTCGGCGACGGTGGTAATGCTGCCAAGCCCGGAAACGGGATAGTTGTCGAGCAGGCTCTTGGCGAGCTGCTTTTCGGCGCGCGTCAGCGTGTCAAAGCGCGCATTGATTACGTCCGAAACTGTTTTCGACGCATTGTTCACTCGATTTTAGCTCCCCGGGACGGTCTGATGCCGCTTTCCTTGCAGGATATAACAACGGTGTCACATTTCGAGTCAATGTCACAAATGAAGAAATAATTTCAGTTCCCAGTTGACAGCGGCGAAAACCTGAAGAATTCTTTTCTTATAAAGATTTTATTAATCGGTAATGGGGCGTCTCCGATGCTTGCGCAGCAAGGCATTCTGACGAAGGCGGATGGCGATTGTGTCGCGGTCGAAAGACCGGACGGAAGCAGTGCGGTTTTGCTCGTCTGTGAGCATGCCTCCCGCGCACTTCCGGAGCGCTTCGGCGACCTCGGGCTTTCAGCCGAGGCGCTTTCCAGCCATATCGCATGGGATCCGGGCGCACTCGCGGTTGCAAGAGGAATTTCCGCCGGCTTGAACGCCACCTTGGTTTTTCAGCGCTTCTCCCGGCTGATTTATGATTGCAACAGGCCCCCCGAAAGCGCCGGTGCCATGCCGGAGACGAGCGAGATCTATACGATTCCTGGCAATCAGCACCTGGGCGAGGCGGATAGAAAAGCGCGTACGGAAGGGCTCTACATCCCGTTTCACGATCGCATTCGGGCGCTTTTGAAGGAGCGGGCGGCGCGCGGACAAAAAACCGTGATCGTGACAATCCATAGCTTCACGCCGGTCTATAATGGCAAGCCACGGGCAGTGGAGCTTGGCATTCTGCATGATGAAGACCGTTGGCTGGCCGATCGCATGCTTGATGCAGCAGCTGAGGCGCCGCTCTATCAGACAGAGCGCAATCAGCCTTACGGGCCTCAAGACGGCGTCACCCATACGTTGAAGCTGCATGGGCTCGCCAATGGTCTGCATAACGTAATGATCGAGGTCCGCAACGACCTCATTCGAGATGACGTCGGCCAAGGGGTCATGGCCGATTATCTGACGGGGCTTCTCCAGAGCAGTCTGGAAGCCTGAGCATAAAAGAAAAAGACCCCGGGGAGCAGTTCAACTGCGATCGGGCCGCATGGCGAAATGTCAGCGGTCAATGTGACACATGGTTCTCCGCAATCCCGCGGGAAACCGGGCTTTAGGGGGAATGGCATGTCTGATTATTCAGAGTTAGACAAGAAGCAGGATATCCAGATCCTGCACTCCATGGGCTACGCTCAGGAGCTGGAACGGCGCATGAGTTCATTCTCGAATTTCGCCGTGTCCTTCTCGATCATCTGCATTCTATCCGGCGGCATCAATTCGCTGGCTCAAGCGACATCGGGTGCGGGCGGTGCCGCTATTGGTATCGGCTGGCCTGTCGGCTGCTTCATATCGCTCGTCTTCGCTGTGGCGATGGCCCAGATCAGTTCGGCCTATCCGACGGCCGGCGGTCTCTACCACTGGGGCTCGATCCTCGGCAATCGGTTCACCGGCTGGCTGACGGCCTGGTTCAACCTGCTCGGCCTCGTCACCGTCCTCGGCGCCATCAATGTCGGCACCTATTACTTCTTCGTCGGCGCATTCGGCGGCTACTTCAACATGACCGACACCACGCTGGTGCGCATCGTGTTCCTGGTGGTCATCACAGGTCTGCAGGCGCTGGTCAATCACATGGGTATCGGCTTGACGGCGAAGCTGACCGACTTCTCCGGTTATCTAATCTTCGCAACCTCGATCCTTCTGGCGGCTGTTTGCCTGATCGCTGCGCCGTCCTATGATTTTGCGCGGCTTTTCACCTTCACCAACTATTCCGGTCTGGCGACGATTGCTGCCGACGGCTCGGCAACCGGTGCCCCGGTCTGGCCGCAGGTTTCGACTTTCTGGGTCTTCGCGCTCGGCCTTCTGCTGCCGATCTACACGATCACCGGCTACGATGCCTCGGCCCATACGTCGGAAGAGACGGTGAAAGCCGCCCATTCCGTTCCGCGCGGCATGGTGTCTTCGGTTCTATGGTCGGCGCTTTTCGGCTACATCATGCTCTGCTCGTTCGTGCTGATGCTGCCGAATATGGACGATGCCGCCAAGCAGGGCTGGAACGTGTTCTTCTGGGCAATGGACGCACAGGTCAATCCCATCGTGAAGGACATTCTCTATCTGCTGATCTTCATCAGCCAGTGGCTGTGCGGTCTCGCAACGGTAACCTCGGTTTCGCGCATGATCTTCGCCTTCTCGCGTGACGGCGGTCTGCCGGGATCCAAGGCTCTGTCTCGGGTCAGCCCGAAATACCGCACGCCGGTTTCAGCGATCTGGACTGGGTCGATCCTTTCCGTCCTGTTCGTCTGGGGTTCGTCGCTGGTATCGATCGGCGATACGCCGGTTTACACCATCGTCGTCTCGTGCACCGTCATCTTCTTGTTCTTCTCCTTTGCGATCCCGATCACGCTCGGCCTTTTCGCATGGGGTACGGCGAAGTGGGACAAGATGGGCCCTTGGAACCTCGGGGAAGGGCTGTTCAAGCTGTTTGCCGTGCTGTCGATCATCGCGATGATCATCATCTTCGTTCTCGGCATTCAGCCGCCGAACGACTGGGCGGGCATTATCACCGTCGGCTTCCTGGTTCTGACGGCCATCGTCTGGTTCGGTTTCGAGCGCCGTCGCTTCAAGGGCCCGCCGATCGGCGATGCCATTGCCAAGCGCAAGGCTGAGATCGCGGCAGCGGAAGCCGCCGTCGGCGAGACGTAAGCGAAGTCCAATCTTTGCAAGCAATGGGGTCGCAGACCTGCGACCCTTTTCACCGGTAGCGACACGGCGGCCCGCGCGCGGATTATCCCGCAAGGTGGTATCGTTCGGCAGGCCGACGTTTCAATTCATTGTTCAGGCGGACCAAATTATGAGCAGCAGCTATACGTTCGACGACCTCAAGCGAGATGTGGCCGAAGGGCGCATCGATACGGTTCTGGCATGCCAGGTCGACATGCAGGGCCGGTTGATGGGCAAACGCTTCCAGGCGGAATTCTTCATCGAGAGCGCCTGGAAGGAAACGCATAGCTGCAACTATCTGCAGGCAACCGACATCGAGATGGAAACCGTCTCCGGCTACAAGTCGACGAGCTGGGAGAAGGGCTATGGCGACTATACCATGAAGCCAGACCTTGCCACGCTGCGTCGCATTCCTTGGCTGGAAGGCACGGCGCTCGTTCTTTGCGATGTGCTTGACCATCATACGCATGAGGAAGTCGCGCATTCTCCGCGCGCCATCCTGAAGAAGCAGGTGAAGCGATTGGAAGCCATGGGGCTCAGGGCCTACATGGCTTCGGAGCTCGAATTCTTCCTGTTCGACCAGAGTTACGACAGCGCGCGCGAAGCCGGCTATCGAAACATGAAGCTCGCAAGCGGCTATAACGAGGACTACCACATCTTCCAGACCACTAAGGAGGAAGAGGTGATGCGGGCGATCCGCACCGGCCTTCAGGGGGCGGGCATCCCAGTGGAGAATTCGAAGGGCGAGGCTTCGGCGGGACAAGAGGAAATCAACGTCCGCTACGCCGATGCCCTTGATATGGCCGACCGCCATGCGATCATCAAGAATGGCTGCAAGGAGATCGCCTGGTCGAAGGGCAAGGCAATCACCTTTCTCGCGAAGTGGAATTACGGTGCCGCCGGAAGCTCCTCGCACATCCATCAATCCCTCTGGAGCCTCGACGGTAAGAGCCCGAAGTTCTTCGAAGAAGGCGGCAAATACGGCATGTCGCCAATGATGAAGCATTACGTTGGCGGGCTTCTGACGCATGCCAGCGAGATCACCTATTTCCTGGCGCCCTACATCAACTCCTACAAGCGCTTCATGGCCGGCACCTTCGCGCCGACCAAGGCGATCTGGAGCAAGGACAATCGTACCGCCGGTTATCGCCTTTGCGGCGAGGATACGAAATCGATCCGCATCGAATGCCGTGTCGGGGGCTCGGACCTCAATCCTTACCTGGCTTTCGCAGCTCTCATCGCCGCCGGCATTGCCGGCATCGAAAACAAGCTGGAGCTCGAGGCGCCCTTCGTCGGGGATGCCTATGGTGCGCGCGAAGTCCGTGAGATACCGCGCACGCTGCGCGATGCCACGACTGCCTTGATGACGTCGAAGATGCTGCGTGCCGCCTTTGGTGATGATGTCATCGATCACTATACCCGTGCTGCCGAATGGGAGCAGGAAGAGTATGATCGTCGCATCACCGATTGGGAAGTGGCGCGCGGATTCGAAAGAGCGTAAGGCTTTTGCGATCTGCCTCCTGCCTGATTTTCATTTTATGATCGGGCAGGGCGCTGGGATGTTATGTCGGTCCGCCGTTTCTCCGTTGAATGCGGCTGCTGCCTGCGCAACATCCGGGCAATCAATGGATGACCAGGAAAACAGGAATTCGATCATGACCATGATCACATGCGTCTCCCCCGTGAACGGAGAGGTTTATGCCGAGCGTCCGGCGCTGTCGCTGGAAACCGCCAAGGAAGTCGTCACACGTGCTCGCAAGGCGCAAAGGGATTGGGCGCGTCGCCCGCTGGAGGATCGTGTCCAACTCGTGCTGAAGGGGGTGGCCCGGCTCAATGAGATGGCCGATGTCGTCGTGCCGGAGCTTGCCTGGCAGATGGGTCGTCCGATCAAGTATGGCGGCGAATATCGCGGCTTCAACGAGCGCTCGAACTATGTGGCCTCGATCGCCGCCGATGCGCTTGCCCCCTTGGTTGTCGAGGACAGCGCCAATTTTGCCCGCCGCATCGAGCGCGAACCGCATGGCGTGGTCTTCGTCATCGCTCCGTGGAATTATCCCTACATGACGGCCATCAATACAGTTGCCCCGGCGCTGATGGCCGGCAATACCGTCATTCTCAAGCACGCAAGCCAGACGCTGCTCGTTGGCGAGCGGCTGGTGCAGGCTTTCGTCGAGGCGGGCGTTCCCGCCGATGTCTTCCAGAATGTCTTCCTGGATCATGAGACGACCTCGGCACTCATTGCCGCCGGTAGTTTCAATTTCGTCAATTTCACCGGCTCCGTCGAAGGCGGCCGTTCGATCGAGCGTGCGGCTGCTGGCACCTTCACCAGCCTGGGGCTAGAGCTTGGCGGCAAGGATCCGGGCTATGTCATGGAAGACGCTGATCTCGACGCTGCCGTCGATACGCTGATGGATGGCGCGACCTATAATTCCGGCCAGTGCTGCTGCGGCATCGAGCGCATCTATGTGCATGAATCGCTCTACGACGCTTTCGTCGAGAAGTCGGTTGCCTGGGTTTCGAATTACAAGCTCGGCAACCCGCTCGATCCTGAGACGTCGCTCGGGCCGATGGCCAACAAGCGCTTCGCCAAGGTCGTGCGTGAACAGATCGCCGATGCGGTTGCCAAGGGCGCCAAGGCGCTGGTCGATCCGAAGCTGTTCCCGGCCGATGATGGCGGTGCCTATCTTGCGCCGCAGGTCCTCGTCAATGTCGATCATTCCATGGCCTTCATGCGCGAGGAAACCTTCGGCCCGGCCGTCGGCATCATGAAGGTGAAGAGCGATGCGGAAGCGCTGGAGCTGATGAACGACAGCCCCTACGGCCTGACGGCATCCCTCTGGACCAAGGATGTCGAGCGCGCCTCACGTATCGGCCGCGAAATCGAAACCGGCACCATCTTCATGAACCGCGCCGATTATCTCGATCCGGCTCTGTGCTGGACCGGCGTCAAGGAAACCGGCCGTGGCGGCTCGCTGTCGATCATCGGCTTCCACAATCTGACGCGCCCGAAATCCTATCATCTGAAGAAAGTAACAGCATGAGCACTATCTCAGCCAATTGGAGCTATCCGAACGCCTTCAAGCTCGGCCGCGGCCGCATCACGGAGCTCGCGGACGCCTGCAAGAGCCTGGGCATGAAGAAGCCGCTCCTGATCACCGACCGGGGACTTGCCTCGATGTCGATCACGGCGACGGCATTGGATATTCTGGAAGATGCAGGTCTTGGCCGCGCCATCTTCGCTGACGTCGATCCGAATCCGAACGAGAAGAACCTCGAGGCCGGCGTGAAAGCGTTCAAGGATGGCGGCCATGATGGCGTCGTCGCCTTCGGAGGCGGTTCCGGCCTCGATCTCGGCAAGTGCGTCGCCTTCATGGTCGGCCAGACCAGGCCGGTCTGGGATTTCGAAGACATCGGCGATTGGTGGACCCGCGCCAGCGTCGAGGGCATTGCACCGATCGTCGCCGTACCGACGACCGCCGGCACCGGTTCGGAAGTTGGCCGCGCCAGCGTCATCACCAATTCCACAACGCATGTGAAGAAGATCATCTTCCATCCGAAGTTCCTGCCCGGCGTCGTCATTGCCGATCCGGAGCTGACCGTCGGCATGCCGAAGATCATCACCGCCGGCACTGGCATGGATGCCTTCGCGCATTGCCTGGAAGCTTATTCCTCGCCCTTCTATCATCCGATGTCGGCTGGCATCGCGCTGGAAGGCATGCGGCTCGTCAAGGAATTCCTGCCGCGCGCCTATCGTGAAGGAACGGATCTCGAAGCCCGGGCCAACATGATGAGTGCGGCTGCCATGGGCGCCGTCGCGTTCCAGAAGGGGCTTGGCGCCATTCACGCACTCTCGCATCCGATCGGCGCCGTTTACAACACCCATCACGGCATGACCAATGCTGTCGTCATGCCGGCTGTCCTGCGCTTCAACCGCAAAGCCATCGAAGAAAAGATTGCGCGCGCCGCCGCCTATCTTGGCATTTCGGGTGGTTTCGACGGCTTCTATGATTATGTGCTGAAGCTACGCTCGGAACTCGGCGTGCCGGAAAGCCTCTCGGCTATGGGCATTGCACCTGACCGGATCGACGAACTCTCCGCCATGGCAATCGAAGACCCGAGTGCCGGCGGCAACCCGGTGCCGATGACGCTCGAAAACACGAAGGCTTTGTTCCGCGACTGCTTCTGATACGCCGCCGAACTACCTGACGCGCCGGATGGAAATAGTGGTGCTCTGATATTTCAAGACAAAGAAAAAACCGCCGGGGAAACTCGGTGGTTTTTTTGTTTAGGTATGTTTGGCAATCAGTCTACGAATTCGACGACGACGCCGGGCTTGACCATTTTGGCGAGCTCGGTCGCATCCCAGTTGGTGAGGCGGACACAGCCGTGACTCTGCGACTTGCCGATCCGCGAGGGATCCGGCGTGCCGTGGATGCCGTAGGTCGGCTTCGACAGGGCCATCCAGACCGTACCGACCGGGCCGTTCGGGCCAGGCGGAATGTTCAACACCTTGTCGTTGGCGCCTTGCTGGAAATTGATCTTCGGATTGTAAGTATAGCCGGGATTGAAGGCGACGCGCTCGACCGTGACGGTGCCTGACGGCGAGGGCGTGTCGGCGGAACCGATGCTGGCCGGGTAGGCTGCAATCAGCGTGCCGTTGGCATCATAGGCGAAAACCTGCTTGCGGCCCTTATCAGCCAGGATCTTGGCAACGGTGCCGGTCTTGCTGGGGCCTGTATTGACGACCTTGATGGTGCTGCCGGGCACGGTGAAATCGACGCCGGGGTTGAGCGCCTTCAGGTAGCCTTCATCCATATGGAAGCGCTCCGCCAGCATTTCGGTCGTCGACGTGTACCCGAGGGAAGGCATCTGGGACTTCGCGGCATAGTCCTCAGGAATCGAAGCGACGTAGGGGCCAGCCGCATCGGCAGCAGTGATCGTATAGTTGACGATCGGCATGCCGCCGGACATGCGCAGCTGCTCGAGAATCCAATCGGTATTGTTGGGATCAAGCGTCTGGCCGGTCATCTGCTGATAGGCATAGATGGCCTTGGTGACGTTTGCGCCCATGCGGCCGTCGATCGCACCAGGCGAAATACCCTGCCGCGCGAGGAAAACCTCCAGCGCGGTGATCTCCATCTTCGACTTGCCCTTAAGCGTAATAACGGGCTCTGCCGGTGGCGGCTTGTTGACGATGTCAGGTGCGCCCTGTTGCGGATCGATCGACGCGTAATCACTGCCGTTCTGGTTCGCCTGGCCGCGGTTCTGGCCTGGCAACGGCTGATTGTCGAGCGGCTGGCGCTGTATATCGCTGTCACGCGGAATGCCGCCGGTAATCACGCCACGATCCTGCTGACCGTAACCATTATCGGGCTCGCCGTCGTAATTTCCGTAGCTGTCGGTACGATACTGACGATAATCCTGATAACCGTCGTTGTTGGAAAGCTGCGTATCGCCATAGCGGCTGCCGTTATCAGCGTAGCTGTCGCGAGCGGGCGCGCGGGGATAATAGGTGCTGGCCTTCATCTCAGTGGCGACGATATTGCCATAAGCATCGATCAGAACCCGGCGGCCGCGTCCGTCGCGTGCCATGGAATATCCGCCCCCATAAGGATACTGATCAAGAATCCGGCCATCGGGAGTGACGAGAACCGTGTTGCCGTTGCCGCTGCGATAATATTGCGCCTGCGCATCGGTGAGTGCGATCGCAGATACAGCGGCAGTCGTTGCCAAGGCAAAACTCAATTTTACGAACCGGTTCACGTCTGTCGAATCCTCGGGATGGTCGTTCGGCTGACACACACATGGCAATTTTGACGCCAGTATGGAGATTTAGATTATCATGCTGAATAAAATATAAAAATTTATGTGATCAAGGCTTCAAGTTAAGATTTGGTAAGCCAAATAATCGTTTATTTCAGTCGCGCGCCCCCTCGGGACAGCACCTGTGCTCGGCGCCGATCAGGGAGGACTTTAGGGATGATGGATTTTTCCGCGGCCAAGGGGCCGAAATTGTCGTTGGATGAAGGCTCTGTCCTGGATATCGGCGCCTGCATCGTCGAGGGCAACAATCTTGCGCCCGGAAGTGCCGTTCCCGACGATGGAGATCCGCGTATCAGTCATTCCGTGCAGGGCTTCCTCTTCACCTGCGGGCCGGATCATATCCGCCACCCCGAGCCGATGTCCGGCGCCTATGAAGGCAAGCGCTATCCGCTGCATGGTTCCTTCTCGTCTCATCCAGCCAAAATTCTCTGGACCAAATTCGAGAACGGCAACGCGGAATGCCGCGCCGATATCGATGTCATCACAGCCGAACGCCGCACCGCAAGGCTGGAACGTCTTTGGCGGATCGATGGCGCCACGGGCGAGGTCTCGCTTGCCGACCGCATCGTCAATACGAGTACCGAGGCGATGCCGGTCTTTTTGATGTACCATATGAACATCGGCGGCAAATGGTTCGATAGCGGCACGCGCCTTGCCGGAGAGATGCTTGACAATGGCGGCTTTCCTTGGACCTTCGGCGAGGAGGGCGGTGATATCTTCTGCGTGCCGGCACAGGACAAGGGGGAGGATTGGGCCGAAATCTGCCTCGGCCCAATCGCGGCCATCGGCGGGAAGACCTTGAGGGTGCGGTTCGGAACGGACACGCTGCCATTCCTGCAGGTTTGGCGCAATCAGCGCGCGCCTGCCCATGTGCTTGGTATCGAGCCGGTTTCGCATCGCTGGGTCTCGCGGTCCGAACTGGAAGAGGCGGGTGAATTCAATATTCTCCAGCCCGGTGAAACCCGCAATTTCATGCTCAACTTTGCCTTCGTTTGAGAGTGCGCCGCGGTTGACGCTTGGCCTGCTGCGGCGTAGATCAAGGCCACGGTTTTAGAGAGGACATGAACCATGGATATCCGCCCGATTGACGATGAATACTCGGTGTCAGGCCAGATTACCGTTGAGGATCTCGACCAGATCAAGGCTCTGGGGTTCAAGTCCATCGTCTGCCATCGCCCCGATGGCGAAAGCCAGGATCAGACGCCGTTTGGAGTCATCGAAGCCCGCGCCAAGGAACTCGGCCTGGAGATCACCCAGGTGCCTGTCGGTCCGATGGGCGTGACCGAAGAGGCCTTGCAGGGAATGGTCGATGCGCTGGACGAGCTTCCGCGCCCGATGCTCGGTTATTGCCGCTCGGGCGCGCGCTCGACGGCGATCTATCAGAAGACGCATCATATCCGCGGCTGAACGGTCCTTTCCCGGCCTTTTGAGCGCAGGGCAGACCGTGGGTCATGCCCTTTTACCTGTCGAAAAACAACATCAGGAGAACACCATGAGCATCAAGCGTATCGACGTTGGCGCCCGCATGAGCGGCGCTGTCATCCACGGGAACACCGTCTATCTGGCCGGACAGGTTGGTGAAGGTGAAAGCGTAACCGAACAGTGCAAGTCGGCACTCGCTGAAGTCGATCGCCTGCTCGCTGCAGCCGGTTCCAACAAGTCGAAGATCCTGCAGACGCTCATCTACCTCTCCGACATTTCCTACTTCGCCGAAATGAACGCCGCCTGGGAAGCCTGGGTCGATCCGGCCAACACGCCGGCCCGTGCGACCAGCGAAGCCAAGCTCGCTGCCCCGAAGTATAAGGTCGAATTCATCGTAACGGCAGCACTCGACTAAGTCGGGCCGGCGTATTTTTGAAAGGCCGGTGGGCTCGCGCTCATCGGCCTTTTGTTTGCGCAATTTCCGTCAGGGTGCGGGAGGGCGTGATTGCTTCCGGGTCGAGCGCGATCTCGATGATGGCCGGTTTGCCGCTCGCTCGCGCCCGCTCGAAGGCCGGGCCAAACTCCTCCGTCGTCTTCACCGTCTCGCCGTGGCCGCCATAGGCGCGGGCAAGGGCCGCGAAATCAGGATTGTCGAGCGCCGTGGCGCTGACGCGGCCGGGATATTCCCGCTCCTGATGCATGCGGATGGTGCCGTACATGCCGTTGTTGATGACCAAAGCGATGAGCGGCAGGCCGTATTGAACGGCGGTCGCAAATTCCTGGCCATGCATCATGAAACAGCCGTCGCCGGCAAAGCAGATCACTTCGCGCTCGGGAAAGAGCTGTTTCGCGGCAACCGCAGCCGGCAGGCCATAGCCCATCGAGCCGGAGGTGGGCGCCGCCTGCGTGTTGAAACGGCGGAAGCGATGGAAGCGGTGCAGCCAGGTCGCGTAGTTGCCAGCGCCGTTGGTGAAGATCGCATCATCGGCCGTATTGGCTTCGATCCAATCCATGATGCGGCCCATATGGACGGCGCCGGGGCATTCTTGCGGTGTTTTCGACCAGGCAAGATAGGCGGCATGGATACGCTCGGTTCGGTCGGCCCAAGGCATCTCGTGCAGTGGCTCCAAATCCGCGAGAGCCGCAATGAAATCCGCCGGGCTGGCACAGATCGCCAGGTCCGGACGATAGACGCGGCCAAGTTCCGAGGGATCGGCATGGACGTGGACGAGTTGCTGGCGCGGGTAGGGGATATCGACCAGCGTGTAGCTGGAGGACGGCATTTCGGAGAGGCGGCCGCCGAGAAGGATCAGCAGGTCCGCTTCCTTGATTTCCCTTGCCAGCGCTGGATTGATGCCGATGCCGACATCGCCGGCATAGTTGGGATGCAGGTGGTCGAACAGCATCTGCCGGCGGAAGGAGCAGCCGACCGGCAGTTTGAAACGCTCCGCGAACTGCCTCACGCCGGCAACCGCTTCCTCGTTCCAGCGCGTGCCGCCGAGGATGACCATCGGCCGCTGCGCAGCCGCAAGGCGCTGGTTAAGTTCTGCAAGCTGGCGGCGGCCCGGATGAGCGGCAACAGGGACGTAGGGCAGCGCTTGTGGCGCCTCGACCTCATCGCGCAGCATGTCCTCGGGCAGGGTCAGCACCACGGGACCGGGGCGACCCGATGTTGCCACAGCGAAGGCGCGGGTGACGAATTCCGGGATACGGGCGGCATCGTCGATCTCGCCGACCCATTTGGCAAATTCGGTAAAGGCGCGCCGGAATTCCACTTCCTGAAAGGCTTCGCGTTCGCGGGCATCGCGCTGGACCTGCCCGATGAAAAGGATCATCGGGATCGAATCCTGCCGCGCAATATGAAGGCCGGCGGAGGCGTTTGTGGCGCCGGGGCCTCGGGTGACCATGCAAATGCCTGGTTCGCCGGTCAATCGACCCCATGCATCCGCCATCATGGCCGCGCCGCCTTCCTGGCGGCAAACGAGCACCTTGATATTGCTGTCATGCAGGGCATCGAGCACGGCAAGAAAGCTCTCCCCCGGCACGCAGGACATGCGCTGCACGCCATTGGCCTTCAAAGCCTCGACGATAAGTTGCCCGCCCATTCGCTTCATGTGCCTGCCTTCCCCTCCAGTTCGGTCAATTCAGCCAGAACTTCCTCCTGATGTTCGCCGAGACGCGGGCTCGGCCGCGTATAGGTCAACGGCGTTTCCGACAGCACGATCGGTGTCCGCACGCTCGGAATGACGGTGCCGGCGCTATCCTCGAGATCGATCCTCAGGCCTCTCGCCACAATCTGCGGATCGGCAAACATGTCCTCGATCGTGTTGATGGCGCCGGCCGGAACGGCGTTGGCCTCGCAGGCTTTCAGCAGCTCCGCCTTGTTCCACTTCAGTGTCTCCGACGAGATGAAAGCCCGAACCTCGTTGCGGTTGGCGACGCGGGCCTTGTTGGTCGCATAGCGCTCGTCATCGGCCTTGCCTTCCATGCCGAGAATGGCGCAAAGGCGGCGGAACTGCCCGTCATTGCCGACAGCAAGGATGAGATAGCCGTCGACCGTGGGCACGACTTCGTAGGGCGAGATATTGGGATGGGCGTTGCCGAGCCGCGCGGGCGGCTTGCCGGAGATCAGATAGTTCATGTTCTGGTTGGCGAGCACGGCCGATTGCACATCGAGCAGCGCCATGTCGATGAGTTGTCCTTCGCCAGTCTTCAGAGCGTGGATCAGGGCGGCCTCGATTGCCGAGACGGCATAGATGCCCGTGAAGATATCGGCAATGGCAACGCCCGCTTTCATCGGCTGTCCGTCCGGTTCGCCTGTAATCGACATGAAGCCGGACATGCCCTGGACGATATAGTCATAGCCGGCGAGACTGGCATAGGGTCCGGTCTGGCCGAAGCCGGTAATCGAGCAATAGACGATGCGGGGATTGATCTTCTTCAGGCTTTCATAATCCAGCCCATACTTCACCAAGCCGCCGAGCTTGAAATTCTCGATCACCACGTCGGCCGTCTTCACCAGCCGGCGTACCAGCTCTTGGCCTTCCTCGGTCTTGAGATCGGCGATTACCGAGCGCTTGCCGCGATTGGCGGAGTGATAATAGGCAGCGGAGAGATTTTCGCCGTCCTTGCCCTCGACGAAGGGCGGCCCCCATTGGCGCGTGTCGTCGCCGCCGTCGGGATTTTCCACCTTGATGACATCGGCGCCGAGGTCGGCCAGCATCTGCCCGGCCCAGGGGCCGGCAAGCACGCGGGCAAGCTCAATGACACGAATACCGGAAAGCGGAGGTTTCTTGGTTTTCTGGTCTGTCATGTCGATCCGCTCTCTCGCTTAGGGCGTGAATGCAGTTTCAGATGTATCGGATACGAGCTTGGAAGCAAAGCGCCGCTCCCGCCAGAGAATGTAAAGCCCAGAGCCAATGATGATGAGAATGCCGAGCCATTTGATCGCATCCGGGAAATTGTCGAAGACGAGCCAGCCGAAGATCGTTGCTGAAACGATCTCGAAATATTGCAGCGGTGCGAGCGTCGAGGCTTGTACTGCGCGATAGGCATAGACCGTTAGGATGCCGGAGGCCGCCGCAGTCGCGCCGACGCCGAGCAAATAGAGCATTGCCTTCAGATCCGGAATAACCGGATAAAGGATTACAGATCCCGTCGCCTTGCCGATGCCAAGCAGGATCAGACTGAAGCCTATACCCCATAGGCCGGTTTGGAACTGCAGCGGCCACGCATCTTCGCTATGGGAGACGACGCGCGTGATCATCACATAAATCGCAACGCAGAGCGCCGTGACGACGGGCAACAGGGCGACGAAACCGACTTCCTGGAAGCTCGGCTGGATGATCAGCATGGCACCAAGAAAGCCGACTGCGCAGGCCGTATAACGACGCCAGCCAATGGTTTCCTTGAGGAATATGCTGCTGAGGATGGTGAGCATCATCGGCTCGACGAAAAAGATGGCAATGGCATCGGCCACTTCCATGACCTGCAACGCGCTCACGAACGAGACCATGGACAGCGTCAAAAGGGCGGCGCGGATCGCGTGCGCGCCGCTATGGCGCCACGACCATACGCCCCACTGTCCGCGTAAGGCCATCATGGGCAAGGCAAAGAGCGACTGAAAGATGAAGCGCGCAGCGGTGACTTCCGCCGGCGGAATGGTGGTTGCCGCGAGTTTGGAGAAGATATCCATGACCGGCGAGAGGACGACGGATAGAAACATCATCGACAAGCCGAAGGTCAGCTCCGATTGCGGCAATCGGACCGAGGAGCCGCTGGAGGTGTTCATTGCAGAATTTCCTTGAGAATCAGGTCTTTGCTACCGCCGTTCTGCACCAGTCGGCAAATCGGGAGATGGCGTCCTCGGCACCGATTTCGTTGAGCGTCTCGTGCCGCATGTCGGGATAGATCTCGGTGGTGATACGAGAGAAGCCGGCTTTTTTCAAATGCTTTGCCAACCAGGAAATCGCTTTCGCACTGTCGGTAGCCGGATCCTTGCCGCCGCCGACGAGATGAATCGGCATGTCGCGGCGGAGACGATCGAGATGCGCCTTGTGTGGTGCGCGGAAGGTAAGTTCGAACAGGTCGAGCCAGAGCGAGACCGAGGCATCGAAGCCGCAAAGCGGATCAGCGATATATTTGTCCACCTGCCCAGGAATACGCGAGAGCCAGTCGAAATCCGTGCGACGGTTGCTGATCGATTTACTCCAGGTGCCGAAGGTCAGTTTCGGCAGCGGCCCGCTCGGGACGTCCGATCCCTTGAACATGCGCTCCGTCTTCAGGATGAGCTGGGCGGCTCGCCCCGCGACACCCGGATTGAAATTCGAGTTCCAGACCGCGACGCCATCGAACTTGTCCGGATGCGTCACGACTGTGTTCAGGCTGATCAACCCGCCCATGGAATGGCCGAAGAGGATGATCGGCAGGCCGGGATGGACGCCTGCGGCGAGCTCGCGCATAGCGAGCACATCGGCGATGACCTGCTCGACACCATTTCTCCGGGCAAAGCGCCCGATCGGCGCGTCAGGAGCGGTCGTCTCGCCATGGCCGCGATGATCGTGGGCATAGACATGGAAGCCTTGGCCTGCCATCGCATCGGCAAAGGCCTCGTATCGGCGGGAATGCTCGGCAAGACCGTGCGATATCAGCAGGATGCCGCGAGCATCGGTTGCCGCCGGCAAATGATGGTAGGCAAGGGTTGCGCCCGTCGGACTTTTCAGGCGCTTCGTCTCGGCGAACATATATTCGTTCCTCCCCAGTTGGACGAAAGGTTATCATCCGCCCGAATGCAATGGATAGGTGGTAAAGCTCACAGAAAATAAATCTTTCCGAGCGCTGCGATTCAGGATTGCGCCCGCTCGCTCAAACTGCTTATTTGTTCCTATAATGTTCTAGCTGGAGGCAAGAATGAAGCCGTGGCTTCGGGTATTTGCAGTTGTATTTATTTCTGTCGGGACGGCGGCGAGCGCCATGGCGCAGGAACATAGCCGCGGGCGGACGCGCTTTATCCTGGCGGCGAGCTGGGAGCCGGCATTTTGTCAGACGAACCAGAAGAAGGCGGAATGCCGGAATCAATCGTCGAACAACCATGACGCGACGAATTTCTCCCTGCATGGTCTCTGGCCGATGCGGCAAGAATATTGCGATGTTTCAGAGGATCTGAAACAGGCGGATCGTGGCCGCGACTGGAAGGACCTGCCGGCGGTACAACTTTCCCAAGACGTGAAGGTGAAGCTCGATAAGGTAATGCCGGGCACCCAATCCGGCTTGGAACGGCATGAATGGATCAAGCACGGCACCTGCACGAAGCTCAGCGCCGACCAATATTTCTCCATCGCTGCTGGACTGATCGCCGAACTCAATACATCTGCTGTGCGCGATCTCTTCGCCCAGAATATCGGCAAGGAGCTGGATGCCGAGAGCATCAAGGCAGCCTTCGACCAGAGCTTCGGCGAGGGCGCGAATGCGCGTATCAAGATGAGCTGCCGCCGTGTCGGCGACGTCAGGATGATTTCGGAGTTGACCATCGGTCTCTCGGAAGATGCGATCGATCCCCAACCAGGCAATGAGCCGCGGCTCGCCAAACTGATCCAAGGTGCCGGCAGCACGGCTTTCGGCTGCGACCGGGGTGTGGTGGACGCGGCCGGCTTCTGAGAAAATACGGCTTTTCTGACGCGGATAATGCCCTCGGACGAGGTTTCGCCGTTGCCCGAGGGCGGGGTTTCCCCTACATAGCGGCACAACTCGCAACGCTATTCGTCCGTGGAGCAACCCAAGCTATGGCACGTCAGTTTATTTATCATATGGCCGGTCTGAATAAGTCCTATGGCGCCAAGAAAATTCTCGAGAATATCCATCTCTCCTTCTACCCCGATGCCAAGATCGGTATTCTCGGTCCGAACGGCGCAGGTAAGTCGACGGTGCTACGCATCATGGCCGGCCTCGACAAGGAATATACCGGCGAAGCCTGGCTGGCCGAAGGCGCCACCATCGGCTACCTGCCGCAGGAGCCGCAGCTCGATCCCAACAAGACGGTTTTCGAAAACGTCATGGAAGGCGTTGCCAAGAAAACCGAAATCCTCAATCGCTACAACGAATTGATGATGAACTATTCCGACGAGACGGCGGAAGAGGGCGCCAAGCTCCAGGACATCATCGACAGCCAGAACCTCTGGGATCTGGAAAGCCAGGTGGAAATGGCTATGGATGCATTGCGCTGCCCGCCGCGCGATGCCGAAGTCACCAGCCTTTCCGGCGGTGAGCGCCGCCGTATCGCGCTTTGCCGCCTGCTTCTCTCGCAGCCGGACCTGCTGCTGCTCGACGAACCGACCAACCATCTCGACGCCGAGACCATTGCCTGGCTGGAAAAGCACCTGCGCGACTATCCGGGCGCCGTGATGATGATCACGCACGACCGCTACTTCCTCGACAATGTTACCGGCTGGATTCTCGAACTCGACCGCGGCCGCGGCATTCCATACGAAGGCAACTATTCCGCCTATCTGCAGGCCAAGGCCAAGCGCATGCTGCAGGAAGCCCGCGAAGAAGCTGGCCGCCAGAAGGCGATCAGCCGCGAACAGGAATGGATCGCCTCCAGCCCCAAGGCCCGTCAGGCCAAGTCCAAGGCGCGTATCAACGCTTACGAACAGCTGGTCGATGCTGCTGAAAATCAGCGTCCTGGTGATGCGCAGATCATCATTCCGGTCAGCGAGCGTCTCGGCCAGGTGGTCATCGAGATGGAGGGCATCACCAAGGGTTTCGAAGGTCGTACCCTGATCAACGATCTATCGATCAAGCTGCCGCCCGGCGGCATCGTCGGCATTATCGGGCCGAACGGCGCCGGCAAGACGACCCTGTTTAAGATGATCACCGGTCAGGAAAAGCCGGATTCCGGCTCGATCCGCATCGGCGAGACGGTGCATCTCAGCTATGTCGACCAGAGCCGCGACGCGCTTGATGGCAATAAGACGGTATGGGAGGAAATCTCCGGCGGCGCCGAAATCATCAAGCTCGGCAAGTTCGACATGAACTCGCGCGCCTATTGCGGCGCCTTTAACTTCAAGGGCGGCGATCAGCAGCAGAAGGTCGGCAGTCTCTCTGGCGGTCAGCGCAACCGCGTGCACCTGGCCAAGATGCTGAAGTCCGGCGGCAACGTGCTTCTGCTCGACGAACCGACCAACGACCTCGATACGGAAACGCTGGGGGCGCTGGAAAGCGCGCTCGAAAACTTCGCCGGCTGCGCGATCATCATCAGTCACGATCGCATGTTCCTCGACCGCCTGGCCACACATATCCTGGCCTTTGAAGGCGACGGCCATGTCGAATGGTTCGAAGGCAATTTCGAAGATTACGAACAGGACAAGGTCCGCCGCCTCGGCCCCGATGCTCTCAATCCGGGCAGCCAAGCGCATAAGCGCCTGACACGGTAAGTTTGCTGTCTTTCCGTCATGGAGAAACCCCGGCACGTCCGGGGTTTTTCTTTGCCTCGGGCAGGACGCATATATTCCTCAGCCGACAAAAACTAACAGGTTTCCGACATTCAGCCGGGCTCTTCGGCGATTAGCCCTTGCGGAACTCATTCAAATCACATAAAGATATCTTTATATCTTGATTGGGTGGGAAATGACGGATCTGGTTAAACTCGGCTTGGATGACGTAGTAGACGTGCTGAAGGCGGTCGGTGAGCCGACCCGGCTGCGTCTCCTGGCGCTACTGGCGGCCGGCGATCTCACAGTGACCGATCTTACCGAAATTCTCGGTCAGTCGCAGCCTCGTATTTCCCGACATCTCAAGCTGCTCGGCGAAGCCGGGCTGATCGATCGTTACCAGGAGGGCGCCTGGGCCTATTTCCGCCTGAAGCAGGAGGGCAAGGCCGTCACGTTGGCGCGCAGCCTGCTGCGCCATACCGCCGAAAAGGATACGGTACTGTTGCGTGACGGAGAACGTCTCGCCTCCGTAAAGCGTATTCGCGCCGAGCGCGCGCAGGCCTATTTCAGCCGGAATGCCGCCGAGTGGGATGAGCTGCGTCGTCTCCATGTCGCGGATGAGGATGTCGACAAGGCGCTGATCGATCTCATCGGTCCGCAGCCGATCGACTCCTTTCTCGATCTCGGCACGGGTACGGGCCGGATGCTGCAGCTTCTGGCTGGGCATTATCGTCGCGCCGTCGGCATCGATGCCAGCCGTGACATGCTGGCCGTTGCGCGCGCCAACCTCGACCGGGCCAATATCACCGCTGCCTCAGTGCGGCATGGCGATATTTTCAACCTGCCGCTCGAGCAGCAGGATTTCGATCTGATCACTATCCATCAGGTGCTGCATTTCCTTGATCAGCCGGAGGTTGCCATCAATGAGGCCGCCCGAATGCTGCGGCCCGGCGGCCGGCTTGTCATCATCGACCTCGCGCCGCATGGGCTTGAATATCTGCGTGACGAACATGCGCATCTGCGTCTCGGCTTCTCGCATCAGACCATGTCGGATTGGCTGAAACTGGCGGGGCTGGATGTGGAGCGCGTGCAGGATCTTCATTCGGGGAGGGAAGGCGGTCAGGCGCTGACCGTGACCATCTGGCTGGCGCGCGACCCGCGGTTGCTGATTGCGTCCGACCAAGGCCACCAGTCATCCCCCATTCTTGCCGGGAGAGTATGATATGTCTTCAAGCTCAGAAAGCCATAACGCGGGTATCCGCATCTCCTTCGAGTTCTTTCCGCCGAAATCGGAAGAGGCCGAGCAGCAGCTGTGGAACACCGTCGAGGAGCTCAGCGATTGGGACGTTGAGTTTGTTTCGGTTACGTATGGGGCAGGTGGTTCGACCAAAGCACCAACGCTTTCCGCTGTGCGCAAAATGATCCATGAGACGCCGTTCACGACCGCATCGCATCTGACCTGCGTCGGTGCCACGCGTGAGGACACGCATCGGGTGATCGACGAGTTTCTGGCTACCGGCGTTCGCCGTTTCGTCGCGCTGCGCGGCGATCCGCCGGGTGGTGTCGGCGCGGCCTATCAGCCGCATCCGGGCGGCTATGCCAATGCTGCGGAACTGGTGCAGGCTTTGCGCGAGCGCGGCGATTTCGATATTTCCGTCTCTGCCTATCCTGAAAAGCATCCGGAAAGCCGCGATACGGCGGCCGATATCGATATGCTGAAGCGCAAGGCGGACAATGGTGCCGACCGGGCCCTGACGCAGTTCTTCTTCGATAATGATGCCTTCGAGCGTTATCACGATCGCGTTCGCGCCGCCGGCATCAAGATTCCCGTTGTGCCGGGCATCATGCCGATCCAGAACCTGACGCAACTCAAGCGCTTCGCCGGCGCCTGCGGCACGAATATTCCGACCTGGCTGGACGAGCGTTTTGATGGTTTGGACGAGGATGTCGAGGAGCGCGCCAAGGTCGCAGCTGATGTCGCCGCCGAGCAGATCCAGGATCTGGTGCGCCGTGGTATTCACGAGTTTCATCTCTATACGATGAACCGTTCGGCACTGGTTTCCGCTGTGCTTGAACGGCTGGGCCTTGAGCGCAAGATGGATGCGCGGGCCGGGGCGGCCGCCTAAAGTACGTCGCGCGAACTCATGAAAAAGCGCATGTCCCGCGGGGCATGCGCTTTTCTAATGAAACAGAGGTTTTGTTAGCTTTTCGGAGTTTGGTCGTTTGCGTGTTTCGCCGAAGCCGTCAGATGAAGAGCATCGTCACGACGAAAGCGAAGGCCGCACCGACCACCAGGACGTTGATGGATCGCGTTAATCCCATGTCTTCCTCCTCAGTCAGCCGTTAAATTTTATGTCGAAAATGTGTTGCTTGGAAAGAACATTCGATGCTGCGGCGCGGTATCGAATGCGCGGCGTGATTCATGAGCTTTCGGCAACATTTTGATATTGCGATATAAATGTCGATTGCTGGCTCGATGACGGGCTGTGAATAAATATTAATATGTTGTGACTGCGGACCATCTGAATGGAGCAGGAGATCATATTTCCAGCGTTTTGACGCCGCGTTTCATCCACATGAAAAGCCGCCCATCGAGGACGAGCAGACCTGCGGCGATGAGCAGCATGCCAGCGATTTCGGTTGGCCCCATTCGCTCGCCGAGAAAGAGGAAGCCGAGCAATAACGCGCTCGGCGGCACGAGCAGAGTGACGAGGGAGGTGTTGGTGGCGCCTGCAAGCTCGATGATGCGAAAATAGAGGATGTAGGCGAAAGCGGTCGATAGCAGCGCCAGGCCGAGAATGGCTGCAATTGCCGTCACAGGTGGAGCGGCGAGCGCCCAAGGCTGGTCGATCACCAGCGCAACCGGTAGCATGATGAGCGAGGAGCCTGTCAACTGGCCCGCCGCCACAACCGGCGGCGCGATGCCCTTGAAGCGTTTGGCATAAATGGCTGCGAATCCGTAGGAGATTGCCGCTAAGATCGGCAACAAGAGTGCCCAGAGGGGTACCGAGCCGCCGCTGGTAACGCTCGGTCCGAGCAACACGATCGTTCCGAGGAGGCCGGTGAAGCAGCCGACCAGCTTGGCCGATGTCAGGCGCTCATCCGTTGTCAGCTGATTGCCGATCAACACGGTCCACATCGGCGTCGTCGCGTTCAGGATGGATGCAAGTCCGGCACCCATCTGCGTCTGGCCGCAGAAGATCAGCGTATGCGGTAGCGCATTGTTGATTAAGCCCAGCAGCAGAAATTGCGGCCAATAACGGCGCAGGGACTGATAGATGTTGAGGCGACCAGCCAAATAGAGATGCAATGCCACGGCTGCCAGCGACAGGCGCAGAAAGACGAGCGTGAAGGGCGGCACGTGGTGAACGGCGATACGGGCGAAGAAGAACGAACCACCCCAGATCAATCCGAGCAACAGCAGCAGGCCCCAGGTCGAGGCGCTCATTCGATGTTCGCCGTTCATGGCATCTCTCCTCTTTCGATGCATCTAAACCGGAAGAGTGCGGGCTCTCCACCCGTTTCTTGCTATTTTGCTCATGGGCGTGAGGGGAGCAGATACAAAAAAGGCGGCATGGAGCCGCCTTTTTCGATCGATATATGGAGGAAATCAGAGTGCGTTGAGCAGTGCCGTCGTTGCCCAGCCATCGGCCGGCATACCCAGCCGGAACTGTTCCTTCTGGATCGCGACACGCGTGCCGGAGCCGAGGATGCCGTCGATCTTGCCGACATCATAGCCGCGGGCCACGAGCTTGGTCTGAAGCGCCTTCATGTCTACATCGTTCAGGCCCGGCTCGGGATTGCCCTTGTTATAGGGCGGAGCACCGGCAAAGCGCGTGGCGAAATAGGCCGCCGAGGTCGTGTAGATGAACGACTGGTTCCAGCCGAGATAGGTATTATAGTTTGGATAAGTCAGGAAGGCAGGCCCCTTGCGACCCTGTGGCAGGATGAGAGCAGCCGGCAGGGAGCCGAAGCTCGTATTGCCGTCGCGGGGGGTGACGCCGAGCTTGAACCAATCGCCCGCGGTCAGCGGGCCGCCGATGCCGGATTTTTCCCAGGGAAGATTGTCCGGAACCGTCACCTCCTGCAGCCAGGGCTGACCGCGCTGGAAGCCGAGATGCTGGAGGAATCGTGCTGTCGTCAGAATGACGTCAGGTGCGCTGGTCTTGAGGTTGACATGGCCGTCGCCATCGCCATCCGTGCCATAAGCGATGATATCGGGCGGCAGCATTTGTGTCTGGCCGATTTCGCCGGCCCACGCACCCGTCGTCGTTGCCGGGTCGACATCGCCGCGCTGGACGAGCTCGATCAGCGCGATCAGGCGCGGGCGGAAGAAATCCGGCCGGCGGCAATCGTGCGAGAGGGTGACCAGCGCGTTGCGGGTGTTGAAATTGCCTTGGACGGCGCCGAAATCGGTTTCCATCGCCCAGAAGGCGGTGATGACGCCGGGAGGCACGCCATAGTCCTGTTCGGCCTTGGCGAAGACGTCGGCATACTGCTTCATCTTCTGGCGGCCGATGTCGAGGCGACCCTGGCTGACGGTGCGCTGGGAGAATTCGAGGAAGGTTTGACGGAAGACGCCCTGGCTGCGGTCCATGGCAAGAACCTTCTGGTCGATCTGGGCGCCGGCGAGCGTCTTGTCGGCGGCTGCAGCATCCGCGCCGTCCGCAATCGCTTCGGCCTTCACGCCGGCCAGAAATGTCGTGAGATCGCCGCCGCAGGCTACTTTTGGAGTGGCATCGCTGCTCGCGGGCGGCACCGTTGCCGGAGCCGCGCTTTGAGCCAATGCCGTACCGGTCATGGCTGAGGCGAAGAGCAACGCGAGAGCGCCGCGTCGAATGGTGTGACGATCCATGAGCGATCCTTCCTAGTGATAGAATAGGGTCGCTTTCACAGAAGATTGTGACATAAGCAAGAGTGAAATGGGCTCAGTATTAAGAATTTCCCTGCTTCTCTACTGCGGCCACCCAGTTTTGCCAGTTCTGCTCGGAACCGCCGAAAACATTGATGTCCGTCGGGCCTTTGATCCCCGGAATGACCCCCGTAGATGTGTATTGCCAGAAAGCCCAGTTGCGACCTGCGTAAGTCTCTTTCGGGTGCTTGGCGACGGATCGGACCCAGAAATGATAGTCCTGGAAATAGCCGACTAGATTTTCACGATGGAAGTCGACAGAAGTATAAATGATGGGGCGCTTGCCGTAATAGGCCTGCAGGCGATCCATAAAGCGCTTGATCTCGCTGCGTACTGTTTCAGGCGCTGGTCTGGTCTTGCAGGTGGGGGAGCCGGGATTCCATTCGACGTCGACGACGGGCGGAAGCGCCATGGCATCCTTCGGCACGTTGCGGATGAACCAATCGGCCTGCTCATCGGCCGTCGAGCAGAAATAGAAGAAATGATAGGGTGCATGCAGAAGTCCCGCGGCGCTCGCTTCATTCCAATATTCAGTGAAGCGAGGGTCGATCCGGTCCTTGCCCTCTGTCGCCTTGATGAAGACGAAGGCGACGCCGGAGTCCTTAACCGCTTTCCAATCGATATCGCCCTGCCACTTTGAAATATCGATGCCATGAATCGGATGGCGCTGCGGGTGATCGCGGCCGAAATCCTGTGGCTTCGTATCGGCGAACCTGGTCTTGGGGAGAGCCGCCGTCGACAGGGCATCGTAGCCCGTCGTGCAGCCGGTCAAGGCAAGGGCGAGCGGCAGTAGGCATGCCAGAAGCCGGCGCATAGATATCCTGTTATGGCGCGAGTGATCTTGCTGCCCCAAGACTTGGCTTCCGTAATATGGTCCCCGAGAATCCGAAAGAGCGGCAGACCATACCGTTGCCAGCTGGTCTTGCCACTTTATTCACCATATCAACGTAAAAAATGCGTTATCTTCAAGCAAATTCTTATGCTTGGCGCCTTACGAGGCCGGATTTTGCGCTGGAATCCACCGGCACTCAGGCGCCGTGCCGTGCCGCCACGGCTCGCCAGGCGTAACCGCGGCCGATTCTTTCGGTTTTCACCGACATGCCTCGCGCTGCAGCCTTCTCTTCGAGAACAGTCAGAAGATCGGCGCGCGGAGTGACATGGAATTTCTTCAGCCACCCCTTGAGTATGGCACGGAACCAGCCCGGCAATCCCTCCTGCTGGCCGAAATCGACGATGTGAAGCTCGCCGCCCTGCGCGACTGCGTCGAGCGACGCGTCGATAGCGCTTGTCCAGTCGGGAATCATCGAGAGCGCATAGGAAATCATGACGCGGTCGAAGCCGTCGGTGCCGAAATCGGTGGGTGAAAAGGCTGTAGCGTCGGCGACGCGAAAATCCGGCATCTGTTTCAGGCCACGGAAGTTGCTGCGTGCCGAGATCAGCATTTCCTGCGAGATATCGAGGCCATAGAGGTGGGCGGACGGGAAGCGCCGATAGGCGAGCAGCATATTGCGGCCTGTGCCGCAGCCCACTTCCAGGAGCGAGCCACCGACGGGCACATTCAGCTGTTCGATGGTCCGATCGCGGCCGAACAAGTAATATTTGCGGGTCAGATCATAGATGTGACGCTGATAGCGGTACATGCCGTCCATCAGCTTGGCGTGGTTGTTCGCGCTGGTTTCTATGCCTGTATCCGCCTGGCTCACGCTTTTTTTCCGTAGATATGGAAGCCGCCGTAGATGGCCGAACGGTCACGGGTGTTGAGTTCCTGTGAGCGTTCTTCGAAATAGATCCACTGATCGCGGATCGCTGGAGAGAGGCGGCCCTCGATGATGCTCTTTTCGGCGGCCGTGCGGAAGATGACGCGGGCGTCTTCGCGCGCCGTGCGGGTAATCTCCGCCCAGAGGCCATTGAGCTGCTCATCGGTCATCCAGTCCTGCGCATCGAGCAGGACATAGCGATCGCGCGAGGCTGCCGGCTTCGAAGCGAGAAGTTCGGTGAAATTGGCGTGATGGACGCTCACACGATCGGTATTGGCGCGAATCGCCGCATAGTGCTCCGGCTTGAGATAGGTGGGCAGGGGGCCTTGGTGCTGGGCAGCGTAGCGTCGCGAGAATGCCTGCCAGGCGAAGTAATTGTCACGCATCGGGAAGTGACAGGCTAGCTTTTCCAGGCGGTGTTTCAGCACGGCGGAAATGGAATCGTCACCCGCGAGGCTAGCAAGTTCGTCATATTGCTGCGGCGGGATGCCGAGGCCGAAGAGCGAGCTCTTGCGGCCGAGCAGCCAGCGGACTGCTCGCTTGTCAAAGATCGGAGCGATCTCCTCCTCGAAGAACTGACGCTGCTCGCGCATCGTGCGGGCTTCCGTCATCTTATCGAGGCGGACGCCGTGCAGGCGTGCCAGTATATGGGCGGCGCCAATGAATCGGCCGAGAAGGCCGGTCTTGTAGATATTGCGGTTGAAGACCGTGATGCGGCGGCGGCCATAGAGATCGCGACCGTCCCAGTAGTCAGCCGTTGCCGCGTCGAGGCGGGGCGCGATGAACTGATCGTAGGCTTGGCTATTGGCCGCAATGCCGGGCGTTCCGAAGAAACGCACCAGGTCCGCATGACCGGGAAGCAGGCGGAAGGCGGCAAGCTTCAGCTTGTTCAATGCAATGTGGTGGCGATTGAGATCTACGACATCGATGGATGCGGGATTTTGCGAGAGGTAGGCGAGCATGTTGCAGCCGCCCGAACCGATGGTGACGATGCGATGATGCGCCTGCAGCTCCATCGCCTCCATATCGATATCCGGATCTTCCCAGATCTGCGGATAGACAAGGCCGGAAAACAACATGCCGAACAAGCGCTCGGAAAGGCCTGCTTTGGACAGTGCCTTGTGCTGGAGCAGAGCGTCCTTGAGTTTCCGGTTCTTTTGGAGACCGGCATCCGGGGCGAATTCCGTCATCTGAGTCTTGTCACCGATTTGTGAAGTTCAGGGCGTTTAACCCGGCAATGCTACAGTCTGATGACGCGGGCTGTTGGCAGATCCGGCGGAGAAGCATCCTTGCACATATTTAAGGAGCCCTGACCATCATAGGTCTTTCATCTTGCCGCGTTTCCTGATTGTCTCCGCCTACCTTTCTGGAGAGTATGTGACATGCGTTTGATATCGAGAGTGATCGGGGCGCTGGTTGTTCTGCTGCTGATCATTGTCGCCGGCGGAGCCGTCTGGCTCTCTCTTTACCCGCCGGAATTGCTGAAGGTTGGCGATGGCTACGCGGCAAAGATCGTCTGCTCCAATACGTTCGTGGCCAAACGGGACCCAGAAAAAGTGATGGAGGAGGATGTACAGGCTCCCGGCAATCCGGCATTGAAGCTCATTCGCGTCTATGTCGACCGGGACGAGGGCGTGGTCACGGCCCGCTTCCTTGGACTGTTTGCACCGAACCGTGCGCTCTATCGGGGCGCGCTCGGCTGCGCGCTGGTGCCGGACGGTGATCTGCAGGCGGCCCGCAGCGCTGTCTTCCTCAACAAGGTCAAGGCGCCAAAGAGCGACGCTGTGTGGCCGGATGGGGATACGGTAAACCTCGGTCAGGACGGCGAGGGGACGAAACTTGCCAACATCGTGTCGAATTCGGATCTCGCCGGGCCCGCCATGCGCGCGATCGTTGTCGTCAAGGACGGGCGCATTGTCGCCGAGACCTATGGCGATGGCTTCAGCAAGGCAACGCCGCTGATCGGCTGGTCGATGACCAAGACGGTCAATGCCGCCATCATCGGCCGGCTCATGCTGGCCGGGCGCATGTCCTTCGACGATCAGAATCTTCTGCCGCAATGGAGCATGGACCCACGCAAGGACATCAAGCTCAGCGATCTTCTTGCCATGGAGAGCGGCCTTGCCTTCAACGAATCCTATGGCACCGTGTCGGACGTTACACGCATGCTCTATCTCGATCCGGACGTGACCAGTATCGCAGCCAACGCGCACCAGTTGGCCGCGCCCGGCGAGCGTTTCAGCTATTCCAGCGGTACGGCAGCGCTGCTTTCGCGCCTCTGGATGAACCGGCTGCCCAATCTGAGCGCTGCCATCTCCTATCCGCGCGAGGCGCTTTTCGGGCCGCTCGGCATGTACAGCGCCGTTTTCGAGGCCGATGAGCGCGGCACCTTCGTTGGCAGCTCCTATCTCTATGCCAATGCCCGGGACTGGGCGCGCTTTGGTCTCTTTCTGCTGCAGGATGGGGTCTGGAATGGGCGCCGCCTGCTGCCGGAAGGATTTGTCGGCGCCATGCGCACGCCGACAAAGGCTTCCGAGGGCGTTTACTCGCAGGTTCAGGCCTGGCTTGCAGGCCCCGGTGGCTCCAATGCGCAATTTGGCCTGCCTGCGGATACCTTCTGGATGACCGGCCACGACGGCCAAACGATCGCAATCGTCCCGTCGGCCAATCTCGTTGTCGTGCGGATGGGGTTGACGCCGACCTGGGCGTATTATCGACCGCAAATCCTGGTGAAGCGGATCATGGATACAATAAAGCCGGCCACGAACTAGGCCGGCTTCTCACAAGGTTTTTGTAAAATCAGTAATTGCCGTTGGCGACGTCCGTCAGGCCTTTGCGCTTGGCGTCGTAATAATAGCCACGGGCATAAAGCTGGACGGCGTTGGCTTCCTTGTTCTGAGCCTTGCTGTCCGCCGTCATCCAGGCACCGCGCAGATATTTGGCGGCATATTTGATGTTGGTTTCGGCATCAAGGAGGCCGGATGCCGGGCCTTCGTAGCCCATGGACTTGGCCGTATTGTACTTGATCTGCATCAGGCCGAAATATCCGGCGCGGTTATAGGCTTTCGGATTGTAGCGGCTTTCACGGTGAACGACGCGGTGGATCAGGGATTCCGGAATTTCATAGATCTTGGCGTATTTCTGAATGAGCTTCGTTACGTAGCTCTTTTCCGCAGCCGGGACGTCGGAATCGTAATTTGGAGTGTTGGTGGTGGTCATGACAGCGGGAACGACCGTCGGGCCGCTGCTGTCAAAATTGAAGTCATAATGCATGCGGTTGTCCGCATAGCGCGGAATGCCGATCTGGGCGGGCGTGGCGAATGCGACCTCTGCCTGTGCCGTCGAATCCGGACGCGGCGTCGGCACGGCAACCTGAATGGCCGCCACATCCGATGTCATTGGAATGGTCGGCTCGCTCTGAGCCACGGAGGCGGAAACCGGCGCGAGGGCAGCATCGCCGGGACGTGCCGGATTGGGCACCGGGATCGCGACCACGGAAGGCACCAAGGGCACGTCGGATGCTGCATAGGCCGCTGCGGCTGATGTGCTGCCGGCGGGCGCGCCCGTTGCCGCAGCGATTGCGGCGGCTCCCTGATTGGCAGCGTTCGCCACAGGCGCGCCGAAGCGTCCCTGTGCGGCATCCATCTGCTGCTGACTTACCGCTGCTGCCACGTTTGCAGTGCCCGGAACAAGACGGCCGGACTTTGCCATTGCCATTTGTTGCGGCTGCTGCGGGCCGATGAAGCCCGGCGCTGCTGCGACCATTGCGGCGCCTGCGGGTGCGGTTGCGCCGGTTGCGGTCAGGGTCGTATTCGGATGCGGCACGTTGGCGTGTGCCGACGGGAGTTCTGCCTGAGACGTCTGCTGCTGATGCGTGCTTGCGCAACCGGCGAGAGCGCCGCACATCATTGCCGATAAGGCAACGCTGCGCTTCAGGCTGGGAAATCCGATCGTTACCATTCTGTCACTTTCGAAAAAACCAAACCTAATTTCGATGCAATTCGGCCACAGGACCGCCAAATTCGGTCACAGGATCGATAAAATTATGAATCCCCATTAACCTATCCGTGATCGCCCCGCAACCCTGCGCCGCCTCAGGCGGCCATCCGGCGGTATCCGGCGGTCACCGCGCCGGCTGCAATCAACAGGGTTCCGCCCGTTCTGTTAACGGCGCGCTGCACGCTTGCCTTGCGAATGAAGCCGCGCGCCAGGTCGGCGACGAACACGTAAATGAGTGAGTTCAGCGCCGCCAAAGTGAGGAAAGTTGCCTCCAGAATAAGCGTTTGCTGAAGAAATGGCTTCGACATGTCGAGAAATTGCGGAACGAATGCAATGAAAAAGACGATGCTCTTCGGGTTGAGAGCTGTCACAACATATGCGTGTAAGAGAATTTTTAACGGTTTTTCCTCTGGGAGATTGTCGTTGTCACCCAGAGGACCCGTCACAATCGGGGCTCTCCAGAGCTTGATTCCGAGGAAAACGAGGTAGGCTGCGCCGATCAGCTTAAGAATCGTGAATAGTGTCGCTGATGTGGCGAGGAGGGCGCCGAGACCGGCTAGCGATGCGGTCATCGCGGTGAAATCGCCAAGCGTCACGCCCGTCACCGTTGCCAGGGCCGTCTTGCGGCCGTGGCCGAGCGCATAGGATATGACAAGAAGAATGGTCGGACCCGGTATGGCCAGCATGATGCAGGATGCGGCGGCGAAAGCGAGCCAGGTTTCGATGGACATAGAATCCTCCTCTATTCCTCTTCCGCCGTCAGCAAAGACATTGGATTTGCGATCCGTCAATCCGCCTGATTGTCAATCAGGCGGATTGACCACCGATTAAGCCGATTGATCGCCGATCGGTCAGGCTTGTGAGTACTTCTGCCCGATATGGTCCATGACTTCGGCAAACCAGGGAGTGGCGATATCGAAGGCCTTGCCGCCCTTGATGCGCGGGAATTCGATGACGCGCAGCTTACCGCCCTGACCTTCATCATGTCCCGTGACGCCGGACACCTTATTGAGGGCACTTTCCACCGCGAGGTCGACCATCCCCTGAATCAGGCGCAGGTCCTCGCCGTTTGCGGGGGCGGAGCGTGCGAAATAGCCCGACTTCTGTACCATGGAGCGTTCGGCGCCGATGATCGCTGCGAACTGTTTCTGAAACCAGCCGCCGACATTGATCGTGTCGATCTTTACGTGGCCGAAGGCGTCGCGCTTGACGGTTTCGCCGGAGGCTTCCCGTTCGGCAACGATGGCGTCGAGGCCGGCACCTTCCGATACGAAGAGCGTCACCTGGCCGGTCTTCTCCATGATATTGCGCAGGCGTTCGCCTTCCACCTCGATATCGAATGCCATTTCCGGCAGATAGAGGCCGTCGATGCCCTTCATCTCGGCGTTCATCATGAAGCCTTCGACATATTCGTTCGCGCTGCTTTTCTGGATATAGGCGCGCGCGGTCGCCGCCGTCAGCCAGCCACAGTGGCGGCCCATCACTTCATGAATGACGAGCGTTTTCGGTGCTGCGGTCTGTTCGTTGCTGACGTTGTCGAAGAAGTGAGCGCCGACTTCGGCGGCCGTCCAGGCCCCGAGGGACTGACGGATCGGCACGATGTCGTTATCAACAGTCTTCGGCAGGCCGACGACGGTCAGATCATAGCCGTTGGCGCCAAGATAGGCAGCAAGATCGGCCGCCGTCGTATTGGTGTCGTCGCCGCCGATCGTGTGAAGGATGGTCACACCGTCGGAAGCCAGTCGCTCGGCTGCGACGCGCAGCGGGTTTTCGCCTTCCTTGACCAGGCCGCGCTTGACGCAGTCTGCAATGTTGGTGAGCTTGACGCGGCTGTTGCCGATCGGCGAGCCGCCATAGCGATGCAGCAGATAGGCGCGCTCGCGCATGGCCTGCGTCACCTCGATGCTGTCACCCAGCAGAACCCCCTGATAGCCGGAACGATAGGCGATGATGTCGAGATCGGGCGCCACATCGTTATAGCGCTGGATCAGCCCGCCAACGGCAGACGAAAGGCAGGGCGCCAATCCACCGGCAGTGAGCATTGCGACTTTCTGTTTGGCCATGGGGATCCTCCTTGCAGACAAGCTGCTTCATTTCAATGGTTGCGGTGGAATGGATGCGACAGGCAGGCAAGGGTGTAAAGTAAAGAATTTACGAAAGCGGCGGTTTGTTTCGTCTTCAAAAGCCGAGCGAGGCGATTGGACGATAGTTCGCATTTGCAGCATCATTACCAAATTGTGAAAAGTGTTTTCGGGCTCGCGACGAATGGACTGCTTGCAATGGCAACCATTATTTGATCAAGGTGTTCTACTGTTTCAGTAGGATATCGAGACCGGCATGTCGTTCTGGGAAAAATTGCTGAATGCTATCGGTAGCACTGCCGGCAATGCTCTGTCGGCGGTGGTCGAGGCTATTCGCACCGTCTTTGAAGGCGATCCGGAAACGCGCCGTAAGGTGGCATTTTCCGTCGCCATAATCGCTCTTTCCGCCAAAATGGCGAAAGCAGACGGTGTGGTCACGGAAAACGAGGTCAACGCGTTCCGCGAGATCTTCGAATTTCCGCCCGACCAAGCGAAAAACGTCGCCCGTCTTTATAATCTGGCGCGCCAGGACGTGGCCGGTTACGAAGCCTATGCGGAGCGGCTGTCTTCCCTTTGCGAGACCTGCACGAAGAATTGCCCGGTGCTGGAAGACGTACTCGACGGTCTCTTCCATATCGCCAAGGCGGATGGCCTGATCCATGAGAAGGAAATGGATTTCCTTCAGCATGTGGCCGAAATTTTCCATATGAGCGAAGAGCGGTTCGAGCAGATAATGGCGCGCCATGTGAATGTTGGCGGCCGCGATCCTTACAAGGTGCTCGGCGTCTCGCGCCAGGACGATTTCCCGACGATCCGCCGTCGCTACCATGGCCTCGTCTACGAGAACCACCCGGATCGCCTCGTGTCGCGTGGGGTGCCGGAAGAGTTCCATGCCATCGCGAACGAACGCATGGCGGCTCTGAATGCGGCTTATGCCGAGATCGAGAAAGAACGCCGCGCAGCATGAGTGCATTCCAGGCCGATTTCGCTCGTGCCCATGTGCAGCCTTCGCCGAACCATGGCGAGAGGCGGGATGGACGTCGGCCTGATATCATCCTTTTGCATTATACCGGCATGGGGACCGCCGAAGGAGCTTTGAACTGGCTCTGTCGTCCGGAGAGCCAAGTGTCGAGCCATTATTTCGTCTTCGAGGACGGGCGGATCATGCAGCTTGTTCCCGAAGAGCGCCGAGCGTGGCATGCGGGCAAGAGTTCGTGGCATGGCGAGACCGATATCAATTCATCGTCGATCGGCATTGAGATCGCCAATGCCGGCCATCCCGGCGGACTGCCTGAATTCCCCGATGCGCAGATCGAAGCGGTGATCGAACTGTGTCGCGATTGCGGCCAACGCTGGGCAATCGCGCCTGAACGGGTGCTTGGACACTCCGATGTTGCCCCTGTGCGTAAGGTCGATCCGGGCGAGAAATTCCCCTGGGCGCGGTTGGCTGCGGCCGGTGTCGGGCACTGGGTTGAGCCGGCGTCGATCACCGGCGGTCGCTTCTTCCAGAAGGGCGATGTCGGTCAGCCGATCGAGGCCTTGCAGTCGATGCTCTCGCTTTACGGCTATAGTACTGAAATAAATGGCGAATTCTCGGAAAAATTGAAGGGCGACGTCGAAGCCTTCCAGCGCCATTTTCGGCAGGAACGTGTGGACGGCATCGCCGACTTTTCGACGATCGATACGCTGCATCGCCTGCTGGCCGCGCTGCCGCGCTATTCCTGAATTCGTTCCATCCCGTTATCGGCGTTTATAGCCGGCTATAGATGCGAAAACGCGTAACACCCTGCTGCGCCACAGCTTTTCCCTATTATCTCCGCATTGCATTGGTCTAACGACGCTCGCTGAACGGCGGTCGCGCCGTCTGGGTTTGTGTGTCGCGCGACCGTAGACGACTAATGGGGACTGTGCATTCCGGCGGCTCTTTTTGCCTCCAGCCGGACGTGATGGCTTGCGCTATCCGCGGTCCCGCCCCTGGAGACAAAAGACTACATGAAAAATTTGATTGTTGCGGCTGTGGCATGCGTGGGCGTGCTGCTGGCGGGATATGATTCTGCCTCTGCAGGCGAGCGCCATGCGAAGCAGAAAACGGTTCCTCTCAAGATCGTCAGCCGCACCACCGGCTTTCCGGTTCCCAATGTTCCCGCCGAATTGCGCGATGCCGAGACCTCCTTCGCACGGCAAAATCGCTATTCCGCGCTGATTGCCAAATATGCCAAGCAGAACGGCGTTGCAGTTGAACTCGCCACTGCCGTCATTCAGATCGAAAGCAATTTCAATCCGAAAACTCGTGGAAGTGCAGGCGAAATCGGCCTGATGCAGATCAAGCCGGCGACCGCCAAGCTGATGGGCTATACCGGCCGCACCAAGGGTCTCTACGATCCCGAAACGAACATCAAGTTCGGCATGAAATATCTTGCCATGGCGCAGGACCTTGGCGGCGGACCGACCTGCAACACCATCCTCAAATACAATGCCGGCCACGGCGCCACGCGCATGAACCCGATCTCGAAGCGTTATTGCGGCAAGGTGCTTGCCCTTCTGGACTGACATTCATGCCAGGATTTCGGATAGGGCGGAATCGTTTTCCGTGCTATCGAAATCGCGACTATGGATGAGGGTTACAGCATGGCAGCGGATTTCAGGTTCATCGTCGTTGGCCGGGGCATGATGGGGGCAGCCGCTGCCCGTCACCTGGCAAACCAAACGGACGGCGTTGCCGTCATCGGGCCGGATGAACCTGAAGATCGCGCCAGCCATCAAGGTGTCTTCGGCAGTCATTACGACGAGGGCCGCATCACCCGGACGATTGACCCGGACACGGACTGGGCCCGTCTCGCAAACCGTTCGATCGGCCGTTATGCGGATATCGAACGGGATAGCGGCATTCAATTCTATGCTCCGGTCGGCTGCCTTGTTGTCGGGCCGGAGCGGGGCGGTGAAATAGCTTATGTCGGCGATGTCGTGGAAGCGGGCAGGCGGCTCGGCGTGCAAACCGATATCCTCGATGGTGCCGAGCTCAAGGTGAAGTTTCCCTTCTTCTCCTTCGCATCGGGAAGCGAAGGGGTCTTCGAACCGCATGGGGCCGGCCATATCAGCCCGCGCCGGCTGGTCAAGGCGCAATCCCTGCTGGCGGAAAAGGCGGGCGCGCGCGTCGTCAAGCAGACGGCGCTGTCGATCCGCGATGAGGGTGGCCTTGCTGTCGTCACGACGGCGGAAGGCGATACATTCAGCGCGGAAAAGATATTGCTCGCTGCCGGCGGTTTTTCCATTGCCGAGAATCTCTTGCCGCGACCTGTTGAGATGAAGGTTTATGGCCGCACGATCACTTTCTTCGAGGTGAGCGAGGCGGAAGCCCAAGCCCTTTCCGGCATGCCATCGGTGATATCGAAGGCGGCTGATGATGTGGACAGCATCTATATGCTGCCGCCGATCCGCTATCCGGACGGCAAATATTACATGAAGATCGGTGGCGATCCCGATGATCTCCAATTCGAAACCGAGGCGGAGCTGCGTGCCTGGTTCCGCACCGCCGGCCGCGACAAGGCCCGCGAGCATCTGGTGCGGATATTCCACGGGCTCGTTCCCGGCGTGAGGCGGCCACCGGCTTTCACCAACTCCTGTGCCGTCTCCTATTCGCCAACGGGCTATCCCATGATCGGCTATACCTCTTCGCCGCGTGTTGCGGTCCTGACGGGTGGCTGCGGTACGGCCGCCAAGAGTTCCGATGAAATCGGACGGCTCGGGGCGGAACTGCTGCTTACAGGCCGAATCAACGACGAAGGCTACAGCACGGATTTCTCAGCGCATTTCCGCAACTGACATCCGCTCTTCACAAACAAGCATATTTCGGTGGCAATTGCGGACGGTCTCGGTTAATGAGCCTGTGCCAGTTGGCCGGGCAGCCGCGCTTCATCAATGCCGAAAGGCGATGGGGTGAGGAAAGTCCGGGCTCCACGGAAACACGGTGCCGGATAACGTCCGGCGGGGGCAACCTCAGGGAAAGTGCCACAGAAAGCAAACCGCCCGATCTCCGGATCGGGTAAGGGTGAAAGGGTGGGGTAAGAGCCCACCGCGTCTCTGGCAACAGCGACGGCACGGAAAACCCCACCGGGAGCAAAACCGAATAGGGATGACACGGAGTGCGCAAGCGCTCCAGCCTGTTTCCGGGCCGGTCATCCGGGTGGGTTGCACGAGGCGCCGCGCAAGCGGCGTCCCAGATGAATGGCTGCCACGTTCCGGCCTCGGCCGGAGCCATACAGAACCCGGCTTACAGGCCAACTGGCAAATCATCGCGCTACTTCGAACGGCGCGTCCGACGCTTCCGCGAAAATTTTTGAAGCTGCCGAATGCCCTGCATTTCAAGGCTTTCAGCCCTCGACAGGCGAGGGTTTTAACCTGTGAAAACAATCCGTTTCGATACGTATCCTGAAGCCGATCCTAACCTTTCGTTAAACTTAACGTCTTATGAATATTCAGGCTGCGGCCACGTCTGACGTGGCTTCATCCCATTGACGCCCATATGGTCCCATGGTATCCCAAAAGAACACTGCACAAGGGCAAATCAGAGCCCAATTATCGCAAAGCCATGATTGCTCCCGTTCTGGGGGTGTCGCAGGGGCGTCGGCTCTTTCGGCTTGCGAAGCTGTGTCCGATTTTGGCTGTGCCTGTAAGCGAGTAGCGGCTTGCGGGTCATGGGGGACGGGTGTTTCGCGTCATGAACCGCTTCCTGTCAAATGCGACCAACCGGATCGATTCCAAAGGGCGGGTTTCCGTGCCGGCGGCGTTTCGTTCTGTGTTGGCCGAGCGCAATATCCAGGAGCTGTACTGCTTTCAGGATTTTGTGTTTCCGGCGATCAGCGTCGGTGGTCTCGATCTGCTCGATCGCTTCGAGCGGCAGATTGCGACGGACGATCCGTTTTCGCCGGCAGCAAACCAGATGTCGCTCCTCATTCACGGGGGCGGGGTCTTCATGAGGCTCGATGCGGAAGGGCGGCTGATGGTCACGGATTTCATCCGCGACTTTACCGGAATCGCAAACGAAGTAACCTTTGTCGGTCGGTCGGATCATTTTCAATTGTGGCGACCGGAGGCCTTCCTGGCCTTGCAGTCGCAGGCACGAGAGGAGCGCAGGCTGGCGGGCAGGCGCTCGGAATAGAGCGGGGAAGCGGAATGGCGGCGAATTCAGGCGGAGGTTCTTCTGATGCCGGTGGCGGACCGGTTCGTCACATTCCGGTTCTTCTTCCTGATGTGTTGGAGGCGCTGGCTCCGGCGCCTGGCAAGGTCATCCTCGATGGAACGTTCGGGGCTGGCGGCTATACCTCAGCCATCCTCAAGGCTGGCGCCAATGTGATCGCGCTCGATCGCGATCCGACAGCGATTGCTGCGGGGCAGGCGCTGGTTTCCGCCCATCATGGCCATCTCAAGCTCATTCAATCGCAGTTTTCTCAGCTGGCTGAGCATGCTCCTGAAGGCGGCCTTGATGGCGTCGTGCTCGATATCGGCGTCTCCTCCATGCAGATCGATGAGGCCGAGCGTGGTTTCTCTTTCAGCAAGAACGGCCCGCTCGACATGCGTATGTCGGCAAGCGGCGTCTCGGCCGCCGATGTCGTCAATCGCGCCAAGCTTGCCGATCTCATTCGCATTTTCGTGTTTCTGGGCGAGGAAAAGCAGGCGCCGCGCATCGCTCACGCGATCGAGAAGCGGCGTGCGGAGGCTCCTTTCGCGACCACTCGCGATCTGGCCGGTCTGATCGAGGTCGTGACGCCGCGAAAGGCGAAGGACAAGATTCATCCGGCGACGCGGGTCTTTCAGGCTTTGCGGATTTTCGTCAATGACGAGCTCGGTGAGCTGGCTCAGGCATTGTTTGCAGCCGAGCGCGCCCTCAAGCCGGGCGGGCGCCTCGTTGTCGTTACCTTCCATTCGCTGGAGGATCGCATCGTCAAGAAATTCTTCGCCGACCGTTCGGGTCGTGCCGCCGGATCGCGTCACATGCCGATCGTGAACGAGCGGCCCGCCACCTTCGAGCCCGTCGGCAAGTCGATGATTTCTGCGAGCGAAGCCGAAGCGGAAGTCAATCCGCGTGCTCGTTCGGCCAAGTTGCGTGCGGGGGTTCGCACCTTGGCTCCGGCGGAGGCGGCAGATCTTTCGATCTTCGATCTGCCCAGTCTCGCCAGTCTTGGAAAGCTTGGGGGCTAAAATGCTGAAGACTTTTGACATTGTGCTGATCGGCGTCATGACGGCCATGGCCAGCGTGACCTATACGATCAAGCATCGTGCCGAGCTGAAGCTGGAAGAGGTTCGCCGCCTCGAATCCGAAATCAAGCTTGAGAGGGATACGATCGATCTCCTCAAGGCGGACTGGGCACTGGTTTCTCAGCCGAACCGGCTTGAACGCCTCGTCAACACCTATAATAGCGAACTTCAGCTGCAGCCGACGCTCTCGACAGCGATCGTTCAGCCAAGCGAATTGCCGATGTTGCGCTCGCAGCTTCCGCCGCCGACGGTAACGGCCTCCAACGATCCGAAGAGCGGCAAGGCGGGCGGTGCCAAGAACGGCGCATCGGTGGCCTCGAGCAACGGCGATACGACGGATGCTCAGATCAGGAAGGCCATCGCCGATGTCGCAGCCGCTCCGGCGCCGCGACCGAAACCGCCTGCTCTTGCCAAGCGCAAGAAGCCGGATGTCGACAACATGGCAACGGGATCGGTGAGGGATTAATGTCTTTTCTTTCGCGCATCATGGTCCTGAAGAGCAAGGCCCATTTCTCCACTGACGGCAACAACCGCCCAAGCGACGGCTTTTCTCGTTCGAGCTTTGAGGGCGTGCGCAAGCGCAAGTCCAGTCAGGCAAAGAGCCGCGTCGTCTTGTTGGTCGCAAGCTTCGTCGCCGTCTATTGCGTGATCGGCGGCCGGCTTGTCCAATTCGCCATGACATTGCCTGAGATGACGTCAAGCATTCTGCCTCCGGATCGTCTGATGGCCTCGCGTCCTGATATCGTCGACCGTAATGGCGCCCTGCTGGCAACCGACATCCGCACGGTCTCGCTGTTTGCCGAGCCGAACAAGATCATCGACGCGGACGAAGCCGTCGAGGAATTGCGCAAGGTTCTGCCGGATCTCGATACCAAATCCACCTACAAAAAGCTTTCGGCGAAATCCTCGCACTTTGCCTGGCTCCGTCGGCAGCTGACGCCGAAGCAGCAGAACCAGATTTTGGCGCTCGGCATTCCCGGCATCGGCTTCCGTCCGGAGAAGCGCCGCTTCTATCCGGGCGGTACGACTGCCCCCCATATTCTCGGCTACGTCAACATCGACAATCGCGGCGTTGCGGGCATGGAGAAATATATCGACGACCAGGGGCTCGCCGACCTCGCTGCTGCGGGCATGACCAACGATCAACCGCTGCAGCCGGTGAAGCTTTCGATCGATCTGCGCGTACAAGGCATCGTTCGCGATGCGGTCGTCAATGCCGTCAAGAATTTCCAGGCCAAGGGCGCGGGTGCCGCAGTCCTCGACGTCCACACCGGCGAGGTTCTCGGTATGGCCTCGGCTCCGGACTTCGATCCGAACTATCCGAACGAGGGCGCCACGGAAGGCTGGCTCAACCGCATGACGAATGGCACGTTCGAAATGGGGTCGACCTTCAAGACCTTCACCATGGCCATGGCGCTGGACGATGGCAAGGTGACGTTGCGGGATGCCTTCGATGCCACCAACCCCATCCGCATCGGCGGCTTTACCATCAAGGATTTCCACGGTCAGCGGCGCGTTCTGACGGTTCCCGAAATCTTCCAGTACTCCTCGAACATCGGCACGGCCAAGATCGCCGATCTTGTCGGGATCGAGGGGCACAAGGAATTTCTCACCCGTATCGGCCTGCTCACGAAGATGCAGACCGAATTGCCCGAGGTGAAGATGCCGTCACAGCCACGCGTCTGGAAGAAGATCAATTCGATCACGATTTCCTTCGGTCACGGCGTCTCGACGACGCCCTTGCAGACAGCCGTCGCGGGAGCAGCGCTCGTCAACGGCGGCAAGCTGATAGAACCGACCTTCCTGCCGCGCACGCGCGACCAGGCCGATGCCATCGCCAAGATGGTCGTCAAGAAGAGTACCAGTGATGACGTGCGCTTCCTGCTCGAGTTCAACGGTACCAGGGGCTCGGGTCGCAACGCCCGCGTTCCCGGCTACAATGTCGGCAGCAAGACCGGCACGGCCGATAAGGTGGTCAACGGTCGGTATTCCAACACGCTGAACTTCAATACCTTCATGGCCGTGTTTCCGATCGACAATCCGCAATACATCGTCATGACCTTCATCGACGAGCCGAAGAGCGGCGAGCGCGGCGGCGGGACGATTTCGGCCTTCACGGCATTGCCGATCGCCCGCGACATCGTCGCTCGCGCGGCGCCAATTCTCGGGGTACAGCCCAGTTTTGGAAAAGATGACTCGGCCTTGCTGGCGTCTTATTAAGCGTGAAAGAATACACACGTCGATTCGCGAGGGGCGGACTGATCGAGAAGGCGAAAAGTACATTCGATGAACTTGCGGGATATTGCCGGAAATGAGTTTCCGGAACTCAACACACAGATTGGCGGAGCGCTTGGCGATCTCGAGATAAGCGGGATCTCTGCCGACAGCCGTAAGGTGGTGCCAGGCATGGCCTTTGTTGCCGTTGCCGGTACGAAGGCGGATGGAGCAAGTTTCATTGCCGATGCCGTTTCGCGCGGCGCTTCCGTTATCGTTGCGGGTCATGTGGCCGATGCCGGAAATGTGCCGCTGCTGCAGGTTGGCGAGCCGCGCCGGTTCCTCGCTGTCGCCGCATCCCGTTTTTACGGACGCCAGCCGGAAACCATGGTGGCGGTGACGGGAACTGCGGGTAAGACCTCCGTTGCTTCTTTCACGCGCCAGATCTGGGCATATGCCGGCCATCCGGCCGCCATGATCGGCACGACGGGCGTCGTTTCGCCGACCCGCAACGAATATGGCGCGCTGACGACGCCCGATCCGGTGTCGCTGCACAAGTTGCTGGCCGAACTGGCGGAGGAGGGCGTTACCCATGCGGCGATGGAAGCATCCAGCCACGGCCTCGACCAGTTCCGGCTCGACGGCGTGAAGCTTGCTGCTGCTGCCTTCACCAATCTCGGTCGTGATCACATGGATTACCATCCAACGGTCGAGGACTATATGGCGGCCAAGATGCGGCTGTTCCGCGATTTGCTGCCGAAGGGTTCGCCGGCTGTCATCTTTGCCGATGACGCCTGGTCCGCGCAGGCGATTGCCGCCGCCAGAGACGCTGGGCATGATGTCCGCACCGTCGGGCGCAAGGGCGATTTCCTGACGCTGAAGCGCGTCGAGCATTTTCGCCACAAGCAGATCGCCGAGGTCCGTGTCGGCGACGACATCTTCGAAGTTCATATCCCGCTCGCAGGCGATTTCCAGATCGCCAATGCGATGGTCGCTGCCGGTCTCTCGATCTCGACGGGTGTTGCCGCGCCCATTGCCATGGCAGCGCTCGAAAAGCTTGTCGGTGCGTCCGGCCGCCTGGAGCTGGTCGGTCATACGCATGACGGCGCGCTCGCCTATGTCGACTATGCCCATAAGCCGGATGCGCTGGAAAACGTCCTGAATTCGGTGCGGCCGTTCACGACGGGACGTGTCATCGTCGTCTTCGGCTGTGGCGGCGATCGCGATCGCGGCAAGCGCCCGATCATGGGCGAGATCGCCTGCCGTCTGGCCGATGTCGTCATTGTCACCGACGACAACCCGCGTTCCGAGGATCCGGCGATGATCCGCTCGGAGATCATGGCGGCTGCCGCTTGCGCGACGGAGATCGGCGATCGCGCCGAAGCAATCCGCAAGGCTGTCGGGCTGCTTAAATCCGGCGACACGCTGATCGTTGCCGGCAAGGGACATGAGGAAGGTCAGACGATCGGCAGTGTCACGCTGCCGTTCTCCGATCATGCCGAATTGCGCAAAGCATTGGAGGATTTGAAGTCTTGAGCTGGCTATGGACAACTGAGGATCTGATCGCTGCAATCTCGGGCCGCTTCGTCGGATCGCTGCCCGCTGGTATCACGGGCATTTCCATAGACAGTCGTTCCATCCAGCCGGGCGAGGCCTTTTTCGCCATCAAGGGCGATCGTGTCGACGGCCATGACTATGCCAATATCGCTATGGCGAACGGCGCCGCTTTCATCGTGATCAGTGAGGCACGGCTGCCGGCGATGGGCGGCCTGGCCGTGCCGAAGGTGGTCGTCGATGACGTCTTGGCGGCGCTTGCGCGGCTCGGTGTTGCCGCCCGCAAGCGCACGCGGGCGAAGATCATCGCCGTCACCGGTTCGGTCGGCAAGACGACGACAAAGGAGATGCTGCGCCGCGCGCTGACGCCTTCGGGGAAGGTGCATGCCTCCGTTGCTTCCTTCAACAATCATTGGGGCGTGCCGCTGACATTGGCCCGCATGCCTGAGGATACCGATTTCGGCGTTTTCGAGATCGGCATGAACCATCCCGAAGAGATCAGGCCGCTGGTCAAGATGGTGCAGCCGCATGTCGCGATCATCACCACGATCGCGCCGGCCCACCTCGGCAATTTCAACAGCATCACCGAAATTGCTGCCGCAAAGGCGGAGATATTCGACGGTGTCGTGCCGGGCGGTCATGCCATCCTCAATCACGACAACGATCAGTTCGAGATGCTGGAGAAGGCTGCCATGACGGCCGGGATCGAGCATATCCATAGCTTCGGCCAGCATGCGAAGGCCGATGTCCGCCTCGCAGAGTTTAATGCCTCGGAAGAGAATTCGACACTTTGGCTGACGATCGGCGGCGAGACCATGGAGGTCGCGCTTGGCGCACCGGGGCGTCACATCGCGGAAAACGCGCTTGCCGTGCTGGGCGCCGTCATGCTTGTGGAGGCCGATCTCGATCAAGCGGTCGATGCGCTGGCCGACCTGCAGCCGGAAAAGGGCAGGGGCCAACGCCATAAGCGTGCGATCGGCAACGGCTACTTCACGCTGATCGATGAAAGCTACAACGCCAATCCTGCCTCCATGCGCGCGGCTATCGCGTTGCTGGCGACGACATCGCCGCAGGCGGGACCAGGCGGACGGGCGGGCAGGCGGATCGCCGTGCTCGGCGACATGTTGGAAATGGGGGATTATGCCCAGCGCGTGCATGCCAACCTCGCGGGGCCGCTGCTTGCTGCCGGCATCGAGCATGTCTGGCTGGCTGGTCCGGAGATGGCAGCTTTGAGGGATGAGCTGCCGGAAAGCGTTCATGTCGAATATCACGAGACGACTGAGGAACTCTCGGAATTCGCGCTCAATTCTGTCGCCCCCGGCGATGTCTTGATGGTGAAATCGTCGCTGGGAATGGGGTTTGGAAAGATCATTGCGGGCTTGCTTGACAAATTTCCCGCATTTTCCGACACGGGCCTCCACACCCATCAGGGGCTTTAGAAAGGGCTCTTATGCTGATCTGGCTTGCCGAACTGTCGGACCATATTCATTTTTTCAGTACCCACTTCAGATTCCTCAATCTGTTCAGATACATCACGTTCCGTACCGGCGGTGCCCTGTTCACGTCAGCGTTGATCGTTTTTCTCTTCGGGCCGCGAATCATCTCCTCCCTGCGTGTGCGTCAGGGCAAAGGGCAGCCGATCCGCGCTGATGGTCCGCAGACGCATTTCAAGAAGGCCGGCACCCCGACCATGGGCGGCCTCATGATCCTGGCCGGCATCGTCGTATCGTCGCTGCTGTGGGCTGATCTTGCCAATGTCTACGTCGTCGCCACCTTGCTCGTGACGCTCGGCTTCGGTGCGATCGGCTTCTATGACGATTATCTCAAGGTCACGAAGCAGAGCGACAAGGGCTTTTCCGGCCGCGCGCGCCTCGGCATCGAATTCGTGATTGCAGCGATTGCCGTCTATTTCATGATGACGACGGCGCTGTCCTCCGGTCCCGCCGGCTCCACCTTCGGCTCGTCGATTGCCTTCCCCTTCTTCAAGAACCTGCTGCTCAATCTCGGCGTGTTCTTCGTATTTTTTGGCGCTTTTGTCATTGTTGCCGCTGGCAATGCCGTCAACCTGACGGACGGCCTGGATGGGCTGGCGATCGTGCCTGTCATGATCGCAGCCGCGTCCTTCGGCGTCATCGCCTACCTCGCCGGTAACTTCGTTTTTGCAGACTATCTGGCGATCAATTTCGTGCCCGGAACGGGCGAACTGGCTGTCGTTCTTGGTGCTGTCATCGGTGCCGGCCTCGGCTTCCTCTGGTTCAATGCGCCGCCGGCCGCAATTTTCATGGGCGATACTGGTTCGCTGGCTCTCGGCGGCATGATCGGCTCCGTCGCCGTCGCCACCAAGCACGAGATTGTCATGGCGATCATCGGCGGTCTCTTCGTGCTTGAGGCGCTTTCCGTCATCATTCAGGTCGGCTTTTTCAAGATGACCAAGCGCCGCGTCTTCCTGATGGCGCCCATTCACCATCACTTCGAAAAGAAGGGCTGGACGGAGAGCCAGGTCGTCGTGCGTTTCTGGATCGTCGCTGTCATTCTCGCGATGATCGGCCTTTCCACTCTGAAGCTGCGGTGAGGCAAGAATGATCCCCGTCACCACGCTGAACGGAAAGAAGGTCGCTCTCTTCGGCCTTGGCGGCTCCGGTTTTGCGACGGCACGCGCGCTCGTTGCCGGCGGCGCCGATATCACGGCCTGGGACGACAATCCGGACAGCGTGGCAAAGGCATCCGCCGAGGGAATAGCGGTTGCCGATCTGAGGACGATCGACTGGAGCGGCCTGTCGGTTTTCGTTTTGTCGCCCGGCGTGCCGCTGACGCACCCGAAGCCGCACTGGACCGTCGATCTCGCTCATGCCGCCGGTGTTGAGATTATCGGCGATGTCGAGCTTTTCGTAAGGGAGCGGCGGGCGCATGCCCCGGATTGCCCTTTCATCGCAATCACCGGGACGAACGGCAAATCGACGACGACGGCGCTGATCGCCCATATCCTGCAATCGAGTGGGCGTGACACGCAGCTCGGCGGCAATATCGGGACTGCGGTGCTGACGCTCGATCCGCCGAAGTCCGGGCGTTTCTACGTCGTAGAATGTTCCTCCTATCAGATCGATCTGGCGCCCACGCTCAACCCGTCCGCCGGCATCCTGCTGAACCTGACGCCCGATCATCTCGATCGCCATGGCACGATGCAGCACTATGCTGACATCAAGGAGCGGCTTGTCGCGGGCAGTGATGTCGCCGTCATCGGCGTCGATGACAGCTATTCCTCCCTGATCGCCGACCGTATCGAGCGAGCCGGCGGCAAGGTCACGCGAATTTCGCGCCGGCATGTGCTAGCGGCTGGTCTCTATGCCGAGGGCAGCCGCATCCTGCAGGCATCGAACGGTGCGGCAAGCGAGATCGCCGATCTCGACGGTATCCAGACCTTGCGCGGCGGCCATAACGCACAGAACGCAGCGGCGGCGATTGCTGCATGCTTGGCCGTCGGCATTTCCGCCGAGGAGATCCGGGCCGGACTGAAATCCTTCCCCGGCCTCAAGCATCGCATGCAGCCCGTGGGAAGGCGCGGCCGGGTCGTCTTCGTCAACGATTCCAAGGCGACCAATGCGGATGCGGCAGCCCCCGCGCTTTCGAGCTACGAAAATATCTACTGGATCGCCGGTGGTCTGCCGAAAGAGGGTGGCATCACCAGCCTGGCGCCGCTCTTTCCGCGTATCGCCAAGGCCTATCTGATCGGTGAGGCGGCACCCGCCTTTGCGGCAACGCTCGGCGAGCAGGTTCCCTACGAGATTTCCGGCACGCTGGAACGCGCCGTGGCACATGCTGCCGCGGATGCGGACAGGGACGAACGGGAGTCCGCGGCGGTGATGCTGTCACCGGCCTGCGCAAGCTTCGATCAGTACAAGAATTTCGAGGTCAGGGGTGACGCCTTCGTCAGCCATGTCGCGGCGATCGATGGTGTGACCATGCTGATCGGTTCAGCAACTGGAGGCAAATGATATGGTAAGCCGCGTTGAACGTGGGGCCTTGGCCGAATGGTTCTGGACCATCGACCGCGTGTTTCTCGCCCTTTTCATCCTCTTGATCGGCATCGGCTTTATGCTGTCCTTCGCGGCTTCGCCAGCGGTGGCGGAGCGTATCGGGCTTGAGCCGTTCCACTTCGTCAAGCGCCATGCCCTGTTCCTCATCCCGGCCATCGCGGCGATGATCGGCATTTCCTTCATGACGCCCCGGCAGGTACGAAGGACCGCCGTCATCCTGCTGATCGTGTCGCTGGCGATGATGCTTTTCGCGCTTTTCTTCGGCATCGAGGTCAAGGGCTCGCGGCGTTGGGTGAATATCGCGGCCTTGTCGATCCAGCCTTCGGAATTCATGAAGCCGGCGTTCGTCGTCGTCTGCGCCTGGCTGTTTTCCGAACATGCCCGCCAGCCGGAAATTCCGGGTAATCTCTTCGCCATCATCCTCTTTGGCATCGTCGTCGCCTTGCTCGTCGCGCAGCCTGACCTTGGCCAGACGATCCTGACGACCGCCGTCTGGGGCGGCATGTTCTTCATGGCCGGCATGCCCTGGCTGTGGATCATCGTGCTCGGCGGCCTCGGCGCGGGCGGTTTCGTCACCGCCTATTATGTCTTCGATCACGTGGCGCAACGCGTGAACAAGTTTCTGACGGGCGAGGGCGATACGTTCCAGGTCGACACTGCCAAGGAAGCGATCGTTCATGGCAACTGGTTCGGCGTCGGTCCTGGCGAGGGCATCGTCAAGCGTATCATTCCGGACGCCCATACCGACTTCATCTTCTCGGTGGCGGCCGAAGAGTTCGGTGCCATCTTCTGCATCGTGCTCGTGCTGATCTTCGCCTTCCTCGTGCTTCGCGGCCTGTCGCATGCCTACAAGGAGAAGAACGACTTCAACCGTTTTGCCGTCGCCGGTCTGGTGCTGCAGATCGGCATCCAGTCGATCATCAACATCGGCGTGAACCTGCAGCTGCTGCCGGCCAAGGGCATGACGCTGCCGCTGATTTCCTACGGCGGTTCGTCGATGACCGCGATCTGCGTGACGGCGGGCTTCATTCTGGCGCTGACGCGTCACAGGCCGGAAAAGCGTGCGCAGGATCGGACCATGTTCCGCGTGACGCACGGTTTGCCGGCGGAGTGATCGTCTTGGGACTACCGGCCATCTGCTCCTCATATCTCCTGCCTGCTCTTCATTCTCCGGTCGCTTTTCCCAAAACGCCGGTCTATGAGGGGGGCTTGGCCCGCGCCGATGACGCGGTCGGGGCGGCTTCCTATATTAGGGAGATGCCCCGAGTAGTGGGGTATTCGCGGGAGCGAAAATCATGAGTAAAGGCATTGTCCTTCTTGCCGCCGGCGGTACCGGCGGTCACGTATTTCCGGCCGAAGCACTGGCCTACAAGCTGAAGGAGCGCGGCTATTCCGTGCACCTCGTCACCGACAGCCGTGCCGAACGCTATGCCGGCAAATTCCCAGCCGACGAGATTCATGTCGTGCCCTCGGCAACCATCGGCTCGAAGAACCCGTTAAAGGTTGCGCAGGCCCTCTGGACGCTATGGACCGGCATGCGCGCGGCGCGCAAGCTGATTCAGCGCATCAAGCCCGTCTGTGTCGTCGGCTTCGGTGGCTATCCGACCGTTCCGCCACTTCTGGCAGCCACGCGCATGGGCGTGCCGTCCATGCTGCACGAGCAGAATGCGGTCATGGGTCGCGCCAACAAGATGCTGGCGACGCGCGTGCGTGCGATTGCCGGCGGTTTCCTTGCGGAGAATGGCGCATTTGCCGAGAAGACGGTGACCACGGGCAATCCCGTTCGGCCAGCCGTCATCGAAGCAGCAAAACGCCCCTATGTGCCCTCCGGTCCGGAAGATCCGTTCAACCTTGTCGTCTTCGGTGGCAGCCAGGGGGCGCAGTATTTCTCCAAGGCTGTGCCGACAGCGATCAGCCTGCTTGAGGAGCCGCTGCGAAAGCGGCTGCGGATCACGCAGCAGGTGCGCCCTGAGGATATGGAGACGGTCAACAGCTGCACGAGAAAGCTTGACATGGGCGCCGATGTCGCGCCGTTCTTCAACGATATGGCGGAGCGCATCGGCGCTGCGCACCTGGTTCTCTGCCGCTCCGGTGCCTCCACGGTCTCCGAGCTTGCGGTTATCGGGCGCCCCGCGATCCTGGTTCCCTATCCGCATGCGCTCGATCACGATCAGGCGGCCAATGCGGCTGCACTGGCGGCAACCGGCGGCGTGAAGGTCATCGTGCAGTCGGAACTGACGCCGGAGAAACTTTCCACCATTCTGCGCGGCGCCATGACCATGCCGGAAAAGCTCGCAAAGATGGCTGCATCAGCCAAGCAGGCGGGCAAACCGGATGCGGCAAACTTGCTTGCCGACATGGTTGAGGCTATTGCCGCGGGACGTTCAATTCAGCAATTCAAGGGGGCAGGCGCATGAAGCTGCCGAAGGCAATCGGCCTTGTGCATTTTATCGGTATCGGTGGCATCGGGATGAGCGGCATTGCCGAGGTTCTGCATAACCTCGGCCATCGCGTGCAGGGGTCCGATCAATCGGAAAGCGCCAACGTGCAGCGGCTGCGCGACAAGGGTATTCCGGTCCATATCGGTCACAAGGCTGAAAACCTCGGCGATGCCGAAGTCGTCGTTGTCTCCACCGCCATCAAGAAGAGCAATCCGGAGCTGGTCGCGGCGCGTGAAAAGCTGCTGCCGGTCGTGCGCCGTGCCGAAATGCTTGCCGAATTGATGCGCTTTCGCAGTGCGATTGCCATCGGCGGCACGCATGGCAAGACGACGACGACCTCGCTCGTGGCGACGCTGCTGGAAGCCGGCGGCCTTGATCCCACGGTCATCAATGGCGGTATCATCAATGCCTATGGCACCAATGCACGCATGGGTGAAGGCGAGTGGATGGTGGTCGAGGCAGATGAGTCGGACGGCACTTTCCTGAAACTGCCGGCCGATGTTGCGGTCGTTACCAATATCGATCCGGAACATCTCGATCACTACGGCAATTTCGATGCCGTGCGCGCCGCTTTCCGGCAGTTCGTGGAGAATGTGCCGTTCTACGGCTTCGGCGTCATGTGCATCGACCATCCGGAAGTGCAGTCACTGGTTAGCCGCATCGAGGACCGCAAGGTCATCACCTATGGCGAGAACCCGCAGGCCGACGTGCGTTTCTCGAATGTGCGGATCGATGGCACGCGTTCGCTGTTCGATATCGAAATCCGCAGACGCCGCACCGGCAAGGTGATCCAGATCAAGGATCTCATCATGCCGATGCCGGGCCGCCACAATATTTCCAATGCGACCGCCGCCGTTGCGGTTGCCAATCGGCTGGGGATTTCCAGTGAGGCGATCGCCAAGGGCCTTGCATCCTTCGGCGGCGTCAAGCGCCGCTTCACGCTGACCGGAGAGTGGAACGGGGTCAAGGTCTTCGACGACTACGGCCATCATCCCGTCGAAATCAAGGCAGTGCTGAAGGCAGCACGCGAAGCATGCAAGGGCCGCATCATCGCCGTTCATCAACCACATCGCTACACGCGCCTTTCGAGCCTCTTCGAGGAATTCGCGGCTTGCTTCAACGATGCCGACAGTATCTTCCTGGCGCCCGTCTATGCCGCCGGGGAAGATCCGATAGAGGGCGTTGATTCGCAGACGCTGGTTTCGCGTATCAAGGCCGGCGGTCATCGCGATGCGCGCTATCTGCCCTCACAGGAAGATCTTGCCGCCATGGTTGCAGAGATTGCGCGACCGGGTGATTTTGTGGTTCTGTTGGGGGCTGGTAGCATCACATATTGGGCAGCATCATTGCCAAAGGAACTGGAAGGCCTCTCGGGTAAGTCCGTATGAAACAAGTAGATGGGGAAAAGCTTCTCGCGTCGCTCGGCGACGGTGTAAAGGATATCAGGGGACGGCTGACGCCGGATGCCCCGATGGATCGTGTGACGTGGTTCCGCGCCGGCGGGCTGGCGGAACTGATGTTCCAGCCGCATGATACGGATGATCTCATCACGTTCCTGAAGATCCTGCCGGAAGAAGTGCCGCTCACGGTCGTCGGCGTGTGTTCGAACATATTGGTGCGTGATGGCGGCATTCCGGGCGTCGTTCTCAGGCTTTCGGCCAAGGGCTTCGGTTCTGTCGAGCTTGCCGGTGAAAACCGCATCCTGGCCGGCGCTATCTGCCCGGACAAGCATGTCGCGGCCATGGCGATGGATAACAGCATCGGCGGTTTCCATTTCTATTACGGCATTCCCGGGAGCATCGGTGGTGCCGCGCGGATGAATGCAGGCGCCAATGGCGCCGAAACCCGTGAGCGCGTCATCGAAGTGCATGCGGTCGACCGCAAGGGCGACAAGCACGTGCTGACCAATGCCGAGATGGGGTACAGCTATCGCCATTCCGATGCGTCTGAAGATCTGATCTTCACGCATGTTCTCTTCGAAGGCTATCCGGAGGATCGCGCCAAGATTCGCACCGAGATGGATGCCGTGCGCGCTCATCGCGAAACGGTGCAGCCGGTACGCGAGAAGACCGGTGGCTCAACCTTCAAGAATCCGGATGGCTTCTCCGCCTGGAAACTGATCGACGAGGCGGGTTGCCGCGGTCTGGTTATCGGTGGCGCTCAGATGTCGTCGCTTCATTGCAACTTCATGATCAACATGGAGCAGGCGACGGGCTACGATCTGGAATATCTCGGCGAGCAGGTGCGTCGTGAGGTTTTCGAAAAATCCGGCATCAAGCTGGAGTGGGAAATCAAGCGCCTCGGAAACTTCATGCCGGGTCGGGAAGTCCGCCCGTTTCAGGGTGTGACGACTGAGTAGGTCTCGACTGCAATCGGTCATCTTCATAAAATGATTCAAGAAAATGGCCGGGTTTTCACCCGGCCTTTTCAATTGCTTATGTCTGTTTTTTCAGACTTCGTCGTTGCCCGAGAGCAGGATGCCGATCAGCGAGAGTACTGCTGCGCCGGCGAGGTAGTAGCCGACATAGACCAGACCGTAATTGGTCGCGAGCGATGTGGCGATGTAGGGCGCGAGAGACGCACCAACGATGCCGCCGAGATTGAAAGTCATCGAAGCTCCGGTATAGCGCACCGTGGTCGGGAAAGGTGCTGCCAGAGCTGCGCCGATCGGGCCATAGGTAAAGCCCATCAGGGCAAGACCGATGATCGAGCAGGCGAAGGCACCGGCAAGGCCGGCCGTCAGCAGCGACGAGTAGAACAGGCCGAAGACAAGGATGCCGATCGTCGTCAGGATAAGAACCAGACGGCGCGAATAGCGGTCGGACAGGAGACCGGAAACCGGGATCATCAGGCCGAAGAAGACGACGCCGACGAGCTGAACGACGAGGAACTGGCCCTGGGAGTAGCCGAGGCCGGCCGGAAGCGGCCCGTTGCCCGGGGGGCGGGTGCCCCAGCTCAGGGTGAATGCCGTCATCAGATAGAACAGCACGAAGGTCGCCACCGCGATGATGGTGCCGAGAATCAGGCTGCGGAAGTGCGAGCGGAAAATGACGGCGATCGGAACGGAAACGCGCTCTTCCTTCTCGATGGCTCGCTGGAATTCCGGCGTTTCGGTGATCTTCAGGCGGACATAAAGACCGACGGCGACCAGCACGATGCTGATCAGGAACGGAACGCGCCAGCCGTAGTTGAGGAAATCCGCATCCGCCATGCTTTCGCGCAGAATCAGGAACAGACCTGCCGAAAGGATGAAGCCGATCGGTGCTCCGAGCTGCGGGAACATGGCATACCAGCTGCGCTTGCCTTCAGGTGCATTTTCCGTGGCAAGCAAGACAGCGCCGCCCCATTCGCCGCCGAGGCCAAGACCCTGGCCGAGGCGGCAAAGTGCCAGCAGAATCGGTGCGAGAACGCCGATCGACGCATAGGTCGGCAGCATACCGATCACCACCGTCGAGAGACCCATGGTCATCAGGGCCGCCACAAGCGTCGCCTTACGGCCGATCCGGTCACCGAAATGGCCGAAGATCATCGCGCCGATCGGGCGCGCGAAGAAGGCGATAGAGAAGGTCGCGAAGGACTGCAGAGTTGCCGAAGTCGGATCGCTTGCCGGGAAGAACAGCTTCGGGAAGACGATAACCGCCGCCGTTGCATAAACATAGAAATCGAAAAATTCGATCGTTGTGCCGATGAGGCTCGCGATCAGAACACGTGCCGGGGAATTCGCAACAGCATTGTTCGATGACGAGGGGGTCGGCGATAAAGGAGATATCGCGTCAGTCATGTTCCCACCAATTCAGAGGATGCTAAGGCGCGCTTAGCGGATAAAAATTGTCCTTAGCGTAATTTTTGTTCAACGCAAACGTTAGCTGCGCAAGAAATCAGCGGTTGCGTGCTATTATTTTGACGTAATTGTTGATTCGTGAGCAATCAGGCGGGCGTTTGTTGTTGGAGAGGCGTACTCCGGCGAGTCCTTACCGGAATCTTTTTCACCAATGGCCGATTCTCGGTTGGATTGCGGGCTGAGGAGAAAGGTTTCATGCAGAAAAAACTCATCGCTGAGTTTCTTGGGACGTTTTGGCTCGTATTCGGCGGCTGCGGCAGTGCGATCTTCGCAGCAGCCTTTCCGAGCCTCGGTATCGGTTTTCTAGGCGTTGCCTTTGCGTTCGGTCTGACTGTGCTGACGATGGCTTTCGCCGTCGGCGGAATATCAGGCGGGCACTTCAATCCGGCCGTTTCGGTCGGCCTGACGGTGGCTGGCCGCTTTCCCGGCGGGCAGCTCATTCCCTATATTATCGCACAGGTCATCGGCGCCGTTGTCGCCGCGGCCGTGCTCTATCTGATCGCAAGCGGCAAGGCTGATTTCCAGCTCGGTGGCTTTGCGGCGAACGGCTATGGGGAACATTCTCCCGGCGGCTATTCCATGGTTTCGGCACTGGTGGCCGAGATCGTGCTGACGCTGTTCTTCCTGGTCGTGATTCTGGGCTCGACGAGCAGCACGGTGCCGGCCGGCTTCGCGCCGATCGCCATCGGCTTGGCGCTGACGCTGATCCATCTGATCTCGATCCCGATCACCAACACATCGGTCAATCCGGCTCGTTCGACAGGGCAGGCTCTCTTCGTCGGCGGCTGGGCGCTGCAGCAGCTTTGGCTGTTCTGGGTCGCCCCCATCGTTGGCGGAGCGCTGGGCGGATTGGTCTGGAAGCTGGTCGACGATAGCGAGTGATCTTGGCCTCAATTTAATGCCTACAGCCCCGCATCGAGCGCTCGATGCGGGGCTTATTGTTTAAAAAAATCTAAATGTAGTGATTTCAAAAGTAGCAACTCCATGATTCCAATGGCAGAATTCTTTAAGTCGGTTTGATTCGAAGCATGAGATCCTCGCCAGGTCGGCGGAAAGTTAACGAAAGTAAACGCTTCATTAACCTTAATGTCGTTCTAATCGGCCTATTGAAAGCGGGGCGAGAATCGCGGTTAGGCGAGGCCCTGCAAACGCAAAGTAGAGACCGTGAAGTCGGGGGTATTGATGGGTGGCAAGCATGTGGCTGTCCTTTTGGGCGGATTTTCCTCGGAGAGGCCGGTCAGCCTTTCCTCGGGAAAGGCATGCGCCGATGCCCTCGAAGCAGAAGGCTTCCGGGTTACCCGTGTCGATGTCGATCATGACGTCGCCAGCCGCTTGGCTGAGTTGAAGCCCGATGTCGTCTTCAATGCGCTGCATGGTCCCTTCGGCGAAGACGGTACAATCCAGGGCATTCTGGAATATCTGCAAATTCCCTATACGCATTCCGGCGTGCTTGCCTCGGCTCTTGCGATGGACAAGTCACGCGCGAAGACGGTCGCTGCCGCCGCGAGCATCCCGGTTGCCAGCTCGATCGTGATGGATCGTTTCGCCATTGTCGGCGAGCATCCGATGAGGCCGCCCTATGTCGTCAAGCCGGTACGCGAGGGCTCGAGCTTCGGTGTCGTGATCGTCAAGGAAGATCAGGCGCATCCGCCGCAGATCGTTACCTCTGCCGAATGGCGCTATGGCGATGAGGTTCTGGTCGAACGTTATATCCACGGGCGCGAGCTGACTTGCGGCGTCATGGATGGCAAAGTCCTCGGCGTGACCGAGATCGTGCCGCTCGGTCACAGCTTCTATGATTATGACGCCAAGTACGCCAAAGGTGGCTCAAAACATGTCTTGCCGGCGGAAATTTCACCGAATCTTTACCAAAAGATACAAACATTATCGTTAAGGGCGCATGAAGCTATCGGCTGCCGCGGTGTTAGTCGATCTGACTTCCGTTTTGACGATCGCTTTTCCGAAGAGGGCGAACTTGTCTGGTTGGAGATCAATACCCAGCCGGGCATGACTCCTACCTCCCTGGTGCCTGAAATGGCCGCTCATGCCGGCTACTCTTTTGGTGAATTTCTCCGGTGGATGGTGGAGGACGCGTCTTGTTTGCGCTGACGGTCAAAAATATGAGGCGGTCCCGTCATCGCGTCCCGCTCGCCATCGACGAGGTTGAGGACGCATTCGTCCTGCCGCGTCCGCTGCGCCGCACTGTTCGCTTCCTGGTCAGCCTCGGTTCGGGTCGCATCAATATTCCGGCTCATACGGGTACTGTTTCGACCCTCGTTCTTCTTGCTGCGACCGGCCTTTATGGCATGTCGGTTGGTGGTCATACCCAGGCGGTCGCGGAAGCGACGACCTCTGCTGCTGGTTTTGCGATCGAGGATGTAAAGGTCTCCGGCAATGACGAGACCTCGGAAATCGAGATCCTGCAGCTGCTCGGCCTCGACGGTACGACCTCGCTCGTTGCCCTTAATGCCGATGCGGCCCGCCAGAAGATTGCCAACCTGCCCTGGGTTCAGAATGTCGAGGTTCGCAAGGTCTATCCGCGGACTGTCGAGGTGAAGCTCAAGGAGCGTAAGGCCTATGCGATCTGGCAGCACGGTTCCGAGCTTTCTCTGATCCAGAAGGACGGCAGCGTGATTGCGCCGCTGCGCGACAACAAATTTGCAAAACTACCGCTCTTCGTCGGTCGTGATGCCGAAACCGCAGCGGCCTCCATCGACGACCAATTTGCCAAGTGGCCCGATGTTCGCAGCCATGTGAAGGCTTTCGTCCGTGTCGCCGGTCGCCGCTGGGATCTCTATCTGGACAACGGCGTGATCATCAAATTGCCGGAAGACAATATCGATGATGCGCTCGCGCGGCTGACCAAGCTCGACAAGGAGCAAAATCTTTTGCAGCGCGATATCGCTGCCGTCGATCTCCGGATCGATGATCGTACCGCCATTGAGTTAACTCCGGATGCCGCAATTCGCCGCCAGGCCGCAGTCGATGCAAGAAACAAGGCTTTGAAGAAAGCAGGTCAGGATACATGAGCTTATTTGGTTCGTCCCATTTCGGCCTGCCTCGGTTGAAGCCTTTGTCTTCGAAGCGGTCGCATATCGTGTCGGTCCTTGACATCGGCTCGACGAAGGTCGTCTGCATGATCGGTCGCCTGACGCCGCGCGAGGAGAGCCAGGTTCTCCCGAACCGCACCCACAACATCGAGATCATCGGTATCGGTCATCAGCGTTCCCGCGGCATCAAGACTGGCGTGATCGCCGATCTCGATGCGCTGGAAGGAGTTGTCCGGCTTGCGGTCGATGCCGCCGAGCGTATGGCGGGCCTGACCGTCGACAGCCTCATCGTCAACGTTTCGGCCGGTCGTCTCGGCAGCGATATTTACACCGCGACCATCGATCTCGGCGGTCAGGAAGTCGAGGCCAACGATCTCAAGAAGGTTCTGGCCGCAGCCTGCCAGCAGTCGATCCGTCAGGAGCGCGCCGTGCTGCACTCGCTGGCGACGGGCTACTCCCTTGATGGCGAGCGCGGCATTCGCGATCCTCTGGCCATGTTCGGGGATGCACTCGGCGTGGACATGCATGTGGTGACAGCCGAGCGCGCGGCACTTCGCAACCTCGAGCTCTGCATCAATCGAGCGCATCTGTCGGTCGAAGGCATGGTGGCGACGCCTTACGCCAGCGGTCTTGCTGCCCTCGTTGACGATGAAGTCGAGCTTGGCTGTGCTGCGATCGACATGGGTGGCGGCACGACGACGATTTCGGTCTTTGCCGAGGGCAAGCTGGTGCACACCGATGCCGTCAGCCTCGGCGGGCATCATGTCACCACCGATCTTGCACGCGGCCTTTCCACCCGCATCGAGGATGCGGAGCGGCTGAAGGTCGTTCATGCTTCCGCTCTCGCGAATTCTTCGGAAGAGCGCGAACTGATTTCCATCCCGCCGATCGGCGAAGATGAGCGTGACCAGCCGACACAGGTGCCGAAGGCGCTGGTGTCGCGCATCGTCAAGGCTCGCATCGAGGAAACTCTCGAGCTCATTCGCGATCGCATCCAGCGTTCGGGCTTCAGCCCGATCGTCGGCAAGCGCGTCGTCCTGACGGGCGGTGCGAGCCAGCTGACCGGTCTGCCCGATGTGGCGCGCCGGGTACTTGCCCGCAATGTCCGCATCGGTCGTCCGATGGGCGTGTCTGGTTTGCCGACGGCAGCCAAGGGGCCGGCTTTTTCGACCGCGGTCGGTCTGATGATCTATCCGCAGGTCGCAGACATGGAAACACATGCGCCGAGCAGCGGTCTGCTCTCGTCGTTTGGAGGTAACAACAGCCGGATCGGCCGCGTTGGCCAATGGCTGAAAGAGAGTTTTTGAGTGCCTGATCCCGGAAATCAGTCCGGGGCAAGCATCAGGCAAGTGAAATCGAGTGAATTGGCCGGCGTGGCGATGCGGCCATAAAGAGAAGGAACGGGTACAATGACTATCAAGCTGCATAAGCCAGATATCACCGAGCTTAAGCCGCGAATCACCGTGTTCGGTGTTGGTGGCGGTGGCGGCAATGCCGTCAACAACATGATCACGGCAGGCCTGCAGGGCGTCGATTTCGTCGTCGCCAACACGGATGCCCAGGCGCTGACCATGACCAAGGCAGAGCGGATCATCCAGCTCGGCGTCAACGTCACGGAAGGTCTCGGCGCCGGCTCGCAGCCGGAAGTTGGCCGTGCAGCTGCCGAAGAGTGCATCGATGAAATCATCGATCACCTGAACGGTACGCATATGTGCTTCGTTACCGCCGGCATGGGCGGCGGCACGGGTACGGGTGCCGCTCCGGTCGTCGCACAGGCCGCTCGCAACAAGGGCATCCTGACCGTCGGCGTCGTTACCAAGCCGTTCCACTTCGAAGGCGGCCGCCGTATGCGTCTTGCCGAGATGGGCATCCAGGAACTGCAGAAATCGGTCGACACGTTGATCGTCATTCCGAACCAGAATCTGTTCCGCATCGCCAACGACAAGACGACTTTCGCCGACGCGTTCTCGATGGCCGACCAGGTTCTCTATTCGGGCGTTGCCTGCATCACCGACTTGATGGTGAAGGAAGGTCTCATCAACCTCGACTTCGCCGACGTCCGTTCGGTCATGCGCGAAATGGGCCGCGCGATGATGGGTACCGGCGAGGCTTCCGGTCAGGGCCGTGCAATGCAGGCTGCTGAAGCCGCCATTGCCAACCCGCTGCTCGACGAAACCTCGATGAAGGGTGCACAGGGCTTGCTGATCTCGATCACCGGCGGCCGTGACCTGACCCTGTTCGAAGTCGACGAAGCTGCAACCCGCATCCGCGAAGAAGTCGATCCCGACGCCAATATCATCCTCGGCGCCACCTTCGACGAATCGCTTGAGGGCATCATTCGCGTTTCCGTCGTCGCAACGGGCATCGACCGCGCGATGAACGAGGCTTCCGACAGGGGCATGGAATTCCGCCCCGCCGCAAAGCCTGCTATGCGTCCTTCCGCGGCCGCCGCTCCGGCAGCGGCCGCAGTTCAGCCTGCCCACGTCTCGCAGGCCCAAACCGCACAGGCCGCCGCTCCGGCTCCTCGTACCGTGGATCCAGTCGCCCAGACCATTCGTGCAGCAGAGGCCGATCTGGAGCGCGAACTGGAATTCCAGATGAGCCGGCAGACTCAGGTGCCGCAGCAGCCGGTTACGCAGCAGGCCGCTGCGCCGGAAGATAATTTCCGTCCGCAGAGCCGTATCTTCGCAGCAGCCCCGGAAGCCCAGCCGGTCCGTCAGGCTCCGGTTCAGCCGCAGCCTCAGCAGCAGGCGCCGGTCATGCATCAGCAGCCGGTCATCCGTCAGGCTCCCGAGCAGGTCCGCATGCCGAAGGTCGAGGATTTCCCACCGGTCGTTAAGGCCGAGATGGAACACCGCGCCCAGCCGGCAGCCGCCCAGGCGACCGAAGAGCGTGGCCCCATGGGTCTTCTGAAGCGAATCACCAATTCGCTCGGCCGCCGCGAAGAAGATCCGGCTTTCGACGACATGATGGCTCCAACGAACAACGCCGCTCCGCAGCAGCGTCGTGCGCCGTCGCCGGAAGCAAGCCTCTATGCTCCGCGCCGTGGCAATCTCGACGATCACGGCCGCCAGGCTCCGCAGGCACGCATGGCAAGCCATGAGGACGATCAGCTCGAGATTCCGGCCTTCCTGCGCCGCCAGTCGAACTGACCCGCAACAGGCAACCCTTTAATAGGTTGCTAACCATATTGGAGAAATCCGGGGCCCAAAGGCTCCGGATTTTCTTATTTTATAACCATTGTCTTATTTAAAATTATCCAACAAATTCAATTGGCTGCTTTCGTAACAAAACGAAAGAAACAGTGATTTGGAATGCGATGCCCCGGCGCGTATGTAGATATCAAGCAAGCCCGCTGAATCACATTCGGAGACGAATGTATGTGAGGTGCGTGGCATAGTTAACAGACTGAACCGGCGATAAGGGTAAGCGTCCGAAGATGACCGCCCGGCTTGGATCAGATAGACGAAGGCAGAATTACATGGCAATTGGATTGCTTGGTTTTCAGACCACCATTGCAAACCCTGTGACACTTTCCGGTATTGGCGTTCATTCCGGTGCCAATGTGTCGATCACCTTCTACCCCGCCGAAGCCGGCACCGGTGTCGTTTTCCAGCGCCTGCACGATAATGGCGATGTGACCGAACTGCGCGCCGTTTCCTCGCAGGTCGGCAACACGGATCTCTGCACGGTTCTCGGCTTTTCTCCGGCGCGCTCTGTCGCGACGGTCGAGCACGTCATGGCTGCGATCTACGCGATCGGCCTCGATAACGTCGTCGTCGAGGTGTCCGGCGCGGAAATGCCGATCATGGACGGCAGCTCCTATCCCTTCATCGAGGCGATCGAGCAGGCGGGTGTCGTCTCGCTCGGTGTCAAGCGCCGCTATATCCGCGTCATCAAGCCGGTGCGGATCGAAGCTGGCGGTTCCTGGTGCGAGTTCCGCCCCTATGATGGCACGCGCTTCGAAGTCGAGATCGATTTTGAATGCCCGCTGATCGGCCGTCAGAAGTGGGAAGGCGATCTGACCGCAGAGACTTTCAAGACGGAACTGTCGCGTGCGCGTACCTTCGGCTTCATGCGCGATGTCGAGCCCCTCTGGGCTTCGGGCCATGCGCTGGGTTCGTCGCTGGAAAATTCGGTCGTCATTTCGGATGACAATACCGTCATCAACGTCGAAGGCCTGCGTTATCCCAAGGACGAGTTCGTCCGCCACAAGACGCTCGATGCCGTTGGCGATCTGGCTCTTGCCGGTGCACAATTCATTGGTTGCTACCGCTCCTATCGCGGCGGCCATCGCATGAATGCGAATGCCCTGAAGGCATTGCTCAGCGACGCTTCGGCTTATGAGGTCGTCGAAACCTCGGCACCTCGCCAGCGCGGTCACGGCCGCGAGTTCATTGCGGTCAACGCGCCTGAATTCGCTCCTTGGTCGGCGTGATTTTTTCGGAATCGAAATGAGACAAAGCTGCCGCTCTGATGAAGGGCGGCTCTTTTTTTGACGGACGACTCATCGGGTTTGTCTTCGGTCGCGAAGCGGCGGCAGGATGGTGCGGGCCGATATGAGAAATCCCTGTCAAAACAGTGATTAAAGGCTGCGGATATGCGGTCTTTGCCACAAAAATGCGTTAATGCACCATCAATGCGTTGCCCTGATGGTGTTTTTGCGGCTAGAAACGCCAGCGAGAGAACACCGTCTCCGCAACGACGGCTATGGGACAGTCATCCGATGGGTTTTGCAAGGTCTGAACGCATGAATATCACAGCACGGGCTTTGCTCGTATCGCTCCTTCTGGCCGGTACCGGTGCGGTGGTGACGGGGTGTAATACGAAAAAAGATATCGACATCACCAAGCTCGGTGTCGAGACCGATCCACCGGAGATGCTCTACAATCAGGGCCTTGCCAACATCAAGGCCGGCAACATGACGGAAGCCGGCAAGAAGTTCGATGCCATCAACCAGCAGCAGCCTTTCTCCGAATGGGCACGCAAGGCATTGGTAATGAGCACCTTCGTAAAGTATCGCACCGGCCGTTATGATGAGGCGGTACAGACCGGCAATACCTACCTCAAGCAATATCCGGGCTCGGAAGATGCCGACTATGTGCAGTACCTGGTTGGCTCGTCCTATGCCAAGCAGATCGTCGACGTGACGCAGGACCAGCGTGCAGCACAGCAGACGATCGAGGCAATGACCAAGCTCGTCAATACCTATCCGAAGTCGCAATATGTCAGCGACGCTCAGGAAAAGATCCGCTTTGCCCGCGACCAGCTCGCCGGCAAGGAAATGCAGATCGGCCGTTATTATCTGGAGCGCAAGGATTACCTGGCCGCCATCTCCCGCTTCCGCGTGGTGGTGGAGCAGTATCCGACGACGAACCAGATCGAAGAAGCCCTGGCGCGACTCGTCGAAGCCTATTATGCGATGGGTATTGTTCCGGAAGCGCAAACGGCAGCTGCTGTCCTCGGGCACAACTATCCGGACAGCCGGTGGTATAAGGATTCCTATCAGCTGCTGAAGAAGGGTGGCGTAGAGCCGAGCGAAAACTCGGGCTCGTGGATTTCCAGAGCGGGCAAGAAACTTCTTCTTGGGACGTGAGATTGAGCGCAGATGCTGATCCAGCTTTCGATCCGCGATATCGTTTTGATCGAGCGGCTGGATCTTGCCTTCGAATCCGGGCTTTCGGTTTTGACCGGCGAGACGGGAGCGGGCAAATCCATCCTGCTTGACAGTCTGTCGCTGGCCCTCGGCGGGCGCGGCGATGGCGGGCTCGTGCGCCATGGCGAAGAGCGTGGCCAGGTGACTGCGGTTTTCGATGTGGGCACGCAGCATCCCGCCCGCAAGCTCCTGCGCGAAAATGGCATCGACGATGACGGCGATCTGATTTTCCGCCGTGTGCAGTCCGCCGATGGCCGCACCAAGGCCTTTGTCAACGACCAGGCACTCAGCGTGCAGCTCATGCGCCAGATCGGCCAGCTCCTCGTCGAAATCCACGGTCAGCATGATGACCGTGCGCTGGTCGACACGGATGCGCATCGCACCTTGCTCGATGCTTTCGCTGGCCTTGCTGACGAGGCACAGGAAGTCGGCAGACTTTACAAGATCTGGCGCGATACCGATCGCACGTTAAAGAAGCACAGAGAGCAGGTGGAGCGGGCTGCCCGTGAAGCCGACTATCTTCGCGCCTCCGTTGACGAGTTAGAGAAGCTTGCGCCGCAGGACGGCGAAGAGGACGAGCTTGCCGAAAAGCGCTCCCGGATGATGAAAGCGGAGCGCATTGCGGGGGATATCGCCGAGGCTTCCGAATTCCTCAATGGCAACGCATCGCCCGTGCCGCATATCGCATCGCTGGTGCGCCGATTGGAGCGCAAGAGCCACGAAGCGCCGGGCTTGCTCGAAGATACCGTGGCGCTGCTGGATGCCGCTCTCGATCAGCTGTCCAACGCGCAGATGGAAGTGGAGGCAGCACTCCGAAAAACGGAATATGATCCGCGCGAACTCGAGCGTGTCGAAGAGCGCCTCTTCGCATTGCGGGGTGCCTCGCGCAAATATTCCGTGCCGGTAACGGAACTGCCGGCTCTGGCCGCACGCATGATTTCGGATCTCGCCGATCTCGACGCTGGCGAAGAGCGGCTGGCGCGTCTTGCTGCCGAGCTTTCCGCCGCCAAGGCGGATTATGATGTCGCCGCACGCAATCTGTCGGAGAAACGTCACCATGCCGGCGAGGCTCTGGCCGCAGCTGTCATGGCCGAGCTGCCGGCCCTGAAGCTCGAGCGTGCGCGTTTCATGGTGGAGATATCACGCGATCCAGAAGCCGGGACGGCCGAGGGTATCGACGTTGTCGAATTTCATGTGCAGACCAACCCTGGCACGCGACCGGGACCGATCACCAAGGTCGCCTCCGGCGGCGAGCTGTCGCGCTTCCTTCTGGCGTTGAAGGTTGCGCTTGCCGATCGCGGCTCGGCGCCGACCCTCGTCTTCGACGAAATCGACACTGGTGTCGGCGGCGCGGTCGCGGATGCGATCGGCCAGCGGCTGAAGCGCCTGTCCGATCGCGTGCAGGTGCTGTCGGTCACCCATGCACCGCAGGTCGCTGCCCGCGCTGCAACCCATCTCCTGATCTCCAAGGGACCCGTCGCGGACGGCTCGGAAAAAATTTCCACACGCGTCGCGACTATGGAGCCGAAGGATCGCACCGAGGAAATCGCCCGCATGCTCGCGGGTGCTTCGGTCACCGAAGAGGCGAGGGCGGCTGCCAAGCGCTTGCTGGCCGGTAACGGGTGATTTCTCCTGTGATGTTGTCGGAGGCAGAGGCCGGCGGCGACTTGCCCGAAGCGGGCATAGCAGCAAGCTCAGCGACTATAGCGCTGAAACGCGCCTGAACCCGTCATCTGCCGTCGGCATGTTGCTTCGGTTTTTCGACGGTCTTGCGTCATATATCCTTCATCGTCCCCAGTTAGGCAGGCCCGGAATTCGGAGACTGTCAATGCACTCAACCACACAGCCCAATCGGCCAAAAATCGCAGAAACCGTCATCCACCCGACGGCGAACATAAGGGATTCGAGCATCGGCAGATGCTGTGAGATTTTGGCGGACACATCCCTGCACACTGCCGAACTTGGAGATTTCTCTTACTTGGGGCCGCGCTGCATTGTCGGTGACGCAACGATTGGAAAGTTCTGCGCCATTGCGGCAGAGGTGAGAATTGGTGCTCCCAATCATCCGATGGACCGACCATCCATGCACCGCTTCACCTATTGTCCGGAATATTACACGGCGGGCGCCGTGCGGGACCACGCCTTTTTCGATCGGCGAAAGGAAGACCGCGCTGTCATCGGCAACGATGTCTGGATTGGTCATGGCGTGATTGTTTTGCCGGGCGTAAAGGTTGGACACGGCGCCGTGCTTGCGGCAGGCGCGGTCGTCAGCAAAGATGTCCAACCATATACTGTCGTCGGTGGTATTCCCGCCAAGTTCATTCGAGAGCGCTTCACGCGAATCATCGCAGAAAGACTGACGTCCATCGCCTGGTGGGATTGGCCTTTCGAAACCATCATGGAGCGGCTTGCCGATTTTCAGTCAAGCGACATCGAAGCCTTTTGCGAGCGCTGGTCCTGATTCGCTCCTGACGACTTGGGCGGCCAGCCTTGGCCGTGTCATCCTACGAAATCGTACCGGCTGTGAATGAGTTCGGCCGACGTACGAACTTTTGAGCGACATGCATCAGAGCCGGCATTTGGGATCGATCATGTCCTCCGCGGAGCCGTGGGATTTGTAGGCTTCGTTTATTCTTGCCAGAATATAGAAGCCATGCTGCCCGTTGGGCAATGCAGCGCCAAAGACGCCGACGACCACGTTTTCCATATTTGAACGGGCACCATCGACGCCATCTGCGACGAGCTGCAGCGGGTTCAAATTCGAAAGGTCATCGGCCGTATGGAAAGTTGCCCACCAACCAGCTCGGGTCTTCAAGTCCGTAAACCGGCCGCTTTCAATTTCCGTCGCATGGGCCTTCAAGAGCGCGCGAAAGCGAGGCGTCTCGCAGCCCATGTGGATATGAAGCCGATCTTGTGTGCGCCAACTGGCGGCGTTTATCGCCAGGGCAAAATTCTGTCGCGAAGCCTTCGTCGAACGCGGATCGATCGCTGATAGCTCTTTCCACGCTTCCTCAAAATAGTTCGGCGCTCCCGTGGTCAGAAGGCGTGGGTCTTCGATGCCGGGTACATCGGCGAGCGGTGCAAGGATGGTGCGCTCTTTGTCAGCAGGCTCACGAAGAACAACGTATGAAGACAAAGGGTCCTGCGACTGGACTATCTTGAGGCACGGATATGGCGACCCCGTCAGGGTGGAGTTGATCTCACAAGCTCTGACGACCAGCCCCAAAGCGGAGCGGCTGACGAATGAGCTCATGATCAAGACTGCAACAACGAGGAAAATAGAGAGAACGGTAAGACGGTGCTTCATGCGTGATTTCGAATTTCTGCCAATGATCCAATCATTTCCCGAGATGTGGTTCTCATAATATAGACCACCTTAAATCCCCTGCGATAGGCGCGGAAGAGCCGCTGCCCCAGGAATTGAATAGGGAATTCCACCGGGGCTAACTGGACGCTGATGCTTCCCGCATCTGTAACACCAAGGACGACAGATCACGGCGTAAAGTTGTCGTGAGCGGCGCCGCCACCTTTTCGGTCCGGCAATTGAATTGCAGATTTTTCCCTTTGTTTTTCCGTGCCCCGAGCTGAAAACCGCTTCGCACTTTTTGCGGAAGTGCTCTAAAACATTTTCGAAATCGGGGAGTGTAGATTCATGAGCACCGAACAGAAGCCCGTCGAGGATTTGACCGAGGAGGAAGCGGCCGCGGCGCTTGCCTATCTGGCTGCGGAGATCGCGCGCCACGACGCGCTTTATCATGGCAAGGATGCGCCGGAGATTTCGGATGCCGAGTATGATGCGCTGAAGCGGCGCAACGACGCGATCGAAGCCAGGTTTCCCGCATTGATTCGCGCCGACAGCCCGTCGCGGCGGGTCGGCGCCGCGCCATCTGAGACGTTTGCTCCCGTGGTGCATGCAAGGCCGATGCTCTCGCTCGACAACACGTTCTCACAGGAGGATGTCGAGGATTTCGTCGCCAGCGTCTATCGTTTCCTCGGTCGCTTGCCGGATAATTCGATAGCCTTTACTGCCGAGCCGAAGATCGACGGCCTTTCCATGTCGATCCGTTACGAGAATGGCCGCATGGTCAGCGCGGCGACGCGCGGCGACGGTACGACAGGTGAGAACGTCACCGCCAATATCAGGACCATCAAGGAAATCCCTCAGACTTTGCCGGCAGGCGCTCCCTCCGTCGTCGAAGTGCGGGGTGAGGTCTATATGGCCAAGAGCGATTTCCTGGCGCTCAACGCGCAGATGGAGGCCGAGGGCAAGCAGACCTATGTCAATCCCCGCAATACGGCGGCCGGATCGCTGCGTCAGCTCGACGCGAAGGTGACGGCGAGCCGCAAGCTGAAATTCTTCGCCTATGCCTGGGGCGAGATGTCCGACATGCCGGCGGATACGCAATACGGCATGGTGCAGACCTTCAAATCCTGGGGCTTTCCCGTCAATCCGCTGATGGAGCGCTTGAATTCGGTTGCCGATATTCTCGGCCATTACGAGGAGATCGGCCTGCAGCGGCCGGATCTCGATTATGATATCGACGGTGTCGTCTATAAGGTCGATAGCCTTGAATTGCAGGCCCGCCTTGGTTTCCGCTCGCGCTCGCCGCGCTGGGCGACTGCGCATAAATTTCCGGCGGAACAGGCCTTCACACGTCTGGTCGGCATCGATATCCAGGTCGGCCGCACTGGCGCGCTGACGCCGGTCGCGCGGCTAGAGCCGATCACGGTTGGCGGCGTCGTCGTGACCAATGCGACCCTTCATAATGCCGACTACATCAAAGGCATCGGCAACAAGGGCGAGCCGATCCGCGATGGCCGGGATATCCGGGTCGGCGATATGGTGATCGTGCAGCGGGCGGGCGACGTCATTCCGCAGATCGTCGATGTTGTGCTCGAGAAGAGGGAGGCGTCGAGCGCGCCTTACGAGTTCCCCAAAGTCTGTCCGGTCTGCGGCAGCCACGCGGTACGCGATATCAATGAGAAGACCGGGAAGGTCGATGCCGTCACCCGCTGTACCGGTGGCTTTATCTGCCGCGCGCAGGCGACCGAGCATCTCAAGCATTTCGTCTCGCGCAATGCCTTCGATATCGAGGGCCTCGGCTCCAAGCAGATCGATTTCTTTTTCGAGAGCGAGGATCCGGCGCTGCAGATAAAGACCGCACCGGACATCTTCACCCTCGAAAAGCGTCAGCAGGCGTCACTGACGAAGCTTGAGAATATCGAAGGTTTCGGCAAGGTCAGTGTCGGTAAACTTTATGCCGCGATCAACGAGCGGCGCCAGATCGCCCTGCATCGCTTTATCTTCGCGCTTGGCATCCGCCACGTCGGCGAGACGACGGCTAAGCTTCTGGCACGCTCCTACGGCACCTACGAAGCCTTCGAAACAGCGATGAAGGAAGCCGCGCCGCTTGCCGGCGACGCGTGGAACGATCTTAACAATATCGAGGGCATCGGCGAGGTGGTGGCGCGAGCCATCGTTGAATTCTACAAGGAACCGCGCAATACGCAGGTAATCGCGAAGCTTTTGGAGGAGGTTCAGCCTCAAGAAGCGGAGCAGCCGGTGACCTCAGGTAGTCCAGTGGCCGGCAAGACCGTCGTCTTTACCGGTTCGCTGGAAAAGTTTACCCGTGACGAGGCCAAGGCGAAGGCTGAGAGCCTGGGAGCCAAGGTTTCCGGCTCGGTGTCGAAGAAGACCGATATCGTCGTGGCCGGACCGGGTGCCGGCTCCAAGCTCGACAAGGCGCGCGAGTTTAATGTCCAGGTCATGACCGAGGACGAGTGGCTGGATTTGATCGGCTGATGATGGTCGGCGGCGGAATCATATCCGCCGCCGTGTGATTGCTTAGAATCTCAGCCGCGCCATCGTGAACGCATCCACGTATTCGCCATTGCGGAAACCGAAGGCGCGTAGACGCCCCTCGGTTTCGAACCCGAATTTTTCGTAGAGGCCGATCGCCCGCGCATTGTCGACATAGACGGTCAATTCCAGACGCTTGATCGCGAGCCAGTTATCGGCGGTATCGATGAGAGCGCCCAATAGCGCGGAGCCGATTCCGCAGCCGGTGAAATCGTCGTGCACGCCCATGCCAATGCTGGCACTGTGAGCCCGCCGGCCGGCAAGGCGGTTCATTCCGGCATTGCCGACGACCTTTCCGTCCACCTCCGCGACGAGACGGGTGGCACTGGGGTCGTGCTTGTCCAGCCATCGCTGCGTGTCTTCGACGCTTTGAAACGGCAGGCGAAGCGTGCCGGCGCGGAAACCCGGAAGATTGGCGATGGTGGCGATTGCCTCGGCATCGGATGGGCGGGTTGCACGGACCGTTACCGGGCCGACCTTGCCTGATCGTCGTTTGGCGGGTTCTTGCTCTTCGAAAGACATGGGCTCTCCTTGATATTGATGAGGAGAGCAAGGAGGCTTCAACCCTGCTCGCCTCGGCAGGGTTGAGATGGATCGCGGTCAGCTCAGCGCAACACGGCTTCCACTCGCCCTGCAAAGGGAGAGGTGGTGTGAAGGTGCATCACGATGGTGCGGTTTGCGATCATGGGCGGATGATCTGACGCGATGCGGACGTTGTCAATCACTCCCTGGATAAATCCCTAGATGAAACCGCCGCCGCCCCGCGGCGCGATGGGGTTATTTCGCTTCACATATTACTTGACAGGCAACCATTTGGTTGCCTATAAACAAAGAAAGGCAACCAAATGGTTTCGTGTTCGTGGATGATGATGCAGTCTTCAAGGCGTTGGCGGATGCTAGCCGGCGGCAATTGCTCGATAGGCTCCATGAGCGCAATGGGCAGACTCTGAACGCGCTCTGCGAGGATCTGGACATGAGCCGCCAGGCGGTCGCCAAGCATCTTGCCATTCTGGAGGAGGCCAATCTGATCTCTACGCAGAAGCATGGACGCGAGAAGCTGCATTTCATCAACGCCGTCCCGATCAACGGCATCGCCGAACGCTGGATCAACAAGTTCGAACAGCGGCATCTGAATACGCTTTCGGCCTTGAAAAAGGCGCTGGAAGGCGAGGATAGCCCCTGAGCTCAAGAAGCAATAAAATTCAAACAAGGAGAAATGGCATGACTGGCAGCAAATTCGTCTACGTCACCTTCATCCGCACCACGCCGGAAAAGCTCTGGTCGGCGCTGACCACGCCGGAATTCATCAAACAATACTGGTTCGATATGGTCCACGACACCGAGTGGAAGGTTGGATCGCCGTGGAAAATGCTCTTTCCGGATGGCCGGGTTGCCGATGCGGGAGAGATTGCCGAGTTCGATCCGCCTCGGCGGCTCGCGATCAACTGGCGCAATGAGTGGCGCCCGGATCTGAAGGCCGAAGGCTGGTCGCGCTGCGTGATGGAGCTGGAGCCGTCGGACGGTGTCGTGAAGCTGACCGTTGCCCATACGATCGAGGTTGAAAACTCCAAGCTTATCGAGGCGGTCTCCGGTGGCTGGCCGAAGATCCTGTCCAACCTCAAGTCGCTGCTGGAAACCGGAACGGTCGCAATCAGCCAGAAGTGAGGTGACGCACTGCCTGCGTGTGTTCGGACGCCGTTGCTTTGGCGGCGGCGTCCATCGTGTGGATCGCCGCCGCATCGATCGTGAAGCGTTGCACGCGGATACAGGCGTCCCATCTTGCATCGCTCATGGACCATCTTACCTTAACCAAGCCGCTCTTGCTCCCCGCGGCTGTTGTTGGAGGATGATCGATGCGTTCACCCAAACTCTTTGCCGCCATTGCCGCGTCTTTTCTGGTCGTAGCGCCCATTTCCGCTTCCGCCGAAGTCGTCGGCAAGGTCGGTGTGGACTGGACGGGCAATGATATTCTGGTCGATGCCGTGCCGGACCCCGAAGTTTCGGGCATCACTTGCCATGTAACTTATTTCGATCGCAGCGTGATCGACCGGTTGCGCAAGGGCAACTGGTTCGAAGATCCTTCCAATAATTCCATCGCTTGCCGTCAAACCGGTCCGATCGAGATCGGTGATATCAACCTGTCCCAGAGCGGTGAGGAGGTATTTCGCGCCGGTCTGTCGCTCATCTGGAAGAAGCTGGTCGTCACCCGCATTTATGACAAGAAAAATGACACGCTCGTCTATCTTATCCATTCGCGGCAGCTGACGGATGGCTCCGCCAAGATGGCTATTTCGACGATCCCTTTGTTCGGCCAGCAGGTTACATGGAAAAACGGTAAGCCGAAATGATGGTATATCGATACCTCTTGTATGGCTCGTAGAAGATAATACCAAAAAAAGTCATACTCTTGGGTTGTCGAATTCCCTCTAGTTGCTTTCGGTTTGCACCTTTTTGATGCAATTTCGAAGGCGAACAGGGAGGCGACTCTCGCCCCTGTTCACGGCCTGCAAGACCGTGTTATTGGCTACACCCCTGCCAAAACCGGTTGTTAAAAAGCGATCGCCCTGGAGCTTGGCTCCAGGGCGATCTTCTTTGGGTAAGCTAACTTATTGAAATCAGGCTGCCTGTGCCAACTGATCCGCAATGACCGTATCGAGGTTGAGGAAGCAGACCATGGTCTTTTCCAATGCCACGATGCCGCGGCAGAAGGCGCGCTGTGCTTCGGGGATGATTTCCGGAGCTGGCTGCAGATCTTCACTTTTGATCGACATCATATCCGAGACCTGTTCGACCAGCAGGCCGACCAGCTTGCCGGCAATATCCGTGACGATGATTGCGGAACGCTCCGAAGGTTCCGTCATCTTCATGCCGAGGCGGCAGGCCATGTCGATGACCGGGATCACGGCGCCGCGCAGGTTGATGAGGCCGAGCACGTAAGGCGGCGTATGCGGCATCGGCGTCACAGGAGCCCAGCCACGGATTTCGCGGATGGCCATGATGTCGATGCAGAATTCCTGATCGCCAAGGTGAAAGGAGACGATTTCCAGATAGGTGCCCGATTGCTTGATGGCGTTCGTCATATTCGAGAACTTCCCGTTTGGCATCGCCGCGCAAGCGACGCTCGCGATTGAAGAGAGAGAGATCGGCTGGAGCGGCTTGGGCAGCGGCAGCGTCCGGTGCTTCGGCGAAGATACGCCTGGCGTTCCGGCGGGCGTCATGCCCTCTGGAATAAAGAGGTTTGCCGCGCTTTCGGGCGGCGGAATGGAATTCGACTTTGCTGCTGATGTTGGCGCGGACTGGTTAGGATTGGTTTAACATGAAAACAGATTTTGTCTCTCCGGCCCAAGAAGAGCGGCGAAATGGAGTGATCAAGGGCTTGGAAAACCGCTGAACCACATACTGCGACGATTTCGGCCTTCCTGAACATCTTCTTGAATTGCGTCCTCCACTTCGAGCCGTTACATCGGCTGGGAGGTCGATTGCACCGTGCTCTCGGCGCAATGTCCGTATCGGTGAGGAATAGCATTCATGAGAAGCGTGCGGATTGCAGTTTGGGTGGCCGTATTGATCGTGGCCGGACTATTGGGCTGGTTTAGCTTTGGCGGCGGCAAGTCGCCGGAAGTCACGTCATCTGGGCCTTATGGCGTGCCCTTCACACTCGTTTCGCAGAGCGGCCAGCCGATCAGCGAGCAGGCGTTCCGCGGCAAGCCGTCAGCTGTTTTCTTCGGCTATACCCATTGCCCCGATGTCTGTCCGACGACGCTATTCGAGCTGAATGCCTGGCTGCAGAAAGTGGATCCCGCCGGGAGCAAACTCAATGCCTATTTCGTGACTGTTGATCCTGAGCGCGATACGCCCGCGATCATGGACCAATATGTCTCCAACGTATCGAAGCGCATCACCGGAATTTCCGGAGACCCTGCCAAGGTGATGGATATGATCAAGGGGTTCCGCGTCTATGCCAAGAAAGTGCCGGTCGACGATAAGCAACCGAATGGCGACTATACGATGGACCACACCGCTTCCGTCTTCCTGCTGGATTCGCAGGGCCGCTTTGCCGGAACCATCGCTTACGAGGAGGATCCGGACGTGGCGGTGAAGAAGCTGGAGAACCTTATCAAGAAGGGATAGGGCCTGGATGGGCGAGGAGATTGGCGGAGAGGGAAAATCCAGATCCATCCTGATCGCGGGGGCTGGGCCGGTTGGCCTTACCGCCGCTCTCGAGCTCGCCCGTCGCGGCTTCTCGCCGCGTATCGTCGATGACAGCATAGGTCCGACACCGCTGCAGGAAAGCCGGGCGCTCGGCGTCAACGCCCGCACGTTGACGCTGCTATCTCCTTCCGGCGTTGCGGAGCGCATCATCGCCGCCGCGCAGCCGATCGAGCAGTTTCGGGTCCGCTCGAATAGAAAGATTCTGATCCGGCTAGATACACGGGAGGTGAAAGGTCGCTTCAGCGCTGTTTGTGCCCTGCCGCAGGGAAGTACGGAGCGCGAGCTGATGGAGGCGCTTTCGGCCTATGGCATTTCGCCTGAATGGCAGACAGCCATGATTGCAGAAGCCATCGCAGACTTTCAAAAGCCTGAGGTCATGCTGCGCCGAGCTGATGGTATCGTTGAGACAGTGCGGCCGGACATATTGATCGGTGCCGATGGCGCCCATTCTGCAGTGCGCAAGGCGCTCGGTGCCGGCTTCCCAGGTGAGGCGCTGGAGGCTTATTTCTATCTTGCCGATTTTCGCTATGCGGAACCGGTAGACACGCATTTTGCCGAGATATCGCTCTTCGATCCTGGCATGGTCGGACGCTTGTCTGTCGCGGCCGATATCATCCGCTATATCTCGACGCTGGAGGATTTCGAAAGCCGCATCGCTCATCCAGCCGCCATTGCCGAAAAGACCTGGGCCTCGCAGTTTCGCATCCACTTCCGGCATGTCGAACCCATGGCCAAGGGCAATGTTTTTCTTGCCGGCGATTCCGCGCATATTCATTCGCCGGCCGGCGCTCGCGGCATGAATCTCGGCATCGAAGATGCCTCCTGGCTTGCCTGGCTCATTGCGGAAGGCCGCGAACAGGAGTATTCGGCCTTGAGAATTCCCGCCGTGAAGCAGGTTTTGAAACAGACCTATGACCTGACGCGATTGGTGACGATGCAAAGCCCGCTGGCAGTTGCGGCGCGTAATTTCCTTGCGCCGCTGTTGCTGCGCTTCGGCCCGGTCCGCCGGCAGTTGCTTCGGGGTGTGTCCGGCTACGACACTCCGAAACCGCCTTGGATCGACTGGGCCGAATAAAAACGAGAAAGAGCGACGAGTTGAGTGAAATCCGCCTTTATGTGACGACGACCGAGAAGAAGGCCGAGCAGGTTCTGGACCTGATGACGCCGGTGTTCGAAGACGAAGAATTGCCGATCGCAACGACGGAGATCGACGAGAAGAACGATGTCTGGGAAGCGTCGATCTATCTCTATGCTATGGATGAGGATGAGGTTCGCGGACGTTTCGAAGCGCTCCTGAAGCCTGCCTTCGCCGACCTCGTCATTCAAAAGGAAGTGCTTCCCGATATCGACTGGATTGCAAAGTCGCTGGAAGGGTTGAAGCCCGTTCGTGCCGGCCGCTTCCTCGTGCACGGCTCGCATGATCGGGACAAGGTGGGCCCCAGCGACATCGCCATCGAAATAGAAGCGGGACAGGCCTTCGGCACCGGTCACCATGGGACGACTGCGGGCTGCTTGGAGACGATCGAGAAGGTTGTTGCGAGCCGCCGCGTGCGCAATGCGCTCGATCTCGGTACGGGCAGCGGCGTGCTGGCGATCGCCGTGCGCAAGCTGCGCAACATTCCGGTTCTGGCAACCGACATCGATCCGGTTGCCGTTCGCGTCGCGAAGGAAAATGTCCGCAGCAACGGCATCGCCTCGGGTGTCACGCTGGAGACGGCGCCGGGGTTCCATTCCACGGCATTTTCACGCCATGGGCCGTTCGACTTGATCATCGCCAATATTCTGGCACGTCCGCTCATCAAGATGGCGCCGCAGCTCGTGGCGCATCTGGCACCGGGTGGTTCGGTCATTCTTTCGGGTATCCTTGCCGAGCAGCGGTGGAAGGTTCTCGCCGCCTATAACGGCGCCCACCTTCGGCATGTGCGCACGATCTGGCGCAACGGCTGGGTCACGATCCATCTCGACCGGCCCTGAGCCGGTCACCTCCCGCATCAACAATCGCAAATAAAAAAGGCGATGCCGAAGCACCGCCTTAAGATCGATTTTCACCGATCTTGCCCGCGAGCGTGTGGAGGAGGAGTGCTCAAGCGGGCTCTAAGCGTTCTGATCACAATCCGAGAGGGAGGAGGAGAACCGGATTGCGATCGACTTCGAACGCGTAGATCGTAAACTTCTTAACGGCGGCCGCCACGGCTGGCGCCGATTGCCTTTGCGGTTTCGACTTCGAGCTGACGAAGCGAGCCGACGGAGTGGCGTACGGTGCGACGCTCGCCAGCCAGCGCCGGGCTAACATATGCGGAGCGAGAGATAGGCATTGTCATAAGTCCTTGGTTTTGAGCTGGTTCTTCGTGAACCCGTTTGATGCGGCGGATATAGCGACTCGCCCGCCGACGTGGCAGGGGGGAAGCTTCATGGGAGCTATGCATGATATGCATGTTTCGTGCCGTGAAGTTGTCATATTCGAACTGGCATGCTCACGAAATGGGCGGATTCGTTAACGGCCGCGGTTGGGATAGACTGCTCTCATGTGGTGAGATGCGCCCGTTATCGCGCATATCGTCTCAAGGATCGAAAATCACGTCGCACTTCCGATTGTGATGCTCTAACATACTGGCAATATTCAGTTTCACGGAATCTCCACCAGTCTCGGATCAGCTCATGTTTCAGTCTTTCGACGTCACTTCCACCCCGCAATTCGGTCGCGAGCGTGTCGCCGGTTTGCGCGCTGCCTTTGGCGATCTCGGCATTGACGGCTTCCTGGTGCCGCGTGCTGACGAATATCAAGGCGAGTACGTGCCCAAATGCTCGGAGCGTCTCGCATGGCTCACGGGCTTCACAGGATCGGCGGGTGTTGCGCTTATCACACACTCTCAGGCCGTGGTCTTTGTGGATGGCCGGTATGTGACGCAGCTTGCCGAACAGGTGGACCGCAGCGTCTTCACCGGCGGCGATCTGGTGAACGAGCCGCCACATGTCTGGCTGCCGCGTCATGCGAAGAAGGGCTTCCGCCTCGGTATCGATCCATGGCTGCATACGGGTGCCGAAGTACGCCGATTGGAAAAGGCGCTGGCCGAGATCGACGGCAAGCTCGTCTTCCTGCCTCATAATCCGCTCGACAAGCTCTGGACGGCCCGTCCGGCCGAGCCGTTGGGCAATGTTATCATTCAGGATATCGCTCAGGCCGGTATCCTCGCCAAGGACAAGCTTGCAACGATTGCGAGCGGCCTCAAGGAAAAGAATCTCAAGGCTGCGCTGATTACCGATCCGTCTTCCGTCGCCTGGATCTTCAATATCCGCGGCAGCGACGTGCCGCACACGCCGCACCCCTTGGCCCGCGCCATCATCTATGCGGAAACCGAAGCGGAGCTTTTCCTTGACAAGCGCAAGACCAAGGTCGAGGCGGAAGCCTATCTCGCGCAGATCTGCCAGCAGCTGCCGCCTTCCGAACTTACCAAGCGTCTGGCCGCTGCGGCTGTGAATGGCGGGCGAATCTTGGTTGATCCGGATCTCGCTTCCTATGCCTTGACCGATATCATTCGTCGTGAAGGTGGAGAGGTCGTGGAGGGCAGTGATCCCGCCAGGCTGCCACGTGCCTGCAAGAATGCCGCCGAAATCAACGGATCGGCCGCGGCGCACCTGCAGGACGGCGCGGCAATGGTCGAGTTCCTTTACTGGCTGGAGACGAGCAAGCCGGGAACGGTGACGGAAATCGCCGCTGCAGAAAGGCTGGAAGCCTGCCGCGCCCGCGTCGGCGAAAGCATGCAGAACCCGCTCAAGGACATCTCCTTTGATACGATCTCCGGTGCGGGCGAACACGCGGCCATCATGCATTACCGCGTGACCACGGCGAGTGATCGGCTGATCCAAGCCGGTGAGCTGTTCCTCATCGATTCAGGCGCGCAATATATCAACGGCACGACCGACATCACCCGCACCGTTGGCATCGGTGCCGTGTCGGAAGAGCACAAGCGCCTCTTCACGCTGGTCTTGAAGGGAATGATTGCCATCAGCACGGCGCGTTTCCCCAAGGGTACGCGCGGTTGCGATCTCGATCCACTGGCGCGCATCGCGCTCTGGAAGGCGGGCGTCGATTTCGCGCATGGCACCGGCCACGGCGTCGGCTCCTATTTGTCAGTCCATGAAGGGCCCCAGCGCATTGCGCGTCTCGCCGTCCAGGAGCTGCTTCCTGGCATGATCCTGTCCAACGAACCCGGCTACTATCGTCCAGGTCACTTCGGCATTCGCATCGAAAACCTGATCTATATCCGTGAGCCGGAGGAGATCGAGGGTGGTGACATGCCGATGCTCGGCTTCGAGACGTTGACCTTCTGCCCGATCGATCGCAGCCTGGTGCTGGTGGAACTGCTGACACATGAGGAGCTGCATTGGCTGAACGAGTATCACGCTCGGACGCGCGAGGCGCTGATGCCGCTGATCCATGATCACGACATACGGGCGTGGCTGGAAAATGCCACCCTTGAGCTTAGCCACTGAGAAATACGAATCCCATCCCAACTGGAAAAGGGGTGGGAGCCGTGTCAGACGCCTATGGAATGGCGCCATGCCATGACGACGATCCATCCAGCGACCAGCATATAGGTCGAGGGATAGCGCAGGCCGACAAGAAGGGCGGCAACCATTGCCACCTTCGTATCCCAGCCGCCGACGAAGAAAGCGGGTGCGACGAGGGTCGTGAGTACGGCGGCGGGCACGGCATTCAGCGCGGCTTCGACACGCGGCGGAATGCGGGTCATCTTGACGATCAGGATATAACCGCCGATGCGCGTCAGGAAGGTCACCACCGCTGCAGCCGCAATCAGCAGGACCATATGCGAATTGAAGTCGAACATGGTCAGATCTCGTGGCTTTCGTGCGCGATATCAGGCTTGCGATTCGCCTTCACCGGCGGCAGCGTTGCGGCAAGCGCGACGCCCGCCAATGCGCCGATGCTGACATGCCAGGGCGAGCCGACATAGCGATGGGCTATGGCTGATGCCACGGCGCTGACGGCGACAACAGGCAGGAAATTGTCCCGCGTGCGGAAGCCCATGACGATGCCGAGGAAATAGACCGGCAGAAGGATATCGAGGCCGATGGCTTTGGGATCGCCGATGAAACTGCCGAGAAGACCGCCGATCAGGCTCACCACCACCCAGGGAACATAGATCACCGCCGCAAAGCCGATATACCAGGCGAAAGTCACCGGCTTGCCGCTTTCATGGCGCTTGATCGTTTCGGCGAATTGGGGATCGACCAGCAGGAAAAAGGTGAAGAACTTCTCCACCGCTGAAAAATGCCTGATGTAGCGAGCGATCGCCGCCGAATAGAGTACATGGCGAAAATTCACCGCCAGGATCGACAGCACGATGAGCCAAGCCTGAACATTGTGGCCGAAGAGGTCTATGCCCACCATTTGGCTGGCGCCGGCATAGACGGTGCCGCTCATCAGGGTTAGTTCGCCAAGGGACATGCCTTGATCGCGCGCCAGCGCACCGAAAAGGGCGCCAAAGGGCGCAGCAGCGAGGCCGACGGGAATGCCGCCCTTCAAGCCTTCAAGAAATTCCGCGCGACTCATGGTCCGCTTGTCCTTTGTGGAAAATCCGGCGCTCTCGCCAAGATGTCGGGTCGAGGGCGGCATTCCGCATGAAAGCAACGATTGTTGCACCCTTGCGTATTTGCTGCCGCGCTGTTCAATGGCCGGAGGTGTAAGCCGTACCCGTGGAACCAGCAATTGAATTTCCTTGATGGATCAATTGATTTCCTTGATCCAGCGCTTGGAGACCGCTCGCAAAATGAGAGATGGAAAGATGAAGAAGATCACCTTTTCGAAGGAGGAGAAGGCAGCCATGGTTGCCCGCCTTCAGCGCTATTTCGCCGACGAGCTGGATCAGACGCTCGGCACCTTGCCCGCTGAATTCCTGCTCGATTTCTTCACCGCCGAGATCGGTCCCTATTATTACAATCAGGGGCTGCGGGATGCCCATGCGGCATTTATGAGCAAGATGGAGGACTTCGGCGAAGCGATCTATCTGCTGGAGAAAGAGCCCCCCAAGAGCTGATGGTGCCTCACTTTTTCGGCTGAAACGTATGCTCAATAGCCGGGAAAGTGCGAGCCTTCACTTCCTCGGCATATGCTTCAGCCGCTTTCGAGATCATGGGCGCCAGCTCCGCGAAATGCTTGACGAAGCGCGGCTTGAAATCGTTGAACAGGCCGAGCATGTCGTCGGAAACGAGGATCTGCCCATCGCAGGCGGCGGATGCGCCGATACCGATGGTGGGAATGGCAACGGCGGCGGTGATCTCGCGGGCGAGCGGCTCGATCGTGCCTTCGATGACCATGGCGAAGGCGCCGGCCTCCGAGATCGCCTTGGCGTCACGCCGGATCTTGTCTGCTTCCTTGTCCGAGCGTCCAAGCGAGCGATAACCGCCGGTCGTATTCACCTGCTGCGGCATCAGGCCGACATGGCCGAAGACCGGAATACCGCGAGACGTCAGGAAGGCCACGGTTTCAGCCATTTCCTCGCCCCCCTCCAGCTTCACGCCATCGCAGCCGGTTTCCTTCAAGATTCGGGCGGCATTGCGAAAGGCCTGCTCCTTCGACTCCTGGTAGGAGCCGAAGGGCATGTCGACGATGATGCAGGCATGTTTTGTGCCACGCATGACGGCCTGGCCGTGGGCGATCATCATCTCCAGCGTGACGCCGACGGTCGTCTCCATGCCGTAGAGCACCATGCCGAGGGAATCACCCACGAGAAGCAGGTCGCAATGCTGATCGAGCAGGCGGGCAATCGGCGTCGTATAAGCCGTCAGGCTGACGATCGGGCGCGTGCCCTTCATCGCCTCGATGGCGGCGGGCGTGATACGCTTGGCATGTCCGACAGTGCTCATCTCAGGCGGTCCCTTCGTTGGCGGATCTGCTGCCGATAACCCGATTGTCAAGCAGGCGGGTGGTGCCGATGCGGACGAACAAGGCAATGAGGATTGGCTGCCCCTGCAGTTTACTCAATGGTTCCAGCGTTTCAGGATGGCGGACGGCGGCGACTTCCACGGTCGCGAGCGGCTCCTTTTCGATGAAAGCGCGCAGCGCCTCTTCGAGTGCGACGGGGTCATTCACCCCGAGATCATATAGCCGCTCGGCTTCCGCCAATGCATTGGGAACGATAACGGCGGCGGCACGCTCTTCCTTCGACAGATAGACATTGCGCGAGGAGAGGGCCAGGCCATCGGCGTCGCGAACGGTCGGCACCGGTACGACCCGGACAGGCTGGGCCAGATCCTCGACCATACGGCGGATGATCGTTACCTGCTGATAATCCTTCTCGCCGAAATAGGCGCTGTCCGGCTGGACGATGTTGAAGAGCTTGGTGACGACGGTGGCGACGCCGGCGAAATGGCCCGGGCGAACTGCGCCTTCCAGTTCCGCGCCGAGTTTCGGCACGTCGACCACAGTTTGCATCGGACGCGGATACATATCTGCAACACCAGGTGCGAAGAGATAGTCGACACCGGCATCGCGCAACATGGCGCCGTCGCGTTCGAGATCGCGCGGATATTTCGCCAGATCCTCATTGGCGCCGAACTGCAGCGGATTGACGAAAATGGAGGTGACGACGACGTCGTTCTCGGCCTTGGCGCGAGAGACGAGTTCCATGTGGCCGGCATGCAGGTAGCCCATGGTCGGCACCAGGCCGATTTTTCTGCCGGCTTTGCGTTGCACGTCGAGCCGTTCGCGTAAAGCGGCTATCGTGTGAACGATCTCCATCATGGCACTCCTCCCCAAGCAACGTCGTTTCCGCATTGCCCCTTTCCATCCCTAAAATTGCCGGGACTTCTAACGTGTGCAGTGCAGAAAGGCAATTCGCCCGCGCCCGGCCAACCAAGGCGATTTGATCTCCGCTATCGCGCTCCAAACAAAATCGCTCTCCCAAGCAGTGCCTGAGAGAGCGAAAACGAGATGATGCTGTCTTGCGTAGCTAGACCGAGTGCATCAATCCGCCATCGACCTTGAGATTCTGACCGGTGATGTAGCCGGCGCCATCTGAGGCGAGGAAGGCGACGGTGGCGGCGATCTCTGCGCTGGTGCCGTAGCGCCTCATGGGCACGCTGCCGCGGCGTTCTTCTGTCGCCGGCAGGCTGTCGATCCAGCCGGGCAGGACGTTGTTCATCCGCACATTGTCGGCGGCATAGGTGTCGGCAAAGATCTTCGTATAGGAGGCGAGACCAGCCCGGAACACGGCCGAAGTCGGGAACATTGGCGACGGTTCGAAGGCCCAGGCGGTGGAAATGTTGACGATGGCGCCGGACTTCTGCTTCTGCATGATGGGCGCGACGAGGCGGACCGGGCGAATGACGTTCATCAGATAGACGTCCAGGCCGGTGTGCCATTGCTCGTCGGTGATGTCGAGGATCGGAGCGCGGGGGCCGTGGCCGGCGCTGTTGACCAGCACATCGATGCGTCCCCATTTTTCCATCGTCGCATCGACCAGCCGCTTGAGATCGTCGTTGGACTGGTTGGAACCGGTGACGCCGATGCCGCCAAGCTCCTGAGCGATAGCCTCGCCCTTTCCGGAGGAGGAGAGGATGGCGACACGGAAGCCATCGGCGGCAAGGCGCCTAGCGCTTGCAGCGCCCATGCCGCTGCCGCCCGCAGTGATAATAGCCACTTTTTCTATCGACATCTGTGCTTCCCTTCTCGTCTGGCTCCCGCAGGATCGATTGCCCTAAATCTGCCGATGAAATATCATCTTCTTCGCGTGAGGGCCAAGCAGCTAAATTCTTATCTGTCAGTAGAAAAACTATCGCATGAATGGTTCACCGGGTAAACTTCCCTCCCTGAATGCCTTGAAGGCATTCGAGGTCGCCGCGCGCCATTGCAGTTTCAGGTTGGCGGCCGAAGAGCTCGGAGTGACGCAAGGTGCGGTCGCACAGCAAGTCCGCGGGCTGGAAGCCGAGCTCGGCGTAAAACTATTCGAGCGGATGCCGCGGGCTTTGGCTCTGACGGGCGAGGGGCGAGGCTATATTGCCGATATCAGGCGTGCCTTTGAAATCATCGCCCGCGCGACGGGTGAGCTCAGCCCGCAACCTGTCAGGCTCACCATCAGCACCACGCCGACATTCGCATCGAAATGGCTGATCCCGCGCCTGCCGGATTTTACAGCCCGTCATCCCGGTCTCGATCTCCACATTCTCGCGACAGAACGCATATCGAGTTTCCAGGCGGAAGGGGTAGACCTTGCGGTCCGTTATGGGCGACCACCTTTTGGACCGGGACTTGCTGCGGAGCTGCTCTTCGAGCAGGAAATCATTGCCGTTTGCAGCCCTGTGCTGCTGCATGATCGAAAGCCACCGAAGACACCGGAGGAGCTGGAAGGCTACGTGCTCCTTCACGATGCACATAATTCCTGGCCCGAGTTTATCGACAGGCATCTCGGGCGGGCTTCGCAGGCATCCTATAAAGGGATCAGTTTCAATCAGACTTCGCATGCGATCGAGGCCGCTATCGCGGGACACGGCATCGTGCTTGCAAACCGCGATTTCGTCGTGCGTGACCTAGCGGAAGGCCGGCTGACGCAGATAATTCAGGGATCGCTAAACGGTCCTTCCGACTTTTATCTCGTCTGGCCACGTTATCGGAAGTCCTCTGCACTTGAGACGGTGATTGCCTGGATAGGCGAAGAGGTAAAACGGAAATAATCGGTACGATGTCATGACGATGCCGGCATTTTGGGCCATGGTTTCAATATCGGCTCCGCTTCGCCCTTTCAGATTAGCGCTTTTCTCAATCTTTTCCTGTTATCTGCCGCCATGGCAAAGATCGTGGCGTTGGCGGCATATTTCTATCAGGCGGCGGTGGCTTTCGGGCTGCTGATCGCGGTGGCACATCTGCTGGCTCCGGCGGACTATGCGGCCTATTCGCTGTTCATCTCGATCAGCCAGTTTGCGGCGATCCTCTGCTTCGAGTGGGTTCGCTTTGCCTGCAGTCGCTTCTATCCCGGGCAGGGGCCAGGGAGCGAGGCGCTGGAGCGCAAGGCGCTGACGGTAGAATTCGCGGCATGCTCGGCAATCTGCCTGATTGCCGCTTCCGTCTCGATCCTCTTTTCGGTCTCGGCAGAGATTGCCGTGCTTGGCGGGCTCGTTGCGATCTTCCAGGGCGGCAGCGACCTGCATCTCACCATGCTGCGCTTCCGTCAGGAATTTCGCGTCTTTTCGCGGCTTCAGGGTTCGCGCGCGACGATTCTGGCAATCGGTACGCTTGCGGGCGCCGCCGTTGCTCCGACTTTCACATGCACCGTCATCGGTCTGATGACCGGCTATCTTGCCTATGGGCTCCTTGCCGCTTTTCTGAGCCGCAACAGTCTTCACGAGGCGGCTTCGTTCGAGAAGGCGCTGGTACGCAAGCATTTCGTCTATGGCAGCGTTGCCGCGAGCGCCTCCATTATCGGCATGTTGACGCCGTTGGGATTGAAATCGATCCTCACGGCCACGCTGGGAGCGGGTGGCGCTGCCGGCGCACTTCTGGCGCTTGATCTGCTGCAGAGACCCTTCGTCCTGATCGTCTCTGCGCTGCAGGCCATTCAATATCCCGATGTCGTCACGACCTATGATCGCGATGGGCGAACCCCTGCCTTTGCCAAGCAGCTTGGGGAATATTACTCGCTGCTGACCGGTCTGACGCTGATGACCGCCGCCGGCATTTTCGCGCTGCTGCAGCCGGTCGGGCAATTGGTCATTGCCGCCGGTTTGCGCAAAGAGTTTCTTGCCGTCGCCCCCTTTGTCATCGGCCTTGCGACATGCCGCGCGCTGACGGCCAACATGATGCCCACCCCGGCGCATCTGCAGCATCGACTATTGACGATTTTCCTGCTCGCGGCGCTGGATTGCGCGCTGCTGAATGCGGGCACGCTCATCGGCGGTTATCTCGGTTCCTTCGGCGATGCTGCCCTCATGGCCGGCGGCATGATTGGCGCGCTTTGTGCCATGACGATCGGCGTCAAGGTGATGATGTCTCTTGCCTTTGATTTCGTCTGGCCGCCCGTCGTTCTGTCGGGCATCGGGCTGGCCCTGCCGGTGCTGGCAACGGCCGGTTTTGGCTATTCGCTCTGGATATCTGTGGCTATCGGCGTTGTCGGGGGCGCGCTCTTCTGCCTGCTCGGTCTTTACAGCTATTTCGTCACCATGTTCCGGCCGCAGTCCCGGTCCTGAAATCCCTTAGAGATCTTCCAGAATGGACAGGACGCGATCTGCGCTGCCATCCCAGGAGAAGCGCGTAACGTTCTCATGGCCGCGTCGACGCAGATCCTGGCGCAATGTCTCGTCCGTCGCGATCCGCCGCATGGCGGAGACAAGTTCCTCCTGTCGGAAGGGATCGAAGTAGAGCGCGGCATCGCCCGACGCCTCACGCACGGCGGGAATATCGGCCGCAAGCACCGGGCAGCCCTGTGTCATCGCCTCCAGCGGCGGGATACCGAACCCTTCGTAAAGGCTCGGGAAAACGAAAGCTGTGGCATGGCGCTCCAGGGCGGCGATTTCCGCATCGGTGAGCCGACCGGGAAAAAGCAGGCTGTCGTTCGATTGCTGGTTATCCGATTTGAAGACGGTCGGTGCGGAGCCGCCGACGACCACGAGCTTCTGATTCTCATCGTTAAGCGCCTCGAAGGCGCGGATTGCGAAATCGAGGTTCTTGTTCGGCTTCATCGTGCCGACGAGTAGGAAGAAGCCGTTGGTTTTCAGACCAAGCCGCTGCATGACGGCCTCATCAGGCTCGATGGCGGCGTAATGATCGACCGCATTGTAGACGACGTCGATACCGGCAGAAGGAACTCGAAACACCGAGGCGAGCTCCTGCCGCGAGAATTCGGAGACGGTACCGATCTTGGCGGTGCGCGTCAGCACGGTCCCAAGTGCACTGTGCAGCAGCCTATAGCTGCGCTTGAAGGATTGCGGATGGCGGAAGATCGTCACGTCATGGATGACGACGGCCTGGCGGCGATGCAGAAGTGGGCCGCTGCCGCCAAAGCCGATGAGACGGCTGCCGTGCGAGTGTGAAAGCAGCGCTGTTTGCTCCCAGAGATGGCCGGGGCCGGAACCGAAGCTATCGATTTCTATCGCCGAAAGCCTCATATCGACAGGCGTATTGCGCGGCACCGCCAAACGCCAGCGCACCCCTTTCAGAGAAGCAGGCAGTGCGCCTGAGGAGATCTTGCGATCGAGCGCCAGGGTCAATTCGCGCGCAAAGCGCTGTACACCGGACAGAGGCTGGCCGAGAAAACGCCCGTTGATGACAATCGACTGCACGCTAAAGATCCCGATATCTTATTGATGGGACATAGCTTGCACCATTTTATTTAGAGAAGGTTTAGCGTGCTTCGCGCGATTTTACGCAAGCGCGTCCTTGCTGCTGGCAATGGTGACGCCGCGGGCTCGCATCTCGTCGATTGCCGCTTTGACGCCGGCGGGATCGATGCCTCGGCTGGCATCTTCGATGAAGCGGACTGCGACGCCGGGCAGCATTTCAACGGCATCGAGCGCCGAGAACTTGACGCAATAATCGGTTGCCAGCCCGCAAAGGTCGAGTTCGGTGACGCCCTTGTTGCGCAGATAGGCGGCCAGTCCGGTGAGGGCGGCCTGATCGTTGTCACGGAAGGCGGAATAGCTGTCGACGGCGGGGTTCTGGCCCTTCTGCTGGATGAAATCGACGGAGCCGATATGGAGATCGGGATGAAACTCGGCATCTTTGCTATTCTGGATACAATGATCGGGCCACATCATCTGCGGCTTGCCTGACAGTGTGCCGATCTCAAAAGGTTTTTTGCCTGGATGAGCGGAAGCGAAGCTGCCGTGACCGGCCGGATGCCAGTCCTGCGAGGCGACGACGAGATCGTATTGGCCGCTGTCGATGAGCCTGTTGGCGACAGGCACCACCTGATCTCCATCCGGCACGGGAAGCTTGCCGCCCGGGCAGAAGCCGTTCTGGATGTCGATGAGCAGCAGCGCTTTCATGAGACCTGTCCTTCCGTTTTGTTGCGCTGCACGATGCCAAGCGGCGCGCTTCGGATCAAGCCCTTTGCGCCCCGCCGATGAAGGCGGCGAGGCGCGATGGTGTGTGAAGGCTTATGCCGGCCTGTGGCCCTTGAGGCCATAGAAGGCAATGTAGACGTAGCAGATGATCGGCATCAGGAAGGCGAGGTGGATGCCGATCGTATCGGCAAGGCCGCCCTGGATAACAGGCAGGATCGCGCCGCCGACAATGGCAAGGCACAGAATGCCCGAGCCCTGGCTCGTATATTTGCCGAGACCGTGCAGCGCCAGGCTGAAGATCGTCGGGAACATGATCGAGTTGAACAGGCCGATCGCCAGCACGGCCCACATGGCGACATGACCCGTCGTCAGCACCGTCACCAGCAGGAGGATGATCGCTGCGACAGCATTGAAGGCAAGCGCCTTGCCGTCATCGATGTGGCGCATGATTGCCGAGCCGACGAAGCGTCCGACCATCGCGCCGCCCCAGAAATAGGAGACGTAATGGGCGGCATCGGCCTCGGAGAGATGCGCGATATCGGGCTGGCTGAGGAAATTCACCAGGAAGCTGCCGACGCTGACTTCGGCACCGACATAAACAAAGATGCCGAGAGCGCCGAGCACGAGATGGCGATACTGCCAGGCAGAGCCGCCGCCGCGCATCGGCTCGATGGTCTCCTCATCCTCGACTTGCGGGAGTTTCAGCGCCGCAAAGACGGCCGCGAGCACCAGGAAAGCGGCGGCAAGGAGCAGATAGGGGAATTTGACCGCGCCGGCTTCCGCTAGCCGCATGGCGTCGAGCTGTTCCGGTGTCGCGTTGGTGGCTGCAGCTGTCGCAGCAGACAGGATCAACATCGCGCCGAAGTAGGGGGCAATCGTTGTGCCGAGCGAGTTGAAGGCCTGCGTCAGGTTCAGGCGGCTGGCGGCCGTATCCGGCGGTCCCAATACGGTGACATAGGGGTTTGCGGCAACCTGCAGGATCGTGATGCCGGTGGCGAGCACGAACAGCGCGCCCAGGAACAGGGCGTAGACGCGGTAGGTGGCGGCAGGAATGAACAGGGCGCAGCCGACGGCCGCGATCGCAAGGCCGACGACGATGCCCCATTTATAGGTGATGCGCTTCACGAGCGTGCCGGCAGGCAGCGATATGATGGAGTATGCGCCGAAAAAGCAAAGCTGGATGAGCATTGCCTGCGTGTAATTGAGCTGAAAGACGCTTTTCAGGTGCGGGACCAGAATATCGTTCAGGCAAGTAATGAAGCCCCACATGAAAAAGAGTGAGGTGAGTGCGATAAGCGCGAATTGGTAATTGCCCTGGCCTTGGTGTGCGGATGCACGCGCGCTGGTGGGCGCAGAGCTTGTTGCTGAGCCGGCCACTTTTTAATCCTCGGTTCTTGTTGTTGCCAGGCTTCGAGATTCGAGCCGGACGAAAAGCCCGAACGGGCCGAAAGAAGAGCTGGCAGCGGCTTGCCGGGATCCCACGGGAAACGTGGAACCTCGAAGCCGCTTCAATCGATATAATCGATTGGTCCGCTATTGGTAGCTTGCTAGGCATGCGGATTTTGCAATGCTGCAATGCAATCGCTTGCAAAGTCGGAATGTCTAGGCGTGCCTTTTGCTTTTGGGCTGCGCACTCGATCAGGGCGGGTTGCTGAGCTTGTCGACGCTATGCAAATAGCCAAGAACGGCGCGTTTCACGCGCAGAGCCAGCTGGTATCTATCCTGGTCGCCATGCTCTCCGGCGGCATCCACCATTCCCTTGATGATGGCGACCACATCGCGGCTCGTCACATCGATATCGTCCTGCGGCGGCAGATCCGGCCGCAGCAGGGTTGCGCGGGTGAGCTCGAAGAAGCGCCTTTTGATCGCTTCGGTGGCAGCATCGAGCGGCAGGCGCGCTTCCTCGAAATCGAGCAAGCGGGCTAGTGCCGGCCTGCGAAGCTGTTGCTCGACGCAGGGGAGGATGAGCGCCGACAAGGCCTCGCTGCCGGTGGGCTTGTCGGCGGCAATTTCCGCCTCTGCGACGAGGCGCGAAGTTTCGCGCAAGATCAAGGCTCCGATCAACGCATCCTTGCGCGGAAAATACTGATAGAGCGAGCCGACACTGACGCCCGCCTTTTCCGCAACGGCATTGGTGGAGAAAGCCTCATGGCCACGCTCCTCCAAAATGCGAGCTGCAGCCTCCACGATCGCCTCGACTGTTGCGAGCGAGCGGGCTTGTCTTGGCGCTTTTCTCGGCGCGGCACGGCTATGGAGAGGGCCTTCGGACATGATTCCGGAATGCGAGTAGCAAAAAGCGAATTATCGCTCATATTACAGTTCGCGACCCAACGAAACAAGCGTTTCAGCGACATGCCGGGATTGAGTGCCCGGGCATGATCGACAACGCGTGTGCGAACGACAAGGAGATTGACGCATGCCCAACGAAATTAGAACGGCGATCGTAACCGGTGCATCCAAAGGGATTGGGGCAGCCATTGCGAGGCAGCTTGCCGAAGACGGCTTTCAGACCGTCGTCAATTACGCATCGGGTTCCGGAGAGGCCTCCGATGTTGTTGCCGGCATCACGGCGGCAGGCGGCCGCGCGATTGCAATCCGTGCCGATGTTAGCGACGCCGCGGCAATAACGGCATTGTTCGATCGCGCCGAAGCGGAGTTCGGAACGGTCGACGTGCTCGTCAACAATGCCGGGATCAGCAAATTCTCGCCACTGGCCGAGGTCTCGGATGAGGATTTTCGGCAGCAGCTCGCGGTCAATCTGACAGGGACCTTCAATGGAATGCGAGAAGGGGCGAAGCGGGTGCGGGATGGCGGCCGCATCATCAATCTTTCCACGAGCATTATCGGTCACTACTCCCCCGGCAATGGCGTCTATGCGGCGACCAAAGCGGCAGTGGAGGCGATGACCCATATCCTAGCCAAGGAACTCGGCACACGCGGTGTCACGGTCAATGCGGTCGCGCCGGGACCGATCGCGACCGAATTGCTGTTCAAGGGGCGGTCCGAGGCGCTGATCCAGCGGCTGATAAACGACATTCCGCTCGGGCGCCTCGGGATGCCGGAGGATATCGCCCATATCGTATCGTTTCTGGCCGGGTCGCAGAGTGGCTGGGTCAACGGCCAGATCATCAGGGCAAATGGCGGACGTAACTGAGATCGTGCAGCGGGGCGGGAGAGCTTTGTGCGTTGTTATCCGGTACCGTTAAAAGTGCAGGATTCGGACTATGATCGAGGGGCCGGGATACGCAGACGATCGGGAAGCGTGAGGCTTAAGCTTCACCAGAGCTCGTAGTATATCCCGCCAATCGGGATTGGCTCTTTCGATCAGCTCGATCTTCCATTGGCGATACCAGCGTTTCAGCGATTTTTCGCGTTGTATGGCTGAAACGATGTCGGCGTGGTCTTCATACCAGACGAGCCGTGTGCATCCGTATTCCAGGCAAAGCCCGGTGTCAGGCCTTCGCGATGTTCGTAGATGCGGCGCTCGAGATCGGCGGTGACGCCGATGTATAAAGTGCCGCGCTTGTGGTTGGACGGAGTGTGTGGGTGGGGAGGAGATCCACAATCAGCCTAACGGTTGATGGCCACCCTCTGGTCCCAAACCAGACAGCTTTACCGTCAAACCCGCTCGACAAACCCATCCAAAACCCTTTTCTGCCCCGCGCGGTCGAATTCGATCGTCAGCTTGTTGCCCTCGATCTCAGAGACATTGCCGTTGCCGAATTTGATGTGGAAGACGCGGTCGCCGATGGCGAATTTGGAGGGTTCGGCGGAAGTGGATTTGGCCACCAGCTCGCCGTCTATGGTGCGCACCTTCGGGCCGCTCTCGCCGTAGCCGATGCGCTCGACGGCGTGGCCGGAGCGGCTGCCCCAGTTGTCGCGGGTCGCATCGTTGCGGTTGGCCTGGGCGCGTTTCCAGCCGGGCGTGGAATAGGTGTTGGCGAAGGGATCGGCCTTGTCGAAGCGGGACTGGCCGTATCCGCCGCGACCGTATCCGCCATAGGATTGCTCGACTTCGGCGACCTGAACATGCGTTTCCGGCAGTTCGTCGAGAAAGCGGGAGGGGATCGTCGATTGCCAGAGGCCGTGAATGCGGCGGTTGGAGACGAACCAGATGTGGCAGCGGCGCTTGGCGCGGGTGATGCCGACATAGGCGAGGCGACGCTCTTCCTCGAGACCGGCGCGACCGCTTTCGTCGAGCGAGCGCTGATGCGGAAACAGGCCTTCCTCCCAGCCGGGCAGGAACACCGTGTCGAATTCCAGACCCTTGGCAGAGTGCAGCGTCATGATGGAGACGGCGTCGAGATTTTCGTTCTGCTCGGCATCCATAACAAGGGCGACGTGTTCAAGGAAGCCGCGCATGGATTCAAAGCTGTCCATGGAACGGATGAGTTCCTTGAGGTTTTCAAGCCGCCCCGGCGCTTCCGCCGATTTGTCGTTCTTCCACATGTCCGTATAGCCGGACTCTTCGAGGATCTGCTCGGCAAGCTCGGTATGCGGCGTATTCTCGAGCAGGCCCTGCCAGCGGCGGAATGATTGCACGACGTCGAACAGCGCCTTACGTGCCTTCGGCTTCATCTCATCCGTCTCGATGATATCGGCCGCTGCCGCCAGCATCGGGATATCGCGCACGCGGGCGTAATCATGCAGGGCGCGAACCGTGGTGTCGCCGAGGCCGCGCTTCGGTGTATTGATGATGCGCTCGAAGGCGAGGTCGTCGGCCGGTTGGCAGACGAGGCGGAAATAGGCCATGGCGTCGCGGATTTCGAGGCGCTCGTAGAAGCGCGGGCCGCCGACGACGCGATAGTTCAGGCCGAGCGTCACGAAACGGTCTTCGAACTCGCGCATCTGGAAGGAGGCGCGCACGAGGATGGCGATATCGTTGAGATTGTGTTTGTTGCGCTGGAGCTGCTCGATCTCTTCGCCGATGGCGCGCGCTTCCTCCTCGGAATCCCAGGAGGCGTGCACCTGCACCTTGATGTCGTCCGGTTCGGAGCGGTCGGTGAACAGCGTCTTGCCGAGCCGGCCTTCATTATGGGCGATCAGATGCGCGGCGGCACCGAGAATATGCTCTGTGGAGCGATAGTTGCGCTCGAGCTTGATGACCTTGGCGCCTGGAAAATCCTTCTCGAAGCGCAGGATATTGTCGACCTCCGCGCCGCGCCAGCCATAGATCGACTGGTCGTCGTCGCCGACGCAGCAGACATTCTGCGGCTCGCCTTTCTGCCGCTGCGCCAGCAGGCGCAGCCACATATATTGCGCCGTGTTGGTGTCCTGATACTCATCGACCAAGATGTAGCGGAAGCGCTGGTGATAATCCTTGAGGATATCAGGATTCTGCCGGAACATATTGATCGGATGCAGCAAAAGGTCGCCGAAGTCGCAGGCGTTCAGTGTCTTCAGGCGGTTCTGGTAGGCCGCATAGAGTTCGCGGCCCTTGCCGTTGGCAAAGGCGCGGGCGTCACCTTCCGGAATATCGGCGGGGCTCAGGCCCTTGTTCTTCCATGTGTCGATCATGCCGGCAAACTGCTTGGCCGGCCAGCGCTTGTCGTCGAGCCCTTCGGCCTGGATCAGTTGCTTGATCAGCCGGACGACATCGTCGGTGTCGAGAATGGTGAAGCTGGAGGTTAGACCGACCAGTTCCGCATGACGACGCAACAGCTTCACACCGATCGAGTGGAAGGTCCCGAGCCAGGGCATGCCTTCGACCGCGCCGCCGACCAGCAGCGCAATACGTTCCTTCATCTCGCGAGCCGCCTTGTTGGTGAAGGTGACGGCGAGGATCTGGCTAGGGAAGGCGCGGTTTGTGGAGAGGATATGAGCGATGCGTGTCGTCAGCACGCGTGTCTTGCCGGTGCCGGCGCCCGCAAGCACCAGCACGGGGCCGTCGAGCGTTTCCACGGCTTCCGCCTGTTCGGCATTGAGGCCCGAGAGATAATCGGGCCGGCGGCCGCTGTCGCGTGCCGCCATGGCGCGGGCCGCAATGCCGCCGCCGTTGCTGCCGGCTGTCGGCGCGGAACGGCGCGGTGCCACGTGCTCCGGCTCCTCGTCAAAGAAGGGAATATCGTCATGTCCAATGGTCATGCCGCCCAATGTAATGATTCTACCCCGAAAGGCAAAAGAAACGGGCCGAAACTAGAACAAAAAGTGCACATCGCAGGGCATAAGGCTCGATCGGCCGCTGTTTTTCATATGGAAATGGATCGGTCCATTCACCGGGTAAAACGTCTCGTTGTCCGCACCAAGATTACAACTTTGTCATAATCTGCGGCGAAACTTGCGGCATATGCTCAAAACACGATATTGCAGCAAATCGGGCACAATCTTGCTTTATAGAGCCGTCCGAGCCGAAATTGACCCCTGGTTAAGTGTGCTGGGTGGATGAGGGGTCACAAAAACCAACGACGCGATTTCATCGCCTCTGACACAACGAGCCGGAGACGTGCATGACCGCCTGGAAGCAGCTTTCCTTGTCTTTTTTCTTGCTGGCAGCTGGCATCGCCGCTGTCGTGGCCTTCATGCCCAGTGCGGCGGGCCTGCTGCAGAAGGTCGGCGTTCCCGAGACTGTCGTGGCCTGGATTGCTCCGCGCGATGGCGCGGCGGACGGGAGGGCGAAGACGCAGGCAAGCTCCGGCGGACGGCGCGGCCAGAACATACCGCTTGTCGTGACCGAGCCTGTGGTCAGCGGTGTCGTCAACGATCGCCTGAGCGCGATCGGTACCGGTGACGCCATCCGTTCGGTCGTCGTCATGCCGCAAGCGGCGGGTACGATCCGGGAAATTCTCATTAAGTCAGGCGACAGGGTGAAGCAGGGGCAGGTGCTGGCGCGTCTCGACGACGACGAGCAGATCATCGCTCGCGGCCAGGCGGAAGTGGCGCTGAAGAGCGCTGTCGAAAAATCCCAGCTCTACCGCAATATCAAATCCACAGTCTCGCGCATGGATGTTTTCGATGCCGAGATCGTGGAGCAGGGCGCAAAGCTGGCGCTGCAATCGGCCGAGCTGGCGCTGAAGCGCCGCGATGTGGTCGCACCGATCGACGGGATTGTCGGTATCGTGCCTGTGGTCGTCGGCGACAATGTGACGACAACGACCAATATCGTGATGCTGGACGACCGCTCGGAAATCCTGGTGGATTACTGGGTGCCGGAGCGCTTCGCCAACACAGTCAAGGTCGACCAGCCGGTGGAAGCGACGTCGGTGGCATTGCCGGGGCGCGTATTTTCGGGCGTTGTCGAGGCAGTCGACAATCGTGTTGACGGCGCGAGCCGGACGCTGCGCGTGCGCGCCCGCATCGATAACGCCTCCGATGTTCTGCGCGCCGGCATGTCCTTCAATGTCGGCATGCGCTTTGCCGGCGAATCCTATCCCTCCGTCGATCCGCTCGCCGTCCAATGGGATGGGGCGGGTGCGCATGTCTGGCGCGTCGTTGACGGCAAGTCCTCGAAGGTGCGCGTCAGCATCGTGCAACGCAATCCGGATGCGGTACTGGTCCGCGGCGATCTTCGCAATGGCGATCTCATCGTCATCGAAGGATTGCAGCGCGTGACCGAAGGCGGCGAGGTTCGCTTTGCCCGCGATGTCGCTCAGGCCAAGGAGGTCATCACTCAATGATGACCGATGGCGACGATGTGGCGGATGCCGGCTCGGCAGCGCCCAAGCAATCCTTTACCGCACTCTTCGTACGCCGGCCGATCCTGGCGCTGGTCTTCAACACGCTGATGGTCGTCGCCGGTCTTGCCGCCTATTTCGGCGTCGAAGTACGAGAACTGCCCGATGTCGACCGTCCGGTCGTGACCGTCAGGACCGTATTCGATGGCGCATCGCCGCAGACGGTGGATCAGGAGCTGACGAAGATCATCGAAGGGGCGGTTGCCCGCGTCAGCGGTCTGAAGTCGGTCTCCTCCAGCTCGTCCTTCGGTCAGAGCCGGGTAACGCTCGAATTTTCCGACGCGACCGATCTTTCGGTTGCCGCCAATGATGTCCGCGACGCCATCGGTCGCATCACCGAACAATTGCCCGATCAGGCGGATGCGCCTCAGATCGTCAAGGCGGATTCGGATTCGCAGCCGATCATGCGGCTTGCCGTCACCTCGAGCACCATGACGATGGATGACCTGACACAGCTCGTCGACAAGGAGATCACCGACCGGCTGGCCTCTGTCGAAGGCGTCGCCGATGTCGAGCTTTACGGCGATCAGGAGAAGATCTTCCGCATCGATGTCGATCAGGCCGCCCTTGCGAGCCGAGGTCTCACCATCGGCGACCTGACGACGGCGCTTGCGACCGCAGCACTCGATGTACCGGCCGGATCGCTGAAGAGTGCGCGGCAGGATATCGTCGTGCGTGCAACGGCGGCACTACAGACGCCGGAGGATTTCTCGCGGCTGATCATCAAGAACCGCGTGCGGCTTTCCGATGTCGCCACCGTGACGCTCGGACCGAGGGACGGCACGACCGCGCTGCGTTCGAACGGTGTGCAGGGCGTTGGCCTCGGCATCATCCGTCAGGCGCAGTCGAATACCTTGAATATTTCCGAAGGCGTGAAGGCCGTCGTCGCGCAGCTGTCTAAATCGCTGCCCGAGGGTACGCGCATCGTCATCACCAGCGACGATGCCCTGTTCATTCAGGGGGCGATCCACGAGGTCGTGCTGGCGCTCGTCCTGTCGGCCTTGATCGTCACCGCAGTCATCTATCTCTTCCTGCGCGACTGGCGGGCGACGCTGATCCCGGTCGTAACCATGCCGGTGGCGCTGATCGGCACGCTTGCCGCGCTCTACATGGTCGGTTTCTCGGTCAATATCCTGACGCTGCTGGCAATCGTGCTTGCGACCGGCCTCGTGGTCGATGACGCCATCGTCGTGCTCGAGAATATCGTGCGGCGCAGGGCGGAGAAGATCGGGCCTCGCGCTGCCGCCGTGCTTGGCACGCGCGAAGTTTTCTTCGCCGTCATTGCAGCGACGGCCACGCTTGCTGCCGTGTTCATTCCGCTCTCCTTCCTGCCGGGGCAGGTGGGCGGCCTGTTCCGTGAATTCGGCTTCGTGCTTGCCTTCTCCGTCGGCCTGTCGTCGGTCGTGGCGCTGACGCTGTGCCCCATGCTTGCCTCGCGAATGCTGACCAAGGAGATGCGCGAGGAGCATGGCGTGCTCGGCCGTTTCGGCGAGCTTTTCTCCGGTGTCTATCGTCGTACCCTCAAGGCTTGTCTCAATGCGCCTTTCGTCGTCATCGTCTTCTGTGCCGTGTTTTCGGCTGCAGCCGTCCTGGCGTTCGTGAACGTCAAGAGCGAACTGACACCGAGCGAGGATAGAGCGATGGTCATGCTGCGTCTCACCACGCCGCAAGGCGCAGGCCTCGATTATACCAAGGATCAATTACAGCGCGTCGAAGAGCGGCTGCAGCCGCTGATGGACAGCGGCGACATACGAAATATCTACGCGATTTCAGGCATGAACAGCCAGAAGAACAGCGGCTTCATGGTGCTGACGCTGGCGCCCTGGAGTGAGCGTCATCGTACGCAGCAGGATATCGTCGCCGATATCAACACGGCCATGGCCGGCGTGCCGGCTCTTCGCGGCAATGTCATCCAGGCCAACAGCCTGCGCATCCGTGGCGCCGGCAGCGGCGTGCAGATGGCGCTCATCGGCAACAATCACGAAGCGCTGACCGACGCAGCGCTGAAACTCGTGCAGGAACTCGACAAGACCGGCCAATTCGATACGCCGCGGCTGAACAACGAGCCGACACAGGCTCAGGTCTCCGTCACCATCGATCGCGAACGCGCTTCCGATCTCGGGATCGACATTTCAGGTCTTTCAGTGGCCTTGCAGTCGCTGCTCGAGGGTCGCTCCGTCGTCGACGTATTTGTCGCTGGCGAATCCCATCCGGTGCTGTTGACGTCGACGATGCGGCCCATCGATGATCCTACGGATCTTGAAAACGTCTTCCTCAAGACCGGCGACGGCAAGATCGTGCCGATGTCGGTCATTGCGTCGTTGAAGGAGAATGCGGTTGCGCCGCAGCTGACCCGCGAGCAGCAGCTGGCTTCGGTTGCGATCACGGCCGGGCTCAAGAACGGCATGTCGCTCGGGCAGGCGGTCGAGGAGATGACACGGATCGCGACGCCACTCCTGCCGCCTGGTTCGCGGTTGATGCCGCTCGCCGAAGCGGCGACACTGGAGGAAAATTCCAGCGGCATGGCCCTGACCTTCGGTTTTGCCATTGTCATCATCTTCCTGGTGCTTGCCGCGCAGTTCGAAAGCGTGCTGTCGTCGGTCATCATCATGTCCACGGTGCCGCTCGGTCTCGCCTGCGCCGTCTTTGCGCTCGTCATCACCGGATCGAGCCTCAACATCTACAGCCAGATCGGCCTGGTGCTGCTCGTCGGCGTCATGGCCAAGAACGGCATCCTGATCGTCGAGTTCGCCAATCAGCTTCGCGACAAGGGCGAAAGCGTGCGCGAGGCGATCGAAAAGGCCTGCGCACTGCGCCTGCGCCCTGTCATGATGACGATGATCGCGACCATCCTTGGCGGCGTACCGCTTGTCTTTGCCGAGGGGGCCGGCGCAGAAGCGCGCGTCGCGCTCGGCTGGGTCATTGTCGGCGGCCTTGGGTTTGCGACCCTGGTCACGCTTTACATCACACCCGTCGCCTATCTGCTGATCGCCCGCTTTGCGAAGCCACAGACGCATGAGGAACAGCGCCTGCATGATGAGATGTCGGATGCGGCGCTGCGCGCGAGGCTGACCAATCTTCGCGCGGCGGAGTAGGTCGGAACCGGCAGGTTGCGCCAATTGCAGTCGTTGCGCTTATTTATGGTAAATCAGGGGTATCGTTTAGCGCTTTTTTAAGCATGTTTGCTAATCATGTCGGTATGTAACCGCTGGAGCGCAGGCGTTGTTTCGCCTCACTCCCCGTTCGCCGACACGCTCGGCCCGCGCGCATGAGCGCCCGCGGCAAGGTTCCGATGTCTCCTTGTATTTGTTGCGTATTGTTGCGTCCGGAGTTCATGTGCCGTGAGTATTTTTTCGACCTTCATCAGGGTCAGTCCCTCTGTGAATACAGCGCTGGAAGTGCTGAGGGACACCCAGACCAAACTGGGTAATGCCGAACGACAGATGTCGTCGGGCCTGCGGGTTCAGTCGGCCAGAGACAATGCCACATACTGGAAAATCTCGACTTTGACGCATACCGACATCGGCGCGATTTCGTCGGTTCAGGATGCGTTAGGTCTCGCCGCCTCGACCGTCAGCACCGCTTCCACGGGTGTCAGCAGCGCGATCGATGTCGTCACCGAGATCAGGACGAAGCTCGTCGGCGCCTATGAGACCAGCGTCGACAAAACGACACTCAACGACGAGATCACCCAGCTCAAGCAGCAGTTGCGCAGCGTCGGGGAGTCGGCGACCTTCAACGGCGTCAACTGGACCGTGCTGCAAGATGGCGCGGATCCGACTGACCCCCATGAGATTCCAGGCTCCCTTATCCGCGGCACCGATGGCACCGTAAAGATCGGCATGCTGAGCTATGCGGGCGTCAGCTCGACGACGGGGCCAATCACCTCGGCCGATGCGCGTTATCTGATCGACGATCAGTCAAGCGGCACCGGCGGATATGGCGTGCTGACGTCGACATCTTTCGCCACCGAAGCCGGAGCGGCCAAGAATTATGTGCTCATCAGCAGCAAGAACGGCAATACTAGCGGCCAGGTGGAGATCTCGCTCGATGCGAATACGAGCCGGGGCGCCATTGTCGACATGGTCAATACCGTCACGGGAATGCTGAACCAGCTCAAGACGATCGGATCCGCCTTCGGCTCCCTCGAGGCGCGTATCAATCTTCAGACCGAGTTTGCCAGGAATCTCAACGATTCGCTGACCAGCGGGGTCGGCAAACTTGTGGATGCCGATATGGAACAGCAGTCGAGCAAGGTTCTGGCGCTGCAGGCTCAGCAACAACTCGGGCTGCAATCTCTGTCGATCGCCAATGCGAGCTACAATACGGTTCTGCAACTCTTCCAGAACCATTGATTGCAGCAAACGGCTGAAATTGACGGGGCTGGCGGGTGAATGGCTCCGCACGTCCGCATGCGCCGGCTTCTGCAAAAGCTCAGCTGACTCTCTATGCACAGGGGACAAGGGTCTGGATAAGATTTCTCTTCATGATATCGCCGCAATGCTTCATATCTGCTGCGGCCATCGAACCGGAGAGCGACGATTCTATGATCAAGAAAATTGCCATTCTTGCCCTAGCGGCAGCCTTTTTGAACGCATGCACCACCACCGACCCCTATACGGGTGAACAGAAGGTATCGAATACCGCAGGCGGTGCGGCGATCGGTGCCGGCGTCGGTGCCGTTGCCGGTCTTCTGATCGGTCATTCGCCGGCCTCGCGCCGCAATGCCGCGCTGATCGGCGCCGGCGTCGGTGCGCTCGCGGGTGCCGGTATCGGCAACTACATGGACCAGCAGGAGTCCGAACTGCGTGCACAGCTGCAGGGCACTGGCGTTTCAGTGACCCGCGTCGGCGACCGCATCATCCTGAACATGCCTTCGGCGATCACCTTCGATATCGACCAGGATGCGATCAAGCCGGAGTTCTTCCCGACGCTGAATTCCGTCGCGATCGTGCTGCGCAAGTTCAACCGTACGCTGATCGACGTCAACGGTCATACGGATTCGACCGGCAGCCTGCAGCATAACCAGGATCTGTCCGAACGCCGCGCTGGATCGGTCGCGTCCTACCTCGGCAGCCAGGGTATCGATCAGCGCCGCATGTCGGCCATTGGCTTCGGTCCATCGCAGCCGGTCGCAACCAATGCAACGGAGGCCGGTCGCGCGCAGAACCGCCGCGTCGAGATCCAGATCGCACCGATCACGCAGAACGGTTAAGCCTTTCCGAACAAAAACGGCCGGGTCTCGCGATCCGGCCGTTTTCTTTGCGCGTCCGATCACGCATGCATGTCGGCGCCCTTGGTGATCTTGTCGACGATTTTCTTGTCGGCGCGCAAGGCGATGCCGACGACCTTGGCATCTTCCGGCGCGAATTCGGCAAAGACGGCGCGGTTGGCCGCGTCATGCCCGGTTGAGAACATTTCCTCTATGAAGATGGAAGAGGTGACGCCGCGCTCCAGCGAGCGGCGATGGATGGCGGCTATGTTCTCCTTGTCGGCCGAGAGCACGATGATGGGCTGGATCGACAAAGCGTTGTAGACGTTGCCGGTGCGATCGCGATAGGCTTCTCCGATAATATCTGGATGTTGTCCGGCTATGCCTGTCGACAGAAAGGCCGTTACATTCAGCTTTTGCCAGGATTGAAGGTCGTTTCGCAGAACGATCGCGATTTTGGTATCGAACATCGATGGTCACTTTCATGCAGTCTGGAAATGGGACATTGCACGAGGATGTAGCGGGACAGATCTTCGAGGGTCTTGAACGTTTGTGCGTGACACCGGAGGCCAACCGCATCCTGTCCGCGCCTGCCTATCCGGGCATCGAACGCATCCAGGCGCAGTTTCGTGGCGATGCCTTCGAACTGCATCGGCACGACACCTATGCGCTTGGCGTCACCATGCGCGGCGTGCAGACATTCCGTTATCGTGGCGAACAGCGCTACAGCTTGCCCGGGCGGGTAATCATTCTTCATCCGGACGAACTGCATGATGGCGGGGCAGCGACCGAGGACGGCCTCGTGTACCGGATGCTGTATCTGGAACCGTCGGTGCTGTTTCAATGCCTTGAGGCGGCGCGTGTCGGCCTGCCTTTCGTCGATGATCCCGTGGTGGAAGACAATCGCCTTGCCGGCCTGTTGCTGGCGGCGCTTGGCGAGCTCGATCGCGAGCTGGATGAGCTCTTCGTCGACGATTTCGTTTCGCGACTCACCGACGGACTTGTCCAGCACGCCCGTTTGCCGCAACGGCGCTTGGGCAGCATTGCGTGGGGGCAGGTGAAGACTGCGCGGGACTATATCGAGGCGCATGTCACACGAGGTGTGCGCTCGCAGGAATTGGAGCGCATCACCGGCCTCGATCGCTTTGCGCTTGCGCGGCATTTCCGTGCTGCCTTCGCAACAAGCCCGCACCGGTTCCTGCTGATGCGCCGGCTGCAGCAGGCAAAAGCGATGATCGCCGCGGGGGAGCCGATCGCTGAGGTGGCAGCCGCAACCGGATTTGCCGATCAGAGCCATCTGACCCGGCATTTCAAGAAGGCGTTCGGCATTGCTCCAGGCGTCTGGAACACTATGGTTCAGAGAGCCGGCTAGCGGGACTTGTCGGCTCTCAATGAATGCCGAGGAACTGCGTGAGCTCCGGGGTTTGCGGATTGGCGAAGACTTCGCCGGGCGGTCCGATTTCGTGTACGCGGCCCTTATGCATGAAGACGACGCGTGAGCAGACGTCGCGGGCGAATTTCATCTCATGGGTCACCATCAGCAACGTCATGCCTTCGCTGGCCAGTTCGCGCACGACCGCAAGAACTTCCGCGACCAGCTCCGGGTCCAGCGCAGAGGTGATTTCATCGCAGAGCAGCGCAATCGGCTGCATGGCGAGTGCCCTGGCGATGGCGACGCGCTGCTGCTGGCCGCCGGAGAGTTCATCCGGGTAGGCGTCGAACTTGTGCCCGAGGCCGACACGGTCGAGCATGCGCCGCGCCATGGCTTCGGCTTCGGCCTTGGCGGTCTTCTTGACGACCATCTGCGACAACATGACGTTGCGTCCTGCGCTCAGATGCGGGAAGAGATTGAATTGTTGGAAGATCATGCCGACCTTCAGCCGGAGCGCCTTCAGATGGAGGTCATCGGGCAGGAGCTGTGCGCCCGCGACGGAGATCGAGCCGCCATTAATCGTCTCCAGCCCATTGATGCAGCGCAGCAGCGTCGATTTTCCCGAACCGCTCTTGCCGATGATGGCGATGACTTCGCCGGGCTCGACATCGAGGTTGATGCCCTTCAGGACTTCGTTGGTGCCGAAGCTCTTGCGGACTTCAGTGATTTCGATGAGCGACATTGAGCTTCCTCTCCAGGATCTGGCTGCTTTTCGACAGCGGCCAGCACAGGGCGAAATAGATGAGCGCGACAAAGCCGTAGACGGTGAACGGCTGGAAGGTCGCGTTGGTGATGACGGTGCCGGCCTTCGACAACTCGACGAAGCCGATGATGGAGGTCAGGGCCGTGCCCTTGACGACCTGCACCGAGAAGCCGACGGTCGGCGGCACGGCGATGCGCAGCGCCTGGGGCAGGATGACGTAGCGCATCTGCTGCAGATAGCCCATCCCCAGACTGGCCGAAGCCTCCCATTGCCCCTTGGCGACAGCCTCGACGCAGCCGCGCCAGATTTCGGTAAGGAAGGCAGCCGACCAGAGGGTGAGCGCGACGCCGGCAGCCAGCCAGGCCGGCACGTCGATCCCGAAAAGCCCGAGACCGAAGAAGGCCAGGAAGAGCTGCATCAGCAGCGGCGTGCCCTGGAACAGCTCGACGAAATATCTGACCGCGATGCGGCCTACCTTTGCCTTGCCGATGCGCAGGAACAGGAGGATTGCGCCGACGATGGCACCGCCGGCGAACGAGACGAGCGACAGCAATACCGTCCAGCGCGCGGCCAGCAGAAGGCCGCGCAGGATATCCCATGTTGTGAATTGGATCATTGGCGGACCCTGCGTGGAAAGATCATCTTGCCCACGACCGCGAGTACCTGTCGAAGCAGGATCGCCAGCGCGAGGTAGATCGCCGTGGAGACGAAATAGGCTTCGAAGGCGCGGAACGAGCGCGACTGGATGAAGTTTGCCGCGAAGGTCAGATCCTCGGCGGCGATCTGCGAGACGACAGAGGAGCCGAGCATGACGATGACGACTTGCGACGACAGTGCCGGCCAGATGCGCTGCAGGGACGGAACGATGATGACATGCCGGAAGGTTTCGAACCGGGTCATGGCAAGGCTGGCGCCGGCTTCGAACTGGCCGCGCGGCGTTGCCTGTATGCCGGCGCGGATGATCTCGCAACTATAGGCGCCGAGATTGATGATCATCGCGAGATTGGCGGCAGTCATCTCGTCCATCTGAATGCCGATGCCGGGCAGGCCGAAAAAAATGAAGAAGAGCTGGATCAGAAACGGCGTATTGCGGATGAGCTCGACATAGGTAGCAACGAAGGGTTTGAGCCACCCTGGACCCAGTGCTCGCGCCCAGGCGCAGGAAATTCCGAGGAGAATGCCAAGCACGGCGCCGATAAGGGTCAGCTCCACCGTGACGAGAACGCCCTTGATCAGCGTGGGATAGTATTCGGCAAACCAGCCGAAATCGAAATGATAGCGCATGGGAGAAAGCCCTGCTCGGACCGATCACGCCGCCGAATGACGGCACGATCGGTCCTGCGTTGATCAGAAGCCGGTCGGCAGGTCGGCGCCCAGCCACTTCTGCGACATCTTGTTCAGTGTCCCGTCCGCCTTGGCGGCAGCAACGATGTCGTTGACCTTCTTCTGTAGCGTCGGCTCGTTCTTGTTCAGGCCTATGAAGCAGGGGGAGTTGGTGATGAGGAATTTCATCTCGGGCTTCTTCGGCGGGTTCTTGGCGAGAATGGCAGCCGCGACGACATTGCCGGTCGCAACCAGCTGGACCTGTCCGGACAGAAAGGCGGAGATGGTGCCGTTATTGTCCTCGTAGCGCTTGATCGTCGCGTCCTGCGGCGCGATCTTGGTCAATGCCAGATCCTCGATCGCGCCGCGGGTGACGCCGATCGTCTTGCCGGAAAGGTCTTCCGCCTTTGTTGCTGCGACATCGCCGGGGCCGAAGACGCCGTTGAAGAAGGGCGCGTAGGCTTCGGAGAAATCAATGACCTTTTCGCGATCCGGATTCTTGCCGAGGCTTGAGATCACCAGATCGACCTTGTTCGTCTGCAGATAGGGAATGCGGTTGGCGCTGGTGACGGGAACGAGTTCCGTTTTCACGCCGAGTTTTTCGCCGATCAGATTGGCCATATCGATGTCATAGCCCATGGGTGCCATGTCCGTGCCGACGCTGCCAAAGGGCGGGAAGTCCTGCGGGACGGCGACGCGGAGTGTGCCGCGCGAGGCTATGTCGCTCAAGGCATCCGCCCGAGCTGCGTTGGGGGCGGAAATTGACCCCGTCGCCAGCACCGCAATTCCGAGTGCCATGAGCATTTGTCTGCGCTTCATCGAATGTCCTTCCAATCGTGGCTATGTGAAAGCTGAAAGGCGATAGGCAAGACATATGCCAGTCGACGGAAAATTGCGTCGCGGTGTTATGATCTGGATGAAAGTGAATGCTCGGTGATCGTGGAGGCGGTGCGTTGATTAAAAGATAGGCAAAATTCTGCCGCGATGATTTTTCCTACCCACCGGTTGTCGTGCCTTTGATCAATCGCACAAAACTTGAACTTATACGCGATGGCAGCTCGCTTTCATCACTGGACAGCCCCGCCCCAAATGCCCCATAGAACCGGGAGAGGTTAACGCCCTGGACGACCGCGATGGGAGATTCGGACTATGGTTTTGGCTGATGCAAAGCCGGGTACACGTAACGAGGCCGGCATATCTGCCGTTCTCGGCATTCTGAAGCAGGCCTTCGGCGAGCGGTTCCAGACCGGCGAAAGTTTTCGCGCCCAGCACGCCCACACGACCACCTATATCCCATCGCAGCTGCCGGATGGCGTGGTCTTTGCCGAAACGAGCGAGGACGCGCGGACTGTCGTCAAGGCATGTGCCGAACACAAGGTTCCGGTCATCCCGTTCGGTACTGGCTCTTCGCTCGAAGGGCAGGTCAATGCGCCGCAGGGCGGAATTTCCATCGATTTCAGCCGCATGAACCGCATTCTCGAAGTCAATGCCGAGGATCTGGATTGCACGGTCGAGCCCGGCGTCACCCGCGAGCAGCTTAATACCTATCTGCGCGATACCGGCCTGTTCTTTCCGATCGATCCCGGCGCCAATGCCTCGATCGGCGGCATGGCATCGACGCGCGCATCGGGCACCAATGCCGTGCGCTACGGCACGATGAAGGACAATGTCCTGTCCGTGACCGTTGTTACCGCCAATGGCGAGGAAATCCGCACCGCCCGCCGCGCCAAGAAATCGTCGGCCGGTTACGATCTGACGCGGCTCTTCGTCGGCGCCGAAGGCACGCTCGGCGTGCTGACCTCGATCACGCTGCGCCTTCAGGGTATCCCGCAGAAGATTGCCGGCGGCGCGTGTGCATTTCCGGACATCAAAGCGGCGTGCGATGCGGTCATCATGACCATCCAGATGGGCGTTCCCGTCGCGCGCATCGAACTGCTCGATGCCATGCAGATGCGGGCCTGCAATCGCTATTCCGGCCTGACTTACGACGAAAAACCGACGCTATTCCTCGAATTCCACGGCACCGACGAAACTGTTGCGCTGCAGTCGGCGCAATTTGCCGAGATCGCGACGGAATGTGAGGGCGGCGAATTCCTTTGGACAAGCAATGCGGAAGAGCGCAACAAGCTCTGGAAAGCCCGTCATGACGCCTATTGGGCCTGCCGGGCGCTGGCGCCTGAATTGGCTGCGCTATCGACCGATGTCTGCGTTCCGATCTCGCGGCTTGCCGAATGCGTCGCGGAAACCCAGGCCGATATCGAGGCGCACGGCCTGCTGGCACCCATCGTCGGTCATGCGGGCGATGGCAATTTCCATGTGCTCGTCCTGTTCGACGACAAGACGCCGGAGGGTATCGCCGTTGTCGAGGAATTCGTCGCGCGCCTCAACGCGCGTGCGCTCGCCATGGATGGCACATGCACGGGCGAACATGGCATAGGGCAGGGGAAGATGGCGTTTCTGGAGCAGGAGCTCGGCGATGCGGTCGATCTGATGCGTCAGATCAAGGAGTCGCTCGATCCGGATGCCATTTTCAATCCAGGGAAGATATTCCGCAGGCACTGAAAGATGGAATATTTTCATGATCTTGGCTTGCTACGGCCGCGAATGACGCTAGGCTGCATTCGCACTTTTCCGGTTTTTGCCATGAAAAGTCACTGACATGCGCTAGATGGGGCATATCTCCTGAAAAGAGCTGCTGTGACAGGCGGAGATCGGGTAGAACCATGCATATGCGCTCTGACAAGCGACCACTGCATGTGTTGGGAATGAAGATTGGAGACGATACGCGTTGTTAGGTAGGGTCCTGGTTTTTCTGGGTGGATTGCTCGTGGTGGTGCTGTTCGTGGCGCTGCTCGCTCCGCTCTTCATAGACTGGACCGATTTTCGCAAGAACTTCGAGGATCAGGCGAGCCGCATCATCGGCAAGAAGGTGACCGTTCACGGTACCGTGGATGCTCGCCTTCTGCCGTTTCCGTCGGTAACGCTGCACGATGTCCGTGTCGGCCAGGAGGCTGATGGCACGCCGCTGGTGCAGGTCGCCGAATTCTCGATGGATGCGGAACTTGCGCCTTTCCTTTCCGGTGAAGCGCTGATCTTCGATATGCGGGTGTCCAAGCCCAAGGTACGGCTGCGGCTGCTGAAGGATGGCACGCTTGACTGGATGCGCGGCAGCCAGCCGGAAATTCCCGCAAAGTCCGTCGTGCTCGAAAGCGTTCACGTCGAAGACGGCGATATTCTCTTCATTGACGAGCAAACGGGCAGGACCCGGCATGTTACGAGCCTGGATGCGCAGATGTCGGCCAGATCGCTTGCCGGCCCCTGGCGTATCGAGGGGGATGCGGCACTCGACAACGAGCATGGCAATTTCACCGTCTCCAGCAGCCAGCCGGACGATAACGGCGTTCTGCGGGTCCGCACCCGGCTGATGCCGGATCGCCATCCGCTGAACGTCGACCTCGACGGCGAGTTGAAACTCGTCAACAGCAAGCCCGATTACATGGGCTCCTTCACAGCCGGGATCAACGATAAGCAGACGCGCGATTCCGCCGATCAGAAGGCGCAGCCCCGCATCAAGGGCCGTTTTGAGCTGACGAATGACCGCATTCGCGTTCCCGAATACCGTCTCGAAGTCGGCGCCGATGACGATCCCTATGTCGTCACCGGCGAGGCGACGCTGGATACGGGGTCCAAGCCGGAATTCCTGCTGACGGCCGATGGACAGCAGATCGACGTCAACCGGCTCGGCAACAATAAGGGCACCAACGGCAAGACCAACCGCAACCCGGCAATCTCGGCGCGTCAGCGCCTCAACAATCTGATTGCGATCGCGGCTGAAATCCCGGTGCCACAGGTTCCCGGCAAGGCGACCTTCCGGCTGCCGGCGATCGTGGCGGGCGACACGACCATACGCGACGTGCAGCTCGATCTTGAACCTGCTGGAACGGGATGGAAGATCGATCATGCGATCGGCACGATGCCCGGCCGCACACAGGTCGAAGCGCGCGGCAATCTCATGTTGCGGGGCGAGCCGAATTTCATCGGCAATCTGGTTGTCGCATCCAACCAGCCCTCGGGACTGGCGTCGTGGCTTGTAGGGGCCGTCGACCCGGCGATACGCCAGCTGCGTCAGGCGGGCTTCTCCGCCGATGTCAGCCTGAAGCATGACGCGCAGCGCTTCGAAAATCTTGAGATCGCAATCGGCTCGGCCACACTGAAAGGCCGCATCGATCGCCAGAGCGGGACGGACAAGATCCCGGCAAAGCTTGCCGTCGATCTAACCGGCGATGCTCTCGACCTCGACGCGCTGAGGGCGCTGACCGGCCTCTTCACAGGTCAGGATACGGGGGAATCCCTCTTCGATCATCGGATCACGGCGCATCTCCAGGCCGGAAAATTCATGGCATTCGGCGTGCCGGCCGATAATGTCGATACCTCATTTTCCGTTGCCGACGGCGCTCTGACGCTCGACAAGCTTTCGGTGCATAATGTCGCCGGCGCCGAAATCACCGCGACCGGCCGCGCCGACGGCTCGCTTTCCGACTACAAGGGATCGGGTGAGATCACCTTCAAGGCTGCCGATCCCGGGCCGTTCTTCGAAATGCTACGCCAGCATTTGCCGCATCATCCCGTCATGGACCGGTTGGTGCGCAATGCCGCATGGTATGGAAACACTGCTCTTCGCGGGGCGGTGACGCTCGGTGGGGATCAGGAGAATGCGCTGACGGTGACGCTTGCCGGCGTTTCCAACGGTAGCCGCGTCAATTTCGATTATCGCATGTCCGATCTTTCGGCGTTCACGGGCAAGGGCACCACGACGCTCGAGGGAACGCTGGAAAATTCGGTGACGTCGATCCTGTTCGGCCAGGCGGGTCTCGATCCGTTGCCTGTGGAAGCCGACGCCAATGGTCGTCTGACGCTGAAAGTCTCCGCAAGCGGCTCCGATCCGGCGGATGCGGCACTCACCTTTGCGACCGACAAGACGTCGTTCACCGCAAACGGCAAGGTGGATGTCCGTCCCGCCACCTTCCTCGACGGCAACATAGTGCTGTCGCTCGAAAGCGCTGACATCGATCCTTATTTCGTGATGAACGGTATCGGTATTCCGCAGATGGGTGCCGGTTTGCCGGTGAAGTTCCAGGCCAATGCCGCTCTAAACCCGGACAAGATCGTGTTTTCCGACATGAAGGGGCTGTTTGCCGACAACAACATGTCCGGCACGCTGACTATCGATCGGAAGGCGCCGAATCTCAAGGCGTCGGGCGAACTGTCGCTCGACAAGGCGGATCTCGACTGGCTGGCGGAAGCCATCTACGGGCCGATAAGCGATCCGAAAACAGGCACTCTGAACCAGGATAAACTCGGGCTACCTGCATTCACCGGGATGGATATCGGCGTCAAGCTTTCCGCAAGGCAGGTATGGCCCGGCATATTCGGTCCCATTTCGAATTTCACCGCCAATGCGACCTACAAGGGCGAAGAATTGCGTCTTAACGATCTGACGGGCGGCTGGAACGGCGGCACGCTGACCGGCAGCGCAATGTTCGCCAATTCCGACGGTACTGGCCTGCTGCAGACGAAGCTTAGCCTGGCTAACGGCGATCTCGCCGCTGTCGCCTGGCAGCGTGACGGTGCGCCGCTCGCCACCGGTCGCTTCGGCCTTGCAATGAATGCCGAAACGAGCGGCAAGAGCATTGCCGACCTTGCGGCCAATGCCAGCGGTTCGGGTGAAATGAAGCTCGGCGAGACGCATGTGCGTGGCCTCAATCTCTCCGTCATGCCGCCGCTCCTCTCGGCGACGGATCAGATTCAGGGTGATATCACTGCCGCCAAGGTGCTGCCGATCGTGCAGACGCTGCTCAACAATGGCGAAGCGGTTCTTCCGGCGACGAGCATTCCTTTCAACATTTCCGCCGGTGTGATGCGGGCGACCAATATTGCCGCGAGCAACGATCTGGCAAAGCTTTCGGGCAATGCCGAAATCAGTCTGCCGCATGAGCGTATGCGCGGCTCTCTCGGCATCAATTTCAACGCCGGCGCAGAAGCCCAGAGCGGGGCGGAACCGGCCTTGCGCCTCGATTTCGCCGGCCCCCTGGCCTCACCAGGTCGGACAATGGACGTGACGGATGTGACCAGCTTCCTGTCGGTTCGGGCATTCGAGCGCGAACGCCGGCGTGTCGAGCGCCTGCAGGCCAATGTGCTTGAAAAGCAGAGGCTGCGGCGTGAGGTGGCGCTGTACAAGTATGTTGCAGGCGTGCGCGAGGCTCAGCGCCAGCGCGATGCCGCCGTCGAGCAGCAGCGCCGTGCGGAAGAGGAACGGCTGCGCGATTTGGCCCGGCAGGCGGCTGCGCAAAAGCAGTCGGAGGAAGAGGCGCGTGCCAGGCAGGCAGCCGAAGAGGCAGCCAAGGCCAAGGCGGCGGCCGAAGCGCGAGCCAAGGCCGAAGCGCAGCATCCGCCGGCACCGCTGAACTTCAATGAATTGCCAGGAGTCGCCCAGTAGGGTGGACAAGTTGCAAACCGAACTACGCCGGGCGTCTGAAGCACGCTGACGACATTGTTGCAAGTTTCCTGCAGCCGTTCAGTTGCGATCCTTCAGCCATCGGAGGACATAGAGGCGAAGTGCCGAGGAGAGATTGCTGCCTGCTTCGCGCCCGTCGTCGATCTCGGAGATCAGTGCTGCGAGCGACATGCCGCGCGCGCTGGCGATAGCCTTCAGTTCTGTCCAGAAGGCATCTTCAAGGGAAAAGCTTGTGCGATGGCCATGCAGCGTCGCGGAATGTTTGCGGATCATCGGCGGATCGATCAAATATCGGAAATGGCGGGATATGTCTGAAAGTGATTCAAAATGCGGAAGTAAGCAACTGATTTCTGAAGTTTTTTATCTCGGGATCTAAACTAGTCTTCGGTCTTCTTGGTTTCGATTCGCCCGGCCTCGTGCGTCTTCTCGGCCTTTTCGTTAAGCGCCGACGTCAGCTTCTTTTCGGCCTTGGTTCGCCCGAAGGAAATGCGGTTCTGCTCCGCTTGCTTTTCCTTGTCCGCGCGGGCCTGCTTTTTGCGAAACTGGCGCAGATTGACGATTTCGGCGCTCATCGATCTCTTCCGTTACCGATACGAAAAAGGGAAGCGAATGCTTCCCCTCCAATGCCTACTGCTTCTTGCGGAATGCGTCGAGGGAAACGACCGATCCCGGCTTCTTTTCTTCGCCTTCCTTGGCTGTCGCCGCCGGCGCTTCCTCGCCTTCAGCCGGTACCGGATAGGCCGTAATCTCGTTGGAAGAGGTTTCCTCTTCCTCGTCAGCCAGCGGCACGTCGAACTCCAGCTCGAAATTCACCGATGGGTCATAGAAGCCGCGGATTGCGTTGAAGGGGACGACCAGTTTTTCCGGGACGTCGGAGAAGGAAAGGCCGATCTCGAATTGGCTCTCGCTGATCTTCAGATCCCAGAACTGGTGCTGGATGACGATGGTCATCTGCTCGGGATACTTCGCCTTCAGGTGCTGCGATATGCGCACACCGGGGGCGCCGGTCAGAAAGGTGATAAAGAAATGGTGGTCACCGGGCAGGCGGCCTGTAGCGGCGACCTCGGTCAGCACCTTGCGGATTACTCCACGCAGGGCGTCCTGTGCCAAAATGTCGTAGCGGATATGATCCTGCCCCATGCTTTCCTGTCTTTCGTTGGCCATGTTTTTTATAGGCTTATGCCACGCTGAACGCCGCCGGAAAAGCCCTATGCGCGAGTCACCGCCTGTCGATCTATAATATAGCACTGGAGAAGAAGGTGAAGGCTTCTGTTGCCAGGTGCCTTCGAACCCCGCCTAAGAGTGCGACCCCTTAGGACTTTATTTGAAGTGTCACACCGCGATTAAGCAGCGAGACGAGCTTCCGCATAGTTGTCGTTTGCAACTACAATTTTAGCCCGATAACGGCGGTACAATGCCGAGCGAAAAGTCGATCTTTACACCCTTGTCGATCCTGTTTCGCCCCCATCAAAAGCCGGTCTGACGCCAGTCTGGCCGGCCGGTTTTTGGTGGAGGCGCCGGGTACCGCCCCCGGGTCCAATAGGTTTATTACACCGCTCATTTATCGCCATAGCCGGCCCGAAGACCGGCAAGGCTGATATAGTGTTTTCCGCCCGCGAAGGGAAGGGCAATTGTCATAATTACGTCGCGGAAACATCGGTTTGCCCGCGAAGCTCAGAGATTTACCTGAATTACGTCTCCCTGCGGTTGGTTTCACAGCGGCTTGTCATTAAAATTGCGAAAAAGGAATCGGCAGGCTGCCGTTCGGCAAGCCTTACGGCCGGAAATTTCAAGCGATTTCGGAGCGGAAGATGGCTCGTCACCCAGAGTATCAATATCTCGACCTGATGGCGCACCTGCTCGAGCACGGCGATCGCCGCATCGATCGCACCGGCGTCGGTACCTTGAGCGGCCTCGGCGCGATGATGCGATTCGATCTTTCGAAGGGGCAGATCCCGATCTTCACGACGAAACGCGTCTACTGGAAGCTCGCCGTCAAGGAAATGCTCTGGTTCCTGACCGGTGACACCAATATCCGCAATCTGCTGAAGGAAAATGTGCGGATCTGGACCGATTGGCCGCTTGCCAAATATCGCAAGGCGACGGGCGAAGAGATCGATCAGGTCGCTTTCGAGAAACGCATTCTGGAGGACGAGGCCTTTGCTCTGCAATGGGGCGATCTCGGCCCGGTCTATGGTAAGCAGTGGCGGCAATGGCGCGATGCCGAAGGCCGCGTGCATGACCAGCTCGCCGCTGTTATCAAGGATCTCAAGACCAATCCCAGCAGCCGCCGGATGATCTTCCACGCCTGGAATGTCGGCGAGCTTGCCGATATGGCGCTGCATCCTTGCCACATGGTCTATCAGTTCCACGTATCGAACATCTCGGCCGAAGGAGGCAAGCGCCCGCGTCTCAGCCTGATGGTCTTCCAGCGTTCGTGCGATTTGTTCCTCGGCAATCCCTTCAACATCTGCCAGCAGGCGGTTTTGCTCGCCATGGTCGCGCAGCAGGTCGATATGGATATGGGCGAACTGGTCTGGTCAGGTGGCGATGTTCACCTCTATCTCAATCACCTGGATGCGATCCGCGAGCAGCTCAGCCGCGAGCCGAAGCCATTTCCGACCTTGCGCCTGCTGCGCCATCCGGACAGCATCGATGATTATCGCATCGAGGATTTCGAGGTTCTCGGATATGAGCCGCACGCGGCGATCGCGGCTGAAGTCGCGGTTTAGGCGTTTCGGCCGGCAACGCCGGCGAGAATGAGTTTTGCCACCGTGATCGGCATGATCCCCATGCTCTCAGCTTATGGGATCGGGATCGACGCGTTCGTCCAGCAGCAGCTGCAGGAAGGCCAGATCCAACCACCGCCCGAACTTTGTGCCGACCTGCGGGAGCAGGCCGACCTGCTGGAAGCCGAGTTTTTCGTGCAGCCGGATCGAGGCGACGTTGCCGGCCTCGATGCCTGCGACCATCGCATGTTTGCCGATCGCCCGGGCACGCTCGATCAGCTCCATCATCAGCGCCTTGCCGATGCCGCCGCGATATTGATCGTTCCGCACATAGACTGAATGCTCGACCGTGTGGCGATAACCGTCGAAGGCGCGCCAGTCGCCAAAGGAGGCGTAGCCGACTACTTCCTTATGATCATCGATCGCCACCAGTACGGGGTAGCCGAGCTTATGCCGATCCTGCAGCCATTGTTTGCGGTTGGCGATATCAACCTGCGTCTCGTTCCAGATCGCGGCGGTATTGGCGACAGCGTCGTTATAGATCGCGGTTATTCCCGCGAGATCCTCGTCTCTCGCATCTCGAATTTGCATCGGCGGCTCCGTAGGGCATCCACTAAATCGGATAGATGTCTTTGTTACTCTGTCCTGTCATACATCGATTTCCATATCTGTCCACTATATTATCACAAAAATCCGGCGGATAAAAAGCGCCAGTCGGCTCGCGACGAATGCCGAAATTCCCACGGTTACGCGGCTTTAAGGAATATTCGACTGTTCTTCCATGCTATGAAGGCTCGTATGAGGTCAGATTTCGGATATGCAAGGCGCTAATTGTCAGCCCTGCGGAAGTCCACTATAGTAAAACGCATGTCTCACCTTGATGATATCGACAGGCGCATAGGCGCACGCATTCGCATCGAACGGGAAAGCCGCGGCTGGTCGCTGACGGAGCTGGCGGACCGCTCTACCGTATCCCGTGCCATGATTCACAAGATCGAGCGTGGCGAAAGCAGCCCGACGGCGGCGTTGCTCGGCAAGCTTTCCGGTGCCTTCAGCCTGAGCATGTCGACCCTGATGGCGCGTGCGGAGATGCAGCAGGGCCGGTTTCTCCGAAAGGAAGAGCAGCCCGTCTGGGTCGATCCGCAGACGGGCTATGAGCGCCGGCACGTTTCCCCGAAGTCGGACCTGCCGCTCGATCTCGTCCGCATCGATTTGCCTGCGGGCGCGGAGGTTCCGATGCCCGCATCGGCTTACGCCTTCACACGGCAGCTCATCTGGGTGCTGGCGGGGCGGCTGACGTTTTTCGAGGGAGATACGAAGCACTCGATGTCGGCGGGCGATTGCCTCGAACTCGGTCCGCCGACGGATTGCGTCTTCAAGAATGAGGGCAGCGAACCCTGCATTTATGCTGTCCTCGTGCTTCGTAACGCCTGAGAGGCAGCGCTAAACTTAGCGTTACCACAAGGCATTGCGCTCGTCCGGCCACACGATAGGCGATATGCTGCCGTCTTCCTCGATCGGAGAAGGAGATTGGCCGTGGAGATCGCAATCATCGGAGCCGGCGCCATGGGAAGTGCCATTGGCCGGCGTTTGGTCGAAAACGGGGCGAGGGTGCTCACCTATCTCGAAGGACGTTCGGCTTCGAGCATCGAGCGGGCGAAAGCAGCCGGCATGCAACCGGTCGATCTGGCCGAGGTTGCCGCGTCGCGTCTCATTCTTTCTATCGTTCCGCCTGCGGAGGCCATAGACGTTGCAGAGCAGATTGCCGGCGAAATGCGGCGGAGCGGAAGAATGGCGGTATACATGGATTGCAATGCGATCTCGCCGAAGACGATGGCGGAGGTTGCGACGATCTTCGGCGGCGATTGTGGCGTAGTTCTCGACGGCTCCATCATCGGCGGTCCGCCAAAGCCGGGCCAGAAGGGACCGAAACTCTATGTAAGCGGCGATACGGCGAGCGACAGCGGCGTGCTGGTCGAATACGGACTGCAGGTCCGCCGCATCGATGGGGCGATCGGTGCGGCCTCGGCACTGAAGATGTGCTACGCCGGCATCAACAAGGGCGTGACGGGCCTCGGCACGGCCATGCTACTTGCGGCGATCCGTTCGGGTGCCGATGCCGCCTTGAAACGCGAACTTCAGCAAAGCTTGCCGGATCTCGACGCGAAATTCGTCCACGGTATTCCGGACATGTATCCGAAAGCCTATCGCTGGGTCGCGGAGATGGAGGAGATTTCCGAATTCCTCGGCGAGGACGATCCAGCTGCCTTGATCTTCAAAGGTATGGCCGGGCTCTATCGGAAGATGGCCAATGATCGGGAAGGCGGGGGCATTTTGGCCGCCCAGCTCGATAAATTGACTAGTGGCGCCTGATACCGGGCCATGGCAGGTGCGTTCCATCTGCCGTTGCGGCCATGATGATATAAAGTCGTCGGACCGACTCGCATTGGCGTCGGTGAGGCAGACTGAGGGAGACGCATGACCCAGCCGATCAAAACCATCGTCGTTGCCGTATCGCGCAACGGCATCATCGGGCGCGAAGGCGATATGCCCTGGCGGCTGTCGTCAGATCTCAAGCGGTTCAAGGCGATGACGCTCGGCAAACCAGTAATCATGGGTCGCAAGACGTTCCAGTCGATCGGCAAGCCGCTGCCGGGCCGGCCGAATGTCGTCATTACCCGGGATACTGATTTTATGGCCGAGGGAATAACGGTGGCGCATTCGCTCGATGAAGCGATTTCAGTTGCGTCGCGTCTGGCGAATGAGAGCAATGTCGACGAAATCTGCATCCTCGGCGGTGGCGAAATCTATCGGCAGGCGATCGGTCTGGCAGATCGGCTGCTGATCACCCATGTCGAGGCGGACGTAGAGGGCGACACCTCCTTTCCAAAGATCGATCCCGGCATCTGGCAGGCAGACAACGAGCTTGCCGTTCCGGCTGGAGAAAAGGACACTTATCCGACGCGTTTCGTTCGCTATTTCAGACGAAAAGCATAAGAGCTGCCCCCAAAAAGCAAATATTTTCCAATGAATCCGACGAACTTCCTGAAGTCGCGTTGAAAGCAGGTGCTTCGATACCTATAACGGGAAACAATCGCTGCCACCCGCGAATTTCGTGGGCCTGGCGCGATATCGGGAGTCAACAAACAAAGAGGTTTTGATGCCTTGGAGCAATCAGAATGGCGGCGGCGGTGGCCCATGGGGCGGCGGTGGCGGCGGAAATAATCAGGGACCTTGGGGGCAGGGACCGAACCGGCCGCGAGGCAGCGGCAGCGGCGGGCCACCCGACCTTGAGGATATTATTCGTCGCGGTCAGGACCGATTGAAAGGTTTCGTACCTGGTGGCTTCAATGCAGGCGTCGTACTCATCATCATCGCAGTGATTGCCATTTTCTGGCTGATCCAGTGCATCTACACCGTGCAGCCGGACGAACGTGGCGTTGAGCTGCGCTTCGGCAAGCCGCGCGAGGAAGTCTCCATGCCCGGCCTGCATTTCCATATCTGGCCGATGGACCGCATCGAATTCGTGAAGGTCACAGAGCAGCAGCGCAATATCGGTGGCCGCTCCTCGGCCGGTTCGAATGCTGGGCTGATGCTGACGGGCGATCAGAACATCGTCAACGTGCAGTTCTCGATCCTCTATACCGTGACCAATCCGCAATCCTACCTGTTCAATCTCGAGACCCCCGACGAGACTTTGCAGCAGGTTGCGGAGAGCGCCATGCGTGAGGTCGTTGGCCGCCGTCCGGCTCAGGACATCTATCGCGACAAGCGTCAGGAAATTGCGACCGAGGTCAGAAGCATCATCCAGGATACAATGGATCGCTACGGCTCCGGTATCTCCATCAACGCCGTTCCGATCGAGGATGTTTCGCCGCCGCGCGAAGTGGCCGATGCATTCGAAGAAGTGCAGCGTGCGGAGCAGAACGAAGACCAGCAGGTGGAAGAGGCCAATCAATACGCCAACCAGAAGCTCGGTCAGGCCCGCGGTCGCGCGGCTCAGATCCGCGAAGAAGCGGCTGCCTACAAGGACCGTATCGTGAAGGAAGCACAGGGTGAGGCGCAGCGCTTCATTTCGATCTACGACGAATACGTCAAGGCGCCCGAAGTCACGCGCAAGCGTCTGTTCCTGGAAACCATGGAGTCCGTCATCGGCAATTCCAACAGCATCATCATCGACGACAAGCAGGGCGTCGTGCCTTACCTGCCGCTGAACGAAATCGGCAAGCAGTCCACGACGCAGGCAGGCAAGCCCGCCGCTGCAACTCAGCCGGAGGCCAAATAATGACATCCAGCCGTTTGCCAGCCATTCTTATCGCGCTCGCGGTAGTGCTGCTGCTTATTTATTCGTCGGTGTTCGTGGTCAATGCCCGAGAACAGGCGATCGTCCTGCGCTTCGGCCAGATTCGCGACGTGAAGACGGAGCCCGGCATCTACTTCAAGCTGCCTTTCGCCTTCATGGATGCCGATCGCGTCCAGTATGTGCAACTACAGGAACTCCGCTTCGATCTGGACAATATCCGTGTCCAGGTCTCCGGCGGCAAGTTCTACGAAGTCGATGCCTTCGTGGTCTACAAGATCATGGATGCGCGCAAGTTCCGCGAGACCGTCTCGGGCGATCGCGATGCGGCTGAATCGCGTCTCAGAACTCGCCTCGATGCTGCTCTGCGCCGTGTCTATGGTCTGCGCGGTTTCGAAGCGGCGCTTTCCAACGAACGTGCCGCGATGATGACCGAAGTGCGCAACGATCTGCATCGCGATGCGGAATCACTCGGCCTCAACATCGAGGACGTCCGCATTCGTCGCACGGACCTGTCTCAGGAAGTGTCGCAGAACACTTACGACCGCATGAAGGCCGAGCGTCTGGCGGAAGCCGAGCTGATCCGCGCGCGCGGTAACGAAGAGGGCCAGCGCCGCCGGGCGGTTGCTGACCGTCAGGTCGTCGAGATCGTTGCCGATGCGCAGAAGGATTCGGAAGTGCTGCGTGGTGAAGGCGAAGCTGAGCGCAACGCCATCTTCGCGGATGCCTCGAAGCGCGATCCGAACTTCTACGAGTTCTATCGCTCGATGGCTGCCTACAACAAGGCGCTTGCCTCCGGCGGCAAGACGCTCGTGCTGCCGCCGAACCAGTCGGACTTCTTCAAGTATTTCGACAGTCCTGCCGGTTCCGCGCCCAATTCCGGCGCGCCGGCACTCGCCAATCCGACGCCGCCTGCGAACTGAGGCGTCATACACTGAAACGAAAGGGCTGCCTCCGGGCGGCCCTTTTCTTTATGGCGGATTGCATCACCTTTCGCCTGCAAGCATCGGCGGCGAGGAGCTTCGGGGATTTCTCAAAAAGGTGATTTCACGCTTCATCATTCCGCCTTATGTTGATGCTTATACAAGTTTTCCCCTATCTTGATGAGGATGCCTGATGGCTTCGACCAATCGCCTGCCTTTCAGCCGTTCGTTTGCCTTGCTCGCAAGCATTGCACTGATTGCCGGCCCCGTTGCGGGCGTCGCCGAACAGGCTTATGCGCAGACGCAGAACAGCGGTGCAGCCGCAGGTGCCCAGCCGCCGGCCGCGACCAACAATCAGGCGCCGCCGGCAGCATCTCCAACGGTCACGACGAACCCGGCCATGAATGCCGGCCCGGCATCGGTTGCCGATCTCGCTTCCGGGTTGCTCGATGCGGTCGTCAATATTTCCACGTCGCAGAAGGTCAAAGATGAGGGGAACGGGCCGGCGACTCCGAAGGTGCCGGACAATTCGCCCTATCAGGATGAGTTCAACGATTTCTTCAATAACAAGAAAGACGACGACAGCAACCGCAAGGTGAGTTCACTCGGCTCCGGCTTCGTCATCGATCCTTCAGGCTATATCGTCACCAACAATCACGTCATTGAAGGCGCTGACGATATCGAGGCGATCTTCCCAAACGGCACGAAGCTGAAGGCCAAGCTGATCGGAACGGATACGAAGACCGACCTTTCGGTCCTCAAGGTCGAGCCGAAGCACCCGCTCACGGCGGTCAAATTCGGCGATTCCTCCAAGATGCGGATCGGCGACTGGGTGATGGCGATCGGCAATCCCTTCGGTCTCGGCGGCTCGGTGACCGTCGGCATCGTCTCGGCGCGTGGCCGCAACATCAACGCCGGCCCCTACGACAATTTCATTCAGACGGATGCGGCGATCAACAAAGGCAATTCCGGCGGTCCGCTCTTCAACATGAAGGGCGAGGTGATCGGCATCAATACGGCGATCATCTCCCCGAGCGGCGGCTCGATCGGTATCGGCTTTGCCGTCCCGTCCGAACTGGCTGAGGGCGTCGTCAATCAGCTCCGTGACTTCGGCGAGACGCGCCGCGGCTGGCTCGGCGTGCGCATCCAACCGGTCACGGACGATGTCGCCAACAGTCTCGGTCTTTCAGAAGCCAAGGGAGCCCTTGTGGCCGGTGTCATAAAGGGCGGCCCTGTCGATAACGGCTCGATCAAGGCTGGCGACGTGATCCTGAAGTTCGACGGCAAGGATGTGGACGAGATGCGGGATCTGCCGCGTGTCGTCGCCGAAAGCCCCGTCGGCAAGGAAGTCGATGTCGTCGTCTATCGCGATGGCAAGCAGCAAACCATCAAGGTGACGCTCGGTCGGCTGGAGGACAGCGATCAGGCGGCAGCGGCAAGCGCTGACAAGAACAAGAAGCCGCAGCTTGCGCCTGACGATAAGGGCAACAGCGACGGCGTCATCAACCCCGACCAGGGAGACGATGGTGACGACGACGGTATGGATGGACAGGATCAGGGCGGTGACCCGCAGCAATCGCCGCAGGCTCAGCCGCCAGTTCAGGCGACCTCGAACATTCTCGGAATGAAGCTCTCGACGCTGACCGCCGAAAACCGCAAGAGCTTCGGCATCGCCGACAGTGTCGATGGCGTCGTCATCACCGAAGTGGCGCCAGGTTCGGCAGCCGCGGAGAAGGGGCTGAAGCCTGGCGATGTCGTCGTCGAGGTCGCGCAGGAATTCGTTCAGACGCCGAGTGCCGCCTCGGAGAAAGTGGCCTCATTGAAGCGGGAAGGCCGCCGCAATGCGCAAATGATGATTGCGTCTCCGAACGGTGACTTGCGCTTTATCGCCGTCGCGCTTGAGTAGAATTCAGCTCCCAGCTTGCTCTGTCCGTTGTGCCCGCCACTCGGCGGCGCTCAGGCGGTAGACCACATGTCGCTTCAGGTGTGGATGGGTCTCCGAAATTTGCGGATGGTCGAAATCCCAGGCCGGATGAGGGTGCATGCCGATCTTGCGCATCACGGCCAGGGCGCGCGTATTGCCATGAACCGCAACGGACAGGATTTCTTCGAGGTTCAGCGCGGTAAAAGCGTGGTGTACAAGAGCCATGCCGGCTTCGGTTGCGTAGCCCTTTCCCCAATGGCGCGCCGATATCCGCCAGCCGATTTCCACGACATCCCTCGGTAAATGCGGCTCGAGCTGCACTCTCGCCAGGCTGCAGAATCCGACTGCCGTGCCATCACCCTTCAAGACCATGGTGAGAAGCTTGAAGCCGGGTTCCGGCGTTACCTTCCGGATCATGGAAAAGATGGTGTCGGCATCTTCGCGGCTGCGGGCAAATGGAAAGAATTCGAGGACGGCTGGGTCAGAGCTGAGTTCATAGAACAGCTCGCGATCCTCTTCCAGGCATGGCCGAAGGAGCAACCGAGATGTTTCAAGTGTCGTCATTGCCCCGAGTGCCACTCCGCTGCCGTTAGACGATAGAGGACGTGACGCTTTAGGTGAGGATGCGTGTCGGGAACGTTGGGATGATCGAAATCACCGTCCTTGACGCGATGCATACCGATCCGCTCCATGACGGCGGTCGATCTGACATTGTTGTGTACGGCGAAGGAAACGATTTGATTGAGGCCGAGCTTTCCGAAGCCATAGGCTAGCAATGCCCGCGCCGCTTCCGTAACCAGCCCCTTGCCCCAGTGCCGCGTCACCAGCCGCCAGCCGATCTCGATCGTTCCGACCGGGACAAATGGTTCCAGATGATCCGTGCGCATCAGGCCGCAATAGCCGATCGCCTCACGGTTTTCCTTCAGCTCGAGCACGTAAAGGCCGAGTCCGGTTTCCGTGATCATCGACTGGACGCGATCGAAGAATGCGTCCGCTTCCACGCGGTTGCGGCGAAACGGGTAGAACTCCATGACCGCCTCGTCGGAATTGATCTCCAAAGCCAGGTCGCGATCCTCTTCGCGCCAATTGCGGATGATGAGGCGTTCGGTTTCGGTGATGATCATCTGCGGCCTCCGAGTTCGGCGATTTGCGCTGCTCTATGGTTTGACGAAGTCCGTCTTGCGGTAGCCCTGGATATAGAGCAGGGCAGTCAGATCGCCGTGGTCGATGCGCATTCTGGCCTGCGCTGAAACGGTTGGCTTGGCATGGAGCGCGACACCGGAACCGGCAAGCTGCAGCATACCAAGGTCATTGGCGCCGTCGCCGACGGCCATGGCGTCATCGGTGGAGATACCGAGCTTTTCGGCTATGTCGTTCAGCGCGTCCACCTTGGCCTGCTTACCGAGGATGGGCTCTTCGACGAGGCCGGTCAGGATGCCCTTTTCTTGCAGCAGGACATTTGCCCGATTCTCGTCGAAGCCGAGGGTGGCACCGATCCTGCTGGTGAAGACGGTGAAGCCGCCGGAAACCAGGGCGGCGTAATAACCCTTCGCCTTCATGGTGGCGATGAGCTCGGGGCCGCCCGGCGTCAGCGTGATGCGTTTGACGATGACATCGTCGACAACGGAGAGCGGCAGTCCCTTCAAGAGAGCAACGCGCTCGCGTAGCGCCGGCTCGAAGGCGATTTCCCCATTCATGGCGCGGGCGGTGATATCGGCAACTTTCTCCTTGAGGCCGACTTCGGCAGCAAGCTCGTCGATGCATTCCTGGCCGATCATTGTAGAATCCATGTCGGCAATCAGCAATTTCTTGCGGCGGGTTTCGACTTGCTGGATGACGAGATCGATTGGTTCGCTGCCGATCACCGCCAGTATATTAGCCTCTGCTGCCTCGATATCGGTGTCGTCGCGAAGCGCGATATCGCAGGCAATGCCGTCGGCCAGCCAGTAGAGCCCGGATGCCTTGACAACATCAGCCGCCTGTTCGGCGATGGCCGGAACGAGAACGGGGTTTGACGGATTGGCAATAAGCGTGGCAACGAAGGCCATGAGCAGAAACCCTATAAGCAATATCGACGCGATCCTGATAACCGGGCCAACCGCCAGCGGCAAGTCCGCACTGGCGGTAGAATTGGCCCGTTCGCATGATGGTGTCGTCATCAATGCCGACAGCATGCAGGTTTATGATACCCTGCGCGTGCTGACCGCACGGCCCTCCGAGGCCGATATGGAGGGCATTCCACACCATCTTTACGGCCACGTTCCGGCGGGACAGGCGTATTCGACCGGCATCTGGCTGCGCGAGGCATACGCCTTGGTCGAGCGCCTGCGCGTCGAGGGCAGAATGCCTGTCTTCGTCGGCGGTACGGGTCTTTATTTCAAGGCGCTGACGGGCGGACTGTCCGATATGCCGGAAATCCCGCTTGGTATACGAAATCGCCTTCGCGGTCGGCTGCTGGCAGAAGGAGCGGAAGCGCTGCATCGTGAGCTTGCGGAGCGCGACGCCGCCGTTGCCGAAACGCTGAACCCGCAGGACGGGCAGCGCATCGTTCGCGCTCTGGAGGTGATCGAAGCAACGGGCCGGTCCATCGCCGCTTTTCAAGGGAAGACCGGACCAATGGTCATCGATCCCGACCGTGCACGAAAGATCGTGGTTCTGCCTGAGCGTGCTATCCTGCGCGAACGCATCAACAGCCGTTTCGAGAAAATGCTGGCTATGGGGGCGGAAGACGAGGTGCGGGCTCTTCTGGCACTGGATCTTCCGCCGGAAATGCCCGCCATGAAGGCGATCGGGGTCGCGCAGATTGCCGCGATGCTGAAAGGAGAGATGACACGTGCCGAGGTCATCGAAACCGGATCTGCGGCGACGCGGCAATATGCCAAGCGGCAGATGACCTGGTTCCGCAATCAGATGGACGAGAGCTGGGCACGCTTGAGCCCGTAGTTCGCGAGTCAGTCCTTGTCGTAAAGACTGCTGAGTGGCTTTTTCAGAATGCTGTCCCGCAAGGACGGGCCGGATTCCCGCCGCAGGGATGGAGCGGCCTCTCTCGGCGACACCGAGCGCGTGCCTCCTTCATCGCTCCCGAATTCGCGGCGCAATTCCGCAAGCTTGCTGTCGATCGATGTTTGCGAGGCGGCCGCGGGTTGCGGTGCGGTGGTGCGCGGCAGCATGTCCGGACGATAGGGTTCGATCGACGGTGGGTTCGGTTCCGCCTGATGACGAATTGCCAGCGGAGCTGGTACGTCGTCGAAATCATCTCTGATATTGGTCACCGGCGCAGCATTGTAGCCCTGGAGAGGGATGAGATCGGGGCCTGAAATCGAACGCATGCGGCCGACGATTGTGCGCAGATCGACCGTATCCGGCGAATCCTCACTGGTTTTCGCGACGCTGCCGCTGGCTTTTGGCAACAAATGCCGTTCGACCTGGGAAAAGCGCATCCGCATCGGCACTGCGATGGCCTCGCCGAAGGCGATCGCTTCGCCGTTGCCGATCGATGAGAGAAAGCTTGTCGTCGAGATCGAAGAATTCGGGATGGCCGAACGGATGATTTCCTGGTCGCGATCATTGGCAAGGCGCATGGCAAAGAGCGTCGAGCACTGCGACAGGATCGTCTGATCCAGTTCGCCCGGTCGCTGCGTGATGATGCCGAGCGATACGCCGTATTTGCGGCCTTCCTTGGCGATGCGGGCAATGGCTTGTCGTGTCGGGAAGAAGCCGAGCGTTGGGTCGGCGGGAATATAGCGGTGGGCTTCCTCGCAGACGACGAGCATATGGATTGCGCCGTCGCTCCAGAGCGCCAGTTCGAAGGCCATGCGGCAAAGAACGGAGGCAACGGAATTGATGACTTCCGAGGGGATGCCGGCGAGTTGGAAGGTACAGATCGGCTTGCCGTCGCCGGGAATTCGGAAGATCTTGGCGATGGTCTCCATGATCGTATCGGTGATCGTGTTGTTGGAGAACATGAAATGGTAGCGGGGATCGTTGATCGCCGAGATGATGCGCATCTTCAGGGAGCGCAGATGCGGCTTTTCCTGACGGCCCTCAAGACGGCCGATGCGCTCGTCGATCAGAGCCAGCAGATCCGCCATGCGGTAGGGGACCGGCGTGTCCGCTGTCACCGAGGCCTTTTCCGTCTGGCGGCGCATCAGGGCGGAATCGCTGCCGCGGAAGGCGCGTCTCGCTTCGGGGATAAGGTCACGCAGCGCATCGAGCTCTTCCGGTACTGCAGGACGGCCGCGGAAAACGACTTCGCTGAACTCCTCAAGCCGCATCAGCCAGAAGGGCAGGTCTAGGGTATCGGTGTCGATGACGACGGAGTGCCTTGGAAAGGCGGCGGCGAATTCGTTGTGCGGATCGAGGATCAGCACGCGCAATTTCGGATCGGCTGCGATCGCCTTGTGCAGCAGCAGCGAGACCGCAGTGGATTTGCCGACGCCTGTGGAGCCGACGACGGCGAAGTGTTTCGAGAGCATGGAGGGAATATGAATTGCAGCATCGATGCTTTCGTCCTGTGTCAGCTTGCCGATGACGCAGCTGCTGCCCTTGCCGGCATCGAAAATGCGCATCAGGTCGGCCGCACGGATGCGGTGCGCGATCGCTCCGAGATAGGGATAGGCCGATATGCCGCTGGAAAATTCCTCGCGGCCATCCGGTCCGACGCGGACTTCGCCGAGCAATTCCACCTCGATGCGGAAGAGATTGTCCTGACCTTCGCCCCAGCCGACGCTTTGCGTATTCATGGAATAGACGAGGGCTGCGACGCGGTTCTTCCCGACGCTGATGGAAATCAGCCGACCGACCGACCAGAGTTCGGTCAGATCCGTGCCGCCGGCCTCGGCCACGGCGGCGATCGTCGCTCTAGAACCGTTGCACGCGACAACGCGGCCAAGGAAGCGATTTCCCGGTTTCAGTTTGTCGCGGCGATCAAGATCTCCAGCGTTGCCTGATGTCTGCAGGTCGTTATTCAGCAAACAGTTACCCCAACTAATAGATGCCGGAGCATAGAGACGTGGGCTTAACAAAACCCTGTCTGTTACCCATGCTTTTTATAGGGTTATGATGCGGTCGCGATTTTTTATTGCTTCACGCGTTGACGCTTCGAAATTTTCTGTCTATCACTTCGGCCCATGAAAAACTCGATCGTTCTTATCGTGGTGGGAAGGCGCATGGGCAGGATGGTGTAACCATCCGGCGACAGCCACCCATGCGCTAGATGACAGGCTCCCAAAGGGGCCTTTTTTTATGCCCGAAATCGAGATTTCATCTTTCCAAACCTCCAGCAGACAGCGGAACAAACGTATGACCGGCACAGATAATCAGGCGAGCGGCAATCGAATGACAGGCGCGGAGATCGTGTTGCAGGCGCTTAAGGACAATGGCGTCGAACACATCTTCGGTTATCCGGGCGGCGCTGTGCTTCCGATCTATGACGAAATCTTCCAGCAGGACGACATCAAGCATATTCTCGTCCGCCACGAGCAGGGCGCCGGTCATGCGGCCGAAGGCTATGCCCGCTCCACCGGCAAGGTCGGCGTCATGCTGGTCACTTCGGGTCCTGGCGCGACCAATGCGGTCACGCCGCTGCAGGACGCCTTGATGGATTCCATACCGCTCGTTTGTCTCAGCGGTCAGGTCCCGACCACGCTGATCGGCTCTGACGCTTTCCAGGAATGCGATACGGTCGGCATCACGCGGCCTTGCACCAAGCACAACTGGCTGGTCAAGGACGTCAATGAGCTGGCAGCGGTCATTCATGAAGCCTTCCGCATCGCCCAGTCGGGGCGTCCGGGTCCTGTCGTCGTCGACATCCCGAAGGACATTCAGTTTGCGACCGGCACCTATACGCCGCCGGAAGCGCATCACGTCCAGAAGAGCTATCAGCCGAAGATGCAGGGCGATCTCAACAAGATCACGCAGGCGATCGAGCTGATGAAAAATGCCCGTCGTCCGGTCATCTATTCCGGTGGCGGCGTTGTCAATTCCGGTCCGGAAGCCTGCAAGCTGCTGCGCGAGCTGGTCGAGCTGACCGACTTCCCGATCACTTCGACGCTGATGGGCCTCGGCGCTTATCCGGCTTCCGGCAAGAACTGGCTCGGCATGCTCGGCATGCATGGTTCCTACGAAGCCAACATGGCGATGCATGATTGCGACGTCATGGTCTGCATCGGTGCACGCTTCGACGACCGCATTACCGGCCGCCTGAATGCTTTCTCGCCGAATTCGAAGAAAATCCATATCGATATCGATCCGTCCTCGATCAACAAGAACGTCCGTGTCGATGTCGGCATTCTCGGCGATGTCGGCAATGTTCTGGAAGACATGGTTCGCCTGTGGCGTGCACTGCCGCAGAAACCTGCCGCAGAGCGTTTGGGCGATTGGTGGGCTGATGTTGCCCGCTGGCGCGCGCGCAACTCGTTCGCCTACAAGCCGAGCGACGATGTCATCATGCCGCAATATGCGATCCAGCGTCTCTATGAGCTGACGAAGCATCGCGATACCTACATCACCACAGAAGTCGGCCAGCACCAGATGTGGGCTGCGCAGTTCTACGGTTTCGAACAGCCGAACCGCTGGATGACCTCGGGCGGTCTCGGAACCATGGGCTACGGCCTGCCGGCAGCGCTCGGCGTCCAGATCGCCCATCCGGAGAGCCTGGTCATCGATATTGCCGGCGATGCCTCGATCCAGATGTGCATTCAGGAAATGTCGGCTGCGATCCAGCACAATGCGCCGATCAAGATCTTCATCCTCAACAACCAGTACATGGGCATGGTTCGCCAGTGGCAGCAGCTGCTGCACGGCAATCGTCTCTCCAATTCCTACACGGAAGCGATGCCTGATTTCGTCAAGCTCGCGGAAGCCTATGGCGCGGTTGGACTGCGTTGTGAAAAGCCGGGCGAGCTCGATGCCGCCATTCAGGAGATGATCGACGTCAAGAAGCCGGTCATCTTCGATTGCCGCGTTGCCAATCTCGCCAATTGCTTCCCGATGATCCCCTCGGGCAAGGCACACAATGAAATGCTGCTGCCTGACGAGGCGACCGACGAGGCCGTCGCCAACGCCATCGACGCCAAGGGTCGCCAGCTGGTTTGATCGACAGATGGGGCGCGGCAAGAGCCGCGCCCCAATGGATCTCGCTGGCATACCGAACAGAACCGAGGAAACGGAACAAGGATCATGAACGCACACCTTCAACCCACGGGCTCCGCCTATTTCATTTCGCCCGAAACCGCGGCGGCCGAGAGTCATACGCTTTCGGTGCTCGTCGATAACGAGCCAGGCGTTCTCGCCCGCGTCATCGGCCTCTTTTCCGGCCGAGGCTATAACATCGAAAGTCTCACGGTTTCCGAGACGGAACATCAGGCGCATCTGTCCCGCATCACCATCGTGACACGCGGCACGCCGCAGGTGCTGGAGCAGATCAAGGCGCAGCTTGAGCGCATCGTTCCCGTTCATCGCGTCGTCGACCTGACGGTGCGCGCCCGCGAACTCGGCCAAGAGCGGCCGATCGAGCGCGAAGTTGCGCTGCTGAAGGTGATCGGAAGCGGCGAGACCCGTGCCGAGACGCTGCGGCTCGCCGACGCCTTCCACGCCAAGGTGGTGGATGCGACCGTCGAGCACTTTATTTTCGAGATCACCGGCAAGTCCTCGAAGATCGATCAGTTCATCGCCATCGTCAAGCCGCTCGGCCTCATCGAAGTCTGCCGCACCGGCATCGCCGCGATGAACCGCGGCTCGCAGGGAATGTAAGAGCCTGCGGTGTTGAGGGGGTACTCGCATATGAGGGAAATCGGCGCTGCAAATTCCTTCTCCCCTCGGGGAGAAGGTGGCCCGAAGGGTCGGATGAGGGGGCCTTTCCGATTTGAATTCGCGAGTTTTCGCACTCCTGGCAGGCACCCCCTCATCCGCCTGACGGCACCTTCTCCCCGAGGGGAGAAGAGGAAACGCGGCAACGATGGCTGAGATCGGCGACAAGCCGTGGCATCCGCCGCCTGGCATGCGTCTCGGCGCGGCGCCCTTCGTGCGCGGTGACTTTCCCTGGCTTGGGCATTATTTCGGCTCGCAGAAACTGGCCTCGATCCTTTCTCCGGGAATTGGCGGCGTCCTGTCCTGGGGTGGCCGTGCGCCGGCCAAGGTGGCGGACGGGATTGCGCGGTTTCGCGGATTGCGCCACTGGCACCTCGAGGACGGCTTCCTGCGGTCGATGGGGCTTGGCAAGTCCGGCGCCATTCCGCTGTCAATCGTTATCGACGATCTCGGTCTACCCGTCGATGCAAGCAGGCCCTCACGGCTTGAACGGCTGATTGAGGGAGCGAGAGAGGCTGGGGAGCTTGGCCGCACCATCCGCGAGCAGATCGTTCTGAACAAGCTCTCGAAGTATAATCATCTCCCCCATCGATCGCCTCACATCGAGCGGACGAGCAAGCGGCGCATTCTGCTGGTCGATCAGGTTGTCGGCGATGTTTCCGTTGGTAGGGCGCTCGGCTCGAATGCCTCCTTCGAGAAGATGCTTGCCGATGCGCTGGCAACCGATGCGCAATGCCTCATTCGTACTCATCCGGATGTCATGGCTGGACTTCGTAAGGGATATCTTACGGTGAGCGCTTCGAACGCCAATGTAATCCTCGTCGACGAGCAGGTATCCGTGGCGTCTATCCTTGAAGCGGTAGACGAGGTCTGGACGGTTTCTAGCCAATTCGGCTTCGATGCGCTGCTGCGCGGCATTCCGGTTCGCTGCTACGCCGCGCCTTTTTATGCGGGATGGGGAGTGACTGAGGATCATTTTGGCGTTTACACCAAGGCAGCACTTGCCGGGCGTCGAACGAAGCGGAGGACGGTCGATCAGATCGCCGCTGCAGCATTTTCACTTTATCCGACCTACCGCGATCCGGCTGACTGGCGAGAGATCGATGTTTTCCGGGCGATCGAGCTGATCGTCGCGCAGCAGAAAGCTGCCGCTTGAAACCTATAACATTTCCAACGACTTTTTCCGCGACGGTGGCGGGAAGGCGGCGTCGAGCACGGCCCAATCCTCGTCGGTGATATCAATATCGACAGAATCACGGTTTTCCTCGATGCGCTGAGGGTTCGAGGACTTCGGGATTGCTATCACGCCGTCGCGCTCCAAGAGAAAGGCAAGCGCAACCTGCGCCGGCGTTGCCTGATAGGTCTTGGCGACGCGGATCAGCTCGGGATGGTGGAGCAGGCGGCCTTGCTCGATCGGAGAATAGGCCATGATCGGAATGCTGCGCTCCTGGCACCAGGGCAAGAGGTCGTATTCGATGCCGCGCCGGGAGAGATTGTAGAGCACCTGGTTGGCGGCGACATTGCCGCCGTTCGGCACGGAAAGCAGCTCGTCCATATCCGCGACATCGAAATTCGACACGCCCCAAGCCTCGATCTTGCCCGCCGCCTTGAGGGCTTCGAAGGCTTCCACTGTTTCTTCCAGCGGATAGTTACCGCGCCAATGCAGCAGATAGAGATCGATGCGATCGGTATTCAGGCGCTTCAGGCTGCGTTCGCAGGCTGCAACCGCGCCCTTGCGGCTCGCATTGGCGGGATAGACCTTGCTGACGAGGAAAACCTCGTCGCGGCGGCCTTCGATCGCCTTGCCGACGATCTCCTCCGAGCCGCCATCGGCATACATCTCAGCCGTATCGATCAGCGTCATGCCGAGATCGAGGCCGGTTTTCAGGCTGGCGATCTCATCCCTGGCGGTTGCTGCATTCTCGCCCATGTTCCAGGTGCCCTGGCCAAGCGCCGGAACCTGGATGCCGAAGGGAAGGGCGACGGTTGGAATGGGCTCGCGCATGGTTTTTCCTCGCTACAGAAAACCGAAGGATAGGGGCATTCGACTGGATTTCAATCGGCATCCGTCCTGTCACGGTGACAATCATCCTATGGCTTTCGTATGGCCGGCGAACTAATGTCGCACCGTCATGCGCCGTCGCATTTTTGCGCGCGCGAAAAAGAATTTTGGATGCCGCCTTGTCACGATACGGTGTCCTGGGAGGCATCATGGCGCTGGATACATTTCTGGCTCTTCTACTTTTTGCATTCACGACCTCGATCACGCCCGGACCGAACAACATGATGTTGTTTACTTCCGGTGTGAACTTCGGTTTCCGGCGCACCATTCCACACATGCTCGGCATCGGCGTCGGCTTTTTTGTGCTGCTGATTGCAGTGGGATTGGGGTTGGGTGCGCTTCTGCACACGGTACCCGTGCTTTACACCGCACTTAAATTCGCCGGCGGGGCCTATCTCGTCTGGATTGCCTGGAAGATTGGCACCTCGCGCAGTCTGAGCGAGGCGGAAAGCGATGCGAAGCCGATGAGTTTCATCAGTGCTGCTGCGTTCCAATGGGTCAATCCCAAGGCGTGGGTGATGGCTGTCACCGCTATGGCCACTTACACCAACGAGCAGCTCTATCTCTTCACGGTCCTTGTCGTCGGATTCGCATTTGCCGCTGTGAACGTCCCGAGCGTATCGACCTGGGCCGGCTTTGGCTCCGTCCTGCGCGAATGGCTCTCCGATCCCATCAGGCTGAAATGGTTCAATATAACCATGGCCGTTCTGCTGGTACTCAGTCTCTGGCCGATGTTAAAGTAGGTGCAAAGAGAGAGGAGACGGCCATGTCCCACGACCACTCGCATGATGATGACGATCATCATCACCATCACCACGACAACCACTATTCGGACATGCAGGCGCGCGTTAAGGCGCTGGAGACGCTGCTGACCGAAAAGGGGCTGATCGACCCGGCGGCGATTGACCGCATCGTCGAGACCTACGAGACGAAGGTCGGGCCGCGCAATGGGGCGCAGGTGGTGGCGAAAGCCTGGAGCGACCCCGACTTTGCCGATTGGCTGCGGCGTGACGCGACGGCGGCGATTGCGAGCCTCGGTTTTACAGGCCGCCAGGGCGAGCATATGCGTGCGGTGTTCAATACGCCGGAAACGCATAACCTGATCGTCTGCACGCTTTGCTCTTGCTATCCGTGGGCCGTACTCGGGCTGCCACCGGTCTGGTATAAGGCACCGGCTTATCGCTCCCGCGCGGTGATCGATCCGCGTGGCGTGCTTGCCGAATTCGGCCTGACATTGCCGCAGGAGACGAAGATCCGCGTCTGGGATTCGACGGCCGAACTTCGCTACCTGGTAATCCCCGAGCGGCCGGCCGGTTCCGAAGGCATGGACGAGGCGGCGCTGGCGGATCTCGTCAGCCGCGACGCCATGATCGGCACGGCGGTCGCGAGAATGCCGGAGGCCGCGCTATGAACGGGCCGCACGATCTCGGCGGCCAGATGGGTTTTGGCCCGGTCGCCCCGGAACAAAACGAGCCCATTTTCCATGCCGAATGGGAAAAGCGCGCGCTTGGCATCACTCTTTCCTGCGGCGCCTTCGGTGCATGGACCATCGACGAAAGCCGGCATGCGCGCGAAAACATTCCGCCGGCGAGCTATCTCGGCGCCAGCTATTATGAGATCTGGACTCGCGCCGTCGATATGCTGCTGGAGCGGCATGGTTTTGCGACGGCCGAGGAGTTGCGCAGCGGTCACTCGCTCGAACAGGGCAGGGTGCCGAAGCGGGTTCTGACGGCTGAAATGGTCGATGGTGTCTTGGCCAAGGGCGGCCCCTGCGACCGGCCGGTCGATACCACTCCGCTTTTTGCCGTCGGCGATCATGTGCGGACGAAGAACTTCAACCCGACCGGCCACACAAGGTTACCGCGCTATGCCCGCGCAAAGACGGGTGTCATCGAAGCGGTGCAGGGCTCCTTCGTCTTCCCCGACGACAATGCCCATGGCCGGGGCGAAAATCCGCAATGGGTCTATACGGTCGTCTTCGATGGCGCCGAGATCTGGGGCGAGGGCGCCGATCCCTCGTTGACCGTTTCGATCGATGCCTGGGAGAGCTATCTTGAGCGCGGGTGAGATCGCATCGCCTCTGGCGCAATCGCCGGGGTTGCCGAAGTCCGCAGATGGCGAACCGGTCTTTCCGGAGCCTTGGGCGGCAGAGGCTTTCGCAATGACCGTTCATCTGCATGAAAAGGGCCTGTTTGCCTGGAGCGAATGGGCCGAGCGGCTGTCGGCCGAATTGCATAAGCCCGGCCGCGCGATTGACGGTAGCGACTATTTCGATTGCTGGGTGGCGGCTCTGTCAGGGCTGCTGGTGGCCAAGGGTGTGGCCGATGCGGATGCTATTTTGGCTCTGCAGCACAGCTGGCAACGTGCGGCCGAGGCAACGCCGCATGGCAAGCCGATCGCGCTCGAAAACGATCCTCAATACGCGACATAAGCGCGTGGCGGCGGCGATGGCTTTTTACCGCTTGCTTCCGTCAACCGAATCCTGCCAAGTCGAACCATGCAATTCGCGCCGCAACAAGATGAAGCGCTCAAGGCCGTCGCAAACTGGCTGAAAGAGGGGCGCTCGCCGTTGTTTCGCCTGTTCGGCTATGCCGGTACGGGCAAGACGACGCTTGCGCGGCATTTCGCCGAGCATGTGGACGGCGAAGTGCTGTTTGCTGCCTTTACCGGCAAGGCGGCGCAGGTGCTGCGCTCACGCGGCGCTTCGAACGCCAAGACCATTCATTCGCTGATCTACCGGCCGCGCGGCGAGGAAGCCGTCGAGGACGAAGAGACAGGCAAGACATCGATTGCCCCGATGTTCACGATCAACCGTCAGAGCCCGGTTGCCAAGGCCGCGCTGATCATCGTCGACGAATGCTCGATGGTGGATGAAGCGCTCGGCAAGGATCTGATGAGTTTTGGCACCCCCATTCTCGTGCTCGGTGACCCCGGCCAGCTTCCGCCGGTTTCGGGGGGCGGTTTCTTCACGAACGAGGAGCCGGATTACCTGCTGACGGATATTCACCGTCAGGCACGCGACAATCCGATCATCCAGCTCGCCATGCAGGTGCGTGAGGGCAGGGAAATCATGCATGGCGACTATGGCACCGCACAGGTGATCTCGAAGAACGAGGTTACGCAGCCACTGGTGCTGGAGGCCGATCAGGTGCTTGTCGGCACCAACAGGACGCGCCGGCGCTACAATCAGCGTCTGCGCGAGCTCAAGGGTTTTACGGCCGATTATCCGCAATCCGGCGACAAGCTGGTCTGCCTGCGCAACGATCCCGCCAAGGGGCTGCTCAACGGCTCGCTCTGGCAGGTCATGACGTCTTCCCGGGAAACGACGAAGCCGGGCATCAATCTGCTGGTGCGTCCGGAAGATGACGACATGGATCGCGGTGCAGCGAAGATCAAGCTCTTGAAGCAGGCCTTCGAGGATGTCGAGGGCGAGATCCCGTGGTCGACGCGCAAGCGCTATGACGAATTCGATTACGGCTATGCGCTGACCGTACATAAGGCCCAGGGTTCGCAGTGGAACAATGTCGTGCTGTTCGATGAGAGCTGGGCATTTCGCGATACGCGGGAGCGTTGGCTCTACACGGCGATCACCCGTGCCGCCGAGACGCTGACGATCGTTCGTTAGAACGGTACCGGAGCGATCGAGAACCACCAAAAGCAACCCTTCATTGGCGTGTCACCGCATGGGGATGCGCACCTGAAGCGCCCATCAAAGTTTTACATGGGTTGATGTCGGAATCTCGTTGGTTTTGCTGCGCATAATGGCATAAAACGGCAGCTGTCATCCGCTTTGAAAATCAGGGATTTCGATCATGCCCGCCAAGCTTTCCGTGAACCTCAACGCCATCGCGATGCTGCGCAACCGGCGTGATCTTCCCTGGCCGAGCGTCACGGGCTTGGGCCGTATCGCGCTTGCCGCCGGCGCCAGCGGTCTGACTGTTCATCCGCGTCCCGATCAGCGGCATGTCCGCTTTTCCGATCTGCCCGATATCCGCGCGCTGATCGATGATGAGTTTCCGGAAGCGGAATTCAATATCGAAGGCTATCCGAGCGACGAGTTCTTCGATCTCTGTGCTTCGGCGGAACCTGAACAAGTGACGCTCGTGCCCGATGATCCCTCTCAGGCAACCTCGGATCACGGCTGGGATTTTCGCAAGAACCGTGAGCTGCTGGCCGAGGTCGTCGCCAAATACAAGACGATCGGCTGCCGTGTCTCACTATTTGCCGATGGCGATGGTGATGCCGAGGCAGTGAAGATCGCCAGGGAAGTGGGCGCCGACCGCATTGAGCTTTATACCGGCCCTTACGGTGGCTGCTACGACGATCCGCAGAAGGCTGCCGTCATCCTCGAGGCGCTCGGCAAAACCGCCGATGCAGCCTTTGCCAATGGCCTTGATGTCAATGCCGGTCACGACCTGACAGTCGCCAACCTGCCGGCGCTGTTGAAGCGCATCCCGAAGCTTGCGGAGACTTCGATTGGTCATGGGCTGACTGCCGACGCGCTGGAATATGGCATGGCCGAAACAGTGCGGCGTTTTCGCCGGGCTTGCGGTCAGGCGGTTTGAGGGGAATAGTTCCGGGGCTAGTCAGGCAAGTTTGTTGTTTTTGTCGTGCCTTTCTTGATTTGCCCCTTATCTTAGCCTCCTCCCCGCAAGCGGGGAGAAGGGGCGACAGAGCAAAACGGTGACTGCGTCACCCATTCAGAGTTTGTGAACATGAAAACGCCCTCGCCCCGCTTGCGGGGAGAGGGCCGGGTTAGGGGCCTTGCTTGAAGTCTCGGCAGAGAGACTCGCATGATCGCCGTCAAACTAAATTCAGCCAGCCAACGCTGCTTTGTGCTCTTCGAAGAAGCTGCGCAGCGTCTGCGGCTCCTTGCCGGTCAGCTTGTTGAAGTCGTTGGTGAGGATGTCGAATTTGCCGGCGCGGGTGTTGGCATCGGCAGAGACGAGCATGTCGACGACGAATTTCGGCAGGCCGGCGCCGGCAAGACCGGCGGCGAACTGTTCGTCCGTGACTTGCACAACCTCAAGCGAACGGCCGGTGATCCGGCTGACGACGCTTGCGACGTCCTCGATGGTGACGGCGGTCGAGCCCGTCAGCGTGTAGGTGGCGCTTTCCGTGCTGTCGGAAGTCAGGGCGGCGGCGATGGCGAGTGCGCAATCTTCGCGGCTGATGTTGCTGATCCGGCCGCCGCCGGTTGCTGTATACCATTTGCCGGTTTCGAGGCTGTGCGGCAGGCCCATCAGGTAGTTGTCGAAGTACCAGGCGTCGCGCAGGATCGTGTAGCCGATGCCGCTTGCCTTGATGGCGTTTTCCGTGCCGAGGTGATCGGGCGCAAAGCTGACGAGCGAGCCTTCCGGCGCCGGCATGGAGGTGTAGAGAATGTGCTTCACACCGGCCTTCTTCGCGGCTTCGACGGCAGCCGTGTGTTGCTTCAGGCGCAGGCCGGGTACGGCGAGCGCATCAGTGCTGATGATCAGCAGGCGATCGACGCCCGCGAAGGCGGCAGGCAGGCCAGCGGCATCATCGAAGTCGGCCTTGCGGGTGACGACGCCCTTGGCGGCGAGATCGGCAAGTTTTTCGGGGCTGCGCGTGGCGGCAATGATGCGGCCGGGAGCAACCTTGTATGTCTCCAGCAGGTGATGGATGACGCGCTGACCAAGCTTACCGGCGGCGCCGGTGACGAGAAGAGTGCTGCTCATATGTTTTCCCTTGTTGGACCGCCGCACATTCGCAGGGTCTTGTTGCTCTCAAAAAGAGACTAGCACTAGAATAGGAATTGACTTCATGGTGTAAAGGAGGCAGTTTTTCGGCTCCAAGTTACCAAAAGGGAACCGGCATGGCAGCCAGCGCCGTCGTCAATCTGCGCAGCAAGGATCCGCCGCTGCGCGACTTCGATCTCAGCAATCTTGATTTCGGCAATTGTCCGGTGCGGGATCTGATTTCGCAGATCGGCGGAAAATGGTCAGTGCTGCTGTTGGAAACGCTGGCCAAGCGGCCGTATCGTTTCGGCGAATTGCGCCGGCTGGTGCCCGATATTTCCCAGCGCATGCTGACGCAGACGCTGCGTGACCTGCAGCGCGACGGCTATATCGACCGGGAGGTTTTTCCCACCAAGCCGCCAAGCGTCGAATATCGCATGACTGACCTTGGCCATTCGCTGTACGAGCCGCTGGCGCATCTCCTGAATTGGGCGGAAGCCAATCACGAGGCCGTCAAGGCCGCTCGCGCCCGTTTCGATCAATCGCCGGACTGAGCCGCCCATCGTGAAGCCTTTGAAGATTGCTATCGTCGGCGCCGGACCTGCCGGTCTTGCCGCCTCTCTCTTTCTCACTCGTGCTGGTCATACGACCGATATTATTGAACGGTTCGATAGTCCGGCTCCCGTCGGCTCGGCGCTGATGCTGCAGCCGACCGGATTGACCGTGCTGGAGTCGCTTGGGCTCGGTCCCGCAATCCATGCCGCTGGAAATCGCATCGATCGATTGTTCGGCATGGAAGCCGCCCGCGGCCGCATCGTCCTCGATGTGCGCTACAACGCGCTGCCCGGTGGACGCTACGGGCTTGGCGTTCATCGTGCGGCCCTGTTCGATACGCTTTACGACGAAGTCTCCGCACGGCGACATCCGATCCTTACGGGACAGCGTGTTATCGGTGTGATGGAAGAGGGCGGTGAAAGCTATCTCTCCGTCGAAGGCGGTGAGCGGCTGGGACCCTATGATCTCGTCATCGACGCCAGTGGTGCGCGTTCGGAACTGGTCGCGGACTCGCCCGTTGCGCCGCGTGCCCGCAATCTCGTTTACGGCGCTTTCTGGGCGACGCTCGACTGCCCGGAGGGGCTGGTGGACGAGGCGGCGCTGACGCAGCGTTATGACAAGGCCAGCGTGATGATCGGCGTCTTGCCGATCGGCAGCAGAAGGCCGCATTTGCCGAAGCAGGCGGCTCTGTTCTGGAGCCTGAAAGTCGCGGATGCCGATGAGGTGCGCAAGCGTGGGCTTGAGTGCTGGAAGCAGACGATCCGCGGCTACTGGCCGGAATGCGAGCCCTTGCTGGAGCAGATTACAGACTGGGATCAGTTGACGCTCGCACGCTACGCCCATCGCACTGTGATGACGCCCTATAGCGGGCGGACCGTCTTCGTCGGCGATGCAGCGCATTCCACCAGTCCGCAGCTGGGGCAGGGTGCCAATATGGCGTTGCTCGATGTCGCGGCTCTGGCGCATGCTCTGGCAGGACATGAAACGATTGAAGCCGCTCTTGCTGCCTATGCCAAGGCGCGGCGGATTCATGTGCGGCTGTTCCAGCTGCTTTCTGCCGCCTTCACGCCTTTTTATCAATCGGACTCGGCAGCATTGGCCTGGATCAGGGACCGGCTGGTTGCCACCATCGCCAAGGTGCCGCCGGCGCCGCAGATCCTGGCGGGCATCGTTTCCGGCACGCTGGTCGATCCGTTCCACGGCGCCGGCTTGCGGGAATGTGACTGGCTGCGGCTGGCTCTACCGCAGCCATCGTAATCATTTCTTGCGCTCGAGCCTTTCCGCTTTTCTCCGAATAGCGAAAAGGCTCTATCCCTTTATTTCCAAGCAATTCCGGACGGAAAACCGCTACGCACTTTTCCTGGAATTGCTCTCGGTCAGGAAGGCAAGCAGCGCAATGACCGGGAAGGTGACGCCGATCCAGGAGGCCATGCTCCAGCCCCCGGTCGCATAGGCCCAGCCGCCAAGCGCCGAACCGAGGGCGCCTCCGGCGAAGAAGGTCGCCATATAGAGGCCGTTGAGACGGCTGCGATGTTCGGCGCTGAGCGCAAAAATGGCGCGTTGGCCGAGCACGAGGTTCGTCTGGACGCCGAAGTCCAGCATGATCCCTGACAGCGTCAGGGTGATGAGTGCCAGCAACGAGCCGCTGCCGGAAAAATGGCCGATCAGGACGGCGATGATGGCAATCGTCAGAGCGAAGGCGGTGGCAAGCTTCGTCCAGCCGCGATCGGCAACACGTCCGGCAATCGGCGAGGCGACTGCGCCCGCCGCGCCGGCAAGCGCGAAAAGGGCGATACCATTTTGCGTCAGACCGAAGGCAGGGCTTGCCAGCAGCAGCGGTGTCGTCGTCCAGAACAGGCTGAAGGCGCCGAACATGCAGGCCTGGTACAGCGCACGACGCTGCAGGACCGGTGTGCGAAGCGCGAGGTGGCCCATGGAGGACAGGAGCTGCCCATAATGCAGCCTCGTATGGGGCACGCGGGTCGGCAGAACAAGGCGCAGGATGACGATCAGCCCGATCATGACGCCGGCCGAGATGATATAGACGGCGTGCCAGGAGAGAAGCTCAGACAGGAAGCTCGCAGCCGGGCGGGCGAGCATGATGCCGACGAGCAGGCCGCTCATGACATTGCCGACCACAGCGCCGCGGCTGGCGTCCGGCGCCATATGGGCGGCGAAAGGGACAAGGACCTGCACCGCGACGGATGCCAGGCCGATGCATAGCGAAGCGAGCAGAAACAGCGATGGCGAGGAGGCAAAAGCGGCGCCTATGAGCGCGATGGCGGATAGCGCGACCAGCGTCAGTACCAGTTTCCGGTTTTCGAGAAGGTCGCCGAGCGGCACGATCAGCAACAGGCCGAGGCCGTAGCCGATCTGCGTCAGGGTGACTATAAGCCCGGTCGCCGCCGGGCTGAAGCCGAGTGATTGGCTGATCGGGCCGGCGAGCGGCTGGCCGTAATAGAGATTGGCGGCTACCAACCCGCAGGCGGCGGCGAACATGAATGTGAGAAGCGGCGAAATGGTCTTTTCGGGGAGCGGCGTGCTCTCCCGTAGGGCAGCGGCAGTTGCGGGCATGTTTCGTCCTCGATGCGGGCAGGGAAGCGTGTTCCCCGAAATTTCGATGGAAATCAGTTCAGCAGTTTCATGGCCGTTTCGGTGACGGCGAGCATATGTTCGGCCTTGCGGCCGGTCTTGCCGATCACGCGCATGCCCTTCGTCAGGGCAAGCAGAGCGCAGGCGGTACTTTCCGGATCGACGTGCTTTGGCACGGAGCCATCCTCTTGTCCGAGATGGATCAGATTGAGAATGCGCCTTTCGTCGAAATCGAAGGCGACGCCGACGCGACCGGCAACTTCTTGGTCGAAAAGCGCAAGCTCTGTCGCGCTTCCAACCACGAGGCAGCCGCGGCGGCCGATCTCGCCGCACGAGGCCTCCGCGAAGAACCTCAGCAAAGTCCGCAGCTTTTCATGAGCATTCGGCGCCTCGGCAAGCGCGTCGTCGATAAGTTGCTGACGGACTTGGCGATACCGGTTGAAAGCGGCGAGAAAGACGCCGCGCTTGTCGCCGAAAGCCTTGTAGACGCTACCGGCTGTCAGGCCCATTGCCTCGGTCAACTCGCTGATCGAGGCTGCATAATAGCCGCGCTCGGAAAAGACGCGCAGTGCTTCATCGAGCGCGGAATCCATGTCGAATTCACGCGGGCGTCCACGAAGCTTCGGTGCGGTATCGAGAGTGTCTATCGTCATGGCACTCTTTTAGGAAATGATCGTTTCCAAATCAAGCGATTTTTGCGTCGCAGCAAGACATTGCGAGAATGGCGGCGGCTGGTTTCGTTATTCGTGGAAAAACGCCATATGGATCGCGTCTTTATAACGTCCGTCTATGCGGACGGAATTGCGTGCGAGGCCCTCGCGGACGAAGCCGACTTTTTCGTAGAGCGCGATGGCCCTGTCATTATCGGCATGGACGCTGAGTTCGATGCGTTCTATTTCTGCATCACGCGCGGCGCGCAGCGTTGCCTCTAACAATCGACGCCCCAATCCCCGGCCGCGATAAGCGGGGATGATGCCCATACCGAGCCTGCCGGCGTGGGCATGGGAAGGAAAGGCATGACGGCTGATGTCGCACCAGCCGACCACTTTCCCATCGGCTAAGGCGACGAATTGCGGATTGCCCTTTTCGATCATACCAAGCAGGAAAATGCGCGTTTCTTCCAAGGGAAAGGCTTCGAGCAGCGACAGATATTCCCGCTCGCGCGCGACCGTATCAAGCGCCTTGTGAAAGCCTTCGATGTGTTCGGCTGATATGGGTACTATCCGGATTTCGGTGTCAATGGTCATGGAAACAGCTCGATGCAAATAAGGGATGTATCGAGGATATGGTTCAACTAAGCGCCTGTCTATCCAAGTGTCTTCCCACGGACATTTACAGATCGAGCACCCAAGTCTGACCGTTCAATTCCGGGCCGAACATCCGATGTCTTTCCTCCGCCGCAAGCTTGAAGCCCGCCTTGATGTAAATCGCCCGCGCCGTATCAAGAATATCGTTGGTCCAGAGCGAGAGTGTTCTGTAGCCGGCGTCGCGCGAGAAGCGGATGCATTCATCGACCAGCAGTTTGCCGAGGCCGAGGCCACGCGCGGCCTTGTCGACATAGAGCAGTCTCAGCTTCGCGATGCCGTCGCCGCCATCGGTAATCATCACGGAGCCCACGTTCAGGCCGCTTCGCTCGGCAATCCAGCATCGGTCCTTCTGCGGATTGAAATTGGACAGGAATTTACCGGCGACTTCGGCCACCAATCCCTCGAAGCGGTCGTCCCAGCCGAATTCTTCGGTGTAAAAACGTGCCTGACTTTGCACGATCCAGCCAATGTCCCCCGCTCGATGGTTGCGGATGATGGCGGGTGGTTTACTCGTTTCACCGGCACCGAGCGTGTCCTGGATCGTCCGCATTGCCGCCACGATACGCTCTGGTTCTCCGATCGCGAGCTTTTCGAAATATCCGGCGATCTGCGCGCGTGAGCGGCGGACGAATTCTTCGAATTGCGCCTGTCCCTTATCGGTGACCTTTATGATCTGGCTGCGCGCATCGGTCGGATCGGGTGTCGTTTCGACCAGCCCATCCTCGCGGAAGCGCTTGACGATACGGCTGAGATAGGCGGGGTCGAGATGGAGATCGCGCGTCAGCGCCGAAGCGGCGACACCGCCGCGGAAGCCGACTTCGAACAGCACGCGTACATCCGTGAGCGTATAGGGGCTGTCAAGATAGGCCTTGTTCAGGACGCCGAGAAAATTCGTGTAGAAGCGGTTGAAGTCGCGAACGGCATCGATGGTCGCGAATTCGGCAGCAGGACTCATGGCATCGTCTCCTCAGATACAAGAGACGATGTTGGTTATTTATTGGACTCAGTCAAGTAAATTGATTGGACTCAGGCGGCGCAGCTGCTGCGAGCTTTTTCGTTCGCGAGAGCAAAATCCACAGCCGCTTCCGCATGGATGGTCGTCGTATCGAAGCCCGGCAGGATCAGCGCCTTCGGATCGAGGATGAGGCAGATCTCGGTGCAGCCGAGAATAACGCTGTCGGCGCCTTCGGCCTTGGCGCGTTCGATGATTGCATTCAGTTTCCGGCGCGACTCGTCCTTAATGACGCCGGCGCAGAGTTCGTTGAAGATGATATCGTGCGTGACGGTGCGATCCTCGGAACCGGGGACCATGATGGAGACGCCGTTCTCAGCCATGCGCTCGGCGTAGAAGCCGTGTTCCATCGTGTAGCGCGTGGCGAGCAGCAGAGGCTTGACGCGGCCGGCGGCCTTCAAGGCCGCGGCGGTTTCATCGATGATATGAATAAGCGGTGCGGAAACGCGTTCGGCAACCTGGGGAGCGATCAGGTGCATGGTGTTGGTGCAGATGAGCACACATTCGGCACCGGCCGACTGCAGGCGCTGCGCGGCGTCGCCGAGACGGTCGGCGGCATCGTTCCAACGCCCGGCCTTTTGCAGGGCGACGATTTCCTCGAAGTTGACGGAGTACATGACCAGTTCAGCCGAGGAGAGGCCGCCCAGCCGCTCGCGGACCATTTCGTTGATCAGGCGATAATAAACTGCAGAACTCTCGAAACTCATACCGCCGATCAGGCCAATGGTGCGCATAATGCTGTTCTCCGCTCGTGGATTTTGAATGGAGGAATAGTGCGGTGATTCATCCGCCGTATGTTTGCGTTTTTTGAAGCTTATCAGGATTTCTCTGCAAGTGTTTGCGCATTTGTCGATTTATGTGCAAAATAACGGCGCGTATAGAGGGGGTGCCGCACATGCTGGACGAACGTGACCGAAAGATTCTCGAAGTTCTGCAGGCGGATGCCGGCATCTCCGTCACCGAACTTGCCGATCGTGTTGCCCTGTCGGTGTCGGCCTGTTCGCGCCGCATACAGCGGCTTGAGGAGAGCGGGCATATAGCTCGGCGCATCGTTGTGCTCGACCGCGAAAAAATGGGAGTGCCGACCACGGTCTATGCGATGATCAAGACGGCGCATCACGCCGATGAATGGATCGAATCCTTCCGCAGGGTTATCGGTGATATCCCCGAAATCGTCGAGGCGCATCGGCTGACAGGTAACTACGATTATATCCTCAAGATCGTTCTGCCGCGTGTCGAGCATTACGATGTCATCTACAAGCAGCTCGTGCGCAAGGTCGAGCTCTTCGATGTATCCGCATCGATCTCGATGGAGGAACTTAAAAGCGGCGCCTCCGTTCCTGTCGGGTATGCGCAATAGGCGCCTTGCCATATCGTAGCCGTGCAGAGGTGCCATGCGTAAAAGACGGTTGCTGCATATCCTTCTCAACCCTACGTTTTTGAGCAGGCTTAATCGCGAGGTGTTGCCATATGCAGGATCATCATGTTGTTGTGGTCGGAGGTGGTTTTGGCGGGGTCCAGCTCGCCAACGATCTGAAGGGTGCCCCCGTCCGAATCACGATGATCGATCGGCGCAATCATCACCTCTTTCAGCCACTCCTCTATCAGGTCGCGACCACTCTGCTTGCGACTTCCGAGATCGCGTGGCCGATCCGCAATTTTTTCCGCGATCGGCCTGAAGTGACGACGCTACTTGCCGAGGTCGTCGGCATCGATAGCACGGCGCATGAGGTGCTTCTGAAGAATGGCCAAAAGGTCCATTACGACACGCTGGTACTGGCGACCGGCGCCACCCATGCCTATTTCGGCCATGACGAGTGGGAGCCGGTGGCGCCGGGATTGAAGACGCTGGAGGATGCCACCACCATCCGACGACGCCTATTGCTGGCCTTCGAGCAGGCGGAAATGGAAACCGACCCCGCCGTCCGCGAGGCACTGTTGACCTTCGTGATCGTCGGCGCGGGTCCCACCGGCGTCGAGCTCGCCGGTATCATCTCCGAGCTGGCAAGGACGACGCTACCGAAGGAGTTCCGCAACATCGACACCCGCAAGGCGAAGATCATCCTCGTTGAGGCCGGCCCAAGGGTGTTGCCCGCTTTTGCACAAGAGCTCTCCGACTATGCGCACAAGGAGCTGGAACTGCTGGGTGTCGATGTTCGCTTCGGCAGACCGGTCACCTCATGCACGGCGGAAGGCGTGACGATCGGCGACGCGTTTGTGCCATGCCGCACCATCGTCTGGGCGGCGGGCGTCGAGGCGTCGCCGGCGGCGAAATGGCTTGGCATTCCAGCCGATCGTGCCGGCCGCGCCATCGTCGACAAGGATCTGAGGGCGCCGGGCAAAGACGATGTTTTCGTCATCGGCGATACGGCAGCCGTCATGCGGGACGATGGCAGCCCAGTGCCGGGGATCGCTCCCGCGGCAAAACAGCAGGGCTCTTACGTTGCCAGGGTGATCAAGGCGAAGCTAACCGGCCGACCGGCGCCGAGGCCTTTCCACTATCGCCATCAAGGCAGCCTTGCGACGATCGGAAAAAGTGCCGCGATCATCGATTTCGGCTGGATCAAGCTTAAGGGCTGGCTCGCCTGGTGGGTGTGGGGACTTGCCCATATCTATTTCCTGATCGGCGTGCGCTGGCGCATCGCGGTCGCCTGGAGTTGGCTATGGATCTATCTCAGCCGGCAGCACAGCGCCCGCCTGATCACGCAGAAGGAAACGATGCGCGAAGAATAAGGAAGGGCGGCGTCCGGATCGGACGCCGCCCTTTTCAGCTTATGCCAGCGAGGCGATGTCGATCACGAAGCGATAGCGGACATCGCTCTTCAGCACGCGCTCGTAAGCTTCGTTGATGTCCTGGATGCTGATCTTCTCGATTTCCGAAACGATATTGTGCTCGCCGCAGAAGTCGAGCATTTCCTGGGTTTCCTTGATCGAGCCGATCATGGAGCCGGAAAGGCTGCGGCGGCCCGGAATGAGCGAGAAGGCATGAACCGGAACGGCATGTTCGGGAACGCCGAGCAACACCATGCTGCCGTCATACTTCAACAGGTTGAGATATGCATTCCAGTCGATGGCGGTTCCGACCGTATTGAGGATAAGGTCGAAGCTGCCGGCGAGCTTGGTGAAGGTCTCGGCATCGCTGGTCGCATAATAATGGTCGGCGCCGAGCTTGAGGCCATCTTCCTTCTTCGACAGCGTCTGGCTCAAGACGGTCACGTCGGCGCCCATGGCGTGGGCCAGCTTCACGCCCATGTGGCCGAGGCCGCCCATGCCGACGATGGCGACCTTCTTGCCCGGTCCGGCCTTCCAGTGGCGCAGCGGCGAATAGAGCGTGATGCCGGCGCACAGCAGCGGAGCACCTGCGTCGAGCGGAATGTTGTCGGGGAAGGAGAGGACATAGCCTTCCTTGACGACGATCGAGTCGGAATAACCACCGTAAGTCGGTGTCTCGCCGTCGGCCTCGACGTCGTTGTAGGTCTGAACGAGGCCCGGCATGTAATGTTCGTAATCCAGGTCGCGCGTGGCGCAGGTCGTGCAGGAATCGACGAAGCAGCCCACGCCGACGCGGTCGCCGACCTTGAACTTTGTGACCTCGGAACCGACGGCGGTCACGATGCCGGCGACTTCGTGGCCGGGCACCATCGGATATTTCGAGCCGCCCCATTCATTGCGGGCCTGGTGAATGTCGGAATGGCAGACGCCGCAATATTTGACGGAGATGACGACGTCGTCCGCATTCGGATCGCGGCGTTCGAAGGTGAACGGCGTGAGCGGCTTGGACGCGTCGGTGGCGGCATAACCCTTTGCGATAGGCATGGGAGATTTCCTTATCTTTTCGGATGGGTGGGGAGTAGAATTTGGATGGCCCACCATGCATCAGGATCGGGCCGCAGCGTTAGAGCGATCCTGCAAGCTTTATATACGATCCTGCGAATCTAAATGCGCGGTGGATCTTTCGCCATCGAATGGTGTTATCTAGATAAGCATCGATATCTGCTCAAAAACAGTTGGTTGCGCATGACACTGCCTTTCAATCCCAATCAGGAACTCGCATCGATCGTTGCACGTTTCGCTCCGGTGGACGGCGAACACCGCACGCCGATAGGCAGTCTTAATCTCTATCGGCAGTCGGCCGCGACCGTGTGGCAGCATGGGGCTTACCGGCCCTGTTTTGCGATCGTGGTGCAGGGACGCAAGCATCTGACAATCGGCGCCGAGACCTATAATTACGGTGTCGGCGAGTATATTTTGACGGCGCTCGACCTGCCGGTATCGACGCAGGTCACCAATGTCGGCAGCGACACGCCTTATCTTTGCTTCGGCATGGCGCTCGACAGCGAACGCCTGAAGGAGCTGCTGTCGCGCGTCAGCATTCCGCGTCAGGCACTGACTGCCGAGCCAGTGCGCGGAATTGCGGTCAATGCGGCCTCACCGGAACTGCTCGATGCCTCGCTGCGCCTGCTTCGATTGCTTGATCGGCCCGAAGATATTCCGGCCATGGCGCCTTTGATCGAGCAGGAAATCCTCTATCGCCTACTGACTGGCCCGAATGGACCTCGGCTGCTGCAGATCGCAATGGCAGAGAGCCAGACCAACCGGGTGGCGCGTGCCGTCGCCTGGCTCCGCAACAACTATACACAGCCGTTGCGCATTGACGAACTCGCCGAGCGTGTCGGCATGAGCGTTTCCTCGCTGCATCACCATTTCAAGACAGTTACGGCCTTATCGCCGATGCAGTATCAAAAGCAGCTTCGGCTGCATGAGGCGCGGCGGCTGATGATCGTCGAACAGCTCGACGTCGGATCGGCCGGCCACCGCGTCGGCTATCAGAGCCCCTCGCAGTTCAGCCGGGAATACAGCCGCCTTTACGGCCTGCCGCCACTGAAGGATGTCGAGGCCATGCGCAATAGCGTTGTCGCGGCCGAGTAGGCGATGTTTCCGACCAATCATTTGCGTCAAGTTCTCTTGATCGACTGGCCGGCTCGCGGCAGCTGCCACCTTTTAGGAGCCTGACTCGCACTCTCTTTTTAACGCAGTGCAGCAACGAATTCCGCTTGACGACGGCATTGGTGTCCTGCATAAAGCGCCACGAACCGTACCGTACGGTACGCATTTGGGAGTGGCCATCGTGCTGAGCGAAGTAGGACAGTCGAGCGAGTTTTCGCCGCGCCAGAACGCCGTTCTGGAACAGGCGCTGCGTCTGCTTGTCGACGGCGGCGAGAAGGCGCTGACGACCTCGGGTGTCGCGCGCGCCGCCAATTGCTCCAAGGAGAGTTTATATAAATGGTTTGGTGACCGCGACGGCCTGCTGTCTGCGATGATCACCTACCAGGCCAGCAAGGTTCGCACCTTCGAGCGCAATGGCGAACGGCTGAATACGGCAAGCCTGCATGACCATCTCGTCATTTTCGCCCGCGATCTGCTCGAGGTTCTGGCCGGCGACGTTTCACTTGCGTTGAACCGTCTGGCGATCGGCCAGTCGAACCGCGACGGCTCGAAGCTCGGAAAGCTGCTCCTGGAGCGCGGACGCCGGCAGATCGACCGCCGCGCCATCGGTCTCATCGATGCCGGCAAGCGGGCAGGGCTGCTACGCTTTACCGATGCGGACGAGGCATATCACACGCTTTATGGGCTCATCGTCTCCGATTTGCATGTGCGCATGCTGCTCGGTGAGCCCGGTTTGAAGGACACGAGCCGTCAGGCTGAGAAAGCGGTCACTGCTTTCCTCCGGCTTTACGGCACGGAAAAGGTATTGGCGGAAGCGGCAGCGACCGTCTGAGACTTAGAAGTTTACCCAGACAAGCAAAGGGAAGGACAAACAATGCGCGTCTATTACGATCGTGATGCCGATCTCAACCTCATCAAGTCGAAGAAGGTCGCCGTCATCGGCTATGGTTCTCAGGGCCGCGCGCACGCGCTGAACCTGAAGGACAGCGGCGCACAGAACGTTGTGATCGCGCTCAAGGCCGGTTCCCCGACCGTCAAGAAGGCCGAAGCCGACGGCTTCAAGGTCATGACCGTTGCCGAAGCTGCCGCCTGGGCCGACCTGATGATGATGGCGACCCCGGACGAGCTGCAGGCTGACATCTACAAGTCCGAAATCGCTCCGAACATCCGTGACGGCGCGGCCATTGCTTTCGCCCATGGTCTCAACGTTCACTTCGGCCTCATCGAGCCGAAGGCTTCGGTCGACGTCGTCATGATCGCTCCGAAGGGCCCGGGCCACACGGTTCGCGGTGAATACCAGAAGGGCGGCGGCGTTCCCTGCCTCGTTGCCGTTCACCAGAACGCTTCCGGCAATGCCCTTGAACTCGCGCTCTCCTACGCCTGCGGCGTCGGCGGCGGCCGTTCGGGCATCATCGAAACCAACTTCCGCGAAGAGTGCGAAACCGACCTCTTCGGCGAACAGGTCGTTCTCTGCGGTGGCCTCGTCGAGCTCATCCGCGCCGGCTTCGAAACGCTGGTTGAAGCCGGCTACGCTCCGGAAATGGCCTATTTCGAGTGCCTGCACGAAGTGAAGCTGATCGTCGACCTCATCTATGAAGGCGGCATTGCCAACATGAACTACTCGATCTCGAACACGGCCGAGTGGGGCGAATACGTCACCGGTCCGCGCATCATCACCGAAGAAACCAAGGCTGAGATGAAGCGCGTCCTCAAGGACATCCAGACCGGCAAGTTCACCTCCGAGTGGATGCAGGAATACCGCTCGGGTGCTGCCCGCTTCAAGGGTATCCGCCGCAACAACGACAGCCACCAGATCGAAGAAGTCGGCGCCAAGCTGCGCGGCATGATGCCCTGGATCGGCAAGAACAAGCTGGTCGACAAGTCGGTCAACTAAGCTTTCGGCGAGAGTCGGATTGGGGGCCGGGGCGAAAGCTCCGGCCTTTCTATTTATGGGCCGCGACGTAGAGCCATCTTGTCGGCTCGCCATCGAAGCCCCCACCATCGGCTTCGGTCATGGCGATGTTCTTCCACCCTCCGACGCTCAGCATATCCCGAATCCATGAGGCCGACGGATAGTTGTAATAGCGTCCGAACTTGTCATGCCCTTCCGCTTCTCCTGCCTTGAAGCTGGCGTGGAAGATGCCGCCCGATTTCAAGGCGCGCAAAATGCGATCGAAGATATCCGGCAGGGCGGATCGCGGAACATGCAGGAGGCTGGCCTCCGCCCATATTCCGTCGAAGATTTCGGTGGCATCCAAGTCTTCGAAACGCATGACTCGAACGGGCTTGCCAAGACGTTTTTCCGCTTCTCTCGCAAGCTGTGCTGAACGGTCCGTGGGCGTAACGTCGAAGCCGTGCGAGAACATATAGGCGGCATCCTGGCCAGCGCCGCAACCCAGTTCGAGGATGGCTGCGCCCGCGGGCAGGGTAGCCAGAAAGGCATCCAGCCTCTGTCTCGGCAGCTTGCGTTCACGCGCGGCGTAGATGGCGGCATTGTCGGTGTAGAAGGACGCTGTCGGATCGGTGCTCATGCTGGTTGGCGCCTTTTTCGAGATGTATCGCGTTTAAGCGAAAAAGGACAAATATCTATTGTGCTTTGCCAAAATAGACCACGCGATCCAGGTCCTTGAAATGGGCGTCCAGCGTCAGAACGTCGGCGTCGTGCTGTTCGGCCGTGGCGTAGATGATCGCGTCGGCGAGTGCGAGTTTGTGTTTCGCCGAGACTTCGGCGGCGCGGCGGGCGAGGGCGGTATCGAGGGGAGCGACGATGCAGGTGGCGGTGTAAGCGAAAAAAGAATCGACTGCGTCCTCATCGCGCTCGCGCTCCAGCCATTTGGCAAGTTCGAGCTGGACGATGGTAGGGACGATGCATTCGGTTCGCGCAGGCATTTCGCCCTGGAGCCGCTCTGCAGCCGGACCTTGGGTTAGCCATTCGATCCACGCCGAGCTATCAACGACGCGCATCAGAACCGGTCTTTCCGGTCGCGGTAATTGCCGGGGTTGGCACCCTTCGCCATGCCCTTGAGGTCGGCAAGTTCGGGTACGGGGATAAGCAGCACGCCCTTGCCCTTGGGAATGAAGATGAACTCCTGACCCGCAGTCCAGTGCTGCTGGTCGCGAACTTCTTTCGGGATCGATATCTGAAATTTCGAGGAGAGGGTTGCTGTGGCCATTCTTACGTTTTTCCGATCGATGGATTGAGCGTAAGAATAGCACCCAGAGAGAGAAATGTGTAGGTCATTTCAGACGCGATCTAGCATCGATGACCGGCAAGGCTGCGATCGTTTCGAGAGTTGTTTGTCACCATCACAAACAAAATAGGTCAGCATTATTGACTTATCTTTTGTTGCGTGATCTTGTGTCAGAAAGATCAAAAATTACGAGGAAGCCCCATGTTGAATTGGGAAAATATCTTTGCGACGCGCTCGAGCCGTATGCGCGCCTCTGAAATCCGCGAGCTGCTGAAACTCTTGGAGCGGCCGGATATCATCTCATTTGCCGGCGGCATTCCCGATCCGGCCTTGTTTCCGGATGCCGAATTCAAGCAGGCCTATGCCGACATCTTTTCCGGCCCGACTGTCAATGCAGCGCTGCAATATTCGGTCAGCGAGGGCTACAAGCCGCTGCGTGAATGGCTGGTCGGCCAGATGGGCGCGCTCGGCATTCCCTGTGAGCTTGAAAACGTCTTCATCGTTTCCGGCTCGCAGCAGGGCCTCGATTATCTCGGCAAGCTCTTCCTGTCGCCGAAGGATACGGCGCTGGTGACAGCGCCGACCTATCTCGGCGGGCTGCAGGCCTTCAATGCCTATGAGCCGACCTACGACCAGCTGACGCCGAATGGCAATCGCACGCCGGACTCCTATCGCGCCGCGGCTTCACAGGCCGGCGGCAGGGTGAAATTTGTCTATCTCTCGGCCGATTTTGCCAACCCGACGGGCGAGACGGTCGATCTCTCCGGTCGCGAGAAGCTGCTCGACCTCGCCGAAGAACTCGATATCGCCGTCATCGAAGACGCCGCCTATCAGTCGCTGCGCTATGACGGCGAGCCGGTTGCGCCGATCCTGGCCCTGGAAATCGCGCGCAAGGGCAGCATCAACGACACGCGCACGATCTATTGCGGCAGCTTCTCGAAGACGCTGGCGCCGGGCCTTCGCGTCGGCTTCATCGTCGCCAACGCACCTGTCATCCGCAAGCTCGTCCTGATGAAGCAGGCGGCAGACCTGCATTCATCGACCATCAACCAGATCGCGATCCATCAGGTCGCCGAGCGTGGGTTTGAAGCGCAGGTCGCCAAGATCCGCAAGGCCTATAGCCATCGCCGCGACTGCATGTTGGCCGCGCTTGCGAAATACATGCCTGACGGTACGAGTTGGACGAAGCCGCAAGGCGGCATGTTCGTCTGGATCACCCTGCCGAAGGGCATGGACGGCGCCAAGCTGCTTGCACGGTCTCTCGAAACGGCGAAGGTCGCCTTCGTGCCCGGTCAGGCATTCTTCGCCGACGGTTCTGGCGCGAACACCTTCCGTGTCAGCTTCTCCTGCGCCAATGACGAGATGATCGAAGAGGGTATCTCGCGGCTCGGCAAGCTAATTGCTGGCGAAATCGGGACAATGGCGGCCTAGTTTTTTACCTTCTCCCCTTGGGGAGAAGGTGGCCCAAAGGGTCGGATGAGGGGGCCAATTGCCGTGCCCCTGAGTCCTCGTAACCTCGGTATCCCCCTCATCCGCCTGTCGGCACCTTTGTAACTTCCCTTTATCCGCGATTGAGGCTGTAATGCCTGTTGCGGTGGCGGATGGAAGACCGATGCACCTTTGGGACACGAAGCCCGTGGGAGAGCGAGGGTCTTCATCCGCCGTTCCATTGAACCCGAACAGTCGCCAGGGCCGCTTGCGCAAGCAAAGCCCGCTTAGGCAAGGATGGGATCAGATGGAGAAGATTGTTGGCATCGATGTTTCGAAGGACCGGCTCGATGTGGCTGTCGCACCGCAGGGTGAGGTTTTTGCCGTCGGCAATGACCATGCCGGCATTGATGATCTGATTGTTCGGCTGAAAGCCATCGGCGCCGATGCGATCGCGCTTGAGGCGACAGGTGGTTTCGAGACCCTGGCGGTGGCCGGGCTGTCATCGGCGGGCTTGACGGTCCTCGTCGTCAATCCGGCGCAAGTGCGCGCCTATGCCCATGCCATTGGCCGCAGGGCCAAGACCGATCCGATCGATGCCGCCGTCATCGCTGCCTTCGTGCTGGCGACGAAGCCGGAGGTGCGGCCGTTACGCGATGCCGAGACCCAGGCTTTGTCCGAACTGGTGGCGCGCAGGCGCCAGATCGTGCAGATGATCGTGGCCGAAGAGAACCGGTTGCGCATGGTGCTGGCAAAGCAGGCGCAGAAAAGCGTCAAGCGCCTGCTTGCGGCCCTGCGCCGCGAGCTCGAAAGCCTTGATGCGGATCTCGACGATCATATCCGTAAATCACCGGTCTGGCGGGTGCGCGAGGCACTCTTGACCTCCGTGCCGGGCGTCGGGCCGACAACGGCGCGCACGCTGTTAGCCGAACTGCCGGAACTTGGCAGTCTCGACCGCCGCCAGATCGCCGCGCTGGCAGGCCTTGCGCCCTGGACGCGGCAATCGGGAAAATGGAAGGGCAAGAGCTTCATCGGCGGCGGCCGCGGCAAGGTGCGCGCCGTCCTCTTCATGGCAGCTCTCGTCGCCAGCCGTCATAACCCAGGCCTCAAGGCCTTCAGGGACAAGCTGGTCGCATCAGGCAAGCCGAAGATCGTCGCCATCGTCGCAACCATGCGAAAACTGATCACAATCCTCAACGCCATCATCCGAGACAACAAACCATGGCAAAACGCTTGACATCCAAGACAGTCGCTCTCCCCGAGGGGAGAAGGGGTTCGTCACTTCGCCAGATGTGGGCCGATCAGAGCCAGATCGGCCTCGCTCAGCCGATCGCTGGCGGTATTGCGCTGATGCCAATAAGGATACATCAGCGGCTGCAGGCTGACGTCGTCGAGGCTCTTGCGTTCCTCGGCCGTCAGCTTCAGCTCGGCGCTGGCAAGATTATCCTTGAACTGCGCCTTGGTGCGGCCGCCGATGATGACCGAGGTCACGCCCTTGCGGCCGATGAGCCAGGCAAGCGCCACCTGAGCGGCCGAAACGCCGCGACTGTCGGCTATCTCCACCAGCGTATCGACAATGTTCCATAGACGATTTTCATCCCGGATCGGCGGTTCCGTCCAGCCGGCGAACTGGCGCGTGCCCTCGGGCGTCGCCTGATTGCGGCGATGCTTGCCCGAGAGCAGGCCGCCGGCGATCGGACTCCAGACGAGAATTCCGAGGCCCTGGTCGATACTGATCGGTACCAGTTCGTTTTCCGCGTCGCGCGCTTCAAGCGTGTAATGAATCTGCTGGCTGACGAAGCGTTCGCGCTTGTCGCGCTCGCTCACGCCGAGTGCCTTCATGATGTGCCAGCCGGAAAAGTTCGAGCAGCCGATGTAGCGTACCTTGCCCTGGCGAACCAGGGTGTCGAGCGCTTCCATCGTCTCTTCCAGCGGCGTCTGGCCGTCCCACTCATGCAGCTGGTAGAGATCGATCACGTCGGTCTTCATGCGCTTCAGGCTTGCCTCGCAGGCCTGGATAAGATGCTGGCGGGATGAGCCGACATCGTTGACGCCGGGTCCCATCGGGAAGCGCGCTTTGGTGGCGATGAGCACGCCGTTCTTGCGCGGGCCACCGATGATCTCGCCGAGAATTTCCTCTGACGCGCCTTGCGAATAAACATCGGCCGTATCGAGCAGATTGACGCCGGCATCCACACACATGTCGACGAGCTTCTTTGCTTCCTTGACGCCGAGATCGCCAACGGTTTTTGCCCAGCCAACGCCACCGAAAGTCATGGTGCCCATAGTGACGGTGGAAACTTTGAGGCCGGAGCGGCCAAGCAAGCGATATTCCATAGATCTGTCCTCCTCGATCCCGTCTGAAATACGTGCCTCAGCAAATAGCGTCGGAGTGCCGCGGTCAAGATTCAATCATCATACGAACGGCAATCTATTCAAATTCAACTGTCACAATCATGTTAAGCCCTGCGTCTAGACAACCTCCTACAACCTAGCCGAGGACGTTTTCATGAAGACCTTTGTTTCCGCCTTTGCCGGCCTGTTGGCCATTGCCCTTTTCTCCGGCAGCGCCAACGCCGCCGATCTCGTCCTCTATACCAGCCAGCCGAATGCCGATGCGCAGGCGACCGTTGATGGCTTCATGGCCGCCAATCCTGGCATCAAGGTCGATTGGGTACGTGACGGCACGCCGCAGATCATCGCCAAGCTGCAGGCTGAAATGCAGGCCGGCGCTCCGGTTGCCGATGTCCTGTTGATCGCTGATACGGTAACGCTGGAGCGCCTCAAGGAAGCCGGCAAGCTGCTTGCCTACAAGTCGCCGGAAGCCAAGAACTACGATGCCTCGCTCTATGACACCGACGGCTATTATTATTCCACCAAGCTGATCACGACCGGCATCGTCTATAACACGGCCGCCGCGATGAAGCCGGCAAGCTGGCAGGATCTGGTGAAGCCCGAAGCAAAAGGCTTGGTTGCCATGCCGAGCCCGCTTGCCTCGGGCGCCGCCCTCATTCACGCCCAGACGCTTGCCGGCGTCGGCAGCCTCGGCTGGAATTACTACAAGAACCTCGCAGACAACGGCGCCATCGCGTCCGGCGGCAACGGCGCCGTACTGAAGTCCGTCGCTTCCGGCGAGAAGGCCTATGGCATGATCGTCGACTACATGCCGATTCGCGAAAAGGCCAAGGGCGCTCCGCTGGAGTTCGTCTTCCCGAAGGAAGGCGTTTCGGCCGTCACCGAGCCGGTCGGCATTCTTGCCGGCACGCAGCACGCCGACGCAGCCAAGAAGTTTGTCGATTACGTCCTCTCCGAAAAAGGCCAGGAAGGCTTCTTGAAGCTTGGGTATATTCCGGCCCGCAATGGCATGCCGCTGCCGCAAGGTTTTCCGGCACGTGACAGCATCAAGGTTTTGCCGTTGAATGCAGCCGATGCTCTCAAGAACACGGATCAGGACCTGAAGACCTTCTCCACCTACTTCAAGTCGAAGTAATCCGACCCGGATCTGGAATGTACTCACATGTGCGTCGGGGAAACAGCCAGCCGGCCTGGCTGTTTCCTTTTGTTGTTGCCGTCGTGCTGTTGCTCAGCGTCCTGCCGCTGGCGCGGCTGGCGTTCGTCGGCATCGAGGCGCTGCTCAAAGGCGGCACCTATGAACTCGTCACCGATCCCTCGCTCTGGCGCTCGGCCTGGTACACGATAGAGACAGCTGTGCTCGGCACCGTCGTTTCCGTCTTGCTCGGCTGCCTCTTCGCATTCCTGCTGACATTGACAGATTTGTCAGGGAGGGGATTGCTCGGTTTCCTCTTCGTGCTGCCGATGATGATCCCGCCGCAGGTGACGGCGCTCGCCTGGGTACAGATGTCAGGACCGTCGAGTCCCTTGCTGAAAGCGCTGCATATCGCGCCGCCGCTCGGCTCGCCGCAGCCGCTCTATTCCGTCGGCGGCATCGCGCTGCTCTATGGCGTTCAGCATGCGCCGCTTGTTTATCTCGCGTTGCGCGCTGGCCTGATGGCGCTGCCGCGTGACGGTGTCGAGGCCGCGAGGCTTTCGGGCGCGTCCGGCCTGCGTGTCTTCCGCGATATCATTCTGCCATTGTCTCTGCCCGGTGTCATTGCGGGAGCCGCGATCGCCTTCGTCTCGTCCATCGGCAATTTCGGCATTCCCGCGATCCTCGGCATTCCCGCGTCGATCTACACTCTGTCGACGCTGATCTTCACCAAGTTTTCCAGTTTCGGGCCGCGCACCTTCGGCGATATTGCCGTGCTGTCGACGATGATCGCCGTCATTGCGGTTGCCGGGCTTGCTGTGCAGGGCAGGGCCTTGAAGGGGCGCGACTATCGCGTCATCGGCATTTCCGGCGCCACAGCCGCCTTTTCGCTCGGTCGCTGGCGCTATCTGGCGCTGCCGGCGCTCTGTGCCATTCTCTTCGTCATGCTTGTTGCGCCTTTCCTGGCCCTGGTGGCCGGTGCGCTGGTGCCGGCCTATGGCGTGCCGCTGACCTTCAAGACCGCATCGCTCAACGCCTTCACAGAAATCCTGGTTCGGCAGAGCATAACGCGCACCGCCTTTTCCAATTCGCTGTTCCTCGCGGGCATGACAGCTTTTGGTCTCCTGCTGGTAACAGTGCTCACCGCCTATACACTGACGCGGCGCAAGGACGCGCTCAGCCGCATCGTCGGCGGCATGATCGAGATTCCCTATGCGCTTCCCGGCATCATCATCGCCGTCTGCTTCATTCTGGTGTTCGCAGCACCCTTGCCGATTCTCAACGTCACGCTTTACGGGACGATCTGGATCATCCTGCTTGCCTATTTCTCCGCCTATTTCGCCGTCAGTCTGAAGCCGGTCATGAGCGCCTTCTTGCAGCTCGATCCGGCGCTGGAGGAGGCAGCACGGCTTTCCGGCGCCGGCTTCTTTCGCCGCCTGACCGATATCATCGTGCCGCTGATCGCGCCGGCGGCGGGCGCGTCGGTGATCCTGGTCTTCCTTATCGCCTGCAACGAACTCACTGTTTCGGCGCTCCTGTGGTCCGCCGGCACCCAGACCCTCGGCGTCGTCATTTACAATCTCGACGATGGCGGCAGTGCCGATCTTGCCTCGGCCATGTCAGTCATCGTCATCGCCATGGTCGTCATCATGATGGTGCTTCTGGAAATCATGGCCAAGCGCCTGCCGAAGGGAGTGGTGCCTTGGCGAAGCTGATCCTCAATCACGTCAGCAAGGATTTCGGCACGGGCGGGCGTGCTGCTGTCAACGCCTTGTCGCTCGATGTCCGCGAGGGTGGCTTCCTGGCGCTTCTCGGCCCCTCGGGCTGCGGCAAGACCACCGTGCTTAGAATGATCGCCGGTTTCGAGCAGCCGACGGATGGCTCCATTCATCTCGGGGAGCGGTTGCTGGCGGATGCGGCGAGCATGTTGCCGCCTGAGCGGCGCAACATGGCGATGGTGTTCCAATCCTACGCGCTCTGGCCGCATATGAACGTATCAGACAATGTCGGCTATCCGCTGAAGGTGCGCGGCATTTCCGGCGAGCGCTACCGCGAGAAGGTGCGTAACGCCTTGGCGACGGTGCGTCTCGGCGACTATGCCGAACGCCGGCCCGCCGATCTCTCCGGCGGCCAGCGCCAGCGCGTGGCACTTGCTCGCTGCCTGGTGACATCGCCCGATGTCGTGCTGCTTGATGAACCGCTCGCCAATCTCGACCGTCACTTGAAGAAGGAGATGGAGGAGACGTTTCGCGAGTTTCACCAGCGCTCGGGTGCCACCATGGTTTATGTCACGCACGACCAGAGCGAAGCGATGGCGCTTGCGACCGATGTCGCCGTCATGTCCGAAGGGCGGTTGTTGCAGGTGGCGCCGCCGGCGGAGATCTATGCACGCCCTGAAGGCAAGATGGTCGGCGGCTTGGTCGGGCAGGGCGCCATTCTGTCGCTAGCGTTTTCCGATGGCGGTCCGCGCCGCATCGACTGGCCGTCCTTCCGAGGCCTGTGGGAGAATCAGACAAGCGGCTCGGCCAGTGCGGATATTCTCGTGCGGCCTGAAGACGTGGTTGCCGACGGGGAGGGCATTTCATGCCGCGTCGATTCCGTTCTCTATGAGGGCGAGCGCTATGCGCTAAGATTGTCTATGCCGGATGGGCAGGTGCTGCGTGCCTATAGCCGCGATGCCGTCACCGCTGGCGACGGCTATCGGGTCGCCATCCGCTCGGCTTGGCGGCTTTGATCGGGCAAGGGACAAGATGGTTGTTCCCTGTCGCCTCCTATGCTTGATTTGCTCCACGTCACGAAGGGGAGTCGCGCATGTCCGATCATAGCTTTCCGATTTTCGACCTCGGCGCTTTCGAAGCAGCCGGTCACGACGAGAAAAAGCGGCTCGGCGCGGAGGTGGATCGGATATGCCGCTCGACCGGCTTTCTGGCAATTGCCAACCACGGCGTTGCGGATTCCGTCATTGCAGAAGTCTGGAAGAAAACGCAGGCATTCTTCGATCTGCCACCCGAGGTGAAGCAGAAGGCGAAAACGCTCTATCCCGGTTACCCCTACGGCTATCTCGGGCCGGGCACCGAAGCGCTGGCAAAATCGCGTAATGTCGACACACCGCCGGATCTGAAGGAGAGCTTTAATGGCGGCCCGCTTTCCATTCCCGCAGGCATGAGCGACCCGGAAGCGCTCGGCTTCTGCTATGCCGCCACCATCTGGCCGGAGGCGCCAGAAGGGTTCGTGGAGGCTTGGAAGGTTTATTATCGGGCGATGGAGGATCTGGCGGCGCGCATCATGCGCGTGTTCGCGACGGCACTCGGCCTCGATGAGCACTTCTTCGATCCTCATGTCGATGCGCCGATCAGTGCGCTGAGGGCGTTGAACTATCCCGAGCAGCATGTGCCACCGCAGCCGGGCCAGCTTCGCGCCGGCGCGCATACCGATTACGGCAGCCTGACGATCCTCCTGCCGCAACCCGGCTCGAAAGGACTCGAGATCATCGCTCCTGATGGCAACTGGACGCCCGTGCCGCCGGTGGAGGGGGCTTTTGTCATCAATATCGGCGACCTGATGGCGCTCTGGACCAACGATCGCTGGGTCTCGACCGTGCATCGCGTCGTCAATCCGCCCCCGGAGGAGGGCGGCATGCAGCGGCGGCAATCCCTTGCCTTCTTCCATCAGCCAAACTGGTTTGCCGAGATCGCCTGCCTGCCGTCATGCCTCAAGGAAGGCGAGGAGCCGAAATATGTGCCTGTTCTGTCCGGACCGTATCTGATGGGCAAGTTCAAATCGACTGTAACAGCCAAAGCCGGATGATGCCGGTTTAGTAAGCCGGCTTATATTTTTCTTAAATCGGAATGCTTCATGTCCCTGCGCCTTGCGACCTTCAATGTCGAAAACCTTCTGACCCGTTTTGATTACACTGGTTTTCGCAACCAGTTGCGCCAGGATCGCGTGTTGCAGCTTTTCGATGTTCGCAATGAAGAGGTCTATCAGCAGCTGGAGGCAGCCCGGGTGGTTGCCGCTACCGATGACACAAGGCAGATGACGGCGCTTGCGATCGCGGATGCCGATGCCGACATCATCTGCCTGCAGGAGGTCGACAACATGGCGGCGCTGCAGGCTTTCGAATATGGTTATCTCTACCGCATGGTCGGCAACGGCTATCGTCAGAAATTCCTCATCGAAGGCAATGACAGTCGCGGCATCGATGTTGCCGTCATGATGCGCGAGGAGACGCGCGACGGCCAGCCGATAATCCTCAACGATATCAAGAGTCACGCCATGGTGACCTATGGCAATTTCGGCCTTTTCAACGACGAGCTTGCGGAGCTCGGCCTTCATTCGGAAGACAAGATCTTCAAGCGCGATTGCCTGGAGCTGCATCTCCATATCGGTGGCGTACCGTTCTCGCTCTACGTCATCCATCTGAAATCGATGGGACCGGCGCGTGAAGGCTTGGATGGACGTCACGCGACCATGCCGATCCGCCGGGCGGAGACCATGGCGGTTCGCCGCATCATCGAAGATCGTTTCGGGGCTGGCCACACTGCGACGAAGAATTTCGCCATCTGCGGCGATATGAACGACTATGAGGAATGGGTTGATGTCATCGGCACGCGGCGCACCGGCTATCGCTTCGAACCGCGCGGCGAGGAGAAGGGCAGCGCACTCGATGTCTTCAGCCATGATGGTTTCGCCGAAAACGTCGTGCGACGGCGCGACGAACTTGACCGCTGGACGCTTTACCACGCCCGCGGACCACAGGAGCAGCGCCTTTGCCAGCTCGATTATATCTGGCTCTCTCCGGCTCTGGCGCGGGCCAATGCGACGCGCATGCCCGATATCATCCGTTCGGGCCAGCCTTTCCGCACTATTTTCCCACCGGGGCAAGAGGTGGAGCGCTATCCGCGCGTCGGCTGGGACAGGCCGAAGGCCTCCGACCATTGCCCCGTCGTCATGACATTGGATTTGATATGACACTCTCAGAACAGAACGACATGGCCGGCTGGCCGCCGGAAAGCACCGTGTTCCCAATCTCCAGCATCGACCTTACGGTGTTTCCTGGCGAACATCCGTTTCACATGCGCGCGCAGGAGGCAGCGCGTGAAAATTGGGTAAGGGAAATTGCCGCCAATCCATCACTCTATGACGGTCGCATGATCTTTCAGCACAGGCTGTCGCTTACAGGCGGTGCAGTGAAGGGGGAGGCCTATGTAACACCCTTCTCGACATTTCTCTTTTGGCGAAAGCAGCGGCAGCCGGGAGCATTTCATCTTTTTGCCTTTCCTGTCATCGTATCGTCGGACGGAGCGATCATCGCGATACGCATGGCCGCCCATACCGCAAATCCCGGTCAGGTCTATTGCGCCTCCGGATCGATGGATGAGAACGATATCGTCGACGGGCGCGCCGATGTCGAAGGCAATATGCGGCGCGAGGTGTTGGAGGAGACTGGTCTCGATCTAGAAGATGCCGCGCCGGTATCCGGATATCACGCAATGCATATAAGGCGTTCGATCACGCTTCTTCGGGTCTTCCGTTTTCCATGGACGGCCGAGGACATGCTTCGGCGGATCGAGGCGCATATGCTCGTTTCCGAAGAGGACGAGGTCGATGGCGTGGTCGCTATTCGATCGGCCGACCCAACGGCGCATCCCTACAATATTGCGATGCTTCCGGTTCTCGCCTGGTTCTTCGGCCGCGACAAATAGCTTGGGCTTGCGCTGGAGTCGGTTGCAGTTATGAATATTAAGGTCTGGAAGCTTGGATGGAGGCCGGATTGGCGCGCAGCTACAGTGTCTATGATGTGTTCACCGACAGCAAACTATCGGGCAATCCACTCGCGATCATCTTCGATGCCGAAGGGTTGAGCGACGAGGCGATGCAGGCGATCGCCAGGGAGATGAACCTTTCCGAGACGGTATTCGTGCTACCGCCGCAAAATCCCGCGCATACGGCAAGCCTGCGGATATTCACGCCTGGTCGCGAACTGCCTTTTGCCGGACATCCGACCGTCGGCACGGCGATCGCCTTGGCGGAGAAGGCCCATGCCAATCATGGCGGAGATCTCGATCTAGTTTCCGTTCTCGACGAGCGCGTCGGGCCGGTGCGCTGCGCCATCAAGCTGCGACAGAATAAGGCGAGCTTTGCGGAATTCGACCTGCCGAAAAAGTCGCAGGAGATCCTGCTGCCGCTCGACAGGGCCGATATCGCCAATGCACTCAGCCTGAAGATCACCGAAATCGGCTTCGAGAATCATGTGCCCTCGATCTGGAGTGCCGGGGTACCGTTTCTTCTGGTGCCGGTTCACGATGTCGGGGCGGCGGAAAGGCTGGAATTCGACCAGCAGCTCTGGGAAAAGACTGTGCCGTTCGTCGACGGCGCGCTTGCCTCGGCTTTCATCTATTGCCGCGGCGGCGTCAATCACGTTGCCAAATTCCATGCGCGCATGTTTCCCGTGGGAATGGGTATCGTCGAGGACCCGGCGACGGGTGCTGCGGTGGCGGCGCTATCCGGTGCGATCAATCAGTTCGACGCCCTGCCGGATGGACATCATCCGGTCATCATAGAGCAAGGTATCGAGATGGGGCGGCCGTCGCTGATTCATCTTCACCTCGACATCGATGGCGGCCTGATCGCCAATGCACGTATCGGCGGCCAGGCGGTGCGTGTTGCATCAGGAATTCTTGAGCTTTGATTTCATTGAGTTTTCGTCGGCCTCTGAAATTTTTTTGACAAAAAAACAAAGAAAATTCGTCTGGCCGCTGGACAATCAAACCGATCCTATTTATATGCCCGGTCACGCCGCCAGCAAGCGGTACGGGTGATTAGCTCAGTTGGTAGAGCAGCTGACTCTTAATCAGCGGGTCGTAGGTTCGAGCCCTACATCACCCACCAAAAACTCCTTGAAATCGTTAGGCAATTTGCAACGCGTTAGGGTTTTCGGCTGTTGAGGCCGTCGATCAATCGGAGAGCCTGCCCAGCAGAAGGCCGGTAAATAGACCGAGTAACGCTGTCACGATCAGGACCGAGCTCGTGGCTGTCGGATTTTCCCTTGCGGCCTGCACCACGTTCCTGCCTTCGGAGCGGGCATGGTCCGCGATGCTTGCAACTTTTCCCCTTGTCGAAGAAAGAGCCTCGTCGGCGCGATCCGAGGCACTGTCGATGCGCCTTGCCAATTCGGTGGAGAGCTTATCGATCTGGCTGCGGAGCTCGTTGATCTGAGTGTTGATATCCTTGTCCAGCGAGACGTCGGCCATGGTGTTCTCCTTGAGAGGGGGAAATGCCCTTAGGAACGAACGGAGGCTTGCTTTGGTTCCCGTCCGCCATGGATCGATGTCTGGATGTTGGAATCTGTTAATCGGGAATGGAATTGATGATCCGCTGCCGGAAGAGAAGGCCCGGTTCAGCGCAGATGCAACAGAAATGCCGCTGGCGCGGTTAGCGACATCGTGAAGAGAAATAGGGACAGCCCGTATTTTAACCTTCTCATGCGGCGTGTCTTTACGCCCTCCCAGTCGTAAATCATGAGTATATCCTCTTTGCTTCATGTCTTATCGACCCGAGAAATATCCCAGGAATTGTTTGCGCGAAGCTTGCGGAATATTTTTCTTAGATCGATGAATAGACGTGTCGGATTATACAATCCAACGCTGCATATTTACCTTGATTTTTGCAAGTATAATCAAGAAATTTCATTCTCAAAGCAAACGGGCTTTGATCCGGCTCTTTTGGGATGTCTTGTTAGATCCATGCACTTTGGTTTGACGATTACGAAGATGAAGAGCTTGAGTTGGGGCTGCAAAAGCGGCTCCTCGATCGCTATATCCGGATGATCGCGATCGGAGATTGCATGCTGACTGCAACATCGGAAATTCCGGCAGAAGCCCGAGCGGCTTTGGCAATTGCCAAGGAAGTTTTCGGCGATCACCTTCAAGCCGTCTATCTGCACGGATCGGCGGTCGCGGGCGGACTGCGTCCGCAAAGCGATGTGGACGTTTTGGCAGTCATCGATTTCCCGATGACCGATTTCATGCGCAAACGCCTGCTTGCTCGTCTGCTGACGGCTTCGGGTCGTCAACCAGTCCGGCCCGGTGCTTCACGCTGCATCGAGCTCATGGTGTTTCTGAAGGGTCATCTTTCTGCACCACGTTTTCCTGCATGTAGTGAGTTTGTCTATGGTGAATGGTTGCGTGACGACTTCGAGGCCGGCGGAATCCCTGAACCTCTTTGTGATCCGGACATCACGCTCGTCCTGGCTCAGGCGCGGCAGCAGACCCTAACGCTATTTGGCCCGGCCCTTGATGATGTTCTTGTTGAAATTCCGCCGGGAGATATAGGGCGCGCTATACGGGAGGCGCTGCCGGCCTTGCTTGCCAATCTATATGGAGACGAGCGGAATGTTCTGCTGACGCTGGCCCGTATGTGGAGAACGGCGGCGACTGGGGAATTCGTCAGCAAGGACATCGCCGCCGAATGGGTCATGCCGCGCTTGTCCGAACACGTAGCCCGAACGACCATGCAGCTCGCTCGCAGTGCCTATTTGGGGGAAATACAGGATGATTGGAAGTTTCGACGGGGAGAGGCTCGCCACGCGGCGACCTGTCTGCATCGGCAGATCCTGTCGTTGCTATAGGCGGCGGCCCACATGAGCCGTCCACGTCGGTCTGATGGCTTTGCCAGCTGGTTCAGCTGCGTGCTTCAAGCCACGTCAGACATGTCCGCCTGACGGCAACGGCCATCGCTTTCGACCGTATGCGGTCAGTGCTTCTTATGCACGCCTTCCATAACGCTGAACACAAAGATCGCAGCCAGAATGAGCATCAACGTATAGTCGAATGCGGTGAGCAGACGCAGTAGTTCCATGATGTTTCTCCTCCCACAGAGAACACGAACCAGAACAACCGCTAGTATGTTCCTCGAACGCGTGTATGCCAAGTTCTTTACATCTTGCGATGCAAAAACAATGTTGTGCGTGGCACAAATAACCGTTTGTTTGCAAAGGCATATCAGCACTGTATTGACTGCCGTTGGTTGCAAAGAGGGCAGGCGCGAGCTTGAATCGTATTGTCAACAAATTTTATAGAGTATATCACTACCTCACTGATAATTGCCGTTGGCGGCGGATGTAGAATTCGCGTGGCGATCGATCTGGAGGAAGTTGGCTATTGACCATCGGCTCGGACCACCAGGCGTCTGAACTGCCTGTTATCGTCATAGTTGGCGGCGGCGTCTCCGGGACGGCGGTTGCCTTCCATTTGCTACAGAATCAGTCGGGTCGGGGCTGTCGGCTTTTTATATTCGAGCCAAGGGAGCGTTTGGGGGCAGGGCTTGCCTACGACACGCAAGATCCTGCCCACCGCATCAATGTGCCGGCAGCGAAAATGAGCCTGCTGCCCGACGACATCGAGCATTTTCAGCGCTGGCTGCTGGAGAATGACGCGCTTGCCAATGATGATGCGGCGGCCGCCGTGAATGGCGCTTTTTTTCCGCGACGCTCCGTTTTTGGAAACTATATCAATAGCATGATCCGTCCTTTCGTCGAGAATGGGCGGATCCTCCATGTCAGGCAAAGTGTCGAGCGTATTCACAGGACGGGCAACCGCTGGACGGTCACCGGTACTGATGGACGGCGCGTGGATGCTGACATTCTCGTCATCGCCACCAGTCATCCGTCGCCCTTGCCGCCGCAAGTGCTGCAGGATGCGCTTGCCGATCACCCGCGCTTCATTCCCGATCCGACACGACCGGATGCGCTTGCGGCCATTCGCGCCGAGGATCGCGTTCTGATCGTCGGTAATGGTTTGACCTCGGCCGACGTCATTGCCTCGCTCGGGCTCAGAGGCCATAAGGGGCCGATTACTGCCATATCCCGACGCGGCCTGCGCTCGCGCGGCCATGCGGCAGTCAGGCAGGAGCCATTCGGCGATTTCGCCACTCGGCCGTCGAAGACGGCAGTCGAGCTGCTGCGCAGCGTACGTGCCGCCATCCGCAAGGCGCAGGGCGAAGGCCGCAGCTGGCATGCTGTCATCGATCAGGTGAGGGCGCAAGGCCGGCATGTCTGGCACGCCCTGCCGGTCGCGGAACGGCGACGTCTCGTCCGGCATTTGAGGCCATTCTGGGATGTGCATCGGTTTCGCGTCGCGCCGCAGGTGGAGGCTGTCAGCGAAGGGGCGCTTGCAAGCGGCCGGCTGGAAATACTGGCGGCTTCGATCGCGACGGTCGGCGTTGCAGACGGCGTGGTCGACTGCACCCTACGACTCAGCCGTTCGGAGCGATCCGTTGAAAGGCAATTCGATGCAGTCGTGGTCACCACCGGACCAGGGCACCGCGGGATACTGCAATCGCAGGGCTGGATCGACGAGCTATCGAAGGCCGGATATCTCACAATGGATCCCGCACGGCTGGGGTTTTCCTGCGATATGCGATCACGGGCGCTTGCCGGCGATGGAACGGTGGTTCCATCCTTGTTTATCTCCGGACCGCTTGCGCGCGGAACCTTCGGCGAATTGATGGGATTGCCCGAGGTGGTCGAGCATGCCGTTCTGGTGGCCGACCAGGTCGCGGGCGCGGTTGCCGACTTCAGGCGTGGGCAAGAGAAGGCATATTTGGACAGTAGTGCCGCTAAATCCAAGAAAAGCCGCAAATTCGTTGCTTAGGCGATACAATTGCCTAAATTTACTCATATAAACTATACAATTTGTGAGTTACTGTCTTGTTCGTAAGGGGCTGCGGGGTTACTTCCGCAACCTGTGCTGACAGGACCGGCCCGTTGAGTCTCTTTTGAGCCACGCCGGGTTTTCAACAATCGACTTTGCAGTAAAGCGGACGGCGATGCTTACGAAAAAAGGAAAATACGGACTGAAGGCGCTGGTGGATCTCGCACGCCTTGGTCCGGGTGAAACCGCGTTCATCAACGATATCGCGTTACGCAACAATATTCCGAAGAAGTTTCTCGATACCATCCTCCTCGAATTGCGAAACGCCGGCGTGTTACGTTCGAAGAAAGGCCCGGGCGGCGGTTATTCGCTGTCGCGCCCCGCATCGGAAATCCGCATCGGCCATGTCATTCGTACCCTGGACGGTCCGTTGGCGCCTATACGTTGCGCCAGCCGTACGGCTTACGAAGCCTGCGACGACTGTTCCGATCCGGAACGCTGTCAGGTCCGGCGTTCGATGACCGAGGTGCGTGACGCGATTGCCGAGATTCTCGACAACATGTCGCTGGAGGAATTCGTTGCCGGTGGCGCTGACGCCGATATCCCGGAACGGGAAAACCACCGGGCCTCCCATATCGGCTGACGTTGTCGATTCTCCTGCGCCCATCAAGGCAATGAGGTCTTCGATGGCTTTACGCCGTTGAGATGGTAATTGCCGACGATGTGGTATTTCCGGCGGGCCGGTTCATGCAGGGTGTGAATGCGGGCATTGCGCCAGTGGCGGTCAAGGTTGAGTCCGATGCGCGCAGACTCCGTGCCCGCAAGCTCGAACAGCGCGTCGGCTGCTTCCATCGCGATATCGGCAGTAATCGTCTGGGCCGCCGCAACGGAGAGTGCGGCGTCGATAACATGATCTTCTGTCAGATTGATCTGTGCGGCATCGATCTTGCCGCCGGCGCGCTCCAGCATCGCCGTCGCCGCCTCAATGCGGATGGCAATCTCGCCGATCCTTGTCACGATCAGCGGATCGTTGACGACTCGCTCATCCCCGTTGCCTTCCGTTGAGTGAGAGCGGGTCCGCACGAATTCCATTGTCGCCGCCAGCGTGGAGCGGGCAATGCCGAGATTGATGCCGGCGCCGGTGAGCTGGTTCACACTATCGATCACTGTGGGCTCAGCCAGCTTTTCTCGGTGCAGAAGAAGGGCGTCGGCATTGAGATAGACATTATGCAATATGATCGTGCCGTTTCCGGAGGTGCGCTGACCAAAGCCATCCCAGTCGTCGATGATCTGGATGCCCTCCATGTCTTTGGAAACGACAGCGGCGATCAGCCCCTTGCGTTTGTCGGTCGTGAATAGCGCAATCCAGTCCGAAAAAAGAATGCTGGCGGAAGGCTGGCTCCGTCCGCTGAGGCGGAAGCCGAGCCCGTCCGCTGTCAGATGCCAGGGATGCTGGTCGGTGCCGCTTGCACCGGATTGGGAAAAGATGCCGCCGAAACGATCGCCGATAACGGCGCGGTCGAAAAGGGATGCCCGTTGGTCCTCGCCGCCCCCAATTCTCACCGCTTCCAGCACATGAAAATGCGTTTGCAATATCTGTGCTATGGAAGGATCTGCCTCGGCAAGGGTCGCAACGACCTCGGCGAGAACGCAGTTCGAAATGTCGATACCGCCATGTTCCGAAGGAACGGAAATCCCCAGCAGGCCTGACTGCGACAGGGCTTCGACCTCGTCATAGGGCAGGATGCGATTGATATCGCGATCGCTTGCATGCTGAGCGAAACCGGCGGCGAGCGAACGTGCGATGTCGAGCGCTTCCTCTTCGCTCTGGACGCGATGGGCGGGCGGCCTGACACGTTCGTGCAACTGCGAAACAGTCCCCATTCACCACTCCTCGGCCAGCGCCAAGTCGGTTTCTCAGGCGCAGCAAATCCCTGCGATCTTAATTTCGATAGATGGAGTGTACAACGGATTTTCCTGGCGCATTCATGTTGCGCCCTCGGGCACGATAGGCGCCGACCGCGAAATTGTAAGCGAGCGGCCCGGTATAATGCGTTGAGGATGGCGGGTTGCGAATCCTCTTCTCTGGGACCAACGAATAGCGAAAGCTGCTTCATAAGCTGATCCTAGGGCTTGGAATTGCTTTCCCTTTTTGCCGATCGACGCAGGTGCCGGATACGAAGGGGGTGTCCGGTCGCCCGCCGTTTTCTGTACCGCAGCTTCGTCGACCCTATTCCGCTCGGACAAGAAAGCACTTGCTAGCGGAGCGTTTTCGCGCTTTCATATACGACTAAATAAGTAGACAATGGCAATAATCCTGCTGCCTGATGGCTTTTGACGAAGTAATCATATGGCGGCTGATTGCAGGCATCTGGTGTTGGATCAGAGTTGGACCTGCCTGTCGCATCTTTCATTTTGGAAGCGTCCTGATTGAAGAAGCGCGACGCGTATTGAGAACGGAAGCGGCTTTTGTGCGTTCTGTCGGCCGCAGTCCCAAGGTTGCCGAGGCCCGGATATCGGCTCTGTGTTTCCGGACCTGTGAAGTCAGCAAGCCCAAGAAAGGCATGATCGACCACCTCTCGCCCCAGGAGTTGATATGACGGTTCAGGGATTCTTTTCCGCCAGGACGAACGCGACAGCGCGGCCTTATGCGATGCCTCGCATTGCCGTGATCGGGCGCGGTTTTTCCGGCATGATGATGGCGATCGCCCTGATGAAGACGGTTCGCTTTCCCTTCCATCTGCAGCTTTTCGATCCTAATTCCACCGTCAGCGGCGGACAGGCGCTCGCCTCCGGACATAGCAGTGAAATTCTCAACAGCCGTGTTCGCGATCTTTCCGTTTCCGCGGGAGATCCCGACGACTTCAATCAATGGCTTTGCGGTAATGCGCCTTTCCGCAGCGCCGTCCCCGCCGCCATACCCGGTTTTTTGCAGATCTTCGTACCGAAGAGCATTTTCAGCGACTACGTCTATCAGCGCTTTTCGGAAGCCTTCTCGTCACGGCGGGATGTGGCGGTGCAGGTCAGCAGTGAGACGGTCTTCGGGCTTCGGCGTGTTCAGGGCGGCCGTTTCGCAGTGGAAAGCGATGGCGCCGCCAACGCGCCTTTCGACATGGTGGTGCTGGCGACAGGCTATGGCATCAGCGATCACGAATTCCAGGCCAGCGATCTCGTGACCGTGCCGACGACGGTGCGGGCGCGCCGTCTCGTGTCGCGACCGCATACGGTCCTGCTCGGAAGCGGCCTGCGCGTCGTCGATCGGCTGCTGCAGATGCGTGAGAACGGCTATACGGGACAGATCACCATCGTCTCGCGGCGAGGCTTTCTGCCGCAGAGCCACACGCGCAACAATGCCGATCCGGTTTTCCCTGCCGACGAGATGCCCGGCAAGCTCAGCGAGATCGTCCGCTTCGTCCGCAAGGCTTGCGTCGAGGCGGAGGCGAACGGCCAGAGCTGGCAATCCGTCATGAACGGCTTGCGCAAGCATGCGCGCTCGCTTTGGCGATCTCTGCCGGCAGGGCAGAAGCAGCAGTTCAACCGCCATTTGCGGGCGCTTTATGACAGCCATCGCAATCGGCTTCCCGAGGCGCTGCATGTACGCCTCAATCAGGAGCTTGCCGAGCGCAATACGCTGCTGCGGCGCGGTCATTTTATCCGCCGCACGCCGACCGGGCTGGTTTTGAAGCCGGCTGGCCGGCAGGAGACCGAGCAGCTCTATGCCGACGAGGTAATCGATTGTCGGTGTCAGGCGCCGGATCTGAATGCACCCTTGCTGCGTAGCCTCATCGATGCCGGCCTCGCGGTGCCGGACGAGCTTGGTCTCGGTCTCGCCGTGGACGCGACAGGCTTGCTTGAGGTCAACGGGCGTACGACAGACGGGCTCTTTGCGATTGGTCCCCTGGGACTTGGAAGTCTCCCCGACATCGATCTGGTGCCTGAAATCGTGACGCAGGCCTATGCGGCGGCAGAGAGCGTCGCGGAGCGTTTTCATCCTCAGTGCAAGGCGGTCTGACAACCCTGCGGTCTCTTTCATTCTGGATCGCGATTGAGTGCTTCCGCACATGCATATCGCAGTCGCGGCCTCGAGCGGAAATAGGCTTGTCATTTGTTATGTAATAACGTAACAATTACCTATTCAGGCCGAAGCTCGAGGACAAATGAAAGCGCATATGACATCGTCGTTGCCCGCATCCGCTTTCTATGACATGAATACCGCCGATGGTGCTGCTTTCGGATCGATCCGGATGGCGGCTGAAAAGGGAACACGGTGCGGATTACCCATCAGGGGCCAAGACCGTGGCTGCCCCCGCAACTGTAAGCGGAGAGCGCGTTCGCAATATGCCACTGGCGTCAAGCCGGGAAGGCGCGAACGAGTTGTGACCCGCGAGCCAGGAGACCTGCCATCGACGATATCAACCGCAACGGACGGGGTGTTCCGATGGAAAATCAGTGGTTGGGCGAGGGCGCCGCTGCGTCCGCTGACCCCATCTTGACTGTGCCTCCGGCGAAATCTCCGGGAGGCATCTCATGGATAATACAAAAGAGGCGACGCACCGGATCACCGTGTGCACCAACTGCCGTCATGTCGGCAAACCGTGCCGGCCGGGCCTCGAACTCCTGAAACATCTGCAGATGGCGATCTCCCGGGCTGATGCCGCACTCGCGGATGATTTCAGCCTGGAGGGCAGCGTCTGCATGGCGGGCTGCGAACGGCCGTGCACGGTCGCTTTCCAGGCCACGGCAAAGTCGACGTACCTCTTCGGTGACATCGAGGATGCGAGCGATATCGGTGCGCTCGTCTCCTTCGCGAAGCTTTATCGGGATCGCCTCGATGGGCTGACCCGCGAAAGCGAACGCCCGAAAGCGCTGGCAGGCAAGACCCTCGCGCGCATTCCCGCCGCCATCGTATCAGCCGAACGCCAGCTGGTCGTATTGCAATAGGAGCCGGGTCATGTCCGAACGAAGCGCACGACTGGAAGCAGACGGCATCAGCTGGGGTCCCCAGAAGGGAATGCCGATCATCAGTGGCATCACGCTATCAGTCGAGACCGGCGCCCGGCTTGCGATCATCGGTCCGAATGGAGCCGGCAAGTCGACCTTGCTGCGCTGCCTCTATCGCGGCCTCAAGCCGCAGCGAGGTTCGGTGCGTCTCGACGGCATCGATCTTTGGTCCATAGGTCCGCGAGAGGCGGCGCAGCGCATCGCCGTCGTGCCGCAGGAGACGCCAGGTGATTTTCCCTTCAGCGTGCGGGACGTGGTGTTGATGGGCCGCATCCCGCACCGCAAAGGCATGGCACGCTGGAGCGATCGCGACCATGACGTCACGACCAAGGCGCTCGTCCGTCTGGAACTGGAGTCTTTGGCACCACGGCAATTCGCGTCGCTGTCGGGTGGCGAGAAGCAACGGACGCTGATCGCCCGCGCCTTGGCACAGGAGCCGGAACTCATCATTCTCGACGAGCCGACCAATCACCTCGACATCCGCCACCAGCTCGAGATTCTTGAGCTACTCAAGAGACTCGGCCTGACGATCATCACGACGCTGCACGATATCAATCTCGCTGCTGATTTTGCGACGCAGATCGCCGTCATGGATTGCGGGCGGCTCATGGGCCATGGCGAACCTGCCGAAGTCCTGACTGTGGAGCATGTCTCGAGCGCTTTCAGGGTTGGTACACGGCTGCATCGCACCGACGGCGGCCCGCAGCGCTTTTCCTTTTCCCTTCGATAATACGATCATTGGAGTTATTCATGTTTTCTCGCATATCTCTGTCTGCCGCGGCCTTGCTTATCGGAAGCCTGTTCGCGGGCACGACACTCGCCGAGCCTGTCACCGTGCGCAGCTGCAATCGCGATGTGACCTTCGACAAAGCGCCGGAGCGGGCCGTTTCCAACGACGTCAACCTGACCGAGATGATGTTGGCGCTGAAGCTGCAGGACCGCATGGTCGGCTATACCGGCATTTCCGGATGGAAGACGCTGGATGAGAAGCTGCGTGACGGCGTGAAGGAACTGCCGGAGCTGTCGCCGAAATATCCGAGCAAGGAGGTGCTGCTCGGCGCCAATGCGGATTTCTTCTTTGCCGGCTGGAACTACGGCATGAAGGTCGGCGGCGAGGTAACTCCGGAAACGCTCGCCCCCTTCGGCATCAAGGTCTATGAGCTGACCGAATCCTGCATCTTCGTCATGCAGAAGAACAAGCCGGCCATGGACGACATGTTCGTGGATCTCCTCAATCTCGGCAGGATCTTCCGCGTCGAGAACAGGGCGGAAGCGCTCGTCGCCGGCTATCGCAAGCAGCTTGGCGAGATCCAGGCGAGGATCGGTCATGTCGACAAGCCGACCAGCGTTTTCGTCTATGACTCCGGTGAGGAAAAGCCGTTCACATCGGGGCGCTATGGCATTCCGACCGCCTTGATCGAGGCTGCCGGCGGCGTCAATGTGATTGATGACGTCGAGAAGAGCTGGACTGAAGTGTCCTGGGAGCCGGTCATCGAGAAGAACCCGGAAGTGATCGTCATCGTCGATTACGGCCAGGTCACCGCCGCCCAGAAGATCGCCTTTCTCAAGGGCAATCCGGCTTTCAGGAATATCGATGCCGTGAAGAATGACCGCTTCGTCGTCCTGCCCTATGTGGAGGCGACGCCGGGACCGCGCAACATCGAGGCCATCGCCACGCTGGCCAAGGCCTTTCATCCGAGCGCCATGTAATCGTCTGCAATGCCGATCCGTCCAGTCGATCATGGGACGGATCCCTTCCTCAAGTTTCAAGCATGCGCCTCAATCTCTCAATTCTCATCCCCTTGCTTGCCATAGGCTTCATTCTGTCGATCACCGCCGGTGTGTCGCTCGGCTCGGCATCCATTCCGTTCTCCACCGTCTGGTCGATCGTCGGCAACAGACTGCATGTTGGTGCCTTTCCGGTCACCTGGTCCGGCGGGCAGGAAAGCATCGTCTGGGACGTCCGTTTCCCGCGCGTTGTTCTGGCGGCGCTCGTTGGGGCCGGGCTTGCCATCACCGGCGCCGTCCTGCAGGCGCTGACGCGAAATCCATTGGCGGACCCGCATCTACTCGGCGTCTCCTCCGGGGCGGCATTCGGCGCCGTTCTGGCGCTGTTGCATACCGGGCTGATCCTCGGCCTGTTGACGGTGCCGTTGTTCGCCTTTGCCGGCGCCTTGCTCGCAACCGCGGCCGTCGGGCTGACGACGCGGCTGACGCGCTCGCATTCGGCCGATCGGCTCGTCCTGTCGGGCGTGGCGGTAGCCTTCGTGTTCACGGCGCTTGGCAACCTCCTGATCTTTCTGGGCGATCCGAGAGCCGCCAACACCGTTGTCTTCTGGATGCTGGGCGGGTTAGGACTGGCGCAATGGCAACATCTTATCTATCCCGCTGGCATCCTGCTGTTCTGCCTTGTCTTACTTCTTCCGAAGACGAGGGAGCTCAACGCACTTGCGATGGGCGATGAAACGGCCGTCACGCTTGGCATTGCCGTTGCACGATTTCGCTTGCTGCTCTTCGTCATCACGGCGCTGCTGACCGGCGTGATGGTCGCTTTTTCAGGCGCAATCGGTTTCGTCGGGTTGATGGTGCCGCATTTCGTGCGGCTGATCGTGGGCGGCGACAATGTGCGCGTGGTGCCCCTGAGCGCTGCTGTCGGCGCACTGACGTTGATCTGGGCTGATATTATCGCGCGCCTTGTGATGGCTCCGGAGGACATGCCGATCGGCGTGGTCACCGGGCTTGCCGGAGGCGTCGCCTTCGTCCTGATATTGCGGAGCGGGCGCGCATAGATCGACCCATTGCCAATGTGTTTTCCTGGCCTATTTCCGGGCGGGCGATGATCGGCGCGGCGGGTCGGTCGTCAAGGTGAGAGCGGGCGATATCCGGTTTTGAGCGAGGGTTCGGATAGATAACGGCATGGAATGCCTTCGTGTCGCCTTTCTTTGTCTTACAAGGCGTACGCGTAAAGACTATGGAATTCGCAATCTTACTATAGGACGACTCGGCTCTCCATTTTGCGGCGATTTCGGTCATCCACCGCCTGCGACTTCATGTGCAACGAGGAGCTCTGCTTGCGCCCGCTGAAATCTCGTCTTTTTCCATTATCCCTTTTGTTGCTGGGATTCAGCGTTTTTACCGCCATCATCCCGCTGGCGGGGGCTGCCCTTGCGCAGGATCAGCAGCCGGCCCAAGCGTCGCAGCAAACGGACCAACAGCCCGGGCAGCTCGCCAATGGGCTGCTGGACGCAGCTGTCACCGATCTTGGCAAAGCGAAGAAGACTTATGCCTCGCTTCTGGACGCGGCAAAACAGGCAACATCGGATGACGAAACGCTCGTAGCGCTGTCCGGCCAGGTCGACGAGCTCAACCTCACCACAGCTGCTATTTCCGCACGTCTGAAACCCCGTACCGCCGAAATCGATGCGCGCCTGACCCAACTCGGTGCTGCGCCCAAGGAAGGCCAGCCGCCTGAGGCTCCGATCGTCACGCAGGAGCGCGACCGTCTCAATGCCGAACGCTCTCAGATCAGCGCCGTGATCCTCGATGCCGATAATCTGACCGTGGAGACCAATCGGCTTGCGATGCAGTTCATGGAGATGCGCCGAAGGCTGTTTGCCGAGACGCTATTCAAGCGGACGGAGATTTCCACGGCGACATTCGACGATGCAGGGGCGGCTCTGGTCGACGAGGGCGTCAAGTTCAGTACCGCCGTGACGAGCTGGATCGGCTTCGTGCTCAAGGCAAAGCTTGCTTCATTCCTGGCCGCTGTCTGCCTGTCGCTCGGCGCTGCTCTGATCTTTCTTTTCGGTGGTTATCGGCTATTCCGCCGCTACTACGTGCAGGACGAGGCCGTCGAGAATCCGCCCTATATCAGCCGTCTCTCCGTTGCCTTCTGGTCGACCCTGATCCGTACGCTGTCGCTGGCCGCCTTTCTCGTTACGTCTTTCTTCTTCCTCTCGAATTTCAATGTGCTGCGGCCTGACATCGCGCCGATACTGGCTGCGGTCTTCGGTTTCATTGGCCTCGTCTATTTTGTCGGTCGCCTGAGCAATGCTGTCTTCGCGCCCTTCCGGCCGCATTGGCGGCTGGTCAAGCTGTCGAACAAGGGGGCACATTCGCTGACCTGGTGCCTGCAGGCGATGGCTGTGGTCAACGGGCTGGATTACGTCTTCGACCGCATCAGCGAGTCCATGGGATCGCCGGTCGTCGTTACCGTGGCCAAGAGCTTTCTGGCGGCACTGCTGATCGGCCTCATTCTGATTGCGGCATCCTTCGGCTCGCCGATGCTTGCCAAAAACGGCGATCCGGATGCGCCAGGCCGCCATTGGCCGCATGGCATGGCCATCATTCTTCGCGTTCTCGGCATATTGGTGATCTTCACCTCGTTCATCGGCTATGTCGGGCTGGCCCGCTTCATGGCAACGCAGATGATCGTGACGAGCGCTGTCATCGCGACCATGTATCTCGGCTTCCAGCTCGGCAAGGCCGTGTCCAAGCAGGGCGTTTTTGCCGAAACCATCATCGGACGCTTTCTGGAAAATCGCCTGAAGCTGAGCGAAGTGGCGCTCGATCAGGCCGGTCTTGCAGCTGGGCTTGCGACTTACGCCGTCGCGCTGCTGACCGGCATTCCGCTGATCCTGCTCTCCTGGGGCTTCCATATTCAGGATCTGGAAGTTTTTGCCTACAGGCTCTTCACCGAGATCAAGATCGGCAACATGTCGATCTCGCTGCTCGGCATTTTCGTCGGCATCCTGCTGTTTGCGGGTGGCTATCTGGTCACGCGCTGGTTCCAGCGCTGGCTCGACAGCAATGTCATGGCGCGCGGGCAGGTGGATCTCGGCGTCCGCAACTCCGTGAGGACCGGTATCGGCTATCTCGGCATAGCCTTGGCGGCGATCTTTGCCATTTCCGCTGCCGGCATCGATTTGTCCAGCTTGGCGCTCGTCGCCAGTGCCCTCTCGGTCGGTATCGGTTTCGGCCTGCAGAATATCGTGTCGAATTTCGTATCGGGCCTGATCCTGCTGGTCGAGCGGCCGTTCAAGGTCGGCGACTGGATCGTTTCGGGAACATCGGAAGGTATCGTCAAGCGCATCTCGGTGCGCGCGACCGAGATTGAGACCTTCCGCAAGCAGTCGATCATCGTGCCGAATTCCGAGCTCATCAACGCGTCCCTCGGCAACTGGACGCATCGCAACAGGCTCGGCCGCTCGGAAATTCCGGTATCCGTCAGCTATGATGCCGATCCGCGCAAGGTCATGGATATTCTACTGGAACTGGTGCGCGCGATCCCGAAGGTTCTCAGAAATCCCGAACCGCATGTGGAGTTCCTGCGTTTCGGTCCGTCATCGCTCGATTTCGAGATGCGTTTCTATCTTTCCGATCTCTCCGACGGCATGGAGATCCGCAACAATTTGCGCATCGAAATCCTGAAGCGCTTCAAGGAAGAAGGAATTTCAATCCCCTATCCGCATCAGGAGCTGCATATCGTTCGCGACGGCAGGCGAGACAGGCAGCTGGATGTCGCGGCGGACGCACTGACAGATTCTGCCGACGGGCCCGAAGCCGAGGATAACATTCAGGAAGGCTCCGCTTCGTTCGGCGAAGATAAAGCGCCCGAGGCAAAGGGGGCGAGCCGGCGTCGTGGACGGACAGCCGCAGAGTAGGTTGCACGCAGGCAAGCCGTCGCCTGTGCGCTCCGACTGCAAGCTTTCAGTCCGATTCCCCACATGGGCAACGGGTATTCAGTGAGGTCTGCGCCTAAAAAGGCGCTGGCCGACCAGCATAGTTTTGTTCATTTCCGGGAAACCAGTCGACTTAACAAATACGCAAAAGCTTTGTTTTAAAACAATACAGAGGGGATCAATTTTCAAAAATAGGTTTTCATTATGCCATTTCTGGGTGTTTCGGGGATGCAATACTCCGGCGCGTCTCTTGCCGGCTCGCGCATTCTTCTCGTCGAGGACTCCAATCTCTTTACATCGATGGTCAGGGGCAAGCTGAAGGAGCTTCTGGATATCGACGTCGAGATTTGTCGCTCTTTCGAAGAGCTTCAGCTTGCCTATGACAAGTCGTCGGAGCCGATCAAGTTGGCGATCTCCAATATGAATCTCCCAGGAGCCGAGAAGGGCGAAGCCCTGGCCTATCTTCTCGACCTCAGCATTCCGACGATCGCCTTCACGGGTACTTTTCTCGAAGGCACGCGCGACGAGCTGATCGCCAAGGATGTTGTGGATTATATTCTCAAGGACAATGTCTTCGCAGTAGACATGCTGGCGGAATCGATCTGCCGCTTTCTGACAAACCACCGTCACCATGTTCTCATCGTTGACGACAGCGCAACTGCGCGCGCTTTGCTGTCCAGCCGGCTGAAACGCTATAATTTCCGCGTCAGCGTTGCGGAGAATGGTGCAAAAGCACTCGAAATCCTGAAGGCCAGCCGGGATATCGGCCTTATGGTCACGGACTACAATATGCCCGACATGGACGGATTCGAGCTGACACGGCGCATCCGTGCGACGACAGGTTCCCATGAGCTGCGCATTATCGGCGTCTCCTCATCCAATAACCGGCTGCTTTCCGCTCGCTTCCTCAAAGCGGGCGGCAATGATTTCATCCTGCGTCCATTCATCGATGAGGAATTCTACTGCCGCGTGAATCAAAATCTCGACACGCTGTTGCAGATTCGGTCGGCTCAGCCGCCCGCCGGGGAGATACAGGCTGGATAAAATCGGCTGAAATAATCCCAGGAAAGTGAGGAAAAATCACTTTTATGTAAATCTCCGCAATCAGCGGTTCCAATTTTTTCACGAATCCTGTTCAGGATACGTGCAAGACGGTTTGGCAGACCTGCAATTGACTGACTATTCATACACCCTGACGGTGTGGGAGGAATTGACGGGAAATGGTACTGCATGCGGGAAACATTGGCGGCGGCATCGGTCACCGCGATGGCAGCCAGAGAATACTTCTGGTTGAGGATTCGCGCATGTTTTCCGCGGTGCTGTCGCATCGGTTCGAAACCGAGCTCGGTCTTGCTGTCACCCATTGCTCTTCATTGAAAGTGTTGAACAAGGTGCTGGCAGAGGCGGACCGCAGCTTCACGATGGCGGTGATCGACCTGAACCTTCCGGACGCTGCCCATGGAGAAGCCCTGGATGTTGCCGTTGCCCATGACATTCCCACCATCGTCTTCACGGCGTCTTTCGACATGGCGACGCGCAATCGCATCATGGAGCGCAATGTCGTCGATTATGTGCTCAAGGATGGCGAGTTCGCCCTCGACAATCTCGTTTCCTCCGTCCGGCGCGCCATCGCCAATCGGTCTGTCCGCGTTATGGTTGTCGACGATGTGCCTTCGGCACGGAAAATGCTGACGGATTTGTTGCACGCTCAGCAATTCAAGGTCGCTGAAGCCGGCACGGGTGTCGAAGCCCTGGCGATGCTTGAGACATTCGACGACATCGAAATCGTCGTCACCGACTACAATATGCCCGACATGAACGGCCATGAACTGACTCGCCGCATCCGCCACCGCTATGGCTCGGATCGGATGCGGATCATCGGCATTTCGTCTTCGAACGATCGTTTGCTGTCTGCGACATTCCTGAAGGCGGGCGCCAGCGATTTCATCTACCGCCCCTTCGTTCAGGAGGAGCTGCAATGCCGTATCGCGTTGAATGTCGAGACACTGTCGCAGCTGAAGCAATTGCGAGCGGCAGCGGCGAGCGACTATCTGACCGGGCTCTACAACAGACGCTATTTCTATGATCATGGCCCGCGTCTGGTCAATGAATGCCTGCGTCGTCAGCGGCCAAGCTCGGTCGCCATTCTCGACATTGATCACTTCAAGAATCTGAACGACACCTATGGTCACGAGATCGGCGATCAGGTGCTGAAGGCCGTTGCCGCGAGGCTTCACGGGTTACTGGAAGGCACCGACAATCTGCTCTCCCGTCTTGGGGGAGAGGAGTTTGCCATTCTGTTTGCGGAAATGAATTCGCGGGCGGCGACCGCGCTATGCGATGAGGTCCGCCTCAGCCTTGCCAGCCTGAAGGTTCATGCCGACGACGAAGAGCTTTCGGTGACTGTTTCCATCGGCGTAGCGGAGATTGCCGGCTACGAGTCCTTCGACAACTATCTCAATGCTGCCGACCAGTTTCTCTACATGGCGAAGCACAACGGTCGAAATCAGGTCTATTCCGATTTCAAAATGGCCCAAGAGGCGGCCCAGTAAGCCGCCTGCCTGATCCGCTTGTTTTGAGTTCCACCGTCTTCAGACGACAATACCGGTGCGGTTGGTCGACATGGTCAGCTTGCGCTCCGCGCGCTCCTGCTGTGGCGAGCGATTATAGAGTTCGCGATAACACTTGGAGAAGTGCGAGGCGGAGACGAAGCCGCACGCGACCGCCACTTCGACGACTGGCATGGAGGACTGCACCAGCAGATGCCGGGCGCGATCCAGGCGAATTTCAAGATAGTAACGGGCTGGAGAGCGGCCCATTTCCTGGCGGAACAGGCGTTCGATCTGCCGGCGCGACAAGCCGGCATCGTCGGCGATTTCCAGAAGCGACAGCGGCTCGGCGAGGTTGCTTTCCATCAGCTCGATGATCGACAGCACCTTCGAGTTCTGCACGCCGAGACGCGCGCGCAGCGGCAGGCGCTGGCGGTCGTGCGGACTGCGCACGCGATCGGTCAGCTGCTGCTCGCAAACGCGATTGACGAGGTTTTCGCCGAAATCCTGACCGATCAGGTTCAGCATCATGTCGAGCGAGGCGGTGCCGCCGGCGCAGGTGTAGAGATTGCTGTCGACCTCGTAGAGATCTGCATAGACTTCCGCCTGCGGGAAAGTTTCCGAAAAGCCCGGAAGGTTCTCCCAGTGGATCGCGCAGCGCTTGCCGTTCAAAAGGCCGGCCTGGGCAAGCACATGGGCGCCCGTACAGAGGCTGCCGACGGCGACGCCGCGATTGTACGTCTCGCGCAGCCAGGCATTGACCGACTTGTTGTGGAATTCCTCGACATAGATGCCGGAACAGACCAGCACCATGTTCGGGCGGTTCTCTCCGCCAAGATAGCGACGCTCGTCGGTAAGGGAGGAATTGACCTCCAGCCCGATGCCGCTGGAGGAATAGACTTTCTGCCCGTCCGTCGAGGCAAGCCGCCATGTGTAAGCGGGATAGCCCAGCATGCGATTGGCAATCCGCAGCGTCTCGATCGCGGCGGAAAACGGCAGCATGGTGAAATGCGGAACAAGGAAGAAAACCAGGGAACGCGTCTTGATCGGGGTCTTGCTCATGTCGTGAAAATCCATGCTCCAGGGCCGTTACGTATTCCTTGCGTCAAATACGTCGGCCCGATGGTCTATAAGCGACATTGGCATGGATAATCGCGGCCGCAAAGGGATATTTGCGTCTACCATGAAAAATAGGGGGCTGCAGGGGGGAAGCGAAGCGGAGCCGAGCGATATGCTCAAGCGGCAAAATATATTTGCGGGTAATTCTCAAGATTAAAGTGCGGTTCGCATCTGGATGCGCAAATGTTCAAAAGGCGACGCTCGTTCGGGTTGAGCGTCGCCTTCAGTTTTTATGCTCTTTCATTCTCATTGGGCGGCTTTCGGCTTCTTGATTTCATTTGCGGCCGGCCAGCCCAAGTCCTTGCGCATGTCATCGGACAGGGATTCGAGCTCGCGAAGGGAGCGCCACTGCTGCCAACGATTAGCGAGGCGAGAAAAGAAGGGCATATAGTTGGTGCCGGACGAAAACGGGTTCCGCGCGCCGGTCTGTCTATAACTGATAGTCGTCATTTTCAGGGTCCTTTCAGTGTCAACCGCTCAAAATGTCACGGGTTTAATATGGGCTCGGCAGATCCATCAATCAAACGAATAGATCTTATAGCTGCCATTAGCATTCTTGAACGAAACGCAGCTTGCCGGGTTTGCGCTCAAGCGCTGCCAAGGTGCGATCCGGCGGGAGGCCGCGCGCATTGACGTCATCGATCAGATGAGCGGGAAAGCGGGCGGCAATCTCGTTCAGCGTATGCTGCGCCCTGCGCTGGATTTTGCGGAGGCGTAGAAGAGCGAAAAGCCGTGAAGCTTCGTTTGATACCGTGCCAGCCATGATTTTGCTCCTTCGAGGCTGTCTGCGATGAATTTCCGTTAAGGCTAATATGGTGCTTCGTTGACATTCAGACAAATGAAATGATATGGTGTTTAGGATCAGAAAAATTGAAAGGTAATCGATATGACCGTACCGTTCCGCCGGCCCATACCGTTGCTTGACAATGAAGTTCTGCGCACCTTCGTGGCGATTGCCGAAACGGGGAATTTTTCGACTGCGGCCGATGCTGTCTTTCGCACGCCGTCAGCTGTTTCGATGCAGATCAAAAAGCTGGAAGAGCAGCTTGGTGTTACGCTATTCCTGCGTGATGCTCGGTCTGTGAGCCTGACGCAGCATGGGGAGATGCTGCTTTCCTATGCGCGCAATATTCTCGCTCTCTCCAACGAGGCGGTTTCGCGCTTCATCATGCCCGAGCTCAGCGGCGTGGTGCGGCTTGGCGCGCCTGACGATATTGGCGAGCGCTTGCTGCCGACCATCCTCAAGAGCTTTTCCGAGACTTATCCGGGCATCATGGTCGATGTCGTTGTCGATATGAGCATGCAGCTGAAGAAGCGCATCGAGGAGCAGCGGCTGGACCTCGCACTGATCAATTGCGCCACGCGGCCTTTCCCGACCGAAGGAGAGGTTATCTATACGGAGCGTCTCGTCTGGGCCGGCGCGAAGTGCGGCACCGCCTATCGCCGCGATCCGCTGCCGATTTCCATCTGGGAGGAAGGCTGCATCTGGCGGTCCGAAGCCATGGCGCAGCTGGAGCGGCAGAAGCGCGCCTATCGCGTTTCCTATCTCAGTGCCCATACGATGGCGCAGCGCGCCGCAATCGTCTCCGATCTTGCCGTCGCGCCATTCCCGCGCTCCTACATCACGGATGATATGGAAATCCTCGGGCCGAACGAGGGCCTACCGGAGCTCACTTCGTTCGATATCCGTCTGTTGACGGCCTCGCAGATGACCGGGCCGATGAAGGCGGTGGCAGACAGCATTCGCCAGGCCTTCGTCGAGATCGGACGCAAGATGGCCGCGTGAACCGCGGCCAACCATCTCCTGGACAAATTGTTTTCTTACTCGCGGCTGCGGCGACGCCTGCGGGCGCCGCCCTCTCCGCCATCGTCTGAGATCTGCTTGCGCTCCGGCAGGGTCACGACCTTGGACAGTTCCGGGAAGCGGTCAACTTTGTTCGGCAGCGCCATGGCGTAGACAAAGTGCTCCTGAAATTTTGATTCAAGCGCTGTCTCTATCTTCTCGATTTTCCTGACAGTTTCCTCGATCTCGCGGCGATGGCCGCGATTGAGCAGCGCCATGCGCGCGCCAGTGCCGGCGGCATTGCCGACTGCTTTGACCTTGTCGAGTTCGCAGTCGGGAATGAGCCCGAGCACCATCGCATATTTCGGATCGATGAAGGTGCCGAAGGCGCCGGCAAGGCCGATGCGGTCGACGTGATCGATGCCCTGCTTGTCCATCAGCAGCTTGACGCCGGCGTAAAGCGCGGCCTTGGCGAGCTGGATGGCGCGGATATCGTTCTGGGTGACTGTGATGCGTGGTTCGCCGTCGCGCAGCAGATAGGAATAGGTGCGGCCGTTCTGCAGGATGCGTGGCGAGCGGGCAGCCATCGAACCGTCGACCACACCGTCCTCCGAGATGATGCCGGTCAGGAACATTTCGGCGACGACCTCAATGATCGCGGAACCGCAGATGCCGGTCACGCCGACCTTGGCGGCGGCCTCTTCGAAACCGGGCTCATCCGACCACGGCTCGATGCCAATGACGCGATAGCGCGGCTCCAGCGTGACGGGATCGATGCGCACGCGTTCGATCGCGCCGGGAGCGGCTCGTTGGCCGCTGGAAATCTCGGCACCCTCGAAGGCCGGGCCGGTCGGCGAGGAGGCGGCGACGACGCGATGGCGATTGCCGAGCACGATTTCGGCATTCGTACCGATATCGACCAGCAACATCATCTCTTCTTGGCGATGCGGGCCTTCGGCAAGTGTCGCGGCAGCCGCATCGGCGCCGACATGGCCGGCGATGCAGGGCAGCATGTAGATGCGCGTGCCGGCATTCATCGGCAGGCCGATCTCGGCCGATTTCAGATGCACGGCCCCGGATACGGCTAGCGCGAAGGGGGCGCCGCCGAGCTCCGTCGGATCGACGCCGAGGAAAAGGTGATGCATGATCGGGTTGCCGACGAAGACGGCATTCAGAATATCCTGGCGCGACACGCCGCCATCGGCGCAGACCTTGTCGATCAAGCCGTTCAAGGCTTCGCGAACGGCATTGGTCATCGCCTCGCGGCCATCCGGGTTCATCATGACGTAGGAAACGCGGCTCATCAGATCCTCGCCGAAGCGGATCTGCGGGTTGGAGGCGCCGGCCGAAGCGACGGTTCTGCCCGATAGCAGCGACGACAGATGCATGGCGATCGTCGTCGAGCCGATATCACAGGCAATGCCGTAGGCTTCGTTCTTCAAGCCGGGATAGAGCGCTATCAGGCGAGGGCGTTCGCTGTCCTGATCGCGATGAATGGCGGCCGTCACCTTCCATTCGCCCTTGCGCAGGATCGACTGCACCTGCGGGATGAGGTGAAAATCCACTTCGAGATTGTCGTATTTCCAATCCGCTGCAATTGCCGCCTTCAGGCGATCGAGATCGCCAAGCGGCTTGTGCATGTCGGGTTCCTCGACCTCGACGTAGCACATATGCACGGCCGGATCGCGGGCGATGACGCGTTCGTCGGCCGCCTTGCGCACGACCTGCGCGTTGATGACGGTATCCTGCGGCACGTCGATGACCAGATCGCCCTGGATCAAAGCGGAACAGGAAAGCCGGCGCCCTTCGGGCAGTTCGCGCACCTCGGCATAGCGCTTTTCCTTCGGGCCGATCGGCGAAAGGTGGTCATTGGACGAGACGATCTTGTGCTTGGCGAAATTGCCTTCCTGCACGGAGACCTGGCAGCGCCCGCAGGTGGCCCGGCCGCCACAGACGCTTTCGACATAGACGCCGAGCTGGCGCGCTGCTTCCAGCACGGGCGTTCCCACGGGGAAGTGGCCGCGCTTGCCGGAGGGCATGAAAAGAACAAGAGGTTTGGCGCTGTCGCTGGCTTCGGCCACGGATCAGCCTTTCTATTTGCTAAGGCGGCGCACGTTCGAGCGAACACGCCTGCTATAGGGTTTTATCGCGGCGTGAGCGACCGCATCGGCGATGCTGCGCTGGCTTGTCGCGCCTGCGACCGTCAGAGCGGCGAAACCCTGTTGCACCATTGCTGCGTTTACGGCAGCGGCGCTTTCCGCCGCCGCCATCATCTTCTCCGAGATCATCCGGTTCATTTCGGCCGCGTTTACGCTGCCTGCCAGCGCGTCCATCCACATCTGCTGCAGCCGTATGGCGATCACGACAGGCGCCTGCAGCCAGAGCGTAGCAAGATCGTTGGAGAGGTCGCGACGGGATGCCATCTTATTCCCTCGCTGCTCCCGCACCGGCGCGCGCAGCACGGCCACCGCGACGTCCGCCGCCGGCGGCAGGGGCAGCCGTTGCTGCGGCGGCTGCGACGCCGCCTTCGGCCGGCTTGTAGTCGCGATAGGTCATGATCCAGTTGGTGCAATTGGCATCCGTGCCGTTCAGCACGTTGGCGGCGCGCACCGCCTCCATTTCCTGCGGGCGGCAGGGGTTCATGATGGCCGAGGTCATGCCTGCGCCGATGACCATCGGAATGAAGCCGGCATTGATGCCATGGCGATGCGGCAGACCGAAGGAGATATTGGAAAGGCCGCAGGTCGTGTTGACCTTCAGTTCGTTGCGCAGCCGGTGCAGCAGCGCGAAAACCTGACGGCCAGCATCGCCAAGGGCGCCAATCGGCATGACGAGCGGGTCGACGACGATATCATGCGGCTTGATGCCGTGGTCCATGGCACGCTCGACGATCTTCTTGGCGACGGCGAAGCGCACGTCCGGATCCATGGAAATGCCGGTCTCGTCGTTCGAGATGGCGACGACGGGCACGTCGTATTTCTTGACCAGCGGCAGGATGGCTTCGAGCTTTTCCTCTTCGCCGGTCACCGAATTGACCAGAGGCCGGCCCTTGGCAACCTTGAGTGCGGCTTCGATCGCCGCCGTCACCGAGCTGTCGATCGAAAGCGGTACGTCGACCAGACCCTGCACGATCTCCAAGGTCTGCACCAGGAGGCCCGGCTCGGTCTCGTTCGGGTTGACCGAAGTGACGCCTGCGTTGACGTCGAGCATGGTCGCACCGGCGGCGACCTGTTCCAGCGCATCCTTGATGACGGTGTCGAAATTGCCTTCGATCATCTCGGCGGCGAGCTTCTTGCGCCCCGTCGGGTTGATGCGTTCGCCGATCACGCAGAAGGGCTGGTCGAAGCCTATGATGATCTCGCGGGTGGCGGAGGCAACGATGGTACGCGTCATGTCTGATCCTCTGGTCAGTTGGCCCGATAGCTGGTCTATCGTGCGGTGATCTGGGTTACAAGCCGGCCGGTTTCTCTCCTAGCCCGCTGCTATCGTCTCGAATTCAATGTGCCTGCGGCGGCGTATGGTGGGCGGCGATCTCCGCCATCGCCTGCTGGTTTTCTTCCCTGCCTTCGCTGATCTGGTGCAAGCGCTCGGCGACGAGAGCATCCGTGCGGCTTGCTTCGCGCTTCCAAGGCTGGCGGCCCTTCAGCACGCCGGAATCATGCACCATTTCGGCGACATATTCTTCCTGGCGGTAGGCCATGACATGGATGCCGGAAACGCCCTCGATCTCCTTCACCTCGTTGATGATGTCGATGCAGAGCTGCTTGCCTTCCTTCTTCTGATCCTGCGCGTCCTCGATGCGCTTGATGACCTCATCGGGGATATGAACGCCCGGTACGTTGGAACGCATCCAGCGGGCTGTCTTTGCCGATGCGAGCGGGCCGACGCCGACAAGGATGAAGCATTTCTCGTGAAGGCCGAGGTCGCGCACCTTCTTCATGTATTCGCGGAACATCGGTACATCGTAGCAATATTGACTCTGGACGAACTGCGCGCCGGCCTCGATCTTCTTTGCCAGCCGATAGGGGCGGAAGTCGTAAGGCGGCGCGAAGGGATTGATGGCGGCGCCGAGAAAAACCTTCGGCGGCGACGTCAGCTTGCGGCCGGAGAGGAATTTGGCGTTGTCGCGCATAATGCGGACAGTTTCGAGCAGCGACATGCAATCGAGATCGAAGACAGGCTTGGCGCCCGGCTGGTCGCCAGCTTGCACGCCGTCACCGGTCAGGCACATGATGTTGCAAACACCCATGGCAGCCGCACCCAGCACGTCGCCCTGGATAGCGATGCGGTTCTTGTCGCGGCAGGCGATCTGCATGATCGGCGCATATCCCATCCGCGTCAGCAGCGCGCAGATGCCGACCGAGGACATGTGGCAGTTGGCGCCGGAGGCATCGACGGCGTTGATGCCGTCGACCCAGCCTTCGAAGATGGCGGCGCGTTCATAGACGTCTTCAGCATTGGCGCTATCGGGCGGGTTCAGCTCGGCGGTGACGGCGAACTCGCCGCGGCGGAGCACGCGCTCCAGCCGCCCCCGCGAAGAATGACCGGGCAGGGGATCGAGCGGCAGATGGACGCCAAGCGGATTTTCATCGATATGCGACATCGCTCAGGCTTCCTTTTTCGCCGCTTCGCGGGCTGCTGCCGCTTCCGCCGTGACGCGAAGCCATGAGGACGTCTCGCGCAGCGACTGATTGACGGGCTTCTGCACGTTGAGGATCGCGTCCCCGTGGGTCATATTCCTCGAGCCGTTCCAGGCCTGCACCCAGACACAGGGCATATCGGGCTCCACCTCGCAATTGCCGTTGGCGCGCACACCGCCGCAGGGACCATTGCGCAGCTGCTTGGGACAGTTCATCGGGCAGGACATGCCTGTCGACGACAGCGCGCATTGGCCGCACATGCGGCAATCGAACAGGAAGCCCTTCACATTGCGTTCGATGAAGGTGATCGGTCGCTCCACGCGCTCATAGCCGAACGCTTTCCACAGCGGATGAAGCAGCAGGAAGGTGTCGGCGAAACGACGATAGAACCATTCGAGGAAACGCGAATGACGCACGGCCCAGAGACGGACCGTATATTTGCGTCGGGCGCGGCGGTTAGGGGAGACGCCGGCCGGCGTGTAGGCGCCGCTGGCCGCCTTTGCGCCCGCGGCGGCATTGCCAGGCTTCTGGACGGCATCAGCCATTGTCGCGGCCTCCGGCCTTCACCAGCGCCACCAGCCGCTCGCGATCATAGGCAGCCTCGAGCTCGCCGGCTGCCTTGTCTGCTTCGGCCTCGAGATCGTCGGAGACCGGTACGGGATCCGCCTTGCGCCATTCAGCCAGATAGTCGTCGGTTTCGGCCGCGCCGGTGCGCATGGCGCACATGTCGATCGCTTCGGTAAAGCGCAGCGAAAGCTCGCGTTTTGCCGTCTGCCTGCCCTTCTTGATGATGACCTGGGCCGGAATGTCCCGCCAATAAACGACAATGCGATCTGCCATGCACAAATCTCCTCTTCACGCCAGAATGCACGCCGGCAGACCTCGGGACTGCGCTCGCCACGACGCGGCACATGCCGAAAAGCGACGCGATATCGAAACCTCGCCTGCAAGCATCCCCAAAGCTTATTATCTTTTGAAACGGACGGGTTCGAACTGTGATTGAATGTCTTTGACTCGTCCAGCATGCCGGTCTCGGCAAAGAAGAGGAAGATCGAAAACCGACGTAGATGTCGCAGTCAGACGGTCAATAATTCGCGGGCGAGATCGCCGTAGCCGGTATAGCGATATTCGTATTCCAGGCCGAGAAAGGCGGCGGCGTCCCTTGCCTTTGCCTGCAGCGCCGGATCTTCTTCCTGGGAGAGATAGACGACCTTGCGGTAGTTGCCGAAATACATGTCGCGCAGCTCCGGATGGCGATCCAGACCCAATGGAACGATGACGAAGGATTCGAACTGGCGAGCCAGGAAGTCGGTCAGGAAAAACGACGTGATATCATCGTCACGCGCGGCGAAGGCCTCATTGCCTGTAAAGAAGGAATAGCAATGCGGGCCGGACAGACGCTCTATCCCCTCACGCTGGCAGATCCTGTCGACATCGCCGCCGGTGCCGCAATCGGCATAACCGATAAAGATCTTCTCGAAGCCGCGCGCGCGGGCATCGGCGATAGCCTCTTCCAGGGCTGGTGCGATCTTCTGCGGATAGGAATGATAGATTGCGGGAAGACAGTGAAGGTCGATGTGATCGAGCCCGTTTATTCTGGTGACCGCTAGTATTTCGCGCGCGATTGCCCCGCACGCAATCACATGAACTTTTTGGGCTTGTGCGCGTTTATGGCGCGGAGGGTTCTTCTCCGCATTTTTTTGATCGATATCCACTCAGAGGGGGTTCCCAATCATGACTGCACCGACACTCACGAAAATTGCCACCGCCTGCGTCGTTCTCATGGTGCTTGCCTCTTGCGCCAATACTATACGTGGCGTGGGCAGAGATACCGCAAATGCGGTGAACGCAACCGAGGACGCCGGTCATACCGTCAAGAAGGCGGCTCAATAGCTAATTTGGGATACCGATGTGCCGGCGGCAACCCGTTGATTGTCGCCGGCACTCAGTTTCTTGCAATCAGGCGCCGGCAGCCAGGCTGTTGTGCTTGCGCTTCATGAATTCCTTGGCAGTCTCCACCGCCACGGCAGCGTCACGGCAATAGGCGTCAGCACCCACCGCCTTGCCGAATTCCTCGTTCAGCGGCGCGCCGCCGACGAGCACGACGTAATCGTCGCGCAGGCCCTTTTCCTTCAGCGTATCGATGACGACCTTCATGTAGGGCATCGTCGTGGTCAACAGCGCCGACATGCCGAGAATATCGGGCTGTTCGCGCTCGATGGCATCGAGGTAGTTTTCGACCGGATTGTTGATGCCGAGGTCGATGACGTCGAAACCGGCACCCTCCATCATCATGCCGACAAGGTTCTTGCCGATGTCGTGAATGTCGCCCTTGACGGTGCCGATCACCATCTTGCCGAGCTTTGGTGCGCCGGTCTGTGCCAGCAGCGGCCGCAGGATCGCCATGCCGGCCTTCATCGCATTGGCCGAAAGCAGCACTTCCGGAACGAAGAGAATGCCGTCGCGGAAGTCGATGCCGACAATACGCATGCCCTCGACCAGCGCCTGGGTCAGAACATCGTAAGGAGCCCAGCCGCGCTCCAGGAGAATATTGGTGGCTTCCTCGATTTCTTCCTTCAAGCCATCATACAGGTCGTCATGCATCTGCTGCACGAGCTCTTCATCAGAAAGTTCCGAGAGAATGATTTCGTCGTCAGACATGCGCTCCATCCCATTTTCGTGCAGCATCAGAGACTTGTATAAAACACTGCCGTCATTACGGATAGACCGGAAGGCCGCCAAAACTCTTTTTGAATGCGACGTCGCACGGAACAATCGCGACGGACGAAGAACAGTTGATATTAGCAGCCGATGTCTGTCCTATGCTAATTGCTGGCGCATTAAGGAACGTCCGCTTGTCGGAATCAGGTAGCATGGGGCCTGATAGACGCATCCATGCGCAGGAGTGAGGAAACATCATGGACGATATGATTGAGCAACCGGCTGCAGGCAATGATGGCGGCGGACGGCGTTCGCGCAGCGAGGGCAGGGGTGCGGCGGCGCGGCGCGCTTCGCGCAGTGGCGGCGGGCCAGGTCCTTCGCTCCCCTATATCACCCGTAAGATCGGCGTCTATGAAGTGCTTGACGAAGAGGGCCTGCAGCTCATCGAACGCAATGCCGATACAGTTTTGGAGGAAATCGGCATCGAATTTCGCGACGATGCGGAAGCTCTGGCGCTCTGGAAGGAAGCCGGTGCCGACGTACGCGGCCAGCGCGTGCATTTTCCGAAGGGCCTTTGCCGCGAGCTTCTGAAGACCGCGCCGAAGGAATTCACCTGGCATGCGCGCAACAGCGCCCGCAACGCCCATGTCGGCGGCAAGGCGACGATTTTCGCGCCAGTCTACGGCCCGCCCTTCGTGCGCGACCTCGAAGGCAACCGCCGCTATGCGACGATCGAGGATTTCCGCAATTTCGTGAAGCTCGCCTATATGGCGCCGTCGATGCATTCGTCCGGCGGCACGGTCTGCGAGCCTGTCGATATCCCGGTCAACAAGCGCCATCTCGATATGGTCTACAGCCATATCAAATATTCCGACAAGCCGTTCATGGGCTCGGTCACCGCACCGGAGCGTGCTGAAGACACGATTGCCATGGCGAAGATCGTCTTCGGCGACGATTTCGTTGAAAACAATTGTGTAACGCTGAACCTCATCAATGCCAATTCGCCGATGGTGTTCGACGAAACGATGCTCGGCGCCTTGAAGGTCTATGCGCGGCACAATCAGGCCTCGGTCGTTTCGCCCTTCATCCTGTCGGGCGCCATGAGCCCAGTGACGGTTGCAGGTACGCTGACGCAGATTCTCGCCGAGGTGCTGGCCGGCGCTTCCTTCACGCAGCTGATCCGCAAGGGCTCGCCTGTTCTGTTCGGCACCTTCGCCGCATCCATTTCGATGCAGTCGGGCGCGCCGACCTTCGGGACGCCGGAGCCATCGCTTGTCTCCTATGGCGCGGCACAGCTTGCCCGCCGTCTCGGTCTGCCGTTCCGTACCGGCGGTTCGCTCTGCGCCTCGAAGGTGCCGGATGCGCAGGCGGCGCACGAATCGGCCAACACTTTGAACATGACGCTGCTGGCGGGCACGAATTTCGTGCTGCATGCGGCCGGCTGGCTCGAAGGGGGGCTCGTCTCCTCCTACGAGAAATTCATGATCGACCAGGACCAGCTCGGCATGATGCAGAAGATGGCCGAAGGCGTGGATCTCTCCGAAAATGGCCAGGCGCTGGATGCCATTCGCGAAGTCGGACCGGGTAGCCACTATCTCGGCTGCGGCCATACGCAGGCGAATTTCCAGTCGGCCTTCTATCGCTCGCCGCTCGCCGACAACAACTCCTTCGAACAGTGGGAGATCGAAGGTCAGAAACGCATCGAGCAGCGCGCCAACGCGCTTTGCCGTTCCTGGCTCGATCATTACGAAGCGCCGCCGCTCGATCCGGCCATCGACGAGGCTCTTCTCGCCTATATCCAGAAGCGCAAGGACTCGATGCCGGACGCCTTCACCTGAAGAGAGCCCGAGGCCGCCAGGGAGCAAGGCGGTGCGACACGCGTTGCCGATCTCATCCAGAAGGAAGTCTGGCGGCCGCACTATGAATATAAGGGGCCACGGTGAGCCGCGGCCCTGCCATCTTCGAACAGCTCCGTGCGGCGCTCGGCGTCCACGGAGTTTTCGTTCGTGGCAGCTTGTCTTTCAATGAAGGCGAGGGGCCATTGCTGACGGATTGCATGCCTGCACGCAGCGTCATCCTGCTCGGCAATATCGGCGGCTCGATCTGGCCGGCGTTTTCGGCCTGGCGAGATATGCCCGACAACAGGATATCCATGGATCCGCTCGACGACTGGTCGAAGGCGATTATCCGGCCGGTCGCAAGCGGGCTGGGGGCCACGGCCTATTTTCCGTCGGATCCGCCCTGGCAACCGTTCCAGCGATGGGCCATGCAGGCCGAGGGCTTGAAAGCGTCGCCGCTCGGCATCTTGATCCATCCGGACTATGGTTTGTGGCACGGATATCGCGGCGCATTGGGATTTGCCGACGTGCTGGAAGGAATGGAGGTGTCGCCGTTTTCTCCGCATCCATGCGATCTATGTGTGGAGAAACCTTGTCTTGCCGCCTGTCCCGTTGGGGCGATAGCGGCAGCCGGCTTTGATCTTTCAGGCTGCCGGTCGCATTTGCGCACACCGCAAGGACAGGCCGGCTGCATGGCCGGCGGCTGCCTTTCACGCAATGCCTGCCCGGTCGGAGCCAACTATCGTTATCCCGCCGAACAGCTTGCATTCCATATGGCTGCACTCCAGCTTTAGGTCTCACGCCTTCCTTGTTTCGCCGCATTGCGATGCGTTCTGAAGCCTGTGTTATTGATACGGGGCTATGCGATTGATTCGATTGATGGTCATTCTTGCCGTTCTTGCCTTTGCCGCCACCGCGTCGGCCGGCGAAGCCTGCCGCAAGGTCCAGCATCTCGGGGATGGCTATACGGTCTGCACTTTCGATGCGGTCAGCGACGACATTCAGATTTTTCAGAACGATCGCAACGGCAAGCCTTATGGCTCTTTCCGTGCCCTGGAAAATGATCTGCGTCAGGATCGCATCTATGTGCGCTTCGCCATGAATGGCGGCATGTATCTCGACGACCAGTCTCCCGTGGGTCTCTTCGTCGAGAATGGACGTGAGGTGAAGGCGATCAACACCAACAAGGGCTGGGGCAACTTTCATCTCCTGCCGAACGGGGTCTTCTATCTCGGGGCGGGCAAGGCCGGGATCATGGAAAGCAAGGCTTTCGCCGCTTCCGGCATCAAACCTTTTTATGCGACGCAGTCCGGCCCGATGCTGGTCATCAGCGGCAGACTTCATCCGTCATTTCTGGCGGATAGTCCGAGCTTGAAGACACGAAACGGCGTGGGCGTTACCTCTGACGGCAAGGTCGTCTTCGCCATTTCCGATGGCGCGGTGCGTTTCCACGACTTTGCGACGCTATTTCGCGACGAGTTGCAATGTCCGAATGCGCTGTTTCTCGATGGCAGCATCTCCAGCCTCGATATCCCGGAATGGCAAAGGCGTGACAGCCTGTTTCCGCTCGGGCCGATCATTGCAGTGACGGAAATGCTGCCGGGCTAAGACGCGCCGGAAATGCGAAGAGCTCCGCAGTGCGTCGCGGAGCCCTCGGTCATAGCTATCAAGTCTCAGACGAACTGATCGATATAGGTCATGATGCTGAACAGGCCGTCCTTCGGACCCGGATTGGCCGGGAAATCCTCGGTGAAGCGGAGATAGGCCCTTGGCTTGCCGCCATAGCTGCCGGTCTGCGGCGCTTCCCTCGAGAGATGCTGCCGGATCGACTGCGGGAGAAGGTTGATCGTGGCGTCGTCGATGATCGGTTCGATGATGACGGGTTCTTCATTGAAAGCGATCGCTTCCGTCGCGGCGGTGGAGATGCCTGCCAGCTTGCGGATCTGATCATAGGATTCCGGCGGCAATGGCGTCGGCAGGTAGGCCGCCATGCGGTGATACATGATATAGGCTTCGACCCAGTTCTGCGCGTTGACATGCAGGCGCATGGCGACCGCCTGACGCTGCAGCATGAATTCGGTGATGCGAGGCATCAGCGAGCCGCGATAATCAGGTGGATAGCGGTTATCGCGCAGCGCCTGCGAGGCGAGGTATTCGAGGCCGCCTCTGTAGGTATCCCATTGGAACATGCATTCCTTGTTGCCCTGCTGCAGGCGCGGATCGTCTGAAACGGCGGTCACGCGCGCGAAAGGCTCCGGCATAAACAGCACGTCGGCCTTGTCCAATGCGCGGGTCGTATAGAGGAATGCCCAGAAGATGAACGGCGTCGGGCTGGAAATTGATTTCAACAGAACGTCGCGCCGGATGATCATGAATTCGGGGAAGATGTGACGGTCGAGAATGAATTCCAGCATCGAGCGGAAATCACCCTTGGCGTGACGCGTCGGATAGGAGAGGTGATAGAAGGGTTCCATATCGCCGCCGCCAGGCCGGCCATCGACGAGGAGCCACGGCGCCTGGATCATGCCGATATTCTTGTCGTCCACCATGATACGAAGATATTCGACGACTTTTTCCGGGATCAGCAAATCGTCGTCGCCGAGGAAAACCGCGTAATGGCCGCGGGCTCTCTGCATCGCAAAAGCGTAGTTGCTGATGAAACCGGAATTTCGCGCCCGGCGATAGGCGCTGATTTCCGGATGATGCGAGATCGACTGAATGTAGGCTGCGGTCTCATCCGTCGAGCAATCGTCGACAATGACGATTTCGAAAGGGAGGCCCAGCCGGCGAAATTCCTCCAGGTGGAAATTGACGTTCCGCTCGAGCATGAACTGACGGTTATAGGTCGGAACGCAGACCGAAAGGACGGGGACTTGGGCAGAAGACATCGATATTCTCCACGAGGCATCAGCGCGATTCTATGCACGGACTTTGATCCATGAATAAGCGGGATTGCTTTCGCGGGGCTGGAGAGTTTTGAGCGATCCGATTGTGGGAATTGCCCATGCTCCAGTTCAGTGCAAGTTCCGCTCTTTATGCTCCAGCCAGCGCATCCCGCAATCCCGGCAGGAAGCGATTGCCGTTTTCGAGGTTGCCTCTTCCTAGAAAATGGCCGGATAGCCCGAGGCACATGGATCAACCGATACCTCCAGGGTTTGGCGTCCATGTCAGTATCAGGAGACCCTGTGAGCAAAGTCAGTGTCATCATTCCCGCCTATAAGGCGCAGGAATCCATCGGTGAAACGATTGCCGCGGTTCTGGAAAATCGTGCCGTCCTGGAGGTGATCGTCGTCGACGACATGTCTCCCGATGCCACCGCGATGATTGTCGAGCGACATGCTCAGCGCGATCAGCGGGTGCGCCTGCTGCGCAATCCGCAAAATGGCGGGGCGGGGTACAGCCGGAATGCCGGCATGGCCGCCGCCCGCGGCGACTATTATTACTTTCTCGACGCCGACGACATGGTAGCGCATCGCTCGATCGATGAAGTCGTGTATCACATGGAAGCCAACGGCTGCGATGTGATGGTGTTTCGCTATCGCTACGTCACCGAGAGGAACGGTCGTCTCGATCCGATGCTGCCGATCGACAACGATGCCTGGCGGGAGCTGGTCGGCGATACCGACATAGGTGTTTTTACACTCGACCAGTGCGGGCGATTGCTGTTCACCGTGAATTTCCCGTGGAACAAGATCGTGAGCGCCAGGCTATGCCGGGAAACGGGTCTCCGCTTCTCGGAGACCCGCGTCCATAACGATATCTATGCTCACTGGCATATCTATCTGCACGCCCGGAAGATCGGCATGATGAATCGTTATCTCATCGGCCACCGCGTCTATCAGGACAGGGCGCAGCTGACCAATGTCTTCACCGAAAAGCGCTTCGAGGTCTTCAAGGCCTTTGCAGAGGTGGAAGCGCTGTTTGCGCGCCTGCCGCGGATGAAAGAGGCCTATTACCAGTGGTTCCTTCGCAGCAAGTTCGATTTGCTCGATTGGATCTACCCGCAATTGCCGTTCGATCTCAGGGAGCGCTTTTTCGCGCTGGTTCGGCAATGCTATGAAGAGTATGGCCAAGCTGACTATGAGAACGTGCGCAGGCAGTCGTTCGAGACTGCGGATATCGCGCTCAGGCTGAAGCAGGCCCCTCATTTGATACTCGGCAAGACGCCGAGATAGCCGGCTAAGATAACCTTCTTCACCTGCCGTATTCGCAATAAAAAAGAGAGGCGCCGCGAAATGACCGCGGCGCCTCTCTTCCATTTCAGGCTGGTTCATCTGATGGCGTCGAGCTCGTTCAGATCCAGCGCGTTTTCGAATTCGTCGCGGCTGTAGATCGCAAAATCCGCTTCAGTCGATTCCTTGAACTTGTATGGGTTCTCCACGAGCTTCAGCAGGCTCCATTGCGGGAACCGGTTTGCGATGTCCGCCGTGAATTTGCGGTGCCGGACATGCGACGCGCCGCGAATATCCGGGCCGTCGAAATTGGAGGCGTAGATAATCACATAGCGCTGCGGCAGGGAGAAGAGCTGGTCGAGGTAATTGACGTAAATATTGTCGTCAACCAAATGGTAGAGGACGTCGAGCGACAAGGCGCAGTCATAGGCGTCCTCGTGCATTTCCCAGTCAAGCGACTGATCGCCCAGCCAGACGAAATTGTAGTTCGGCTTATCCCTGTACATCATCATCGTGCGTTCGATGACCGTCTTGGAGACGTCGAAGCCGGTATAGCGGTCGAACGAGAAGTATTTCAGCTGATTGCCGTCGCCGGAGCCCATCTCCGCGAAGGATTTCAGCCCTTTCTTCCGGGCGAAGCTATTTAGAAACTGTCCCTTGTATTTGGCGAGCACATCATAAGAGCCGGCACCCGAATTGCCGCCACTGCGGTAACGGCCTTCCCAATAGCCGGTGGAGTCAAAGGAAGGCGCAGCTTCCGATCGACGTATCGGCTGTTCCAGCGCTGTAACGGGGGCAAGTCGCTCCACAGATGGCGCCGGGATGGGCTGCGGCTGTGTCGGATAGGGCTGCTGCATCGGCTGCATCGCCACCTCGGCAACCGGCATGGCTTCGCGAACCTGCTGCACCGATATGGCCTGCGGAATAGGTGCGGGTTGCTGGGCCTGATGTGCGGCAGCCGGCCGCTGCGCCAACCAAAGCGGAACGGGCCGCTTCATATGCGAGCCGGCCTGCTGTTCCAGGGATGCCCAATTCAAGGTCTTGGGTGCTTCGGCTACCCGGTCGCCCATGACGATATCGAGTTCGCGCAGCTGCTTGGCGAGCGGGAATTTCTCGTGGACATATTGGGTCCATTGGTGGGTCTGACCGGCAATGATCTTTTCGACGGCCTCATCCACCGACGAGAAGCGGATTTCGTCGGGCCAGAATTCTTCCGCACCGGGATAATCATGGATCACCGGCAGGGCGCCGACAGCCATGGCTTCGGCGATGTTATAACCAAAGCTCTCGTGCACCGAGGTCGACAGTATCACGCCCTTGTCGGCGAGGAACGCCGGCATGTTGCGCTGCCAGCCATGGAAGAAGACGTTGCGGGTAAGGCCGAGCTTTTCCGTCGTGCGCTTCAGGTACGGCATCATGACGTACTCTTCCTGTTCGCCGGCCACATGCAGCGTGTAGGAAGGATCGCGCTTCACCAGCGAGTGCATGATTTGCAGGAACAGCGGCTGGTTCTTGCGCATGAAGGGCTTGGCGGCCCAGGCGATCTTCTTCTTGTCGAGCGAAGGGATCGGCTTGAACTTGTCGAGATTGAGGCCGTTCCACACGACGTGGGTACGGGTTTTCTGGGTGACCTGGGGTGCCCTGAGTTTCAGGACACGCAGCATGTCATGGGACACCAGAATCAGATCATCGATGGCGCCGAAATCGATACGATCGGGAAAATTCGATTCGACGATCTCGAAGCGATGCCAGCGCGCGATGACGCGCTTGCCGCGCCGCTTGATGTTTTGGTTGATCGCATGGACGAAGAGCTCGTTGCAGAATTCGAACCAGACGATATCGGCCCATTCCACAGCGGTCTCGATCTCCTTGATAGTCTTCGGCTGTATGGCCATGACTTCGTAGGTCTTCGACAGATGTTGGAATATGTCGCCGATGAAGCTATCGACTTCGATGATTATGGCCAGTTTTTTCTTCTGATGCATCTTCTGCTACCGTAAAAGAGACGAGTGGTTCTTAGTCTCGACCTGACGGACGACACGACCGACCTTCGTGTCCGCCGAGCACCGACGTTCTTGGCAATATTCTGAACGCGCGATTGTCCCCCGCACAGAAATCCCAGCCCCGAGATTATGCTGACCAACTTTCGCGAGGCTGGATTGCTCGAAATGCGTTCTGGGCGACGGTGTTCCCGGCGGCAGGCGGCCTTTGATTTCCTGCACAAGCTTCGCAAAAGGAATGGTGGCCAAAGTGCCGATCAAACGAGCTCGATCGCGAGCGAATCTCCGGGAGCCATGTCGTCTGACTGCTTTCCTCGGATCGGGCCGTTACCTGGGGTTCGGAATTAGGGAACAGTCCACATGTCATTGGCAGCGAACAGCTTGCATAAGCCCGCCTACGAAGTGCATCCGGCGAGCCAGATACAATGGTCCGATGCGCCGCCGCTGACCCAGGACATGTTGAACGGCACATTTTGGAGCCTTGGCGACGTCAACCGCGGGATATTCTCTCGCTTCATGGTTTTGGCGCCTGAGGGCATGATCGGCAATTATTTCGATCCCGCCGTCGATTTCTGGCATGTGATGGCCGGTCGGCTTTGCCTGATCGACAGAGATGGGCTGCCGTCGGTCATTTTCGATTCTGCCCATATCGAGGACGGCAATCTCATGGCATTGGCGGGCCGGGGCGTTATTGGAGGTGTCGATAGCACCTATCTGCTGGTGCCGGCCGATCACCCACCGCATCCGCTGTTTTCAACGCCCGTAGGTGTGGAGCGCAAGGCCAAGTTCCTCGTGCAGCCGCAGGAAGGGCTAAGGCGTCCCAATCTCGTTGTCGTGCCCGCTGGTTCGAAGTCGCTCCATCCGCGCTGGTTTGAAAAGATCGATGATGCCTCGCGCAACTGGGATCTCTGCATCGGCTATTATGGTGCCGAGACGCCGGAAGTTTCCGATAGCCCCTACGAATATCTGGCGCATCTGCCGAAGACCAAGAAGTTCAAGATCATCTACGACCTCTTCCATCAAGGCAGCCCGCTTTGGAATTATGAGCGAATCTGGCTGCCGGATGACGATCTGCTGTGCGACGGCGAGGACATTAACAGGATGTTCCACCTGTCGCACAAGCATGGTCTGGATCTGGCACAGCCGTCCCTCAAAAAGGGACCAGGCTCTTATCCCAATCATCCTTTGACGGTGCAGCGACCCAACAGCGTCGTGCGTTTCGAGGGTTTCGTCGAAATCATGTGCCCGGTCTTCTCGCGGCGTGCGCTGCAAATCTGCATCGAGTCCATGAAGGATGTCGAATCCGGATACGGTCTCGACCATCTTTGGCCGTCATTCCTCGGGCGGCCGGCGGCGCGCATGGCGATTATCGATGCCATTTCCGTCGCTCACACGCGGCCGCTAGGCGCGACCTACAACGTTAATGCAGCGGTGGAAGAACAGGCTGCACTCTTCAGGACGTATCAATATACGCCGCTGAAATATGCCGGCGTCTGGTAGCGTGCCTGGATTTTTCCAAATGCCGCCGACAGATTCGCGCCGCCGTCACCCTGATATATCCAATTCCGTTTGGCACCTTCGATTGCGGCCGCGACCGAGATTCGGTGGTAGCGAGAGTTTTAGAGCATGATTGATTTTTCCAAGACAGATTTATTGATCGTCGGTGCCGGCTTCTACGGCGCGACGATCGCGGAGCGGGTCGCGAACGAGCTCCAGAAGAACGTGCTTCTGATCGACCGGCGCAGCCATATCGGCGGCAATGCCTATAGCGAGTTCGACGGCGAGACCGGGATCGAGGTTCACCGCTATGGTGCGCATCTCTTCCATACACCGAACGAAGTGGTCTGGACCTATCTCAACAGATTTACCGCTTTCACCGACTATAAGCATCGCGTCTATTCGACCTACCGCGATCAGGTCTATTCAATGCCGATCAATCTCGGAACGATCTCGCAGTTCTTCAACCGGCGCCTTTCACCCGACCAGGCGAAGGCCCTGATTGCGGATCAGGCGGCGGAAATGGCCGGCCGCCATCCGGCCAATCTGGAAGAGAAGGCGATTTCGCTGATCGGCCGGCCCTTGTACGAGGCGTTCATCCGTGGCTATACGGCCAAGCAATGGCAGACGGATCCGCGCGACCTGCCCGAACATATCATCACGCGCCTGCCGGTCCGCTACACTTTCGATAACCGCTACTTCAACGACAAATATGAAGGCCTGCCGGTCGACGGTTATACCGCAATCTTCGAGAGGATGCTGAAGCATCCGAAAATCCAGATCGCCCTCGATGTCGATTTCTTTTCGTTGAAATCCTCGCTGCCGGCCGATCTGCCGATCGTCTATACCGGCCCGATCGATCGCTACTTCGATTATTCCGAGGGTGAGCTGGGCTGGCGTACCATCGACTTCGAGAAGGAGACGCTGAATACCGGCGATTTCCAGGGGATGGCGGTCATGAATTATGCCGACGAGACGACCCCTTACACCCGTATCCTGGAATTTCGCCACTTCAATCCCGAGCGAAGCTATCAGATCGAAAAGACGGTCATTGTGCGGGAATATTCACGATCGGCGAAGCGCGTCGATGAACCCTATTATCCAATCGACACGCGTCAAGACAAGGAGATCTTCCTGCGCTATCGCGCGCGCGCCGAGGCAGAGGTGAATGTGCATTTCGGTGGGCGACTCGGCACCTACCGTTATCTCGATATGCACCAGGCGATCGGCGCGGCGTTGAAGGCGTTCGATAGCCGCATTGTCCCGCATTTCATCGAGGGGCGCGCTATCGGTGGTGAGAAATAGAGGCTGCAGGCGCCGGCTCACTTTCGGCATACTTTGAAGACGCGGCCGAGCGAAGATCCCTGTGGAAGCACTTGAATGAAAAAAGAAAGCCCGGCAACCGGGCTTTCTTTTTCCTTAGGATCGTCTGCGACGTTCGCGAGCCGGGGCCGCGCCGCCTTCGTTGGCGGTCTTGTTGCGCAGGGGACCGATCCGTTCAATGATCGTTTCCAGCGTCGGGCGAGGGCCGGCTACGTAGCTGTCCAGCGCCTCCCGCATGGCGGCGAGATGGCCGCAGGAGGTGCCGCAGCAGCCGCCGATGATCTTGGCGCCGGCATCGCGGGCAAGGCGGGCATAATCGGCCATCAGCGGCGGCGTACCGGAATAATGGATTTCGGCACCGCGATATTCGGGAATGCCGCAATTGCCCTTGACGATGACGATCGCGGAAGCGTCCGCCTCGGTCATATCGAGAAGGCTGGAGAGGATGTCGGAAGCGCCGACACCGCAATTGGCACCGACCGCGAGCGGCCCTTCGCCGATATCGGTGGCGACGGCATGAATGTCCTTCGGATGCAGGCCCATCATGGTCTTGCCGGCCGTGTCGAACGAGCCGGTATAGGTATAGGGCAGGCCGACCTTGGCGGCGGCTTCTGCTGCAGCCCGGATTTCTTCCGGCGATGACATGGTTTCGATCCAGGCGACATCGGCACCACCCGCCTGCAGGCCTTCCATCTGCTCGACGAAAGCGGCGACGGCGTCTTCATAGGTCAGGGCGCCTAGCGGCATCAGCAGTTCGCCTGTCGGTCCGACGGAGCCGCCGACAATGACCTTGCGGTCGGCGTTGTCGGCAACGGCGCGGGCGATCTCGGCGGCCGTCTTGTTGAGGCTATGCACGCGATCCTGCGCATGATGGAGCTTCAGGCGATGGCGGGTGCCGCCGAAGGTGTTGGTGAGGATGATGTCGGCGCCGGCATCGACGAAATCCTGATGCAGCTTCGTGATCCGGTCCGGGTGCTGTTCGTTCCAGAGCTCGGGTGCTTCACCGGCCTCAAGGCCCATCGCGAAGAGGTTGGTGCCGGTTGCGCCGTCGGCAAGCAGTACGCCCTTTTCGGCAAGGAGATCAGTCAAGGGATTGGTGGCGACGGTCATGGTGCGTCCTCGGATACGTAGGATGTTCGGATATCAAATGCAGATATAAACATTTCTTTATGTGAAGACAACGACAAGATCGCTACCCATATGTCGACACGGCCATGGCGGCAGAAAAAAGCGCCCCGGTGAGGGCGCTCGATCGTTTGGGATGAAGATGAGCCGCTAGGCTGCCGCCATCTGTGCCGTCTCGTGCGATGTCGGCGTGACCATGGCGGCGATGATGCTTTGCAGATCGATCGTGCCGATGGGCTTGCCGCCCGCATCCATGACGACGGCTCCGGTTTGGCCCGCCTCGGTGATCTGCTTGGCGGCTATTTCCAGCGTCATGTCGCCGGGTACACGTGCGCCGCCCGGCTCGCCGGCAAGCGGCTTCATGATCGTCTGGGCTTGGATGACGCGACCGCGGTTCACCTCCTTCACGAAGGCCGTGATATAGTCGTCGGCCGGCTGCAGCACGATCTCCTGGCCGGTGCCCTGCTGCACGACCTTGCCGTCGCGCAGGATCGCGATCTTGTCGCCAAGGCGCAGCGCCTCGTCGAGATCGTGGGTAATGAAGACGACGGTCTTCTTCAGCTCCTTCTGCAGATCGAGGAGGACGGTCTGCATGTCGACGCGGATCAACGGATCGAGCGCTGAATAAGCCTCGTCCATCAAAAGGATATCTGCATCGTTCGTCAGTGCGCGGGCAAGTCCGACGCGCTGCTGCATGCCGCCGGAAAGCTGGTTCGGAAAGTGCCTTTCGAAGCCCTTGAGCCCGACGCGCTCGATCCAGTACTGGCCCTTCTTCTCGCTCTCGGAGCGCGGCACGCCCTGGATATCCAGGCCGTAGACCGTGTTCTCGATGACGGTGCGGTGCGGCAGCAGCGCGAATTTCTGGAACACCATCGCCGTTTTGTGGCGGCGGAATTCGCGCAGGTCGTTTTCGCTCATCTTGCAGACGTCAACGCCGTCATAGAGCACTTCGCCGACCGTCGGCTCGATCAGCCGGTTGATATGGCGGATCAGCGTCGACTTGCCCGAGCCGGAGAGGCCCATGACGACGGTGATGGCGCCGGCCGGCATGTCGATGTTGATATCCTGCAGGCCGAGCACATGGCCATGCGTTTCATTGAGCTCGGCCTTGCCCAGGCCGTTCTTGACCTGATCGATATAATCGCGTCCGCGAGGACCGAAAATCTTGTAGAGGCTTTTGATCTGGATCGCGTGACTAGCCATGGATGACCTCCGAGTGCTTCTGGAGCCTTCTGCCGTAGGCCTGGCTCGTACGGTCGAAAATGATGGCAATGGCAACCAGCGCGAAACCGTTGAGGAAGCCGACGGTGAAGAACTGGTTGTTGATCGCCTGCAGCGTGTTCTTGCCGAGACCGCCGACCCCAACCATGGAGGCGACGACGACCATGGCCAGCGACATCATGATGGTCTGATTGATGCCGGCCATGATGGTGGGCAGCGCGAGCGGGATCTGTACGTTGAAGAGTTTCTGGCGGTGCGATGAGCCAAAAGCGTCGGCGGCTTCCAGCACCTCCTTGTCCACGAGGCGGATGCCGAGATTGGTGAGGCGAATCATCGGCGGAACGGCGTAGATGACGACGGCGATGAGGCCCGGCACCTTGCCGATGCCGAAGATGACGACGACCGGAATGAGATAGACGAAGCTCGGCATGGTCTGCATGACGTCGAGGATCGGATTGACGATCGACTGCAGCCGGTCCGAGCGCGCCATCAGGATGCCGATCGGCAGGCCGATGACGATGGCGATGAGCGTACAGACGGTAACCATGGCAAGCGTGACCATCGTGTCGGTCCAGAGGCCGAAGATGCCGATGAGGATCATGGAGATCGCTGTGCCGGCAACGATTCTAAGGTTGCGGCTTGCCGCATAGACCACGAGCATCATCACGATGAGCACGATGAACCATGGCGTGTTGGTGAAAGCCCATTCGAGATAGTTCAGAAACCATTGCAGCGGTTGCACGATGGCATCGATGAGCGTGCCGTAGGCGCGTACCGACGCCCTGAAGCCGTCATCGATATTCTTGCGTGCGAGACGGATGATCGACTCGTCTATTGCCGGAAAGTTGCAGAGCACATTCGGCAGGATCGTACACTGGATAGCCATGTATTTCCCCTTCTTAGTCCGGTTTTGTCCCGCTCCGCCCGTGTGGCCTTCACGCGTGGATGGCTTGCAGCGCTGCGACCGGTTCTTCAGGCTGCCCCTGCATTCTTACTATATTCGCCACCATCAATCTGCACTCGTTGCGACCTTGCGCCATGTCACTCTGTCGGTATGAGGGGCATTCGGGTTGCACTGTGCGAATGTAAAATCGGCGGCAAACACAAGGCCGCCGCCGATTCCGCAGCATGGATTAGAGCGAAGCCTTGATCTTGGTGGCGACGTCCGGAGCAACCCACTTGGTCCACATGTCGGGGTATGTCTTGAGGAAGTACTTGGCGCCGTCCTCGTTCGTGCCCTGATTGTCGGTCATCCAGGCGAGAACCTTGCCAACCGTGGCATTATCCCATTTGCGGGTCTTCATATAGTCCATGGCAATGCCGGCCTTGGCCGCAAAGTCCTTGGTGACGACGGTGTAGACATCCGAAACCGGATAGGAGTTCACCTTCGGATTGGCGCAGTCCTGTTGCGACGTGCAGGCATCCCATTCCTTCTTGTCGTGCGGCACGTTAAAGCTCAGACGAACCATGTCGTACTTGCCGAGGATCGCGGTCGGCGCCCAGTAGTAGCCGAGCCAGCCGGTCTTCTTTTCGAAGGCGTTGGCGATCGAACCGTCCAAACCTGCCGCCGAGCCGGTGTCGACGAGAGTAAAGCCAAGCTTGTCGGCGCCGAGAGCCTTGTAAAGGTTGGTCGTGGAGATCTGGCAGTTCCAGCCTGCCGGGCAGTCATAGACGGCGCCCTTGGATGGATCTTCCGGGGCAGGGAAAAGTTCAGGATGCTTCAGCGCGTCCTGCACGGTCTTGATGTCGGGATGCGCGTCGGCGACGAACTTCGGAATCCACCAGCCTTCAACGCCGCCATCGCTCAAAAGCGGTGCAGCCACGATCAGACGGCCTTCCGATACGGCCTTGTCGAGCGCGGTGCGCACGGCATTGACCCAAAGCTCGGGCGCAACGTCAGGCTGACCTTTTTCGTTCATGGAGGTAAAGGTCGGCTGCGTGTCGCCGGTCACCAGAGTGACGTTACAGCCATAACCGTTTTGCAGTATGATCTTGTCGACCTGGGCGGCAACGCCTGCCGATGCCCAGTTCATTTCAGCGATGGATACGCTGCCGCAGTCTGCGGCCTGCGCCGAGCCAGCCAAAGCATAGGCGCCGAATGCAAAAATGGCTGAAGCGAGAAGCTTCTTCATTGATATCGTCTCCCAATTTTTCGTTACGTTGCGGAAATCGACTCCAAACGCGTTCGATTTCTGTCGATCCCCTGTCAGCGCGGTCTAATTGCAACCGTTCATACGCCGCTGACGACGCCCGTACGGTCCCCTTTGCTGCCGTCGTGCATTTGGTCTTTTTGCGACCGCGGAACTCTGTCGCGGCCGGGCATTCTGTGCATCGACGTTGAGCAGCGTAAGGATTTGAATGAAGAAATCAACAGCCCGTCGGGCGATGGACGTTATCGTGCCTCTTGGAGAAGCTTAAATAAGCGCCTGAATTAGCCTGTTTTCTGCCATTCGTGGCTGCAAAACGTCCATTACACGGCTTCCTCAAAGCTCTGCTGCTCAGACGGATTTGAATGGCGCTTAAATATCGCGTCCCTGAAAGACGTTTTATATCTTATTTGCGCCGTTTACGCTTTCTCAACGCAAAGCGGAAAATTTTCAAAAAATTTTCGGATTCACTCTAATTTAAGCACTTAATAACCCTCCAGTAACGATGTCCATTTATCAATCGATGCGTGGCGGGGGACAAACCGCTGCTTCCCTGGATCAGGTATTGCGTACCGGGGAAAGCGAACCTTGCGGTGTATGTGCAGGGAAGCCGGCGTTTTTGGCAAACCGCGTCGATCTCCGGATCGCGCGGTTTTCGCGCTTTAGAGGGTGCCTTTACGAGACAGTTTGATCTGCCACGAAGCGGCACCCGTTCCGATGTCGATAACGATCAAAAATAAAGCCGCCGATGCTGTCGCATGGCGGCTTTCATGTATCGGGTCGGCGGATTGACGCGCTCTCAGCCGACATTATAGGTGCGGATGAAGCCGATCGTGCCGAAGCGCGTGTCGAGCTGCTGCAGGCGGCTCTCCGGTCGGCGAACCGGGAGCTTGCCATTCCAGGCGATCTGAATGGAATTCTGTCTGTTGAAGATGAAGAGCATTGGGGTATCCTCCGACCCGGACCGGCCGGTTTCGTTGTGTGTTTTCGCGATGGAGATAATCCTCTTCTGCCTAACTCACAATGGATGAAATCGTCATCCAATGTCGCAAACAGAGCATGTTTGAGGGTGATGCATTTTTGTATCGTGGTCGCTCTTTCCGGAGGCCCGGGATCGCGGCAGAATCAAGGCGGAATCTAGCGTTTTCAGTGGCTGTGGCGCATCGAGGTGGTGGGGAATGACAAGAGCGATCATGCTGCAGGGAACCGGCTCCGATGTCGGAAAAACGGTATTGGTCGCAGGACTATGCCGGCTGTTCGCAAACAGAGGCGTGAGGGTGCGCCCGTTCAAGCCGCAGAATATGTCGAACAATGCCGCCGTTGCCGAGGATGGCGGCGAGATCGGGCGCGCCCAATGGCTACAGTCGCTGGCGGCGCGGGTGCCATCATCGGTTCACATGAATCCGGTGCTGTTGAAGCCGCAATCGGAAACCGGCAGCCAGATCATCGTGCAGGGCAAGGTTTGGGGCCATGCCAAGGGCAGGGACTATCAGGCGCTGAAGCCGCAGCTGCTTGGAGCCGTACTCGAAAGCTTCGCTACGATGCGGGCAGGAACCGATCTCGTTGTCGTCGAGGGAGCGGGTTCTCCTGCCGAGATCAATCTTCGGCGCGGCGATATCGCCAATATGGGCTTTGCGACACGCGCCAATGTCCCCGTCGTGCTGGTCGGTGACATAGACCGCGGCGGCGTAATCGCCTCACTGGTCGGCACGTATCATATATTGCCGGAGGAAGACCGGCGGATGATCCGCGGCTATCTGATCAACAAGTTCCGTGGCGATGTCTCCTTGTTCGGTGAGGGCATAGAGGCCATCGGCGGCTTCACAGGCTGGCAATGCCATGGCGTCGTGCCGTGGCTGAAAGCGGCGGCGCGTCTGCCGGCGGAGGATTCCGTTGTGCTGGAGCGGCTTGCTCGTGGCTCGTCCGGCGCGCTCAAGGTCGCCGTGCCGGTGCTGTCGCGGATTGCCAATTTCGACGATCTTGACCCGCTGCGAGCCGAGCCCGATGTCGATCTGGTTTTCGTTCGCGCTGGGGAGCGTTTGCCTGCGGATGCGGGGCTTGTGATATTGCCAGGCTCCAAGTCCACGATCGGTGACCTTCTTGATCTGCGCGAGCAGGGATGGGACCGGGATATAGGCGCGCATGTGCGCCGAGGCGGCCGTGTTATCGGTATTTGCGGCGGTTATCAGATGCTCGGCCATACCGTTTACGATCCGCTCGGTATCGAGGGATCGATGACCGAGACGCCCGGATTGGGTCTTTTGGATATCGAGACGGAAATGGCTCCGGAAAAGACGGTACGGAATAGCACTGCCGTTTCCAGGGAATATGATGTGCCGCTATCGGGCTATGAAATCCATCTTGGCGTGACGCGGGGGCCGGACTGCGAACGGCCATCAACGATGATCGATGGGCGGCCCGATGGAGCCGTATCGCCGGATGGCCGCGTCATGGGCACATACCTGCATGGTCTTTTCGGCAGCGACGCTTACCGGGCGAAGCTGCTGGCAAGCTTCGGTCTTTCCGGCGAGCGCATGAACTATCGCGCCAGCGTCGATGCAGCGCTGGACGAGGTTGCGGCAGAGCTGGAAAGTGTACTCGATCCCGCCTGGCTCGACGGTCTGGTCGCCTAAAGTTCCCCCGACACTTCCCGCCGCCGGCGGTCGAGTTCTTCGCTGTAGCGGCGCAGCGTATAGCTCTCCGTCAGCAGACCGATGACCTTGCGTTCGATCAGGTCGTTGACCACGACGAGCGCTTCGCTCTTCGTCTGCTCGAACATCGCGGCTGCCTGCTTGGCGTTCATTTGCGGCTGCAGGAACTCGTTGCGCAGCCGGATGAAATCGGAAAGGCCGTGCTCCTCGTCGTCTTTTTCGATCGGGCTCGCATAGACATCGGGCACGAGAACCATTCCGGAATATTTCTCGTTCTTGTCGATCAGGATGACACGCTGCGCCGAGCCGATCGGAAAATTCTTGCGGAATTCCTCGATGCTCATGTCGATGCTGCCCGTGTGCACGTCGGGGCGCATCATGCGGGCGACAGTGAGGTTGCGAATCCAGCCGACATCGTGAGCGCTACGGATGCTCTCGCCACGCAAATGGAAGCGCCATGTGGCGAAGGAGTAGCCGAAGGTCGTGCGCACCACGAGGGACGAGGTGATGACGGCCGCCAGAACCAGGGCGGTGATCGGGAAATCCCCGGTGATTTCAAGCGCCAGGAAGGTCATGGTCAGCGGGCCGCCGATGATGGCAACGGCCAGCGAGCTCATGCCGACGACGGCATAGACGACCGGCGTCAGCGTGGCATGATCGAGATAGGGTGCACAATAGGCGAAGATCTTGCCGAGCAGCGCGCCCATGAACAGCGAAGCGAAGAAGAGGCCGCCTCTGAAGCCGGAGCCGATCGATATTGCGGAGGCGAGCGATTTCAGCAGAAATAGACCCAGCAAGGCGCCCAGCGTCACGTCCGTAGACAGATTGAGATGCAGCGCGCCATGGCCGGCAGACAGGACCTGCGGCGAAATCAGCGCCAGTGTTCCGACGACAAGCCCGCCAAGCGCCGGCCGGAAAGGCGGCGCGATGGAACTCTTGCGTGCCAGTTCCTCGACCCAGGCGACGCCCTGCATGATCAGGATGCCGATACCGGCGCAGAAGGCACCGAGCAGGATAGCAGGGAGATAATCCGCCGGGACGATCGCCCCGAAATGATCGATATCGATGGCGAAGTCATCGCCGGCAAGCAATCTTGCGATCATTGTGGATATCAGCGCCGAGACGACGACGGGTGTCAGGGTGACGATCGAATAACTGCCGATGATCAGCTCGAAGGCGTAGAAGGCACCGGTCAGCGGCGCATTGAAAGCGGCTGCAATGGCGCCGGCCGCGCCGCAGCCGACGAGCATGCGCAGATCCGCGCGGCGCATCTGCATCTTATAGCCGAATTTGGAGGCAATGCCCGCGGCGAGCTGCGTGTAACCTGCTTCAAGCCCGACGGACGCGCCGAATCCATTGGAGATCAGGTTCTGCACGGCGACGATGATGCTGTCGGTAAGCGACATGCGGCCGCCATGCAGCGCATTGGCTTCGATCGGGTCGACCATCGGCTTTTTGCGCGTGCGCGACAATACGTAAAGGAGAATGCCGAGAATGATGCCGCCGGCGATCGGCGCGATGAACAATACCGATTTGTCGGGAATCGCCATCGCCGCCGAACTCAAGCGTTCGTAGTCTGTTATGCCGTAGATGACGCTGTGAAGCTTGCGCGAGATATAGCTCATCGCGGTGACGGCACAGCCGGACGCTATTCCCACCAGCGCGCCGGCAAAAACAAGTCCCAGCTCGCCACGGCGCAGCAATGCCCTGAAGCGACCGAGATCGAATAGGACCGAGAAGACGCCGAGACGTCGCGGTTGGAATTTCTGCAGCATGGAAGCGGACGATACGTTTTTGCTGGAATGTGAGGGCTTACCCTCTATAAACTCCTAACATCAAAGAAATACGGCAAAAAAGCCGCTGGTTTCATGGGAATTTTCAACCGAATTCGCAATCAGGATGGCGCAGGTCGCATCCATGCCCTTGATTGACTTGAACTCTGTGAAAGCCTAATCATTGCGGCATAACGAATGGTTCCTGAGCGGCGATCTGCCGCATGGGATGAAAAGGGAATGTGAAGGGGCGGACCCAATCCGGGCGTTCTCATCACAGCCGACCCCGCGACTGTAGAGCGGTCAGGGTCTTTCGTTCGGTTTGAAGCCTTTTCCGTCGATGCTTCGCATGGTGCGAACGGGGCGGGGCAGGCGCAAATCGAAAAAGCCACTGGCGTGGCATTATGATTAACCGGGGCTGGACGCCTCTTATTCTACGAATCGTCCGCCTTTTCATGATGCATTGCCGGGAAGGTGAGAAAGATCCGCTGGCGCACGATCGGGGGCGACCGGTTTCGGTCCGCCCCCGTCGCGGCGCCTCATCCGCGAGCCAGGAGACCTGCCATGCGTGCCGGGCGCAGAGCCTGTTTTGGGACGCGAGTTCCGCTGCCAGCACGGAGGTTGTCATGGCGCAAGATGAGTTTTCGGCGTGTAGGCGCCCGTTTTCCGGTTTCAGCGACGTGCTGCCGACCCTCGCTTTTGCTCGAGAGCGGGCATAACGCATGTCGGCTTCAATTTCCCAAGCGGTCTTCGTCCTTGGCGGCGCGCGTTCTGGCAAATCCAGGTTTGCCGAATCTCTGGTTTCGGACACTGGTCTTGAACGTCACTATGTGGCGACAGGGCAGGCGTGGGATGACGAGATGCGCGAGCGCATCGGCAAGCATCGTGCCGATCGCGGCGATCTATGGCAGACGCATGAGGAGCCGATCGATCTCGTCGGGCAGCTTGCCGCCATTGACGCGGAGGGGCGGGCGATGCTTATCGACTGCCTGACGCTCTGGGTGACCAATCTGATGATGGCCGAGCGGGATATGGCGGCAGAATTTGCCGCTCTCACTGCATTTCTACCAACTGCGCGATCAAGGCTCGTTCTCGTCTCCAACGAGGTGGGCCTGGGAATCGTGCCGGAAAATCGCATGGCGCGCGAATTTCGCGACCATGCCGGCCGCCTGCACCAGATGGTCGCGGCGGCAAGTGCCGAAGTTTATTTTATCGCAGCGGGCTTGCCGCTGAAAATGAAGGGCTGATCCATATGAACCAGGAAAAGATTCCCGCCACCGTCATCACCGGCTTCCTGGGAGCCGGCAAGACGACGATGATCCGCAACCTCCTGCAGAATGCCGGCGGCAAGAAGATCGCGCTGATCATCAACGAATTCGGCGATCTCGGCGTCGATGGCGACGTGCTGAAGGGCTGCGGCGCGGAGAACTGCACGGAGGACGACATCATCGAGCTGACCAATGGCTGCATCTGCTGCACCGTCGCCGACGATTTCATCCCGACGATGACGAAGCTTCTGGAGCGCGATGCGCGTCCGGATCATATCGTCATCGAAACATCAGGCCTTGCCCTGCCGCAGCCGCTGGTCGCCGCCTTCAACTGGCCTGACATTCGCACCCATGTCACCGTCGACGGCGTCATCACGGTGGTCGACAGCGCGGCTGTTGCCGCCGGCCGTTTCGCCGACGATCACGACGCCGTGGAGGCTGCTCGCGTCGAGGATGACTCGCTCGATCACGAAAGCCCGATCGAGGAGCTGTTCGAGGATCAGCTGACCTGCGCCGACCTGATCGTGCTCAACAAGACCGATCTGATCGACACCGATGGTCTCGGCCGCGTGCGCGCCGAAGTTGCCTCGCGCACGGCCCGCAAGCCGACGATCATCGAGGCGAAGAACGGCGACGTGCCGGCCGCTGTCCTGCTCGGCCTCGGGATCGGCACGGAAGACGATATCGTCAACCGCAAATCTCATCACGAGCTGGAGCACGAGGATGGCACGCCGCATGACCACGACGAGTTCGACAGCTTCGTCGTCGAACTCGGCCCGATTGCCGATCCGGCCGCCTTTGTCGATGCGCTGAAGGGCGTGATTGCGGCGCATGATGTGCTGCGCCTCAAGGGCTTCGTCGATGTCCCCGGCAAGCCCATGCGCCTGCAGCTTCAGGCCGTCGGCAGCCGCATCGACACCTATTTCGATCGCGCCTGGACGCCGGGTGAAGCGCGTGCGACCCGGTTGGTGGTGATCGGCCTGCACGAGATGGACGAGACGATCGTTCGCAAGGCGATCGAAGCATTGGTCTGATCGATGTTGAGTCTTTGCCGAGCGATACCCTCCTCTGTCACTACCGTGACATCTCCCCCACAAGGGGGGAGATTGGAAGCTCGTGGCTGCTCCATCGCAAAACAACTGATGTTGCAGGTTGCCGGGGTCTTGGGAGGTAAGTCCAGCGAAGCATGGAACCGAATGATCTCCCCCCTTGTGGGGGAGATGTCCCGAAGGGACAGAGGGGGGTATGCCGCCGCATACTCTGAAACCTAATGCATCTCCTCCTGGCTCAAAAGGGAACCATCAGCGACGGAGAGGAGGCGATCGACCTCGGGCAGTCGCCCGGCGATATCCTCTTTCTGTCGGCCGCCGATACCGAGCTTGCGGCGATTGCCGCGGCCCACGGAGAGGGCGGCCGTTCCCTTCGGCTTGCAAGCCTGATGAGCCTCAAGCATCCGATGTCCGTCGATACCTATATCGACAGAACGGCGCGGCATGCGAAGCTCATCATCGTGAGGGCGTTGGGAGGGGCGAGTTACTTCCATTATGCGCTGGAGGCGCTGCATGCCTGCGCGGCGCGCCAGGGTGCCTTGATCGCCGTGTTGCCGGGAGATTCGAAACCCGATCCCGGGCTGACACCGTTTTCCAACGTCGCGCTCGATGATCTCAATGCGCTCTGGTCCTATCTGATCGAGGGCGGCGAGGCGAATTCGCGGGCGTTTCTCGCCTATGCCGAGGCTATGCTCTCAGGTGCCGAGAAGCCGATGCCCGCCGTACCCTTGATGAAGGCCGGGGTCTGGTGGCCGGGCAGGGGCGTGATCGGCGTCGAGGAGTGGCGGAGAGTCTCCAATTTGGGGGTGGCGGGCCCGGAGGGACTCGAACCCTCAATCATCGCGATTTCCTTCTATCGGGCGCTGGTTCAGAGCGGTGAAACCAAGCCCGTCGAAGCCATGATAGAGGCGCTTATCGCCGAGGGCATGCGGCCGTTGCCGGTCTTTGCCTATAGCCTCAAGGACGCCGTGTCGGTCGGTATTCTCGAAAGTGTCTTTACCGAGCTGAAGCCAAGCGTGGTCATCAATGCCACTGGCTTTGCCGTTTCGGCGCCCGGTGCGGATCGTCAGGCGACGGTGCTGGAGACTGGTGACGCCATTGTTCTGCAGGCCATCTTCTCGGCTTCATCGAAGGAGGCGTGGGAGGCATCTTCGCAGGGGCTTTCGGCGCGCGATCTCGGCATGAACGTGGCGCTCCCCGAGGTCGACGGACGCGTTCTTGCCCGCGCCGTGTCCTTCAAGGCTGCGACCCGCTATGATGAAAGGGTCGAGGTCAATATCGTTGCCAGCGAGCCGCTTGAGGATCGCATGCGCTATACGGCGCGGCTTGCGGCCAATTGGGCGCGGCTGCGCAATACGCCGCCCGGCGATCGCCGTGTTGCGCTTGTTATGGCGAACTATCCCAATCGTGATGGACGTCTCGGCAATGGTGTCGGGCTCGATACGCCGGCTGGCACGATCGAAGTGCTGAAGGCGATGCGGGCGGCCGGTTACGGCGTTGCCGATCTGCCTGCCGATGGCGACACGCTGATGCGGCACTTGGCGGAAGGGCCGACAAATTCGGGGCATGACGGCCGCGTGGTCCGCGAGAGGCTTTCCTTCAGCGACTACAAGGATTTCTTCTCGTCGCTTCCCAAACAGATTCAAGATGAGATTACGGCGCGCTGGGGCGGGCCGGCGGCGGATCCTTACGCGATTGGTGACGGCTTTGCTCTGCCGTTCGCCCGCTTCGGCGATGTGCTCGTTGGTATCCAGCCGGCGCGTGGCTACAACATCGATCCGAAGGAGAGCTACCATTCTCCCGATCTGGTGCCGCCGCACGGTTATCTCGCCTTCTATGCCTTCCTGCGCCGCTCCTTCGATGCGCATGCGGTCATCCACATGGGTAAGCACGGCAATCTCGAATGGCTGCCGGGCAAGGCGCTGGCGCTGTCGGAAAATTGCTATCCGGAAGCGATCCTCGGGCCGCTGCCGAACCTTTATCCCTTCATCGTCAACGATCCCGGGGAGGGTACGCAGGCCAAGCGCCGCACCAGCGCCGTCATCATAGATCATCTGACGCCGCCGCTGACACGCGCCGAAAGCTATGGGCCGCTGAAAGATCTGGAGGCGCTGGTCGACGAATATTACGAGGCTTCCGGCGGCGACCCACGCCGCATCCGTCTGCTGCGCAAGCAGATTCTCGATCTCGTTGCCGATATCGGGCTGGATCAGGATGCCGGCATCGCCAAGGGCGAGGGTGAAGACGAGGCTTTGCGCAAACTTGATGCCTATCTCTGCGACCTCAAGGAAATGCAGATTCGCGACGGGTTGCACATCTTCGGCGTTTCGCCGTCGGGACGGCTGCTGACGGATTTGACGGTGGCGCTGGCAAGGGTGCCGCGCGGGCTGGGCGAGAGTGGCGATCAGAGTTTGCAGCGGGCGATTGCTCGGGATGCGTTCGCGGGCGTGGAGGGTGCGATACCCCCCTCTCTCGCCTTCGCGACATCTCCCCCACAAGGGGGGGGATCGGTGGCTCGCGGAGCTTCCTCGGATCAAACCAAGATCGAATCCGCTGATGTTGTCGATAAATGGGTTGGAAAGACGAGCGGCATACTCCCTCCAATCTCCCTCCTTGGGGGGGAGATGTCAGCGAAGCTGACAGAGGGGGGTATCTCTCCGAACAAACCATTCGATCCTTTGGATTGCGACATGGCCGCAGAATGGACCGGGCCGTGCCCCACAATCCTCCAAGGTATCTCCGACACCCCCTGGCGTACCCAAGGCGACACTGTCGAGCGTATCGAACTCCTGGCCGCAAAGCTCGTGAATGGCGAAACGGCCTGCCCCGAAAACTGGCCTAACACCCGCCTGGTCCTCGACGAGATCGTCGCAAGGCTCCAGCCTTCCATTCTCGCTTGCGGCGACGCGGAAATTGCAGCTCTGCTCAAAGGCCTCGACGGTCGTTTCGTGCCTCCCGGTCCCTCCGGCGCGCCGACACGTGGGCGGCCGGACGTTCTGCCTACGGGACGGAATTTCTATTCGGTCGACAGCCGCGCGGTTCCGACGCCCGCTGCCTATGAGCTTGGTAAGAAATCGGCCGAATTGCTCATCCGCCGCTATGTTCAGGATCACGGTGAATGGCCCGTTTCCTTCGGCCTGACGGCCTGGGGAACGTCGAATATGCGCACGGGCGGCGATGATATCGCGCAGGCGCTGGCGTTGATTGGCGTCAAGCCGGTCTGGGATATGACCTCACGCCGCGTCACCGGCTATGAGATCATTCCGCCGGCCATGCTCCGGCGCCCGCGTGTCGATGTGACGCTGCGCATCTCTGGCTTCTTCCGCGATGCCTTTCCCGAGCAGATCGCTTTGTTCGATAGGGCAATCCGCGCCGTCGGCATGCTCGATGAAGATGCTGCGGACAATCCCATTGCGGCGCGCATGCGCGGTGAGATCGCGCGGCTTGAGGCAGCCGGGCTGGACACGGCGTCTGCCAGTCATCGGGCGGGCTATCGCGTCTTCGGGTCGAAGCCCGGCGCTTATGGAGCTGGTCTGCAGGCGTTGATCGATGAGAAGGGTTGGGAGCGGCGTGCCGATCTGGCTGAGGCCTATCTTGTCTGGGGTAGCTATGCCTATGGCGCCGGCGAGGAAGGTCGTGCCGAGCGAGGCGTCTTCGAAGAGCGGTTGCGTTCGATCCAGGCGGTCGTACAGAACCAGGATAATCGCGAACACGATCTGCTCGACAGCGACGATTATTATCAGTTCGAGGGCGGTATGGCGGCGGCGGCCGAGCAACTCAGCGGCGCGCGCCCTTCAATCTATCATAACGACCATTCCAGGCCGGAAAAGCCTGTGATCCGCTCGCTTGAAGAGGAGATCGGCCGGGTCGTGCGCGGGCGCGTCGTCAACCCGAAGTGGATCGAGGGTATCATGCGCCATGGCTACAAGGGTGCTTTCGAGATCGCCGCTACGGTGGACTATCTCTTTGCCTTCGCCGCAACGACGGGTGCGGTCCGCAATCACCACTTCGAAGCCGTCTACCAGGCCTTCATCATCGATCAGCGCGTGCGCGATTTCATGACGGAGAAGAACCCGGCTGCACTCAGGGAGATGCGAGAACGTCTGCTCGAGGCGATCGATCGCCAGCTCTGGACGCCGAGAAGCAATTCGGCGCGGTTTGATCTGGAGAATCTGGATAAGGGCAAGGACGCCGCGGAATGAGTGCTATTGGCGAGCTTCTGGTTGCTTTTCGAGATTACCTGCTGTCGCGCAGTGACCCGATGCTATGGCATTTCATTGGAGGCTTTGATTGGCCGACTGAAGAGCGGTCGCTCGTGCCGCAGGACTTGCCCGTTGTCGATTATCTTCGGAAACATGGTCGGTCTGGCGATGGGGCGGAAGGCGTGCTGCTTGGCAGGCTCCTTCAAGCCGCGGACGAACTGCATTGGGCCCAGACCTACAGCATTACCGATTTCGGCGCGGATTTCCTCGAGAGATACGGCTGGGTCGAGCTTTTCGGCACGCGTGGGCATTTCGTGAGCGAGGAGATGGCCGGCGGCTTCCTGCTGCTCGGTCCCGGCGTGCATTATCCGGATCATCATCACGAGGCTGAGGAGATGTATATTCCGCTGACCGACGGCTCGCTGTGGAGCAAGGATGCCCAACCGTTCCTGCCGCGCTGGTCGGGTGAGATCATACATCACCCCTCGAATATCCGCCACGCCATGCGCACGGAAGACCAGCCGCTTGTCGCGCTCTACCTCTGGCGCGGCGGGCCGCTGGCACAGAAATCGATCATATCAGGGAGAATGCAATGAGCGACGAATCGGCCGAAACCGGCGCGGGCGTGCCGAAGAACGACGATGCCCGTCACGCCGACAAGATGGCCAAGAAGAAGGCCGCGCGCGACAAAATCATGTCGACCAAAACCGATGAAAAGGGTCTGATCATCGTCCACACAGGCAAGGGTAAGGGAAAGTCTTCTTCCGCCTTCGGCATGATCTTCCGTCACATCGCCCACGGAAGGCCAAGCGCTGTCGTGCAGTTCATCAAGGGGGCCATGTGGACAGGCGAGCGCGACCTGATCGAGAAGCATTTCTCCGACCTCTGCCAGTTTTATACCATGGGCGAGGGCTTTACCTGGGAGACGCAGGATCGCGCCCGCGACGTTGCGGCGGCCACGGCTGCCTGGGAAAAGGCCAAGGAACTGATCCGCGATGAGCGCAACTCCATGGTGCTGCTGGATGAGATCAATATCGCGCTTCGTTACGATTACCTCGACATCAACGAGGTACTGGAGTTCCTCAAGAACGAAAAGCCTTACATGACCCATGTCGTCTTGACGGGCCGCAACGCCAAGGAAGAGCTGATCGAGATTGCCGATCTCGTAACCGAGATGGAATTGATCAAGCACCCTTTCCGCTCGGGTATCAAAGGGCAGCCGGGCGTCGAGTTCTGATCGCTAGCCGGGCGTTCAACCGCCCGGCAGCATCGTCTTCAGTTTTTCCGCCGTCTGCGGGTTTGCGGGAAAGAAGGATTCGATCGCCAGCTCCGACAGAGTGACATCGACAGGCGTTCCGAAGACGGTCGTGGTGGACAGAAACGAGAGATGTCCCGCATCGGTGACAAGCTCCAGCGGCACGACAATGCCGGCGAAATCCCGTTCCGGAGCCGTCGACTTTGGCTGAGTCGGTGCGGGATAGGCGGATAATTCCGCCAGCAGTTTTGTCAACACGGGATCGCCGGTTGCCGATATCTGCTGGCGCAGGCGCTCCAGCAGATGCGCACGCCATTCGGAGAGATTGGCGATCCGGGGTGCCAGGCCACGCGGATGCAGGCTCAGCCGCAGGACATTGATCGGCCCTTCGGTCAGCGAGGCATCCGTCACGCCGGCAAGCAATGGTGCGACGGCGGCATTGGCAGCGATCAGCGTCCAATGCCGGTCGACGGCCAGAGCCGGGAAGGGCTCGTGCCCCTTCAGAAGCATGTTTATGGCATGGCGTGCCGGAGCAAGCGCCGGGTCGTCCAGTTTGCGCTCTGGAAAGACCGGCGCAAATCCAGCCGCCAGGAGCATCGGATTGCGTTCGCGCAAGGGAACGCCAAGCCGTTCGGCGAGATGCATCAGCATCTCGCGGCTTGGAAGCGCCCGCCCGCTCTCGATGAAGCTCAGATGCCGTTGCGATATATCGGCTTCAAGGGCGAATTCGAGCTGGCTCAGGCGGCGGCGCTGCCGCCATTCGCGCAGGTGGTCGCCGAGAGAGCGGGCCGGGTTCATCACGCGGCGGCCGGCAGCTGGTCGATAAAGCCGTGAACGGATTTCAGCTGTTCGCCTTCTAGAATTGCAAAATCCGTGCCCTTGATCAGCGGCTCGGCGTCGGCCGGGCCGAAACCCCAGGAGAAGCGAAGATGGTCGCCGTAGCGATCGCCGTTCGTAAGGAGGGTGAAGCGAAAGCCCGGGAAGCGCTCGTGTGCCGCCGTGACCAGTGCGTGGATCTCTTCGCGATTGTCCGCGCGCATCATCGGGTCGACATAGCTGCAGTCTTCCGTCCATGCCTCGGCGATAAGTGCGCGCCGACGGTCGGTATCGGCCTCGTTCCAGATGGCGATATAGCGGTCTGCAATGGTGTTCGCATCAGTCATCGGTCAACTCCTTTGGATCGCCTGAACCGTTCAGGCAGGGCGATCATCGGCGCGTACCGAAGCACTATCAATTACGTCGGAGGTAATCAAAGGTGCGGTTCTTACAGTCCCAGCCAGATCCTGACCGGGTGGGTAGGATCCGCCAGCAGCTTGATCGCGAAGGCGATGCAGACGATGACGAGCAGCGGCTTGATCAGTTTCGCACCGATGCGCATGGCGAGCCGCGAACCGAGCTGGGCGCCGAGGAATTGGCCGAACCCCATCGTCAGCCCGACTTTCCAGAGGATGGCGCCGGAGAAGATGAAGACGATCAGGCCGCCGAGATTCGAGCCGAAATTGAGCAGCTTCGTATGCGCCGTCGCCTTCAAGAGGCCGAAGCCGGCGAGAGTCACGAAGGCGAGCATCAGGAACGAGCCGGTTCCGGGACCGAAGGCGCCGTCATAGAAGCCGATCAGCGGCACGAACGTTACGCCGAAGAGTCCGGCGCTCATGCGCCGATGCTTTTCGACGTCGCCGAGATTGGGTTTCAGGGCGAAATAGAGTGCAATCGCGATCAGAAGGAAGGGCAGGATGATGCGCAGAACCTGGCTCGGCATGATGGTCGCCAACAATGCACCGAGCATGCCTCCTATCACAGCCATCGCCGCCATCGGAAGCTGTTCGCGAAGTTGCACGTGTCCTTGCCGGGCATAGGCGATCGTTGCGGAGGCTGCGCCGCAGATGGACTGCACCTTGTTCGTGCCGAGGGTCTGCAGCGGCGGAATACCGGCCAGCAGCATGGCAGGCACGGTAATCAGCCCGCCGCCGCCGGCGATCGAATCGACGAAACCAGCGAAGAACGCGGCGGCAAAGAGCAAAAGCAGCAGTTGAAATGTGATATCTGGCAAGGTGGGGAACTCTGAGGCGGGAATTAAACGGCCTTCTGGCACTTCGATCGCCGCAAGGCAATTGCTATCAGGGCACATCAGGCGAAATTGACGCGCCGAAACGTGCCCGCTACAGCTGTCATCTCGGTCGATGCTGTTGGGAGCGACTATGACGATCTACGCCAATTCCACCCGCCGCTATCTTCTGGGTCTTGGCTGTGAGCGCGGCACGGACTGGAATGAGGTGCGGATGCTTGCACAAAGAGCCTTTCAGGAGGCCGGCATCGGGAGCGAGCAGGTTCTGGCCGTCGTGTCGATCGACACGCGCATGGATGAACCGGCGATCCTGGAGACCGCCACGCATTTTCGCCTCCCGGCGCGCTTCTTCAAGGCGGCCGCACTGGAGCGGGAGACACCCAGGCTGAAGAACCCGTCCGAGATTGTTTTCGCGCATGTCGGTTGCCACGGTGTGGCCGAGGCTGCTGCGCTTGCGGCCGCCGGCCCCGATTCCGAGCTCGTGCTTCCCAAAATTAAGTCCGGCCTTGCGACAGCAGCGATCGCCAGGATCGCTTGAAGAGCGAATTCGCCACGCAAATCTCACAAATGCTCCATAGGGACATCGTCATGGCATTCCGCCGCCGGCGGTTCTCGTGTATGCCGATGGGTCAAGCATGATCCGCGACGGGAGGAAATTTCCGGAAGATCAAGCTTATTCAGTATGTTGATAAGGAAAAATCATGCAAAAGGTCATTTATGATACGGATCCGGGCGTTGACGACGCCATGGCGCTTCTCTTCCTGCATCGTCACCCGAATATCGACCTTCTTGGCGTGACGACGGTTTTCGGCAATGCTTCGGTCGACACGACGACCCGCAACGCGCTGTTCCTGAAGCGCGAGTGGAATATTCCGTGCCCGGTTGCGCGGGGCGCCAGCGTCACTTTCGATCCTTCGCGGCATGAGCGGCCATGGCCGACAATGGTTCACGGCCATAACGGCCTCGGCGACATCGATGTGCCCGACACGATCGATCTGCCGGCCGATCCGCGGCCGGCTTACCAATTCATCATCGACACGGTTCGCGCGCATCCGGGTGAGGTGACCCTGGTTGCCGTTGGCCGCATGACCAACCTCGCCCTGGCGTTGAAGCACGATCCCGAGATCGCCTCGCTCGTGAAGGGCGTCGTCATCATGGGTGGCAATTTCTACGTGCCGGGCAATGTCACGCCGGTTGCCGAAGCCAATATTCATGGTGATCCGGAAGCTGCGGATTTCGTCATGACAGCAGCCTGGAAAGTCGTCGTGGTCGGTCTCGACGTCACGTCGGTAACGACCATGAGCCGCAGCTATCTCGCTGATATGGCGAAAGCGGGCGGCCCTTCGGTGCAGCTCCTGGCCGATCTGTCGCAGTCCTATATCGATTTCTACAGCCATGCGGTCGAAGACGGCATGATGGTGCATGACAGCTGCGCCTGCGTCTACGTCGTGGCACCAGAGCTGTTCGACACGATCGAGGGATCGATCCGCGTCGTCTGCGGCGGTATTGCCGACGGCCAGACGATTATCAAGCAGGACGGCCGCCGCTTCCCGCCCGGCGATTGGGACAATCTGCCGAGCCAGATCGCCTGCACCGGCATTCGCTCGCAGCAGGTTCTCGACCTGATCCGCGACGTGATTCTGGGCAAGGTGAAGCATTGAACCCGTGAGGGGGGATGGCCCCCCTTCACAATTCGCTGAAGATCATTCTCCAGTTCTATCAAGAGCCTATCTGAGTGTCCGAATATATCGAGTCCGGGACGCAGTGATCGATCGACGTGTTTTCTGTGCCCTGTCGCCGTTGGAAAAGCTCATAGCGTGCTGTCGCTCATGTTGGGGAGATGCGTGACGTAATGTTCGCAATGCGAGCGATGTCGAACGGAGATCGCCTTATCCCGTTCTCAACATTGCAATTTCGCCCATCCAGGCATAGGACACATGGGATGAACGATACCGCCTTTTCCAATCTGCCGGCCCTGGAGCCGGGGTCCGTCTGGCTCGTCGGTGCCGGGCCGGGCGATCCGGGGCTTTTGACCCTGCTGGCCGCCAAGGGATTGGCCGAGGCTGACATCATCGTGCATGATGCGCTCGTCAATGAAGATTGCCTCAAACTAGCCCGATCGGGCGCGGTGCTGGAATATGCCGGCAAGCGCGGCGGCAAGCCTTCCGCCAAGCAGCGGGATATCTCGCTGCGCCTGGTGGAACTGGCGCGGGCCGGCAAGCGCGTTCTGCGTTTGAAAGGGGGCGATCCCTTCGTTTTCGGCCGCGGTGGCGAGGAAGCGCTGACGCTTGTCCAGCATGGCATTCCCTTCCGCATCGTGCCCGGCATCACGGCTGGGATCGGTGGTCTGGCCTATGCCGGCATTCCCGTTACCCATCGCGACGTCAACCATGCCGTCACCTTCCTGACTGGTCATGACTCCTCCGGCGTCGTACCGGACGCGATCGATTGGGACGCGATCGGCAAGGGATCGCCCGTTATCGTCATGTATATGGCGATGAAGCACATTGCTCAGATCAGCGCGAATCTTATTGCTGCCGGCCGATCGGAGGACGAACCTGTTGCCTTCGTCTGCAATGCCGCGACATCCTCGCAGCAGGTTTTGGAGACGACGCTCGGGCGCGCGCCCGACGATGTCGAAGCCTCGGGCCTCGAGCCGCCCGCCATAGTCGTCGTCGGCGAGGTGGTGAAATTGCGGCCGTCGCTCGATTGGCTGGGTGCGCTTTCCGGCCGCATATTGCTGCCGGCGACCGAAAGCCCGGTGGAAAGCGGACGCAAGGTGTCGGCATGAGCGGGCTTCTGATCGCGGCACCCTCATCAGGCTCCGGCAAGACCACATTCACGCTCGGTCTGCTGCGGGCACTTCGAAACAGGGGCGTTGCGGTCGCGTCCGGCAAGGCCGGACCGGATTATATCGATCCTGCCTTTCACGCAGCAGCGCTCGGATCCTCCTGTCTCAACTTCGATCCCTGGGCCATGCGCGCCGAACTGATTTCCGCCAATGCCGCGCTTCATCGTGCCGGCGGACGGATGCTCGTGATCGAGGGGATGATGGGTCTATTCGACGGTGCTGCCGATGGCACTGGAACTCCGGCCGATCTTGCCGCCCTGCTTGGCCTTTCCGTCGTGCTCGTCGTCGACTGTTCTCGCATGTCGCAATCGGTTGCAGCGGTCGTCAGCGGCTTTGCCAATTTCCGGGCCGATATCCGCATTGCCGGCGTCGTGCTCAATCGCGTCGCCAGCGACAGGCATGAGAGAATGCTGCGCCAGGCGTTGGACGCGGTGCGCATGCCTGTTGTCGCCGTTATCCGCAGTGATGCCAGCCTGGCATTGCCGGAGAGGCATCTCGGTCTGGTGCAGGCTGGAGAGCATGGAGCGCTCGAGCAGTTTATCGAGGCGGCTGCCGAGGTCGTCTCGAAAGCCTGCGATTTCGATCTGCTCTTGCGCGCAGCACACCAGCATCTCGTTCGCACGTCAGCGGCCAATATCGCGCGGCTTATGCCGTTCGGTCAGCGCATTGCCGTGGCGCGGGATATCGCCTTCGCCTTCTGCTACGAACACATGCTGCTTGGCTGGAAGCGGCGCGGCGCCGAGATCTCCTTCTTCTCCCCACTTGCGGACGAGGCGCCGTCGTTCGATGCCGACGCCGTCTATCTGCCGGGCGGCTATCCGGAATTACACGCCGGAAAGCTTGCCGCTGCCCAGCGGTTCCAAGAGGGCGTAAAGACTGCCGCGGCGCGCGGAGTGCGCATCTATGGCGAGTGCGGCGGCTATATGGTGCTCGGTGAGGGGCTTGTCGATGCGGCAGGTGCGCTCCATGAAATGCTAGGCCTCTTGCCCGTTGTTACCAGCTACGAGAAACGACAGCGCCATCTTGGCTATCGGCGGGTGATGCCGCTTGCCGGCTCCTTCTTCAACAAGCCGATGACGGCGCATGAGTTTCACTATTCGACCATCGTATCGGAAGGTGAGGCGGATCGTCTGTTTGCGGTGAGGGATGCGCTCAATAACGATCTTGGTGCCGCCGGCTTGCAGCGTGGCAATGTTGCCGGCTCCTACATGCATTTGATCGATCTCGCCGGTGACGCCGTATGACCAGCAGGATTGTCCATGGAGGCGGCATTACGGCTGCGGCACGCCAATATGGCGGGCGTCCGGAGGAATGGCTGGATCTGTCGACCGGCATCAATCCCAATCCGGTGACGCTGCCGGAAATCCCGGTTGCGGCATGGCATAGGCTGCCTGACCAGCATTTGCAGGAGCGGGCGCGGGAAGCGGCGAGGAACTATTACCGGACCGGCGATATTCTGCCCTTGCCCGTTCCCGGCACGCAATCCGTCATTCAATTGCTTCCGAGGCTGGTGCCCGGTGGCAGCGTCGCAATCCTCTCGCCGACCTATGGCGAATATGCAAGAGCCTTCACGCTGGCGGGGCTGCAGGTCCGCCAGGTTTCGACGCCTGCCGAACTTACCGCTGACGACAGGCTCGTGGTTGCCGTCAATCCGAACAATCCTGATGGGCGAAGACTGCCGATCGAGCAGTTGCGTGATTTGCACGACAGGTTACGGAGCCAAGGCGGGATCCTTCTTGTCGACGAGGCCTTCGGCGATATGGAGCCGGCAGCGAGCATGGCGCCTTTTGCCGCCGCGATGCCCAATCTCGTCATCTTCCGTTCGTTCGGAAAGTTTTTCGGACTGGCCGGCCTTCGGCTTGGGTTCGTGATTGCTGAGGCCGCGATCCTGACACGTTTCGAGGATTGGCTCGGTCCATGGGCGGTTTCCGGGCCGGCCCTTTCGATCGCCGCGTCGCTCTTGGAAGGCGACACAAGCGCTATCCGAAACCGCATTCTTCAGCGACATTCGGCGCTGCAGACGGTTCTTCGCCGCTCGAGGCTGCATATTGCGGGAGGCACTGCCCTGTTTGCACTGGTTGCGGACGACCGCGCCGAGGGCACATATGCGTATCTCTGCCGTCATCATATTCTCGTCCGCAAGTTCGATTACGCCCGCAATTGGCTGCGCTTCGGGCTAGCTCCAGATGAAGAAGCGGATCAAAGACTCGCCGGGGTATTAGAGGATTATTCGACATGACCGCCGACGAACATTTGCTCATCCTGGTCCTGGCCTTGTTGCTCGACCGCATCGTCGGCGATCCCGACTGGCTGTGGCAGCGCTTTCCGCATCCGGTCGTGCTGTTCGGCAAGGCGATTTCATCCTTCGACCAGCGATTCAATGCAAAGCACCTGGCCGGCGTGCTTCGCCGCCGCAACGGACTGATGTCGATCGTCGCGCTGCTCATGGGCGCCGTGATCGCCGGCTGGGCCATTCATGGATTTTTCGCCTTCTTCGGCTGGCTCGGCATCCTGGTCGAGGCGGGGCTTGTGGCGGTTTTCATGGCGCAGAAGAGCCTTGCCGATCATGTCGAGCAAGTTTCGCGGGCATTGCGTGCCGATGGTCTGGAAGGAGGGCGTCTCGCCGTGTCGCGCATCGTCGGCCGCGATCCCGAGACGCTGGACGAGCCGGGTATCTGCCGTGCCGCCATCGAAAGCCTTGCCGAGAATTTTTCCGATGGTGTCGTCGCACCGGCGCTGTGGTACGGCGTTTTCGGCCTGCCCGGCCTCTTCTTCTACAAGATGCTCAACACTGCCGATTCGATGATCGGCCACAAATCCGAGACCTATGTCGATTTCGGCCGCGCTGCCGCGCGCCTCGACGATATCGCCAACTGGCCGGCCGCGCGCCTCTCCATCCTATTAATTGCTGCCGGCGCTCTGATCAAACGTGGCATCTCCGCGCTTGGAAATGCGATCCGCATCGCCGTCCGCGATGGCGGGCTGCATCGTTCACCCAACTCCGGCCGGCCCGAGGCGGCTATGGCCGGCGCGCTCGATATCCAGCTTGCAGGTCCGAGAATCTATGGCGGCGAGCTCGTGCGCGAGCCGATGATCAACGGCTCCGGCCGCGACACTGCTACGGTCAACGACATCGAAGCCGGCATTTCCATATTCTATTCCGCTTGCACGATGCTGACGCTTCTCGCTTTCCTGGGTTTTCTGCTGCTCTTGTGAGCGTCCCTAAATTAAGCAATCGCTCACTATATGTATTAATTTGGTATAATCAGTATAGCGATAGACTCTCCCATCGTCTGAATTGCTTCATAAGGAAGCAAACAGTCGGAGGGGCAAGATGAGGCGTATCGCGTTCGCAGTAACGGCATGCCTGTGCATGCAATTCCACACCGTTTCGGCCCATGCCGGGACTGTTCTGGCAGTGGTCGATCTTCGATCGCAAACAATGACCGTTTCGGAGGATGGAGCTCTGAAGTATCGCTGGCGAGTGTCGACGGCGCGCAGGGGCTATGTGACGCCGACCGGCTCCTACACGGCCAAATGGCTGTCCAGGGATCACCGCTCGAAAAAATATGACGATGCGCCGATGCCTTACGCCGTGTTCTTCAACGGCGGCTATGCCATTCACGGCACCTATGAGGTGCGGCGGCTCGGCCGGCCGGCGTCGCATGGCTGCGTGCGGCTCGATACCCGCAATGCTGCCACTTTCTTTGCGATGACATCGGATGCCGGGCTTCACAACACCCGCATCGTGATCAGCGAGTGATCTTTCGCCAACAAGCGCTTTGTCATGGCGGTTCGGCCGCAATGCTGCCGCATCTCGCGTCCATGTCGCGCGTGATTTCACAGGTATGACGCGGCAGTCATTTTGCTGTTTGCGCAACACTGTCTTGCCAAATTGCCGGGGTTTCTGGTGGAAACCATTGGCTTTTGGAATGGATTTCCCTATGAGGGGGATGAATTATTATTTCAAGAGGTATGGGCAGTGACTGCTACATTTGACAAAGTTGCCGACATCATCGCTGAAACCAGCGAAATCGACCGTGACACCATCACCCCGGATAGCCACACGATCGACGACCTCGGCATCGACAGCCTGGACTTCCTGGATATCGTTTTCGCGATCGACAAGGAATTCGGCATCAAGATCCCGCTCGAGCAGTGGACGCAGGAAGTCAACGAAGGCAAGGTCTCGACCGAAGAATACTTCGTCCTGAAGAATCTCTGTGCCAAGATCGATGAGTTGCGCGCTGCCAAGGGCTGAGCGACATCCTTGCATTTTTTGACGCCCAGCCGCCTTTGAATATGGCGGCCGGGCGGTTTCATTCTTAAATAGCGTATCCCGCCCGGCGCGTCCTGCATTGCCGGGTTGGATCGGAGGCGTTGATGCTGCTGGAATATTTCCAGATGATCGACAGGGTCGAGTCCGTCGATCTGTCCAAGGGCCAGTTGAAGGCTCATTCCGTCGTTCCGGCGAAAAGCCCTGTTTTCGAAGGCCATTTTCCGGGCATGCCCCTGGTGCCCGGCGTTCTTCTTATCGAAACGATGGCGCAGGCCTCGGGCATGCTGGTGCTTGCCGCGACGAAATTTGCCTACATGCCGTTCCTGATGTCGGTCGATGGCGCGAAGATGCGAACCTTTGTCGAGCCGGAAGCCGAACTCGATATCGAAGCAGATTTGGAACACGAGGGTTCGGGCTTCGCCGTCACCAAGGCGCGTATTGCCATTGCCGGAAAGAAGGTTTGCGATGCGCAGTTGAAGCTGCGCACCATGCCGTTTAATGAGGTGCCGCTCGGCGATATCGTGCGCAAGCGGGCAGGCGAGGTCGGGCTTCTCGACGCCATCCCCGCCAACGGTTGATGCTGCCGGCTTGTTCGGCGCCGCATTCGAAGAGGATTGATGAATGAGCAAGGCTCAGAATGATGTGGTGATCACGGGTATCGGCATCGTTACCTGCCAGGGCGTTGGCAAGGACGCGCATGTCGCCTTGCTGACCGCGGACAAGGCGCCGGCGACCATCGTCGAAACCGAGAAGTTCAAGCCCTATCCCGTGCATCCACTGCCCGAAATAGACTGGTCGCAACAGATTCCGAAGCGCGGTGATCAGCGCCAGATGGAAAACTGGCAGCGCATCGGCGTGTTCACCGCCGGCTTGGCGCTCGACGATGCCGGCTTCAAGGATGATCTGGAAGCCTGCGGCACCATGGACATGATCGTGGCGGCCGGCGGCGGCGAGCGCGACATCAATGTCGATACGCTGATCGTCAATGAGGGCCTGAAGCGCAACGACCGCGAGCTGCTGCTGAACGAGAAGCTGACGACCGAACTCAGGCCGACGCTGTTCCTGGCGCAGCTTTCGAACCTGCTGGCCGGCAACATCTCGATCGTGCACAAGGTCACGGGCTCGTCGCGCACTTTCATGGGCGAAGAGGCCTCCGGCATTTCGGCAGTGGAGACCGCGTTCCACCGTATCAAGTCCGGTGAATCGAGCCATGCTCTCGTAGGCGGCGCATTTTCCGCCGAGCGCCTGGACATGATCCTGCTAATCGAATCGATCAACGCGCATGCCATTGGTGACTGGCATCCCATCTGGTCGCGCAAGCCGGAAGACGGCGGTGGCATGATTATGGGCTCGCTGAGCGCCTTCCTCGTTCTTGAATCGCGTGCGCATGCCGAAGCTCGCGGCGCCCATATCTATGCGACGATTGATGCGGTGGAGGGCGATCGCGGCCGGCGCGACGAAGGCAAGTTTGAAGCGCGGCTGGAGCGTATGCTCGCGCCAGCCAAGCAGACGCCCGGCGATGCGACCGTCGTCTTTTCCGGCACGACGGCGATTCCCGATCTTGCCCAGCGCGAAAAGGCAGTGCTCGATGCCCAGCTTCCGGGCTCGGCTATTCGCGCCTATTCCGGCGTTTCCGGCCATGGGCTGGAAAGCCAATTCCCGCTCGGGCTCGCCTTCGCTGCATTGGCCGTCGCCAGCCAGGCCAAGGTGCCGCCTTTCGATGCTGCCCATGAAAAGCCAATGACTACGGGTGCCCGCAAAGCCGTGGTTACGACCGTCGGCCATGTGCGCGGCGAAGGCATTGCCGTATTGTCAGCTGAAGCGTGAGGAACAGGATATGACCGCTTACAAGGATCATCTCGGACGCCCGATCGTTGCCGTTACCGGCATGGGGATCATCACGTCGCTGGGGCAGGGCCTGCAGGACAATTGGAATGCATTGTCGTCTGGCACTTCCGGCATTCACGGCATTACCCGCTTCCCAACGGACGGCCTTTCGACGCGCATCGCCGGCACCGTGGATTTCATCGATATTCCAGCTCCGAACGCCGTCGAGCGCTCTTATGCTTTCGCCCGCGAAACAACTATTGAAGCTCTGGCTCAAGCCGGGATTTCTGGCGATTTCGACGCACCGCTGTTCCTGGCTGCGCCGCCGATCGAACCCGAATGGAGCGCCCGTTTCGAACTGGCCGACCGCTCTCCTCCGGCAGATCATGAGGGCGATGCATATGAACGCTTTCTCGCCGCCATGCGCCAGCGTCCCGATCCTGCCTTCCATGAAGCGGCTCTTTTCGGCGCCATTTCCGAGCGCCTTGCCGACCGTTTCGGTACGCGCGGCCTGCCGGTAACGCTGTCGACGGCCTGTGCATCGGGCGTGACGGCAATACAGCTCGGTATCGAGGCGATTCGTCAGGGACGCACCACGCGAGCACTGACCGTTGCCACCGACGGTTCGCTTAGCGCCGAGGCGCTGATCCGCTTCTCGCTGTTGTCAGCGCTGTCGACACAGAACGATCCGGCGACCAAGGCTTCCAAGCCATTCAGCAAGGACCGTGACGGCTTCGTCATCGCAGAAGGCGCTGCGACGCTGGTGCTGGAATCACTGGAGGCAGCGGTCGCACGCGGCGCCAAGATCCTCGGCATCATGAAGGGCGCGGGCGACAAGGCCGATTCCTTCCATCGCACCCGGTCTTCACCGGACGGTGGCCCGGCGATCGCGACGATCCGCGCAGCGCTTGCCGACGCGGGCATGGCCGAGACCGATATCGGCTATATCAACGCTCACGGCACCTCGACGCCGGAAAACGATAAGATGGAATATGGCGCGATGTCTGCCGTCTTCGGCGAGCGGCTTCCGACCATTCCGGTTTCCTCGAACAAGTCGATGATCGGCCATACGCTGACGGCTGCGGGTGCGGTCGAAGCGGTGTTCTCGCTGCAGACCATGCTGACCGGCACGCTGCCGCCGACCATCAACTACAACAATCCCGATCCGTCGATCATTCTCGACGTGGTGCCGAACAAGAAGCGTGAAAAGCAGGTAAGTGCCGTTCTTTCGAACTCTTTCGGGTTCGGCGGCCAGAATGCCAGCCTTGTCATGGCGCTTGAACCGGCTTAATCGGACTTCTGAAAAAACAGGACACAACTGCGCCCGAGAGGCGAGGGACTTTGCCATGCGTGCTTTGCAACTGATCGACGACCGCAAACTTGAGATCACCGATCTGCCGGAGCCGGATGCGCCGGGCGCGGGTGAGGTGACCTTGCGCGTCAAGGCCGTCGCCCTCAATCACATCGATGTGTGGGGCTGGCGCGGCATGGCGTTCGCCAAGCGCAAGATGCCGCTGGCCATCGGCGCGGAGGCCGCCGGCGTGGTCGAAGCGATCGGCCCGGGTGTTGCCAACGTCCTGCCGGGGCAGCTCGTATCGATCTACGGCGCGCGTACTTGCGGTCTTTGCCGCCATTGCCGCGAGGGTCGTGACAATCTGTGCGAATATGTCGGCGGCGTGCATGGTTTCCATCTCGATGGTTTCGCGCAGGAGAAGGTCAATCTTCCGGCCCGTCTGCTCGTTCCGGCGCCTCCCGGCGTCGACGCGGTGGGTGCCGCGCTTGCTCCGGTGACCTTCGGCACCGTCGAGCATATGCTCTTCGATAATGCCAAGCTCGAACCGGGCGAAACGATCCTCGTTCACGCGGGCGGCTCGGGTATCGGTACCGCCGCGATCCAGCTCGCCAAGAAGATCGGCTGCACGGTTATCACGACGGTCGGTTCCGACGACAAGATCGAAAAGGCGAAGGCGCTCGGCGCCGATCACGTCATCAACTATCGCACCGACCGCTTCGAGGGCGTTGTGCGTAAGCTGACGAAGAAAAAGGGTGTCGACGTGGTTTTCGAGCATGTCGGCAAGGACACCTGGGCCGGCTCCATGCTCTGCATGAAGCGCGGCGGCCGTCTCGTCACCTGCGGTTCGACTTCGGGCGTTTCGACCGAAATGAACCTGATGATGCTGTTCCAGCAGCAGCTGAAGCTGCTTGGCTCCTTCGGCTGCCGCATGGAGAACATGGCCAATGCGATGCAGAAGATGGCGCGCGGACTGGTTCATCCCGTGATCGATACCGAAGTCGGCTTCAATGACATCGACCGGGCGCTGGAGCGGATGGAATCGCGCCAGATCTTCGGCAAGATCATCCTGAAGATGGACTGAGCAGCGTGAAGCTCTTCATCACCCGGATCGTCCTTGCGCTCAGAAATTTCCGGCAGTGGCTGGTGGCGCAGGTCATTTTCGGCTTCCTGAATTTCCTGAAGCTGTTTCCGGCGGATGCAGGCATCAACTTCGCCGATTGGCTGACCCGCAAGATCGGTCCGCGCATGCGCCGGCATCAGCTGATGCTGACCAATCTGCGCAATGCCTTTCCCGAAAAGAGCGAGGCGGAGGTCGATGAGATCGCGCGTGCGAGCTGGGGCAATATGGGGCGCCTGGCAGCGGAATATGTGTTTCTCGACCGGCTTTTCGACTTCGATCCCTTTAGCGACAAGCCGGGCCGCATCGAAGTTTCGGGCATTCCGATCTTTCTCGACCTCAGGGACAACCCGCGGCCGTTTATCGTCTTTACAGGCCATACCGGCAATTTCGAACTACTGCCGGTCGCCGGCGCTGCCTTCGGCCTGACCGTGACCGTACTCTTCCGACCGCCGAACAATCCCTATGTCGCTCAGAAGGTTTTCGACTTCCGGGCTAAACGTATGGGCAACCTCGTTCCCTCCCACGCCGGCTCCTCGTTCAGCCTTGCGCGGGAGCTGGAAGCGGGTCGCGGCGTCGGCGTGCTGGTCGACCAGAAATTCCGCAAGGGCTTGAAGACGTTGTTCTTCGGCAGGGACGTAAAGACGAATCCGCTGTTGCCGAAGCTGGTGCGTCAGTTCAATTGCGAGGTCTATCCGGCCCGCTGCATCCGCCTGCCCGGCAATCGCTACCGGCTGGAGATCGAGCCGAAGCTCGAGATGCCGCGCAACGAAGCCGGCGGTCTCGATCTGACCGCAACGGCGCAGATGCTGAATGACAAGGTTGAGAGCTGGGTACGGGAAAACCCTGAGCAATGGCTTTGGTATCATGATCGCTGGAATATCAAGAAGAGCGTTTTCTAGACATCCATTCCGGCCCGTTAGCGACAGTTTTGCATTGTATATTTGCATCCGGTCTTCATGCAGTCATTACGCCAGGTAAGCCTTGCATTTCAGAAAGTTCTCCTTTCACGAGAACTTCCGCTCATCCGGATTGAAAGTAGGGATAAGTCATGTTAATTCACAATGCGGAAAGTTTGGTGAGAATGCGGACACCAAGCTGAATATCCTTGGGCATGGTAACGCCGGGAAACGAGGCCCCTGCGTCTTGCTGTGTGCGGGGACAGGAGGGCAATTTTGCTGGCACTCTTTCATGCCTTCTCCACGAAATGTAACCAGATTCAGCGTGCGATAAAACTTGGCGATGATGAGCTTGTAGCGTCACTCGATCGCGAATTGGAGCCACTTATCGCGGCTATCCTGGCCTATAAGGCTACGAGTCTGCTTGAAATTTACATGCAGCTCCAGTTCATGAACAATCTCATCCGAGAAGAATCGGACGATCGCTCGCGCGTCATGCGCAATTCCGCATCGCTGTCGGTATTGATCGATCGCTATTTCGGCGGTGCAAGCGAAGCAGCAGGCGAAGTTCTTCGGGTGTTTTCAAGCGAGAAAATCGATCGGGACGATGCGTTCGGCTTCGAAGAAAGCAGCGTTCTCAATGATGTCATTCTGGACAGCCTGCCGGATCGCGTTGCCGTCGTGACGCGGGACTATCGCTACCTCTACAGCAACGCCGCCAATTCGGAGTTTCTGAAGTCGAAGCCGATCGAACTCATGGGACGTCATATCTCGGAATTTGCCGGCGCGGAAGATTTCGAAAACAGCCTCAAGGCGAAGCTTGATGCTTGCTTTACCGGGGAGAAGGTGGAGTGCCTTTATCCCTCTTATCGCCAGATCGAACCCGGCAAGGTATTTCACTGCACTATGACGCCGCTGCGGGCCAAGGCGGAAGTGATCGGCGCATTGCTCGTCATGCACGAGATCATCGCCGTTCCTGCAGGCATGCTGGTGGCCTGAATTCGCGTTCAGGCCCCAAACAGCAGTTTTCCAATCGCGTCCGGTATCAGGCGAAGATTGTGTTCGCTTGATTTAGTGGTGTCTCGATCCGCTTCGACCGTATCGGACCGCGATCGATCGCTCGCCTCTTCGTTATCGCCGCTGCTATCGAAGCAGTAGCAGCGGAATCGGATCATTTTCGGCTGTTTCATGCCGGTAACCTGTTCCAGCTTGCAAACGGATCGGGCAGATTGCGCCAACGCTCGGGCGTGAAGCGGTCCGCCTTGACGAGGCAGGCATTCAGTTCGGCGGTAATCTGTTTTTCGCTCATCGGGTCGGCGCCGATGAACACCAGCTCCTGGCGGCGGTCCCCCCAGATCGGATCGAGATAGGGTGCCAGCGCCCGCTGGAAGCCGGGATTGCGCGGCCATTGGTCCTGCGGGACGGCAGCCCACCAGAGGCCTATCTTGCCCGTGCGGACGAGTGCACCCGCCTGGCTCATTTCGCCGACATAATAGGGCCGCGTCGCCAACCAGAAGAAGCCCTTGGCTCTGACAACGCCCGGCCACGAGCGATTGAGGAAGGCTTGGAATTTCGCGGGGTCGAATGGTCTTTTCGCGCGGTAGACGAAGGAGCGAATGCCATATTCTTCCGTTTCGGGAACATGATCCTTGAAACCGTGCAATTCCTTGTACCAGAGCGGATGCGTTTCGGCGCGATCGATATCGAAGCGTCCGGTGCCGAGAACCTCCGCCGGTTCGACTGCACCGAAATCCGCTTCGATGAGACGCGCATCGGGGTTGAGGCCGACGATGATCTTGCGGGCGGCGTCGCGTTGTTCAGCCGTTGCCGAACCGACCTTGTTGAGAATGACGACATCGGCAAATTCGATCTGCTCAACCAGAAGGTCGACAATGGTCCGGTTGTCGCCTTCACCTGCGGTTTCACCGCGACCGGCGAGGAAATCCGTCGATCCATAGTCGGCAAGAAGATTGGCCGCATCGACAACCGTAACCATCGTATCGAGCCGGGCAACGTCGGAAAGACTGCTGCCATCCTCGTCGCGGAACTCAAAGGTGGTGGCAACGGGCAGGGGCTCGGCAATGCCTGTGGATTCGATCAGCAGATAATCGAAGCGATCCTGCTCCGCGAGCTGGCGGACTTCCTTCAGTAGGTCGTCGCGCAGCGTGCAACAGATGCAGCCATTGGTCATCTCGACGAGCTGTTCCTCCGTGCGGGAGAGATTGGCGCCGCCATCGCGCACCAGCGCCGCATCGATATTCACCTCGCTCATGTCGTTGACGATGACGGCAACGCGCAGACCCTCGCGGTTGTTGAGAATATGGTTGAGCAGCGTCGTCTTGCCGGCGCCGAGAAAACCGGAGAGGACGGTAACCGGGAGCTTCCTGTTCATGACAATCTCTTTTGTAATGTAATATCATTACATTTGTTGCGATGAAAAAAGCGAGCCATGCGCTCGCTTCCTTCGGCGGTGTTCAGCCTTGTGCTGAAAGGCAGGTTTTCAGAGAACTGGCGATGCCGCGCATCAGGTCGAAATAGAGATCCGGTCCTTGCGGCAGCGTTGCGGCTTCCGGGTCCAGCACACCCGATTTTGCCGATGTGCCCTCGAGCACCACCTTGACCAGCTTCGGTTCGAATTGCGGTTCGGCGAAAACGCAGGTCGCGCCGAGATCGGCGACCTTGCTGTGGATCTCGGCGACGCGCTGCGCGCCCGGGATGGTTTCCGGGCTGACCGTGATGGAGCCAGAGACACGCACGCCATAGCGATGCTCGAAATACTGGTAGGCATCATGGAAGACGATGAAAGGCTTGTCCTTCACAGGGGCGAGCGTCGAAGCGATTTCCATATCGAGCGCATCGAGCTTGTCGTCCAAGGTCTTCTGATTTGCCTCGTAGGTGAGGGCGTTGGCGGGATCGGCCGCGACCAGCGACGTCGTGATTTCGGCGACCATCGCCTTGGCATTGTGCGGATCGAGCCAAAGGTGAGTGTCGAACTCGCCATGATCGTGGTCGTGATCATGTGCATGATCATCGCTGGCTTCGTGTTCGTCGCCATCGTCATGCGGTTCGAAGGCACCGCCTTCGCGGAACTTCAGTTTGGCGATGCCGGGTGCGTCGTCAAGCTCGACGACGGTGGCATTGGTACCGAGTGCGGCAAGCGGCTTCTGCAGAAAAGCTTCCATGCCCGGCCCAACCCAGAAGACTACTTTCGCCTCCTGAAGGTTGCGCGCATTCGACGGCTTGAGCGCATAGGCATGCGGCGAAGCAGCACCGTCGACGATCAGATCCGGGGTGCCGACGCCCTGCATGACGGCTGCGACCAGCGAGTGGATCGGCTTGATGGAGACGACGACTTTCGGCGCATCGGCGGCAGTTGCGGTCGTGCTGACGAGCAGGCCGGAAAGGAGAAGGGAGGCGGCGAAGGGAAGAAGAGTTTTTGCTGCGTTCATGCCAGAAATGCCCTTGAATGGGTCTGTTATGTTATTACATCAATTGCGTTATGCTATAACGTGTGCGATAGCATGGCGCAATAGTGCAATTGGAAATTTCATGCTTTCTTCCATCGACAGCAAGAGCCGGCCGCTGGTGTCGCTCCATGATGTCGGCGTCCGCCGCGACGGACGCTGGCTGGTGCGTGGCGTCGATTTCTCCGTCAGTCGCGGCGAGATCGTCACCCTGATCGGCCCGAACGGTTCCGGTAAATCGACCAGTGCCAAGACGGCGATCGGCGTGCTGAAGCCGGACGAAGGACGTGTCGACCGCATAGCCAATCTGAAGGTCGGCTACGTGCCGCAGAAGCTTGCCATCGATTGGACCTTGCCGCTTAGCGTGCAGCGATTGATGACGCTGACCGGGCCTTTGCCGGAGCGCGAGCTGGTTGCTGCTCTTGAAGCCGTCGGCATCGCGCATCTCGCGAAAGCCGAGGTGCAGCATCTTTCCGGCGGCGAATTCCAGCGGGCGCTGCTGGCGCGCGCCATCGCCCGCAAGCCCGATCTGCTTGTGCTGGACGAGCCAGTGCAGGGGGTCGATTTCAGCGGTGAGATCGCGCTTTACGATCTCATCAAGTCGATCCGCAATTCGCAAGGCTGCGGTATCCTGCTGATCTCGCATGATCTGCATGTCGTGATGGCGGCGACGGATACTGTGGTCTGCCTGAATGGCCACGTCTGCTGCCGCGGCACGCCACAGACTGTCAGCCAGAGCCCGGAATATGTGAAGCTGTTCGGTACGCGGGCGGCACAATCTCTGGCGATCTACAGCCACCATCACGACCATACGCATCTGCCTGACGGTCGCGTGCAGCATGCGGACGGTTCGATTACGGACCATTGCCATGCCGATGATGGCCATCATCATGGCCACGATCACGATGATCATCATCACGGCCATGACCATGTCGAGGGAGAGCGTCATGTTTGATGATTTCTTCCCGCGCGCCGTCGTTGCCGGCGTCGGGCTGGCGCTGACGACCGGGCCGCTCGGCTGCTTCATCATCTGGCGACGTATGGCCTATTTCGGCGACACGATCTCGCATTCGGCATTGCTCGGCGTGGCCCTCTCGCTACTTTTTCAGCTCAATCTGACGCTGTCGGTCTTTGCGGTTGCCGCGCTCGTGTCGATCCTGCTGCTGTTTCTGCAGCGGCGGCAGGCGCTCTCGGCGGATGCGTTGCTCGGCATTCTCTCGCATGCGACACTGGCTATCGGCCTTGTCATCGTCGCCTTCATGAGTTGGGTGCGGATCGATCTCATCGCCTTCCTCTTCGGCGACATACTGGCCGTCAGCCAGTCCGATATCGCGGTAATCTGGGGCGGCGGCATCCTCGTTCTTGCGGCGATTGCCTGGCTCTGGCGGCCGCTTTTGGCCTCGACAGTCAATCTCGAGCTTGCCGAGGCAGAAGGATTGCGGCCGGAGCGCGCGCGGCTGCTCTTCATGCTGCTGATGGCCGTGGTGATCGCGATTGCCATGAAGATTGTCGGCATACTTCTGATCACGGCGCTGCTGATCATTCCCGCGGCCACCGCACGTCGCTTTGCCTCGACGCCGGAAACAATGGCGATCTTTGCTTCGCTGCTTGGCGCCATCGCCGTTGTCGGCGGGCTTTTCGGATCGCTGCGCTATGATACGCCGTCTGGCCCGTCGATCGTGGTTGCGGCGCTCGTTCTATTTATCATCAGTCTGCTGCCCCTCGTTCGCAGGAGCGGCACGCCAGCGGCGCAACAGAGAGGACAGTCATCATGACCACTCCGATGCTCACCAAGAACCAGTCCCTCGTTTTCGATATCCTGACCAAGGCGGAGGCGCCGCTCAGCGCCTATACCATCCTGGACAAGCTGCGCGATCAGGGTTTTCGGGCGCCGCTGCAGGTTTACCGTGCGCTCGACAAGCTGCTGGAATATGGCGTCGTGCATCGGCTCGAGAGCATCAACTCCTTCGTCGCTTGCGCGCATCCGCACGAAGATTGCCATAGCCATGGCCTCGTTGCCTTTGCCATCTGCGAAAGCTGCGGTCAGGTGATCGAGTTTCATGATCACGAGGTGGATCATCGGCTGATGGACTGGCTGAAATCTCAGAAGTTCAAGGCGGAGAAGTCGACCATCGAAATTCGCGGTCATTGCGCCAGTTGTGCGGCTTGAGCTACGCGCCGCAACGCATTCCGCGTTCCATCAATTACTCATAAGAGAATTCTAATCCAATCTTTTAAGATCACGCGCGAAGCGCTGCCAGTTGGCGACGTAATGCTGAGCTGAGCGGCGCAGGCCTTCGATCGCAGCTTCGTCCAGGGTGCGGATGGCTCTTGCCGGTGCGCCGACGATCAGCGAGCCATCCGGAAATTCCTTGCCTTCCGTGACGAGCGCATTGGCGCCGACGAGGCAATTATTGCCGATCTTCGCGCCGTTCAGAATGGTTGCGCCCATGCCGATCAGCGAATTGTTGCCGATGGTGCAGCCATGGATGATGGCGTGATGGCCAATGGTGCAGCCTTCGCCGATCGAAACCGGAAACGCCGGATCGGTGTGGATCATCGTGCCTTCCTGAATATTCGTCGCCTTGCCTAAGGCGATCAGCTCATTGTCGCCGCGCAGGACCGAGCCGAACCAGATGCCGACATCCTCGCCGATCTCGACCTTGCCGATCACGCTTGCGTCTGGCGCGATCCAGTATCGGTCGGGGCCCGGCGTTTTCGGTGTGAGGCCGGCAAGGGCGTAGAGCGGCATGGTCGATCCTCCTCGATCAGACGACGTTCAGCACAAGATTGGCGAGGCCATCGACGGCGCAGCTGATCCGGTCGCCGCGGACAACGGGGCCGACTCCGGCGGGCGTACCGGTCATGATGATATCGCCCGGGGCCAGTGTGAACAGCTTGGAGAGCTCGGCGATGATTTCCGGCACCTTCCAGATCATCTGAGAGAGATCGCCTCTCTGGGCGGCCTCGCCATTGCGCATCAGCCAGATGCCGCCCTTGTCGGGATGGCCGGCGCGGGTGGCCGGAACCAATGCTGAAACCGGAGCCGAGTGATCGAAGGCCTTGCCGATTTCCCAGGGGCGGCCGAGCTTCTTGGCTTCACCCTGCAGGTCACGGCGGGTGAAATCGATGCCGACACCATAGCCATAGACGCAATCCAGTGCCTGTTCGACCGGGATGTCCGCGCCACCGCCGCGCAGCGCCACGACAAGCTCCACTTCATGATGCACGTCCGCTGACAGCGAAGGATAGGGGAAATCGCTCGAGACAAGCAGATTGTCCGGGTTCTTCTGGAAGAAGAAAGGCGGTTCGCGGGTGGGGTCATGACCCATCTCTATGGCGTGGTCGGCATAGTTGCGGCCGACGCAATAGACGCGACGCACAGGAAAAAACTCGGTCTCACCGTCGATCGGCAGAAGGACAGGGGCAGGTAGTGGAATGACTGTCTTTAGTGGGGCGTTCATATGCGCTTTCGAAACTCTCATCTTTTTCAGAGGGCTGCTGCCGTCCGACTCCTTCGAGCAAGCTAGCATTATTGTTACAGCCGCGAAAACTGGCGTTTTTGAGGGATTTGGTGTAGAGCGCGGATCAGAAAGGTTTCCCATGTATAGCGACGCACTGAAAACTGGCCGCAAGATCTTTGCGGTCGCCCCCATGATCGACTGGACGGATCGCCATTGCAGATACCTGCATCGGCAGATCAGCCGGCATGCGCTTCTCTATACCGAGATGGTGGTGGCGGATGCGATCATTCATGGGCCGCGCGACCGGCTGCTGGGGCATGATGCTGCCGAACATCCCGTCGCGCTGCAGCTTGGCGGCTCCGATCCGGCCAAGCTTGCCGAGGCGGTGAGGATCGCGGAAGCCTATAACTATGACGAGATCAATCTCAATGTCGGCTGTCCGTCCGATCGCGTGCAGTCCGGCACCTTCGGCGCCTGCCTGATGCTGACGCCGGAGACGGTCGCATCCTGCATTGCGGCGATGAAGGCGATCTCGAAGGCACCCGTCACGGTGAAATGCCGCATCGGCGTCGATGAGCAGGAACCCGAAGAGGCGCTGCCCGAACTGATGACGCGCGTGCTCGATGCCGGCGCCGATGCGATCTGGATCCATGCCCGCAAGGCCTGGCTGAAGGGCCTGTCGCCGAAGGAAAACCGCGAAATACCGCCGCTGGACTACGATATCGTCTACCGCATGAAGCAGCGCTGGCCTCAGGTTTTCATCGGCATCAACGGCGGCATCCAGACGCTGGATCAGGCCGGGGCGCATTTGGCCCACGTCGATGGCGTCATGCTCGGCCGCGCCGCCTATCAGAATGCCGCCATTCTCGCCGACGTCGATCGTCGCTTCTTCGGCGAACCGGCCGCCGAGGCTGACTGGAACGGGCTGCGCGACCGGATGATGGATTACGTGGAGCGCCACATCGAAAATGGCGGCCGCCTGCAGCATGTCGCGCGCCACATGGTCGGCCTCTTCACCGGCTTGCCGGGCTCGCGCCGTTACCGCCAGATCCTTTCCACCGACGCCAACAAACCGGGGGCGGGGCCGGAGGTGATTGCCGCCGCCTTCGCGGCGGTGGATTTCAGTGCGGATTCGGAGCGGGTCAGCGCTTGAGGGGATACTGATCCCCACTGCGTTCTTCCTTCGAGCGCAGCTTTCGTTACCACCTCACACCCGTCATCCTCGGGCTTGACCCGAGGATCCACGCCCAAGCACATTGGTGCGTTTAAATCGTAAGCGGTTAGCTGATGGCGTCAGGCCTGAAGTTCCATGGCATAAGCGCCTCGAGCTCGGATACTGGCCAGCCTTGAGCGATGCGGGTCAATGTCTGGGAGAGCCAGTCGAGCGGATCGACGCCATTTATTTTGGCTGTCTGCAAGAGGGTGGCGACCGTCGCCCAGGTGCGTCCACCACCCTCGCTGCCGGCGAATAGACTGTTCTTTCTCGTAATTGTTTGGGGCCTGATCGCGCGCTCGACGACATTGGAGTCGATTTCGATCCGGCCGTCCGTCAGGAAGCGCTCCAGTGCTTCGCGCCGGGTGAGCGCGTAGCGGATTGCTTCGGCGGTCTTGGACTTGCCAGAGACCTTGCCCAGTTCCTTCTCCCAAAGATCAAAGAGGCCGGAGACGATGGTTGCAGATTTTTCCCGACGCAGCACGGAACGGCTGTCGGCATCTCGACCGCGGACATCATCCTCGATGCGCCACAGCTCGGTCATCGCGATGATCGTGTGCGTTGCAGCCTTCGAGACTCCGCTGATGTGAAGGTCGTAAAACTTGCGGCGTAGGTGCGCCCAGCACCCTGCGAGTTGGATCGTTTCATTGCTGCCGGCTTTGGCACGCGTCTTGGCGAGATTGGTATAGGCCGAGTAGCCGTCGACCTGCAGAATACCGCTGTATCCGGCGAGATGACGTGCCACGCAATCAGCGCCCCTGCTGTCCTCAAAACGATAGGCCACCATTGGCGGACTGGTTCCGCCATAGGGGCGATCATCGCGAGCATAAGCCCAAAGCCAGGCCTTCGTCGTTTTCCCCGAACCGGGCGCAAGAGTGGGTAAGGTGGTTTCGTCGGCGAAGATCCTTTCGCCCTCCTTGACGCGCTCGAGGATGTAATCGGCGCATATCTGCAGCTCGAAGCCCAGATGCCCCATCCACTGGGCCATCAACGATCGGCTGATCTCGACACCGTCGCGTAGATAGATTGCCTCCTGCCGGTAAAGCGGAAGGCCGTCGGCGTATTTGGAGACGGCGATATAGGCGAGCAGCCGCTCCGTCGGCAGGCCGCTTTCGATGATGTGTGCCGGTGCCAACGCCTGGAGCACGCCATCGTTGCCCCGGAAGGCATATTTGGGGCGACGCGTCACGATGACCCTGAACTTCGGTGGCACGACATCCAGTCGTTCGGAGCGATCCTCACCGATCAGGACCTTTTCCAGCCCCTCGCAGCCGGCAGGGATCTCCGGCTCGATCACTTCCTCTATGCGTTCGAGATGAGCGGCAAAACTCTTGCGCGGACGTGGTGCTCGTTTCGGCTTTTCCTTGGCCGCGCGATCGAGCTCGCTCTGGATCGCCGAAAGGCCGGTCTCAACTTCCTCGAAAGCAAAGGAGACCTGCTCGTCGTTGATGCCAAGGCGCAGCCGCTCGGAACGGGTGCCATGTTGGGTGCGCTGCAGAACCTTCAAGATCGATGTGAGGTTGGCAATCCGCTCGTTGGCGCTCTTCTCCATCGCCTCCAGCCGGGCGATCTCAGCTTCAGCGGCCTTCAGTCGGGCTTCTTTCGCAGCCTGCTCGCGCGCCATCGCGAGGACCATCGCTTTCAGCGCGTCAATGTCGTCCGGCAAGTCGTGAGGGGGCAAATCCATGGGAATGAGTAGAGCACAAAAACCGCCGTTTTCCCAACCATTACAGCGGCATGATTCATCTTGCCGCAGGCCCTGTCAGCCCGTCAACAAGGGCCGCCGGACCTTGGCCGGGCGGATCTTTTTCCAATCCATTCCGGCTAGCAACGCCATCAGCTGAGAATGGTCCAGACGTATCCGTGCCGCCGATATGCCCGGCCAGCAGAAGCCTTGATCTTCCAGGGTTTTCGAATAGAGGCAGACACCACTGCCATCCCACCAGACAATACGAATACGATCGGCCCGTTTCGACCGGAAGACGTAAAGCGCGCCATTGAAGGGATCGAGGCCGCCATCCCGCACCAGCGCCATCAAAGAGACGGCCCCCTTGCGGAAGTCGACCGGCTGGCACGACACATAAACCACCACACCGGAGGCGATCATGCCTTGCGAGCCGCCCGTAAAACCCTCACCAGATGATCAGGGTCGAACTCGCCGCCAACGCGCACCACCATATCCGCAATGACAATATCTACCGAGCCGCTTCTCATCGTATCAACGCGCGCGAACTTGATCTCCTTGCCCATTCCCTCCGTCAGGGGCGCAACAACTCCCGATGCCAGTGCCTTGCGACGCCACCCATAAAGCTGCGAGGGATCCAAGCCTTCAGACCGGGCAATCGCCGAGACATTGGCTCCAGGCTGCAACGTCGCGGCCACGATCCGCGCCTTCTCATCATCCGACCAGTCACGCGGCTTGCGTCGTCTTCGGACGGGCTCTGCCGTCAAAACCTCAAAGGTTCGAGGGTGATTCACACTGTCGCTCATGGAATTCTCCGCATGACTCATGCAGAAAATCGCCGATCAGCAGTCCGAAAGATACGTGGGGTGGCCTACGCGCTTACTTTAAATCGACAAGAGTGCTGGTTTCGCTTTGGCAACCTATCCCTTTTCGCCGGAGGAGGCGATGGGGCCTGTGCCTAGATCCTCGGGTCAAGCTCGAGGATGACGGAATGTTAGGATGTTCCGGGGCAGACAACGGACTTGCGGTGAGGGCATAGCCAAGCTTGCTTCAGGACGAGGGTGCTCTCCTCACAAACGAAAACGGCGCGGTTTTCACCGCGCCGTTCGAAACCTTGATCCGGTAGTCACCAGAGGCTTAGGCAGCCTGGATGTTGACAGCCTTCGGGCCCTTGCCCATGCGATCCGGCTCGGTGTCGAAGGTGACCTGCTGGCCTTCGCGCAGCGACTGGATGCCGGAAGCCTGAAGAGCGGAGATATGGACGAAAACGTCCTTTGCGCCGCCGTCAGGAGTGATGAAACCAAAACCCTTGTCCTGGTTGAAGAATTTTACGGTGCCCTTGGTGGCCATGGGGGATAGTCCTTTACCCATCAGTCTTAGTTTATCCGGATAGACCGGACGGCTTTGCTTCCGCAACATGCGAAAGCCAGTCGAGAAGTCACGTACGGGGAAAGAACGTCTGCGCGGGTCAGAAGACCCAACCGCTGCCTGCCGCAAGCGGATCACCAAATCAGTCCAGTCACCGGCATGCAAATGCCCGAGCATGCATATGGGTGACAGGGTTTGTGGAAAAAGGCAAGGGGCAATATCGGGGCAGGGTGGGAAACGGGTAGGATAGGGTGGGAATTTCAAGGGGTTGAGTGGTACATGTGAACTTCCTCATTATTCTCATCATTATGAAAATATACATCAGAATAGGTTAGATAATACTAAGCGCAATTCTCTTGATGATGGGCATTATATAAAGAATGATATCTTTCGAATATGGCAGGAAATATCCAACAATTACTCCTGCGATGGCCCCTTTTACAGCCGAATTACTGGTAGTCTCTAATGAATATCGATCCTTCATCGTCGACAGAATATTTTTATATGGGCCTACTTTGTTATCTTTTAAATTTTCTATCTCATAGGTTATTTTTGGATTTATTGCGATAAATCCGAATTTCTGTTCTATTGTATTGAGCTCTTCCTTATAATATCTCTCTGCTCCTTCTATTTGAGTCTGAATTTTCTCAAGTTTTATAAGTGCGTCATAGATATCCAGTTTTTGATTTTTGGGCCAAAACGAAAATGTTTTTCTCTTAAAATTCGTATTTTTATCAATTAAAATAGCAAGATTGGATATATTTGTACCAACGTTATTTTTAGTATTTATTATGCTGTAATAAGTTGATATTTCCTGTTTTATTCTGTCTTGGCAGTCAAATTTTATATCTTGTAAATTTCGTCCCTTTTGAATGTAGAAATTTACAATATCATATCCATAACTTTCTTCGTATTCGACATCGTACTTTCGTTCGTCTGTCTCGTAAATAAAGAAATCAGCATGAAATGGAGAAGGCCCAAGCATATGAAAATCTATCCCGTTTTTCTCCGTTAGGTTTTTCTTCATATGCTTCCAAAGTAACGAAACTGCCGCTGAAGGATCGTCCTCGATGACGTCCGTACTTACGTAAACAACCGGAAAGTGTCCGCCATAAACAATTGTAATCTCCAAGTTCTCACTTTTTAATGATCCGAGAAAGCGTGCACCATATTCTTTCTGCAGCCGGAATGGCATAGTCATCTTTATGGAGATCGTACCGCTCATGAAATGAGGGTATGGATATTCTATTTCAGATAAATCAGAACTTTCCGAAAAATTGTTTTCGACAAATTCTCCTATATACTGTGTTTCGGTAAAATCTGAAAATACAACCTCTTTAATCAAATTATCTTGTTTGAGATAATCCTCAATTTCATCCAAGTAAACCCTTCCAGGGTTCTGTCCTATTAATTTGGTCTTCTTCTGGAAGTGAAAGCAACCAACGCCGAATGAATGAATTAATACAGGGTTATCTTTTTCCACGATTTCTTTACTTCTTGTTGAGCTTTTAGGTTATTTTCTCGCACAGGTTAAGGTCATTGTAATCGCGAATTCAAATATTCATAGGTATCGCTTTGTCTTTTGTCGTCGCGATAACAGGTTGTTAGGTGCATTATTGACCACCGGCCCTCCTTGTGATCACATCATTCGACGAATGATGCTCTTACTGAAGAGCCCGCTTCTCCGACCGAATTGCGAGCTAGAGTAAACACCGCACAAGCCTCCGCAATCCCCCGCAGTTCGTGACTCCCCAAGGCCAGAAGCGGCATCGTTGTCTCGGCTGCGACCGACCCCGAAACAAGGATATTGTGTCCGAGCGGCTTGCAGAGGCCCTCCAGCCGGCTGACGAGGTTGACGGCGGGGCCGATGGCGGTGAAGTCCAGCCGGTCGGCAGCGCCGATGTTGCCCCAGAGCATATCGCCGAAATGCAGCGCGACGCCAAAGGGGAGCGGCGGCAGACCTTGGCTTGTCCGCGTCGCGTCGAGATGCGCCATGCCGGCGCGTATGGCGGTGGCGGCGCGCAAGGCGGCTTCACAGGCTTCCTTCGGTGTTCCAATGACCGGGAAGATTGCCAGTACGCCATCGCCCATGAATTTCAGCACTTCGCCGCCGAAGGCATGCACGGCTCCGGCGACGCGGTCGAACCAGGCATCGAGTGCCGCGATCATAACGGTCGGTTCCGTCGCTTCGGAAAGGGCGGTGAAATCCCGCAGATCGGCGCAGAGCAGGGCTGCGCGGATGGTCTCGCCGCTATTGCGGCTGAGTGCACCGGCCTGCACCCGCGCCGCACTTCTGCGGCCGAGATAGGCTTCGAGCAGGGTCGATAAAGTGGCGCGAGCGGTCAACCCCGCCAAAGGGGCTGCCGCAAATCGGGCGATCTCGCGCAGGTTTTCCGCTTCGAAGGCGGTGAAGGGCCGGGTGCCAGCCCAGGCAAGCACGGAATTGCCGGGCGCAATCCCGATCGTTTCCTCGCATATCGGGCCGAGATCGCCCAGCCAATCGCGGCCGGCCTGTCCGAGCGCCGTGCCGGCAAAGCCAAGAGCTTCGGTCACTGCGCCGGTTTCGGCGCGCCAGAGCCATGTATGCTGCGTGATGATCGGATGCGGCGCGGCAAGCGTCAAGGCGCTGCCGGCAAGCGGGAGACCGGCAGCCAACAGGTGTCCGCCCAGATCGGCCAGGAAGCGTTCGGGGCTGGGCGAGGTGCCGGCTTCGTCGACCAGCCAGGCAAGGGGGGCGGGCAAATCCATGCGGCGATCATGCCATGGCGCTTGCTGGCTGTCATCCGTGCCGGTGAGACCATGCCGACGGCCTTGGAAAGCAGAATGAGACTGGCAACCGCTGTCGCCGGTCGGTGATATTATGGCTTTCCAGCGTCCAGCCCGATGACGCCGCGCTCAAGATCTCGTCAACTTCTGCCGTCGTGACCGCGCATGGGGTCCGGACCGGGATCGCGTCCGGCGGCCACTGCGGCCATGCGGTCGAGATAATGCGCCCAACCCTTTGCGTGCGCTTCGCATTGTTCGACGGTCGGAAGGCCGGTATGGGTGAGACGCACCAGCGTTCCATCCGGCTGCTCTATCAGGTCGATCTCCACGAGGGTCGATCCGGGAGGCACTTCCTCGCTGCCATCCCAGCCAAAGCTATAGGCGAGGCGGTGTACCGGCACGACTTCGCGGAAAGTGCCCCGCGCGGCACGGGCGCCGGTGACGTTGACGAGATAGATGCCGCCGGGCTGCGGCTCCGTGCGCGCTTCCGTCCCCATCCAGCGCAGGATCTTTTCGGGATCGGTCAGCAATGCGAATATGGCCGCAGGCGGCGCCGAGACATGGGTCTCGCGACGGACGATCAAAGGCTCGGACATCAGTCTTTCTCCCCAGGTTGCTATCGCTTCCCACTGGCCCGGTAAGCGCTCAAGCGCCTTCCGTCTCCCCCGTAGGCCCCTTCATATGATGGCATGTAGCGTCTGCGGCCTCGTCAACAAGGCATTGCCATGTTCGCAGACCTCTCAGCCTTCGTAAATCGGCAGCACCGGGCAGTATATATCCGATAATCGTGGTCGCCTTATCGGCCGGGCCGCCCCGTCTTGCCTTTTGTCCGCCCCTTGCGCTGCTTCTCGTCCACCGGGTCCTCATAGGAGCCGACGCCCGGCTTTGCCCGGGTGATCGGCTTGTCCGGTAGCTTGCCGGTGACAGGCTTTTCGGTGCGGCCGACGGTCATCTCATCCAGCGTATTCTTACGGAAGAGCGGCGTGCCGGCATCGCCGCCCGGACCCATTTCGTCAAGGCTGGGCTTGGCGAAATAGGATCGGGAATCCGGCGCCGGCGGCGCACGCTTGCCCGTTGCGGAACCGCGGCTTTCGAGGCTCTTTGCCTCCTCGCGGGCGAGCGGATCGTCCATGGCGGCGAGCTCGACGGCCTTGAGGCGCTTGATCTCGTCGCGCAGCCTTGCGGCCTTTTCGAAGTCCAGGTCGGCGGCAGCATCGCGCATGGATTTTTCCAGCGCGTTGAGATGGGCCTGCAGATTGTTGCCGACGAGATGGCCGCCATCGGCAAAGCCCTTGCCGGAGGCGCCGCCGATATCGGCGCGGACATGGTCCTTCTCGTAGACGCTGTCGAGGATGTCGGAAATCTTCGCCTTGACCGATTCCGGCGTGATGCCGTGTTCCTTGTTGTAGGCCATCTGCTTTTCGCGGCGGCGATTGGTCTCGTCCATCGCCCGCTGCATCGAGCCGGTAATGGTATCGGCGTAAAGGATGACCTTGCCGTCGACATTACGCGCGGCGCGGCCGATCGTCTGGATCAACGATGTCTCCGAGCGCAGGAAGCCTTCCTTGTCGGCATCGAGAATGGCGACGAAGCCGCATTCGGGAATGTCGAGACCCTCGCGCAGCAGGTTGATGCCGACGAGCACGTCGAAGGCGCCGAGGCGAAGATCGCGGATGATCTCGATGCGTTCCAACGTGTCGATGTCGGAGTGCATGTAGCGCACGCGCACGCCTTGTTCGTGCAGATATTCCGTCAGGTCCTCCGCCATGCGCTTGGTCAGCACAGTGCAAAGCGTGCGATAGCCCTTGGCGGCGGTTTCGCGGATTTCGCCAAGCACGTCGTCAACCTGCGTGCGGGCCGAACGGACCTCCACCGGAGGATCGATGAGGCCGGTCGGGCGGATGACCTGTTCGGCGAAGACACCGCCGGATTGCTCCATCTCCCAGCCGCCGGGTGTTGCCGACACCGCGATCGTGTCCGGGCGCATGGCGTCCCACTCCTCGAAACGCAGCGGACGGTTGTCCATGCAGGAGGGCAGGCGGAAGCCGTATTCGGCAAGCGTCGCCTTGCGGCGGAAGTCGCCTCTGTACATGCCGCCGATCTGAGGCACGGTGACGTGGCTTTCATCGATGAAGATGATGGCGTTATCGGGAATGTATTCGAACAGCGTCGGCGGCGGCTCGCCGGGATTGCGACCGGTCAGATAGCGCGAATAGTTCTCGATGCCCTGGCAGGAGCCGGTGGCCTCAAGCATTTCGACGTCATAACGGGTGCGCTGCTCCAGACGCTGCGCTTCCAGCAGGCGGCCGGCCTTTTCCAGCTCCGCAAGGCGCAGTTTCAGCTCTTCCTTGATCGCCTTGATGGCGCCGTTCAGCGTCGGGCGCGGTGTTACATAGTGCGAATTGGCGTAGATCTTCACCGATTTCAGGTCACCGGTCTTCTGGCCGGTGAGGGGGTCAAATTCGGTGATGGCGTCGATCTCGTCGCCGAACATGGAAATGCGCCAGGCAGCATCCTCCAGGTGGGCCGGAAAGATTTCGATCGTGTCGCCGCGAACGCGGAAGGAGCCGCGCGTGAAATCGATGTCGCGGCGCTTGTATTGCTGCGCCACGAGGTCGGCCAGCAGCTGCCGCTGATCGAGCCGGTCGCCGACATTCATCTGGAAGGTCATGGCCGTATAGGTCTCGACCGAGCCGATACCGTAGATGCACGAGACCGAGGCGACGATGATACAGTCGTCACGTTCCAGCAGTGAACGCGTCGCCGAGTGGCGCATGCGGTCGATCTGCTCGTTGATCGAGCTCTCCTTCTCGATATAGGTGTCCGAGCGCGGCACATAGGCTTCCGGCTGGTAGTAATCGTAGTAGGAGACGAAATACTCGACCGCGTTGTCCGGGAAGAAGTTCTTGAATTCGGAATAGAGCTGGGCCGCCAGCGTCTTGTTCGGCGCGAGGATGACGGCCGGGCGCTGCGTCGCCTCGATCACCTTGGCCATGGTGAAGGTCTTGCCGGAGCCGGTGACGCCGAGCAGCACCTGGTTGCGGTCACCGTTTTGCAGCCCTTCGACGAGATCGCGGATCGCCGTCGGCTGGTCGCCAGCCGGCTGATATTCCGAGGCCATGCGGATCTCGATGCCGCCTTCGGATTTTTCCGGGCGGGCAGGACGGTGCGGCGTCCAGATCTTGCCGTTCTTATGCAGCGGGTTGCCGCTCTCGATCAGCTTTGACAGGGCTTCTACAGTCGCCGTTACGCCGCTCGTCGAAATCTTGTCGGCATCTTCAAGCGCGATATCGAGGCCGGAGACCGGATTGAGGCCGGCGGCGGCGCGTGTTTTGGGGTCGGTCGACCCACCCATGGAGACGCCGCGCGCGGTCTTGCCGGCGGTGATTTCCACCTTCTTGCGGTGCTTGCCGGCTTTCGAGGCAATCTCGCGCTGGGTTTCGACGCTGGATGCTTCCGCATCGGCTTCGAGCTGTTTCACCCAGTCGGCGACACTGCCGCTGAGCGGCGCGCCTTCGAACGATGCCTGCGGCGCCTCTTCGAAACCGGTCGCGGCGGGGTATTTTTTCGATGATTTGGCCATGGGGCGAATATGGCGACAGATCGCGCGGATGTGAAGGGGTAAAGAGTACAAAAGGGAAACAAAATGGCGGATTTTTCCATTCGCCGGCGATGTCAAATATGTTACAACCCAAGAGCGGCCGATGCGTTATCGCTGATCCAAAGTCCGCATAGCGCGATCCTCGCAGGCGCCAAGGGAGGAGCCAGCCGCAACGTCGACATGCCCGGCCAGTGCCGGGTTCCCCCAGCTTCGACGGCATCCGGTATTGCCCGCCTCGCCGCCGCCATCCGGTCGGAGGATCATGATGACCGCATTGGATAGCTTACGTTCCCTGTCCCCCCAGCAACGAAACACCGTGATCGCAGCCTATCTGGGCTGGACATTGGACGCTTTCGATTTCTTCATTTTGGTTTTCGTTCTCAAGCATATAGCCGAAGAATTTCACACGGATGTCCCCGCGGTTGCCGTGGCGATCTTCCTCACCCTTGCCATGCGGCCTCTTGGTGCCCTGATCTTCGGACTCGCGGCGGATCGTTTCGGCCGGCGCGCGACCCTGATGGTCGACGTGCTGCTTTACTCCGTATTCGAATTTCTGACAGGCTTTTCTACCGGCTTGACGATGTTCCTCGTGCTGCGCGCGCTCTTCGGCGTTGCCATGGGCGGGGAGTGGGGTGTCGGCGCGTCGCTCGTGATGGAAACCATACCCGAGGACTCGCGCGGCCTTGTGTCCGGTATTCTGCAGGCCGGTTATCCCTCGGGCTATCTGCTCGCCTCGATCGTCTTCTTTCTGCTGTTCCCGATCATCGGCTGGCGCGGCATGTTCTTCGTCGGCGCGGTGCCGGCGCTGCTGGTGCTCTATATCAGGCGCAATGTGGAGGAATCTCCGGCTTTCCTTCAGCGGCAGGCCAAGCCGCAGCGGCCGTTCCTCACCGTATTGCGCGAGAATATCCCACTGTTCATCTGGGCGGTGCTTCTGATGACAGCATTCAACTTCTTCAGCCACGGTACACAGGACCTCTATCCGACATTCCTGGAAGCTCAGCGGCAATATGATTCATATACCGTCGGTGCTATCGCCATCGTCTACAATATCGGCGCGATTGTCGGCGGCCTGACTTTCGGCTCTTTGTCGCAGCGTTGGGGCAGGCGGCGGACCATTGTCATCGCGGCGCTGCTGGCCATTCCGGTCGCTCCGCTCTGGGTCTGGGGTCAGGGACCCGTGATGCTCGCAATCGGCGCCTTCCTGATGCAGTTGTTCGTGCAGGGCGCCTGGGGCATCATTCCGGTACATCTCAATGAATTGTCGCCGGATGAGGTGCGCGGCACCTTCCCCGGATTTGCCTATCAGCTCGGCAATCTGCTGGCTTCAGGCAATGCTTCGATCCAGGCGGGATTGGCGAAGCGGTGGAGCGGCGACTATGCCCTGGCGCTGTTGATCGTGGCCTGTATCGTCGCCGTGGTCGTCGCTGTTTTCGCCGGCTTTGGCTTCGAGAAGAAGGGTGTTCGGTTTGGCGGGAAGGGTGCAGGCCAAGCGGATAGCGCCGTGCAGGCCTGAACAGATTCGCCATCAAGGTCACGAGGGCCGGCTGATATCGCTGGCCCTTTCGTTTATTTTCCGCAAATTTCCGAGATCTTGGCCTGGGCGAAGCCGCGGGCTAGCTCCTGCAGTCCACCGACCGAGGATATCAGTTCGCCGATCGGGCCATTGATGCCGAGATGCAGGTCGGTGATGTGGCATGCGCCGACATCGACGGTCATGGAGGCATCGAGTTCGCCCTTGATCGTCGTCTTTAGCACGCCGTGCGATTTGCATGCCATCTCGGCACGCGCGTTGATCTGGACACCGCCGTTCGGGCCGTCGCAGATATCGAGGGATTTCACCTCGAACTTGTCCTTGTGATCGACACCGGGCAGCTTCTTGCAGGGATCGGCCTCGTTCACGGATTTCTCGATCTCCGGGCCGAATTTGCTCTGCAGCAGCGACCAGCATGAGCCGGGCGCGGCCTCCGCCGGCATTGCCGTTATCGGAAGCGGAGAGAGCTGCAGCACGACCGCTGCCGTCAGCGCAGCCATGCGAAGCGTTGGTAGGGGCGAGACGGGGAACACGGGATATTTCAGGTTCACGACGATCGATCCTCTCAGGAAAAGAAGTAGCAAATCAGGCCCGGTGTGGCGACAGTCTTCCATCTCTTCCTTCGTCAAGGCAATCCCCCTGATGATGACCGTCCGATAGGTATCCGCATGGTTTGCCGCGCTCTACCGGGAGCAAGGCAATGATCGAAGGCATGAGAGATCACTGGTCGGCCAGTAAAGCGCTCAAATCGGAATAGTCTGTCCACCGGAGGGAGCTTCCGGCGGCTCCGTGTCTCCGTCGTAACCCAGATGCTTCGCCTTGCGGAACCACTCCGCTGCCTTGGCGGCATTAGCGGCAACGCCATCGCCGTCGCGGTACATCATGGCGAGATTATAGGCCGCGCCGGCATAGCGATGTTCGGCTGCCCGCTCGAACCAGTAGATCGCCTTCGGACCGTTCTTGGTGACGCCCTCACCGTCGCGGAACATAACGCCGAGATTGTATTCGGCCTCGACATCATTCTGCGCCGCTGCTTTCAGGAACCATGTGATCGCCTCGGCCTGATCCCGCCTGATCCCGTCGCCATCGGCATACATGGCACCGATATTGAACTGCGCGCTAGCATCGCCCTGTTCGGCGGCCTTCTTGAACCAGGAGAAGGCTGCAGCGCCATCCTTGGTGACGCCTTCGCCGTCGCGATACATGATCCCCAGATTGTATTGCGCCTCGACTTTTCCCTGCTCGGCCGCCTTGCGATACCAGTTGACGGCCTTGCTCTTGTCCTTGTCCGTGCCGTCGCCCTGGTCATACATGGTGCCGACATTGAACTGAGCATCGGCATCACCCTGTTCGGCCGCTTTGCTGTACCAGGCAAACGCCTGCGGCTTATCCTGCGCTACGCCTTGGCCCGTGTCGTAGACGACGCCGAGATTATATTGTGCATTGAGGTATCCCTGTGCCGCAGCCTTCTTGTACCAGACAATGGCCACGCTCTTGTCGGCGGTGACGCCTTCGCCCTGGTCGTACATGGTGCCGACATTGAACTGCGCTTCGGCATTGCCCTGATCGGCGGCCTTCTTGTACCAGCTGAGGGCAAGCGTAAGATTCTTTTCGACGCCGTTGCCGTCCTCGTACATTTGTCCGAGCTTCAGCTGTGCGGCAACGTTGCCCTTGTTTGCCAGGGGGCGCCAGTAATCCAAGCCCGATTTGATATCGCCGCGATCGTAGCTGTTTCGTCCGACATCGGCTTGTGCCGTTCCCATGGACGCCAGCGCGAAGAGCAAACCTGCTGCCCCCTTCTTCCAATTCACGATTTACCCCTCAATCGAAATTCGTTGAATTAACATGTCGAGCTCTAAGGCACGAGCACCATCAGCAAATGAAACAAGAGCCAGCCCGTGCTGACGCCCGAGCGCTTTTTGCCGGCGGTCCCATGGCCCAGCGGTCCGAGATCCTTGATCGGGCCGTCGCCATTGGCTTCCATGTAGGTGAGTCCATGCTGCGCTTCCGGTAATCCCTTTGCCGCCGCCTTGTTGAACCAGTCGGCTGCGATCTTGGAGTCCTTTGGCACGCCATAACCGTTATAATACAGATATCCAAGACCGTATTCCGCTCGAGCGTCGCCCTGATCGGCGGCTTTGTGAAACAGAGCGGCCGTTTGGCCATAGTCCTTGGGAACGCCGGCGCCCTGATAATAGAGGTAGGCGAGGGCATATTCGCCTTGTGAATTGTTCTGGTCGGCCGCCTTGCGGTACCAGCTTGCGGCGGCCGATTTGTCAGCTGTCGTCCCCTGACCGTTTTCATACATGTAGCCAAGTGCGTATTGGGCGTCAGCATGACCCTGGCCGGCGGCTTTCTGGAACCAGTCAAAGGCCTTGCCATAGTCCCTGCCAATGCCCCGGCCGGCCGCATACATGTAGGCGAGGGCATATTGACCCTGTGCGTCGCCTTGTTCGGCGGCCTTGCGATACCATCTCGCCGCGCTGTCATCGTCGGTCTTCACGCCCTGGCCGTTGGCATAGAGGTAGCCGATGGCATATTGGGCGTCGGGGCGGCCCTGATCGGCAGCTTTGCGATACCATTGCAGTGCCTGCCTGTAGTCCCGGGCGACGCCTATCCCGTTTGCAAGACTGTAGCCGACGGCGTATTGCGCGTCAGCGCGTCCTTTTATCGCTGCCTTCATATACCAGGAATAGGCTTCGGCATCGTTCCGTTCGACACCCTTGCCATTGGCATAGGCATAGCCGACCGCATACAGGCCTTGCGCGCTTCCTTGGTCGCCGGCCTTTTTATACCAGGCGACGGCCTGCTCCTGGTTTTCTTCCGTGCCTTGGCCGTTATCATACATATGGCCGATGGCGTACTGGGCATCGGGCCGGCCTTGGTCGGCCGCTTTGCGATACCAGCCGAGTGCGATCGCCTCGTCCTGATGCACGCCGAGGCCATTGGCATACATGTAGCCGAGCGCATATTGCGCCTGCGCCTGTCCCTGAGCGGCGGCTTTCTGGTACCAGGTGACGGCGTTTTCATTACTGACAGCCATACCACGGCCATTGGCATAGGAATAGCCGATGGCATATTCAGCATCGGCATTGCCGTTTTGCGCCGCCCTCAAATACCAGTCGTTTGCCTGTTTGAGATCCGCATCGACGCCCCGGCCGCTCGCATACATGTAGGCCAGTGCATATTGCGCCTGTGCATTGCCTTGGTCCGCCGATTGTCGATACCAATCGATGGCCTGAGCGTCGTCCTGCTCCACGCCCTGACCGTTGGCGTAGCGGTAGCCGAGACCGTATTGGGCGGCTGCGTTGCCCTGCTTTGCGAACTCCACCCAATATTTCAGATCGATCGCGGTATTGGCGGGGCCTGGGGCAGGATCCTCGGCGCGAGCAAGCCAGGGCAGCGAAAGAGCGAGCGCCAACCCCAATGCGTAGCTCTTTGTCTTCAAGGCTTCAGTCTCCCACCTGCGTCCCGGACGTAATCGATCTGAACAATATGGCGATGTCTTGGTCAAGGGATCGCAGGAACCCAAATGGCAGCGGTTTTTGATGCCTATACCGGATGCGACCGCTATACCGGAAGCACGTCGTAGAGGCGGAAGATCCATGTGATCTGATAGATCAGTCCGATGATCACGAATGCTGCCTGGAAGCGTCGGTTGGCGGTGATCGAGGCAATGATGCACAGGATGACGTAGACGACATTGCGTATTGGATATTCCCAGCCGAGAGAACGAAAATAGGCCTCTCCCTTCAACAATGTGTCGATGAGGTCGACGGCGTAGGTGACGGCGAGCAGGCCGAAGAACCAATGACGGCGGGAGATGAAATATTCCTCGAAGCCGCCGTAATCCTCGACCGACGGCGGATTGAGCAATACGCAGAGGAAATAGAAGAGGCAGCAGAAGCAGATGAGAAAGAGGTAGACACCAAAATTGATCTGCGCGACGGATTGCAGCCGATACTCCCACCACCAAAAATGGATGATGAAAAGGAACATGGACAATACCCAGCCGATATGGACGAGGTAGATCTTGTTCTTGCCCGGTGCCTGCACGAATCCGGCAAGCCGGGTCAGAAGCTGGGCGAGCGAAAGGCCGATCACCATGCTCATGACCGTCCTGATATAGACGTAGACTTCCGGTGTGTGCGCGGAATCCATCGCGTCAGCTCTCCTCTGGTACAGCCTTCGGCAAGCCGCTTTCATCGAGCGCGACCATGATGAAGGTCGCAGCCGTGACTTTCTCCAGGCTGTTATAACGGGCGCGGTGTGCCCATGCTTCGACGCTCAGCGTGATCGAGGTACGGCCGACGCGTTCGATATCGGTGAAGACGCTCAACGTATCGCCGATCTTGACCGGCAGTTCGAAGGCCATCTCCTTGACCGCTGCCGTGACCACGCGTCCACGCGCCCGCTCGGCTGCGCGGATGCCGCTTGCCAAGTCCATCTGCGCCATGACCCAGCCGCCGAAAATATCGCCGGCAGGATTGGCGTCGGCGGGCATGGCGAGCGTGCGCAATGTCAGCTCGCCTCTCGGTTTGACGCTGTCATTCATTCTTCTGCTCCTGTTCACGGTCGATTCCGACAATCAGCCTATGCAATCCTGCCGCGATGGAAAAGCCATGCTGGCATTTCCATGGAGGACTCCTGTGGGTCACGCGCTTTGCTTCAGGCGATTCCATGCTCACGCGGTACCGTTGTAAAACAGCGGGACCCCTGCGGTAAGCTTTCGTTCACCCTTCCCATTTAGGATTTGTAATCGTTACCGACCGTGGCTGGGGCAGCGGATCAGGACTATGGCCATTTTACCCATTCTACGGCGGGTCGCGCTGCCATTGCTGTTGTCGTCGGCGCTGGTCGCCTGTACGGCAGATAGCCTCGTGCCGCCTTCTGGCATCGACAGCTCCTCGCGCGTCGGCTCGATCAAGCCGCATCGCAGCGTGCCGCAAAGGCAATTCGCCTACCAAGGGGTACAGGATCCCGTCGTTTCCGCGTCGAGCAATTACAAAAGCGGCGGTCCCGTTCGTTCCAGCGGAACGGGTGAGGCGGTGACCACGACGGATGTCGAGGCCGGCTTAGCGCAGCAGTCGGATATCCCCTCCCAGGGTGTCAACATGGACGCCGAGCTTGGCGTCAGTCCGAGTGAGGAGGCGCAATCCGCCTCGGTGGTAGGATTGGCGCAGGAGGAGCAGCAGAACATTGCCGAAGGTCAGTCCGACCAGCCCGTGGTCGACGGTATCGGCACCGATGCGCCGGTACAGACCAACCGCTCGGTCGTGCAGCGCCCGGCCGCGCAGGCCGAGCTCAATCAGTCGCGGATACCGAGGCAGTTGCCGGGAACGCAAGTCGCGATGCTGCCGCGTGTCGAAAATCCGATACCGCGCCTCGATCAGCAGTTCGAAGCGCCGCAATCGACGCCGGGGATGATGCCGCCTTCGGAAATCGCCTGCCGTCAGGAATTGCAGCGCATGGGTGTTATCTATACCGACAAGCCGGCGATCTCGAACGGTCCTGCATGTCAGGTTCCCTATCCGGTTTCGCTGAGCGGCCTTTCCGGCAATATCGCGGTCCGACCGGCGGTGACCTTGAATTGCCAAGTGACGCTCGCCTTCGCCAAATGGGTAAAGAACGAACTCGCCCCAGCCGCACGCACGCGCTATTGGACCGGCATCGCCACGATCGTACCGCTCGGCGGCTATTCCTGCCGCCGTATGAACAATAGCCGGCAACGCTATAATCCGATGTCGGAGCATGCGCATGGCAACGCCATCGACGTCGGTACCTTCGTCCTGAAGAACGGCCATGTGATCGATGTGCGGAAGAAGGGCTTGTTCTCCTTCCGGGAAGGGCGGTTGCTCAAAGCGGTGCGCAGTGACAGCTGCCGCTATTTCGATACCGTGCTCGGCCCCGGCAGCAATCCGGAGCACTGGAACCACTTTCATTTCGACCTCAGGGACCGAAAGGGCGGCCGGCGCTATTGCAGCCTTTGATTGGCCCTTTGCCGGAACAGCATCTACACTTGTCAAACGGGAAAGCTGATTTACCTTTCGACGGAATCGCGCTCAATTGCGCGCATTGGGTGCCAGAGAGGGGTTCATGGAAGACGTACCAAGACGAAAGAAAAGCCTGGGAAGGGCGCTCCTTGCTGCACTGATTGCCATCATTATCGTCATCGGCGGCCGCTGGTACGCTTATGTCGCCTATGCCGACGATCCGTTCGATGAAGTCGGCATCGGTCTCAACTCCATGATGCCCGGACCCATTCGCGACAAGGGTTGTGCGATGCTGAAGGCACGCTTCGAGCACAAGACGCTGCCGCCGGCCGGATGCGGCGTCAACGGCAACTGGTAACGGTCGTTTTCCCGATCGTAAGCTGGCAAAAAGAAAAAAGCCGGCTGAGCCGGCTTGAGCGGAGCACGGCAACGACGGGGAATCTTCGCCGGCTCCAGAAAAGAACTTCATGTTGCAATGATGATGCACGCAATATGAATGCGAAGGCAATAAATCGGCCAATACAACAGGCGCTGACGGTGTCGCCAAGAGGCGTTGGGCGGAGTTGCGACAAGCGTTGCTCACCTAAGGAGCTATATGCCCGACGAAGGTCACGATTTGATGACAGCTTATTCCGCTTAGGCGAACGCTGTGTTTCACTACCGTGGGGTGGTAAAAGCCCAAGACCGGCTATATAGCGGGCAAACGCCGCGAAATTCATCACAAAAGCCGGACTTTGCCTGACTATGGCTGCGATCATTTCCATACGCAATCTTACGAAAACCTATGCCAACGGATTCCAGGCGCTGAAGGGCATTGATCTCGATATCGAGCGGGGCGAAATCCTGGCACTGCTGGGGCCGAATGGTGCGGGCAAGACGACGCTGATTTCCATCGTCTGCGGGATTGCCAATCCGAGCGGTGGGTCTGTGACCGTCGGCGGTTATGACGTCGTGCGCGATTTCCGCGCCACGCGCAGCCTCATCGGCCTCGTACCGCAGGAATTGACGACCGATCAGTTCGAAACCGTGTGGAACACGGTCAGCTTTTCGCGCGGGCTTCACGGCAAGAAGCCCAACCCCGAATATATCGAGAAAATTCTCCGCGATCTTTCGCTCTGGGAGAAGAAGGACAACACGCTTCGCCAGCTATCCGGCGGCATGAAGCGGCGTGTGCTGATCGCCAAGGCGCTGTCGCATGAGCCGGAGATCCTCTTCCTCGATGAGCCGACGGCCGGTGTCGACGTGACGTTGCGCAAGGACATGTGGCATGTAGTCGAGCGCCTGCGCGCTTCCGGCGTCACGATCATTCTGACGACGCATTACATCGAAGAGGCGGAGGAGGCCGCCGATCGCGTCGGCGTCATCAATGGCGGCGAGCTGCTGCTTGTGGAGGAGAAGAAGGCGCTGATGGCCAAGCTGGGCCGCAAGCAGCTCATTCTCGATCTGAACGAGCCGCTCCACGCCGTACCGCAGTCCCTCGACGGCAACGGGCTTTCGCTTGGCCCGAACGGCCTGACGCTCGTTTATGATTTCGATACTCGGCACGAACAGTCCAGTATCGCGGCTCTGCTGTCGAAACTCGCCGCCGAGGGAATTCATTTCAAGGATCTTTCGACGCGCCAGAGTTCGCTCGAGGATATTTTCGTATCGCTGGTGGAGGCGGGCAAATGAACTTCGAAGCGATCAAGTCTATCTATTCGTTCGAAATGGCCCGCACGCGTCGCACTCTGCTGCAGAGCGTCGTCTCGCCAGTCATTTCCACATCGCTCTATTTCATCGTCTTCGGTGCCGCGATCGGTTCGCGCATCAATCTGGTCGAGGGCGTTTCCTATGGGGCGTTCATCACGCCGGGCCTGATCATGCTGACCTTGCTTGGGCAGTGCATCAGCAACGGCTCCTTCGGCATCTACTTCCCGAAGTTTACCGGTACCATCTACGAGGTGCTATCGGCGCCTGTGGCCATGACCGAGATCGTGCTCGGCTATGTGGGCGCGGCGGCGACCAAGGGGATGCTGATTGGCCTGATCATCCTCGCCACGGCAAGTTTCTTCGTCGAGATCAGGATCGAGCATCCCCTTATGATGATCCTGTTCTTCGTGCTGACGGCAGTCACCTTCAGCCTGTTCGGCTTCATGATCGGCATCTGGGCCGGAAATTTCGAGCAGCTGAACCTTATCCCGATGCTGGTCGTGCCGCCGCTGACCTTCCTCGGCGGCAGCTTCTATTCGATCAACATGCTGCCGCCCTTCTGGCAGGCGGTCAGCCATCTCAACCCGGTCCTCTATCTGGTTAGTGGTTTCCGCTGGAGCTTCTACGGCATCGCCGATGTCAATCCGGGCTTGAGCCTTGCCATGATCACGCTCTTTCTCGTCATCTGTCTGATCATCCTGGGGTGGATTTTCCGGACCGGCTATCGCTTGAGAAATTGATGGCGGTGCCTGGCCCATAGGCCTAAGAAGACCTGCGGCTTTGCGGCCGCAACAAAATGGTCCAGGAAGCATTCAATGTCGCAGGCTCATCTCAATCCCTCGCTGCCCCAGGCACTCTCCCGGCTCGATCAACTGACCAACTGGGAGCGCAAGCCGCGCGGGGAGATGCGGGTCGGTCTTGAGCCGATGTTCGACCTCATGCAGCGCCTGGGTAATCCACATCGCAGCTTTCGCGCCATCCACGTTGCCGGCACCAAGGGCAAGGGATCTGTCTCGGCGCTCATCGAAGCGGGATTACTGCGGGCCGGCTGGCGCGTCGGTCGCTACGCATCACCGCATGTCGACCGAGTGAACGAGCGTGTCAGTATTCTTGGCCAGGAAGTCGAGGATGATGCGCTGGCGACGGCGATCATGCAAGTTCTGGACAGCTATGAGAGCGCGAAGCAGGCGGCAACCGCCGCCGAGGATGCCACCTGGTTCGACGTAATAACGGCTGCTGCTTTCGTCGTCTTCCGGGATGCTGGTTTGGATTGGGTTGTGGTTGAGGTTGGGCTGGGCGGCAGGTTGGATTCCACCAATGTGGTCTTCGGCGAAGTCGCGATCGTGACCAATATCGGCCTTGAGCATACCGAAATTCTTGGGGTCACGCGCGAGGCGATCGCGGGCGAGAAGGTCGGCATATTGAAACCGGGCGCCACGCTTGCCACCACGCTTGCTATCGATGATGCCGCGGGAAAGGTCTTGCAGCAGCGTGCCGATGAGCTTGGCTGCCAGATCCTGCGAACCGATCTTCCCGAAGATGCGACGATCGCCGCAACGAATATCGCGCTGGTCGGCCTTGTATTCGATTATCTCGGTCGGCAGGGCGTGCAGACGGCGGGCAAAAAGGGGCAGCCGGTCGGCGCGTGGCTGCTCGAACCGGCCGTTATCGACAAGGCGCGGCTGCCGGGGCGGATGGAGCGCTTCGACCTTTCCCTACCACCCACGCTGCGAAGCGGGCGGCAGAGCTTGCCCATCATCATGGATGGCGCGCATGTGCCGTTCAATATCGAAGCAGTCCTGCGCGATATCACGCGCTCGTCCAGCGTCAGCGGCGATTGCGTCGCCGTCGTCGCACTTGCATCCGACAAGGATGCTCCCGGCTTCTTGAACGTGCTCTCGCAATACGTGGCCCATGCGGTCTTTACGGAAGCGTCCGGATCGGGCCGCGCCCATGCGGCGACGGAGCTGGAGGCATTGGCGATCTCGATGGGTATGGCCTGCGAAGCCGAGCCCAACCCGCAGAAAGCGCTTCATCATGCCGTCGCGAAAGCTGCGGAGGTGGGCGGCTGGATCCTGGTGACGGGCTCGCTCTATCTTGTCGGCGCTCTGCGCGGAACTGTCCAGGGGAGTGTAGGGTGACGATGGAAATTACGATCAGGCCCGCTCTTGCCAACGATGTCGCCGAGATGGCGAGGCTGCATCGCGCGATCTGGTGCGACACCTATCGCGACCTGGTGTCTGCTGAGATTTATCAGGCTCTCGACGAGGATTTCCGCCGTCTGCGGTGGGCGGACATACTCGCAAATCCCCATCGGGATCAGCGCGTGCTTTTGGCCGAGCGGGGCGGGCGGCTTGTCGGTATCGGCGCGATCAACGCGCCGTCCGATGCCATATTCGAGGGGCGAGGCGAGATTAAGTCGCTCTATATCGATGCTTCCATCAAACGCCAGGGACTTGGCCGCCGTCTGATGCGAGAATTGGCGCGGGAACTTTTATCCATGGGCTATTCGGGTGCGGCGCTTGGTGTGGTTGTCGGCAACGAATCGGCGATTGCCTTTTATCGTGCGCTCGGAGGCCAATTGATCGGCCGGTACACGGATCCGGGTCCGGTCTGGCGTTCCGACAATTTCATTTTTGCATGGGACGATTTGTCCGTTCTGATCTGAGTGTCCCATGCAAGCCGATGAACGGCGATTTCATCCGGCTGCGATCCGCTTGCGTGGGGCGATGGTCATGGCCATGACGCCAGCCACGACACAGACAAGACCTATGGCTGCGGTCGGAGACAGAGGTTCGCCAAGGAAGACGACGCCGATGGTGACGCCGATCGGGACGCGCAGATAGGCTTGTGCCGTCGTGCCGACCGAGCCGAGGGTCTGGATAAGCCGGAAATAGATGCTGAAGGCAAGCGCGGTGGAGACGACCGACAGGCCAAGCAGTGCCAGGATTGAGGCTGTCGACGGCGCAATCTGCCAGGGATGTTCGACAATCAGGCTTGCCGGGATCAGGAGAGCGGCACCGCAAAGCAGGGAGCCGGCTGCCGGCATCATCGGGTCCAGCCCTTTGAAATTTCGGCCGAACAGTGCGGCGCAGGCATAGCAGATCGACGCCGCGACGACGGCAAGCTGCGGCAGCAGCTGGCGGCCCATTCCATGCAGCGCATCGAGGCCGATGATCAGGCAGATACCGGCCATGCCAGCAATCACGCCGAAAAGCTTGCGGCCCGTTAGCGGTTCGCTGCGCAGCACGAAGGCGGCAATCAGGAAGGTGAAAATCGGCGTCGTGGAATTCAATATGGTCGCAAGGCCGGCATCGACAGTCTGTTCCGCCCAGGCGATCAGCGTGAAAGGGATGGCGCTGTTGAGGCAGGATTGAATGAGGAAGCGCTTCCAGGTGGCGGCATCGCGCGGCAGGTTCAGACCACGCCAGCGAATGATCACAAGCAGGACAAGGCCGGCGATCAAGGTGCGGGCCGCTATCAGTGTGATCGGCGGGATGGTTGCTACGCCGATGCGGATGAAGGTGTAGGAGGCACCCCAGCAGGTGGCGAGGGCGAGGAGGAGAAGCAGTTCGGTCGTCAGGTTAGGTCTTGGCGGCGTCATAGGGGGCACTCTTGTAAGATTTGGACATGCCGTCTTTTAGAGCGAAGAGATCGGCGATTACTTCGCTCCCAACCGAACTATCGCGTTCGGTTCATCAGTCGCGCAGCCGAAGCTCGTCGGTTTGCATCTGCATCGACCCCAGGGTTTCGAGAAAGCTCATGCCGAGCAGGCTCTGATCGAGCTTGCCCGCTTCGGCCACGCTCGCCTCGACATCCCTGCGCTTGATCGGGCCGATTGCCACGGAGCCGAGTTCCACGGGAGCCGCCCTGGCGCGGCCGTTGGCGGTCAATACTGTCTGCGAATAGGTAAGGTTTTCCGGAATGATGCCGACGCGCTCGGCGTCCTCCTGCGATAAGGCGATGGTGCTGGCGCCGGTGTCGATCAGCATGTCGATCGACTGGCCATTGATCATGACCCGTGCTTCGAAATGCCCGTTCGAGCGCTTGTGAAGGATGACTTCCTGACCGCCTTCGCTCGTCGTGACGATAACGGCGTGGCCGGGTATAAGGCCGGCGAAGACGCGATTGCCGACCTGTTCGGCATCGTATCGATAAATATAGGCGGTCGCGAGCGCCATGATGATGACGAACCAGATCAGCAGATTGCGGATCGACTGGCTGACCGTATGCCGGCTCGCCCACACCGCGGCGCTCATCATCAGAGCGATCGGCAGAAGATAGACGACACGCGCGAAGTCGTCGTTGCGCATGCCGAAGGTGGAGCCGGTGTTATTGTTGAAGATGAGCAGTGCGAGGCCGATGCCGAGAATGGCGAGAACGATGTTCAGGCGGTTCATACGGCGCTGCGCTCCCGTGCCATCCTTTGGCGGCGCGTCTCCCGGCGCGGCTTGCGCTCGACCTTGGTCAGGCGCTCCGGAAGCATTTCCATGATCTGGCGGCGTTCGTCGTCGCTATAGCTCATCCACGCGCCGATTTCGGCCGACGTGCGGCCGCAGCCGAAGCAATAGCCGGTATTCTGGTCGATGGAGCAGACGAGGATGCAAGGTGTCAGCATGGGATCATATATCGATGCTTCAAATGCACATGGCAAGGGTACAGAGGGAAGCGATCTCGCAAATCTGCTGGGTCGCGCCGATCGTATCGCCCGTATGGCCGGTCAATTTCCGACGGACATATCCTGTGGCAAGAGATGTCGCGACGCTCGTCGTGAGAAGGCAGCCAACCAACGCCGGAACGCCCATGGCGGGACCGACGAGCAGTATCGCGAGGCCCAATGTCGCAATCAGCGCCAGCTGCATGGCATCGCCATCCGGCTTGCCTGCCGATGCCGCGGTCCCATCCGGCTTCGCGGATGGCAGGGCGTACCAATGCCAGACCATGGCACCGCGGCTCAAGGTGGCCGCCGCGAGAATTGCGACAGCGGCGTCCTCAGGCGGCAGATGCCGGGCGATGGCTGCAAGTGCCGCCGCCCGCAATCCGAACGACAGTATCAACGCTGCCGCCCCATAAGTGCCGATACGGCTATCCTTCATGATTTCGAGCGCGCGCTCGCGGTCCTTGCCGCCGCCCAATCCGTCCGCCGTGTCGCTGAGCCCGTCTTCATGGAGGGCGCCGGTCAGGATCGTCTGCACGGCAAGCGCCAGCAATGCGGCCATCAACGGATCGGCGTTGAGGGCGAGCAGCACGCTGAACGTCAGCGCCGAGGGCAGGGCGATCAGCAGGCCAGCAACGGGAAAAGCGCGTGAAACGCGCGAAAGCTTGCCGTCATGGCCTTCGAAGAAGGACGACGGCACGGGAATGCGGCTCAAGAATGCGACGGCGCGCGCGATGTCACGCATATATTCCCGCATTTCTTCCTCTCCCCGCCATACGCGCGACAGCATCGGGCGCTTTTGGAGTTGTTCGCACCGATTCCCAGGACTAATAGAGTCGCACGCAAAGAACCCGATTTGAGACCAAAAGACAAGGAACGCATTTATGAGCGTCAGCGGCCTCCCATTCGACGATTTCCGCGCATTGCTGCGCGACCTTCCAGGCCCGGATGCCCGGGCGCTCGTGGCCGCGCGCGAACGTGATGCGCAGCTCACCAAGCCGCCGGGCGCGCTTGGAAGGCTGGAGGAAATCGCTTTCTGGCTGGCCGCCTGGACTGGTCGTGCGCCGGCCGTAACCCGGCCGCTGGTGGCGATCTTTGCCGGCAATCACGGCGTCACCAAGCAGGGAATTACGCCGTTTCCGCCTTCCGTAACCCAGCAGATGGTGGAAAACTTCGCAGCCGGCGGAGCCGCGATCAACCAGATCTGCGTTGCCTACGATCTCGGCCTCAAGGTCTTCGACCTCGCCCTCGATTTCCCGACGGGCGATATCACCGAAGAACCGGCATTGAGCGAGCGCGACTGTGCCGCGACCATGGCCTTTGGCATGGAGGCGATTGCCGGTGGTACCGACCTGCTCTGCATCGGCGAAATGGGCATCGGCAACACTACGATCGCCGCGGCCATTCATTACGCGCTCCATGGCGGCAAGGCCGAAGACTGGGTTGGCCCAGGCACCGGCTCGGAAGGTGATATGCTGAAGCGCAAGATCGCCGCCGTCGAGAAGGCGGTGGCGCTGCATCGCGCTCATCTCAACGATCCGCTGGAAATCCTGCGCCGCCTCGGTGGCCGCGAGATCGCGGCAATGGCCGGCGCCATTCTCGCCGCACGCATGGAACGGATCCCTGTTATCATCGACGGTTATGTTGCGACGGCTGCCGCTTCCATTCTCAAGGCCGCGAATCCCTCTGCACTCGACCATTGCCTGATCGGGCACGTCTCGGCCGAGCCGGGTCATCTCCGCTCCATCGAGAAGCTCGGCAAGACGCCGCTTCTGGCGCTCGGCATGCGGCTTGGCGAAGGTACGGGGGCCGCACTGGCGGCCGGCATCGTCAAGGCTGCTGCAGCCTGCCATTCGGGCATGGCGACGTTCGAAAGCGCCGGGGTTACGAATAAGCACTGAAAACTTGGCGGCGAGACGTTGAAATAGGCGTTTCGCCGCTCAATTTCCCTGTGGATGATCGGTTTCTTGTCATAAATCTGCAATGAATTTTGAAGGCGGCGAGCGGCGTCGCCTTGCTTCGCCCACGGTGAGGCGGTATTCGCAAGGCATCCAGATGCAACCGGAACACTACGGGCGGAGCGCGAATGGCTGAATTTTCAAAATCTGCGGTCAACAAGGAGACCGGAATTCGGCATTTTTTCGCCGCTGCAGGCTACTCCTGGGGCGGATTTCAGCGGCTGTTGCAGGAATCGGCCTTTCGCCAGGAACTCCTTTTTGCCGGGGTGGGACTGATCCTGTTGATTGCGGTCGGCGCGACCATCGGCGAGATCGTCATCGCGATGGTGTTGTTCCTCGCGGTCTTCGCGATCGAAGCCATGAATACGGCGGTGGAAGAGGTGATCGACCGGATCTCGCCGGAGATTTCCAATGTCGGCAAACATGCCAAGGATCTCGGCTCGTTTGCCGTGCTCTGCATGCTGGTCGCGTCCGGCATCTACCTTCTTTATGTCATCGGCAGCCATCTGCTGTTTCGCTAGAGCAATTCCAGGAAAAGTACGTAGCGGTCTTCCGTCCGGAATTGCGAGACAACAAAGAAATAGCGCGGTTCAGAGATTCCGTGAAAAGCTGACGCGTCTAGCGATCAGCACCCGAGCTGCTTTTAAGCGAAGCTCTTCTTGCGGCGCTCGACAAAAGGAGCGTCTTCGACCGCCGGCAGGCTTTGAAGGACGCGTTTTGCCGGCAATATGGCTATGACCTCGGTGCCTTCCCGCAGCTTTGATTTCAGCATGAATTGACCGTCATGCTTGGCAAGAATGGCCTGTACGATCGGCAGACCAAGGCCAGTGCCCTGTTCGGCGCTCTTGATGGCGATGGAGCCCTGACCAAAGGCGGACAGGACAATCGGGATTTCCTCTTCGGGAATGCCAGGGCCATTATCCTTGATCGCTACATATTCGCCGCCGCCGGCGGTCCAGCCAACCTTCACGCTGATCTCGCCACCCTGCGGCGTGAATTTGACCGCGTTCGATAGAAGATTGAGGATCACCTGGCGCATTGATTTCTCATCGGCCCACACAGAAGGCAGCTGCGCTTCGAATTGCGATGAGATCGAAATGTTCTTGGCGCGGGCGCGCAGCTGCACCATGCCGATGCAATCCTCGGCAATATCGAGGAGGGAAATCGCTTCTTCGTTCAGCTCGTATTTGCCGGCCTCGATGCGCGAGAGATCGAGGATTTCGTTGATCAGGTTGAGCAGGTGCTGGCCGGATCGATGAATATCACTGGTGTACTCGCGATAGGTCGGATTGTTGAGCGGCCCCATAACCTCCGCCGACATGACCTCGGAAAAGCCGAGGATCGCATTCAGCGGCGTTCTAAGCTCGTGCGACATGGAAGCAAGAAAGCGCGATTTGGCGAGATTTGCTTCCTCGGCACGCCGGCGCGCTTCGTCAGACATCGACTTCGCGACTTCGAGCTCCGCGATCAGATCGTCCTTCTCCGATTGGAAGGAGAGGATCTTCAGGTTCGACTGATACATGCGGTTGGTGATGAAGCTGAAGAATATCACGGCAACCGAAATGGCTGCGGTGAGGGCGATATCGGAAGGTCTTCGCGTGAGGATCGCGGCCACGGCCAGCGCGACGGTCGCGGGTGCGAAGGAAAATGGAACGGCCCGCGGCAGCATGAAGCTGGACATGGCCGTAATGCAGATTGCCGCAAGCAGCGTCGTCCCTTTGTAGAAGGCGAAACTGTCGCCACCGCAGGTCGCACAATTTTGCACCGTGAAGAGCGCCCAACAGAAGCCGACGAGCAATTGTCCCAGCAAGAGCAGCTGCCGCCACTTTCTGGCGCTTTCGGCCGACATTTCCTGCTTCTTGGCGCGCCGTCCGATCAGCATGTTGATGGCATGGGCCGTCAGGATCGGAATGGTCCAGAAGAGAATGCCCGTATCGCGCGTCAGGTAGACACCGAGAACGGCAACCACGATGACGAAGATCGGCACCACGGCGGCACTCTGCCGCAAGGTGTCGATGTGCATCATCATCAGTTCGCGATCGAAATTGCGGCTATGGCCGCTTTGCAGGCGTTCGCGCGTTTGCCGCACGGCCTTCGACACAGCCCGGTTACGGTGACTGCGCGATCGGTCGACAATGTTTTTATCTGTCGATGTGCTGACGCCGGTGCTCATGGTTACATTGAAACTTGGCCTGCCTGAGGCTACACACTAGCCTTCAAATCTTAAGAAGATGCTGCGCCGAAATGATTTGTTTGCCATCTTCGCCAAGGATTTGTTCTTAAAGGAGGCAACAACGTGGTGCGGTCGGGCCGCCTGTTTCGTGACGGCGTGGTCACTTTCGCGCTGCTTGCCATCCTTGCATTATTCGCGTTGAAGATGAACAATCGACCGGAAATCGTTCAAAACGGCAAGTTTTATGTCATCGACGGCGACACGCTTTCCGCCAACGGCGAACGCTTGAGGCTGAAAGGTATCGATGCTCCTGAGTATCGGCAGCGCTGCCAGCGCAATGGCGCGGATTGGGCCTGCGGCGAAGAAGCGCGCAAGGCGCTTGCCACAATGATTAAGACAGGAGCGCCCGAATGCCGGGGATGGGAGAGGGATCGCTATGGTCGCCTGCTGGTGACATGCGTCGCCGGCGACCTCGATGTCAATGCCGCAATGGTGCGCGATGGCATGGCGGTTTCCTATGGTGCCTACGTCAGCGAAGAGCGCATCGCGCGGCAGGCGAAAGCCGGGCTTTGGGCCAGTGATTTCGAGAGGCCCAGCGACTATCGGCGCGAGGAGCGTATGGCTGATGGTAATGATTCGATTGCCGGATTGTTCGGCTATTTGCGCCAGCTTGTCGGATGGAGCGCCCCATGAAGCAGGAGAGCGAATTGCAGATCCTGCGTTCCGCGATTGCGGCCTGCCGTCTCTGTCGGGACGCACCGGCCAAGGGCGAGGCGGATCGCCTGCCGCATGAACCGCGTCCGGTTGCGACACTGTCGTCGACTGCGCGGATACTCATCGCAGGGCAGGCGCCGGGATTGCGCGTTCACGAGAGCGGCCTGCCATTCAACGATGCCTCGGGTGACCGTTTGCGTCAGTGGCTCGCGGTAGATCGCGAGAGCTTCTACAATCCGGACCATTTCGCCATAATGGGCATGGGCTTCTGCTTTCCGGGCTATGACATGACGGGAAGCGATCTGCCGCCGCGCAAGGAGTGTGCGCCGTTGTGGCGGCAGCGGGCGATGGATGCGATGCCGCAGATCGAATTGATCCTGACGATCGGTCAATATGCTCAGGCCTGGCATCTTGGGGCGGAGCGCATGGGGTCGATGACCGAGACGGTCGCGCAGTGGCGGCGTTACCTTCTAACCAACCGGTCGCCGTCCGTCCTGCCATTGCCGCATCCAAGTTGGCGCAACAGCGGCTGGCTGAAACGAAACCTCTGGTTCGAGGCCGAGTTGCTTCCCGTTTTGCAACAACGTGTGAAAAGCCTGCTTCCTTGAGAAAAAGTTTCTTTTCTATCGCTAAAAATAAGCTATAGAGAGAATATAATTCGAAGGATGCTTTAAATGGACCGTCTTGACCGCAAAATCCTGCGCCTGCTGCAGGAGGATTCCACTCTGGCCGTAGCCGATCTTGCAAAGAAGGTCGGTCTCTCGACGACGCCCTGCTGGCGCCGCATCCAGAAGATGGAGGAGGATGGCGTCATTCGCCGCCGAGTGGCCTTGCTCGATCCCGAGAAGGTCAACACGAAGGTCACTGTTTTCGTGTCCATCCGCACCAACAGCCATTCCATCGAATGGCTGAAGCGCTTTTCGGAAGTGATCGCCGATTTCCCGGAAGTGGTCGAATTCTATCGCATGAGCGGCGATGTCGACTATCTTCTGCGCGTCGTCGTTCCGGATATCGCTGCCTATGATGCTTTCTACAAGCGCATGATTGCCAAGATCGAAATCCGCGACGTCTCCTCGGCTTTCGCGATGGAGCAGATCAAGTACTCGACGGAACTGCCGCTCGATTACATGCTGCTGGAAAATGCCAAGTCCAACGAGGACTGACATGAACTGAGCGCCGTTTTGAAGAGGCGCTCAGCAGAAGCCGCTGATTTCGCTGCGGCCCTTTACTTCTTGTCCAGGCGCGCGAGCAGCGAGGAGGTATCCCAGCGATTGCCTCCCATCGCCTGGACGTCGCCGTAGAACTGATCGACGAGGGCCGTGAGCGGCAGCTTGGCTTTGTTGCGGCGAGCTTCCTCGAGCACGATGCTGAGATCCTTGCGCATCCAGTCCACTGCGAAGCCGAAATCATATTTGCCTGAAATCATGGTCTTGTGTCGGTTCTCCATCTGCCAGGAACCGGCGGCCCCCTTGGAAATCACCTCAACGACCTTCTCGATATCGAGGCCGGCCTGCTTGCCGAAGTGAATGCCTTCTGCCAGACCCTGGACGATGCCTGCGATGCAGATCTGGTTAATCATCTTGGTCAGTTGTCCCGCGCCGACAGGCCCCATCAGGCCGACCATGCGCGCATAGGCGTCGATGACGGGGCGGGCCTTTTCGAACACGGCTTCATCACCGCCGCACATGACGGTCAGTACGCCGTTTTCCGCGCCTGCCTGTCCGCCGGAGACCGGGGCGTCGATGAAGTCGACGCCTTTTTCCTTTGCGGCGGCGTAGAGTTCGCGAGCGACTTCAGCGCTCGCCGTCGTGTTGTCGATGAGCACGGAGCCCGCCTTCATGGTTGAAAGGACGCCGTTCTCGCCTGTCGTCACCGAGCGCAGGTCGTCGTCATTGCCGACGCAGGTGAAGACGAAATCGGCACCTTCAGCGGCCTGGGCTGGGGTAGGGGCGAACTTGCCGTCATATTGTTTGGCCCATGCCTCGGCCTTGGCGGTGGTGCGGTTGTAGACGGTGACGTCATGCCCGCCCTTGACCTTCAAGTGCCCGGCCATGGGATAGCCCATGACGCCCATGCCGATGAATGAGACCTTTACCATTTCATAACTCCCTGACCGAATTTGTTTCGAAGGCTTAGCCGAAAGGCCAGAGAGACGAAAGACCGATTTGTCGGGCAACTTGTCACCATGGCATGTGATTTGAAATCTCATTTCTAATTTTTGCATTTATTGGAATTTAATTTCGCTCTCGTTGCGAATTTTCATAATTTCCTTTGTCGATATAATCTATGGATTTGCGATCTTAAGCCATCGACAACGAGCCGATGGCCGCGGAAGCGCCGAGGCCTCATGAAAAGGAATCTTCGATGATTTCGCGCAGACAGACACTCGGCCTTCTCGGTGTGACGGCGGCAGCTTTCGCTTTACCTTCCGTTCGACAGTCACGTGCGGCCGCAGCCACGACACTTCGGATCGGCTGGCAGAAGAACAGCGTATTGGCATTAGCGAAGCGCGAAGGGGCGCTGGAAAAGCGGCTTTCCGATCGCGGCATATCCGTGGAATGGTCGGAATTCACATCCGGTCCGCCGCTACTTGAAGCTCTCGGCGCCGGTGCTCTCGATTTCGGTGCCACGGGCGATGTGCCGCCGCTGTTTGCGCAGGCTGCCAATGGCAATCTGCTCTACGTCGGCATTTACACCGGCAGCCCCGAAAGCTCCGCCATTCTCGTGCGCAAGGATTCGCCGATCCAGACGCTTGCCGATCTCAAGGGAAAGAAGGTTGCCTTCAAGCGCGGCTCCAGCGCCCACAACGTCGCCGTTAAGGCGCTTCGCAAAGGTGGGCTTGGTATCAACGATGTCCAGCCGCTCGATCTTGCGCCGCCTGATGCGTCCGCTGCGTTCAAGACGGGCGCGATCGACGCCTGGTCGATCTGGGATCCCTATCTCGCCATTGCGGAGGCCGATCCGGATACGCGCATCCTCGCGACCGCGCGAGGCATCGTCGATTCCTTCAGCTATTTCCTGGCGAACGGCGATTTCACCAAGGATAATCCGCAGGTGATTATCGACGTCATCGACGAACTGGCCAAGGTGGGGGCGGCGGCGCAATCGGATCTGGACAACACCGTTAAGGCTATGTCCGAAATCACTGGCGTGCCGGCCGAGGTGACGCGGGTGGTGCTGACGCGTCCGGGTGCGAATCTTGGCGGCGTCTCGACCATTACAGATGCGGCGATCGCCTATCAGCAGGGGCTGGCTGACGAGTTCTACAATCTTGGCATCGTTCCCAAGAAGCTCAACATCACGGACATCGTCTGGCGGCCGAGGGCGAGCTGAGGCTGACAAGATCCGCAGATATCGCCCGCGCCCGAAACACTACGGGCGGGGGCTTTATCAGGAAAAATATTTCGCCAGATACAGGCGATTAGAAAATCCACATTGTCGATATAATATCTGGTCTATGCCACTATCCGGATCGAACATCGGGAAGTGGCTCCCGACCACGCGCATCCAGAAAGCAGGAAAGCTTCATGACCGCGACCGCAAAACCCATCGATTTCCTCTGGTTCATTCCGACCTCCGGTGACGGCACCTATCTGGGCACGGCCGATCTCAATCGCGGGCCGGAGATCGGCTATCTTCAGCAGATCGCGCAGGCGGTCGACCGGCTGGGCTATACGGGCGTGCTTTTGCCGACCGGTGTTTCCTGCGAAGAATCTTTCGTCACCGCGGCAGCTCTTTCGGCACATACTCAGAAGCTGAAGTTCCTGGTGGCAATCCGCCCGGGTACGGCGTCGCCGGCTTATTATGCGCGCCTTGCATCGACGCTCGATCGTGTCTCGAATGGCCGTGTGCTGCTCAACATCGTCGTCGGCGGCAGCCCGGCAGAGCTGGCCGGTGACGGCATTCATCTGGAACACGATGAGCGCTACGCCCATGCCGATGAATTCTTCCATGTCTGGGAAGAGCTTCTGGAGACGGGATCGTCCACTTTCGAGGGCAAGTATATCAAGGCCACCAATGCAAGGCTCGGCCTACCGCCGGTGCAGGCGCCGCGCCCGCCGCTCTATTTCGGTGGTTCTTCCGATGCCGGCATCGAATTTTCGGTCGGTCGCGTCGACAAGTATCTGACCTGGGGCGAGCCGCCGGCACAGGTGGCCGAGAAAATTGCAAAGGTGCGGGCGGCCGCTGCCAAACGGGGGCGCGAAGTCAGCTTCGGCATTCGCCTTCACTTCATCGTTCGCGAGACGGACGAAGAGGCATGGGCTGCGGCCGACAAGCTGATTTCCAAGCTCGACGACGAGACGATCCGCGAAGCTCAGGAGCAATTCGTCAACCAGTCCGATTCCGTTGGCCAGAAGCGCATGGCCGCGCTGCACGGCGGCCGCCGCGACAGGCTCGAAGTGTCGCCCAACCTATGGGCCGGCGTAGGGCTGGTTCGTGCCGGTGCGGGTACGGCGCTTGTCGGCTCGCCGAAGACGGTTGCCGCGAGGCTGCGGGAATATCAGGAGCTCGGTATCGAAACCGTGATCGGTTCCGGCTATCCGCATCTGGAGGAAGCCTATCGTGTTGCAGAGCTTCTCTTCCCTGAACTGGGGTTGAAGCGTGACGAGCAGCGTGCCGGGTTCCGCAATGAATTCGGCGCCAAGCAGATTTTCGCCGGCGGCAGTCATGGCGGCAATCTCAAGGTCGTTTCCGGCTCGTAACGCCAGTTCAAAAGGGAGATTCCCATGTCGGCATTCGACACGTCCTTCGTCCGCGTGGCTTCGGAACGGCGCACGCGCCAGGCCAGGGTCGCGCGGCAAGGCATCTCGTTCCAGAGATTTCTGCCTTTCCTGCTGCCCATCGTCGTCATCGCGGCATGGCAGCTGGGCTCGTCGCTTGGATGGATCTCCACCCGTATCATGCCGTCGCCGGCGGCAGTCGTGATCGCCTTCTGGCAGACCACGATCTCCGGGCAGCTGCCGAACAATATCCTCGTCAGCGCCGGCCGCGCCTTCGCCGGCCTGCTGGTCGGCGGCTCGATCGGCTTCCTGCTCGGTATCGCCAATGGCGTCTCGCGGCTGTCTGAACAGCTGACGGATACGACGCTGCAGATGCTGCGCACCATTCCGCACCTTGCCATGGTGCCGCTCGTCATTCTCTGGTTCGGGATCGGCGAAGAATCCAAGCTCTTCCTGACGGCGCTCGGTGTGCTGTTCCCGATCTACCTCAATACCTATCACGGCGTACGCAATGTCGATCGCGGGCTGATCGAGATGGGCCGGGTCTATGGCATGAGCAGCTGGACGCTGTTCCGGAAGGTCATCTTTCCCGGCGCGCTTCCGTCCATTCTCGTCGGCTTGCGCTTTGCCCTCGGCATCATGTGGCTGACGCTGATTGTGGCTGAATCGATCGCGGCATCATCGGGCATCGGCTATATGGCCAACAATGCCCGCGAGTTCGGCATGACCGATGTCGTGGTGCTGACGCTGGTCATCTACGCCATCCTCGGCAAGCTCGCCGATGTCGTCGCCCGGGCGATCGAGCGCAGGGCATTACGCTGGAACCCGGCCTATCAGAATTGAGGAACCTGTCATGAGCAGCATCGCGATAGATCGCCCACGGGCAGAGGCCGCAAATATCACGCCACAGGTTGCGGGCGCCGCTGCCATCCATATCAAGGGCCTGGAGAAGAGTTTCGGCAACAACCGCGTCCTGCGCGGCATCGATCTCGATATTCCCGCCGGCCAGTTCGTCGCCGTTATCGGCAAGAGCGGCTGCGGCAAGAGCACGCTGCTGCGTATTCTGATGGGACTGGAAGAGCCGAGTGCGGGCCATTTGCGTTTTGAGGCAGCCGACCGCAGCGACGCGCAACCGAATACGCGCATCGTGTTTCAGGAGCCGCGGCTGCTGCCTTGGCTTTCTGTCGCCGACAATGTTGCGGTAGGCCTGGGCGAGGGCGTCCCGCAGGATATTTCGCGCAAGGAAACGGCCGCCGTTCTTTCCGAGGTGCAGCTGGCCGAAAAGGCCGGCGAATGGCCGTCCAGCCTTTCCGGCGGACAGAAGCAGCGTGTGGCGCTGGCCCGTGCGCTTGTCAGCAAGCCCGGTATCCTCGCGCTCGATGAGCCGCTCGGTGCGCTGGATGCTTTGACCCGCATCAGCATGCAGGAACTGCTGAACCGCGTCTGGCGTGAACTCGGCTTCACGGCCGTGCTCGTGACTCACGATGTCAGCGAAGCCGTGCATCTGGCCGATCGGGTTGTGGTGCTGGACGAGGGCAGGATCGTGCTCGATCTTGCCATTCCCTATCCGCATCCGCGCCGCCATGGCAATCCGGCGTTGGCAGAGCTCGAAGGGCAGCTGCTGGCCGCGATCCTTGGTGACGCACGCGGTTAATTCGGTTTGCTATCGTTCCCCTCGACGTAGAGCCTGAGATTGTCGAAGCCGATTTCCGTGCCCATGAGACGAGAACCATTGTCGCTGTAGCCGTCGAGGAAAACGACCTGCTCGACGAAGGTCATTTTCGTGCCGCCGGGTTCCGGGGCAAAATTGACCGTTGCGAGCGACACGGAAATCCTGACGTCATCGAGCATCATGTCAAAGGCATAGATGAAGCGCTCGTTCTGGACGACGTCGATATAGCGCGCCTGATAGGCATGCACGACGCCGTCCGTGGAGGCGGTACGGTTGCTTTCGCTGCCGCCGGTGCGGAAATCGAGCTGGAAATCCAGCTGCTTCCATTCGCCGTGACAGGCAAACCATTGCTGCTTCTGTTCGGGGATTGCCCAGGCATTGAAGACCTTCGAAAGAGGGGCTTTAAAATGACGCTCTATGGTGATCGTCGTATGGTCTGTCGATCTTATGCTCATTCGTCCGTCGTCTCCGTCGATGTATCAGCGAGAAAGAGGTCGAGCCGGTCGAAGGTCCTGTTCCAGGACGCCTTGCGTTCGGCAATCCAGCGTTCGACGGCTGCCAGCGCCTCCTTGCGCAGGTGATAGGTGCGCACCCGACCGGTCTTTTCAGATAGTACCAGTCCGCTCGTTTCCAGCACCTGCAGGTGTTTCATCACCGTCGGCAGCGCCATGTCGAGAGGCTGTGCCAGTTCCGTGACCGAGGCCGGTCCACGTCCGAGCCTGTCGATCATGCCGCGCCGGCTCTGGTCGGACAGGGCTTGGAACATCCGGTCGAGCGCCTGTGTTTCCTCAAGCATTCGGCTTTTCCGGCCGGAACTGCGCCGGCAGCTTGTCACTATAAGGATACATATGGAAATAAGGCATTGCTTCCTGCAGCACGCGGGCGAAGGACGGGCGCTCGATAAGACGTTGATAATATGCTCTCAGCCGACCATGCTCTTTGGTAAAGGGGACGAGGGTTTCAGCGTAGAACAGGGCTGGCGCGGCGGCGCAATCCGCCATGGTCACATTGTCTCCGGTGATCCAGGTTTTTCCGTCCAACTGCTTTTCGATCATGCCGTAGGCGGTGCGCAGTAAGATCTCGGCGCCGGCGACGCTTTGCGGGCTGCGATTCTCGTCTGTGCGGCGGACGTCCGCGACGATCGCTTGCATCGGCTCCTGCACATAGAGATCGAAGAAGCGATCCCAGAGCCTGACGCACAGGGCATCCGAAAGTTCGGTCGGCAACAGCTGCGTTGCGCCGGGATAATGCCGGTCGAGATATTCGATGATGATACTGGTCTCCGGAACGGTGCTGTCGAGTGCTTCATCGCGCAGGACTGGAAACTTGGCGAGAGGCCAGAGGCGGACGAGCGAGGCGCGCGATTCCGCATTGCCGAGATCGATGATGCGGCTTTCGAAGGGTGTTCCGTTCTCATAAAGCGCCATCAAGACCTTGTGGCAGAACGAGGCGAGCGGATGCTGATAGAGAATAAGAGACATGCGACAACCTTCCGAACTTATACTTATCTGAATGGCTAAGTATCAGGTTGCTGGTCGTCGCGCAAGGAAATAGTTATCCAAATGGATAACTATTTCCTGCGTGATGTATTTCGCTTCAATCGGCGAGACGCCGGGCGATGACCAGATGACCCGGCGTCGGCTGGCCATCTTCCATGCGGACGTTGATGTCGGTGATTTCGACGAGTTCGAAACCCGTCGCAGCCAGCCTTTCGCGTACATAGACTTCCGAATGGGCGAAGCGCTGATGCGGGCCGACCATATAGGGACGTCCGGCCATGGTCTCCTCACGAAGGGTTTCCGAAGAAAAGATAAAGAGCCCGCCGGGCGTCATGTTCTCCGCCGCACCGAAGAAAAGAGGCTCCAACGCGCCGAGATAGGGCAGGACATCCGTCGCGGTGATGAGATCGAAGGCGTCCTCATCGTTATCGTCAAGGAAATCCTCGACCTCAGCGACGAAGAGCGTTTCGTAGATGTCCTTCTCATGGGCGACTTCGACCATGTTCTCGGAAATGTCGATACCGGTGATATCCTCGACGATATCGCGCAGAGTGCCGCCCGTCAGCCCTGTGCCGCAGCCGAGATCGAGCATGCGCTTGAAGGGGCCGAGGCCGAGGGCTTGCAGGCGCTGGCGCACAAGAACCGGGACGTGGTAGCCGAGCTGCTCCACCAGCACATCCTCGAAAACCTCGGCATGCTGATCGAAGAGCGTCTCGACATAGGCATCAGGCGCCTTGACCGGCGTTTCGCCGCGTCCCATCGAGGCGATGCGCACGGCTGCGCCACCATGGTCTTCCGGGTCGAGGGCCAGCACCTTCTCATAGGCCTGAACCGCAGCGTCGATATCGCCGGCCTTTTCCAGCGCCAATGCCCGGTTATAGGCTTCCGCCAACGCGTCTTCGTCGATCTTCTTCTTTGCCATGAGTGACAGCCCTTCCATTCGTCACGCAGGCATTAAGGCGCTTGATCGGCTTTTGCAATGCTTGCCGTATCGCCCAATCGGCGCAGTCTTGACGCCGAAGGCCCGACGTGGCTAGTGCAGGATGAATTCGCCCTTCACGGCCCGCCATTCGGTTGCTGAAATCAGCTTGCGATGGACATAGCGCACGGAATGCAGCGGGCCATCCAGCGTTTCCTGCCAGAATTTCAGGAAGCCGCGCATTTCCGGGAAGTTCGGGGCGAGATCATAATCCTGCCAGATATAGGTCTGCAGGAATTGCGGATGATCGGGCAGGCGGTAGAAGATCTGCGCCGTGGTCAACCCATAACCCTGCAACTGCTTTTGCATGTCGTCGTGCATGAGCTTTCTCTTTCCGTTCCCATTTTTTCGTGACTCATGGTCACTCAAATATGGAAACAGCAGATGGTAAACTCAAGCTTTACAAAAATGTCATGGGCCAAATTTATTCACAGAAATCAATATGTTAGCAGCATATATATGGGAGTGCTGCCAAGGTTGCGCCCGGGCGCAGCCTTGGCGAGATCAGCGCTTGAGATGCCGCGTCAGCCGGCCTTCCATCCGTGCCCAGCCGTTCCGCATGAGTTCGACGATGACGAGATAGAAAATCGCTGCCCAGAGATAGATCTGGTAATCGTAGGTGCGTGAGAAGGCATAGCGGGTCTCGCCCATCAGGTCGTAGACGGTGATGATGGAGACGGTGGCCGAGCTCTTGATCAGCAGGATGATCTCATTGCCGTAAGGGCGGAGCGCCACGATGAGCGCCTGGGGAATGATAATCTTGCGGAAGGCGATCCACGTATGGATACCAAGCGCGCTGGCCGCTTCCCGCTGGCCCTTTGGTACGCTCTGAATGGCACCCCGGACGATTTCCGTCTGATAGGCGGCCGTGTTCAACGTCATGGCGAAAACGCCGCAATAGAACGGATCCTTGAAGAACCACCAAAGGCCGATATCCTCGAGCAACCAGCGGAAGCTCGGGAAACCGTAATAGACCATGAAAATCTGGGCCAGCAGCGGCGTGCCGCGAAACAGATAGACATAGCAGTAGGTCAGCGTGCTTAGAAATTTATTGCTCGACATACGGGCGAAAGCGAGCGGTATCGAGAGGATCGCGCCGAGAATGAAGGATGTGGCGACCAGTTTGATCGTGATGCCCAGGCCATGCAGAAGCCTGGGGCCATAGGTTTCGAGCTTGTCGACGTCCCAGCCGAAGACGATCATCGCCAGCAGCGAAATACCGAGAACGGCCCAGAGGGTCAGAAAGAAATAACCGGCAATGCGCGCCTTGGACAATTTCCTGACCGTCTCCGGCGGGGCCGGTCGCGCTGCGATCAGAACTTCGGCATGGCTCATCGATGGACCTCCGCACGTTTAGCCCATCGATCGAGATAGAAGAGGCCGACGGAAGAGATGACGGCCAGTGTCAGATAAAACAGGCAGGCGATGGAATAGAAGGTGAAGGGTGCCTTGGTGGCACGAACGGCAATCCCCGTCTGCCTGATGATGTCGGCAAGGCCGATGATGGATACGTAGGACGTATCCTTCAGCAGGTTCATCCAGAGGTTCCCGAGATTTGGCAAGGAAATACGTACGAGTTGCGGCACAATGATAAGCCGCATGGTTCGCGCCCGATGAAACCCAAGGGCATCGCCCGCCTCATACTGACCTTTGGGAATGGCTTTGAAGGCAGAGAGGAGGACTTCCGAGCAATAGGCGGAAAAGACGATCGCCAGTGCTACCATGCCGGCCGCGAATGCATTGATCTCGACGGGGCCATTGTAGCCGAACTTGGCAAGCAGCGATTGCAGAAGGATCTGCATGCCGTAGTAGATGATGAAGAGCGTCAACAGTTCCGGCAGGCCGCGGAAAATCGTCGTGAAGACACCTGCCGCAAGCCGTAGCGGCCTTTCCTCCGATTGCTGCGCGAGCGCGACGAAGAAACCGATGATGACCCCAAGTGGCAGCGTCAGAGCCGAGACTGCTATGGTTATCTTCAATCCGCCAGCCAGTTCATCACCCCAGCCCGTATCGCCGCAAGCGAGCATGGTATCCGGGCGGAACATGCTGAACACTGTGAACAGTCCCGCAGGACCGCACAATGGGTCAAAAATCGTACTCAACCAGGTCCATAAGGAACCAAGGGCGGAAAACAATCCGCTCATGCTGTATTTCCCCTAGCGGCTTTTGCCGCGTTTCTGCTTATATTCGTCTCGTTGTCAAACAAAAACGGCGGAAGAGCAAGCTTCCGCCGTCGTCTTTTCCCAGGGAACAGACGGGCGATCAATCGCCGTAGACGTCGAAATCGAAATACTTGTCCTGGATTTTCTTATAGGTGCCGTCAGCGCGGATCGCAGTGATCGCGGCGTTCAGCTTGTCCTTGAGAGCCGTATCGCCCTTTCGGATGGCGATGCCCGCGCCGGCACCGTTGATGACCGGGTCGCTTTTCAGCGTGCCGAGCATCTTGCAGCAGTTGCCTGCATCCGATTTCACCCATTCCGACAGCACGACCACGTCGTCGATGGCTGCATCGATACGGCCATTGCTGAGATCGAGCTTGTATTCGTCAGCCGACGGATAGAGCTTGAGCTCGGCATCCTTCAGGTGGGCGGAGGCGTAGTTGGCATGGGTCGTGGAGGACTGCGCGCCGATCGTCTTGCCCTTCAGGGCTTCGTCGGTCGGTTCCTTGAGAGCGGAGTCCTTCGGAACGGCGATTGCCGGCGGCGTGTTGTAAATCTTGTTGGTGAAGTCGACGATCTTCTCGCGCTCGGGCGTGATCGACATGGACGAGATGATTGCGTCGAACTTCTTGGCCTGCAGGGCTGGAATGATGCCGTCGAAATCCTGGTTCACGAAGGTGCACTTGACCTTCATGTGATCGCAAAGCGCATTGGTTATATCGATGTCGAAGCCGGTGAACTTGCCGCCGGCATCAAGCGATTCGAAAGGCGGGTAGGTCGCGTCCGTGCCGAAGACGATCGTGTCGCCGTCGGCAAGCGCCGCGCCGGCGGCAAGCGACATCGCGGCGAAGGACGCGGCGGCAAGAAGACGAGTGGAGATGCGCATATTGACCCTCTCTGTTGGTGGCCGGCAGCCCATTATTGTTTTTGGCAGACGGCTCGAGTGGAGCGGGCCGGTGGCCCGCCTTGCGGCGATATTCGTACTTTTTTTCTGGAAAATGCAACTGGAATTACGAAGGCAACCTGCCTTTGCGCAATGCAAGCCCGCCACAGGGAAATCTGAACGAAACCCATCCGCTGCGTTCAGCCAGGGTTAATTGCGGCAACCTAATAGTGCGGGAACATATAGCGGCTTGCCGCGATTCAGCCTCACGAGAACCGAAAATTGGCCGGGATATTGAGGCAATCGCCTTGCCGCTGAGATTCGCAATTTGGCGGACAAAGATCATAAGAGGAGACCCCTATGGGAAAGCGATCCAGACTATTTGCCAGCGCCGCGTTTCCGCTGCTTTCGCTATCGCTCGCCTTCGAGCCGGCAGCAGCGGCGGCACTTCGTGAACAGCCCATCGCACCGCTGAACAATGGCATAGGTGATGTGGCCGCGATGGCCCCCGATGCCAGTTTCGAGGTGGCGCAGCAGGAAGCGCCGGCAGCTCAGCCCGATGAGGAGCAGCTCAAACACAAGAAGCCTGCCGAAGGCGGAGAGGGTCAGAAGCATCAGGGTGGCGGCGAACAGCAGCACCAGATGAAGCAGGCCGAGCCTGAGGGCGAGCCGCAGCCGAAGGCGCCGAAGCAGCAGCAGCCGGAAGCCCAGCCGCCGAAGGCCCAACATCAGCAGCCTGCGGAGCAGGAGCAGCCGAAGCCGCAGAAGCAGCAGCCGGCCGCAGAGGCTCCGCCCGAGCCGAAGAGGCAGCGCCAGCAGCCGGCTGAAGAGCAGCCTCAGGCACAGCCCGAAGCCAAACCGCAGCCCAAGGCCGTCGCTCCGCAGGCAGAGCCAGAAGCCCCGCAGCCGAAGCCGAAGGCCAAGCAGCCTGTGGAGCAAGAGCAACCGAAGCCACAAAAGCAGCAGCCGGCCGAAGCACCTCAGCCGAAGATAGAGCAGCAGCCTGCTACGGAAGCACAGCCGGAAGCCCAGCCGCCGAAGGCCAAGCCTGGTGCGAAGGCACAGCAGCCGGCGCCGGCGGAGAAGCAGGCGCCCGCCGCCAACGAACAGCCGAATCAGGAGGCTCAGCCTGGAAAGCAGGCGCAACCCGAACAGAACGCCCATCCCAAGCCGCAAGGTCAGAACGAGGCTCCGGCAAAGCAGCCCACTGAGCAACAGCCGGCACCGGCCGGTGAGCCTGCCCAGGGACATAAGGCACAGCCGGGAACGCAGGCTCAGCCCCAGACGCAGGCGCAGCCTGAGGCTCAGCCCGGGACACCAGCGACACCTGGCGCCCAGCAGGGGCAGAAGCAGGGTGGTGACAAGACCCACGGCAAGCAGCCGCAGAACCAGCAGCAGGGCGAGCAGCCCGCCGCCAATCCGCAGCAGCCGGCCCAGCAGGGCACGCCGCAAGGACAGCCCGCCCAGGCTGGCAACCCGGCGGCGCCGCAGCCCGGCAAGCAGCAGCCCGCCAATGGCGCCGCGACGCCGGCCCCAGGTAGTGCAACGGCTCCCGCCGCAAACGGCAATGGTCAGCAGGCTGGCGAAATCCAGGTGCCTCCGGCCGAGCAGGTCTCGCCGCAGGAACTGGAGCGCCGCAAGAAGATCGCGGAGAACCCAGCCTCTGCCAATGGTCCCGTCATCCTGCCGGTCGAAAACGGAAGCGCGGTTCTGGACAGCCAGAAGGATGCGGTTCGTCGAGGCGAGCATCGGAACAACGGACAGAACCCCGCTGCTCCGGGCGCCCAGGGTGGTGGTGGACAGGCGGGTCAGGCTCAGCAGAGCGGGCAGGCTCAGAATGCTCCGGCCCAGCAGCCGCCACCGGCCTACACCAAGCCGCCGACCTCAGACGCCGAGGCGCAGCGCGCGGCAGCCGGCGCCCAGCCGCAGCAGCCGGTCAAGATGGAAGCGGTGACCAGCGAGCAGGGCCGCCGCATCGATCGCCGGCCGGACTTTGTCCCGCCGCAGGGAACGACGGTCCAGACCATCATCAATCAGGACAACCGGACCATCGTGAATGTCGACAACACCTATGTCGTTCGTCACGACGACAGTGAGCGCTTCATCCGAGGTGGCGAGCGGCCGATCTACGAACAATTGCCGCGCGACCGCTATCGTGAAACGATCGATCAGCCCGATGGCGATCGCGTGGTGACGATCCGCAACCGCTACGGCGACATCATCCAGCGCTCGCGCATCGACGCCAGCGGCCGCGAATATGTGCTGTTCTATTCGCCGGAGCTGGAAGATCGTCCAGACAATGACGACTACTTCCGCGATCCGGGCGATAGCCTGCCGCCGATGCGACTGCTCATTCCGCTGAGTCAGTACATCATCGACACGGCATCGAACCGCAACGCCGACTATTACGACTTCCTGCGTGAGCCACCGGTCGAGCCGGTCGAGCGCATCTATTCGGTGAATGAAGTCCGCTATTCGGCTCGTATCCGCGACAAGATCCGCCGCATCGACCTCGATACGATCACCTTCGCAACAGGCAGCGCCGAGATTCCGATGTCGCAGGCGAGCACCCTTCGCGGTGTCGCCGATGGCATGTTGAAGATCATCAAGCGCGATCCGACAGAAACCTTCCTGATCGAGGGCCATACGGATGCGGTGGGTTCGGCTCAGAGCAATCTGATCCTGTCGGACCAACGCGCCGAATCGGTCGCCAACGTACTGACGGATGTCTACGGCATTCCTGCCGAAAACCTGGTCACCCAAGGCTATGGCGAGCAATATCTCAAGGTGAATACGCTCGGCCCGTCGCAGGAAAACCGCCGTGTCACCATTCGCCGTATCACGCCGCTGGTGCGTCCGGTCGCATCGAACCGGTAAGGATCAGCTTACAGCTTGATAGTAAGGGCCGCCGGGAAACTGGCGGCCCTTCTCATTTCTGCCGGTTGCCGAGGCCCACTTTTGCAGCGATAAAGTCGGCGATGGCGGCCGTGTCGTCGAGGTCGAAAACGACGAGCAAACCGGCGTCTTCAACCGGATGGTCCGCGGCGATGGCTACGATGTGAGGATCTTGCGGGGCGAGCGGTTCGCGTTTTGCCGCTTCCAGTCGGCGCGCCTCGATCTTCGGAATGGGTTCGCGTTTGTAACCTTCGATCAGAACGAGGTCGCAGGGGGCAAGACGCGCCAGTATTTCTTCAAAGCTCGGTTCCGGCGCGCCGCGCAATTCGTGCATGATGGCGTAACGCGTGCCGGAGACGATGGTGACTTCATGCGCGCCAGCCTCGCGATGACGAAAACTATCGGCGCCAACCTTGTCGATATCGAAATCATGATGCGCATGCTTGATGGTCGAGATGCGATAGCCGCGCAGTGTGAACTCTGTGACCAGCCGCACGGCAAGCCCCGTCTTGCCGGAATTCTTCCAGCCGGCGATGCCGAAGATTTTGGGCCGAGATTTCGTCATGACATGCGTTCCAAAGCTGCCAGCCATGTCTCCGCTTCGACGAGATCGGCTGGCGTGTTGATGTTGAAGAAGGGGTCGAGAGGCCCGATTGCCGTTTGGATAGCGGGAAACTCCACCCGCCGCACTGTATGCCGGGCGAGGAAATCTCTCACGCGCCGCTTTTCGTCCGCGGCGATCCATTGCTCCAGATCGTCGGCTGCGGAGACGGGCCAGAGGCCGAAAACAGGATGATCCTGACCAAGGGATGCTGCGATGGCAATCTCGTCAGAGCCGTGAATGACGTGGGCAAGGTGCGCGACAACATCGGCAGGAAAGAACGGGCTGTCGATGGGGATGGTGGCGATATGCGAGACTTCAGAATAACGCGACCGTGCGTCCTGCAGCGCAGCGAGCACACCTGTGAGCGGCCCCAATTTACCGGGAATTGTGTCCGGTATGAGCAGCATCCCCATAGCGTCAGGCCAATCGGCATCCGCATTCAATGCGGTAGGCTTGCGTTGCTTTTCAGAGATCTTCGACGCGATGCGAGCTAGCAGACTTTCGCCGGCGAGCGGTGCGAAGGCCTTGTTTGCGCCCATGCGGCTGGAACGGCCGCCCGCAAGCAGAACGACGGGAATATCTTCGGGATTGGCGATGAAGTCGGACATGATTTCGACCTCAGGCGGGAACGCGGGGCTCTGATTCCTGAGCGACGAGCTCGGCCGTCCGCCGTTTGCTTTCGCGATAGAAGGTATAGATGCCGGAGGCGATGACAACGGCAGCACCGGAAATAGACCATCCGTCCGGCACTTCGCCAAAGGCGATCAGGCCGAGCAGGGCCGACCAGATGAGACTGAGGTAACGGAACGGCGCGACGAAAGAAATTTCGCCCGTGCGCATGGCTAAGATGACGCTCTGGTAGCCGATCAGCACCAAGACGGAGGCCAGCAGGATTTGCAGGAGCGATGTTGTGCTCACTGGCTGCCAGCCGCCGAAGGGGACGATGCACAATGCTCCGAATATGGAAATGGAAATTGCGGTACAGAGCGTGACCATCAACGACGGCACGGACTTGTCGATGCAGCGTGTTGCCAGATCGCGGGCGGCGGTCGCAAACATGCAGGCGATGGCAAGGAGGGCAGCCGTCGTGAACCCGTCCCGGCCGGGCCTGATGATGATCAGCACGCCGATGAAGCCGACGGCAATGGCCGTCCATCGCCTCCATCCCACAGGCTCCTTCAAAAAAATCATCGCGCCCAGCGTCACGGCAAGCGGCACCGCCTGTTGGATGGCGGAGGCATTGGCGATCGGCATCATTCCAAGAGCGGTGATATAGGTTGCTGCAGCCAGAGCTTCGCAGGCGATGCGCAGCGCAATCATCGGCTGCAGGATGACGCGCCAATTGCGCAGAGCGCCCATTCGGCGAGCGAGCAGATAGACGAAAAAACTCGTGAACAGGCCGCGGATGAAGATGATTTCGCCTGCATTCATCGTTGCTATGACCGTCTTGGACAAAGCATCGCTGCAGGAGAAGCCGGCCATGGAGGCCGCCATGAAGAGCGCACCCTGCGTATTCTTGGTCAGTCGCATGAGAAAGATGAGTCCCCCGATATACTCATCTGGATTAGCGCCGTTTTCGGCAAATTGGAATCGGCTGTGCTTTGGCTGCAGTTGAATTCGATTGTGCAGTGCGGCGAAATTGCTGCGAAGGAAAGGTCGGTTTTTCGCGTAATGGTCGCGAAATTATACGGCGGTTGTAATTTTTTGCCAATGCGAAGAGTTTCGGGCAGGCGATTAATCCTTATTCAATCTTATTTCCCGAGGCTCACAGCGGTTTTGCATGAGGCAGAAGCACCTACCGCAGCGCAGCAGGAATGACGATCCCGCCTCCGCTGGAGATTTTTAATAATCCAGTTGAGGCGCCGCATGTTTTTCATTGATCGTCTTTTGCAAGGCCGCAGGATTGTCACCAAGGTTCTAATTTTCGTGGTGCCGCTGGTGGTTCTCATCGCCGGTGTCGGCCTCGTCGGTTATCACACCGCCAATATTCTGAACGGTCACATGACCGTGACGCGCGCCACGATCGAAAATATCAGCGATTTCGAGAACCTGCAGGCCGCCCTGCAGGAATTCACCGGATCGCCTTCGGAAGAGACGCGCCAGGCACTGGCCGACAAGATCGATGCGCAGGAACAGGGTGTCCGTCGATTGAGCGGGCTGCTCAGCGACGATCAGCGCGCCAAAATCGTTCCGGTCACCGGGCTCGCCGCCAAGATGCGAACGCAGGAAGCCACGCTCTGGTCTATCAAACAGAAGCAGGATAGTGATGTCCAAGCCATCCGGAAGGCGGTGCAAAATATTGAGGCGACCGCCAAGGCCGCCGGCAAGCAGATCGACATCATCCGCAAGGATTTCAGCGACAAGGAAACCTTCGCCAAGGAACTGCTCTACGATGCCGCCGCTTATAAGGGCCTTTCGGAGAAGATGAGCAATCTGCGCATCCAGGTGCAAATGGCTGCCGACTCCACGGAAGAAATTTCCGATGCACGCACCTACGCCGATGCCATCTTGAAGCAGGTGACGGTTTCAAAGGCGCTGGTTTCGAAGCGCGGTGCCGGTCTCGTCGCGAACGCCTCCGATGCTGCCGACAAGCTCGATGCGGTCCTGAAGGGGTCGGGCACGCCCGATCAGAAGGTCGAGGCGATGGGGCCGATCCTGCAGAGCTTCGTAAAAATCGAAGGCGAGATGACGCTGCAATCGGCCAAGAACAGCGATACCGCCGCCGATCGTTTCGTCAGCCTGGACAAGATCATCGATGGCCAGAAGGAGCTTCTGGATCACGTCGATCAGGCGCTCGGTCTCGTCGATCGCCTGACCCTGCATGCCTCGCGTATGGAAAATGTCCGCGATGCTGCATCGCGCGAGCCTGTGCTTGCGGACCTCAAGGATCTGCAGGGCGTTGCTGCCAGGATTTCGGAACTTGGCCAAACCAACGCCACCATGCGTGATTTTTCCGCTCACGTGAAGCCGCTGATCGACGGCCTGACCAATGGATCGGCCGATCTGCTTCAGACGGCCGCCGACTGGAAGACGACGCGCGTTCAGTCCAATGCCCTACTGGCCGATGCCATGACCTCGCTGCGCGGCTTTGTCGCCCAGGCACAGGAACTCGGCAAGGAAGACAGCGAGCGCTCGGCCAACGTCTCGGTCATCGCCATGATCGTCGGCACGCTGCTTGCCATCATCGGCGGCCTGATGCTGGTGGAAACCCTGCGCGGTCCGCTGAAGCGCGTCACCGACGTCATGACGCGCCTTGCAAGCGGCGACTTGGAAGTCGCGATCGACGGCCGCAATCGCGGCGACGAGATCGGCGACATGGTGCGCTCCGTCAGCGTCTTCCGCGATGCCGCGCTTGAAAACGTCCGGCTCGAGCGCGAGGCCGAAAACGCCCGTGCGCTCTCAGCCGAAGAGGCTGCCCGCCGCGCCGCCGAGCGCGCCCGCATAGAGGCCGAGCAGAAGCAGGCGCTCAATGCGCTGGCCGATGTTCTCGCCAAGCTCGCCGACGGTAACCTGGAAGAGGGCATGCGTGAGGATCTTTCCGCCGATTTCGTGGAAATGGCCTTCACCTACAATCACGCCGTCGAAGCTCTGCGCGAGACGCTGACGGACGTTCGCTACACGGCCGAGGAAATTAAGGGCGGCACCGGTAATCTTGCCATGTCGGCTGACGATCTCGCCCGGCGCACCGAGCAGCAGGCGGCAGCTCTTGAGGAAAGCTCGCGGGCGCTGCATCGCCTTAGCGACGTCGTGCGTTCGACTGCCGATCGTGCACGGCAGACCGCAAGCTCCGTCAATGAGACGCAGGCCTATGCAACGCAATCGGGCGAAGTGGTTGCCAAGGCTGTGGGCGCCATGAGCGAGATCAACCGTTCCTCCGAGAAGATCGCCACGATCATCGGCGTCATCGACGAGATCGCCTTCCAAACCAACCTCTTGGCGCTAAATGCAGGGGTCGAGGCAGCCCGTGCCGGCGAAGCGGGCCGCGGCTTTGCCGTCGTCGCGCAGGAGGTGCGTGAACTGGCGCAGCGTTGCGCCAATGCGGCAAAGGAGATCAAGGGCCTGATTTCGGCAAGCTCCGCGCAGGTGCAAAATGGCGTACATCTGGTCGAGCAGACCGGCGCGGCGCTGGCTGAGATCATCAACCATGTCACCGGCGTCCAGAGGCTGGTTGCCGATATTTCGTCTGCCACCACCGAGCAGTCGACCGGTATTGAGGAAGTGACCCGCGCCGTCTCTGAAGTCGAGCTGATCACGCAGCGCAACGCGGCCATGGTCGAGGAGAACAATGCAGAGATCCACGGCCTTCGCCAACGGGTCGGCATGCTGTCGGAAAAGATTGATCGCTTCCGTACCGGCGATGGCGAGGTGGAATATGCGAGCTACAGCAGTACGGATGCGCGGTATCGCGCCGCATAAAGCGGTGCTTTAGATAAGGCTAATAACCGGTTGATGCGCCGGGCTAATGGTTCGGCGCATTTTGATTGAAGCTTACTGTCGCGATCACGGCGCTGTGGACGAATTACCGGCAGAGATTAAGCGTTTCGCCATCGGCGGGGATTAACAGGCGCGACGGATCGAGACCGCTGGCCTCTGCGGTTTGGCGAAGATCCTGGCTTGTGACGGTCGCGTGATCGAGCGCTTCCATATGAGTTGCGACGATAGTCGCTTGCGGGGCGAGGCGGCTGACTTCGAGCGTCTGCTTGTCATCCATGACGATCAGGTCGCCGTCCCAACGGGCGCCGCAGGAATGGGTGACGATGATATCGGGCGAGAATTCACGGATCGTTTCGGCGACCGGAGGGTAAAGCACGGTATCGCCAGCCCAATAGACGGTCGGTTCGCCATCGGCCTCCAGCATGAATCCGATGACCAGGCCCATCTTTTCCACTACCGGTCCGACACCGTGGCTGCCCTGCCGCGGCGTGATTGTCAGCCCTTGCCAAGTGATCGATTGCGCAAGCGGGGTGACATTTGTGAAGCCAGCGTCGCGGATACGTCCTTCGTCACCGGGTTGACAAAGGATCGGCAATGTTTTCGGCACGCGCTCCTTGGCAACGGCATCGAAATGATCGGTATGCAGATGCGATACGATCACCAGCTCGACGCCTTGGAGAATGTCGTCGATCGAACGTGGCAGTTCCGTCATCGGATTGGGAGAGCGGCCGGTAAAGGACGGGAGACTGTGTCGCGGCGCAAAATAAGGATCGATCATCAACAGATGGCCGCCATAGGTGATTCAGCGTCGCGTTGCGAATAAGCTCAAGCTGCATGCAGATTGTCTCGATTTAATTTAGCCGCCGGTAACGCTCATGTGGCGCGCGACCGCCGGGCGGTTGTGCGTGCGGTCGATGATGAAGTCATGACCTTTGGGCTTGCGGGTAATGGCTTCATCGATTGCGGCCTGGAGCAGGGCGTCATCCTCGCTTGCGCGCAGCGCTGTGCGCAGGTCGGCCGCATCGTTCTGCCCTAGGCACATATAGAGCGTGCCCGTGCAGGTGAGCCGCACGCGATTGCAGCTCTCGCAGAAATTATGGGTCATCGGCGTGATAAAGCCGAGGCGGCCGCCGGTCTCTGTGACTTCGACATAGCGGGCGGGGCCGCCCGTCTGGTAGGGGATGTCCGTTAGCGTGAACTGACGCTCGAGATCGGTGCGCAACTGGGAGAGCGGCAGATATTGATCGGTGCGGTCCTCGTCGATCTCGCCCATGGGCATGGTCTCGATGACGGTCAGGTCCATGCCGCGACCATGCGCGAACCGCAGCAGCTCGGGAATTTCGGTATCGTTGAAGCCTTTGAGCGCGACGGCATTGAGCTTGATCTTCAGGCCAGCCTTCTGCGCTGCGTCGATGCCTTCCATCACCTTGGAGAAATCTCCCCAGCGGGTAATCGTGCGGAATTTATCGGGATCCAGAGTATCGAGCGACACATTGATGCGCCGGACACCGCTATCGTAAAGTTCTTCGGCATGGCGGGCGAGCTGAGAGCCGTTGGTCGTCAAGGTCAATTCGTCGAGTGCGCCATTTTTCACGCTCTCGCCGAGTTTGCGGACCAGAAACATGATATTCTTGCGCACCAGAGGTTCGCCGCCGGTGAGCCTGATCTTGCGCACGCCCTTGGCGATGAAGGCGGAACAGAGCCGGTCGAGTTCTTCGAGCGTCAGCAGATCCTTCTTGGGCAGGAAGGTCATGTGCTCGGCCATGCAGTAGGTGCAGCGGAAATCGCAGCGGTCGGTGACGGAAACGCGCAGATAAGTCACCGCGCGCCCGAAAGGGTCAATCATCGGGCTTCTATCCGCTGCCAGCGGCGAAGCGCCGCCTATGGTACCGACCATGCTATTCACTCAAATCTCCATCACGCTGCTAATGTGTGCATAGGCGATTGTTGCGTCAAGGAAAATGCCTTTCAATTATACTTGCGTGTAGAGCTGTGGCGGCATAATTCTCGGAAACACACTGAAAGGCATGGGAAAATCGATGAGTGACGTTTGGCCGACCGAATTGCGGGTCTCGAAGGATCGCCGTCACCTGATGGTGACGTTCGATAACGGCGCGAGCTTCGACTTGCCGGCCGAGATGCTGCGGGTGCTGTCTCCCTCCGCGGAGGTCCAGGGACATGGGCCGGGACAGAAGGTTACCGTACCGGGCAAGCGCAACGTCAGCATCATGTCGATGACGCGGACCGGCAACTATGCTGTTCGCATCGGGTTCGACGACATGCACGACACGGGAATTTTCACATGGGCCTATCTGCGCGAGCTCGGAGAAAAGGGTCAGGAGCTTTTCGCGGCCTATGAGGCTGAGCTGAAGGAAAAGGGTCTCAGCCGCGACCCGGTTGGAAAGCCGCACTAGATAATCTCCAGTAACGGACAGGGGGCGTAAGCATGATCCTTGGGGGTAGGGAAAACTGGCTTCGCGCCAAGGGCAGCAAGAACGAGAGCAAGGTTTCCTTCGTCGAGCTGTTTTTCGATCTGGTCTTCGTTTTCTCGATCTCGCAGCTTGCGCATGCGCTGGCCGAGCATTTCACCCCATTGGGGGCGCTCGAAGCCATCATGCTGATCTTTGCGGTGTGGTGGGTCTGGATTTTCACGGCGTGGGTGACGAACTGGCTCGATCCCGACCGCATGCCGGTGCGTATCATGCTGTTTACGCTGATGTTTGCGGGACTTATCCTCTCCGCTGCAATTCCCGAGGCTTTCGGCGAGAAAGCGATTTTCTTTGCCGGCGCCTATGTCTTCATGCAGGTCGGGCGCTCGCTGTTCACAGTCTATGCCCTGAAGAATGTCAACGCCGCTAACCATCGCAACTTCCTGCGGATCACTTGCTGGCTTGTTTTGTCCGGCGTCTTCTGGATTTCAGGGGCGCTGGTGGAAGGCGAGGTTCGTATCGTGCTTTGGCTGATCGCACTCGTTATCGAATATTCGGCTCCGGCACTCGGCTTCCGGGTTCCCGGCCTCGGCAAATCGACGACGGCAGACTGGGATGTATCGGGTGCCCATCTGGCCGAGCGTTGTGCGCTGTTCATCATCATTTGTCTCGGCGAGGCCGTTCTGCAGGCGGGCAAGACCTTTGCAGAGCAGCCGGTCACGCCGTTGATCGTCGCAGTATTCATTACCGCTTTCATCGGTACGGTTGCCCTCTGGTGGATTTATTTTCAATTCGGTCATGAAAGGGCGGCCCATCGCATCGAGCATGACGATACGCCCGGCAGCCTCGCCCGGCAGGCGTTTACCTATGCGCATATTCCCATCCTCGCCGGCATTATTCTCAGCGTCGTCGGAGATGAATTTCTCTTTGCTCATCCACATGATGCCGCCGACATGCACGCTGCAGCCGCGCTACTCGGCGGACCGGCAGTCTTTCTCCTTGGAAATCTCTGGTTCAAGGGGGTAACCACCGGCCGGCCGCCGCTATCGCATATGGCGGGGCTTGTTGGGCTGGCGCTGTTGCTGCTTACACTGCCGATGGTTGTGGTCTATCAGCTCGGCATTCTTGCCACGGCCGTGCTCGTCGTCGTTGCGATCTGGGAATTCGCCTCGTTGAACCGGGTCGTTCCTTCGGCGCGTTCAGCCGGCGATCATTGATCGCCAGCAAGTTTCAGCGGTTCACGTTCTTCCTGTAGCAGGAGACTGACGATGCGTTCCATGTGCACGGTGATCGCTTTGCACTCTTCGATCGGCGCATCCGAGAGCATCCGGTCGATGAGCGCGGTCTGGATGGTCATGGCTTCCTCGGTTACACGGCGCCCTTCCTCCGTCAGGTAGAGGCGGAGCACGCGTTTGTCGTGCTTGTCGCCGCGCCGTTCGATCAGCCCGCGCTTTTCCATCTGCGGCAGCAACATGCTCATGTTGGAGCGGCCGACCAATAGCTTGCGGGCGAGTTCCTGCTGGGAAATGCCTTCAAAGCGAAACAGGTTGACGAGAATGTCGAGGTGCGGCGGCTTGATGTCGAGATGCGCCAATGCCCGTCCGAGTGATTGTTGCATCAGCTGACAGGCGCGCGCCACCGCGATCCAGCTTCGAAAACGCGGATGGTCCCAGGGAAGGGATTGATTTTTGTTCATCGTTGTACTTTATTGTTCATGGTTGAACATTATCGGATTTCCACTATGCCATCCTTTGCGCTCAAGGTCACCCGGTCGGTTCTCGCCGGTCTCGAAAGGCTGTCTCCGCGGCTCGCCGGCAAGGCGGCTTTCCGGCTTTTCTGTCTGACGCCTTCGCGTCGCCCACGCGGCTCGAAGGCCAAGGCGGCGCATATGGAGGGCAGGCAGCGTCTTCTCGCAGCAGAGCAGGTGATGCTGCCGTTTCCGGGCGGCCGTGCCATGGCCTACCGCTTCAACGGCGGAGCCAAGGGAACGCGCAAGCGCTATCTCGTGGTCCATGGCTGGGGTTCCAGCAGTGAATACATGTCCGAACTGGCTGCATTCCTTGCGGACGATGGAGCGGAGGTGATCTCGCTCGATTTGCCCGGCCATGGGCGATCGGCCGGTCGGTTCCTGAATGTACATTTGGCCGTTTCCGCTATCGCGGCTGCTTCGGCGCGCTTCGGAGCCTTCGATGCCACGATCGGACACTCCTTTGGTGGGGCATCCCTGGCACTGGCATCCGCAGGCTTTCTGCCTGATATCGAGCCGCTTCAGACGGGTAGGCTGGTGCTGATCGGTGCGCCGAGCGCCATGGGCTGGCTCTTCAAGGATTTCGGGCGCCTGATGCGGCTGAGGCCGGCCACGCAGGCGGCCCTCGAAGACGAGGTTCGTCTGGTAACGGGCAGGACGCTCGCTTCCTATGACCAGAAGCGCGACCGGCTCGATCCGAGCCGGCCGGTTCTCGTCATCCATGCCGAGGACGACAAAGAAGTGAGCGCCGATCATGCGCGCAGCTATGCCGCCGAAGGCGCGCATGTCCGTCTCTTCTGGGCCAATGGCTTCGGGCACCGACGAATCGTCAGCGCCGCACCCGTATTCGACGCCATACAGCGCTTCCTTACCGAAGATATTCAGGAGGAAAATCCGCTCGAAAATCATGACGGGACAGTGCTATCGTTCTATCGAACTCCGCTGCGTCGCTCGTCATGATAGTGGCTGTGCCGCGCCGGATCCGAGTGGATTACCACAGAGAAGCGTGAGGCCACATGCACATCGTCACATCCGTCGAAGAACTGAAGCAGCTCTATGGCGACGCCGGCGAGGCATCGATCACCAAGGTCACGAGCGTCCTGACGCCGCTCTATCGCCGAATGATCGAAGCGTCGCCCTTTATGGCTCTGGCCACAGTTGGGCCTGAGGGGCTTGATTGCTCACCGCGTGGTGACTTGGGCGGTGTCGTTCGCGTAGAGAACGAGAAGACCCTGCATCTGCCGGATTGGCGCGGCAACAACCGCGTCGACTCTCTTGCGAATATCGTTCGTGATCCGCGCATCGCGCTGATGTTTCTCATCCCGGGATCGAATACGACGATGCGGCTCAATGGTCGGGCAGTCGTCTCGATCGACCCGGCCTTGCTCGACAGTTTCGAGATGGATGGCAAGCATCCGCGCTGCGTTGTCGTGATTACGATCGAGGAAGTCTATTTCCAGTGCGCGCGGGCGATTATGCGGGCCGAGCTGTGGAATGCGGAACGGTTCGTCGATCCGGCAAGCCTGCCATCGCCGGGTATGATGCTGAAGGCGGCGAAGGCCGATTTCGATCAGGAGACTTATGATCGCGAGGCGCCCGTACGGGCAGCCAAGACACTCTGGTAAGCAAGCCGCCGACATGCCTGGGAAAGCCGCGCCGGCGGTTGGTTGGCTTCGCTTCTAATTCTTGTAGATGAGCCAACTTTTGGTGAAATCCTTCTGCATGCCATCCTGATAGACACTGCTGCAATTGCGGCCGGCATTCTTCGCGCAGTAGAGCGCCAGATCGGCCTTGTTATACAATTCTCCTGAATCGGCTGCTTCCGAAGCCATGCAGATGCCGAGGGAGAGGGTGATCGGACCATAGTCGACCCTGGTGCGCGAATTCTTGAACGGCGTCGCCTCCAGGGTGCGACGTATCCGTTCGCAAACCGTCGTAACGTCCTCGACGCTGGTGGCTTCCAGAATGAGAGCGAACTCTTCGCCTCCGACGCGGGCGACGAAAACGTCGCGACGCACATTGGCGCGGATGATGGAGGCGACGGTGGCGAGAATCTTGTCGCCGACCGGGTGGCCGAACGTGTCGTTGACCCGCTTGAAGTGATCGATATCGGCAAGAATCAGAGCGGTCGTCGGCCGGGTAAGCTGGTTGTCGAAGATGGAGATCAGCCGGTCTTCGAAGGCGCGGCGGTTGGAAAGCCGGGTTAGCGAATCGGTGTTGGCGATACGCTTGTATTCGTCGAGTTCCTTGCGGACCAGATCCATTTCCTGGCTGCGCTCCACGACATGCTCGACGGTCTTTTCGCCGTGAGCCATCGTATCGCCGGTTGCTGTGGCGAGCATGTCAATGGCGCTGCGTAGCAGTTCGGCGCTGTTGTGGCTTCTGGAGCTTATGCTTTCGCTGGTTTCGCCGAGCAGGCGGTTATAGCTTTCGAGTGTTGTCTGTTCCTGACGCAGGGCACGCAGGACGGCATCGAGTTCGGAGGCGAGGCGGGTATGCGCTTCATCGAAGACGCGACCCGCATGATGCGGAAAATATTTGGCGCCGATCTCGTCCAGCTCCTCCTGGGTGGCGTTTTTGCCCAGAGCTGCCAGTTCACGCGTGAGAGTGGGATTGGAGCCGATATAAGCTTCGTAGAAAAGTTGGTAATTGCGCGGAATAGGTGCGACCCCCATGGATCGCATGGCGTAGGTAATTTGCCCTGCCACGTCGGGAATTTGCGCCTTCGGCGCAATCGCCGTACTCATCGGTGAGCTCCGTAACATGTATTTGTTAAATCTCTTCTTTATTTATGCAAAGATTCTTTGAGAAAATATTAAGAATGTGATTATGAAAAATCCTCTGTCACCATGGTTTTATTCAAAAAATAATACAATTGAAGAGGGTTTTACAGAAAGGGGCGCCGATGCGCCCCTTTTGATATGCACAATTAAAACAGCTATTCTATCCAAGGTTAAGTTCCTGAAAGAAATCATTGCCCTTGTCGTCGATGACGATAAAGGCGGGGAAATCTTCGACCTCGATCTTCCAGACCGCTTCCATGCCGAGTTCCGGATATTCGAGTACCTCCACCTTCTTGATGCAATCCTGAGCAAGGCGGGCAGCCGGCCCGCCGATCGAACCGAGGTAGAAGCCGCCATATGTCTTGCAGGCTTCCCGTACGGTACGCGAGCGGTTGCCCTTGGCGAGCATGACCATGGAGCCGCCGAAGGATTGGAACTGGTCGACGTAGCTGTCCATGCGGCCCGCGGTCGTCGGGCCGAACGAGCCGGACGCATAGCCGGCAGGCGTCTTTGCCGGGCCGGCGTAATAGACCGGATGGTTTTTCAGGTATTCCGGCATGCCTTCGCCTTTTTCCAGGCGCTCGCGGATCTTGGCATGTGCAAGGTCGCGCGCGACGATGATGGTGCCGGTAAGCGACAGGCGCGTCTTGACCGGATGCGCCGATAGTTCTGCCAGGATATCCGCCATCGGCCGGTTGAGATCGATGCGGACCATGGATTCCGAGAGCTTGGCTTCGTCGATCTCCGGCATGTACTTGGACGGGTCGGTCTCGAGCTGCTCGATGAAGATGCCGTCGCGGGTGATCTTACCCTTGGCCTGGCGGTCGGCGGAACAGGAGACGCCGAGGCCGATCGGCAGCGAGGCGCCGTGACGGGGCAGGCGGATGACGCGGACATCATGGCAGAAATACTTGCCGCCGAACTGTGCGCCGACGCCGAGGCTCTGCGTGAGCTTGTGGATTTCCTTCTCCATTTCGATATCCCGGAAGGCATGTCCGCTTTCGGAGCCTTCCGTGGGAAGACAGTCGAGATACCGCGTCGAGGCGAGCTTGACCGTCTTCAGGTTCATCTCCGCAGACGTGCCGCCGATAACGATAGCGAGATGATAAGGCGGGCAGGCGGCCGTGCCGAGCGTCAGGATCTTCTCTTTCAGGAAGTCCAGCATACGATCGTGAGTCAGCAGCGAAGGCGTACCCTGATAAAGGAATGTCTTGTTGGCCGAGCCGCCGCCTTTGGCGACGAAGAGGAATTCATACGCGTCGGTGCCTTCCTCATAGATATCGATCTGCGCCGGCAGATTGTTTTTGGTGTTCTTTTCCTCGAACATCTTGATCGGCGCGAGCTGCGAGTAGCGCAGGTTCTTCTTTTCATAGGCATCGAGTACGCCCTTTGCCAGCGCGCTGCTGTCGCCGCCTTCAGTCCAGACGCGGCGGCCTTTCTTGGCCATGATGATGGCGGTGCCGGTGTCCTGGCACATGGGAAGCACGCCGCCAGCGGCGATATTGGCATTCTTCAGCAGATCATAGGCGACGAAGCGGTCGTTATCGGTGGCTTCTGGGTCTTCCAGGATCGAGGCGAGCTGCTTCAGGTGGCCGGGGCGCAGCAGGTGGTTGATATCGGCGAAAGCCGTCTCGGCGAGCAGGCGGATGCCCTCGGGTTCGACGGTCAGGATTTCCTGGCCCTTGAAGGTGTCGACGGAGACGTAATCGCTGGAAATCTTGCGATAGGGAGTGGCGTCATCGCCGAGAGGAAAGAGATCGTCAGCCATTTGGGAAACCTTTCAAGCCGGATGGCGGGGAAGATATTTGGAGACGGTCTAAATCCGGCTGGAGGCAAAAGCAATTGTTTGGCTGATAAGTCGAAACTTCAAAGTGGGGTTCGTTAGTTGGGCATACTCAGGTCAGGTGGTCTTCCGATGGCTAAGCCTTGTGCCCGGCCCCTCGCCATAGCCCTCTCCCCCATTGCGGGGAGAGGGGGACCTATTCTGTGTTTGCGGCACCTACTAATGAGGCTGCTGATGTCGCATGATCAATTTCTTCTCCCCGCGACGATCACCGTCCAATGATTTCACTTCGGACCGATCATCGTTTCCGGCCGGACGATGGCATCATATTCTTCCGATGATACCAGTCCACTCGCCAGAGCTTCTTCCTTCAGGGTCGTGCCGTTCTTATGCGCCGTCTTGGCGATCTTGGCGGCATTGTCGTAGCCGATCTTCGGCGCGAGTGCCGTCACCAGCATCAGCGAACGTTCGAGACCGGCCTTGATGTTGTCCTCGCGCGCCTCGATGCCGACGACGCAATTATCCGTGAAGGAGACGGCGGCATCGCCGAGCAACTGCACCGACTGGAGGAAGTTGTAGGCCATCATCGGATTGTAGACGTTGAGCTCGAAGTGGCCCTGGCTGCCGGCAAAGGTGAGGGCCGCATTGTTGCCGAAGATGTGAATGCAGACCTGCGTCAGCGCTTCGCATTGCGTCGGATTGACCTTGCCCGGCATGATCGACGAGCCCGGCTCGTTTTCCGGCAGTGCCAGTTCGCCGAGACCGGATCGCGGGCCGGAACCCAGCAAGCGGATATCGTTGGCGATCTTGAAGAGCGCGGCTGCCGCCGCATTGATAGCGCCGTGGCTGAAGACCATCGAATCATGGGCAGCCAGCGCCTCGAACTTGTTCGGGGCGGTAACGAAGGGCAGGCCGGTGATTTGGGCGATCTCGTCAGCGACCTTCTCTGCAAAGCCGATCGGCGCGTTGAGCCCGGTTCCGACCGCGGTGCCGCCCTGGGCGAGTTCGCAAAGGCCCGGCAGGGTCAGCTCGATGCGTTTGATGGAGGAGGCGACCTGCGCGGCATAGCCTGAGAATTCCTGGCCGAGCGTTAGTGGTGTTGCATCCTGCGTATGGGTGCGGCCGATCTTGATGATATGGGTGAAGGCGGCGACCTTCTTTTCCAGGGCCGCATGCAAGTGCCTGAGCGCCGGCAGCAGATGATGGACGATCTGCTCGGCGCAGGCGATGTGCATGGCAGTCGGATAGGTATCGTTCGACGACTGGCTCATGTTGACGTGATCGTTCGGATGTACGGGCTTTTTCGAACCCTTGACGCCGCCGAGCATCTCGATCGCGCGATTGGAGATCACTTCGTTGGCATTCATGTTCGACTGCGTACCCGAGCCGGTCTGCCAGACGACAAGCGGGAAATGATCGTTAAGCTTGCCATCTATGACTTCCTGTGACGCATCGACGATTGCCTTGCCGAGCGCCGGATCCAACTGGCCGAGCTCCATATTGGCCCGCGCAGCCGCCTGTTTGACGATGCCGAGGGCGCGCACGACCGAGAGCGGCTGCTTTTCCCAGCCGATCTTGAAATTGCCGAGCGAGCGCTGGGCCTGCGCCCCCCAATAGCGGTCGCTGGCGACTTCGATCGGGCCGAAGGTATCGGTTTCGGTGCGGGTGGACGTCATCTTCGTGGTCCTGCTTTCCATTGAGACAGATAGCAGCCATATAGGTGCGAACCGTGCTCATGAAAACATCAAAGCGCAATTCATGATTATAAACATCATGTTTGAATGCGATCGTCGGGCGTGCTCTTTTTAACACGCCTGGCATATATTCGCGGAGGCGCATTTACCGCCCCTCAAAAAGCCCGGCAAATTTCAATAAAAGATTAACCAATAATTTCATAATTCGGTGTGGACTAAGCGCGGAAGTCGCCACTGCTTCGTCACGTGAAGTTGAGGCATTGAACGAAAGGCGGGGTCTCGTCGTTTTCAGTGTGTCGGGTGTATGATGTCTGAGACATCGCGGCCGAGTTGAAAACAGCACCGTCGAGCTCGAAGTTACCGTACGACACAGGGACTGATTAGAGAATGAAACTTGCCATCAAAGCCACAGCATCCGTCCTGGCTCTTTCCTGCTGCCTTTCCTCGATTGGCGCAACCTCCGCAAGTGCTATGACCCTCATGGATTTTATCCGTGGCGGTCAGGGCCGTCAGCAGAGCACGCAGGTTTCGGCTCCGGTTCCCGTCAACCCGGCGCAGACGCTGAACTCCGTTGAGCCTCCGCGGGCAAAGCAGCCGCTGCCGACCGTCGATGCGCCGAAATACTATACTTACAAGGCCGACCAGATGCGTCTGGTGTCGACGGTGCATTTCGCCGATCCGGTTGTGACCGGCGCCGTTGCAGACGCCTCTCCCACGCCGGTCGCTATCGATGCCGAAGTTTCGCAGCGCCGCTATCTGGCGGATGCCCGCGTCATGGCGACCAACGATATCGCCAAGGCGATCGAAGCCTATTATGCCGATCAGAGCAAGCCGCTTCTCTGGGTTGCGGATCATGCCGTCAGCGACAAGGCGAAGGCCGCGATGGCGGTCCTTGCCGATGCCGGTTCCGTCGGCCTCGATCCTGCCGACTATGCGGTAACGCTGCCCGGCGACAATGCCGCAAATGCCGACCCGGTGCTGCGTGATCGGGCTCTCATGCAGTTTGAGCTCACGCTCTCCAGCAAGGTGCTGATGTTCGTCCAGGATACGGTTCGCGGTCGCCTCGACCCGAACAAGATCTCCGGCTATCACGACTTCAAGCGCAAGGACGTCAATCTGACGGCTATGCTCGATGTATTGCGCGCCAGCCCCGATGCTGCCGCCTATCTCAACAGCCGCAGCCCGTCCAACCCGCAATTCATGGAATTGAAGGCGGAGCTTGCGAAGCTGCGTTCCGAGGCCGGGACGGACGGCGGTCACATTTCCATTTCGCTCGCCGGTACGCTGAAGCCGGGTGATAGCTCGCCGGAAATGGCCAATATCGTCAAGGCCATCGAGCATCGCGGTTCGGATGCACTGAAGACGGCTCACGCCGATCTTTTCTCCGCGTATCTGGGCACGCCGAGCTATACGCCCGAGCTCGTGTCGCTAGTCGAGGACTTCCAGCGCGAAAAGGGTTTGACGGCCGACGGCGTGATCGGCCCGTCCTCCGTTCGCGCCATGGTCGGCGAGAACAACGATGTGAAGATCCAGAAGCTGGTCATCGCCATGGAGCAGCTGCGCTGGCTGCCGGACGAACTGGGCCCGCGCTACGTCTTCATCAATCAGCCGGCCTTCATGGTCTATTACTACAATAATAATCAGGAGCAGCTGTCGATGCGCGTCGTCGTCGGCAGCAAGCAGCACCAGACCTTCTTCTTCGAAAATCAGGTGCAGACGGTCGAATTCAATCCGTTCTGGGGCGTTCCGCAGTCGATCATCATCAACGAGATGCTGCCGAAGCTGCGTTCCGATCCGAACTATCTCGATCGCATGGGCTATCAGGTCGAAGTGGGCGGTCGCGCCGTCGCTTCGTCCAGCGTCGACTGGTATGGCTCGACGAAGAGCATTTCGGTTCGCCAGCCGCCGAGCAGCGACAACGCGCTCGGTGAACTGAAAATCCTCTTCCCGAACTCGCACGCCATCTACATGCACGACACGCCGCAGAAGAGCTTCTTCAAGAAGGATATGCGCGCACTCAGCCACGGCTGTGTCCGTCTTGCCGATCCGCGCGCGATGGCCGCTGCCGTGTTGAACACCACGGTTGACGACGTCGCCAAGCAGATCGCCACCGGCCAGAACAAGGCTGTGGCCGTGCCGCAGAAGTTCCCGATCTACATCGCCTATTTCACCGCTTGGCCGAACAAGGACGGCGTGATCCAGTATTTCAACGATGTCTATGATCGCGATGCTGCCACGCAGAAGGCGCTCGATGCGACCTCAAAGGCGCGGACTGCTCAGATCTAAAGTCTGTTCAGTGGCGAAAACAGAAATGGCGGCCATGTGCCGCCGTTTTTTTGTTGAAGAACTGCTGTGTCTCAGGCCGCCAGCAATCCCTCGACCAGTTCCGGCGTCAGCTCATCATAGTGATAGATGATGCGGTTCGGTCCAAGGGTTTCGATGCCGACATCGGAGTAGCCGAAGGGGACTGCGATGGAAGGGACGCCGGCATTGCGGGCGACAAGGATGTCGTTGATGCTGTCGCCGATCATGATCGTCCGGGCGATGTCGCCGCCCGCGCGCTCGACGGTGCCGATCAGGTGTTCTGCATTCGGCTTGCGCACGGTGAAGGTATCGCCGCCGGTAATGGCCTCGAAATATTGGGTCAATTCGAGCCGGTCGAGAAGTGTGCGCGCAAGCGATTCCATCTTGTTGGTGCAGACGGCAAGCTTGTAGCCTTTGTTCCGCAGTGTTGTAAGCGCGGCCAGGAGTCCGGGGTAGGGCTGCGTGACGCCGGGCATCGTCTCGGAATAATGGGTTATGAAGCGCTGTAGCAGAGCCGGTAATTCTTCCGATGTCAGCGTATAGCCATGCAGCTTGCAGGCCCGCTCGATCATCACCTGCGCGCCGTTGCCGACGAGATGCGTCACGTCGTCGTAAGTGACCGGCGGAAGCTTGAGTGCGGCGATGGTATGGTTCAGGCTGACGATCAGGTCCGCATGCGTGTCCAGCAGCGTGCCGTCGAGATCGAATACGACAAGGGGAGATTTCACGAGGAATCGGCCTTTGCATAGAAAAGAGTACGTCTTCCGGAGTTAAAAGATCGCGCGGGCAATTGCAACTGAAGTGCCGGAAAGCCTAGGCGGGAGGGGCTCGGGGATTTCTATATCATGCCGTTATTTTGGCTTTCGTTTGGCTGGAGAGCCGTGTAAACAGCAGACCAACGTAACAATGGGAGCAGGTGGCGCATGGACGCCCGCCAGATGAAAATCGAGGCTGCGAGAGCCGCGCTCGCTCACGTCGAAAGCGGCATGCGGCTCGGGATCGGCACCGGCAGCACGGCGGAGGAATTCGTTCGCCTGCTCGCGGAAAAGGTCGCCGCCGGCCTCTCGATTGAGGGCGTTCCCACGTCTGAAAGAACGGCCAAGCTCTGCAACGAACTCGGCGTGCCGTTGAAGTCGCTCGATGAGCTTCCGGAACTTGATCTGACCATCGACGGAGCCGATGAGCTGGATGGCGCGCTGACGCTGATCAAAGGCGGCGGCGGTGCGCTGCTGCGCGAGAAGATCGTTGCGGCCTCGTCAGCCCGCATGATCGTGATCGCGGATCAGAGCAAGGTCGTTGAGACCCTCGGAGCCTTTCCGCTGCCGATCGAGGTCAATCCCTTCGGTCTCGTTTCCACTCGCATCCTCATCGAGAAGGCGGCCTCGCGTCTTGGGCTTTCCGGCGCGCTCAACATGCGCCGCGCGGGCGACAGTTTCTTTGTCACCGATGGGGGGCATTACATCGTCGATGCATCTTTCGGCCGTATTCCTGATGCAGAGGCGCTGTCGAGCGAGCTCTATTCGATTCCCGGCGTTGTCGAACACGGGCTCTTTATCCATATGGCGACACAAGCGATCATTGCCGGCCCCGCCGGTGCGCGCACGTTGCAGGCGAACAATACATAGGAGCACTCATCTCATGATCAAATTTGCGGGTCTTGGCCGTCTTGCCGCTGCAACCATTCTTCTTTCCGGCATTGCTTTCGGTTCCGTAAGCGCTCAAGAGGTTTCCGAGGATCAGATCAAGGCTGCCCGCGCCGCGATCAATGCTCTCGGCATCACCAACCAGTTCGACAACATCTTGCCGAACCTCGCCGAGCAGCTGAAGAGCACGATGATCCAGGCAAACCCGAATTTCGGCGATGCGATCAACTCGACCGTCGACGCGACCGCCCTGGCTCTGGCGCCGCGCCGCGCCGATCTCGAGCGTGAAGCCGCCATCACCTACGCCAAGGCCTTCTCTGCCGACGAACTGAAGGCGATTGCAGATTTCTACAATTCGGCGGCAGGCAAGAAGCTTCTCAAGGACGGTCCGCTCGCCACCCGCGAACTCTACAAGGCGGCCGATATCTGGAGCCAGGGCATTTCGCGCGATCTCGCAAAGCAGAGCAACGATGCCCTGCAGAAGGTCGTCAAGCAGCCGGTCGTTACGCCGGATGCCGGTGCGGCCGCTCAGCCGGCGCCGAAGCAGTAATCAACGGTTCGCCGCCGCAATGGTTTCGAAAGCTGGGTTTGTAGTTTTCGGTATCTGCGGCAAGCAGTTGCAAATTCGAAGCCCGGATCGATTCCGGGCTTTTCTTTTTGAGTTCAGGCTCCCTATATGAGTGCCGACCCCTAAAGGCGCTTCGCGCGCAACTTGATGTCTACAGGAGCGATCCATGCCTTCGTTTGATTTCGACCTTTTCGTGATTGGCGGCGGCTCGGGCGGTGTGCGCAGCGCGCGCGTGGCCGCATCGCTTGGTAAGAAGGTCGGGATCGCCGAGGAATATCGCTATGGCGGCACCTGCGTCATTCGCGGCTGCGTGCCGAAGAAATTGTTCGTCTACGCCTCGCAATATAGCGAGCATTTCGAGGATGCAGCCGGTTTCGGCTGGACGGTCGGCGAAAGCAGCTTCGACTGGAAGAAGCTGATCGAGGCGAAAGACAAGGAAATCGCCCGGTTGGAGGGCCTCTATCGCAAGGGGCTCGATAATGCCAAGGCGGATATTTTTGACACACGCGCGGAGCTCGTGGATGCCCATACGATCAAGCTGCTGAAGACCGGGCAGACCGTGACCGCCGAGACGATCGTCATTGCGACCGGCGGCCGGCCGAACCTGCACACGGCGCTGCCGGGTCACGAGCTTTGCATCTCCTCGAACGAAGCGTTCCATCTGAAGGAACTGCCGAAATCGATCCTCATTGCCGGCGGCGGCTACATCGCCGTCGAGTTCGCCAACATCTTTCATGGTCTGGGCGTCGAGACGACGCTGATCTATCGCGGCGCCGAGATACTCTCGCGCTTCGATCACGACCTGCGCAAAGGCCTTCACGAGGCCATGGAGGAGAAGGGCATCCGTATTCTCTGCCATGACATCATCGAGTACGTCGAGAAGGCGGAGGGCGGGCTCAGTGTTCGGACGAAGAACGATAAGCTCCTGACGGTCGATACCGTCATGCTGGCGCTCGGCCGTACTCCGAATACCGAAAATCTCGGGCTTGAGGCTGCCGGCGTCGCAATCAACGAGCAGGGCGCCATTATCGTCGACGAATATTCGCGCACTTCCGTTCCGAATATCTTCGCTCTCGGCGACGTCACCGACCGGGTACAGCTGACGCCGGTGGCGATCCACGAGGCCATGTGTTTCATCGAGACCGTCTACAAGGACAATCCGACCCGACCGGATCACGAACTCATCCCGACGGCCGTTTTCTCGCAGCCGGAGATCGGCACGGTCGGTCTGACCGAGGAAGACGCTGCCAAGCGTTATCCGGAGCTCGAAGTTTACCGGGCGCAGTTCCGGCCGATGAAGGCGACGCTTTCGGGCCGAGCCGAGAAGATGATCATGAAGCTAATCGTCAATGCCGCGGACCGCAAGGTCATCGGCGCCCATATTCTCGGCCACGATGCCGGCGAGATGGCGCAGCTTCTCGGCATCACGCTGAAGGCCGGCTGTACCAAGGACGATTTCGACCGCACCATGGCGGTGCATCCGACGGCGGCGGAAGAATTGGTGACGATGTATTCGCCGAGCTACCGCATTCGCAACGGCGAGCGCGTGTAACGCGGTCGTTTTAGCTCTGAGATCGACTGCACCATAAAAGATTCGCACAGTAGTTTGCCCGCCTTTGCAAGCGGGCGGCAAAGGTTTATAAGCGCGCGTTATTTACGACGACGGGCCGCCCGAAAAAGATCGGGCGTACAAGCAGGTGAGTGAGATGGCACAGAATTGGACCCCGAGCAGTTGGCGGCAGAAACCGATCCAGCAGGTGCCGGATTTTCCGGACAAGGCAGCGCTGGCAGAAACCGAAGCCCAACTTGCAAGCTATCCGCCGCTCGTTTTCGCCGGTGAAGCCCGTCGCCTGAAGGCGCATCTCGCCAATGTCGCAGAGGGCAACGGTTTCCTGCTTCAGGGCGGCGATTGCGCCGAAAGCTTTGCAGAACACGGTGCCGACACGATCCGTGACTTCTTCCGCGCCTTCCTGCAGATGGCTGTCGTGCTCACCTTCGGTGCGCAGCTGCCGGTCGTCAAGGTTGGCCGCATTGCCGGTCAGTTCGCCAAGCCGCGCTCGTCGAACATCGAAACGCAGAATGGCATCTCGCTGCCGAGCTATCGCGGCGATATCATCAACGGCATCGATTTCACCGAAGAAGCTCGCATTCCCAATCCGGAGCGTCAGATGATGGCTTACCGCCAGTCTGCCGCGACGCTAAACTTGCTGCGCGCCTTCGCGATGGGCGGCTATGCGAACCTGGAAAACGTGCAGAAGTGGATGCTCGGCTTCGTCAAGGACAGCCCGCAGGGCGAGCGCTACCGCAAGCTTGCCGACCGCATCGGCGAGACCATGGATTTCATGCGTGCGATCGGCATCACCGCCGAGAGCAATGCGAGCCTGCGCGAAACCGATTTCTTCACCAGCCACGAAGCGCTGCTTCTGGGCTATGAAGAAGCCTTTACCCGCGTCGATTCCACAACCGGCGACTGGTACGCCACCTCGGGCCACATGCTCTGGATCGGCGACCGTACGCGGCAGGCCGATCATGCGCATGTCGAATATTTCCGCGGTATCAAGAACCCGATCGGTCTGAAGTGCGGCCCTTCGCTGCAGGCGGACGATCTGCTGAATCTGATCGACATCCTGAACCCGCAGAACGAAGCCGGCCGCCTGACGCTGATCTGCCGTTTCGGTCACGACAAGGTTGCCGACAACCTGCCGCGCCTCATTCGTGCCGTCGAGAAGGAAGGTCGCAAGGTCGTCTGGTCCTGCGACCCGATGCACGGCAACACGATCACGCTCAACAATTACAAGACGCGCCCGTTCGAACGCATCCTGTCGGAAGTGGAAAGCTTCTTCCAAATCCATCGCGCCGAAGGCACGCATCCGGGCGGCATCCATATCGAGATGACCGGCAAGGATGTGACCGAATGCACGGGCGGCGCCCGCGCGGTCGGCGCCGAGGACCTGCAGGATCGCTATCACACGCATTGCGACCCCCGTCTCAATGCCGACCAGGCGCTGGAACTCGCCTTCCTGCTCGCTGAGCGGATGAAGGGCGGTCGGGACGAGAAGCGTATGCGCGCACACGGCTGAGCGAAGCCGCATTCATGATCTCTCGAATGGGCCGGCGAAAACCGGCCCATTCGCTTTTGGGCTAGGAGCGATCAGCTCGGCTGAAAGACGCTTCAGTTCTTTGAAATTGACCCAAATTCCGTTCTCGGCAAGGCTGCCTTCAAAACAAGGGGAGCAATGATGAGCGACGAACACACGGGAGCCTGCCTCTGCGGCAGTGTAAGTTTCAGGACGCACGGAAAACTGCGCGAGGTGGTCGCCTGCCATTGTTCGCAGTGCCGCAAGCAGACCGGGCTCTATTATGCCGCGACCAATGTCGCACGCGAAAATCTTGTCATCGAGGGAGAAGAGGCGATCACCTGATATCGTGCCAGCACATTCGCTCGCCGTGGTTTTTGCAGGATCTGCGGCTCGGCTCTGTTTTGGGTGGCCGATGGCGCCGATGAAATATCGATCATGGCCGGTCTGTTCGATCAGCCGAGCGGCCTTGAGATGGGTTATCATATCTTTTGCGCCGACAAGGGCGATTATTACGAGATCAGCGACGGACTGCCGCAATACCGGCAGGGACGACCGGGATTGCTGACGGCCGGCCCCTCCGATTAACCCTCACATACCACCTTTTTCGGTAACGAGCTTGCTGAGCTTGGCGAGTTCTTCGCGCACCACCGCAAGCTCAGTCAACACCTGCATATCGATCTTCTGATGCAGGGACAGCACTTCCAGCTCGGACTTGAGATTGACTTCATAATCCTTGGCTGCCTCGAAACGATCCCGCTCGGCCTGCCGGTTCTGTGACATCATGATGATCGGGGCCTGGATCGCGGCGAGCATGGAGAGAACGAGATTCAGGAAGATGAAGGGATAGGGGTCGAAGGCGTTCGTGGTGAGGAGGATCGTGTTGATGACGCACCAGAGCGCCAGAAACAGCAGGAAGGCGATGATGAAGGACCATGAGCCACCGATGCGGGCGATGCTATCAGCGAGACGCTGCCCCCGGGAGGATTCCGCCGAGATGGCGGCGTTGATATCGGTGGAGATGATTTTCCGCTCGTGCGCCTTTTTGAGAACGCGCTTTTCGATATCGCCAAGCTGATCGGCCGTCTTGTCAAAATGCAGATGAACGAAGTTGGGAAGATTATGCATTGGAAGGGCTCCGAGGTCCAAGTAGCATTGAATGCAACTATTCGACCAACGGGGAAAAATGCAACGAGGGAAGGGTTTCAAACTCGATTGCGCATGGAGCTGCTGCGCGTACTGTTATCGCAAAAGAACACCCGCACTGACTCATGTTTATAATGGGCTAGCTGTCTTCCTGGCCCATCAGCTCCGCATGAGACGGGAAGAAGCGCCCCAAACCATATTGGTGGCCGAACATCATGTCGTGCTGCAGATAGCGATAGTCGCGCACGGTCGGGTCAAGCTCCGGCTCCTTGCGGCCCCAATCGGGGAAGGTCTGGCTGTCGCGGGTTGCCAGCTGATAGCGGTCGACGATGTTGTATTTCTTCTGCACGCGGCCGAGAAAGCCCGTGTAGAAAGGATGCTCATAGCCTGCCGTTTTCAGCAGGTGATAGGGCAGCTGCGAGGGGCTGATGGTACCGATGTCCTTGCGAACGCCCTTCTTGCTCGACCAGACGACGAGCGGCGTTTCGTGCTCCTTCTTCATGACGTCGAGCGGCGCCTTGCGGGTCGCCACCTGCTGCGGCATGTAGCCGGTGTTCGGATAGACGCTGCCGAGCGGCGGCAGATGATCGCCCCAGAGGACGATAATGGTTTCCCGGTCGCGCTTTTCGGCCCAATCCATCAGCATCTTCAGGCTGTCATCGGCTTCGCGAACGCCCTGTGCATAGGTAGCGAGCGCCGCACGATCATCGTCGTTCAAATTGCCGGCGATATCGACGGTATTCTCGGAATAGCGGTCGGCTTCGTAAGGCCCATGTCCCTGAAGAGTGACCGCGAAGAAGAAGAAGGGACGCTCGGCGGCGTCTCCTTCGCTCATGATTTCCTTCATAAGGGAGTCGTCAGCGGCGAACATGCCGCGTTTATCCATGGGCGGCAAAGTCTCCTGGGTATGAAATTCTTCGAAGCCGAAAGCCCGGTAGACCTCGTTACGGTTCCAGAACCAACCGCTGAAAGGATGCAGTGCGCGCGCCGTATAGCCTTCGCCGCGGAAGAAAGTGGCAAGCGACGGCAGCGGGCGGCGCACATATTGCTGATAGGGAATGCTGCCATAGGGGAGAAAGGCGTTGGAAAAACCCGTCAGTGCCTCGAACTCGACATTGGCGGTCATGCCGCCGAATTCCGGCGAGAAGACATTGCCCGATTGTCTGGCGCGGATCGTCGGCATCGGATCCGGTGTGAAGGCGATGTTGGAAAGCCGAGTCGGATCCCAGAGGGATTCGCTCATCAGCATGATAATGTCGGGCTTTTGGCGCGGACCGGAGAGATAGCCGTAATTTCTTGCGGGCATGGCGTCGATGGCGCCATGGCCGTATCCGGCCGGTGACTTGATGTCGGCCATGGGCAGGTTTAGCGCGAAGGCGACGATGAAGCCGTTGTGGTTGTAATTTTCCGTCTGGTCCCAGACGATCGGTATGATCCCCAGCTTCTCGCGAACATAGGAATATTGTGTGGGGTCCATCTGCGAGGCGAAAAGTGCTGCCAGCGGCAGGCAGATCGAAAGCCGGGCAAGGCGCTCGTTTCGCGAAAGTGCGAACGTGTGGCTCAGGATATAGCGCCAGAACAGGATCATGGCGCCGGTGCCGGCGATGATGCCGATTGCCAGGGCAATCGCCGTCCAAGGGCGATCACGTACCATGACCGGCATCAGCTCCATGATCTGCCGCCCAAACAGGAAGTCCGAAGGGTAGAGCGGATCGGAGAGAAAATTCTGCTTCTGGCTGGAAATGAAGGCCGGTATGAGCAGCACCGGAGCGACGATCAAAGCGGATAGATGCGCGCGACCGATCAAGGCATCCAGCGTCAGCATGGTCAGCATGACAACGCCGATGGTGGCAAGGCCCGGACGGGACGGGGAAAGGAGATAGGTCCAAGCGGAGGCGAATTCGCCGCGTGCGACCCATTCGACCGTCATGACGATGGACAGGGAGAAAAGCAGGGTCAGCGTGAGGCTCAGAAGCAGGCGCAGAGCGGCAGACTTCTGTCTTGCCGCGCCGATCTTCTGGAAAAGGGCAAGCTTGCCCGCCAAGGCGGACTCGATGACCAATGCGACCAATGCTTTCTCCAAAAGCTACAAATATTCATATAAGTGTCACGCTTCTGTCATGAATGCTTCATGAACCGCAAGGCTGGCCTGGTATTTTTTGGGGCAAAAATACCTCCCCTGCGTGTAGTGCGATCTTTGATGCGTGTGCGGGAAGGAAGGCGGTTGCGGAAGAAAGATGGCATCGCTAAATGTATGGCATGACAGAGCAAAGCCAGATTACCCACACCATCCGCATCGCCGTCGCGCAGCTCAATCCGACGGTCGGCGACGTCTCCGGCAATCTCGCCAAGGCGCGCGAGGCCCGCGCCGAAGCAGCACGCGAAGGCGCGCAGCTCCTATTGCTGACGGAATTGTTCATTTCCGGCTATCCGCCGGAAGATCTGGTGCTGAAGCCGGCATTCATCCGCGCCTGCTGGAAAGCGGTGGAAGCTCTCGCTGCCGATACCGCCGATGGCGGCCCCGGCGTCATCATCGGCTTTCCCCGGCAGGACGAGACCGGCCGCTACAATTCGATTGCCGTGCTCGATGGCGGCAAGGTGATCGCGATCCGTGACAAGGTAGACCTACCGAACTACGGCGAGTTTGACGAGAAGCGCGTGTTCGATCAGGGCGCCATGCCCGGTCCGGTCAATTTCCGCGGCGTGCGGCTGGGTATCCCGATCTGCGAGGACATCTGGGGCGAGCTCGGCGTCTGCGAGACGCTGGCTGAGAGCGGTGCGGAAATCCTTCTGTCGCCGAATGGCTCGCCGTACTATCGCGGCAAGGTCGACGTGCGCCATCAGGTCGTGCTGAAGCAGGTCATCGAGACAGGGCTGCCGATGATCTATGCCGCCCAGCTCGGCGGCCAGGACGAACTGGTTTTCGATGGCGCCAGCTTCGGTTTCAATGCAGATAAGACCCTGGCCTTCCAGATGAGCCAGTTCGAGACCGCGCTTGCGGTGACGACCTGGAAGAAGAACGGCGATGGCTGGCATTGCGCCGAAGGGCCGATGGCCCATATTCCGGAGGGCGAGGAGGCGGATTATCGCGCCTGCCTGCTGGGCTTCCGCGACTATGTCAACAAGAACGGCTTCAAGTCGGTCGTGCTTGGCCTGTCCGGCGGTATTGACTCTGCCATCTGCGCGGCGATTGCCGTCGACGCGCTCGGCGAAGAGCGTGTGCGCACCGTCATGTTGCCATATCGCTATACGTCGCAGGATTCGTTGAAGGATGCCGCCGATTGCGCCAAGGCGCTCGGCTGCCGCTATGACATCGTGCCGATCGAGGATCCGGTGACGGGCTTCACGTCGGCCCTGTCGGATCTCTTCGAAGGGACCGAGAGCGGCATCACCGAGGAAAATCTGCAGAGCCGCGCCCGCGGCACCATCCTGATGGCGATCTCCAACAAGTTCGGCTCGATGGTGGTGACGACGGGCAACAAGTCGGAAATGTCTGTCGGATATGCTACGCTCTATGGCGACATGAACGGCGGTTTCAACCCGATCAAGGATCTCTACAAGATGCAGGTCTATGCGCTGTCGCGCTGGCGTAACCTGCATGTCCCGCCGGGCGCGCTCGGCCCTTCGGGGGAGGTCATCCCCCATAACATCATCGACAAGGCGCCTTCGGCGGAACTGAGGCCGAACCAGACGGACCAGGATTCGCTGCCGCCCTATCCGGTGCTCGACGATATCCTCGAATGCCTGGTGGAAAAGGAGATGTCGGTAGAGGAAATCGTGGCTCGGGGCCATGATGTCGCGACCGTACATCGCGTTGAACATCTACTCTATCTCGCCGAGTACAAGCGCCGCCAGTCTGCGCCGGGCGTGAAGATCACCAAGAAGAATTTCGGTCGCGACCGTCGCTATCCGATCACCAACCGGTTCCGCGATCGCTGATCGCGGTATCCAGCGGCAAGGGAGAGGAAAAATGCGCAGCTCGGTCGAGATTTATAATATCCGCACGGGTGCGAACCGGATCGTCTGGCAAACGGACCAGCTGATCGAGGCGCCGAACTATTCGCCTGGCGGGCGCTATCTTCTGTTGAATGGCGACGGGCTGCTCTATCGGCTGCCGCTGGATGGCAGCGGGATCGTCCAGGTCGATACCGGCTTTGCGACCCTGTGCAACAACGATCATGGCATCTCGCCGGACGGTTCGCTGATCGCCATTTCCGACAAGACGCAGCATGGCAAATCCTGCATCTATGTTCTGCCGTCAGAGGGCGGCACGCCAAGGCAGGTGACGACCAATCTGCCCTCCTACTGGCATGGCTGGTCGCCGGACGGAAAGCGCTTCTCCTACTGCGGCATCCGCAACGACGTTTTCGATATCTATACGATCTCGATCGATGGCGGCGAAGAGACCCGCCTGACCCATGGCGAGGGCCGCAATGACGGACCTGACTATTCGGCCGACGGGCAATGGATCTATTTCAATTCGAGCCGCACCGGCCTGATGCAGATCTGGCGCATCCATCCTGACGGCACCGGCCTCGAGCAGGTGACCCATGATAATTACGGCAACTGGTTTGCACATCCGTCACCAAAGAACGACAAGGTGGTCCTGATCTCCTATGATCCTGACGTCTTTGATCATCCGCGCGATCTCAATGTGCGGATGCGGCTGATGGATATGGATGGCGGCAATCTGACGACGCTGTTCGAGCTCTTTGGCGGGCAGGGATCGATCAATGTGCCGAACTGGTCACCGGATGGGGACGAGTTCGCCTATGTCCGCTATGAGCCGGCCTGAGCTCTGGACAGATCGCAACCGGCGCGATAGATCTGGATGCGTTCTCAGGGCGCATCCGATCCGCGGGAAGGGCTAGGCCCACCTGATGCATATAAAGTGAGACTGCCACACCTCTTTTCAGTCTGTGGGCGCGGATACCGGACATAAATGGAAGGAGGTCTACCGTGACCACGCGCTCTTTGGCTGTCGACGCCACTCTCGATTCCCTGAAAAAGCAGGCCAAGTCTTTCTTCAAGGCCGTTCAAGCCGGCGATACTTCGGCGCGCAGCCGCGTTGTGCCCTATTTTGCCGATATCGACAGCGTCGGACTGCAGGACATTCAGCTCGTTCTTGCCCGCGAATTCGGCTTCTCCAGCTGGACGAAGCTTAAGGCACATCTGGAAAGCGGCAATCGCAAGCATATCCCACGGGATCAGCTCGCCAACCGTTTCCTGTCGCTGGCGACGGTTTCGTATTTTGCCAGTATTCCCGCCGATCCCGCGCGCTTCGATGAGGCGCTGCGACTGCTGGAGTCCCATCCGGAGATTGCTGACGAAAGCATTCACGTCGCTGCTGCGCTCGGCGATGCCGACCGTATAGCTCGCTGGCTCGATCGCCAGCCACAGCTTATCGATCGCAGGGGCGGGCCGCATGATCTCACTCCGCTGATGTACGCGGCCTATGCTCGCGTGCCGGGTCGATCCAGCCTGCCGGCAGCCCGTGGGCTGGTTCGGCGCGGGGCCGATGTCAACGCCTTCTTTCTCGATGCCGGTCAGTATCGCTTCACCGTTTTGACCGGCGTCTTCGGCGAAGGCGAGGCGGGAAAGGAGCGCCAGCCGCCGCATGCGGAATGCGAGGCATTCGCGCGGCTGCTGCTCGACGCCGGCGCCGAAGCCAATGACAGCCAGGCGCTCTACAACCGCATGTTCGAACGGGACGATACATGCCTGAAATTGCTGATCGAATATGGCTTGTCCGCTCGGGATAAGAACAATTGGCTCGTGCGCGAGGGCGGGAAGTTTGTCGAGAACACGCAGACTGTGTTCGACTATCAGCTTGCCTGGGCGCTGGAACATCGCATGAGCGAGCGGGTGCGCTTGCTGGTGGATCATGGTGCTGATGTTCACAAGGTCGTCAATGGTAGAACGCCGTATGAGTGGGCACGGTTAGGGAACGACAAGGATCTGGCGTTGTATCTTGTTCAGCAGGGGGCGGTGGCGGTTCGCCTTAAGCCCGAGGATTGGTTCTATATCCAGATTCAGCAAGGGGCCAGGAATGAGGCAGCGGATCCGGCAATAGTCGTCGAACACATAAAGAGAATTGCGAGGGAATTCGATATTTATGAGGCGATGCGGCAGGCTCATCCCGACATGCTGCACGAGGCTGCTGGCGAAAATGATCTGCGCGCCGTTGGTCTCATGTTGGCGCTGGATTTTGACGTCAATGCCATGACCAGCCGAACGCCGCTGCATGAAGCGGCGCTGCATGGCCATATGGAGATGGCGAAGCTGCTGATCGAGCATGGAGCGGACACCACCGTTCGTGATCCCAATTTTCATGCGCCGCCGATCGGTTGGGCCGAATATAACGGCAAGGATGAGATGGTCGAGTTTCTGAAGGCCTATCCGCTCGATATTTTCGCAGCAGCCACTTTCGGTCAGGTCGATCAGCTGGCTGCTATTCTCGATAAGCATCCGGAACAGGTGAATATCCGCTTCGGAGACTTCCGCCCGCATGGGCAATCCAGCGATCGCGATTGGATGACACCGCTTGGCTTTGCCATTGTCAATCGCTGCGGCGAGGCGGTGCGCTTCCTGCTTGCGAAGGGTGCGGATCGCTCGGTCAGGGATGTTTCCGGACAGTCCTATCGCGATCTTGCGAGAGAGACGGGCGATGAGGCCATCATCTCCTTGTTGCGCCAGTCCGGAACGGCATGAAACCACGCAGTCGGGCGGAGATGGGCAACATCCGCCCACGCATTATTGTGTCGGCTGCGGCCCCGCTTCTTTCGGATGTTTAAGGTCGATGCTGCCCTGGTCGGTCGCGAGGAATTGCGGGCCGACCTGGCGCACCTTATGGGCCGAAGGATCATAGGGGCGATCCGGCGGAAGTTGCTGCGGCTGCGCCTGTGTTACCTTGGGCGGCGCCGCCGGTGGTGCCTGCTTTTGTTCGAGGCTGGAATTCTTCTGGAGCCTTGGCGTCTCGATGACGGTAATGGAGCTCTCCGGCTTGGCCAGGGACTGCTCCTGCGGCGCATAGGCATCCATTTTCGTGTGAGTGTCGATGACAATATCCGGCGTTGCCGAAGCCGGCAGGCTGCAGCCGTTGCGCTGCATCGTGTCCAGCAACTGCCGGCGCTGCATGGCAACGGCATCGACGCGGCCGACGCTTTGTTCGCGCTGATCCATCAGAAGGGAGAGATCCTGCCGCATCTGATCGATCGATTGCCTGATGTCATCGCAGACGCCCTGACTGTCCTGGCCGCCAAATACGCCATCGTCCCCTTCGACGCAGCCCTGGTTGCGCAGATCGCTCATCGTCCGGCGGATCATCAGGTTCTGTTGCACGATGGCGCGCGAGAGCTGGCGCGTTTCCTGACTGGCGCCGATCACTTCGCTGATGTCGACATAGCGGCCGCGCAGTTCGTCGCAGAGATCGACCTGTGCGAGGGCCGCCGATGTGGTCGTCAGCAGGGAAAAGAAGGCGATGGAAGCTTGTTTTATGCCGCGGTTCACGGTTCTGCTCTCGAAAGCGGTTTTAAGTCGCTGAAGATTACACGCTGCAGCTTAACAACGTATCCATGAAAAAGCACGGATTTCGAGAGGATTTTCGTGAAATTGCGGGTCGCAGCCGCCGATAGCCAGGAGATGAGCGACACCGCGAATGCATGAAACGCGGTGCCGTTGTGACTGTGGCTGCTAGACGTGATATCAGGCGATCTGCGAGGCTTCGACGACGGCGAGCGCCGCCATGTTGACCACGCCGCGCGAAGTGACTGACGGCGAGAGAATGTGGGCCGGAAGCGCCGTGCCGAGCAGAATCGGGCCGACATGCAGACCATCGGTCATGGTCTTGACCACGCCGAGTGTGATGTTGGCCGCATCGAGATTGGGGAAGACCAGTAGATTGGCTTCACCGGAGAGCGCGCTGTCCGGCATTACGTGCCGGCGTAGGCTCTCGGAAATGGCACTGTCGCCATGCATTTCGCCGTCGACCTCCAGATCCGGCGCTGCCTCGCGAATGAGAGCCAGCGCTTCGCGCATCTTGGTAGCGCTTTCCGACTCCCGGGAGCCGAAGTTGGAATGCGAGACGAGGGCGGCGCGGGGCTCGATGCCGAAGCGCTTGATCTCCTCGGCCGCCAGCCAGGTGGATTCCGCGATTTCCTCGGCGGACGGATTAAACGTCACATAGGTGTCGGTATAGAAGGTGGCGCCACGCTGCGAAATTAGCAGGCTCAATGCCGAGAAATCCCGAACATCGGGCCGCTTGCCGATGACCTGGCGGACGATGCGCAAATGACGTTCGTACCGGCCTTCGAGACCGCAGATCAGCGCGTCGGCTTCGCCGCGCTTCAGGGCAAGGGCGCCAATGACGGTTGTGTTGGTACGGACGATCGTGCGGGCTGCTTCCGGGATAACGCCCGCGCGGCCGACCAGCGAGAAATAGAGCTCGACATATTCGCGGAAGCGGGGATCGTCTTCCGGATTGATGACGGCGAAATCCGTATGAGGGCGAATCTTCAGGCCGTAGCGCTTGAGGCGCGTCTCGATGACGGAAGGACGACCGATAAGGATCGGGACGGCGGTGCCTTCCTCGAGCAGGACCTGGGCGGCGCGCAGCACGCGCTCATCTTCGCCTTCGGAGAAGACGACGCGCTTTCGCTCGGCAATCTTCGCTGCCGCAAAGATCGGCTTCATCACGAAGCCCGAGCGGAAGACGAAGCGGTTGAGCTCATCCATATAGGCGTCGAAATCCTTGATCGGGCGCAGGGCGACGCCGCTTTCCGCGGCTGCCTTTGCCACCGCCGGCGCAATGCGCAGGATCAGGCGCGGGTCGAAGGGCGAGGGGATCAGGTAATTGGGCCCGAAGACCGGAGTTTCACCGGTATAGGCGCGGGCGGCGACATCGGAAGGTTCTTCGCGCGCAAGCGCGGCGATGGCGCGCACCGCAGCCATCTTCATCTCTTCGTTGATCGTCTTGGCGCCGCAATCGAGCGCGCCGCGGAAGATATAGGGGAAGCAGAGGACGTTGTTGACCTGGTTCGGGAAATCCGAGCGGCCGGTGCAGATCATCGCGTCCGGGCGGGCGGCACGGGCGAGATCCGGCATGATCTCCGGCGTCGGGTTGGCGAGCGCCATGATCAGCGGCTTTTCGGCCATCTGCGCCAGCAATTCGGGTTTCAGCACGCCGGCTGCGGAGAGGCCGAGGAAGACGTCGGCACCCGGGATGGATTCGGCGAGCACGCGCTTGTCGCTGTCCTGGGCGTAGACGGACTTCCACTCGTCCATGAGGACGTTGCGATCCTTGTAGACCAGACCCTCGATATCGTGGACCCAGATGTTCTCGCGCTTGGCGCCGAGAATGACAAGCAGATTGAGGCAGGCGAGTGCGGCCGCACCGGCGCCGGAAGCGACGATCTTGACGTCTTCGATCTTCTTGCCGGCCAGTTCCAGCCCGTTGAGGATGGCGGCGGCGACGATGATGGCGGTGCCGTGCTGATCGTCGTGAAAGACCGGAATTTCCATTTTCTCGCGCAGGCGGCGCTCGACGTCGAAGCATTCCGGTGCCTTGATGTCTTCTAGATTGATGCCGCCGAAGGTCGGCTCGAGCGCGGAGACGGTGTTGACCATCTCATCGACCGTCGGTGCTGCGATTTCGATGTCGAAGACGTCGATGCCGGCGAATTTCTTGAAGAGAACGGCCTTCCCTTCCATGACGGGTTTCGAGGCCAGCGGGCCGATATTGCCGAGGCCCAGCACGGCGGAACCGTTGGAAATCACCGCTACGAGATTGGCGCGGGACGTATAGTCGGCTGCCGTTTCGGGGTTGTCGCGGATGGCGATGCAGGGCGCAGCGACACCGGGGGAATAGGCAAGTGCCAGATCGCGCTGATTGCCCAGCGGCTTGGTCGCTTGAATTTCGAGCTTGCCGGGACGGGGATAACGATGGAAATAAAGCGCCTGCTCGTCGAAATTTCCGCTCGCCATGTTCTTGGCTGCTTTCGAAGTGTCGTTCGTATCCAACTTGCGTCTCCATTCCTGCCTGCGCTTCGAGTCTTCTGCATACATCAATCGCTTCGCCTTCACAGTATGGAATTGAGGTCACAAGGCGTTTTTGTCGTGGCAAAACTGAATTGCCTTTTCCGCAATGATCGCAGATCGCGCGATGTCCTTTCCGCAAGTCGAAGGTTGCGATCGTGTCATCTTGGAAAGAATGGCGTGAAAGTGCACAGATGTGCGGCTCATCCAAGCGAGGCGGCGCGGGCCATGTTTCGCCTTGGTATCGCCAGCTTTACAAGCGATCGTCCTGACCTCGCCGTTGCCGCGAAACCGGGTTGAACGTCGCCGCTGGGCCGCCAAGCACAGGGTTTGTCATCTTCCTGAAACACGAGTCTGGTTTTGGAATAGCCAAGGTAGGATAGGGCACGGACATAAAGTTCGTGAATGAAAACATGGACCCTCGGCATTTCCGAACGCTATTCATTTCTGACGTGCACCTCGGCTCGAAGGCCGCCAAGGCGGATTACCTGCTCGATTTTCTCCGTTATCACGAGGCCGATACCATCTTCCTGGTCGGCGATATCGTTGATGGCTGGAGACTGAAGCGAAACTGGTACTGGCCCCAGGATTGCAACGACGTCGTACAGAAGCTCCTGCGCAAGGCGCGCAAGGGCACGCGCATCGTTTATATCCCCGGCAATCACGACGAATTCCTGCGTGACTTCCCCGGAATGCACTTCGGCGGTATCGAGGTGGCGCAGCGCGCCATGCATGAAACGGCCGACGGGAAGAAATATCTCATCCTGCACGGCGACGAATTCGATGTCGTTGTCCGCAATGCCCGCCTGCTCGCCTATCTCGGAGACTGGGCTTACGACATGGCCATCTTGATCAATATCGGGCTTGCGGCGGTGCGCCGACGCCTGAACATGCCCTATTGGTCCTTTTCGGCTTGGGCGAAGCTGCAGGTGAAGCACGCTGTCAATTTCATCGGCGAGTTTCAGCGTGTCGTGGCCGAAGAGGCCAAGCGCAATGATGCCGATGGCGTCATCTGCGGTCATATTCACCATGCCGTGATCGAGGATCTCGATGGGATCCGTTACATCAACACGGGCGATTGGGTGGAAAGCTGCACGGCGATTGCCGAACACGAAGACGGCACGTTCGAGCTGATCACGTGGCAGAATATTCTCGAAACGCAGCCAGTCGGCTCGCAGGTCGGGGAAATACCGCAGGCCCTCGGCGCACAGGCGGCCTGATTTCTGGTTCTTCACGGGCTTGATAATGGCTTTTCATAATTATTGATCGCTGCAAGACAGCCTCGGCTTCGGATTTTTCCGAAACGTTACGGTTTTGGCCATTTCTCGCCATAGTCGTATTCTCGATAGCATGATAGGGACAAGTACGTTCCCCTTCAGGTCTGTCATGATTCCCGCGATCAAGTCCTTCCAGGGCGAGGGTGCGCCTCCTTATTTCCGCTTGCGCGCCGCCTTGTCCTATTGCGCTCCGTTGTTCGTCAACGGCATTGCCGTACCCTTCTTTCCCGTCTGGTTGGCGGGGCTGAATTTCAACGATCACGAGATTGGCCTGGTGATCGCCATTCCCATGGTCGTACGCGTCCTCGTGACACCCATCATCGCGGTACTCGCCGATCATATGAGAGAGCGGGCCGATGTATTGTTATGGTCGGGTGCCTTGTCGCTGCTGACGGCAATCGCGCTTTACTGGACCAGCGACTTCTGGCCGGTGCTTTTGGTCTATGGCATTCAGGGCGCTACTTATGCGCCTTACGTGCCGGTGGTCGAATCGATTGCCATGTCGGGCGTGCGCCGCTGGGGTTTCGATTACGGTTCCATGCGGGTCTGGGGATCGATCACCTTTATCCTGTCGACCCTTCTCGGCGGCCAGCTGATAGGCATGTGGGGCGGCACGACAGTATTGCCGGTGATGGTAGCGGGGTTCATTCTGACGACGATGATGGGCTTTTTCGCGCCACGTATCGGGCCGACGCGCCGGCGCAACCAACCGATCAATCTGCAATCGCCGACGGGAAATCTGCGCTCACCGCAATTGCTCATCACCATGATCGGCGTATCGATACAGCAATCGAGCCATGCGATGCTCTATACATTTGCGTCGATCTACTGGCATAAGCTCGGCTTTTCCGGCGCCGAGATAGCCGTGCTGTGGAGCATTGGCGTCACGGCCGAGGTGATGGTGTTTTTCCTGTCGAAAAAACTGAGCAGGCGGTTCAGCGCCTGGACGCTCATCTTCTTCGGTTCGACCATGTGCATTCTGCGCTGGGTCCTGTTTCCGAGCAATTTCGGTTTCCTTGGCTATTTCGTGCTGCAGTGCTTTCATTCCTGCACCTATGCCTGCGTCCATACCGGCGTTCAGCGTCGTATCGTGGCGTCGGTCCATGAGGCGCAGGAATCATCGGCCCAGGGCGCCTACTATTTCTACAATGGCATGTTCCTGGGATTGATGACGCTTGCATCCGGTTATCTCTACGCCTGGCTTGACCTGGCGAGTTACTATGTCATGGCCGGCATCGCCGCCTTTGGGCTCGCCATGGTCGTTTTTGCCTATGGGCTGCAGGCGAGAAAGCCGGCAATCGGCGGAGGCGCTCACGGTGTATCCTGACGCGGTGCAACAAATTCATTTGGATATCAAAAAGCCGTGACATATGTTGGCGCCGGCGCGAGATGGAAATTCCATGCATAGTCGGTGTATGAAGCACTGACCATGCGGGCTCACCGAGTCGGCGTATGTTGTGCCAAATTTGAAAGACGCATGAGTTTGAAAGCAGCCGAGCAAAGGTCCGATGCACCGAAGATCGATGATGCGCCCGAAGGCGCAGGCCATCGCTATCGGCTGCAAGGCAGTTGGCGCAGCGCCAGCGTGCATGGCGTGCTGCGACAGATCGAGCAGCTGTCCAAGCGCAGCTCCGGCGGCGACGTCGTGATCGATCTTTCCGGTCTTTCGGATGTGGATACGGCGGGTGCGCTGCTGATCCGCCGACTGAAGGAAAGCCAGGAAGCACACAAGGCCCACGTTACGATCGAAGGCTCCAATCCTCATATCGACGAATTGCTGACGACATTCGATACGCATCCGGACGATGAGGCGGCAGCGGCGAAGCCGAGGAAATCATGGGCGGAGCGTGTCTTCGCGCCTATTGGCGAAAGCGTCTACGATATATGGGGCAACCTCATCGCCGCCATGTATATCCTGGGTTCAGCCGTACGCGGCGGTCAGCTCAAGTTCGGCCGTGGTAGCGGGGTTTCGCCTGCCTCGATCATCAATCAGATCGATCACATGGCGGTGCGCGCGGTTCCGATCATCCTGCTGATGTCGTCGCTGATCGGCGCGATTATCGCCCAGCAGGGCGCTTTCCAGCTGCGTTATTTCGGTGCGGAAATCTTCGTGGTCGATCTGGTTGGCATCCTGCAATTGCGTGAAATCGGCGTGCTTTTGACCGCGATCATGATCGCCGGCCGGTCCGGCAGCGCGATTACCGCCGAAATCGGTTCCATGAAGATGCGCGAGGAAGTGGACGCGCTGAAGGTCATGGGCCTCAATCCCGTCGGCGTGCTCATCTTTCCCCGATTGGTGGCGCTTACGGTTGCCTTGCCGCTGCTGACGGTCATTGCCAATTTTGCCGCGCTTTTTGGTGCTGCCCTGGTGTCCTGGGCCTATTCCGGCATCACGTTTGCGACTTTCATTTCGCGCCTTCACGAGGCCGTCAGCCTTTCGACGGTCATTTCGGGCATGATCAAGGCGCCGTTCATGGCACTGGTCATCGGCATCGTCGCGGCGGTTGAGGGATTGAAGGTGGGAGGCAGTGCGGAGTCTCTCGGTCAGCACGTGACTTCATCGGTAGTGAAGTCGATCTTCGTCGTTATCCTGATGGACGGGCTCTTCGCCATGTTCTACGCAGCAATCGATTTCTGAGGGACGATAACGATGAGCGCGCTTCACTCGGAAATCCCGCTGGAAAAGGATGAGCAGGGCAGGGACATCGTGCTGTCGGCACGGGATGTCACCGTCGGCTTCGGATCGAAAATCGTCCTCGACAAACTGAACCTCAATATCTATCGCGGCGAGATTCTCGGTTTCGTCGGCGCTTCCGGGGCGGGTAAGTCCGTGCTGCTGCGCACGGTGCTGCGGCTATTGCCGCGCCGCTCGGGCAAGATTGAGATTCTCGGCGAAGATTACGACAAGCTCGACGAGCAGGACCGCAACCGCCTCGACATGCGGCTCGGCGTTCTCTTTCAGCAAGGTGCGCTGTTTTCCTCACTGACGGTCAAGGAAAACATCCAGGTGCCGATGCGGGAATATCTGGACCTGCCCAAGGAGATGATGGACGAGCTGGCGCTGATGAAGATCCGCATGGTGGGTCTCGCCGCCGACGCCGCCGACAAATATCCTTCCGAGCTTTCGGGCGGCATGATCAAGCGCGCGGCGCTGGCCAGAGCCCTGGCGCTCGATCCGGACCTCGTTTTTCTTGATGAACCGACATCGGGTCTCGATCCGATCGGTGCGTCGGAGTTCGACGAACTGATTGCCAAGCTGCGCGACACGCTTGGCCTGACCGTTTATATGGTGACTCACGACCTCGACAGCCTGTTTTCCGTCTGTGACCGTATTGCCGTCCTCGGACAGAAGCGGGTATTGGTGGAAGGTACGGTTGAGGACATGCTCGCCTGTGATGACCCCTGGGTGCAATCCTACTTCAGGGGCAAGCGCGCACGATCGATCGTGCCGCGCGAGGACATCAGAGGGCACAACGACGACAAAGGCGCAGGCGCCCACAGCCGCGAGAAGTGACTGGAGACAATGGAAACCAAAGCCAATTACACGATCGTCGGGTTCTTCACGCTGGTTGTCATCGCGGCCGCCTTCGGCTTCGTCTACTGGATGGCGGAATATGGCCGCGGCGGTCCGATGGTCGAGCTTGTCGTGCGCATTCCCGGTTCGGCCAATGGTTTGAGCGTCGGCTCGCCGGTTCGCTTCAACGGTATTCAGGTCGGCTCGGTGCAGGGGCTTTCGATCGACGCCGACGACCCGAACTATTCTCTCGCCTTCACACAGGTGCGCGCCGATGCACCGGTCTACACCTCGACCAAGGCTATTCTTGAGATCCAGGGTCTGACGGGTGCTGCCTATATCGAGCTTTCGGGCGGCCGTAACAGCGACGAAAACATCCTGAAGCGCTCGATCGACACGGGCAAGCGTGCGGTATTGCTCGCGGATCAGTCAAGCGTGACCAACCTGTTGACGACGGCCGACAAGATCCTGAACCGCGCCAACGATACGATTGGTGACATTCAGGGCTTCGTCTCGGATTCGCGCGGGCCGTTGACGGATACCGTGCGCAATGCGCAGAAATTCTCCAAGGCCATCGCCGATAATTCCGACAATATCGACAAGTTCCTGGCAAGTGTCGGGCAGCTTTCCGATACTTTCAAGACGGTTTCGGTCCGCGTGGATTCGACATTGGATGCGATCGAGAAGCTGGTGCGCGCGGTCGATGCCCAGAAGGTCAACGACGTCATCGCCAATGCCGACAGGATCACGGCCAATGTCGCCGACGCAACGACCGACCTGAAGGCGACGATTGCGAGCTTCAAGCAGACGGCCGACACCTATACGACGTTCGGTCAGAATGCGCAAAAGACGCTGGACCGGGTCGATGCGATCGTCGCACAGATCGATCCGGCCAAGATCAAGGGATCGGTTGACGATATTGCCGACGTGACGAAACAGGCGCGCACGGCGGTCGCATCGATCCGCGACGTCGCCAATTCCGTTGCCGCGCATCAGCAGGATATTGACCAGACGATCGCCAATGCCCGCGACATCTCCACCAAACTCAACGCGGCTTCCGGCAAGGTCGACGGCATCCTGACCAAGGTCAATTCCCTGCTCGGCGACGACAGCACGAAATCACTGTTCGCAGAAGCCAAGGACACGCTCGAGTCCTTCAAGAAGATGGCGGACAATCTCAATTCCCGCATTGGGCCGATCGCCGACAATCTGCAGAAATTCTCCAGCAGCGGCTTGCGCGATGCCCAGACCCTCATCAACGACATGAGGGGCACGGTTGACAACCTGAATAGCACAATCACTAATTTCGACCGCAATCCGCAACGACTGATTTTCGGCGGGGATACGGTCAAGACTTATGACGGCCGCGCGCGGCATTGATGAAGAGCGATATCTGGTCTCCAGGGGATAAGCGAAATATGGTCGGTTGCGTGTCGAGTGAGCGTCATCAAGTGTGGAAAGCTGTGATCGCGTTGCCGTTGCTTGCAGCTTTGCTGGGGGGCTGTGGAACTTCCTCCAACAACGATACCTACGATCTTTCCGCGTCGGCGAAGGCGAATGGACCTTCGGTCAAAAGCCGCCAGATCCTCATCCCGCCGCCAACCGCGCTGCAGGCGCTGGACAGCAATCAGATCGTCATTCGTGTCTCGCCCTCGGAAATTCAATACCTCGCCAAATCGCAATGGAGCGACAAGCTGAGCAAGATGGTGCAATCGAAACTGGTCGAAGCCTTCGAAAACACCGGCAAGCTCGGCGGCGTCGGCGTGCCAGGGCAGGGGCTTGCGATCGACTATCAGATCGTCACCGATATCCGCTCCTTCGAGATCAATGCGTCCGGCGGCCAGAAGACGGCAATTGTCGAGATCTCCGAAAAAATCCTGAACGATCGCACCGGCACGGTGAAGGCCCAGAACGTGTTCCGGAAGGTCGTGCCGGTCAGTGGTGGCAGCAATCCCGATTTCGTCCGTGCACTCGACGCTGCATTTGCCGGCGTGACCGGCGAACTCGTCGACTGGACATTGCGCTCGCTGTAAGGGCGATCAGCGCTCCATCAACTCTTTCAGTGTCTTCAGATCGCGCATGACATGCGCGGCATCGGCTGCGAATTGTGCTGCCTCCATGCCCGGTAGCTGGAGCACGGTGAACATGACCTCGCAACCGTCGCCGTTCGGTACGACGCGCAAGGCATTGTAGACCTGCAGATCGGATTCCAGTGTTACCCAGTGATCGATGACGCCGAAGTCATTGCAAGGCGCGAAGCGCACGCGTGCAGTCCCGAGCATGCCTTCGGCGATCCAGTCGTCCCCGTCCTGCGTCAGTCCCGATGCCAGGCCAGAGGCCCAGAAAGGCATGTTTTCCGGGCGGCTGGCGTAGTCGTAGACCTCCCTCCAGTCGCGAGCGATGGAGATATGTACGATCTTCGCGCTCATGGTCGACATGATGGTTTCCTCCTCTATATCACCCTCATGGGACTGCGGTCGGCAGAAAAAACGTTGGTTCGGAAACGGATGAATCGCGAATTCCGCAACATTGTTGCACAGTCCTGCAAAGAGAACGATTCACGGCTTTCGAAGGCTTGCCGTTTTCCGTCCGGAGTGCAACAACAGCCACCAACGCAGGGCTGTCGCCGGTCGCGTCGAGCGTCGGTGGCATTGCGTCATATCGGATGTTGCTGTGTCTTCCGGGTCTTCAGGGTGGGGCCGGGCGCAGTCAACGGCTCATTGGAGGATTGTCGTGGAAAAGGCAGAAATCGGGCTGATCGGTCTTGCTGTGATGGGATCGAATCTGGCGCTCAACATCGCCGAGAAAGGCAACAAGATCGCAGTGTTCAACCGTACACCTCAGGTAACGGATGAATTTTATGCGAATGCGGGCGCACTCAAGGACAAGATCATTCCCTGCAAGACGATCGAGGAATTCGTCGAGGCGATCCGCCCGCCGCGGCCGATCATCATCATGATCAAGGCCGGTGAGCCGGTCGACCAGCAGATGGCGGCGCTGCAGCCCTATCTCGACAAGGGCGACATCATGATCGATGCCGGCAATGCCAATTTCCGCGATACGATTGCTCGCTTCGATCGTCTGAAGGATACCGGCCTGACCTTCATCGGCATGGGCGTATCCGGTGGTGAAGAAGGGGCGCGTCATGGTCCGTCGATCATGGTCGGCGGCACGGAGGAGTCCTATAAGCGCGTCGAGAAGGTGCTGACCTCGATCGCTGCGAAATACAACAACGATCCATGCGTTGCCTGGCTCGGCAACGATGGCGCCGGTCACTTCGTCAAGACCATCCACAACGGCATCGAATATGCCGATATGCAGATGATCGCCGAAATCTACGGCATCCTGCGTGACGGTCTCGGCAAGAGCGCGGCCGAGATCAGCTCGATCTTCGGCGACTGGAACAAGGGTCGCCTCAACTCCTACCTCATCGAGATCACCGAGAAGGTTCTGGCTGCAAAGGACCCGGCAACCGGCAGCGCCATGCCCGATATCATCCTCGACAAGGCCGGCCAAAAGGGTACCGGCAAGTGGTCTGCCATCGAAGCCCAGAACATGGGCATTCCGGCGACGGCGATCGAGGCTGCTGTTGCGGCCCGCAGCCTCTCGGCGATCAAGAGCCAGCGCGAAGCAGCCGAGAAGATTTTTGGCACGCCGGACTACAAGTTCCCGATCGCCTTCGGTCCCGACTTGCTGAAGGACCTGGAACTGGCGCTCTTCGCCGCCAAGATCGGCGCCTATGCCCAGGGCTTTGCCGTCATGGCCGAGGCCTCGAAGGAGTTCAACTGGTCGCTGCCGATGCCTGTCATCGCCAAGATCTGGCGTGCCGGCTGCATCATCCGTTCGCAGTTCCTCGACGAGATCACCAGCGCTTTCACCAAGACCCCGGATGCGGCGAACCTGATCGTCACCCCGGCCTTTGCCGAGATGGTCAAGGAATCGATCCCGTCGCTGCGTCGCATCGTTTCGGCTGCGACCGCATCCGGTTTGCCGGTTCCAGCCCTTGCGTCGGCGCTCACCTATTTCGATGCCTATCGTCAGGCGCGCGGCACCGCCAACCTGATCCAGGCCCAGCGTGACTTCTTCGGCGCGCACGGTTTCGATCGCGTCGACGGCAAGGATATTCACCACGGCCCATGGGGCAGTGGGGCTCAGGGCTGAGAAGCTCGTTTGCGCTTCAATAAGGAAGGCTCGCCGGACCCGTTCGGCGACCTTTTTCCGTTGCCAGTTCTTCCGGCCAGACGGGCGAGCTGATGCTTTGCAGCAGTTCCGGTTCCACACCGTCGATACGGGCGATGACCGCCTTGGCGAGTTCGCGGCCGGCATGGCGGAAATCCTCCGATACCGTAATGATCTCGGGCCTGATCCAGCTCAGCACGTCTGTCGATTGCTTGGCGACCATGTCGATATCGCGGCCCAGGCGGAAGCCGGCCGCCTCGATGCCGGCATTGACGGCAATCGCACCGCCGCTGCTGGAGCAGACGATCCCGTCAGGCGCATGCGGTGAGCGCATCAGCGCCTCGACCGTGTCCTTGATATCGGCCAGCGCGTTGTCGGTCGTAATCCTCAAGGGGATTTCTTCGGCGCCATATTGATGCAAGCCCGTCTGGAAGCCGATGCGGGTGTGCGAATAATAGGTCAGCTTGCTGGAGGGCTGCAGCAAGGCCAGGCGGCGCCGACCTCTTGCGACCAGTGCGCGCACGGCCTCATGCGCGAAGGCCTCGTTGTCGAAGTCATGGAAGGGATGGATGATGCCCATATCCGTCCGCCCATGCGTCGAGAAAGGCATGCCGCGCTCATGCATGAGCTCGACGCGCGGATCATCCGGCTCCGTACGCGATATGATGACGCCATCGGCTGAGCCGGTGTCGAGAATGTAGCGCACTGGCACCAGCGGGTCCTTGCTGTGCGAATGCGGCGTGATGACCAGGTGATATTGCGTGCCGGCGAGAACTTCGGAAATGCCGAAGACGATGTGGCTGGTGAAGCCCATGATTTCTTCATCGATGCTCAGCACCAGGGCAATCACATTGGTCTTGCCGGTTCTCAGGCGCACGCCCGCGCGGTTCGGTTGATAACCCAATTGTCGGGCGACCATGCGCACCCGCTCCTTGGTCTCGGCTCCGATATCAGGGGCATCCTTCAATGCGCGAGAAACGGTGGTGATCCCTAACCCCGTCATGAAGGCGATTGTTTTCAATGTCGGCCGTTCGGGAGCGGATGGCGCTCCGCTCCCTGACATTTTTTTATTGTCCATTTCGCTCACGCTTGCCTCCCGGCCGCCTCCCGCAGCCTATCCGCTTATATTGCCCACATGGCCACCGCAAGCATAGACGCCATGCGGCCTCGCCAATGCAATGAGAAAAACTGTAACGATACAGTTGAAAAGTCGAGCCCTATTTTCACGCCGATTTTCATGCCTGTTCTCGTGGTTGTATTCGTGACTCCTGTCTCGAAAATTGAGCGGATCAAGATTATGCAAGAGGACCGCATGAGTGTGCCCTTGAAATAGAACATTAAATATCAGCACGTTACAAGGAGTTCCCAGGTTTTTTGGCGACCGATGTCGTGATGGAACGGAGTTATCTTCCACAGGAAAAATGTAATCAGTGATTGTATATCCACGCAGTCATGAAAAATTTATGGTCAGGCGGTTGCGCGTTGAAAATGATTCGAATACGTTTTTCCGGCAACGTTTCAGTGAGGGAGGAAACTCATGAATATTCGTTTGATGGCTGCCGCTTTGCTTGCATCTGTCGCAATTCCCGCTTTCTCAGCAAATGCGACCGATCTTGAGGTAACGCATTGGTGGACATCGGGCGGCGAAGCAGCTGCCGTGAAGGTTCTGGCTGAGCAATACAACGCGCTTGGCAACAATCACTGGGTCGACGGTGCGATCGCCGGATCCGGTTCGACCGCAACGCCCCTCATCGTCAGCCGTATCCTGGGCGGCAATCCCATGGGTGCAACGCAGCTCAATACGGGCCGTGACGCCGAAGAGTTGGTCAAGGCCGGCCTGATGACCGATCTGACCGACCTTGCCGAGAAGGAACACTGGAAGGACATCATTCGTCCGGCCAGCCTCCTCAATTCCTGCACCTATGAGGGCCGGGTCTATTGCGTGCCGCTCAACATCCACTCCTGGCAGTGGATGTGGGTCAATCGTCACGTCTTCGAAGACAACGGCATGAAGGTCCCGGCCAACTGGGATGAATTCGTCGCCGATGCGCCGAAGCTGCGCGAGAAGGGCATCACCCCACTTGCGACCGGCGCTCCGTGGCAGGTCGACGGTATCCGCAACGTCATGCAGATCGGCATCGGCGGCAAGGAGACCTATCTGGCGATCTACCAGAAGAAAGACGCAGACGCTGTGAAGAGCCCCGAAAACCGCAAGGTCTGGGACGCTTTCGCGCAGGCGCGCGATCTGGTTGATGAGAGCTATTCCGGCCGCGACTGGAATGTCGCCACCAATATGGTCATCACAGGCAAGGCTGCCGCGCAGATCATGGGCGACTGGGCGCAGGGTGAGTTTGGCGTTGCCAAGCAGGTTGCCGGCAAGGACTATGATTGCCTTCCGGGTCTCGGCTTCCATGGCCTGCTCGATACCGGCGGCGATAGCTTCTACTTCCCGAAGAACAGCAATCCCGACATCACCAAGGCGCAGCTCGAGCTTGCCAGCATGCTGGTTTCCAAGGAAACCCAGGTCAAGTTCAACCTCGCCAAGGGCTCCCTGCCGGTGCGCGACGATATCGATCTGAGCGCGGCCAGCAGCTGCATGAAGAAGGGTCTGGAAATCCTCAAGAATCCGGACAACGTGGTGCCGGGTGTCACTCAGCTGATCGACCCGGATACGCGCGGTCAGATGACGGATCTCGGACTGCAATTCTTCTCGTCGAAGATGACCGTGGATGAGGCGATCGAAAAGCAGGCCGCCATCTTCAAGCAGGCGCAATAAGCAAGACGACCATCTATCAATCGCGATGGCCGGCATCGGGGCGGGCGAGGGATCTCGCCTGTCCTGAGGCAGGTCACCAACGGAGGTATCGATGGCTAACGCTGTCCGGCCACTGGGTCTGTTCCGTAACCTCAATGCGAAGATCGCCGCCATTCCCATGGTGCTGACGGTGATCGTCGTCTTCGTCGGTTGCACGCTCTGGACCGTCATCTATTCGTTCACAGATTCAAGACTGCTGCCGAGCTCCAATTTTGTCGGTCTGGCGCAGTATCAGCGTCTGTGGGGTACCGATCGCTGGAACATCTCGATCGGCAATCTTGCGACATACGGCATTCTCAGCCTGGTTTTCGCTTTCGTCGTCGGCTTCTTTCTGGCCGTGCTGATGGATCAGAAAATCCGCTTCGAGAATACGTTCCGAACCATTTTCCTTTATCCTTTCGCTCTGTCCTTCATCGTGACCGGCCTCGTCTGGCAGTGGATCCTCGATCCTGCGCTCGGGCTGCCGAAGCTGATGCAGGATATGGGCCTTACGAGTTTCAACTTCGCTCTGCTCGGCAATCAGAAGACCGTGCTTTATGCGCTCGTCATTGCCGGTCTCTGGCAGGGCACCGGCCTTGTCATGGTGCTGATGCTGGCGGGCCTGAGGGGGATTGACGGCGAAATCTGGAAGGCGTCGCGCGTTGACGGCATTCCAGCCTGGCGGACCTATATCTTCGTCGTCATTCCGATGATGCGAGGCGTCTTCGTCACCACGCTCGTCATCGTCGCTTCAGGCATCGTGCGCGTCTATGATCTCGTCGTCGCCATGACATCAGGCGGGCCGGGTTTCGCGTCCGAAATGCCGGCTAAATATGTCTATGACTTCATGTTCCAGCGCTCCAATCTCGGTCAGGCGCTTTCCGCCTCCACCGTCATGCTGGTGACCGTTTTCATCTTCGTCGTGCCGTGGGCTCTCATCGAGTTCCGCCAGAAGCGCCGGTAAGGGAGGAAACCATGGCACTTGCCGCCACCATCGAACCTTCGGGCACCAAGCCCAGGCGCCGCTTTGCCCCGCGCACGATCATGCTCTATGGCATACTTGGGCTGGCCGCGCTCTACTATCTCCTGCCGCTCTATGTGATGGTCGTCACTTCGCTCAAGGGCATGCCGGAAATCCGCATGGGCAATATCTTTGCTCCGCCCATGGAGATTACTTTCGAGCCTTGGGTGAAAGCCTGGTCGCAAGCCTGCACCGGCCTTTACTGCCACGGCATCCAGGTCGGCTTCTGGAATTCGGTGAAGATCCTCGTTCCGAGCGTCATCGTCTCGATCGCCATTGCGTCGGTCAACGGCTATGCGCTCGCCAACTGGCGGTTCAAGGGATCGGAAATCTTCTTCACGATCCTGCTGTTCGGCGCCTTCATTCCCTATCAGGTCATGCTCTATCCGCTCGTCATGGTGCTGCGCGAACTTGGGCTGTTTTCGACGCTTGGCGGCATCGTCCTCGTGCACACGATCTTCGGCATGCCGATCAACACGCTGTTGTTCCGCAACTATTTCGCCTCGCTTCCGCCTGAACTCTTCAAGGCGGCACGCGTCGACGGCGCCGGCTTCTGGCAGATCTTCCTGCGCATCATGCTGCCCATGTCGCTGCCGATCTTCGTCGTCGGCATGATCATCCAGATCACCGGGATCTGGAACGACTTCCTGTTCGGCGTCATTTTCGCCGGCACGCAGAACTATCCGATGACCGTGCAGCTGAACAACGTCGTCAACGCCGTGCAGGGTGTCAAGGAATACAACGTCAACATGGCCGCAACGCTGCTGACGGGCGCGGTGCCGCTTATCGTCTATTTCGTGTCCGGGCGGCTCTTCGTTCGCGGCATCGCCGCCGGCGCAGTGAAGGGGTAATTCATGAACAGTAGCGTTTCCATCAAAGACCTTTCGCTGAATTTCGGTGCGGTCAACGTTCTGAAAAATCTCAATCTCGAGATCAATGACGGCGAGTTCCTGGTGCTTCTCGGTTCGTCGGGTTGCGGCAAGTCGACCTTGCTCAACTGCATTGCCGGCCTGCTCGATATCAGCGAGGGGCAGATCTTCATCAAGGGCAAGAACGTCACCTGGGAGGAGCCCAAGGATCGCGGCATCGGCATGGTGTTCCAATCCTATGCGCTCTATCCGCAGATGTCGGTCGAGAAGAACCTCTCCTTCGGCCTGCGCGTTGCCAAGGTGCCGCAGGACGAGATCAACAAGCGTATCGCGCGCGCTGCCGAAATCCTGCAGATCGAGCCGCTGCTGAAGCGCAAGCCGGCCGAGCTTTCGGGCGGTCAGCGCCAGCGCGTCGCGATCGGCCGCGCCCTGGTGCGTGATGTCGACGTCTTCCTTTTCGATGAGCCGCTATCGAACCTCGACGCCAAGCTGCGTTCGGAGCTGCGCGTGGAAATCAAGCGGCTGCACCAGTCGCTGAAGAACACGATGATCTACGTCACCCACGATCAGATCGAGGCGCTGACGCTCGCCGACCGCATCGCGATCATGAAGAACGGCGTCATCATGCAGCTCGATGACCCGACGACGATCTATAACGCGCCGCGCAATCTCTTCGTCGCCGGTTTCATCGGTTCGCCCTCTATGAACTTTCTCAAGGGCGAGCTGGTCAACCGCGAAGGCAAGGTCGTGTTCGCGACCAACGACGTGCTGTTTTCTCTCGATGGCTACAAGGCTGGCGAGGCGCTTCAAGCGGGCCGCAAGGTCGTGCTCGGCGTTCGTCCGGAGCACATCACGGTCAATGAAGCGACCGCTCCCGGCGCGGAGGTTCACAATGCCACGGTGGATATCGAGGAGCCGATGGGTGCCGATAACTTGCTGTGGCTGAAGCATGCCGGACATACGATGTCGGTTCGCGTCAACGGTGCCCGGCGCTTTGGCCCCGGTTCAGCCGTAAAGCTTGGCTTTGACATGTCGCTCGCATCGCTCTTTGATGCGCAGACAGAACTCAGAATATGATCCATGCCCGAGGCGGTCTGACCGCCTCCTTCTTTGCAGCGGTCCGGGGAGGTCCGATGTCGTCTTCGATCAATGATAATCTTGCCATCGATCTCGTCGGTTCGTGGAGGCTGACCTCTCCCGACAGCGATCATTCTCTCTCCATGTCGCTGCCCGGTGATATTCATTCCGCGCTACATGCGGAAGGGCTTATTCCCGATCCCTATTTCGCGCGCAACGAAGAAGTCGTGCAGTGGGTTGCCCAGCAGGATTGGGAGCTGACACGCAGCTTCACGCTCGATGATGCCGGCGGCGACTGGTATCTCGATATCGACTATCTCGACACCGTCGCCAGCGTCTATGTCAACGATACGCTCGCGCTGGAGGCCAACAACTGCTTCCAGCGCTATCGCCCCGATGTCTCGAAGGCGCTGAAGGCGGGCGAAAATACCATTCGCATCGTCTTGCATTCGAGCATTTCGGCTGGTGCCGCCCTTCAGGCGAAACAGCCTTTCTATATCCCCTACAGCACTGGCAATTCGCCGATCCCGAACGGCAACATGCTGCGCAAGCCGCAATGCCATTTCGGTTGGGACTGGAATATCGCGATCGCGCCGCTCGGTCTCTATGGCACCATCGCGCTGAAGAAGCTCGAGATCGCCCGTATCGAGAATGTCGTCACCCAGCAGGTTCACAATGATGACGGCTCCGTCGACCTCAAGGTGACGGTGGCGCTGTTTGCCAAGGGAACGGGGATTGCGCAGCTCTATTTCTCGCTCGACGATGAGCGGGTGCGCCTCGATGTCGGCGTCAATGCCGGCGAGACATCGATCACCCACTTCTTCCATATCGACAAGCCCAGGCTCTGGTGGCCGGCCGGCAATGGCGAGCAGGCGCTCTATGCGCTTTCAGTGGAAACCAATTTCGAAACCGTCACGCGGCAGATCGGCCTGCGCACGGTCGAGTTGATCACCACCGAGGATGAAGCTGGCAGCCGTTTTGCCTTGAAGGTCAATGGCCGCGAAATCTTTGCCCGTGGCGCGAACTGGATTCCGGCCGACGCGCTGTTTTCACGCTCCAATCCGGCTGCGACCGAGGATCTGCTGCAATCGGCCGCCGATGCCAATATGAATGCGATCCGAGTCTGGGGCGGCGGCTTTTACGAGCATGACTGGTTCTATGACACTTGCGACCGCTTGGGGTTGATGGTGTGGCAGGATTTCATGTTCGCCTGCAATCTCTATCCCTCGACGGGTGATTTCCTCGAGAATGTCGAGGCCGAGGTCGGCTATCAGGTTCGCCGGCTTGCGACGCATCCCTCCATCGTTCTATGGTGTGGTGATAATGAGCTGGTGGGCGCGCTCACCTGGTTCGAGGAGTCCCGCAAAGATCGGGATCGCTATCTCGTCTCCTACGATCGCCTGAACAGGACGATCGAGACGGCGATGAAGAACGCTCTGCCGGATGCGATCTGGTGGCCGTCGAGCCCGGCTTCGGGTTATCTCAACTTCGGCGACGCCTGGCACGCCGATGGCTCCGGCGACATGCATTACTGGTCGGTCTGGCACGAGAACAAGTCCTTCGACAATTACCGCTCCGTGCGGCCGCGCTTCTGCTCGGAATTCGGCTTCCAGTCCTATACCTCGCTACCCGTCATCAAGACCTATGCCGAGGCGAAGGATATGAACATCGCTTCTCCGGTCATGGAGCTGCACCAAAAGAATGCCGGCGGCAACGAGCGGATTGCCGGCACGATGTTCCGCTATTTCCGCTTTCCGAAGGATTTCCCGAATTTCGTCTATCTGAGCCAGGTCCAGCAGGGTCTCGCCATCAAGACGGCGGTGGAATACTGGCGGTCGCTGAAGCCGCATTGCATGGGTACGATCTATTGGCAGCTCAATGACACCTGGCCGGTGGCCTCGTGGTCGAGCCTGGATTACGGCGGCCGGTGGAAAGTGATGCACTATCTGGTGCGGCGCTTCTTCCAGCCCGTATCGGTTGCGGCCATTCCCTCCGAAGACAACAAGACGATCCGCTTCTCCGTGGTCAACGATACGAACGCCGACATCATGGCCGATATTTCGGTATCGCTGCTGAAGCTCGACGGTAAGCGCGTGCCGCTGACGACGGCGCACGCCATCTGCACGCCGGATGCGGCCGTAACGGCATTGTCGATCGATGCGGATCAGGTGCCGGCCGATTGCCTGCTGGCGTGGCGTTTCACCGCATCGAACGGCATGGGCGGCGAGGGGCATTATGTTCACGGCACCTACAAGGCGCTCGAGCTTCAGCCCGCCGGCCTGACGGTGCGGAGGGAGGAGAAAGAGGAAGATGGGACGATCGAACTCATCGTCACCGCAAAGGGACTTGCGCTGTTCGTGATGATCGAGAGCGAAACGGACGGACGCTATTCCGACAACGCCTTCGATCTCGCTGCCGGTGAGAGCCGCCGCATCGTCTTCACGCCGGCCAAGCCGCTCGCAAGCGGCGTGCCCGAATTCCGCATCTATGATCTGCAATCCAGCCAGTCGGTGGACAGCTAGCCGGTGGCCAGCAACCGACGGATTGAGCTATCGCGCCGTTAAGGCGGCGCTTTCGGGGCCACAAGCCCAAGACAGACGGCCGGGAGGCCATTGGAGGACTATCGATGACGAAACTTGGATTTCAGCTTTATAGCGCCCGCAATTTCCAGCCCTATTCGGAGATCTTCGTCAAGCTCGGCAAGGCTGGCTATGCCGAAGTCGAGGGCTTTGGCGGCATCTATGCCGATCTCGACGAGACCGGCCTCAAGAACCTGCGCGCCGAACTCGACAAGAACGGCCTGCGGATGGCAAGCGGCCATTTCAGCCCGGATTTCCTTGATGGCGAAGTGGAGAAGTCGCTCACCATTGCCAAGACCCTCGGCATGGATTCGATCTATGCGCCGCATATCGGCGCCGACCAGCGCCCGAAGGATGCGGCCGGCTGGCGTGCCTTCGGCAAGCGCCTGCATGAGATGAGCAAGCCCTACAAGGATGCGGGCTTCGAATTCGGCTGGCACAACCACGACTTCGAATTCGTCAAGCAGGCCGACGGCTCGCTGCCGATCGAGCAGATCTTCGAAGGCGCTCCGGATATTTCCTGGGAAGCCGATATCGCCTGGGTCATCCGCGGCGGCGGCGATCCCTTTGCCTGGGTCGAAAAGCTCGGTCCGCGCATCACGGCCGTTCACGTCAAGGACATCGCGCCGGCTGGCGAGAACAAGAATGAAGACGGCTGGGCCGATGTCGGTCATGGCACGGTTCCGTGGGCGAAGCTGCTCAAGGCGCTCGCCGGCACCAAGGCCAAGCACTTCGTCGTCGAACACGACAATCCGAGCGATGTCGATCGTCTGATCACCCGCTCCATCGCATCCTTCAAGAGCTTTTGAGGCATTTCCACATGGCTAAGGAACTTGGCGTCGGCATCATCGGATGCGGCAACATCTCAACCACCTATTTCTCGCTCGCACCGCTCTTCAAGGGCCTGAAGGTGCTGGCCTGCGCAGATATCAACATGGAAGCGGCGCGTGCGCGCGCCGAAGAATACAAGGTCAAGGCCCAGACCATCGACGAACTGCTCGCCAATGACGAGCTCGATGTCATCGTCAACCTGACCATCCCGGACGCGCATTTCCCGGTTTCGAAGCGCATTCTGGAAGCCGGCAAGCACGTCTACTCCGAAAAGCCGCTGGTGCTGACGCTGGAGCAGGGCGAAGAGCTGCGTCGCATCGCCAAGGAAAAGGGGTTGGCCGTCGGCTGCGCCCCGGACACCTTCCTCGGTGGCGCCCACCAGCTTGCCCGCAAATTCATCGATGACGGCGGTATCGGCCGCGTCACTTCGGGCGCATGCTATGTCATGAGCCCGGGCATGGAAATGTGGCATCCGAACCCGGACTTCTTCTTCCTGCCCGGCGGCGGCCCGATCCTCGATCTTGGCCCGTACTACATCGCCAACCTCATCAATCTGATCGGTCCCGTGAAGCGTGTCGGTGCGATGACCTCGATGGCATCGCCGACCCGCACGATCACCAGCCAGCCGCGCAACGGCGAGATCATCCCGGTGAAGACGCCGACGACCATCCAGGCGCTGCTCGAATTCGTCAGCGGCGCCCGCATCACGCTGACGGCGAGCTGGGATGTCTGGTCGCATCGCCATGCCAATATGGAGCTTTACGGCACCGAGGGCTCCCTCTATGTGCCCGATCCGAACTTCTTCGGCGGCACCGTCGAGGCGAGCGGCCGCGACAAGGACATCAAGCCACTGGAAAACTGGGCGCATCCTTTCGGTATCGTCAATCAGGAAAGCCCGAGCGGTGCGCGCGCCAACTATCGCACGGCCGGGCTTGCTGACATGGCGGCCTCACTGATCGACGGCCGCGATGCGCGTTGCTCGCTCGACCGCACGCTGCATGGCGTCGACGTCATGACTTCGATCCTGAAGTCTGGCGAGGAAGGCCGCTTCATCGATCTGACGACAACCTGCACGCAGCCGGCAGCCCTCGGCATCGAAGAGGCACAAGCGCTCTTGAAGTAAGCGCCGGAAGAGCTAGTTTGCGCGCGGGTGACCAACCCGCGCGCTTTTCATCTCGAAGGAATTCCATCATGGCCTGGCAACCGGCATCCGATCGTTATTCAAAAATGAAATACAACAGGACCGGCCGTTCCGGTCTCAAGCTGCCGGCGGTCTCGCTGGGGCTCTGGCACAATTTCGGCGGCGACACCCCGCATGATCGCAAGGTCGACATGTGCCGCACGGCCTTCGATCTCGGCATCACCCACTTCGACCTTGCCAACAACTACGGACCGCCTCCCGGCAGCGCCGAGACCGCTTTCGGCGAGATCCTGCGTACCGATTTCTCGGGCTTGCGCGACGAGCTGATCATCTCCTCCAAGGCAGGCTACGACATGTGGCCGGGTCCCTATGGCGAATGGGGCAGCCGCAAATATCTGATCGCCTCCTGCGACCAGAGCCTGAAGCGCATGGGCCTCGACTATGTCGACATCTTCTATTCGCACCGCTTCGACCCGGACACGCCGCTCGAGGAGACCTGCGGCGCGCTCGACCATATCGTCCGCTCGGGCAGGGCGCTCTATGTCGGCATTTCCTCCTACAACTCGCAGCGCACGCGCGAGGCTGCCGCCATCCTCAAAGACCTCGGCACGCCGTGCCTGATCCATCAGCCGAGCTATTCCATGCTCAACCGCTGGATCGAGGATGACGGTCTGGTGGATACGCTTGAAGATCTCGGCATCGGTTCGATCGTCTTCTCGCCGCTGGCTCAGGGCATGCTCTCGACCAAGTATCTCGGCGGTATTCCGGACGACAGCCGTGCCGCGCAAAACCACTTCCTGAAGCGCGACTTCATCCGTCCGTCGATCATCGACAATATCAGAAAGCTCAACGAGATCGCCGAGAAGCGCGGCCAGACGCTGGCGCAGATGGCGATCGCCTGGGTTCTGCGCGGCGGCCGTATCACCTCTGCCTTGATCGGCGCGAGCCGTTCGTCGCAGATCGTCGATTGTGTCAAGGCGCTCGATAATCTCGAGTTCACCGCCGAAGAGCTGAAGCAGATCGATGTCTATGCCAAGGAGGCCGACATCAATCTCTGGGCCAAATCGGCCGAACGCGATTGAGCATTCTGAAACGCCTGGAACTGGTTTCCGGGCGTTTTACCTTATTGCCGCTTGCCATGGTCTCCGGAGGAGAGAGTTCATGATCCGCAATCCGATCCTGCCGGGGTTCAATCCGGATCCGTCCATCTGCCGCGTCGGCGAGGACTACTACATCGCGACATCGACATTCGAATGGTATCCGGGTGTGCAGATCCATCATTCGCGCGACCTCGTGAACTGGACCCTGGTGAGGCGGCCGTTGGAGCGTGCGTCGCAGCTCGACATGCGCGGCGAACCCGACAGCTGCGGCATCTGGGCACCTTGCCTCTCCTATGCGGATGGTCTGTTCTGGCTCGTCTATACCGACGTCAAGCGCTATGACGGCAACTTCAAGGATGCCCATAACTACATCGTGACCTCGCCGACGATTGAAGGCGAATGGTCCGAGCCGGTCTATGTCAATTCCTCCGGTTTCGATCCGTCTCTGTTCCATGACGATGACGGACGCAAGTGGTTCGTCAACATGCAATGGAACCACCGCACGGAGAGCTATGGCGGCTCGCCGAAGACGCCGGCCTTCGACGGCATCCTGCTGCAGGAATGGGATTCGGCGACGAAATCCTTGAAGGGGCCGATCAGGAACATCTTTGCCGGCACGGAGCTGGGATTGGTCGAGGGGCCGCATCTCTTCAAGCGCAACGGCTGGTATTATCTGACCACGGCAGAAGGCGGCACTGGTTACGATCATGCCGTGACCATGGCGCGCTCCCGCGACATTGCCGGGCCGTACGAACTGCATCCCAACAAATACCTGATCACCTCGAAGGACCATCCGGAAGCGGCATTGCAGCGCGCCGGCCACGGACAATATGTCGAGACGCATGACGGACAGTTCTATCATACGCATCTTTGCGGGCGGCCTCTGCCGCCGCATCGCCGCTGCACGCTCGGCCGCGAGACCGCTCTGCAGAAATGCGTCTGGAAAGAGGACGGCTGGCTCTATCTCGAAAACGGCACCAGCGTTCCCGATGTCAATGTGGCCGGTCTGAACGGTGCGGTGCCGATCGAGAGGCCGCGCCGCAGCGGTTACAATTTCGATCAGGCCAAACTGCCAACGGATTTTCAGTGGCTGCGCACGCCGCAGCCGGAACGCATTTTCAGCGTGACGGAGCGTCCGGGTCACTTGCGGCTTTTTGCTCGTGAAAGCATCGGTTCCTGGTTCGAGCAAGCCCTCGTCGCCCGCCGGCAGGAGCATCACAGTTTCCGGGCCGAAACCGTCGTCGAATTCGAACCCGACACCTATCAGCAAGTTGCGGGCCTGACGCATTACTATAATCGATTCAAGCTGCATGCCATTGCCGTGACCTTGCACGAGAAGCTCGGCCGCTGCGTCACCATCATGACCTGCGCTGGAGACTATCCGAACGGCCGCTTGAGTTTTCCGATCGAGGGTGGCGTCGCAGTGCCCGATGGGCGGATCCAGCTTGCCATGGAGGTGCGGGACAACGAGCTCCAATTCTACTGGCAAGCGGAAGGCATGGGCGCATGGCAGGCGATCGGGCCTGTGCTCGATGCTGGCGTCATCTCGGATGAGGGCGGGCGCGGCGAGCATGGCTCCTTCACCGGTGCTTTTGTCGGCATGTTTGCTTTCGACACGTCCGGCCGGGCAAAGACGGCGGATTTCGACTGGTTCAACTATGATGAGCTATAAGACTTCCAGTGGAGCAGACGCCTGGCCGAACCTATCGCATCCATTACGGAATTGTAATTCGACTGTCAGACTCGTTTCATGTCTTTCACGATAAGTTCGCGTGCAGATTCTGAAATGAGGAAACAACCAATGAGAAAAATCTTCACTGTTCTTCTTGCAGCGTCCATCATCGCAATGCCGCTGGTTGCGACTGCGCAAGTCAAGCCTGCGCCCGCCGGCAGGCAGGCCGTGGTCCAGAAGGAACTGGTGAAGAAGAAGGTCGTCATCCGCAAGGGCGGTTGGGTCAAGGGACGCCGCCTGTCGGCCTCCGATCGGCGGCGTGCAACGGAAATCGACTATCGTACCTACCAGTTGTCCGTACCCCCGCGCGGCTATCGCTGGGTTCGCCTGAAGAACAACTTCCTCCTCGTCGGCATTACCAGCGGTTTGATCTCGAAAGTGCATGAGGCCCGGTAAGCCGGTTCGAGCTCCTGCCAAGCAAGTCAAGGGCGGCCGAGAACCGCCCTTTTTCGTGCCCTAAAAACTTATGGAACAGCCTAAAACAGAAATCCCCGGCATCTCTGCCGGGGATCGCTCAATCGTTCTTTGTCCATCCTCAGCTCAGGCGACCCGCTGCGTGCGCCAGCATGGTGTAGACCTTGCCGGTGTCCGATGTGAGATAGGATTGCGTGACCGTCTTGTCGCGATCGGTGCGAACAACGTCGGTGAGCAGCTTTTCGAAATCGGCGATGTAGCGATCGACTGCGGTGCGGAATTCCGGCTCGCGGTCGTATTTGCGCTTGATCTCATCGAAGGTCTGCTGGCCCTTGAGCGTATAGAGGCGGCGTGTGAAGACGTCGCGTTCGCCACGCTGGTAACGACGCCATAGATCAACCGAGGCGTCATGATCGATCGCGCGGGCGATATCGACCGAAAGCGAGTTCAGCGATTCCACGACATGGCGCGGGTTGCGTGCGGCAGGAGCGGGAGCCTGTTCAGCCGGCGCTTTCGGTGCCGGTTGACGGGCTGGCTGCAGACCGGCGTTTTCATCGCGCGACGCGCCGCGCAGCAGATCGCTGATCCAGCCGCCGCCTGCTGCTTCCTGACGGGCAGGAGCTGCTGTTTCCGCCGGACGCTGCGGCTGTGCCGCCGGGCGCTCGGCCGGGATCGACCCGCGCAAGCCGAGGGACTCGAACGAGGGCGGCTGCGGCTGCGGTGCCGGGCGCTGTGCGGGCTGCTGGGCGACCGGCGGCTGTTGCACCGGTTGCTGCGGAGCAGGTTGTTGCTGCCGCGGAGCTGCAGCGGCCGGGGCAGGTGCGGCGGGCTGCGGCCGTGGAGCGGGCTGCGCATCCGCCAGGGCACGGGCTGCAGGCTCGGAAATTTCCAGCTGCTGTGTCGAGCGACCGACGATCTGCGAGATATCCTGCAGGGCCTTGATCTGTTCGGCAACGGCGCGACGCATGGCTGCGGCACTTTCCTTTGCCTCTTCCGGAAGGTCGAAGGCACCGCGCTTCAACTCGCTACGAGTAAGGTCGAGCTCACGGCGAATATCGCCGGCCGAGCGGCGGATCTCATCCGTCGCACCGGCGAAGCGGCCGATAGCGTCATCCACCGCAACGCGCAGGGTTTCACGCAGCTGCTGGGCAGCGGTCTCGGACGTCTTGCCGGCGTCGGCGAGCATTTGCTCGACCTCTGACAGCGAGGCCGTGAGACCGCCGCGCAGGCGATTGGTGAGATCGCTTGAGCGGCGCTCGGCATTGGCGAATGTGTTTTCGACAGCCTGGTTCGCTTCCTCGCCGGCCTTCTGCAAGGCGGTGCGCATGTTTTCCGCCGCATCTTCCGCGCGTTTCTCTGCGTCGGAAAGAACGCGGCCGATATCGCCGAAGGAGGACTGCACGCTCTGGCGAAGGTTGCCGGTCACCTGGTTCGACCGCTGCTCCGCCCGATCGAAGGCTGTTTCGACCATCGAGCCGAGGGCGCGCATGGTGTTTTCGATCTCCTCCGAGCGCTGAACGAGGCCGACGGCCAGATTCTGCAGTGCCGTTTCGCGCTCCTCCAGCGTCGATACGAGGTTTGACTGCGCGGCGCCCAGGAGCTGGGATGCCTGCGTCAGCACCTTGGAGTGATCGTCAAAACGACCGACGATGCTGCCGACCTGCGATAGGGTCTGGCCGGTGATCTCAGACAGCTTGTCGACCTTGCCTTCGAGGAGGCGGCTGGACGCGGAAACCATCTCGCCGGCCTTCGCGGCAGATTCGGCGAAGCGCGACGAGGTTGCTGTGAGGCGATCGTCGACGTTTGCGAATTCGGTGGCCGCGTTCGACAACAGGCCGGCAATCGCCGAGTTGTTGTCCGCCAAGCGCGCAATGATGCCGTTGACGCTTGCAAGCAGGTTGTTTTCGAGCGCGCTGACCGTGTTGACCGCATGCTCCGTGCGCGACGAGATCGCGTTGATGAGGGCGGCGTTTTCAGCGCGCAGACGTTCCGTGCTTTCCTGAGCCGCCGCCGAGATGAGGGCTGCGGCTTCCTGACCCGTTGCCGCGTAGCGATCAACGATTGGGCGAGCTTTTTCGTCGATGAGGCGCGACAGCTCGGTAGAACGTCCGGCAAGCATCGAATTCAGCTCGCGGGTACGCTCGTCAAGCGAGGTGCGGATGGATGTGCCACGGGCTTCCAGCGCCTTGTCGACATCGGCAAGCGTCGAGCCGATTTCACGGGCTCGCTCTTCCAGAGAGCTGCGGATCGCCGTGCTGCGCTCGTCGAGCGCGCGCTCGACCTGGGCCATGGAGGCAGCAATCTGCTCGCTGCCGCCGGCAAGCGTGTTGCGAATAGCTGCGCCGCGGGCTTCCAGCGACTGTTCCGCGGAAGACAGTGCCTGCGAAATCGTATTGACCTGATTGCTGACGAGGCCCTCGGCTTCGGCGACTTTGTTGACGATCGCATTACCGGCTTCCGAGAACGTCTGGGCGACGGCCGCAGCCTGGCTTGCCAACCGGTTCTGCGTTTCGGAGACACGGTTGACGAGGTCGTTGGAGCGCTCGGTCATGGCACGGGCGAAGGCATCGCTGTGGTTGCCGAGGTTTTCGGCGAATTGCTGGCCGGTGTTGGCAAGCAGTTCGGCCGTACGCGTCGCCTCTGTGTCCATGCCTTGCGCGGCGTCGGCGACGGCCGTGCGCAGCGTGGTGGCCAGATTGGCGGCCTTGCCTTCGATCGTGCGATTGACGGCTTCGAGGCCGACATTGAGAGCACGATCCATCGTTGAAAGGCGCTCTTCGATGCGGGCGGATGCCTGGCTGCCGCTGTCGTCGATCTTCGCCGCGCCACTCGCCAGCGTATCGGAGAGGCGGTTGCCGGCAGCGTCGACCTGAGCGGCAACGCCTGTAACACCTTCATTGATACGGTTTTCAAGAGCCGAGAGGCTAGCCTCGACCCGCGAGCCGGTCTCGGCAAAGCGGTTCGTCATGCCGTCAATCGACTGGTTGAGGTTGGACGAGAAGGTTTCGGCCGAGCGCGCGATGTCACCTGCTGCCTGCTGGATACGGCCGGCAATGTCGCCCGCACCGCTATTCAGCCGCTCTTCCAACATCCTTGCGCTCGCGTCGATGGTCTGGCGCAGAGAAGCCTCACGATCCTCCAGCGACATTTCCAGCATGCTGGCGCTGGTGGCGATCGAGGTGCCGATAGCGGTCGTCTGCTCCATCAGCGTATTGTCGATCTGCGCATGGGCGTCACGCAGGGCGAGATTGATCGCATTGCTGCGATCTTCCAGCGTGGAGCGCATACGCTCGTAGGCCGAGGCCAGGTTCTGATCCATCTGAGACAGACCGGCACCGAGGGTGTTTTCGAGCTGACGGGTGGTGGTGCCGAGAACGGTCTCGACGCGATCGCTGTTGGCGCCGAGTATTTCGGAGAGAGTGTCCGTATGGGCAGCGAGCGAGCGATCGAGGCGTTCCTGGTTTTCGCTATAGGCTGCGCGAATCGCATCCGCCTTGTCGCCAAAGGCCCCGGCAACACGGGATTCTGCACCGGAGACGCTATCGAGGAGCGCATTGGTGCGTTCTTCCAGGGCGCTTTCGAAACGGTTCTGGTTTTCGGCGAGCGAGATCGCGAAGGCCATGCTCTTGTCATCGAGCGTGTTGGTCAATGCCTCGTGGCCGCTGTTGACGGTATGGGCGATGGCCTTGGCGCTGTTGGAAAGAGTGTCTTCCAGCTTCGCATGGCCTTCCGAAAGAGCGACGGCGAGCGCCATCGTCCTGTCGTCGAGGCTGTTGACGATCCTGTCGTGAGTGCCGGCGACAGTTTCGGAGAGGGCGTCGAGGCGGCTGGATACCGCATCCTCGAGGCGTGACTGGGTGTCGGAGAGCGAAATGGCAAGCGCCATCGCCTTGTCGTCCAGTGCATCGGCCAGCGCATTGTGGTTGCTGGTGAATGCGTTGGTGATCGCCTCGGCGCGGTTGGCGAGCGTTGCTTCAAGGCGCGACTGGCCGGAGGTCAGGGCATCGGAGAGCGCCCGCGTCTTGCCTTCGAGGGTATCGGCAACGCGTTCGGCGTGGCCTGAGACGGTATCTTCGAGACGGGCCTGAGCCTCCGACAGCGCGATGGCGAGTGCCATCGTCTTGTCGTCCAGCGTGGCGCCGACGCTTTCCGCATGGCCGGAAACGGCGTTTTCAAGGCGGGCCTGGCTTTCGGAGAGGGCAACGGCCAATGCCATCGTCTTGTCATCCAAAGTGCTTGCAACGCTTTCCGCGTGACCGGCTATGGTGCTTTCCAGGCGGGATTGGCTTTCACTTAGCGCGATGGCGAGTGCCATCGTTCTGTCGTCCAGCGCCTCGGCCAAAGCATTGTGGTTGCCCGCAAATGCCTTGATGATCGCCTCGGCGCGGTTGGCGAGGGTTTCTTCGAGACGAGATTGGCCGGAGGTCAGGGCGGCCGCGAGCGCACTCGTCTTGCCTTCGAACGTGTCGGCGACGCGATCGGCGTGACCGGCAACGGTTTCCTCCAGCCGGGCCTGGCTTTCGGAAAGCGCGATAGCGAGCGCCATCGTCCTGTCGTCGAGGGCATTGGTGACGCTTTCGGCGTGACTTGAGACCGTGCTTTCGAGACGAGCCTGACCCTCGGCGAGCGCACGCGCAAGGTCCTTGGTCTTCGCATCCAGGGTGCCGGCAACGTGTTCCGCATGACCGGAAACGGTGTCTTCCAGGCGGGATTGGCCTTCGGAAAGCGCAATAGCAAGAGCCATCGTCTTGTCGTCGAGCGTGTCGGCCAGCTTGCTATGGGTGTCGGCCATGGCACTGTTGATGGCATCGGCGCGGCTCGCCAACGTGTTTTCGAGGCGCAACTGGCTTTCGGCCAGCGAAATTGCCAGCATCGAGGTGCGTTCGTCGAGCGCGGCGGTCAGATGCTCGTGGGAACCGCTGACGGCATTGGTGATCGCCTCCGAACGTTCGGCAAGCGTCTGCTCGAAACGAGACTGGTTGTCTGCCAGGGCGCCGAAAAGCGCGTTGCTGCGAGCGGCCATTACGGCATCGACGCGCTCGTGGGCGGAACTCAAAGCCTGCGTGATCTCGCTGGTGCGGGCAGAGAGGGTATTGTTGATGTCATTGGCGCGGCCGGTGAAGGCCGAGGTCAGTTCTTCCGTGCCACTTTGCAGGGCGGCGGAGACGTCGCGCGTGACACCCTGCACGGCGGAGGTGAAGGCGTCGGCATGCGACGCGAGCGTGGTGTTGAGTTCGCTCGTGCCCGAGGTGAGGGCCGAGGAAATGCCAGTCGTGGCATTCTGCAGCGCCGACGTGATCTCGTTCGCCTTGGAACCGATGGCGCTTTCGAGCACTTCCTGTCCGGTTGCCAGCGTCGTTGCCAGTGCGAGGGACTGATCGGTGAGATGCGAACCCAGGCGCTCGATGCTGGAGGTCAGGATGCCTTCCAGCGCATCGGAATTGCTGCCGAGCGACTGATTGATGCGGGCGAGGCTTTCCGTGAGCTTGGTGTCCAGGGTACCGGCACGCTTGTCGAAGGCCGAGGTGAATTCCGATACGCGCTCGTCGAACGCCGTCGAAAGCTGCGCGATGGTCGACTGGAAGCGCTCGTCGAAGAAGCCGGAGCGCAGATCGATGTCCATGATGGCATCATCTGCAGTCGACTGCAGGCTTTGACGGAAGCTCGCGCCCTTTTCGTCGAGGGCCGTGTTGAGGCGGGACAGAACAGTGTCGAGCGTGCCGGTAATGGAACGTTCGCCGCCGGTGAGGCTCTCGCTGATCTCCCGGGTGCGGGCAACCAGCGTTTCGTTGAGCTGGCGCGCACGTTCATTCAGTGCAGAGTTCAGCTTTTCGGTGTTCGCATCGAGCGTCGACGCGCGCGTTTCGAACTGGCCGAGCAGCGCGTTGCCGCGTTCGGCAAGGGTCGAGGACAGAGATTCCAGGCGGGTGTCGAATTCGTGGCTGAGAGCGAGGCCCGAAGCGTTGAGGTTCTGCAGCAGGCTGTCTGTCTTGGCTGCAAGCAGGGTGCCGAGGGCCTGAACGGCGGAATCCGATTTCTCCATCAGCGCGGCGGCGCGCGTATCGATCATAGATGCGAAGGCTTCGCCCGAAGTGGAAAGGCGCACGGCGATTTCCTCGGTCGCCAGCGACAGGTCTTCCTTGATCTGATCGTGCACGCCGGAGATTGACGAGCGGATCCGCTCGGCGTGATTGACGATGGCGTCACGCTCGGTACCCAGCTCGTGGACCAGGCTGCGCACGCGCAACTCGTTGTCGGCGTAGCTGCGCTCCAGCGCATTGACCTCGGTATGGACGAGGGTTTCGAGCTCCGTGGCGCGTGCAATGGTGCGTTCGATGCCTTCGTTCATGGCCGAGACTTCACGGCGCACGGCCTGACCGACCGTCATGATGCGCTCGGAAGCTACAGTTTCCGGCTCGACGAGACGCAGAGCGACTTCCGCCATGGAGCGGGCTGCATTGCGCATGTCGTGCGCACGCGAAATCATCATGCCGAAAGCATAGAAGAGCAGCACCGGAACGATGATGCCGACGATGCAGGCGATGACGCCTGGAAGGGCTGCGAGATCCGCGATTGAATGGATGTTTCGGATCTGCGTACCATAGAGCATGAAGGCGAGGCCGGCGCCGCCGATGATCCAGAACAGCGAGAAGATCGTGGCGTTTCGCACCGCGTGGCTCTGCGGGGCTCCGTCGAGCGCTCTCAATATGCTTGCGGAACTCGCCCGGCTGCCGTCATTGGCGGCTGCAAGGTTCGGGTTCTTCGGTGCCTCGGCGGAGCGGGGCGGGGTAGCAGGGGCGGCGGTGCTGCGCGCGCTGCCATTCTTGCGGGCGGCATCATCCCTGGTCTGCTTTATCGGCTGTTTCGGCGGCTCAGACACATTTCGCTCCGGGACATCAGGCGTAGTGCCGCTGCGGGACTCCAAGCTCTCGTCACTGAAATCGATCTGCAGAGCTTCGTCCAATGCCTGAAAGGCCTTGTCCTCGACCGACTCGATGTACTTTTTGTTCGCCATGCGGTTACGCCTCGTTACAACTCACTCGGGCTTGCCGTGTCTTTTCCGGTAATTCCGCCGCGTCCGGAAAAGACGACCCCTGCCTCCCGCGGGTCTTCCGTCTTCGATCAACATCGAATTTGGATTTCCCATTACATTCAGAGTGGATAACTGGTTTTTCAAACGGATGTTATGAAAACATTACCATCATCCACTTCCGGGGCAAAGGCATGTGCCATCTACCCAATTTACCAGTATCGTAGTGACACATTCCCCTAGTCATGACAATTAATTCCACCTTAAAGCCGGTGGATCGTTAAGGTGACATTAACTCTGTTTATCTGTTCAACGCCATGAAAACCCAAGATTTTGAGCATGTTTAACGGACGTTAACCATGTCTGGAGTTTTCGGCCCTCAATGTGCCAAAATTTAACTGGATGGCCATGCCCGGGCCGCAACTATGCGGCATGTCCCTAAAACAGTCATAGATAAATGACGGGAGCATTGGCACATGGCAGCTTTGAACATCGCATTTGAATCTCCTGATAATTCGCGGGGCGCGGCTCCGTCGCGGGAGCGGGCGATCGATCTCGTCCATCTCGGCAAGCAGACGATGGGCGATAAGGCGCTTGAGGTCGAGGTGCTGCAGATGTTCGCGAGGCAGGCCCGTTCCTGTCTGCAGGAGATCGGCAGCGGCGATCCCAAGCGGATGGAGGCCGCATCGCACAAGCTGAAGGGCGCTGCCAGCGCCGTCGGCGCCTTCCGCGTGGCGGACGCGGCCGGAGCGCTCGAAAGCAATGTCGGCGACGCCGCTCACGTGGCAGCGGTCACAACCAGCGTCATCGAGGCTGAAAACTTCATTTTGAAGCTTTCGCGTTGAGCCGATCCGCTCGACGATCAATGATGTGCATCCTTGCGCCGCCGGACGGGACAAACCGTTTCGGCGGCGCAAATGTTGACTGCCCCATCGATTTGTTGGAAGTAAAATTCCGATCACCCTTCATTCACGAAATATCGGAATTCACCCACATGACCAAATTGACCATCGTCGCCTTCGACGGGACGCGCTTTGACCTCAATGTCGACGAGGGCTCCACCGTGATGGAAAATGCCGTACGCAACTCCGTTCCAGGCATCGAAGCGGAATGCGGCGGTGCGTGCGCCTGTGCCACCTGTCATGTCTATGTCGATGAGGAATGGACCGAGAAGGTCGGCGGCCCGGAAGCCATGGAAGAAGACATGCTCGACTTCGCCTTCGACGTTCGTCCGAACTCGCGGCTCTCCTGTCAGATCAAGATGAAGAGTGCGCTGGACGGCCTTGTCGTCCACGTGCCGGAACGCCAGGCCTGACACCTGACCTCTGGCACGTTCCGTCCGATCCGTTGCGATAATTCCGCTGAGGGTCGAATGCCCAAAAAAGATGCCCCGCTCAGCTGGTGCAGCGAGCGAGGCGAGGCGGGCGCATCACCGCAGGCAAGGGAGGAAACACCTGCGGCTTCAGGACGCGCCAGGAGAACACTTAGCGCATGCTTTGAGAAACAAACCCGACTGCGCCGAAGAGCGAAGAAACCCGCCAGCGCAGGTACTCAAAATCGATCCTTTTGCGACATCCGCCCGGCCTTCTTCGAATCAACCAGTGCGTTTGTCTCTGTAATTGATAGGAAAAACCTATTTCAGATTCTCGTAAAGTTCAAAGAACGACGAGATCAGACGATTCACAGGATATAGTGACTGATTTCCCACAGTTGGCGCTGCTGATCGCCTTTTGCGCCGAAAGGTAGTTTTCGAACGGCTACTGCCGGGCGCCTTGGCGGCTGCGATAGTAGAGCAGCCTCTGCATCCGGCTCGTGAAATTGATCGCTTCGATGCGATCGAAGCGCGCCTGATCGGCATCGTGCCGGTCGGTTTCCCGCGACGTCACCTCATTCGCCTTTTCCTGAAGCGCATCACAATTGCTGGCTGACGGCAGAGACAGGATCTGCCTTTCCATCTGCCGCGCATGTTGACGGGCGATTTCGACATGCCGGTCCTCATGGCGCCGGATATCGGCGGCCAATGTATCCCAGATCATGGAAAGCTGCTTGCTGGCATGCCGCCGGTCACGCCAGCGCGGCAGAATGATTTCCGTATCGACCGTAACCTTGACGCCGGAAATATAGCAGCGGCCGTTTGCTTCACTGTAGGTCGCATTGCCGCCGAAGCGGATTCTCGTCGCACCGGGATGGTGACTGCTGGAGCCGATCGCCAGCGGCCCGCGCTGGTTCAGGGCGGCATCGAGCTCGTCGGCGGTGCTGCCCTTGATGTCGAAATAGGAAATGGATTTGCGGGCGATGACTTCCGCTCCGGCTACATTGGGTATGCAGAACGCGAGCAGCAATGCACACGAAAGACTGAACTTATGGGATGCAAGCGGCATTCGTGTCGCTACCATGTTGAACTTCTGCGAACCTTGCGGCATAGCCACTGTGAGCGCAATATCAAGCGCGAGGTTTTTTCCTTTTCAATGGGATGGACGGTTCGTGACGGAGCTTCGCAGCCAAACCTGGCATGTCGCGCATGGCCGCAGTATCGATGTCGGCGGACAAAGCGTCATCATGGCTATCGTCAATGTGACGCCGGATTCCTTTTCCGACGGCGGGCATTATGAGGCCGTCGATGCGGCCGTTGCCCATGCGCTGGCCTGTGTCGAGGACGGGGCTGGTATCATCGATATCGGCGGCGAATCGACCAAACCGGGTGCCGCCGCCGTCAATGCCAGCGAGGAGCAGGGACGGGTACTGCCCGTCATCGAAGCCTTGCGCGGCAGGACCGATGCGCTGATCTCCGTCGATACGTATCGCGCCGATACGGCGCGGTTGGCGATCGGCGCCGGCGCGCATATCGTCAACGACGTGTTCGGTCTGCAGCGCGAGCCAGATATTGCCGCCGTGGCGGCGCAAGCGGGCGCTGGTCTCTGCATTATGCATACGGGGCGTGACCGGCAGAAGCTGCCTGATGTGATCGATGACCAGCTTTTCTTTCTCAATCGCTCGCTGGGGATTGCCGCTGCGGCCGGCGTCGACAGGCAGACGATCGTGCTCGATCCGGGCTTTGGCTTCGCCAAGGAGAATGCCGAGGAAAATCTGGAGCTGATGGCGCGTTTCAATGCTCTGCTGCGCTTCGAGCTGCCCCTGTTGGTCGGCACCTCGCGCAAGCGGTTCGTCGGCACTATAACGGGTCGCGACGCAGCCGATCGGGATGTCGGCACTGCCGCAACCAGCGCGATCCTGCGGTTGCAGGGGGCTGCGATATTCCGCGTACACAATGTCGCAATCAACAGGGACGCGCTGGCGGTTGCGGATGCTATTCTTAGGACGCGCGCGAGACTTAAAGCATAATGCTCGAATGCAGGGAGCGGTTTTCGGACCCGATCGCGCCTGTTCGAAAGGGAGAGACGCCATGAGCGCTGTGACATACACCATTACTTTGCAGAATTGCGCCTTCTTTGCCCGGCACGGCGTCCATGACGAGGAGGAATTCCTTGGCCAGCGCTTCTTCGTCGATGCCGAACTCGATGTCGAAGCCGGCGATGCGCTGGAGCGTGATTCGATCGACGACACCGTCAATTACGGCATCGCATTCAGCGTCATCGAGGAAATCGTGACCGGGCGCCGACGCTATCTGATCGAGGCGCTGGCGCTTGATGTGGCGAAGGAACTATGCCGTCGTTTTCCGGGTATCCGCCGCGCCAAAATCACGGTACGCAAGCCCAATGCCCCGGTTCCGGGCGTTCTCGATTATGTGCAGGTGAGCATTGAGCATTTTGCCTGAAGGTGTAGCCGTGCGGACGACGCTCGGTTTGGGTGGCAATCTGGACAACCCGGTCCGCGCCATGGCGCTCGCCTTGCGCATTCTGGATGCGCGTGCCGATTGTCAGGTGATTTCGGTGTCGCGGCTTTATCGCACGCCGCCCTGGGGCAAGACGGACCAATCCTTCTTCTACAATTCCTGTGCTGCGGTCGACACGACCCTCACGCCGGAAGCCTTGCTGGACGTGTGCCTCGACATAGAGCGGCAGATGAAGCGGGTGCGGATCGAGCGCTGGGGGCCGCGAACGATCGATATCGATGTGCTGACCTATGGAGATCTGGAACAGGCCGAGCCGCTGCTCACCATTCCGCATCCGCGAATGGTCGAGCGTGGTTTCGTGCTGATGCCGCTTGCCGATTTCGCGGCGGATCTCGTGGTCAAGGGTCGGGCAATCTCGGATTGGCTGCAGGATGTTGATGTGGAAGGTATCGAGGTCGCGGACGAAAACCGTGACTGGTGGCGAACGGCCTGAGCTGGACCATATGACTATTATTAAAGAGAAAGGCCGGCAAAATTGCCGACCTTACTCTTTGTGAATTGCTGTCGGACGCTTACTGGATCGATCCAACCGCCATCTGGTCGACGTCGGCGCGCTTCAGCGTGACGCCGATGACTGGCACCATCTGTTCGCCGACCTTCACCGAAATGGTGACGTTCATCGACTTGCTGTCCGGAACGCGGGCGATCATGGCACCGTTCAGCTTCTGACGGTTCAGTCCGAGAACGACGGTATTGTCGTTGACTGTGCCGGAGGTGACATCGAGGCCCTTGCCGGCTGCACCGTCCAGGAATTTTCCGCTATAGGAGCCGCCGCTCTGCGTGATCTCGGCCGACATCGGCTGCTGGAAGACGCCGACGCGGCAGGTGCCGTCGAGCTTGACGCCGGCGCTGCTGCCATCGGATGGCTTGCCCGTGAGATTGCAGGTGAACTTCGTGCCTTTGTACTTGCCGGCAACGATCTCGCCGGGGCCGCTCCATGTGCCCGAAATCGACTGGAAGAACGCCTTGTCGCGGGGAGCCGCTTCGGCTGATTGCGTCCAGGCGCCGGTGGAGATGGATGCGGCGGCAAGGCTGCTTACAAGAAAAAATCGACGCGAAAACATGGACATTCCCTAGCGAGGCGAAACCGTGAAACTGTTTGTCACTTTTGCCCGAGAATGGTTAATGCTTGGTTTCCGAAGGTACTGAAGTCCCTAATTTGCAGGTCGTCACGCCGGGTTGCGGCCAGTGACATTCGGCGTGAGGTCGCCGGCGAAATCGGTAATGCCCGGACGTTTGAGCGCCTTGAAGGGGAGCGGTCGGCAAAGGTCCATGGCGGCGATGCCGATTCTCGCGGTCATCATGCCGTTGACGACGCCCTCGCCGAGGCGTGCGGAGAGTTTCGACGCCAAGCCATGACCGATCAGTTGCTGGACAATGCTGTCGCCGACTGCGATGGAGCCGGTGACGGCGAGGTGGGCAATCACATCGCGCATCAGCCTGATCATGCCGAGCGTTCCGGGTCTGCCGCCGTAGAGTTCGGCCATGGCGCGGACCAGTTTGGCTGCTTCATAGAGAACGTAGAGAATATCGACGAGGGCGCGGGGACTGACGGCCGTTACGACGGACACGCGTTTCGACGCGCCGAGGATCAGCGCCCGGGCGCGGCGGTCGAGCGGGCCGAGAAGCTCGCGTTCGGCAAGATCAATGAGCTGAGGCGCATCGATGATATCGTCTTCGGCTGCCTTCAGGGTCGCGCGGCCTCTGGCCGTGTCTGGATTGGCTTCGAGTAGAGTGCAGAGCCGCTTGACCAATGCTTTGGCGCGCGCCGGTCGGGTTTCGAGGATGGCAGCTTCCGCCTCCACCTTGATGGTCTGCACGGCGGCGAGCCGCATCATTCCGATAGTTTCGCGGATGACGATGGCGAACACGGCCAGAATGCCGATGGCGACTACCGCAAGGGCGGTATAGCCAAGCCAGTCGGCCCGGCCGAACAGGTCGCGGATGAGCTGATCCGTCCAGAGGCCGAAGGCGAGTGACGCCAGAATGCCAAGCGCACCGAGCGCCACCTTGCCGAAGGAGAATTTCTTGCGGCGGGGCTTGGCGATGGCAGTTGCATCCGAATCGGCGCCGAAAGCCGGATTGATGAACGGATCTTCCGCGTCGGGCGTCAGCACGATGTCGGTATCGAAGCTTTGCGGCTTGCGAACCGCTGGTGGTGTCGCTTCTTTTCTGGAGGTTTCAGGTTCCACCGTGAAAGCGCCGGGACGACGATTGCCGTTCGGTTCGTTTTCGGTCGATTTCGTCATGCGAGACGGTCTCCGAACAGGAACTGCATGGCGCGGTCGAGGCGGATATGCGGCACCGAAAGCTTGATGCCTTCACCGGTTTCATCGAGCTCCGGCGGGCGAAACCGGACAACGTTCACCTCGGGCAGATGGACCTTTGCCCCATCCGATTCAAGGGCTTCGAACAGCCAGCGCGGGTTTTCCGGCAGATCGCCAGGGAAGATCGCCGTCTTGCGATTGCCGTCGAAAGCCTCGCCGGCGATAGTTTCCTTGTCCATCGGCGTGCCGACGATGACGGGAAGCGTCTGGCCGTCGCGGGTCACGGTTGCCTCGCGGGTTGCGCGCACAGAGGCGATGGCCATGACCTCTATGCCGGCACCCGCCATGCCGATGCGTTCGATCGCACGCTCGACGAGCCGGCGGGTGAGAGCCTCCAGGCGGTCGTGGCTTTCATGATGGAGGTGGTCGGCTTTGGTCGCGGCTACTAGCACACGGTCAATCCGACGGCCGAGCAGCGAGGAAATGAGCGAATTCGTGCCGGGACGGAAGCAGGCCAGTACGTCCGTCAGCGCCCGTTCCAGATCCTGTACCGCTTCCGGGCCGCGATTGATGGCCTGCAGGGCATCGACAAGGACGATCTGCCGGTCGAGGCGAGCAAAGTGCTCGCGAAAGAAGGGTTTGACGACGACGGCCTTATAAGCCTCGTAGCGGCGCTCCATCATCGCCCAGAGCGAGCCCTTCGGCGCACTGCCTTCGGGGGGCAGCTTCAGCGGCGCGAAGGTGAGGGCCGGCGAGCCGTCGAGATCGCCAGGCAGCAGGAAACGGCCGGGCGGCAATGTCGAAAGTGAGCGCTCATCGGATTTGCAGGCTTTGAGATAGTCGGCAAAGGCGATGGCGAGGTCGCGTGCCTTCATTTCATCCGCGGATGCTGCGATGTCTGCCGCCTCCGTCATGGCAAGCCAATGACGTGAAAGCTCGGCGCGAATGCCGGTGTTTGCCAGAGCCAGCGTTTCCTCGCTGAAGGTACGGAAATCCTTGGCGAGCAGCGGCAGGTCGAGCAACCATTCGCCGGGATAGTCGACGATATCGATGGAGAGCCGGCCGGGTGAAAACAGGCGGTTCCAGCCGCTGGCGCTTTGATAATCCAGCGTGATACGCAGCTCGGAGATAGCACGCGTCGAATCCGGCCAGATGCGGTCTTTGACCAGGGCACGGATGTGGTCCTCGTATTGAAAGCGCGGCACGGCATCATCCGGCTGCGGCTCGAGGCGGACGGCGGAGACGCGACCGGATTGCACCGGCTCGAACAGCGGCAGACGTCCGCCGTTCAGGAGATTATGCACCAATGAGGAGATGAAAACGGTCTTGCCCGAACGGGAGAGGCCTGTAACACCCAGACGGATCGTCGGATTGACGAGGCCGGCGGCGCGATCGGCCAGATTGTCAAAGGCGATGAGGGCGTCGTCGGTAAAAGAGGTCAGGCTTGGGGGCAAGGCGGGATCCCTGGATGACAGCGTGGCCGTGAATATAGGGATCGAAACTCGCGCCGAAAAGGTGAGCAGATATGGCTCTGCAATCACTCGCGAGCGGGATTGCGGCTCATATCGGGAAGTCCCTACTCGGTGACAAAGTCCGTCAGGGTCCAGCCTGACGACGTCGCATCGATCACAGCAAGGCCGGCTGTCGGAAAACCACGAGGGAGGGCATCGGCGAAGGCCTCATGTCCGATCAGCGCGGCGAGCGTCAGTTCGATGATCGGATTGTGCGCGACCAGCATGACGGACTCCTGATCGGTCTGCGCCGAGATGAGCGACAGATAGATATCCGGCGTGCCATTATAGAGCGCATCGACAAAGCGGAATTCCGTCGAGGGCGTGACGGCGCGGCGCATGGCCGCGGCCGTCTGACGACAGCGCAAGGCAGTGGAGGAAATGACGAGGTCCGGCTTATAGCCTTTGCCGACCGCTTTCTCCGCGACGATCTCGGCCGCCGCATAGCCATTGTCGCTCAAAGGGCGATCGAAATCCTTCTGTCCGGGCGTAGCCTGCCGGGCCTCGGCATGGCGTAAAAGATAGATCCTGGACGGCGGCGGCGAAATTCTGGTCATGGCGAAATTCCGGGGCTCGATTTCCCCAATGAGGTAGCGTCTGTTCGCATGCGCCGTCAACTGCGAGGCGATCCGCAAGAGCGCGAAATGCCTCGCCTTCACGGGAAGGTTACGAGCGCGGAGAATCGGGGCTGGCGAGAAGAAGTGATGAAAAAATAGACCCTTAGCCGAATTTTATGACAAATTTAAAAATCAGTTGACAGCATCTATTTGGCTTGAATCGGTACTATTGGTTGGGATATACACCCCAGCCATATGAGATGTTCTTCAGGAGAATCGCGTTGAGTGAGAAGATCGATCTTAGCAACTATGTGCCCTCGGAAGACGAGGAGTTCATGAATCTGAACCAGCGAGCTTATTTTCGAGCGAAGCTGATAGCATGGAAAAACGACATCCTTAGAGAAGCGCGCGAAACCCTGGATCATCTTGCAGAAGAAAGCGCAAATCATCCCGATCTTGCTGATCGGGCTTCCTCGGAAACCGACAGGGCCATCGAACTTCGGGCTCGCGACCGCCAGCGTAAACTCATTTCCAAGATCGATGCCGCCTTGCAGCGTATCGAAGATGGTACTTACGGCTATTGCGAAGAAACCGGCGAGCCGATCGGCTTGAAGCGTCTGGACGCCCGTCCCATCGCCACCTTGTCGATCGAGGCACAGGAACGCCACGAGCGCCGCGAGAAGGTTTATCGCGACGAGTGAATGGCGCTTCGGTTTCGACCGGGCTTATAGAACAAAGGCACGACGGGGATATCCGTCGTGCCTTTTTTCATTCCGGCGGTTGAGAGGACGCGCCCTATTTGTCGCGGCTGACGCTCATTTCCCCGAAGATGCGAGCGACTTCTTTCTGAAGGGCGCTGTCGGCTCCGGTCAGCGGTGCAAGTTCGGGTTCGACGCGTTTTGCGGGGTTTGAGACGGGGGATGGCGCGGCATTTGGCTGCTGCTGCACCTGCCGGGGTGCCGGCGCGTTCGGAATGATCCGTTCGGCGGTCAGGTTCTTCGACATTTCCGCTTCGAGGATGCGCTGGAAATCGTTGCCCGGCTCGGCAGCAGGCGCCGGCGCCGATGCGACGGTGGATTCGACTGCCGCCTGGCGCGCGGGAGCAGGCTGCTGCTGCGGCAGGACAACGTGGCGAGCAGCATCCAGTATGTCGGCTGCCTCAGTCTCGCTGATTGCCGGAGCGGGTTGTTGGGTCGGTTGCGGCGGCTTGACAGGGGCGGCTTGTGGGTGCTCGGCCACCTGCGGCACTGGAGCGGGTTCCGTTGCAGGCGCAAGGCGGGGTTCGTTGCGCAAATAAGCTTCGATCTTGTCTTCGGCGGATTGCTGGCGCTGCGGAAGCGCTGCGGGAGGAACTTCCACCGCAGCCTCCCTCTGCAGCCGCGACTGCTTCTCTTCAAATGCCATGGGGGTATCGACCGGCGTCGCCGCGGTTCCAGCCCGGGTGCCATCGGAAATGCCCGATTCGATGACGATATCCGTTGGGCCGCCGATCATGATCAGATGCTCGATCCCATCGCGTCGGACGAGCACGAGACGGCGGCGGGCATCGACGGCGGCGGCATCCAGCACCTGCAGGCGAGGCTGACGGTTCTTGCCGCCGCGCACGAAGGGAGAAGGCGCTCGGTTGCGCATGATCCACAGAATGCCAATGAGTACGAGCAGGGCAATGCCAACTCCACCGGCTGCGAGAAAGAAGCGGCTGCCATAGGCTCCGGCGATATCATCCAACATATCGAGATACTCCGTAATTGTCCCCGATGTCGCGGTTTACAGCGCCGCGCGCCAGATGTGACGCGCAAAGGTCGCTGTAGTACTTTAAATCCACTGCATAATTTTACTCTTAAATCGAATCCAATCTAAGGAATTATGCAGTGGGCGCAACTGTCGCGGGTAATGCTTTGACCGTGACCCTTCTATATCGCGATCATATGAACAGGATTGCGCCGGAGACAAGATGCGATTGCAGGCTGTTGTATTCTATTGCTTGTGAATTCAAGTCTTTCTGGTCCGGCAAAGCTTTTTGCGGATGACGCAAATTGATAAAGAAGATTCGAAAGGTCCGACTCCGGCGACGCCAAGGTGTATGACATGTCGCGAGGAGAACGGCCGATACGAGGGGTTTATGACGAAGCAGCGTCCGTCCGACGAGTATAGCGTGCCGCTGGTGGATCGCGGAGTTCGTTCTGGAACCGTGCTGCGCATCATCCTGCTCGCGCTTGTTCTCGTGGCCGCGGCAGCGGCCTTCGTCGTCTTCAAGAACCAGCTGGATAATGAAGCGGTTCTCGGCGGCCTTGGCATTCTGGCCATGGTCGGCATCTTTTTCCTGGTCTCTTCGATCATCGGTTTCGTCGAGGTCATGCCTCAGCCGCAGTCCGACAGCCTGGCGCGGTCCTTCCTCAACAGCCATCCCGACGGGACGCTGATCACCGACGAGAAGGGCCGCATCGTCTACGCGAATGCCGCCTATGGCCGGTTGACGGGGGCAACCAAGGCGACGGAAGTGCAGTCGCTGGAGATGCTCCTGTCGCGAAATCGCGAGTCCAACGAGGCTCTCTATCGTCTTGCCAATGGCCTGCGCGATGGTAACGAGGGGTCGGAAGAGTTTCGCCTGCTAAAGCCGCTCGGCCCGATGGACGGAGGCGGCAATGGCGCGCATTGGTACCGGCTGAAAGCGCGGGTGCTGCCGGCCGAGCAAGGCGCCAACAAGGCACTGCATATCTGGCAGATCACCGATATCACCTCCGAGCGTGACGACCAGGAACGCTTCTTCAAGGAACTGCAGAACGCGATCGACTATCTCGACCACGCGCCGGCCGGTTTTTTCTCCGCCGGACGCAAGGGTGAAATCTTCTATCTCAATGCGACGCTTGCCGAATGGCTGGGCTTCGACCTGACCAAGTTCGTGCCGGGTTCGATGACGATCGGCGATCTGGTGGCCGGCGAGGGGCTGGCGCTCATCCAGTCCGTCCAGGCCGAGCCGGGATTGAAAAAGACAGTGACGCTCGATCTCGATCTGCGCCGGTCCAATGGCCAGAGCCTGCCCGTTCAGATCGTCCACAGCGTCACGTCGATGCGCGACGGCGCTCCGGGCGAGAGCCGCACCATCGTCCTGACCCGCCAGAACGGTGGGGATACCGAGCAATCGGCCTCCGCCGCCGCGATGCGTTTCAGCCGCTTCTTCAACAATACGCCGATGGCGATCGCGTCCGTGGATGGCAACGGCCGCATTCTGCGGACGAATGCGCCCTTCCTGAAACTCTTTTCGGATCTGGTCTCGCGCGACGATATCGAGCGCGGTGCGGCCCTCGAGAGCGTCGTCAACGAAAGTGATCGGCCGCAGCTGCAGCAGGCGCTGGCGGCAGCCAAGGACCGGCAGGGCGACATTCCGCCGATCGACTCCCGCAATCCGAAAGACGAGACGCGGCATTTCCGCTTCTACGTCAATGCCGTCATCGACCAGACCGACGAGGCGCCGGAAGAGGCTGCCATCGTCTATGCGGTCGAGGTGACAGAGCAGAAGGCGCTCGAGACCCAGATGGCGCAAACGCAGAAGCTCAATGCCGTCGGCACGCTTGCAGGCGGCATCGCGCATGACTTCAACAACGTTCTGACGGCGATCCTGCTGTCGTCCGATCATCTGCTGCTGCAGGCGCGGCCCTCCGATGCCAGCTTTGCGGATCTGATGGAAATCAAACGCAATGCCAATCGCGCAGCCGTGCTGGTGCGGCAGCTGCTCGCCTTCTCCCGCAAGCAGACCATGCGGCCAACGGTTCTCAATCTGACAGATGTGATCGGCGATCTCCGCATGCTTGTGGACCGGCTGCTGTCCGGTACGCATGTCAAGCTGGATGTTGATTATGGCCGTGATCTCTGGCCGGTGAAAACCGATCTCTCGCAATTCGAGCAGGTGCTGATCAACCTCTGCGTCAATGCCCGCGACGCCATGCCGGGCGGCGGCACGCTGACGCTGCGCACCCGCAATCTGCGTGCGGCGGATGTCAGTGCCTTCAACTATCCCTATCTTCCGCATGAAGACATGGTGCTCGTGGAGGTCAGCGATACCGGAACCGGTATCGCGCCGGAGATCATGGACAAGATCTTCGAGCCCTTCTTCACGACGAAGGAAGTCGGCAAGGGCACCGGTCTCGGACTTGCCATGGTCTACGGCATCATCAAGCAGTCCGGCGGTTATATTCAGCCGGAATCGGAAGTGGGCAAGGGAACGACCTTCCGCATCTTCCTGCCGCGCCACATCGTGGAAATGCCTTCGGTAACGGAAGCGAAAGCGGCGGAAAGCCGTGATGTTACGGCAATGGATCAGGGTGCGGGTGTCGCCGCATCTACGGAAGAGCCGGCCGATCTCACCGGCAAGTCCGCAGTCGTTCTGCTTGTCGAGGACGAAGAGGCGGTACGCCGTGGCGGCAAGCGCATGCTCGAGACGCGCGGCTACACCGTCTACGAGGCCGGCTCCGGCGTCGAGGCGCTGGATATCATGGACGAGCTCGACGGTCAGGTCGATGTCGTCGTATCGGATGTCGTCATGCCGGAAATGGATGGTCCGTCGCTGCTACGCGAACTGCGCAAGAAATATCCGGACCTGAAATTCATCTTCGTTTCGGGCTACGCCGAGGATGCCTTTGCCCGCAATCTGCCGGCCGATGCGCAATTCGGCTTTCTGCCGAAGCCGTTCTCGCTGAAGCAGCTTGCCGTCGTCGTGCGCGAGACGCTGGACAAGAACTAAGTCTGAGGCGTTTCGCACCTCTCCATGTTGCCGATTGTGGCGCAACGGTGTAATCAACCGCCCATGATCGACCTTGCCAAGCCCGTTTGCCAAATGTGGTGGCGCTCCTTCTAGGAGCGGCAGTCGTCATGTCTTGAAATCGACCCTGCCGCCGTGATCCGGCAGGCATGGTCCATTCCGTTTTCCTTCCCGATTGCGGCGGCTCCTTTTGCGGAGCAACGAAATGTTTTCCCCTATCGATACCCGCCCTGTCATCCTGACGGGCGACCGGACGACAGGTCCACTCCATCTCGGCCATTACGTCGGCTCGCTGAAAAGCCGCGTTGCGCTTCAGCATAGCCACGAGCAATTCCTGCTCCTGGCGGATACCCAAGCGCTGACCGACAATGCCCATGATCCCGAAAAGGTTCGGCGCAACGTCCTTGAAGTCGCCACGGACTACCTAGCCGTCGGCATCGATCCAACGCTGACGACGATCTGCGTACAATCCGCCTTGCCGGCGCTGGCGGAGCTGACGCTGCTCTATCTGAATTTCGTCACGGTCAGCCGCCTGGAGCGAAATCCGACGATCAAGACGGAGATCCAGCTGCGCGGCTTCGAACGCGATGTGCCGGCCGGCTTTCTCTGCTATCCGGTCGCGCAAGCCGCCGATATCACGGCCTTCAAGGCGACGGTCGTTCCCGTCGGCGAAGATCAGGCGCCATTGATCGAGCAGACCAACGAGATCGTTCGCCGTCTCAATCGGCAGATCGGGCGAGACGTTCTCGTCGAGGCTGCAGCCATGGTGCCAAAAGTCGGGCGCCTTCCGGGCGTCGACGGCAAGGCGAAGATGAGCAAATCGCAGGGCAATGCGATCCCGCTTTCGGCATCGCCTGGTGAGATCAGGGATGCAGTGCGACGCATGTACACCGATCCGCATCACCTGCGCGTCGGCGATCCGGGCAAGGTTGAGGGAAACGTCGTCTTCACCTATCTCGATGCCTTTTGCGAGCATCGGCAGTTGGTCGAAGAGATGAAGGCGCATTATCGGCGTGGCGGCCTCGGAGACGTCACCTTGAAGAGACATCTTGAGGACATCCTGCAAGCGCTGTTCGCGCCGATCCGCGAACGCCGCGCGCATTATGCAGCCGAACCGAACTATGTCATGGAAGTCGTGCGAGAGGGGACGAGAAAAGCGAGGGAGCGGACGGAGGCGACACTTGCCGAATTGCGCGACGCCTTGGGCCTGTTCACGCTTACCTGAAACAAAGGGCCGGGCGATCTTCTGACGCGCCCGGCCACTCTCATAGCTGCTTGTCTGATTATTCCGCGAGCGCGACGGCGATCTCGGCGGCCAGGCGCGCATTGTTTTCGACAAGCGCGATGTTGGTCTTGAGGCTGCGGCCTTCGGTAATGTCGAAGATCGTGCTCAGCAGATAGGGCGTAACCGCCTTGCCGCTGATCTCATCCCGCTCAGCGCTGTCGAGTGCGCGCTCGATGTAGATTTCCATCTCCTCACGCGGGATCTCGTCGGCTTCCGGAACCGGATTGGCGATCAGCATGCCGCCATCGATGCCGAGCTGTTCGCGTGTCGTCTGGAAGTTGGCGATCGCAGCGGGGCTATTCAGCGTCAAAGGGCTCGTGAGCCCGGATGAGCGCGACCAGAAGGCCGGGAACTCGGTGCTGTCGTAGGTGACGACCGGAACACCGCGGGTTTCCAGCACTTCCAAGGTCTTCGGAATGTCGAGGATCGCCTTGGCGCCGGCGCAGACGACGATGACACCCGTGCGCGCGAGCTCTTCAAGATCGGCCGAGATATCGAAGCTCTCTTCGGCGCCGCGATGCACGCCGCCAATACCGCCGGTGGCGAACACCTTGATGCCGGCGCGGGCGGCGGCAATCATCGTGGCGGCAACGGTGGTCGCGCCGGTGCGGCGCTCAGCGATCGCAAAGGCGATGTCGGCGCGCGAAACCTTCATCGCACCTTCCGTCTTGGCGAGGGCTTCCAGCTCTTCCGGCTCAAGACCGATATGCAGCGTACCGTGAATGACGGCGATAGTCGCCGGAACAGCGCCTTCCTGCCGGATGATCGCCTCAACGCTGCGGGCCATCTCGATATTGCCCGGATAGGGCATGCCGTGGGTGATGATCGTCGATTCCAGGGCGACGATCGGTGCACCGCGCAGCTTGGCGGCAGCGACTTCCTTCGAATAGGAGATCGGAAGCAGGGGCGAGATAGGCTGGGTCATTGTCGTTTCCAATTCACTGAAACAGTATACGCGTCTTGAGCAGGCTTCATGACAGAATTTCGGCCTCGGGAACAAGGGCCAATGCCGCCTTTAGCAGCTCGGGAGAGAGATTTTCCGCCGTCGCATAGGGGGACTGGACGGTGATTGCTGCCGCCGCTGCCCCATGACGGACGGCTTCTGCGAGATCGTGGCCGGCCAGCAGCGCCGAAAGAACGCCTGACGCCAGCGAGTCTCCCGCGCCGGTGACATCGGCCACATCTTCGACCACAGGCGGCTGCAGGCTGACGATGGCATCACGCGAGAAGGCGATCAGGGGTCGTTTCCCGCGGGTGATCACGCCATTGCGCAGGCCGAGCGCACGCAAAGCATTTACCCATTCGCGCGGATCCTCCGGACGGATTTCGGTCAGCGCCGCGGCTTCGGCCTCGTTGAGGAACAGGTGGCCGATTCCGGCAAGGCTCGGTTTCAGCCGCACGACTTTGGCCGGCGAGATGGCGATAGCGGCAACGGGCTTGCCGCACAGAGCAGCTCTTGCCGCAATTGCTCCTAAGGTTTCGGCAGGCAGATTGGCGTCGCAGAGAATGAGGTCGGTTTCTTCGAACGCGTCCCGAACGGCGCGAATCGCCAGGCGTCGCGGAACGAAGAGCTTGTAAAGCTCCATGTCGGCAAGCGCGATGACGAGATTGCCGTCATTCTCAAGGATCGCCGTATAGCTCGGCGTCTTGCGATCGAGGAAGACAAAGGGCTTGTCATCGATGCCGGCATGGCTTGCCGCTTCCGCCACCATTTCGCCGGAGGGATCGCCGCCGCGCGGCGAGATCAGCTTTACGTCGAAGCCGAGGCGAGCGAGATTTCGGGCCGCATTGAAGCCGCCGCCGCCGGGCTCCTCGAACCATGCGCCGGGATTGCTGGCGCCGGGCGCCGTCTCGCCGAAAATGCGGCCGCGCCGGTCGATATGGGCGCCGCCGAGAACGAGAATCTTTTTCGCCATAGGATTATCCTCAGCAGTCGAAAAGGCGAATCGAGCGAGCCGCAAACATCTCGCAATTCACCGCTTCTGGCATGTAAGTGCCTGGGAAGAAAGAAGAAAACAAAAATAGAACGAAATTCATTTTACCTTTTTCTTTCAATCGCTTGTTGTGCCCTTGCGATATGAGAACAAATCGAGTACACAATTCTCATCGGCGGCGACATTGCTAGAGCGGCTTCAATAACCTAAAGGTGGATCGAATGTCTCAGAATTCTTTGCGGCTTGTAGAGGACAAATCGGTGGATAAAAGCAAGGCACTTGAAGCGGCACTCTCTCAAATTGAGCGGTCGTTCGGCAAGGGCTCGATCATGAAACTCGGCTCGAACGAGAACGCGGTCGAAATCGAAACGGTTTCCACCGGCTCTCTGAGCCTCGATATCGCTCTCGGCATTGGCGGCTTGCCGAAGGGGCGCATCATCGAAATCTACGGGCCGGAAAGCTCGGGTAAGACGACACTGGCGCTGCAGACCATCGCAGAGGCGCAGAAGAAGGGCGGCATTTGCGCCTTTGTGGACGCGGAACATGCGCTCGATCCGGTCTATGCCCGCAAGCTCGGCGTCGACCTGCAAAACCTGCTGATTTCGCAGCCCGATACCGGCGAACAGGCGCTCGAAATCACCGATACGCTGGTGCGCTCCGGCGCCATCGACGTTCTCGTCGTCGACTCCGTTGCGGCATTGACTCCGCGCGCCGAAATCGAAGGCGAGATGGGCGACAGCCTGCCGGGTCTGCAGGCCCGTCTGATGAGCCAGGCGCTGCGCAAGCTCACGGCTTCGATCTCCAAGTCCAACTGCATGGTGATCTTCATCAACCAGATCCGTATGAAGATCGGCGTCATGTTCGGTTCGCCGGAAACGACGACGGGCGGCAACGCGCTGAAGTTCTATGCCTCGGTTCGCCTCGACATCCGCCGCATCGGCGCCGTCAAGGAGCGCGAAGAGGTGATCGGCAACCAGACGCGAGTCAAGGTCGTCAAGAACAAGATGGCGCCGCCCTTCAAGCAGGTCGAATTCGACATCATGTATGGCGAAGGTGTTTCCAAGACCGGCGAACTGGTCGATCTCGGCGTCAAGGCCGGCATCGTCGAAAAGTCCGGCGCTTGGTTCTCCTATAATAGCCAACGCCTCGGCCAGGGCCGCGAAAATGCGAAACTCTTCCTGCGCGACAATCCGGATCTCGCCCGTGAAATCGAGTTGTCGCTCCGCCAGAATGCCGGTCTCATCGCCGACCGCTTCCTGCAGAATGGCGGTCCCGATGCCGATGATGGCGACGCCTCCGGGGAATAAGGATCTTCGGGAGTAGTTCCCGACCTGAGACTGAGACTTTAAATTGGAACCGGCCGCATTGTCCAAGGGATGTGCGGCCGGTTTTGTTCGTGCGGCTGGACAGCGCCCGGAGCGAACGATAAAAGCCTCTGACTTTGACGCAAGTTGTTGACGGCAGTACTGAAGGGCCCCCTATGAGCGGTGTGAATGAAATCCGGTCGACCTTCCTCGACTATTTTAAGAAAAACGGCCACGAGATCGTGCCGTCGAGCCCGCTGGTGCCGCGCAACGATCCGACATTGATGTTTACCAATGCCGGCATGGTGCAGTTCAAGAACGTGTTCACCGGTCTGGAGCAGCGTCCCTATACGACCGCTTCGACGGCGCAGAAATGCGTTCGCGCCGGCGGCAAGCATAACGACCTCGACAATGTCGGCTATACCGCGCGCCATCACACCTTCTTCGAGATGCTCGGCAATTTCTCCTTTGGCGACTATTTCAAGGAGCGCGCCATCGAGCTTGCCTGGAACCTGATCACGAAGGAATTCGGCCTCGATGCCAAGCGCCTGCTGGTCACGGTCTATCACACCGACGACGACGCCTTTAACCTGTGGAAGAAGATCGCCGGCCTTTCCGACGACCGGATCATCCGCATCGCCACCAGCGACAATTTCTGGGCGATGGGCGATACCGGTCCCTGTGGCCCCTGTTCGGAAATCTTTTACGATCATGGCGATCACATATGGGGTGGCCCTCCCGGCTCCCCGGAAGAAGATGGCGACCGCTTCATCGAGATCTGGAACCTCGTCTTCATGCAGTTCGAGCAGATCACCAAGGAGCAGCGCGTCGACCTGCCGCGTCCGTCGATTGACACGGGCATGGGCCTCGAGCGCGTTGCCGCAGTGCTGCAGGGCAAGCATGACAATTACGACATCGACTTGTTCCGCGCGTTGATCGAAGCTTCGGAAGAGGCGACCGGCGTGAAGGCCGAGGGCGAGCATCGCGCAAGCCATCGCGTCATTGCCGATCATCTGCGTTCGTCTGCCTTCCTGATCGCCGATGGCGTGCTGCCGTCGAACGAAGGCCGCGGTTACGTGCTTCGCCGCATCATGCGCCGCGCTATGCGTCACGCGCAGTTGCTCGGTGCCAAGGAACCGTTGATTTGGAAGCTCCTGCCGGCGCTGATCCAGCAGATGGGCCGTGCCTATCCGGAGCTGGTACGCGCCGAGGCACTGACCTCCGAGACGCTGAAGCTCGAAGAAACCCGTTTCCGCAAGACGCTGGAGCGCGGCCTGTCGCTGCTCAACGATGCCACTTCGGAGCTGCACAAGGGCGACAGCCTGGACGGCGAAACCGCCTTCAAGCTCTACGACACCTATGGTTTCCCGCTCGACCTGACGCAGGATGCGCTGCGCGCCCGCGGCATCGGCGTCGATATTTCCAGCTTCACGGATGCGATGGAGCGCCAGAAGGCTGAAGCACGCTCGCATTGGGCAGGCTCCGGCGACAAGGCGGCCGAGACCATCTGGTTCGAACTCAAGGAAAAGCTTGGTGCGACCGAATTCCTGGGCTACGACACGGAAACGGCCGAAGGCGTCATCCAGGCGATCGTCAAGGACGGTGTCGCGGTCGACAGCGCCTCTGCCGGCGACAAGGTGCAGATCGTCGTCAACCAGACGCCGTTCTACGGCGAATCCGGTGGACAGATGGGTGATACCGGGGTGATCTCCAGCGATCACGGCAAGCTTGTTGTCGGGGACACGCAGAAAAAGGGCGAGGGTCTCTTCGTTCACAGCTCCGAGGTTTCCGAAGGCAAGATCAAGGTCGGCGACGCTGTCGTCTTGACCGTCGATCACAACAGGCGCTCGCGCCTGCGCGCCAACCATTCCGCCACCCATCTGCTGCACGAAGCACTTCGCGAAGTGCTCGGCACCCACGTGGCGCAGAAGGGCTCGCTGGTCGCGCCGGAGCGCCTGCGCTTCGACGTGTCTCATCCGAAGCCGATGTCGGTCGAGGAGTTGAAGGTCGTCGAGGATATGGCCAACGAGATCATCCTGCAGAATTCGCCTGTCACGACCCGTCTGATGAGCGTCGACGATGCGATCGCGGAAGGCGCGATGGCGCTGTTCGGCGAAAAGTACGGCGACGAGGTCCGCGTCGTGTCGATGGGGCAGGGTGTTCGCGGGGCCAAGTCCGGCAAGCCCTACTCGGTCGAGCTTTGCGGCGGTACGCATGTCTCCGCCACCGGCCAGATCGGCTTGGTCCGCATTCTCGGCGAAAGCGCCGTCGGCGCCGGCGTGCGCCGTATCGAGGCTGTTACGGGTGAATCCGCGCGTGACTATCTCGCCGAACAGGACGATCGCGTGAAGAGCCTCGCTTCGACGCTGAAGGTCCAGCCGGCCGATGTCGTTTCCCGCGTCGAAGCCCTGATGGACGAACGCCGCAAGCTGGAGCGCGAATTGGCTGATGCCAAGCGCAAGCTTGCCATGGGCGGCGGCCAGGGCGGTTCGGCCGATGCGGTACGGGATGTCAACGGTGTCAAGTTCCTGGGCAAGCCGGTTTCCGGTGTCGACCCCAGGGATCTCAAGGGCATGGCGGATGAAGCTAAGGCAGGTCTCGGTTCTGGCATCGTTGCGCTGATCGGCGTTTCGGACGATGGCAAGGCAAGCGCCGTCGTCGCTGTCACTGAAGATCTGACGAGCCGCTTCAGCGCTGTCGATCTCGTCCGCGTCGCTTCGGCTGCGCTCGGCGGCAAGGGCGGTGGCGGCCGGCCCGACATGGCCCAGGCCGGCGGCCCAGATGGCGCCAAAGCTGATGAAGCCGTTGAGGCGATTGCGGCGGCGCTTGCCGGCTAAGGCTCTGAGTTCCGATGGGTAATCAAGAATGGCGGATACTTCGGTGTCCGCCATTTTTCTTTGTCCGGACAACTCCGCAGGATTTGTCAAATCGGGTTATGCTCTTGTCGGGCCGATCGAATTTGCAAGAGGTTTGACATGAGTGGCGGCACGGCGTGGACGCTTTACGAGACCCGGTTGCGGCGGGTTTCGGCCTATATCCACGAGCATCTGGATGATGAGCTCGATATGGAAAAGCTCGCCGAGATCGCCTGCATGTCCAGCTATCACTGGCACAGGATCTATCGGGCGATCTACGGCGAGACAGCGGCGGCAACCGTCAAGCGGCTACGGCTCCATCGTGCCGCCGGCGATCTCGTCAACACCCGTCTATCCGTCAGCGACATTGCAAAGCGGTCGGGCTATCCCAACCTCCAATCGTTCAACCGCATCTTCAAATCCGTCTACGGCATGCCGCCGGCGCGATATCGGAATGAGGGAAGCCATACGATCTTCGAACCCAGTACCCAAGGAAGGATCACGGTTATGTTCGACGTTACGCTTCGCACGATTTCCCCGATGTCACTGATCGGTGTCGCCCATCGCGGCTCCTATATGCAGATCGGGCAGGCTTTCGAAACACTTTTCGGCACCATCTTCGCCCGCCGCCTCGCCGGGCCTGATATGCGCATGATCGGCATCTATCTCGACGATCCTGATGTCGTGGAGACGGACAAGCTGCGGTCATATGCATGTGTCACCGCAGGCGGGGCTGTGGTTGCGGACGCTCCGTTGGAGCGGCGCTCTCTCGATGGTGGCGAATATGCCGTGCTGCGCCACAAAGGGCCTTACGCAAACATGCATAGGGCATATCAGTGGCTCTATGCACAATGGCTGCCGGCCTCCGGGCGACAACTCCGCGATACCGTCATGTTCGAGGAATATATCAACAATCCGCGCGACGTGCCGCCGGCAGAGCTTTTGACCGATATCTATATGCCCCTGCAATAGCGGCATAAGGTACCGATGGCGGATTTTCTCTCAACGCTTCGTATTGTCAGGCATTGGCCGGCTTCGGCATGGCAGCATTGTCGATATCGTTGCCTCGGCGATAGGCGTCGCGATCGCTGACCCTGGCCCAATAGTCGATGAAGGCCTGGCGCTTCTCGATGGTGCCGAAATTGAGACCCCAGCCGACATGCGAACCGACATAGACGTCGGCGGCCGTAAAGCGGTCGCCGGCGATGAAGGGCGATGTTGTGACCGCCTGTTCCAATGTATCGAAAACATGGTCCAGACTACCGCAGCCGGCCATGCGCAGGCGTTCCGTCGGAATTTCAAAGCCGAGGGCGCGATTGGTCACCGCCATCTCCATCGGGCCGGCGGCAAAGAACATCCAGCGGAAGTAGCGGCCGCGCTCGGCTGCCGTCGGGGCAAGTCCTGCCTGCGGGAAGGTTTCCGCCAGATAGGCACAGATGGCCGCACCTTCGGTGACGACGGTATCTCCATGCCTGATGGCCGGCACCTTGCCCATGGGATTGACCGCAAGATATTCTGGCGCCTTCATCGTCGTGCCAAAATCGAGGTATTCGGTGCGATAGGGTTGGCCGATTTCCTCGAGCATCCAGCGAGCAATGCGTCCGCGTGACATCGGGTTGGTATAGAAAACGAGTTCTTCGGCCATCTGCCTCTCCCTTTTGCTGCCAGCATTTTTGTCACCGGTTCGCCCGGGCGGCAAGATTCAGGGCAAAAGAAAACCCGGCGTTGAGGCCGGGTTCTCGTATCTGCTTTGTCGGTGAGGCTTAGGCAGCCATGGCCTTCTTGAGGTTCTCGTCGATCTTGTCGAGGAAAGCGGTGGTGGAGAGCCAGGGCTGGTCGGGGCCGATCAGCAGCGCCAGGTCCTTCGTCATGTAGCCGGCTTCAACCGTGTCGACGCAAACCTTTTCGAGCGTGGAAGCGAACTTCGCGAGTTCGGCATTGTCGTCGAGCTTGGCGCGATGAGCGAGGCCGCGGGTCCAGGCGAAGATCGAGGCGATCGAGTTCGTCGAGGTTTCCTGACCCTTCTGATGCTGGCGGTAGTGACGGGTCACGGTGCCATGCGCTGCTTCGGCTTCGACCGTCTTGCCGTCCGGCGTCAGCAGAACCGAGGTCATCAGGCCGAGCGAGCCGAAGCCCTGGGCAACCGTATCGGACTGAACGTCGCCGTCGTAGTTCTTGCAGGCCCAGACGTAGCCGCCGGACCACTTCAGGGCGGAGGCAACCATGTCGTCGATCAGGCGGTGTTCGTAGGTGATGCCGGCTTCGTCGAACTGAGCCTTGAACTCGTTCTGGTAGACTTCTTCGAAGATGTCCTTGAAGCGGCCGTCATAGGCTTTGAGGATGGTGTTCTTGGTCGAGAGGTAGACCGGCCATTTGCGCATCAGGCCATACATCATCGAGGCGCGGGCGAATTCGCGGATCGACTCGTCGAGGTTGTACATGGCCATGGCAACGCCGGCGCCCGGCGCGTTGAAGACTTCCTTCTCGATGACCGTGCCGTCTTCGCCGATGAACTTGATGGTCAGCTTGCCCTTGCCGGGGAATTTGAAGTCGGTGGCGCGGTACTGGTCGCCGAAAGCGTGACGGCCGACGACGATCGGCTGCGTCCAGCCCGGAACCAGGCGCGGAACGTTCTTGCAGATGATCGGCTCGCGGAAGATGACGCCGCCGAGAATGTTGCGGATCGTGCCGTTCGGGCTCTTCCACATTTCCTTGAGGTTGAATTCCTTCACGCGGGCTTCGTCCGGGGTGATCGTGGCGCACTTGATGCCGACGCCGTATTTCTTGATGGCATTGGCGGCGTCGACGGTCACCTGGTCGTTGGTGGCGTCCCGGTTTTCGACCGAGAGGTCATAGTAGTCGATATCGATGTCGAGGTAGGGGAAGATCAGTTTTTCTTTGATGAGCTGCCAGATGATGCGAGTCATTTCGTCGCCATCGAGATCGGCAACGGGATTTGCGACCTTGATCTTCTTCATGCTTCTGCCTCGTTTAAGCTGATGGGACCCGATGGTCCTGTGGGTAATATGAAGTCCCGAGGGCTATAGCACCGCAAGTGCGGAACGCAAAGCCGATAGAGCCTCCGGCGTCGCGTTTTTGATCATTCGTGACATCACTCGCTTTTTACGATCCGGCCATTGCCAAAGCGATCGATGGGTCTAATGTCGCGCATGTTTTGCCTGCTGCCACGGAATCAAATCATGCATAAATTTGCCGCCTCCGCTTTCGCCTTAACGCTTTTTCAGTTCTCGCTTGGCGCGCATATGGCGCTCGCGGCCGATGCGACGACGCCCGTGAAGGCCATCATGGACGCGACCGTCTCCAATTGGGCGGGCGGCGACAGCGATTGGCAGGATATTTTCGGCGAGGACAAGCTCAAGGATATCTACAGCAAGGATTTTGGAGCGAAGTACCAGGCGGCGGCGCAATTTCCCGCTGCCGACGAGGACGGTATCTCGCCATTCGACTACGATGTCATCGTCAATGCGCAGGATGCGTGCCCGCTGGAGGACGTGAAGATTGCCGCCCAGCCGCCGAAGAACAATGTGACGGAGGTGCTGGCGACCTTCAAGAAATCGACCTGCATGGGCTCCGACGCCGATTATCAGAAGGTGACCACGGTTCGTTTCGAGGTCATCGAAGAGGGTGGCAGGCCCGTGGTGGACGATATCGTCACCAACGACGACAATGGCAATCCGAGCTCGCTCAAGAGCGTGATGGTGGATCTCGTCAAACAGCAGCAACAACAGCCAGCAGACCAGACGCAGCAGCCGTCGGATCAGAAGAAGCCTGCCAATCCACAATAATAGGGCAGAATTCGTTCTGCCGTTCAAGCGCAAAAAACTTGCCGATCGGCAGGCGTCTCGCTATTGCGACACCGGAACCAGGACATTGAGCATGATGTCGTCCGAAAATCGCTAACACTTTTCGGCATCATGTTCGAATTAGCGCGATCGGTTTCGCGCGCGGAGATTTAGGCATCATGGCAGGCACGAACAGCGAGCGTCAACTTCTGGCCGAAGGGCCGGCCATCATTCTGGTCGAGCCGCAGATGGGCGAAAATATCGGTATGGTGGCGCGCGCCATGGCGAATTTCGGGCTTGCGGAGTTGCGCCTCGTCAATCCTCGCGATGGCTGGCCGAACGAGAGGGCACAGGCGACTGCCTCCAAGGCGGATCATATCATCGAGGCGACCAAGGTCTACGACACGCTGGAGCAGGCGATCGCCGATCTCAATTTCGTCTATGCGACAACCGCGCGGGAGCGGGACGGTTACAAGCCGGTGCGCTCGCCTGTCATTGCGGCCGAAACGCTCCGTACCAGATTCAAGGCGGGCGAGGGTACCGGCATTCTCTTCGGCAGGGAGCGCTGGGGCCTGACGAATGAGGAAGTGGCGCTGGCCGACGAGATCGTGACCTTTCCCGTCAATCCCGCCTTCGCTTCTTTGAACATCGCGCAGGCCGTGCTGTTGATGTCCTATGAATGGATGAAATCGGGCATGGAGGATCTGGGCGATGTGCCTTTCCAGGCGATCGAGCAGCGGCCTTCGACGAAGGAGCAGCTTTTCGGTCTGTTTGACCAGCTCGAGGAAGCGCTGGATGCGCGCAATTATTTCCATCCCGCCGGGAAAAAGCCGAAAATGGTCGACAATCTCCGCGCCGTCCTCTCGCGTCGGGCGTTCACTGAACAGGAAATCAGCGTCTTGCGCGGGGTGATCTCGTCTCTTGACCGCTTCTCGCGGAAGTCTCCGCGCGGCAGTGGCTCGCATCCCCGATCCTCGAAAACACCGAAGGAAGCTCCAAGCGATGACAGCAGCGGCGAATGAGCTGAAACCAATACTCGTTTTCGATTCAGGGATCGGCGGTTTGACGGTGCTGCGCGAAGCACGCGTGCTGATGCCGGAGCGGGGTTTCATCTATATCGCCGACGATGCCGCATTTCCCTATGGCAGTTGGGAAGAAGCGGCGCTGCAGGAGCGCATCGTCGATCTCTTCGCACAGCTGCTCGTGCAATATGATCCGGAAGTCTGCATCATCGCCTGCAACACTGCGTTCACGCTGGCCGGAGCCGCTCTTCGTGCCGCCTTTCCGCAGATGACCTTCGTCGGTACCGTCCCAGCGATCAAGCCAGCTGCGGAGCGCACGCGTTCAGGTCTGGTTTCCGTGCTGGCGACACCGGGAACCGTCAAGCGCGCCTATACACGCGACCTGATCCAGTCTTTCGCCACGCAATGTCATGTCCGGCTTGTCGGATCGGAAAATCTGGCACGTCTGGCGGAAGCCTATATTCGTGGCGATGTCGTCAGCGACGAGGCCGTCATGGCAGAGATCGAGCAGTGCTTCGTCGAGATGGATGACCGCAAGACCGATATCGTGGTGCTTGCCTGCACGCATTATCCTTTCATGGCCAATATCTTCCGCAGGCTTGCGCCCTGGCCGGTCGATTGGCTCGATCCCGCGGAAGCGATCGCAAGGCGCGCGCGCAGCCTGGTGCCGCAGGTGGCTGATGCCGTCCATCCCGATAATCTCGACTTTGCGGTGTTTACCTCCGGGGCACCAGATTTCCCCACGCGCCGGCTGATGCAGGGCTTTGGGCTCAAGGCTTGATCATGAAAGACAAGGTCTCGTTGCGTAAACTCGATCTCGCGGATATGCCGGCGGCTGCCGCCGTTCACCGCGCTTCCTTCAACGAAAGGCTGCCGACGCTTGCCGGGCTTCATACACCGGAAGAAGACGTTGGCTTCTGGAGTGCTGTCGTTTTCAAGGATTGCCAAATCTGGGGTGCGGAAGAGGGCGGTCGTCTCGTCGGCGTCATCGCCTTTCTCGAGGATTGGATCGACCAACTCTACGTGTTGCCTGAGGCGCAAGGGCGCGGCATCGGCAGCCGGCTCCTCGATATCGCCAAGTCGGCCTATCCGCAGCTCTCGCTCTGGACGTTCCAGAGAAATGAGCAGGCGCGCCGCTTTTACGAGAAGCACGGCTTCTTCGTGGTTGACGAGTCGGACGGGGCAGGCAATGAGGAGAAGGAGCCGGATGTGCTTTACAAATGGGAAGCACGCTTGCACCGGTTGTAATGCAGGATTGGGCTGAGCGGCGGAATATTGGGAGGACGATATTTGATGCCTTTTGAGATTGATTGCAGTGTTGTCGGGGCAAGCCATGCGCCTGCGTGAGTGCCATAACTTCCATGATTTTCGCCTTCTCGCGAAGAAGCGTCTTCCCGGTCCAATCTTCAACTATATCGATGGTGCTGCCGACGACGAAGTGACGCTCCGGCGAAACACAACCAGCTTCGAAAGCTGCGATCTCGTGCCCAACGTCCTGCGTGGGGTCAGCGAGATAGACATGTCTGTTACCGTCATGGGACAGAAGCTCGCGACACCCTTCTATTGCTCGCCGACGGCGCTGCAGCGGCTCTTCCATCATCAGGGCGAGAATGCGGTTGCAGCCGCCGCCTCTTCGCTCGGCACCATGTTCGGCGTCTCCTCACTCGGCACCGTCAGTCTCGAGGAAATCCGCAAGAAGCATCAGGGACCGCAGGTCTATCAGTTCTATTTCCATAGGGATCGTGGCCTGAACCGGGCAATGATGGAGCGGGCGAAGGAAGCCGGCGTCAACGTCATGATGCTGACTGTCGACAGCATTACCGGCGGCAATCGCGAGCGCGATCTTCGCACCGGATTTTCCATTCCTTTCAAGCTCAATCTGGCCGGGATTACCCAATTCGCCATCAAGCCCGCGTGGGCGCTGAATTACGTCACCCACGAGAAGTTCCGCCTGCCGCAGCTCGACGAGCATGTCGACATGAGCGGCGGTGCGATGTCGATCGGCAAGTATTTCACCGAGATGCTGGATCCGTCGATGAATTGGAACGACGTTGCCGAGATGGTGAAGCACTGGAACGGGCAGTTCTGCCTGAAGGGCATCATGTCGGTCGAGGACGCCAAGCGTGCGGTCGATATCGGATGTACCGGCATCGTGCTGTCGAACCATGGCGGCCGGCAGCTGGACGGCTCGCGCTCGGCATTTGACCAGCTGGCGGAAATCGTCGACGCCGTCGGCCATCGCATCGATGTGATGATGGATGGCGGCGTCCAGCGCGGCACGCATGTGCTGAAGGCTCTGTCGCTCGGCGCCAAGGCCGTCGGCCTCGGCCGCTTCTATCTCTATCCGCTGGCCGCTGCCGGTCAGGCGGGTGTGGAGCGCGCGCTGAGACATCTGCGCACCGAAGTCGAGCGTGACATGAAGCTGATGGGCTGCACGTCGGTCAGTGAGCTGTCGCGGGCCAATTTGAGGTTCAGATAGGTCTCGCAATCGCCTGTGGGTTTTTTCAATCCACGGGCGCGAAGCTTGGAAATCTTTGCTAGACGGAGGCGCGTCCTTTCAGAAAGATGGGACGCATCCACATTTGATTCTTGCTCATGGGGGAAGTGCATTGCAGGTCGGCATCGACATGGGAACGGCGTCCGGCGGGACCAGCGCCCAGCTCGATATCGAGGAGCTGCTGGCGACGCGTCTCCTGGTGCAGGGAAATTCCGGCTCCGGAAAATCGCACCTGTTGCGGCGGCTGCTGGAGCAATCCGCACAATGGGTGCAGCAGGTCATCATCGATCCCGAAGGCGATTTCGTCACGCTGGCCGACAAATTCGGTCATGTGGTCGTCGATGGCGAGCGGACGGAAGCCGAGCTTGCCGGCATCGCCAACCGCATCCGCCAGCATCGCGTCTCCTGCGTGCTGACACTCGAAGGTCTCGATATCGAGCAGCAGATGCGGGCCGCTGCTGCTTTCCTGAACGGCATGTTCGATGCCGATCGCGAATTCTGGTATCCGGTGCTGGTCGTGGTCGACGAGGCGCAGATGTTTGCTCCCTCGGTCGGCGGCGACGTCTCGGAAGATGCGCGCAAGATGTCGCTCGGCGCCATGACCAATCTGATGTGCCGCGGCCGAAAGCGCGGCCTTGCCGGCGTCATCGCGACGCAGCGTCTGGCGAAGCTTGCCAAGAACGTTGCGGCGGAAGCCTCCAACTTCCTGATGGGCCGCACTTTCCTCGATATCGACATGGCTCGCGCGGCCGACCTTCTCGGCATGGATCGCAGGCAGGCGGAAATGTTCCGCGACCTGAAGCGCGGCAATTTCGTCGCCCTCGGACCGGCACTTTCCCGCCGGCCCCTGCCGATCACCATCGGCGCGGTGGAAACCTCGGCGCGCTCCTCCAGCCCCAAGCTGATGCCGCTGCCGGATGCACCGCAGGATGTCGAAGATCTGATCTTCACGCCGGATCCGGAAGAGTTCACACGTCCCGTTGTTCGCCGTACCACACCGGCGCCGCGTCCGACGACCGATATTCTGGCAGAGCTTTCCCGCTCCGTGCCGGCGGCAAGCCCGGCACCTTCGGAGCCGAAGGTCAGCCAGCCGGAACTATCGAGCGAGGATCGCGAGGCGAGGGTGAGCGCCGTGCTCTGCGAAATCCTTGACGACCCGGCCTCCGGCTTCCGCACGGATTCGGTGCTCTATCAGGAGTTTCTCGTTCGTTTGCGCATGCGCCGCGTTCCCGGCGCGCCGATGAGCCTGTCGGAGTTCCGCCGCCGTGTGGCGATCGTCCGTTCCGGTGCGGACGAAGAGGTCATGGCGACGGACCAATGGGCGACTGCGCTCTCGCTCTCCACAGGCGTCACCGACGACCTGCAGGGCGTCTTCCTGATGCTGGCCAAGGCCGCTATCAGCGGCGAGCCGTGCCCATCCGATGCCCGCATCGCCCGCGCCTACGGCACGCATTCGGCCCGCCGTGCGCGCCGACTGCTGAGCTATTTCGAGGAGCAGGGCAGCGTCGTCGTCCACACGGATTTCTCGGGCAAGCGTATCGTCGCCTTTCCGGACATGGGCTCGCAGACCGCGCCTGGCGATGCCAATGCGCCGGATCTCGAGGGTGGCGAGCAGGCGGCGGCGGAATAGCTGCCAGTTACGCGTTGCTGCTGATGATATGGAGTGCGGCTTTGCCGTCCTTAACGGCTGAAGTCGATAGGCGCCGGTCGAGCGTTGCCAGTTGGCCTCTATGGAATTTCGCCAATGCCAACAGATAGGTGTCGGTGATCTGTCCAGGAGTCAGAATGCGTGTCAAATCCACCAAAGTATCGTCCAGCAGACTGATATCGTCCGCCCAGAACTGGTGACCGGGCAAACGGCGAAGCTGGGCAACAAGAAGCGCGGCCGTCGACGGTGGACCGGGCGAGTTGGGATAGCTCGGCTGACTGAGAATTCGAACAACGCCATTTTCCGTTAACGGGCAGGTTGCCCAACTGTCGCCGCCTAGGGAGTGAAACCACTCATGGGCGATATCATGCGATACATGGCTCGGATCGAATAAAGCGATCAGAACATTGACGTCCAACAGAAATGTCACGGAAGCTCGTCACGAAGTTTGTTGACAAGATCGAGCGTAACAGGGGGATTGCCTGTCTTGGGCGTGAGCAACGGAATACCATTCCGCTCCTTTGCCGGCTGTGAACGGTTTAGCGATCGGCGAGCAAGGTCGGAAATGACATCACCGATGCTGCGGTGCTGCTGCTCTGCCATCGCCTTTGCCGCGGCAAGTACGTCGTCGTCAATTGCAAGAGTTGTTCGCATCATTGCACCTTGATGGAGCATCAGTCATCACGCATCAAATATAGCATTTGTTGCTTCATTCTCAACAGCAACCGCGTGGGCTGTTGACATTTTCATGACGACCCCTTACAGACCGCGCCAACGCCGGGCAGAAATGTCCGGTGTTTCATTTGACATGTCCCGTGGCTTCGTCCGTTCGCTAACGTGAGAGGCCTGTCAGAGCTCGAAAACGGAGTTCAGAGGAGGGCGTGTTTCCTTCGCGGTTCGGCAACGGGCCGCCATAACACTTGAAAGGAAATGCGATGAGCAAGCGCGAATCGTCCAAGTACAAAATTGACCGCCGTATGGGCGAAAACATCTGGGGCCGTCCGAAGTCCCCGGTTAACCGCCGCGAATACGGCCCGGGCCAGCACGGCCAGCGCCGCAAGGGCAAGCTTTCGGACTTCGGCGTGCAGCTGCGCGCCAAGCAGAAGCTGAAGGGCTACTACGGCGACCTGCGTGAAAAGCAGTTCCGCGCCATCTTCGACGAAGCCAACCGCCGCAAGGGCGACACTTCGGAAAACCTGATCGGTCTGCTCGAATCGCGTCTCGACGCGATCGTCTACCGCGCCAAGTTCGTTCCGACCGTCTTCGCAGCCCGTCAGTTCGTCAACCATGGCCACGTCACCGTTAACGGCGTTCGCGTCAACATCGGTTCGTACCGCTGCAAGGCCGGCGACGTTATCGAAGTTCGCGAGAAGTCTAAGCAGCTCGTAACGGTTCTCGAATCGGTTGCTCTGGCTGAGCGCGACGTTCCGGACTATATCGAAGTCGATCACAACAAGATGGTTGCGACCTTCGCTCGCGTTCCGGCTCTCGGCGATGTACCGTACGCCGTCGTCATGGAACCGCATCTGGTCGTCGAATTCTATTCGCGTTAATAAGCGGATAACTTTCTTGATGAATGAAAAGCCGCTCGGTTCGAGCGGCTTTTTTGTCTTTGGAGCGCCTCATGACGGATTTGCAGGCCATTCTCGACGGCATTCATGCGGAGCTTTCGCCGCGCATCGGCGAGGGCAAGGTCGCCGATTACATTCCGGAACTGGCAAAGGTCGACCCGAAGCAGTTCGGGATGGCAATCGCCACTATCGACGGCAAAGTCTACAGCATCGGTGATGCCGGCGTTCCTTTCTCCATCCAGAGTATCTCCAAGGTCTTCATGCTGACCCTGGCGCTGGGTAAGGTCGGCGAGAGCTTGTGGAATCGTGTAGGGCGTGAGCCATCCGGTACGGCCTTCAACTCCATCGTCCAGCTGGAGCGGGAAGAGGGAATACCGCGCAATCCCTTCGTCAATGCGGGTGCCATCGCCGTCAGCGATGTCGTGCTGGCGGGACACGAGCCGCGCGAGGCCATCGGCGAGCTGCTGCGCTTCGTCCGCTATGTGGCTGACGACGAGACGATCAGCATCGATGACAAGGTCGCGCGTTCGGAGACTCAGACGGGGTATCGCAATTTTGCGCTCGCCAATTTCATGCGCGCCTACGGCAATATCCATCACCCGGTCGAGCATGTGCTCGGCGTCTATTTCCATCAATGTGCGCTGTCGATGAGCTGCCAGCAGCTTGCCAAGGCAGGGCTCTACCTCGCTGCGCGCGGCAGCAATCCGATCACCGGGCATTCCGTCGTTTCGCCGAAGCGGGCGCGGCGTATCAATGCGCTGATGCTGACCTGCGGCCATTATGATGGCTCGGGAGATTTTGCCTATCATGTCGGCCTGCCGGGCAAAAGCGGCGTCGGCGGCGGCATCCTGGCGGTGGCGCCGGGTATCGGCTCGATTGCCGTCTGGTCGCCCGGCTTGAACAGGGTCGGCAATTCTCAGCTCGGTGCCGTGGCACTGGAAATGCTGGCGGGGCGCACCGGCTGGTCGGTATTCGGCGATTGATACGGTGTCTTCTCATCCCGCTTTCTGCTATCAGCGTGGTGAGATGCAAGGAATGACGCAATGAATATCGCGACCATCGTGAAAGACGACATCGATATCGAGGCTGATGATGGCGGTTCTGCCGTCCATCCGATGTTTTTCGATGCGCCGCGTACGGTCTCCTTCAACAAGCTTCGCAAGCGCCTGTTGCGGCAGGCGCGCCAGGCAATGGAAGACTTCCAGATGCTGAAGGGCCAGAAGCGCTGGTTGGTCGGCCTTTCCGGCGGCAAGGATTCCTACGGTTTGCTGGCGCTGCTCCTTGATCTGAAATGGCGAGGCTTGCTGCCGGTGGAGCTCATTGCCTGTAATCTCGACCAGGGCCAGCCGAATTTCCCGAAGCATGTGCTGCCGGAATATCTGACGAAGATCGGCGTTGCGCATCGCATAGAATATCGCGACACTTATTCCATCGTGAAGGATAAGGTGCCGGAGGGCGCAACCTATTGCTCGCTCTGTTCACGCCTGCGCCGCGGCAATCTCTATCGGATCGCCCGCGAGGAAGGTTGCGATGCGCTGGTGCTTGGCCATCATCGCGAGGATATTCTCGAGACTTTCTTCATGAACTTCTTCCATGGCGGGCGGCTGGCCTCCATGCCCCCGAAATTGCTCAACGACGAGGGCGACTTGATGCTTCTTCGTCCGCTTGCCTATGCCGCTGAGGACGATCTCGCCAAGTTTGCCGCGGCCATGCAATTTCCGATCATTCCCTGCGATCTCTGCGGCTCGCAGGACGGGCTGCAGCGCAATGCCATGAAGGACATGCTCGCGGATATCGAGCGGCGGATGCCAGGCCGCAAGGACACGATGCTGCGCGCTCTGGCCCATGTAAATCCCTCGCACCTGCTCGATCCCAAGCTGTTCGATTTTGCAGGGTTGATGACGCAGGGATCTTCGAGAGACCCGGCGTAAATTCGGCGCTTTTGCCACACCGATGTCATCGAATCGGGCATAAGAGGAAGCCCTTTCAAAACAGAGGCTTCCGATGACCTTCTCCGATACGGATTTCGACTATGTGATGGCGACCGTTGTTGCAGCGGCGGCAAAAGAGATCATGCCGCGCTTCCGCAATCTGGATGCCGGCGATATATCGGAGAAAACCTCGGCTATCGATCTTGTAACCGAGGCCGACCTTCTGGCCGAACGCCATATTACCACAGCGTTGAAGGCACGGTTTCCAAGCGCTTTGATCGTTGGCGAAGAGGCCTATGAGGCGGATAAGTCCGTCGTGCCGGCGCTGGCGCAGGCTGAATTGGCTTTTACAATCGATCCGGTGGATGGCACCTTCAATTTCGCGGCCGGACTGCCGGTCTTCGGAACGATCGTCGCCGTCATTGCCAATGGCGAGACGATCGGCAGCATTATCCACGATCCCGTGCTGGGCGACGCCGTGACTGCCATGAAGGGCGGCGGCACTTTCCGGCGCCGGCAAAGCGGGGCGACGACGCGGCTTGCCGTTGCCGCACCTGCCCCTTTGAGTGCTATGACGGGCGCCATATCCTGGGGGCATATGGATGAGCCCGACCGGTCGCGGATCAACGCCAATCTATCGAAGATCCGCATGGTTTTCTCAGTGAATTGCTCAGCTTACGAATATTGGATGGTGGCGTCTGGCAAGTGGCATTTCATCGGCCATTCCAAATTGATGCCCTGGGACCATCTGGCCGGCGTGCTGGCGCATCAGGAGGCGGGCGGCTATACCGCCAAATTCGATGGTACGCCCCATAAGCCCGGCGAAACGACCGGCGGCATCATTTCTGCGCCTGACGAGGAAAGCTGGCGGATTATCCGCCGCGAGATCATCGGCGCCTGACGCGAAAGGAAAAAGCATGACATCGCTCGTTGACGTTACCACGCTCGCTCATGTGCTGCGCCGCGCGGCGCAGACGGAGATCCTGCCACGCTTTCGCAGGCTCGGCAGCGATGATGTCCGCGCCAAGAGTGAGGCGACGGATCTGGTGACGGAAGCCGACGAACGGGCCGAGCGCATGATCAAGGCAGAGGTTGCCCGGCTCTGGCCCGAAGCGTTGTTCATTGGCGAGGAATCGGTTGCGGCCGACCCGTCGCTACTTAAGAAGCTGCAGGATGCCGATCTCGCCATCATCGTCGATCCCGTCGACGGCACGTTCAACTTTGCCGCCGGCATTCCGGCCTTCGGCGTTATGGCCTCCGTCGTGTCGAAGGGCGAGACGGTTGCCGGCATCATTTTCGATCCAATGGGCGACGACTGGGTGTTGGCGGAGCGCGGCGGCGGCGCATGGCTGCGCCGTCCGGATGGCGAGACGCTACGCCTCAACGTTGCTCCTTCCGTCCCGCTGGAAGAGCTGGTCGGCATGGCGGCTACCGGCTTCCTGCCGAAGGAAAAGCGCGCCGAAATCATGGGCAATCTCGCCAAGGTGCGCTACACGACCTGCTATCGCTGCGCGGCGCATGAGTACCGCACGCTCGCTGGCGGCTATGTGCACTATCTCATGTACAACAAGCTGATGCCTTGGGATCATCTGGCGGGAGCGTTGATCTCGGCCGAAGCCGACGCCTATGTCCGCCGTTTCGACGGTTCGTCCTATCTGCCGCATCATCTCGATGGCGGGCTGCTGGTCGCGGCGGACAAGGATACCTGGGAGCTGCTGCGGCGCGAGGTCTTCACTCTTTAAGGTGAGCCACGCGCGAGGATAGTCCGCGAGGCCCTTGGAAAGTCACTGCGGCGGGGCTATCTTTGCTCCAACAGGCAAGAGCCTTGGTCGGCGCTTGCCGCGGGGATGAGACAGATGTCCGAGACGAGCCGCAAGCTGACCACCATCTTCTGCGCCGACGTGCAGGATTACACGCGCCTCATGGGGAAGGACGAGGAGGGGACGCTCTCCACTCTTCGCCGTTACCGCGATGCGATGAAACGGCTGATCGAAGCCCATGGCGGCCGTGTCATCAACACCTGGGGCGATGGCGTCTTTGCCGAGTTTCCAAGCGTCGTCGAAGCCGTGCGCGCTGCGATCGACACGCAGAACGAGCTTGCCGGCTACAATGCGGTGACCGATCCCGACAAGCAGATGCTCTTTCGCATCGGCCTCAATCTCGGTGATGTGATCGCTGATGGCGACGATCTCTATGGTGACGGCGTCAATATTGCGGCCCGGCTGCAGTCGCGCGCCGCTCCGGGTGGCATCGTCATTTCCAATACCGTCTACGATCAGGTCCGCAATAAGGTGGCCGTCGGTTTCGATTTTCTCGGGCAGCTCGAGGTCAAGAACATCGAAGGCGGCGTGCCAAGCTATGCAGTGCGGATCGGCGGCGTTCAGGTTGTCGACACCACATCCGATTATCGGTCGGCCCCCGAGCCAGCTTCCGCGCGGTCGCCCGAAGCGGCGATGCGGGAATCCGTGCCGCAGGACTGGCGGCGGAGCTACGGTGTTGCCTTAGTCGTGTGCATTGGCCTTGCCGTTCTTAACGGGTTGACCTGGAATGGCGAATTTTGGGCGAAATGGCCCGTACTCGCGATTTTGTGGGTTAACGCGTATCGTTACGTCCGTAGCAGACCGCAGATCGATATGGCGATCGCGAGTCTTGTCATCACCGGCATCGGGATCGTTACCATCAACCTTTTCACCTGGCACGGAACACCGTGGGCGATGTGGCCGCTCTTGGGGCTTGCGGTCGCCGCCGCGCTACGCTGGGTTAGTCGGCCGCGCAGCGACGCCTAGGGAAGGGAGGCACGTCGCTCAAACGTGCCCCATGCCCGGTTCCAGCGCCGGCGCATCGCCGGGATGGGTGAAGAGCTTGCCGCGTTCCGCCCATAGCGTCGCGACGATCGACAGCGCGCCAAACACCGTGAAGCCGGCAAGCAGCGGCTGTGCCGTGCCGTCGAACATCTGGCCAACGATGCCGCCGAGCAGGACGCCGACCGTCGTGGAGATCGAACTGGTGATGGCGGCTGCCGTACCCGCCAGGTGTCCCATCGGCTCGAGGCTGATCGCCATGCAATTGGTGGTGATCACCGCAAACATCATCAGCATCACCGAGATCAGTACATAGATGAAGGTGAAGCTCGGCTGGCCGAACAGGCCGACGATGTAGCCGATGGCGCCCAGAACGGTGAAAAGGATCATGGCGGCGTGGGAAATGCGACGCATGCCGAAGCTGCGGACGAAATAACCATTGGCGAACTGTGCGACGGCGGTGCCGGCTGCCGTGGCCGCAAAGGCGATCGGGAACGTGTCTCCAAGCCCGTAAACTTCACCGAAGACCTGCTGCACCGAGACGATGTAGGCGCAAATGATGCCGGTGTAGAGCGTCAGGCCGATCATGTAGCCGCAGGTGATGCGGTTGGTCAGCACGGTCTTGAAACCGGACAGTACGGAAGCGACCGAGAGCGGCAGGCGCTCTTCAACGGGCAGCGTCTCCTTCATGCGGAAGAAGGCAACCAGGAAAAGGCCGGCGCTGACGATGCCGAGCAGAATGAAAATCCACTGCCAGTTCGAATAGGCGACGATCATCTGGCCGACGAAGGGCGCAACCATCGGCATAATCATGAAGACGATCATGATATAGGACATCACGCGGGCCATTTCGCGACCGCCGAAGCAATCGCGGACGATGGCGAGCGTGGTGATGCGCACGGCCGCGGCGCCGACGCCCTGCGCAAAACGCATTGCCAGCAAGGCAAACAGGCTGCCACTCCAGGCTGCGGCAAACAGGGTCACCGTATAGAAGGCCAGACCGCCGAGCAGGATGTACCGCCGGCCATAGGTGTCCGACAGGCTGCCGAAGAAAAGCTGACAGATGCCGAAACCGAGGAAATAGACGCCGATAACGAGCTGCGTGTCATTCGGATTGGCAACATGAAGGGACTGGCCGATATTCGGCAGTGCCGGCAGCATGCTGTCGATGCCCATCGAAATGCTGGCCGTCATCAGGGCAATCGTGAGGATGAATTCCACGATGCCGAGGCCGATGCGGCTGGAGCCGGACTGCGCCGGCTGCTGGGCCGGCTGTTGAGACTGAGGCGGGGTTGTCATTCGAACATGCCTGTCAATGTAAAGCGAGGGACTGGTCGGCCGGAGGCGGCGCATTGTGCGGGCGGAACAGCTTTCCCTTTTCGGCAATCAGCACGAAGACGACGCCGATGAGGGAAACGGCGAAATAGCCGATGACCATCGGTGTCGCCGTGCCGTTATAGAACTGCCCGATGCAGGCGCCGATCGATGCGCCGCCGACCGTGCTCATAAAGCCGAGTACGGAGGATGCCGTGCCGGCGACGTGGCCGAGGGGTTCCATCGCGAGAGAGTTGAAGTTGGAACCGATCCAGCCGAATTGGAACATGGCCAGCGCAAAAAAGACCATGAACAGAGGGAACGGCATCGGCGATGGTCCGTAAAGCTGCACCAGCAGCCAACAGAAGGTGATGGCGACAAAGCCGAGCAGGGCCGTGTGCGACAGCCGGCGCATGCCGAACCGGCCGACGAATTGGGAGTTGACGAAAGACGACAGAGCCATGAACGCCGCCACGCCGCCGAATGCCAGCGGCGTATAGACGCCAAGGCCGTAGATGTTGTTGTAGATCTGCTGGGCGGAATTGATGAAGCCGAACAACGCGCCGAACAGGAACGTGCTCGCCAAGGTGTAACAGAGTGCTACCCGGTCCGTCAGAACGATCTTGAAGCCGGCGGCAACCGATCTGACGGTCAGGGGGCGGATATTTTCAGACTTAAGCGTCTCCGGAAGCCGGAAATACATCCAGAGACCGACGAGGGTTGCCATGGCGCCGATGAAGACGAAGATCATGTGCCAGGTGCTGACCAGCAGGATGATCTGGCCGCTTCCCGGCGCGATGACCGGAACGATCATGAAAACCATCATGATGAGCGACATCACCTCGGCCATCAGGCGGCCGCCGAACACGTCGCGGACGATGGAGACGGTGATGACGCGGGTTGCTGCCGAGCCGAGGCCCTGAATGAAGCGGAGCGCCAGCAGACCGGCGAAAGACGGGATGAGGGCGATGCCGAACGCCGAAATCACGTAGATGGTGATGCCGATCAAGAGTGGCATGCGGCGGCCGAAGCGATCCGACAAGGGGCCATAGATAAGCTGGGCCGAGCCGAAGCCGATCAGATAGGCTGTTACCACATATTGCCGATGGTTTTCGTTCATCACGCCGAGGCTGGAACCGATCTGCTGCAGCGCGGGAAGCATGATGTCGATTGCGAGTGAGTTAATCGCCATCAGGAAGGCCGCGAGTGCGATGAACTCGCGTTTGCCCATGGGCAGTTGCCCATGGGACATGGCCTGGGATGAAGTCGTCACGGTTTTATTCCCATAAACATATCAAGGGCGCCGCCCGGCGGCAGCGCCTTATCGATCAAATTGAACTATGGAAACCGGACGGGGAGCCCGGTGCCCGGTCAGGCGGCGCCGCGAACGCTGATGCCGTGTTCCTGAAGGTGTTGCTGCAATTCGCCCGCCTGGAACATTTCGCGCACGATGTCACAGCCGCCGATGAATTCGCCCTTTACGTAAAGCTGCGGAATGGTCGGCCAGTTGGAATAGTCCTTGATGCCCTGGCGGATTTCAGCGTCGGCCAGGACATTGATGCCCTTATAATCGACGCCGATATAGTCGAGAATCTGGACCACCTGGCCGGAGAAACCACACTGCGGGAACTGGGGGGTGCCTTTCATGAAGAGAACGACGTCGTTGTTCTTAACTTCGTTGGCGATGAATTCCTGAATGCCGCTCATTGTCCAGTTCCTTTCACATGCGGGCTCAAGGTCCGCAGCGTTACATCTGTCCCTTAAATAGCAAGCGCCCGGTTTGATTTCCAGCGGCAAAACGTAGGTGCCATCTTTTTCATCGCATGAATTGATTTTCGGCATCAGTCGTTAACAGGAACGTCCAAAAGGTGTCGATTGACTGCCTTTTCTGAACAGTGCGTTTTAAAATCCCCTCTTCAACTCCAGACCTGAACAACACACATCGAGCTGGAATCAAGGGACGATGAATATTAGCATGCTACCTAATTTACAAACCATCGGTATGTTTGTTAGAGTTTGCCGATTGATGCGATTTGGCGCGTATCGGTCCCTTGTCGGCATTGCATTCGCATATTTCTTGAGGGAGCGGACTCCATGAGCCACCATCACTATTCCGAAGGGCAGGTTGGGGAAGAGCGGGAATTTTATAGCTCTGAAGATACGAGCGAAGGCGAGCGGGAATATTACGAGCATGTGCGTACACCACGAGCATCGATTCTGAACAGTACCGTGACCGTCGGCGCCATCGTGCTCATTCTGAGTATCGCTTTCGGCTACCGGGCCTCGACCGCGACGACGCCGCAATCGGCCACGCCGCCGGCCGCCGAAAAAATCATAACTGCGCCGTCGCTGGACTCCTGTGCCGATATCTCTCCATACCCGCGTCGCGAATGCTGATATGCCGGAATTCGGATTTTACCCCTCGGCATGGCGAAAAAGCCGGCTGAGGACGATTGTGTATCCGTCCTGCGGGCTGACGCGATTATAAGCGTTTGACCCTATCTTTTTGTTTTTGGACGATTTGTTGCGGTCTGCCATGAAAAAGCCAGCAGGCGGTGGTCTTGGCTGATTTTCAGATTTCATCAGTGCTACTGGCGCCCGGGGACAGGCTACAATATGAATTCTATCAAGAAGAGGGTGGTTCTCCACTTCCCTGGCTTCGAGCCGCTGGATGCTGCCGCACATCGGGCTCGTTATGAACGTTCCGCCCGGCAGAGCGCCGCCACCTGGGATTTTTCCGCCTCGGTGGGAGAGTTGAAGAATTTTGGCAGGGCACCGTATTTTGATGTCACGGCGGCGGCTGCGGATTGGCATACCCAAAGCCGCATTCATATCGTCGATCATAACGATCTGGTTGCCGTCCTGAACGGCAGGCCATTCTTTACGCGGCTCATCCAAGGCTATCTCGCTGCCGCAAGGGTTGCCATTTCGGGCGGTATGGCCGGCTATTTCCGTCATGCATGGCGGTTCGGCCTGTTCTTCATCTTTCCCTTTCTGCTGATGCTCGTAGGCCTTGTTCTCAGCCTGTCGATTGCGTTTACGCCAATCCTGTTCGGACTGCCGGCCTGGAGCCATATCGGCAGTATCGCGCTCGCGGTCGCCTTCTTCGTCTATGTCTTCCTGCCGCAGGCCGAGAAGCTGCATACTCTGCATCTCTTCTCCGACTGGGAAATGGCAGTCGCGATGGCGGGGCTGAACGGAATAGGCGCAGAACAATGGCTGGAAGCGAGCGCCGTCAGCGTCCGGCAAGCCTTGGATGAGCCCGACGTCGAAGAATTCGTCATCTCCTCGCATAGCATGGGCTCGTCCGTGGCCACTCATGTGGTCGGCCTTTTATTGGAGCGCGAGCCGGACCTGCTGCAGGGTAAGCGCGTGGTATTCACGACCCTTGGCAGTGCCATCCTGCAATGTGCTCTCATGCGGCCGGCAGAGTTGTTGCGCTCACGCGTCGGGTTGATCGCTCGCTGCAAGGATATCTTCTGGCTCGACGTCCATTGCCTGACGGATGCGATTCATTTTTATAAGACGAAGGTCGCCGCCGTTTGCGGGCACGAAGATGCGCGACAGGCTTCGATCCTCTTCGTGCGCTTCAAGCAGATGTTGTCGGAAAAGCACTACAAGAAGATCAAGCGCGATTTCCTGCGGGTTCACCGGCAATATGTGCTCGGTCCCGATCTCCGGGCCTTCTTCGATTTCACGCTGATGACGGCCGGTCCGTTGCCGGCTGCGGATTTCGCTGAATTCTCACCGAAGAGATTGCCGGAGCTGAGCTTCAACTCCGGCGAAGTAGCGCAGGCGCTCTCAGTCGGGCGCTGACGTCTGCAGCGCGAGGGCGTGCAGCACGCCGCCCATATTGCCCTTCAGGGCATCGTAGACCATCTGATGCTGCTGCACCCGGCTCTTGCCGCGGAAGGCTTCCGCGACAACTTCGGCGGCATAATGATCGCCATCCCCGGCCAGGTCGCGAATCGTCACCTTGGCGCCGGGAATGCCAGCCTTGATCATGTCTTCGATATCGCCGGGATTCATTGGCATAAGCGGTACCTCGATTATTCAGCAGCGGCGAGCGCGCCGCCATCCATGAAAGCAGGAAACCACGATTCATGCGCCTCGCGCAACTGTTCAACCGGAAGCGTTAACAGCCCGTCGACGACGAGTGCGTCACCGCCAACCGTACCAAGGCGGCGGAAGGGTATGCCGGCGCTTTCCGCGTTGATGCAGACGAAATCGGCGACATCGGCCGGAACGGCGATGACATAGCGGGCTTGATCCTCGCCGAACAGGGCTGCATGCGGTAATGTCTTGCATTCGCCGAGATCGATCCGCAGGCCCTTGCCGGATGCCATCGCCATTTCCGCCAAAGCGAGCGCGAGGCCGCCGGACGAGAGGTCGTGGCAGGCCGTGACCTGACCGTTGCGGATGGCCGAGCGCACGAAATCGCCGTTACGGCGTTCGGCGAAGAGATCGACTTCCGGAGCAGGGCCATCGGTCGAGCCGATGATATCGCGCAGATAGATCGAGGAGCCGAGATGGCTGCCGTCGACGCCGATCATCAAAACGTGGTCACCTTCCGAAGCGGAGCCGATGCGGGCCATGGCCTTCCAATCCGGCAGCAGGCCGACGCCGGCAATGGTCGGGGTCGGCAGGATCGCGACGCCATTGGTTTCGTTGTAGAGCGAGACATTGCCCGAGACGATCGGGAAATCCAGCGCGCGGCAGGCTTCGCCGATGCCTTTGATGGCGCCGACGAACTGGCCCATGATTTCAGGCTTTTCCGGATTGCCGAAGTTCAGATTGTCGGTCGCGGCCAGCGGCTCGGCGCCGGTTGCCGTAATGTTGCGCCAGCATTCGGCGACGGCCTGCTTGCCGCCCTCGAACGGATCGGCTTCGACATAACGCGGTGTGACGTCGGACGAGAAAGCGAGAGCCTTGGTCGGATGGCCTTCGACGCGGACGACGCCGGCGTCGCCGCCGGGAAGCTGCAGAGAGTTACCCTGGATCAGCGTATCGTACTGCTCGTAGACCCAGCGGCGGCTGGACTGGTTGGCGGAGCCAACGAGTTTCAGCAGAGCCTGCCCGTAATCTTCCGGCGCGGCCACGAGATCGGCCGGCAGGGCGGCGCGCTTGTCTGACTCGCGCCACGGCCGATCATATTCCGGGGCCTGGTCGCCGAGATCCTTGATCGGCAGGTTGGCGACTTCCTCGCCCTGATGGATGACGCGGAAACGCAGGTCATCCGTCGTCTTGCCGACGATTGCGAAATCCAGGCCCCATTTGACGAAGATCGCCTTGGCGATGGCTTCCTTTTCCGGCTGCAGCACCATGAGCATGCGCTCCTGGCTTTCCGACAGCATCATTTCATAGGCGGTCATCCGCTCTTCGCGCACCGGCACCTTGTCGAGATCGAGCTCGATGCCAAGGTCGCCCTTGGCGCCCATTTCGACGGCGGAGCAGGTGAGGCCGGCGGCACCCATGTCCTGGATGGCGATGACGGCACCCGTCTGCATCAGCTCCAGGCAGGCTTCCAGCAGGCACTTTTCGGTGAAGGGATCGCCGACCTGAACGGTCGGCCGCTTTTCCTCGATCAATTCGTCGAATTCAGCCGACGCCATGGTCGCGCCGCCGACGCCATCGCGACCGGTCTTGGCGCCGAGATAGACGACCGGCAGGCCGACGCCCTTGGCTTCCGACAGGAAGATGGCATTGGACTTGGCAAGGCCGGCCGCAAAGGCGTTGACCAGGATATTGCCGTTGTAGCGCGCATCGAACTCGACTTCGCCGCCGACCGTCGGCACGCCGAAGGAATTGCCGTAGCCGCCAACGCCGGCAACGACGCCGGAGACGAGGTGGCGGGTCTTCGGATGGTCCGGCTCGCCGAAGCGCAGGGCGTTCATGGCGGCGATCGGGCGGGCGCCCATGGTGAAGACATCGCGCAGAATGCCGCCGACGCCGGTCGCAGCGCCCTGATACGGCTCGATGTAAGAGGGGTGATTGTGGCTCTCCATCTTGAAGACGACGCAGTCGCCATCGTCGATGTCGACCACGCCTGCGTTCTCACCCGGGCCCTGGATGACGCGCGGTCCCTTGGTCGGCAGAGTACGGAGCCACTTCTTGGAGGATTTGTAGGAGCAGTGCTCGTTCCACATGGCCGAAAAAATGCCGAGCTCGGTGAACGTGGGCTCGCGGCCGATCAGATCCAGAATGCGCTGATATTCATCCGGCTTGAGGCCGTGGGCGGCAATCAGTTCGGGAGTGATCTGGATCGAATTGGAAATGGTCATGGGCGCTCGAGTGTCCTTGCCTGTAAAGGATTGGAAGACCGGTCAGGGATCGGGGTCTCTTTAGCGCAAGTCTCCCTGTCGTGCGACAGGAAAATCACCGGCGTTCACAACACGCCGGTATGGATGTAGCGGAAATCAAGCGTGCGGCCATGGGCGGCCGCTTCGCAAGGTCAGAATTTGTAGCCGACCATGATACCGGCGCGCGTCATGCCGCCGTTAGGGCCATCGCAAAGATTCGCATGCGACGAGTGCGCGATCTGCGCCATTACGTTCCAATGGCTGTCGAAATTGTAGCCGAGGCCGGCATATTCGTGGAAGAGCAGGCGGCAGCCGAGCATCGGACCGTGCTCTCGCCAGTCGTCCAGGTTACCCGTGTGCACCGTGCCGCCGAAGCCGAGTTCGGTGAAGATGCCGTTGCTGTGGGTCAGCGTCCAGGAAAGGCCACCATAGACCTGCGTCGCGGAGCCTGACGTGCCGATCGATGTGCCTACGTGGATACGCGGATGCGTCAGCTGATCCTTCCAATCTGCTGTCGGATTATAGCCGAACGGATTGAAAAGTACCTGGACATCCGGGAAGACACCGCTTTCATGCTCGTTGCCGTTCTGGATGGAGCCGCTCGCGCCGAAACGCAATTCGTCAAAAATCTTGACTGGAGCGGCGGGAGTAGCTGTCACCGCATCTGCGGCGGTTGCGGTCGATTGACCTGCAACAAATACCGAACTGATTACCAGAAAACTCGAAACTAAACGCTTGCTGAAAAAGCTTGCAATAGCCATGCACTCCCCCTGCTGTGGCGGGCGAATCCTCATTTTTCATTGATAGAATGGTAGCGCGCTAAGAGTCGAGACGCCGAAATCGCATTTGCGCAATATGTCTGTCGATAAATTGATAAGGCTTGCTTAAATGTGACTATCGTAACCGGATGAGCCGTTTTCCAACAACCTGCGTAATGTCATGAAGCCGGCCGCAACATCTTTTCGCTGTGGTGGCGATGAAAAGGCGACGCGGACGCGATGATAAACCTTGTCGATTCGCGCCGCCTTGAATTCGTCCTCATCATCAATGAGCACGCCTTCGGAGAGCGCTGCATTCTTGAATGTACCCGAAAGCCAGGGTTCCGGCAGCTTCAGCCATAGGAATGGCAGATGGGGATGCGACTGGAACTCGAAGCCCGATAATGCCTCACGCGCCAATTGCTCACGGGCCTTGATCTCTTCGACGGATTTGCGGCGCAGTTCCAGAGCGTGACCGCCCAGCACGAGCCGGGCACAGGTTTCGGCCAATATGAAGGGCAGGCCGCCCGTCGTCATCTTGTGCGTGACTTTGATGCGCTGGGCGAAATGCGGCGGGCAGGCCACCCAGCCGCCGCGCACGCCGGCTGTCACCGATTTCGAAAGGCTGCTGACGACAAAAGTCCGCTCCGGCGCAATGGCGGCCATAAGCGGGTTCTGGTCGCCGGTCATGCCGCCATAGAGATCGTCCTCGATCAGCCAGACACTATGGCGGCGCGCAATGGCGGCAATCGCGCGGCGTCTTGCCTCGGGCATTGTTACCAGAGTGGGATTATGGGCTGTCGGCATCAGGAAGGCGAGGCGCGGATGCTGCTGCTGACACAGGCGCTCGAAATCCTCCGGGATCATTCCATGCTCGTCCGAATCCACCAGGATCGAGCGGCGTCCGAGCAGGCGGGCTGCCCGGCTGATCTGCGTATAGGTGAGGTTCTCGAAGACGATCTTGTCGCCCGGGGAGGTGACGGCGGAAATGACTGCTATGGCGGCGGCATGCGCGCCGAGCGTCGGCACGATTGTCTCGATTGCCGGCTGCCAGCCGTTGCGGGCAAGCCAGATCTGTCCCGCCTGGAACCAGCTCGCCGGGAAGTTCCTTGAATAGGAGGAGATCTCCGTCTGGTGCTCGCTGCTGATGTCGGCGAAGAGCTTGCCGATGATTACACCCTGGCCGATATCGGGAGCGGCGGTCGTATCGAAGCGGATCTTGGCATCCGGCGTATTCAGGCCGCGGGTGCCGGCGAGCGCCTGCGTGATCGGATCCACGAGTTCGATCTGCTTGCCGTTCGAACGTTCCAGAACATAGGTGCCGCGGCCGACTTCGCCGGCGACCAGACCGCGTTCATGCACGAGGGCATAGGCTCGGCTGATCGTGCCGATGGTCACGCCGATATCATAGGCGAGATTGCGCTGCGGCGGCAGCTTGGTGCCGGGCGGCAAGACGCCGTGGGTAATCGCGTGTTCGATGGCATCGGCGACGCGGATATAGACCGGACCGGTTCCGCTGGAAATGTCAGGAAGCCAATTTGTCATAATGACAATTTCCTAGATTGTCCCTGTCGTCGAGTCAAGGGTATGAGTCAATTCGCATCGCTTGGCTCGATGCATCGAAATTGTCACCATCATGTGGAAATGAAGATGAGTACAATGGCTACAATCTGTTCGACCGAAGCGGGAGCCCCCTGCGCGGCGGGCGTGGGAATTAGAGCGGCGCAGCCAAGGCCGCATATGTTGCGCCGGCTCTGGACGTCCTATTGGGATTGGCTGGAGAAGCGCGAGGGACGGCGTGTTCTAAGAGATCTGACCGATGATCAGTTACACGATATCGGCCTGACGCGTCGCGAGGCGGCAAAGGAAGTCAGTAAGTCATTCTTCTGGGATTGAGTGGGCTGAGCCAATATGGGCATCAAGCTGTCTGGCGTCTAATTGACACCCAGAACGGAATGAACAAAATCGGCGCGTTCCTCGACGCCGATTTTCGGCAGGATATGGACTTCATAGCCGAGCGTGGGATAGGCGGCGGTCAGCCGGTCATACTCTGCAACCGCCGCCGCAAGATCGTGTCTCCGCTCGCGATCGCCAACATAGATTTCCGGCCATGGCGGCGTCAGGAAGACATGTCGGTTGTAGCGGTGCAATTGGCCGAGCGAAGCCAGGGCCGGTTCGCCCGTCAAATGTTCGAGCGCCGATGCGGCATCGATCAATCCTCTGTCGAAAAAGACCAAGCCGGATAATTGCGCCGCTTTCTCGCGGTCAGTCAGCGACGTGGCGATCGCCCGACGGGCAAATGCCGGCGCATCGGCCCATGGCAGGGCCGATCCGTCGCCCTCCAATTCCTCGACGACGATGCGGCGGCCCGGCTCCTCGACGACGTGGTGACCACGTCGCTTGAGCGCCTCCAGCAACGTCGATTTGCCGCCGCCGGAGCAGCCCGAAAGAATGATAAATCTGTCCATGACAATGATCCCTGATTATTAGAGGGCACGTCATGCGTTGGCTGCGAGGTTTCCGCATGAAGCGGAAAGCCTCGAGTCATCAGCCTAGCTGCAAGCCTTCGAGCCACCAGCCCAACGGTTGACGTCGCCCGTAATGCGGCCGCCGGAGGCGCCCGACATCATCGGACCGAAGGCCTGCAATTGCGCGGGATTGCCTTCCGCTTGCACAACGAGCGATGGCCGGCCGGTCGGATGCTTCTTGTCGACCACGAGGATGCGCGGGCGACCGGTGAAGGAGTTGAGCTCCGGAGCGAGCTGATAACTCGCGAAAGCCGGGTCCGAAGACTTGAACCAGCAGGTATTGGCATTGAGCATGATGCGCTCCATCGTCGACAGGGCGCTGTGATCGGTCGCCGCGATGCTCGGCGGACGCGGGCCGCAAGAGGTGACCAACAGCCCAAGCATCGCAATGGCAGCGGCGGAATAAAGTCCTGTCAGGAGGCGAGGGCGCATCAATCTCTTTCCAATGAGGCGGTTAGGGCTGGTCTGCTAATGTGTATCGGGCCGCTTTGCGGCGCCCTGCTGTTCTATGCAAAGACGCCGATTTTATGGTTCCGATAGTGGATCGGCCGTTATCAGGCTGCGACCACGCCAAGCGCGGAGGCGAAGAGGCCGCGGCCATCGCTACCGCCATGGGCCGCCTCGATCAGGTTCTCCGGATGCGGCATCATACCGAGCACGTTGCCCTTGGCGTTCATGACACCGGCAATGTCATTGACGGAGCCGTTGGGGTTCGTGCCTTCGGCGTAGCGGAAGACCACCTGGCCATTGTCCTCGATCGCCTTCAGCGTGTCGGCATCGGCGAAATAATTGCCGTCGTGATGTGCGACCGGGCTGCGGATGATTTGGCCCTTGGCATAGGCGGCGGTGAAGTCCGTCTCGGCATTGACGACTTCCAATTTCACTTCACGGCAGACGAATTTCAGCGAGGCGTTGCGCATCAATGCGCCCGGCAGCATGCCGGCTTCGAGCAGGATCTGGAAACCATTGCAGACCCCCAAGACCTTGACGCCCTTGTCGGCCTTGTCCTTGATCGCTTGCATGATCGGCATGCGGGCCGCAATCGCGCCGCAGCGCAGATAATCGCCGTAAGAGAAACCGCCGGGAATGACGATCAGATCGACATCCGGAATCTCGGTCTCAGTCTGCCAGACCGTTACGGGCGCCTGGCCGGAAATCTTGGTCAGCGCCGCGATCATGTCGCGATCGCGATTGAGGCCTGGAAGTTGGACGACTGCTGATTTCATGATGCTGGTCCCGCAATAGGCAAAGGGATAATCGCTGGAAGTGCTTCGTGAGCCATACTCCATTGCCTCAGACAAAGGAAGAATGGCTCGCGAAAGAGGACGATCAGTCGATCGAAATGCTGAAGTTCTCGATGACCGTATTGGCGAGAAGCTTTTCGCACATGGCCTTGAGATCGGCTTCCGCCTTGTTCTTGTCGGTGCCTTCAAGCTCGAGATCGAAGACCTTGCCCTGGCGGACCTGATGGACGCCGTCAAAGCCGAGTGCGCCGAGCGCGCCTTCGATTGCCTTGCCCTGCGGATCGAGAACGCCGTTCTTCAGCGTGACGGTTACACGAGCCTTGATCACGATTGTCCTTTCTGAACTTACTTGACGAGAACCGGGCCCGTGCCGCGCACGGGTTCGTTTTCATTGATGATGCCGAGGCGGCGAGCCACTTCGGAATAGGCTTCGAGCAGGCCGCCCATGTCGCGACGGAAGCGGTCCTTGTCCATCTTTTCCCGGGTTTCGATATCCCAGAGACGGCAAGAGTCCGGCGAGATTTCGTCGGCGAGGATGATGCGCATCATGTCGCCTTCGAACAGGCGGCCGCATTCGATCTTGAAATCGACGAGCTGGATGCCGACGCCGAGGAAAAGACCGGTCATGAAATCGTTGACGCGGATGGCGAGCGCCATGATGTCATCGAGTTCGGCCGGATTGGCCCAGCCGAAGGCGGTGATGTGCTCTTCTGAAACCATCGGATCTTCGAGCGCGTCGGACTTGTAATAGAATTCGATGATCGAACGCGGCAGAACCACGCCTTCCTCGATGCCGAGGCGCTTGGCGAGCGAGCCGGCGGCAACGTTGCGCACGACGATCTCGAGCGGAATCATCTCCACTTCCTTGATCAGCTGCTCGCGCATGTTGAGGCGGCGGATGAAATGGGTGGGAATGCCGATCTTGTTCAGATGGCTGAAGATATATTCGCAGATGCGATTGTTCAGAACGCCCTTGCCATCGATGACTTCGTGCTTCTTCTTGTTGAAGGCGGTGGCGTCGTCCTTGAAGAACTGGATCAGCGTGCCCGGCTCAGGCCCCTCGTAAAGGATCTTGGCCTTGCCCTCGTAAATACGGCGGCGACGGTTCATTGGTATTGTTCTCTGTCTTTGGCGCTCATGGGACAGCGCAAGTGGATCGTATGTGGGCGTCCCCATAACGGATAAGAAGCGAATTCACAATCCGCCTGCGCCTCCTTCCTCCGAATTCCGGCCTTGGCGGGGTGCCAATGCAAGATTCGGGGTCCAGTCATGGCCTGTTTTACAGGCTTTTATCTGACGATGGAATGAAGCTGCTAGGTACTTCACAGGCTAGTGAGGCGAGGCATGCCTCCATTCATCATCGTTTATGAATAATACTACGGCTTCAGCTGGCTGAGAAACTTCGAAAAGACCATAGTACCCTCCGGCCAGGGGCCGTGACCGGATTCAGTATTGATATGGCCGGATTCGCCGGCATCGATCAGCAGCGAGCCCCAGCTGTTGGCAATATCATCCGCATGTTCGTAGCTGCCGAAGGGATCGTTGCGGCTTGCGATCGTTATCGATGGGAACGGCAGGGGATCGCGCGGATAGGGGCCGAACGTCATCAGATGCTTTGGCCGGATGGCCGGATTGGCGACATCGGGCGGCGCGACGAAGAAGGCGCCAGCGACCTTGTTGCGGAAATGCGGAATCGCATGGATCACCGAGGGAACGCCGAGCGAATGCGCGACCAGGACGACGGGCTTGTCCGAGGCATTCACTTCTTCCGCAATGCGGGCCACCCAATCGTCGCGCACGGGCTTCGACCATTCCGCCTGTTCCACGCGCCGTGCGGTCGAGAGCTTCTGCTCCCAGCGCGTCTGCCAGTGGTCGGGGCCGGAATTCGTATAGCCGGGGATGATGAGGATGTTTGCGTCGGAGGCTTTCATGATTTCGCCGATGTGGAAAAGGGGAGCCCAACTGTCAAGGGAAAAAGGCGACAATTGCGGCAAAATTTGATAGGATTGCCGCTGCCGGTAGCGAATGACGATGTCGGCGCCCCGTTTGCCGCCATCTTGCACCGCCAGCCGAGCACCACGGTTGAGGAGGAGAGCATTATGACGGCCTTTCACGTCATGGCTGGAGCAGACCACACTTTTACGCGCCCCGCCATCCGTAAGATCGGTATCGCCGATCTCGTCGACGCCCTGAAGATGGGGCTGGACGATTTCAGCGAAAAGCCATCGCATTATGTTTTTCTGTGCCTGATGTATCCGATTGCCGGCATTGCGCTGGCGATCTGGAGCACCGACCAGAATCTGCTGCCATTGCTGTTTCCGCTGATGTCCGGCTTCGCCTTGCTAGGGCCTTTGGCCGCGATAGGCCTCTACGAGATCAGCAGGCGGCGGGAAAAGGGGCTGGATACGTCATGGAGCCATGCGTTCGACGTGCGTTTCTCATCGGCCTTGCCGTCGATCATCGTTGCCGGCCTCATGCTGTTCGGTCTGTTCATTGTCTGGCTCTTGGTGGCGCAGAGCATCTACTTCATCTATTTCGGCGATGGTGTCCCTCCGACGCTTTCATCCTTCGTGTCGAGCGTGCTGACGACGCGCGAGGGTATGGCGATGATGCTTTGGGGCGATCTGATCGGCTTCCTCTTCGCTCTCGTCGCGCTGGCGACAACGGTCGTTACGTTCCAGCTGCTGCTGGATCGCGACGTCGGTGTCGTTGCCGCGGTCGATGCGAGCATCCGGGCGACGCTGACCAATCCGGTACCGATCGCGGTCTGGGGCTTGATCGTGACGGCGTTGCTCGTCATCGGCACTATCCCGATCTTTGCCGGACTGGCGGTCGTCATGCCTGTTCTCGGTCACGCATCCTGGCATCTCTATCGAAAGCTGATTTTGACCGGGAACTAGACAGACCGGCATAGGCTGAAGCCGTCATCATTGGAACCGCGGCGCGGTTTCCTACGTTGATCCGCATCATCAGGAGATGCGGATCATGGCGCGACTTACGCATATTTTCACTCGTTTCGCGGTTGTTGTTTCGGAATGGACCGGCAAACCGGCCATCTTCGTGCTGGCGCTGCTTTCGGTGGTCGTTTGGGGAGCCACCGGGCCGATCTTCGGTTATTCCGACACGTGGCAACTGGTCATCAACACCAGCACGACGATCGTCACCTTCCTGATGGTTTTTCTGCTTCAGAACGCGCAGACGCGGGATACGCGGGCCATTCAAGCCAAGCTCAATGAACTGATCCTGACGAGCGCGGCCGAGAACCGCTTTGTCGGGATCGAGAATCTTGATGAAGAGGATCTGAAACACCTCGACCGGCTGGTCGAAAAGGCGGCAAAGCGCGACGATGGACAACATCAAGGCAAGGCTTGCGAGAGCGTCGAGCATGATCGCGTTATCGCGACTGAATCCCCCAACAAAAGAAAGAGGCGGCGCATCAACCGCACCGCCTCAAGTAAAGCAAAATCAGAGACGGGAAATCCTAGCCGAAAACCCGCTTGAAGATCGTGTCGACATGCTTGGTATGATAGCCGAGGTCGAACTTTTCGCGGATATCTGCTTCCGAAAGGGCGGCGCGTACTTCCTGGTCTGCCAGCAGCTCCTCAAGGAAGTCCTTGCCTTCCTCCCAGACCTTCATGGCATTGCGCTGGACGAGCCGATAGGAATCCTCGCGGGACACGCCGGCCTGGGTCAGCGCCAGCAGCACGCGCTGCGAATGAACAAGCCCGCGGAACTTGTTCAAATTCTTCATCATATTGTCCGGGTAGACGAGAAGCTTGTCGATGACATTGGTGATGCGGGCCAGCGCGAAATCGAGCGTGACGGTCGCGTCGGGGCCGATCATGCGTTCGACGGAAGAGTGCGAGATATCGCGCTCGTGCCATAGGGCGACGTTTTCCATCGCCGGGATCGAATAGGAGCGGACCATACGGGCGAGGCCCGTCAGGTTTTCCGTCAGCACCGGATTGCGCTTATGCGGCATGGCCGACGAACCTTTCTGGCCCGGCGAGAAATATTCTTCGGCTTCCAGAACTTCGGTGCGCTGCAGATGGCGGATTTCGGTGGCGAGACGCTCGATCGAGGAGGCGACGACACCGAGCGTGGCGAAGAACATCGCATGGCGGTCGCGCGGGATAACCTGGGTCGAAACCGGCTCAGGCTTCAGGCCGAGAGCGGCTGCGACATGTTCCTCAACACGGGGATCGATGTTGGCGAAAGTGCCGACGGCGCCAGAAATGGCGCAGGTGGCGACTTCCTCGCGCGCCGCAATCAGGCGCTGCTTGCAGCGCTCGAATTCGGCATAGGCGAGCGCCAGTTTGACGCCGAAGGTGGTGGGTTCGGCATGGATGCCGTGCGAACGGCCTATCGTGACGGTGTCCTTGTGCTCGAAGGCGCGGCGCTTCAGGGCTTCCAGCAGCTTGTCGATATCGGCGATGAGCAGGTCGCTTGCGCGCACGAGCTGGACGTTGAAGCAGGTATCGAGCACGTCCGAGGAGGTCATGCCCTGGTGGACGAAGCGGGCATCGGGTCCGACGATTTCGGCCAGATGTGTCAGGAAGGCAATGACGTCGTGCTTGGTGACGGCCTCGATCTCGTCGATGCGGGCGACATCGAAGGTTGCCTTGCCACCCTTTTCCCAGATCGTATCCGCCGCCGATTTCGGAATGACGCCGAGCGCGGCCAGCGCGTCACAGGCATGGGCCTCGATCTCGAACCAGATACGGAACTTGGTTTCGGGAGACCAGATGGCGACCATTTCCGGTCGGGAGTAGCGCGGGATCATAGGCTCAAAGCTTTCTTGGCTAACGGGACAGGAGAACTCGGCGCCCCCATAACAAAGACGGGCGGTAATCACAATGTTTCATGGGCACAATGTTTAGCGGGACTTCAACGCGCCCGTCGCGCAAGATAGGCCGAAACGGCTGTCAGGCATAGCAGGCCGAATGGCAGAAACAAGGTCAGGCCGAGGACGGCGAACTGGTAGACGGCGCTGGCGCCGGTGAACAGGAACTGGAAGATCCAGATAAGCGAACCGAATGGCGCGTGCCAGCGCGAATAGAACCAGCGATAGTCCATGGCGAAGAGGAAGGCCGTCATGGCCACAGTGCCGATGGAGAGGCCCAGAAAGAAGGCGGCAAAACACGCGCTGGTCGGCCGCCGACGGGCAAAACGCTGGGTGAGCGGCACGAGGATGGGCCAGGAGAGGGCGCCGCCGAAGAAGTAGACGAGGGTAAGCGCGCCAAGGTGGCTGGTCAGTAGCCCGTTGCGCAAATAGAGCGCCGCGACCGCCGAGGCGGACATGGCCGCACCCCAGCAGATCGCACAGCCGAGAACTTCAAGGCAATGCGAGGCGACGGTCCGTGTCCGGCCCGCCGTCGCGATGAAGGTGTTGGTCGGGTTAGTTTGATCCAACGCGGCCTCGTTCGGCGGCCGCCCGGAGATCGCTGATCGTCTGCCTGTAGGCATCGACCGATTCGCCCTTGAAGATCGCCGAACCGGCAACGAGGACGTTAGCACCGGAAGCGGTGATCAGAGGGGCCGTTTCAACGGAGACACCGCCATCGACTTCCAGTTCGATCGGACGGTCACCGATCAGGGACTTGGCATTGCGGATTTTATCAGCCATGGCCGGAATGAACTTCTGGCCACCGAAGCCCGGATTGACCGACATGATCAAAATCAGGTCGATATCATCGAGCACGTTTTCCAGCACGGAAAGCGGCGCTGCCGGGTTGAGGGTGACGCCGACCTTCTTGCCGAGATGGCGGATCGTCTGCAGCGAACGATGGAGATGTACGCCGGCTTCGGCATGAACCGTAATGCGGTCGCAGCCGGCCTTGGCGAAGGCTTCCAGATAGGGATCCGCCGGCGAAATCATCAGGTGGCAGTCGAAGGTCGCGGTCGTATAGGGGCGCAGTGCCTTGATGACATCGGCGCCAAAGGAGATGTTCGGCACGAAATGGCCGTCCATAACGTCGAGATGGATCCAGTCGGCACCGGCTTCGGTCACATCCTTGACTTCCTGCCCGAGCTTGGCGAAGTCGGCGGCGAGAATGGAAGGGGCAATACGGATCGGCAAGGTCATGGGTAGCTGAGCTCCAACTGATTATTTCGCGCCTGGATTAGCACCGCTATCGCGGGCAAACAACCGCCAGAACGGCTTGCCTCAGTTCGATGGCGTCACCGGCACGAAGGCATTGCCCCGCCATTCCAGCAGGCGATAGGGATTTTCGGTCAATTCGTGGTTCTGTCCGAACGAGATCGGACCGATCGCTGTTTGGAAAACTGTTCCCACGAGCTTTTCGGCAATGGGTTTATTGTCCGCCTTGGCGCTGTTGGCTGCCTGGCTGGCGATCTGAGCCGCTGCTGCGGCCGGCAGAGTATAACCATCAGGTTCGATGCCAGCCGCGCGCATCGCCTGTACGGTAGACTGGGCTGCCGGCAAGCTGGCATAGTCGGGCAGCGCAATTGCCTGCACACCCTCCAGCAAGGGAAGAGGCTGATCTGCGGCACGCATGGCATCGCCGCCCATCAGGACTAGGGGGATGTTCTCGCTCTTGGCGTCGCGTGCGATCACGGCAACATCGCTGCGGTCGCCGCCGATGAAGACGCGTGTTGCGCCGGCCTTCTTCAAGCGCCTCACCAGGGCGATCTGCTGATCCTGACCGGGGCGATAGGTATCGGTGAACACCGGTTTCAGCCCCTTCTCCTCGAGCGCATTGCGGATCGCGCCGACCAGTTCGCGGCCGTGTATCGTACCGTCATCGATCAGCGCCATCGGTTCCGCGGCCCAATTTTTCAAAATGGTATCGATTGCCACGGCCGCTTCGGCGCTATCGACCGGCGCGAGGCGAAAGAGCGGCCAGCCATTCTTCAACGCATCTTCCATGAGGATGCGCGAGCGTACCGAAACGGTGATGACGGGAATGCCGGCATCCTTGAGGCGCGGCAGCGCTCCCTCCAAGGTTTCCGTGCAGAGAAAGCCGATTGCGACTTGTGCTTTGGCGGCTATCAGCGCTTCTGCTGCGGCGCGGCCGCCATCCTCGGTACAAGGCTCGTTGACCACGGTCGCCGTATCCTTTTGGGCCTGGATCACGAAATTTGCACCAGCAATTATCTCGGCCCCGAGCGCAGCGAAATTGCCATCCTGCGGTGCGACGACGCCGATGTGAATTCCTGCGGCATAGCTGCTGCTGGCCGCCGAAAGCAGCGCAAGCAAGAGCGGAAGGCGGCGCAGAAGGTTCATCGATGGAGTATCCCGGACAATTTTCCTGCCCTATTTATCCGTCTGCGGGGCATCGTCAAAGAAAAAGCAGCAAAATCGCTCTGTTTTCAATAATGCTATTGTAGAAAAGCTAACACCTGACCGTCATATTGAATGTTAGGCAAGCACGACTCAACAAAGGAGACGGTGGTGCTAGACAGGCAACGTATGGACCCGGCGCTTTATCGCGATGCCATGAGCCGCTATGCGGGGCATGTGCAACTGGTGACGACGGCGCTCGGTGCGGAGCGGCGCGGCGTGACGATCACGGCCGCGTGCTCGGTGTCGGATAGCCCGGCGACGGTTCTGATCTGCCTCAACAACAGCAACGCCAAGAACGAGATCTTCTTCAAAAGCGGCATTTTCGCCCTAAACTCGCTCGGCGCAGATCATCAAGCCTTGGCCGACGCCTTTTCCGGCAAGGCGCAACTGACCGTCGATGAGCGCTTCGCTGCCGGCAAGTTCGAGACGCTGGTGACGGGTGCGCCAGTGCTTGCCGATGCTCTTGCGGCCTTCGATTGCCGCGTGATCGAGATCAAGCAGGCCTCCACACACAATATCATCTTCGGCGAGGTGATGGCTCTACGCTATAGCGAACCAAAGCCGGCACTCCTCTATATGAACCGGGGCTATCACACGCTATAACCCCTGCAAGGGAGTTATCATGGCGGATCAGACAATACTTTCGCTGCCGAGTTCCATCGATGAGACGATGGCGTTGCTCGGCGCCCATGACTATCTGGCCGGTCGCGCGCTCGGCACCGTTTTGTTTCTCGCATTGAAGATGAAGCGGCCGCTCTTTCTGGAGGGCGAAGCCGGTGTCGGCAAGACAGAGATCGCCAAGGTCTTGGCGAAGGCGCTCGATCGGCCGCTGATCCGCCTCCAATGCTATGAAGGTCTGGATGTTTCCTCGGCCGTCTACGAATGGAACTATCCGGCACAAATGTTGGAAATCCGTCTCGCGGAAGCATCCGGCCTCACGGACCGCGACCGTATCGAAGCCGACATCTTTTCCGAGCGCTATCTGATCCGCCGGCCGGTATTGCAGGCACTGTCCGGTGTCGGCGGGCGTGCACCTGTTTTCCTGATCGACGAGCTTGATCGCACCGACGAGGCTTTCGAGGCATTCCTGCTGGAAGTGCTGTCGGATTTTCAGGTGACTGTGCCGGAACTCGGGACGATCCGGGCAGCAGAGCCGCCTATCGTCATCATCACAACCAACCGGACGCGCGAAGTGCATGACGCCTTGAAACGACGCTGTCTCTATCATTGGGTCGATTATCCTGAGGCCGAGCAGGAGCTTGAGATTATCCGCCGCAAGGTGCCTGGCTGCAATGAAGTGCTGTCGCGCCAGATCGTCGCCTATGTGCAGAAGCTGCGTACGCTCGACCTTTTCAAGAATCCGGGCGTTGCCGAGACAATCGACTGGGCCACCGCTTTAACGGAACTCGATCGGCTGGCTCTCGATCCGGAAACGGTTTCGGATACGCTCGGCACCTTGCTGAAATATCAGGACGATATCGCCCGTATTCAGGGCGCCGAAGGCAAGCGTGTGTTGGACGAAGTCAAATCCGAACTGCTTACGGCAGGATGAGCCATGGAGCCGGGTGCCCGGGATAGCATCGTCGTTGCGCCGTCACTGCCCGGTGACGGGCGCCTCGCTGACAATATCGTGCTGTTCGGCCGGGTGCTCCGCAGGGCCGGCCTGAAGATCGGTCCTGGGGCGATTGCCGACGCCATAGAAGCGGTCGAAGCCATCGGCATCGGTTCCCGCGAGGAGTTTCATGCTGCCCTCTGTTCCGTTTTCGTCAAGCGGCATGAAGATCTGGTCATCTTCGACGAGGCGTTCCGGCTGTTCTGGCGCTCGCGCGATCTCGTTGCGAAAATGATCGCAATGATGTCGCCGGTCGCACCCGACCATCGCGAGAAGGAGAAGCGGAAACCGGGCGAGAGTCGGGCAACCGATGCATTATTGAGCGATCGGAGCGACCGGAGCCCGCAGCGCGAGACGCCCGATATCGAGATAGATGCGCGATTTACAAGCTCCGGCAGCGAGGTACTGCGCCATCTGGATTTCGCGCAGATGTCAGCGGCAGAGATTGCTGTTGCCAAGAAGGAGCTGGAGAAGCTGCAACTGCCGCTGGATCGTGTGCGCACGCGCCGTTTCGCACCATCTCGCACGGCGGCCAAGGTCGATCCGCGCGCGACAATGCGGTCCGCGCTCCGCACCGGAGGAGCGCTGATCCTGCCGCGCTTCCGGAAGCCGAAGGAAATCCAGCCGCCACTGGTAGTACTCGCGGACATTTCAGGCTCGATGAGCCAGTACACGCGCATCTTCCTGCATTTCCTGCATGTGCTGACCGAACGGCGGCGACGCGTGCATACGTTTCTGTTTGGAACCCGCCTGACCAACGTGACGCGGGCAATGCGCCACAAGGATCCCGATCAGGCGCTGGACGAATGCGCGGCTGCGGTGCGCGACTGGTCGGGCGGAACGCGGATCGGCGAGACGCTGAAGGAGTTCAACTTGATATGGGCGCGCCGCGTGCTCGGGCAAGGCGCAATCGTGCTCTTAATCACAGACGGGCTGGAGCGCGAGGGCGTGGAATTGCTCGGTGCGGAGATGGATCGGCTGCATCGCTCCTGCCGGCGGCTCATCTGGCTCAATCCATTGTTGCGTTTTGAAGGTTTCGAGGCTCGGGCGCGCGGTGTAAAAGCAATGCTGCCGCATGTTGACGAATTCCGTCCCGTTCACAATCTATTATCTCTAGCCGATCTCGTATCGGCGCTCACCGCCGGCCGCGCGGATTCCTATGATCCGCGACGGTTTCTCGGCAAGCAATGAGGCTCCGATGTCAGATATATCCGAAAGTCTGGATCCGCTCGTGATTGCGGAGGAATGGGTGTCGGCGGGACGCAGCGTCGCGATGGCGACCGTTGTCGATACCTGGGGTTCCGCGCCGCGCCCGTCGGGCAGCCATCTCGTGATCGATGGCGAGGGTAATTTTCACGGATCGGTTTCCGGCGGCTGCGTCGAAGGTGCCGTCATTACCGAGGCACTGGACGTCATCGAAACGGGCAAGTCGCGCATGCTGGAATTCGGTGTCGCCGATGAAACGGCCTGGCGCGTGGGTCTCTCCTGCGGCGGCCGCATCCGAGTCTATGTCGAAAGGCTCGCCTGATGGATCGGCAGATACTGGCGCGGCTGAATGAGATGCGGCGCAGACGGCAGGCGGCGATCCTCGTCACCGATCTCTCGGGAGGGCCGGATCGGCTCATCGTCGAAGGCGATGCGCTGGAAGGCGCACTCAGCGATGCTGCTGCAGCGGCGTTCCGTTCGGGGAAGTCCGCGCCCCTTGATATCGACGGGCAGAGCCTGTTCTTCAACGTGCATCTGCCACCGCCGCGCCTTGTTATCATCGGCGCCGTGCATATCAGCCAAATTCTCGCGCGCATGGCGGCCCTAGGGGATTTCGATGTGACGATCATCGATCCGCGCACCGCTTTTGCAACACCGGAGCGCTTCGAAGGCATAGACCTAGTTGCCGACTGGCCCGTGGATGCGCTGAAAGAGCGACCGCTCGACAGCTATATGGCGCTGGTCGCCGTGACCCATGATCCCAAGATCGACGACGAGCCGATCATTCAGGCGTTGAAGACGGGTTGTTTCTATGTCGGCGCGCTCGGCAGCCGCAAGACGCATGCCAGCCGCCTGGAACGTCTGAAGCGGGAAGGCGTGAGCGAAGCTGAGCTTGGACGCATCCATGCGCCGATCGGGCTCCCTATCGGTGCTGCAAGTCCGGCCGAGATCGCCGTCGCCATCCTGGCTGAAATCATCGGCTCGCTTCGCGGGCGGGATGTCTCGTCGCCAAAAGGCGCTACGCTATGATCTTCGGTGAATTTTTGACGGCGGAGGCGGAGGGTGCTGTTCTCGCGCATTCCGTTCGGCTGGCGGCCGGCGGCTTTTCCAAGGGGCATAAGCTCACCGGCGGAGACATCGAGCGGCTCGCTGCGGCCGGAATTGACCGCGTTATCGCCGCGCGCATCGAACCGGGCGACCTCATGGAAGACGAGGCGGCTGAGCAGCTGGCGCGGGCAGTTGCCCACGATCATCTGACTTTTTCTGAAGCCGCGACGGGACGGGTGAATGTCCATAGCACCGTCGACGGCCTGTTTGTTGCAAATCGTATAGCGGTCGATCGCGTTAACAATCTCGATCCGGCGATCACCCTTGCCTGTCTTGCAGACCATGTACCTGTTCGAGCAGGCGACATGGTGGCGACCTTCAAGATCATTCCGCTCGCCGTTTCCGGAGTCAAAATCGCTTCAGGTGTCGAAATTTTGCGGCGGATGCCGGTTTTCGAGGTCAAGCCTTTCGTGCCGCATGCTGTTTCGCTCGTCGCGACGGAACTGCCGTCGCTGAAGGCTTCGGTAATGGACAAGACGGCGCGGATATTATCGCAGCGACTGCAGCCTTCGGGCAGCGTGCTGCAGCGGGAAGAGCGTGTCGCTCATAAGGCGGGCGCCGTTGCTGATGCGATCCGTCGCGCGCTGGCGGCACCCGACCGGATGCCCAAGCTAATGATCGTTTTCGGAGCGTCAGCTGTCATCGATGCCGGCGACGTCATTCCGGAGGCGATTCGGCTTGCCGGTGGCGAGGTCATTCAGGTCGGCATGCCTGTCGATCCGGGTAATCTCTTGGTACTTGGCAAGGTCGGCGACGTTCATGTCGTCGGAGCGCCTGGATGCGCACGCAGCCCGAAGGAGAATGGCTTCGACTGGGTGCTGGATCGCATATTAGCCGGCGAACAACTGACGCGGCGGGATATTAGTGGCATGGGCGTTGGAGGGTTGCTGATGGAAATTCAGTCACGTCCACGGCCGCGCGACATTGTCAACAAACCGCCGTCGGAAATCTCGGTTGCCATCGTCTTGCTGGCTGCGGGAAAGGCGAGCCGCATGGGCGAGGGTGGCGCGCACAAGCTTTTGGCGGAATTCGATGGCGTGCCGCTGGTACGCCGGTCGGCATCTATCGCCATTGCAAGCGGCATATCGGATATCATCGTCGTCACGGGGCACCGGCGCGATGAGATTGAAACCGCACTCAATGGTCTCACCGTCGAAGCGGTATTCAATCCGGATTATGGCTCTGGCATGGCCAGTTCGTTGGTTGCAGGTGTCGGCACACGGGCAGCACGTAGGGTCGATGGTGTTCTTGTCATGCTGGCCGATATGCCCGGCGTCACCAGCGATGATCTGAAAGCCTTGATGGCGGCCTTCCGGGAGGCGAACAGCCAGGCGATCGTGCGGGCGGTATCGGGCGGCAAGCGCGGCAATCCCGTCATCCTGCCACGGTCGGTCTTGAACGCCGTGATGCGGCTGGAGGGCGACGTGGGCGCCCGGCATATCATCGAAACATCGGGGCTTCCGGTCATTGATGTCGAGATCGGCGAGGCGGCACATCTCGATGTCGATACGCCTGAGGCCGTTGTTGCGGCCGGTGGGATTTTGAAGGGGTAGAGTGGGGAATGGACAATATCGATATCGAGGAGATGTTTCAGTCGCTCGGGCCGATCACCATCAAACGGATGTTCGGCGGCAAGGGGATCTACCATATGGGCCGCATTCTGGCGCTCGAAGTGGACGACGAGATTCTCCTGAAAGCGGACGATGCCAGTGCCTCCCAATTTGAGGCCGCCGGCGCGCGACGCTGGGCCTACGAAGGCAAGAAAGGCAAGGCCGTCAACATGCCCTATTGGTCGATACCCGACGACGCGTTCGACGATCCGGATGAAATGGCGCGTTGGGTGCGGCTGGCCTACGAGGCTGCGCTTCGCTCGGATAAATAGACGTCAGGGGAAATCTGCTTCGCTCAAATGGGCGATCGTTGCCTTGGCGAATTCTGAAAGCTGAGCCGGCAACTCGCCGCGGCCGAACCAGCCGAAATCGGAGAGCTTGTCCGGCTCCATCAGGCGCGGTTCGCCGGAAAAGTCCCTGCAGACGTAGATCAGCGAGATCCAGTGCTGCCGCTCGGCGCCGATGATGACTTCTTGCGTGCAAAGATAGTCGATCCTGCCGATGGAGAGGCCGCTTTCCTCTTCCGCTTCGCGAATCGCGGCCTTGACGGCAGGCTCCATATGATCGACCTTGCCGCCGACGATGCTCCAGCATCCGGCTTCCGGTGCCTTGAGGCGGCGATAGAGCAAAAGCTTGCCGTCCCGCAAGATTGCGAGACCGGTTCCCAGTCCTGGGAAATCGATGCCAGGCTTGCCCATGCCGGGATTCCGAGATTTGCCGCGACTTCCGGCGCAGTGGCTCGGATTGGCGGCAGGTGGAGATTATCAGCCCTTGGCGTTTGCCACGATGAGCATGAAAGCCGGAATATCGTCGCCGAAGCCGACTGGCGTCGGACCATCGTCCTGATCGCGATAACGGTTGCGGCGCTCACGGTGATCGTCATTGGCGGCAGGGAAGGGCCGATGGCTGTTGCGAGAACCGTTATGGGATCTGTTATTGTTGTTCTCAGACTTGCGCTCGTTCTTCACGCTTTCGGCCTTTGCTGGTGCTGCTTCGATCGCTACGACGTCATTATCCTCGACGTCGATATCAGATTTATGACTCGAGGCGTTGCGGCCTCCACGGCTGCGATCCCGATCGCGGCCCTTACCCTTCTGGTCACGGCGGCGGGACGAACGGTTGTCGTCGCTGCTCTCGTCCGCTGGTGGCAGAGCCGAAAGATCACCGTTCAGCCACTGAACGTCTTCACCGATCAGCTTCTCGATGGCGTCGACATGCTTGGTGTCGCGTTTCGTGACGATGGTAAAGGCGGCGCCGGAGCGGCCGGCCCGGCCGGTGCGGCCGATACGGTGAACGTAATCTTCCGAATGGATCGGAACATCGAAATTGAAGACGTGGCTGACATCGGGAATGTCGAGGCCGCGTGCCGCGACGTCGGAGGCAACGAGCAGCTGCAAGTTTCCATCCTTGAAGTTCTGCAGCATGGTCATGCGCGAACGCTGATCCATGTCACCATGCAGCGCGCCGGCGGAAAAGCCGTGGCGATCCAGCGAGCGGAAGAGGTCGGAAACGTCCTTCTTGCGATTGCAGAAAATAATCGCGTTCTTCAAATCCGTCTGGGCGCGGATGAGGTCGCGTAGCGTAGCGCGCTTCTCGTAATCCTTGCCATGCGAGGCGACGAAGCGCTGCGTCACGGTCTTGGCGGTCGATGCCGGCTTGGCGACTTCGACACGTTCCGGGTTTTGTAGAAAACGGTCGGCCAGCTTCTGGATTTCCGGCGGCATCGTTGCCGAGAAGAACAGCGTCTGACGCGTAAACGGGATGAGCTTGGCGATGCGCTCGATATCCGGGATGAAACCCATGTCGAGCATACGGTCGGCTTCGTCGATGACGAAGATCTCGACGGCGCTCATCAGCAGCTTGCCGCGTTCGAAATGATCCAGCAGGCGGCCGGGCGTGCAGATCAGCACATCGGCGCCACGCTCAAGCTTGCGATCCTGCTCTTCGAAGGAAACGCCGCCGATCAGAAGGGCAATGTTCAGTCTATGGTTCTTGCCGTACTTCTCGAAGTTTTCAGCGACCTGCGCTGCGAGTTCGCGCGTCGGCTCCAGAATCAGCGTGCGCGGCATGCGAGCGCGAGCACGGCCCTTTTCCAGCAGTGTCAGCATCGGCAGCACGAAGGAGGCGGTCTTGCCGGTTCCTGTCTGGGCAATGCCGCAGATGTCGCGGCGCTGAAGCGCAAAGGGGATTGCACCGGCCTGGATAGGAGTCGGTGTGGTGTAGCCCGCGTCAGTTACCGCGGAAAGGACTTTTTGGCTCAGGCCAAGGTCAGCAAATGTTGTCAAAGGGAAATCTAATTCCGTCTTGGTTCAGTCGAACACCATGAGTCGGCACACAGGAGCGTGCCGCAATGCAGCGCGACATAGAACCAAATACCCGCGAAGTCAAGGAAAGCAGGCGCTTCAACAGCCTCGAAGTTCATTCATAACGCAATTTTTGGATTAGTGCCATCTTTGTTGCGCGTTTGTCACAATTCCGGCAGCTAAATTGCGCCCAATCCGCTGATGTAACTTGCGAGTTTCGTACCGGCACCGATGAAATACATCGGGTCTATGGCGCGTCCGTTCTCGCGCACTTCATAATGCAGATGTGTTCCTGTCGAGCGCCCAGTGCTGCCGGCAAGACCGATCGCATCGCCGGCACCGACCTTGTCGCCGACTTTGACGAGTATCTGTTCCATATGCCCATAGCGAGTGGAGATGCCGTCGCCGTGGTCGATCTCCACCATGTTGCCATATCCACCAGTCCATCCGGCCGAAACCACCTTGCCGGGAGCGGTCGCTTTGATCTTTTCACCAGGGCTGAAATGGAAGTCGGTGCCGGTATGGAGCGCTAGCGTGCCGAAGAAGGGATCCTTGCGGTTGCCGAACGGGCTGGTAACGAGCTTGCCCGGTGCAGGATTGCGGAAGGGCAGGCTTTCGGCTGCGCTCCGCACCGTCTCCAGATGCGTCAAGGCGGTGTCGAGGTTCGCCATGGATTGTTCGAACTGATCGACGTTTTCCGGAGGTACGTAGGGACCGCCGACGCCGTCAACCGCATCGTCACGCGCGATGCCGGCGACCTCGTTCGGCACCTTGATGCCGACATTTTGCATGATCGATTGGATCGAAATGGCCGTTTCCGACGCATCGGCGGTGAGATTGTGGATGCGGGACAACTGATCCTGTTCGATATGCTTCAGCGACAGCGTCACTTTGGAGAAGACCCGATCAGCACGGTCGGCCACGGTTTCGGGGGCAGGGACGTAGGCAAGCGTGGAGTTGTCGGGTGTGGCGTCAGCCGGCTTGCCGCTCATGAGAAGCTTTTCGATTGCCTTGGGCGACGTCAGCTGGGCATGTTCGTTCTTTGGCGCGGCAGCGTCGGCATCGGAACGCGCGCCCTTGCCAGTCAGCCCGGAGTTCTCTGCACGGTCGAGTAGGGTGCTCAGCTTGCCGTTGCGTGAGGAGAGTTGCTGTTGCTGTTCGATCAGCTTGTCGACCTTCTCCTCCACGACCTGCTGGTCCATGAGCTGGCGCGAGGTAACACGGTCGACCTGGGCGCGCAGGGCGGCGATACGGTCTTCATAGTCATATTGCATGCGCGCCTGGCGGGCCATCGTCGCGCCGATCAGATCGTCACGCAGGACAAGGTAGGAAGTCGCAAGGAGATAGCCGATCGAGAATATCCCCATCAGGCAGACGGCAAGTGCGGCCATCCATGGGTGCACGGTCATATGGCGCACCGTATCGCCGCTGGCGAGGATGATAGTGTGATGTCGCCTTTGCTTGCCGAAAACCCGGTTCTGAGGCTTTGCTGTCACCGAGACTCTCCCAATCGGTGCCCTTTGGCACCCGATGGAAGTACACGGCATTATGGTTAATGAATACTTTCTATGGCGGTAATAAATACAGGAAAAAGCCATTTTACGTTAGTATATCAAGCATTGCTTGTAGATGTCAGTGAACGGTAGAAAGAGGGTGTCAGTCCGGCTTCCGCCCGGGCGATATCGTTGAACGGTGCCTTCAGCGAGCCCCGAAAATTAGCGCGCACCAACTCCTGGAAGGTTCGGGCCGGATCGCGCTTCTCCCGCGCGCACAGGAAGCGAAACCATTTCGCGCCGACGGCAACATGGCCTTTCTCGTCATTATAGATGACGTCGAGTATGGCGGCGCTTTCGAGATCGCCGGTTTCGCGCATCTTCGCCTGAAGGGCCGGCGTCACGTCCAAACCTCTCGCTTCGAGGATCAAAGGCACGACCGCCAGGCGCGCGGTCAAATCGGTGCGGGTGGCATGGGCCGCTTGCCATAGACCGTCGTGGGCCGGCAGATCGCCATAATCGGCACCCAACTCGCGCAAACGGGCCCGCACCATACGAAAATGCTTGGCTTCCTCGAAGGCGACCTGCATCCAGCCGTCGAAGAAGGAATTGGGGACCGGGCCGGTTGCAAAGCGCGCGACAATGTCCAATGCGAGATCGACGGCATTCAGCTCGATATGGGCGATGGCATGCAGGAGCGCGATGCGGCCTTTCAGCGTATGCAGCGAGCGCTTCTCCATGTTTTTCGGTGGCACAAGCTCCGGCTTTTCGGGCCGGCCGGGCCGATCGGCGAGCGGCGGGTCGAGCGGCGAACGCAGCGACAGGGTGCGCGCAAACCAGCGCCTTGCCGATTCCTGGGCAAGCTCGGTCTTACGATCGAGATCGGTCGAACGGATGGCGTCGATGGCACCACCGCGCAGCGACGTGATGGTTTCGGGACTGGCGGACATGCCGTCAGAGTTCCCTGGCTGCGGTCAGGACGGCTTCGGCGTGTCCAGCGACTTTGACCTTGTCCCATATTGCAGCGATGCGCCCATCGGTGCCGATCAAGAACGTCGAGCGCACCACGCCCATATAGGTGCGGCCATACATGCTTTTTTCCCGCCAGACGCCGTATGCCATCGCCATGGTCTTTTCCTCGTCGGCGGCGAGCGGAACGGAAAGCGCGTGCTTCTTGACGAATTTGTCATGGCTTTTCACAGAATCCGGAGAGACGCCGAGGAGGGCGACGCCGAGCTTTGCGAAATCGGCAGCAAGTGCCGTGAAGGTAATCGATTCTGTCGTGCAGGCGGTTGTATCATCCTTGGGATAGAAATAGATCACCAACGGCTTGCCGGCAAAATCGGCAAGGCGAACGCGGTCGCCGCCATCGCGCGGAAGATCGAAATCCGGCGCCTTGTCGCCGATGTTCAGTTGAATCGATAAAACTTCCGCCACGGGAAAACCTTTCTTTTGCCGGTTTTTTAGATGACACTTGAGGGAAGGCATATATACTGCTCACGTGTGCCGTCCAATGGGACGCAGCGTCACCAACAAAATTGTATAAGCGAAAGGCACGCGCAGGAGTGATCCGAGGCGAAAAGGTAACATTCCGCAAAAAGGATCTCGTGTCGCTCGACCATTTGCCGTCTGCTCAGGTCGAAGATCCGTTAATCGTGCACGTGCCTGAGCGCCGTCGCCGTAACCGTTCGCATGTTTGGCATGTCTGCCGCATGACATTGGTTTTCTTTGCCTTTCTCGCTATCATTCTCGGTGCCGTCATCGCGACCATCGAAGGCGGTATCTTCGATGCGCCGCTGTCCCAGAAAGCGCAGACGGCTCTCGATCAGGCCATCGGCCCGCGCTACAAGGCAGAGGTTGGCGCGACTGTGATCCGCTTTACCTCCAACCTGCGCCTGGCGCTGGAGGCACGCGACGTCAATGTCGTCGATCAGGAGAGCGGCAAGCATCTGTCGACGATGTCAGCCGTCAATATGGAGCTGGACCCCTTGGCCCTCATCGAGGGCAGGGTGGAAGTTGCAAGCGTTGCGGCAGAGGGGATCGCGCTCGATACTTCACTGCTGCCGCAAGGCGACCCGGTGGATTTGACCGCCTTGCGCGTCGATGCCTTGCCCAATGCCTTGAATGCGGCCTTCGATAATCTCGATTTTCTCGAACATTTCGTACAGCGCGGCGGCACGAATTCCGTGCGCATTTCCGGCTTCTCGATGAAGCTGGCGCGACAGGAGGGGGATCCGATCTCCCTCGTCGTCGACAATCTCACATTCGAGCGGGCGGCACCGAATTCTTTGCATCTCTATGGCCAGGTCGCGCTCAACGGGTCCGTGGCGCTCCTGGATGTGAGGGCGGATCAAAACGAGACCGGTCACAGCTCGTCGCTGGCGGCGAGGATATCGAATCTCGATCTCAAGCCACTCACGATGACCTATGACCCGAACGGGACGCCGCGACAGGGTCTGATGACCTTCGGGGACATCACGCTTTCGGCCGTCAAGGGCGAGGCAGGCGTCGATCCGAAGCTGAGCGCCACCATCAATGTCCAACCCGGCGTCCTCTATATGGATCATGATATGCAGGAGTTGACGCAGGCTGATATCAACCTCGCCTACAACTTCGATCACCAAACCCTGGAGATTGCGCCGTCAAAAGTGCAGTTCCTCCGGACGATCGCGCCCTTTTCCGGCGCGGTCATCGATCTCGATCGCGTCGACGCCAGTGCAGGCAAGGGTTTCGGCATCGATTTCGTGATCAAGGACGGTGTTGCTGCTTCGTCCCTCTCGGGGGAAAAGCCTGTCAGCTTCGATGGTCGCGCCACGGGACGGTTCTTTTCCGCAACCAAGGAATTCCAGTTCGACAATCTCGGCATATCGACGCCGCAAGGCGCGCTTTTCGGCTCTCTGCATATGAAACTCGGCGACAGCTCGCCGGAAATCAGTTTCGGCGGCCGGGCGGACAAACTGGACACAACTGTTGTCAAGCAGCTTTGGCCTTTCTGGATGGCTTCGAAACCCAGGGTCTGGGTCGAGGGCAATCTTTTCGGTGGCTCGGTGACCAATGCTGCCATATCGGTCTTCATTCCGGCCGGACGACTGCGAGAGGCGTCGCAGACCGGCAAGCTGCAGCTTGGCAAAAACGAGCTGCATATCGCCTTCGACATAGATGGCGCACGGATGAACATTCCCGGCGAAATTCCGCCGTTGCGCGATACCAAGGCCCATTTCGATCTGACCGGTCCGAATATGGTCGTCGATATCGCCACGGCCACTTCCTATTTTCCGACGGGGCGCACGATCACGCTGAGTGACAGCAGCTTCTCGATCCCGGCGACCTACGACAAGCCGCTGATGGCCGATCTTGATTTGACGATTTCAGGCTCCGGCGATGCGATCGGCGAACTTCTGACCTACAAACCTTTGGAGGTGCTGCAGCGGACCGAGTTCAAGCCGGAGGATTTCAACGGCAAGATCGTCGCCAAGGTCGATGCCAGGATAGGGCTCATCAAGGATCAGCAGCCGCCCCCGCCGGAGTGGCAGGCGAAGCTCAATCTCGACAATGTCGATCTGCTGAAGCAGATGAACAATCGCAAAATCGACAATCTGACCGGGGTGATCTCGGCCGATCCGCAATCCGTGCATCTGCAAGCCCAGGCCCAGATCGACAGTATTCCGGCCCAGATCGAGATGGTGGAGCCGACCGACAGCAAATCGACGGTCAAGCGCGCCCGCGTGATCACGGCAACGCTGACCGATGCGCAGCGCAACACCGTACTGCCGGGACTTCGAGATATAGTTGATGGGCCTGTCAAAGTGGAGTTGACGCGCATCGACGACGATCGCCAGGGTGTCAAGGTCGATCTCGGCAAAGCGGCTCTGACCGTGCCCTGGGTCGGCTGGTCGAAGGGCAGCGGCATTGCGGCGACCGCGCAGTTCGAGGCTTCCGGTCCGGACAGCCAGACGACGCTCAAGAATTTCACGCTCAAGGGCGATGGGTTCGGCGCCAGCGGTGATCTTCTGATCAGCAAGGGGAGCCTCACCTCGGCAAGCTTCGACAGCGTGAAGCTCTCGGCGCTCGATGATTTTGCGCTCTCGCTGAAGCGGGGCAAGGGTGGCGGCTACGACGTGGCGATATCGGGCAATTCCGCCGACATACGTCCGATCCTCGCGCGCCTGAAGGCGTCCACATCGGGCGGCCAGCAGAGTTCGGACGGAGACGCTTCGGCGAGCGCGACCGTTCGCGCCAATCTCGACAAGGTCATCGGCTTCAACGACGAGACCATCGGCAATGTCAAGGGCGTCTATTCGATCGCCGGCGGCAAGACGACGGCTGCGGACTTTTCCGGCGTGACCCGTAGCGGCGAAGCGCTCGTTACCCAGATGAGCAAAGGCGCCAACGGCGTCATCCGTATCACGAGCGGCGATGCCGGTGCCGTTGCGCGTTTCACCGATCTCTACAGGCATCTGCAAGGTGGATTGCTCAATCTGTCGCTGCGCTCGATCGGGCAGGATGACTGGGACGGTTCGCTCGATATCCGCAACTTCTCCATCATCGACGATAAGAAACTCTCGACCATCGTATCGACGCCGAGCGGAAAGAACGGCAAGAGCCTGAATTCGGCCGTGAAGCAGAATATCGATACGCGTTCGCAGAATTTCCAGCGCGGCTTTGCGCGGCTGGTGATGCGCGATGGTGTGCTCTCCGTCGAAAATGGCGTGGTGCGCGGCGTACAGGTCGGGGCGACGTTCCAGGGCGTGCTGAAGGACGCCGGCGGCAAGATGGACATGACGGGAACCTTCATGCCCGCCTATGGCCTGAACCGGCTGTTCGCGGAAGTTCCGATCGTTGGCTTCATCCTGGGCAATGGCAGCGATCGCGGCCTGATCGGCATTACCTTCAGATTGACCGGTACGATCGAGAAATCAAACCTGCAGATCAACCCTCTCTCGATCATCGCGCCAGGTGTTTTCAGGCAGATATTTGAATATTGAGGAAGCCCTAAGCCGGGGCTGCTGCCTTCCGATAGTGGAGAGGTTGTAAGGCGGGCTATCTTTCTTCCGCCAACCGCTCGCGTATGCGTTCTGGCCCGCCGTTCATGCGCCGTGCGAATGGTCGATCGGGGTCCACCACGCGCCAAAACGGAGCCGTGCCGTTTTGACTGATCTGCACCAAATGTCGCTGAACGGTGACAGGGCAGCAGGCGTCGGCACCATATTGCCTGGCAAGCGCCTGTCTTACTCCCGCAATATCGGACAACCGACCCGGTGGCGCTGTCCAGAGGGCGCGGGCGAGCATCTCCTCGCTGGGAATCAACATGCTTTGCGTAAGGTTTCGGCCTTTGCGCCTCGTTTTGATCATCGGCACTTCATCCATAATTCACCTCCGAGCGCGCGATCTGGACTGAGGACGGATAGGCGGGCCGTAATCCGACATCGAGATGAAAAAATCATCCGGCCAGCGTTGATATTGCTCTGCATCTGCGCGGGCACAAATGATAAAGCCGGCGCGAGGGCGCCGGCTCTCTTTGTTCTCTTTCTATTCGGACGCTCAAGCGGCCGGACGGATCAGGATGTGCTTCTTCTTGCCCAGAGAGAGCTTGATGACACCATCGGCTGTAACTTCGCCGGTACCAATCACCTTGCGCTCGTCGCTGATGGCCTGATCGTTGATGCGTACTGCGCCGCCCTGAACATGGCGGCGAGCTTCGCCATTCGAACTGGCAAGACCGGCGCGCACGATCAGAGCCAGCAGGCCGATGCCAGCTTCGAGTTCGGAGGAGGGAACATCGATCGACGGAAGGTTTTCGGAAAGGCCACCTTCCTCGAAGGTCTTGCGTGCCGTTTCTGCTGCCTGCTCGGCTGCCGCGCGGCCGTGAAGGATCGCCGTGACTTCGGTCGCAAGGATCTTTTTGACTTCGTTGATCTCCGAACCGGCAAGCGCGGAAAGGCGAGCGATTTCATCCATCGGCAGCGTCGTATAGAGCTTCAGGAAGCGGGAAACGTCTGCATCCTCGGTATTGCGCCAGTACTGCCAAAAATCATAGGCCGACAGCAGGTCAGCATTTAGCCAGACTGCGCCGGTAGCAGACTTGCCCATCTTGGCGCCGGACGCTGTTGTCAGCAGCGGTGAGGTCAAGGCAAAGAGCTGCTTGGTCCCCATGCGGTGACCGAGATCGATGCCGTTGACGATATTGCCCCACTGATCCGAGCCGCCCATCTGTAGGCGGCAATCATAACGCTTGGCCAGTTCGACGAAGTCGTAGGCCTGCAGGATCATGTAGTTGAATTCGAGGAACGACAGCGACTGTTCGCGGTCAAGCCTCGTCTTCACGCTATCGAAGGACAGCATGCGGTTGACCGAGAAATGGCGGCCGACATCGCGCAGGAATTCCAGATAGTTCAGCGAGCGCAGCCACTCGGCGTTGTTGATCATCAACGCGTCCTTCGGGCCCTCACCATAGGTGAGGTAGTTCGAGAAGCAGCGCTTGATCGAAGAGATATTGTCTTCGATCATGTCGATGGTCATCAATTTGCGGGCTTCCTCCTTGAAGGAGGGATCGCCGACCATGCCGGTGCCGCCGCCCATCAGCGAAATGGGCCGATGGCCGGTCGCCTGCATCCAGTACAGCATCATGATCTGGATCAACGAGCCCGCATGCAGGCTCGATGCCGTCGGATCGAAGCCGATATAGGCCGTCACGGTTTCCTTGGCGAAGAGGTCGTCGAGGCCGGCTTCATCGGAAATCTGATGAATGAAGCCGCGCTCTTGCAGGGTTCGCAGGAAATCGGATTTGAACTCAGCCATGATCTTGGTCTCTCGATGCCGCATTGCCGGAAGGCGCGGCGAAGTCGCTATTGTTTGATGTCGCGGGGCGCGTTTAGCACCGATTTACCGGCGCGTCACCATTTTGGTGGGGCTGACATGAAGTTTCGGCGGCGGCACGAACCGAGCAGGGTTTGTAACATAAGGCCCTCATATTGTGAACGGATCGTGATATTGCCCCCGGAGCAGCCCGGAAAGTGCCGCGCCTTCGCCTGAATCGAAGCCTAGTTTTTTGCCGTTAGTACTCGCGTACGCCACATGTTTCGTGAAAGAAACCGGTATGTTTGTTTTGTTTTCGATGATGGGATCGTCCTTCAAAAGGGCAATCTGCACATTCTTCGCCTTGGTGTTGGTTTTGGGTAGTGTTGCTGCTGTGAGCTCAGCCCAGGCGCAAGGTTCCCCTGAAAAAAGAATAGCATTTGTCGTCGGCAATGCCGCCTACAAGGCGGGCGCATTGCCGACGCCGGCCAATGATGCCGGTCTGATCGCACAGACGCTGCAGGCTGCGGGCTTCGATGTGATCGGCGCGCGCGATCTCGATCAGAATGATTTGCGCGACGCCATGCGTGACTTTCTGACGAAAGCGAACGCGTCAGGTCCCAATACCGTCGTTTTCGTCTATCTGGCGGGCTACGGCCTGCAATATCAGGGCGATAACTATTTCGTGCCGGTGGATGCTCAAATCGCCAATGCGACGGATGTGCCGCTCCAGGCGCTGCGCGTGAGCGATTTCACCAAATCGCTGGCAGCCCTCAACAATCGCGGCAGCATCGTCGTAATGGATGCGGCGAGGGCCAATCCATTCGTGCAGTCCAGCCAGCCGCTGGCCGGCGGTCTTGCGCTGGTCGATCCTGACGCTAATCAGCTGATCGCCTTCAATGCGGCGCCCGGCACGGTCGCGCCTCAGGAGGCTGGTCCTTATGGGTCCTATGCACATGCGCTGGCGGAAATGATCCGCGTCGGCGGTCTGCCGCTCGACGATGTATTCGATCGCACACGCCTGCGGGTCAGCGATCTGACCAAGGGCGCGCAGATTTCCTGGGATGCCTCCAAATTGAAGAATGACTTCACCTTCTTCGATCGCGGCCCTGATGCGCCGGCGACCCAGGTGTCCAGCTACGACAATGCCGCAATTCGCACGAAGGCGATCCGCGATTTCGACGAGCGGGATGCCTATTTCGCCGCGCTCGATCGCGACACGCTGCAGGGTTATGAGGATTTCCTGGCCGCCTATCCGAACGACTCCATGGCAAGGCGTGTGCGCGCCATCATCGCTGCTCGCAGAGAGGCGATAACCTGGCGCGAGACATGGCGAGCCGATACGCCGGAGGCCTATTGGTCCTATCTCAGGCGTTATCCGCGCGGTCCCCACGTGTGGGATGCTCGCCGCCGCCTCGAACATTTCGAGGCAGCGCTCGAGCCGCCGCCGTCCTTCACAGTCATCGAATATGACGTGCCGCCACCGCCGCCGCCGGAGGTGGTCTATGTCGAGCGGCCCGTGCTTTACTTCGATGATGCCGACTTCGGCTATGCACCACCGCCGCCGCCCGTCTTCCTGGCGCCGCCGCCTCCAGATTTCGTCGTGCTGGAACCGCCGCAGCCCGCGGTCGATCTCTATGTATTGCCGGAGCCGACATATGTTCCGGTCCCCAGATGGGTCGAGCCGCCGCGAGATGTCGCGCCACCGGAAAACAACATCATCTTCAATAACATCCACAATACGGTCGTGAACAACACGACGGTCATCAACAACAACACGACCACTACCACGACCAATGAAAATGGAGCTGCACCGGCGACTCCGGGATTGACGACAGGGCAGAAGATCGCCGGAGCCGCCGTCCTTGCCGGAGCGGGTGCTGCGGCACTGCATGTTGCGCTGCCACCCTCCGTGCAGAAGAAAGCTGTCGTTCAACAACAGCAGAATCCGGCCGCTGTGATCAGAACCCCGCCTGGAGCCGCTCCGGCGGTCGCGCCTTCTGCCCAGCCGCAAGCGCAGCCGCAGACAGGAAACGCCGCACACACCCTTCCCGGCGCCAATGGGCAGCCTCTGCCGGCAACCGGCAAGGTACCAGCCGCGACGCCGGGCGCGGCTCCGACGAATCAGGCGCAGCAGCCACAGGCAGCTCCAAACGCTGCGCGTAATTCGGCTATCACCAGCCAGCCTGTACAGCCGGGCACGAATACCAACGCTCACGCACTTCCCGGCGCGAACGGTCAGCCTTTGCCCGCAACCGGCAATCTGCCAAAGGCTCCGGGCGCGGCACAAACGAAACAGGCCCAACAGCCTCAAACGGCGCCGAATGCTACGCATAACCCGGCCGTCGCCACTCAACCTTATCAGCCGGGTACAAATGCCGGCACGCATGCACTTCCCGGTGCCAAGGGGCAGCCCTTGCCGCCGGCCGGCAATACGCCTGCTGTGAAGGGGCAAAATCAAATTGCCAAAACCCCGCAGCCTCAGGCGGCTCCGGGTGCGAAGCCGAATGCTGTTGTCGCCGCGCCGAAACCCAATGCGCATGTTCAGGCAATGAAGCCAGCGGCGCCCACCTTTGCCGCAAAACCCCCGGTGAAGCCCAACGTGGTCAATAATGCGCGGCCGCCGGTCAACAACCAGCCTCGCATTGCGGCCGCACCGCCGCGTCAGGTCAATCCGGCTGCTTCTCAGCCAAGGCCGGCGCCGCACGAGGCTGTTCAAGCAAGGCCACCGGCTCCGAAGATGCAGGCTCAACCTAGACCGCAACCTCAGCCTCAGCCGAAGATTGCACAGCCGCAGCCGAAGGCTATGCAGCCGCAAGTGAAGGCGCCGCCACCGCAGAAGCCTCCGGAAAAGAAGATGTGCGGTGCTCCCGGTCTACCGGCATGTCACTGAGCAATGATATCGAACGATGTTCTTGGGGGCCTGCTTCGGCGGGCCTTCGCGTTCAATATTGTCGCTTCATTGCCTTGTTGAAATCGGACCTGGCGTTTAGCACTGAGTGGCCGGTTGCAAATCGGCACCGTCATACTCGTTATGACTGGCTTATATTCGCTACGAAAACAGGCAGGCAGATGAGTGACACCATCATACTCGAAACCCCGCGCCTCGTTCTGACGATGTGGGACAAGGGTGATGCCGAAGTGATTCGGCAATTGCATTCGACCATCGAGACCACGCGCTATCTCTCGGGTGCGGCGCCTTGGACGTTGGAAAAGGCCGAGGAGCGGCTGAAAAGCTGGTTCGATGAACAAGCGCGAGATGGCACGACCAAATACAAGATGCTGCGGCGTGAAGACGGCCGCTTTATCGGCCGCGCCGGCTTTTCGCGCTTCCAGGAGAGAGGGCGAGGCGAGTTCGAACTCGGCTATTCGCTTCGGCAGGACGCGTGGGGCAATGGCTATGCCACCGAAATCGCCGGCGCTCTCGCGCAGTGGTTTTTCCGCCGCGGCTTTGCGGATCGGTTCATCGCATTCACGCATCCGGAAAATACTGCTTCGCAGCGGGTGCTTCAAAAAATCGGGATGCAGTACGAAGCACCGATCGTTGTCAGCGGTACTCCGGGCCTTTGCTTCAGGATGTCACGCTAAGAGAAGTTCCGGGAAAGTTCGCAAACGATTTTCGACCGCAGTGCGTAAACAGCAAAATTGAGCGTTTCCGTGTTTCAAAAACCGCGGAAACGCTCTGTGAGAGGGGCACCGCGTCTTTAGCGGATACGCTTGGCGGCCGGTTCCGGCACCAGTTCGCCGTTCAGGCGACGGTCGAGATAATCCTCGCATTCGCCGAGCAGTGTTTCGACCTGACCGTTGAAGAAGTGGTTGGCGCCCGGCACGACCTTGTGCGTGATCAGGATGCCCTTCTGCGTCTTCAGCTTCTCGACGAGGCCGTTGACGTCCTTTTCCGGGGCAACCTTGTCTGCATCGCCGTTTATGATCAGGCCGGACGACGGGCAGGGTGCGAGGAAGGAGAAATCGTAGATATTCGGCTGCGGCGCGATCGACATGAAGCCTTCTATCTCGGGGCGACGCATCAGCAACTGCATGCCGATCCACGCACCGAAGGAGTAACCGGCAACCCAACAGCTCTTCGAATCGGGATGGAGGCTCTGCACCCAGTCGAGTGCGGAGGCAGCATCGGAAAGCTCGCCGGCGCCATGGTCGAATTCGCCCTGGCTGCGGCCGATGCCGCGGAAATTGAAGCGGAGCGTGGTGAAGCCGCGCTTCTGGAACATATAGAAGAGCTGGTAGACCACCTGATTGTTCATCGTGCCGCCGAACTGCGGATGGGGATGAAGGATAATCGCGATCGGGGCGCTCTTTTCCTTGGAGGGCTGATAGCGGCCTTCAAGGCGACCAGCGGGGCCGTTGAAAATTACTTCGGGCATCGATACTCCGGCTCTTCTTTTTCTGCGTTCAAACCTTACGGCACGCAGCAAGTTGACTTGACGAATGCGCTCATCTTTTCTAGAACGCAGTTTAGAACAATTCGAAACTTGATGCGGTGGTCCGCGCGTTGTTTGCGCAACGGTTTGTGGAACGTGTCATAAGGCATGCCCGGCTGAAATTTCAAGGAAAATGAACCGGGCGCAGCAAAGCAAAGTCGCGCAGGAAGAAGATTATGGCGGCAACACGCCTCTATCTCGACTGGAATGCTACCGCGCCGCTCCATCCGGCGGCGCGCGATGCGATGTTGCGTGCAATGGATATTCAAGGCAACCCCAATTCCGTTCACGGCGAAGGTAGGGCAGCGCGGGCCGCTGTCGAGACTGCACGTCGCCAAGTTGCAAGATTGATCGGCGCCGAATCCGCCCATGTCGTTTTTACGAGCGGCGCCACCGAAGCGGCCAATATGGTGTTGACGCCGGAATTCCGCATGGGGCGCACTCCGCTTCTCGTCAGCCATCTTTATATATCGGCCGTCGAGCATCCGGCCGTGCGCGAAGGCGGGCGATTTGCCAGGGATAATGTCAGCGAAATACCGGTAACGTCGGACGGTACGGTCAACCTTTTCGCGCTGGAGACCATGCTTGCTGCCCACGACAAGGCCGGCGGCTTGCCGATGGTCGCCATCATGCTCGCGAATAACGAGACCGGAATTCTCCAGCCTGTCGGCGAAGCGGCCAAGCTCGTTCAGGCCGTGGGCGGCCTCTTCGTGGTGGATGCCGTCCAGGCAGCCGGCCGGGTTCCGCTCGATATCAATGCGATCGGCGCGGATTTCCTGATCGTCTCCTCGCACAAGATCGGCGGCCCCAAGGGTGCCGGCGCGCTCGTCTCGCGCGGCGAGGTTCTGATGCCGAAGCCGTTGATCCATGGCGGCGGGCAGGAAAAGGGCCATCGCTCGGGTACGGAAAACACGCTTGCCATCATCGGCTTCGGTGCCGCTGCCGAGGCTGCTGCCGCAGACTTCGAGGTTCGCAATGCCGCGATCGGTTCCTTGCGCGACCGGCTGGAAGCGGGCATGGAACTGGCGGCACCCGATGTCATCATTCATGGCAAAGGCGGTGCACGCGTTCCGAACACCAGCTTTTTCACGCTGCCGGGACTGAAATCCGAAACCGGTCAGATCGCTTTCGACCTAGAAGGTGTGGCGATTTCTGCCGGGTCCGCTTGCTCGTCCGGCAAGGTCGGAGAGAGCCATGTGCTCGTGGCGATGGGATGCGATCCCAAACTTGGAGCGTTGCGCATTTCGCTGGGTCCGACCACGACCGAAGCGGATATTGAGCGCGCAATCGCCACGTTTTCCCGCATCGCGGCAAGGCGCAAGCTGGCGGGTGCGGCGGCCTGACGGCCACAATTTTGCGGAAACCGAAATTTCCGCTTGCCAAGCGGGGTGAAAAGTCCCTTTTGGCCGACTACATAGGGGGCAGACATAAGTCTGCCGCAACGTTGACAAGCTGCCGGACCTTGGATCCGGCGAGATTGGAGAACGAAATGCCTGCAGTCCAGGAAACGGTCGATCAGGTTCGCCAGATCGACGTGGACCAGTATAAGTATGGTTTCGAGACCACGATCGAGGTGGAAAAGGCTCCCAAGGGTCTTTCCGAAGACATCATCCGCTTCATCTCCGCCAAGAAGCAGGAGCCGGATTGGATGCTGGAATGGCGCCTCGAGGCCTATCGCCGTTGGCTGACGCTTGAAGAGCCGACATGGGCGCGCGTCGACTACCCGAAGATCGACTTCAACGACATTCACTATTATGCCGCGCCGAAGAAGTTCGCCGGTCCGAAGTCGCTCGATGACGTCGATCCCGAACTGTTGAAGACCTACGAGAAACTCGGCATTCCGCTGCGCGAGCAGGAGATCCTTGCCGGCGTCGAAAAGTCGAAGATCGCCGTCGACGCGGTGTTCGATTCTGTCTCAGTCGTCACCACCTTCAAGGAAGAGCTGAAGAAGGCCGGCGTGATCTTCATGTCGATCTCGGAAGCTATCCGCGAACATCCCGATCTGGTGCGCAAGTATCTCGGTTCCGTCGTGCCGACTTCGGACAATTTCTATGCGACGCTGAATTCGGCCGTTTTCACCGACGGTTCGTTCGTCTTCGTACCGAAGGGCGTTCGTTGCCCGATGGAACTGTCGACCTACTTCCGCATCAACGAGAAGAACACCGGCCAGTTCGAGCGCACGCTGATCATCGCCGAGGAGGGAGCCTATGTCTCCTATCTCGAAGGCTGCACGGCGCCGCAGCGCGACGAAAACCAGCTGCATGCCGCTGTCGTCGAGCTGGTGGCGCTCGATGATGCCGAGATCAAATATTCGACGGTGCAGAACTGGTATCCGGGCGACAAGCACGGCAAGGGCGGCATCTACAATTTCGTCACCAAGCGTGGCGATTGCCGCGGCCATCGCTCCAAGATTTCCTGGACGCAGGTCGAAACCGGCTCGGCGATCACCTGGAAATACCCGTCTTGCATCCTGCGCGGCGACGACAGCCGTGGCGAGTTCTACTCGATCGCGGTTTCGAACGGCCATCAGCAGGTCGATAGCGGCACCAAGATGATCCATCTCGGCAAGAACACGTCGAGCCGCATCATTTCGAAGGGTATTGCTGCCGGCGTGTCGCAGAACACCTATCGCGGTCAGGTCTCGGCGCATCGCCGCGCGACCAACGCCCGCAACTTCACGCAGTGCGACTCGCTTTTGATCGGCGACAAGTGCGGTGCACATACCGTGCCGTACATCGAGGCGAAGAACTCGTCCGCGCAGTTCGAGCATGAAGCTACGACGTCGAAGATTTCCGAAGACCAGCTGTTCTACTGCCTGCAGCGCGGCATTCCGGAGGAAGCGGCGATCGCGCTGATCGTCAACGGCTTCGTCAAGGAAGTGCTGCAGGAGCTGCCGATGGAATTCGCCGTCGAAGCGCAGAAGCTGATCGGCATTTCGCTCGAGGGCAGCGTCGGCTGACGCACACGAAACAGAATTAGCTTTGGCGCGCCGCGCGCGCCGCTCACTCGTTCCTGCGATAGGATATTAAAATGCTTGAAATCAAGAACCTGCACGCCCGTATCGCCGAAGACGGCACCGAGATCATCCGTGGCCTGAACCTGACGGTGAAGGCGGGCGAAGTCGCCGCCATCATGGGCCCGAACGGCTCCGGCAAGTCGACGCTGTCCTACATCCTCGCCGGCCGCGATGACTATGAAGTCACCGAAGGTGACATTCTCTATAACGGCGAAAGCATTCTGGAGCTCGATGCCGCCGAGCGCGCCGCCAAGGGCATCTTCCTGGCGTTCCAGTATCCGGTCGAAATCCCCGGCGTTGCCACCATGCAGTTCCTCAAGGTTGCCCTGAACGAACAGCGCAAGGCACGCGGCGAAGACGAGCTGACGACGCCGGATTTCCTGCGCCGCGTCAAGGATGCTGCCGGCAAGCTGCAGATCAACATGGATATGCTGAAGCGCCCGCTGAACGTCGGCTTCTCCGGCGGTGAAAAGAAGCGCGCCGAAATCCTGCAAATGGCGCTCTTGGAGCCGCAGCTTTGCGTGCTCGACGAAACCGATTCCGGCCTCGACATCGACGCGCTGAAGATCGTCGCCGATGGCGTCAACGCGTTGCGTTCGCCTGACCGCGCCGTGATCGTCATCACTCACTATCAGCGCCTGCTCGACTATATCGTTCCGGACACCGTTCACGTTCTCTACAAGGGCCAGGTGATCAAGTCCGGCGACAAGACGCTGGCGCATGAGCTGGAAGCCAACGGCTACGCCGACATCATCGGAGCTGCAGCCTGATCGAGGCGGAAAGGACACGTCGATGAACATTCAGACGACGAACCGGCTCACCGCCGCGGAGACGGCGCTGATCGAGGCGTATAACGACCAGATGGGCGATCTGCCCGGCGACGGCGAAGTTTTCGCGGTCCGCGATCGCCTTCTGGACGAGCTGAAGACCGCCGGCCTGCCGACGCGCAGGATCGAGGCATGGCACTATACCGATTTCAAGAACCTGCTGCGCCTGGTTCCGAACGATATCGGCAAGGGTCTTGTCGAGGCGCTGTCGCCGACGGTTGAGGGATCGCCTGTCATTGCCGTCCTTCAGGGAAAGGCAAGCGAGAAGGCATCGGTCAAGAGCCTGACGGTGGGCCGCTATGCGGACAGCCTGCTCAACGGCACGGCTGCCGCCGGTCTTGAAGCGCTCGGCAGGGATGACGCTATCGGGCACATCAATGCGAGCTTCGTGCGCGATGGCTATGTCATCGATTTCCCCGATGGCACAGAACTGGAAGCACCTTTGGAGGTGCAGTTCATCCATGCCGGCGGTCAGATCCACAGCCGTCTGCCGGTTACTTTCGGTGCCGACGTCAAGGCGACCTTTATCGAGCGTCATCAGGCGGTTGAAGGCGCTGCCGCGCTGGTTTCCTCGGTCAGCGAAGTCAGGATCGGCAAGGGATCTGAAATCACCTGGATCATCCTGCAGGAGCAGGGTAGCGAAGACACCCATCTCGGCCAGCTCCGTATCGAACTCGGAGAAGATGCCAAGCTGAAGCTGTTTGTCATCAACGCCGGCGGCAAGCTGGTGCGCCAGGAACTGTATATCAAGGTCGTGGGCGAGGGCGCGGATCTGACGCTGCGCGGCATCAATCTGCTTGGTGGCGATACGCATACCGATGTGACGATGGTGCTTGGCCATGACGTTCCAAACACAGGTTCCACGGAAGTTATCCGCAACGTCGTGTTCGACCGCGCCCGCGGCGTCTTCCAGGGCATGATCCGGGTCGCACCGGATGCGCAGAAGACCGACGCCAAGATGGCCTGCAACACGCTGCTGATGTCCGACGATGCCGAGTTCTCGGTGAAGCCGGAGCTTGAAATCTTCGCCGATGACGTACAGTGCGGCCATGGTGCCACTGTCGCCGATATCGACGGCAACCATCTCTATTACCTGATGGCGCGCGGCATCCCGGAGAAGAAGGCGCGGGCCATGCTGGTCAACGCCTTCGTGGCCGAGATCGTCGAGGAACTGGAAGACGAAGCCCTGGTCGAGGCGCTGGAAGGCGTTATCTCCGGCTGGCTGGAAAAGCACGCCTGATTGGAGGCAAAGCTCGTGGACAAGATCGTGCCGGCAACGGCCTATGACGTCGAAGCCATTCGCCGGGATTTCCCGATCCTGACGAAGACGGTGCATGGCGAGCCGTTGGTTTATCTCGACAACGGCGCTTCGGCGCAGAAGCCGCAGGTCGTCATCGACGCCATTTCGCACGCCTATTCGAATGAGTATGCAAATGTGCATCGCGGCCTGCACTTCCTGTCCAATGCCGCCACGGAAGCCTATGAAGCGGCTCGCGAAAAGGTGCGCCGCTTCCTGAATGCGCCGTCGGTCGACGACATCGTTTTCACCAAGAACTCGACGGAGGCGATCAATACGGTCGCCTACGGTTGGGGCATGCCTGAGATCGGCGAGGGCGACGAGATCGTCGTCTCGATCATGGAGCATCACTCCAATATCGTTCCCTGGCATTTTATCCGGGAACGGCAGGGTGCGAAGCTCGTCTGGGTGCCTGTCGACGATGAGGGCGCGTTCCATATCGAGGATTTCGAGAAGAGCCTGACGGAGCGCACCAAGCTCGTCGCCATCACCCATATGTCGAACGCGCTCGGAACCGTCGTCCCCGTGAAGGAAGTCTGCCGCATCGCGCATGAGCGTGGCATTCCGGTCCTCATCGACGGCTCGCAGGGTGCCGTGCATATGCCTGTCGACGTGCAGGATATCGATTGCGACTGGTACGTCATGACCGGCCACAAGCTCTATGGCCCTTCGGGCATCGGCGTTCTCTACGGCAAGAAGGAACGGCTTGCCGAGATGCGGCCGTTCCAGGGTGGCGGCGAGATGATCTTCGACGTCACAGAGGAAAACGTCACCTATAATGATCCGCCGCATCGTTTCGAAGCGGGTACGCCGCCGATCGTTCAGGCGATCGGCCTTGGCTATGCGCTCGACTATATGGACAGTATCGGCCGGGAAGCGATTGCGCGCCACGAAGCCGATCTTGCCGCCTATGCGGCGGAGCGGCTGCGCGATATCAATTCGCTGCGTATCATCGGTACGGCGCCGGGCAAGGGCGGCATCTTCTCCTTCGAGCTGGCGGGTATCCATTCCCACGACGTCTCGATGGTGATCGACCGGCAGGGTGTTGCCGTTCGTGCCGGCACGCATTGCGCCCAGCCGCTCTTGAAACGCTTCGGCGTCACCTCCACATGCCGTGCATCGTTCGGCATGTACAATACGCGCGCCGAGGTGGATGCCTTGGCCGATGCACTGGAATATGCACGGAAATTCTTTGCCTGAGGAGGCAAGCGATGTCACTCGACGAAAGCGAACAGAAGATCGACGCGCGCGAAGGGATCGTGCATTCCAGCATCCCCGCAGACGAGCTGGCGCGCCTCAGCGACGACATCATCTCCGCGCTGAAGACCGTCTATGATCCGGAAATTCCCGCCGATATCTTCGAGCTGGGTCTGGTCTACAAGATCGATATCGAAGACGATCGCATGGTGAAGATCGTCATGACGCTGACGGCGCCGGGTTGCCCGGTTGCCGGTGAAATGCCGGGCTGGGTGGAAAATGCCGTCGGCGCCGTTGAGGGCGTTTCCGGCGTCGACGTCTCGATGACGTTCGATCCCCCCTGGACGCCGGATCGCATGTCCGAAGAAGCGCAGGTTGCCGTGGGCTGGTATTGAAGCTTTAAGCCGCTGGCTTTACATTAAGACTCGAAGCACCGGATCTTGACCCCGGATGTGGAAGGAGAATGAGCCCATGGGCTTTGCAGTCATGAGCATGACGGATGCGGCAGCAGACCGCGTCAAGGCGATAGTCGGAAATTCCGGCCCTGATGCCAAGGGCGTTCGCGTCGGCATCAAGAAGGGCGGCTGCGCCGGCATGGAATATACCATCGATCTTGTCACCGAGCCGAACCCGAAGGACGACCTGATCGAGCGTGATGGTGCAAAGGTCTGGGTCGAGCCGTCGGCGGTGCTTTATCTGCTCGGCACGGAAATGGGCTTCGAGACGACAACGCTGCGCTCGGGCTTCATTTTCACCAATCCGAACCAGACGTCGGCTTGCGGTTGCGGCGAATCCGTCGAATTGAAGCCTGCCGATCTTGCTGCCCTTGCTGCTCAGCGACAGGCCGCGCAACCCGCTTAAAGCGCATCTCACCACATTTCGCGTCGCTGCGTTTCGTGCTTTGATCGATGGAGGCCGAGGGTTTTACCGTTGCCCCTTGGCTGACCGGCTGAGCCCGATAAAGTCGACATAGCGCGCGAGGGGAACCTATGGTGGCTGCGGCATGGGTTTACACACTGATCCCGGCAGGCGCTGCGATCGCGGGCGCCGCAGTTGCCGTGAATACGCGGCCCGGGCCCAATCTTGTCAGCGCCATCCAGCATTTTGCCGCCGGCGTCGTGTTTGCGGCCGCCGCCGGCGAAATTCTGCCTGATGTCATGCATCGCGGCTATCCCTTTGCAACAGTCATTGGCGGCGCGATTGGTGTCGGCGTAATGCTGCTGGTCAGGCAATTGGAAAACTGGGCCAAAGGACCGGTTGGCCTGCTGACCGCCATCGGTATCGATATCTTGATCGATGGCCTCGTGCTCGGCATTGGGTTTGCCGCCGGCCCGAAAGTTGGCTTGCTGCTGACGATCGCCCTGACGATCGAGGTACTGTTTCTTGGCTTGACGGTGGCGAATGAGCTTGGCGACAGCGTTCGTTCTCGCGCAAAGATCGTTGCGATTACAGCGGCGCTTGCGCTGCTACTGCCGATCGGCGCCCTGCTTGGAGCGCCGATTGGTTCGTTGCCTGGTCCGATTCTCACAGGGTTTTTCGCGTTCGGTCTGATCGCGCTCCTTTATCTCGTTACTGAGGAACTGCTGGTTGAAGCTCATGAAACATCCGATCGCCCCTGGGTGACGGCGATGTTCTTTGCGGGCTTTCTCGTGCTGCTTCTGCTCGAAGAGGCGATCGGTTAGCGATCCGGGATTGGGGAAGCGAATTCCTAGTTTGCGGCCGATACCGGCGTCAGCTTGAGCCCCAACGCCCTGACGACCTTGAGGATCGTTGCGAATTCCGGATTGCCGTCACCACTGAGCGCGCGATAGAGCGCCGAGCGGTTCATGCCGACGTCCTTGGCAAGCTTGCTCATGTTGCGGGTTCGCGCCACTTCACCTAAAGCCTTGGCGATCGAGGCGGGATCGTCGGTTTCGAAGGCGGCGGCGATGTAGCTGTCGGGATTGTCCACGTCGAATCGTTCCGGCATAAATCTGATTTCCAAGGCCCCACTATGCGTCATCAAAAACGCCGCGCATCCTGTCGGACGCGCGGCGCTTTCATAGACAAGTTTCACAATAGATTTATGTCTGTTTCCAGCGAAGCGACTGAACTGCTTCGCTTTTTTGCAAAAAATCCTATTCTGCGGCCTCGGCGTAGGATTCCAGCGGCGGGCAGGTGCAGATCAGGTTGCGATCGCCATAGACGTTGTCGATGCGATTGACCGGAGACCAGTATTTGTCCACGCGGAAGGCACCGGGCGGGAAGCAGGCCTGTTCGCGGGAATAAGGGCGATCCCACTCGCCGACGAGGTCCTCCACCGTGTGCGGTGCGTTCTTCAACGGATTGTTGGTCTTGTCCATCCGGCCGTCTTCGATGGCGCGGGCTTCCTCGCGGATTGCCAGCATTGCCTCGCAGAAGCGGTCGAGCTCGGCCTTCGTTTCCGATTCGGTCGGCTCGATCATCAGCGTACCGGCAACCGGCCAGCTCATGGTCGGCGCATGGAAGCCGCAATCGATCAGACGCTTCGCGATATCATCGACCGTCACGCCGGCGCTTGCGGCCAATGGGCGGGTATCGATGATGCATTCATGCGCCACGCGTCCATCCTTGGACTTGTAGAGCACGTCATAGGCACCCTTGAGCCGGGCAGCGATGTAGTTGGCGTTGAGGATCGCCACCTTGGTCGCCTGCGTCAGGCCTTCGCCGCCCATCATCAGGCAATAGCTCCAGGAGATCGGCAGAATCGAGGCCGAACCGAAGGCTGCCGCCGAAACCGCGCCGCTGCGGCCGTCCGTTTCCGGATGGCCGGGCAGGTGAGGCGCCAGATGCGCCTTGACGCCGATCGGGCCCATGCCGGGACCGCCGCCGCCATGCGGGATGCAGAAGGTCTTGTGCAGATTCAAGTGGCTGACATCGGAGCCGATATCGCCTGGGCGCGAAAGACCGACCATGGCGTTCATGTTGGCGCCATCGAGATAGACCTGACCGCCATGCTTGTGCACGAGATCGCAGATCTCCTTCACCGTCTCCTCGAACACGCCGTGCGTCGAAGGGTAGGTGATCATGCAGCAGGAGAGGTTGTCGGCATATTGCTCGGTCTTGGCGCGGAAATCGGCCATGTCGATATCGCCATCGTCGCTGACCTTGACGACCACGACCTTCATGCCGGCCATCTGCGCCGAGGCCGGGTTGGTGCCGTGGGCGGAGGTCGGAATGAGGCAGATATCGCGATGACCCTGGCCATTGGCAATGTGATAGTTACGGATGGTCAGGAGGCCGGCATATTCGCCCTGCGCACCGGAATTCGGCTGCATGGAGAAGGCGTCATAGCCTGTTACGGCGCAGAGCTTTTCCGTCAGGTCGTCGATCATCTCGCGGTAGCCGAGCGCCTGATCGGCCGGGACGAACGGATGGATATCCGAAAATTCCGGCCAGGTGATCGGCAGCATTTCCGCAGTCGCGTTCAGCTTCATGGTGCAGGAGCCGAGCGGGATCATCGAGCGGTCGAGCGCCAAATCGCGGTCGGAGAGACGGCGGATGTAGCGCGTCATCTCGCTTTCGGCGCGGTTCATGTGGAAGATCGGATGCGAGAGGTATTCGCTGGTGCGCAGCAGGCTCTTCGGCAGGCGATAGGACGGCTCGAAATCGGCGATGCGGAAATCGCCGCCGAATGCGCGCCAGACGGCTTCCACCGTTGCCGGGCGCGTACGCTCGTCAAGGCTGAGGCCGATCTTCGTTTCGCCGACCTTGCGCAGGTTGACGCCTTCGGCGACGGCTGCGCGCAGGATGAGGCCTTGCATGTGGCCGACTTCGACAGTGATCGTATCGAAGAAGGTCTCCGGCTCGACGGTATAGCCGAGCTTTTCCAGCCCCTTGGCCATCAGCACGGCCTTCTGGTGGACCTGTTGGGCGATCGCCTTCAGGCCCTGCGGACCGTGGAAGACCGCATACATGGAGGCCATGACGGCGAGCAGCACCTGCGCGGTGCAGATGTTCGACGTCGCTTTTTCGCGGCGGATGTGCTGTTCGCGGGTCTGCAGCGACAGGCGATAGGCGCGATTGCCGCGCGCATCGATGGAAACGCCGACGAGACGGCCCGGCATAGAGCGCTTGTAATCGTCCTTCACGGCCATAAACGCGGCATGCGGCCCGCCGTAGCCGGCGGGAACGCCGAAGCGCTGCGAGGAGCCGATGGCGATATCCGCCCCCATTTCCCCCGGAGATTTCAGCAGGGTCAATGCCAGAAGATCGGTCGCCATGATGGCGATGGCGCCGGTCTGATGCAGGCGGGCGATCAGACCGCTGAAGTCGTTGATATGACCATGCGTGCCCGGATACTGAAAGATCGCGCCAAAGACATCGACCGGATCGAGGTCGGTGAAGGGATTGCCGACGATGACGGTCCAGCCGAGCGGCTCGGCTCGGGTTCTGATCAGCGCGATGGTCTGGGGATGGCATTCGGCATCGACGAAGAAGGCCTTAGCCTTCGATTTTGCGACGCGTTCTGCCATTGCCATGCCTTCGGCTGCGGCCGTCGCTTCATCGAGCAAGGAGGCGTTGGCGACATCGAGACCGGTGAGGTCACTGATCATCGTCTGGTAGTTCAGCAGCGCCTCGAGACGGCCCTGGCTGATTTCTGGCTGGTAAGGCGTGTAAGCCGTGTACCAGGCCGGATTTTCCAGGATGTTGCGCTGGATGACCGGTGGCGTGATCGTGCCGTAATAACCCTGGCCGATGAGCGAAACGAGAACCTTGTTCTTATTGGCGGTCTCGCGCAGCCTGTCGAGCGCCTCGCGCTCCGTCATCGGAGCGCCCCAGGCGAGCGGCGCCTTCTGCCGGATTGCCGGTGGCAGTGTCGCGTCGATCAGGCCGTCGAGGCTCTTGTAGCCGATCACCTTGAGCATATCGGCCATCTCGGAGGGAGACGGGCCGATATGGCGGCGATTGGCGAAATCGTATGGCTGGTAATCGGTGAACGTGAATTCCGTAGGCGTCGTCATTATCCGATCAGCTCCTTGTAACCGGATTCATCAAGAAGACCATCGAGATCGCCGATATTCCTCAGCTTCAGCTTGAAGAACCAGCCAGCGCCCATCGGGTCGGAATTGACGAGAGCCGGATCGGCGGTGATGGCTTCGTTGATTTCGGTGATTTCTCCGTCGAGCGGACAATAGACTTCGGAAGCCGCCTTGACGGATTCAACGGTTGCCGCGTCGGCTCCCTTCGAGAAGCTGGCGCCGACCTCGGGCAACTCAACGAAAACGAGATCGCCGAGCTGTTCGGCGGCATGGGCCGTGATGCCGACCGTTGCGACATCGCCTTCGACCTTCAGCCATTCATGTTCTTCGGTGAATTTCAGCATGGATAATCCTCTCTGGAAAAGACGTTCAACGTTTGTAGGTTGGTTTGATGAAAGGCAGGCTGCTGACGGCAACAGGCAGATATTTGCCACGCACTTCAGCGTAGACGGTGGTGCCCGGAGCGGTGAATTCGGTCGGTACATAGCCCATGGCAACCGGGGATTCGACGCTCGGGCCAAAACCGCCCGAGGTAACTTCGCCGATTTCCGTCTTGCCTTCGGCGTCGGCATAAAGTTTGGAGTGACCGCGCACCGGCGCCTTGCCCTCCGGTTTCAGGCCGACGCGCCGACGCGTAGTGCCGCTATCGAGTTCACCGAGAATGCGGGATGCTCCCGGAAAGCCGCCGGCGCGCGCGCCGCCGGTCTTGCGAGCCCTTTGGATTGCCCATTCCAGCGCGCCTTCGATCGGGGTGGTCGTCTGGTCGATGTCGTTGCCGTAGAGGCAGAGGCCCGCCTCAAGGCGCAGCGAGTCACGGGCGCCGAGGCCGATCGGCTGGACGTCCGGGTGCTCCAGCAGCCGCTTGGCGATATCCTCGGCCTTGTCTGATGGTACGGAGATCTCGAAACCGTCTTCGCCGCTATAGCCGGAGCGCGAGACAAGGCAGGAGACATCGTGGAGGCGACAATGGCGCACGTCCATGAACTTCATGTAGGCGATGTCGGCCCAGAGCTCGGCAAGCACGTCGACGGCGCGCGGTCCCTGCAGGGCAATGAGAGCGCGATCGAGTAATGTAACTTCGCAGCTATCGCCGATATGCTCTTGAAGATGCTTGAAATCCTGCTCTTTGCAGGCGGCGTTGACGACGACGAAAAGATAGTCGTCCATATGGGTGATCATCAGATCATCGAGAATGCCGCCCTTGTCATCGGTGAAGAAGCCATAGCGCTGGCGATTTTCAGCAAGGCCGAGAATATCGACCGGCACCAGGCTTTCCAATGCCAATGCCGCATCCTCATATTTGCCGGAACGGGCGCGGATCGTCACCTGACCCATATGCGACACGTCGAACAGGCCGGCGGAAGATCGTGTCCAGAGATGTTCCTTCAGCACGCCGGGCGCATATTGTACGGGCATATCGTAGCCTGCAAATGGCACCATGCGGGCGCCTAGGGATACATGCAGGGCATGAAGTGGGGTGGTCTTGAGGGCAGCGGTCTCGTCCAAATGACGCCTCCGGGTTTTGCGCTCGTTTCGAAGCGCAGAGCTCACACTTTCGGCGCGGTAGCGCCTGACGATGAGCCCCCTCTGTCTGTTTGCCTGAGATTGTTATCCCTTCGGCGAACGCTTGCGCGCTTCTCTCCAGAGTTCCGTCTGCCCCTTGCTGGTCCTTTGGCCTGAGAGTTTCCGGGGCGGTTGCTCCTTCGGCACCGGCTTGCGCCGGATTCTCCCAACAGGGTTGAGAGCCATTATCCGGTCCCGGCCCAAGATGGCAAGGGGCAAATGTCGCCGCTGAACAAATTTTTGTCGCGCCGATCAATCCTGCGTTTCCTAATGAATACGGGCCTTTGCAACAGGGATGGGAGAGGCTATCCCTTCTCATCGATTGAGGAGCCGGGCAGGAGATGAACATGAACCGCAACCACGCCGCCGCATTGTTGATTTCGATTTGCGCATTTTCGCTTCCCCTCGGTGGAGCGATGGCCGAGGACAGCGGCGCGATGAAATCCATGCCCGGTATGCACATGGATGCGGGTGGGGCACCTTCGGGTTCGGCCGCCGCTAAGCTCGGCGATCTCGATATCAGTGGTGGTTATGTTCGCGCCATGCTTCCCGGCCAGCCGGTCGGTGGCGGCTATATTACCATCCACAATACCGGCAAGACCGACGACAAGCTCGCCTCCGTGACCTCTTCATCCGCCGGCAGGGTGGAGCTTCACGAGATGAAGATGGAAGGCGAGATCATGAAGATGCGCGAGATGAAAGGCGGTATCGCCATCCCCGCCGGCGCGACCGTGACGCTCGCGCCGAATACGATGCACATGATGTTCAAGCAGGTGAAGACGCCTTTCAAGCAGGGTGGCACGGTGCCCGTGATGCTGATGTTCGACAAGGCAGGCATGATCGACATCAATCTGCCGGTCGTCCCGGCCAAGGGAAGCTGAGCCAGAAAATTATCCTGCCGTATAATTCCGGTTTCCACTTTTCCTCGAAATGCTCTAAAGCCACGTCAAAAGGCCGGAAATCTCCGGCTGCGGGACTGATCGTCCCGTTGTTTGAATTTGCATGATCCCGCCGAACGCGGTTTGGCAATGTCCGGAACATGCTGCGTATTTGAAAGAAGAAGAATGGCCGGGATTGAGCATATTAAGGTCGAGCCTGACGAGGCCGGCATGCGCCTCGACCGCTGGTTCAAGGTGCATTTTCCAGGGCTCGGCTTCGGGCAATTGCAGAAACTGATGCGCTCCGGCCAGGTGCGCGTCGATGGCGGCCGCGTCAAGACGGATGCCCGCGTGCAGCCGGGGCAGATGGTGCGAGTGCCGCCGCTCGACGTCGATGCCAAGGCTACGAAAAGCGGCCCGATCGCCGGCAAGGAATTGAAGCATTCCGGCGATGCCGAGCTCTTGGCACGCATGCTGTTGCACGAAGACGACAAAGTCTATGTGCTGAACAAGCCGGCGGGTCTGGCCGTGCAGGGTGGCTCCGGCGTCAGCCGCCACATCGACAAGATGCTGGAGGCCTGGACGAACCAGAAGGGCGAAAAGCCGCGCCTCGTGCATCGCCTCGATCGCGATACCTCAGGCGTTCTCGTCATTGCCCGCACGCGCGGTGCGGCGCAGAAGCTCACGGCAGCCTTCCGCGAACGCGATACCAAGAAAACCTATTGGTCGCTGGTCAAGGGTGTGCCGCGCAAGCATGAGGACAAGATCTCCACCTGGCTGGTGAAGGAAGCGACGCCGGATGGCGATCGCATGCGCATCGCCAAGCATGGAGAGGAAGGCGCCGATCATGCCGTGTCCTACTACCGCGTCGTCGAAACGGCGGCCCAGCGGCTCGCTTGGCTTGAAATGGAACCCTACACCGGGCGTACTCATCAGCTGCGCGTCCATGCGCTGCATATCGGCCATCCGATCATCGGCGATCCGAAATATTTCGAGGACGATCCGAACTGGGATTTTCCGGGGGGTGTCCAGAAGCGCCTGCATCTGCACGCGCGCCACATCGATATCCCGCATCCGAGCGGCGGGCGCCTGCGCGTCACCGCTCCTCTGCCGCCGCATATGGTGCAGACATGGAATCTTCTCGGTTTCGACGAGGCATCGGCGGGGGAGCCGGACGACGAATGAAGCTGGTACTTTTCGATTGCGACGGCACGCTGGTCGACAGCGCGCGGCTGATCCATGAGGTCATGGCGCGCACCTTCGTGGCCTTCGGCTATAAGCGTCCCGATGTTTCCGCGACGAAATCGATCATCGGCCTGACGCTCGATATCGCCATTGCCCGCCTGCAGGGCAAGCCCCATGTCGACGACGAAGCGATTGCCATGACGGCGCATTATAAGTCGATCTTTCCGGAGGTGCGAGACGAGGCGGACATGCAGACGCCACTCTTCGACGGCATCAAGCCGCTCATCGAGACGCTTGCCGCCCGCGACGAACTGCTGATCGGCGCGGTGACGGGTAAATCCCGCCGCGGTTTGACCCATATTCTTGAGGTCAACGAGTTCACGCCCTATTTCATTGTCTCGCGCACTGCTGATGATTGCCCGTCGAAGCCGCATCCGGCGATGGTGACGGAATGCTGCGACGAAACCGGCATGGATCCGCATGATACGATCGTGATCGGCGATGCGATCTACGATATGCAGATGGCGAAGGCGGCGGGTGCGACTGCCATCGGCGTCGCCTGGGGCTACGCCTCCGTCGAAGAGCTGCTGGCCGCCGGCGCCGATACTATCGCCCACCATCCGAACGACTTGTTGAGCCATATTCTCTGAGGTGACGCCATGCGCGACCTGTTGAACGATCTTTCCGAAGGTCTTAGCCATCCCGACCCGATCCGCCGTGCGCAGATCCAGATGAAGAAGCCGTTGCCCAAGCGCTTCTACAAGGATGTGACAATCAGCAAGGATGAGGACGGCCATGCTATCGCTCTCGATGGCAAGGTGGTGAAGACGCCGGCGCGGCATTCCCTGGCCCTGCCGACGGAAGCGCTTGCCAGACTGGTGGCTGCCGAATGGGCACGCCAAGTCGACGTGATCGATCCCGCCACCATGCCGGTAACGCGTCTCGTCAACACGGCCATCGACGGCGTTGCGACGGAAAGCCAGGCTGTATTCGACGAAATTGTCCGCTTCTCGGGCAGCGATCTGCTCTGCTATCGCGCCGACGGGCCGGAACGGCTCGTCGAACGGCAGTCGGAACGCTGGAATCCGGTGATCGAATGGGCAGCGCGCGATCTCGGCGCCCGCTTCATTCTGGCGGAAGGCGTCATGCATCAGGAGCAGCCTGTCGAAGCCATCGCAGCCTTCTCCGCCGCTTTGCGCAAGTTCGACACACCGATGGAGCTTGCGAGCCTGCACACGGTCACGACGCTGACCGGTTCGGCAATCCTTGCGCTGGCCTTCGCCAAAGGATTCCTGCCGCTGGTCGACGTCTGGTCGCTCGCACATCTCGACGAGGATTGGACGATCGAGCATTGGGGCAGCGACGAAGAGGCCGAACAGCGTCGTGCACAACGTTTTGAAGAGTTTCAGGCCGCAACTGAGGTTTTTTCTGCGCTGCGCAGTTGAATATTGTTGATTTCCAGTCCTTTATATCGGTCTGCATATCTTGCAAATTCGAAGGTCGGGGCAGGGATCATGTTGTTGTTGAGGACGAGAGCCGTACCGGCGCTCGTGGGATGTCTGGTACTGGCCGCATGTTCGAGCTGGTCCGTCGATCCTCCGCCTCCAACTTATGCCGTGCGCAGCGCAACCGTTATAGCCGATCAGGCTTTGCCACCGGTATCGCCAGCGCTGGTCACGGCCGTCAATGATCGTGTCAACGCCGCGATCGCCGCGACAAGCTTCAATCCGCAATTGCCACAGGTTGCCATCACCGTCCGACTGAGCGACGTTCGGAAGGCGCGCGGCTTCAATCGGGACCGCAGCAGCGCCAAGATCAATATCGATGCCGCGGCGGCCGACGGCGGCTCTGTGATTGCCATGGCATCGTTCGAGATCAGAACTGTCGCACCTGATCCTGCCACCGCAGATGAGCTGATGGCCGAAGACATCGCCGCGCGGGTTCGTTCCATCTTTTCGCTGAACACGCCTCGGCTGGCGAATTGAAGGGAAGCTTCAAACTGAATCGGCGCCATGCTAAGGCAAGGCGACGAGGGAGAGAGGACCGCATGAAGGAAATCCTGCAGGAACTGGAACGTCGTCGCGGGATCGCAAGGCTAGGTGGCGGGCAGGTCCGCATAGATGCGCAGCATGCACGTGGCAAGCTGACGGCGCGTGAGCGTATCGATATCTTCCTTGACGAGGGCTCCTTCGAAGAGTTCGACATGTTCGTCGAGCATCGCTCGACCGATTTCGGCATGGACAAGAGCAAGATTGCCGGCGATGGCGTGGTGACCGGCTGGGGCACGGTCAACGGCCGCACCGTCTTCATTTTTGCCAAGGATTTCACGGTCTTCGGCGGGTCTCTTTCAGAAGCACATGCAGAAAAGATCACCAAGGTACAGGATATGGCGCTGAAGAACCGGGCGCCGATCATCGGGATCTATGACGCCGGCGGCGCCCGCATTCAGGAAGGCGTGGCCGCGCTTGGCGGTTATGCCGAGGTATTCCAGCGCAATGTGCTGGCCTCCGGCGTCATCCCGCAAATCTCGATTATCATGGGGCCTTGTGCCGGCGGCGATGTCTATTCTCCGGCCATGACCGATTTCATCTTCATGGTGCGGGACACCTCCTACATGTTCGTCACCGGGCCGGATGTGGTGAAGACCGTCACCAACGAGACGGTGACCTCGGAACAGCTCGGCGGCGCTTCGGTGCACACGACGAAATCCTCGATCGCCGACGCAGCCTACGACAATGATGTCGATACGCTCTTGCAGGTGCGCCGTCTCATCGATTTCCTGCCGCAGTCCAATACCGCTGACGTGCCCGAGATCGAGTGCTATCAGTCGGTGACCGAGCCGGATAACTCGCTCGATACGCTGATTCCGGCCAACGCAAACAAGCCCTACGACATCAAGGAGCTGATCCTGAAGGTAGCGGACGAGGGCGACTTCTTCGAAATCCAGGAGAGCTTCGCCAAGAACATCGTCTGCGGTTTCGGCCGCATCGAGGGTGCCACCATCGGCTTCGTCGCCAATCAGCCGATGGTGCTTGCCGGCGTTCTCGACAGCGATGCGTCACGAAAGGCGGCGCGCTTCGTGCGCTTCTGCGATTGCTTCAATATCCCGATCGTCACCTTCGTCGACGTGCCGGGCTTCCTGCCGGGTACGGCGCAAGAATATGGCGGGCTGATCAAGCATGGCGCCAAGCTGCTCTTCGCCTATGCCGAAGCGACTGTGCCGAAACTGACGGTCATCACTCGCAAGGCCTTCGGCGGCGCCTATGACGTCATGGCCTCCAAGCACCTGCGTGGCGATCTCAACTATGCCTGGCCGACGGCGCAAATCGCCGTTATGGGCGCCAAGGGCGCCGTCGAGATCATCTTCCGCAAGGATATAGTCGATCCCGAGAAGATCGCGGCCCACACCAAGATGTATGAGGACCGCTTTCTATCGCCCTTCGTTGCCGCGGAGCGCGGTTACATCGACGAAGTGATCATGCCGCGCTCGACCCGGCGCCGGCTGGCGCAGGGGCTTAGAATGTTGCGCAACAAGGACCTGACCAATCCCTGGAAGAAGCACGACAACATCCCGCTTTGAGTCCGTGACAACAAGTCACGGATATCACACGGAGAATTGATCTGACGTTAGAAGCCGTGTTTTCACGTTCCCGGTCGTGCGCACTATTGCTTCGCCGTGGGGGAGTTAAAACTGGAGTTTAACATGGCGCTTTCCGATCGGCTGAATCAATATCAGCCCTATGCTCTTACCGTGCTGCGTATCGTCACCGGTGTATTGTTCATCGAACATGGTCTGCAGAAGCTCGTTGGCTTTCCGGCCGGCGGTCAATTTCCAAGCCCGCTGCCGACCCTGCTTCTGGTTCAGGGCATCATCGAAATCGTTGGCGGATTGGCGACAATCGTCGGCTTCTTTACCCGTCCGGTCGCGTTCATTCTGTGCGGCAACATGGCGGTCGCCTATTTCATGGCGCATTATCCGAAGAATTTCTTCCCGGCCAACAACGGCGGTGACGCAGCGATCCTCTATTGCTTCATCTTCCTGTTCCTGATCTTCGCAGGCCCGGGCCTGCTGGCCATCGACAACAGCAAGAAGTAACCAGCCTTTTCGTCGGGCTCGGCTGATCGTCGGGTCCGGCGAATAAATTCATCTCTCGCGTGTTCATTCCGTTGTCAGCGAAGCGAGAGCACTTTTGACAGGATCTCCTTCGCGTCCCCTATCGAACGGAGATCCACATGTCATTTCCCGAGCGCTTGTCGCGCCATCAGCCTGCTGCCCTTGCTATTTTGCGAATCGTGACTGCGTTGCTGTTCATCGAGCACGGCACGCAAAAGGTTTTCGGCTTTCCGCCCGCGCCTTACGAGATCACGACGCTGTTCTTCGTGGCTGGGATCATCGAGCTCGTGGGCAGTGTCCTGATCCTGCTCGGGCTTTTCACGCGGCCGATCGCCTTTCTCCTGAGCGGTGAAATGGCAATCGCCTATTTCATGGTCCACATGCCGATCGATTTCTTTCCGGCCAACAATCAGGGAGACGGAGCGATCTTATTCTGCTTCATCTTCCTGTTTCTGGTGTTTGCCGGACCGGGAAGCTGGGCGCTGGACAATCGCCAGCGCCGATGACCGCCGCGGTCTCAAGCAGCAAGCTTCAGGCCGGCTATACCGGCCACGATGAAGCCAATGCAGAGCAGCCGCAGAGGGGTCGCGGGATCACCGAGCAGCCATATGCCGAGCAGAACCGTACCGACGGTGCCGATGCCGGTCCAAACCGCATAGGCCGTACCCATCGGCAAGGTTTTTACGGCCAAACCAAGCAGCACGACGCTGATGACCATGGAGATGACGGTGAGGACTGTCGGCATCGGCCGCGTGAACCCATCGGTATATTTCAGCCCGACGGCCCAGCCAATTTCGAACAAGCCTGCGAGGAAAAGCAGGAACCAAGCCATGTTTCGCTCCTTTGTTAAGAGCGAGGCCGTCCCCGCGATGTCTACGGCCGGTTTGGTTGCCGGCCGCCGCAGTCGTCTGCGCATTTCCTATATGCATTTGTCGGCTGCTTATTTCAAGGCGATGGTACTACCTTTACTTCTTCAGCCGTTCGGCATGCCACTTTAGGTGATCGTCCATAAAGGTTGAGATAAAGTAGTAGGAGTGGTCGTAACGCTCGTGCATGCGCAGCGTCAGGCCGATACCGGTTCCCTTGATCTCATCTTCGAACAGCCAGGGGCGCAGTCCGTTTTCGAGGAAGCTGTCGGCTTTTCCCTGATCGATCAGGAATTCGGGGAAGCGGGCGCCGTCTTCGACGAGCGCGCAGGCGTCATAGCGGCGCCATGCAGCCTTGTCGCTTCCCAAATATTTCTCCAGCGCAGGTGCCGACCAATCGGCCGTCGACGGCTGCACGATCGGCGCGAAGGCGGAGCAGCTCTTGAAGCGCTCCGGATTCTTCAATGCGATCGTCATGGCGCCGTGGCCGCCCATGGAATGGCCGAAGATGCCCTGGCGGCTCATATCGGCGCGGAATTGCTTCGATATGATCGCAGGCAGTTCCTCGGTGATGTAGCTGTACATCTGATAGTTTTCGGCCCAGGGCGTCTCGGTGGCGTCGAGATAGAAGCCGGCGCCTTTGCCCATCTGCCAATTGGTCAATTCGTCCGGCACGTCGTTGCCGCGCGGGCTGGTGTCCGGGCAGACGATGATCAGGCCGAGCTCGGCGGCCATGCGGCGATATTCGCCCTTTTCCATGACATTGGCATGAGTGCAGGTGAGGCCGGAAAGATACCAGAGAACCGGGCGAGGCTCCTTGATCGCCTGCGGTGGCACGAAGACGGCAAAGGTCATGTCGCATTTGCAGGCTTCTGACTCGTGCGAAAAGACGCCCTGCATGCCGCCGAAGGCCGTGTTCTGGGAAATGATGTTCAAGACTGGTCTCCAGGCGATGATTGATGTGCTTTGGCACGCCGGCAAAGCCGGTCGAAGGTTTCGAGGAAGGCGGAGCGGTTGCGCGGCGAGAAGGCGGCATTATAGCCCTTGCTTTCGCCGGTTTCGCGAAGATGTGCGCCGAGATCGCGCATGGCCGTTGCCATGCCGATATTGGTCTTGTCGAAGATACGGCCGGTTGGTCCCGTCACCAGAGCTCCGGTCGCAACGCAGCGGCCGGCAAGCGGTACATCCGCAGTGACGACGATATCGCCGGCGCCAGCATGCTCCGCGATCCAGTTGTCGGCAGCGTCAAAGGCGTTGGAGACGATGACGTTGTGCACCATCGAGTCCCGCGACGGGCGCAATCCCGAATTGGCGACGAAGGTCACCTCGATGCCGTGGCGTTCGGCAACCTTCAGAATCTCCGGCTTTACCGGGCAGGCGTCGGCATCGACATAAATCATGATGTCAAATCTTTTCAATTATATGCGGCGCATTTCTCATGCGCCGCATACGTTCAGTCGAGTGGCTTTCTGCCTCAGTAGAGCACGACGCTGCGGATGCTTTCACCCGAATGCATGAGCTCGAAGCCCTTGTTGATGTCGTCGAGCGGCATAGTGTGAGTGATCATCGGATCGATCTCAATCTTGCCCTCCATGTACCAGTCGACGATCTTCGGAACATCGGTGCGGCCACGCGCGCCGCCGAAGGCCGTTCCCATCCACGAGCGGCCCGTCACCAGCTGGAACGGACGCGTCGAAATCTCCTGGCCAGCACCGGCCACGCCGATGACGACCGACTTGCCCCAGCCGCGATGGGAAGCTTCCAGCGCCTGACGCATCACCTTCGTGTTGCCGGTGCAGTCGAAGGTATAGTCGGCCCCGCCGATCTGGTCGGCCCCGCGCTTCGTCATGTTGACAAGGTAGGGCACGATGTCGTCACCGACCTCCTTCGGATTGACGAAATGCGTCATGCCGAAGCGCTCGCCCCAGGCCTTCTTGTCATTGTTGAGATCGACGCCGATGATCATGTCGGCGCCGGCAAGCCGCAAGCCCTGGATGACGTTCAAACCGATGCCGCCGAGACCGAAGACGATTGCCGTTGCGCCCATCTCCACCTTGGCGGTGTTGATGACCGCACCGATGCCTGTGGTGACGCCGCAGCCGATATAGCAGATCTTGTCGAAGGGAGCGTCGGGATTGACCTTGGCGACGGCGATCTCCGGCAGCACGGTATAATTGGCGAAGGTCGAGCAGCCCATATAGTGATGGATCTTGTCCTTGCCGATCGAGAAGCGCGAGGTGCCGTCCGGCATCAGGCCCTGGCCCTGGGTCGAGCGAATCGCGGTGCAGAGATTGGTCTTGCGCGAGAGGCACGACGGGCATTCGCGGCATTCGGGCGTATAGAGCGGAATGACGTGATCGCCCTTCTTCACCGAGGTCACTCCCGGGCCGACATCGACGACGATGCCGGCACCCTCATGGCCGAGGATTGCCGGAAACAGGCCTTCCGGATCGGCGCCGGACAGGGTGAAATCATCGGTATGGCAGATGCCGGTCGCCTTGACCTCGATCAGCACTTCGCCGGCCTTGGGGCCTTCGAGCTGAACCGTCATCACCTCAAGCGGCTTGCCAGCCGCAACCGCGACCGCTGCTCTTACGTCCATGATCTCATCCCTTCCTGCTTATGATTTGGTCCGCGCGACATTGGCATGGGCGCACGGGGTGGCTCAAGCCAAAATCAGACACTTAGCGTCGCAATTATCATGTTTTAGCCGAGCAATCGCCACGCAGCTTTTTCCATATGGCCGCGATGGCGAAACTTCTCGATCATGCGAATTCCATGATCACGGCGTCAACGGCGAGGCTTTCGCCCGGCTTGGCGTTGATCTTGCCGATGACCAGATCGCGTTCGGCGCGCAGGACATTTTCCATCTTCATCGCTTCGACGATGGCCAGCGTTTCGCCCGCCTTGACTTCCTGTCCCTCGGCAACGGCAATCGCCACGACCAGGCCCGGCATGGGGCAGAGCAGCAGCTTCGACGTATCCGGCGGCGATTTGACGGGCATCAGCTTGTCGAGCTCGGCCTGACGCGGCGTGAACACCCTGGCCCGGACGGAAATACCTTGCCAATCGATGCGCAGACCGTTGAGGACGATGCGGATCTGGGCCGTCAGCTTGCGGCCGTCGATGGTGCCGACCCACACCGAGCCGCCGGGACGCCAGTCGGTTGCGACAGTTACGGTTTGGGCGCCGATCTGCATGTCCATCTCGAAGGGAATGGTCACGACGCCTTCAAGCAATGTCACAGGCAGATAGTCGGCACCGAGCTTGACGACCCAGCTCTCCCGCAGCGGCGCGGCGGTCGGACGCAGCCGGTCGCCATAGCGTTCACGGCGGTTGGATTCGATGAGGCTGCAGGAAAGGGCGATTGCCGACAGCAAAGCGGTTTGGTCCTCGTCCGGCGTCACCGGCGCGAAGCCATCAGGATATTCCTCGGCAATGAAGCCCGTGGAGAGGCGACCTTCGCGCCAACGCGGATGTTTCATCAACGCTGAGAGGAACGGCATATTGTGCTCGATGCCGTCGACGACGAAGCCATCCAGGGCTTCACCCATCGCTTCGATCGCCTCCAGCCTCGTCGGAGCCCAGGTGCAGAGCTTGGCGATCATCGGATCGTAATACATGGAGATTTCGGCGCCTTCGAAGACGCCGGTATCGTTGCGCACGATCGATGTCTTCTTGTTACCCTCGCGCGGCGGACGATAGCGCGTCAGACGGCCGATCGAGGGCAGGAAGTTGCGATAGGGATCCTCCGCATACAGGCGGCTTTCGATCGCCCATCCATCGAGCTTGATATCTGATTGCTTGAACGGCAGTTTCTCGCCGGCTGCAACGCGGATCATCTGCTCGACGAGATCGACGCCGGTCACCAGCTCCGTTACCGGATGCTCGACCTGCAGGCGGGTATTCATTTCGAGGAAATAAAAGTTTCTGTCGCGATCAACGATGAATTCGACCGTGCCCGCGCTCTGATAATCGACGGCTTTCGCAAGCGCCACGGATTGCTCGCCCATGGCCTTGCGCGTTGCTTCATCGAGGAACGGCGAGGGTGCTTCTTCGACGACCTTCTGGTTCCGGCGCTGGATGGAGCATTCGCGCTCGCCAAGATAAACGACGTTGCCATAGGCGTCGGCCAGCACCTGGATCTCGATGTGCCGGGGGTCGACCACGAATTTCTCGATGAAGACGCGGTCGTCGCCGAACGAGCTTTTCGCCTCCGAACGGGCGCGCTCGAAACCATCGCGCACCTCGTCCTTGCTCCAGGCGATGCGCATGCCCTTGCCGCCGCCGCCGGCGGAGGCCTTGATCATGACGGGATAGCCGATCTCGGCGGCGATCCCTTCTGCGTGATCGGCATCATCGATGATGCCAAGATAACCCGGCACGGTGGAGACCTTGGCGGCGCTGGCGAATTTCTTCGATTCGATCTTGTCGCCCATGGCTTCGATCGCCTTCGGCTTCGGGCCGATGAAAACGATGCCTTCCTTCTCCAGTGCCGCACAGAAGGAGGCGCGTTCGGAGAGAAAACCGTAGCCTGGATGAACCGCCTCGGCGCCTGTCTGCTTACACGCAGCAATGATCTTGTCAGCGACGAGATAGCTTTCGGCTGCGGGCGCAGGGCCGATATGGATGGATTCATCCGCCATTTCGACATGAAGAGCATCCCGATCGGCATCGGAATAGACGGCGACCGTCAGGATGCCCATACGGCGCGCGGTCTTGATCACGCGGCAGGCGATCTCGCCGCGATTGGCGATCAGGATTTTCTTGAACATGCAATCTCCGCCCAAATACCCTATTCAGTCAGTGTTTTAGCCATAAAATGCGCGCCCGGTCCATGCGCAACATGTTTGCGCCTACGTCGTTTTTTCCAATCTCGATTGCATACGCTCCCGCCAGATCATGAAGAGGCCGGAGCCGACGATAATCGCAATGCCGATCCATTTGGAAAGATTGGGAAAATCACCGAAGATCGCGTAGCCCAGGACGGTGGCGGAAATGATCTCGAAATATTGGAATGGAGCAAGCAGAGACAAGGGCGCCAGCCGGAAGGCCCTGACGACGAGCATATGGGCATAGCCTGATATCGAACCGAGAATCAGCAGAAGCGCCAGTCCGAGTGCCGAGGCGGGCAGGGACGGCTCCAAATCCGCAGTACCGGCTGAGGAGCCGGCAAGCAGAGCCACGGCCATGAAGACGGTGCCGCCGAGACCCGCCATGATCTGCATCGTCAGTGGCGAATCCGCCTCGCCGACGGCGCGGTTCATGAAAAGATACAGCGCATAGAGAAATGCACAGGCGACCGGCAACAGCGCTTTCAATCCGAAGATCGCAAAACTTGGCTGAATGACGATCATCGCGCCGCCGAAGCCGATAACGATCGCTAGCCATCGCCGCCAGCCGACCTTATCGCCAAGGAAAAGAGCAGAAAGCGCCGTCAGCATGAAGGGTTCAACGAAATAGATGGCGAAGACGTCGGCAAGTGGCATGTATTTGACCGCTGCGAAGAAGAGCAGACTGGCAGCGCCGTGCAACGCGCCCCGCAGCAGGTTCATCCAGGGCCGCTTTGCCGAAAAGGCCGACCGTCCGGCCTCGGTCGCCAGCAGCGGCAGCATGCAGACGATCTGGAAGAAGAAGCGATAGAAGGTTACCTGGCCCGGCGACATGCCTTCGAAGCTCGCCATGTATTTGGCGATTGCATCCATCGTCGGCAACAGGACCATGGCGCTTGCCATGATCGTCATGCCTCTAAGCGGATTTTGCTGTGTGGAAGCGGCGGGAGAGATGGACATGCACGAACATCAAACACAGGAAAAGCATGCAATCAAGGCGCGATCAGGAGCGAGCTGCAAGTCTCGCGGACAGCCAGCGAAAAGTATCAGACTTTTCCAATTGGGACAGATCGCCATGGCGAGATGACGCCCTTAGACCTATCTGGAGCTTTGGAAACAGCTAAAACATGAATGCGCGGCACAAAATTGCCGGCGCAACCAGGAAAGGGATCGCACCGATGTTCAAACCAGAACAAGAGACGACCGTTTTTTCGGATGAAGGCGGTGATACGCTTGGAGGGCGCTTGTCCATGGCGCGCGATGCCGCGGGAATCAGTCTCGAAACGCTGGCCGGACAGCTAGGCGTCAGCGAGGAGACGATGCTCGCCTGGGAATCCGATCGGGCTGAACCCAATCCCTCCGCTCTGGCGAAGATGTCGGCGCTTTTCGATGTTTCTCCGGCATGGTTGATGACGGGATCTGGTGATGGGCCGGGAGAAGACAGCGACGAGCGCGCGCTGGAAGCTGTCAGGAACGAGCTTTCGCGGTTGCGGACGGCCTATCAGGAGATGGGCCGGCTGATCGAGGCGACGACAAACCAGCTTGAACGCCTCGACCATCAGATCAGGCTACGCAATCTCAGCAAGGATGTGGCGCATTGAGCGTGGCAACCGTTAACATTCATGGCGCTGCGCTGAACTTCTCTTGAGAGGCTCAGCTCTTCATGGAATCCCCGAACCGCTCCATCTCTTTGTTTTCTTTCAATTCGGGACGGAAAACCGCTACCGCTTTTCCTTGGAATTGCTCTAGCTGAGACGGGCAATTGTATCGTCGAGATTATCAATCGCGAGCTGTTCGCGCGCGATCATGCCGTCGAGATCGATATCCTGGCCGGCCCCTTTGGTACTTGCACCCTGCATCTTCATCGCCAGCAGTTCGTTGCGATGGGCGATCTTTTCGCCTCTGATTTTGATAAGCTTCAAGCGAAAATCATCATTCATCTCCAATCCCTCCGGTGGAATGAGTTATCCGCTGTTTCGAGCTGTCATTCGTTCTCCGGGCTCGTATCCCTCAATCTCAGTCGTGTCCGCGGCCGCGATAGGTGGTTGGAACGCCGGCTTTCTCATGGCATTGCGCTAGGGTCTCCAGCCATTCCGCCAACCCTTCCGGGACTTTGGCATTTCCAGCTTCCAGCGCCTCCACCCATGACAGGTCGCATTGCAGCGCGCTCGCCAGATTGATGGGCGTCCAGCGTATATGCAAAAGGCATTCTGAAAAGCGTTCCGGCGTCATTCATCTTCCCCATATCTGAAGAAGTTCACGGTGCCAGAGAGGAGCGCGAAGTCAAGTGACCATGGAAATACGACGGCTGTTCCGGCCCATCAGGGTAGGTAAACTACCTCTTGGCATAAATTTCGTGAGCAACTTGCTTGGGTGAACGGGGCAGCACCGCATATTCCCAACGTTTTGATCGGTTTGCGTGTCGTCAGCGGGCGGACGATGGCATGTCAGATAATGTCATGCTGAAAGAAGCGCTGGTTAGATATTGTTTCAAAAACAAAAAACCCGGCCAAAGCCGGGTTCTTTTGGTGCGGTCGAGAAGACTCGAACTTCCACGGGTTGCCCCACAGCGACCTCAACGCTGCGCGTCTACCAATTCCGCCACGACCGCATCGTGGTAGGCCGGATTGCTCCGGCGCGGCTGCATGTAGCAAAAGCATTCGGGGGGCACAAGAGCGATATGTCAGTTTTTTTAAATTCCTTCACAGCTCGCCCGATCGAACTGGTCCGGATGCGGCGGAAACGCCTTACATGTTTGAATTCCCGCCCGAATAGCGCCATATGTGGACAACCCGTCGGCATGCAGCTTTTCCACATATGCGGCCGGCGCGGCGCGCAAAGGACTGCCATATGCTTCGCACCGAACTTTCTCACCAAATGTTTCCCGTCCAAGGCACGCCGGCCGTCCGCTGGCGGATCAGCGATGGCCTCGTGCCATATGAGGAGGCCGTAGCCACGATGGAGGCGGAAGTGGCCGCGATTGCCGAGGGGCGGGCGCCGGAGCTCGTCTGGCTGGTCGAGCATCCGCCACTCTATACCGCGGGCACCAGCGCTAATGCCGCCGATCTGATCGAACCGGATCGATTCCCGGTCTTTGCGACCGGACGCGGCGGAGAATACACCTATCATGGTCCTGGTCAGCGCGTAGCCTATGTCATGCTGGACCTGAAGTGTCGGCGGCAGGATATCCGCGCCTTCGTCGGCGCGCTCGAGGAGGTCATCATTCGCACGCTTGATTCGATGAATGTGCGTGGCGAGCGGCGGGAAGATCGGGTCGGCGTATGGGTCAGGCGCCCGGAGAAGCCGATTCTGGCTGACGGCACCGTGGCTGAGGACAAAATTGCAGCCCTCGGAATCCGTGTGCGCAAATGGGTGACGTTTCACGGCCTTTCGTTGAATGTCGACCCCGATCTCGGGCACTTCACAGGCATCATTCCTTGCGGAATCTCGGCCTATGGCGTCACCAGCCTTGTCGATCTCGGTTTGCCGGTTATGATGGCGGATGTCGATATCCGCCTCCGTGAGGCGTTCGAACAAGTCTTCGGCGAAACGATCAATGACGCGTGAAGCCAATCGGTGATCGCCGGAAGGCGATCCAGAATGCTGCGCGGAATTCCGGCGCGCTAAGCAGAACAGGTCAAACGACCTGTCCGAATTCACGGTGAAAACTGCTATAGCTCACAGGAGCGCTCCTCGACGTCCTCAGCCAAGGGCAGTTCCGTTTCATCCAGGACGAACCGTTTTGATCTCTCCAAGAGATCGATCCTGTCTTCCGCCTTGAGAAGATCATGCAGTTTCTGATCGCTCAGGATATTGTCGCTGTCATACGAGGTCACGCGGGTAACTCCTTGACCTCTGCAGGCGAGAGCGCGTCGTCTCTCTCAGCCGATGGCGCCTACGGGTTCGGTAACCAACGGTGGAGACAGCTTACGCCCATTTGGGAGCCGTTGCGAATCATTTGGTGCGATGGTCCGTTTTCACCGCGCGCCCGGCTCGACAGGAAAAGTGCCCCGAAAGAAAAATGCCCTGGAAGGGAGAGCATCCAGGGCACAGAGAGGGGAACTGCACTAATGAAATTAGGGCGATGCGTCTGTACTTCAAGGTCCAAGTTTCAGGATAGGTTGTATCCCTCCCGCAATCGCTCCTATTCCTCGCGAAACCGTGATCATCGTCAGTCTTTGATAGGGTCCTAACGACTTTTTCCCTCCGCGCGGTGGTGATATTGTCGGCGAGGAGTCGGACGCAAGCCATAAGGGTTTTCCCAACCATTGTGCCGAGACGCGGCCGCCGGCGGCGTCCCGCCCATCTCTTGGCTGGAAATTGCGGAAAGATTTCGCAACGGACGGAGAAACGGAAGAAACATTCCAAAATTAGAGTTCGTTCCCAAACAACACTGCAGAATGGAGTAAGGACAATGAGAGCCGCTTTTGGCGTGACCGGTTATTGGAAGACAGGCTTCAAGGCGCTACTCCTCCTTACCCTGTCCGTCTTGCCGGTCATGGCGCAAACCGCCGGCGGTAACCAGAATGCCCAGAATTCGGCTTCGAGCTTCAGCTATCGGCGCGCGGATCTTGGCAGCGGCTATTCCACCTCGAGCATTCTGAAGATGCCGAACAATTCATCCTATTTCGTAACGTGCAATTGCGACGACCGGACATTGCAGGACATGACGTGCCCGACCCAGTCTTACGCATGCACCTGCGTTCCGCACGCTTATCTGATGTGCCAATAGGAAAGGTGGGCGCGAGAACGGCAGATCAACAGTTTCACGTCCGATGCAATTGCCAGGATTTCAGTCTCGCGACCGCAACCTGCCCGGCGCCCCGTTATGAGTGGCTATTGCAGCCCTAGCGCATCGCTGACCTGCGACTAGCAGAATCTGCCTGCCAATGTGCCAGATCGGGGCTGCGGTCTCCTTCTGCCTCCGGCTGAGCTCAGCGCGCCGGCGAACCGCCATCAAGGATTGTCAGTTCCGCCAAGCCGTTCTTTTTAAGGGCTATTTTTGTACAGTTTGCGTTCATGTTCGTCCGCATATGGTGTCCTCCGTCGCCCCCAGATCGCGCGTCGATTGACAATCGATATGGACGATACGATTAATAGTTTCGACATTCGTCATAGAGCGGAGGATATGCCAATGACAAGTCGTGCCATCCTGTTGATGTCTCTTGCGTCTCTCACAGTTGTAGGCTCGATGGGCCTCGCTTCTTCGGCTTCTGCGCTAACCATGAAAGAGTGCAGCGCCAAATACCAGGCGGCCAAGACCGCTGGTACCTTGAACGGCCAGAAGTGGAATGACTTCCGCGCAACGCAGTGCAGTGCGGACGCCAGCGCCACTACGACCACCGCTCCCGCAGCGACCGCACCAGCGGCTACGACGCCTGCCAAGCCGGCGAAGACCACTGCGGCTGCCAAGGTCGATGCCAGCGAGCCCGACGCGACGAAGCCGCCGGCAGCCGAACCGGCAAAGCCGACGACGGCTGCGCCGGCTGGCGTAACCTTCCCGGCAAAGGTCGACCCCAAATATGCTACCGAGACGCCCGGCAAAGCCCGCTTCCACACCTGCGTCGATGCATACAACGCCGCCAAGACCAGCAATTCGCTCGGCGGTCTGAAGTGGATTCAGAAGGGCGGCGGCTACTACAGCCTCTGCAATTCCAAGCTCAAGGGCTGATTGCGAAGCCAAGCGATTACGGAGCGGGCGCCTTTGGGCGCCCGTTTCCTTTTATGGACATCAAGCCCGCATCTTTTCCCATTTTTTGACAAGCCGATCGCGCTTGAGCTTGGAAAGCCGCTGCAGCCAGAAAATGCCGTCCAGCTGGTCGATCTCGTGCTGGATGCAGATGGCCAGAAAGTCGTGTGCCTCCGCTTCATGGGCCTCGCCAGCGACATCCCAATAGCGAAAGCGGATCGATTTCGGCCTGACGACCTCTTCCGTCACTCCGGGCATGGAAACGCTGCCCTCCGTATGCCGCATGGTGTCCGGCGACGACCATAGGATTTCCGGATTGATATAGGTGCGCACGCCGTCCTCGCGGCTGAGTTCGATCACGACGACGCGCTTGAGGACACCGATATGCGGGCCTGTGATGCCGACGCCGGGCGCAGCCCGCATCGTATCCAGCAGATCGGTGACGAGCGCTCGCAGATCATCGTCGAAGGCGGTGACAGCAGCGCAGGCGGTTCGTAATAGCGGATCGGGAAAGCGGATAATGGGGCGAGGGGACATGGTGCTCTCTATCCGATGGAAGACGTAGGTAGGAGGCTGCCAGAATAAGGGGAAGGTAGGCGCAATGCCACCATCCCGATGGCTGCGCTTTCCCTATAAGCTTTTTCCATCATCCACTTGCTTTACATCGATTTCAATCGAGCCCAATAAGGCACGCCGGGCGAGCCGGAGGCCTTCTAGCCGAATGACGTCTGCCATTGTTGAAGATGCAATCACCGCATTCCGCCATTCGAACCTCCATCGCATGATTCGTGCATCGAATGGCTGAGGCGTCCTCTGCATTTATGACCGTTCCCGTCGAATTTACGAGGAATTTTGCGCTGTCGGGGCTTGCGAGCCTGTGATTTTGGGCGGCACTGGCGGGTCGGGACCTGACTGCAACTCGTGAAAATTGACTATTACGTAAAAGTCAATATTATCATGGACAGCAGATAGGGGCGGATTCTTGGTCGACGGATACTATAGCATAACGGAGCTCACTCGGGAATTCGGGGTTTCGACCCGGACCTTGAGGTTCTACGAGGACGAGGGTCTCATCCACCCAGAGCGCAGAGGCCGCACGCGCCTATTCCGTCCGGCCGACCGGCGTCTGATCATGGAAATCCTGCGCGGCCGCCGCATCGGCTTCACCATTGCCGAGATTCGCGAGATCATTCAGGTCTACAAAGAGCCTCCGGGTGAAATCGGCCAGCTGAAGCTGCTGATGAAGCGCGTCGATGAAAAGCGCGATGAGCTGCGCCAGAAGCGCAAGGATATCGACGATACGCTGAGCGAACTCGACAATGTCGAGGAAGCTTGCCTTGGACGTCTCGCCGAAATTGGCGTCGGGACGTGATCGCGACCAGGCCATCAGCTTGTCAGAGCCAGCGGCGCGTCCGCTTGCAATAGAATTCGAATTCACAGCCGAATCGCGAGAGGAGATGCATCTCTTCACAACGAATGACGAGCAATGTCGTCAAGGCAGCCGCCACGGCCGCCATCGCCAGGAACCAGAGATTGCCGATCAGCAGGCCGAGGCCCGCGGTCTGCAAGGTATAGCCGAGATAGGTCGGGTTGCGGGTGAAGCGAAAGGGGCCAGTCGTCACCAGATGCGCCGTGCAGCGCTGCGTCAGAACGGTCGTGCGGCGCTCTAGGAGCGTCTTGACGGCCCAGACGTTCAGCGTCACGGCGAAGGCGGTCAGAAGCGCGCCAAACACCCAAGAAACAAGCGCCCACAGAAATGGCAATGGCAAGGGATACACCCGCTGCAGATACAGCGCCGCCATGACGGCGAGGCTATAGAGGAGCGGCGGCCACGGAAAACTCAGCGACTTCGAACGATAGGCATTCATAGAATAATCCTGTCATTGCGCTTCATCCGTGCATTGTATCGCGATTCGGCTTACACGTTCATCGCTATCTGCTTTGATCGCCCCGGATTCCAATGGTTTGAAAAGATTCTGGGCTTGTAATTTATCGAGTGTGCATTGGCAAAAGCTGCGGCACATGGATTCGCTTCCCGACCGGGTGCAGGAGGCCACGCATTGCCTGATATAGCCGACGGTCGCGTCCTGCGGCGGAGCCGGTGCAACCAGTGACAAAAGGTAGACGAGGCCGAACAGCACCGGCTGGTGCAGCAGATAGAAGATCAGACTGTGCCGACCGGCGCGCGCAATGAGATTGCCGCCGGGGCCGAATTTTGCCAACCATTTAAGCCAGCCAAGCGATGTCGCCAATTGCGCCACGCCGAGACCGAACAGGAATGGCGTCAGCCATGGGAAAAGCGGCACATAGTCATTCGAGCGCTGGATGTTTTCCGAAAGCCCCACCCACCAGAGCCAGGGCAGGTCGAAAAATGTCGAATGCAGCGATAGAGGCGCAATGACGTTGTCGACGGCAATGCCGACGGCAAGCACTATCGCGACGAGAAGCGTGGCAAGTGCCGGCAGACGCAAGAATAAGAGCCCAATGAGGCTCGCCGCCGCGATGCTGTGCAGGATGCCGAAGAATATCCATTCGTCGCGCATGCCGATGAAGGTGACGAGGGAAATGGCAGCGGCGGCCGCCACGATCATGCCCAGTCGTCGCCAGTAGGAGCGCCAGCGAATCTCCGGCGTATTGGCAAGCACAAGGCTAAATCCTGCCAGAAACAGGAAGGTGCTGGCGATCGCGCGGGCGTAAAGCTTCAGCCAGCCTGTTTCCGCCGTGCCGGAATCGAGATAGCCGAAGAACTCGAAATCCCAGGTGCAGTGATAGCTTGCCATGGCGAGGAGTGCGACGCCGCGCGCCGTGTCCAGAATGCCGATGCGGGGCGTCTTTTGCGGTGCATCGGCACTCTCGGCGATAGCGACCATTGGCGGGTCCTTCCAGGCATGAACTCAGATCACAAGCGCCGCTTGAGACGGCGCGAGCATGTCATGGCACATCGCTATCCATAATGGCCAGACGGGCATCGGAAAAAAACTGCCGGCGGACCAGCACGATGATGATGAACATGGTCGTGACCATGAAAACGTAAGGGCTCAGAAACCAGCCGAGATAGCCAATCGACAGGAAAATGGCTCGCAGGCCGGAGTTGAAATTCCGGGCCGCGATTATGTTCATGCGGATGACCCGCTCGGCGGCGCGTTCGGCACGCACGGGATCACGAATGGCATCTTCCAGCATCGGCAGGGAGCCGAAGAGAATGGTGCAGTAATTGAATAGGCGATAGGCCCAGCCGAACTTGAAAAAGGCATAGCCAAAGAGACAGGCAAGCCCGGCCACCTTGATTTCGAAAGCTGTCCGGCCGCCGTTGAAGATGAAGGGCATGTCGGAGAAGAAGGCATTGATCTTGTCGGTGGCGCCGAGCAACGCAAAGCAGCTGCCGATGGCGAAGATCGAGGTGGAGGCGAAGAAGCCGGTGCCGTTCTGCAGGCCTGAGAGGATCTGTGTGTCGATCATCTTCAGGTCGCGGCGAAGGGAATTGTAGATCCATTCGCGGCGACGCTCGTTCATCGCCAGCGTCAGGCTTGTACGATTGAAGAAGCTGGCGCTGCTGACGATCCAGTTCAGCGCGACCCAGAGAAGGATGAAGAGGGCGAGGGCGACATAGTCGGCAGTCGTCATAAAGGGAGATTCTCCAGATCAATCCGATGTGGACTGTAGCGCAGCGCGGGCCGCGTGCAATGGCCTTCTGTTTGCTTCCCCGGATGCCTATATGTAATGTCGCTGCCATGAAATCCGATGTCGGCCAATCGCCGTGCAAGCTTGCCCCGATAGCGTAGCCTTGCCGGAAATCGATTTGCCTGGAGGCACCAAAGGTCCATGTTTCTCTCAGTTTTCGATGTGTTCAAGATCGGTGTGGGACCGTCCAGCTCGCACACGATGGGGCCGATGTCGGCCGCGAATCGCTTCCTCGACCTCGTTCTTTCGAACGAATGGCCGCGTCCGTCTTCGAATGTGCATGTCGAGTCGATCAAGGTCAGCCTGCATGGCTCGCTCGCCCACACGGGCATTGGCCACGGCACGGGCAGGGCGGTTATTCTCGGCCTGATGGGCGAGAAGCCTGATAGCGTCGATCCCGATCATATGGATGCCATCATCGACGAAGTGGAGCGCAGCGGGCGCATCACGCCGCCAGGCCATCCGGCCTATCGGTTCCAGCCCAAGACAGATCTCATCTTCGACAAGAAGGTGCCGCTGCCCGGTCATGCCAACGGCATGAGCTTCTCCGCCTTCGACAAGGACGAGCGCCTACTGGTCAAGCGCATCTATTATTCCGTCGGCGGCGGCTTCGTCGTCACCGACACAGAATTGGAGCAGATGAAAGCCGACCGGAAAAAGCCTGCCCCGGCCGGCGAGCGTGTTCCGTTTCCCTTCGCCAGCGCCAAGCAGATGCTCGAAATGTCCGAGCGTTCCGGCCTTTCGATTGCGCAGATGAAGCGCGCCAATGAAGAGACGCATATGAGTGCCGAAGAGCTGGATGCCGGCCTCGACCGTATCTGGGCGGCCATGAGCAGCTGCATCGATCGTGGCCTCAAGGTCGATGGCATCATGCCTGGCGGCCTGAAGGTGCGCCGGCGTGCGCGTGCCATCCATGATAAATTGCAGGAAGAATGGCGCAGCAACCGCATCAATCCGCTGCTCGCCAATGACTGGCTCAGCGTCTACGCCATGGCCGTCAATGAAGAGAATGCGGCCGGCGGCCGCGTGGTCACCGCGCCGACCAATGGAGCGGCCGGCGTCATTCCGGCAACGATCCGCTATTATCAGCATTTCCACGAGGATTGGGATCAGGACGGCATTCGCAACTATCTTCTGACGGCCGCCGCCGTTGGCGGCATCATCAAGCACAACGCCTCGATCTCAGGCGCCGAAGTCGGCTGTCAGGGCGAGGTGGGTTCGGCGGCAGCGATGGCGGCTGCGGGGCTTGCCGCTGTCATGGGGGCGACGCCGGAGCAGATCGAGAATGCCGCGGAAATCGCGCTTGAACATCATCTCGGCATGACCTGCGACCCGATCGCCGGTCTGGTGCAGGTGCCGTGCATCGAGCGTAACGCGCTTGGTGCGGTCAAGGCGGTCACTGCCGCTTCGCTTGCGATCAAGGGCGACGGCCAGCATTTCGTGCCGCTAGACGCCTGCATCGAAACCATGCGCCAGACGGGCCATGACATGAGTGAGAAATACAAGGAAACCTCGACTGGCGGCCTCGCCGTCAATGTCGTGGAATGCTGAGTGTGGACGCCTGATCTAAAAGCTTGACGCTGTCGGTCAAAAGGACTTCAACGGCATTATGGCTTTGCATCTCATTAAATTGTGCGTGGGCGCGGATTCGATCGAGGATCTGCGCGAATGGGTGTCCGAGCGGGCAATGAACGCCATTGCTGCTGGGCTCGAGCCGCATACAACCCACACGACGCGCATGGTGCCGAAACGGGTAGACGAGCTGTTGGACGGCGGTTCGCTTTATTGGGTGATCAAAGGGCAGGTGCAGGCGCGGCAGAAATTGCTTGGCATCGAGACCTTCACCGATGCTGATGGAATTCAGCGCTGCCGGCTTATTCTCGACCCGAGCGTTGTCGAGACGACAGGGCAGCCGAAGCGGCCATTTCAGGGCTGGCGGTACCTGCCGCAGGACGACGTGCCGCGCGATCTCGACAGTCTCGGCGCGGCAGCCGAATTGCCCGCCGATCTACGGCGGGAACTTTCCGAACTTGGGTTGCTTTAACGCAGTCGCATCATGATCGGCGCCCGGCCGGTCGGGGCGGTGATGTGCAGATGAATATGCGCTTCCGGCTGTGAATAACGCCAGGCGCGTGCGCCGTGGCAAAGCAGGATGCCGATCAGGTCTTTCGTCTTGTTGCGCGAACGCGAACGGCTGAGACCTAGGTCCGCCAGCCGCATCGCCGCCTCATGCAGCGGATGAAGAGCAAAGCCCTTCGGTTTCATCTTGCCCCCGCCGTCGAGCGAGAAACCGGGAAAGTTCTCGTTCATTGCCATTTCAAAACCCCGTACACGTTACAAACTCAGGGCCGGCCCGTTTGACATTCGGAACCGGAGGGTCGGGCGCAACAGAAGGCCCAACCAATCTTCAGATCATGCGGCGCGAAAACACCGGCCACATTCCTATTCCGTGCTCGCCCAGCACTTGATGCCGGCTCGCTTGAGCGCCTTGCAGGCATTCACCGCTTCGCTCTGATCTTCGAAACCACCAAAACGGGCGCGGTAACCGCCATCGAAGGCGACTGTATAGGGCTTTGCCGAACGCAGCGCCTTGCCGCCCTTCGTCTTAGCCGTATCAAGCAGGTCGGTTGCGCCATCCTTACTGGAGGAAATGCCGATCTGCACGACCCAGCCAGTCGGCCCGCGCTCGGCTTTGGCTGCTTTTGCAACCTTCTCTGTCTTTTCGGTCCGCTGCAGCTTCGCGAGTTTCGAATCGCTCCTGGAGGTTGATGCAGTCGTTACGGTATCGATCTCATCCCCATCGGCATCGTCCGACGATCCGGCGGAGGCCGTTTCGTCATAGGCCGGCCGCTTCACGGCCTCCGGTTTCGCCGAAAGCAGTGGATTGGAGGAGGAAGACTGCGGCGTTACCGCTGCGAAGGCCGCCGCACTGGAAGGGTTGGAATCGGCGACTTCGGCCGTTCCGCCATTCTTGATCTTTGCGCGGCTGATATCCGCCATGCGTGCGCTGGCTGCCTGCACATTGGGCGTTGCGGCCGGGACCTGCGCTATCACATTGGAATCAATATGTTTTGTCGATGCTTTAGGCAGATAGTCAGCGATCAGCTTGCGCATCTGGTTGTCACGGGCCGGCGTCGAAGCGCCGCCAAGGACGACACCAACGATGGAGCGACCATCGACTTTCACGGAGGTTGCGAGATTATAGCCGGCGGCACGCGTGTAACCAGTCTTGATGCCGTCGACGCCGCGCACCGAGCCAACCAGGCGATTGTGACCGAGGATCGTGCGATTGCCCAGCCGGAAGCTCGTTTCGGAGAAGAAACCGTAATATTCCGGGAAATGCTCGCGCAAGGCGATGCCAAGGCGAGCCTGATCGCGCGCCGTTGTCATCTGCGCTGTGTTCGGCAGGCCGTTCGGGTTGCGATAGGTCGTGCGCGTCATGCCGAGCGCCCGCGCCTTGTCGTTCATCATCCGGGCAAAGCCTTCCTCAGAACCGCCAAGCATTTCGCCAAGCGCCATTGCCGCGTCATTGGCAGACTTGGTGACGATGCCGAGGATCGCCTCGCGAACAGTCACGGAGCGGCCGGCGCCGATACCGAGCTTGGTCGGAGCCTGTGCTGCAGCGTTCTTCGAAAACACGACGGGGGTATCGAGGGTGATGCGGCCGGCTTCAAGCGCTTCGAAGGTCAGATAGACCGTCATCATCTTGGTCAGCGAGGCCGGATAGTGCAGCGTGTCGGCGTTTTCACTGTAGAGAACGTTGCCGGTATTGGCATCGATGACGATACCGGCATATTTCGGGCCCGCCGCGCTCGCGTCAATGACAGTCACCGTGACCGTCGCCGTTGCGATCGAAAAACCAAGAAGCGCTCTCGCCAGGATCTTACCGGTTTGAGACGACGAAACGGAAAGAATGGATCTGGACACTAAATCACTCTCTGCTTGCATTTACATTCTCGATTATCCGGCCGCCGCCTCCATGAACGGCCATTCCGTTCGACAGTAGAGGCTTAGCGTTACCAATCGGTTTATGATGAACAGTTGGTTTCAGGTTTCCGCGCCATTTTAGCGGCCGCCCACAGCTGTCGTCGCAGGCACGGCATTATCCACAAGACGCGTTTTGACGAAGTTCCGGACAGCGGCATCCATGGCGCGCCAGTCACCCAGCTGATTGCTGGAAAAGCGGTAGAGAACACTCAAGTCCTTACCGACCTTGATGTCTCTCTGGCAATCGCCGCTGGTTGCCAGCGTGGGCGATGAGGGCAGGAGACAGCGCACGACATAATCGGTCTCATCAGGCCGCGGCGCCGTCAGAAGGATTTCGTCATTGTAGCCGGCATCCGCACGAAGCCGATGCGCGGTCAGGCCGAAGGGGCCGGCATAGGCCGCCCCATCCAACAGTTGCGAATAGATCGGACCGAGCCGGCCGGACATGTCGTGGGACATCGTGCTCTGGCTGATTTGCAGGAAGATCAGTGAGGACGATTGCGAGATATCGTCGAAACGCATGCGATCGGCTTCGCTATAGCCCTGCATCTGCGGCCAGGTCAGATAGAGATCAACACGTTCAGCCATACCGTCCGAACGCTCGCTCGGAAAGCGAATGGTGTTTGCAGCCAGACGCATTGTGTCGTCGCCGATCGTGACAGAGATAGGCTTGGTATCCGTCGTATGCCCTGCAAGGGAAATTTTCTCACCAAACCAGTGTCCACCAACGGATATGGCTACGGTCAAGGCTGCCAGAACGGCGACACCGGCCGTGAGCCGATAGACAAAGCCGCTCGATATCAGCGGTCTTTCTTCGATCATTGCGGCGGATGACAGAGGAGGAGCCATACTCTTGCCTTCATTTCCTTCCGCTCAGGTCGCCATCATTGACGGCAAAGCCTCGCGGCGCCTGACTTTTTTGAGTCTCGTTGGAAATGATGATTGGCGCCACGATGGTTAACCGACGGTTAAATATGTGTCGCAAGCCATGCTAATGGCGCAGTTAAATTCTCCGGGTATTTTCAGTCTTAGCTTTGGGCCTACTCATCAAACGAAAAAGAGCCGTTCCCCGGGACAGTGGGAACGGCTCAGAGGCACCGGCCTGGACAGAAATCAGGGGACGAGACCGGGCCTCTGACTTTGACCATCGACGCTAGGTCGCCGATGATCCTGTATGAAGAACGCTTATTTCAAGCTGCCAACCGCGACGGCGCGGCCATCCTGGATCTTGACCCAGCGAGCCGGGTGATCGGCGGACTGGCGCTTGAGGAAGGTATATTCGGTCTCGGACCAGAGCTTCACCTTGTTGCGCATGTTATCGAGAATGAAATCGCCACGATCCGTGCGTACCGTCAGCACGGCATGGCCCTCGCCATTCGGCTGCAGCACGACGGTCATGAGCAGATCGGAAGGCGAGAAGCCGGCATCGATCAGCTGCTTGCGCTTCAGGAGCGCGAAATCTTCGCAGTCGCCGGCGGTGGTCGGGATCGCCCACTTTTCCTCGACGCCGTAAAGCTCCATATCGGTCATGGGCTTGATGGTCGTGTTGACCGTATAGTTGACTTTCAGGATCGTCTTCCAGCTATCTTCATTGAGGATCATCGGGCCTGCGTCGCCACCGGAATAGGCGCATTCGCGCGGATTTTCCTTGCAGAACTCGTAGTGGCCGATCGGAGGAGCAGCGTCGCCCGTTATCGTCATGTTGGCGGGTGCTGCCTGAGCCGCACCGAAGGAGCCAAGAGCGGAAAGCGCCAGAGCGGCAAGGCCGCGAAGTACGATTTGAAAGTTCATGTCCCTGTCCCTGTTTTATTGGGATCAGAATGACACGCGTGTTTTTATCTGACGCAAAATTACGCAGTTAAATTAATAGCTTAGTTGAATCAAATCTGGAGAAAATTCTCATAAAACACGCAGAAAACTTGATTCAAGTTCGCCGCAAATTTGATTAAAATTTGAGGAATTTTGGTATGAAGTGCAGCAAAGCGAGAGTTTGATATCCGGCTGTTTCGGAACGGTTTTCAACAATGAGGATCGTTAACGTCCGGGCGCAGATTTGGGCGGCAACCATGTTGTATCGATACAGAGCCCACCTCGCGACAGGCCTGCCGAATGCCGGAAATGACCGCAAGAACCTCGACCTGTCCCATTTTGGGAAAGCCGGCTCAAAAAATATTTTTGATATTATTGTCTGCCGTCGCGGCGAAGCCCGTCGGTTGTGCGAATGATCGCGGCAGCCATCTCCGCGACGGCCGGCGAGTGGGCGCCGTTCGCAACGACCACCAGTTCCGCCTCCGGCCATGCTTGCGACAATTCCCAGGCGGTTACCAGCGGCGCCTCGAGATCCATCCGGCCCTGGATCATCGTGCAGGGGATACCGGCGAGCCGATGGATGTCGCGCAGGATCTGCCGTTCCTCGAGCCAGCCCAGATGGTGGAAGTAGTGGGTGATGATCCGGGCACGGGCCGTCAGATAGCGAGGATCGGACCACCGAGACGGAAGGGTCCCGCGCGGATCGATCAGGATCGAGGCGCCCTCCCATTCGTGCCAGTCTCTTGCAGCTCTCACGTGGATTGCGGGATCTGGGTCAAGCAGGAGACGATAATAGGCAGCGACGAGATCACCGTCGCGATCCTCTTCATGCACGGCAGCGCGAAAGCGCGCCCATTGCTCCGGAAAGAACCGGCCAAGACCTTGATAGAGCCAATCGATTTCCGATTGTCTCGTCATGGTAATGCCTACGAGGAGCAAGCTTTCCACTCGTTGCGCATGGGTTTCGGCATAGACGAGCGCAAGTGTGCAGCCCCAGGAATTGCCGAATACGATCCAGCTTTCAACGCCGACGCGCAACCGCAATTGCTCGATATCGGCAATCGTATGCCATGTCGTATTGGCCGAGAGATCGATCTCCGGTTCCGACACATGCGGAAGGCTGCCACCGCAGCCTCGCTGGTCGAACTGAATGATTCGATAATAATGCGGGTCAAAATAACGTCGCGTTCCGGCCGAACTTCCTGACCCCGGACCGCCGTGCAGGATAAGGACAGGCCTGCCTTGGCGGTTGCCTGATTGCGTCCAATGAATCCGCTGGCCGTCACCGACCTCAAGCAGGCCTTCGTCAAAAGGAATTGTGTCCGGGTAAAGCATTTACCGTCACGCGTTGAGAAGAAGACAGGCATCGCTGTTTCGCGACGCCGCGTGACAGGAGGATGACAATATCAGAGAAATTCGCGCAAGGTCTCTCGCGACTGCAGCGAAAGGAATTCGATCGCCACGCCTTCCATGAAATGGCGAACGACGCGGCCACGCATATTGCCGAGGCGCACCGGCGTCCCGATCGTGGGGCGTATTTCGACATCGACCGCGGCACCCGAGAGCGAAAGGTCCATGATGCGGCAAGCATATTGCGTACCGTCATCGAGCGTAAGCTCGCAGCGGGTGTTGCGCGGCGTCAGGCGATCATGGCGGCGATCTTCCGGCAGGCCAAGTTCGTGCTTGTTGGCAAGCCAGGTCAATTGGGCGGCAAGCTTTTCGCGTTTCCGCTCGGTCGCATTGATCGACATGGTGAAACCGCGGCTATCGACGGCAACGACATTGCCTTCAACGCGGCCAAGGTGATCGATATAGGCGACAACGCGCTCGTCGGCGCGCGGACGTCCCAGGCAGGTGACATGAAGGTCGCCCGGCGACATCTCGGTGACCAGGCACTCGAACTCCTCGTAATTAGCCAGCATCAGGCGGCCCTGCATATTGATCGGAACCCGTTGAAAGGTCCGCTGATCATTGCGAACAGCATTGCCTGTCATTTGGTTGGGCCGCGTCGCATGGGCCGGCTGGAATGAGTGCATGAAGCGTCTTGAACCCTATTGCGTCTCTTCCAACTATTAGCCGTAACTCCTTAAAGTAAGGTTGTCTTTCCCAAGGCGTGGCTTAGAGATGATCGTCGATTTTGTTCCGAGCTGGGTCAATTCCAGCTCTCTCGCGCCCATTTTTTGCTTGAATTAACTTTCGACGCATCCATTCGCCCAGGCTGGTGCTTCCCTGATGCGGCAGAAGATCTGTCGGATCGGGATGCGGCGGCGCATTTACGAGCCGGACGGGGCGGTCGCGAAGCAGGCGGCTGCGGTCCAGCGCCAGAAATTCCAGGCGCTCATTGCCGAGCCATGTCGTGTAAACGGTGGGCGTGAGGCAGCCGAGCAGTCTGTCGCAAGTGTCGCTCGATGTGCGAACCGGCAGCAATATCAGTTCGAAGGTCATTCTGCGGCCACTGATGCAATATCCCGTCGCATGGATCGAGGCGGGAACCACGTGCCTCATCACGCCGGCGGCGATGTGCACCGGATCGTCCTGCTGACTGCCAGCCCAGAGCGCCGCGAATTTTTCGCCGCGAATCTCGCGCCCCATGAGGTTGCAGATCGCCGTACCGGCCAGACGGAAGCGGGGATTGTCGTCGGCCGTGTTTTCCAGGATGAACAGCTCGGGAAGAATATGTCCGATCGCAGATGGCTGTATCAAACTGCGCAAGGGGGCATCAGCGTTACCGCGTATATGCTCCCAATAGGTAAATATATCGATGCTCGTCTTTTGGCGCATAATGCGTCCGTGTCCCATTTCATTTCAAATACAAAGGCATTCATTGCCCTCGACTCCATTGTAGCGAATTCCATGCCAGAACCGGGTCATTAGGGTTAACGAGGAGTTTCGCTTGCTCCGCCCGATGGTCGGTGTAAGGCTTTGTTCATCACTTCACCAAGTGACCTCCAGCACGAATTTCCCGGGCGCCGGACGGACCAGCGTGGTCCAATCCGGAGAGGAGCATCCCGGCGCGCCGCCCCATACTGCGGGCGGCTTTTTTTTTGATTTTTGCTGCGGTATGTGTCGAAGACCTCTATTGATAAGCCGAGCAAGACATGGACGATGAACAGCTGCCGCGCCCAGAGCCGGAAAATCCGCGGCCGCAGCAGCATGTGCCCGCCTTCAATCTGCCTCCCGCGATTCTGGCGAGTCTTGCTGTTCTGATCGTCATCTTCGCGGTCATGAATCTGCCCTCGTGGTCGGACGATACGTTGAACTGGATTTATTTCGCATTCAGCTTCATCCCGGCCCGCTATGCTTTTCCCTTATCGCAACAGGGGCTGGAATGGCTTTGGACGCCGGTCACCTATTCGCTGCTGCATGGCGGGATCGAGCATATCGTCTTCAACAGTCTCTGGCTGATGGTCTTTGCCGCGCCCGTGGCGCGACGCATCGGTGCGCTGCGCTATGTGATTTTCTGGATTTTTTCGTCCGCCGCTTCCGCCTTCCTGCATGCGGCGCTCTATTGGGGAGATCAGACGCTTTTGATCGGTGCATCCGGGGTCGTCTCGGCGCTGATGGGGGCAGCTTGCCGCTTTGCGTTTCCGGCCATGGACGGTCGCAGAGTTTCCATGCGACAGGCGCATCTCAATCCGCGCCTCAGCATCTTGGAGTCGCTTCGAAGCCGTACCGTCGTCGCCTATATCGTCATGTGGGTCGCCGGTAATGCACTCGTCGCCTTCGGCATCAATCTTGCGGGCGACAGCTCGCAGCCGGTGGCTTGGGATGCTCATATTGGCGGATTTCTGTTCGGATTTCTGCTTTTTGCACCCTTCGACCGGCAGCCGCCCGTGGAAGCTCAGGAAGCTTTACCACTCGATGAATGAGCTGTTGCTTTCTTACTGACACAGGCGCACCATTGCTATCCGTCGATCGTGGGATGAGGAGATCGACCGACCGACGGGCGAGGCGCCGGTTTGAGCTCCGGGGGTAATTTCGGAACATATCGGACGCTTCAGATGTTCATCATGCTTTCGAGATGGGAGGATCGAATGTCAGTTTCCGTAAAGGCCATACTTGAAGCCAAGGGCCGCGACGTCGTGACGACGGGCGGTAATACGACCGTTGCCGAGGCCGCGAAGATTCTCAACGAGAATCGCATCGGCGCCATCGTGGTCGTCGGACCGGGCGGCAAGATTTCCGGCATCTTCACCGAGCGGGATGTGGTCAATGCCGTTGCCAAGCAGGGGCAGGAATGCCTCGACAAGCCGATCGCATCGATGATGACGGCCAAGGTGCATCGCTGCAAGGAAGATACGACGACCGATGAATTGATGGAACTGATGACGATGCGCCGCTTCCGTCATGTTCCCGTTGAGGAGAAAGGCAAGCTTTCCGGCATCATCTCCATCGGCGACGTCGTCAAATGGCGCATCCGCGAGATCGAACTCGAGGCCGAGCAGATCAAGGCCTATATCGCCGGGTAAGAAGCGGTTCGGCGTGACCGAAGCAATCGGCGCGGTGGATCGCCTGCGGTAAGCAACGGCCTGGATTCCGAGCAAAGCGCCGATTGCGCAGCGCTAGCGGAGCGTCTCCCCCAGCGGAGAGATTTACTGCGGTTTTTTCAAGGCTTAACGCGCGTAGGCTTCCTGCATGCGCCGGATTTCGGTCAATCTTGCCGATGCTTCCTCATAGCCGCGTTCTATTGCTTCGCCAGCACGATGAAATTCCGAAAGGCCGATATCGCTGAGGCGCGGATGCAACGCCAGATCGGGCGGATCGCCGGCAAGGCGCGCACGCGCAATTCTGTCCTGTATTATGTTGAAAGCCTGCACCATGACACCCGTCATGCCAAGTTTCATGGCAGGCGCATCCTCGCGGCGCAGCAGATCGCCATTGGGCGAGCCGACATTGTGCTTGACCACCGCGGACCGGCCATAGAGATCGTAGTGCAGGTTTACCGCAACCACCAACGTCTGTTCATAAGTTCGGCAGACCGAAACCGGCACCGGATTGACCAGGGCGCCATCGACCAGCGTACGGCCGTTGGAGCGCACCGGCTCGAAGATGCCGGGCAGGGCATATGATGCCCTGAGCGCAGTGATGAGAGAGCCGTTGGCAATCCAGACTTCATGGCCTGTGTTCAACTCCGACGCGACGGCGACGAAGGGACGGTCGAGATCTTCGATGGATAATCCTTCCAGATGTTCCTGCATGCGCTTGGTGAGCCGCATGCCGCCGAACAATCCGCTTCCACCGATGGTGAGGTCGAGCAGGCTGGCGATGCGCCGCATGGTCAGCGAACGCGCGAAGGCCTCGAGTTCGTCAAGCTTACCTGCAAGATAGCAGCCGCCGACGAGGGCGCCGATCGATGTGCCGGCAATCATGCCGACTGCAATGCCGGCTTCGTCAAGCGCGCGCAAAACACCGATATGCGCCCAGCCACGCGCAGCGCCACCGCCGAGCGCCAAGGCAATCTTCACTTTTTTAGGAGGGGCGGGAGGGAGAAGCGGGGTAGACGTATCCTGCGTAAGGCCTGAACCGGTCGAGCTCTGTCCGCCGATGTGACGATTCAACCCCCAATTCAGCATTTTTACGCCTCCTCCGAGGCTCCGTGTGCCTCGGCTAAAATACTGTCCCTTTTTCGTTTCCAAATCGTATACTGGTTGTAGCTTGTTGAAACACCATCACCGATAGGTCTACTGCTTGTAGACTTCTTCCGGATTGAAATGCAGGTGATCGTCGACCACGCTCAGCACCGGCTTCCCATCTTCGAGCTCAACTGTTCGATAGAAGCAGGAACGGCGGCCAGTATGGCACGTCGCATCATGTCCGGCGACCTCCACTTTCAGCCAAATTGCATCCTGATCGCAATCCGTTCGGATTTCCTTCACCGTCTGAAGGTTTCCGGAGGTTTCACCTTTTTTCCAGATCTTACCGCGCGAGCGGCTGAAATAATGCGCCGTGCCGGTCTTGATCGTCAGAGCGAGCGCCTCGGCGTTCATGTGCGCGACCATCAGCAATTCACTATCATGCGCATCCGTCACGATCGCGGTGATCAGGCCGCGATCGTCGAAACGGGGCGTGAAATCGCCTGCATCCTCCAACTCGGATTTATCTTCGGAAGGAGCATTGAAAATCAGGTTCATTTCCGGCTCTTTCGTTGAAGCCCGGTCAGCGACCCCGGACCAAGGACATGAAACGAGCCTGCTCGGCCGGATCGGCCTTGAAGGCACCCGTGAAGGTCATCGTCAGCGTCGAGGAACCCTGCTTCTTTATGCCGCGCATGGACATGCACATATGTTCGGCGTCGATCATCACGGCGACGCCGCGCGGACGCAGAGACTCGTCGATCGCATTGGCAATCTGGGCCGTCATGGCTTCCTGCGTCTGCAGGCGGCGCGCAAAAATATCGACGACACGGGCGATTTTCGACAGGCCGAGCACACGACCGCTCGGCAGATAGGCAACGTGTGCCTTGCCTATGATTGGCACCATATGATGTTCGCAATGCGAGTAGAACGGGACGTCGCGCTCAAGAACGATGTCGTCGTAGCCCGAGACTTCTTCGAAGGTGCGGCCGAGCACATCTTCAGGATTCAGCTCGTAGCCGCCGAACAGCTCGCGATAGGCCTTGGCAACGCGTGCGGGCGTATCGAGCAGGCCTTCGCGACGCGGATCATCGCCGGCCCAGCGAAGGAGAACGCGGATTGCGTCTTCAGCTTCCTGCTGCGACGGGCGTTCGAAATCAGTGACTTGCGGAAAGTTCTTTACAATGGCGTCCATTACCTGTGGTTCTCCTGATCCGCTGTGCGGATATCATCTTGTCGGACTCGCCACTGGCATTCCCCGAGGTGCGGAGATTTTGTACCTTTGGCGGGCTCCGGGGCGTTCTGGCTGGCGGACAAGCCTGCCGTCCTGCACGGTTTCCCATCAAACTTACAGAAGACCATTGCATTTCGATGGTCTTCGAACGACATACATATAGTATGGTATTGTCCCTGTGAAAGTGTCCTAAACGGACACGCTGTGTTTTTTGTTAAGAAACACCAACAGGTGCATCGGAGCAAAATCTGTTATGGACGACATCTACAACAGCAAAATCCTAGAGTTTGCCGGCAATATCGGCCGCATCGGCAGCCTTCCTGACGCCGATGCCAGTGCCCAGGCCCATTCCAGACTGTGCGGTTCTCGCGTAAAAATCTGGCTGAAAATGGACGGCGATGTGGTGACCGATTTTGCCCATGACGTCAAGGCCTGTGCGCTCGGCCAGGCGTCATCCTCGATCATGGCGCGCCATGTGGTCGGCGCTACTGCGGATGAAGTACGCAAGGCCCGGGAGGATATGCTCGCCATGCTCAAGGCCGACGGCGAGGGGCCTGACGGGCGTTTCGAAGATATGCGTTACTTGAAGCCAGTCAGGGATTACAAGGCGCGGCATGCCTCGACCATGCTGACATTCGATGCCGTTGTCGACGCGATCGGGCAGATCGAGGTGGCGCGTCAAGGCGGAAATGCCAAAACGGCTGAAGCCGTCTGAGCGGGCGCTGACCATGTGCCAATTCTGTCTCATGCAGGATGACGATGAAGACGAGGGCGGCGCGGCACCCTCCAAGCGCGCGCGGCGCGATGCATCACCAGGCGGCGACGTGGCAATGAACTCGCGTAATTATGCCGGACCTTTCCGCAAAACACCGGACCGGCTCCTCGGCATGGGCCTCATTCGCCTTTATCAACTGACGCTTTCAGGCTTCATCGGCAACTCCTGCCGCCATATCCCTACCTGCTCGGAATATGGCTATGAGGCGGTAGCGCGCCACGGACTTTGGGCTGGCGGCTGGATGACGTTGTTTCGCGTCGCCCGCTGCGGACCGGGAGGTACGCGCGGGCTCGATCCGGTGCCCAGCGAGCTGGAGAGCCGCTATCATTGGTGGACGCCCTGGCGCTATTTCCGCCTTGGGCAAAAGGCTGCCTGACCGTTGGCGGTCTATGTCGCGCTGCTCTACAGCATAGTCCTTGGCCCAGGCCGCAGAGTTATTATGTCCGATCTCAAGGCCATGGCGGAGAGTTTGGGCTTTCGCAATGCCCGAACGCTTGTTGCGACCGGCAATCTTGTTTTCGAAGCCGAGCCGCAGCCAATCGCATCGGTCGAGACACAGCTTGAGGCAGGTTTTGCTACGGCTTTCGGCAAGCATGTCGATATCATCGTCCGCGATGCCGATACATGGCTGAGGCTCGCCAACGGCAATCCCTTTCTCGACGGGATCGGCAGCGAGGTCATCGTTCGGGTGATGCGGCGGCCACTCGGACCCGAAATTCTCGATGTGCTCGCGAAATACCGGCAGGACGAGCGCATGGCTGTTGTCGATGGCGATTTATGGATCGATTTCGGCCTCAAGGCCAGCGAGACGAAAATGCTGCCGGCTTTGACGACAAAACGGCTTGGCATCGGAACGATGCGAAACTGGAACACCGTGCGCGGTTTGACCGAGATGATCGGCCGCTAACGCGGCTTTTCCTTTACTAGAATGCGAAATACAGCTATCAGGCGCGCGGACACAAGTAAGCATTTACTTAGTCCCTGACTTTTAAAACCACCCGCATTCGTTGGCGGGACTGGACAAGGAGAATATCGATGTCCCAATCCGTTTCCCTGACATTTCCCGATGATTCCGTGCGCAGTTTCGCTGCCGGCACGACCGGGCGCGATGTCGCCGAATCCATTTCCAAGTCGCTGGCCAAGAAGGCTGTCGCAATCGCTATCGACGGCACCGTGCGCGACCTTTCCGATCCGGTGACCGACGGCAGGATCGAGATCATTACCCGCTCGGACGCCCGCGCGCTGGAACTGATCCGCCATGACACTGCTCACGTTCTCGCCGAAGCCGTTCAGGAGCTCTGGCCGGGAACGCAGGTGACGATCGGCCCGGTCATCGAAAACGGCTTCTACTACGATTTCGCCAAGAACGAGCCGTTCACGCCCGATGATCTGCCTGTGATCGAAAAGCGGATGCGCGAGATCATCCAGCGCAACAAGCCGTTCACCAAGGAAATCTGGTCGCGCGAGAAGGCGAGGGAAGTCTTTGCCGCCAAGGGCGAAAACTACAAGGTGGAGCTGGTCGATGCGATCCCCGAAGGTCAGGATCTGAAGATCTATTACCAGGGTGACTGGTTCGACCTCTGCCGCGGTCCGCACATGGCTTCGACCGGCCAGATCGGCAACGCCTTCAAGCTGATGAAGGTCGCCGGCGCCTATTGGCGTGGGGACAGCAACAACCCCATGCTGACCCGCATCTATGGCACGGCATTCGCTGAACAGGCGGATCTCGACAATTATCTGCACATTCTCGCCGAAGCCGAAAAGCGCGACCATCGCCGTCTCGGCCGCGAAATGGACCTGTTCCATTTCCAGGAAGAAGGCCCTGGCGTCGTCTTCTGGCACGGCAAGGGCTGGCGCATGTTCCAGACGCTGGTGTCCTATATGCGCCGGCGACTGCAGGGCGACTATCAGGAAGTCAACGCGCCGCAGGTGCTCGACAAGTCGCTTTGGGAGACCTCGGGTCACTGGGGCTGGTATCGCGACAACATGTTCAAGGTCACCGTTGCCGGCGACGATACCGATGATGATCGCGTTTTCGCGCTGAAGCCGATGAACTGCCCGGGCCATATCCAGATCTTCAAGCATGGCTTGAAGTCTTACCGCGAACTACCGATCCGGCTTGCGGAATTCGGCGCCGTCCATCGCTACGAACCTTCGGGTGCGCTGCATGGCCTGATGCGCGTGCGCGGATTCACGCAGGACGATGCGCATATCTTCTGCACCGATGAGCAGATGGCTGCCGAGTGCCTGAAGATCAACGATCTCATCCTGTCGGTCTATGAGGACTTCGGCTTCAAGGAGATCGTGGTCAAGCTCTCGACCCGCCCGGAAAAACGCGTCGGCTCCGACGAACTCTGGGATCGCGCCGAAAGCGTAATGATGGACGTGCTGAAGACGATCGAGGCGCAGTCCGAAGGCCGCATCAAGACCGGCATTCTGCCGGGCGAGGGCGCTTTCTACGGTCCGAAGTTCGAATATACGCTCAAGGATGCCATCGGCCGTGAATGGCAGTGCGGCACGACGCAGGTCGACTTCAACCTGCCGGAGCGCTTCGGCGCCTTCTACATCGACCAGCACTCCGAAAAGACACAGCCGGTCATGATCCATCGCGCCATCTGCGGCTCGATGGAGCGCTTCCTCGGCATTCTGATCGAGAATTTTGCCGGCCATATGCCGCTCTGGGTTTCACCGCTGCAGGTCGTCGTGGCGACGATTACCTCGGAAGCCGATGCCTACGGCGAAGAAGTAGCGGAAGCGCTGCGCGACGCCGGCCTCGATGTCGATACCGACTTCCGCAACGAGAAGATCAACTACAAGATCCGCGAGCATTCGGTGACGAAGGTTCCGGTCATCATCGTCTGCGGCAAAAAGGAAGCCGAGGAACGATCGGTCAATATCCGCCGCCTCGGCAGCCAGTCGCAGACGTCCATGTCGCTCGACGAGGCAATCGCATCGCTTGCCCTCGAAGCAACGCCGCCGGACATTCTGCGCAAGCGCGAAGCACGGCGTGTCAAGGCGGCTTGACGCGTCTGCATCTGACGGCACCTTCAGGGTGTCGTCAGAGAACTGACATACGACTTTCATATGATTGATAAATCAACGCGTTGCTGTGGCTGCAGCATGTGACGCAACTGAGACCATAGGAGCGGGGCAGCCCGTCGCGCACTTGGAATTCAAAGAATTATCCTACGCCAATGAACGGGACACGCGGATCAAGCGCTGGTTCATCCGCTCCATCGAAGGACTTTCCGGCCGGGACCGTTACGCCCGGCTCTACGATATCTGGCGCACCGATATCGTCGGCAAGAGCGAGCGGGTTTTCGGCAAGATGCTCGATCTCATCGATGTGCGCCTGCTCATCAAAGGCGAATGGCCGCCGAATCAGATCCCCGAGGCGCCGATCGTCATCGTCGCCAATCACCCCTACGGCATCGGCGACGGCATCGCGGTGCTGGCGCTTGCCGAGCAATTGGGGCGCCCCTTCAAGGTCCTGATCAATAACGAATTGTTGAAAGTGCCCGAGATGCACGACTATTCGCTGCCGGTCTCCTTCGAGGAAACCAAGGAAGCGATGGCGATCAATATGAAGACCCGGCATGAGGCTGTTCGCCTCTTAAAGGAAGGCACAACGATCATCGTCTTTCCGGCCGGTGGCGTTGCAACCGCCAAGAAAGGTTTCGGCCGGGCGGAGGATCTGCCTTGGAAGATATTCCCGGCAAAACTCATCCAGGCCGCGCGTGCGAGCGTCATTCCGATCTATTTCGAAGGACAGAACGGCCGGCTGTTCCATCTGGCGAGCCGCATCTCGATGACTTTGCGGATCTCGCTGCTGATCCGTGAATTCCGGCGTCTCTCCGGCAGCACCATAACAGCGCATATCGGTGCCCCGAGGAGCTGGGAGGCCCTCAGCGAGGGCAGTGACCGCAAGGATCTGCTGACGAAGCTCTATGGAGCGGTCTTCTCCATGGCACCCCCTAGAAAGATGCTGCGGCGTAAGGCCGGGTGAGCGGAAAGAGTTTCGAACTTTTCATCACCGAACGGTGACTGCACTGATAGCGCTAGCCTGCGACCAAACGCGGGGCTCCGCTGTCAATCCATGCTATCGCCGTCGTCGCCACCGGCAGCAGGCGCCAATTGTTCATAGGTGGGCAGCGGTTGCTGGTTGGTCGTGGCCGGCGGCGTCTGGCTCTGGCGCATCGGCGGCATCTGGATCGGCAGCTGCCGGGCCGGCTGTTCGGTATCGGCATCCTGCGGCTGCTGCTGCTTCATCAGCACTTCCACATCTGTATTCATGCCGGCGGCGACCGTGAAATCGCGCTGATAGATCTTGTCCTTGTTGCGGGCGACTGCGGTATAGCGGCCTTCTGCAAGGACCATCGTCGGGAACGCGCTGACGCTTTCCCCGACGATATCGCCCGCAGATGTGAGGATCGACCAGGCCGTATCGGCGATCGCCTCGCCGCCTGCATCCGAGACCAGCTTGAAGGTGAGCTTTGCCGCTCTGTGCTGGATGGTTGCCTCCGTCACCTTGCCGGCTTCCACCTGAATATCGGCGCGGATGACGGCATTGACCTCGCCATATTCGGAAACGACGTGATAGGTGCCGGCACTGAGGCCAACCAGCGTGTTCGGCTTGACGTCGTCCATGACGAGGCCGCGTTCGCCGTCCTCCTTGGTCTCGCTCGAATAGATCGAGAAGCTCAGCTCGTTCGGAGGAATACGGACATCGGGGCCGGATACGGCATTCAAGACCATGCCGCCGGCGTCGAGAACCATCGTCTGCTTCTGGGTCTCGCCGCTTTCAGGCACGCTCAGTCGCTTGGTGACACCGGCGCGGCCGAAAGAGACATTGACGAAGTAATCGCCCGGCAAAAGGTGAAAGGAAGCCGAGCCTCCGCGCGAGCTGGCAACCAGCGGCAGTTTGCCGTCTGCTCCCGCTATCGGGCTGAAAACGTACCAGGCAAGGCCCTGCTGCTGGGGGCCGCTCTGGGGCGTGAGTTTGGCTTCGAGGGAAACGTCGCGCAATGTGCGCGCAGGCGAATTCTCGCCATTCGGGGCCACGAAAGCATTGAGCTTCGGCATCTTGACGCTGCCGTCGAGCTGCTTGAATTCCTTGAAGGCATCCTGTGCCGGGGCGGCGGTACTCATGCTCGCAAGCATTGCGAAAGCCGCGCTCAATCGGCGAGCGGATGAAATGCCTGACATGGATACCAACCGATTGACTTCCGATAAAACACACGCCACTTCAAAACCAATGCGGTGGCAAATTCAAGACCTCATCATACCACAAGCCAAAATGAAGGCAGTTGCTCAATGAAAACCGATATCAAGCTGGTCGACTATCTCGCGGTGCGGCGATCCATCCCTGCGTTCCAGATGTCGGAACCGGGACCGGGCAAGGCCGAAATCGAGGAGATTCTCCGGCTGGCCTCGCGTGTGCCGGATCACGGCAAGCTCGCGCCCTGGCGCTTTATCGTCTATCGCGGCGAGGAACGTGCTCGCATCGGTGAAGAGCTATTGAAGCTTGCGCTGGAAGCCAAGCCTGACCTGTCGGAGGAAATGATCCAGGTCGAGCGGACCCGCTTCACCCGAGCGCCCGTGGTGATTGCAGTCGTCAGTAAGGCGGCGCCGCATTTCAAGATTCCGGAGTGGGAGCAGCTGATGTCGGCCGGTGCGCTTTGCATGAACCTGCTGATTGCGGCCAATGCCCATGGTTGGGTCTCCAATTGGCTGACCGAATGGTTCGCCTTCGACGAGCGCGCCTATCCGCTGCTCGGCGTTCAGCCTGGCGAAAAGGTCGCCGGCTTCATCCATATCGGCTCGACAAGCTTCCCTCCGGTCGAACGCCCACGCCCGGAACTTGCCGAAACGGTAACATGGGTCGGCGGCGAGGACGCGTGATGTTTTATACGACGGATACCAATCGTCATGGGCTGGCGCATGATCCGTTCAAGGCGATCGTGGCGCCGCGGCCGATCGGCTGGATCGGCAGCAAGGGCAGGGATGGTTCGCTGAACCTCTCGCCCTATTCCTTCTTCAACGCCGTCAGCGATCGGCCGAAGTTGGTGATGTTTTCTTCCGCCGGTCGAAAGGACAGCGTGCGCAATGTCGAGGAAACCGGCGTCTTTACGGCCAACCTCGTCAGTCGCCATATCGTGGAGAAGATGAACCATTCTTCCGTTGCCGTTCCCTATGGCGTCAATGAATTCGAACTGGCCGGACTGACGGCGAAGCCGGGCGAGCTGATCGATGCCCCCTATGTTGCCGAAGCCTTTGCCGTGCTCGAATGCCGGGTAACTGAAATCCTGCAGCCCAAGGGTCTCAATGGCGAGGTATCGGAAAATATCATGGTCATCGGCCAGGTCGTCGGTATCCATATCGACGAGACGATCATTCGCGACGGCAGGCTGGACATGGCGCTGGCGCGTCCCGTCGCGCGCATGGGCTACATGGATTATAGCGAGGGCAGTGACGTCTTCGAGATGATCAGGCCAAAGGCGCCCTGATGGGCGCCACTCTTGCTGGTAGGCAAAAGGTTAATAAGCAAGGTAAACGTCCCGTAAACCTTTGCCCGATAACGTGAAGCATATGAATTTGCGGGGCAAGAATCGCCTCGTTGATATCGGGGCGTTACGTGATCATAGAAGCATTCCTTCGCTGGGCTGAGACCGCCAAGGCAGAAAGCAGGACCCGGGCGGCCAATGCACTCGGCAGGGCCTATCTGCAGTCGGAGATGCCGAAGGACGAGCGCGCGGCCGCCGAGATGGCGATGACCTATCTGCTCGACGATCCGTCTCCCCGCGTGCGGCTGGCGCTTGCCGAGGCGGTCGCGCATTCGGCCACCGCCCCGCGGAACGTTATCCTGTCTTTAGCCGAGGATCAGGCTGAAATCGCCGCGCAGATCATCCTGTTTTCGCCGGTGTTTACCGATGCCGACCTCGTCGATCTCGCATTGCGGGGTAGCGATGTGACGCGGGTGTTGATCGCGTCGCGCGGCGAGGTGCCACGTGCGGTCTGCGCTGCACTTGCCGAGATCGGCGGCGAGGCTGAAATTCTGTGTCTGCTCGAGAATGATGGCGCCTTGCTTTCGCAGGCCTCGCTCAAACGCATCGCCGAGCGCATGGGTGACTGCGCCGACATACGCGGACTGCTTCTTTCACGAGACATTTTGTCCTCAGATATTAGGCACCTGCTGATGCGCGAGGTCAGCCACGCGCTCTCGGAATCGCCTCTCGTCCAGAGTTTTATCGAGAGCTCCAGGCTACAGCAGGTTACGCGTGAAGCTACGCAATCAGCAACCGTTGCCATTGCAGGAACGGCCCAGCACGAGCAATTGCCTGATCTGGTCGAGCATCTAAGGCGGAGCGGCTGGCTAACGCCGGCATTCCTGATGCATGCGCTATGTTCCGGCAAGGTCGACTTCTTTGCCTGTGCGATTACCAATCTTTCCGGATGCGACGAATGGCGCGTGCGCTCGATCGTTTCCAGAGGCCGCGTCCATGCCTTGCGGGCGCTTTACGAAAGCGCCGGACTGCCTCGGGATATCAGCACGATCTTCGTCGAGGCGACGATGATTTGGCGCGAATCCTCCCGCAAGAACGGCAGCGCGATGCTGGGAGACGTTTCTTCGCGGCTGATGCGCAAGTTCCGCCTCGCGGAGCCAGCCTCCGCCGCTGCAACGCAGTTGCTCGACATGGTCGAGAAGCTTGTCAATGCCGAGAAGCGGCAGACCGCGCGGAGCTTCGCCGCACTGGCGACGCTCGCCGCCGCGTGATATCCAGCGGGCATTCTATCCCTTAGAGGTTCATCTTGTCACTGACGATTGCTATCGAATCCCCGCGTCAGGAGGGTGTTATCCGCCTTCTAGACATGTCGAGCGCCTATGCGGAATCGCTGTATCCGGCGGAGAGCAACCACATGCTCGATCTGTCTTCACTGGAGAAGGCCGAGGTGACCTTCTGGGTTGCCAGGGTAGAGGGCGCAATCGTCGGATGTTGCGCCTTAGTGGAAGCCGGTGATGGCACGGCGGAGATCAAGCGCATGTTCGTCGATCCTGCCGCCAGAGGCCAAAACGTCGCACGAAGGCTGATGGAAACGCTCGAAGCGGCAGCGCTGGAGAAAGGCCTTTCCGCGGTGCGGCTGGAAACCGGCATATATCAGCCGGAAGCGATCGGCCTATATCGGAAATTCGGATATTTCGAAATTCCCGCATTCGGCAGCTATCAGCCCGACCCGCTCAGCCTGTTCATGGAAAAACGGCTGGAACAAACCAGCTGAGCAATCAGCCTTCCGCAGCATCCCGAACATGCAGCTGCAGTTCGGGTTCCTGCGCGTGCTGTTCCTCGGTCAATTCAGCCTCACGAATCCACTCGCGCCAGATGGCAACGATGATGGCCATCAGCACCGGGCCGATGAAGAGCCCGAGGAAGCCCATGGTCTTTACGCCGCCCACCAGACCGAAGAAGGTTGGCAGGAAGGGCAGCTTGATCGGACCGCCGACAAGCTTGGGACGAAGCGTTTTATCGACAATAAAAAGCTCGATCGTGCCCCAGAGAAAGAGGGCGATACCCGCCCAAAGCGAGCCGCTGGCGACGAGATAGATCGACACAAGCGACATCGAAAGTGGAGCGCCGCCCGGCACGAGAGCCATCACGCCCGTCAGTACGCCGAGCGTGATTGCGGACGGAGCGCCGGCGATCCAGTAGGCCACGCCGAGGACGATGCCTTCGCCGATGGCGATCAGCGTCATGCCCATGACGGTCGAACTGATCGTCGCGGGTACGACCCGCGAAATCCGTTCCCAGCGATTTGGGAGAATCTTCTCGCCGAGCAAGTCGACCTGGCGAACGAAGGTCGCGCCGTCGCGATAGATGAAGAACAGCGCAATCAGCATGAAGAGCAAGGTCAGCACGACGTGGAATGCGCCACCACCGGCTGCAAGAACTGCTCTGTAGATATTGCCGATATGGGCGCCGCTCACCAACTGCGCCAGCTCACCGAGCGAGCCCGGGCTTCCGACATATTGCGTCCACTGGTCGCCGAACCAGGAGCCGACGACCGGCAAGGCGAGAATCCATTGCGGTGGCGGCGCACCCTCGCGATTCACATGGATCGCCCAGCTGAACCACTCGCGCACCTCACCAGCCATATAGATGGCGGATAGGACGATGGGCAGGACGAGGAAGGTGACGATGAATGCGATGGCGATAGTGGCGGCGAGCGTTGTATTGCCGCCGGTACGTCGCACGATATCGCTATAGAGCGGCCAAGTGGCGAAGCCGATCACCGCTGCGGCAAGGACCGGTACAAGAAAGCCATAAAAGAAATAAATACCGGCAATGGCAATCAAAATCAGCAGCCAGCGCGCTGCGGAAATGGATGGGATCAAAGGCATGCGCGCATGCGCACTCGGCCCCAGCCACCGGTGTTCCTTTGGCTTATGACGTTCAAATACACCCACCGGTCTTACTTCGCCCCTATTTACTAGATCATCCGGTTATGGGGTATGATCTAGGCCGTTTCAAGAGCAACGGCTTTAAGCTTCTTATTCAGCCGTCATGACAATAGCACGACTGTCCTGCGCGCCGTAATTAAGTTATCGAGAGGCGACGAAACATCCTGAACGCAGATGACTGAGTTTTTGCGTCCAAATGAAACTTTTATCGGAGCAGGATCAACAAATCCGTTTCGGCGGTTGGTCTGCCGGTCAGATATCGAGATCCTCGGCGAAGGCGGCCCGCTCCTGAATGAAGCGGAAGCGAGCATCGGCCTTGGTGCCCATCAGATTGTCGACGGCGTCGCGCGTTCCCTCGAAATCGACTTCGTCGATCTCAACGCGCAGCAGCGTGCGCTTGGCCGGATCCATCGTGGTCTCCTTGAGCTGGGCCGGCAACATTTCGCCCAGACCTTTGAAGCGGCTGATTTCAACCTTGCCTTTGCCCTTGAATTCCGTGGCCATCAGCTCCTGCCGGTGGGCGTCGTCGCGGGCATAAATGGATTTCGAGCCCTGCGTGATCTTGTAAAGCGGCGGGACGGCCAGGAAGAGGTGGCCCTGACGGATCAGCTCCGGCATCTCCTGATAGAAGAAGGTGATGAGCAGCGAGGCAATGTGGGCGCCGTCGACGTCGGCATCGGTCATGACGACGATGCGCTGATAGCGAAGGTCTTCCTCGCGATATTTGGTGCGCGTGCCGCAACCGAGCGCCTGCACGAGGTCGGCAATCTGCTGGTTGGCCGACAGTTTCTCGCGACCGGCGCTGGCGACGTTCAGGATCTTGCCGCGTAGCGGCAGGATTGCCTGATTGGTGCGATTTCGTGCCTGCTTGGCCGAACCACCTGCCGAATCGCCCTCCACGAGAAAGAGTTCGGCACCTTCGGCGGCACTTTGCGAACAGTCCGCCAGCTTGCCCGGAAGGCGCAGCTTACGCACGGCCGTCTTGCGGTTGACTTCCTTTTCCTTGCGCCGCCTTAGACGCTCCTCGGAGCGCTCGATCACCCATTCCAACAGCTTCTCGGCTTCGGCCGGATTGTCGGCAAGATAGTGATCGAAGGGGTCGCGCAGTGCGTTTTCGACGATGCGCTGGGCTTCGACGGTCGCGAGCTTGTCCTTCGTCTGGCCGACGAATTCAGGTTCGCGGATGAAGATCGACAACATGCCGACGCCCGAAATCATCACGTCATCCGTCGTGATATTGGCCGCACGCTTGTTTTGGGTGAGATCAGCGTAGTTCTTCAAGCCCTTGGTCAATGCGATGCGGAGGCCCGCTTCGTGCGTGCCGCCTTCCGGGGTCGGAATCGTATTGCAATAGGAATGGATCTGCGGGTCGCCGCCATACCAGGTGATCGCCCATTCGAGCGAGCCATGGCCGCTTTCCTTCTCAGACTTGCCGGCAAATATCTCGCGGGTAACGGTGAACTCGTTGCCCATCGTCGCCTTGAGATAATCCTTCAGGCCGCCGGGGAAGTGAAAGACCGCCTTTTCCGGAACATCGGCGCCTTCGGGTGCCAGTTCGGGGTCACAGCCCCAGCGGATTTCGACTCCGCCGAATAGATAGGCCTTGGAACGAGCCATCCGGAAGACGCGGGCCGGATCGAAGCGGGCGTGATCGCCGAAGATCTGCGGATCGGGATGGAAGCGGACACGGGTGCCGCGCCGATTATGCACATCGCCCAGTTCTTCCAGGCCGCCGACCGGCAGGCCGCGCGAGAAACGCTGGCGATAGAGCTTGCGGTTGCGGGCAACCTCGACTTCCAAGTCGTCCGACAGCGCATTGACGACCGATACGCCGACGCCGTGCAGACCACCCGAGGTCTCATAAGCCTTGCCGTCGAACTTACCGCCGGCATGCAGCTTTGTCATGATGACTTCGAGCGTCGATTTACCGGGCACCTGCGGATGATTTTCCACCGGAATGCCGCGGCCGTTATCCGTGACGGTGAGATAACCTTCCCGATCGAGATAGACCCCGATGAAATTGGCGTGGCCGGCCACAGCCTCGTCCATCGAGTTGTCGATGACCTCGGCGAAAAGGTGGTGCAGTGCCTTCTCGTCCGTGCCGCCGATATACATGCCGGGACGCATGCGGACGGGCTCGAGCCCCTCGAGAACTCGGATGGAACTCGCGCCATATTCCTCCGACGACTGGGTCGTCGGCGCCGCGCGCTGTGCGGTCGCAGGAGCCGGCTTTTCTGTCTTTGCGGCCGGCTTTTCCGCTGCCTCCGGCTTCGGAGAGCGGGGGAGTCCGGAGAAGAGATCGTTGCTATTGTCCATAGAATTTCAAGCTACTCAGATTTGTTCTGGTGGGGCCAGACCCCTTTATTATCGCATTTGTCGCCGGTATTCGCGAATCACCGTGATTCTGCCAGAAACGGCACGCAAGAGCGATGGCGCCCCATAACGGCGCCGATTGATAAAGAGATTTGCGTTGCCGGGTGAGGAATGGCAAGCCCGATGGCCGATCGGAGGAAGTATCCGCATGCCAATGTCCACAGCTCATTTGCCCGTTCTGTCCGCAATCTCGGGGATTTTGCTTCTGGCGACGGGGCAGACCGCCTCCGCAGATATGTTGAAGCCGTTCAAGGACGAGCTGTTTTCAAATCAGACGGTCATCGAAAGTCACGACAATGGCGCGTTTCAGACGATCGATTATCAGGAAATGCGAGATATCAACGGCCGCGACCAGATTCCGGAAAAGCGCGTCAAGCCGGCCTATGTCGATACCGGCGTGCGATGGAAAGCGCAGGCGGACGAAACGCTTGAGATCGGCGACCGCAAAGTCGATGTCACCCGCATAGGCCCGGCATCAAGGCAGGCATTTACCGTGATCTTTATCCATGGCCGCGGCGGCGACCGCCGGCTCGGCTCCAGCGACTATACGTTCGGCGGCAATTTCAACCGGCTGAAGAACCTGGCTTACAAAAACGGCGGTACCTATTATGCCCCGAGCGTCAGGGGTTTCGACAGCAACGGCGTCGCCGATATCGCGGCGCTCATTCGCTACACTTACGAGCAATCCGCCGGCAAGCCCGTCATCCTCACCTGCGCTTCCATGGGCAGCTTCATCTGCTGGGGCATTACGCGCGATGCCGAAAGCGTCAAGCGGCTGAAGGGCATGGCGATCCTGAGTGGCGTTACCGATCCGGATTTCACGAAGAGCGCTTTTTACAAGGCAAAGCTGCCGATCTGGTTCACGCATGGCAGCAAGGATCCGGTCTATGCGGCGGCAGATCAGCAGGCGCTGTTTGAAAAACTCTACAAGGCGCATTATCCGACACGCTTCACGCTTTTCGAGACCGGCAATCACGGAACGCCGGTACGCATGACCGATTGGCGAAAGGTGCTAAACTGGCTCGTTGATCCACAGGCGTCGTGAAACACATCCCGCAATTCGATTTATTTTCCGGATAAGCATTTTTTCAAACGATTTGAACGGTTTCGGCCGTCTTCTCCAACTTTCCTTTGCTCCGTCTTTTTGTTAGTCCGGTAGATGAAATAGGGGGAGAAATCGGAATGACGAAGACGATACGGCCGCTTTTGGCCGGAAACTGGAAGATGAACGGAACGCGTGCGAGCCTCGATCAGATCAAGGCGATCGCGGATGGCGTCAAGACGCCGCTGTCGGAGAAAATCGACACGCTGCTTTGCCCCCCGGCGACGTTGCTCTATGTGGCGACGGCGCTTTGCGACGACAGCCCGCTCGCCATCGGCGCCCAGGATTGCCACCAGCAGGTCAGCGGCGCGCATACCGGCGATATTTCAGCTGAAATGATCGCCGACTGCTTCGGCACGCATGTCATCGTCGGCCATTCAGAGCGGCGCAGGAATCATGCCGAAAGCGACATGCTGGTGCGCGCCAAGGCGCAGGCGGCGCATGATGCCGGGCTGATCGCCATCATCTGCATCGGCGAAACGGCTTACGAGCGCAATAGCGGCCAGACGCTCGAGGTACTGAAGCGGGAGCTCGTGGGCTCCATTCCGGATGGCTCCACGGCACAGACGACGGTGATCGCTTACGAGCCAGTCTGGGCGATCGGCACCGGCGTGATTCCGACCCAGGAAAATGTCGAAGAGGCACATGCGTTCATCCGCGCCGAACTCATCGAGCGCTTCGGCAAGGAGGGGGCGAATATGCGAATCCTCTATGGCGGATCGGTCACCGGTGCCAATGCACGCGACCTTCTGGATGTTCCGCATGTCAACGGTGTGCTTGTCGGCGGACAGAGCTTGAAAGCGGTCGACTTCCTCGCCATTTATGCCGCATTCGAACGGCAGTTCGCCTGAAGCAACAACTTGCCCGGAATTCCGGCCTTAAAAGGGCTTGGAATAGGCGAGAGCCTCATGTAAAGAGCCGCGAGCTTTTATTTTTGATGCCCGCACCGGGCAGGACTGGATCTATGCAAACCGTACTGCTTGTCATCTATCTCATGGTTGTCGTCGCCCTTATCGGCGTGGTGCTGATTCAGCGCTCCGAAGGTGGCGGCCTTGGCATCGGCGGCGGCTCGGGCTTCATGTCTGCGCGCGGTACGGCCAACGCTTTGACGCGGACCACCGCCATTCTTGCCACGCTGTTCTTCGCACTTGCGCTCGGCATGAACGTGCTGTCCCGCTTCGAGGCTCGCCCGACCGACATTCTCAACCGCATTCCGAGCACGGCGGGTCAGGGCAACGGCATTCTCGATTCGCTCGGCGGCCAGAAGGGTGCTGCTCCGGCAACCACCCAGCCGAAGCCCGCCGATAATAGCGGTGTTCCGAATAGCGGTGCCGTCGCTCCGCAGTCGCAGGCAGCACCGCCTGCCGCGACGAATCAGGCAGCTCCTGCCCAGCAGGCTCCGGCCGCGACCGGTCAACAGACCGCGCCGGCGACGACCACACCCGCGCCAGCCGACAACGGCGGCGTCCCGACCGGTAAGTAATTCCGGTCGCCGAAGATCATCCCCGGCAGGTCCTCGGATCTGCCGGTTTTGTTTTGTCCATATTCCGCGTTCTGTAGCCAAAATTCCGGAAACGAATTTTAGGGCTAGCGGAATCATTTGTGAAAAGGTATCCGGTGACTCCCATGGCGCGATATGTATTCATCACTGGCGGCGTGGTTTCTTCCCTCGGAAAAGGAATTGCGGCTGCGGCTCTCGGAGCGTTGTTGCAGGCTCGTGGTTATCGAGTCCGCCTGCGCAAACTCGACCCCTATCTGAACGTGGACCCGGGCACGATGAGCCCGACCCAGCACGGCGAGGTCTTCGTCACCGACGACGGTGCGGAAACCGACCTCGATCTCGGCCACTATGAGCGCTTCACCGGCCGCTCGGCCACCAAGACCGACAACATCACCACCGGTCGCATCTACAAGAACATCATCGACAAGGAACGCCGCGGCGACTATCTCGGCGCGACCGTTCAGGTCATTCCGCACGTTACCAACGAGATCAAGGATTTCGTGACCGAAGGCAATGACGACTATGATTTCGTCATCTGCGAGATCGGCGGGACGGTCGGCGATATCGAAGCGATGCCCTTCATGGAAGCGATCCGCCAGCTCGGCAACGACCTGCCGCGCGGTACGGCTGTTTACGTTCATCTGACACTGATGCCCTATATTCCCGCTGCCGGCGAGCTGAAGACCAAGCCGACGCAGCATTCGGTCAAGGAACTGCAGGCGCTCGGCATTCATCCTGACATTCTGCTTGTACGCGCCGATCGGGAAATTCCCGAAGCCGAGCGTCGCAAGCTTTCGCTGTTCTGCAACGTGCGGGAATCTGCCGTCATTCAGGCGCTCGATGTCGCCAACATCTATGACGTGCCGATGGCCTACCACAAGGAAGGCCTCGACAACGAAGTTCTGGCTGCGTTCGGCATCGAGCCGGCCCCGAAGCCGCGCCTGGAGCAGTGGGAAGAGGTCTGCAATCGCATCCGCACGCCGGAAGGCGAGGTGACGATTGCCATCGTCGGCAAATATACCGGGCTCAAGGATGCGTATAAGTCGCTGATCGAGGCACTGCATCACGGCGGCATTGCCAACCGGGTCAAGGTCAAGCTCGAATGGATCGAATCCGAGGTCTTCGAAAAGGAAGATCCGGCGCCGTATCTCGAGAAGGTTCACGGCATTCTCGTCCCCGGCGGCTTTGGCGAGCGCGGTTCTGAAGGCAAGATTCTCGCCGCCCGTTTTGCGCGCGAGCGTAAGGTGCCGTATTTCGGCATCTGCTTCGGCATGCAGATGGCCGTCATCGAAGCGGCCCGCAATCTGGCCGGTGTCGAGCATGCCTCGTCGACCGAGTTCGGCCCGACCAAGGAGCCGGTCGTCGGCCTGATGACCGAATGGCTGAAGGGCAACGAGCTGCAGAAGCGCACGGCATCCGGCGATCTCGGCGGCACGATGCGCCTCGGCGCTTACAAGGCGGCCCTGAAGAAGGGCACGAAGATTTCCGAGATCTATGGCTCCACAGATATTTCGGAACGTCATCGCCATCGCTACGAGGTCAATGTCGACTACAAGGACAGGCTGGAAGATTGCGGCTTGACCTTCTCCGGCATGTCACCGGACGGCGTTCTGCCTGAAACGATCGAATATGCGGATCATCCGTGGTTTATCGGCGTTCAGTATCATCCGGAACTGAAGTCCCGTCCGCTGGAGCCGCATCCGCTGTTCTCGAGCTTCATCGAAGCGGCGACGGAACAGAGCCGGCTGGTTTAAGATTTGCAAATCGCTTGCGGTAGTCGCTCGGGCTCACCGCAAGCCTCTCCCGAAAATGATGGCGCATAGTGGCGAGCGATCCAAACCCGCTTGCCGCGGCTACATCGTCCAATGAAATGGCCGTTTGCTTTTCAAGCAGATCGCGGGCGCGCCTCAGCCGCTCGCTGAGCAGCCATTCCCCCGGCGCCATGCCGGTGGCCGCCTCGAAACGGCGCTGGAAGGTCCGCACACTCATGCCGGCCCGCGCTGCGAGTGCCGCAATGGGCTGTTCTTCCTGCAAACGCTCGCGCATCCATTCAAGCAGCGGGCCTAAACGGGCGCCCTCACGCTGTCTCAGAACCGGGGTTTCGATATATTGTGCCTGACCGCCCTCGCGATGGGGCGGAACCACGAGACGGCGGGCGACGCTGTTGGCGATATCCGGTCCGTAATCCCGGCGCACCACATGCAGGCAGAGGTCGATTGCGGCGGCACTGCCGGCGGCGGTCAGCACCTTGTCTTCATCGACATAGAGAACATCCGCGTCGACTGATATATCCGGATAACGCGCAGCAATGGAATCGACATAGCGCCAATGCGTCGTCGCCTTGCGGCCGGCGAGCAATCCCGCGGCGGCAAGGACGGCCACGCCGGAGCATAGCGACATGATCCGAACATCACGGCGGCTAGCCGCTTGGAGTTCGGCAACCAGCAGGGCAGGGACCGGCATTCCGATACCGCGCCAGCCGGGCACGATGATGAGGTCGGCATCGGCAAGGACTTCAATACCGTGGTCGACCTGTACCGTCAGCCCGCCCGCGGCGCGCAGAGGGCCATCCTCGATAGCGCAGGCGGAAAAGCGATACCAGTCCTCGCCCATTTCCGGACGCGACAGGCCAAAGATCTCATAGGCGACGCCGAATTCGAAGGTGCACAGCCCGTCATAGACAAGGGTGACGACATGGGGGCCGCGGAGATTGGGGTAATCTGAGTTTGGCATGATTTTGACGCTATATGGCATTTCGGCCAATTTCAACCATTGGATCGCTCAGGCATGAATGCACCGAACCAAATAAGGAGCGTTCCATGTCCCTCGTCAGTGAAATCCCCGTTGCAGACCCCAGTCTCGTCGCTGAGCACTACGCCAAGAGGCTTGGCTTCGAAACCGATTGCTCCGACGTCTACCAATCCATGACATCGGGCAATGTCGATTTCGTCCTGTTCGATGTCCGCGGCCCGGCCATGTTCCAGGAGAAGCATATCCCGGGTGCGATCACCCTGCCGCATGGCAAGATGACCGCGAGGAAGATGGCGGAATGGCCAGACGATACACTCTTCGTCGTCTATTGCGCCGGACCGCATTGCAACGGCACCGACAAGGCGGCATGGCGCCTGGGCACGCTCGGCAAGCGCGTGAAGGTCATGATCGGCGGCATGACCGGCTGGGCCGATGAGGGGTATCCGTTCGAGAAGGGCTGAGCGCAAAGGGCAGAGCCGACATAGACGGGTCTGCCCATTTTTACGACACTGCGAAAAACTTCGGCATCTGCGTCATTTGACTGTCGCGCTGCTTTCGTTTCCGTGACATTGTGCGAGTAAGCATAATGGGAACAAAAGTATGATTCTCAATCCATTTGATGATCGCGCGGAAAGGCCGCGGGCGAAGATCGCCTTCACCTTCGCGCTGCTGATCGTTTTCAATATTGCCGCCTGGATCTGGGCGTGGGTCGCTTTTGCAGACCATCCGTCTTTGCTTGGCATTGCGCTTCTTGCCTATATGTTCGGCCTGCGCCACGCCTTCGATGCCGATCACATCGCCGCCATCGACAATGTCGTGCGCAAGCTCATTCAGGAAAACAAGCAGCCCTATGCCGTCGGTTTCTTCTTCTCGCTCGGTCATTCCTCGATCGTCGTGATCGCCTCGATCCTGATTGCCGCAACGGCGGCTGCCATGCAGAGCCAGCTCGATTCCTTCCACGATATTGGCGGCGTCATCGGTACGACGGTTTCGGCGCTCTTTCTGCTGCTGATCGGCATTGCCAATCTCTTCGTCCTAAGAGGCGTCTGGTCCGCTTTCAGAAGGGCGCAGAGGGGTGAGCGGATCGCAGAAGAAGATCTCGACACTCTGCTTGCCGGCGGCGGTTTTCTGGCGCGCATCTTCCGGCCGATGTTCAAGGTCGTGACCCGCTCCTGGCATATGTATCCGATCGGCTTCCTTTTCGGCCTCGGCTTCGATACCGCAACGGAAATCGGGCTTCTCGGCATTTCGGCCGCTCAAGCCGCGCAGGGCATGTCCTTCTGGACCATACTCGTCTTCCCGGCGCTGTTCACCGCCGGCATGTCGCTCATGGATACGCTGGATAGCACGCTGATGACGGGTGCCTATGGCTGGGCGTTCGTGAAACCCGTGCGCAAGCTCTGGTACAATCTGACTATCACTGCGGCTTCAGTCGTCGTCGCCGTCTTCATCGGTGGTATCGAGGCTTTGGGGCTCATCGCCGACAAACTCGGCCTCGAAGGCAGCTTCTGGAGCTTCGTCGGCGAACTCAACGACAACCTTGCCAATTTCGGCTTCGCCGTCGTCGGCATCTTCTTGCTGAGCTGGCTGGTTTCGACCGTGCTCTACAAAGCCAGAGGCTACGACAACTTGCAGATCAATCGCTCATGACGCATCATCGCCCCAGGGATCGGGCATACCGTGACTGGAAATCGCCGTCCGCGGCTCCAGTCTCATGCGATGAGGGGCCGCAATCATGATCCAAGCAAGCAATCTTCGCAGCCTGGCGTTGGCAGCAGGCAGCCTATGCATCGCCGGTGCCGGCATGGCTTCCGCACAAGCCGTCGCAAATTGCCCATTGCAGCCTGCCGTCAGCACGACGCGCCAGGTCTTGAATTGTGAAGTCGGGCTTAGCGTCACCGTCGAGCGTGGCGCTCATTACCGGTTTGCAGACCGAAACCATGATGGCCGGGTGGATGCTCTCGTACTCGACAGCAAGGCAGCACTGGTGGATGTCGATCGCAACCGTGTTCAGGGCGGCTTCGAAGTGGTGACGCCGCAGGCGATTGCCGCCGTGCGCGGCACGCGCTGGGCCGTCGACGTGAAACGAGGCAACACGTCCGTGCTTGTCCTGCGCGGCCGGGTCGCGGTTAATAAGGTATCGACCGGGCAGGGGGTGACGTTAGGCCGAGGACAAGGCGTCGACGCCGACCGGGGGCGCGCCGCATTGCGTGTCACCAAATGGGGACAGCCGCGCATAAATGCTTTGATGGCGCGCCTCGGCGAGTGAGATTCCAACATCATGCGCAGACCGCCGCTGCAGACGCTGATTGCGCTTTTCCTGACTGCCGTCTGGGGAATAGGCCTGGGCGTCGCGCATCTGCGCGGTGACATTCCCTTTGTCGACGGCGCCGAAGCGACGCTCACGAATCTCCGCAATACGCTTGGCGGCAGCTTTCAGCCACCCGATCTCGTCACGATCATTGCCATAGACGATGAGACGTCGCGTATGGCGGGACACTATCCTTTGCCTCGCGCCACGCTCGCCAAAATGATCGATGCCGTCGGCGCATTGGGGCCGAAAGTCGTCGCGCTCGATCTGCTTCTGGTCGATGCCGGCGACGAGGCCGACGATGCGGCATTGGAACAATCGCTCAAACGGAACAAGGTTGTACTGGCCGCGGCCGGCATCTTTCCCGAAAGCCGCCAGCGCGTCACAGAAGATAGCAAGGAACCTCTCGCTCGCGTGCCCAGTGCGCTGCAATTCCTCGAACCGCAGCAGCGGTTCGCCGATGTCGCAAGCTATGGCATCGTCAATGTGCAGACCGACAAGGCGGGCACCCCGCGTTTCGTGCCGCTGCTGTTTCGCAGCGGCGAGCGGATCGAACCATCCTTTTCGCTGCGTGTCGTTTCCGCTGCAACCAACGAGCAGACAACCGTCATCTCTGATCATATCAAGATCGGTGACAGGTCCATCCAGACCGATACCGGCTATCTTATGCCGCTCTCGTTCTACGGTCCGCGCGGAACGATCCGCACCGTCAGCGCCAGTGCTGCGCTCAATGGACAATTGCCGGAGGCTGCGATCAAGGATCATATCATCGTTATCGGCGCGACCGTTACAGGCGGCGGCGATGTCTTTCCAACACCCTTCGATCCCGTTCTGCCGGGGGTCGAGGTTATCGCGACCTCGATCACGCATCTGATTGCCGGAGACGGGCTGGTACGCGACCGCAACGTCCGTTTTATCGACCTTTATTTCGCCCTCGGCCTGCCGCTGCTCGTCATTGCCCTTCTCTCCTGGCGGCGCAGCACCATCGGGCCGATAACAGTGCTCGGCGTCATGCTTGTCTGGTTCGCAGTCAATGTCAGCGCATTCAAGCATGGGATATGGCTGAGCGCGGCACTGCCGATTGCTGCGACCGCACCACCGATGCTGCTATATGGCGCCGCGCAACTTTGGCTCGACCGCAGGCGAGCGACGCGATTTGCCGAACAAAGCGAGCTCCTGCAGCGCATCGAGGCACCCGGTCTTGCCGAGCATCTTGCGCGCGATCCTGATTTTCTCGCAAGCCCTGTGCAGCAGGAAGCGGCCGTCGTCTTCATCGACATCAACGGCTTCACAGGTCTTAGCGAGGCCATTGGCCCGGCAGCTGTGCGGGAATTGCTGAACGGCTTCTACAATCTCGTCGACGAAGAGGTAACCGCATCCGGCGGCGCCATCACCAGCTTCATGGGTGACGGAGCGATGATCCTTTTCGGCCTGCCGCAGCCGAAGCCGAGTGATCCCGCCAATGCAGCGCACTGCTGCATTCGTCTCGCCGCGCGGATGAAGGGGTGGCTCTCAGCACTGCCGGAAACGGTCGCTTCCCGCATCGGTTTCAAGATCGGTGCGCATTGCGGCACCATCGTCGCCTCCCGGCTGGGTGGTGGAGGACGACAGCAGATCACCGCAACCGGCGACACCGTCAACGTCGCAAGCCGGCTGATGGAGGTCGCCGCCAGCAATCGCGCCGAAATCGCCATCAGCCATGAGCTATTGCTTTCCGCCGGTCGGGACAGCGCGCCTTTCAATGAGGGGAGCCTCGATGGCCCGATCGAAACAGGCTTGCGTGGTCGCGCCGGGACGTTGACCATATGGCTTTGGCGCAGCTGGCCGTGATCAAACCCGCCTCCACCTACCTGGTTTCATTCTCCCCACATCGGAATGATCGAAATCACCAGGAGGCACGCAAGAAAGATATTGACCGCGCGCCACTGCCATGCCGCTTTCAGCAGACGTCCGAGCATCTGCCCGAGAAGGCACCATACGGCGAGCGAGAAGGCTGCGATAAGGCAGAAAGTCACACCGAGCAATATACCAAGTCTGACGGGACTTTCTGCCAACGCAGCGAAAGAAGCAGCAGCCCCCATCGTCATGGCCCAGCCCTTGGGATTGTGCCAGAGCATCCATACGCCGGCGAGGAAGCCCGTCGGTCTCGCCATCTGCCCCACCTCGTGCGGCTGGCCGCTTCTGCCGATCCGAACGGCAAGCCAGAGCAGATAGAGAGAACCCAGCGTCTTCATGGCAATCTGCAGTATCGGCAGGGCCATCAAAACGCCGCCCACCCCGGCAGCCGCCGCGCAGGCCACGGAACCCAAGCCGAAGGCAAAACCGCCTATGACGGGTATGGAGCGACGGAAGCCGAAATGCGCGCCGGACGCAGTTGCGAGCGTGGTCGCACCGCCCGGCGTTATGGTGGAAACCAATGCGAAGAGTATCAGCGGCAGCAGAGGTTCGATTGTCATATCCAGCCCTTCTCAAATTGAAAAAGGCATAGGCGCAGCTCCCGCATCATGAAATCGAATATTGAAGGATCAAGGCATTAGCAATTATAATGCCCCGATGATCCGAAACTTCGACATTGCCCTGATCAGAACCTTCGCCACCGTTGCCGACCAAGGCAGCATGACGATATCAGCCAATATGCTGCATATGACACAGGGCGCCGTCAGCCAACAGATCAAGCGGTTGGAGGATATGCTCGGCTGCGCCCTATTCGAACGGGACAGACGCGGATTGCGGCTGACGGAGGCCGGTGAACGCCTGCGCGGCAATGCCCGCCGCCTATTGACGTTGAATGACGAGATCTGGGACGACATGACGGAAAGCACTGTTCGCGGTGGCGTCCGGCTCGGCGTTCCCTATGATCTCGTCGGGGCGACACTGGCTCCCGTGCTGAAATCCTATGCCCAGCGCCATCCGCAGGTGGAGATTTCGCTGGTCTGCGCATCGTCTCCGGAACTGCTGGAAGAACTGGGGAAGGGAACCGTCGACCTCTGTGTGGCGGAGGAACCATATGGCACGTCGCAAGGCGAACGCCTTGCTGTGGAGCGGCTTGTCTGGGTCGGAGCGAGGGGCGGCAATGCCCATCGCAAGGTACCTCTGCCGATTTCGATGGTCGCCGATACCTGTGCCTTCCGATCGTCGGTCTTTGCCGCACTCAGCAAGGATGGGTTGCGCTGGCGGACGGTCTTTGAGAACGGCAATATCGAAGCGACCACGGCGACGTTGCGCACGGATCTGGCTATCACCGCCTGGCTCGCTTCGACCGTTCCCACCGATCTCGATATCCTCACCGGCGAGCAGGGTCTGCCCGAGTTGCCGGTCTTCTCAATCAACCTGCATTTGCCGAAGGGCGGTGCAACACCGCAGGCGCTGGAGCTTGCCCGCCATATCCGCGAGGGCATGATGCGGCCGCGCCAATCCGCGGCCGCCTAGTTTCGTCCCCTGATAGAACTCGCCTATGCCGCCTTCGGCAGCGGACCGACATAGCGCGACTGCGGCCGGATCAGACGCCCATCGAGCGTCTGCTCGCGGGCGTGGGCGATCCAGCCGACCGTGCGGCCGATCGCGAAGACGCCTGTAAACGAGTTGCGTGGGAAGCCGAGAGCGTCGAGCAGCAGGGCCGTGTAGTATTCGACGTTGACGTCCAGGGGCCGATCCGGTTTGCGCTCCTTCAGCAACGCCAGTGCCGCCGCCTCAATGGCTTCCGCCAGCGCGATACGTCCAGCATCTGCCTGGCCACTCGCAAAGATCGGCTCAAGCGCCGTCTTCAGCGCATCGGCGCGTGGATCGCGGACGCGATAGATGCGGTGACCGAAACCCATCAGCCGCTCGCCACGATCGAGCGCGTCAGACAACCATGCCCGGGCATTTTCCGGTTTTCCGACGCCGTCAAACATGTCGAGGACAGGGCCGGGGGCGCCGCCATGCAACGGACCTTTAAGGGCGCTGATTGCGGCGAGCACCGAGGAGGTCAGACCGGCATGAGTCGAGGCGATGACGCGGGAGGCGAATGTGGAGGCATTCAAGCCGTGATCGGAAATCGTCACCAGATAGGCATCGAGGCCTGCGGTCTGCTCAGCGGTCGGGCTTCGACCCGTCAACATGCGCAGGATATCACCGGATTGGGACAAGGATGCATCCGGCTTTATCGGTGCTTCGCCTTTCTGCAGTCGCAAGATGGCCGGCAGGAAAACGGCCGGTGCCGCCATCAGGCGGATCGCGGTGGCGAAATCCTCACCGTCGGCCACGCGCGCCAGCAAGGCCCGCACGGCATCCACGGGTGGAAGCGCGAGCAGAGCGGCATCGGCGGCCTTCACATGCGGGAAAAGCGCAACGCGAGCCGCGCCGAGTTGAGTTCGGATGGAAGCTGCGTCGATATGTTCGTCAAACAAGCCATCCAGCAGCAGCGCCGCAACATCCTCGAAGCGGCTGGTCGCCACCAGATCATCGAGCGACACGCCGCGTATGATCAGGCGACCGGCAGCGCCGTCGACATCGGACAGCTTGGTTTCTGCGGCAATGACATCTTCAAGACCACTTTTCATTACGGTTCTCCTTTGACTATCCGATTAGATCGGATCTATTCCTGTTGACGTCAATCTTGACGCAATTGATCAATATGAGGACCGATGAGCTGGCTGACGGCAGAGCAGGCGCTGAACCTGCTGGGAACGAAATCACAGACGCTCTACGCCAATGTCAGCCGCGGGCGCATTCGTGCGAAAGCCGATCCCGCGGATACGCGGCGCAGCCTCTATTTTGCCGATGACGTCAAGCGATTGGCCACCCGCCACGCTGGAAGGCGCAAGACCGAGACGGTGGCCGCCGAGGCTATTCAATGGGGCGATCCGGTATTGCCATCCGCGCTGTCGACGGTTTCGAACGGCAGGCTCTTCTATCGCGGCAAGGATGTGGCGATGCTTGCCGAAAGCGTAAGCCTCGAGGATATCGCGCGGCTGCTTTGGGATATGAAGCGGCCGTTGCGATTCGATCCAAGCGAGGCGTGGCGGAAGCCGCCTTCCTTGGATAGTGCTTTGTCCGCGCTTGCCGAGCGCATAACAAGCGATCTGCCATCACTCGGGCGTTCGCTTCCGGCACTGCAAAATGAAGCCGAAAGCGTGTTTGGTACGGTGGCTGAGGCCCTGGCCCCGGGCGCGTGGGATCAACCGCTGCATCAGCGCCTCGCGGCTGCCTGGGACCGCCCCGATGCCGCCGATATGATCCGCCGCAGCCTTGTGCTGCTCGCCGATCACGAGCTGAACGCTTCGACCTTTGCAGCTCGGATCACGGCATCCGCAGGCGCCACGCTGTCCGCCGCCACTCTATCCGGCCTCTCCACGCTGACAGGTCCGCTGCATGGCGGAGCATGGCAGAGCGTGCGCGCGCTGATCGCGCGGGCAGCCACGATCGGGGTGGATGAGGCGGTCCGCAGCTATCTCGCGGAAGGACGGCCATTGCCGGCTTTCGGGCATCAGCTTTATCCTGATGTCGATATCCGCGGAGAGGCGTTGCTTGGCTGCTTCACGCTGCCGCCGCTCTTCGCCAGGGTTCGCGATATCGGCGAGCAGCTGGTTGGCGAGCGGGTCAATGTTGATTTCGCCCTGACGGCGATGACCCATGCCTATCATCTCCCGGAGAATGCGCCGCTGATCATCTTCGCGCTGGCACGGACGGTCGGCTGGCTTGCGCATGCCATGGAGCAGGCAACCAGCGGCAGACTCATTCGGCCGCGCGCGCGTTATGTCGGTCCGCCGGTACCATGATCTCATCCTTACCGGACGTAGGGCGCTTTTTGCTCAACTCACCGGCAGGTGACAAACAGCTTCGATATTGTGGCCATCAGGATCGAGAATGAAAGCGCCATAGTAGTTCGGATGATAATGAGGGCGCAGACCTGGGGCACCGTTATCGCTGCCGCCGGCGATGATCCCGACCCGATGGAAGTCATCGACGAGCTCCCTGTTTCGGGCGGCAAAGGCGATATGGGTGCTTGTTCGCAAAGTATCGCGCTGACCGATCCGGAAGAAAGCCTTCTGGCCAATACTGTAACCCGCAAATCTTTCGCCTTCGGCATAAAGGCGTTCTACGCCTATGGAGCGCAGTATTGTGTCGTAGAAGATCTTCGATCGCTCGATATCGCGAACCCCGATCGTCACATGATCAAGCACATCACCCTCCAAAGTGCGGTTGAACTCTATTAACGCTGACCAACGGCGCCAGCGTCGCGGTCGGCAAGCTCGACCCAGCCAATGACAAGTTTGCGGTTGGCAATCAGCCTGATCGTCGCGAGAGCGATCAGACCGACGACAATATTGGCGGCGACGAAGAGAATGGGAGCAAGTTGCGTGACTGGACCGACATCGCCACGCTCGACAAGGCGCATCGGGGCGGTGGCCAGCGCGGTCGCACCGAAGGTGAAGGCCCAATAGGCGGGGCTGAACCCCTCCTTCATGATCCACGGCAGGAGGCGCAACATGATCAAAGCCTGCAGCAAACCGTAGCCGATCATTGCGTGGACGAGCATGTCGGGAGGGCTTTGTGTGACGCTGATATAGGCTAACGCACCAACGGCCGGCGGCGCCAATTGGATTCCGAGAGTCGGCCGCAGGGGCGCGACCAACGCCGGCCCCGTCAGCAGGCGGTGCAGCAGGGCGGATTCGATAGCAAGCCAGGCGAAGAAGCCGGCGCCGAAGAAAAGCTGCGCCCATTGCGGAAAGCCGAGCGCTGCGCCGACGATTGCAGTCACGAAGCTACCGGCGACGCTTGGCAGATAGAGCACGGCTGTCGTCGTGGCAATATCGCGTTCGCCCTGCCAGAGCCCTCCGGTTCGCCAGACGGAGAACGCCAGGGTATAGACGGCGCCGATCAGGAATATTGTTTCGGCGCCGATGCGCGAATAGGGCAGCAGGCCACCGGCCACCAGCATGGTTGCAACACCGACAAGGCCGATGAAGCAGCATTGGACAGGGTGCGCCACTTCCTTGAATGCCTCCTCGCGCGCCACCATCCATTTCAAAGCGTAGAGCACGATCAGCACCAGCCAGACGGCCAGCGCAACAAAGGTCAGAACTTCACCGATCAGTACCGGCAGATGCCAGATGCGGGCACCCACGCGCCAGGCATTGGCGAGACCGGAAAGCCCCAAAACCACCCCGAAAAAAGAAGCTGGAACCAGCGGCAGTTTCAACGACGCAGCCATATGCCCCCTTTTGACGCTCTCTGTGAACGCCACCCTAAAGAGAATAATGCAAAGAACCCGAGATCGATGCTAAATCCATCAACAAGAATGAAGCGCAAAATACAGCTTTCCTCGAAACCGGCAAAGCGCGATCATGGCGAAAAGCGGGAGGTCTGACCAGGCGACATCACAGATGCGTGAACGGGCGAATTTTCCTTCGCTGACCGGCTTATGCATAGCTCGCCCGTCATTTGTTCATTGGAAAATGCTGCGAAATGCCTCTATTGAACATTCAAACGATTAAAACCGTCCTAGGAGACTGAAACATGCAAATCGGAATGATTGGCCTTGGCCGTATGGGCAACAACATGGTGCAGCGCCTGATGCGAGGCGGCCACAGCGCGGTTGTTTTCGATGCGCGTCCGGAAAGCATCGCCGGGCTTGAGCAGCTCGGCGCCACCGGCAGCAAGTCTCTCGCGGATTTCGTATCGAAGCTCGCTAAGCCGCGCGTCGTCTGGCTCATGTTGCCGGCGGCGATCGTCGATCAGGAACTGGCGGCGATCGTCCCGCTGCTGGAAGAGGGCGACATCGTCATCGATGGCGGCAATTCCTATTATCATGACGATATCCGCCGTGCCGAAGAGCTGAAGCCGAAAGGCATCCATTACGTCGACGTCGGCACCAGCGGTGGCGTTTTCGGTCTGGAGCGCGGCTATTGCCTGATGATCGGCGGCGAAAAGGAAACGGTCCAGCATCTATCGCCGATCTTCGCGACACTTGCCCCCGGTGTCGGTGACGTCGCTCCGTCGGCAATGCGCTCGGAAGAGGCTGCCAAGAACAGCACGGCAGAGCAGGGCTATCTCCATTGCGGCCCATCCGGCGCCGGCCATTTCGTCAAGATGGTCCATAACGGCATCGAATATGGCCTGATGGCTGCCTATGCCGAAGGCTTCAACGTTCTGCGCCATGCCAATATCGGCAAGCAGGATGCGGAGAAGGACGCCGAAACCGCGCCGCTCTCCCACCCGCAGTATTACCAGTATGATCTCGACATCGCTGAAATCTCGGAAGTTTGGCGCCGCGGCAGCGTGATCACCTCCTGGCTGCTGGACCTCACGGCCGATGCCCTGCACGGCGACGCAGCGCTTTCGCAATATGCCGGCCGCGTTTCCGACTCCGGCGAAGGCCGCTGGACGATCTCGGCGGCGATCGACGAAGGCGTTCCGACGCCGGTGCTGAGCGCTGCGCTTTACGGCCGTTTCGCTTCGCGCGGCAATGACGACTACGCCAACAAGGTTCTCTCTGCCATGCGCGCCGGTTTCGGCGGCCACCATGAGAAGCCGGCGAAGTAAATTCGCCCTATCGATCTGACGATTGCGAGCCGGGTGGGTCAAACCTCCCGGCTTTTGCTTGTCCGCTTTTATTATCCCGATACGTCGAGCCGGACCGCCATGCACTTTTCCTGGTGGACCTTCAGCCCAGCAGATCGGGCCGCAGGAATATGACCGGAGTGGGGGAACCGATTTCCAGCTGCGGTGCATGTGGCGGGCGGACAACCAGGCAGTCGGCGCGCGAAAAGACCTTCATCATCGACGAATCCTGCTTCGAAAACGGCTCGGCGAGCCAGCCGCCGTCGGCAGCTTTCGTCAGCGTTGCGCGAACATAATCCTGTCGCTGATCGTTCGCTGCAAAGGACACGGCGGCGCGTGCAAAGCCCTCGCGCTTTATCGGCGGCAGGGATGCGAGCTTTCTTATCAATGGCTCGAGAAAGAGCAGGCCGCAGACGAGGCTCGAGACGGGATTGCCGGGAAGGCCGAGGACATGCATTTCGCCGAGGCTGCCGACCATCAGCGGTTTGCCGGGGCGCATGGCAATGCGCCAGAAATCCAGCTTCATTCCTGCAGCCACCATTGTCGCCTGCACCAGATCGTGATCACCGACAGAAGCGCCGCCGAGCGTGACGATGATGTCTGCCTTGGCCACCTGCGCACGGCCGATAGCGGCGTTGATGTCGTCGCTGTCGTCGGCGACGATGCCAAGATCAAGCACATGCGCGCCTGCATTGCGGGCCAGTGCAGCGATGCCGAACGTGTTGGACGCGATGATCTGCGAGGGACCCGGTTCATTGCCGGGAGCCACGAGTTCATCGCCGGTCGCGAGAATCGCCACCAGCGGCCTCCGGTAGACATCCAAGGCCGGATGGTTCATGGCCGCGGCGACGGTGAGCCGCGAAAAATCCATGACGGTGCCGGCGGGAAGCACCGATTCGCCTTCCAGGAAATCCTGTCCGCGCGGGCGTATGTGCTGCCCCTTGCGTAGGGGATAGGTCGTGCGGATGCGATCACCCTCCAGGCGCTCGGCATCCTCCTGCAAAAGCACCGAATCGGCGCCGGCCGGAACGGGCGCGCCGGTGAAGATGCGAACCGCTTCGCCTTTGGCGACGCTGCCATCGAAGGCATGCCCGGCGGCGGAGGCGCCGATGACCTGCAGCTCCGAGCCAGGCGTTGCAGCATCCTCGAAGCGCAGCGCGTAACCGTCCATCGCCGAGGCGTCGAAAGGCGGTTGGGTCAAGCGGGCGGCAAGATCCTTGGCCAGAACCCTGCCTTCGGCCATATCGAGCGGAACGCTTTCAACACGATGGATCGGCGCGGCACTGCCCAACAAGCGCGCTTGCGCTTCGGCAACGGGTAGCAGGCTCATAGATCAGGCCCTCGGATGGCGGAAATCCCCCGATTTGCCGCCGGATTTCTCCAACAGAGTGATTCCGCCGATTTCCATGCCGCGATCGGCGGCCTTGGCCATGTCGTAGATCGTCAGGCAGGCGACGGAAACCGCCGTCAGCGCTTCCATCTCGACGCCGGTGCGGCCGGTCAGCTTTGCTGTCGCGGTGACCCGGAGACCGGGCAGGGCGGCATCTTCTGCGATATCGACGGAAACCTTCGTCAACATGAGGGGATGGCAGAGCGGGATGAGATTGCTGGTCTGCTTGGCAGCCATGATGCCGGCAAGCCGCGCCGTGCCGATCACATCGCCCTTCTTAGCGTTGCCGTCGCGAATCAGCGCCAAAGTCTCGGGTTTCATCTTGACGTAACCGGCCGCGATGGCGCTGCGCGCCGTCTCGGCCTTATCGCCGACGTCGACCATATGGGCTTCGCCCGAAGCGTCGATATGCGTAAGACCGGCCTTCTCGCTGCTCATCTCACTCGGCCGCCAGAATGCCGGTTTCGCCGTTTAGCAGCAGTTTGGTCGCCGCCGTCACATCATCCTTGCGCATGAGGCTTTCGCCGACGAGAAAGGTGCTGATGCCGACGGCCTCAAGACGCTTGCAGTCGGCGTGTGTGAAGACGCCGCTTTCGCCGACCAGCAGCCGGTCCTTCGGTACCATGGGCGCCAGATTCTCGCTGACCGTCAAGCTTACTTCGAACGTGCGCAGATTGCGGTTGTTGATGCCGACCAGCGGCGAGGACAGTTTTAGTGCACGATCCATCTCTTCAGCGTCGTGGACCTCCACCAGCACATCCATGCCGAGGCCGAAGGCCTCGTCCTGAAGGCGCTCGGCGTCATCGTCCGAAAGCGATGCCATGATCAGCAAGATGCAGTCCGCACCCCAGGCACGGGCTTCCTGGACCTGATAGGTATCGAACATGAAGTCCTTGCGCAGTGCCGGCAGCGAGCAGGCCGCGCGGGCAGCCGTCAGAAATTCCGGAGCACCCTGGAAACTTGGCGTATCGGTCAACACCGAAAGACAAGCCGCACCACCGGCCTCGTAGGCCTTGGCGAGCGAAGGCGGGTCGAAATCGGGGCGTATCAGGCCCTTGGACGGGCTTGCCTTCTTGATTTCGGCAATCAGGCCGAAAACACCGGATTCCTGCCGGGCAAGCAGCGCCCTGTGAAAGCCGCGCGGCGCGGACTGGTCAGCCTGCATGGCCTTGAGATCGGCAAGGGAAAGCTTGGCCTTGGCAGCAGCGATTTCCTCGCGCTTGTAGGCCTCGATCTTTCTAAGGATATCGCTCATGATGTCCTAGTCCTGTCCTTCTTCATTGGAAACGGCAATGAGCTTTTCCAGTGCAACGGCGGTGGCACCGCTATCGAGCGAATGAGCCGCGAGCTTCATGCCATCATGCAGCGTTTCAGCCTTGCCGGCAATGACCAGCGAGGCCGCCGCATTGGCAAGGGCGATGTCGCGATAGGCGTTCTTTTCGCCGGCGAGCACTGCGCGAAGGGCTGCGGCATTGGCAACGCCGTCACCACCCTTGAGATCGGCAAGGTCGGCATGTTGCAGGCCGAAATCGGCCGGTGTCAGTTCGAAGCTACGAATCTTCCCGTTTTCCAGGGCCGCTACGGAGGTCTTGCCCGTCGTGGTGATCTCGTCCAGGCCGTCGCCGTGCACGACCCAGACGCTCTCTGCGTTGAGATCCTTCAGCACCTCGGCCAGCGGCAATACCCATTGTGGCGCGAAGACGCCCAGCAGCTGGCGACGAGCGCCGGCAGGATTGGACAACGGACCAAGGAGATTGAAAATCGTGCGCGTGCCGAGTTCGACACGCGAGGGGCCGACATGGCGCATGGAAGAATGATGCAGCTGCGCGAACATGAAGCCGATACCGGCTTCCCGAATGCAGCGGGCAATCGTCTCCGGTCCGATATCGAGCTTGATACCCAATACGGACTGCGTGTCGGCAGTGCCGGCCTTGGAACTTTGGGCACGATTGCCGTGCTTGGCGACGGGCACGCCCGCGCCGGCGACGATGAATGCCGCCAGCGTCGAGATATTGTATGTGCCAAAGCCATCGCCGCCGGTGCCGACGATATCGATCGCATCAGCGGGCGCTTTCACCGGCAGCATCTTGGCGCGCATAGTCGTCACGGCGCCGACAATTTCATCCACCGTCTCGCCGCGAACGCGCAGCGCCATGAGAAATGCACCGATCTGCGACGGCGTGGCCTCGCCCGACATCAGGATTTCAAATGCCTGCCGGGCTTCGTCCCGCGTCAGCGCCTCACGATTGGCGACCTTGGCGAGGAAAGGCTTCAATTCTGTCATTGATGATCCATCCTCCCGTATGGGTCTAGCGGGACATCGCCTGTTCGGCGAGGCTCTGGTTGACCGTTACGGCGTATTTGGACTGCAGCTGGCCGACTATCTGGTCGAGGATATCGTCGCCGGCAGCATTGGCGATCTGGGCCACCTGCTGATCGTCGTTGCTCAGCGCATCGGTCGTCGGATTGTCGTTGACATCGGTGACCTTGAGCAGGATCTGCGTCGTGTCATCGGCGCCGACGGCGTTGGCGGCCGTATCGACCGGACCGGAGAAGGCGGCAGCGATACCGCCGCGACCCAGAACCGGATCATCCGTCGAGCGCGTGATGCCGGTCTTGCTTTCAACAGCGATGCCAAGCGGCGCCGCGATGTCGGCAAGCGACTTGCCCTTCTGCGCCTCCTGCTTCAGCTCGGCCGCCTTGGCGGCAAGCCCGACCTTCTGCTGCTCGGCGGTCCAGTCGGCAACTGCCTTTTCACGGACTTCGGAAAGCGGGCGATCATGATCGGGCGTGACGTTCATGACATCATACCAGATGTAGCCATCATTGCCGACCGTCAGGGGAGCAGGGTTGCCACCCTGATCGGCCTTGAAGACTTCCGAGATCAGCTGCTGGCGAGCCGGCAGATCCTTGATCTCATTGCCGTTCTGATCGAGGCCGGTCTGATCGATCGTATCGATGGTAACGAGCTTCAGCTTGAGTTGCGATGCCGCATCCTGCAACGATGCGCCGGAGCCGCGCAGGTCTTCGAACTTGTCGTGGACGCTGGTGATTTCATTGGCGGCATTGCCGAGCGCAATCTGCTTGCGGATATCTTCCTTGACATCGTCGAAATTCTTGGCCGTTTCGTTCTTCACATTCGTCACACGCAGGATGACCGGACCGAAAGAACCGTCCACGACAGGCGTGGTGCCGCCTTCCTTGGAGACGGCAAACGCCGCTTCGGCAACGGTCTTGTCCGGAACCTGATCCTTGGTGAAGGTGCCGAGCAGCACGTCGGACGGCTTCTTGCCTTGATCGGAGACGAGCTGATCGAAGGTGGTTCCCGTCTTCAGCGCATCGGCTGCGGCGTTGGCGAGATCCTTGTTGGCGAAGGTCAGCTGCTCGATGGTGCGGGTCGCGGGCGTCGTGAAGCTGTCCTTGCGCTTGTCGAACTGCGCCCGCACTTCGTCATCCGTGACACTTGCGACATCGGCAATATCTTCGGCCTGCAACTTCACATAGGCGAACTTGCGGTATTCGGGCGCACGGTATTTCGACTTCACGCCATCGAACCATTTCTGCAACACGTCGTCGGCCGGCGCCTTGACGGGATCGATATTGGCATTGGTCAGCAACAGATAATCGATGCTGCGGGTCTCGTCGTGATACTGCTTGACCGCATCGGCGAGAACCGCCGGTGCGACAAAGCCGTTCGACACAGCCTCGACGATCTGGCTGCGGATCGCGACTTTGCTGCGCTCCTTGATATAATCATCGGGCGATATGTTGCTGTTGCGCAGAAGCATATCGAACTTTTGGCGGTCAAAGGCTCCGTTCGCAGCCTTGAAGGCCGGATCGTCGCCGATGAGCTTGGCAAGGCGGTCTTGCGAGAGGCCGAGGTTCATATCGGCGGCAAGCTGATCGAGCGAAGCGCCGGCGACGAGCTGCGCCACCGTCTGTTGCCCGATGCCGAAGGCGCGAGCCTGTTCCGGTGTGATCTGCATGCGCAGCTGCTGGCTGATCGCCTGGATCTGGCGACGATAGGCAAGGCGGAACTCATTGGTATCGATGTGCTGATCGCCGACCGTGACAACTGTATTGCTGCCGCCGCCCGTGATGAGGGACCGCTCGACGCCCCACACGCCGAAGGCCGCGGCAAGAAGAAGCAACAAACCCTTGGCAACCCAGGTCTGGGCGATTTTTCTCAGCACGTCGAACATCGGAAAGCAAACCTCGTCATAATCAAGTCTTCGCCCGCAGGCGAAACAATCGGAGTTCCTTAGAACAATCCGAACCGGAATTGAAGAGCCAGCGGGGAAATCGCCTGATGAGGTGCAGCCATGCCGGAACCTTTGAGAAGCGGCAGCGTTCTAGCAATGCGGAAACATAAGGAGCACACGATGGCAGAGACCAAGTCAGCCTCTACTCAGTCGTCTTCGGCGCGAGCACAAACGGAAACGGCAATGGAGGATCTTGCCGCCCAGGTCGCAGCCTTACGCGAAGATCTGGCAAAGCTGTCACAAAGCGTGGCGGCTGTGGGGCAGGGAGCGAAATCTGTCGTCGCGGAGGAAGCCCAGGAGATAACGGAGCAGTTGCGCGAGAGAGTTCGCGAAGAGCCGATCTTCATGGTCGCTGCCGCAGCAGGCATCGGCTATCTGATCGGCCTTCTGAGCCGACGCTAGTCAGGACGCGCTCTCGACGGGTGGACGAGCCACTGAGAGCGACCGCAGCCGCGAAACTGCCGAAAAAGGCGCGGACGATTCGTTCGCGCCTTTTCAATTGGTAACTGCAAGCGCCCGTATGCAAGAATTGCAGAATATATGCATTGCACCCCAACCGAAGCCTGCTGCGACATCTTTGTGACACTCCCTGCGACATGTTGACCATCGCCATTTGTTGAACGCCCACCCTCTTGTATCACATGGGCGCTTACTATACGTAACAACAATTATAAGGTTGCTTATGAATAGCAGGCTCCCCATACAATGATTTCGACCCCCACCGTTGGTTTTCTCCTCCATGACGTTGCGCGACTGCTTCGAAAGAGATTCGAGCAGCGCGCGAAGGATTTGGGCCTGACGCGCTCGCAGTGGCAAACCCTTGCCTACCTTGCAAACAATGAAGGTATCCATCAGGCCGGACTGGCCGAAATTCTGGAAATCGAGCCGATCACGCTGGTGCGTATTCTGGACAAGCTCAGCGAACGGGGGCTGGTGGAGCGCCGGCAGCATCCGAACGATCGGCGCAGCTGGCTCCTCTATATGCGCGAAGAGGCCCGGCCGTTGATGGACGCCATGCGCAGCATTGGCGAACAGTCGCGCAAGGAAGCGCTCGAAGGCGCCTCTCAGGAAGATCAAGAGCGCCTCTATGAATTGCTTACCCTTATGAAATCGAACCTGGTTAGCGCCTGCCGTTCAAAAGCAGTCGATAAAGAGTTACAACATGGCTGAAGCATCCTCCCCACTTCGCGTACCCGCGAACGCAAACTCCTCCGAACAAAATCAAGCTCCCGTCGCCGAGGCTCCATCCTCCAACCCGGCGCCCCAGCCTTCGACGACTGCGCCGGCCGCACCGGCAGCGCCCCCGGAGGCGCCGCGCAAGCGCCGTGGCATGACGCGACCAGTCCTGTTTGCGCTGCTTCCGGTCGCGCTTGTCATCGGTGGCTACTACTACGTCACCGGCGGGCAGATCATGTCCACGGACAATGCCTACATTCAGGCCGATATGGTCGGTGTTTCCACCGACGTTTCCGGCACGGTAATCTCGGTCGACGTGCATGAAAACGAGGTGGTGAAGAAAGGACAGGTGCTTTTCCGCCTGAAGCCCGATTCGTTCCGAATCGCGCTCGAGGGCGCGAAAGCGCAACTCGGCAATGCCAGGAACCAGATCCTGAACCTGCAGGCGAGCTACAAGCAATCCCTGTCGGAAATTGCGCAGGCGCAGGCCGACATCCCGTACTATCAGACGGAATTCGACCGCCAGCAGAACCTGATCACCAATTCGGTCGCTTCCAAGGCGGCTCTCGACCAGGCCAGACACAATCTCGAAGCCGCGCAGCAGAAGGTATTGGTCGCAAAGGCCACAGCCGCCGCGACTCTCGCCCAGTTGGGCGGCGAAGGCACTGCCGATCTGCCTCCGGAGCAGAACCCGCTCTATCTGCAGGCGAAGGCTGCGGTTGACAATGCACAACGCGAACTTGACGACACCGTCGTCAAAGCCCCCTTCGACGGCGTGACCGCAAACGTACCCTCGCTGCAGGTCGGCGCCTATCTGACGGCTTCCCAACCGGGATTCTCGCTGGTTTCCACCACGCATCTATGGATCAACGCCAGCCCGAAGGAAACCGAACTCACCTATGTCCGGCCCGGCCAGAAGGTCGATATCTCGGTCGACGCCTATCCCGGCGTGACCTGGAAGGGCACGGTTGCCAGCATAGCGCCGGCATCCGGTTCCAGCTTCTCGCTTCTGCCGGCGCAGAACACGACCGGCAACTGGGTGAAGGTCGTCCAACGCATACCGATGATCATCAATATCGACGACACGGCGGGCAAGCCTCCGCTGCGCGTCGGAATGAGCGTCGTCGCCGATGTCGACACCGGCCATGCCCGCGGCCTGCCTGATTTCATTACCAACCTGCTGGGTCATTCCCGCGGTCAGGATCATGAGTAATACCACCACCGCTTCTCCCGCAGCGCCCGTTGCCAATCGTGGCGCGATCACCGCCTGCGTCATCCTTTCCGTCATCATGCAGGCGCTGGATACCACCATCGCCAATGTCGCCCTGCCGCATATCCAGGGCGACGTTTCCGCCAGCGCCGACCAGATCAACTGGGTCCTGACGTCCTATATCGTCGCCGCCGCGATCATGACGCCGCCCTCCGGCTTCCTCTCGGCAAAATTCGGCCGCAAGCGGGTCTTGCTGGTGGCAATCGCCGGCTTTGTCGTTGCCTCGGTGCTGTGCGGCCTGTCGGAATCGCTGATACAGATTGTGGGCTTCCGCCTGCTGCAGGGCCTGTTCGGCGCTTCGCTCGTACCGCTGTCACAGGGCATCCTGCTCGATATCTACAATGTCGAGGAGCGCGGCCGTGCCATGGCGCTGTTCGGCGTCTCGGTCATGGTCGGGCCGGTTCTGGGTCCCGTCATCGGCGGCTGGCTGACCGACAATATCAGTTGGCGCTGGGTATTCTACATCAACGTGCCGATCGGCGCGCTCGCCTTCTTCGGTATCGTCGTCTACGTGACGGAAACCAAGCTCGACGCACTCGCCAAGCTCGACTGGTTCGGCTTCGGCATGCTCTCGATTACGATTGCCGGCTTGCAGCTGTTCCTCGATCGCGGCGAACAGCTCGACTGGTTCTATTCGAGCGAGATCATCATCGAGGCGCTCGTCTGCGTCAGCGCCTTCTATCTCTTTCTGGTGCACATGTTCACGGCCGAGCGAAGCTTCGTCAATCCGCGGCTCTTCACGGACCAGAACTTCGCCGTCAGCATCCTGTTCATCTTCATCGTCGGCGTGACCTACCTGGCTTCGCTGGCGCTGATGACGCCCTATCTGCAGACGTTGATGGGCTATCCGGTCGTCACAGCCGGCATCGTCATGGGGCCACGCGGCCTCGGCACCATGTTCTGCATGTTTCTGGTCGGACGCTTGATCGGTAAAGTTGACACGCGCTGGCTATTGTTCATCGGCCTCGCGCTGACGGCCTGGGCCATGTACGACATGACGGGCTGGACGCCGGATGTTTCGCAATGGACGCTGATTTCGGTCGGCTTCGTCCAGGGTGCCGGCCTCGGCTTCCTCTTCGTGCCGCTGACAACCATTGCCTTCGCGACGCTGCCGGCGCAGATGCGGGGCGAGGGGACCGGCCTCTACAACCTCTCGCGTAATATCGGCTCCAGTGTCGGCATTTCGGTCGTCTCGATGCTGATTACCGAGAATACACAGGTCAACCATGCCAATATCGCCGCCTATGTCACGCCATTCAATCGATATTTCGGCCTCACGGCGGCGCAGGGCGTGAGCCCGCTCACGGCGGCGGGCAGGGCCTCGCTTGATAGCATGATCACGACGCAGGCGACCATCATCGCCTATATAGACGACTTCAAGCTGCTGATGCTGATGTCGATCTTCGCCATGCCGCTGCTGATGCTCTTGCGCAAGCCGAAGGCACCGCCGGCGGTCGACCACAGCGTCGCGATGGAATAGCTACGCAGCCTTTCCAGTTTCACTGCGTGGCTCAGCGGCTGCCGGGCACCACCCCGGCGGCCGTTTTTGTTCGATCATGGAAAACGGCGGCTGACAAAGCGTGAACCGGCAGCACCGAAGCGCCAGAGCGGATCGACATTCTTCGTGATGCCGATGCGCTTGCCTGAGACGATCGGCACTGGTTCCGCGCGAGACAACGAAAATGGGTCCGCATCCAGCGATCGGCCGTTGAGGCTTATATCGATAGCAAGCGCCTGCGAGAGCTTGCCCGGGCCGTTGCACAGCGAAACGATGTCGGCCAGCCCCCGCCGCCGGATCATGTCTTCTATGCCGTTTTCCGGCTCGATCGCCCGGATGAGCACGGCGCTTCCCCTGGTGCAAACGAAGTTCAGACACCAGTGAATGCCGTAGGAGCGGTAGACATAGACGTGGCCCGCCGGTCCAAACATGGCGGCGTTGCGCGGTGTCGGACCGCGATATGCGTGGGAGGCCTCGTCATCGGGCTTATAGGCCTCCGTCTCGACGATTCGACCGCCAATTTCCGCAATGGTGAAGCGCATCCCGATCAAGTCGGCCGCGACCACGACGGCATCCCGGTTGAAAAAAGCGGTGAGGGCAAGGCCGGCGAGGGGTTTGATACCGAGAGACAGGGAGTGATCGTCAGGAGTCATGGAAGGAAACTATCCCGGATAGCCGAAGCCATCAACATGGCGGCGATCATCAAGTGCTTGGCCCGGCGCACTGATAATTGACAAAAGCTAAGCATAACTTATTAATAGCCTGCTTCAGTCAGATTTGACCCCTGACCTGGCGAAGGTGGCCCGGCCCTTTCCAGCGGCCGGGCCACCTTATTTTTAGCGCGCTGACGATATGAAGTTCCCACAGCGCCGCCTGACTCGATCGATATTCCTCAATTGCCGTTCCAGCCGATATCGAGAATGCGAAGGAGCTAGGCGGAACAAGTTGACGCGGCGACCAAAGCTGCTAAAAAGCCAGCCGTCGAGTGATTGGGCAGAAAACCGGTAGCCACAGCCGGTTTCGAAAAATCAGCACTATGGATTTTTCAGGCCTTTTCAGTTGCTTGGAAGAGTGTCCGAGTGGTTTAAGGAACCGGTCTTGAAAACCGGCGTGCGGGAAACCGTACCGTGGGTTCGAATCCCACCTCTTCCGCCAAATATCATTGATTTTGTTGAATAATTTCCGATTTTTCAGCCGCTACCCGCCATAAAACCCTCCATCCATTTTGCGTTTGGATGAGACAGGATGATTCGAAAATGGGAAGCTGGCGCGTCGTCAGACGGTGACGATCTCAATTAGATTGACCGGCAAGGAATGCGTGAGCGCGCGCCTTGACTGCATGAGCTTCGTCGCTTTCCGCAGTCATCTCGGCAATCTCACGCGCCAACGATGCAACGGGAGCCGCAGCCGCATCGATAGCAGCCGCTTCAACCTCCGCATTCGTGCCTGCCGGGATCGCCTCGACCATCGCAGCGTAAACGCGGCGCGCTTCATCTAGCTTCTTGCCCAGGCTGATCAGTTCAGCATCGTCGCGCATGCTTCATCCTCATGAATGTAAAAAAGCCGCCTCGGGGCATGGACAACCCGAGGCGGCTAGACGGCTGGGAAACAGAGAAAAAACCAGCCTATATCAAAAACTATGCGGCACGACGGTTGGCCGGAACGAACTTTATGGAGCGGTCAAGAACCAGCCGGTAGCCTTGCCGGTATCCTATATTCTCGATCCACACGCCGTAATCACGGAGCTTTTTACGGAGGTGGCAGAGAGTCACTTTGAATGCAAGATAGCCCTTTCGCCCGGGCTCAGGCCCGCCATTAGGATCGTCGGCGTACATGGAAGCCAGCGCGCGTTCAGGCATGACAGGATTTCCATTCGCGCGCCAGACTACCTCCAGCAACCGCCCCTCCTGCTTTGATAGGCCGATCTCATCTATGACAAGAAGGAGCGATGGATTATTTACCTCAGACCCACAGCACGAGCAAACGAACTTCTTAACGGACATCACGGCGACCTCCGATAACCAGCCGATAGCCTTGCCGGTATCCAGCTTTCTCGATCCATATTCCGGCTACAGCAAGCTTGGCGTTGATGCCGGCCAAGCTTCGCCTTAGGGCTAGATACATATTTGTTAGCGTAGGCCCGCCGTCAGGATCGTCCTGATACATGGCGTCGAATATTGCTTCTGTCATGGCCGGCCCGCCAGCCAGCCAAACCGCAGAAAGGACCGAGGCTTCCATTTGCGTCAGGCCGTGAACGTCAACTACCGTTTCCAGCGACGGAGAATCGATCTCACTTCCGCATACGGGGCACGATGTCATGCGCAATGCCGTCATCAGTTCACCGCCGCCTGACTTGCCTGAGATGCTGCGAGCAGGCTGAAGCTGTCCATGGCCCGCCGCATAAGGCTCATGGCTTTATCTACGTACCAGCCGTGCTGCAGCGCGTCATCAACTCCTGCGTCCGCAACAGTAAGCGCGCTATAAGCCAAGGAAAGAGCCTCGAAGCCATTCACGTTCGGGTCGATGACCGCTTGCGCTAGGCTCCGCTCAAAATGCCGAATGCTACCAGGGATCCACCCGTTTGCGACCGTCTCTAGCGCCTTCAACGCATCTTCACGCATCTTGTCTGAGGGAATTTGGTTCGCGTCCATACCGATATCCGTTTCGCAGATGATTTTGCGACGATATCGAAAATCGGTAAGCATCAAGAACACGGGGAAATTCGGGGCCGTCCGTCGAAATCGGGCCAACCCGTCGCTCTATCCTGCCGGCGCGATGCCTACTTTTTCGCGTGCTCCTTCATCGGCGTCAAAATCTGCCCATCGATCAGCCAGCGCCAATAGGGAAGGCTGGCAAAGGGGATGAGCCGCCGCATGGTGGAGATATTGCCAGCCGTTATCGTCTGACCATGCGCCGCGCCAACAGCCACGCCCACAGTCGATATGAGATCGTTCGCCAATTCGAAGGACGGCCCCAGGTATGATCCAACGAGCGACCGGTTGGCAAACTTCGATGCTGGCGGGCGCTGGCTGGCATTCGGGAAAGCAGCGGCAGCACCCGCGAACATGCCCGGCACACCAAGTTTCTCCATGGCGTTGTTCGCCTCAAACAGGATATCGAACGTGCCGGACCTGTTGAGACCTTCCATGATCCATGTCCCAGGATTGTCCGACAGCGGGCGACCGCTTTCGATCTGCTTGAGAGCGTAAATCAGCATTCCCACGCCAGCGCTTGCCGTCACGCCGCCCCAAAATCTGGTCTTGTCCTCAGCGAGGCCGCGTAGCAACACGCGCTGATTGCCTGCGAGCATGAAACTCTTGAATTGCAGCAGCGCCCGACCGGTCGGCGTGTTGGCAAACAGCGGCACATCACCGATGCCCTTCGTGACGATGATACTGTCAACGTCCTTGTTGATGGCGGCTCGCCATGCCCTGACCATGTGTTCGGCCTCAGCGGGCCAGCTCTGACTATTGGCGACGCGAACGCCATCGAGCGTATCGCCGTGCTCTCGGAACAGCCGGCCCAGCAGTTCAGCCTTGTCCTGTCCGACGCCGAGATAGCCCATGTACTGCTTTTCCAGGCGAGGCAGCGCGTCGAAACCCTTGCTCGCAGCGATTTCCGCATTCTTCAAGATGCGGTTCTGCGTCATCGTCGCCGTCATCTCCTTCATAAAGTCGCCCCAATGAAGGATGCCTGTCATCTTCGTAAACGCAGGAGCCGCCATGTTGTGAAGGAACCGTTCGGCTACAGTGCCGTGCGCATAGGGGTCGGTCAGTTCGGCCATGGACGCCAACCGCGAATGAAGAATTTTCTCGGCAATCGCGCCGGCTTCTTTCGCCTCATTGCGGGTCATCTTCAGCGCAGCCGTCCGAGTGATCAGCGGGCGCAAGCCGTCGCTCATGAATGCCGTCAGACCGTGGACCATGGCAGGGCGGACGGCATCAACAAGGGATGAAACCGCGACGCCGCCAAGCATGCGAACGTAATTGAAGGCCATGGCGGCGTTGACGACGCGCGCCCAATTGCCTGATTGCACCTCAGGCCGGTAGTTGCCTCGCAGCATGTCGCGCACAGCGTTAATGTCTTTGATGTCAGATCGCTCGCGGTCGCTGAGCCTCTTCAGCTCATTGAATTTTGCCGCACCGTCAGCAGTCCGGCCTTCGACCTGCGCACGCAAATCGGCATACTCTGCCCGGATCTTCTCTATCTGCTCTTTCATCGTGACGGAGCCGAAGCGGTTCTTCAGCTCGATATCCGCCGCCATGGTGCGGGCATAGCGACGCATGACGAAATCGGCATTGCTTTCAAGGTATTGCTCAACCAGTTTGTCAGGAATGTTGAGCGTGCGCTCTGCCAGAGGGCCGCGCTTCGTGACAACAATCCCGACAGGCATAGCACCATCATGGCTACGACCAGTGAGGACATCGTAGACGTTATCAACGATGCTGTTCACATAATCGGCGCGGTCGGCTTCGTCCAAAAATTCAAACTTGCCTCGACCGGAATGCTCTGCCATCTGCCGGTCTACCTTGTCGATCTTCGCCAAATCGGCGTTATCTAGCGCCTGCGCGGTCCTGCCGGCGATCTGATTGAAGCCGGTCTCGAATGCCTCAAGGCTTTCCCCCGGCAGGTGCTGAGCGACGGCATTCTTGATACCAGCCAGCCCAGCGGCGCGCTCGGAAATGCCGTTCGTGATGGCGTCACGAACCGACGCCAGCGAATTCAAAACCTGATCCGTGTGGGATGCCTCACGTTCTGCCGCCGCATTTACCTGACCGTCGAAATAGTCGCGCAGGATTTTCTTGAAGCCTGCTTCATCGGCCTCGATCTTCGGGCGAGACCACATGCGGGAGAAGTAAGACTGGGCGGTATCGGGCGTCACGTCCTCCGGCAGCAGCCCGGCCTTGATGGCGCGGTCTTTCAGCGGGTCGAAAACCTTCGCGCGCGCTGATTGAGCGGCCTGGGCAACCTCTGGAATGTCGGATTGGTCGCCACGGCGCATAGCCTCGCCAACGAGATCATTGAAATCATCGCGGGTCATGGCAAGGCCGCGCTTCCTCAACGAGGTGTAGGCAGAATTGAAGTCCTCGACAGCCGACGACACAGCGCCTCGTGTCCATTCGTGCATGCTGGTTTCAGCAGCGGCGTCGCCCAGGCCCTGAAGGTTCCGCTTGAGATAGACGGGGTTTTCCAACATCTGCGCGGCGACTTCGCGCACCGTCTGTGATGGCGACTGGATCGTGCGCAGCAGCGGGTTGAGCTTTGCCGTCGCCTTTGCGGTCGCACTGGCAGCGGTCCCTGCTACATCGAAATTCGTAATGGGCTCTCGTGGAGTGGCGGCAGCGCCAACAGATTGCCCATGGCGCGACATGGCTGTGAGATCGGCGTGCAGTGCATCGGTCTCGGCATCGAAATTCGGATGCGTCGCATCTTGGAGAGCTTTCGAGGCCGCTGAATATTCGCCTCGGTTCATCACCGTGGCAATGCCGCCGCCCAGCAGAGCGCCAAGCAGCACCGAACCGCCTACAGCAGTCGCGCTCTGAGAAAGAGGGCGCGTCTCCTGCGTAGCCTGCAATCCGGCCTCCTGTAGGGCCGTCGCAGCTCCAGCCGATGCAGCGCCGGCAACCGCAGACTTTACGACCGAATAGCCAACCTTCCCGCCATTTCCGACAAGTGCGCCTACAGGAATGAGCGACGGCAGATCGATGACCGACGCGCCCACATTCGCAACGGTGCCAGTCCAGCCGCTCGCTTCAAGGATCTTCTTGTCTTGTGTCTCGCGGTCGATATCGGCTTTCACGGCGGCGGCGGCGCGAGCATTGAACACGTTTTCGAAACGGCCCATATGGTTCTCATAGCCCTTGATGTCATCGAAAACGTTATAGTCTCGGTCGATATCGTCAAAGCCGCCGCGCATCCTTGTCCAAGCGGCATCGCTGGCTAGAAACGATCCCACCATGTTGTTCTGACGGAACGCCGCGCCTACCGTGGACAAGGTGGACGGATCAGCGGCGGCCTGCGACTGCGCGTTGCTGGAGATCGTCGGTGCAATGTCGGTCTGTGTATCGAAAGGCATTGATGAAATCCTTAGTTGGGAACGGCATTGCCAAGCGCATCTGAGCTAGGAAGGCGGCCGGGTTCGCCATCGATTTTCGGCTGAGCGGGTTCGACCTTGGCCTGAGGCTTTGCCTTGTACTCATCAGGAACGTCGATGCCGGCTTGCTCGTAGTAATGCCGCCACTCTGCCTTTTTCTGCTCTTCGACCGCCGTGATATTCGCATCACGCTTTGCCTCAGCCTGCTTTTTCTGAGCTTCGAAAACCTGGGATCGCGTCGGCGGTTCGGCATAGAACGGATGCTGGTATTGCTGAATGAAGCCGTCGCCGTCCTTGTAAAACAGCACGTATCGAGCCGGATTGCCGGCCTTCACGTCTGCATTCGTGCGATCGTCGGATTGCAAAAAAACTTCTCTGGCGGTGACGCCTTCCTTCTTGAGCGCGTCCTTGGCCTGATCGCCGATGTATCCCCATGTGCCGTCAGTGCCAACAGGATAGGTGACTTCGGGCGGAAGGCGCGTGATGGCTTTCGTGCCGGACAGGTTGTAATCCGATACGCCGTAGCGCTTCTTGAACCGTTCGCCGGCAAGGGTTTTGGCAAGCTCCTTGTCGCCGTTCGTATCGACAAGGCTCTCTTGCAGAATGTCGCGATACTCAGCCGTCGCCGCCGCCGCCTGGGCCGGCGTTTCGCCAAGCTTCGGCGTGAAGTTGGTCGAAAAGAAGCCCGGATAGAAGACGTTCCGCGCATCGTTTTCCGTCGCCGTATCCTTGAGCCACTTCTCAGTGTCGGGCGATTTGATGAGAGCATTGCGATCAGCCTGCTTTTGCGGATCGTTCAGCTCCATGATTTTTCGGGTGGCATCGCCGGAGGAAAGTCCGACCATTCCCGTAAGGTGATCGTAAAGGACGGCCTTATCTTCGATGTCACTGCCGCCCGCGCTCCTCGCGAAGACGTGCGGGTCGATCTGCCTCAACTGAGACGAGTAGGACAATGCTTGCTCGACGGCCTTCGGGTTCTGCGACGTTGCCGCCTTGCGAAGAGCGCCCATAACTGGAGTTGGTACCATACCAGTTTGCTGCACAATGCCGCTGACGATGGGTCGGTTATCAGCGCCTTGCTGCGAATTCTTTGTTGCTTCGGTCCAGATCGCATTCACGCGCTTCCTGCCGTCCTCGCTGTACGGGTCAACGACAAGCTTTCCCGCCGCGAAAGATGCAATATCGTCCTGAGTTTGCTGGATCTGCTTGAACTTTTCGTTGAAGCTGTTCAGCAATGTGGCCTTAGCGCCATCGTCCAGCGCGGCATTATTGTTGATTTCCGCAGCGGTGAGGGACGTATCGCCCTGGGCAATCCGCAGCTTGACGGAGTTTTCAACCTGCAACTGCTGCGCCTTCGCAATGCTGGCTTGCCCTGTCGCCCAAGATTGAACGTCCTGATTGCTGGCTTCGTTGAGCTGCTGCCTCAGATTTCCCGGCATGGCGTTCACGACGGATGCGACACGGGGCGAGTAAGTCGGAACAACGCCGCCAGATCCGCCCATTTTCTTTTCCGCCCAAGCTTGCAAGTCCGCAATCGTCATGCCCTTGAGGAACGGATTGGCCGCGATCACAGCTGCAGGCAGGACATCGGACGCCTGCTTGCGCTCATTCGCTCCAAGAACCTGCTTGGCACCGGCAGGCCCGAGAAAATGGGCGAGATAGATGTTGCCAGCAGTGGGCGCATATCCCGCCTGCTGGAGCGTGGCAGCATTCTCCTGCGCATATCGCATGGTCATTTCACGCCCAAGCGACGGGTCCGACTTCATTGCGATCAAGTCGGCGTTCGATTGCCCGGCAAGGTCGGGCCTGTATTTCCGAACCATGCTTACCCAGGTGCTATCGAGAAACTGACCCAAGCCAGACGCGGACGAATTCGGGTTTGACGCGCTTGCATCGCCGCCGCTCTCCGCACCGATGATGCGGTCTGTTACCTGATCGAGCGATTGACCAGTCTTGCCGCCGTGGGCCTGCACGTTGGCAACGGCATCGCGCCCCGCCGCCTCACTGAGGGGCTTCATGATGGCCTGACGCGTGTTGATCAGCGTGACCGGATCGAGCTTGTCTTTGTTCTTCTCAAGGAAGTCGGCAGCTTGCACCGGGTCATCTTGAGCCATCAACAACGTTCGTTGACGGTATAGGTCAGACGTTTGCGTAGCGGTTTCCGCAGAAATCTGTTCGTCGGACCATCCTTGCTTGTGGCCCAAATCCTGAATTGTGGCGATCATCGCGCCGCTGTATTTTTGCCACTGCGCCGGATCGTTGGTTTTCGCAGCCTGATCTTTGAACGTCTCGACCTGAGACGTTGCCGTGGCGACGGCATATTTCTTCAGCTCCGAGCCGCGATGCTGGATAGCCGTACGGTTGGCGTCCGTCGTAATGGTCTGAGCGGCAGGATCGAATAGCTTCTGCTGGGCAGGCGTGAGTTTCGAGGAGATGGAGAGGCGATCTTCCTCAAGGCCCTTGTTCAGGTCCGAAACGCCATTGATGGCGTTCTGTCCGTCCGTTTGCAGATAACCGGTCGAGGTCGAGCCGTTGTCGCTCTGGCTTCCGTATAGCCGCGCGTCCTTGGCCTTGATGAACTGGTTTGTTGCATCTCGCGCTATGGTTTCGTCGGCAAGGTGCTGAGCGGCCTGCATCGCGTCGGCCAACTGCGTGCCGCCCTGGGCAAGCTGTTGCGTGCCGCGCCCGATAGCCGCGCCGAAATCATCAGGCGTGGCTTGCACGTCAATCCCTTGCCGGAACTGAGGGCGCAAGACCTGATCGCGTTCGTATGTGGGCACAGTTACCAAAGTCGTGTCCTCTCTGTCTCGCCTTAGAAGCCGCGTCGCTTGGCTTCGGTGATGGCCTTGCGGATCAGGTTGATGTCATTCCCCGCGCCGTGGGCGTCGAGGCTGGCCTTTACGCCGGGCGACTTGCGTTCGAGATGGTCGATAAATCGACGTGCTGAGCTAAGATCGGCCTGGGTAATGCCAGCGGCGGCGACGGCCAGCATACCGGCGTCATGGGCCGCTTTGGCCTGCTCAGGGGTAGTTTCAGCGAAGGACTGCCGCGATTGCCGCACGATCTCCATGGCTGACTTGAATTCTTCGGCTGGCGTTCCCGCCTCGGAAAGATCGGATGCAAGCGATCGGGTCGCATGCTTGATCGCATCAGCCTGATCTGTGTTGCCGTCTCGGATGGCGTCGAGCGTATATGCGTCCAACTCGGCACTGACGAGGCTCGAATATTCGGGCTTCGTCGTGTCACCGAAGAGTGAAGTGGCAACATCGTCGCCGGTCTGCGCGGTCGGCTGTGTGGACTGGCCGGCAGGAGGATTGGGGCTGTCCAGTCTCACATCAGGCTTGGTGGCGAGGGTGAGCGTTGGCGATCTGATCGCATCGGCAGCGGCGGGCTGCTCAGCCTTGGGCGCATCGCTTGGAAATAGAATGCTCGCAGCGTTCGGGTTCAGCTCCATTTGCGCAAAATCCTTCTACTTATCTTCGTCATTGAGAATGAAAGCCCAACCGATGCAGGCCGTGTCGACGGCAGTTTTCATCGTCGGAAGCCGGGCGCGGTCACCGCGAACGATGGCAGAAAGGCGTTCCACGATGGAAAAGGAGAGGCCATTGCGCCCGATCAGCGCCCCAGGAGGCGTTGTGCGAGCAGCGCGGAGATGGGAATGCACGACGCGCTCAAGGGACGCGATTTCGCTGATCGTGTCCGTAAGCTCGATCACGAGGGCGTCGGCAGCTTCTGCTTTCTCGACAAGGCGCTGAGCGGCGCTGCGAGCTTCACCGAGAGCGGCAGCGATGGAGGCGGCGTCTACCGCTTCCCGAGCTTCGGCCTCGCGCTGACGGGCAACCTCAGCCGCCGCGACAACGGTCTTGCGTTCTGATTTAGCGCGGCGGATCTCGGCATTGAGGCGAGAGATTTCCTTCGCGGCGTCGGCTGATCCTGTGACAACGGCGTCATAGGCTAGGCGGGATGCCGCCTCTTCCGATACCGCGAGATGCTCATCAAGCAAGGCGATATCATTGATGATGTCGGAATAGGTCTTGGTCATCGTGCGGTTTTCCTGCGAACTGGCGACCATCAGAGAAGCTCCGGTGCCCAGGCCGCACGCGCGATCTGTTCAACAGTTCGGTTGTCGGGCGGGGTGTTCTCGACCTTGCTGGCAGCGATGCCGCCGAGATTGCCGCGACCCATGATATGAGTGTTCGCGCCCGTACCAAGCTGGTTGAGAAGCGCGATTTCGTTCGTTTTGATCGTATCGAGAGCAGTGCGCAGCGATGCGATTGCAGTGTCAGCAGCGATAGCCGCGTCTACAATATTCGTTGCAAGTTGGTTTGCCATGGGTGCGTGCCTTTCGTTTAGATGCTATACTATAGGTTGTAATTGCCGCGTGTTGGGTCGTAGTCGCAGTCAATTTTCCCGTCGTCCTGCGCAGGCCACTCAGGCTCAGGCGGCAGAACGGCGCGGTAGAATCGCGCTGGAGCGGCAGCTATGATCTCCGCAGCTCCGATGGGGTCTTTGACTTCCTTCGCGTCGTCACTCTCGCTGGCGGGCTGCTCTGTGGCGTTCTGCGCCGACTCTTGAGAAGGACCGGCAAGAGGATTGGCAGGCGCAGCGACGGGCTTCTGAGCTGATCGAGCCGGCGCGTCTTCCTCGCGGGCAGCGATGCGATTGAGGCGATCTGCCAAGCCGTCAACGCTGGTTACCTCAATGCGATCATTGTAAAGAGACAGATGGCGCGCGAGTTGATCGAGCGCCTTGGACTTGTCGGCAAGCTTGACGCTGAAATTCTGATTGCGGTCGTAACCCCATCCGACGATCGCACGTCGCACGTTTTCGGTAAGTCGGCGAATGTCGTTAGGGCCGCGAAGGCCATAAATCTTTCCGTCGTCGGAGATCGAAACTCCGTCAGCAAGCTCAGGGTCCGCTTTTCCGATCTCGACCATGATTTCAGCCGGATCGTAGAAGGCCATGACTGAAATCTCTGACAACACGCGTTCAGCCGATATGCCGATCTTTACGGAGCGATCAGCCATCAGCGTGTCGATGGCGTCAGCGATATCGCGACGGGCAAGCATCTGTGCGGCCTGTTCGTTCGCGGTCTTGACGGAATACCCAGCCCTGATCGCAGCCTGAGTTGCATTTAGGTCGATCAGGTATTCTCGAATGAACAGTTGCTGTTTCGGGGTCATGGTTCCGGCGACTAAGTTTTACTAAGGCGCAGGATCGCAGCGAACAGTTGTCTTCAGTTCACGGATGACCGATGGCTTACACAAGGCCCGGCAAATGATGCAGGCGTCGCAGCAACAATGGCGCAATCAACGTTAGAGATTGCCGACTCCGAAAAACAATGTATCAGTGTAATTATTTTGGTAGGATGTTCGATTTTCAGGCGAGGGGACTTATGCGTAGAATTTATCAGGTATTGGCTTTCTCTCTGTTGCTAACAGCGTGCCAGACAGGGCCGCAATATGTCGCGTATAAAGCAGGCACAACATTCGACAATCGCCAGCTAGACTACGATCAGTGCAAGATATTAGCTTTGAATGAAATTCCAACGGACGTAAGGACGGAATATAGCCCAGGATACTACAACCCTGGCTCGCTTAGCTGCTCGACCATAGGAAATTACACGTCCTGCAACCGCGTCGGTGCCGTCGATATTCCAGCATCCGCCTCGCAATATGACGCAAATGCAAATCTCAGGCAGCGGTCCGTAATGCGGTGCATGGCCGCGAAGGGATACCAGTTCTTGGACAAGGTGCCGATGTGCAAATCGGAAAGCGAGCGAAAGACGGCCCTCGGCACGCCACAACCGGAAACCTCCGCGAAATTGTGCAATGCCGGCGTTTCCCTTGATAGATAGCTGAATGTCCGACATTGAGGAATACGAACAGCGGAAGCAAACTCATTCCACCACACCAACATCGCGGCTTAATGATTGGCTAAGGAACGATCAAACTTTAGTTGCAACGAATGATCCGAAACCGTGGGAAATAGCATCATATTTCATCCTACCCGTTATGGCGGCACTGCTATTCTTTGCGGCCTATAGATTTCGCGTCCGTCTCATCACGACAATAGAGGAAATCATCGTCCGTATCGGAGCAAGCGCTATTCGATCAGTTCGCGCCCTGCATGCGGCCCGTATTCGGATTGTCGGAAGAATGCGTGATCGAGCCGACCGATGAATGAGATCGAGCTAAAATACGCCATGCTGGCTTGAGAGGTAACGGTATTGAAAAAAAATCGTTACCTGAAGACTTATACGAGGGGGATATGTGGGTATATACAGTCATATACCCTCTATACATAAGTCTTTAAATCATCTTCGTTACCGTTACTTCGTTACCACTTTGAAATATAAAGGTTATTTTAAATGATGTGAATGTTAATTCAATTACTTCGTTACCCATCAGGAATGGTAATTCACAAATGAAAAAGCCGCTCACGGATGGAGCGGCATTTGATGAAGCAAAACGATAAACGCTATCGGTTAGAAGATCTCATCCTGGCAATGAGCGTCCAAGTCCTTAACGAAAATCCTTCCATCTGAGTACCTCGCGATACGTCGAGCGGTGCCGCGCTGATAGTAGCGACCGTTTTCGCCTTCAATCTTTATCTGTCGCGCTACCGGATCGAAGCCGAGGCCTACCAAGGCACGATGTAGCTTTGAGCGCCAGCCGCTCGGCAAGCGAGAAACATCATCATAGCCGCCAGTGATAGCCATCCTCACGACATTCGGCGATAGGAGCATATCGCCATCAGGGATCATGTCATAAAGATGATCGAAGTAGTCGCCGAAATCGGTCTTGGTGTTGTTAAGCTCGGCAAGCTCCCGACCAAGATCACTGTCCTCATCAATCCAAATCTTTTCAGCGCGCCAGGACAGCATGACTTCTGCCCATAGCTGATCGCGATCAGCCTTGATTGCGTCGAGGTCGATCCGACGCGGCGAAACTGGCCACCAACGCCTATTGCCGGTCGTATCGGTCAAGAACATTTCTTCGTTCGTGCTTGCGTAAAACACGAACTGACGCGGCACGGTATCGGCACGGCGACGATAAGCTCCTCGTGCCTTGTCGTGCGTGACGGTCATGAATTTTTTGACTGCCTCGATTTCCTTTGTGGATTTTCCGGCAAGCTCTGCCAGTTCCGCAATGAGAATGCCACTTGTGTTTTCTATGACTTCGCGCGCCTTGTCGCCCACATTGACGCTTTCCGTCACCCAAACATCAACGGGCACAAGGGCGCGACCGAAGCTAGACTTCTTCATGCCTTGGGAACCTTGCAGCACGAGCGCGGTATCGAATTTGCAGCCAGGGACGAAGACACGCCACGCGATTGCACAAAGCCATTTCCTGCCAATCGCCCGGTTAAGCGCCGTGTCGTCGGCACCCATGTAGTACGTCAAGAACGTGTCGAGGCGCTGTTTGCCATCCCAGGCGGGCAGGCTTTCAAAATAGTTCTTGACCGGATGATATGGGCGTCTTCTCGCGATTTTTTCAATAACAGGATCGAGTGTGGACACCTTAGGCGTTAGGTGGCGCGTCTCCAGCCATTCAACCGCCTCAACGATATCGAAATCCTGCACAGGTCGCGGCTTCCAATCTCGCTCACCGAGATCCCATGGCGGGCGAGAGACCAACATCACTTCAGCGGCAAATTCATCGAACGCAAACACGCCAGCCGTCTCAGGGTGATTTTCTAAAAACAGCGTCCAGTTTTTCGTAATGCCCGGCAATGTCTTGCCTTCAGTGTTCGTCACCAAATCACTAAGCCATTCGCCCCTGATCTCAGGAGGAGCGAGGGAGGACGGAGCCAAATCAAGTACAAGCGCAGGCATGTCTGGATAGCTTCCTACCTCTTGCCGTCTAAACGGCTTGCTCTGCACCTCACCAGAGAGCGCCGCGTCGTCGGATGGATCATGGGGGCCGGCAGGCGCTAGGGGCCGCTCGGGGGCCTCCGAGCCTATCCCGTAGCCATCTGCGTCTGGTAGAGGCGCTTCTGTGAGCCGGGAGGGAGGCGCACCCTCATCGACAGGCTTCTTTCGCAGTTTGTCAGATGGCGGCGTCCACGGCTTCACGGTCGCCCTGAAGAACGCTTCGAACTGATCACGGTCCCACCCGTCATCTACAGCGTTCGCGCAGTCCCAGCCTTTCGGCGGCTTCTTTCCAGAACGCCAATTTTCGAATGTGTACGGCTCGCTAGGTCCCGTCACCATCATGCAGCGCTCCCGCTTTTTCTACGGAAATCTGCTGCTTCCATGAGGAGTTTAAGCGGCGTAATGCCAATCGGATCATGGTGGTCGATACTGAAATCTCCATGCCCAGGCTCAGGGAAAACTACAACGTCTCCATTTGAGAGGACATCAATATTCTGATGTAGACCGCCTACAAGGGTCACCTTCGACAGTATAGAGCCGTCTGGCGTCATCGAGAGCGTGACGCATTTGCCATGCCCGATTGCCATCTCGCAGCCGCACTCAATGCAGATGAACGCGTTCTGAGCGGTACGCCGCACGTTAGCGCCGCAACTCCAACAGCCGATATTTCCGTCTTCTGTTCTGATCAGAGCCGGGATATCTTCGCCTGCCGAAATTGCTCGAACGACCTGTCTGCCGTTCTTCGATGAGTAGATGATATGCAATTTGCCCTCGTGCATTGCAAAGGGCAGTGTTTGTTGCTATGTTCACAACGCGCTCGTAACGCTGATGATAGCTTCACTGCCTCGTTGAAGTTTTCGAAAACCCATGGTGCCAGCCGTGGGTTTTCTCGTTTTAGGCGGCATTGCTTTCGGCCTTGCTGCGTTCCCATGCTTCCAGATCGTCAATCTTCCAGCGCGTGCAGCAATTCGAGAGCGTGACAGGCTTGGGGAATGAAGGCTCCTTCCGAGTCCAACGCCAAATGGTCGGGCGGGATACACCGTATCGAGCGCCGACCTGATCGACTTTGAGATAAAGAGTATTTGAAGTAGCCATTTCTTGTAACCTCAGTGATTTGAACTGAGATCAAGGTGAATCATTTTGGATTCCTAGTAAAGAGTTGTGAATTTAACAACACCGTATAAATTACTGAAAACGTTGCGTTATTTACAACGCGAAAGTGCGGGCGATGGGGTAAGCCATTGACTTTTATTTCAAATACAGAACGTCTGATTTTCTGCATTCCAGAATAAAGACTAAAAATAGTTTCGCTATCTTGTGGATGAATATTATAAACCTAGTTAAAAACCTCCAAATCGGAAGTATTCGTTGCGATTTTCACAACGAATTGCATTGCAGGCGGGCAAATCACCTACAAAAAAACCGGCGCAATGGCCGGGCTTTCAAATTTCAAGGCTGACAAATCAGTCGCCAAGGAGACGGCCAATCCGGCGACTTTCCTCCCGTCGCCACCGCAACCACGAAATCGCAATGGTCGGTATCGCTATCGCCGCCAATATGGCCTCGCCAACGTCGTGGAGATCCAGACCGGTGAAATTGCTGACGACCATTGTTGCGGCAACGATGGCAACAACGCCGGCCAACACCATCCCCCAAATAGCCATTCCACTCATGCGCTTGCGTTTTCTAAAACTCTTCATCGCTTCGTCCTCAGCCCATCGCTTTCTGAAATTGCACCACATTATCGTCTCCCTTCCTGCCGGCCAGAAAGTCGCTCCAGGCCGTCATCATGACGCGCCGCTTCTCGACCATATCCCCACGCCGATAAGCGGCCTCAACGGCGTTGCTGATCTTATGCGCAAGAGCTACCTCAGCCATTTCCCCAGGGAAAGAGGTGTACTCAGCAACCCAATCTCTGAATGTGCTGCGGCAACCATGCGGAACTGCTGGACGCTTCGACACGCGGTCAACAAAGCCCTTGCCGCCGTCTTCGATGTCATCCGCATGAATTCGCTTCATGGCAGCGCTAAGGGTCATGTCAGACAACATGCCGCCCTTAACTGCCGGAAACACAAGATCAATCCCCTCCAAGCGCGGCAATGCTTTCAGAAGCGCCACGGCGTCCTTGCAGAGTGGCACGCGATGCTCTCGACCCATCTTGATTCTTGAAGCGGGTATCACCCACAGCGCATTATCGAGATCAATTTCCTCCCATACTGCCCCGCGCACGTCACCAGACCGGCAGGCAGTCAGAGCTAGAAACTCCAGCGCGCGGCTTCCCATACCTTCGCGCTTCCGCAGCTCAGCGAACCAACGCTCAACGTCGTCAAGCTGTAGGGCAGGCTGATTGTCTCCCTTCGCAAGGGCAGACGGCATCGCCAAGTCGAATTTCAAATTCCCTGCCCACCGGGCGGGGTTCTCTCCAGATCGATGCCCGTTCGTCGCAGCCCAATCCAGCACTCTTTCAATACGCCCGCGAAGCCGGTTCGCAGTGTCGGTCTTATTGTCCCATATCGGTGACAAGACGCGGAGAACATCTTCGCGGCCAATCTCGGAAACCAGCATAGCGCCGATCTCAGGCATAGCGTAGGTGTCTAGAGTGTTCTCCCATTGCTGGCGATGCTTAGCGTTCTTGAAGTTCTTCAGCTCTGTGGCTAGATACTTGCTGGCAGCATCCTTAAACAAAAGACCGCGCTTTTGGCGAGCAGCAAGAGCGGCGCGCGCTGCCTTCTTCTCTTCGACAGGATCAATGCCGACCTCGATTTTAGCTTTTGTCTCGCGGGCCTTCTGGCGAGCGTCTGCCAGTCCGACATCTGGATATCCGCCAAGACCGATTTCGCGCCGCTTGGCACCCACCATGGTTCGCAGAAGCCATGTCTTCGCACCGGCAGGCGTGATCTGCATAATCAACCCGGCTACGCCGCCGACTGCAACCGTTGCATTCTTGTCGCCGCCAGGGTGCTGTATCCGCTTCACATCGAGGGGGCCTAGCTCTTTCGCTTTCTTTGGCAATGTCTCAAACCCATCATCTTACCCGCCATAAACAATGATGCAGAATGAGACGAAATTCAACCGGCTGAAACATGAAAATAGAAATTATTACGATATTACATGATGTTATATAACGACGCAGACACAGGCTGATACAACCTGAGACGTGAAAATGGCGGCCACCTCTTCCGCCATATCGATATGAAATCATTAGATTTTATGGCTGGATATCCTTTCCATTCTATATTCTGTATTATTTATACTTAATATTCCTGGTCACGCAGATTGCCATCGAAAATGAAGCGCGACGTGTCACATTAAGCATCCCTGCCTTGTCATCTCCTTCGCAACATCAATTTCGAAGGAGATGACAATGATCCGGCAGAGCATCGCAATCGTGTATCATAGCGGCTACGGACATACCGGCCGACAAGCCGAGGCCGTCAGGGCGGGGGTCGAAGAGGTCGATGGCGCGGAGGCTATGCTGTTGACCGTGGATGGGGTGGAGCGCCACTGGAGTGATCTCAATGCGGCGCATGCGATCATCTTCGGCTCGCCGACTTACATGGGTGCAGTTTCTGCACCATTCAAAGCATTTCAGGAGGCGACGTCGAAGACAGTTCTTGCGAAAGGTTATTTGTGGAGGGACAAGATTGCTGCCGGTTTCACCACCTCCGGGTCACGATCCGGTGACAAGCTTTCGACGCTGATGCAGATGGTGATCTTCGCAACCCAGCACGGAATGCATTGGGTCGGTCTCGATCTGCCGCCAGCCAACTGCTCTTCGACGGGTTCGGAAGAAGACATGAACCGCCTCGGCTTCTGGCTTGGCGCGGCGGCGCAGGCCAATACGGACGAAGGCCCGGAGACGGCGCCGCCGCCATCCGATCTCGCCACCGCCCGTCATCTTGGCCGGCGGGTAGCGCTGACGGCGCTGCAGTTCGCTTGTGGCCGCGACGCCAATCCATTTGCGCGCGAGTTCGCAGCCAATGAATGAGGCGCCGTCCGACCCGATCTTCGCTGAGTTGCGTCCGCGCCTTGTCAGGCTTGCCTACAGAATGCTCGGATCGGTCACGGATGCCGAAGATATCGTGCAGGACAGCTGGTTGCGCTGGCTGGCGACCGATCGCGCTTCCGTTCGCGAACCGGCGGCATTCCTGCGGACAGTCGTCACGAGACTTTGTCTGAACGAGCTGAAATCGGCCCGTCGTCGCCGGGAGTCCTATGTGGGTTCCTGGCTGCCCGAGCCGATTTTCGATCCGGAAGACGGCGATGCGGCTGACGATATAACCATGCCGCTGATGCTGGCCTTGGAGCGTCTTTCGCCGCTGGAGCGAGCCGCCTTTCTTCTGCATGACGTGTTCGGCATGAGTTTCGATGAGATCTCGTCGGCAATTGGTCGTGAGGCGGCCGCCTGTCGCAAGCTTGCCAGCCGGGCGAGGGCACATGTCACCGAGGCACGGCCGCGTTTTGCGGTCGGCAAGGAAGAAGGGCTCAAGCTTGCCGCCGCCTTCTTCACGGCGTCGAGAACGGGAGATACGGCCTCCCTTCAGGCTCTGCTTTCAGAGGATGTCGTTGTCTATGCCGACGGCGGCGGCAAGGTGACGACATCGCAGCGACCACACATCGGGCTTTCTGCCACCATGCGGCTTCATGAGCGACTGGCGCGAATTTTCCGCGCGCATCCCTCGCAACTGATCCACTATGCCGTCATCGATGGCTTGCCGGGCTTCGTAACAATAGAAGGCGACAGTGTCGTGCAGACGACCGCGCTGCAGGTCGAACGGGAAAAAATCGTCGCCATCTATTGCACCCGCAACCCGGACAAACTGCAGCACATTATCGGCGCATTAAAGTAGGCAACACCTATCCCGATGAACTACTGATGCGTCTTGATACAGCAGCCTGATAAAACTGCGCCAAATCTCTCCTTCGCAATCCCAGCGCAATGACAAACCGAGTGCATCTGTTGCAGTCCGGCACGACTGGTGGCGCTCAGAAAGCAGACCGTTACCGTAGCGGGATGGATGTGATCGACATTGCTTGCGGCCGACAGCACTTTACTGAGCATTAACCATGATCTTCGGAAATTCTTCGGTGAGCTCAATTTGCATCGCAAAAACGCCAAACTGCAATCATGATTAAAGCACCGTTAGGTGATTGGAGCGTAGCAGGATACCGGAGCGAGGGATTACCGGTAGCAGACCTCCGTCAAAGTAATGAGTAGCGGCTTGGGACAGATGACATTCGAAAATCGGGCGGTGACATACGCAACGGCCATGCGTTGGTTCGCTCTCTCACTGATGTGCGCAACCATTACGGCTTGCGGGACGTCTCAGAAGGTTGCTTCGACACGCAAGCACGGCAAGGAATATTTCTCCGAGAAGGAATATGGCGTGAAGGCGAGCCCTCGCGTCGTCAATAACGGACCAGTGCCGAAGGGCGGCGGCCGCTTCATGGTCGGCAATCCCTATCAGGTGAAGGGCAAGTGGTATTACCCCAAGGAAGATTTCGGCTATAACAAGGTCGGCATCGCTTCATGGTACGGCTCGGCTTTTCACGGTCGTCTCACCGCCAACGGTGAAGTCTATGACCAGCAGTCGCTGACTGCCGCCCATCCGACCTTTCCGCTGCCGAGCTATGCCCGGGTCACCAACGTCGAGACCGGATCCTCCATCATCGTTCGCGTCAACGATCGCGGCCCATACCATCCCGGCCGCATCATCGACCTTTCGAACAAGACGGCCCAGCTGCTCGACCTTCAGCATAGCGGCACGGGCAATGTGCGCGTGCAATATGTCGGCCGCGCCCGCATGGACGGTCATGACGAACCCTATCTGATGGCCTCCTACATCCCGAAGGGTTCGCGTCTGCCCAGCATCAACCCGGGTGGTCAGATCGCAACCGGCGTGATGGTTGCGTCCGCTGGTCGGATGACTGCCGATCAGCTGCCGGATTCGTATACCCCAACACCGACGCGCGCCAGCCGCCAGATGCGCAGCTTTGATGCCGCGCCGGCGATCGCACCCGTCCCACGCCAGTCGCCCTATTCGGCAACGGCCTTCGCCGGTTCTACCCCGGATGACGGCTACAACGCCACCAAGCGCAACGACCCGCCACCGATGATGTGGAATGGCGGAGCGATGCCTGCGGCGGAAGCGATGGATCCGACCATGATCGTGCTTCCGCGGATCGGCCCGATCCCCCGCGAACGGCCGGATTTCTCTCCGCGTCTGGCAAGCCAGAAGGACCAGTCCCTTGGCTCCATGGTTGCCGGCTATCAGGAAGCGCCGGTCAAAACAGTTTATGTCGACCTCGCTTTCGATGCCGTCATGGTGCGCAACGACGGTCTCACGCAGGAATCGATTCTCTCGTCCTATCGCCGTCAGCATCAGGGTACGACGCAGGTCGATTGACCGGCGTCATTGCCTGAATCTTAACCCGTCACAAAAATAATCGTGCCGGTGGTCGGATGAAGGGGACGATATGCCAAAGCGCTTGATTCTTTTGTTCCTTTTTCTCCTCGGGTTCGCGAATGTCACGGCCGTCGCGCAGCCGGCCGCACCGGGCGCTTTCGACACGAAAGCCGCGCAGGCATTCATGATCGAGGCGTCGACCGGCACTATCCTGCTTGCCAAGAACGAGGATCAGCTGATTTCGCCGGCGTCGCTTGCGAAACTGATGACGCTGGACGTCGTTTTCGACGCGATCGGGCGAGGGGAGATCAATCTCGACACCGAATATCCCGTCTCGGAAAATGCCTGGCGGACCGGCGGCGCACCCTCTCGCGCATCGACGATGTTCGCAGCCCTGAAATCTCGCATCCGCGTTGGCGATCTGATCCAGGGTATAGCCGTACAGCAGGCGAACGACGCCTGCATCGTTCTGGCCGAGGGTATGTCGATCAACGAACGCGAGTTCGCGCGGCGCATGACTGCGCGTGCCCGCGAGATCGGCATGTCGCGGTCGACCTTCACCAATTCAACCGGACTGCCCGATGCCAACGACCCCAATGGCGGCGGCAGGGTTTCCGCGCGGGAGATGGTCATGCTGGCGCAGGACCTGCAGGAGAAGCACCCGGATCTTTACAAATATTTCGGGCAGGCCGACTTCACCTGGAACAAGATCTATCAGCGCAATAAGAACCCGATGCTTCTGCTCAATATCGGTGTAGATGGCCTGGGGCTCGGCTTTGCCGAAAGCGAAGGCTTTTCAATCGTCGCCTCCATTCAGCGCGATGGACGCAGGCTGTTCCTGGCACTCGGCGGGCTGAAGAGCGACAAGGAACGCATCGAGGAGACGCGACGCGTCCTCGAATGGGGACTCAGCAATTTCAAGAGCCAACGCATCTTCGCCGATGGCGAAGTTATCGGCAATGCCAGCGTCTATGGCGGTGCCGCATCGACCGTCGGCCTGCGAACCAAGATACCCGTCGATGTCTACGTCCCTGTGGACACGCCGGATCGATTATCCGCCCGCATCGTCTATCGCTGGCCGCTGACGGCGCCGGTTGCTGCGGATTACGAAGCGGGAACTCTCCGCGTCTTCCTCGGCGCGCGTCTGCTACGAGAGCTGCCACTCTACACGAAAGAATCGGTCGGGCAGGGCACATTGGGTCGCCGCGCCTTCGATGCCCTCATGGAACTGACGGAATCACTGCTGTTCTCCTGGCTGTGGGACAAGCCTTTGCCGACCTGAGCGGGCCGCAAAGCTCGCGAAATCTCTGTTCACACCCCATATAGAGTGGCGGAGACCGGGACATGCACGGTTCCACCTGGACATGTCTTGGGTTAAACAGGATGCGTATCGCACGCCGCACGAATGGCACGCGAAAAGTGCAGGACATGATCATTGGCTGATGCAAACGGATTATTCGTAAGCTTCGAAGGCGGCGAGGGGGCCGGCAAGTCCACCCAGATTCGCCGCCTGGCTGAACGGTTGCGCAAGCGTGGCCATGAGGTCTTGGTAACGCGCGAACCCGGGGGCTCACCTGGAGCGGAAGCGGTGCGGCACGTCCTGCTTTCAGGTGCTGCGGAAATGTTCGGCACGCGCATGGAGGCGATTCTGTTTGCTGCTGCCCGCAACGATCATGTCGAGGACGTCATTCGCCCGGCACTTTCGCGCGGCACCATCGTCCTTTGCGATCGGTTCATGGATTCCTCGCGCGTGTATCAGGGCGTAACGGGCAATCTCGAGCCTGACTATATCGAGGCTCTGCAGAGGGTTGCCGTCAACGGCGTCGTTCCGCATTGCACGCTAATGCTCGACATTCCCGCCGAAGTCGGTCTGGAGCGCGCGCGCAAGCGCGCCTCCGCCGTAACCGCACCCGATCGCTTCGAGAAGGAGGAGATGCAGACCCATGAGAAGCGCCGCGAAGCGTTCCTCGATATCGCCGCCCGCGAGCCCGAGCGTTGTCACGTAATCGATGCTCAGAGGTCGGAAGATGAGATCGCCGCTGAAATCGCCGAGATTGTCGACAAGCGGCTCGGTGCAGCCAATATTGCCGCAGGATCGGAAGCGGCGCAATGAGCGATGAACGTCCGGGCGTCCTCGACGGCGCTATTCCTCCGCAGGACAATGCGAAGCTCTTCGGCCATGAAGAGGCGGAAACTTTCCTCGCGCAATCCTACCGCTCCGGCAAGGGCCACCACGCAATGCTGATCGAAGGGCCTGAGGGCATCGGCAAGGCGACGCTCGCCTTCCGTTTCGCCAATCATGTCCTCTCCCATCCCGATCCGGCGTCAGCGCCGGAGAGGATCGGCGATCCCGATCCGGCGTCTGTCGTCTCCAGGCAGATTTCCGGCGGAGCTTCGCACAATCTGCTGCATTTGAGCCGGCCGGTCGACGACAAGACCGGCAAGGCGAAATCCGCGATCACCGTCGACGAAGTGCGCCGCGCCGGAAAATTCTTTTCGCAGACCTCTGGCACCGGCAACTGGCGGATCGTCATCATCGATCCCGCCGACGATCTCAACCGCAGCGCGGCCAACGCCATCCTTAAAATTCTCGAGGAACCGCCGAAGCGCGCTTTGTTCCTCGTGCTTTCGCATGCACCGGGCCGGCTTCTGCCGACGATCCGCTCACGCTGCCTGCCTTTGAAACTTGCGCCGCTTGGCAATGATGCCTTGCGCAAGGCACTCGAAAATCTCGGCGTGCCGTCCGGGCAGGGGAGTGAATTGCTCTCCGCTGCCAAGGGCAGCGTCAGCGAGGCGCTCAAGCTCCTGAACTACGGCGGCGGCGAGATCATCGAGGCCTATCGGCAAGTGCTTTCGGCTGATGGGCCGGCGGCTCGCAAGGCGATGCACCGCCTCGCCGACGCGCTTTCCGGCAAGGACAGCGACACGATCTTTGGCTTCTTCCTGTCGCATATCGGCGATGACATCATCGATCGAGCTCGCGCTGCCGCTCTTGGAGGCTCCATTTCCACGGCCGAGAGGCTGGCCCGGCTGCACTCCGAGACCACTGAGCGATTGAACGTATCCCAAGCGTATAATCTTGACCGCAAGCAGACGCTCATCACCATTCTCGGCGAACTCAAGCAGCAGCTTTCGGCATAGACAGACCGTAATTCCCTACGAAAGCCACCGCGCAGTTTCCTGTGAATCGTGTCAGGGAGAGATCAGCTTGCAGGCGACAATCGCCAGCGTGACGGCAAGGATGATACGCACGGACCGCTCATGCAGGCGCGGCGCCAGCAGGCTGCCGGCAACGATGCCGGGAATGGATCCCACCAGCAAGGCGAAGAGCATCGTCCAGTTGATCTCGCCGATGAACCAATAGCCCATGCCGCCGATCAGGGTCAGGGGTACTGCGTGGACGATATCGGAGCCGACGATTTCGCGCACGTCTGTCTGCGGATAGAGCACGAGCAGGACAGTGACACCGAGCGCACCCGCGCCGACCGAGGTCATGGTGACGAGAATGCCAAGCATAAGGCCGAGTATGACGGTCAACAGGGCGATATTGCGTGGTGATATCGTTCCGCGTTCGCCGCGCCATTTGCGGATGGCCTCAATGATCTGGCCCCGGAAAATCAGCATCAGCGCCGTCAAAAGCAGAAGACAGCCCAACGACAGGGTGATGGTATGAGCAACGGCGGGGCTCTCGCGATTGACGCCGGCCATGATCCAGAGCATGGCGAGCGCCGCGGGAACGCTGCCGGAGGCCAGAAGGCTCACGACCTTCCAATTGACCCGCCCGTGCATGCCGTGCACGGCCGTTCCCGCGGTCTTGGTGATTGCGGCATAGAGCAGATCCGTGCCAACGGCCGTTGCCGGATGGACGCCGAAGAGAAGTACAAGCAGGGGGGTCATCAGCGAACCGCCGCCGACCCCTGTAATGCCTACAAGCATGCCGACGAAAAAGCCGGAAAAGGAATAAAGCGGTTGAAAGGAATCAATCAAACTCAAATTCACGGCCTCTTGAAGCCGTTAGGCAGACCAATACATAAAACGATGAAATTCACGGTCACTTCTGTCCTGCGCTCCACTCTTTCGAAGGGGTAAAGGCGAGGCGGAGCCGAGTCAAGCAAAGCGCCATCCCGAAGTTCCGAATGCTGCGGGCGCGAAACTTGGTGTTTCGCTCATGACAAACATGCGCTAAAGCGAGCGGAGCAAGAATAACTGCGACGTAACAGTAAAAGCGGGCCACTGCCTCACATGACCGAAAAAACTCCGTTCTACATCACCACCGCGATCGCCTATCCCAACGGCAAGCCGCATATCGGCCATGCCTATGAGCTGATCGCCACCGACGCGCTGGCACGATTCCAGCGCCTCGATGGCCGTGACGTCTTCTTCCTGACGGGTACGGACGAACATGGCCAGAAGATGCAGCAGACGGCGCGAGCCGAAGGCATGGACCCGCAGCAGCTCGCCAACCGCAATTCCGATGAATTCCAGGCGATGGGAAAGCTGCTGAACGCGTCAAACGACGACTTCATCCGCACGACGCAGCCGCGCCATCACGAGACCTCGCAGAACATCTGGAACCTGATGGCGGATGCCGGCGACATCTACAAGGATTCCTATGCCGGCTGGTATTCCGTGCGCGACGAAGCCTATTACCAGGAAAACGAAACGGAGCTGCGCGCCGACGGCGTGCGCTACGGACCGCAGGGCACGCCGGTCGAGTGGGTGGAGGAGGCAAGCTACTTCTTCAAGCTCTCCGAATACCAGGACCGGCTGCTGAAACATTACGAGGAAAACCCCGATTTCATCGGTCCGGCCGAGCGCCGCAACGAAGTCATTTCCTTCGTCAAATCCGGCCTCAAGGATCTGTCGATCTCGCGCACCACCTTCGATTGGGGCATCAAGGTGCCGAACGACCCGTCGCACGTCATGTATGTCTGGGTCGACGCCCTGACAAACTACATCACGGCGACCGGCTACATCGAGGATCGGAACAATCCGCGGGCTAAATACTGGCCGGCCGATCTGCATGTCATCGGCAAGGACATCATTCGCTTCCACGCGGTCTACTGGCCGGCCTTCCTGATGTCGGCGAAGCTGCCCCTGCCGAAGCGCGTCTATGCCCACGGCTTCCTGCTCAACAAGGGCGAGAAGATGTCGAAGTCGCTCGGCAACGTCGTCGATCCGGTCAATCTCGTGAACCATTTCGGCCTCGACCAGGTGCGCTACTTCTTCCTGCGCGAAGTCTCCTTCGGCCAGGACGGCAGCTACAGCGAAGAGGCGATCGGCACGCGCATCAACTCCGACCTTGCCAACGGCATCGGCAACCTTGCCAGCCGTTCTCTGTCGATGATCGTCAAGAACTGCGACGGCAAGATCCCGGAATGCGGACCGCTGACGGACGAGGACAAGGCGCTGCTCACACAGGCCGACGCCTTGCTCGCTTCGACCCGCGAAGACATGGGCAAGCAGCTCATTCATCGCGCCCTTGCGTCCATTATTGCCGTCGTTTCAGAGACGGACCGCTATTTCGCGAGCCAGGAACCCTGGGCGCTGAAGAAGACCGATCCGGCGCGCATGGCGACCGTGCTCTATGTCACGGCCGACGTCGTTCGCCAGATCGGCATTCTGCTGCAACCCTTCATGCCGGAATCCTCTGCGAAACTGCTGGATCTCATTGCAATCCCTGCCGACAAGCGTGATTTTGCGGCGCTCGGCGAGGCAGGTCGCCTCGTTGCCGGAACGCCGCTGGAAGCCCCGAAGCCGGTCTTCCCGCGCTATGTCGCGCCGACCGCCGAATAAGGTTCTCCATGCTGATCGATACGCATTGCCATCTGGATTTTGCCGATTTCGAAGAGGAGCGCGATGCGATCGTCGCGCGTGCTCACGAGATGGGCGTCAAGCAGATGGTCACCATCTCGACGAAGGTCAGGAAGCTCGACGGATTGCTTGCTCTGACCGAGCGTTATCCGTCGGTTTTCTGCTCGGTCGGCACCCATCCGAACAGCGCCGACCAGGAGCTGGACATCCAGACCGAAGATCTCATCAGGCTGGCAAACCGGCATGAAAAGATCGTCGCGATCGGCGAGGCGGGTCTCGATTACTTCTACGATACCGTCAAGCCGGAAGACCAGAAGACCGGCTTCCTCCGCCATATCGCTGCCGCTCGCGAAACACAGCTGCCGCTCGTCATTCACAGCCGCAGCGCCGATGAGGACATGGCCGCGATCCTGACGGAGGAAACAGGGAAGGGGGCTTTCCCCTTTATCCTCCACTGCTTCTCCGCCGGCCCTGCCCTTGCCGAGACCGGTGTCGAGCTTGGCGGCTATATCTCCTTCTCCGGCATCCTGACCTTTCCGAAATCGGAAGAGCTGCGCGAGATTGCCAGGACGATCCCGCACGACCGGCTGCTGGTCGAGACCGACGCGCCTTATCTCGCGCCGAAGCGCTGGCGCGGCAAGCGTAATGAACCGTCCTATGTCGTCAACACGGCCGAAGTGCTGGCTGAGACGATCGGCGTCAGCATGGATGAAATCGCCGAGATCACCACGGCGAACGCATTCCGCTGCTTCTCCAATATGACGAGGGTCTGACGTCGTGACATACCGGCGGCGCTTCACCATTTTGGGCTGTTCATCGTCGCCGGGAGTTCCCCGTATTACCGGCGACTGGGGCGCCTGCGATCCGAAAAACGCAAAGAATCGACGGACGCGTGCCGCCTTCCTGATAGAGCAGATAGCGCCGGACGGCGGCATTACCACCGTCGTCATCGATACCGGTCCGGATTTCCGCGAACAGATGATCCATGCCGGCGTCAGCTTCATCGACGCCGTTCTCTATACCCACGCCCATGCGGACCATATCCACGGCATCGATGATCTGCGCGGCTACTTCCATATTTCAAACGAGCGCATCCCGATCTATGCCGATCCGCCGACCATGGATCGCATTTGCGAAGGTTTTCGCTACTGCCTGGAAACACCACCCGGCAGCAGCTATCCGCCGATCGTGCGGCCGGTATTGATCGAAAATCTGGAGAAAAGTTTCGTGATCGACGGGGCAGGCGGCCCGATCCGCTTCTGGCCGCACAAACAGATACATGGTGATATCCATTCGCTGGGTTTCCGTATCGGTAAACTCGCTTATTGCAGCGATATCAGTGATTTCCCGCCGGAATCGATAGAAAAGGTTCAAAACCTAGACATCCTGATCATCGACGCGTTGCAGTATCGGCCTCATCCAAGTCATCTGTCGTTGGAACAGTCGCTCGAATGGATCGAACGCCTGGCACCGAAACATGCCATCTTGACCCACATGCATACGCCGCTCGATTATGAAACCGTGCTGGCTGAAACGCCCGATCATGTCGAGCCGGCCTACGATCAAATGCAGATCGAACTCGACGTGGAGGATGATGAGCTATGAGCGAAGATATCAAGAAGCTTTCCAGCCTGGAGCGCGTCGAACTTGCGGCGCGCGCGCTGGGGCTCGACATATCGATCAAGCGCATGGAGCAATCGACACGGACGGCCGAAGAGGCTGCCAAGGCTGCGGGATGCGCCGTTGGCCAGATCGTCAAATCGCTGGTCTTCGTCAATGCCGATACGCACGCGTTGACGCTGCTTCTGGTTTCGGGCGCCCATAATGCCGATACCGCTTATATTGCAGCAGCTTATGGAATTCGATTGAAGCGTGCCGATATCGATCGCGTGCGCGATGAGACCGGTTTCGCCATCGGCGGCGTCGCGCCGATCGGCCATCTGGTCGATCTGCCTGTTTTCATCGACGAAAGCCTTTTGGCTTACGATCAGGTCTGGTGCGCAGCCGGGCGCCCGGACAGCATTTTCTCCTGCAATCCAACGACGCTGGCCGAAAAGATTGCGGCCAAGGTGATCCGCATCAAGGCGAGCTAAGAATAGCGAATGCAGCCGGCGCCGGCAGAGATTCCATGGGATCCCCGCGGTGCGACGGGGAGGATGCGATGAGCAAGGCTTCAGACGACAAAAGGACCGATACGGCTTCCCGGATAATTCGCTCGACGCCACGCGCGATCTTCAAAGCATTCCTCGATCCCGAAGCATTGGCCTCATGGCTTCCGCCGAAAGGCATGACGTGCCGCATCCACGTCTTCGAACCGCATAAAGGCGGCCGTTATCGAATGGCGCTATCCTATGACGCACTGGATCATTCAACGCCTGGAAAATCCTCCGAGCATACCGACATTGTCTCCGGTCGTTTCCTCGAGATCATGGCGGATGAACGCATCGTTCAGACGGTGGATTTCGAATCCGATGACGCCGCATTCGGAGGAACGATGACCATGACCTGGACCTTGACAGAGGTTCCAACCGGCACAAGCGTCACCATAATTTGTGAGGACGTACCGCACGGCATCCGCAGAGAAGATCATGACGAGGGACTGAAATCGACCCTCGAAAATCTGGCCAACCATCTGGAATAAAAGCCAAAGGCGTCTGCACCATCGCCATATCGATACCTGCTTTAGTTCCATAATCTATCTTATCTGATGTTTGTATGTAGCGGGGGTACATTCTATTTAGTAATGCGACAGTCGGGCCAGTTAGAGATGCGACAGTCTCGCCTCTCGACGCACTGGTCAAAGCCAACGTTGGGAGCAAGGATGACGATCTTCAGCCTGGTCGAGACCCTGAGCGGTCGGAGTCGTCATGTCCTTTTTGATCACCATATCGCAGAAAGAATTGCATCGCCTCGAACTCATCCAGAAGATCCGTGACGAACGCCTGAGCGTCGTCCAGGCGGCGGACCGGCTCGACCTCAGTCGAAGTCAGGTCCATCGGCTGCTACAGGCCTATGACCTGGAAGGTCCAGCCAGACTCGCTTCAATCGCCCGGCAGGCCCGTCATGCTTCCAAAGCCATGACGACGATCCAGGCTTGCCATCTGACACCCGGGATTTTCAGCAGCAAATTATCGATCCGCTTGCCGGCGCCCCGCACCGCGGCGCCGAACGGGCTCTTGCGAAACGGAATGGACGCGAGCGCAGCGAGCCCGAAGAATTCCAGATCGCACTTCGAGAAATATTTGCGCACGACCTCGAAGTCCGATTTCAAAAGCGGATGCTCATCGACAGTACGAGCCTCTGGCGTCCGGTTGCGATAGAGATTGATCACGGGATTATGGCCTAGCGGCTCGAAGAAGAAGGCTTTGCCGCCGGGTCGCAGCACGCGCCGGATCTCGCTCAGCGATTTATCCAGGACGAGGTGATGGAGGATGCCGCTGCCGAAAACGACGTCAAAGCTCGCTGACGGCAAATTCATATCCTCCGCATTATCGACCTGGAACGTCACGTTCTCGATCCCACGGAGAGCCGCCGTGTTCGTGGCCTGCTGAATGGCGACATCCGAAATGTCGATTCCGGTAATCCGCTTGGCGGAGTGTGCAAGACCAATGCTGCTCATGCCGTTTGAGCACCCGTATTCGAGCACGTCCCTTTCGGGACAGGCCGCCCTCACCAGCCGCCAATAGGCATCCACGGCAGGCTTTACCGCAAAATAGAACGAGTCCTCCTTGCGCTCCTCCACCGCACCGAAGCGTTCATTATGAAAGTCGCGCTCACGCGCCAAACGTGCATCATACGTCATCCCAGCCCTCCCAACATGACCTAATGCGTTGAAATGTTTGCGAAATCTATCTTGCAAGGAGCATCAGACCGGGCGCGGCCCATGATGGATCCTTCATTTTCGGAGAATACAAACTGAAACCAGATATCTCCGCCTACGCAAATTCTCAGTTCGGCGCTGTTTCGTACCAGAACATGATAAGCGCAGCGAACGAGCAACTTCCGCTGTAGACATAGGGCAGCCCGCCAGTTCGGCAATCACTACTTGATTATTCGCCACGAGAGAGCCCTCTCAGCGAGCATTAGTCGGGATTTTCATCGCACGTTTGCATGAAGAAACGCGATCCCTGCCCTCCACGACAGGCGCGATGCGGCAGGATCGGCTTCTCCGCGAAGCCGCCCTCTTGGTGGCAGCCCAAAGATGAATGGCTGGCTGGATCCTGAAGTCAGGCCGAACTCAGTTGGCAGAGCTTTGCTTGGGAGTTCCGGTCGACACCGTGGCTGTTGTCGCCACAGGGGCCAGATAGGTATCCAGAAGGCTTGCCATCTTGTTGTCGCGAATTTCGGCGGTCTTCTCACCCATCACCACGCCGACAACACGGCGGCCATTCTTCGTCGCCGAGGTCACGAGATTGTAGCCGGAGGCATCGGTATAGCCGGTCTTGATGCCGTCGGCTCCAGCGTAGCGATACATAAGATTGTTGTGGCCGCGCAGCTTCATGCCGCGGAACTTGATGCCGCGCATCGAGAAGAGCTTGAACTCTTCCGGGAAGTCACGCATCAGCGCAACGCCGAGGGTTGCCATGTCACGGGCCGTCGTGACCTGCTCCGGGTCCGGCAGGCCCGAAGGATTCTTGAACACCGTATTGCTCATGCCGAGCTGATGCGCCTTTGCAGTCATCATCTTGCCGAAATTATCCTCGGAACCACCAAGCTGCTCGCCGATCGCAACCGCTGCATCGTTGGCGGACAGCACGATGATGCCCTCGACAGCTTCGCGCACAGTGACCTTGCGGCCTGCGCCAATGGCGAATTTGAAGGGTTCCTTGCTCTCGGCATTCTCCGACATGGTCAATTTCTGATCCCATTTCAGATGACCGGCATGCAGTGCTTCAAAAGCGAGATAGAGCGTCATCATCTTGGTGAGCGATGCCGGGAAATTCAGCTCGTTCTCGTTCGATGCCTCCAGTACCTGGCCGCTATGAGCATCCACCACATAACTCGCCTGCCCGGCCTGCGCCAACGAAGCTGCGCCGAGGAGCGACGCGGTCGAAATTGCCGCGGCGAGCAGCATGGAGGTCTTCTTGAGCATGGTTTGTCTGCGTTTCCTGCGATTGAAATCTGTGACGGGGCGCGGCGATCGAAAGTGAATATTCGCCGCTTTTCGAAGGCGATGGATCGGGCAAATCTATGGCGGAAAAAAGAACGGCGCCATGAAAAAAGGGTTAGGCGGCAATAACCCCCTGCTCTTTTCAATATTGGCTGGGTCGGATCACAAGCGGTTGATTGCGCCGGAATGAGTTACGATTTCGCGCCGCGAATAAGGGTTATGCCGGCTTGATTGCAGCGATGAACGTGCCAAACACACTGACAATCGCGATGCTATTTAATGCGTTCGGCCCGATGGCTCGCGCGCTTTGACCGACTTGCCTCATCCCCAAAACCAGGACTTATTGACCTCGGCACGCGCTTCGGCGCGCGTCATGCCGATGTCGCGAAGCTGGTCGTCAGTAAGGTCGCGCAGGTCCCACCTCGTTTCACGCTTTTCGAGATAGACCAGAAACCTTGCCAGCGCGCTTCGCAAAATTCCACGCCTTCGCGGACCACGACCTGCGCCCGTCGCTACAGGCATCGGCCTATGGATGTCGGTGGTCATTTTCATGCTCCTCGGGGCTCGTATCAAGATGGCCTCAGGATGCACTGGCGTAAGCAATGAATGAAGCTTATGGTATCTATGCAATCCATAAGGAATTTTTCTATTGCTTAATCTGGATCATCTGGCCGCCTTTGTCAGTGTCGTCGATCTCGGCAGTTTCACGGCTGCCGCCGATAAGGTCGGGCTGACGCAACCAGCCGTCAGCCTGCAGGTGAAGTTGCTGGAACAACGCCTCGGCGTGAAACTGGTCGAGCGCGTGGGGCGACGGGCGCAGCCCTCGCCGGCCGGACTTGATCTGCTGCCGCATGCGCGGCGCATCATCGAAGCCTGCTCTGTGGCGGAGGAGGCGATGACGCCCTTTCGTGAGGGATCGGTCGGTCGTGTGCGGATCGGCAGCGGCGGCACGGCCTCAATTCATCTCTTGCCGCGCGCCATCGCCATGGCAAAGAAACGCATGCCTGATCTCGAGATCATCGTGCGTATTGGCAATATCGACGAGATTCTGCGGGATCTCGAAGCCAATGCGCTGGATCTCGCAGTGGTGGCCCTGCCCGCCGTCGGCCGTTCTCTCGAGGTCGAAGCATTCCATGAGGACGAGCTTTTGGCCGTCGCCCCCAAAGGAAGCCCAATGCCGGATGGCGGGCCGGATGTGGAATTCATGAAAGACAGGACGCTGTTGCTCTACGAAGGCGGCAACACACGCCGCGCGACGAACGAATGGTTCGAGGCAGGCGGCGTCCGCCCGGAACCGGCCATGGAGTTCGGTAGCGTCGAGGCCATCAAGGAGCTGGTTGCCGCGGGTCTCGGATGGTCCATCCTCCCGGACATGGCGCTGAGACGCGACAAGTCCGATCTTCTGGTGACGTCGCCGCTCAGGCCGAGACTGGTACGGCAGCTCGGGATAGTCCTGCGCCGGGACAAGCATCTCACCAAGGGCCTTCGCGAGATCATGAAATCGCTGCGTGAAATTCAGGCAATGTAACACATGGTATGACCGCGGCTGGGCGCTCGTCGAACACCTTGCCGCGGTCAGATCGGTTATTGGAGCCGCTTGCGGCGCTCGATCTCCTCTTCGGACGGATTCGGCCCGACGAAGGAGCCGGTCTTCACCGGGCCGTCCGGCTGATAGGTCGCAAAGATGACACCGTTAGAGGAAGACTGGGTGCGCAGCAGTTTCATTGCGGCAGGAACCGCTCCGCCGGCGAACAGCTTCTTGCCGCCGCCCAGCACGACCGGAAAGATCACCAGCTTGAATTCGTCGATCAGCCTGTGACGCAGCAGGGTCTGAATGAGGTCGCCACTGCCCTGAATGAGAAGATCCGGTCCCTCGCCTGCTTTCAACTCCTTGATCGCCGCCACGACATCCTTGCCGAGCGACTGGCTTTTGTTCCATTTCAGCTCGGCATCGCCACGCGTTGCGACGTATTTGACAACGCTGTTGAATCGCTGGCCGATTGGATCGTCGTCGCCGACATAGGGCCAAAAAGCCGAGAATATATCGTAGGTCTTGCGTCCGAGCAGCAGATCGAACGGCTTTTCGAACAGTTCGAAGAGCGCCTTACCAGTTTCCTCGTCGGCGTGAGGGAATACCCAGCCACCATACTCAAAACCGCCGGTCGGATCCTCGTCCGGACCGCCGGGTGCCTGCATGACGCCATCGAGACTGATGAATGTTGCCGCTATGACTTTGCGCATGATATCCTCCTATTCTGGCGTGGTGCCCAGAGGACGTCTCGTCGGTTTCGATCCCGGCATATCATCGATTATTTTTAAACACGCAATCTAACGCTCGCGTTGGACTTGTGACCGATTGACTCTTGAACGCCGCCACGGAATCGGCAAAATTCATCCTATCAATATTTTCCTTGAGATACGAACCCGTCTGCGGGCCCGCCTCGTTTAATTATGCCTGGATAAAAGCGTGAGCAGCGATTCATCAAGAAGCGCCGCGAAGCCACTGGTTTCGCGTGCGCATGTCAATGCGGTCGGTTGGGGCCAAGGCCTGTCGACGATCGTCCGGATCACCCACATGACGCTGCGCCATCCCTGGCAGACAAGCTTCGCCATTGGGGCAACTTTTGTGGCTGCAACGTTGCAGCTGACGATCCCCCGCCTCTTGGGCCGTGCCGTCGATCAGACGCAGACGGCGGTTGCCGGCGGTGCCGCCGGCGAGATCGCGGAAAATGCGCTGCTGACGACTGCGTTGCTGCTGCTGGTCATCAGCATTCTGCGCGGCCTGTTCACGATGGTGCAGAACTACTATAGCGAAGCCGTCGGCCATCATATGGGCTATGAGCTTCGGCTCGCCTGCTATGAGAAGATCCAGCAACTCTCCTTCAGCTTCCATGACAAGGCCCATTCTGGCGATCTCATCACAGTCGGCCTGCTCGATCTCGAAGGCGTGCGCATGTATTTCTCGACCGCGCTGGTGCGCATGGTGCTACTGACCATGCTGATCGGCGTCGGCGCCTATATGCTGCTATCGACCGATGTCGCGCTCGGTCTCTTGGCCCTGAGCTTCGTGCCTTTCGTGGCGTGGCGCTCTTCCGTAACGCAGTTGCGGTTGCGTTCGACATGGCTCGATCTGCAGGAGCGCCTCTCTGTGCTGACGCGCGTGATGGAGGAAAATCTCGGTGGCATCCGCGTGGTGCGCGCCTTCGCCGCGCAGGCACACGAACTCATGAAGTTCGACCGGGCCTCGCACAATGCGCTTTCCCTTGCCCACAAGCGCGTCGGCATCCGCGTCATCAATACCAGCGCCATGAACCTCTCCTTCTTCGTGTCCATGGGTCTGGTACTCTGGCTAGGCGGCCTGAAGGTCATCAATGGCGAGATCAGTGTCGGCACGCTGGCCTCCTTCCTGACCTTCATGACCATCCTGCAGATGCCGGTGCGCCAGCTCGGCCTGATGGTGAATGCTTTCGCACGTGCCTCGACCTGCGGTTCGCGCCTGTTTGAGCTCCTCGATCTCGATATTCCCATCAAGGATTCGCCGGACGCCAAGCCGCTCGTCGTGACCGAAGGCACGCTGCGTTTCGAGAACGTCGACTTCAGCTATCCGGGCTCGGAAATGCGGCCGGTGCTGAAGAATATCTGTTTCGAGGCAAAGCGCGGCGAGACAGTCGGCATTGTTGGCCCGCCCGGCAGCGGCAAGTCCACCATTGCCCATCTCATTCCACGCTTTTACGACGTCACGGCCGGGCGGATCACGCTTGACGGCCAGGATATCCGCAAGGCGACGTTGCAATCGCTGCGGCAGAACGTTGCCGTCGTACAGCAGGATTCCTTCCTGTTCACGACCAGCATCGAGAACAACATCGCCTATGGCGACCCCTGGGCGAAGGAAACCCGCATAGAGCGCGCCGCAGAGTCGGCGCAGCTGCACAATTACATTCTCGGCCTGCCAGCCGGCTATACGACAATCGTTGGCGAGCGCGGCGTGTCGCTGTCCGGCGGGCAGCGTCAGCGCCTGACGATCGCCCGGACATTGATGCTGAAGCCGGCTGTGATGGTCTTCGACGATTCCACCGCCGCGATCGACGCCGCAACGGAGCAGCGCATCCGCAGTGCCATGAAGCGTTTCGCCCGGGACCGAGTAACACTGATCGTCGCGCATAGGTTGAGTTCGCTGATGCATGCCGACCAGATCCTGTTCATCGAGGATGGCGCGATCGTCGAGCGCGGCACGCACGAGCAGCTCCTGGCCGCAGGTGGGCGGTACAAGGCGCTCTACGATCTGCAGGTTCGCCCGGAGGATGATGTCGTCAAGACGTCGGCCGGCACGCTCGAAAGGGCGAAAAGGGAGGTATGACAATGTCGGAAATCACCGAAACCGAGCGCAATGATGTGCGCGAGGATGGTCGTCGCCCTCCCCGTGCCGTGGTCGGGTCCCATCGCGTCGAAGAGGAGATCTTCGGCAAGGTCTTCGACAGCAAGATCATCCGCCGCATATGGGCCTTCGTCAGCCCCTATCGGCGGCAGATCTACATCTCCGTTGCGGCCGTTCTGCTCTTCACTGCATCGCAAATCGTCATACCGCTCGTCATCCGCCATGCGATCGACGGCGCGATGGCGCCCGGAGCCATAGATTACTCCGCGCTCTGGTTGTCTCTGGGAGTTTTCACGGCGGCCATCCTCGTCAATTACGGGGCGAGCTATGTGCAGGAAACCTATGTCGGCCAGGTCGCCGAGGAAGTGCTGTTCGACATTCGCCGGGCGATGTTTGCGCATCTGCAGCGCGTCTCGCTATCCTTCATGGACAAAACGGAAGTCGGTCGCCTGATGTCGCGCCTGCAGGGCGACGTTAATTCCATGCAGGAATTCCTTGAAACTTCAGTGCTTTCCGTCGGCGACATAGCCTTGCTCTTCGGCATCGTCATCGTCATGCTGTCGCTGGATTTCCGGCTCGGCCTGCTGACGCTTTCCGTCATGCCGATCCTTTTCATCGTGCGGCTGTTCTGGCTGCCGAAGGCGCGTGTCGCCTTCATGAACGCGCATGAGACCAACTCGGTTACCAATGGTGCACTGGCGGAAGCGATCCATGGGGTGCGCGCTGTTCAGGGCATGCATCGGCAGAGCGTGAACTTTTCGCTTTTCGACGACAAGGCCCACGCGAACCTTCAGACACATCTGACGGCAGCGCGCTATGCCCAGGTCATGGTGCCGATCGTCGACACGCTGACTGGTATGGCCATGGCGATCGTCATCATCGTCGGGGGCTCGATGGTGCTGAACCACAAGCTCGATGTCGGCATCATGGTCGCCTTCCTGTTCTACATTCAGCGCTTCTTCGACCCGATCCGTTCACTGACCATGCAATATTCGGTCATGCAGCGCGCCATGGCGTCCGGCCAGCGGCTGACCGAGGTGCTCGACGTTCCGGTCGACATCAAGGATGCGGCCGATGCAATCGAGCTGTCGCCGGATATGGACGGCTCGGTGGAATTCCGCGATGTGATCTTCGGCTATAATCCCAAGCATCCCGTACTGAAGAATGTCAGCTTTAAGGTCAACCCGGGAGAAACGGTAGCGCTGATCGGGCCAACGGGCTCGGGCAAGTCGAGCTCGATGGCGCTCATCCATCGCTTCTATGATGTGCAGCATGGTCAGGTATTGGTCGGCGGCCATGACGTGCGCTCCCTTACACAGGATTCGCTCGGACGCCAGATCGCCATGGTGCTACAGGAGCCGTTCCTCTTCACCGGCACGGTGCTGGAGAACATCCGCTACAACAAGACGGAGGCGACACGCGACGAGGTCATCGAGGCCGCTAAAGCGGTCGGCGCGCATGAGTTTATCATGCGTCTTCCGGATGGCTACGACTCCGTTCTCGGCGAGCGCGGCGGTGGTCTTTCACTCGGCCAACGCCAGCTCGTCAGCTTCGCCCGCGCCCTTGTCGCCGACGCCAAGATCCTCGTGCTCGACGAAGCTACGGCGAATATCGACAGCTACACAGAAATGCTGATCCAGAAAGCGTTGGTGAAGCTGCTCGAAGGCCGCACCGGTCTCGTCATCGCGCATCGTCTGGCCACCATCCGCGAGGCGGACCGCATCATCGTGCTGCAAAACGGCCAACTGCTCGAAAGCGGCAACCACAATCAGCTTATGGCCAATGGCAAGCTTTACTCGAAGCTCTATAACCTCAATTATGCGTCCTTCGACGATATTCCGGAGGAGGAAGTCTCCGCTTCGGTACCGGTGGAGTCACAGACATAGAGTATTTCGCACAAACTGTGGGGGCATAATCAACAATGACCGACAGTATCCTCGTTCTCTACGGTTCCTACCGATCAGATCGCGCTGGCATCCGTCTTGCGAATTATCTCGTAGCCGGCCTGCGTCAGCGCGGAAACAATGTTGAACTCATCGACGCCAAGGGGGTTGGCCTGCCGATGCTCGATCGGATGTACAAGGAATACCCCAAAGGCTCAGCGCCCTCGGCAATGGAGCAACTTGCCGGGAAGATTCGGGCGGCCGATGCCTTCGTTTTTGTCACCGGCGAATATAATTGGGGCATGCAGCCTGGCTTGAAAAATCTGACAGATCATTATCTTGAGGAGTGGTTTTGGCGCCCGGCGGCGATTGCCAGCTACTCCGCCGGCCGCCTTTCCGGCGCCCATGCGGCGGTCTCCTGGCACGGCACTCTTTCCGAGATGGGAATGGTCGTTATCTCCAGCACGCTTGCCGTCGCCAATATTTCGGCGGCATTGGACGTTGACGGCAAACCCACCGGGAGCGGAGGGGATGCCCTCGCGAAAGCGTTTCCCCGTTTTGCCGACGATCTCGCCTGGTGGACCGAGGCGGCAAAACACCAGCGCGCTCGTAAGGCGCCTCCTTACTGAAAACCCGCGGCCCTGGCACAGCCAGGCGCATTTCGCTCATTCCCATCTAGGCTCGCGCGCCAGCAGATTGAGTTCCTGCTTCTAGCAAATCTAGCTTCGTGATAGTAACTTGCATCATGATAGTTACTCATGCTATCTGCCTCTCCCATGCAGAGAACCAGCTTCAGCAATTTCAAATGCCCCGCCGCCCGTGCACTCGAAAGCGTGGGCGACTGGTGGAGCATCCTGATCCTGCGTGATGCGCTGCAGGGATTGAGCCGGTTCGACGAATTCCAGAAAAATCTCGGCGTTGCACCGAATATCCTGACGCGGCGCCTCAAGCATCTCACAGACGAAGGTCTGTTCGAGCGGCGACTCTATCAAGAGCGGCCGCCGCGCTACGAATATGTGCTGACCGAGAAGGGTCGGGATTTCTTCCCCGTGCTGATGGCGCTCTTCACCTGGGGCAATCGGCACTTGCCTGCCGAAGAAGTCGCAATGCGCCTCGTCGACGCCAATACCGGCGAAGATCGCGACCCGCTTCTCATCGACCGCGTCACCGGCCGCGCCTTTCAGCCCGAAGACACGATGCTCGTGCCCGGGCCTGCGGCCGATGATACCGTTCATGAACGCATAGCCCAGATGAAGGCGTGGTTTCTGGGCTTCGACGCCTGACAGAATAGGAGCAAGACATGGATCGTATCGTCGTCACCGGCATGGGACTGGTTTCTCCCCTGGGCGTGGGTGTCAACGCAAGTTGGAAACGGCTGATTGAAGGGCGTTCCGGCCTCAGGCTGCTGCCTGAGGAAATGGTAAGTGATCTCACCGCCAAGATCGGTGGTGTTGTTCCCGACATCGCGGAAGATCCCGAGGCGGGCTTCGATGTCGACCGCTATGTACCCATCAAAGACCAGAAGAAAATGGATCGCTTCATCCTTCTCGCGATGGCGGCCGCTGAGGAAGCGATTCTGCAGGCCGGCTGGCAACCGACTGACGTCGGCGCTCTGGAACGGACGGCCACGATCATCGCATCGGGCGTCGGTGGTTTTCCCGCCATCGCCGATGCGGTTCGCATAGCAGAAACGAAAGGTTTGCGACGTTTGTCGCCCTTCACCATCCCTTCCTTCCTCGTCAATCTTGCCGCCGGCCAGGTGAGTATCCGCTACGGCTTCAAGGGGCCGCTGGGTGCGCCAGTCACCGCCTGTGCCGCCAGCGTTCAGGCAATTGGCGACGCGGCGCGGCTGATCCGCTCAGGCGAGGCCGATGTCGCCATCTGCGGCGGTGCCGAAGCCTGCATCGACAAAGTGAGCCTTGGCGGCTTCGCTGCAGCGCGTGCTCTCTCGACCGGCTTCAGCAACCGCCCGGAAGAAGCCTCCCGCCCCTTCGACAGCGGGCGTGACGGCTTCGTCATGGGTGAAGGTGCCGGCATGCTTGTCATCGAGACCCTGGAGCACGCCCTTGCGCGTGGCGCCACGCCGCTGGCCGAGCTTGTGGGTTATGGCACTGCCGCCGACGCCTATCACATGACGGCAGGGCCGGAAGATGGCGATGGTGCGCGCCGGGCCATGCTTGCGGCACTTTCCCAGGCTCGCATTTCACCGGCAGAGGTCAAGCATCTGAATGCGCATGCGACATCGACCCAGGTCGGTGACCGAGGCGAGATGGAAGCAATCAAGACTGTCTTCGGCCGCGACGGCGCGATCGCCGTCAGTGGCACGAAAGCCGCGACCGGCCATCTTCTGGGTGCGGCCGGCGGCATGGAAGCGATCTTCACCATCATGGCGCTGCGTGATCAAATCGCGCCGCCGACCCGCAATCTGCAGGATCCGGATCCGGCGGCTGAAGGCATCGACATCGTCGGCGGCACCGCGCGACCGATGGCCATGGACTATGCGATCTCCAACGGTTTCGGCTTTGGCGGCGTCAACGCCAGCGCGCTCTTCCGCCGCTGGCAGTAATCGCTTCTGCTTGAGATCAAAGCGCGCTAAGCTCTTCTCACATGGCTGAGGATGCACATGCGCGCTTTTTCTTTCGCCGTTTTTCTCTGCTGCTTTGCCTTTATGCCGGTCGCTTACGCGGAAGATCCGGTGCAGACGGCACAGAGCCTCATTGAGCAACAAATCGAGGCCTTTCTGCAGGATGATGCGGCGACCGCCTATTCCTTCGCCGCACCCGGCATCAGGGCGCTTTTCCCGGATAAGGACAGCTTCTTCGCCATGGTAAAGAAGAGCTACCAGCCGGTCTATCATCCCGGCAACTACGCCTTCGGCAAGAGCCGAGCGATCGAGAACGGTGCCGTCGTCTATCAGGAGGTGCTGATCACCGGCACCGATGACAAGGACTGGACAGCGATCTATCAGATAACCCGCCAGCCCGACGGCAGCTATAAGATCAACGGCGTGCAAATTCTTGCCAAAACGGCGAGCGAGGGCATCTGAGGCATGTTGCTCGCCCCCAAACGCAAACAGCGCGTCTCAAAGGAGAGACGCGCTGTCATAGAGCCTAGGCCGGATCTTATTAACCGCGAATTCTAAGCGGATTTCCTGCAGACGTATTGCCGTCGAGTTCCGGTCGCGGCTGCGGAATGACGACCGTTGAAGCCGGCATAGGCGTATTCGTGTACGTGGTCTCGCCGTTCGGAAGCGGTCCTGAAATTGCCATGTCCGTAGGCGCGGGCGTCGGGATCGGAACTGCAGTTGGGATAACGATGGCGCTCTGCGGCATGGTCACCGTCGGGTTCGAGACCGGCGTAAATGCCGCAACGGCAGACGTCGTGGACGCCGGCTGCGTTTCCGGCAGGACGAACGGAGATTGCGGCGCGCCCTGCGTGGGCACATAATTCATCGCAACCTCGTAAGCCGGAAGCGGCGCAGGCGTCTGCAATTCGCCATTGCGACCACGCTTCTCGTAGAACGCGTTGCCGCCGGCGTAAGCGACGTAGTGCATATTATCGTATGGGAATCTCAGGCCTTCGGTATGAAAGAACATCGCGTCCTTCACCTGGGGATGCCGTTCGCCGCGCAGGATCTTCGAGGCAGCAACTTCGAGGTCGGGCTTCGCCTGATCCTTGACTTCCCTGGTCATCACGCCAGGGGCGAACTGCTTTTCCTGGGCAACGACGCCGCAGATCGTGGGCGGATAGGCCCCGGAGGTCAGCCTGTTCATCACGACCGTACCGACTGCCATGTAACCACTCGGGTCGGACCGCTCCGATTCGAAGTACATTGCACGTTCGAGACAGTCCTTGTCCTTCATCGTGTAATTATAGGTAACCTTCGCGCCACGAATGGGCTTGGTGGTATTGCTGGGGGTGGGGGTTGTCTTCTGCGTCGTCGTGCAGCTGGTAGCGGCTAGGCCGACAACCAATAGTCCCGAAAGACATGCCCCGAATTTGCGTTGCGCCCTCAACGGCAAGTGCCTCCTATTTTCGGTAGTACAGCCCTTATCGATTAAGAGAATGCGTTTTAGCCGGATTTTTTCAAAATTCCAAGCAGCCACGCAATCAAATCAGCCAATGACGTTTTTCAAAGGCGGATGGACCGTTTATTCCGATTCGCTATTTTTCCCAATGCTTTATTGTCGTCGAGCTCATTTTGAAACATGGCCGGAAACGGAAATTGCCCAAGACAAGCCCGTTCCAGCCGACTCAAAATGATGTTTGTTAAGGATAGCAATCAATCGATAATAAATGATTTACCAACAGAGCAAGCTCCATGCGCCAGCCGACTTCGACGAGGATTCGCCCCGGCGCGAAACAATAAAACGACCAATTGCCACGTATGGCCGAAGGTGGTTTCCAGATCTCGCAGCCGCTCGATTTCGCCCGTTCGAACAACAGATCGACGGCTTCTTGAGAGGGCTGCATGAAGCCGATATGATAGGTATTGCAACCGACGGAAACGCCATCGACGCCGCCGAATTTCTCGACAGGCCGGCTGATGACAAGTTCAAGCCCGGCATCGTCGCGAAGGATGGCGAGGCCATTTGCGCCCCGCGTTTCCACCTCCGTCAGGCCGAAAACGGAAACAAAGAAATCCCGCGTCGCGGCGACATCGGGAACATGCAGATCCAGGTGGTTCAGTCTCATGACAGCTCCAAAAGACTTTCCCGCGGAGACATGTCGGTCGATCCGGCCCACGCCAACGCGAGACGCTCGACCACAATGGTCAAGCTCCGCGTCGCGGGCTCTCATCACCAATGGCAAGGAGCAGTGCTTCCAGATTGGAAGGGGTTGGGCCTACCGAAACCAACCCTGCCTTTTTCGACAGGCTTCAGTTAGCGCGAAATCGCCATACGAGCAAGATCGCGTGGCGCATCCTCATCGCAACAGGATCACACCGGCTCGAGATCGCCCCTCGCCCAGTTCTCCATCGTTTCGGCCATGAAATCGGCGAAGCGGCCTTCGGCGATCGACTGGCGGATTCCCTGCATCAGCTCCTGGTAGTAGGCGAGATTGTGCCAGGACAGCAGCATGCCGCCGAGCGCCTCGTTGGCGCGCACGAGGTGATGCAGATAGGCGCGGGAATAATCGCGCGAGGCCGGGCAATTGGATTGGTCGTCCAGCGGACGCATGTCTTCGGCATGGCGGGCATTGCGGATATTGACCTTGCCGCGACGGGTAAAGGCCAGTCCGTGACGGCCAGAGCGCGTCGGCATCACGCAATCGAACATATCGATGCCGCGGGCGACAGATTTGAGGATGTCGTCCGGTGTGCCGACGCCCATCAGGTAGCGCGGCTTCTCCGTCGGCAGCTCCGGAAGCGTGATCTCGAGCATGCGCAGCATGACTTCCTGCGGCTCGCCGACGGCAAGGCCGCCGACCGCATAGCCCTTCAGATCCATGCCGCTCAGCGCCTGAGCCGACCGGACGCGAAGCTCCGGAACGTCGCCGCCCTGGACGATGCCGAACATGGCCTTGCCGGGCTGGTTGCCGAAGGCGACCTTGCAGCGCTCCGCCCAACGAAGCGACATTTCCATGGCGCGCTCGATTTCCTTCGGCGTTGCCGGCAAGGCGACGCATTCGTCGAGCTGCATCTGGATATCGGAATCGAGCAGACCCTGAATCTCGATCGACCGCTCGGGCGACATGTGATGCAGGCTGCCATCGACATGCGATTTGAATGTCACACCCTGCTCATCCAGCTTGCGCAGACCGGACAGCGACATCACCTGGAATCCACCGGAATCGGTGAGGATCGGATGCGGCCAGCGGATCAGCTGATGCAGGCCGCCGAGGCGGGCGACGCGCTCGGCCGTCGGACGCAGCATCAGATGATAGGTATTGCCGAGGATGATATCGGCGCCGGTTTCGCGTACCTGGTCGAGATACATCGCCTTGACGGTACCGACGGTGCCGACCGGCATGAAGGCCGGCGTGCGGATCGTGCCGCGCGGCATGGAAACTTCGCCGAGGCGAGCGCCGCCATCGGTCTTCTTCAATTGAAACTGAAAGCTTTCGCTCATTTCGTCCTAGTCTTTCCGGTGAAGCAGGCTGCCATCGCCATAGGAATAGAAGCGATAGCCCGTCTCGATAGCATGGGTATAGGCCGCGCGCATCGTATCGAGGCCGGCAAAGGCCGATACGAGCATGAACAGGGTCGAGCGCGGCAGGTGGAAATTGGTCATCAGCATGTCAACGGCTTTGAAGCGATAGCCGGGCGTGATGAATATGCCCGTAGCACCCTGCCAAGGCTGGATGGTGCCGTCGTCAGCGGCGGCACTTTCGATCAGCCGCAGCGAGGTGGTGCCAACGCAGACGATGCGCCCGCCCCTCGCCTTGACGGCATTTAGTTTTGCGGCGGTTTCGACATCGACATAGCCGATCTCGAAATGCATCTTGTGGTCGTCGGTATCGTCGGCCTTGACGGGCAGAAAGGTACCGGCGCCGACGTGCAGCGTCACGAAATGCCGCTCGACGCCGAGAGCATCGAGCGCGGCAAACAGTGATGGCGTGAAGTGCAGGCCAGCGGTAGGTGCCGCGACGGCACCCTCTTCACGCGCATAGATCGTCTGATAGTCGGCGCGATCACGCTCGTCTTCCGGGCGCTTCGCTGCAATATAGGGTGGCAGGGGAATATGCCCGACCACGGCGATCGCTTCGTCCAGCGCTGGGCCGGAGAGATCAAACCGCAGGGTAATCTCGCCGCCCTCGCCCTTTTCCTCGACCGTCGCATAGAGCGAACCGAGCGCGCAGACATTTTCGCCGTGACCGAACTGGATGCGGTCACCGGTCTTGATGCGTTTTCCGGGCCTGGCAAAGGCCTTCCAGCGATCCGGCGCGGAGCGCATATGCAGCGTCGCCGAGACCTGTTGGCCAGGGGCGCCTTCGCGATGACGAATGCCTTCCAGCTGCGCCGGTATCACCTTGGTATCGTTAAAGATCATGGCATCGCCGGGGCGCAGGAAAGATGGCAAATCCCACACCTTATGGTCACTCAGCGTATTGGCACCATCGTTTGGATCGACGACGAGCAGGCGCGCGCTATCGCGCGGCTCGGCGGGCCTGAGCGCGATACGCTCCTCCGGCAGATCGAAATCGAAAAGGTCAACACGCATTCAATTGGTCCAGGCAGTTCATTCAGGCAAAGCGAAACCCGCCCCTCACGCCATAGGCGCAAGAGGCGGGTTTCAGGAATAATCACGATCAGACGTCGGCGGCAACCCGCGCGGATACGATCGAATCCGGATCCTTTACCGGCTCGCCGCGCTTGATCTGGTCGACGAATTCCATGCCCGAGATAACTTGGCCCCAGACGGAATACTGCTTGTTCAGCCACGGAGCGTCCGTAAAGCAGATGAAGAACTGCGAGTTGGCCGAGTTCGGGTTCTGCGAGCGGGCCATCGAGCACGTGCCGCGAACGTGCGGCGTGGCGGAGAATTCAGCCTTCAGGTCCGGCTTGGACGAACCGCCGGTGCCGGCGCGAGCGGTGTTGCCGCCAACCTTGCCATGCTCGACATCACCGGTCTGAGCCATGAAGCCATCGATGACGCGATGGAAAACAACGTTGTCATAAGCCTTTTCGCGTGCAAGCTCCTTAATGCGGGCAACATGCTCCGGAGCGACCTGCGGCAGAAGCTGAATGACAACCTGGCCCTTGGTGGTGTCCAGGATGAGGGTGTTTTCTGGATCCTTGATCTCAGCCATGTTCGTTTCCTTGTTCTCTCTGTTTGTGCATGATCCTCGCCGGATCATGCAACTTGCCTTGGCTTGATCTCATCCCAAAGCCGCGGTGCGCCTTTTGAGATCATGCCCGTGAAATCACTTCTTGGTGACGGTGACCTTGACCATCTTGTCAGGGTTGCTCACTTCGCCGTTCTGGCCTTCGCCGCGCTTGATCTTGTCGACGAACTCCATGCCCGAGACGACCTTGCCGACGACCGTGTACTGGCCGTTCAGGAAAGCGCCGTCGGCGAACATGATGAAGAACTGCGAATTGGCAGAGTTCGGGTCCTGGGCGCGCGCCATGCCGACGGTGCCACGCGTGAACGGAACCTTGGAGAATTCAGCCGGAAGATTCGGCAGGTCAGAACCGCCGGTGCCGGCCTTGTTCGGATCATAACCCTTGGAGGCATTGCCGTACTGGACGTCGCCCGTCTGGGCCATGAAGCCATCGATGACGCGATGGAAGACGACGTTGTCGTAGGCACCCTTCTTCGCCAGCGCCTCGATCTGGACAACATGCTTCGGAGCAACCTCCGGCATCAACTGGATGACCACCGGGCCGTCCTTGAGCTGGATGGTCAAAAGATCTGCGGCTGCGGCCGAGAACGCGCTGCCTGCGAAGGCGGCAAGGCTCAGGAATCCTGCCAATGCAATATGAAAGAGTTTCATGGATGCTCCGTTCGGGATTGGATTTCGGCTCAGCTGTTGCCGCTGGCCTTATTTTTGAGTTTGCCGTTCAGCGCTTCCAGAACCGCCGACGGCACGAAGGCGCTGACATCGCCGCCCATGGATGCGATCTGCCGCACCAATGTGGCGGTTATGGGCCGAGAGGCTGTCCCGGCGGGCAGAAACAGCGTCTGGATATCCGGCGCCATCTGCCTGTTCATGCCAGCCATCTGCATTTCATAATCGAGATCGGTGCCATCGCGCAGGCCACGCACCAGCAAGGTCGCGCCATGGGCACGGGCGGCATCGACGACCAGATCGTCGAAAGCGACGACGGAAATATCGCCCGCCTTCTGCGGCAGAGCCTCACCGAGCGATCTGCGGATGAGCTCCGCCCGCTCCTCGAAGGAGAAAAGCGGCTTCTTGCCAGGGTGAATTCCAATCGCGACGATCACCTTGGCGGCGACGTTCAACGCCTGCACGAGGACATCCAGATGTCCGTTGGTCATCGGGTCGAAAGACCCAGGATAGAAGGCTGTCGTCATTACCAGGCCGGCTCGTTGTTTCGACGCCTTTTGTCATGGATGAGACCGTATCGCAAGTGATTTGCAACCCGGCGGCCGCCGCTGAACTGCAGATGAACGCACCGTTCAAGCCCGTTTCAGCTCGACAATGCTTTACTGACATCAACATCGAAACGGGCCTGCTTCAATGGCTCGCCGATCTCGATTTCAGGGACTCATGCCATGCTCGTCTTCATCATCGCAGGCGCCGTCATCGGTTCATTTTTCGTCGAATACCTCGTTCATCTTTTCGCCGACAATTATGAGATCGAATGGGATTCCGCCTCGGAAAACGGCAAAGACATCGATTTTGCCCAAGAAATCGCCACTGCCATGCGCAGGACGCATCGCGAATCTGAACGCCAGATGAACAAGGCATTCAAGGTCGCTTCAGATGCGCATTGCTAGATAGCTCTCAATATCGGCGGAACCATTTTGGAAACGTCGCGTTAACAGTCCGAAACTCAGATTGCACATTGCGGCAAGAAGGAAGAAGAGTATGCCCGACAAGATCACCCTTATTAACGTTGTTTGGATGGCCATGATTTCGGGAATGCTCGCAGCAACCGTTGCGCTTTACGATCAGAAACCCGACCAGTCGAAGATCTACGGTCCCTTTGCTTCGGCTCGTCCCTTCGTTGCATCGAGCCAGTACTAAGGGATCTGAACGCTAGCCCCACCAAAGGAGGGAGCGATCATGTTCACCATTTTGACGCTGCTTACACTTTTCATCAGCATCATGTTTGTCGTGTCAGTCGCATCCACCATTTCGGCGCTTCATCGCGAAAGCGAAGAGAGCAAGAGGCTGCATAAGCGTCACAAGACGCTCTGATCTCCGCGCACCGAGCATCTCTCCCCGCCATATGCTCGGATGGACCCTGAACCGGACGCTTTCCCCGCCAGCGTCCGGTTTTTTATTGCCATTATCGTCCCGGCGCTTTCCCTTCAGGCCTGCCGCAAAGATGCAAAATCGTGATTTCGCAAGTGAAGCGCGCCAGCCGCTTCAATCATGCTATGATGATCGCGGTTCATTGAGGGATCGAGATGCGCATTGTCCTGACCGGCAGCTCCGGGCGACTTGGCCGGGCGATCTTTAATGCGCTGGCGCCAAGCCATAGGGTGATCGGCATCGATCGTTCACCGTTTTCGACGACGCATCTCCTCGGAGATTTTACCGACGCGGCATTGCTGCGCCAGGCGCTGACGGGTGCGGATGCAGTCATCCATTGCGCGGCCCTGCATGCCCCTCATGTCGGCGCGGTTTCCGACGATGAATTTCGCCGCATTAATGTGGACGGAACACGGCAGCTTGCGCAAGCGGCACTGGCTGCCGGCGTTAAGAGACTGGTGTTTACCAGCACGACCGCACTTTATGGTCGCGCCGTCGCTCCCGGTCATTGCACATGGGTCGATGAAGACACCGTACCGCAACCGAAAAGCATCTATCACCGCACGAAACTGGAAGCCGAGCAGATCCTTAAAGGGATGACTGGCCCGGATTCGCAGGTCCGCGTTTTACGCATGTCTCGAAGTTTTCCAGAAACAGCCAATGTGATGGCTGTTCATCGCCTGCATCGCGGTGTCGATATCCGCGATGTCGCGGACGCCCATGTCGCGGCGCTGACGAATGGCGGCAAAGATTTTCAACGACATATTGTTTCCGCCGGCACGTTGTTCAAACCGGAAGATTGCGAGGCGCTCGCGGTGGACGCCGCCTCCATCATCCAGCTGCGCGCGCCTGGCCTTGCCGCCAAATTTGCACAGCGAAACTGGTCGCTGCCTGACAGAATCGATCGCGTTTACGCATCGAAATCTGCGGGCGCGGTCCTCGGCTGGCATTTCCGCTTTGGCTATGATGAGGTTTTTGCGCAACTGGATCGGGAGAGCCTCGAGGTTCTGCCGCCTTTTTCGCAAAACTACGAACGCCCGGAATAACGGGTTGGGAAATGGCCGCCAGATCCGGGCAGGCCATGCTCTAAATGACAATCGCATGAGCCTGCTGCCAAGCTCATGCGATTGAAAACCTTCAGCTTCCAGATGGCCGATCGAGCCCCCGCTGGTCTCCCCGAGCGGGCGCAACGAAGACTATTCTTCGCTGCCACCCTCGCTACCGGCACCTCCTGCTTCACCGGCAGCAGCATCGTCCTCGGCTGCCGAAGCATCATCCTCATCGCCTTCCGGCTCGCTGATACGCTCGACGGATACGACCTTCTCGTCCTTGGCGGTCGAGAAGATGGTGACGCCCTTGGTGGCGCGGCTGGCGATGCGGATGCCGCCGACGGGCACGCGAATCAGCTGACCGCCATCCGAGACAAGCATGATCTGATCGCCGTCTTCGACCGGGAAGGCAGCAACAAGCTCGCCGATCTCGCCCGTCTTCGACGTGTCGGTGGCGCGGATACCCTTGCCGCCGCGGCCGGAGATACGGAAATCGTAGGAAGACGAACGCTTGCCGAAACCCTTCTCCGAAACTGTCAGAACGAATTGCTCGAGAGCCTTGAGCTCCTCGTAGCGCTCATCACTGAGCTGTCCCTCTTCGGTGACTTCTTCGCCGACCAGCGCGATTTCCTCGTCATCGCCCGTTGCGGAGCGGCGCTCGCTGACGGAGCGCTTGAGATAGGCCGCGCGCTCCCATGGCTCGGCATCCACGTGGCGAACGATCGTCATCGAAATGATGCGGTCGCCGGATGCAAGGCTGATGCCGCGCACGCCGATCGAGTTACGACCGGCAAAGACGCGTACATCGGATACCGAGAAGCGGATGCATTGGCCGAGCGCTGTCGTCATCAGCACGTCGTCGTGTTCGGTGCAGGTCTCGACGGAGAGGATTTCATCACCCTCTTCCTCGAGCTTCATGGCGATTTTGCCGTTGCGGTTGACCTGCACGAAATCCGACAGCTTGTTGCGACGCACGGTTCCGCGCGTCGTCGTGAACATCACGTCGAGATTGTCCCAGCTATCCTCATCCTCCGGCAGAGGCATGATCGTGGTGATGCGTTCGCCGGGTTCCAGCGGCAGCATGTTGATCAGTGCCTTGCCGCGCGATGTCGGCGTGCCGATCGGCAGACGCCAGACCTTTTCCTTGTAGACGATACCGCGGGACGAAAAGAACAGAACCGGCGTATGTGTATTGAGAACGAATAGCCGGGTAACAAAATCCTCGTCGCGGGTGGTCATTCCCGAGCGGCCCTTGCCGCCGCGGCGCTGCGCACGATAGGTGGTCAGCGGCACGCGCTTGATATAGCCGAGATGGGACACGGTGACGACCATGTCCTCGCGGGCGATCAGATCCTCGTCGTCCATCTCGAGGCCGCCATCGACGATCTCGGTGCGGCGGGGCGTTCCGAACTCATCGCGAACCGCGGCAAGCTCTTCTTTTACAATGGTTTGGATGCGGGCACGCGACGAGAGAATATCAAGGTAGTCCTTGATCTCGGCGCCAATCTGGTTGAGCTCCTCGTCGATTTCATCGCGGCCAAGAGCGGTCAGACGTGCCAGACGCAGTTCTAGAATGGCGCGCGCCTGCTCTTCCGAGAGGTTGTAAGTGCCGTCCTCGTTAATGCGGTGACGCGGGTCATCGATTAGCCGGATAAGCGATTCGACATCCGCTGCATTCCAGCGGCGCGTCATCAGTTCTTCACGGGCCGATTGCGGATCGGGCGCTTGCCGAATGACGCGGATGACTTCATCGATATTGGCGACCGCAATCGCCAGACCAACCAAGACGTGAGCGCGATCGCGCGCCTTGCGCAGCAGATACTTCGTGCGGCGGCTGATGACTTCCTCACGGAACGCCACGAAAGCGCGCAGCATGTCCATCAGGTTCATCTGCTCCGGCTTGCCGCCGTTCAGCGCCACCATGTTGCAGCCGAAGGAGGTCTGCAGCGGCGTGTAGCGATAAAGCTGGTTCAGGATGACGTCTGCATTGGCGTCGCGCTTCAGCTCGACGACGACGCGATAGCCCTGGCGGTCGGATTCGTCGCGCAGATCCGAGATGCCTTCGATGCGCTTCTCGCGCACGAGTTCGGCCATCTTCTCGATCATCGACGCCTTGTTCACCTGATAGGGAATCTCGGTGATGATGATCTGCTCGCGATCGCCGCGCATCGGCTCGATGGTCGCGACACCGCGCATGACGACGGAGCCGCGCCCCGTCTCATAGGCGGAGCGGATGCCGGCGCGGCCGAGGATTTTCGCACCGGTCGGAAAATCCGGACCGGGGATGATCTCCATCATCTCAGGCAGCTCGATCGCAGGATTGTCGATCAGCGCGATACAGCCATTGATGACTTCGGAGAGGTTGTGCGGCGGAATGTTCGTCGCCATGCCGACGGCGATGCCGCCCGAGCCGTTGACCAGCAGGTTCGGGAAGCGTGCCGGCAGAACCTTCGGCTCTTCCGTCGTCGCATCGTAGTTTTCCTGGAAATCGACCGTTTCCTTGTCGATATCCTCAAGAAGTTCGTGGGCGACCTTCGTCAGGCGCGATTCCGTATAACGCATCGCCGCCGGCGGATCGCCGTCGATAGAGCCGAAATTGCCCTGCCCGTCGATGAGCGGCACGCGCATCGACCAGTCCTGCGCCATGCGGACCAAGGCGTCGTAGATCGAGGCGTCGCCGTGCGGGTGGTAGCTACCCATGACGTCAGCGACGGGACGGGCCGACTTCACATATTTGCGGTTCCAGTGATAGCCGCTCTGATGCGCCGCATAAAGGATGCGCCGATGAACGGGCTTCAGACCATCACGGACGTCGGGAAGCGCGCGGCTGACGATCACGCTCATGGCGTAATCGAGATACGACCGCTGCATTTCCTCCATGATGGAAATCGGCTCGATGCCTGGCGGGAGCTTCCCGCCGCCGGGTGGTGTTTGCTCAGTCAAAACAGATCACGATCTCTTTTAGAATCACTGCGAAATTTATAGCCGAAAGGCCTGGCGAGCGCCAATTTGGGCCGGTGTTTTTGAACAGGTTTTGCCCCTTTAAGCCATGGAATCGAACATTTCCATGGCGAAATCCATCGACGCGGATGCATGGCCCTTTGCGAAAGCCCATTCCTCGCATAACAATGCTTGATAACAACGACAGAACAAGCTCTGGGGACTATATGGCGAGCGCGGATACGCTGATCAATGCCTTCACGACTCTGCTTGTCACTGTCGATCCACCGGGGCTCGCACCGCTTTTCATCGGACTTACGGCTGGCATGAACCGTTCGGAGCGCAAGCAGGTGGCGCTGCGCGGATCGCTGATCGCCTTCTTCATCCTGGCGGCCTTCGCCCTGTTCGGCGCAAGCGTGCTAGGCGTGCTCGGCATCTCGATCGGCGCTTTCCGTATTGCCGGCGGGCTACTGCTCTTCTGGATCGCCTTCGAGATGGTGTTCGAGCGGCGCCAGGACAGGAAAGAGAAGACGACGGAAGTCGCCATTACCAAGGATCATATCCGCAATATCGCGGTTTTCCCTCTCGCCCTACCCTTGATCGCCGGTCCCGGCGCCATCTCGGCGACAATCCTTTTGGCAGGATCGCTGCAAACCACGCTCGACCGCGCGCAACTGATCGGCGTCATCGCCGTCAACCTCGCTCTCGTCTTTGCGGCCCTTGCCATTTCCGACAGGCTCGATCGCATGCTGGGCGCCACCGGACGCGCCATCCTGACCCGCTTGCTCGGGGTTATCCTTGCGGCGCTTGCCGCGCAATTCGTCGTGGATGGCGCAAAGGCAGCTCTCACGCTTTCATGAAAAAGCCCGCCGGGAAGGCGGGCCATCGAAAGTCAAACGGGGAACGTCCGTCTCAGAACGGGATGTCGTCGTCCAGATCGCGCGAGAAATTACCGCCGCCGCCCTGGCTGCCACCACGATTGCCGCCGCCGCGCGAAGAGCCTTGCGACGAAGACTGGCCGTAATCGTCGCCACCACCGTAGTCGCCGCCATAACCGCCGCCAAAGTCACCGCCGCCGCGGCCGCCACGGCTGCCGCCTTCCATGGAACCACCGCCTTCGCCGCGACCATCGAGCATGGTCAGTGTCGAATTGAAGCCCTGCAGCACAACTTCCGTGGAGTAGCGGTCCTGACCGTTCTGGTCCTGCCATTTGCGGGTTTGCAGCGCACCTTCGATGTAGACCTTGGCACCCTTCTTCAAATACTGCTCCGCGACCTTGCAGAGACCTTCATTGAAGATGACGACGCGGTGCCATTCAGTCTTTTCCTTTCGCTCGCCGGAATTGCGGTCACGCCAGGTTTCCGACGTGGCAATGTTGAGGTTGGCGATCGGACGGCCGTCCTGCGTGCGGCGGATTTCCGGGTCCGCCCCGAGATTTCCAATCAGAATTACCTTGTTCACACTACCGGCCATGACACCACCCTGCTTGCCGTCCATCGACGGCTCTGAAATTCAATCCTGGCACCTTAGCCCATAGCAGGCGTCAGGTGCTATTTATGCGGCCTTCCCAGTTCCGTTCATCCACAAAGAAATCGCCGCGATAATTTTGTTCTTTATTTGTTCTAATTTATCCCTATGATGATGTCAACGGAATCGAAAACCCGGCTCTACCCTTCATTTCAGCCTCGACTCGCGGGCTGACATCACTAAATAAAGGCAGACTCCAAGGGACCTGCATACGACGATGAGCGAACTGAAGACTATTTCCATACGTGGTGCGCGCGAGCACAATCTCAAGGGCATCGATCTTGACCTGCCACGCAACAAGCTGATCGTCATGACCGGCCTTTCCGGCTCCGGCAAGTCATCGCTCGCCTTCGACACGATCTATGCCGAGGGCCAGCGCCGCTATGTCGAAAGCCTTTCGGCCTATGCGCGCCAGTTCCTCGAAATGATGCAGAAGCCGGATGTCGACCAGATCGACGGCCTCTCGCCGGCGATCTCGATCGAGCAGAAGACCACCTCGCGCAATCCGCGCTCGACGGTCGGCACGGTCACGGAAATCTACGACTATATGCGTCTGCTGTTTGCCCGCGTCGGCGTTCCCTATTCGCCTGTGACGGGCCTGCCGATCGAGAGCCAGACCGTCAGCCAGATGGTCGATCGCGTTCTCGCTTATGAGGAGGGCACCAGACTTTACATTCTGGCACCGCTCGTGCGCGGACGTAAGGGGGAATACAAGAAGGAACTGGCGGAGCTCATGAAAAAGGGCTTCCAGCGCGTAAAGGTCGACGGCCAGTTCTACGAGATCGCCGATGTGCCTGTTCTCGACAAGAAGTACAAGCATGACATCGATGTCGTGGTCGACCGCATCGTCGTGCGTCCGGACATGGCAGCGCGTCTTGCCGACAGCTTTGAGACATCGCTGCGCCTTGCCGACGGTCTTGCGGTCGCGGAATTCGCCGATAAGCCGTTGCCGCCGGAGGAGACCGCTGCCGGCGGCTCAGCCAACAAGTCGCTGAACGAAACGCACGAGCGAGTGCTGTTCTCGGAGAAATTTGCCTGCCCGGTTTCCGGCTTCACCATTCCGGAAATCGAGCCGCGCCTGTTCTCGTTCAACAATCCCTTCGGCGCCTGTCCGTCCTGTGACGGTCTCGGCTCGCAGCAGAAGATCGATCCGGAACTGATCGTGCCGGAACCCGAGCGCACGCTGCGCGATGGCGCGATCGCTCCCTGGGCCAAGTCGACCTCGCCCTATTACAATCAGACGCTGGAGGCGCTCGGCAAGCATTATGGCTTCAAGCTCGGCAATCGCTGGAACGAACTGTCCGACAAGGCCAAGGATGTCATCCTGAACGGCACGGAAGACAAGATCGAATTCCATTATGCCGATGGCGCGCGCTCCTACACCACGCACAAGAATTTCGAAGGCATCGTGCCGAACCTCGAGCGCCGCTGGAAGGAAACGGATTCGGCCTGGGCGCGCGAGGAGATCGAACGCTTCATGTCGGCCGCCCCCTGCCCGGCCTGCAACGGCTATCGCCTGAAGCCGGAAGCCCTGGCGGTCAAGATCGACAAGCTGCACATCAGCCAGGTGGCGGAGATGTCGATCCGCGTTGCCCGCGACTGGTTCGACGCGCTGCCGGGAACATTCACTGACAAGCAGAACGAGATTGCTGTCCGCATCCTCAAGGAAATCCGCGATCGCCTGCGTTTCCTCAATGATGTCGGCCTCGAATATCTGAGCCTATCGCGCAATTCGGGCACGCTGTCCGGTGGCGAAAGCCAGCGCATCCGGCTGGCATCGCAGATCGGTTCCGGATTGACGGGCGTTCTCTATGTTCTTGACGAGCCCTCCATCGGACTGCATCAGCGCGACAATGCCCGCCTGCTGGAGACGCTGAAGCATCTGCGCGATATCGGCAACACCGTCATTGTCGTCGAGCATGACGAGGATGCGATCCTGACCGCCGATGACGTGGTCGATATCGGGCCGGCGGCCGGCGTGCATGGAGGCCAAGTGGTGGCGCATGGCACACCGCAGGAGATCATGGCGAACCCGAAGTCACTGACCGGTAGATATCTCTCAGGCGAGCTCGGCGTTCCGGTTCCCGATGAACGTCGTAAGCCCAAGAAGGGCAAGGAAATCAAGGTTGTCGGCGCGCGAGGCAACAACCTGAAGAACGTCACGGCGTCTATCCCGCTCGGCGTGTTTACGGCGGTCACAGGCGTTTCCGGTGGCGGCAAATCCACCTTCCTGATCGAGACGCTTTACAAGTCGGCGGCACGCCGCGTCATGGGTGCTCGCGAGATTCCTGCCGACCACGACCGCATCGACGGTTTCGAGCATATCGACAAGGTGATCGATATCGACCAGTCGCCCATCGGCCGCACCCCGCGCTCGAACCCGGCGACCTATACCGGCGCCTTCACGCCGATCCGCGACTGGTTCGCCGGATTGCCGGAAGCCAAGGCGCGCGGCTATCAGCCTGGCCGCTTCTCCTTCAACGTCAAGGGTGGCCGCTGCGAGGCTTGCCAAGGTGACGGCGTCATCAAGATCGAGATGCACTTCCTGCCCGACGTCTACGTCACCTGCGACGTCTGCCACGGCAAACGCTATAACCGCGAGACGCTTGATGTCACCTTCAAGACAAAGTCGATCGCGGACGTGCTCGACATGACGGTCGAGGAAGGTGTCGATTTCTTTGCGGCCGTTCCCGCCGTGCGCGACAAGCTGCAGAGCCTGAAGGATGTCGGCCTCGGCTATATCAAGGTGGGACAGCAGGCCAATACGCTTTCGGGTGGCGAGGCACAGCGCGTCAAGCTAGCCAAGGAACTGTCGAAGCGATCGACGGGCCGCACGCTCTACATTCTCGACGAACCCACAACCGGGCTGCACTTTCACGACGTCGCCAAACTTCTGGAAATGCTGCACGAACTGGTCAATCAGGGTAATTCCGTCGTCGTCATCGAGCACAATCTCGAAGTCATCAAAACTGCCGACTGGATCCTCGATTTCGGCCCCGAGGGCGGCGATGGCGGCGGCGAGATCGTGGCTGTCGGCACGCCGGAGACGATTGTCAAGGAAAAGCGCTCCTATACGGGGCAGTTCCTGAAGGAGTTGCTGGAGCGGCGCCCGATGAAGAAGGTTGCGGCGGCGGAGTAAGTTATCCGGTCGAATGGCCAAGGAGGAGAGAATGACCAAAGCGGGCGAAATCCGCACAGGCATAGGCGGCTGGACCTTCGAACCCTGGCGCGGGACCTTCTATCCCGATACGCTGAAGCAGAAGGACGAGCTGAATTATGCCAGCCGCCAGCTGAAAGTGATCGAGGTCAACGGCACCTATTACAGTACGCAAAAGCCTGAAGTGTTTGCCAAATGGGCCGCCGATGTTCCCGACGGCTTCATCTTCTCCCTGAAGGCGACGCGTTTCGTCACCAACCGGCGGGTTCTTTCCGAAGCCGGTGAATCGATGCAGAAGTTCCTCGAATCCGGCATCAGCGAGCTCGGCGATCACCTCGGCCCGCTGCTCTGGCAGTTCGCACCGACGAAGAAATTCGATCCGGATGATTTCGAGGCTTTCCTCAAGCTGCTGCCGGCGAAGCAGGATGGTCTTGCGCTGAGACACGTCGTCGAGGTCCGGCACGATTCCTTCAAGGTGCCGGAGTTCGTCGCGCTGCTCGAGAAATACAATGTCGCGCCCGTTTGCGCCGAGCATTTCGAGTATCCGATGATTGCGGATGTCACGGCGGACTTCGTCTATGCCCGCCTGCAGAAGGGATCGGACGATATCAAGACCTGCTATCCGCCGAAGGATCTGAAAGTCTGGGCGGATCGCTTGAAAAGCTGGGCCGCCGGAAGGGTACCGGACGATCTGCCGCTGATCGATGCAAAGCGTAAGGTCAAGGCGGAACCGCGCGATGTCTTCGCCTTCATGATCCATGAGGGTAAGGTAAATGCGCCGTCCGGTGCGATCGCTTTGCAGCAGGAAGTGGCGAAATAGCGCTATAGTGGTTTAACGGCTGCGACGAGGTCTTCGGCGGTCAGCCCCTTCCCGGCATGTTGACCGGCAAGACCATGCAGCCAGACGCCAGCGGCGGCCGCCTCGAAGGCCGGTGCCCCCTGCGCCATCAGGCCGCCGACGATGCCGGCAAGTACATCGCCGGAGCCAGCCGTGGCAAGCCAGGGTGGCGCGTTGGCGTTGATCAGCGCCCTGCCGTCCGGAGCGGCGATAACGCTATCGGCACCCTTATAGATGATGGCAGCATGGGCTCTGGCAGCCGCCGCCCTCGCCTTATCGACCTTGCTCAAGGTTTCGTCGGCAGCGATATCGGGAAAGAGCCGGCCGAACTCTCCCTCATGGGGTGTCAGCACCAAGCGTGTCGGTCCTTCGGCGAAGGCATCGAACAGCCGTTGCGGCTCGTCGCGAAATGATGTGATGCCGTCGGCATCCAGCACCAGGTGGCGATCCGCGAGCGCGAGGCAGAATTGCCGCGCCTTTTCGCCGGCGCCGAAGCCAGGCCCAAGAATGAAGGTCGAAAGGCGTTTATCGGCAAGCCATTCGAGCAATGAGGCTTCATCCGCGATGGAATGCAGCATGATTGCCGTCAGCAGGCCGGCATTGACATCAAGCGCTTCCGGCGGCGAGGCGATGGTGACGAGCCCTGCCCCCGCCTTCAACCCGGCCATGGCGGACATGCGCGCGGCACCTGTCGCGTTCGGCCCGCCCGAGAAGACGACGAGATGGCCGCGCTTGTATTTGTGCGTCTCCACGCCTGCCGAGGGTATGGCCGCCTTCCATTGCGTCGGCTTGTTTTCGGCGAGCGAGCGGTCGGCGTGGGCGCGGACGATGCGGTCGGGAATGCCGATGTCGAAAACCTCCAGCTCGCCGCATAGGTCGCGGCCGGGCAAGAGAAGATGACCCGGCTTGCGCGTCATGAAGGTCACCGTGCGCGCGGCATGGAAGGCTGCACCGAGAACCTGACCGCTACGACCATCGAGACCGGACGGAAGATCGACTGAAATCACGGGAATATCAATCTCCGCTACGCGAGCGATTATGGCGGTCACGTCGTCCGGAACCGGCCGCGACAGGCCCGCGCCGAAGACCGCATCAATGACGACATCACCCGCCAGCGGGGCATAGCTGACGATCGCCTCACCTTTGATCGGGCAATCGGCAAAAGCACTGATAGCATCGCCCTTGAGCTGTCGCGGATCACCGAGATGAAAAATCCGCACCTCTGCTCCGGCTTCTTGCAGCGCGCGAGCCGCCACATAGCCGTCGCCGCCATTGTTGCCCGGCCCACACAGAACGGCATATCGGACGGCTCCGGGAAAATGCCGGAGCGCGACGGCAGCAACCGCCTGCCCTGCCTTCTCCATAAGCCCGTAGGAATCGATGCCGGATGCGGCCGCGGCGCGGTCGACGGCAGACATGGCGTCGGGGGTGAGGAGCAGATCGGTGAGCGGCAACATCATGGCGGATATTATAGATGCGAAATCTGCCTCAAAAACAACCGCTAATCCGGTGGCCATTTTGGTCGATAAATATGCATTTGCATAATAATTAAACAATAACATTCAAGACCTTGCCGAAGCACAAGCCTGCCGCGCGTGGCCCTTTTTTGCGAAATTTTGCTTATCCCACGCATTTCCGCGCGAAATCGCTTCCATTTTTCCGAAAAATCCTCATCAATTCATCGTCTCGGTGCGAATTCGCCGAGATTTTTTACAGCGGTCCGTCCTCAATTGGCATGGTACGTGCATCACGTTGGCCGAGCGGGGAGTAGTCCTGCTGTATCAGGAGAAGCGGAGAGACATTTTCTCATGAAAAAGATCGAAGCGATCATTAAGCCCTTCAAGCTCGACGAAGTGAAGGAAGCCCTTCAGGAAGTCGGCCTGCAGGGTATCACCGTCACGGAAGCGAAGGGCTTCGGTCGTCAGAAGGGCCATACGGAGCTTTACCGTGGCGCCGAATACGTCGTCGACTTCCTGCCAAAGGTGAAGGTCGAAGTTGTATTGGCGGACGAAAATGCGGAAGCGGTGATCGAGGCCATACGCAAGGCTGCGCAAACAGGCCGTATCGGCGACGGAAAGATTTTCGTTTCCAACGTGGAAGAAGTCATTCGAATCCGCACCGGCGAAACGGGCATCGACGCCATTTAATCCGCCCGGCCCATTCTCGGCCGCGGCTCGTTTAATCGTCATCTAAGTCAAGGGAAGTAATTTAATGACGACCGCAAGCGAAATTTTGAAACAAATCAAGGATAACGACGTCAAGTTCGTCGACCTGCGCTTTACGGATCCGAAGGGCAAGCTCCAGCATTTGACCATGGACGTGATCTGTGTCGACGAAGACATGTTCGCCGACGGCGTCATGTTCGACGGCTCCTCGATTGCCGGTTGGAAGGCCATCAACGAATCCGACATGGTGCTGATGCCCGATCCGGATACGGTTCACATGGACCCGTTCTTCGCACAGTCCACCATGGTGATCCTTTGCGACATCCTGGATCCGGTCTCCGGCGAAGCCTATAACCGCGACCCGCGCGGCACCGCCAAAAAGGCGGAAGCCTATCTCAAGGCCTCCGGCATCGGCGACACCGCCTTTTTCGGCCCGGAAGCCGAATTCTTCGTCTTCGACGACGTCAAGTACAAGGCCGACCCGTACAATACGGGCTTCAAGCTCGATTCCAGCGAGCTGCCGTCCAACGACGACACCGATTACGAAACGGGCAACCTCGGCCACCGTCCACGCGTCAAGGGCGGCTACTTCCCGGTCCCGCCGATCGACAGCTGCCAGGACATGCGCTCCGAGATGCTGACGGTTCTGGCCGAAATGGGCGTCGTCGTCGAAAAGCATCACCATGAAGTCGCAGCGGCCCAGCACGAGCTCGGCATCAAGTTCGACACGCTGGTGCGCAACGCCGACAAGATGCAGATCTACAAGTACGTCGTGCATCAGGTCGCCAATGCCTATGGCAAGACCGCAACCTTCATGCCGAAGCCGATCTTCGGCGACAACGGCTCGGGCATGCATGTTCATCAGTCGATCTGGAAGGGCGGCAAGCCGACCTTCGCCGGCGACGAATATGCAGGCCTGTCCGAAAGCTGCCTCTATTACATCGGCGGCATCATCAAGCATGCCAAGGCCATCAATGCCTTCACCAACCCGTCGACGAACTCCTACAAGCGTCTCGTCCCGGGCTATGAAGCTCCGGTTCTGCTCGCCTATTCGGCTCGCAACCGTTCCGCCTCCTGCCGCATTCCGTTCGGCTCGAACCCGAAGGCTAAGCGCGTCGAAGTCCGCTTCCCTGACCCGACCGCCAACCCCTATCTCGGCTTCGCAGCCATGCTGATGGCCGGCCTGGATGGCATCAAGAACAAGATCCATCCCGGCAAGGCCATGGACAAGGATCTCTACGATCTGCCGCCGAAGGAACTGAAGAAGATCCCGACAGTGTGCGGCTCGCTGCGCGAAGCGCTGGAAAGCCTGGACAAGGACCGCAAGTTCCTGACCGCTGGGGGCGTTTTCGACGACGACCAGATCGATGCCTTCATCGAACTGAAGATGCAGGAAGTCATGCGTTTCGAAATGACCCCGCATCCGGTCGAATACGACATGTACTATTCGGTCTGATATCGGACACGAAAGCCCCGGTCTGCCGGGGCTTTCTCCATAATCGGGAAGCCGGTGGCAGGTCTCCCGCCCGATAGCGTCTTTGCATTGAGCGATCATATGCGGCTCGACCGAATAACTCGGGCCGAATGCGACAGTTCGATGAAGGAATGGGGGCAAAATCCTTGATATCAGTGGTGAAAGTCACCACATGATTGCTTGAAAGGAAGTCGTGCCATGAAACAACGAAACGCAAAATTCAATATTGGCGACGTGGTTCGACACCGGATGTTCCCCTTCCGCGGTGTCATCTTCGATGTCGATCCGGAATTCGCAAATACAGAGGAATGGTGGAATTCCATTCCCGCGGAAGTGCGTCCCGATAAGGACCAGCCCTTCTATCACCTTCTCGCCGAAAACGACGAGACGGAATACGTCGCATACGTGTCGGAGCAGAACCTCATCAACGATGAGAGCGGCGTTCCTTTACGCAATCCGCAGGTCGCTCAAATCTTCGACCAAGCCCCGACCGGGCAGCTCAAGCCCAAGATGAGCTTCGCCCATTAAACACGGGTAAAACCTATCCTATTCGAAAGGGAAGGCGCTCCCAACGCCTTCCCTTTTTATTTGGCTTCCGAGCATCGGATATGGCCATTAGCGCAAAGAAAAAGCCCGGATCACCCCGGGCTTTTTCTCATGAAACGAGACTATCGTCAGCTTACTGCTGCTTGGCAGCCTTCTGCGCATCTTCAAGCTTCTTGCGTGCTTCCTCGGCCTTCTTCTGCATGCTGTCCTGCAGGCTCTTCTGGCTTTCGGCAAGCTTCGAATCGGAGATCGCCGGACCGTCATAAGCGGCGCCGAAACCGGTCAGCGAGATCTTGATCGGGTTCGGAGCGCGGCGGAAGTTCACAGAGGTGAAGGTGACGTCGGTGCCCTTCTTCAATGAAGCGACCATCGCGTCCGTCACGGGAACTTCCGCGGTGCACTTGTCCGGAAGGCAGACGGCGTAGTCGAGCTTCTGGCCCTTGCCGCCATCGACCTGCATGGTGATGCCGGGCGGGATCAGGCGGGCGGTCGGAACCGAGATCTGCAGGATCTTGCGGTTGACCTTGCCATCGACGGAGATGAGGCCGACAGCCGTCACAAGCTGGCCGTTGTTTGCCATGATCAGATTCTGCACGATGCAGATATCGGCATCGTCCTGCTTGGTGCAGGTCTTATACCAGCCCAGACGCGGCTGGTTGGGATCACCGCCGCCATCAGCGGGAGCTGCGTTGGACGCGTCCTGCGCGAAAGCGGCAGCCGGCATGGCCGCGCCAATCATGAGAGCCAGAGCAGAGAGACCTGCCCGCATTTTGTTGTCAGTCTTGAACATCATAGCGAAACCGCCTCCTGAAATCCGCTTCGGGACGACAGCACGCCGTCCCATGCAATTCGGGTCAAACCGTCGTCCACCTGTCGAATGAATAAGGCAAATACATGACCCGAGAAACCCGGCACCCCTGTTACATCGCACTGGCACGGATATCCAGCTTTTCTTTGGCCTTTTCTGCCAAGTCCTAAGATTTCCGCAGTCGCGTGTTGAATTCGGCACGCTCATGATAATGTTCGGCCGAATCGTACCCTTCCCGGAAAGGATGCCATGCAAGCGCTCCGGATCGCTGCCCTCCTGTTCTTCGCAACCTTGTGCAACGCCGCGGCAGCTCAGCCGCTTTACGGCATCGCCATGCACGGAGATCCGGCGCTGCCGGCGGATTTCAAACATTTCCCCTACGTCAATCCGGATGTCAAAAAGGGCGGCCGCGTCAGCTATGGCGTCGTCGGCACTTTCGACAATCTCAATCCCTTCATTCTGAAAAGCATGCGCACGACCGCACGCGGCATGTGGGACCCGGAATATGGCAACCTCGTTTACGAACCGCTGATGGTGCGCTCGCGCGACGAGCCCTTTACGCTGTATGGGCTGCTTGCGCAGACAGTCGAATGGGACGAGAGCCGAAGCTATATTCAGTTCAACCTCAATCCCGATGCTAAATGGTCGGATGGGCAGCCGGTGACGCCGGAAGACGTGATCTTCACGTTCCAGCTTCTTCGCGACAAAGGGCGCGTCCCTTTCTCATCGTGGCTCGAGACCATCGCCAGCATGGAGAAGGTCGGAGAGCACAGCGTGCTGATCCGCTTCAACGAGAAGGCCAATCGGGAAACGCCGCTCATCATCGCCTCTTCGCTGCCGATTCTGCCGAAACATGCGATCGACACGAATACTTTCGACCAGACTTCCCTCCGCATTCCGATCGGCTCCGCCCCCTACAGGATCAAGAGCATCGATCCTGGCCAGCGCATCGTCTTCGAGCGCCGTTCCGACTATTGGGGCAAGAACCTTCCGTCAAAGATCGGCATCGACAATTATGACGAAATCACCGTCAATTACTTCCTGCAGGACACGACGCTGTTCGAAGCCTTCAAGAAAGGCGATGTCGATATTTATCCGGACGGCAGCCCGGGCCATTGGCAGCAGGCTTACAACTTCCCTGCGGTAACTTCCGGCGCCATCGTCAAGGAGACCTTCAGGCCCAAAATACCGAGCGGGATGCTCGGTTTCGTCTTCAATACACGACGGCCAATGTTTGCCGATAAGAATGTACGCAAGGGACTGACCCTCGCCTTCGATTTCGAATGGATGAACCGCAATCTCTACTCGGGCGCCTACCAGCGCACCCAGAGCTATTGGCAGAATTCCGATCTTTCGTCGTTCGGCATTCCCGCGGATGCGCACGAACTCGCGATGCTCGGTCCGATCAAGGACCGCATCGATTCGGACGTGCTCGATGGCACCTATAAGCTGCCCGTCAGCGACGGTTCCGGGCGGGACCGTAAGATCCTGCGCAAGGCGGTAGCTCTGCTCAAGGAGGGTGGCTATACGATCCGCGGCGAGAAGATGGTCGACAAAAACGGCCGGCAGCTCAGCTTCGAGATATTGACGCAGAATGCAGACCAGGAGCGCATGGCGCTTCCTTATCGCCGGTCGCTGGAGTTGCTTGGCATCGCAGTCACGATTCGTACGGTCGACGATTCCCAGTATCAGCTCCGGACGATCAACTACGACTACGATATGATCATCAAGTCCTACCCTTCGTCGCTATCGCCAGGCATCGAGCAAATGGGACGCTGGAGCTCCGCTGCAGCCAAGACCGAAGGCAGCCTCAATTTCGTCGGCGTCGCCGACCCTGATGTCGATACTCTGATATCGCATTTTCTCATGGCGCGTTCGGCTGAAGATTTCCGCGACGCCGTGCGTTCTTTCGATCGGATGCTGATTTCCGGATATTATATCGTGCCGCTCTATCATATCGACCAGCAATGGGCGGCACGGCGCAGCCGCATTGCTCACCCAGGCATTCTGCCGCTTTACGGCTACTATTTGCCAGCGTGGTGGGACGCTTCGGCGCAGTAGCGTCGCAATGGTTCCCTTTCGGTAACCGGTTGAAGCCATCGGTACAAAGGCCTAGATGGAGGGGAACAGCCCAAAAAGCCGAAAGGATGAAACCATGGAACGCATCACGATTGACATCGTCTCGGACGTCGTCTGCCCATGGTGCTATCTCGGCAAGGCCCGTCTGGAGCTGGCGATTGCCGAGGTACAGGACGAAGTAGGCGTCGATCTCAACTGGCGACCCTATCGGCTCAATCCCGACTATCCCCCAGAGGGCGTTGACCAGAAGAAGGCGCTCGAGCAAAAGCTCGGCGGCGCGGAACGCGTCGCGCAGGGCCACAAGATGCTGACCGAGCTCGGCCGCGAGGTGGGTATCAAGTTCGATTTCGACGCCATCAAGATCGGCCCGAACACGCTCGACGCCCATCGCCTTATTCATTGGTCCGTCACCGAAAGCCGCGAAAAGCAGGACAAGGTGGTGGATGCTCTCTTCAAGGCGAATTTCGAACAAGGTCGCAATGTCGGCGATCACGCCGTGCTGCTCGACATTGCCGAAGAAGCCGGGCTCGACCGTTCAGTCATATCAACGCTGCTTGCCTCCGATGCGGACCGCGATCTCATCATCAGCGAAATTGACGCCGCCCAGAAGATCGGCGTCAACGGCGTGCCCTTCTTCATCTTCGACCAGCAATATGCCGTCAGCGGCGCCCAGACGCCGGACGTGCTTGCCGGTGCGCTGCGCGATATCGCCAAGATGAAGGCGGAAGCGCGCGCGGGGATGAATTGATCAAGATCCACAGAGGCGCCATTCCGGAGGGAATGGCGTCGGCCAGGCGTTTTTGGCGCTTTTTGCGGAAACGATTTCAAAACGGCTAGCCCCACCGCTGTAAAAAACCGAAAACCAATGCCACGTTAATCCGGATGTTCTCAAGGCCTATAAATCCACGGCCGTCAGATCGTTATATCCGCCGTCCGCGATTCCATGAGGAGCCAATTCGCAAAATCCTGGATCGGACCGTCGCTCAATCGGATCGGCTCCGGCAGGATGAGACAAAAGGTCTTGGAGATCGATTGACCATCGGGCCAAGGCGCAACGAGGCGACCTTCTGCCAACTCCGTCTCGACGTAGAGACGTGGCACCAGGGCGACGCCCAGTCCAGCGAGCGCAGCTTCAATCAGCATGACGTGAAGATCGTAACGCGGGCCAATCGCAGGATTGGTCAGCACAATCCCGGCCTCCTGCGCATAGCGTTGCCAGGCGTCCGGATTCTGGCGTCGGTGAAGGCGCGGCAGTTCATCGAGAGATGGCGGCGCTTCCGCGCTACCGAGAAGCGTCGGATGGCAAACCGGAACCAACGTCTCCTGCAATAGTCGATGCACTCTCATTCCGGTCCAGGCAGGGTGATCGAAATGGATCGCGGCATCAAACCCACTTCCAGCAAGGACAAAAGGCTCCATCCGTTCGGCGAGATGCACGATAATATTCGGGTGCTTTTCGCGGAACCGCCCAAGACGGGGAATAAGCCAGCGCGCGGCGAAGGTCGGGATGGTGGCGATATCGATATTCGCGCCGCCATTGGGCTGCCCCATCAGATATTGACTGTCGCGCTCCAGCCGATCCAGTGACTCACGAACCTGTAGGGCATAGCGCTCTCCATTCGGCAAGAGCCGAACACGATTACCGACCCGCTCAAACAACGTGACACCGAGAAAGGCTTCGAGCCGGCTTATCTGGCGGCTGATCGCTCCTTCGGTCAGCGCCAACTCGTCGGCAGCGCGAGCGAAGCTTCCATGGCGAGCCGACGCCTCGAACGCCAGGAGTGCAGAATTGCTTGGAATTTTGCGGCGCATGGGCAGCTCCCGACGTGATGGTTCGGCACTCGAACGACTGCTGCCTTGATATTTGATCACTAAAGCATGAGCCGATATCGATATATCAGCGACGAATGGCGCTCTATCATGATCAAATGTCAATGAGAAACAAGACCAAAAGCCAGTGCTTGCAGTTAAAGGTGATACGATGATCTACACGGTGGAATGCAGCTTTGCCGATCCAGCCAGCGAAGCGGAGTGGAACGACTTCTATAGCCTGGATAAGCTCCCAGCCCTGATTTCGGTGGGTGGCTTTCACACCTCGCAGCGCTTGAAGGCAATCAGCCGCAATTGCCCGGTTTATCTTGCCATGCATTCGATCGATGGCCTCGATGTTCTGACGGGTGAGGAATATCGCCGAAAGGGCGGTGGAAATTTTGCGCGCTGGCAGCAGCACATCACCGATTGGCACCGAAACCTTTATGATGGCATCGAGCGAGCGCCGGCAATCGGTGAAGACGAATATCTGGTGCTAAGCGCCCATGGCCCCGAGCCCCTCACCCGCCTGGGCCTCACCCCGTCCACAATGCATGCGGTGGCAATGGAGAAAGTCCCGGAGCACCGTTGGCTCGCCAAGGTGAAGCGCTCCTCAATTGCAGACATTCGGCATCTCCCGAGGGATGTTCATGTCTACGAACCGATGACGACACAATTGACGAGCGGCAGGAATGCCGCTTCCGAGACAGCGCGGTAGGTTCTGATGCCGAACGTCACAATCTTTATCCCCGCAGAAAGCATGCCGGACGACGAAGCACTTGCCGATCTCACGGAGCAATGCACCGAACTTTGCACGGGCATCCTTGGAGCTGCATTGACCAACGTGCATGTCATCTATGTCGCTGTCCGCTCCGGCCGAGGACATAAGGTCTTTGCAGACATCCGATATCGCCTTGAACCCTTTCGCACGCCGGCGGTCATGGATCGCTTCATGCAAGGCCTGGATGACGCCATCAAATACAAGCTCGCCCTCACCGCGCGCATCCGTTGCTTCGGCTATGGAGCTGCATGCCTCTACGCGAGAAATTGAGCGGCTGGTTGGAGACAACAATGACTAATCCAGCGTTTCCCAGCCAGCAGGTTGGCGACTTAACAATTACCGCCATCAGCGACGGCTACCTTGCTGCCAGCCTCGACCTCCTCTCGGATATCGACCCGGCAGATGCCTCTCGGATGCAGGCGAATACGGGGATAGAAGACCCTGCCTCGATCCATATCAACTGCTACATGGTGCGTGGTGGCGGCCGCACGGTCCTGATCGACGCGGGAGCGGGTGGTTTCAAACGATGGGGTGGCCGGCTGGAAACCAATCTCGCTCTGGCCGGCATCCAGCCTCTCGATATCGACACGATCCTGCTGACACATGCCCATCCGGATCACATCGGAGGGCTGATGAACGCTTGCGGAGACGCCACCTTCCCGAACGCCGAGCTTGTCGTCCACGATCGCGAAATCGCCTTCTGGCGGGATGACGGCAATTTGAGCCGAGCGCCGGAGCGCGCCCGCGGCAACTTTATCCTCGCGCGTCGAGCGTTCGACGGCTATCGCGGCAGGCTGCGCTCTTTCGATGCCGGCGAGGTGCTTCCCGGCATCACTGCGATGCCACTTCCCGGCCATACCCCAGGGCACACGGGCTATCGTCTCAATTCCGGTGACAAGAATCTGTTGGTCTGGGGAGATATTGTCCACTTTCCCTCGATCCAGATTGCACGACCGGATGTATCGATCGCCTTTGATCAGGATCCACATCTGGCAGCATCGACGCGATCAAGGCTATTGGAACTCGTCAGCTCGGAGCGGCTGTTGATCGCCGGTATGCACCTGGGCGAACTCGGCTTTGCGCATATCGAGCGAACGACCGGAGCCTACGGCGTGACTTATGCGGGACCTCATCATCAGCAAAATTGACGCCGCTCAAAAGACCAGCAATATGCCGTCAGCGGCGCCCAGATGCCGGACGTGCCTGCCGGTGCGCTGCACGATATCGCCAAGATGAAGGCGGAATCGCGCGCGGGGATGAACTAAACGGGCTTCCGCTTTTTCGATCAGAGCCGCAAGGGCTTCCGCGAATCGCCGATCGCGGAAGCAGCTGAGCCATGACTGGCATCAGGTCTTTGCCAGCAATCCCGAAGCCATCGCCCGGAAGGCTTCTATCGCCTTGGGCAGCACTTCCGCCGGATTGTCGCTGGCCGCAACCCAGAGGGCGGCATTCAGCGCTGCGCCTGAAATGAGCCGGGCTGCCGCCTCGGGATCGACCGGTTTGACCACCTCTTGTTCCAGAAGCTTTGACACCGTCAACCGGGTGCCGGCGAGGCAGCTGTTCTGGCTAGGCCATTTCGAGGGATCGCCCAAAACTGCCGGCCCGTCGAGCAGGACGATGCGCTGGACCTCCGGATCGAGCGCCATCTTGATGTAGGCCTCGCCTTCCGCAAGCAGGCTTTGCCAGTCACCATCCGCCTGTGCGCCGATTTCCTTCGCCCGCAACGCCATCTCATTGTCGATCTGATCGACGACTGCGGCGAGCAATCCACGCTTGTCACCGAAATTGTGATAGAGGGCGCCTCTCGTCAGGCCGGCATCCGCCGTCAACTCATCCATTGAAGCCGCCGCAAATCCTTTCTCCGCGAAAGCTCTCCGCGCAGCGGCAATCAGCTTGTTGCGATTCTCTTCCATCGTTTCCAGGCGCTTTGCCATATCACCCTCAAATTTCACATACGTTTCGTATTTGAAATATTGACATACGCCGCTCATATCAATATTTCACATACGCATCGTATATCAAATGAGACGGCAGTTTGGAAGCCTCGCGCCAAATTGCGTTCTTTCCATCTTTCACGTCAACCCGAATGGGAGCCGACACTATGACGACACGCAACGCAGTCTTTCCGAAGAACAGGCATGCGCTTTATGAGGAGCACCGCTATTCCGCTGCAATCCGTTCGGGCGACCTGCTGTTCGTCTCCGGTCAGGTCGGCAGCCGTGCGGATGGAAGCCCGGAGCCGGATTTCGAAAAACAGGTCGAACTCGCCTTCGACAATCTGAGAGCAACCCTGGAGGCCGCAGGCTGCACCTTCGACGACATCATCGATGTCACCACGTTTCACACCGATCCGGACCGGCAGTTCGGCGCTATCATGACCGTCAAGAACCGGATCTTCACCGAAAAGCCCTATCCGAACTGGACGGCGGTTGGCGTCAACTGGCTGGCGGGCTTCGATTTTGAGATCAAGGTCATCGCGCGCATTCCAGATGCTAGGGAGAAGCGTGAGCCGCAGGCGGCTTGAGGGTATGATCAGATTTCGGCCCGCGGCGGAAAATAGTCGTCGCGGGCCGGATGTGGCCTCAAAGCTAGATTGGCGCAGCCGCGCTTCCAGCCGTTGCGAGATGTGTGGAAGTCGCTATTTTTCTTCGTCGATGAAACTGCGGATTTCCATGATGAACGTATCCACCCGTCCCGATCTGAGCGATATAAAACTGGGTGACTGGGTGGACCGCCGTTTGCCTGCGGCGTTGAGACCCTACACGCGGCTTGCGCGGCTGGATCGGCCCGTCGGCATTTGGCTGACGCTTTTTCCCTGCTGGGCAGCGCTCATCCAAGCCTCACACGGCTTTCCAGATATCAGACAGCTAGCCATTTTCTCGCTAGGCGCATTGCTGATGAGAAGCGCGGGCTCGACTGTCAACGACATTGCGGATCGAAAGTTTGATGGGCATGTCGAGCGTACACGCTTTCGGCCATTGGCGAGCGGACAGATCGGCGTGCCGCAGGCCGTGCTGTTTCTTGCGGCCGAACTGGCACTGGCTGCCTCGCTGTTGTTTTTTCTGACGCCCTTGACACGCCTTGTCGCGATCAGCGTCTTGCCGTTCGTGTTTGTCTATCCGCTCTGCAAGCGTTTCACATATTGGCCGCAGGCCATTCTTGGTGCGGCATTCAATTGGGGAATGCTGATGGCCTGGTCGGAAGTCACAGGCGCGATTCCTGTCGGCGCGGCTCTGATGTGGCTCGGCGCTATCGCCTGGCAGATCGGATACGATACCGTTTACGCCTATGTCGACGTTCGCGACGATACGCGACTGGGCTTAAAATCGACCGCCATCCTGTTCGGCTCGCGCGGCAAGGCATATATCGGCCTGTTCTATGCCATTGCCATCGTGGCATGGTCCGCCGGTGGTTGGCTGACGGGCATGTCGCTGTCCTATGCCATCGGAATGCTCGTCATAGCCGTGCATCTCGGCTGGCAGACCTGGCGCCTCGATCTTTCACGCCCCGAGGTCAATTACCGGCTGTTTCTGGCGAATATCCTGACGGGCGTACTGCTGGCTGCAGGAACCTTTGCCGGAACGCTCTAAGCGGAGCAACTACTTCGCCAATTCCGCCAGCTGCGTCATGACCACGGCCGCCCCCTGCAGCCGCTTTTCCGGCGTTGGCAGATCGCGCGTCAGGAAGACGCTCTGGTCGGGGCGGATCTTGGCCATCGTGCCCTGCTTGGCGATATAGCCGACAAGGTTGGCGGGGTTCGGGAATTCCTTGTTGCGGAACTGCACGACGACGCCCTTCGGGCCGGCATCCAGCTTCTCGACATTGGCGATGCGGCAGAGCGACTTGATGTAGACGATCTTGAGGAGATGCTGCACCTCGATCGGCAGGGGGCCGAAGCGATCGATCATCTCGGCTCCGAAACTATCGATCTCCTTCAACTCGGTAATCTCGCCGAGGCGGCGATAGAGCGCCATGCGCAGATGCAGGTCCGGCACGTAGTCGTCGGGAATCATGACCGGCGTGCCGACGGAGATCTGCGGCGACCAGCCGGTATCCTGGATCTCATCGACGCCCTTGACCTCGGCGACGGCCTCTTCGAGCATCTGCTGGTAAAGCTCGAAACCGACTTCCTTGATATGGCCTGACTGTTCCTCGCCAAGCAGATTGCCGGCACCGCGGATGTCGAGGTCGTGACTCGCAAGCTGGAAGCCGGCGCCGAGCGTATCCAGCGACTGCAGCACTTTCAGCCGGCGCTCTGCCGTTGTCGTCAGAACCTTGTTGACCGGCAGGGTGAACAGCGCAAAGGCGCGTACTTTCGAGCGGCCGACGCGCCCGCGCAGCTGATACAGCTGGGCAAGGCCGAACATATCGGCGCGGTGAACGATCAACGTATTGGCCGTCGGCACGTCGAGACCGGATTCGACGATGGTCGTCGACAGCAGCACATCGTAACGGCCTTCGTAGAAGGCGTTCATGATGTCTTCCAGCTCACCGGCCGGCATCTGGCCATGCGCAACGGCCACCTTCAGCTCCGGCACATCCGACTGCAGGAAGGCGTGGATATCGGCGAGATCCGCGAGACGCGGACAGACATAGAAGCTCTGGCCGCCGCGATAATGCTCGCGCATCAGCGTTTCGCGGATCACGAGCGAATCGAAAGGCGAAATGAAGGTGCGCACCGCCATGCGGTCGACCGGCGGCGTGGTGATGAGCGACAGTTCGCGCACACCCGTCATCGCCAGCTGCAGCGTGCGCGGGATCGGCGTCGCCGAAAGCGTCAGCACGTGCACGTCGCTCTTCAGCTCCTTGAGGCGTTCTTTGTGCTTCACGCCGAAATGCTGCTCCTCGTCGATGATAAGCAGGCCGAGATTGGCGAAGCTGATGCCGGCGCCGAGCAGCGCATGCGTGCCGACGACGATATCGGTCTTGCCTTCGGCCACTTCCTTCTTGGTCAGCGCCAGATCCTTGGCGCCAACCAGACGGGATGCCTGCTGCACGCGGATCGGCAGACCGCGGAAGCGCTCGGAAAAGGTCTTGAAATGCTGCCGGGCAAGCAGGGTCGTCGGCACGACGACGGCGACCTGCACACCATTCATAGCGGCGACGAAAGCGGCACGAAGCGCCACTTCCGTCTTGCCGAAACCGACGTCGCCGCAGACGAGGCGGTCCATCGGCCGGCCGGCGCCGAGATCCTCGCGCACCGCCTCGATGGCGTTCATCTGGTCATCGGTCTCGTCATAGGGGAAGCGCGCGGCAAACTCGTCATAGAGCCCCTCGGGTGAGGTCAGCACCGGCGCATGGCGCGTCAGACGCTCGGCCGCAACACGGATCAAGTCGCCAGCGATATCCAGAAGGCGCTTCTTGAGCTTCGCCTTACGCATCTGCCAAGCGCCGCCGCCGAGCTTGTCGAGCTGTGCCTCAGTGCCCTCACCGCCAAAGCGCGAGAGCAGATCGATATTTTCAACCGGCAGGAACAGTTTGGCATCGTCGGCATATTGCAGCTCAAGGCAGGCATGCGGTGCGCCGGCGGCCTCGATGGTCCTCAATCCCACGAAACGGCCAATGCCATGCTCGGCGTGAACGACGATCGAGCCTTCATCCAAGCCTGCCACTTCCGAGATGAAGTCGGCGGCGCGCTTGCGACGCTTCGAGCGGCGCACCATGCGGTCGCCGAGAATATCCTGCTCGCCGATGACGATGAGATCGCCAGCCTCGAAACCGGCTTCGAGGCTCAGTACGGCGGCAGCTGCCTCGCCCCTTGCCAGACCGTTGAGATCCTTAAAGGCTTCGATGGTCTTGACGCGCGCCAGCCCATGCTCGGAGAGCACCTGCAGCAGGCGATCGAGAGAGCCTTCGGTCCAGGCCGAAATCAGCACCTTACCGCCCGCCGCCCGCTTGTCACCGATATGCTTGACCACGGCATCAAAGACGTTGACACGCTCGCTGTCGGCGCCATCGGTGGCGGAGCGCGCCCAGCGCGGCCCCTGGCGGGCGTCAAGCTCGATGACGCGGCGGGCCTCGCCCTCATGTTCGTTGAAGGGCGAGATGCGGATGGCGCCGAAGGCATCAAGCGCATTGCCGAAGGCCTTGCCGTCGAGATAGAGCTGACCCGGAGTGACCGGTTTATAGGGCGTGCCCTGTGCCATTTGCCCCTTGGCCTGCTGGCCGGAATTCAGGCGGGCGTCGTAATAATCGAAGACGAGCTTGGAGCGCTCCTCGGCCGCCTCGCGCACGGTGTGATCCGTGACCAAGCGGAAGCCTTTGAGATAATCGAAAACCGTCTCCAGCTTCTCATAGAAGAGCGGCAGCCAATGTTCCATGCCGGCGTATCGCCGACCTTCGGATACGGCGAGATAGAGCGCATCGTCGCGCGTGGCGGCGCCGAAGGCGGAGAGATAGTTCTTGCGGAAGCGGCTGATCGTATCCGGCGTCAGTGTCACTTCGCTCATCGGATTGAGATCAAGCGAACGCACTTGTCCCGTCGTGCGCTGGCTTGCCGGATCGAAGCTGCGGATGCTTTCCAGCGTATCGCCGAAGAAATCCAGGCGCACCGGCTCTTCCGTGCCGGGAACGAAAACATCGAGAATGCCGCCGCGCACCGCATATTCACCGACCTCACGTACCGTTGCGACACGATCGAAACCGTTACGCTCCAAGCGGGCCGCGATGTCGTCCATCCGGACCTGATTGCCGGGACGGGCCGAGAACGCCAGGCTCTCGATAATGTCCTGTGGCGCCACCTTCTGCAGCATAGCGTTGACGGTCACCAGCACGATCGCCGCATGCGGCTTGCGATGATGCGCGATCAGGCCGGACAAAGCCGCCAGGCGCCGGGCCGAGGTGTCGGAGCTTGGAGAAACGCGGTCGTAGGGAAGGCAATCCCAGGCAGGCAGGGTGAGAACCGGGATTTCGGGCGCGATGAAGCCGAGCATCTGTTCGACATCGGCCATATGCTGGCCGTCCGACATGACATAGGCGATCGGCTGGCCGGCCTTTGCCATTTCGGCAATCAGGAACGGCTCCAGGCCGGCCGGAACATGACCGATCGTCATCGGCTCGCTGGCGGCGAGCAGCTTCTTCGCGTCGAAACCGGGGATCATTTCGTTAATCCGAACCTTTCGGCGATCTCTTCGAAATCAGGCTTGTAGGAGGCCAGGCGCTCAAAGAGAGGCGTCTGCAAATGCTGCGGCGTCGGCTGGCTGCCGAGGATCCACTTCAAGAGATCGTTATCCTCCTCGCCCATGATGCGCTCGAGCTCGTCGAGTTCGGCGTCGAGCAAGTTCGGCAACTCGTTGTCGGCAAACTGGCCGAAGACCAGGTCCATCTCGCGGATGCCGCGATGCCAACAACGGAAAAGGATGCGCCGACGGCGAGGATCGAGATCGGCACTGCTGAGGGTCAGCCCAGTCATCAAAAACACCTTTATGTTGATGCGTCTCTATAAAACCAGCGCTCACAGGTGGGAACCGGTTTTTAAGAAAAAAGCACCTGCGATGCAATTTTCCGGGGAGTGTCGGGCTCAAAGGGATCGAGTTCTCCGCTGCCCCTTGCCAAATGCGCCCTGCCCGTCGCATTTTGCCGGCCATGCGTCCCGCTATCCTCGACCCGCTGTTTGCCTCCATCTCTTCGCTGCCCGGCGTCGGCCCCAAGGTATCCGAGCTGCTGGTGAAGCTGCTCGACCGCGAAACGATCGACGATTGCCGGGTCATCGACCTGATTTTCCACGCGCCGCATTCGATCATCGACCGACGCGAGCAGCCTGGTATCGCGAGAGCGCCGCAGGGGGCCATCGTCACCATTACCGGCCGTGTCGACCGACACCAGCCGCCGCCGAATGCGCGTAGCAACGTTCCCTATCGCGTCTATCTGCACGACGAGACCGGAGAATTGGCGCTGGTCTTCTTCCGTGGCAAGGCGCAATGGCTCGAAAAGCAGCTGCCGATCAATGAAACCGTTACCGTCAGCGGCAAGGTCGATTGGTTCAACGGCCGGCCGTCCATAGTGCATCCCGACTATATCATGCGCGAGAGCGAGGCGGAGAACCTGCCGCTCGTCGAGCCAGTCTATCCGCTAACCGCCGGCCTCACGCCGAAGTTCCTGCGCAAGACCATCGAGGCGGCGCTGCCGCGCATCCCGCAGCTGCCCGAGTGGGATGACATAGCCCTTACGCAGAAGCAGGGCTTCCCCTCGATCTCCGACGCCTTCCACATGCTGCATACGCCGAGGGATGCAGCGGATATCGATCCGCAATCTCCCGCGCACCGCCGGCTTGCCTATGATGAATTCCTGGCGGGGCAATTGTCGCTCTCTCTCGTGCGCCAAAGGCTGCGCAAGGTTGCGGGGCAGCCGGTGCATGCAACTGGAGAAATCAGCCGCAAGATACTGGAATCCCTGCCCTTCTCGATGACGAACAGCCAGCGTGAAGCGGTTGCCGATATTCTCAACGATATGGCGGGCACTGCGCGCATGCTTCGGCTGCTGCAAGGCGATGTCGGTGCGGGAAAGACACTGGTGGCACTGATGGCGATTGCCGCCGTGATCGAAAGCGGCGGCCAGGCCGTGCTGATGGCGCCGACCGAAATTCTCGCCCGCCAGCATCATGCAACGATTGCAAAATTCGCAGCGAGTGCAAACCTTTCCATCGAAGTTCTGACAGGCCGCACGAAGGGACGCGAGCGGGATGCGATCCTGGAACGCATTGCTTCCGGGGAAGCACAGATCATAATCGGCACCCATGCGCTTTTCCAGGACAGCGTCGCCTATGCCAACCTCATGCTTGCTGTCGTCGACGAGCAGCACCGCTTCGGCGTTCACCAACGCCTGCGCCTGACCGCGAAGGGCATCTCTCCTCATATGCTCGTGATGACCGCGACGCCCATACCGCGGACGCTGGTGCTCGCCGCCTTCGGCGATATGGACGTTTCGAAGCTCACCGAGAAGCCCGCGGGACGCAAGCCGATCCAGACGATCACCATTCCGAACGAGCGAACCGGCGACATCGTCGCGCGTCTGAGAAGCGCGCTATCCGAAGGTAAAAAAGCCTATTGGATATGCCCACTTGTGGAGGAATCCGAAGAATCCGATTTAATGTCCGTCGAAGAGCGCCATGAGACATTAACCAAGGCGCTCGGCCCCAGCATCGGCCTTATTCATGGCCGGATGAGCGGCCCGGAAAAAGACGCCGTGATGATGGCCTTCAAGAATGGCGAGATCCGCCTCCTGGTCGCCACGACCGTCGTTGAAGTGGGCGTCGACGTGCCGGATGCGACCATCATGGTCATCGAACATGCCGAGCGTTTCGGCCTTGCACAGCTGCATCAGCTGCGCGGCCGCGTCGGACGCGGTGACGAAGCCTCGACCTGTATCCTACTCTACAAAGGGCCGCTCGGCGAAACCGGACATGCCCGGTTGTCGATCATGCGCGAGACGGAAGACGGCTTCCGCATTGCCGAGGAAGATTTGAAGCTGCGCGGCGAAGGCGAGCTTCTGGGGACGCGCCAGTCCGGCACACCTGGCTTCCGCATCGCCAGCCTCGAAGCCCACGCCGATCTTCTGGAAATCGCCCGCAAGGATGCCGCCTATCTCATTGAGCGTGATCCGGAGCTCACCAGCGAGCGCGGCAGTGCGGTACGCACCCTGCTCTATCTCTTCCGCCGCGACGAGGCGATCCGGTTCCTGCGAGCGGGGTAAGCGGATGGACGCGTTAGCCGCGTCCATCCCTGTCTCTCACGACATTACTTTGCGGCGAGGCCGGGAATGGTGATCTGAAACACCTGGAACATGGTGTCGACATCGGCACCGCTTTCATCCTTGTAGGCGGCTCCGACCTGGAAACCGTCCTGGGTGATGAAGTCGTTGTCATTGGCAACGAACAGGAAGTAGTCGTCGGGCAGCTTCGGGTCCTGAACGCTGACGATCGACATAGCCTCCCACTTTTCCGAGAGGTTGTTGCGGTCGTTCGGCGCGCCATTGTGCAGACCGAAGCGCGCAAGATCAGCGCTGTCGTTGATGTCGATAAACTGGCTGAGGACAGCCGGCTTGACGGAGGGATCAAGAACTCCCTTTGGCGCGACAGCCGTGTCGCCGTCGAACTTGCCGCCGGCAATATCGGTGGCAGCGGACACATCGACTGCAACGATGCTGCGATAGAGCGATTTATCGCCCTTCTGGCCATAGCCATTGTTGCTGTCGCGCGCCAGCATCAGGAAGCTTGTCGGTGAGAGCGCCACGATTTCGCTTTGCGCGGCGACGGCCGTCTTGCCTTTGTCATTGGTAAAGACCGGGAGAGGCACGACATATTCGTGCACCAGTTTCAGATGGTCGAGATCGGCAGCATCATAGACCAGGGCGCGTGTATTCTGCCTGGTAGAGCTGGAATCGCCACCATCCTGGCGGGTCGCGGACTGCAGCACGACGATCAGGAACTTGCCGTCCGGCGTCAGGGACATCCCCTCGAAGCCCTGATTATTTTGACGCCCGCTGGTTGGATCCTTCGGATCGGGCGCGGCTTCACCGGGACCGGGATTATTTGAGGAGAAATTCACGGCGCCGTGGCGCATCGGCAGAAACGCCGCCGGCGGTGCGGTGGCCGAGATCATGCGCCCATCCGCCGAAAAGCGATAGATGTAAGGACCGTATTCGTCACTGATGAACATCGAACCGTCGGGCAGCCGAGCAATAGCTTCGTTATCGAGCGAGATCTTGCCGTTCGGTGCTTGCGGCAAAAGCGGCATGCCGCCTTCTGCCTGGCGAACGCCGTTGGCGGGGTCGAGCCCGGTGGTTTCGTTGCCCTTGTTGTCTTTCAAAAGCAGAGTATCCGCGAGCTTGGCTTCGACGCCCGACTGTTCCTGGCCGGCCGACGGCGTCGCGCCGGGAGCGACCGGAGTCAGCTTGATATCGATGGTGTTGAGACGCCCGCGATAATCGGTGGTGCCGGCGACATTATAGCCGCGGTCCGGCAGCAGCCAGAGCGAACCCTTATAGGTGCCGTCGGCATTGCGGACCCAGCTCTTGGTGTCGATCGACATTCCCGAACCGGAACCGAAGGTCTCGCCGAACTTGTCGCGCAGATTGGCGGGGATACGACCGACCGCGACACGTCCCTTGTTGACGAGCGTCACGCCTTGGACTGCGATGGAATTATCGGCAAGCGCCGCGACTGGTGCAGAAAAAACAAATGCTGCCAGCGCGGCCGACAACAGCGGCAAGCTCTTCGAATGCATATATTTCAAGACAATATCCTCCAGTGAAAATACGTATGGAGACAATGAGATCCATCTCCGACCCGCTCTCAAGCCGCGCCGAAAAACAACAGCCGGGGTCGAAACTCCGAATGTTCGATGATGCGATGCATCCGATTGCCTGTCCCGTAGGACGATCTAAGGCGTCAATATGATAGAGACATGACAGCTCGCGCGATACGCGAGGCCAGGCAATCTACGACAGGAACGGGAGTGTTTCTAAGTCAGCGATTTTATCGGAACTGGCCGGGGCAGCCCCTTTGCCGCGACGAGCTCTTCCTTGTATTCGGGCGATACAAGTCCGCCCGAGATCAGCAGTTTGGCGCCATCCTCCGGGCTCATGTCGAGCACCGTGATCTTTTCGCGTGGAACGAAAACCAGAAAGCCGGCCGTGGGCACAGGTGTCGGCGGCAGAAAGACCGCAACCATGTCCTGACCCATGGCATTGAATTTCGAAGCAATCTCACCCTTGGCATCGGTCGATATGAATACCATGGACCAGAGGCCTGGGCTTGGATATTCGATCAGCCCGACCTTCTTGAAGGATGTGCCCTGCTCTTTCAACACAGTCTCGAAGATCTGTTTGACGCTCTTATAGATGGTCCGCACCAGCGGCACGCGGTTGACGATCGACTCCCCGAAGCGGACGATGCTCTGGCCGATCAGGTTCTTGGCGAGGAAACCGACGATCGTGATGAAGATCATCGCGATCACCAGACCGGTCCCCGGAACGGCGAAGTTCAGATAGCTTTCAGGATCGTAGCGCGCGGGAATATAGGGGCGAACCCAGCTATCGGCCCAATGAACGACGGACCAGGTCAGCCAGAGCGTGATGGCGATCGGTGCGCAGATAATCAGGCCGGCCAGGAAATTGTTTCTGATCCGCGTCGTCACGGACATCTTGATGAGTTTTTCAGTCATTCGCCGCTCGAAAACTCCGTTCCGCCGCCTACCGCTACCCGGCAAATCCTCCCCACCACCTCAGTATGGGAATCGTGCCAGAAATCAGCGCGGCATACAACCCGCCAGCTGCGTCCGCGAGCCGAACAAACGTCCAGCTCACGACGACGTGACGGCAAATGCGGGACGGAAGTTGTCCTATTCCACGGTGACCGATTTGGCGAGATTGCGCGGCTGATCGACGTCCGTGCCCATGAAGACAGCCGTATGATAGGCAAGCAATTGAATCGGCAGCGAGAATATGATCGGCGCGATGATCTCATCAACGACGGGCAAGGTGATTGTCGCCATGGTCGGCAACGTCGAAGCTGCCGCGCCAAGCTCATCGGTGATGAAGATGATTCGGCCGCCGCGCGCCGCCACTTCCTGCATGTTGGAAACGGTCTTGTCAAAGAAGCGGTCATGCGGAGCAATGACGATGACGGGCATATTCTCGTCGATCAGCGCGATCGGTCCGTGCTTCAATTCGCCGGCCGCATAGCCTTCGGCGTGGATATAAGAGATTTCCTTCAGCTTCAGCGCGCCTTCCATGGCGAGCGGGAAGCTGGTGCCACGCCCGAGATAGAGCACATCCTTGAACTTCGAGATTTCGCGCGACAGGCTTTCCATCTGCGGCTGGATGATATTCAGAACATGCGCCATGATACGCGGCATCTCGACGAGATGGCGCACCATTTCCTGTTCATCCTTGGCGCTGACCGTACCGCGAGCGACGCCCGCTCCGATCGCGAGCGACGCAAGAACCGCAAGCTGGCAGGTGAAAGCCTTCGTCGATGCGACGCCAATCTCGGGACCAGCCAGGATCGGAAACACCGCGTCGGATTCACGCGCGATGGTCGATTCCCTGACGTTGACCACGGCGCCGATCTTCAGGCCGTTGTCCCGGCAATAGCGCAGCGAAGCCAAGGTATCCGCGGTTTCGCCGGATTGTGAAATGAACAGCGCCGCCTGCGACGGCGACAAGGGCATTTCGCGATAGCGGAATTCGGAGGCCACGTCGATTTCGACCGGCAGGCGCGCATAGCGCTCGAACCAGTATTTGCCGATCAGGCCGGCAAGATAGGCGGTGCCGCAGGCAGAAATAGCCAGACCGGATACGCCGCCGAAATCTATGGCCGAGACATCCGGGCGCACGCGATGGCTGGCGAAATCGACGTAATGGCTCAGCGCATGGGAGATGACCTCCGGCTGTTCGTAGATTTCCTTTTCCATGAAGTGACGGTGATTGCCCTTGTCGACCACGTAGGCGGTCGCTTGGGAAATCTGCCGCGGCCGGTTCACTTCGTTGCCGCTGAAATCGAGAATGGTCGCGCCGGCATGGCTAACGATGGCGCAGTCACCATCGACGAGATAGGTGATTTCGTTGGTGAAAGGCGCAAGTGCGATGGCATCCGAGCCGAGGAACATCTCGCCCTTGCCGTAGCCGACCGCGAGTGGCGGGCCAGAACGCGCCGCCATCAGCGTGCCGGGATCGTTTTGAAACATCACGGCCAATGCGTAGGCGCCCGTCACACGGTTCAGCATTTTGAGCATGGCCGAACGTGCGTCCAGGCCTTCGCGAACGTATTTCGCCAATAGATGAGCGACAACTTCCGTATCCGTCTGCGAGGCAAATTCCTGCCCTTCGGCCTTCAGCTCTTCGCGCAGCTCGGAGAAGTTCTCGATAATGCCGTTGTGGACGACAGCAACACCTTCGACGAAATGCGGATGAGCATTGGTTTCATTCGGAACGCCGTGGGTTGCCCAGCGCGTATGCGCAATGCCGGTCGTGCCTGGCAAAGGATCCGACTCGAGACGCTTTTCCAGATTGAAGAGCTTTCCCTCCGCGCGGCGGCGATCCATCACGCCGTCATGGATCGTCGCAACTCCGGCCGAATCATAGCCGCGATACTCGAGGCGCCGCAGCGCATCCACCAGGCGCTCCGCCACAGGCTTCGTTCCGACGATCCCCACAATACCGCACATACAGCTCTCCGTCTGGCCTCAGATATGAAGGCAAGTCCTAATCATTCCTGCGATTTTCTCAATTGCCGTCACGGTCACTTTCGATTTCTGACCGTTACGTCGATACGCGAGTTTTAGTGGCCGCCCTTCTTCGCTGCCTTGATGGCAAGAGCTCGCTCGCGGATTGCCTTGGCCCGCTCCGGCTTTATTTCCTGGCGAGCCCGGCCAAAAGCCAGCGCATCGGCCGGAACATCATCGGTGATGACACTGCCGGAAGCAATATATGCGCCGTTGCCGATGCGGATGGGCGCGACCAGCGATGAGTTGGACCCAACGAAAGCATTGGCGCCGATATGCGTCTCATGCTTGTTGACCCCATCATAGTTGCAGGTGATCGTGCCAGCGCCGATATTGCTGCCGGCGCCGATCGTCGCATCGCCGATGTAGGTCAGATGATTGACCTTGGCACCCTCGCCGATCTTGCCGTTCTTGACCTCGCAGAAATTGCCGACCTTGGCACCGCCGGCGAGATCCGCGCCCGGACGCAGCCGCGCAAAGGGCCCGACCGTCGCGCCGGCGCTGACATGGGCGCCCTCAATATGCGAGAAGGCATGGATGACCGCGCCCCCCTCGATCACCGCGCCAGGACCGAAGACGACATTCGGTTCGATCAACGCATCCTGGCCGATCACGGTGTCATAGGCGAGGAACACGGTTTCTGGCGCGACCATGGTCACGCCCGACAGCATAAGCTCCTGCCGGCGCCGCTCCTGCCAGAGGCGCTCGATGAAGGCGAGCTCGGCCCGGTTGTTGCAGCCGGTCATTTCGACCTCGGGCGCATCGACCGCAACGGCACGGCCGCCCAGCGAGCGGGCGATCTCGACGAGATCGGTGAGATAATATTCGCCCTTGGCGTTGTTGTTGCCGATGCGGTCGAGAAGCTCCAGCGCCTTGCGGCCATTGATCGCCATCAGCCCGCTATTGCACCACTTTATCGCCAGTTCGGCATCGGTGGCGTCCTTGGCTTCTCGAATGGCGATCAGTTCGCCATCCTTGACCAGCAAACGGCCATAGACATTGGGATGCTCCGTATGAAAGCCGATGACGACGATGTCATTGCCATCGGCCAATCCCTGGCGGGCCGCACGAAGCGGCACATCGGTCAGCAGAGGGACATCACCATAGGCAACGATAATATCGTCATATCCGCGGGCAATCGCCTCGCGCGCCGCCAACACGGCATGACCCGTGCCGAGCCGCTCCTTCTGCAGATAGGATTCGACGGTAATATCGCCGATCGATGCTGCGGCGCTGACCTCATCCGCATCGCGCCCGACCACCAGAGCCGCCGCTGAAATTCCGGTCCTGGCGATCGCCTCCATGACATGGGCGATCATCGGACGCCCGGCAATCGGGTGCAGGACCTTCGACATCGACGACTTCATGCGGGTACTGTCGCCGGCGGCGAGGATGATGGCGAGGCAGCTGCGTTCCATTTCAAGCTCCGAGATATACGGTCAAGCGCCGCCCGGGGACCGGGCGACTCCCCTCATATCAACAAGTCGAGCGATGAACTACGGCGAAATTGAAGGCGGCATTCAGGCTTCGGCAAGAGCCTCGAAAGCTTCGAGAACATGTTGGCGCCCGTCGATGATCACGAACTCCATCGCCTTATGGGCCGAAAGGCCGTCACGCGCCGCTATCGCGTCCACTATAGCCATATGCGTATCCGCAATATTGGCGAAGCCATTGGTTGAAGGCGGTGCGCTCATGCGGAACATGCCGACGAGTGCAGCTTCGATAAGTCCGCCCAGCGATCGCATGAATGGGTTCTGCGAAGCCTCCGTAATTGCCAGGTGGAAATGCAGATCGGCGACCGCGAGACTATCGGAGGTATGATGCGGCGCTGCCATGGCAGCGGCTAGACTGCGAAGCAGTTCGATGTCCTCTCGACTGGCCCTTTCCGCCACGAGGCTTGCGGCAAAAGGCTCGAATGCCATGCGTATATCGTAAAGATGGAGAAGGAACTCCTTGTTGACGCCGCTTTCGAAATGCCAGTTGAGCACCTCGTTGTCGAACATGTTCCAATGGATCTTCTCGGTGACGCGCGTGCCCACGCGCGCACGCGGCACCACAAGCCCCTTTGCGGCCAAAGTCTTCATACTCTCGCGCAGGACCGTGCGCGATACCTTGAATCGTTGCAGAAGCTCGCTGTCGCCGGGAAGAATGCTTCCGATCGGAAACGCGCCGGAGACGATCGCCTTGCCCAGCTCATCGACCACCTGAGCGTGGCTCGTGCGCGATTTTCCCTCTGATTTTCCGGTCTCAAGCAATCGGTCGCGCAAGCGCTCTGTCCCTCCCTCAGGCATATCGTCGATTCAAGCGGGAGAGCAGCAGAAGTCCCTTCTGCATCAGAATAAAGGCAAACAGCAACAAGCCGATCAATATCTTCGTCCACCAGCTGGAAAGCGTTCCATCGAAGGTGATGTAGGTCTGAATCAAGCCCTGTATGAGAATTCCGATGAGTGTTCCTCCGACGAACCCCGCTCCTCCCGTCAGCAGCGTTCCGCCTATAACCACGGCAGCGATCGCATCGAGTTCGACGCCGACCGTGGCAAGCGAATATCCCGCCGAGGTATAAATGGAAAAAACGATTCCGGATAGACCGGCAAGAAAGCCGGACAGAGCGTAGATCTGGATCGTCGTTCTTCCCACCGGCACGCCCATCAGCTCCGCGGTCTGCGCACCCCCACCCAGCGCGTAGACATTGGCACCGAAACGGGTGCGATGCGCCAGCACGATGCCGCCGGCAAAGACGAGCAGCATGAGACCGCCGATCAAAGTCAGCCGGCCGCCGCCGGGCATCAGCCAATAGAGATCATTGAGCTGAGAGTAGAAATCATGCTCTACCGGAATGCTGTCGATCGACAGCACGAAGGCGATGCCCCGCGCCAGGAACATGCCGGCCAGCGTCACGATAAAGGGCGGCATGCTGAGATAGTGGATGATGGCGCCCATGCCGGCGCCAAAAATTGTCGTGATCACAAGAACCAGAGCGAAAGCGATCAGGGGATGGACCGTGGTATCGCGAAGAATGATCGCCAGGAACACGCCGGTAAAGGCAATGACCGATCCGATGGACAGATCAATTCCGCCGGAGATGATGACGAATGTCATGCCGACAGCTGCGATACCGAGAAAGGCATTATCGGTCAAAAGGTTGCCGACCACGCGCGTCGACAGCATGTTGGGATACTGTGTCACGCAGCCGGCATAAGCCAGAATGAAAATGACGATGGTCGCAAGCAGCGGGAGATATTTCGAATTCACTTTGCCTGCTCCTTTTGCACCATCTGCCCCTCGCCGCGCCGGCGCCAGAAGAATGCGGTTGCGGACTGCATGGCGGGGGATTGGATGACCAGAATGACGATAACGATGATCGCCTTGATCACCAGATTGAACTCCGGCGGGAAGCCGGAGAGCAGGATGCCCGTATTGACCGATTGAATGATCATCGCGCCGATCAGCGAACCGACAATGCTGAAACGGCCGCCAAGCAGCGAATTGCCGCCGACCACGACCGCAAGGATCGCGTCCAGCTCAAGCCACAGACCGGCATTGTTGGCGTCCGCACCCTTGATATCGGCCGTGACGATGATGCCGGCGATGGAGGCACAAAGGCCGCTCAATGCGTAAACCGCAATCAGCAGGACCGGGGTCCGGATACCGGACAAGGTGCTTGCCCGGCGATTGATGCCGATGGCTTCGACCAGCATTCCGAGAGCCGTACGCCGCACTAGAGCGATCACCAGAAGCGCAGCGACAAGCCAGATCACGACAGGCATCGGCAGGGCGGCGAAGGAGCCGCTGCCAAGGAAGATCAGTCCATCGTTGTTGAAGGTGAGGATCGCACCCTCAGTGATCAATTGCGCAATGCCCCGCCCTGCCACCATCAGCACCAGGGTCGCGATGATGGGCTGGATATCGAGTATGGCGACGAGGAATCCGTTCCAGAGGCCACAGGCCAGACCGATGCCGATCGTCAACAGCAGCGTATAGGAAAGCGAGTAGCCGGCAACGATCGAGGAGGCCGCGACAGCACCGCAAATCGCGATGACCGCCCCGACGGACAGATCGATTCCTTTCGTGGCAATGACGAGCGTCATGCCGATGGCGAGCAGCGCTACCGGCGCACCGCGATTGAGTACGTCTACCAAGCTTCCGTAGAGCCTTCCATTCTGAACCTCCAGATGAAAGAAATGCGGGAACATGATGAAATTCAACAGAAGAATAACCGCGAGTGCAATGAGCTGAGGCATCAGCCGAAGCAAGGAGGTTTTGATTGGCGAGCTCATGCGTCCTCCCGCGTCTTTTGAGCCGTGGCGATAACCTCGACGATATTTCCGGCCGTTATCTCACTGCCGGTCAACTCAGCAATATGTTCGCGGTCGCGCAGGACGATGACTCGCGAACTATAGGCGACAAGCTCCTCGAGCTCGGACGAAATGACCACCAGGGACATTCCCTGCCGGCAAAGATCCTCGATCAATCGGATGATTTCCGCGTGGGCACCGACATCGATGCCGCGCGTCGGTTCATCCAGGATGAGGAAGCTCGGATTGGTCGCCAGCCAGCGCGCAAGAATCGCCTTTTGCTGGTTACCACCTGAAAGGAGCCTGATCGGCTTTTCCCGGTCGGTCGTGCGGATATCCAGCGCCTTGATGTAGCGATCGGCGATGGCGTTCTGCTCGCTGCGCGGCAAGGGCCTTGCCCAGCCCCGCCTTGCTTGCAGCGCCATGACGATATTTTCGCGAATGGAGAGATCACCGATGATCCCGTCGGTCTTGCGGTCTTCCGGACAAAAGCCGAAGCCACTCTTGATCGCGGCGCGCGGACTGGAAAGTGCAATGGGCTTGCCTTCGATCTTCGCCTCGCCGCTGTCGGCGCGCTCGACGCCGAAGAGCACTTCGGCGGTCTCCGTCCGCCCCGACCCGAGCAGGCCGGCAATGCCGACGACTTCGCCGACGCGCACCTCCATGTCGAAAGGCTTGATCTTGCCGCGCTTGCCGAAATTCGTGAAGTGATATTTGACCGGGCCGCTTTCCGTCTCGCTCTGCTTGATCGTGCTTTCAGTCTCGGCGAGTTCGCGGCCGAGCATCATGGCGATCAGGGTCTGCCGCGGAAGACCGTCCGCCTCGCGCGTGCCGACCAGCCGGCCGTTGCGGAGAACAGTGATGCGATCGCAGATTTCGTAAACCTGCTCCAGAAAATGCGTGATGAAGACAATTCCCAGTCCGCGCTGTTTCAATCGCCTGACGATACCGAACAGCATTTCGACTTCATGCGTATCCAGGCTCGCGGTGGGCTCATCGAGAATGAGGACCTTGCCGGAGAGATCGACCGCGCGGGCGATGGCGATCACCTGCTGAATGGCGACTGAAAAACGATCGAGCTGGCGGCCGACGTCGATATCCAGACCATATTGCGACAGCAGATCTCTCGCCATCTTATTCATGACGCGGCTGCTGACCATACCGAACCGCCGCGGCTGGCGACCAAGAAACAGGTTTTCCGCCACGCTCAGATTGGGCAGCAGGTTCACTTCCTGGTAGACGGTTCCAATACCGAGCTTCTGAGCGGCAAGCGTATCATGCGGATCGATCTCGGCCCCGTCGAGAACCAGAGTGCCCGCATCGCGGCGATAGGCGCCGGTCATGCATTTGATCAAGGTCGATTTTCCGGCACCGTTTTCACCGAGCAGCGCGTGAACCTCGCCGCGCATCAATGTGAAATCGACATGATCGAGAGCGGTCGAACCAGGGAAATATTTACAAAAACCTGTCGCCGTCAGAAGTCGCTCTACATCGTGAGCCATGAAGCGCGAATTTCCTTGGAATGAATAAAATTGCGAAAGCGATAGCCGGCGCATTCGACGAGTGCGCCGGCATCTTGCACACGATATCGCACCGGCGCGGCATTGCCGATCCGGTGCGATGGGCTTTCGTCTTAGTAGCCGAGGTCCTTCTTCTGCTCGTAGACCTTCTGCGGATCATCGGCCTGGGTATAGAGCTTGGATTCCGTCTGGATCCACTTCGGCGGCTCTTTCTTGGTCTTCAGGTAGGCGTCGAGTGCATCGAAGGCCGGACCAGCCATGTTCGGCGTCAGCTCCACGGTTGCGTTGGCTTCACCGGCAGCCATGGCCTTGAAGAGATCCGGAACCGAATCGATCGACACGGTCAGGATGTCCTTGCCCGGCTTCAGGCCGGCTTCCTTGATCGCCTGAATGGCGCCGACGGCCATATCGTCGTTATGAGCGTAGAGCGCGCAGATATCCTTGCCGCCGTTTTCAGCCTTCAGGAAGCTTTCCATGACTTCCTTGCCCTTGGCGCGGGTGAAATCGCCGGTCTGGCTGCGAACGATCTTCAGGTTGTCATGACCCTTGATGGCTTCCTCAAAGCCCTTCTTGCGAGCGATGGCCGGCGAGGAACCGGTCGTGCCCTGCAACTCGACGATATTGCACTTCTTGTCGCCGACTGTCTTCACGAGCCAGTCGCCGGCAACCTTGCCTTCATGAACCAGGTCAGACGTGACAGCCGTCAGATAAAGGTCCTTCGGCGCGGCGACCGTGCGGTCAAGCAGGATGACCGGGATCTTTGCTTCCTTGGCTTCCTTCAGAACGGCATCCCAGCCGGTTTCGACGACGGGCGCCAGCAGGATCGCATCGACGCCTTGCGCGATGAAGGACCGGATCGCCTTGATCTGGTTTTCCTGCTTCTGCTGCGCGTCAGCGAATTTCAGGTCGATGCCGCGCTTCTTGGCTTCCTGCTTGGTCAACGTGGTCTCTGCCGCGCGCCAGCCAGACTCCGAACCAATTTGCGAGAAGCCGACAACCAGGTCTTTAGCCGACGCCGACGTAAACATGCAGGCAGCGAGAATCGTAGCACTAACGAGTGCGGTCTTAAACTTCATGATTATCTCCCAAAGGCCATCTCCTCAGGCCCACTGTCAAAAAAATCATATAGTAATACTTTTGTAAATCGACATTCGATGATGCAGCGCAACAAAAAAGGGCGCCCGAGGCGCCCTTTTCTCAACTTTAACTATTGGATGGAACTTACTTCGAAGCCGGCAGCTTGTCGTCCACGCCTTCGATGTAGAAATTCATGCCGAGCAGCGTGCCGTCGTCAGCCTTTTCACCGGCCTTCAGCCAGGGCGTGCCGTCCTGCTTGTTGATCGGGCCGGTGAAGGGCGCGAGCTCGCCGGATTTGATCTTGGCTTCGGTTTCCTGGGCCATCTTCTTCACGTCGTCGGGCATGTTCGTATAGTCCGCCATCTTCAGGATGCCGTCCTTCAGCCCGTCCCAGCTCTGTTCGGACTTCCACGTGCCATCGAGCAGCGCATGAACGCGCTTGGAGTAGTAGTTGCCCCAGGTATCGACGATCGCCGTCAGCTGCGCCTTCGGGCCAGCCTTGATCATGTCGGAGGCCTGGCCGAAAGCATGGATGCCGCGCTCTTCAGCCACCTGCATCGGCGCCGTCGTATCGGTGTGCTGCGTCAGGATATCGACGCCCTGGTCGACCATGGCCTTGGCGGCATCAGCTTCCTTGCCGGGATCGAACCAGGTGTTGACCCATACGACCTTCAGCTTGAAGCTCGGATCGATCGAACGGGCGCCTTGCTCGAAGGAGTTGATGCCCATGACGACTTCCGGGATCGGGAAGGACGCGATGTAAGCGGCACCATGATTCTTCGACATCTTGGCGGCGATCTGGCCGAGGATATAGCGGCCTTCATAGAAGCGCGAGTTGTAGGTCGCGAGATTCGGGCCGCTCTTGAAGCCGGTTGCATGCTCGAACTTTACCTTCGGGAACTTGGCGGCAACCTTGACAGTCGCATCCATGAAGCCGAACGAGGTGGAGAAGATCAGCGAGCAGCCGGAGCGTGCGAGACGCTCGATGGCGCGCTCGGCGTCCGGGCCTTCCGGTACGTTTTCGAGATAAGGCGTCTCGATCTTGTTGCCGAATTCCTTCTGGATCTGCTGACGGCCGAGATCATGCGCCTGCGAATAGCCGCCGTCCGTGTGCGAACCGACATAGACAAAGCAGACCTTGGTCGGTGCTGCTTCAGCAGCGGCAGCGAAACCAACGATGGCGGCGGCTGTCGTTGTGAGGGCGAGTGCTAGCTTTTTCATGGTTACCCCTACTGGTTTGACATGTTTTGCAGAAATCCGTCCGGTCGTTGCAATTAGCGCTCCGGAACGAAGGCCTTGCCGAGCGACGCTGGCGTGTTGATCAAGGTCGCGCGGCGATTTTGAGAGATGATGACGAGAACCACAATAGTCGACGCATAGGGCAGCATCGACAGGAATTGCGAGGGAATGCCGACGCCGAAGCCCTGCGCATGGAATTGCAGGATCGTTACGGCGCCGAAGAGATAACCGCCGGCCATGACGCGCATCGGCCGCCAGGAGGCAAAGACGACCAATGCCAGTGTCACCCAGCCGCGGCCGGCCGACATGTTCTCCACCCACTGCGGCGTGTAGACCAGCGAGAGCTGCGCGCCGGCAAGCCCGGCGCAGGCACCGCCGAACATGACGGCGAGATAGCGCGTGCGGATGACGTCGATGCCGAGCGCATGGGCCGAGCCATGGCTGTCGCCGACAGCACGCAGCTTCAGGCCGGCGCGGCTGCGGAAGAGGAACCAATTCACGCCGATCAGCAGCGCGATCGAGAGATAGAAGGTCAGGTCCTGCTTGAACAGCACCGAGCCGATCAGCGGAATATCCGACAGGAACGGGAAGACGATCTCGTGCAGCTGCACGCCCGGCACACTGACATAACCTTCGCCGATCATGCCGGAAAGGCCGAGTCCGAGGATGGTCAGAGCCAAGCCGGTCGCGACCTGGTTCGTGACTAGCGTCAGCGTGAGAAAGCCGAACAGCAGCGAAAAGAGCGCACCGGCAACAATGCCGCTCAGCAGGCCGACATAGGGCGACCCACTCATCTGGGCTCCGACGAATGCGGCGACGGCGCCGATAATCATCATGCCTTCGACGCCGAGATTGAGAACGCCCGAGCGCTCCACCACCAGCTCGCCCAGGCCGGCAATGACAAGCGGCGTCGATGCGGTGATGATCGTCAAAAGGATCGCTTCGAAAACGCTCATGCCGCACCTCCACGGACCCGCGACCAGATCACACGGATTTTGTAATAGATCAGTGTGTCGCAGGAGAGCACGAAAAACAGCAAGAGGCCCTGGAAAACGCTGGCCGCCTTGGCTGATATCCCCGGCGACAATTGCGCGGCTTCACCGCCGAGATAGGTCAGCGCCAATACGAGACCGGAGAGAATGGCTCCAAGCGGATTGAGGCGCGCAAGAAAGGCGACGATGATGGCGGTGAAACCGTAACCCGGCGAGATCGCCGGCTGCAGATGGCCGATGGAACCGGAAACTTCGGATATGCCGGCCAAGCCCGAGAGCGCTCCCGAAACGAGGAAGGCGAACCAGACCATTTTCCGCGAGGAAAAACCGGCAAAGCGCCCTGCCCGCGCCGACTGGCCGAGCACGCTTATCTCAAAGCCTTTCAGCGTATATTTCATAACGAACCAGGCAAGGATCGCCGCGATCACGGCAAAGACGATGCCCCAATGCGCCCGACCGGAATCCTCCCAGATCGCAGGCAGGACGGCTTCCGGCGGAAAGTCGATGCTCTGGGGGAAGTTATGGCCCTGCGGATCGCGCCACGGCCCGCGCGACAACCAATCTAGGAAGAGTTGCGCGATATAGACAAGCATCAGGCTCGTCAGGATCTCATTGGTATTGAAATGAGCCTTCAGCAGCGCAGGAATGGCGGCATAGAGCGCACCGCCGATGGCGCCGGCGATCAGCATCAAAGGCAGGATCATCGGCGAATGCCAATCAGTGAAGACGATCGGGATGAATGATCCGGCGATCGCGCCCATCGTGAACTGGCCTTCGGCACCGATATTCCAATTGTTGGAACGGTAGCAGAGGCAAAGGCCGACGGCGATCAGGATCAGCGGCCCGGCCTTGATCGCCAGTTCGTGCAGCGACCACACTTCCAGCAGAGGCTCGACAAAGAAGGCGTCGAGCGCCTCGACGGGATCCTTGCCCATGACGGCGAACATGATGGTGCCTGCGATCAGCGCCAATGCGAGAGCAAGCAGGGGTGAAAGCAAACCGAACAGTTTCGAGACCTGCGGGCGCTTTTCAAGTTCAATGCGCATGTGCAGGCTCCGAATGCGTCTTCGATTCATGCAGCCCGCCCATCAGCAGGCCAATCTTTTCGCGCGTCAACTCGCCGGCGGGATAGGACGGCGACAGCCGCCCTTCCGAAATGACGGCAATATCGGTCGCGACTTCAAAAATCTCATCCAGATCCTGGCTGATGACGAGCACGGCCGAGCCATCGCGGGCGAGATCGACCAGTGCCTGGCGGATGCGGCTTGCGGCGCCGGCATCGACGCCCCAGGTCGGCTGATTGACAACGAGAACGCTTGGCTGGCGATCCAGTTCGCGGCCGACGATGAACTTCTGCAGATTGCCGCCGGACAAGGCGCCGGCAGCCGGATCCTCGCCGCTCTTGCGCACATCCATCGCCTCGCAGATGCGCTTCGTCGCCTGCTTGACCGCGCCGTGCCTGATGACGTTGAAGAAGCCACCCCCCAGGAACGATTTGCGATCCGACTGATGCCGGGCGAGCACGAGGTTATCCGACAGCTTCAATGCGGATACCGCGGCATGACCGTGGCGTTCCTCCGGCACGAAACCCGCGCCGATCAGCCGCCGCGCATTAATGCCCTTGGTGCCGACGGACTTGCCGCGCAGTTGGACGAGATCATCCGCTGCGACCGTGTATTCGCCGGAAATGACATCGAACAATTCGCCCTGGCCGTTACCGGCAACCCCGGCAATCGCCAGGATCTCGCCGGCGCGCACACGCAGGGAAACGTCCTTGAGAGCCATTGCAAACGGGGTTCGTGCCGGTGCCGAAAGACCCGCAATCTCCAGGAGAATATCTCCCTTAGCACCGAGGCCCTCGTGCTGCACGCTGGCGACATCGTTGCCGACCATCATACGAGCGAGCGAACCGGTCGTTTCCTGCCGCGGATCGCAGGCACCCGTAACTTTGCCATGGCGCAGGACGGTGGCGCGCGAACAGATGCGCTGCACCTCCTCCAGCCGATGGCTGATGTAGAGCACCGAGCGCCCCTCGTCCCTCAGCTTGAACAGGGTCTCGAAGAGACGATCGGCTTCCTGCGGTGTCAAAACGGAGGTTGGCTCGTCAAGAATGATCAGTTTGGGGTTTTGCAGAAGCGCCCGCACGATCTCGATGCGCTGGCGTTCGCCAACCGAAAGATCGGCGACATGCGCATTCGGATCGAGCGGCAAGCCATAGGCGTGAGAGAGCTTTGCGGCTTCCTCGGAAATTTTTGCGAGCGGGATATTGCTGTCGAGCGAGAGCGCTATATTTTCCGCGACAGTCAGCGCTTCGAACAAAGAAAAATGCTGAAACACCATGCCGATGCCGAGCTTGCGCGCAGTGCCCGGCGCGTCGATCGATACAGGTTGCCCTTGCCAGACAATCTGCCCATGCGACGGTTCGAGCACGCCGAACAGCATCTTGACGAGCGTGGATTTCCCTGCGCCGTTTTCTCCGAGGAGAGCGTGAATTTCTCCCGGCTGGATTTCAAGATCGATTTCGTTGCAAGCAGTAAAACTGCCGAACAGTTTCGTCAGTTTGCGAACCGACAATAGTGCACCGGTTGCCGGCGCATCGGATGACGACACGTTCCCCTCATTTCCTTCCCACCGTCCTGCCCTTTACGGATCTATGGGATCAGTAGTGTAGTTCCACTCGTTTTCCTGGCTTCCAAATCCGCGTGCGCGCGCCCTGCATCAACAAGCGGATAAGTTTGATGAATATTGATACGCACTTTGCTGCTTTGCACAACAGCAAATAACGCCTTTGCACTGGCTCTCAACTCCTCAGCTGTGCCGACATAGGCAAAAAGGCTCGGCCGCGTGGCAAAGAGCGAGCCCTTCTGATTGAGGATGGCGAGATTGAAATTCTCGATCGGACCGGAAGATTGACCGAAGGTGACCCACATACCGCGCGGCTTCAGGCAATCGAGTGACCGCGGGAAAGTATCCTTGCCCACCGAGTCGTAGACGACGTCGACCCCCTTGCCGCCGGTAATCTCGCGGACGCGCTCGGCAAAATTCTCCTTGCTGTAGTCGATGACGTGATCGTAGCCGTGCGCTAGCGCTAGTTCGACCTTTTCGGCGGAACCGGCAGTGCCGATGACGGTTTCGGCGCCGAGAGCCTTGGCCCATTGGCCGGCAATCAGGCCAACACCGCCTGCAGCCGCATGAAACAACAGCGTCGTTCCAGGACCAACCTTGAAGGTGCGGTTCAGCAGATACTCGGCCGTCATGCCCTTCAGCATCATCGATGCCGCGGTTTCAAGCGTGATATCATCGGGCACTTTGACCAGATGCCGGGTCTCAATGTTGCGTTCGATGCTGTAGGCGCCATCGCTGCCGGCATAGGCAACGCGATCGCCGACGGCAAAATCGGTTACGCCAGGCCCGACTTCGGTGATCGTCCCCGCAGCTTCCTTACCGAGCGGCAATGGAAATTGAGGCGCCTTGTAAAGGCCGGAGCGAAAGTAGACGTCGATGAAGTTGAGGCCGATCGCGGCGTGGCGAAGCTGCACTTCGCCCGAGCCGGGAGGCGGCAGATCCACCTCCTCCAGCTTCATGACCTCCGGACCGCCATTTTCATGGATACGGATAGCTTTGGTCTTCTTCATGATGCGCAATCCTTATTGACGTCCGAGGGACGGAAAAAACTGCAGCACGGCACCGATGCAATAAAGATAAATGCCGCTGATGATGAAGAGAGCAACGGCCCATTGCGGCATGACGAAATGCATCAGCAGCGAATAGATGCCAAGCGCCGACCAGAAGAGAAATATGCCAAGGTTCAGCGGCCGCAAGCGCTTGACCCGCACGGGATGCAGAAAATTGATCGGCAGGAAGGTCAGGACGACGGAAACGCCGACGAGGATCATGGCTGTCGTGGCGCTGGCGCCGATGACGAAAAGGGTGAAGATCACCATGTTCCAGACGACCGGAAAACCGGAGAAGAAATATTCGTCCGTCTTCATGCCGGTATCGGCATAATAGATGGCACTGGAAACCACGATCATGCCGGCCGCGACAAACGACCAGGGCTCGCCGATCATGCCGCTCTCATAGAGCGCGAAGGCCGGCAGGAGTACGTAGGTCACGTAATCGATGATGTTATCGAGCGTGTCGCCGGACCAGTTCGGCAGCACTTCCTTGACTCGGACCTTGCGCGCGATAGGCCCGTCTATGCCATCGACCAGCAGCGCCAGGCCAAGCCACCAGAACATATCGACGAAGCGATGTTCCGACGCCGCGACGACACCGAGAAAGGCGAGAAACGATCCGGATGCCGTCAGTATATGAACGGAGAACGCACGCATCTCCGCATAAGGCACCCGCTTGTAATTGAAGATTTTCATCCGCCCCACGACTCGTCAGCTTATTCACCTGCCCCGGCAGGCGGTTTTTCTCGCTAATATGCATCCTTTGGTCGGCATCGCCAGCGCAAAAGCGTTCATTGCGGCACGCTAGCGCGACTTACTGTCATTTTCACCCGTTGCGATGTTTCATCCCATGGATTTCAACAGGCTAAGCGCTTATTTTCAGAACCAAAGGCAATTGAGGCATCGATATGAAGCAGATTGAAGTGGCCGTTATCGGCGGTGGACTCGCCGGCATGATCACGGCTTTCGCGCTGGCACGCGGCGGAAGATCCGTCGCCCTTGTCGCGGCGCCGCACAACAAGGCCGACAAGCGGACGACGGCGCTGATGGATCAGTCGATCCGCTTTCTGGAACGCCTGACGCTGTGGGACAGGATCGCACCTTCGGCCGCGCCGCTGACAACGATGCGCATCATAGACGGCACATCGCGACTGTTACGGGCGCCGACCGTCTCGTTCCGATCGTCCGAAATCGGCCTGGATGCCTTCGGCTACAATATTCCGAATTCCGTGTTGCTCGACAATCTCAGCCAAGCCATCGAAGCGGAAGGCAATGTCAGCCGCATCGAAGCCACGGCTTCCGAGATCACCTTCGGCGATGATGGCGTATCGATTACCCTCGACAATGGCGATTCGATTGATGCGGCATTCGTCGTCGGCGCGGACGGCCGCAATTCGATGGTGCGAGAGACGCTCGGAATCAAGACCAAGGGCTGGTCCTATCCGCAATCGGCAATGGTTCTGAATTTTTCGCATAGCCTGCCGCATCAGAATATTTCCACCGAATTCCATACCGAAAGCGGCCCCTTTACACAGGTGCCTCTGCCCGGCCGGCGCTCCAGCCTCGTCTGGGTTCAGAAGCCGGCCGAAGCGGCAGCCAATGCAGAGAAGTCGCTCGAAGAACTCGGCCGGCTGGTCGAGGAGCGGATGCAATCGATGCTCGGCCAAGTCACGATCGAAGACAGCGTGCAGGTCTGGCCCCTTTCAGGCATGACAGCCTATCGCTTCGGCAAGGGTCGAGCCGCGCTGATCGGCGAAGCAGCCCACGTCTTCCCCCCAATCGGCGCGCAAGGCCTCAATCTCAGCCTTCGCGATATCCTGGCGCTGACAGATATTCTCTGCACGCGGGGGGACCAGCCGATCCCGGCCACATCGGGCGATAGTTTCGACCGCAAGAGACGTGCTGACATCATCAGCCGCACGGCAAGCGTCGATCTTCTCAATCGTTCGCTGCTGTCGGACTTCCTGCCGGTACAGATGCTGCGCGCGGCAGGCCTGCATGTGCTTTCGGCCATTGCTCCGCTGCGCAACATCGTCATGCGCGAGGGTATCGAACCGGGTGGCGGCCTGCGCAATTTTTCGTCGGCATTACGGGAAAAGCTGCGCCGGTAAGCTGCCGGATTTTATCAGATAGAGCACCAGCGAAACCGTCACCACGGAACAGGCCGTGGTGATCAGGATGGTAGCGGAGGCCCGCTCCTGCCAGACACCATATTGCTGGCCGATGACGAAGACGTTCGTTGCCGTCGGCAACGCCGCCAGCAATACGGCCGCCTCGATCCAGATCGGATCGAAGCCGCCGACAGCTTGCAGGACGACATAGACGGCCAATGGATGCAGGATGAGCTTTGCCGGCACGATATAGCCGATCTCGACTGGAACCCGCTTCAGCGGACGCAGCGCGAGCGTTACCCCCATGGCGAATAGTGCACAAGGCGCAGCCGCTTGCGCGAGATAATTGACAAATTGCTCGAGGGCGATCGGTTGATGCAGCGATAACGCAGCTACGACGAAACCCAGCGCTGTCGACAGGATGAAAGGGTGCAGCAGTACCTTCCGGGCGATATCGGCAGCAACGCGCCATGGAGAGCGCTTGTCGCCGCCTTCCAGCGCCATTAGGGCGGGCGCGACGATGAAATGCAGTGCGTTTTCAAAGCACACGATCAGCGCTACCGGAACCGCGGCTCTTTCGCCGAGCGCCAGTAGCGCAAGCCCCGGCCCCATATAGCCGATATTGCCATAGGCGCCGGCAAAGGCCTGGATGGTGCTGTCGGCAAGCGAATTGCGGCGCAGGAAATGGCCGATCAGGAACAGCAGCAGGAAAATCGAGTAAGTCGCGGCGATATCGGTGGCGATGAAGTCGATCCGAGTCAGCTGTTCGATCGGCGTCTGCGAAACGAGCCTGAAGAACAGGGCCGGCAATGCTGCGTAGATAATGAACGTATTCAGCCAGCCGAGCGCTTCTGCCGGCTGCTTCGTAATGCGCGCGGCGACGTAACCGATCAGGATCAAGCCGAAGAAAGGCAGCAGCAGACCAACAATATCAGCCATGGGTGTCAGCCATCGGGCATGTTCCACTTGCCGGGAAAAAGAAGGCGGAAGGTATCGCCCGACTTAGCCGATTTTCATCAGGATTGGAAAGGTCTGCTGAAACCAGATCGCCATGTCACTCACATAGCCGAAGATGAAAGCCAGACCTGTTAGCACCAGAAGCCCGCCCATGATCTTTTCGACCGTGCCGAGATGGCGGCGGAAGCGGGAGAGAAAGCCCATGAAGGCGCCGGAAAAGCCGGCGGCGATCCAGAAGGGAATGGCAAGCCCGAGCGAATAGACGGCAAGCAGGCCCGCACCGGCGCCGACCGTTTCACGCGAGGCGGCAATGCCGAGGATGGCGCCGAGAACGGGGCCGATGCAAGGTGTCCAGCCGAAAGCAAAGGCGAGGCCCATGACATAGGCGCCCGTCAGCGTCGCCGGCTTGCCGCCGCTCTGGAAGCGCGCCTCCCGCGCCAGAAGGCCGATGCGGAAGACGCCGAGGAAGTTCAGCCCCATGATGACGATGATCAAACCGCCGATCTTGGCAAGAATATCAAGGTGCTGGCGCAAAAGCATGCCGATTGAAGAGGCACCGGCACCCAGCGCGACGAATACGGTGGCGAATCCCAAGGTGAAGAACAATGCCGACATCAGCACATTGCCGCGAACGCTCGGGCCGGGAACACTCGCGCCTCCCGCTACCGCTGCACCGCCTCCGCGAAACTGCTCGACCGAAATTCCCGCCATGTAGCAGAGATAGGGTGGCACGAGCGGCAGCACGCAGGGTGAAAGAAACGAAAGCGCTCCGGCGAGCAAGGCACTCAGAAGCGAGATATCGGTAAGCGACACGATGGACTCCGGCTATGTCATTCCGATTCTTTCCTAATGGCGCGGGTAGCGGAAAGCCAATCACCTTTTCGAGCGGGCTTGGCATCTTGCCTTAAAGTTGACGGAATTGGGCTACGCGCAGCCATGCGCAAGATCGCGGTTTTCCCCGGATTTTCCGGGCGTGATCAAGGGTCTCGGAGCCGGCTGATGAACGAATTGCTTTTGTAAAAATATTGGTTCAAGCTGTTGATGTTCGTCGAACAACGTACATTCCACCCCAGCTACTCAGCGGAGGAAAAGCCCCCATGCGTATTGCTACTATGTTCACGACTGCAGCCTTTGTCGCACTCTTCAGCGTAAGTGCAATGGCACAAACGGCGACCACCCCCAGCACGACCACAACACCCCCCAGCACGACCACAACAACCCCGAGCGCAACGACGTCGACCCCGTCGACGACAAATACGATGAAGCCGAAGGCGACAAAGCCTGCCCAAACCGCCGTTTCAAAGGCATGTTCGGCTCAGGCTGACGCCAAGGGTCTGCATGGAAAGGCACGTGCCAAGTTCCGAAGCGATTGCAAGAAGAACGGCGGCAAGGCCTAAAACTCGTTTCATTCTCGAATCGTGGTCAACTTTGCCGTCCAGCTGGCGGTAGAGTTGGCCATTGCGGCGCTCCCATCAAATAACCCGACGGAAAGACCGAGCTGCGGCATCTGAACGCTGTTTGCTTTCGACGATCGTTTGTACTGCGATCCTTTAGTCGGACATATCCTGTTGTTCTCGACGAATTCCGGACGGAAAACCGTTGGCACCTTTTCTAAGATGACGTTGCAGGCTGGCGCCATTGATGCCGGCCGGCGCGAGTGTGCGTTATCTGGACATCACCCGCTCACTGTATCGATTGCGGGCTTGGCTCTCTCGCAGCCGTAGCAACGTTCTGCAATAAACGAGACAAACGCGGGAAACCGGCTGACATTACATTCCACCCCCACCCGGTCAAATCCATAGACGGAGCAGGAAGTTGAGACCCGCCATAAACCCTCCCCCTTCGGAAGCAGCATCACAGACTAACTATCTGACAGCCTGTCTTTTCGCCCTGGAACCTTCCATCGAGAGCGTGGTTGCTGCGGAGATGAAATCAGGCTGGAAGCGCGAATATGTTCTTCTTGCCATCATGGCCATCGCGCTGAACGACGGCAGCACAAACCGATCGTCACCTAAGTCGTTGCATTCATGAATGATGGAGAATGAAGTCGGTGACGCAAACAGCAACGTCGCTACCGAAACGGTGATCGCCTCGCAATCGTCGCTGCGCTACTTTTGCCGGACTGCACGATCATCTTTCCATGAGAAACGGCGCATGACGCGCACGAGCAGCCATCCGACATCGGTGTATCGCTCATCCGTCCCTAGGACTCATGCGTCCCGAGGCTTGCGCTCTTTCGTCACCAGATCGACTTTACCCTCGGCAAGCCTGTTGCGGGGATCGGCAACGAGGGAAGCCTCGTCCTTTTCTTTATTCAGCCGGTCGTCCTTGCGGATCTCGCTATGCTGTATTTTCGCCAAGGCTTGCTTCTTCTCACGTCCGCCATGCGATTCACTTTGTCGATCCTGTGCCAAGATGCGCCTCCTGTCTTTTGAAAAGGGAACTCGCTTGATGCGATTAGGTTCCGATGGAAATAGCGACACCATCATAGTCGGCGATCCCCCATCCGACTTCCAAGCGAATTTGGGAGGATTTTCGTCTTGGAAGCGGTAAAGCGCCACCTCACTGTACTTTTAGCGACAGATAATATAACAATGCGACGGTAGACGTGAAACGAATCATGAATTTCATGCGTTTAAGCTTCACTGCCATGTGAGGAAGCTGATCATGACGTTGGTCGAACGGAGGAAGCTCGCGCGGCTCGTTATGTTGAGACTGCTACCGATCTTCGGTGGCCTCACCGCGGTTGCGGTCGTTGCACTTTCCACAATCGCATAATCCCGCGATCGCACTCATAGTCCCGCAATCGCATAGGTATTGGCCACGGAACATGCTTGGGCCTTGCTCGACCATAAGCGATCGCCGATCTCAGGGTGCTCTTAATGTTTCGCCTGTCCAAAGGTCAGGAGCAGTCGGTGCTGTCGACTGAAAATGAATAGTCCCTACCCTTCAGCTGATAGATGTAATTCGCCAAAGATGCTTCGCCGGAACTGAACTTCGGCAACAGGAAGTCGCAGAGGTCGGTGAGCTGTGCGGATTTGACGAGAGGCGGATCGAAATCGTCATCATCGTCGTCAAGATCGTAAAAATAGCTATAGATATGATCGGTGAGATCTATCTTCGTCAGTGTGGTCCTTTGATCGATCTTCTTAGGTAAATCCTTGTTGGCGAAGATCACCGGATAGCGCTCCGAAAGGAAGGGAACCACTAACCGCTCGGTCACCGGTGTGGTCATCGCGATTCCTAAAAGCGGCAGCAGCCTCAAGGCTATCGGAAGCCTCCTGCCCGCGATCAATCCGGCCAACAGTCCCAAGGATACCAGCAACCCACAAACGGTTGCATAAATCTCCCATAGTGACAGCTCTGCCACGAATTCCATCATTCGCCTGTCGTCTTCACCAACAATCTCATTGATGAAGCTATGGTACTACCAAATCGAGATTCGTCACCAGCCAATTCCGGCCAAATCTCATCAACAACCTGTGCGTTATGCCTGGAAAACGAAAGCACGTCGCGAGCCGAGGCCAACAATCCATGAGGTTTGGCAATGCAGAAACGACTGCGAAGGCTGCCGGGCCGTATGGCCTTCGGCTCGCCTCATGAGCGATCTAATGAACCAGCTTCGCCACCTCGGGGACCGTTTGGATCGCGCTCTCGTGCCGCCCGGAAGTCAAGCCGATGATTACAGCAACTGCGGCGACCATTATGTAAATAATCGTCCCTTTCGGCTTTCGATCCGATAAGCAACGCCTCGTCGACTCTAATGAACGCGGATGGTCAGACATCTTGATCCTTCGGTATTAAGAGCGCTCATTTAGTAGATCAGCGGCGCCAGATAAATATCTCGATTCGCGCATCTCCCCTGCAGGCAGCGAATACCGGGCTATTCTTACGTCTGGGTTGCACGGCAAAATTGGCTGTTCCTGTCTGTGTGCCGCATCTGGCCAGGTGCTTTATCCGCGTAACGTCACTGGAAAATCGAGCAATACAAAAGCCCGCGACCTTGGTCCTAGGGACGTTCGGTTACCTATCTCTTCGGTATGGACCCAAAAGGCGATGGTGAGAGCGATGGGATTCGAACCCATGACCTACTGATTAAAAGTCAGTTGCTCTACCGACTGAGCTACGCTCTCCCTCTCCGCAGGCAGAAGCTGCTCCGGTTGGAAGTGCGCGGAACATATGCAGACGCCCTATTGTGGTCAACCCATAAAATTGTGGTTGCGAGCGACCGAAGATGCTTTTCCTCAGCTGGCTGCCACGAAATGACGGCATCGAGCCGAAGAAGTCGCCTGCTATTAAGGAAAATCAGAAATTCGACACCGTGGTTGGATGAGCTCCAACAAGGCAAACGATTCTCACCGACCCAAACAGCCGTAACAATTTCCCATAATAATCAGGGTTGCAATGAACGGATCGATCGGTTCGCCATCCGCAACGGTTGGGGTGCGAATCGTTTTTGGTGTATATCAGTTATTGTTAACAACCTGTCGGGCCCTCAGGAGGTTCTTTTATGGAAGACGCAAACGTCGGTTGGATTGCAGCAATTATCATCGGCGGCCTAGCTGGCTGGTTCGCCGAGATGATCATGAAAAGCAACACGGGCATAATCATGAACATCATCCTCGGCATCGTCGGCGCGCTCGTTGCCAGCTGGCTGTTCCGTGCTGTCGGCATCGCGCTACCGTTCAATGTATGGCTGAACTACCTGATTACGGGTTTCATCGGCGCCTGCATTCTTATTTTCGTGGGTCGACTGATCAGACGTTAACGGCGTATCGGGCAAGGTACGCCTAAATCGGGAAGAGGAAAAAAGGGAAGGCGGTTTGTCCGCCTTCCCTTTTTTATTGCACGAGCTTCGGCGGAAAGCGGCCCTTTAGTGGAGATGCGTTGACTTTCAAGGCCTTTCCAAGCCCGAACTGGGCGCTATTTAACAAAGAAGGGAGCCGAAAGGAGGTTGGAAACATGACAGAAAACGCCAATCGGACAACCGCCCGAAAAGTCATCCGCGGTCGCCCATACAGTATTGCCGAGTTTGCACGGAAATACCGCCTCGACGATGCGGAGGCAAAGCGCCTCTTCTATAAGTTCGGACCATCGTCCACCGAACTGGACCTGCTCATGGCCGCCAAACGAAGGCCGCCCACCCTCGCCACTGCAATCGGCCAGTAACGACGCAGCTCCTTCGCCCAAAGGCGCCATATCCGAATCGTCGACCTGCGGGGCGACGATCCGGGTTAGGCGATGCATACGGCTGCCAATCGGGCCTTATTGATATATCACGACGCGTTGCCTTCGATGATGCGAGGTGTCACTGTGTGCCCTCACGCATAAGTCGGACACTATCACGGATGCAGAATTCCCTTAGCCATCTCGCCTATCTCGCGCTGGAATATGCGATCGTGACGCTCGAGTTGAAGCCAGGTGCCCTTGTCACCGAAAAACAGCTGATCGAGAGGGCGAGACATGGGCGAACGCCGGTACGCGAAGCTATTCAGAAGCTTGCATGGCAGGGATTGATCCATGTGCGTCCGCGCGTCGGCCTGCAAATTGCGGAGATCCGTCCCGAAGATCATCAGTATGTCATGCAGGTCAGGCGCGAACTAGAACCGCTCGCAGCAGCACTTGCAGCGACCCATGCCGATCCGCAGCAGCGCGAGCAATTACGGGAATGCGCTCGACGGATGGAGGAATGCTCCGTTACCGGCAACCTGCCCGGCTTTTTCGCCGCCGACAAGGCCTTCGACGAGATTCTTGAAGCCGCCTGCCCCAACAATTTCATCACGGCAGCGCTGGCATCAGTGCAAACACACGCGCGACGGCTGTGGTATTCGACTGGAACGCATGACCGCATGGGCGGCGCGATCGCCATGCATATTCAGGCCATCGAAGCCATTCAAGCTGGTAATGCGGATGCTGCCGAGGCAGCCATGGCCTCGCTTATCGATTACCTCAGCAGCACATGAAAAAAGGCGGCCCCGTTACCAAAGCCGCCTTTCATTCCGGGTTTAGGGGCCGATCAGCCGACGAAAGCGCGTTCGATGACGAACTCGGCCGGATTGTTGTTGGCACCCTCATTCAGGCCAGCCTTTTCGAGCAGCGATTTGGTGTCCTTCAGCATGGCGGAGGAGCCGCAGATCATGCCGCGATCGATCGCGGGATCGAGCGGCGGCACGCCGAGATCGCTGAAAAGCTTGCCGTTCTCGATGAGATCGGTAATGCGGCCCTTGAAGGGGAATTCCTCGCGGGTCACGGTGGCATAATGACGTAGCTTGTCGCCGACGACTTCGCTCAACAGCTCGTCGTTGCGGATTTCCTCGACCAGATCGAAGCCGTATTTCAGCTCGGCAACATCGCGCGTGGTATGGGTGAGGATGACCTCCTCATACTTCTCATAGGTCTCCGGGTCGCGGATGAGGCTCGCAAATGGTGCAATGCCGGTGCCGGTAGAGAACATGTAGAGCCGCCGCCCGGGGGTCAGCGCGTCCAGAACCAGCGTACCGGTCGGCTTCTTGCGCATCAGTACTTCATCGCCCGGCTTGATGTTCTGCAGGTGCGAGGTCAGCGGACCGTCCGGCACCTTGATGGAAAAGAATTCGAGCTCGTCGGCCCAGGCAGGGCTCGCGATCGAATAGGCGCGATACAGCGGCTTGCCCTCGACCATCAGGCCGATCATGGCGAACTCGCCTGAACGGAAGCGGAAGCCTTGCGGCCGGGTCATGGTGAAACGAAAGAGCCGGTCGGTATAATGCGTGACGCTCAGCACCTTCTCGGCAAAGACGCCTGCGGGTACTGCTGAAGCAAATTCATCTGTCTTTGCGGGGGCGTTCATTCTGTCTCGGATCCCGTATTAGTCTTACGCGTTTTCCTGAGCACGTTTTTCCTGGCAGGCTCATTTCGCGACGCTGATATAATAATATAGCCGGTTTTGAAAGGCATTCCATTCCAACCGGCAGCACAGGACTGAAATATGCATTTTTCAGTCAAGTTTCCAGATTGCCGACATTACATCGTTCGAAAGGCTTGAATACGGCAATCCGACACTGTCAAATTGCCGCAACAGCGAGCCTTTCCGCATCAGGCCGACTTTGCCGGCAATCGCCGCCAGCTATAGGCCTGTCCGCCTTCGGCACGCCGAGCGGTCGGCTGATAATAGTGCGGAATGCCCGGAAGGCGATTTTCCGACAGGCGCTTCAGCGCTGTTGCGTTGGTGACCGCGAAACTATCGATACCGACGCGCAGCATCAGCGGAATCTGATCGATCAGCACGTCGCCAACCGCACGCAGCTCATTGGCATAGCCGAGGCGCTGACGCAGCAGCGAGGCATGGCTGAAAGCGCGGCCATCGTTGAATGCCGGAAACGCGACCGCGACGATATCGAGACGGTCGAGATAGGGCTGCAGCCGGGTCACGTCATCGGCGGGCTTGATGAGAACGCCGAGACCTGCCTCGTTGCTCTCTTCCGCCTTCGCGATCAACGCATCGAGGCCGAGCAGCGGCTTCTGCGCCTCGGTCGCCTTGACCTCATCGGTCTCGATGACCCACGGATCATTGTCGACGAAACCTGTTTCACGCCAGATCTTTGTCATGGTCGATCTCCCTACGCCGCTTCCGCTGCCGACGAGGACGCGCCGTAAAGCGCGGTCTTGAACGGCTGCGGCCCGACACGACGATAGGCGGTCAGGAAGGTTTCGGAGGGATCCAGACGAAGACCGAGATAGGTATCGACGATGGTTTCGATGGCGTCGGTCACCTTATCGGGTTCGAAGCCGCGACCAATGATCTCGCCGATCGAGGTATTTTCGTCGCCGGAGCCGCCGAGCGTGATCTGATAGAGTTCCGCACCCTTCTTCTCGACGCCGAGCAGGCCGATATGGCCGACATGGTGGTGACCGCAGGCATTGATGCACCCGGAAATCTTGATCTTCAGCTCGCCGATCTCCGCCTGGCGCTCGGGCGAACCGAAACGCGTGGAGATTTCCTGAGCGACCGGAATGGAACGCGCATTGGCAAGCGCGCAATAATCGAGACCGGGACAAGCGATGATATCCGTGATCAGGCCAGCATTCGCCGTTTCGAGACCGTTGGCTACCAGACCACGATAAACCGCTTCGAGATCGGCCAGTGCCACATGCGGCAGGATGAGATTCTGCTCATGGCTGACGCGGATTTCGTCGAAGGCATATTCCTCGGCGATATCGGCGACAGCTTCCATCTGGACATCCGTCGCATCGCCGGGAATGCCGCCGATCGGCTTCAGCGAGATCGTGACCATACCGTAATCTGGGTTCTTATGGGGCTGCACATTCTGCTGCACCCAACGCGCGAAAGCCGGATCGGCCTTCTTCCAGCGTGCCAGGCTTTCCCAACCTTCTGGGCGCTCTGGCAGCGCCGGTGGTGCGAAATAGGCCGAGATCGCCTGAACGTCAGCTTCCGGCAGCTTCAGTTCGGTGTCTCGCAGCTTGTCGAACTCGGCCTCGACCTGGCGTGCCAGTTCCTCGGCGCCGGTTTCATGCACGAGGATTTTGATACGGGCCTTGTACTTGTTGTCGCGGCGGCCATGCAGATTGTAAACGCGCATGATCGCGGTGGTGTAGGACAGGAGATCCTCTTCCGGCAGGAACTCACGGATAAGCTTGGCAACAAGCGGTGTGCGGCCCTGCCCGCCTCCGACATAGACGGCAAAGCCGATCTCGCCCTTGTCGTTCTTCTTCAGATGCAGGCCGATATCATGCACCTGGATCGCAGCGCGGTCACGCTCGGCGCCGGTGACGGCGATCTTGAACTTGCGCGGCAGGAAGGAAAATTCCGGATGAACGGAGGACCACTGGCGGAGGATTTCGGCATAGGGCCTGGGATCAGCAACTTCATCAGCCGCAGCGCCGGCGAAATGATCGGCCGTCACGTTGCGAATGCAATTGCCCGAAGTCTGGATCGCGTGCATCTCGACGGAGGCCAAATCAGCCAGCGCATCCGGCATCTCCGAAAGCTTCGGCCAATTGAACTGCAGATTCTGGCGCGTGGTGAAGTGGCCATAGCCGCGGTCATAGGTGCGGGCGATATGGGCGAGCATGCGCATCTGGCGCGAGCTCAGCGTGCCGTAGGGAATAGCGATGCGCAGCATATAGGCATGCAGCTGCAAATAGACGCCGTTCATCAGGCGCAGCGGCTTGAAGGCATCTTCCGAAAGCTCACCCGAGAGGCGTCGCTCCACCTGATCGCGGAACTGGGCGACCCGTTCCGCAACAAAGGCGTGGTCGAATTCATCGTAACGATACATGACTTCCTCGGGACTTCTCAGACTGCAATGAAATCGGGATCGGCCGCGGCATAGCCCGGCGCGTATTCCATGGTGGGGCCTTCGGCGCGGATGCGCTCGCGCAGGCGCAGCGGCCAGAGCTTGCCGCCGGTTTCCTGCACGTCGATCAGATTGACATCGACGACCTTGTTGTCGGCATAGGCCTGCTTGCCGATCGCTTCCAGTGCGGCTTCCGCTTCCGCATGGCGAGCGACCAGCGCCTCCTGCAGCGATGTCACCCACTCACCATTTGCGTTCAGCCAGACGGCGACGCCATCGGTGAGCCGGTTTGCGGTCAGAACCTTGTCGACCATCAATCGTTCCTTGCATAGTCTTGAGCAGCGGTCTCGCGACGGACCAGCGGCTCGGATTGCTCAAAATTCGCACCAGCGACAGCATCGCCGATAATGACCATGACCGGCCCGCCCAACTCGTCGCGATGCTCGAGATCAGGCAGATCTCGCAAAATTCCATGCATCAGGCGACGATCGCGCCGGCTGGCATTTTCGATGATGGCAACGGTCGTCTCGGGCGGCAGGCCGGCTTGCATGAGGCGGCCGGCAACGGAAGCGGCGACAGTCCGCCCCATATAGACGGCAATCGTGGCGCCGGATACGGCCAAACTCGCCCAATCGGGCAACACATCGCCTGTGAGATCGTGACCCGTCGTGAAGACCAGCGACGAGGCAATGCCACGCAGCGTCAGCGGCAATTCGAAATCGGCAGCGGCGGCGAAAGCCGAGGTGATGCCGGGAACAATCTCATAGCCGATGCCGGCGGCGCGCAGAGCCGCCATTTCTTCGCCGGCACGGCCGTAAACCAGCGGATCGCCGGACTTCAGCCGCACAACGCGCTTGCCTTCACGGCCGAGCTGCACCAGCAGATCATTGATCTCTTCCTGTGACTTGCTGTGGCAACCCTTGCGCTTACCTACGGAGAGGCGTTCCGCATCGCGGCGGCCCATGTCGACGATCGCCTGCGGCACCAGCGCGTCATAGACGATGACATCGGCTTCCATCATGACGCGCTGTGCACGTAGCGTCAGGAGATCTTCCGCGCCAGGGCCTGCGCCGACCAGCCAGATACGGCCCTCGATTTCACGCGACGACTGCAGCAACTCATCCGCCGCCCGCTCCGCCTGCGCAACATGACCGGCATTAACGGCATCGGCGACCGGTCCGGAAAAGAACTGCCGCCAGAAGACGCGGCGTGCGACGCCACGCGCCACGAAACGCTCAACCGGCTTGCGATAGCGCGTCGCCAGTTCCGCCAGCTTGCCGAGCGACGGCGATAGCATCTGGTCGATCTGCGCGCGGATCATCTGCGCCAGGACAGGACCGGCGCCTTCCGTGCCGATGGCGACGGCCACAGGAGCGCGATTGACCAGCGCAGGCGTGTAGAAATCGCAATAGTCGGGCTGGTCGACGGCGTTTGCCGGAATGCGCTCAGCGCGAGCCGCATCGACGATCGCACGATCCGCCTCGGCATCGCCAGTAGCAGCAAAGACAAGCGTCGCACCTTTGACCTGATCGGGCGAAAAATCGCCGCGTACGGTTTCGATGCGGTTGGCGATGAGGAAAGCGTGATAATCAGCCTCCGGCGCCTGCGCAAAGGCAACGACTTCCGCCTGCGTGTTCAAAAGCAGCCGCACCTTGGCAAAGGCTTCGTCGCCATTGCCGAAGACAGCCGCCATCCTCCCTTCCACGCGGAAGAAAGCGGGAAACACCGAAAGCTGTTCAGTCCTGGGAGGCATCACTATTCCACTTCGAGATTTGGCGAATATCGCCCCTGCGGCCAAGAGATTGAAGAAACAGAAATTCTAATGCCCATGCATGCGCGTATTCTTTTGCTCGACATGAGAAGGATTTGAGCAAAACTCACCAGGCGAGCAGATCAAGATAAATATAGGAAATCTATAGACTTTTATCATTGACTGACGCTTACGGCGATTTTATTGCCTGTGACAAACTTGGTCCATACGTCATTTGCGCATTCCGCCGCATGGGCAATGTCGATAGACTGGCGTAAAACGCTGGAGAAAACCCTTGTCTGACAAAAGCATCGCTGCACGCCTCCTCAACGTCGTCGAGCAAGACATCCTGCCCCTGACCCGCAAAGGCGTCGCGGCCGGCAACAAGGTTTTCGGCGCAGCCATCCTGCGCAAGTCCGATCTCTCGCTCGTCATTGCGGAAACCAACAATGAACTGGAAAACCCGCTCTGGCATGGCGAGGTTCACACCCTCAAGCGCTTCTACGAACTCGGCGAGAAGCCCGCGACCAAGGATTTGATCTTCCTTTCGACTCATGAGCCTTGCACCATGTGCATGTCCGCGATCACCTGGGCAGGCTTCGACAATTTCTACTATTTCTTCAGCCATGAGGATTCCCGGGATGCCTTTGCGATCCCGCATGATCTCAAGATCCTGAAAGAAGTCTTCGGCCTGGAGCCGGGTGGCTATCGCCGCCAAAACGCATTCTGGAACAGCTTTGCCATTTCAGACCTCGTGGAGACGGAAGCGGACCTACGCAAAGGCGAGCTCAAAGACCAGACAGCGCGCATCAAGCAGGCCTATGCTGATCTCTCCGACAACTACCAGGCGTCGAAGAGCAGCAACGACATCCCATTGAATTGATAGAGGCCCGAGGCAACGATGGAAGCATCGCGAGACATTTCCCGTCTGATCGACATTATGGCGGCGCTGCGAAACCCGGAGAGCGGCTGCCCCTGGGACATCGTTCAGACCTTTGAGACCATCAAGCCCTACACGATCGAAGAGGCCTATGAAGTCGCGGATGCGATCGAACGCAAGGATACGGACGATCTTTGCGACGAGCTCGGCGATCTCCTGCTGCAGGTCGTTTTCCATTCCCGGATCGCCGAGGAGGCCGGAGCGTTTTCCTTCGGTGATGTCGTGCATGCCATCACCCGCAAGATGATCCGCCGCCATCCGCACGTCTTTGCCGTCTCCGATGCCAAGACCGAGGATGCGGTAACGCTGCAATGGGACCGGATCAAGGCCGAGGAGAAGCGGGAACGCGCCGAACGCCGCGCCAAGAGCGGCATCACCGAAGATTTCAAGGCCGGTTTCCTGGGTTCGGTGCAGCGGACTTTCCCTGCCCTGACCGAAGCCTTGAAACTGCAGGAGCGCGCCGCCAAGGTCGGCTTCGACTGGTCGGCGCCGGAACCGATCCTCGACAAGATCGAAGAGGAAATCGGCGAATTGCGGGCAGCACTTGAAAGCGGCGACAAGGCCAAGGTCAGCGACGAACTCGGAGACCTGATCTTTGCTGTCGTCAATATCGGCCGGCATGTGAGCACCGATCCGGAGCAAGCCCTGCGCGGCACGAACACCAAGTTCCGCCGCCGCTTCCATCATATCGAAACGACGCTCGAGGCTGAAGGCGAGACGCTGGAAGGCGCCTCGCTGGAGCGGATGGAAGAAATCTGGCAGTCGGCAAAAGCCATCGAGCGGCGGCTAGCCGGAGTTAAAACGGCGTAAAAACGCCTATTCCCAGTCTTCGCGTTGCGGCTTCGGGCCATTGCCCATGCGCCGCTCCAATTCCGCCGCTTCAGCCTCGGTCAGGCGGACGTCGAGCGTCACCGTGCCGTCCTCATTATCCTCGCGGTTATCGACGATGGCGTGATTGTAAAGCCATGGCAGCAACGCCAGCTTTTCGACGGGCAAGGTGATCGTCGTTTCCGTCAGCACGCCGGAGAGGCGCCGGCTGATTTCGTCCATCAGACGATCAACGCCCTCGCCCGTTATCGCTGAGACGGCAATGACGTTTTCCGCGGTCGACGCCTTCTGGACGATGGCATCGTGAGCTTCCGGCTCCAGGCGGTCGATCTTGTTCCAAACCTCAAGGATGCGCTCGGCGCCTTCGGCCTCGCCAATGCCGAGATCGCCCAGAATGCGCATGACATCCGCACTCTGGGCCTGATTGTCGTCATCGGAGAGATCGCGGACATGCAGGATCAGGTCGGCTTCCAGCACCTCTTCCAGCGTCGCGCGGAAGGCGGCCACCAGGTGCGTCGGCAGGTCGGAGATAAAACCAACAGTATCCGAGAGAATGACCGTGCGGCCATGCGGCAGCTTCATGCGGCGCAGCGTCGGGTCGAGCGTCGCAAACAGCATGTCTTCCGCCAGAACGCCGGCGCCGGTAATGCGGTTGAACAGCGTCGATTTGCCGGCATTGGTATAGCCGACGAGAGCCACGATCGGATGCGGCACCTTTTTGCGCTTGGCGCGATGAAGCTGGCGGGTGCGAACCACCTGTTCCAGCTCTCGTTCCAGCCGGATGATCCGTTCCTGCAGCATGCGCCGGTCCGCTTCGATCTGGGTTTCACCCGGGCCGCCCATAAAGCCGGCACCGCCGCGCTGGCGTTCAAGGTGGGTCCAGCTTCGAACCAGCCGGCCCTTCTGATAGTTCAGATGCGCCAGCTCGACCTGCAGCGTACCTTCCTTGGTGGAGGCGCGGCGGCCGAAGATTTCGAGAATGAGGCCGGTGCGGTCGATGACCTTGGCGTTCCACGCCTTTTCAAGATTGCGCTGCTGCACCGGCGTCAGAGGATGATCGACGATGACGAGGCCGGCGTTGAGCTCATCGAGCAGCGCGAGAATTTCTTCGATCTTGCCGGTTCCGAGCAGGGTTGCCGGTCGCGGATCGTTGATCGGAACAATGGAGCCGTTAACGACATCGAGATCGATGGCGAGCGCCAGGCCTCTTGCCTCTTCCAACCGGCTTTCCGGCGGGCGCGAAACGGAGATGGTGCTATCGGCTTGAGCTGAACGCGCGGAGCGCGCCTGCTTCAGCACAGGCACGACGACAACGGCGCGCATATCATCCCGGTGTTTTACGGTCTCCGGGATGAGGGAATCATTTTTGGTATCGCGTGTCGTGATAACGGCAAGTCCCAGTTAGGATGCGGCTTCTTCGCTCTCGAACATCTGCATCGGTTGACCCGGCATGATCGTCGAGATCGCATGCTTGTAGACGAGCTGCGAATGGCCATCGCGGCGGAGCAGGACGCAGAAATTGTCGAACGAGGTTACGACACCTGTGAGCTTCACGCCGTTAATCAAGAAAATCGTGAGTGAAATCTTTTGCTTGCGAACAGTATTGAGAAACAAGTCCTGCAAGTTCTGAGAACGTTCCGCCATCGCGCCGCTTCTTTCTTTTTTGCCGACCTGAGCCGGTTGAATGTCATGGTATACAGAGGTCCCGGACGGGAGATACCCTCATTCTCTCCCCCCAGCGAATGTTGGTATCAAATCGCAGTCTTTTCCGCAACGTCGAAAAAGGCTTCACGAATTTTCTGTGACATGCTGCCCGGATGACCGTTCGCTATCGTCTCTCCATCGATAGAAACGACCGGAAAACAGATACTTGTCGCCGCGGTGATGAAGACTTCGCGGGCTTTCATCATCTCCTCGACCGAGAAGAATCGCTCGACGATCGTCACATCGAGCTTGGCTGCGACGTCCATCAGCGTCGTGCGGGTGATGCCGCGCAAGATGCCGTGCTCGGCGGGACGGGTGACGAGATTTCCGTCGTGATCGACGATCCAGACATTGGTGGCCGCACCTTCCTTCACCATGCCGTTGTGGTCGATATAGATCGCCTCCTGCGCGCCGGCCTCCTTCGCCTGCTGGCGGGCCATGGCGTTCGGGAGTAGGCCGACCGACTTGATATCAACCCGATCCCAGCGATTGTCGCGGATGGTGATCGCCTTGATGCCGTTGGCGTTCTTCTTGGCAATCACGGACTGATCGGTGCTCTTGGCGGTGACGACGATCGAGGACGGCGTGCCGGCCGGCGGAAAGACGTGATCGCGACGGGCGACGCCACGAGTGACCTGCAGGTAGAACAGGCCATTGCGGACATGATTGCGGCGCAGCGTCTCGCGAATCACCAGCACCAATGCCTGACGCGTCATTGGCCAGGCGATTCGTAGCTCGCTCAGCGAACGATTGAGGCGATCGAGATGGCGCGTCAGGTCGACAATCACGCCATGACGGACCTCGCACACCTCGTAGACACCATCGGCGAACTGATAGCCGCGATCCTCGATATGCACCATGGCATCGCTGTGCTTGACGTAGCGACCGTTGACATAAGCTATTCTCGGCATGGAAGCCCCTGATCCGAATTCTGTGAGGTTTGAAATGTCGGGCGGCCGATCAGACGCCCAACGACTTCAGCTTGCGATGCAGCGCCGAGCGCTCCATGCCGACAAATTCCGCCGTGCGCGAGATATTCCCGCCGAAACGGTTGATCTGAGCGATGAGATAATCGCGCTCGAACATTTCGCGGGCTTCGCGCAGCGGCAAAGTCATGATGTGATAATCGTTCTTGGCGGAGACCTTCGGCAACATGTCGCCAAGGTCGGTCGGCAGCATTTCCGCCGTGATCGGCGTTTCCGCCCCATCGGAACGCGCCAGGATCATCAGCCGCTCGATATTGTTGCGCAGCTGGCGGATATTGCCTGGCCAGTCGTGCGCCTGCAGCACCGCCATGGCATCATCACCGATGCGGCGCGGGCGAATACCCGCCTGTTCCGAAATCTGACGCATCAGCTGATCGACGAGGAAGGGGATGTCCTCCCGGCGCTCGGCAAGGGCGGGCACGCGCACGGGCACTACGGCCAGACGGTGGTAGAGATCTTCGCGAAAGAGGCCCTCGGCAATGCGGCTCTCGAGATTATAGGCCGTGGACGAGATGATGCGCACATCCACCTTCACGCGCTTCGAGCCTCCGACGCGCTCGAACTGCTGGTCGACGAGCACGCGGAGGATCTTGTTCTGCGTCTCGCGCGGCATTTCACCGACTTCGTCGAGATAAAGAATGCCGCGATGTGCCTCTTCCAGAGCGCCGATCTTGCGCGCCTGCCCCGGCGAACCTTCGGTGCCGAACAAAGCGATTTCCATGCGCTCCGGCGTGATGGTGGCGGCATTCAGCGCCACGAACGGACCATTGGCACGGGTCGACTTCTTGTGGATCATGCGGGCCACAAGCTCCTTGCCGGAGCCCGAGGGGCCGAAGATCATGATTCGGCTGTTGGTCGGCGATACCTTGTCGATCGTCTGGCGGAGCTGCGAAACGGCAACCGACGTGCCGATCAATTCGACCGCGTCGCCGGTGCGGCGCTTCAGCTCGGAGACCTCACGCTTCAGCTTGGAATTTTCGAGCGCGCGCTCGGCGATCAGGATGAGGCGATCGGCCTTGAACGGCTTTTCGATAAAATCGAAAGCGCCGCGCTTGATGGCGGAGACGGCCGTCTCGATATTGCCGTGACCGGAGATCATGACGACTGGCAGCTCGGGATGGCGCGCCTTGATCTCGTCCAATAACGCCAGACCATCGAGCTTGCTGCCCTGCATCCAGATATCGAGGAAGATGAGCCGCGGCGCGCGATCGGAAATCGCGGCGAGCGCGCTGTCGCTGTCATGCGCGGTGCGGGTTTCGTGGCCCTCATCCGAAAGAATTCCCGAAACGATTTCGCGAATGTCTTCCTCGTCATCCACTACGAGAATGTCAGATGCCATAGACGCTTTCCTTGTCACTTGCTGTCGGGGCGACGGCGGCTTGCTCACGGCGCGGCAGATGCACGCGGATCATGGCCCCCCTGCCCTGGTCGAAATCGGCCGGCGCGTCGTGGAGTTCGATCTGCCCGCCATGGTCTTCAATGATCTTCTTGACGATGGCGAGGCCGAGGCCGGTGCCCTTCTCGCGCATCGTCATGTAGGGTTCGAGAATGCTGTGCCGGTTCTCGACCGGCAGACCGCGGCCATTGTCGATGACATCGACCGTGAAGCGGTCGCGATCCGGGTCAAGAGACGAACGCACCAGGATTTTCGGCTGCTCGCGCGCTTGATCGCTCGGAACACCCTCGATTGCCTCCACGGCATTCTTGATGAGATTGCCGAAGGCCTGGCCAAGCATTCGCGCATCGAACATGCCCTCCAGCCGTTCATCGCCCAATTCACGCTCGAACTGAACGTGTGTATTGCCCATTTCGCGCAGGAACACGGCGTCGCGCAGAATATCGCGCAGATCGGTCGGCTCCATGGTAGGCTTCGGCATGCGGGCGAAGGAGGAGAACTCGTCGACCATGCGGCCGATATCGCCTACCTGCCGGATGATCGTATCCGTGCATTGGTCGAAAACCGGGCGGTCGGCGTCGGCGATATTCTTGCCGAAACGGCGGCGGATGCGCTCGGCCGACAGCTGAATGGGCGTCAGCGGATTCTTGATCTCATGCGCAATGCGGCGCGCGACATCAGCCCAGGCGGTCGAACGCTGCGCGATAACAAGATCGGTGATGTCATCGAGGGTGATGACATAAGATTCATTGGCATCGCGCGCTTCCTCACGCGTCACCTGAACGCTGAGCGTACGCACAGTGCCGCCGCGAACGAGGCTGATTTGCTTGCGGAAATCGCTGCGATGGCGCGTCGTTGCCTCGTTGACGACTTGATCGACTTCGGGGGCGATCTCCGAAAGATTCTTTCCGATGAGCTCGTCGCTCTTGAGCGTCAGCAGATCTTCCGCCGAAGTGTTGACGATGGTGATGCGCCGATCGTGCTCGACGCCGATCACGGCCGCCGTCACACCCGACAGCACGGCTTCGATGAAGCGGCGTCGGTCGTCGACCTCGTCCTTCGCCTCAAGGATTTCATCGCGCTGCGTGCGAATTTCCGAGATCATCTTGTTGAAGGTACGCGAGAGACTGCCGACGTCGCCATCGGCCGAGCGTACCGGCACCAGCACGTTCATATTTCCCGAAGCAACATTGTCCGCAGCGCTGATGAGGAGACGGATGGGCCTGACGATACGGTCGGCAATTGCGATGGCGGTCCAGATCGCCGCCAGAAGCACGATGAGAGCAAAGCCGATATAGAGGACGGCGAAGGCGATCTGGAGCGACATACGCCCTTCTTCCATCGCCTTGTACTCGACCGTGTTGTCCTCCACCATCCGCATGGCGTTCATGACGCGCGGGTCGACCGCTCGAACGGTGTAGAGGAAGGCGCCGGGTATTTCATCGAGCTTGATGACCGCGCCGACAAGATTGGTCACGCCGGGCGGAATGAGAGTCGGCTGCCCGTTGGCCGAGGAATCAAGTGCATCTTTTGGAATGGCCGGCAGCGGACGTTCGGTCTTGATATCGGCCTGGACGATAGCGGTGCCGTCGCGCCGCACCAGAAAGGCGCCCAGCAAGCCGCGTCCCCGCGCCTGCCGGGTCATCAGATCGGCAAAACCGGTGCGATCGAGGTTGAAGAGCGAGCGATTCCGTTCCAGATCGTTCGCCATCGAGACGGTCTGGCCCTGAAGATAGCTCGCATTCTCCATCAAATAGGCCTGCGCGACGTTCTGCGAGGAGCTGATGATCTGCTGCGTGCGTACGCCGAACCAGCGATCCAGACCGACATTGAGCGTCAGGCTGGCAACGATGGCGACAAGGATCGCCGGCGTGATCGCGACGATCGAGAAAAGAACGACGATGCGTATATGCAGGCGGGCTGCCGCACGGCCACGGCTGCGCGCCTTCATCAGCCGCGCCACTTCACGAGCGATCAGAGCAATCAGCCCCAGCACGAACAGGCCGTTGATGACGACAGAGGTGAACACGACCGAGGAGGTCGGGGCAATCGGGGTCAACCCGAGAAGCATCAACAAGGTCGCGATAGCGCATAAAAGCGCACCGCCGGCCAGGATCAGACCAGGGAGGGCAAAGGAAGCACGACGGTCCGTCACCTTGACGACCGTCTCGTCGCTCGCCGCCGGCGACACCGCGTCCTGCATCATTCCTATCAATCTCCACGCCCGAGCGACGGTCGGCGCCCTGGTCGAATCGCATAGCGCTATGGCACGGATGCGAGAGACAGGCAGAGGCGGAAACTGTCGTTCGGTTTCGCGCTGAAGCGAAACCTTTATTTCACGTCACTTCTGCAACATGTTGAAAAACCAGACGAACTCCTGTTCCTACAAGAGCGGCCAGATGAATCGCCACCGCAAAAACGACGAATCTGCTGCGTGACCTTTAAGCAACGCATTGTGGCGAAAATGCAACGCATCGAATTGCGTTGTCAAGCCGTGCGGGAGCTTCTGTAAACCGAAACACCCAGTTCTCTGATCTTTTTGCGCAGCGTATTGCGGTTGAGGCCCAAAAGATCGGCCGCCTTGATCTGATTACCGCGTGTGGCGGTCAGGGCGGCGAGAATCAGCGGGTATTCCATTTCGGTCAACACGCGGTCGTAGAGGCCCGGCGGCGGCAGGTTCTCGCCAAAACTGGCGAAATAGGTCCGCATATTCTCCTCCACCGCCTGCGCAATGGTCATGGAGCCGGTGCGGACCGGGCCTTTCTCGATCGGGCTGTCGGGTACGTCGGCGCGCAATTCCGCGTCGATGATCTCCTTGGTGATGACATCCTGCGGATAGAGCGCCATCAAGCGGCGTATGAGGTTTTCGAGCTCACGGACGTTGCCCGGCCAGGGATAGGCCTTCATGAGTTCGAGCGCTTCCTGATCGAAACGCTTGGAACCAAGCCCCTCTTTCTCAGCCTGCTGGATGAAATGACGCACCAGATCGGGAATATCCTCGGCGCGGTCGCGCAGCGGCGGCAGGCGCAGCGGCACGACATTGAGGCGGTAATAGAGGTCCTCGCGGAAGAGGCCCTGATTGATGGCCTGCTTCAGGTCCTTGTTGGTGGCGGCGACGATGCGGACGTCGGTGCGGATCGGGGTGCGGCCGCCGACGGTGGTATATTCGCCCTGCTGCAGCACGCGCAGCAGGCGCGTTTGCGCATCCATCGGCATATCGCCGATTTCGTCGAGGAACAACGTGCCGCCTTCTGCCTGTTCGAAGCGGCCCGTCGAGCGGGTCTGCGCGCCGGTGAAGGCGCCCTTCTCGTGGCCGAACAGTTCGGATTCGATCAGGTCGCGCGGGATGGCCGCCATGTTGATGGCGACAAAGGGACCGTTACGGCGCTTGCCGTAATCATGCAGGGCACGCGCTACCAATTCCTTACCGGTACCGGATTCGCCGGTGATCATCAGCGTCAAATCGGTCTGCATCAGGCGTGCGAGCACGCGGTAGATTTCCTGCATGGCGGCGGATCGGCCGACAAGCGGCATACCGTCCTGCATGTCGTCATCGATTTTTGCCGGCTTGCGCTTCGGCTCCGACAAAGCGCGGCCGACGATCGCGATCAGTTCGGTCAGGTCGAAGGGCTTCGGGAGATAATCGTAGGCGCCCTTCTCCGATGCCTTGATGGCCGTCATGAAGGTGTTCTGCGCACTCATGACCAGAACAGGCAGATCCGGCCTCGCCTTTTTGATGCGGGGCAGCAGATCGAATGCATTTTCGTCGGGCATGACGACGTCGGTTACGACAAGGTCGCCTTCGCCGGCGGAGACCCAACGCCAGAGCGTGGCGGCGTTCGATGTGATGCGTACATCGTAACCCGCGCGGCTCAAAGCCTGGTTGAGCACGGTGCGGATGGCCGCATCGTCATCGGCGACAAGGATCGTGGCTGTCATCGAGTAGTCCCTGTAGAGTTCGGAAGTGGGGCATCTTCTGAGGTGATGCCTTTGGAGGCAGGCATCAAAACACGGAAAGTGGTGCGATGGTTCTGGCTGTCGCATTCGACGATGCCGCCGTGGTCGCCGATGATCTTGGCGACCAGCGCAAGGCCGAGGCCGGTTCCGTTCGTCTTGGTGGTGATGAACGGATCGAAAAGATGCGGCACGAGATCGGCCGGCACGCCCGGACCATTGTCGATGACGCAGAATTCCAGCGGCAGCGAGATCTTCTCGCGCGTGCCGGCAACCGAAAGCCGGATGCCCGGGCGATAGGCGGTCGTCAGCATGATCTCGCCATCCTGACGGTCGCCGACCGCTTCAGCGGCGTTTTTCACGAGATTGAGGAAGACCTGCACGAGCTGATCCCGATTTGCGAAGACCGCCGGCAGGGATGGGTCATAATTCTCTGAGATCTTGATGTTTCGGGCAAAGCCGGCCTTAGCGACGGCCTTCACATGATCGAGCACGGAGTGGATGTTGACGGGGACGCGATCGACGGGCCGTTCGTCGGAGAAAACCTCCATACGGTCGACCAGCGAGACGATGCGATCCGTCTCGTCGCATATGAGGCGCGTCAGCGCGCGATCGTCATCCTCGACCGATTGTTCGAGCAACTGCGCGGCGCCGCGAATACCTGACAGCGGGTTCTTGATCTCATGCGCCAGCATGGAGGCAAGGCCCGTGACCGAGCGGGCTGCGGCACGATGTGTCAGTTGCCGGTCGATCTTGTCGGCCATGGAGCGCTCCTGGAACACCACAACCACAGAGCCGGGATCGCTGGAAACCGGCGCAACATAGAGATCCACCAGCTTGTCCTGTCCGAGACGTGGCGAGCTCAGATCGACGCGGTATTCGTTGACAGGCGCCCGGCGCTCGCGCACCTGGTCGATGAGCGCCAGCAAAGGGCTGCCGAAAGGAATGAAGCTCGAAATCTTATAGCGCGACAGATGCGAGGCGCTGGCGCCGAAGAAGGCTTCCGCCTCCCAGTTGGCGAAGGCAATCAAACCCGCCTCGTCGACCATGACGACAGGATTCTGGATCGCGTTGAGAACCGCCATGGCGACAGAGTTCGCCGAGGTATCACCGGCGCCGAAGCTGGTTTTCGAAGTCATGCAGCCTCCTGAATGCGGTGAGCGAGATCAGCGCCTGCCTGCAGCGCTGCTTGAAAGGATACAGCCACCTCGCCGCTCTCTTTCGACGTCATGATTTTTGCCTTGTCGGCACCTGCCGTCGCCGGCGCGTAGCGATCGAGATACCAGGCAAGATGCTTGCGGGCATGGCGAATGCCGACCGCTTCGCCATAGAACTCCAGCATCATGCGATAATGTTCGAGCGCGATCTCGACGATCTCATCGCGGCTGGGCTCTCGATGCCCTGCCAGCACACCCGCATGCCATGGACGGCCCTGACAGCCGCGGCCGATCATGACCGCGTCCGCGCCGGAGCGACGCAGGATTTCCTGCGCATCCCCGGCCATTTCGACATCGCCATTGGCGACAAGCGGAATGGAGATCGCGTCGCGCACGGCGCGGATCGCGTCCCAATCCGCCCTGCCCTCGTAGAACTGCATGCGCGTGCGGCCGTGAATGGTGACGAGCTGAACACCGGCCTCTTCGGCGCGACGCGCGATATGAGGCGCATTGATGGAATTCTCGTCCCAGCCGAGCCGCATCTTCAGCGTCACGGGAACGTCCACCGCACTTACGGTCGCTTCGATCAATGTCAGCGCATGGTCCGGGTCACGCATCAGCGCCGAACCCGAATAGCCGCCAATCACCTTCTTGGCTGGGCATCCCATATTGATATCAATGATATCGGCGCCATTATCCGCGGCGATCTTTGCAGCCTCGGCCATCCAATGCGCTTCACGGCCCGCGAGCTGGACCATATGCGGCTTCAAGCCGGCGCTCTTCAAACGCGCCCAGGATTCGGCCGTATCCTGAACCAGCTCACGACTAGCGACCATTTCCGTGACGACCAGGCCGGCGCCATAGCGTAAAGCGAGCTGCCGAAAAGGAAGATCGGTCACGCCCGACATCGGTGCCAGGATCACACGATTCCGGATGGATACGGAACCGATGGAAAATGGAGCTGCGAGCTTGGAAGAAAGCAAATGATTATCTTTCGGGCACACCATACATCTGCACTATTTTTAGACACGCTTTGAAAGTTTGCCAAGGGGTTTCGAAGAATCCTGATATTTTTTGGGCAGATGCTGGAAAATACTCGGTCGAGGCGATAGACCCTGCTGGAGCAGGATCCCGTTTTGGCGATCTATTTAGCATGTGCTTATTCAAAAAGCTCTACGCTTTTCAAAGCCATGGCGCAGACGGAGCCTTTCATCCTTCGGGGGTTTATGACGCAAATGCATTCAAAGCAACCGTTGTCGGTGGGAATCGTGATCGTTGCCGCCGGGCGCGGCGAACGGGCGGGCTCCCCGGAAGAAGGCCCCAAGCAATATCGCCCGATCGGCGGCAGAGCGGTTATTGCGCATACGCTTGAAAAATTCGTGACATGGCCAAAGGCGTCGAAGATCGTCGTCGTCATCCATCGTGACGATGAGAAGCTGCTGCGTGCGGCGCTGAAGCAGGTTCCAGGCCTGCCTGAGATCGAGATCGCCTTTGGCGGGGCGACTCGCCAGCAATCCGTGCTTGCCGGGCTGCGCGCATTGAGAGATAGCGGCGTCACGCACGTGATGATCCACGATGCCGTGCGCCCCTTCTTCGATCATGATCTGCTTGAGCGAGTGGCCTCAGCGCTGGCGAGTGGCGTGCCGGCGGTGCTGCCGGCCATGCCTGTCACCGACACGCTGAAGCGCGGCAATGCGGAAGGGCTTGTCGTCGATACTGTGCCTCGCGCTGAGCTTCATGCTGCCCAGACGCCGCAATCCTTCCGCTTGGCCGATATTCTCGCCGCACACGAGAGAGCCGAAACCGACGGCAGGACCGATTTCACCGACGATGCGGCAATCGCGGAATGGTGTAACCTGCCGGTGATATTGGTGATCGGCAGCGCCGACAATGTGAAGCTGACGATCAAGAGGGATATTGCCATGGCCGACGAAAAGCTGAGTTCCGGCCTGCTGCCTGACGTTCGCACCGGCAACGGCTATGACGTCCACCAGCTGGAGCCCGGTGATGGTGTTACCCTCTGTGGCGTGTTCATTCCGCATGACCAGAAGCTGAAGGGGCATTCGGACGCCGATGTCGCCCTGCACGCGCTGACGGACGCGCTTCTCGCCACCTGCGGCGCCGGCGATATCGGCGATCATTTTCCGCCCTCCGATCCGCAATGGAAGGGTGCACCATCGCGCATCTTCATCGAGCACGCGGCAAAGATCGTGCGCGAACGCGGCGGCACCATCATGAATGCTGACGTTTCGCTGATTGCCGAGGCGCCGAAGGTCGGGCCGCATCGTGACGTCATGCGCGCCAAGCTTTCCGAATTCCTCGGCATCAGCATCGATCGGTGTTCAGTCAAGGCAACGACAAACGAGAAGATCGGCTTCGTCGGCCGCCGTGAAGGCATCGCAGCCATCGCGACAGCGACTGTGGTCTATCGCGGAGGCAAGGCATAATGCATTTCCCCGATGAGATTCTCGCTCTGGCGCAAACGATCGTGACGGATTTCACGGCAAAGGGCTGGATGGTCGCCACAGCCGAATCCTGCACCGGCGGGCTGATTGCCGGCGCCCTGACGGAAATTCCAGGCTCGTCCGCTGTCGTCGATCGCGGCTTCGTCACCTATACCAATACTGCCAAGATGGAGATGCTCGGCGTTCAGGAGCAGACGTTGGCGCAGTTTGGCGCTGTGTCAAAGGAAACGGCCCTGCAGATGGCGCATGGCGCCCTCTTCCGCTCCCGGGCCGATTTTGCCGTAGCGGTAACCGGTATTGCCGGCCCTGGCGGCGGCTCCGCCGAAAAGCCCGTCGGGCTCGTCCACATCGCCGCCAAGACGCGCAGCGGTATGCTGATCCATCGTGAAATGCGCTATGGTGATATCGGCCGTGACAAAGTTCGGCTCGCCACGCTACGGACGGCGTTGGAGATGCTCGTCACGCTCGCTCAATGACCGGCCGCGGCTTCAGGCATAGATTTTGTTCGCGCGCGTCTCGAAGGCATCCGTGAACATACGGAAGGCCCGATCGAACATCGATCCCATCAAAGCGCCGAGAATGCGGCTCTTGAACTCGTAGTCGATGAAGAAGTCTATGACGCTGCCGCCATTCTCCGCCGGCTGAAAGCGCCAGCGATTGTCGAGATATTTGAACGGTCCGTCGATGTATTTCACGTCGATCGCGCGCTCCGCTTTGTTCAGCAGCACCTGTGTGGTGAACGTCTCGCGGATGGCCTTATACCCGACTGTCATATCGGCAACGAGCAAGGTCTTGCCGTCCCGCTCCTTGCGGCTGCGAACTGTGAGCGCCTCACAAAGCGGCAGGAATTCCGGATAGCGCTCCACATCGGCAACGAGGTCGAACATCTGGTCGGGCGAATGCGGAACGGGGCGATGAGTTTCAAACTGAGGCATGATCCGCAATTAAGCAGCACGGCCGAGAAGATCAAGAAGCTGACGCATTTCGCCGCGGGATTTCAGCTGTAAAACCGGCACATTGGGGCCGTGCTCGACAAGCCCGGCAAGGACCCTAGGCGTGAATTTTTCCTCAAATGTCCAGATGAAGCGCAGAAACTCCCAATCGACTTTCTCGATGCAACCCGGTGCCATTTCCGGGCGCGTGCGACCCACCCACTTGATCCAGCGAGAAAGAGCACCCCAGATGCATAGTAGGCGAGGCATCCGCACCCATATGACCAAATCAGTACGCGGCAGGCGTATGTCGAAGGTGGAGGGATTCGTGCCATCCATGAGCCATCGCTCACCCTGCACTTTGGCAACGATGATGGCGCGCTGCTCGTCCCTATCGCGCTGAACCCAGCCCGGCAGCCACAAAACGTCACGATCGATCGATACACAGGCAAGGTCGAAGCGGGCGGCAATCTTCTGCGAAAGGGTCGACTTACCGCCGCCGGAGCAGCCTATGACGAGGATTCGGTTCGCCCTGCGGATATAATCGGCTGCTTCGGTGAGATCGCGCACTTCGTTACGCGGCGACGGCGTCATAAGCTGATCCATGGGAGCCTCTCAGCTCTTGCCTCGGAGACGGGACAGCAATTCCTCGCCGTCGCGGTAGGATTTGAGCGTCACGACAGGCACATCGCCGCCGTGTCGCTCGAGCATCTCCTGAAACTGCGGCGCTTCGTCACGCTCGAAGGTCCAGATGTAGCGCAGGAATTTCCAGTCCAGCCGCTCGGGGCATCCGGGCGCCATTTCGGGCCGCGACCGTCCGCGGTAGCGCAGCCAGCGCGAAATGACGCCGCGTAGAGCCACATGCCGCGGCGGCCGTCGCCATATGACCAGGTCGGTGCGCGGCAACCGCAAGGGCAAGGTTCCGGGGCTGTTGCCGTCCATGATCCAGCGCGGCCCGGCAACCGCCTGCTCGATCAACGCGATCGCTTCCGGGCGCGGGCGCGATTTCCAGCCTGACAGCCAGAAGATGTCGCGATCCATCGAAACATAGGTCAACCCACGCAGCGACGCGATGGCCTGCGCGAGCGTGCTCTTGCCTGTGCCGGAGCAGCCCACGATGAGAATACGGCCTGCCTTTTCGAGGATGCGGGCCGCCTCATCGATATCGATGGCACGGACGAGCGCATGCGGCGCGACGATCTGCTCCACGGTCCAGCTCCATAATCGAATCGAAAGTGCCGATCCCGGTGACAAACGGCGGCGTGTTCCTAGGCCGCGTCAATGACAAAGAGATGACAGCGCGAACAAAAACCGCGGCACAATCGCCGCGGTTCTTTCGAATGCCAAAATGAATTCTTCTTCGGTTTATTCGGCGGCCAGCAGCAGCTTCTTTTCGCGCGCTGCGCGCAGACGCTCGAAATCGTCGCCGGCGTGGTGCGAGGAGCGCGTCAGCGGGCTGGAAGCGACCATCAGGAAGCCCTTGCTGTAGGCCACCGTCTCATAGGACTTGAACTCTTCCGGCGTGACGAAGCTCATGACCTGATGATGCTTGCGCGTCGGCTGCAGATACTGGCCGATGGTCAGGAAGTCGACATCGGCCGTGCGCAGGTCGTCCATCAGCTGCAGCACTTCGTTGCGCTCCTCGCCGAGGCCGACCATGATGCCAGACTTGGTGAACATGGTGGGATCAAGTTCCTTGACCCGCTGCAGCAAGCGGACGGAGTGGAAGTAGCGCGCGCCGGGGCGAACCTTTAGGTAATTGCCGGGCACGGTTTCCAGATTGTGGTTGAAGACGTCGGGCTTGGCAGCGACGACGCGCTCCAAAGCGCCCGGCTTTTTCAGGAAGTCTGGCGTCAGGATCTCGATCGTGGTCGAGGGCGAGGCCGCGCGGATCGCCCAGATGACTTTCTCGAAATGCTCGGCGCCGCCGTCCTCCAGATCGTCGCGGTCGACCGAGGTTATGACGACGTGGCTGAGGCCCATCTGCTTGACGGCCTTGGCGACATTTTCCGGCTCGGCCATGTCGAGCGCATTCGGTTTGCCGGTCGCGACGTTGCAGAAAGCGCAGGCGCGCGTGCAGATCTCGCCCATGATCATGAAGGTGGCGTGCTTCTTGTCCCAGCACTCGCCGATATTCGGGCAGCCCGCCTCCTCGCAGACCGTGACGAGCTTGTGCTCCTTCACGATCGAGCGGGTTTCGGCATACCCCTTCGATGTCGGCGCCTTCACGCGGATCCAGTCCGGCTTGCGCAGGACTTCCGTATCCGGCCGATGCGCCTTTTCCGGGTGTCGTACGCGTTTGGCGTCCGGGTTGATCGTATCGAGAATCGTGACCATGGAACGTCTACTTTCCGCCGCTTGAAATGCGGCCCTTCATCGCCGAGCGAATTTGGCGAGGAATATCAGAATGCATGCACCGATGAAACCGGTGATGAAAAAGCCAAGCCGGCCGCCGGGAACGCCGACATGCAGGGCCACCATCAGCGCTGCAGCCACGACCGAACCGGCAATGCCGAGGATGATGTTCAGGATGATACCGTAACGCGCATCCATCAGCTTGCCCGCGAGCCAGCCCGCAAGACCGCCGATGATGATCAGACCCAGCCAACCTACGCTTTCCATCAAACCCTCGTTCGGGCACCCTTCAGGACAGTTCCGTCGGGTATCGCCTTGCGTCTAAGTGATGATGCTCTAGGCGATCAATCTCGCCAAGAGCACCACGATGATCGCGCCGACTGTGGCATGGATGATCTCCACCACAAGCGCATTTTCAATGCCGAGCGATATCCCGAAATAATGGAATAGGAAACCGCCCACGAAAGCGCCGATCACGCCGCTCACCAGGCAACTGATGAGCCCGCCTCCTCCAACGATCAGGCTCGCGAGGAAACCCGCGACCAGCCCGATGAGAAGAAAGACGATCCAACCTTCCGCCGTGATAGACATGTTGATTTCCTTTCCTATTTTCCACCCCCTGGATAAAGGGCATGGCAGGAAATTATCAAGCGTTCAGCACCCGGCCGTAGGCATCCAGCACGGCTTCCTTCATCGTTTCAGAAACGGTCGGATGCGGGAAGATCGTGTGCATCAGCTCTTCTTCCGTCGTCTCCAGGTTCATGGCGACCACAAAGCCCTGGATCAGTTCGGTCACTTCGGCGCCGACCATATGCGCACCGAGAAGTTCGCCGGTCTTCTTGTCGAAGATGACCTTGCAGAGGCCCTGATCCTCGCCAAGCGCGATCGCCTTGCCGTTAAAGGTGAAGGAGAAGCGGCCGACGCGGATATCACGGCCGAGTTCTTTGGCCTTGGCTTCGGTCAGGCCGACGGAGGCAACCTGCGGCTGGCAATAGGTGCAGCCCGGAACCTTGCCCTTGTCGGTCGGATGAACATTCGGCAGGCCTGCGATCTTCTCGATGCAGACGACGCCCTCGTGCTCGGCCTTGTGGGCAAGCATCGGCGGGCCGGCAACGTCGCCGATGGCGTAAATGCCGGGGACATTAGTCTTGCCGTAGCCATCGATGACGACGCAGCCACGGTCGGTCTTCACGCCGAGCGCCTCGAGGCCGAGATTCTCGATGTTGCCCTGGACACCGACGGCCGAGATCATGCGGTCGGCAACGATCTGCTGCACCTTGCCGTCTTCCGTCTCGACATGGGCGGTGATGCTGTTAGCGGCCTTCTCGACCTTCGTGACCTTCGCCTTGGTGAAGATCTTCAGGCCACGCTTTTCCAGCTGCTTGCGAGCGATGCCGGAAATTTCGGCATCCTCGACCGGCATGATCGTCGGCATGACTTCGACGACGGTAACGTCGACGCCCATGGAGCGATAGAAGCTCGCGAATTCGATGCCGATCGCGCCCGAGCCCATGACGAGCAGCGACTTGGGCAGGAAATCCGGCTTCAACGCTTCGAAATAGGTCCAGATCAGCTTGCCATCCGGCTCGATGCCGGGCAGTGCACGCGGACGGGCGCCGGTCGCGACGATGATGTGCTTGGCGGTGTAGGTGCCCTCGCCCTTGACGTTCTTCGGCACCGGATGCTGTGGCTCGACGACCGGCTTGGTCGACTTGCCGACGACGATTTCGCCTGGCTTGGTAATCTTGGCTTCGCCCCAGATCACGTCGACCTTGTTCTTCTTCATCAGGAAACCGACGCCGGTGTTCAAACGGGCAGAGACGCCGCGCGAGCGCGCAACCACGGCCTTCACATCCGGGCTCACCTTGCCTTCGAGAACAAGGCCGTAGTCCTTCAGATGGTTGGAATGGTCGAGAATTTCAGCCGAACGGAGCAGTGCCTTCGTGGGAATGCAGCCCCAGTTGAGGCAGATGCCGCCTAGGTGCTCGCGCTCGACGATCGCGGTCTTCAGGCCAAGCTGGCCGGCGCGCACGGCGGCGACATAACCGCCCGGACCGGAGCCGATGATAATGACGTCGTAATTCTCAGCCATGTGTTTCCTGCCTTATTGGTGGCGGCGGATCGAAGCCGGCGCCTTGAATCTATCAGAGACCGAGCATCATCCGCACGATCGGCTCGAGGCCGCGACCGAGCGCCCGGGTGTTTTCCGCATCGAGATGAACGCCATCCAGCGGCGTGGTGACGGCGACTGTATTGGCATCGAAAAAGCCGCAGCCAAGCTCATCGGCCAGATCGCTATAGAGCGTCGGCAGCTTGCTCGATTCCTTGACCGCGCCGAGAAAGCTTGCCGCAAAGGCGGCATTGGCTGTCTCGGTGATTGCCGGCGGGGCGACAATGAGGATATCGGGCACCTCGTAGTCGAACCCCCAGGCATGATTGCGCACCAGCTGGACCAAGCGGCTGATGCCCTGCAGAGCGGCAAAGGCCGAACCGGCAACAACCGGCTTCATGTCGTTGGTGCCGAGCATGATAATGACGAGATCGAGCGGATTGTGGGTCTGGAGGATCGTCGGCAGGATTCTCGCGCCGTTGCGGTCGCAATCGGCGAGATGATCGTCAAACGCCGTCGTGCGGCCGTTCAACCCCTCCGGGATCACGCGCACCTGGTTGCCGAGCGCCTTTTGCAAGACACTCGGCCACCGATCTTCATAGGCATGACGGCCGACCGTTTCGGCACTGTAGCCCCATGTCAGCGAGTCGCCGTAACATAGAACAGTCTTGGTCATTCATGCCTCCGTGTCACAACAAGGCTCAGACGAGCATCCCCATCGGATTTTCGATGTAGCCCTTGAAGGCAGCCAGAAGCTCGGCACCGAGCGCACCGTCGACGGCGCGATGGTCGGTCGACAGCGTGACGGTCATCACGTTGGCAATCACCATTTCGCCCTTCTTGACGACGACGCGCTGTTCGCCAGCGCCGACGGCGAGAATGGTCGCATGCGGCGGGTTGACGACGGCGGCGAAGTTCTTGACGCCCATCATGCCCATGTTCGACACGGCCGTCGTACCGCCCTGATACTCCTCGGGCTTCAGCTTGCGCTCCTTGGCGCGCTTGCCGTAGTCCTTCATCTCGTTGGAGATGGTGGAGAGCGTCTTCTGCTCGGCGCTGCGGATGATCGGCGTGATCAGGCCGCCCGGAATGGACACGGCGACGCCGACATCGGCATGCTTGTGCTTGACCATGGCGCTGTCGGTCCAGGAGACGTTGGCATCCGGAACATCGCGCAGCGCCAGCGCCAGGGCCTTGATGACCATGTCGTTGACCGAGAGCTTGTAGGCCGGAACGCCATCCTTCGACTTCGGAGCGGAATCGTTGAGCTGCGTGCGGAGCGCCAGCAGCGCGTCGAGTTCGCAATCGACCGAGACGTAGAAGTGCGGGATCGTCTGCTTGGATTCCTGCAGGCGCTTGGCGATGGTCTTGCGCATGCCGTCATGCGGCACGAGCTCGTAGGAACCCTGCTCGAACAGCTTGAGGACGGCATCGTCGGACATGCCCTTCGGTGCCGCCGGGGCAGCGGCTGCTGCCGGCTGTGCAGCGGGTGCTGCTGCAGGCGCAGCCTTGGCCGTGCCGCCGGAAACAGCAGCTTCGATGTCCTTCTTGACGACGCGGCCATGCGGACCCGTGCCGGAGACTGCCGCCACATCGATGCCGGCTTCCTTGGCAAGACGGCGAGCGAGCGGCGAAGCGAAGGTGCGATGACCGTCGTTCGCTGCCGGAGCCGATGCAGCGGGAGCCGGGGCGGGTGCGGCAGGAGCAGAAACGCTTGCCGGAGCCGGGGCCGCAGCAGGTGCTGCTTCCGCCTTCGGAGCTTCCTTCGCGGCCGGAACAGCAGCGGCGCCAGCGCCGGACGCTGCAGCGGCGACATCTTCGCCATCGGCGGCAAGCACGGCGATCAGGGCGTTTACCTTCACGCCCTCGGTGCCGGCAGGAACGACGATCTTAGCGACCGTGCCCTCATCGACAGCCTCGACTTCCATCGTTGCCTTGTCAGTCTCGATCTCGGCGATGACATCGCCGGACTTGATCTTGTCGCCTTCCTTGACCAGCCACTTGGCGAGGTTGCCCTCTTCCATGGTCGGCGAGAGGGCAGGCATGGTGATGTTGATAGGCATCGATGAGCCCTCCCCTTATTTGTAGCAAACGGCCTTCACCGCATCGACCACTTCGGCGACGCTCGGGAGCGCCAGCTTTTCGAGGTTGGCGGCGTATGGCATGGGTACGTCCTTGCCGGCGATCGTCAGGATCGGCGCATCGAGATAATCGAAGGCCTGCTGCATGACGCGGGTGGCGATTTCCGTGCCGACGGAGGACTGCGGATAGCCTTCCTCGACGGTGACCAGGCGGCCGGTCTTCTTGACCGATTCGATGATCGTCGGAAGATCCATCGGGCGGATGGTGCGCAGGTCGATGAGTTCGACATCGATGCCCTGGGCTTCCAGCTCGGCGACGGCCTTGGTCGCATAGGTCATGCCGATGCCGAAGGAGACGACCGTGACGTCCTTGCCCGGACGGTGGATGCGGGCCTTGCCGATCGGTAGAACGAAATTATCCAGCTTCGGCACATCAAAATGCTGACCATAGAGGATTTCGTTTTCAAGGAAGATGACCGGGTTCGGATCGCGGATGGCAGCCTTGAGCAGACCCTTGGCGTCGGCTGCCGTGTAGGGCATGACGACCTTGAGGCCCGGAATGTGGCTATACCAGGCCGCATAGTCCTGGCTGTGCTGAGCGCCGACGCGCGCTGCCGCGCCGTTCGGGCCGCGGAAGACGATCGGAGCGCCCATCTGGCCACCGGACATATAGAGCGTCTTGGCGGCGGAGTTGATGATCTGGTCGATCGCCTGCATGGCGAAGTTGAAGGTCATGAATTCGACGATCGGGCGAAGACCGGCCATCGCGGCACCGACGCCGATACCGGCAAAACCATGCTCGGTGATTGGGGTGTCGATCACGCGGCGTGCGCCGAATTCCTGAAGCAGACCCTGGGTCACCTTGTAGGCGCCCTGATATTCGGCGACTTCTTCACCCATGACGAAGACGTCCGGGTTGGCGCGCATTTCTTCGGCCATGGCGTCGCGCAGTGCTTCACGCACCGTCATCGACACCATCTCCGTGCCGCCCGGAATTTCCGGATCGGCAGGAGCAACGGCCTTCGGCTGGGCCGGAACGGGAGCAGCGGCCGGCGCCGGAGCGGCGGCAGGAGCTTCGGTCTTTGCCGGCTCGGCAGCGGGAGCAGCCTTGGCGGACGAAATGGCATCGGCGGATTCGCCGTCCTGCAAGAGGATGGCGATCTTGGTGTTGACCTTGACGCCTTCGGTGCCAGCATCGATCAGCAGCTTGCCGATCGTGCCTTCGTCGACGGCTTCCACTTCCATGGTGGCTTTGTCGGTTTCGATTTCGGCAATGACGTCACCGGAAACGACCTTGTCGCCTTCCTTCTTGAGCCATTTCGAAAGGGTACCCTCTTCCATCGTCGGAGAAAGGGCGGGCATGAGAATGTCGATGGGCATAGTGTCCCTCCCCGATTTAGAGCAGAATGTCGGTGTAGAGCTCGGATGCATCCGGCTCAGGATCGTTCTGGGCGAAATCGGCGCTGTCTGCGACGATGTCGCGGACATCCTTGTCGATATCCTTCAGATCGTCTTCGCTCGCCCAGCCCTTTTCGAGCAGGCGAACACGGACCTGCTCGATCGGGTCGTGCTCGGAGCGCATCTTCTGCACTTCGTCCTTGGAGCGGTACTTCGCCGGGTCGGACATGGAGTGACCACGGTAACGGTAGGTCAGCATTTCCAGGATGATCGGGCCTTTGCCGGAGCGGCAATGCGCGACGGCTTCGTCAGCCGCGGCCTTGACGGCGCGGACGTCCATGCCGTCGACCTGTATGCCGGGAATGCCAAAGGACGCACCGCGCTTGGAGAAATCCGCCTGCGCGGTGGCGCGAGCCGTCGAGGTGCCCATGGCGTAGCGGTTGTTTTCGATCACGAAGATAACGGGCAGCTTCCAGAGCTGCGCCATGTTAAAGCTTTCGTAGACCTGGCCCTGGTTGGCGGCGCCGTCACCGAAATAGGCAACGCTGACATTGTCATTGCCGCGGTACCAATTGGCGAAGCCGAGACCGGTGCCAAGCGAAACCTGGGCGCCGACGATGCCGTGGCCGCCGTAGAAATTCTTTTCCTTGGAGAACATGTGCATGGAGCCGCCCTTCCCTCGGGAATAGCCGCCCTGGCGTCCGGTGAGCTCGGCCATGACGCCACGGGCGCTCATGCCGGTCGCCAGCATATGGCCGTGGTCGCGATAGCCGGTGATGACCTGATCGCCATCCTTCAGCGCCATCTGCATGCCGACGACGACAGCTTCCTGGCCGATGTAAAGGTGACAGAAGCCGCCGATGAAGCCCATGCCGTAAAGCTGGCCGGCCTTCTCTTCAAAGCGGCGGATCAGGAGCATCTCACGGTAAGCCTTGAGCTCCGCATCACGATCGAAATCTGCGATCGGGCCGCCATTGGTTTCCTTGGCAGGCCTTGATGCTGTCTTACGGCTGGAAACGGTCGCGTTTTTTCGCGGCGCCATTCAACCCTCCCTGTGTGAGTAGCCTCGTTTTATGGTGAGGCGTAACATAGGGAAGATTGCCCGCCACAGCAATGCTATAATTGCATGGCTCATATTCTTCGCAAGTCATTGATGTAACTTGCAAAAACGCGATTAACCGGAATTCGGTTAATTATGGCTATTTGTTGAAGATGACGATCTCGTTCGCCTTGGAATAGGTCAACTGATAGCGTGCATACTGATCGAGCATATCCTTATCCAGAGAGCCGTCACTCAACAGCGCGACCTCCTTTTCAAGGTGTTCGCGCTTGGCGACAAGCTCAGCCAATTCCTTTGCACGATCGATGCGGCGCTTCTCGAAAACCTCGGTCGCCTTCAGGCCGTAATCGCCATGAATGCAATGATAACCGAAGTAGCTCACAAAAGCGATGGTGATGGCGGGAAGGATGAGACGGCCGAACCTTCTCTTCTTATGATACTTTGTCCACATACTCGCTCGTCACGCTCTGGCTTTCCGCGATCTCCCGAAAGCCAATGCGCTTCGAACAAGATCACATCAAATCAAACACCTAGAGCTAATTTAACCCGTAGAGATTAACCGTCCGTTGACTCTAACAGTCGGGACCAACAAAAAACCGCGCCCGAAAGCGCGGTTCAATCCAAGTAATAATTTTGCCGTGGATCCGGATGGATCCGACAGGTCAGATATCAGCCACGAAGGATGGAGCGGCCGGCATATTTTGCCTGTGGGCCGAGTGCTTCCTCGATGCGGATGAGCTGGTTATACTTGGCAAGACGGTCGGAGCGCGACAGCGAGCCGGTCTTGATCTGGCCGCAGTTGGTGGCAACGGCGAGATCTGCGATCGTGGAATCTTCCGTTTCGCCCGAGCGGTGCGACATGACGGCGGTGTAGTTGGCCTTGTGCGCGGTTTCGACTGCGTCGAGAGTTTCGGTCAGCGAGCCGATCTGGTTGACCTTGACGAGGATCGAGTTGGCAACGCCCATGCGGATACCGTCGCGCAGGCGAGCGGAATTGGTGACGAACAGGTCGTCGCCGACGAGCTGGGTCTTCTTGCCGATCAAGTCGGTCAGCGTCTTCCAGCCTTCCCAGTCGTCTTCAGCCATGCCGTCTTCGATCGATACGATCGGGTACTTGGCTGCGAGTTCTGCGAGGTATTCAGCCATGGCGCCGGATTCCAGCGTGCGGCCTTCGCCTTCGAGCACGTACTTGCCGTCCTTGAAGAATTCGGTCGAGGCGCAATCGAGGCCGAGAGCGATTTCGTCGCCCGGCTTGTAGCCGGCCTTCTCGATGGACTTCATGATGAAGTCGAGAGCTGCCGGGGCGCTGGAAAGGCCCGGTGCGAAACCACCTTCGTCACCGACGTTGGTGTTGTGGCCCTGCGATGCCAGTTCCTTCTTAAGGACGTGGAAGACTTCCGAACCCATGCGGACGGCTTCGCGGATCGAGTCAGCGCCGATCGGCAGGATCATGAATTCCTGGAAGTCGATCGGGTTATCGGCATGAGCGCCGCCGTTGATGATGTTCATCATCGGAACCGGCAGCAAGCGCGCATGAGCGCCGCCGACATAGCGGTAGAGCGGCAGGTTGGCGCTCTGGGCAGCAGCCTTGGCGATGGCGAGCGAGACACCGAGGATGGCGTTGGCGCCGAGGCGTGACTTGTTCGGCGTGCCGTCGAGTTCGATCATGATGTTGTCGAGCTGGATCTGGTTTTCGGCGTCCATGCCGCCGATGGCGTCGAAGATTTCCGAGTTGACAGCTTCGACGGCCTTCTCGACACCCTTGCCATGATAGCGCTTGCCGCCATCGCGAAGCTCGACGGCTTCATGCGCGCCGGTCGACGCGCCCGACGGTACAGCCGCGCGGCCCAAGCTGCCATCTTCGAGGTAGACATCGACTTCGACAGTCGGATTGCCACGGCTGTCGAGAATTTCGCGGGCGATAATGTCGGTGATTGCGGTCATGATAGTTTCCTGCTCGCTGGTTTATAAATCGATTTAAATCGTATTAGTCGAAGGCGCGGAAATTACAATGGCGATCCGCGCCGCGATTTGGCACTCCTGCAGGCCCGTAACGTAAATTCATGTCAGCCTGTTGAATGCCGGCTACGTTTCAAGCCTTGGCGATGGCGTCGAAGGCCAGCAGCTTCTCCAGAAGCCGTGGCATATCCTTCAGATAGACCATGTTCGGGCCGTCGGACGGTGCATTGTCGGGATCCTCATGCGTCTCGACGAAAAGACCGGCAACGCCGACGGCGACGGCCGCGCGCGCCAGTGTCTCGACGAAGCGGCGGTCGCCGCCGGTCGAGCCGCCCTGCCCGCCAGGCTGCTGCACGGAATGGGTCGCATCGAAGATGACGGGCGCGCCCATCGCCGCCATGATCGGCAGCGAGCGCATATCCGAGACCAGCGTGTTGTAGCCGAAGGAGGCACCGCGCTCGCAGAGAAGAATATTCCGATTGCCGCTATCGTTCAGCTTGGCAAGCACGTTCTTCATGTCCCATGGCGCCAGGAACTGGCCCTTCTTGACATTGACCACGCGGCCGGTCTTGGCGGCGGCAACCAGAAGATCGGTCTGGCGCGACAGGAAAGCCGGGATCTGCAGGATATCGACCGTCTTGGAAACGATGGCGCACTGCTCTTCCGTGTGGATGTCGGTCAGGACCGGAAAGCCATATTCCTTCTTCAGGTCTTCAAAGACTTCCAGCGCCTTTTCCAGGCCGATGCCACGCTTGCCCGACAGCGATGTGCGGTTCGCCTTGTCGAAGGAGGACTTGTAGACAAGGCCGATGCCGAGCTTGCCGCAGAGTTCCTTCAGGACGCCCGCAACCATGAACGCATGATCGCGGCTTTCCATCTGACAGGGGCCGGCGATAAGCGACAGTTTTGCAGTATTGGAAAAAAGGACCTTGGAGGCACCCTCGCCGACGGTGACTTCGGAATTTGTGCTCATTTTGTCTCCTCAAAGGCGAACAACGCGCCCTCACCGGGCGCCAACCTCGCCAATAGACGATTGTTCTTACGCGTATAGGTGACGCCGTTAGCAGTGAAATGCGACGATGTCACGGAAAGATCGCGCGTCTTGAAAAGGATTGCACGTGCCCTGAGTCCCGGATCGTCAGCAGAAACAGGCAGGTCATAGAAGGCCTCCATGCCTTCCGGCGTCAAAATCTCGAGATCGGCGTTAGCTGCCTTGACGGTCAAACCGAAGGAATGCTCCGTTATTTGTGGGTTGCCGACAACGTCTTCAAAGAAGCGGCGATAGGCTGATGGCTGCGGCGCGGAAAGCGCCACGCGCGCGATGCCGGTCACCCCGTTTTCATGGCGCTCCAGCACGCTTCTGTCAGCCGGAAGGGGATTGATGCGTTGACAGCAGAAGGCGAGAAAATCCGGCGCACGCAGATCAGCGGCAAAGGCAAGACGAAAGCCGGCTGTGGTTTCGGTGCCGTCCGGCATCTTCATGGGACGGGAGAAATCCAGCATCTGTCCCGCAGAAATCGCCGCCTCTTTGAAGCGCTTGTCATCCGCCACCGCATCATCCGTACCGAATACCACGGTCGAAAAGCCATTTTCGCCGACCCGGAAGCGATAAGCCTGGTCACGAGCAACGAAAACGTTGCCATCCAAGATGCTCTTCTCGCACTGCTCCGTCGATGCCACGCCCAGAGGCTCTAAATAGGTTTTATCGGCAAGAAAGACGCAGGCATTCTGTGTGCCAAAGGGATGGCGCGCATCCGGAGCCACCGTAAAACCGAGCTTGCCGAGGCGCTCGCGCGCCAAAGCGATGTCGACGGTTGGCAGCACGAGGTGATCCAGCGGATGCGGAGACGAAATCATGGCTTCTCCCGTTTGCTTGTGGCAGCAGATTTGCGCCCATCCCCCGCGCAATTCAAGATGGAAGCATGGAACACCCGGAGCACACGACATGGATCGAAGGCAATCTCGCAAACGTGATTGCCGATTCTCTCCCATGGCCGGCTCATGCAGCCGCGCGGCCTGTTCATCCAAATGCTCGGCGCACGGGCTGAACAACAAAGTCCTGGAAGCGAGTAGAACGGCATTTCTCTTATTTTTCTGCAGGTTAACGGAGATATAGCGCGCCGATGTTCCGAGCCGATCCATTCGCAAATGGCAATTATTTAACTGACCTCACAAGGCTTTACCGAAATTTAAGCACTTGCGGAACACATATGGAACATATAGTGTCCGTTCTGGATTTGTTTCGCAGCTTTTCTTGATTCTGGGGTTCCAAGACGATGTTGACGCGCAAGCAGCAGGAACTGCTTCTCTTCATTCATGAACGCATGAAGGAATCCGGTGTTCCGCCATCCTTCGACGAGATGAAGGATGCATTGGATCTGGCATCGAAATCCGGCATCCATCGCCTGATCACGGCGCTGGAGGAGCGGGGCTTCATCCGTCGGCTGCCGAACCGGGCCAGAGCGCTCGAAGTCATCAAGCTTCCCGACGCCTATAATTCGAGCCTGCAGCAGCGCCGCGGCTTTTCACCGAGCGTTATCGAGGGCAGCCTCGGCAAGCCGCAGCCCGTTGCCCCGCCCGCTCCGTCGAAGGTGGCAAATGACGATCACAATAGCTCGGCATCGGTGCCGGTGATGGGCCGCATCGCTGCCGGCGTTCCGATCTCAGCCATCCAGAACAATACGCACGATATTACCGTTCCCGCCGACATGCTCGGATCCGGCGAACATTATGCGCTTGAAGTTCGAGGGGATTCGATGATCGATGCCGGAATTTTCGACGGCGACACGGTCATCATCCGCAATTCGACGACGGCTAATCCCGGCGATATCGTCGTTGCACTCGTCGACGACGAAGAAGCGACGCTGAAGCGCTTCCGCCGCAAGGGTGCCTCCATCGCGCTGGAAGCCGCAAACCCGGCCTATGAAACCCGCATCTTCGGACCGGACCGCGTCAAAGTTCAAGGCAAGCTCGTTGGCCTTATTCGTCGCTATCACTGACCGGTGAATTGTCGACGGCGGGTGACGCTGGCGCAATTGGCGCGTCGAATTTGCCGGTGCGCCAATCATAGGTTCGATGCCTGGTCCACGGACGCTGCGGATCCTCGAATGCGGCTGAGATAATGGGCTTGTCTGCGGTAAGCGCCATTTCGATGGAGCCGGTTTTGCGCAATGTCGCACCGGTTATGAGCATCGCTCCGGAACGGCAATGGTCGAGCCGTAGCCGGATTGGCGTCACGATAATGTTCCCCGTGTCGCAAGCCGCGGGCAGGTAGGCCGCGTTTTCGATAGTGACCAATATCGCGCCGTTTTCAAGCATGGCCGCGCACCATGCTCCTTTCTGGCAGGCGAAACTGCCCTGCATGGTACGGTCCAAGGCCTCCTCCATTGCGACGCGGACCGCCTTCTGTTCTTCACTGTTCAATCGCTTATAACGATCTGCCTTACCGATTTGTGGAAGTCGGCTGTCAGCCGGGAGCATAGTCGGAGGCTGATGGTCCGCCGCGACCAGTGCCTTTTGCCATTGTTCGAAAATGAAGGCCTGCGGTCTCTCGCGATTGGTCGCGAGTATATCGTCCTGGCGCAACGCGACCAGGACGCCATCTTCGGAGATCATCAGGTCGGGTTTCGGTACGCCAGGTCCGAATGCCGCCAAGCCCATGGACAAGAGCGATAATAGCAGGCCCAGATGGCGAAGCCGGGTCCGCAATATGCTCATGATCAGGAAGCCGATAATGAATGTCGGCATCAGCCAGGCCGGCTGGCGACCGAAGGTAATATCGCCTCCCCAACCGGCTACGGTTCTTGCGATCATGATAACGAGTTCCAGTCCCTCTCCGGTGACTTTCCAGAAAGGCCCGTCGAGACCGAGCGGCATGAGCAGCATCGCCGCCATGCCGAATGGCATGACGATGAAGGAGACGATGGGCATAGCGGCGAGATTGGCAGCAAGCCCATATGTCGCCAATCGGTGAAAATGCTCGATCGAGAAGATAGCGGTCGATGCGCCACCGATGAACGAAGTCGACGTCACGCCTGCGAAGAAACGCGTGACGAACAATAGCGGACTTAGTACACGGAGGCGCGGCAGGATGTTTTCACGATGCCGCCGCCGTTTCCAGAGCGAATAGCCCGACACCAGCGCCAGCGTTGCGGCATAAGACATCTGGAAGCTCGGGCCGAGCACTTGCGACGGCGACAGTACAAGAATGACAATGGCAGAAAGTGCGACGTTGCGCAGACTGATCGATGGCCGATCGAAAAGCACGGCCACAAGCATGATCGCCATCATGATGAAGGCACGCTCGGCAGACACGCCGAAGCCGGAGATGAGATAATAGGCCGTAACAGTGAGAAGCGCGCCGAGGGCTGCGAACTTCTTGGTCGGCCAAGCCTGCGCGACACCGGGAAACAGGCTGAACAGATATCGCAGACCGACATAGAAGATGCCGGCCGATAGCGCCATGTTGAGGCCGGAAATTGCAATGATGTGGGTCAGGCCGGCAATTCGCAGGGCTTCGGTCGTATCCTTCGAGATCGCACGTCGCTCATCGGTGACAAGCGCCGCTGCAAAGGCGCCGGTATCTCCCGGCAAGGTTTGCCTGATCCTGTCGCCTATGCTGTTGCGCAGGCCGGCGAGCCAGATATCGGCCATATCCATCAGAGAACCGGCGGCATTATCACCGGCCGGAGACAATAATTTCGGCATTCCGTAGGCAAAGCCGTTCGCACCGATACCATTGAAATAGGAACTGAAGGCGAAATCATTGAGGCCAAGCAAGGCCGGTCCGGCCGGCGGCGTCAACCGCGCCCTACCCTGGATGCGATCACCGAGATCGAACGGCTCCGCCTGCTTGCGCACGAAGATCGTAACCCGCTGCGGCGCGCGGCGAATGGAAGGTTTTTCCGTTGCCTCGACACGAATGACATAGCGCCAGCGTCCATTGTCATAGGATTCCCGTCGTTCGATCTGACCGGTCACGGTCGTGGTCACGACCGAATCGAGCATGACGGTAGAAACCCGCCAGCTCTCGCATTGCGCCAGCGCCATGCCCAGGCAAAGGAGCATGCCTGCAAAAAGCAGATGGCGAAACAGCCTGCCTGCCTCCCGCATGAGCGCAAAGCCACAGGTAAAGACCAACAGGCCTGCAAGAACAGCCTGTGGAGGCGGATCGCTGCCAGCCTTGAACCAGAAAATTGCACCAAGGCCCATATAGATCGGCGCGAGCAGGATCGCGCGACCATGAGCCGCCTCCTCTTCAATCAATCTGAAGGTGCCAAGCCGAATGCGGCTTGATATCCGCAACAGCCGGGATGTCAGCCGCGTCTGGTCCTGCGTCCGTTCCCCTCGCGGCACTTCGGCGGGGAAGGTATTCGTGGCAACAACAGGGCGAGGCTGCGAGAGCGCAGCGACGTCCCCACCCTCTTTCCGCTGCTCGGATGCCTCCAAATTAGGCACTCGCCGCCGTCCCCACGCAAAACTACAGCTTTCGCGCGATTTTTGCCGTCAGCAGGCGGTGAATTCAACCAAAATCGACGCAAGCAGGCTCAATTGGGCCGGTTTCGCCGCCTAACATAATTAAAGGCGCTTCTGCAGTGCCCAAAAGTTGATACTGCATTGCACAATTCAGCGTTAGGATAACTTGGCATTAGGCTCTGGATCATATAGCTAGTCGGTAGTCGCTTAACCTTTTGGCGCTTTTTATGGCGTCAATCCCGCCAAATCTTGGAGGATCAGCATGACGGAACAAAGCGCGAAACTAACTTGGGGTGAAAAGACGGTGGACCTGCCGGTCAAGACCGGAACCATCGGCCCGAGTGTCATTGATATTGGTGCCCTTTATAAGAACACCTCCACTTTCACTTACGATCCTGGTTTCACCTCCACCGCGTCGTGCGAGTCGAGCATTACCTATATCGATGGCGACGAAGGCGTTCTGCTGCACCGCGGCTATCCGATCGATCAGCTGGCCGAACACGGCGATTTCCTCGAAGTTTGCTACCTCCTTCTCTACGGTGAACTGCCAACGGCAGCGCAGAAGAAGGACTTCGATTATCGCGTGACCCACCATACGATGGTGCACGAGCAGATGTCGCGCTTCTTCACCGGCTTCCGCCGCGACGCACATCCGATGGCCGTCATGTGCGGCTGTGTCGGCGCGCTCTCCGCCTTCTATCACGACTCCACCGACATCACCGATCCGCACCAGCGCATGGTCGCAAGCCTGCGCATGATCGCCAAGATGCCGACGCTTGCCGCCATGGCGTACAAGTACCATATCGGCCAGCCCTTCGTTTATCCGAAGAACGACCTCGACTACGCGTCGAACTTCCTGCGTATGTGCTTTGCCGTTCCGTGCGAAGAATATGTGGTCAATCCGGTACTTGCCCGTGCCATGGACCGCATCTTCATCCTGCATGCCGATCACGAGCAGAATGCTTCCACGTCGACGGTTCGTCTGGCAGGCTCTTCCGGCGCCAATCCGTTTGCCTGTATCGCTGCAGGCATTGCCTGCCTCTGGGGACCGGCTCACGGCGGCGCCAACGAAGCTGCGCTGAACATGCTGAACGAAATCGGCACGGTCGACCGCATTCCGGAATTCATCGCCCGCGCCAAGGACAAGAACGATCCCTTCCGCCTGATGGGCTTCGGCCACCGCGTCTACAAGAACTACGATCCGCGCGCCAAGATCATGCAGAAGACGGCGCACGAGGTTCTCGGCGAACTCGGTATCAAGGACGACCCGCTGCTCGACATCGCGATCGAGCTGGAGCGCATCGCTCTCACCGATGAATATTTCATCGAGAAGAAGCTGTACCCGAACGTCGACTTCTATTCCGGCATCACGCTGAAGGCTCTCGGCTTCCCCACGACCATGTTTACCGTTCTTTTTGCTCTTGCCCGCACCGTCGGCTGGATCGCCCAGTGGAACGAAATGATCGAGGATCCGCATCAGCGCATCGGCCGTCCGCGCCAGCTCTACACCGGCGCTCCGCTGCGCGAATATGTACCTGTTTCCAAGCGTTAAGCTTCGGTATTGAAACAAAAAAACCGGTCAGAGATGACCGGTTTTTTTATGGGCTAGAACGTCCAGAACAATCTGCGCAGCCTTGTCGCCGGGCGGCTCCTCTGTCTGCATCCGTTCCCAGACCAGATCGTAGCCAGCAAGCATCGCCGCACGCTCCGGCGTGTCGCTCGACAGGCGCTCCATATAACGTGCCAGCATGCCCGGCCGCAGAACATCGTTGATGAGCTCAGGCAGAACGGCATAGTCTGCGATGAGGTTCGGCAAGGCGGCCGTCCAGATCTTGATGCGCGACAGCACGAATTTCGCCAGCCATTCCGTCTTATAGGTCGAGACTACGGGAACGCCCGCCAGCCCAAGCTCCAGGATTACGGTTCCGGAGGCTGCCATGGCGGCATCCGCCTTGGCAAAGGCACTCCATTTGGCATCCTGGCCGACGAGTATATCCGGCTTGACCTGCCAATTAGCCGTCAAAGAGCGAACCACCGCCTCCTGCCGCGGCACGGTCGGCAGCAGAAAATGAACATTATCATTTCTCCGGCTAAGTTCTTCGGTAGCCCGTTCAAAAACCGGAAGGAGATGCCGGATCTCCGATGCACGCGATCCGGGCAAAAGCAGGATCGTCTTTGCCACATGAGCGCCGGCCAGACCGCGCAAGGCGCGCTGACGTCGCGTCTCCACAAGATTGGCATCGACCGTCAGGCGGTGGCCGACATAAGTGGTTGCCGGACCGCCCAGGCGCTTCATGGCAGCAGGTTCGAACGGCAAGACGGCCAGCACATGGTCGACATAGGCAAGCATCTGCTGTGCGCGATATTCTTTCCACGCCCAGACACTGGGGCAGACGTAATCGATAACAGGCAGATCGGGCAACGCCTTGCGCACCCGCTTGGCAACGCGATGGGTGAAATCGGGGCTGTCGATGATCACAAGCACGTCCGGCTTTGCAGCAATAATCGCATCCGCCGTCTGCCGGATGCGGGCCAGCAGCTTTGGCAACCGCTTGATGACCTGAATGAAACCCATGATCGAGAGTTCGGAATAATCGAAGAGCGAGCGCAGGCCCTGCGCCTCCAGTGCCTCGCCACCGACCCCCACTAGCTCGACCGGACCATCATGGCGTCGCTTCAGGGCTGCGACGAGATCGCCGCCCAGCAGATCGCCGGAGACTTCGCCGGCAACGACGGCAAGCTTCAAAGACGCTGCGCTCACATGAAGCCCTCCGCGCTCAGGCCGCGGTCGATGCCGCAGACGAAAATACCGGCCTCATCGGCGGCAGCGATCACCGCTTGCCGATCAAGGATCAAGGCCCTGCCGGCTTCGACTGCGACGCCGCCCAGGCCAGCCTTCTTGGCATTCGACACTGTAGAAACGCCGATCGAGGGCAGATCGGCCCGAATATCCTGCTGCGGTTTGCAGAGCTTGACGAGCACGCCGCGCCGGCGCGTCGAGATGCGTCCTGCTGCGCGCAGCTCGGCAACTCGCTCGATCATCTTATCGGTACCCTCGGCGCCTTCGAGCGCAACAACGCGGCCGCCGACGCTGACCGCGCCCTGCCCGACATCCAGGAGCCCCAGTGCATCCGCCGCCTTCGCGCCCTGAGCGATATCGCGCAGATCCTCTTCCACCGGCGAGATTTTTCCAAGCGGGCCGGTCGTCGCCAAGAGATCCGGTGCGATTTCATGCGCACCCACGACGCGAACCCCGCCAGCTTCGATCAGGCGAATGACCATCTGCAGGACGGCATTGTCGCCGCCCGAAAGAAGCGTGCGGATGGTAGAGGGCAGTTCCTTGATGACCCGCCAGGTCGGATGCACCTGCCGCCATGAAGGGCGTCGTGCAACACCGCCCGACATGACAACACGATCGACGCCATGTCGGCGGAACATTGCCTCGAGACCGGCAAAATTGCCGACGCCGAGATTGGCGTAATCAAAGGCAGACCAATCGCGATCGGCCTCGTCGGTCAAAGCGATGATAACGGGATTTTCACCGGCCTGCCGGGCGGCTTCGGCGACGTAAACCGGCAAAAGGCCACTGCCTGCGATGATCGCCAGTCTGCCCTTGCCATTTTCGCTGGCCGAAACCACCCTCAGCTCTTGCCACGATTCGGCGATGAAAGCGCGCGGTCGCTATCGGCAGCAATGAAATCGAGAATTTCCATTACTTCCTTGCAATCGGTATATTCCTCGCGGATAGCCGCCGCATTGTCGCGGATGGATCCTTCGGCTTCGAAGATGCTCTTGTAGGCGCGGCGAACGCGGTGAATCACCGCGCGATCGATCCCTGCACGCGTCATTCCGACGACGTTCAACCCCGACAATACGCCCGGATTGCCGTTCAACATGCCGTAAGGAATGACATCATAGCTGGCTGCCGTAAGGCCCCCGATGAAGGCTTGCCTGCCTATGCGGGTAAACTGGTGCACAGCGCAGCCGCCGCCAAGAATGGCGCGGTCTTCGATGGTGACGTGTCCGGCCAGCATGACGTTATTCGACATGATGACATTGTTGCCGACGCGGCAATCATGTGCGACGTGCGAATTGGCAAGGAACAGGTTGTTGTTGCCGACAATCGTCCTGCCGCCGTAGTCGGCCGTACCGGTATTGATCGTCACGCCCTCGCGGATCGTGCAGTTCTCGCCGACATCAAGCGTCGTTTCCTCGCCATGATGGTGGACGCTCTGCGGATCGCCACCGATAACAGCCATCGGAAAGATCTTCGTTCCCTTGCCGATTGTCGTACGACCGGTCACAACGGCATTATTGAGCAACTGAATATCGTCATGCAGCACAACCTTGGGACCGACATAGCAGAACGGGCCGACAACAACATTCTCGCCGATGACCGCGCCGTCTTCGACAACCGCCAGCTTATGGATGCGGGCGCTCTTTGCGATGCTGCTCATGCCTGTTCCTGATCCTTCCGTACGATCATCGCACCGATATCGGCCTCGGCGACCAGCGAACCGTCAACCTTGGCATCGCAATGGAACTTCCAGATGGTCCCGCGCTGCTTCTGCTTGACGACGTGGAATTCGACACGGTCGCCCGGAACGACCGGCCTACGGAAGCGGGCGTTGTCGATCGTCATGAAGTAAACGAGGTTACCGCCGATGCCGTCCTTGCGGGCGCAGATCGCACCGGCCGTTTGCGCCATTCCCTCGATGAGCAGCACGCCCGGCATGATCGGCGACTCCGGGAAATGTCCGGTAAATTGCGGCTCGTTCGCCGTTACGTTCTTGATGCCGATCGCGGAATTATCGCTATCGATCTCGATGATCTTGTCGACCATCAAGAAGGGATAGCGATGCGGCAAAAGCTTCATAATTTCGATGATGTCAGCCGACGACAGCGACGTCTTGGCTTCCTCAGTCATGCTCCGCACTCCCGTCCTTCTTGTCTCTGGCTCCTGACCGCTTCGCGATCTCCGCCGATTCCCTTAGAAAATCCCAAAGCGGCCGCGCCGGAAGACCCGCATAGCGCTCGCCCGCCGGGATGCTGTTCATCACGCCGCTCTTGGCACCGATCTGCACGCCGTCGCCAATGTGGATATGCCCGTTGAGGCCTGCCTGTCCGCCAATCTGCACGCCATCGCCGATCACCGTGCTGCCGGCAATGCCGACCTGGCTGACGATAGCACAGTGGCGACCGATGCGGACGTTATGTCCGATCTGGACCTGATTGTCGATCTTCGTGCCTTCGCCGATCACGGTATCATCCATGGTGCCGCGATCGATCGTTGTATTGGCGCCAATCTCGACATTGTCCTGGATGATGACGCGGCCGATCTGCACGATCTTGACCATGCCGCGCGGTCCCGGCGCATAGCCAAAACCGTCCTGGCCGATGCGCGTGCCATTGTGGATGATGACGCCATTGCCGATATAGGCGCAGAGCACACTCGCACCCCCGCCGATGCTGCAATTGCGCCCGATCTTGACACCCGGCCCGATGAGGGCGTTAGGGCCGATATAGGTCCCCTCGCCGATCTCCGCACCAGGGCCGATGATCGCACCGGGCTCGATGCCGATATTGGCCTCCAGCTTAGCGGTCGCATCGATGGTCGCAGCGGGAGAAATCACGAGCGGATTCGCCGTGAACGTAACCGGCCGCATGGCTTGCGGATGCAGCAACGCGCCGGCAATGGCGAAATCCGTATGCGGCTTCTTCGACAGAAGGACCGGGATGTGATCGGGAACGAAAGACTTCAGTGCCGGAAGGCAAATGATGGCTGAAGCCTTGCAGGTCTCCAGCTCAGCGCGATTCTTTCGGGAAAGGATATAACAAACGTCACCCTCGCCTGCCCGATAGACGGGAGCGATAGATCTGATGACGACCTCGGAAGAGGCCGTATCAGCCAGCTCCGCCCCAAGATGCTCAGCCAGTTGTTTCAAGCTGACGCCACCATGGGGCGGGAAAAAACCAGTATGTTCCATAAGCACCAGCTCCAGAACGGTGTTCAAGCCCGCAGTTCTGGACTGCCGATATCAGAACTGGTTGGCGATGCCAAACCGGAAATTCTCGGTCTTGTCGTAATCTTCCTTCAAGACCGGCACGGCGTAATCAACGCGGATGACACCGAACGGCGACGACCAGATCAGACCGGCACCGAGCGATGCACGGATCGAGCTGTCGTTATGAAGCGTATCGCCAAAGAGATTCGCCTTATTGCCGTAGAGCGTGCCTGCATCAGCGAAGGCTGCGATACGCAGGCCGATATCCTGGGGAACGCCCGGCATCGGCATGCTCGCTTCAGCCGAAGCGGTGAAGTAGGTCGTACCACCGAGCGGATCGCCATGCGACGAACGCGGACCGATACCTGCATTCTCGAAGCCGCGGATTTCACGGCCGCCGAGCGTAAACTGATCGAAGACGTTCAGCTTGCCATTCGTCGGCATCACGTAGCCGGCACCCACTGTCAGCGAGCCGATGATATCGGCTTCGTCGCTGATCATCTGGTAGTAACGAGCCTTACCGCTCAACTTGTAGAAGTCAGAGTCGCCGCCGAGACCCGCAAATTCATGCGTGAACTTGGCGATGATACCTTCACGCGGAAGGTTCTGATCATCAAGCGTGTTGTAGGTGAAGGTCTGCGAAACCGTCGACTGTACCCACGGACCGTTCTCAACAAGGTTGAGATACGGAGCCGAAAGGTTGTTCTGCCAATCGTTCGTGCCGTCGTAAGTCAAGCGCTTGTAGTTGTAGCGCAGTGTCGTTGCCAGGTTCTCGGTAATCGGCGCGGTGACGCGCAGCGAGAAGCCTTCTTCCGAATAATCGTAGTAATCGTCGCTCGACGTCTGGTTCTTGAAGATATCGAAACCGGCAGCCAGACGATAACCGAGGAAATAAGGCTCGGTGAACGAGATGTTGTAGGTACGATTGCCTTCCGTACCGGCACCTGCGGCGAGACGGATGTACTGACCGCGACCGAGGAAGTTCTTTTCTTCGACCGAAGCTTCCAGAAGCAGACCGCCATTGTTGCCGACGGCGTAGCCGGCACCGATACCGAAGGAGCCCGTCGGCTGGTCTTCGACGTTGACGATGACGATGACGCGGTCCGGAGCACTACCCTGAGCCGTCGAGATATCGACCTTGGTGAAATAGCCGAGCGCGTCGAGGCGGCGCTTCGCGCGCGTGATCATTTCCTGGTTGAAGGCATCGCCTTCGTTCAGGTCGAACTCGCGGCGGATGACGTAGTCGCGCGTGCGGGTGTTGCCGCGGATTTCAATGCGCTCGACATAGGCACGCTCGCCCTGGTCGACCAGATATTCGATGCCGATGGTGTGGCCGGACAGATCGCGGTTGCCGCGCGGCGTGATGCGGGCGAACGGATAGCCGGCAGCCGCGACACGCTTGGAAATGTTCTCGATCGAGGTCTGGATATCCTTGGCGCTGTAGACATCGCCCTTGTGGGTGATGACAAGGCCTTTCAGCTCGTCGGCATTGATACCTTCGACGGTCGAGATGACGTTGATATCGCCGTAAGTATAACGCGGACCTTCATCGACGTTGAAGTTCAGCGTGTATTCGTTGCTCTGCTCGTTCAGCGTCGCATCGGCACTGACGACCCGGAAGTCGGCATAACCGTGATTGTAGTAGAACTGACGCAGCTGATCCTGGTCGGCTTGCAGACGTTCGGGGCTGTAGACGTCCTTGCGCGTCAGGAACGACAGGAAGTTGCTCTTCTTCGTGCCGATGACCGAAGCAAGGCGACCGCTGCCATAGGCCTGGTTGCCCGAAAAGTTGATCTTGTCGATCTTGGTACGCTCGCCCTCGTTGATAACGAAGGCCACGTTCAGACGGCCCGGCGCGACCTCGGCGGTCTGCGTCGTCACCTGCACATCGTTACGACCGATGGATGCATAGGCATCCTTGATGGTCTTGACGTCAGCCTGAACGGTCGCCTCGTTATACGGGCCGGCAGCGTGCGTCTGGACGATACCCTGAAGCTTGTCGTCCTTGATCTTGCGGTTGCCGTTGAAGACCACGGCGTTGATGAGCTTGTTTTCGCTGACCGATACAACCAGCGTGCTACCCGAAACGGTAATGTGGACATCAGAGAAATATCCGGTGGCATAGAGCTGCTTCACCGAAGCATCAATGTCACTGGCGGAGAAGCTCTTGCCGGGCTTGATCGTGATATTATCCCGAACGGCTGTCTCGCCGACGCGTCCAGCACCGCGAACGTCAACCCGCTGAATAACAGCTGCTTCAGCGACAGAAGCAGAGGCAAGGGTGATCACACCAGCGCCCGACGCAACAACACCTGCAGACAGCGCTACCGCCGACACTGCGTTCAAAAATTTTGAACCAGCCTTCATTTCACTTCTTACCTTTTTTCAATCGTCCCCAGCCCCGAGCGAACCCGATTCCGGCCACGTGTGTCGTTTTACCCGCTTTTGACATACAAGCAAGGGAGCACGTTAATTTCTGTTTACTTCATTTCAAAGCGTGGCTCATTCGCCACTACGGCTTTGAAACATCGTAAATAAATCGTAATTTTCCTCTCGTCGCCCCGCTAGCCTATTCTGGAACTAATATCGTTCCAGGTTGCAAACACCATGAGTGAGAGCACCATCGCAAATCCAATCCGGAAAGCGATATCCTGCGCCCGTGCACCCAGAGGTTTTCCCCTTACGGCTTCAATCGCATAGAACATCAGATGGCCGCCATCAAGTACCGGGACGGGCATCAAATTTAATAACCCTATTGAAACAGAAAGTATGGCGGCGAATTGGAGCACCGCGGCAAAGCCTAGGGTTGCCATTTGCCCGGAGAGTTGCGCGACCCGGATCGGCCCGCCGAGCTGATCGGCCTTCATATATCCGCCGATGACGTTGCCGAGATATTCGAAAGTGCCGGAAACGATACTGCCGGTCTGCTTCACACCTTCGGTAAGCGCCTGCAGCGGCCCGTAAGCCTCGTAACGCAGCCTGATCGGCTTCTGACCATCGCTGATGCCGATCGTGGCAATCTCCGTCCGTGCGCCGAAGACATCGGTCTCCTCCGACTTTCTCGGCGTCACCGATACGTCACGGGTCTGGCCATTATGCTCGATCGACAGTGCCATGGGCTTGTCGGCATGAGCAGCCGCATAACGCTGCACTTCGCCGATAGATCCGATCGCCCGTCCATCCACAGAAAGAATGCGGTCACCAAGTTCCAAGCCCGCCGTCTGAGCCGGACTGTCGGCCCCAACCGACGCGATCAACGGATCGATCGGCGCGATACCGATGCTGCCGACATCCTTCTTGTTTCCGGATGCATCCGTATCCGCCAATGTCGCGGTCACGATCGGCAAATCGCGGATCACGCCATCGCGCTGGATGGTCAGCACGATGCTCTTGCCGGGGCGCTCGGCGATGTAACGGCCGATATCGTAATAAGTAGCGGCATTATTGCCATCGACGGCAATCAGACGGTCTCCCGCCTGTACACCGGCCTTTGCCGCCGGTCCGGCCGGTTCCACCGCAGTCACCACCGGATCGACGAGCGCGATACCGATACGGCCCATTTCCATCTTGTTGCCGAACTGATCGGTGTCCTCGACCAGTTTCGGAACGATCCGAAAATCGCGATTCTGGCCGTCGCGGTCGACGGTCAGTACGATAGCGCGGCCCGGGCGCAGGCCGACATAGCGCTGCACTTCATCGAAAGTCGTCACCTTGTTGCCATCGACGGCGATCAGGCGGTCGCCTGGTTCGATGCCGGCTTCCGCGGCAGCACCGTCGCGCGTCACCATGGCCACGACCGGATCGGCAACCGTGCGGCCGTAAACGCTGAAAAGGACTGCGAAGATCACAATGGCGAGCAGGAAATTGGCGATCGGTCCGGCCGCAACGGTTGCAGCCCGCTTCCAGAGCCTGGCTCCGGCGAACGATTGGGCGCGCTCCTCCTCCGTCATGGCCGAGAGCTGATCCACATCGGTCTTGCTGGAGGCGTCCTCGTCGCCGAAGAATCGTACATAACCGCCGAGCGGAATGAGGGAGAGCTTCCAGCGCGTACCGTGTCTATCGGTAAATCCGGCAATCTCCGGCCCGAAGCCGATCGAAAAAGCCATGATGCGGATGCCCGACCAACGACCGACCAGATAGTGGCCCATCTCATGCACAAAAACGAGCAACGACAGCACAAAGACAAATGTGATGACGTTGTTCGTCAAGAAACCGATGAAGCCAGCCGCGCTACCCATGCAACGATCCTGTTCGTGTTAGAGCGGTTCAGCTTTCACGGAAGCTCCGAACCGTTCCATCTTTCTGTTTTCTCGCAATTCCAGACGGAAAACCGCTGCGCACTTTTCCTGGAATTGCTTCAGTATCAGACCCCGAGCAGAACGCCGCCCAATGAAAAGGTCTCGCCGCTCATTGTCAGCGTTATTACGATAGCCAACAAAAACGCTGCAAAACAAGCAAAAATTAGTCCATCGACCCGATCCATGACGCCGCCATGTCCGGGAATCAGATGGCTCGAGTCTTTCACGCCAAACTTGCGCTTGACGAACGATTCGAACAGGTCGCCGATCTGGCTGCAGACGGAAAGCACCAGGGCAAGGAGAGGAATCCACAGGTCTTCGGCTGAAAAGAAGCTCCAGACGACCGCCGTTCCCGCGATGACGGCCGCCATAGCACCGCCGATGGCGCCCGACCAGGTCTTGCCCGGCGATATGCTCGGCGCGAGCTTCGGCCCCCCGATAGCGCGGCCGGCGAAATAGGCAAAGATGTCCGTCGCCCATACCGTGGCAAAGACGAACAGCATCAGCACGAAGCCGCGAAAATCGTCATCGCGGATCTCGGCAAGGGCAATTGCCGTCAATCCGGAATAGAATATGCCGCCCGGCAGCCACCAGCTCTTTCCACGTATGGCGACCATGATCGCGGTAACAGCAACGAAGGCGGCCAGAACCTCGATGGAATAGACGGATTCGCTCAATGCCGTCGCACCGGCGATCAATACGAGCCCAAGCCAGCCGAGCGCGTTTCCCTGAGGATCGCGGCCATGCAGATCCGATATCGTCGACCATTCATAATAGACGAGCAGACCGATCACGGCGGCCAGCAGACGAAAGCCTGAGCCGCCATACCAGGTGGCAGCAAGAACGATGGCAGCGAGAATGATGCCGGAAATAATGCGCAGCCTGAGTTCCCGGCTCATCAGGACCCCACGGCCGCCGCCTGCTTGGCGGAAAGGCCGCCGAAACGCCGGTCGCGCGCAGCATATTTCTCCAGCGCGGAGAAAAAGAGCTCGCGGCTGAAATCGGGCCAATAATCCGGCACGAACATGAATTCCGAATAAGCGGCCTGCCAGAGCAGGAAATTCGAAAGCCGCTCCTCGCCGCTCGTGCGGATGATGAGATCGGGATCAGGAATACCGGCGGTGTCCAGACGGGCATCGACCAGCTCCGGCGTGATATCCTGCGGGCGCAGCCGCCCGGCCTCGACATCCTTTGCAAGGCCGGCAAAGGCACGCGTGATTTCGTCGCGCGAGCCGTAATTGAAGGCGATGACCAGAGTCAGAGCCGTGTTGTTCCTGGTGGTCTCCTCCGCCTCGATCAGCAAGGGCAGGATATCACCGCGCAGGCCGCTGCGGTCGCCGATGACGCGGATGCGCACATTCTGGCGATGAAGCTCGGCAAGGTCCCTCCGGATGAAGGCCTTTAGGAGGCCGAGGAGATCGCTCACCTCCGCCTCGGGCCGGCGCCAGTTCTCCGAGGAGAAGGCGAACAGCGTCAGATATTTTATGCCGATGTCGCCTGCCGCCCGCACCGTCTCCCGAACCGCCTCCACGCCCTTGCGATGGCCCATGGTGCGCGGCAGACCGCGCGCATTGGCCCAGCGTCCGTTGCCGTCCATGATGATGGCAACGTGTTCAGGTACGACAGAGAACGTAGGAGCTGACATATGGGTCCGGTTTCGTTCGGCGGAAAGATGCTCTGGCCTCATAATCTAGGGCGCAGCCGCCGCTTTCAATATTGCGAAAATCGAAAGCGCGACACTCCCCGGCATGCGATCAGACGTGCATGATTTCCTTTTCTTTGTCGGCTAGCAAGCGGTCGATTTCCGAAATCGTCTCATCCGTCATCTTCTGCACACGTTCAGAGAGAGAGCGGCTCTCGTCTTGACCGATTACGCCATCCTTTTCGGCCTTTTTGAGGCCATCCATGCCATCACGGCGCACGTGGCGAATCGCCACCTTCGCCTTTTCCGCGTATTCATGGGCAACCTTCACCAGCGAACGGCGGCGCTCCTCATTGAGTTCCGGCAGCGGGATGCGCAGGTTCTGGCCGTCAACGATCGGGTTGAGGCCGAGATTGGATTCGCGGATGGCGCGCTCGACGGCACTGACCATCGATTTGTCCCACACCGAAACCGTCAGCATGCGCGGCTCCGGCACGGTGATATTGGCCACCTGGTTCAGCGGCATGCGCGAGCCGTAGGCTTCGATCGTCACAGGATCGAGGATGTTGGCGGATGCGCGCCCGGTACGCAGTGAGGCGACGTCGCTCTTGAATGCCGCAATGGCGCCGTCCATACGGCGCTTCAGTTCCTTGAGATCGCTGGCTTCACTCATGTCTATACTCCCCTGTAATGAGGCGACACCGGGGCTTACCCGGCGTCACAGGAATGTCAGTTGTCTGATACGATGGTCTTGCGGCCGCCGCCGGTCAAGATTTCCGCAAAGCCGCCCTTCTCGTGTATGGAGAAGACGACGATCGGAATGGAATTTTCGCGTGCAAGCGCCACGGCGGCGACGTCCATGACGGCCAGCCCCTTTTCGAGCACCTGACTATGGGTCAGATGATCGAAGCGTTCAGCATCGGGGAACTTCTTCGGATCGGCGGAATAGATACCGTCGACCTGGGTACCCTTGAAGATCGCTTCGGCGCCCATTTCGGCGGCACGCAGCGCGGCAGCAGAATCCGTCGTGAAGAACGGATTGCCGGTGCCACCGGCGAAGATCACCACGCGGCCGAGCGAAAGGTGGTAGAGCGTGGCGCGCTGCGAAAAGCTTTCGCAGATTTCCGGCATGGAGATGGCCGAGAGCACGACGGTATCGATATTGAGCTTGCGCAGCGAGGTCGCCAGCGCCAGCGCATTGATGACGGTGCCGAGCATACCCATGTGGTCGCCGGTCACGCGGTCACCGCCCTTGGAGGCCACGGCCACCCCTCGGAAGATATTGCCGCCGCCGACCACGACGCCGACTTCGACACCCATGGCGCGCGCCTGTGCGATATCACCGGCAATCCGGTCGGCGACGGTGACATCGATACCAAAACCCTGGCTGCCCATCAGAGCTTCACCAGAGGCCTTGAGCAACACGCGCTTGTAGATCGGCTGGGACATCGTAGCTCCTTGACGTGATCATCGGGGGAATGATTGTGAAAGCCGGATACACGAAGGGCACCGCGTTGTCACGCGATGCCCATACGTTTTCCCTGATATGGTTTCACCAAACCGGAATATGTCTCTTTTCGACCGTGCTTTTCCGCACCTCTTCAAATTGCGGAAAAGCCCTATCGTTTTGTTTCCTTACGCATTCCGAACGGAAAACCGCTACGCACTTCTCCTGGAAATGCTCAGATCAGCCCTTGGCGACAGCCGCAACTTCTGCGGCGAAATCGCTTTCTTCCTTCTCGACGCCTTCGCCGAGCAGCAGGCGGGCCATGCCGGTGATTTCGATCGGGGCACCGGCGGTCTTTTCAGCTTCCTTGAGGGCAGCACCGACCGTCAGGTCCGGATTGATGACGAAAGCCTGCGACAGAAGAGCGACTTCCTCGAAGAACTTGCGCATGCGGCCCTCGACCATCTTCTCGATGATGGCTTCCGGCTTGCCGGATTCGCGGGACTGTTCGATGAAGACGTTGCGTTCGCGCTCGGCAACGGCGGCGTCGACTTCTTCCGCGCGGATAGCCAGCGGGTTGGTAGCAGCAATGTGCATGGCAATCTGGCGGCCGATCGACGTCAGAACAGCCTTGTCGCCGACCGACTTCAGAGCGACCAGAACGCCGAGCTTGCCGATACCGTCGCCGGCAGCATTATGGATGTAGGTCGCTACAACGCCATGCTCGACTTCCAGCTTGGCCGCGCGACGGAGCGTCATGTTCTCGCCGATGGTGGCGATCGCGTCCTTGATGGCGTCGGCGACCGGCTTGCCGGATGCGGGATAGGTCGCAGCCGAAATGGCTTCAACGGTACCGTCAGTGGACAGCGCAACTTCAGCGATGCCGCGAGCGAGGTCCTGGAAGGCATCATTACGGGCAACGAAGTCGGTTTCCGAGTTGAGCTCGACAACAACAGCCTTGTGACCAGCGCCGGCAATGGCGATCAGGCCTTCAGCGGCGGTGCGGCCGGACTTCTTGTCGGCCTTGGAGATGCCCTTGGCGCGCAGCCAGTCGATCGCGGCTTCGATATCGCCGTTCGTCTCGGTCAGCGCCTTCTTGCAGTCCATCATGCCTGCGCCTGACTTTTCGCGCAGTTCTTTCACCAGTGCAGCCGTAATCTCGGTCATAAGCTTCCTCTTGTCGGTTCATACGGTGCGGCAAACGACATAAAACCGAAGCGGCACCGATTTGAGGGACGAAATGTACCCGTAAGTATGACAGCGTTATGAAACCGCGTCATACTGTGGAATTCTTGATTGGAACATGCCTGGTTTTACCGCCCAGGCAAAGCGTTACCAAAAACGCGATAAGGCCGCTCGAACTTCTTGAAGTCGCAAACGGCCTTATCCCGGATGTCATTGCGCTTGGGCAGACGTTTTATTGTCCGCCGCACCGCGCGATCAGGCTTCGGTGCCGTCCGCCAGGGTCGGCTCGACCGGAGCTTCTTCGGAAGCGCCGAGGTCACGGCCCGATGCGCTCTGCTGGCGAGCGATACCGTCGATGGCAGCGCGCGAGATCAGGTCGCAATAAAGAGCGATGGCGCGCGAAGCGTCGTCGTTGCCCGGGATCGGATAGTCGATCAGGTCCGGATCGCAGTTCGAGTCGATGATGGCGACGACCGGGATGCCGAGGCGCTTGGCTTCGTCGATCGCGATCTTTTCCTTGTTGGTGTCGATGATGAACATCAGGTCCGGCGTGCCGCCCATGTCCTTGATACCGCCGAGAGCCTTGTCGAGCTTTTCGCGTTCGCGCTCAAGGTTCAGACGCTCCTTCTTGGTGAAGCCCTGGGCTTCGCCGGAGAGGATTTCGTCGAGCTTGCGCAGGCGCTGGATCGAGTTGGAGATCGTCTTCCAGTTGGTCATCATGCCGCCGAGCCAGCGGGCGTTGACGTAGTACTGAGCCGAACGCTTCGCACTGTCGGCGATCAGTTCGGACGCCTGACGCTTGGTGCCGACGAACAGAACGCGGCCGCCACGGGCAACGGTGTCGCTGACAACCTGCAGGGCGCGGCTCAGCAACGGAACCGTCTGGGCGAGGTCGATGATGTGGATGTTGTTACGATCGCCGAAAATGTACGGCTTCATCTTCGGGTTCCAGCGGTGCGTCTGGTGACCGAAGTGAACACCTGCTTCGAGAAGCTGGCGCATAGAAAAATCGGGCAATGCCATGCCTTTGTATCCTTTTCCGGTTGAACCTCCGCAAGGCGAACAGCATCCTCTTCGAGAATGCCACCGGGCGGAAAAATCCGGATTTCTCCCGGACAATCCCATGCCTTACGTGTGGAATGCGGGTGCCCATACCTTCGATTCGCTTGGAATGCAAGGCTTTTGGATCAAAAAAGCAATCTCGCCATGCCCTCAACTGGCCAATTTATCAAGAAGCGCCAGCATGACATTGGCATCCGGCATAGGCAATACGGCATCGATCTCGGCCGGCAGCAGGCCGGCGATGGCATTGTCGGCATCGCCGGTCGCGGTGCCGAGCGGTCCGCGGAAACCGTGCCTGGTCCAGGCGAGCTCCTGCAATCGCGGGCTGACGAGAGCTTCGATCATGCGATCGACCTGTTCGTCGATCGCGATCAACGGATGCGCGGAATAGACGGTTGGATGCGGATAGAGCACGACCGGCTTGGCGCTGTTGCTCGCCTGAACCCTCTTCCAACGCTGCGGATCGGCGATGATCCATTCCACCAGCTGATTCTCATAGCCGACGATCATCGGTTCGCCGCCAATACCGCCCGCGAGATACTGTTCGAACAGCTTGCCCGACGAAGACGACTTGAAACCCATGTTACGAAAGATCGCCTGGGCCTTGTCCCCGAACTGCGCGAGGTCGTCCGGGCTCGCGACGTTGCCGCTGAGTAGGCTGAGCACCAGGCCGGAAAACATGAAGCCTGAATTGGAACGATTCGGATCGGTCGACACGATCCGAGCCTGGCCATAGAGTGAGTTGACGCCGAGCTTCGACCAGTTCGTGCCGGCAAGCACGGCATCCAGCAGCGCCTTGAGATCAAGCTGGTGCTGCCCCTCCGGCGTCGTGTTGACGAGCCCCGCCTTGGTCAATCCATCGACGACCGGCTGCCAGGAATAGACGACGACGGGCGTGTTGAGGATGACGCGATCGTTGCGGATCTTAATACCATGCTGCCGGGCGATATCGACCATGATCGACGAGGATGGCCAGAGGAAGGCGGGGTTCTGCGACAGAAGCGCCTGCTCCCGCACCATTTCCACGGAGCCTGCGACGCGGCTGTTGATCTCAAGGCCATGACTGTGCAGTGCCGATACCACGTCGGCATCGGCAAGGAATGCCTCCTTCTCGCCGCCGATGAATCCGAAGAGCTTGGTGCTGTTGCCGAGCAGCCCCTGCAGCTCCGGCCTGTCCTTGACGGCGAAATAGCCTCCGGTCCCTGCGACACCGGCGGCAAGAAGCCCTACTCCAAAAGCGCGGCGGGAAATGGCCATCAGCGTCCTATATCCTCTTTGAGTGAGGCCTGTATGAGGCGCAGCTCCGTATCAAGCGTATCGAGCCTGTCTTCGATCAGGCTGTCGGAATAGTGTACGAAAGCATCTTCCAGTTTGGTCAGAACGAGACCGACCTCCTGAAGGCGCGCAACATCCGGCTGGCGTTTCGCCTCGATGACGGCAAAGCCCTCCGCCACCTCCGCGGCCCGCGGCAGATAGTAGCTGAGGAACCGCCTGACGGTGCCGGCGCTTTCCGGATTGGCTTCCACCTTCGCAAAGACGTCCGCGGCGATCTCCGCCAGATGCCGCACCCGTTTTGCCACATCCTTGCTGCCGATCTGGTTCGCCGACGCTTCCAGCCTTTCGGCCGCGGGAGCAGCCGTGCTCAACAGGTCGCGGGCGAACTCCAGACGCCCCCTGCCAATCGCCTTCGCATCCAGCCCCTCGAACATGCGCTTAGGTGCAAGGACGAAAATCAGGCCGATGAAGACCAAAAGACCGATGATGGCGGCAATCCATATCGGCATGCCGGCAAGGAAGCTGAGCACGGGAACGACGATCGCGGCAGCAAGCCCCGCCACAATCCAATTCCAGTCATTGCCGAACCAATTGCGCATTATCGTCCTAGAGCAATTCCAGCAAAAATGCGAAGAGGTTTCGCGTCCGGAATTGCGTGAAAACAAAGAGATAGAGCATTTTTGACTCCGTTCAGAACAGAAATGCTCTAGTTATAGCCGCGCACCGCCCGGAATGCGCTGACCAGATCACCACGGCCGTCGAAGACGCGCGCGGAGGTCTCCTGCGCGAGGGCATCGAGCTGCCGCTTGTCGGCATCGCCGAAGGTGATGCCGAACACTGGCACATGCGGGCTTACCGATGCCCAGCGGCTCATGAAATAGCCATTCCCATCATCTGATTTTCCATCGGTCATGATGACGATCGCGGGCAGGTAGGATGACAGCTCTTGCGTCGACTTCATCCAGTCGAGCGCCTTGCTCGCACAGGCATACATATCGGTACCTCCACCCGCATGCTGACGCGAGACCCTTTCGACCAACATCTTCTGCTGATCGGGCCTCCCGGTCGCCTCGATCGTGGTGCGCACATTGGCGTCAAAGGGAATGACGATGATGCGATCGGCTGGCGTCCATTGCGCGAGGACCTTGCCTGTTTCGTCCGGGTTGAACAGGAATTGCATGGCCGCCTGAAGCTGTTCTTCGCCCTTGCCCGCCATCGAGCCCGAAAAATCGAGGCAGAGAGCCGTCAGCGAAGGCTTGCGCAGCGCCACCTGATAAAGATCAAGCGCCTGACGGATCATGGCAGGCTCCGGCATGCGGATGGCCGTCACGATCCGGGTCGGATCGAAATTCCATGTCAGGTCCGGCTTGGCGGCAATATCGGAAAGCGGGATGCGGCGACCCGTATCGGCAATGCGTTTCTGCACTGGCGCGGAACGCAGATAGTCGACGAGCTGGTTGAAGAAGGTCTCGACCTCCTGCCCTCGCCCGTGATCGACAAAGCCGATAGGCGAATCGGCGACGACGACGCCATCGGCGGGGTAGATGGCATAGAGTGGCTCGTTGCCCATGCCGGCAAGCTTGTCATTGGTTTCCTTCAGGATCGCTTCGTAATTCCACATAGCGTCGTAAAGCACACCCCTGCCGGCGGAGTCCGTATAGAGATCCGCAAGCCAGCCCGACGACCCCGAAGAACGCTCCACACCGCCAAGCAGCGCGCGAACCGCGCTCTGGACATCCGGCTTGTCGAGATCGCCCGGCTCTATCACCGGCTTGTTGCCGAGCGCACTCGACAGCATGGCAAGATAGGCACTGGCGCCGGAGTTGGATTGCGTGGCCGATGTCATGAGAAACTTCAGCGAACCGCTTTTCACTGCCGCCAGTATGTCCTTCATATAGACCGGCTTGCCGACCCAGCCGAGCGCCTCGGCTTTGGATTTGCGCACGCCGAGAATGACAGGCATCTGCGCGACCGATGTCAGCGACTTCACGCGACGCTTGGTGTCGAACATATCGACCCAGACACCCGACGCCGGCCAGACGGCATCCTGTTCGACGCCCTGTTCGCTCTGGAGTGCCAGACCGATATCCAGCGTACCCTCATAGGTGAAACTGCAAGTCGCCTGCTTCTCCTTGCAGAACTCTTCGACGATCGGCTGCAGGACGGTATTTTCAGAGCCGGAAATGATCGAGAATTTCGAGACTTGCCCGCCGACATTGCAACTGCTCAACAGAAGTGCGCCTGCCAGCGTCAGCGCGGTAGCAAAAGTGCGGATTGCCATGGGTTCACCGCGCCTCGATCATCGCCTTCTTGAGTTCAATGGTCATTTTCTGCATCCGCTCTTCGGCTTCGGCCCGCTTGGCGCGGCCATCCTCCTGCACCTTCAAGACGCCGTTGATCGTGTCGATCAGGTCACGGTTGGCGGCGGCGAGCGTGTCGATGTCGACGATACCGCGCTGCGATTGCTGTTCTATGGCAATCGCCTGGTCCTTCATCATATTCGACGCCTGGCGGATCATGTCGTTGGTGGCGTCGGTGACGGTCTTCTGCAGTTCGAGCGCGGACTTCTGCTGCGTCAGGCCCAGCAGGATCACCATCTTCTGCTTCCAGGCCGGCACGGTCAGCGCCGACGTCGCCTGCAGGTTCTCGATCAGGGTTTCGTCACCGGCCTGAACGATACGGATCTGCGGCAATTGCTGAATGCCGAGCTGGCGTGCCTGCTGCAGGTAGAAGACCCGCTTTTCCAGGCGATCGAGGGCCTGTAGGCTATCCTGATAGACCTGCGCCTCCAGCATGCCGCCGCCAGGATTAGCCGAAGCCGCATCTGCGGAACTTTTCAGGCGCGGAAGCTCGGTCGCACGAAAACGCTCGGCAAAATCCTTGCCGGCCTGCACATAGGCATCGAGCTGCACGATGGACTGCTTTGTCTCTTCATGCAGATCGTCCAGAAGGGCGATGTCCCGGCGCAGAATATCCTTGTGACGGTCAAGCTCGAGCCCGATGCGATCGATCTGGCCGGCTACGTCTTCGAACTGCTCCTTGAAACGCTCCAGCTTCGCCCTGAAAGAGGAAAACATCCGCGATAGGAAGCCCTCGTCCTTCAACGAGGCAGGATCGAGCTTCTTCGACTTGACGATGATATCGGTCAGCAACTTGCCGACTTCGCCGAGATCGCGGTTACGCACCTCGCGCAGGATACGATCGGAATAATCGGAAACGGCCTGCTGGGCGCGGTCGCCATAGACGGAAATGCCGGCCCGGTCGGTCAGATCTATGCTGTCGCCGATGCGGGCGATTTCCGCCGGATCGGCCGCGACGACCGGCAGCGTGTTATTGGAACTCGTGGAGATACCGCTATTGCTCATAGGTCGTGCTTTCTCGTCCATAGACTCGGGAGCCGACCGCAAAAATTGCCAATCGCCTCAAGACGATGCCCCCGCGCGCCCCGCTACAATTTCAGATCGAAACAGAGATAATCCGCACTTACTTCCGCGTGTCGATCATTTCACACAATAGTGAGACTTGGATCACAGTTTTATGACAGAGGTTTTGCACGTTGAACGAGAGTCTATTGGCACGCCTTCGTACCGAGAACTTCAAGCTTGGTGAGCTTGCCGGTCAGCACAAAGTCACCATAATCCATGGTGAGGTCGCGCGTGATGCCGTTCTCGTAGAGTTTAAAGGACATCCGGTAGACGGGCATGGCATCGCCGGTGGACTTTTCGTTGAAATAGGCCACGGTCACCGGCCAGAAAGGCGTCTTGGAGAAGGCGCCAGCCTTGTCGGCATCGGGATCATCGATCGCCGGCGTCTGTTCCTTGCCGACGACGGTGGTGGCGATCAGCGGCTTGTCCCCATCGTCGGAACCGTCGAAAACCTGCGCCTCGAAGAAATTCTTGCCGAGCTTCGCATTGTGGATAATGTCGAGCATATGCTCCGTCGGGAAACGGCTCTCGATGATCTGGACCTGCTTGTTGTGCGGCTGGGTGAGGTCGACCTTGATGCCCTTCTGGTCGTCGCTTGCGGCGCCGCGCACATCCTTGTCGAGCTGGCTGTCGGTATAGGACTTGGTCTCGAAGCGGAACAGCCGCTTGCCGAGATCCTCGAAGGTCGTCGTCTGCTGGTCGCTGACGCGCGTTGAGTCCCCCGTATCGATCTTCGTCACGAAGCGGAAATTGGTGGTGAATCCGGTGCAATCCGAGCCTTCGAACTCATAGACCATGCGGCCGACCATGCCGGAGATGCCGGAGCGATCGGAGGCATCCTTCAGTTCGAGATCATAGACGGCGCGATGCGCGATCAGCCCGCTCGGACCGGCAGCATGGGCTGCCGAGGTTCCCAGTGACAGAATGCTCAGGCCCGAAACGACGGTAGCAGCAAGACTCGAGCGGAACATTCATTATCTCCTGTTGGACTCGCACGCGATGTTATAAGAACGCTTTCGGCTGAAACGAGGCTGCCGATCCTAAGTGACCGAATTTAGTCTTGATGCCGGATTTTTGAAGTTTTTACAACAAAACGGGAGATGAATAATGTCCGACGCTATCGAGGGCCGCCTGAAGGAACTCGGCATCGTTCTGCCGCAGGCCGCGGCACCGGCCGCCAACTACGTTCCCTATGTCATCAGCGGCAATCTTCTCTATCTGTCGGGCCAACTCCCGATGGAAAACGGCAAGATCGGCGTCACGGGTCATCTCGGCAAGGACGTCGATGTTGCCGGCGGGCAGCGGGCGGCCGAGCTTTGCGCGATCAATATTCTCGCCCAGGCGAAAGCTGCCCTCGGCGGCGATCTCGGCCGGATCAAGCGGCTGATCAAGCTCAACGGCTTCGTCGCCTCGACGTCCGATTTCGTCGAACAACACCTTGTGATCAACGGCGCATCCAATCTTCTGGCAAACGTGCTTGGCGAAGCCGGCAAGCATGCCCGCGCCGCCGTCGGCATGGCCGCCCTGCCGCTCAATGCCGCCGTTGAAATCGATGCCATTCTGGAAATTGCATAATGAGCAAACTTGCCTGGTTGACCGAGCGTCCCGTCGCTCACCGCGGCTATCATGACATGAACAAGGAAGTCTGGGAGAATACACTCTCCGCCTTCAGCCGTGCCATCGAGGCGGGCTTTGCCATCGAATGCGACCTGCACTACGCCTCCGACGGCGTTCCGGTGGTCTTTCATGACGACGACCTCCAGCGCGTCTGCAATCTGCCGGGCGAAGTGCGCGAACGCACCTCGGCCGAGCTCGGGCTGCTGTCGGTCGGCGGTACCAAGGACAAGATCCCGACGCTGAAGCAGCTCCTGCGGCTCTGCGACGGCAAGGTGCCGCTGGTGCTGGAGCTCAAGGGACGCGAAGGCGATGACGATGGCTTTGCCGAATCCGTGCTCGAAGTGCTGGAAGGCTACAAGGGGCATGTGGCGCTGATGAGCTTCGATCATTGGCTGCTCAAGGACCTCAAGGCGCTGGAAGCGCCCTACCCTGTCGGACTGACGGCTGAAGGAAACAAGCCTGAGACGTTTTTTCAGCATGACGAAGCCATGCATCTTGGGCTAGACTTCATCTCGTACTTCTACGGCCACCTGCCGAACCCCTTTGTTACGGCGCAACGCCAGCGCGGTATTCCGGTCATCACCTGGACCGTGCGCGACGAAGCGGCCCACAAACATACGTTTGCCAATGCAGACCAGATGACCTTCGAAGGTTTTGATCCGCGCCTGGCCTCGTAAATCGGCATCGATTGAAGAAGAGGCTTTGCGCATACCCAAATTGCCGCTGCGCTGACAGTGCGCCCTTCGGGCGGATGGCGCGGCGGTGAGAGCCCCTTCTTTCCTTCCAAGCGCAAGAGTTTGATGACAGACGAATTATCCATTCGAGTCGAACGATCCTTCAAGAATATCGCCCCGGAGAGCTGGTCGAAGCTGGCCGGAGCGTCCAGAACCGGCAGCGTCCTGCCCTACAATCCCTTTGTCTCGCACGCCTTCCTCTCATCGCTTGAGGAGTCCGGTTCCGCCACCGACAAGACCGGCTGGCTCGGCAATCACCTGCTGCTGGAAACCGAAAGCGGCGAATTGATCGGTGCAGTCGCCGGCTACCTGAAGAGCCATAGCCAGGGCGAATATGTCTTCGACCATGGCTGGGCCGATGCCTTCGAGCGTGCCGGCGGACGCTATTATCCAAAACTACAGTGCTCCATTCCCTTCACGCCCGCCACCGGGCCGCGGCTGCTCGTCGCCGAGGGACAGGATAGGAGCGTGCTGCAGCCGGCGCTCGCCGAAAGCCTGAAAGAAGTCACCCGGCAGCTCGGCGTTTCCTCAGCGCACATTACCTTCCTGCCGGAAGACGAGGTTTCGGTTTTCGAAACCGACGGTTATCTGCATCGCACCGACCAACAGTTCCACTTCATCAACGAGGGCTATGCCGATCACGACGCCTTTCTGGAGACGCTGGCATCGCGCAAACGCAAGGCGCTGAAGAAGGAACGGCGCGCGGCGGTCGAGCATGGCATCACCATCGACTGGCTGACCGGCAGCGACCTCACGGAAGGCATATGGGACCAGTTCTTCGCCTTCTATATGGATACCGGCAGCCGCAAATGGGGCCGCCCCTATCTCACCCGAAAATTCTATTCGCTGATCGGCGAGCGCATGCCCGACGACATTCTGCTCGTCATGGCCAAGCGCGAAGGCCGTTATATCGCCGGCGCGATCAACTTCATCGGCGGCGAAACGCTTTACGGCCGCCATTGGGGCTGCATCGAGGATCACCCCTTCCTGCATTTCGAGGTCTGTTATCACCAGGCAATCGATTTTGCGCTGAGCAAGGGGCTGAAGCGCGTGGAAGCCGGGGCGCAGGGCGAGCACAAGCTCGCGCGCGGCTATCTTCCCGTCATCACGCATTCCGCGCATTATATCGGCCATCAGGGCCTGCGGCGCGCCGTTGCGGACTATCTGAAGCATGAGCGGGAACAGATAGAGGAGATGAGCGAAATTCTCACCGAGCACAGCCCCTTCCGCAAAGGCGAACGGCAAGATATCTAGCCGTATGGGATAACCATAAACGCAAGACGAGGAGATACCGGATGACCATCCCCGCCTATGACGACAACAATATCTTCGCAAAGATCCTGAAAGGCGATATTCCTTCCTATCGCGTCTACGAGGATGAGCACACGGTCGCCTTCATGGATGTGATGCCGCAGTCGCCTGGCCATACGCTTGTCGTGCCGAAGGCACCCTCGCGCAATATTTTCGATGCCGACCCGGCTGCATTGCAGCAGGCTATCACGGTGGTCCAGAAGATCGCCGTCGCCGTTCGGGAAGCCTTTGATGCCGACGGCGTCTATATCGCGCAGTTCAACGAGCCCCCCGCGGGACAAACCGTCTTCCATTTGCATTTCCACATTATCCCCCGCATCGATGGCGTCGCGCTGAAGCCGCATTCGGGCAAGATGGAAGACGGCGCGGTATTGGCGGAAAACGCCAGGAAGATCATCGAAGCGCTGGCCTGACAGACTCAGCTCCTCAAGTCATTTCTGAGGATTTCTTCATAGCCATAAAAAACGGCTGCATTATCTCCAATGCAGCCGTTCCATTTTTCTCAAATCACCGGTCGGTGATTACTTGCGCGGAACCTTCGGAACCGTGCCGCCGCCCTTGCGCGGCGACTTGCCGTCGGACTCGCCGCTTTCGCTCGAAGGCGAGGCCTTGGCCGAGCGGCGGCTGTCGGCTGCCGTTGCAGCCTTGCCGACGCGGCTTCTAGCCTTGACGGTGACGTCGCCGTCATCCTCTTCCACCTCGGCCGGCACACTGCCCACTTCGGCTTCAGGCTTCGGCCGGATCGGAGCGGTGTCCGCGATCGCCTCGAGCAGAATGCCCGTGGTGCCGTCTTCCTTCTTGCCGACCGTGACGTTGACGACGCCGCCCTTCTTCAGCTTGCCGAAGAGGATTTCGTTCGCCAGCGGCTTCTTGATGTTTTCCTGGATGACGCGCGCCAGCGGACGGGCGCCCATCTTGTCGTCGTAGCCCTTCTCAGACAGCCAAGCGATGGCGTCCTCGTGCAGGTCGAAGGTCACGTTCCGTTCGGAAAGCTGTGCTTCCAGCTGCATGATGAACTTCTGAACGACCTTGTGGATAACAGTCGTCGGCAGCGGCGCGAAGGGAATGACCGCATCCAAACGGTTGCGGAATTCCGGTGTGAACAGGCGGTTCAGCGCCTCTTCATCCTCGCCCGTACGCTTGGACGAGCCGAAGCCGATGGCGGCCTTGGCCATTTCCGAAGCGCCCGCATTGGTCGTCATGATGAGGATGACATTGCGGAAGTCGATCTTCTTGCCGTTATGGTCGGTCAGCGCGCCATGATCCATGACCTGCAGCAGGATATTGAAGATATCCGGATGCGCCTTCTCGATTTCGTCGAGCAGAACCACGCTGTGCGGATGCTGATCGACGCCGTCGGTCAGGAGGCCGCCCTGGTCGAAGCCGACATAGCCGGGAGGTGCACCGAGCAGACGGGAAACCGTGTGACGCTCCATGTATTCCGACATGTCGAAGCGCAGCAGCTCGACGCCGAGCGACGAGGCAAGCTGCTTGGCGACTTCGGTCTTACCGACACCGGTGGGGCCGGAGAAGACGTAGCAGCCGATCGGCTTGTTCGGTTCGCGCAGGCCGGCACGTGCCAGCTTGATCGAGGTCGAAAGCGCTTCGATAGCCGTATCCTGGCCGTAGACCACGGAACGCAGTTCCTGTTCGAGGTTGGCGAGAACCATCTCGTCATCCTTGGACACCGTCTTCGGCGGGATGCGGGCCATGGTCGCGATCGTCGCCTCGATCTCCTTTTCGGTGATCAGCTTGCGGCGCTTGGACGGCGGCAGAAGCATCTGGGCGGCACCCGTCTCGTCGATCACGTCGATCGCCTTATCCGGCAACTTGCGGTCGGATATATAGCGAGCCGACAGCTCGACAGCCGTCTTGATGGCGTCGTTCGAGTAGCGCAGGTGATGATACTCTTCGAAATAGGGCTTCAGCCCCTTCATGATTTCGATGGCATCCTCAATGCTCGGCTCGTTGACGTCGATCTTCTGGAAGCGGCGGACGAGCGCCCGGTCCTTCTCGAAGAACTGGCGGTACTCCTTGTAGGTGGTCGAACCGATGCAACGGATCGCACCCGAGGAAAGGGCCGGCTTCAGCAGGTTCGACGCGTCCATCGCGCCGCCGGAGGTGGCGCCCGCGCCGATGACCGTATGGATCTCGTCGATGAACAGCACGGCGCCCGGATACTCCTCGAGCTCCTTGACGACCTGCTTCAGGCGTTCTTCGAAGTCGCCGCGATAACGGGTGCCGGCAAGCAGCGTGCCCATATCGAGCGAAAAGATCGTGGCATCGGCCAAAGCTTCCGGAACCTTGCCCTCGACGATGCGCTTGGCAAGACCTTCGGCAATCGCCGTCTTGCCGACGCCAGGGTCGCCGACATAGAGCGGATTGTTCTTTGAGCGGCGGCACAGCACCTGGATGGTGCGGTTGACCTCGGAGTGGCGGCCGATCAACGGATCGATCTTGCCGTTCTTGGCCTTCTCATTGAGATTGACGCAATAGGCCTTCAGGGCGTCCTGCTGCTTCTTGCCATTACCCTCCTCCTGCTCGCCGCGGGAGGTCGGCTTGCTTTCGGATTCGCTTTCCTCGGCGCCGCGCGGCGTGCGGGTCTGGGAGGAACCCGGGCGCTTGCCGATGCCATGGGAGATATAGTTGACCGCGTCGTAGCGGGTCATTTCCTGCTCCTGCAGGAAGAAGGCAGCATGGCTTTCCCGCTCCGCGAAAATCGCGACGAGGACGTTGGCGCCCGTCACTTCCTCGCGGCCGGAAGATTGCACATGGATCACGGCACGCTGGATGACACGCTGGAAGCCGGAAGTCGGCTTCGAGTCCTCATCATAGCCCGTGACCAGGTTGGAGAGTTCATTATCGACGTATTCAGTCAGAGTCTTACGGAGCGCGTCGAGATCAACATTGCACGCGCCCATGACAGCTGCGGCATCGGCGTCGTCTACCAGCGCCAAAAGCAGATGTTCCAGCGTGGCATACTCGTGATGCCGCTCGTTCGCGTAGGTCAGTGCCTGATGCAGCGCCTTCTCAAGACTAGGCGAAAATGTTGGCACGTTCAGATCCTCACTTCTTTTCCATAACACATTGCAGCGGATGCTGGTGCTGCCGGGCAAAGTCCATCACCTGGCTCACCTTCGTTTCGGCTACTTCATATGTATATATCCCGCACTCGCCCACGCCGTGGTTGTGGACATGGAGCATGATGCGGGTGGCACTTTCGAGATCCTTTTGAAAGAAACGCTCCAGGATATGGATCACAAAGTCCATGGGCGTATAGTCATCGTTCAGAAGCAGCACGCGGTATAGATTGGGTTTCTTGGTTTTGGGCTTGGTGCGCGTAATCACCGAGGTCCCGCGATTTCCGTTGTCCCCGTTCCTTTCGCTATTGTTTTGCATCCGGATCGGCTCAGCGATCATTTCATTCATTCCTCAAATCATCCGGCAGAAGCTATCGCATTCCGACTTGGCACTGGGTTGGTTTCTTCACTTGGTCGGGCCGGATATCCGAACCTCTAACTTAGTTCATATTGGCGTGATTTTAAGCCCCTTGCGGGACACTGCAATCACAATTCGCTGACAAACGGGACTGCGGTCAAAAAAGTCGCTGCATATCGCCATGTCTGGTTCGGTGCGCCAAAACGCAAAAGACCGGCCGCGCGTCGCGCAGCCGGTCCTTCCGGGAATTTTGCCTTTCGGCGAAAGTTTAAGCGGCGGTCGCCGTTGCCGCTGCCTTGCTGGCAGCCTTCGTCGCAGCCGCGACGGGCGCTTCGTAGGGCTTGTAGGCAACCTTGGCGAGATCGGCATACATTTCGCCGAGCTTGGTGGCTTCGGCAATGAAGTTTTCATAGGAAGACTTCACATAGCTGCTCTGCAGTTCGAAGGCAGCTTCGAAGCTCTTGACGCCGGCGAGCGTTTCGAAGTGTGCAACACCATCCTGGAAAGACTTCTTGGAGTATTCAGCGGCTTCGGCAGCAATAGCCTGAAAGCCCTTCGTGACATCGGAATAGCTCTTCAGCGCCGTGTCCATGGCTTCCTTGCCCTTCTTGTTCGCTTCATCGAAATTGAACATGCTTCTCCGTCCCTTGTTGGCCGGCCGGCGGCCGGTTTACAGGGATAAAGGTTAAATGCGACGCACAATTAGTCAAGTAGTCTTGTGCGCCGCAATATCACCTTTCGGTTGCATTTTGGATGACGGCGCGGTGTCGATAACGATGAGTGCGCCGCATCATTCTGTTTTTCCTAATATATATCATCCTCTCTGCAACCACAGGCTTTGATTAAAATATTGGCATCGGGGCAGAAAGAAGCCGAGAGAGATCAGAACGGCAGCGGAATGATCAAATCGACAAATGTCAAAGAAAAAGGCCGCATTTCAATGAAATACGGCCCAAATATTCGATCACTATACGAGATCGATATAATCAGAGATCGACGTCCAGAATAGCCATCGAGAAATTATAGGAGCGGTCGCCATCTTCGTCGTCGATATAAACGACACCCAGAAACTCTTCGCCTAGGTAGACTTCCGCAGAATCGTTCTTGCGCGGGCGGGCCTTCACCACGACCTGCGGGTTGAACGTGCGCTTGAAATAGGCGTCGAGTTTCTTGATTTCTTCGGGCTTCACAATGCTTCTCCGTGAGGATCTCTGTTGGCCGCTTCTTGCATAGGAAAAGCGGCGGTGTAAAGACCGGAACCGCGCATAGCTATCCGGCGACAGCGCAAGCCTCGGAAAATCGGACTGGAATTTCCTAGATTCCTGCACCCATGATCTGGTCAACGATCAATTGCTCGGCGAGCAGCTGATCCATCGAGCGAGAGGGTTCGGAGCACCCTGCTTCTCCGACCACTTTGGCCGGAACGCCGGCAACAGTCGTCTTGGCAGGCACCTCCTTCAGCACCACGGAGCCGGCGGCAATGCGCGAGCAATGGCCGACCTGGATATTGCCGAGGATCTTGGCCCCCGCACCAATCAGGACGCCGTGGGCGATCTTCGGATGGCGGTCGCTGCCTTCCTTGCCGGTACCGCCGAGCGTGACCCCATGCAGGATGGAGACGTTGTCGCCGATCACGGCCGTCTCGCCCACGACGAGGCCGGTTGCGTGATCGAGGAATATGCCCTTGCCGATGCGCGCCGCCGGGTTGATATCGGTCTGGAAGACGCTGGAGGAACGGCTCTGCAGATAGAGCGCGAAATCGCGGCGACCGCGATTATGCAGCCAGTGCGCCAAACGATGTGTCTGTAACGCATGGAAACCCTTGAAATAGAGGACAGGCTCCAGGAACCGCAGGCAAGCGGGATCGCGATCATAGACGGCTTGGATATCGACACGCAGAATCGATCCCCATTCCGGCCAGTCGGCGAGCATTTCCTCAAAGGTCTGCCGCAAAAGAATGGCTTGCATGTCTGGATGGTCGAGGCGCTCGCAGATGCGATAGATGACGCATTCTTCCAGCGAACGATGGTTGATAATCGTCGAATAGAGGAAAGCGGCAAGGAGAGGGTCCTTTTCGGCAGCGGCGCGTGCTTCCTCGCGCATGCTGTCCCAGATCGGGTCCATGACCTTCACCGCGCTCAAGCCTTCAACCTGGCGAATATCCGTTGCTGCGACCATTGGCGGTCTCCCGATTTTCTGTCAGGGGTGCATTATATAGAATAAAAGCCAGACAAGACAAATGGGTTGATCGCGCATGAATTTCGAGCATGACTTCGCCGGCGGTCTCATTCGCGCGACATGCAGCGACGCGATCGGTACGATCGCCATCAGCAACCCTGGCAGAAAGAATGCCGTAACGGCTGCCATGTGGCGCGCCATCCCGCAAGCCGTGCGTATCCTGACTGATGAAGCCCATGCGCATGTTATTGTTCTGCGCGGCGCGGGCGCCGATTTTTCAGCCGGCGCCGATATCAGCGAATTCGACAGCGTGCGCAAGAATTCCGAGACCGCGGTCGCCTATGAGGCGCTGAACAGCCAGGCTTTCGAGGCTATCCGTCACTGCCGCGTGCCGACGATCGCCGCAATCCGTGGCATTTGCTATGGCGGCGGCTTCGGCTTGGCAGCGGCCTGCGATCTTCGGATAGCCGAACGAGGCGCGCGATTCTGCGTCCCCGCCGTCCGCCTCGGCATCGCCTATCCCGCCGACGCCGTGCAGGACATCGTCAACGCGCTCGGAGCGCAGATGGCCAAGGTCACGCTGTTTACCGGCGCGCCCATGGCTGGCGAGAAGATGGTTGCCGCCGGCTTTCTTCTGGAGGAAATCGACGCAGAGGCATTCGATGGCGAAGTCTCCGCCCTCGCCCATGCCATAGCCGCCAATGCCCCCATCGCGCTGCATGCCTCGAAGCTCGCGATCCGTGCCGTCATCGAGCAGGATGGCGATCTGTTGCGCGAAGCGGAGGTGATCGGCGCCGAGACGTTCGACAGCGCCGATTATGCCGAGGGCCGCGCTGCCTTTGCAGAGCGGCGGAAACCACACTTCACCGGCAAGTGACTTAGCGCTGGCCGAGGCGCTGATAGAATTCGAGAACCGCCGCTTTGAAGATCTTGTCGCCGACGGCGAGCATGTGATCGCGGTTCGGTATGTCGACGGCCTCGGCATGCGGCATCAGCGCCGCCAGTTCACGGCCGGAGCCAGCAATATCGTCCTTGGTGCCGACGGCGATCAAAGTCGGCGCTTCGATCCTTGCCACATCCTCCCTCGACGCCAGATCGCGTGAGCCCTGGATGCAGGCGGCCAGCGCCTGCCGATCGCTTTTCGTCTGTTCGGCGAAGGCGCGGAACATGCGCCCGCGTGCATGGGTGACATCATCGAGCGATGGTGCCACCAGCGCATCCGCAATTGGATCCCAATCGCCGACGCCCTCGACCATGCCGATGCCAAGACCGCCGAGAACCAGCGAGCGGACGCGATCCGGATGAGCGATCGCCATGAAGGTCGAAACACGCGCACCCATGGAATAGCCCATGACATGCGCCTCGGGAATGCCCAAATGGTCGAGAAGGGCGACGGCATCCTCTGCCATGATCCACGGATGGTAGACATCGGCATCATAGAGCTTGTCGCTCGAGCCGTGGCCACGGTTGTCGATGGCGATCACGCGATAGCCGGCCTCGCCGAGCGTCTTCAGCCAGCCCGGATTGACCCAGTTGGCAATCGCCGTGGAAGCGAAGCCATGAATCAGCAGCACCGGCGGGCCGCTCGGATCGCCGTCATCGAAAAAGGCAAGCTTCAATCCGTCGCTGATAAAATAGGACATCGGGGGAGCATTGAGATTCATGGCGTCGTCTTCACAAACTGGGTCCTGTTGGCGCCGGACCATATTTTATCGGCGATATCAAATGAACCCTATGCCTGCGAAAATCTCTGCCTCAAGCCGGACTTTCGCACTACACAATCGGGAAGAAGGATTATAAAGAGGGGCTACCAAGTCTGGCGCAACATTCATGCCGCTCACGGCAAGACGCATTCGGAGATCATCATGGCCGGCCACAATATTCCCCATTTCCAGAACGACGGCGGACATCGCGTCATCGAAATCGGCGTGAAGGAATTCATGTGCACCGGCGCCTCGGTTCCCTATGATCATCCACACATCTTCATCGATCTCGGCGACGAGAGCGAGAAGGTCTGCTCCTACTGCTCGACGCTCTTCCGCTACAATCCTTCACTGAAGGCGGATCAGACGAATCCGGCCGGCTGCGTCTTCCATTTCAAGGCGGCCTGACGCCATAGCGTCCGATCGGACATAAGAAAATGCCGATCAAAGCAGCCGCAATCATCGGCGCCGGAATAGCCGGATTGACGGCGGCTCTCACGCTGGCGAGACACGGGATTGCCTCCGACATTTTCGAACAGGCAGAGGTGCTGACCGAAGTCGGTGCGGGCCTGCAGATTTCGCCAAATGCCTCCCGTGTCCTCGATGCACTCGGCGTGCTCGAGGCGCTCAGACCGGTTTGGCTGGAGCCGGAGGAAGTCCGACTCGTATCCGGCTCGTCGCTGCGGCCTGTCGCTTCCATTCCCTGCGGGAAATTTGCCCGAGAGCGATGGGGTGCCCCCTATGGTGCCGCGCATCGCGCGACCCTGCAAAAGGCGCTCCTCAATGCGGTAACGGCCAATGACTTATGCAGGCTGCACCTCGGCCGGCATATCGATATCAAGGACAAGCAGACATTGGAAGAGAGCGCCGGAAGAGGATTCGATCTCATCATCGGCGCAGACGGCGTGTGGTCGAAACTGCATGCGATGGTGCCCAGTGCGCCATCGCCGCTCTTCTCCGGGAATATTGCCTGGCGCTTCTCCATTCCGCAGGCGGCGGCCCCCGCCCTGCTGGACAAGGCGAACGTCACGGCATTTCTCGGTCCTTCCAGCCATCTCGTCTGCTATCCCATCCTGGAAAATGCCGCCTTCAATATCGTCGCCATCGTCTCCGGCAGCAGCACCAGCCGCGATTGGAGTGCGACCGGCAGCAAGGCCCAACGCGAGCAGATGCTGCGCGGCTTTTCCGGCTGGAACGGCGCGATCCTGCAAATGCTGGAGGCACAGGAGCAGACAAGCTTCTGGCCGCTCTACGAGATGAAGGACGGTCGGTGGCATAATGGCCGCGATACGATCCTGATCGGAGACGCTGCGCATGCGATGATGCCGTTTGCGGCGCAAGGCGCAGCCATGGCGATCGAGGATGCCTTCGAGCTTGGCGGGCTGCTTTCTGCGCGCTCGCCGGCGGAAGCCTTCGAACTCTATGAAAAGCATCGGGCGCCACGAATTGCGCGCCTGAGGCAACGCGCCGCCTTCAATCAGTTTGCCTATCACGCCCGCGGCCCGATCCGGATCGCGCGCGACCTCGTTCTCTCCCTCCGTCCGCCGCAAAGCCTCGCGGCGGACATGGACTGGATTTATGGCTACCGCGCCATCGGTTGATCAAACCTCTTTGGCGGCGGCAAAGCCCTTTTCGATATCCGCCTTGAGATCCGGCACGTCTTCGAGACCAACCTGCAGGCGGATGACCGGCCCTTCCGTCGGGACCTTGGTGACGCGCCGGTCATTGAGATTGACATGCAGGGCCAGACTTTCGAAACCGCCCCAGGAATAGCCCAGAGCGAAAATCCGCAAGGCATCGAGGAAGGCATGCGCCTTCGCCTTGAATTTCTGGGGATCGTCGACGGCCAGAACGAAGGAGAAAATCCCGCTCGCACCCTTGAAGTCGCGCTTCCAGAGTTCGTGGCTGGGGAAGCTCGGCAAGGCCGGATGCAAGACGCGAGCGACCTCCTCCCTGCCCTCGAGCCACCGGGCGATCGCAAGCGCGCTTTCCTGATGGCGATCCAGGCGTACGCCCATGGTACGCAGGCCGCGCAGCACCTGATAGGCGTCGTCTGGCGCCCCACAAAGGCCGAGCTGACCGTGAGCGTCCAGCAACCGCTTCCAATGCGTCTCGTTGGCGGAAACCGTGCCCATCAAAATGTCGGAATGGCCGGCGGGGTATTTCGTCACGGCATGGATGGAAACGTCAACGCCATGGTCGAGCGGCTTGAAATAGAGCGGCGTTGCCCAGGTATTGTCCATGGTCACGACGCAGCCGTGACGATGAGCCGCCGCCGAAATTGCGGGGATATCCTGCACTTCGAAGGTGTTTGAACCCGGCGATTCCGTGTGGACCAGCTTGGTGTTCGGCTTCATCAACCGCTCGATATCGGCGCCAATCGACGGATCGTAATAATCGACCTCGACGCCGAGGCGCTTCAGCATGGTATCGCAGAAGAAGCGCGTGGGACCGTAGACCGAATCAACGATCAGTGCGTGATCGCCGGCGGAGAGGTAGGCAAGAAGCGGCACGGTGACTGCAGCAAGCCCGGACGGCACGATGATCGTTCCCGCCGAACCTTCCAGCGCGTCCATTGCTTCGCATAGCGCATCCGTTGTCGGCGTGCCGCGCGTGCCGTAGGTATATTTCTGGTCATGCGTCTCCATAACGCGCGCATTGGGAAACAGCACCGTCGAGGCACGCACGACAGGTGGATTGACGAAACCGTGATAGTCGAACGGCGAATTGCCGATATGGGACAAGCGCGTGTTGATGCCGGCGTTCGGCAGGTTTGTGTCTTTGTCTTTCATGTCAGGATATGCCTTTGGCGCTGTTGGAAGCTGGATTTGTGGCGACCAAGTCCAGTGGGGTCAACCCCGATCATTCCAACGCCACACATTATTAGAAGGCTAAAATAACAAAAATGGCAGCCAAAACCGCATTTTCGCGCAGATTTTTGGCAACATGCCGCTCATTTTGGCGCCAAATGCCCATTTTTCATCCCCGAGAAGCAAAAATGCCGAATAAAACCGCAATAATTGGGGCGATCTCTTGACCGCTACACCATTTGCGACTGTGATAGCGCCACTCGCACCGAGAAAGGGAAGGAACGGTTCTCCAGGAACCTACTTCGGACGCGATACAGTTTAATTATAAGACAAATAGACAAAGGTAGGGAAAATGAAAAAGATTGCTCTCTCCGCATTCCTCGGAGTCGCAGCCTTGGCTTATACCGCGTCCGGCGCTTCGGCTTCGACGCTGAGCGACGTAAAGGCCAAGGGCTTCGTCCAGTGCGGCGTGAATACCGGCCTTCTCGGCTTTGCACAGCCGGACGCATCCGGTAACTGGGCCGGTTTTGACATCGACTTCTGCAAGGCTGTCGCTTCCGCTGTCTTCGGCGATCCGACCAAGGTGAAGTACACGCCTCTCAGCGCCAAGGACCGCTTCACCGCGCTGCAGTCCGGCGAAATCGACGTACTTTCCCGTAACACCACCTGGACCATCAACCGCGACACCGCGCTCGGCCTAAAATTCCGTCCGGTCACCTATTATGACGGCCAGGGCTTCATGGTTCGCAAGGAGCTGAACGTAAAATCGGCACTCGAACTTTCCGGCGCGGCAGTTTGCGTTCAGTCCGGCACGACGACCGAGCTGAATCTGGCCGACTACTTCAAGACCAACAACCTGCAATACAATCCGGTCGTCTTCGACAAGCTCGAAGAAGTCAATACGGCCTACGATTCCGGCCGTTGCGATGTCTACACCACCGACCAGTCCGGTCTCTATGCTCTGCGCCTGACGCTGAAGAACCCGGACGACAACGTCGTTCTGCCCGAAATCATCTCAAAGGAGCCGCTCGGCCCGGCCGTTCGCCAGGGTGACGATCAATGGTTCAACATCGTGAGCTGGACGGCTTACGCGCTCGTGAACGCCGAAGAATTCGGCATCACCCAGAAGAACGTCGACGAGATGAAGAACTCGGCCAATCCGGACATCAAGCGCTTCCTCGGCGTAGAACAGGGCTCGACGATCGGCACCGACCTCGGCCTGACCAACGACTGGGCCTATAACATCATCAAGGGCGTCGGCAATTACGGCGAAGTCTTCGACCGCAACATCGGCGCAGGCAGCCCGCTGAAAATCGCTCGTGGTCTCAACGCTCTGTGGAGCAAGGGCGGCATTCAATACGCACCGCCGGTGCGCTAAGCCGCAAAGAGCCTAGCTTTAAAAGAGAGAGGCGGCTTCGCCTCTCTCCCCTCAAGAAAACAAGCCTGAAACAGGCACATTGGGGAAAAATTCTATATGGCAATTACTGTAAACTCGCCTGAAGGCGGGCGCTCGGCACTATCGGCGGCGCTATACGACCCCAAAGTTCGGGGTGCCTTCTATCAGGCGCTCACTATCATCATTCTCGCGGGACTTTGCTGGTTTGTCGTCACGAACACCATCGACAATCTGCGCGCATTGAACCGCTCGTTCGGCTTCGGCTTTCTCGAAGGACGCGCTGGCTTTAACCTGGGGCAAGCGCTGATTCCCTACTCCAGCGATTCGACCAATGCCACCGCCCTTCTCGTCGGCGTACTGAACACACTCCTGATTTCGGTGGTCGGCATCGTCGCGGCGACTATCGTCGGCTTCCTCATTGGTATCGGCAGGCTTTCGCATAATTGGCTGATTGCGAAACTTTCCCAGGCCTATGTCGAGATCTTCCGCAACATCCCGCCTCTGCTCGTCATTTTCTTCTGGTATAGCGGCGTTCTGGTGCTGCTGCCGCAGGCGCGCGATGCCGTGCACCTGCCCTTCTTCAGCTATCTCAGCAATCGCGGCCTCGCCTTTCCGAGCCCGATCTTCGGCGCGGGCATGTGGGCCGTCGGCATCGCCTTTCTCATCGCCATAGCCGTCGTATTTTTCGTGGCGCGCTGGGCGCACAGGCGTCAGGCGGCAACCGGTCAGCAATTCCATACGATCTGGGTGTCGATCGGCATCCTGATCGGCCTGCCGTTGCTGGTCTTCCTGGTAACGGGCATGCCGCTTTCCTTCGACTATCCCATTGCCGGCAAATTCAACCTGACGGGTGGCACGGTCATAAGTCCGGAGTTCCTTGCGCTTCTGCTTGCGCTGTCCCTTTATACCGCATCCTACATTGCCGAGATCGTACGCGCCGGTATTCGCGGCGTGCCAAAGGGTCAATCGGAAGCAGCGGGCGCACTTGGCCTTCGGGCGTCGGCCATCAACCGGCTGATCGTCATACCGCAGGCCATGCGCATCATCATTCCGCCGCTGACGAGCCAGTATCTCAATCTGATCAAGAACTCGTCGCTTGCCATCGCCATCGGCTATGCCGATCTCGTCGCCGTCGGCGGCGTGATCCTCAATCAGTCCGGCCGAGCCGTCGAAGTCGTCATCATCTGGATGATCATCTATCTCGCCTTGAGCATCGTGACATCGCTGTTCATGAACTGGTTCAACGCCAAGATGGCCCTGGTGGAGAGATAGAATGTCCAGCGTAGATCAACACTTCGTCAGCAAGGCGCTTCTCACGGCGCAGCCGGCACCCGCCAGCGAAAGAGGTGCGTGGCATTGGTTGAAAAAGAACCTGTTTGCCACGCCCAAGGACATTGTCCTCACCGTGCTTGCCATCACCTTCCTTGCCTGGGTGATCCCGCACCTGATCAATTGGCTATTCCTAAATGCAGTCTGGAGCGGAACCGACCGCACCTTCTGCGCTACCACTGTTCAGGGCGGAACACAGCCGGATGGCTGGAACGCCGCGTGCTGGGCCTTTGTCCGCGCAAAATTCGCCATCTTCATGTTCGGCCTTTATCCGCCGGACGAGCGCTGGCGGCCGATCCTCGTCTGCATCCTGATGATCGCCAGCTTCGTTCCATTGCTGATACCGTCGGTTCCCCGGAAGGGGTTGAACGCAATCCTGGCATTCTTCGTGCTGCCAGTTGTTTCGTTCTTCCTGCTCCACGGAGGCTTCGGCCTTGAGACGGTGGAAACGGAACGATGGGGTGGCCTGCTGGTAACGCTGGTGATCGCTTTCGTCGCCATCGCAGTCTCATTCCCGTTCGGCATCGTGCTTGCACTCGGCCGCCGTTCCAAGATGCCGGTCTTGCGCATGCTGTGCGTGACATTCATCGAAGTGATCCGCGGCGTACCGTTGATTACGGTGCTGTTCATGGCAAGCTATATGCTGCCGCTGTTCATGCCGCAGGGCTGGACTGTCGATAAGCTGCTGCGTGCCGTGGTCGGTGTCGCGATCTTCACCTCGGCCTATATGGCCGAAGTCATCCGCGGCGGTCTGCAGGCGATACCGAAGGGCCAGTTCGAGGGCGCCGATTCACTCGGCCTCGGCTACTGGCAGAAGATGCGGCTGATCATTCTGCCGCAAGCGATCAAGCTGGTCATTCCCGGCATCGTCAACACCTATATCGGCATGTTCAAGGACACGTCGCTGGTTGCGATCATCGGCATGTTCGACCTGCTCGGTATCGTTCGTCAGAACTTTTCGGATGCCTCCTGGGCGACGGCGGTGACCCCCGTAACGGGTCTTGTATTCGCCGGATTCGTTTTTTGGCTGTTCTGCTTTGGCATGTCGCGCTATTCAGGCTTCGTGGAACGCCATCTCGACACCGGCCACAAGCGATAAAATTGAGGGAAATACAAAATGGCTGAAGCCCAATCGAAGAAAATGACTGTCTCCGAGACCGAGGTCGCGGTGAACATGATCAACATGAACAAGTGGTACGGCGATTTCCACGTGCTGCGCGATATCAACCTCAAGGTCATGCGCGGCGAGCGTATCGTCATTGCCGGCCCGTCCGGCTCGGGCAAATCGACGATGATCCGCTGCATTAACCGCCTGGAAGAGCACCAGAAGGGCCAGATCATCGTTGACGGCGTCGAGCTTACCAACGATCTGAAGAAGATCGACGAGGTGCGCCGCGAAGTCGGCATGGTGTTCCAGCACTTCAACCTTTTCCCGCACCTGACCATTCTGGAAAACTGCACGCTGGCGCCGATCTGGGTGCGCAAGATGCCGAAGAAACAGGCGGAAGAGATCGCCATGCACTTCCTCAAGCGCGTGAAGATTCCGGAACAGGCGAAGAAATATCCCGGCCAGCTTTCCGGCGGTCAGCAGCAGCGCGTGGCAATCGCCCGCTCGCTCTGCATGAACCCGAAGATCATGCTGTTCGACGAGCCGACGTCGGCCCTCGACCCCGAAATGATCAAGGAAGTGCTCGACACCATGGTGGGCCTTGCCGAAGAAGGCATGACCATGCTGTGCGTGACCCACGAAATGGGCTTTGCCCGCCAGGTCGCCAACCGCGTGATCTTCATGGACCAGGGCCAGATCGTCGAACAGAATTCGCCGAAGGAATTCTTCGACAATCCGCAGCATGAGCGCACGAAGCTGTTCCTTAGCCAGATCCTGCACTGATACGGATCGATTGAATGAACAAGACCCGCCGCTGCATCGCTGCCGGCGGGTTTTTTATATACGGCCGGGTTCAGCGGCCGTAATCGGCGTCAGGACGCGGATCTCGCGGGCCGTCTCCTCCTGATTGCTGCCTGGCAATTGGCAGCGTTAGCACGCGCTATAGCGCTTCGCAAAAAACGAGATATATTCTTTATCACCGCGAATAATGCGGAATTCACGAGACGTCGGGGAAGCGGGCCGTGAAAAAAAGCGACAGAATCATCGGCGGGCTTGCACTTTTAAGCGCCGCCATCATCGTCATCAAACTGGCCGGAGCGATGTATGGCCACGATCTCATTCAGATGGCGATCGATGCTACGCGGCCAAAAGCTGCCGGCGGCTGGCCGACGGTGGCGAACTGAGCATGAAACAGGGCTGATCGCGTGATCGGCGGTACGTTATCGTAATCGGAGAATGGCGACCCCTGCAGGATTCGAACCTGCGACCACATGCTTAGAAGGCAAGTGCTCTATCCAGCTGAGCTAAGGGGCCATGAGCCTTGCCGCGCTTTGCGCGGCGGGCAACACATGCCTGAAACCGCCGCCAAACTCAATGGCCGGCGTTCAAGAAGTGCCTGGTTTCAGTGCGTCCAGGGCTGGATGCGGTTGAAGCGGAAATTGTCGGAATAGGACACCGTCTGCCGGATGGGATCCTTCGGCGGGATGACGCGGTAGTCGATGCCGTTGCGCTTGGCGTAATCTTCCGCCTGTTCTTGCGTCTCAAAGGTCAGCTTGAGCTGCTGGCGCATATCGCCCGACGAGGTATAGCCCATGATCGGATCGATCTTGCGCGGCATTTCCTGATCGAACTCCAGAACCCAGATATTGGTTTTGGCCTTGCCGGATTGCATGGCCGTTTTTGCAGGACGATAAATCTTGGCAGGCATTGCTGCAGCGCCTCCGAATCAAGCGGGAATGATCCGCTTACTTGCTTCTCTTGCCGCGACGCGATCCTCTGCGGGCCGCGCGAACACGACTTTTGCTTAGCTGCGAATCCCTTTGTTTTCAAGCAAAAAGGCAGCCGCTACCAGGACGAATTCAACGACATTAATGAGGGGATTTTAAATGGTCGGAGTGGAGAGATTCGAACTCCCGACCCTCTGGTCCCAAACCAGATGCGCTACCAGACTGCGCTACACTCCGTACCCGTCAGCATGACCAAAATGCGGCCATGAGCTGATTTCCGTACCACCGAACGCTTGGTCCTGCGGAACGAGTGGGGAGATACACGGTTCATCTGCCCGCTGCAACAGATAAAATCTTGCCTGGCACATCTTCCCCGAGGAAAATTTACTTGCCGAGCTTTGCCGAAATGGTGGCGCTCGTCACCGTATCGCCGACGGCAAGGCCGAGTTTGCGAACAATACCGGCGTTGAGCTCGATGACATAGGCAACCGGCCCGCCGGAGCTGATGATCGCTTCGGAATAAGGCACGGCGTTTTCCTGAATATGGGTAACGACACCCTTCTGATCCAGAAAGAGCATGTCGAGCGGCAGCTCGGTGTTCTTCATCCACATCATCACAGGCTGTGTCGTGCCGAAGTCAAACAGCATGCCATGGTCGGCGGGCATCTTGTCGCGGTACATAAGACCGAATTCGAGCTGTGCCGGCGTCAAGGCCAGTTCCACGGTGAATTTATGCGTCCGCCCTTTGGGCGATGCGATCGAAAGTGGCTCCGAATCGAAAGCCATCGACTGTTGCCCTGCGGTCTGTGCCGCGAAAGACGATGAGGCGATTGCGCCAACGAGAAAAAGCGCCAAAACGGCGCTTTTCAAAATTTCAAGAAATCCGGCTTTGTTCATATCAGTGCGGCCGTGTCGCCGGGCTCGGCGCATCCGGGTGAATTTCCGCCGCCATCAGGCCCTTTTCGCCAGGCCCGAAGCGGACGAGCACCACCTGCCCCGGCCGCAGCTCGGCCAGACCGAAGCGGCGCAGCGTTTCCATATGCACGAAGATATCCTCGGTGCCTTCGCCGCGCGTCAGGAAACCAAAACCCTTGGTGCGATTGAACCACTTGACCAACGCGCGCTCCAAGCCGCTCGTCGCCGTTACCTGCACGTGTGTACGGACAGGGGGCATCTGCGAGGGATGCACGGCCGTCGATTGATCCATGGAAAGGATCTTGAAGGCCTGATAACCGCGCTCCCGGCGCTGGATCAGCGCAACAATGCGGGTTCCTTCGAGAATCGTCTGATAACCGTCACGGCGCAGACACGTCACATGCAGCAATACGTCCTGCATGCCATTGTCAGGCACGATAAAACCGAAGCCCTTGGCGACATCGAACCACTTGACGACGCCTGAGATTTCGATGAGCTCGACGGTATCGCCCGACATCTCCTCGAAGTCGACAACTCCCTTCGATGAAATTCTGTCACCCATCCTAGCCAGCCCTCGATTACGCGTCACACTGTTACGGTTAACTGATTCCCTGATATCAAGATTAACATCTTGGTAACGGAAAAGCGCAAGTCCTAGTTTTCGTTTATTCCCACCCTAAGATTATTGCTCCAATGACTTGCGCGAAGCTGGTGCCCTGACCAAAGATCCGCCCGGCTCAACATTAAGAGAGGAAATAGAATGCGTTATCTCCATACGATGGTCCGCGTCACCGATCTCGACGCCTCGTTGCATTTTTATAGCACCCTATTCGGGCTTACCGAAACCCGCCGCTACGAAAACGAGAAAGGCCGCTATACGCTCGTTTTCCTGGCGGCCGACGAGGATGCCGAATCATCCCGCAGCAACGGCGCCCCCAGCCTGGAGCTGACCTATAACTGGGACCCGGAAGAATATAGCGGAGGACGCAATTTCGGCCACCTCGCCTACGAGGTCGACGATATCTATGCGACCTGCCAGAAGCTGATGGACAACGGCATTACGATCAACCGCCCGCCCCGCGATGGTCACATGGCTTTCGTGCGTTCTCCGGACGGCATTTCCATCGAAATCCTGCAGAAGGGCGCCAATCTTCCCTCCGCCGAGCCCTGGGCTTCCATGGCCAACACCGGCTCCTGGTGAGGCCTAAGCTTTCGCGAAGCTTACGGCACGCGCGAAGCCATCCGTTTCGCGCTTGCCGCCCATGCCCATCCTCCGGCATGCTTGGACGACTCGAAGCATCATGCATCGGATATCGCGCGGTCATCGCTCCCAGTCGGCGCGTGCGGTATCGTCGTCCCTCGCAGGAGGCCGTTCCGATGCAGACTTTTTTGCAGGGAACGCCCTATGTGCGATCAAGAGATTTTATACCGCAGGAAGAAGCTAGCAAGCACAATTGCCGTTCTTGCCTCATTTGTGATGATTGCGAGCTGCGCGACCACGGCCAAAAAGCCGATCGAGACCTCGCAGGCTGCCCCTGTCGTGCCATTGACCGTGGCAGAACAGCTGGCAGCCGATATGAACAGCAAGGCCGATGCCCGGCGCCGCAAAGCCGATGTCGCCTATCGTGATCCGATGGTCCACAGCGTCAATGGCACACGTCAGCAGATCGTCGCCCAGCAGAACCAGGCACTCTATCCTGCGCCTACGGCAGCCCCGACTGCGGACGGGCAGACGGGCATCGGCGGCCTGGTCACGCAGCCGACGGCGGTCAATGCGAACAGAAGCAGCATCTTCTCCGCTCCGCCGCCGATCGCCGTCAATCCGGACGGGACGCTTGCCCAAACCCAAGCTGATGGCGGCCAGGCGATCACGCCGATGATGCGCAGCGTTTACAGCGCGCCACCAGCGACTATGCAGACGACGGCGCCGCAGACGATGGACACGGCTGCCGTGCTGAACGGCCGCACATCGGCCGACATGCTGCCACCACCCGTCATTCGCAATGCAATCTCGCCAGCTTCGGGTTCGCCGCAGCCGATTGCCCAGGTGACCACGTCGGGTGCTGCGGCAACGGCGAATCCGAATGTCCATGAATTGAACGGCAGACAGGCCGCCGCTCTGGCGCAGTTCATCGCATCGAAGAACCAGCCGCAGAACGGCAAGCTGCTGGTGCAGCCCGTGCCGGGTGCAAATGGGCAATAAAAAAGCCCGCGTTTCCAGAGAATCTTCGATATCGCCGGCAAGAGCCTGTTAAATCTCACTTATTCAGCACCGGCGACAGTTTCACCCATCTGTCATTTTTTCCACAAAAAAGCAAAATTGCCGCTTGCGGGAATGAAATCACCCCGCTATAAGCGCGCCACACAACAGCTGAACGCGCCCTTCGTCTATCGGTTAGGACGACAGATTTTCATTCTGTAAAGAGGGGTTCGACTCCCCTAGGGCGTGCCACTGTTGTTCTTCTCCCCTCGTCTTCAATTCATTTAAGCTACCGCTTGCGGACGCAATAGGCTATTCCTATCTAGGCCGTGCAGCATGCGCCCTTCGTCTATCGGTTAGGACGACAGATTCTCATTCTGTAAAGAGGGGTTCGACTCCCCTAGGGCGTACCAAAAGCGTGTCCCGAAGTTTTCCACAAGCACCTCGAAAAATCTTTGCTTAGTCATCGATTTTTCTGCGATTTTTCTCGTTTTTCCGCTTGCGGGAATGAAAGGTGCTGACTATAAGGGCGCCACAGCACGCGCCCTTCGTCTATCGGTTAGGACGACAGATTTTCATTCTGTAAAGAGGGGTTCGACTCCCCTAGGGCGTGCCACTGCTCCTTCCCCTTAAATTGATGTTTTGGCTCGCTAGACGCTGTTATGCAGACGCGTATCGGGCGTAATCTGCTTTACGGAGCTTTCGCCGCATCTGTGACGCGCAGCTGCACGCGCCGGCTGCCCTGCCAGTGATCGGCGCCGAGCGTGCCGGCGACATGGATCTGCGCGCCCCGGGAAGATATCAGCAGCTCGCCCAAGGGCGTCTCCGCCGCGCGGAAGGCAATGCCATCCACCCGGCCGCCGTCCTGCGCCTCCAGCGTGATCTTGATATGCGATTGGCCGACAAGGCGGGAATCGCGCAGACGGTGGCTCGGAAGCGCGAAGACGGGCTGTGGATGGCCCGAACCATAGGGACCGGCCGTCTCGAGCCTGTCGATCAATTCCACGGTCGCGCCGCTTGCGCCGAGCGCACCGTCGATCTTCAAGGTTTCGTTGGCAACGAGCCCGGCTACCTGCTTCTCCGCCTTCTCCGTGAAGAAAGCCCGCAGCTTTCCGAGGTTGCTTCTCTCCACCGTCAGGCCGGCGGCCATGGCATGACCGCCGCCCTTGACCAGCAGGCCCGCATCGACGGCGGCTCGCACCATGCGGCCCATGTCGAAGCCATTGATGGAGCGGCCTGAGCCTGTACCCTTTCCGGAGGAATCAAAAGCGATGGCAAAAGCCGGCCGGCGGAACTTGTCCTTGAGGCGCGATGCAATGAGGCCGACGATTCCCGGATGCCAGTTCTCGCGCGCCGTGACGATGACGGAGGCGCCGTCGCCATTGCCGTACTCCGCCAGGGCCTCGGCCTCGGCCTCCTGCAGCATGGCGGCCTCCATGGCCTGCCGCTCGCGATTGAGCTCATCGAGCTTCGCGGCGATGGTTTCCGCTTCGCTCCCATCGGCCAGCGTCAGCAGGCGTGCGCCAAGAGCTGCATCGCCGATGCGGCCGCCGGCGTTGATGCGCGGGCCGATGAGGAAGCCGAAATGATAGGGCGTGACGGGACCGTTGAGGCCGGCCTTGCGAAAGAGGGCTGCAAGCCCGAGATTGCCCTGGTGGCGGGCGGCAATAAGCCCCTTGACGACATAGGCGCGGTTGAGGCCCTTCAGCGGCACGACATCGCAAACGGTCGCGAGCGCGACGATATCGAGCCAGGCAAGCAGATCGATGGAACGCACGCGGGAATCGCCGGTCTGGCGCAGCAGCCGCAAGGCCGCGACCAGAACCATGAAGACCACGCCGGCGGCGCAGAGATGCCCCTGCCCCGACAGATCATCCTCACGGTTCGGATTGACCAAGGCATGACAATGCGGCAGCTCGTGCGCCACCTGGTGGTGATCGATGACGACCACGTCGATATTGCGCGCCCTTGCCGCTTCAAGCGATTCGAAGCTGGTGGAACCGCAATCGACGGTCACGATCAGCGTCGCGCCATTGTCGATAAGCTGGTTGATCGCTGTCGGATTGGGGCCGTAACCTTCGAAGATGCGATCGGGAATATAGATGCTGGCCGGAACGCCGAAATGGGTCAGGAATCGATAGAGCAACGCCGAGGAGGCCGCGCCGTCGACGTCATAGTCGCCGAATATCGCGACTGTCTCACCCTTCCTGATGGCGTGCAAGAGGCGCTGTGCTGCCTTCTCGCAATCGGTCAGCAAATGCGGATCCGGCATCAGGCCGCGGATCGTCGGGTCGAGGAAAGCCATGGCTTCGTCCTGCCCGACGCCGCGCCCTGCAAGCACTCGGGCAATCAGCTCCGGCAGGCCATGCGTCTGCGCAATGGCAAGCGCCCTGTTCTGGCCGGCCTGATCGAGCCTGGAAACCCAGCGATTACCTGATACCGAGCGCTCGACACCCAGAAATGCCCGCTGAACTGGATCGACCGGTTGCTCCACCATCTCTCCCGGAATTTGAGAGCGGCGTCCCTTTGAGGCACGCCGCCGCTGGTCCGACTATTCTTTCGGCCGCTCGATGCGGATGACCTGCGGTTCGCCGACGAGATAGCCCTCGTTCTTGATCGAGGCAACCGCCTTGCGCACCGAATCCTCTGTCGTCGCATGGGTGACGAGGATGATCGTCTGGTGATCGGACGGTGCGAGATGCTGCCTGGAACGCTGCACGATCGATTCGAGCGAAATGTGGTTTTCCGCCATGCGGGTCGCGACACTCGCAAAAACGCCGGTGCGGTCGAGAACCGTGAGGCGGATGAAATAGCCACCTTCGTGGCTCTGCATCTGCGCCTTGCGATAGGGCTCCAGCGCCTTGGCCGGGTGACCCAGCACCGGTACGCGCTGTTCGCCGGGACGGCTCTTGGCGATATCGGCGATATCTCCGAGCACAGAGGAAGCCGTTGCGTTGCCGCCGGCTCCGGGGCCGACCATCAGCAATTCGCCGAGAATATCGGATTCGATCGCCACCGCATTGGTGACGCCGTCGACCTGGGCGATGACCGAATCGAGCGGCACCATGGTCGGGTGCACGCGCTGTTCGATGCCGCTTTCGGTGCGCTGGGCGACACCGAGCAGCTTGATGCGGTAGCCAAGATCGGCAGCGGCGCGGATATCCTCGATGGAGACGTTGGTGATCCCTTCAAGGTAGATGTCGTCGGCCGCGATGCGGTTGCCAAAGGCGAGCGTCGTGAGGATGGCAAGCTTGTGCGCCGTGTCATTGCCTTCGATATCGAAGGCAGGATCGGCCTCGGCATAGCCGAGACGTTGCGCTTCCTTGAGGCAATCGGCGAAAGACAGGCCTTCCTTCTCCATCCGGGTTAGGATGTAGTTGCAGGTGCCGTTCATGATGCCATAGACGCGAGAAATCGTATTGCCCGTCAGTGATTCGCGCAGGGCCTTGATGACCGGAATGCCGCCGGCAACGGCCGCTTCGAAGTTGAGCAGGACGCCCTTTTCTTCGGCGATTTGTGCGAGCTCGACACCGTGATAGGCAAGCAGCGCCTTGTTGGCGGTCACGACATGCAGGCCGCGTGCAAGCGCTGCGCGTACCGCTGCGTTGGCCGCCCCTTCGGAACCGCCGATCAGCTCGACGAAGACGTCGATATCGGCCTTCTGCGCGAGATCGACCGGACCTCCGAACCATTCGATTCCCGTCAGATCGATGCCGCGATCCCGCGTGCGATCGCGTGCGGTGACGGCGACGATCTTGACGGGACGACCGCAGGTAACGGCAAGCTCGTTAGCGCGGCTCTGAATGATGCGGACGAGCGAGGCACCAACGGTGCCTAAGCCCGCAATGCCGATTTTGAGGGCATCTGCCATGGAAAATTCCTGATCAGTATTGGGACGGCAGCCGCGGGAACGGCTGCCGCGCGATATTATGAACGATGAGCGTTCAGCGAAATAACATTATGCATCGTCTCGTCCGCGGTGGAGAGGAAGCGCTTCAGATTGCGCGCCGCCTGGCGGATGCGGTGTTCGTTTTCAACGAGCGCGATGCGGACATAATCGTCACCCTGCTCGCCGAAACCGATGCCCGGAGCAACGGCGATGTCAGCCTTCTCGACCAGAAGCTTGGAGAATTCCAGCGAGCCGAGATGACGGAACTTTTCCGGGATCTTCGCCCAGGCGAACATGGTCGCTGCCGGCGGCGGCACGTCGAAGCCGGCTTTGCCGAAGCTGTCGACCAGAACGTCGCGACGACGCTTGTAGATGTTGCGCACTTCGGCGATGTCGGAACCGTCGCCGTTCAGAGCGTGCGTCGCCGCCACCTGGATCGGCGTGAAGGCGCCGTAATCGAGGTAGGACTTCACGCGCGTCAGCGCCGCAATCAGCCGCTCGTTGCCGACTGCAAAGCCCATGCGCCAGCCGGGCATGGAGAAGGTCTTCGACATCGAAGTGAATTCGACCGTCACGTCGATGGCGCCCGGAACCTCCAGCACCGACGGCGGCGGCGTGTCGTCGAAGTAGATTTCCGAATAGGCCAGATCCGAAAGCACGATGATGTCGTGTTTCTTCGCGAAGGCGACGACTTCCTTGTAGAAATCCAGCGTCGCGACATAGGCCGTCGGGTTCGACGGATAGTTCAGGATGAGCGCGAGCGGCTTCGGGATCGAGTGGCGCACGGCTCGTTCCAGCGGCGGGAAGAAGCTGTCATCCGGCTCGACCGGTATCGAGCGGATCACGCCGCCTGCCATCAGGAAACCGAAGGCGTGGATCGGATAGGTCGGGTTAGGGCAGAGGATCACGTCGCCGGGCGCCGTGATCGCTTGAGCCATATTGGCGAAGCCTTCCTTCGAACCGAGGGTGGCGACCACCTGCGTATCGGGATTGAGCTTCACACCGAAACGGCGGGCGTAATAGGCGGCCTGCGCGCGGCGAAGGCCCGGAATGCCCTTGGAAGAGGAATAGCGATGCGTGCGCGGGTCCTGAACCACTTCGCACAGCTTGTCGACGATCGCCTTTGGGGTCGGAAGATCTGGATTGCCCATGCCGAGGTCGATAATGTCCGCCCCGCCCGCTCGCGCGCTCGCTTTCAAACGATTGACCTGTTCGAAAACGTAGGGCGGCAAACGCCGGACTTTATGAAACTCTTCCATTTCTTTCCCCATGGGACAGCGGCCCTCACAACCGCAATGAAGTTCGTTGATCTCCCGGCCAGCCGCGACACGAACTTGGGACTCGCGGCGCCGTATTCATGCTATCTCGAAAGATAAGGTGAATCTTGGGCGCTTATGCACGCAAAATGCAATCCGCCGGTCAGATACATCCAATTTCGGCCTATCCGAACGCTTTGCGTCCAAATCGCCTGAAACGCAAGGCTAATTCTGCGTTGAGGCCGGCTGGGCGCCGCCCTCTTTCTGAATTTCCTGCAGCGTATCCTGGCCATGTTCGGCAGCGAGCTTGCGCATCTCGGCGACGCGCCTCTGATACTCGGCCTCGGAGATCGTGCCGGCCTTGCGCTGCGATCCGAGAGCCGTCAGCTGCTTGACCAGATCGCCCGCCTGCTGATCGTTGATCTGGACGTTTGCGGCGGTCGGCGGCGCGTTGAAGGAAGGATAGCCGTCCTTGTAATATTGCTGCGTGCTGGTTTCCACCACCGGCGTGCCTTTGGCGGGCTTTACGATGACAGCCTGAGGCGGCTGCTTGCGCTTGGCGAAGGCCGCCTTTTCCTCGGGTGTCGAGCAGCCCGCGAGCGTCAATGCGAGAATTCCGCACATTGCACCGCAGAGTACGGAATACCGGTTCAGTCTTGCCACCATGCCGCCGCCCATAATTGTCTTCCTGCGCTATTCCTTGCTGTGGGTTGCGACTGTTAAATTTGTCGCAGCAGCAAAGCAAGAGCAGGGTTGCGTTTCATTCGACTTGTATTCCTTTTCCCGCAAGATGTACAAATGGAAAACAAGACACGAGCTGCCGCCGGGAGGATGATGCGTGACCGACAGCAAGCGGGACAAGAATGAAGGCAACGGCGGCTTTCCAGGCTTTGATCCAAAGTCAGTCGAGCCTTACATCGTCAGGGATCCTGAAGCGATGGCCGTCAACTTTGCCCGTGCGCTGGAGAATCTTGGTAAGGCAGCCTCGGCCTGGCTTGCGCCGCGCGAGCGCGGCGAGAAGATCGATACGGTTGCCGATCCCTTCACTGACATGGTCAAGACGCTCTCCAAGGTCGGAGAATACTGGCTTTCCGATCCGCGCCGGACGCTGGAGGCGCAGACTCAGCTGCTTTCCGGCTATTTCGGCCTGTGGACGAAAACCATGCAGCGCCTCAGCGGCGATTCGTCCGCCGAGGCTGAAGCTGAACCGGTCAAGGACAAGCGCTTTGCCGATGAAGACTGGCAGAAGAACCCCTTCTTCGATTTCCTGAAGCAAACCTATCTTCTGACGTCGAACTGGGCGGAAAAGCTGGTCGGCGAAGCGGAAGGGCTGGACGAGCATACGCGTCACAAGGCAGCATTCTACACGAAGCAGATCACCGCCGCCTTTTCGCCGACCAATTTCGTCGCGACCAATCCGCAGGTCTACCGCGAGACTATCGCCTCAAATGCCGAGAACCTCGTACGCGGCATGAAGATGCTGGCGGAGGATATCAGCCTTGGCCATGGCGAGTTGCGCCTGCGTCAAACCGACATGACGAAATTCGCCATCGGCCGCGATATGGCGCTGACGCCGGGCAAGGTGATCGCGCAAAGCGATGTCTGCCAGGTGATCCAATATGAGCCAGGGACGGAGAAGGTGCTGAAACGGCCTTTGCTGATCTGCCCGCCCTGGATCAACAAATTCTACATTCTCGATCTCAACCCACAGAAATCCTTCATCAAATGGTGCGTGGAGCAGGGTCACACCGTCTTCGTGATTTCGTGGGTCAATCCCGATCATCGTCATGCGGCGAAGGATTGGACCTCTTATGCCCGCGAAGGCATCGATTTCGCCTTGGAGACGATCGAAAAGGCGACGGGCGAACAGGAAGTCAATGCTGTTGGATATTGCGTCGGCGGCACGCTGCTGGCGGCGACGCTCGCCCTCCACGCCAAGGAAAAGAACAAGCGTATCCGAACGGTCACCTTCCTGACGACGCAGGTCGATTTCACCTTCGCCGGCGATCTGAAGGTTTTCGTCGACGAGGAGCAGATTGCAGCGCTCGAAGAGCAGATGAACGTGCTCGGCTATCTCGAGGGCTCGAAGATGGCGACGGCCTTCAACATGCTGCGCGCCTCCGAACTGATCTGGCCCTATTTCGTCAATAATTACCTGAAGGGGCAGGAGCCGCTACCCTTCGACCTCCTGTTCTGGAATGCCGATTCGACGCGCATGGCCGCGGCCAACCATTCGTTCTATCTGCGCAACTGCTACCTCAACAACGCCTTGAGCCAGGGCAAGATGGTGCTCGACGGCAAGACATTGTCGCTGAAGGACGTGCGCATCCCCGTCTACAATCTGGCAACCCGCGAGGATCATATCGCGCCGGCCAAATCCGTCTTCGTCGGCAGCCAGTATTTCGGCGGTCCGGTGGAATTCGTGGTGACCGGCTCCGGTCATATAGCCGGCGTCGTCAACCCGCCCGACAAGCATAAATATCAGTTCTGGACCGGCGGCCCGACCGGCGGCGACTATGAGGATTGGCTCGCCGGGGCAAAGGAGACGCCTGGCTCATGGTGGCCGCATTGGCACGCCTGGATCGTCGCACAAGACCATCGCATGACGGCTGCGCGCAAACCCGGCGGCAAGGCCCTCAATGCACTGGAAGAGGCACCCGGCAGCTATGTCCTGGAACGGGCATAAGTCACCCGATCATGCAATTTCCTTCGCCTCTCCTCCCTGCCCGCCTGATTTCCCGTTACAAACGCTTTCTCTTCGATGCCGAGCTGGAGGACGGAACCTTCATCACCGGCTCCTGCCCGAATACCGGCTCGATGCTCGGCCTTACGACACCAGGCTCGCGCATATGGCTCTCCGAGCATGAGGGCGCGAAGCGAAAATACCGTCATGTCTTCGAACTGATCGAAGCTGACGACACGATCGTCGGTGTCAACACCGCCATGCCGAACCGCATCGCAGCGGAAGCGATCGCGCTCGGACAAATCTCCGATCTCGGCGATTATACGGCTGTCAAACGCGAGCAGAATTACGGCCACAACTCCCGCATAGACCTGCTCTTGACCGATCCTTTGCGGACAACCACCTATGTCGAGGTGAAAAACGTCCATTTCATGCGACAGCCAGGCCTTGCGGAATTTCCCGATACGGCGACGGCGCGCGGCGCCAAGCATCTGGAAGAACTCGGCGATATGGCCGAGGCTGGTTATCGTGCCATCATGTTGTTCGTGATCCAGCGCAATGACTGCGATCTCTTCCGGATTTGCAGCGATCTGGATCCGGTCTACGCCAGGGCCTATGATCGCGCTTTGAAGCGTGGCGTCGAGGTCTATGCGCTGAAATGCAGAGTTTCGCCGACGGAAATCGCGCCTGCCGGGTTGATCCCGATAGACGAACCCGGCATAGCTGCATTAGAACAGTTTAAGATCTCTACCAAAGGCTAGTCATGGTGAATTACATCGAAGCGGCAACAGCGCCGGCGAAGAATACGGGCGCTATCCGCATTTACGGGCAGGATGCCTTTGCCGGAATGCGCAAGGCATGCCAGCTGACCGCCCGCTGCCTCGATGAACTCGCCGCGATCGTCAAGCCCGGCGTGCCCACCGATGTCATCGATCGCTTTGTTTTCGAATTCGGCATGGATCACGGCGCCTATCCGGCGACGCTGAACTATCGCGGCTACATGAAATCCTCCTGCACGTCGATCAACCACGTCGTCTGCCATGGCATTCCCAACGACAAACCGCTGCGCGAAGGCGATATCGTCAATATCGATGTGACCTATGTGCTCGATGGCTGGCACGGCGATTCCAGCCGCATGTATCCTGTTGGCGAAATCAAGCGCTCGGCCGAACGGCTGCTGGAAGTCACCTACGAATCCCTGATGCGCGGCATTGCCGCCGTTCGCCCCGGCGCCCGCACGGGCGCCATCGGCGAAGCGATCCAGACCTATGCCGAAGGCGAACGCTGCTCGGTCGTGCGCGACTTCTGCGGCCACGGCGTCGGCAGCCTCTTCCATGACTCGCCGAATATCCTGCATTATGGCCGAGTCAATGACGGCCCGGAACTGCGTGAAGGCATGATCTTCACCATCGAGCCGATGATCAATCTCGGCAAGCCGCACGTGAAGGTGCTCGGTGACGGCTGGACGGCCGTGACCCGCGACCGCTCGCTCTCAGCGCAGTACGAACACACAGTCGGCGTGACCGCGACAGGCTGCGAAATTTTCACCCTATCGCCCGGCGGCCTCGACCGCCCCGGCCTACCGCCGCTTCAGGCATAATTCATGGCAAAACGGCCCGCTTCTTCCAACGGACATGGTGACATGCCCCTCGAGAGAGGCGGGAAGCCGGAGACTTTGGAAGAAGCTCCGCTGTTGGACGAGCGGCTATTCTTCGCCCCGCGGGCTGCCAAACCTGTCTCATCGACCACCAAATCCGCTTCCAAACCCCAATCTGCACCAGAGAATGTCGAAGCCCATTATCATGGCCACCGCGAACGGTTGCGCAATCGCTATCGCGACGGTGGCGATGCGGCATTGGCGGACTACGAAATCCTCGAACTCCTGCTTTTCCGGCTGATCCCGCGCCGAGACACGAAACCCATCGCCAAGGCCCTGCTCACCCGTTTCGGCACGCTTGGGGGTGTATTCGGCGCTCCGGTCAACCTGCTGACGGAGGTCAGTGGCGTCGGCGATGCGGTTGCGCACGACTTGAAGCTCGTGGCAAGCGTCGCACAGCGCATGCTGAAGAGCGAATTGACGGGGAAACCCGTACTCTCCTCCTGGAAGGCGCTCATCGATTATTGTCATGCCGCTATGGCGCATGAAGCGCGCGAGCAATTTCGCCTGCTGTTTCTTGATAAGCGCAACGCCTTGATCGCCGATGAGGTGCAGGGTTTCGGCACTGTCGATCATACGCCCGTCTATCCGCGCGAGGTCGTCAAACGCGCACTCGAACTCTCCGCCTCCGCAGTAATTCTGGTCCATAACCACCCCACTACCCCCCTTTCGATCACGCTGGATCACGCTCAAGCACGTTGAATCACAAGCATTTTCTGGCTTGCGCACAGGGGGCGGTTTTGGCAAATTGGGGGCTGTTGAAGGGGTAGCAAACGGCTTCCAGCTCCCGAGCACCGATCCCAGTTTCTCCTCTTCCGATCCCAGTTGCGGAGCAGGAGAAACGCCATGCCGAGCCTTACCGATACCGCCATCCGGCAAGCGATGAAGCGGGTGGAGCTCACAGGAAAACAAGAGAACCTCGCTGACGGCGAAGGGCGCGGCACCGGCCGGCTCGTTCTCGTTCTCAAGCCAATGCCGAAGCGGGTCACTGCCGATTGGATGGCGCAGCAATGGCGTGATGGAAAGCGTACCAAAAAGAAGCTCGGCTCCTATCCATCGATGTCCCTCGCGCAGGCGCGCGAGATTTTCAAACGCGACTTCGCTGACGTCATCCAGAAGGGTCGCAGCATCAAAATCGCGACGGACACTCGACCGGGAACGGTGGCCGATCTGTTCGAGGGCTACGTCGCGGCGTTGAAGGCAGGCGGCAAGCCCTCATGGAAGGAGACAGAGAAAGGACTCAATAAGATTGCGGACACGCTCGGACGCAATCGCCTCGCCCGCGAGATCGAGGCCGAGGAGATCGTCGAACTGATCCGCCCGATCTATGAGCGGGGCGCGCGATCGATGGCTGATCATGTCCGGTCCTACATCCATGCCGCGTTCAGCTGGGGCATGAAATCGGACAACGATTATAGAAACACGTCGCCGCGACGCTTCCGGATTCCTTTCAATCCGGCGTCGGACATCCCCACCGAGCCGAAAGTCCAGGGCACCCGGTGGTTGAGCGAAGACGAGTTTGTGCAGCTCTATCGCTGGCTTGATTGCCCTGACACTCCCGTCCACCCATCGTATCCGCGGGCGGTGCAGCTCATCATGCTGACCGGTCAGCGCGTGGAAGAAATCGCCCGACTGCACATCGATCAATGGGACGCGGCCGAGCGGATCATCGACTGGTCCAAGACCAAGAACCTTCAGCCGCACGCAGTCCCGGTCCCGTCGCTTGCAGCCGAGCTCATCGAGTCAATCAGGCCGAACGAATACGGCTGGTTTTTCCCCTCGGCGAAGGATCCATCAAAGCCGGTCAGCCATGGCACCCTCTACAGTTTTGTCTGGCGGCAGCGCGACCGCGGCGTCATCCCCTACGCAACCAACCGCGACTTGCGGCGCACGTTTAAAACGCTCGCCGGCAAAGCGGGCGTGCCTAAAGAGATCCGCGACCGCCTCCAAAACCATGCGCTGCAGGATGTCAGCTCAAAGAACTACGACCGCTGGAACTACATGCCGGAGAAGCGCGCCGGCATGGCCCGCTGGGACAAGTACGTTCGCGCGCTCCTGAAAAAGAGAAAGGCAAAGGCAGCGACACGTTGAAGGCTGCCGCGTGAGACCCCTGCCCCTCTTCCTTGCTGGCATCCTCGCCTCGTTCTGCTGCGGCGCCCCCGCATATGCAGATCCGTGCGAAGCACCTTTGCCAGCCCAAGCTGGAGTGCGATTCTCCGGCACCGTCCGGTACATTGGTGACGGAGACAGTCTTTGCGTCGGCAGGACGGCGGACCCCAATGAGTGGATCGAGGTCCGCCTCGCTGATTTTGATGCACCCGAGCTTCAGCAGGCTCTCGGCGCGGCCGGGAAAGCAGCACTCGAGCGCATAGCCATCCATCGAGAGGTCACCTGCACGACCGAGCGCGGCCGGAGCGGCCGCGTCGTCTCATTCGATCGCGTGATCGCACGCTGCCGCATCGGCTCGAAGAGCATCGGAGACCTCCTCCGCCAAGCCGGCGTCATGCGGGGTGGCAACTAATGCGAGTTCGTCCACCCTTGACCCGACATAGCTTGGAAGCTATATGAGTTGGGACGTCAGACTGCATGAAGCTTTCGAGGCGGAGTTGCTGGCCTTCGAGCGCGGGGTTCAGACCGAATTACTGGCCACCGCGAAGCTGCTTGCCGAATACGGACCGCAGCTGGGTCGACCGTTCGTCGACACACTCAAAGGCTCGAAGCACGCCAACATGAAGGAGATGCGTTTCTCGGCCGCCGACGGCGAATGGCGCGCAGCCTTCGCGTTTGACCCCGAACGGAGGGCGATCCTCCTGGTCGCGGGCGACAAGTCAGGCGTTAGCCAGAAGCGCTTCTATAAGCAGCTTATCGCAAAGGCGGACAGCAGGTTTTCCGACCATCTGGAAAGCCTGAAATCCGTAAGGAAGGGATAATTGATGGGACGGAGCCTTCAGGACATCATTGCTTCGCTGCCCCGCGACCAGCAGGAGCAGATCGAGGCCCGTTACAACGAGCTGAAGCAGGAGGTTGAAGGTCTGCGAGAGCTGCGCCAGATCGCGGGTAAGGCTCAAGAGGATGTTGCGACTGCACTGAACATCAAGCAGCCCTCGGTGTCGAAGATCGAGAAGCAGGCCGATATGTACCTCTCGACGTTGCGCAGCTACGTCGAAGCGGTGGGCGGAAAATTGGAGCTAACTGTGAAGCTGCCTAAGCGGCCACCAATGACCATACACCACCTAGGCGATCTGGCTCGCCCACAGTCGCAGCCAACAGCTCGCCGAAGTAGCGCAAGACGATAAATAAGAATGTGGGGGGACAGCTTGGGGACTGAGGCGCAAACCAGAGTCGAGAGGGGTCTTCACCGAACGACCGTTATCTGCATTTTGCGGGGCCGCCCATGACAGATGCGGCGACGGGGGCACACGATCCTGCAGGATCGAGGTGGCATCGATGGGACCCCCACATCCATGCTCCGGGCACCGTTCTGAACAATCAGTATCGCGGAGCCGACCCGTGGGAGGAGTTTCTCTCTCGAGTCGAAACGTCGTCGCCTCGCATCCGCGCTCTGGGGGTGACCGACTACTACAGCGTCGACGTCTATGAAGAGGTTCTGGCGCATCGGAAGGCTGGTCGTCTCGCCCAGGTGGACCTCATCTTTCCTAATGTGGAGCTGCGTTACGGGATCGGAACGGGCAAAGGGTCGCCAATCAACTTTCACCTCCTCGTCTCGCCCGACGATCCCGAGCATGTCGACCAAATCCGCCGGTTCTTGCGTGCTCTGACTTTCACCGCCCACGGCGAGTCGTTTCGCTGCGACAGGTCTGACCTAATCCGGCTCGGTCGCGCGCATGACAAGACGCTCACCGATGAACGTGCTGCTTTCGCGGCCGGCGCTAATCAGTTCAAGGTGAATCCTGACGAGCTCCGCACGGAGTGGAAGAAGAGCACATGGGTGCAGGAAAACGTCCTCATTGCTGTCGCAGCTGGCAGCAATGATGGCACCTCCGGCCTTCAAGGAGACCCGTCGCTCGCGACGTTGCGGAAGGAAATTGAGCGTAACGCTCACATCATTTTCTCGTCCCATCCGAAGCAGCGGGCGTTCTGGCTGGGTCAAGGCGCGGCGTCCGTAGAAAAGCTTCTCTCCGACTGGAATGGAAGGAAGCCCTGCTTGCATGGCAGTGATGCCCACGGGCCCGATGGCGTCGGTGTCGTTGAGCAAGACCGGTATTGCTGGATCAAGGGCGATCTCGCCTTCGAGTCCCTCCGACAGACGTGCCTTGAACCCGAGACACGAGCCTTCATCGGCTTGGCCCCACCGCGGGGTGCCCTTCCGTCTCAGGTCGTGACAAAGGTCGAGGTCACGAACGCACCGTGGCTGGTGACACCCAGCTCGCCCCTGAACGCCGGCCTTGTCGGCATCATTGGCGCCCGAGGCTCAGGAAAGACCGCATTGGCGGACATCATTGCTGCAGGCGGCTATGCCCTGTCGCCCCATCTCAGCGAGCGCTCCTTCATTCGTCGCGCCCAAAGTCACCTCGGCGAAGCCTCGGCCCGACTGATCTGGGAAGACGGCGATCCTACGTCAAATGAACTCCAGCATGTCGAGATGGAAGACTTTCTCGACACGCCGAGGGTTCAATATCTCTCGCAGCAATTCGTCGACAGCCTCTGCTCCGCAGAGGGCGTCACGGACGAGCTGCTCACCGAGGTTGAGCGGGTCATTTACCAAGCTCATCCCGCTGAAGAGCGGATGGGCACCACGACCTTTCGGGAACTCCTGGATCTTCGCGCCGCACGCGGCCGTGCGCTTCGCCGGAGCCACGAGGATGCGCTCGCCGAAGCTGCATTGGAGCTCAATGTAGAGCGTGATCGGAAGGCGAGCCTGCCAAGTCTCCAGAAACAACGTGCGGAGAAGGCCGCCTCGATAGCCAAGGATAAGCGCGACCGCAGCAGCCTGATCGGCAAGGGAGGCGAGGAACGCGCCAAGCGTCTCGACGAAGTGTCTACGGCGGCCGAATCCGTGCGTTTCCAGGTCGAGCAGGCTCAACGGCGAAGGCAGGCGCTGCTTGCACTCAAAGACGAGGTTGCGGACACGCGGTCGAACAAGGCGCCGGTCCGGCTTCGGCAGCTACAACAGGCTCATTCCGAAGCAGGTCTGAGCGCTGACCACTGGAAGGCCTTCCTGCTGAAGTTCTCCGGAGACGTCGACACAATCCTGGACAATGCAATCAATGCGATCGACGCACACATTCGTAAATTGTCTGGTCCGGCACCCGGGGAGGTCTCGATCGCTGCTGACGCGCCACCATCAGCAACGTCGTTCCTGCCGGACGGTACCGAGTTGTCTCAGCATACACTGAGCCTCCTTAACAAGGAGGTAACCCGGCTGCGCGCCTTGATCGGAATCGACACAGAGAACGCCAAGGCATTTGCGAGACTGTCGGAAAAGATCTCCCGAGACGAAGCCGCACTCGCCAAGCTGGATCGAGACATCGAGGCAGCCGAAAAGGCCGATCAACGGATCAAAGAGTTAATCCAATCGCGCCGGGACAGCTATGCGTCCGTCTTCGACGGAATCATCGACGAAGAGAAGGAACTGTCGGCCCTCTACGCGCCTTTGAAGGCCCGCCTGGAAGCAGAGGAAGGTGCGCTCGGCAAGCTCTCGTTCTCCATTCGGCGCGTGGTCGATATCGCGGCGTGGGCGCAGCAGGGCGAGGATCTCCTCGACTTGCGCAAATCGGGGCCATTCAAAGGCCGGGGCGCATTGCTGGCCGCCGCAAAATCCGAGCTGCAAGGTGCCTGGGAATCGGGGTCGAGCGCGGACGTCGCCGAGGCGATGTCACGATTTCGCGAAGCACATGAGCGCAACCTCGTCGAACACGCTCCGGTGGAGCGCACCAACGCGCAGGCGTTCCGCGAGTGGGCAGGTCGTATTTCGAGCTGGCTCTACGGCACCGACCACATCACGGTCAGCTATGGCGTCCAATATGAGGGCGTCGATATCGAGCAGCTCTCACCTGGCACAAGAGGCATTGTCCTACTACTGCTCTATCTCGCGATCGACCGCGATGATGATCGGCCGCTGATTATCGACCAGCCGGAAGAGAATCTAGATCCAAAGTCTATCTTTGACGAACTGGTCGAACGGTTCCGCAAAGCGAAGCAGCGCCGTCAGATCATCATCGTCACACATAACGCGAACCTCGTCGTCAATACCGACGCTGATCAGGTGATTGTCGCAACCTGCGGTCCGCACCGCCCCGGCATGCTTCCCGAAATCACGTATCGAAGTGGCGGCTTAGAGAATCCGACCATCCGCCGGTTGGTGTGCGAGATCCTAGAGGGCGGTGAGGCCGCCTTCCGCGAACGCGCCCGCCGCCTGCGTGTCCAGATGTAGACCGGGGCCGCGATCATGGAGGGGCATAATTTCGAGAGGCTGAAGGCTCACATTCTACCCCTGTCAGTGTCGAAGAGTTTCGATGTTGCCCGGAAGGAGTGGTCACTTATCGCCGTAGAGATCAGCGAAGAATTCGATGAGTGTCCATGTGGCCAGGAGATCAAGGAACATTGTTACATCCGCAATCGCCTGAACGGCAACGAGACGTACGTCGGGAATGTTTGCATCAACCGCTTCATTCAGATCGATACCGGGAATCTCTTTGACGGTCTCAAGCGCATTGCCAAAGACCTCACCGCCAACGCCAACAGCGACCTAATCGAGCATGCCTATCGCATGGGTTATCTCTACGGGGAGAAGGAATACACGTTTTTGAAGCAGACAATGCGGAAGAGGAATCTCTCTGCCGCGCAGATTGCCTGGAAGGTGAAGATCAATCGGCGCATCGTGGGCCAGACCGTGGTCCGGAAACGAACGGCTCGATGATTTCGCGCTCTCTGCTACCGACAACTCAGCCTTAGCGCGCAACCTTGGGGGACCCACGCGCCGATGTTCATTGAAAAGATTATCTTGAGTAATTTCCGCTGCTTCGGACCAGCTCCGACTGCGGTCGATCTAACCAGCGGGCTCACGGCCTTTGTCGGCGCGAACGGGGCAGGAAAGACAGCCGTGATGCAGGCTCTGCAGCGGCTCTTCGGGGTGACCGGCGATCAGAGGCGACTCCGGCGCCAGGACTTTCATATCCCCTCAACTGAAGCCGTACCTCCACCGCAGCGGAATTTTGTGCTGGAAGCCATAGTAGCCTTTCCGGAGCTCGACGGAGTTGGCGCCGATGGCGCAGCCATTCCGGAGTTCTTCCATCAGATGGCCGCCGATGAGGCCGGCAAGCTCAAGTGCCGCCTGCGTCTCGAAGCGACGTGGACCGACGACGGGTCGCTCGACGGAACTATCGAACAGAAATACTGGGCTATCCGGACCTTCGCGCAATTCACGGACGCTGACTGCACCGAGCTTAAAGCGACCGACCGCGCCCGCATCCAGATGATTTATGTCCCGGCAACACGCGACGGCGCTTCCCAGGTGACCGCGTTCCTCCGAGGGCGACTTTGGCGGGCTATCAACTGGTCGCAAGGGGTCAGGAATACCTTCGCCGACGCCGGCAGCACGCTCAACGGCGCATTTGCCGGGGAGCCCGCAGTCGACGTGATTGCCGGAGCCCTGACGCGTCGATGGCAGGAGGTCCATACAGCCGGGACCGACACAACACCCCTCTTCCGCCCCATAGACCTGCGCTTCCAAGAATTCATCCGGAAGGTCGAAGTCGTCTTCCGGCCCGACGAAGCAGGTCGCGAGCGTGCTCTCGATGACCTGAGTGACGGACAACGCTCTCTCTTCCATCTGGCAATGACTGCCGCCACACTCGACGTCGAAGGCGGGATCGCCGCCGATCCCGCGGCGGCTGGTTTCCAGGCCGGAGGCGTTCCACTTCCGGCCCTGACGCTGATCGCGGTCGAGGAGCCGGAGAACAACCTAGCCCCCTTCTATCTCTCCCGCATCATCAAGCAGATCAAGGATCTCACGAAGGGACCACGCGCACAGGCGCTCGTCTCCAGTCACTCGCCGAGCATTCTCGCCAGGGTGGGTCCAACTGAGGTCAGGCACTTCAGGCTGGATCCGAATGATCGCACTGCCCGCATTCGGCCGATCAACCTGCCGGCCGGCGACGAGGAAGCTTCAAAGTTTGTCCGTGAGGCCGTGCGGACCTATCCCGAACTCTATTTTGCGCGCTTTGTCGTACTCGGCGAAGGCGCATCCGAAGAGGTGGTTCTGCCGCGCCTTGCTGAAGCAATGCAGTTCGACATCGACCGCTCCTTCGTTGCCGTCGTCCCACTCGGCGGCCGTCACGTGAACCACCTTTGGCGACTGCTAACGGATCTCGATATCCCGTACGCCACCCTTCTCGACCTGGATTGGGGCCGCGCGGGTGGTGGATGGGGCCGTATCAAGACCACATGCGCGCAACTGCTGGCGATTGGCGTTCAGCCAGCAGAGCTCTTCAATCCCAACCTCATCGCAGCAGGACCAGTCACCAATCTTGCCGGCTTTGATGTATTAGCGCCCGAGAATGTAGCCGGTCTCAACGAATGGATCGGCTGGCTAAACCGCTTCCACGTCTACTTCTGCACTCCGCTCGACCTCGACTATTCGATGCTGCAGGCTTTTCCCGCAGCCTATCAGGTGATCGAGCCTGGCCGACAAGGCCCCTCGCCACTCGGGGACCCTCGCACTGCGGTGTTGGGCGACGATGGATTGGTGGGTCTATACGGCGCGCCTCAGGATGCCCTTCTACGGTGGTATCGATATCTGTTCCTCGGTCGAGGTAAACCGAGCACTCATGTTCGCGTTCTGAGTAACCACGATCCCGCCGCTCTTGCCGCCGGCGCGCCACCAGAGTTGCGGAACCTCCTGTCGTCAATCGTCGCCCGCCTAAGTCCGGCGCCCCCCGCTGGTGCTTGAGCATGCGCCTTGTTCGACCCGACGATTGGCGCCCCCGTGGCATCGACGATCTCGAACCGGCTGCCTGGAACGCGCTCCGGCACGGAGGCTCGGCATCAGTTGTAGCCGGCCCGGGCGCGGGCAAGACCGAATTTCTGGCGCAGCGAGCAGTGTATCTCCTCGAGACGGGACTCTGCCGCGCACCACACCGGGTACTCGCGATCTCCTTCAAGACTGACGCAGCCGCGAATCTTGCCAAGCGCGTCCGGCTACGCTGCCCTCCCGAGCTTGCCGAGCGTTTCGTGTCGCTGACCTTCGACTCCTTCACCAAGGGCCTCGTCGATCGTTTTCTCAATGCGCTTCCGGCGGACTGGCGTCCGACCCGGCCATACGAAATCAATTTTCCTAAACCCAGGCAGGTGGAAGACTTTCTGACGCTCGCCCGACTCAATGCACCGCAGCCGTGGCAAGCAGAGATCGCGGGCTTCGGCGCTGCCGATTTCGAGCCGCGCGTGGTCGGCAGCTACCGCCTGCCATTCACGCCGCAGCCGCCACAAAATGGCGCCGAGTTTGCGATTGACCGCTGGTGGAAGCGGCAATTGCCGGCAGGGAACCAATCCTCCCTCACCTTTGTCGGCATAAACCGGCTGGCGGAGCTTCTGCTCCGCGCCAGCCCGCACATCCGGGCCGCGCTGATCGCCACGTACCCCTACGTCTTCGTGGACGAATTTCAGGACACGACCTACGCGCAGTACGACTTCCTTCTCTCGGCCTTTTCTGGCGGTCAGACGATCATCACGGGCGTCGGCGACGATAAGCAGCGGATCATGGTTTTCGCCGGCGCTCGGAGAGACGCTTTCCAACGGCTGCAAGCGGATTTCGAAGCGGAGCGCTTTCCGCTGCTCTTCAATTTCCGATCGTCGCCAGACCTTGTCGCGATCCAACACGTTGTTGCTCGCGCACTCGATCCCAACGCGGTCCCGACGCTCGCTCAGGCAGCGCGCCAAGTCGACGGTGACGTGGCGCAGGTCTGGTGCAGCCAAACAAAGGCCGCGGAAGCCGCCCATCTCGCGCATTGGCTCGCCAATGATATGGTAACCCGCGGGCGCTCACCTCGTGATTATGTGCTTCTGGTCAAACAGAAATCTGACGACTATGAGCGCGAGCTCGCCGGAGCGTTCGCGGCACAGGGTCTTCGAATTCGTAATGAGAGCCACGCTCTCGGGAAAACCTCGCTGCAGGATATTCTCTCCGACGACCTCTGCCGTCTTGCCCTCGCTATTTTTCGCCTTGGCGCGACCCGCCGCGCACCGACGGCTTGGCAAGTGGCTTCCTCCTCGGTTCAGGCTCTCCGCGCCGTTTCCCTTAGCGATGACGTCGCCGCGGCGGAGGTCGAATCGGACCTGACAGCCTTCCTCGCCGCGCTCCGCGCAGAGATGGCAGTAACAGCTCCTTCCCGAAACAGCGCAGCCGATTTCGCACGGCGGGTCTTTGAGTATCTCGACCTCGGTGCCATCGCGCGGACCTACCCCGAATATGGCGTCGGCGATCTCCTCGCGATCATCCTCGAGGCCTTCTGCATCCACTTCTTCGCTTCGGCCGACGGTGCTGCAGACTGGAATGCCTGTCTCGACGCATTCGAGGGCGTCGATCAGATCCCGATGATGACCGTCCACAAGAGCAAGGGGTTGGAATACGACACTATCGTTTTCGTCGGCCTTGATGACAGAGCATGGTGGGCTCATGTCCCAGGCGACCCCGAGGGCGTGGCAGCGTTTTTTGTAGCTCTCTCGCGCGCCAAACAGCGGGCCATCTTCGCCTTTTGTCAGCAGCGTGGAGAACGCAACAACGTCGCGGAGCTCTATCAACTCCTCACCGAAGCCGGTGTGCCGGAGATCGCCATATGAGCGACATTTCCATGGGGAAAAGGTCCGGAGGAGCCCGTGACATTACTCTTGCCGAGGTCAGCCCATCACGGGAGAGCTTCTATTATCTTCCCCACACAGCAATCGATAAACAGGTAGAAGAAAAATGGCGTCCGAGTTGAAAACCGACCGCGATCTAAAGCCCGATGCACATTTCCTTTCTCGGTTGGACGATTCCGAGCTCATAAAACTTCGAGCTGGGCTCGACGTCGAAATGAAGCGGCGGAAAATCGCTATCTCGGTTGGAGCAATGGCCGAAGAGCTGGCAATACAGTTCTTCAATCGCACATCCGGCTGCCCCAACTTATTGGCCTCGCCGGTAGGAACGGCAAACGTGGACGCCTTGTCCAGAAAAGGTGAGCGATATTCTATCAAGGGCATCTGCAATGCAAAAAAGACAGGAACGATCTACCCGGATGCTGATGACCCAGAAAAACAACTTTTCGAATATCTGCTGATAGTCAAAATGACTCGGGACTGGTCTCTTGAGGCCATCTACGAGTTTAATTGGCGGTCGTTCTGCGAAAGCCGCAGCTGGGATAAGCGCATGAACGCGTGGTACATCGGCGCATCGAATAAGACCCTTGCAAGGGCGAAGACATATTTACCTTCAAATGCGGCCTGAAATATCGAACCTGAGCCAACGATAGCCGCTGTACTGAGATATGTCGGGCAGCGAAGCTTCAGTTAGCCAGTAGCACGCCACGCAAGTCACTTTTTCGCTCACTCCCACGAATGAATGCCGCACATCTGCCGATCACTTCTTCCAGGGGAAGACGAGCTGGCCCCTTGAGGCAGCACTCCCACACGGTGAGGATCCGCCAGCCGGCCTCCGCCAGACCTGCCGCTGCACGTTGGTCCCGCTCGCGGTTAGCCGTGATTTTTCCCAACCAGAAATCAGCTCGCGTCCGCGGCAACTTAAAGAGCGAGCAATCATGCCCATGCCAAAAACAGCCGTGCACCAGAATGATCGCACGGTATCGCGGAAAGACCAGATCGGGGCGCCCCGGAAGATCCGGTGCATGCAGCCGGAAACGGAACCCCACAGCGTGAAGCCCGTGGCGAAGCAATAGCTCCGGCTTGGTATCCCGCCCCCGGATACGGCTCATATTATGCCGGCGCTGTTCGGGGGTCAGCACGTCCATATCACGAACCCCTCACCGTTGCATCGGCAACGACTAGTTTAAGCGCAGCACTGATTTCCCCCGATGTCATCCCAGGGCGGAGGGTTACGGCTCCAAAACGGAACCCGGCCCGGTAGGCCGGATGGAATAGCCTCGCCGGCATTGGTGTATCGCGGTAGCCCGATGCTAGAACCGGAGTGTGCGGGGTCAGCAGATAGGCCGCGGTTACAATGCCTTCCACAGCGCCGGATTGTACCTCCTGCACCAGAGCATCGCGATAAGTGTGGATCGAACTAAGGGCATCGTTAAGCCCTTCGTCGATGCGATATTTTGCATCAAGCACAATCAACCTGCTGCTAGACGGATCCGCTGTCTCGTGGCTGGCGACGACATCGGGAGTCATCGTGCGGCTATAGGAGCCCCGTTGTCCGGGCTCGATCCAGAACTCGCGGTACTGCTTCTGAAAACACAGCTTCCAGCCTGAGCCGACCGGAACTGTAACTGCTCCGGCCGCGACAGTAACGCCGCCGGCTGCATCGCTGATGAAAAGGTCCCGCACATCAAGTCCAGCCGGACCAAATTCTTCCGCCCCAGCCCTGACCAGACGGAGGAAGCACCAAAGCTCATACAATTCGAAAGTCCGGGCCAGAGGTAGGTTCAAGAAGTCGCCGAATACCGCAGCAATGCCAAGATTCATGTCCTGCCAAACCCGGTAGAACCGGCGGTAGGAGGGATCGTTGCGAAACAACGCTGAAAGCACAAGACGCGCCGGCCCCTCTCCGGCCTCGGCGAATGGAGCCGCAGCGCAAAGGTTGCCAACGCGGCGCGACAAGCGTCTGCAGCGCTGTGCCCACGCGGCCGCACCACGGCGCAGTTCGGCATCCCCCTCCGGCCGCTTTCGCTCAAGCAGTTCCGCAGCGATGCCCAACCAGGCGACCCACGACCTCAAGCACGCTGCCATCTGACGGTGCTCTGGCAGATCGAGCGAGCTCAGGCGCTGGCGCACCCGGATGCGCTCCGGCAGAAAACCTTTGAGTGGCGCCGGAAGGCGCGAGGGTTTTGCGCCCTCCCGAAGAACACGTCCCGAGCGAAAGGAGCGCAACACCTCCGGTCCGGTCGCGCGGCTGGCGCGGTGATAAGGAACGATCGCTTCCTCAGCGACCAGTATGCGCCTGGGGCTGCGCACGATCGCTGCAACGACGGCCTCCAGTTCGTCCACCCTCGAGCGGAGGAATTCGAGACGCGCGATCGCTGGCGGCCGACCGCCGGTGCCGCGGGCCACAGCTTTCCGGAAACTGCTGAGCGAGAACAGTGCGAAAGTATCGTCAAGAATCTCGCGCACCATCGCATCGAAATCGTCCCGGGTGAGCTTTCGCTGGTCCGGATCGGTGACTATCTCGAAGCGGCGTGGTGCCTGCGCAGGCATCCGCAGCTCTGCCTCGATGGTCCCGGCATTGAAACCCGGCGACCAGCGCCAGCGAGCAGTGTCGGGCGTCTGCGTCCGCAGAGCTTCCAGCGGAACGTCATCCACCAACAGGTCGGCCGTGGCGGCGGCGCCGCTGCTATGCAGCTCAAAGAGGTAGCTCCCGGTCTCGTGTACCAAGCCGGGCGCGACTGCCTCCGGATCCGGCCATACCCTCCATGCCTCGCCTGTCGTTTCGCTGCGCATGAACAAGGTGGCCATCGTCGGACCTCACCGGCTGGCCTGGAATGAGCCAAACTCGTCCAGGTCCGCGGTCAGCTTGCCAAGGTATACCTGCGAGCGTGGCAGCCCATCCAGCGCCTTGGCCAGACCGGTCAGCAATGGTCGCTGCCGTTCCCCGCCGCGCAATTTGACAAGGACCTTCTGCACCATCAGATCATCGATGATGGCGGCGCCATCTGCCTTCAGGTGCTCCGTCGCAAATGCGTGATAGCGGACCACCTCCTCCGCGACGCGATAGCCAAATCCCAAGCCATGAGCCGCCATGACAGTCTGAGCGGCAACGAGCCTTTGTTCACATCCCATCCGGGCATCGTTCAGCGTCGGTTCGCGACCTGCCAAAGCTGAAAGGAAACCGGCCAGATCGACCACCGACATATCAATGACGATGGCGCGGTCCAGAACCTTGTCGCTGACCGGGTTCGTCGTCTCATCGATGTTGATCGTGCCCGCAATATAGAGGTTGGGCGGCAACGGCAGGGCGGCGGGAACCGATGTGCCCGTTGAGCCCTCAAGCGGAACGCCGCTTGAGTGAAGTTGCAATTCCTCACCCGTTTCGATCGCCGACAATACGTCAGAGAAGTAATATTCCACACGCGCAAGGTTCATCTCATCGAGCACGACGAACACCGGTGAATCGCGGTGCGCCGTTGCGAGAAGAACCGCTTCCAGAAATGGCGGCACGACATAGCGGTTCGACAATACGTCGTAGTAGCCGGTCAGGCCTGTGGGATCAGTCCACTCCGGTCGCACAGGACAAACGAACAGAAAGGGATCCGGAACATTATTCGCCGCCAAGCCGTGGACCGCTCGTGCATATTTCAGCGCAAGCTGAGTCTTTCCGGTACCCGAGAGACCGGCGAGGATCACGAAGTGTTTGTGTGGGAGGAAATTCATCGCGGCATGAAATCGCCGGACCTCTCCACCCGGATAGTGTCCCCCGAGCGACGCCACTGCCCTCTCGATCTCGGCGACTGGAATGGTAGCAGGCAACCGCTGCATACCCAGGCTGACGGCACCCGCGTCGGCCCACACGTGCAGCTCGTGGACCTTTTCGCGCCCGATCAGGCTTCCGAGATAACCGACGAACTCACGTGCAAGCAGGCTCCGGCGCGCGGAAGCTGCCGGCGGCCAGATCGCGAACAGGATCGAATCGATTTTCGCCCTGCAATCAGGATCAAGGGCGGGCTCTCCGGGACCACTTCGCAGTGAATCCCGAAAATCATGGTTGTGAAAAAAGATGTCACCGGTGTCGGTTATATAAAATTTCACATTGTTGCTGATGCTGCCGGGCTTTTTCGATGCGGCGACAAGCTGCTTGTTACGCTCCTCGCCTTCGTGGAAGAGCTTCAGCAACCCCTTGTTGATACGATCGGCTTCAGTCGTGACGGTGACCGCGAAATAGACCTCATCCTGCGGCGGGAAGGTCAGAACGCACAGGAAGATGAACTGCTCGAGCGGCGCAGTGCGACCCGCCGCCAAACCGGCCGAGTACGCTTCCAGATTGTTCGTGCAGGCAAACAGCCCACCCTCGATGACACGGGCGCTGTTTGAGAATCCGAAGTTCTTTGCAATTCGCGCTTCTGATCGGATGCCCGGCTGAGCGCGAATTGCGACCTCAAACTGCTGCTGCCGCTCTTCTGCTGACATGATAGTCCTGCTCCTCCGTGCCCCGGAGGGCAATCATCATGGTTTCCGCGAGTGCTTTCGCCATAAGAGGCGGCACGGCATTGCCAATCTGCCGGAACGCCGGATTCATGGTTCCGCAGAAGACAAAGCCGTCGGGAAAGGACTGCAGCCGTGCCGCTTCGCGCACGGAGATCGTGCGCGCCTGCTCGCTGTCGTAATGGATGTGGCTATAACTGTCCTTGCCAAGATGCGCCATCAAAGTGCGCGCCGGCTGATCACGCCACATCTTCCGCCATTTGTTCGGGAATTTGGTGGCATCATAAGGAGGAACGATCGCGTCACGCAGACGCTCGTATTCGGCAGAGCCTTCGCGCACCACTTTTCCCTTGCGCCGCAACTCCGCGATCTTTTCGGACAGCATGTTCATGGCGTGCTGCCACGCTTGCGGATACTGATCACCGGGGTTGAGACGTGCGAACAGCTCGTAGTCGCGCGGCAGATAGCGAATGACGTGATCCCGGAGACCTCCTTCTGGAGCTTCAAATCCCGGCCAGGATCGCATCAGGCGCGCATAGGCGGAAATTTTGCGCCTCCGGTCATATGGAATGATCTGGTCGAAGCGCCGGGCACCGCGGCGCAGGTGGCCCGCCGCAAGTTCCTCCCGGGCGAAAATCGGCGGCAGGTCTCCGAGGGCCTGTTCAGCCGTGACGGCCGGCGGCAGCTCCGGACTGGCTATTGGCGGCTCATGGTAGTCATGCGCCTCCTCGAGATGGCCGTTCAGCACCTTCAAGGCGACTGCACGCGATCCCTCGTAGCCTGGCGGCAGCACCAGCCAGTTTGTAGGTTCGGGGAACGACACCCTTTCGGCGATCTCACGACGGTAGGCCACGAGGAACATGCGTTCCCGCATCTGTGGCACGCCAAAAAAGGCGGCATTCAGTAGTGTGTAACCGCAGACATACCCCTTGTCCTCAAGGACTTCGCAGATTTCCTCGGCGATGTTCTGGCCGCCATGATTGAGAACGTCCGGGACATTTTCGACCAGCACCGCAAGGGGCTGAAAAGCGTCGACGTATCGTAGATATTCCTGATAGAGACGCGCTCGAGGGTCATGCCGGAATGCCTGCGGATGGGCGTCGATCTCACGCAGCTTTGGCCGGCCAACACGCGCGAAAGCCTGACAGGGCGGGCCCCCGACAATAACATCGACTGCATCTGCAACGGATCCGAGGTCCAGTTCTGCTACGAGGTCCTCTGGATGTGTGGTGATAATGTCGCGAGCGCGACTGTGCTTTGGGTCGCCTCCGTGAAAATTCAAACCATGCGAACGTGCAGCATCAGGATCGAATTCAATTGCGGCCTGCAGCGCATATCCCGCCGCCTGAAACCCCAGCGACAATCCCCCGCAACCTGCGAACAGGTCCAGCAGCCGCGGCTTTCCACCCGCACGGATCCGGGCAATCTTTCTGCCAATCGCGTCCGAGCTCATTCTCATTCCCCCTTCTTCGTTCGCGGAAGCTTCAGAGGAAGCTGCGTTTCGTCCCCATGCTCATCAAGAAACTGCATCACAGCCGCACGGATGACCCAGGCGGCCGAGACATTGTTGGCGTCCGCCAGAGCCTGAATCCGTGTATGTGCCGTCTCAGGCAGGATCACGGATGTCCGGACCGATTTCTTGAGCGCTGCGGCGGGCATGAATCGCCTCCTGATGCAATTTGCACCCAACATATGCGTTCGGAGTGTAATGTGCACCACATTTCATCTCTCTTCCTCAGAAACCTATGACTACTGAGCAGCTGCTTGGCTCCAGCACTTACTCATAGAACAAATGAGGAACAATATAAAGACACGTCCGGAAGTCTGCCGAGCCGCGAAGCGCGACTGACCGGTTGGCTTATGTCTCCTCGTAGCACGCCTTGAGGGGAAAGCCTTCCCCTGCGGGGAGCCCCCGCAACGCCCCTTAGAGGTAAGCGCTAATTTCGGGGGTTATTAAGAGGCGATTTTGCGGTCTTCGGCCTGGGGATTGCCGATTACTTTATGATTTGAGGTTGGATCGTCGCGAATCAGACGGCGGCTTCAACACTCGAGCGCTTGGGGAAGTTGAAGGGGAGCAGGTCGTCAATATTGTCGTCGGGACGCCGCTGGGGCAGTTCCGCGAGGACGTGTCGCAGCCACGCAAGGGGTTCGATGCGGCATGCGCGGCAGGTCAACATCAGACTATAGATGACGGCACTGGCCTTTGCTCCGTCTACGGTATCGCTAAAGAGCCAGGATTTTCTTCCCGTTGCAAAGATTCTGATGTCTCGTTCCAAAAGGTTGTTGTCGATCGGCATGTTGCCATCTTGGGTGTAGCGGATCAGGTATTCCCACTGGTTCCGCGTATACGAGACCGCATCCTCAAGCTTGCTTTCCGGCAAAACCTTCGGGGCAATCTTGTCGAGCCATTCCTTGAGGGCATTCAGGACGGGAATGCTGTGCTGTTGACGAAAGCGACGAATACAGTCAGCCTGCGTTTCACCATCATTTGGCTTTTCCTCGCGAGCCTGTTTTTCAATCCGGTAAAGTTGCTCGAAGAATTTCAGCGCCTGTTCCGGTGGTCCCCCGCCTTTCTTTCTGGCTCGCAGCGCCTCGACAAAGCGCCGCCGTGAATGAGCCATGCACCCGATATGGGTGGCACCTTTCAAGGTGCGCCAGGCCGCATAACCGTCGCTCACCAATATACCGCGATAATCTCCAAGGAAGGCTTGCGGATATTGCTGCCCTCGACCGGGCTGATAATCGAGCAGCACGATCGGTTCGTCACTATCCTGGCTGCTGCGATACGCCCACATGTAGGATATGCTGGTGGGAGTCTTGTCCTTTTCCTTCAGCACCTGAACCGTGGTCTCGTCGCCGTGGATGAGGGAATGGGATCTGAGCCGCAGTTTTAGCGCGTCATAGATCCGATGCAGATGCTTCTCGCTGGAACCGATCACCCAATGTCCGAGAGCCCCACGACTAACGGGAACGCCAGCCCGTTCGAAGGCCTTGCTCAACCGATAGAGCGGTGTGCCGTCAACAAACTTGTGAACGAGCGCGAAGGCCAGCGTCGAAGCCGTGGCGATGCTGCCCGGCAAAGGTTGCGCAGGCATCGGGGCAATAACGATCGGTGTTTTGATGCCGGTACGGTCGCAGTTTCGGCACGCATATTTGGCACGCGCATTCTGCAAGACCTTGGCCTTCACCTCGATGTGAAGCTGCTCGGTGACCAGTTCACCCATGCGATGCAGCCGGCGACTGCAACATGGACAAATCTTCTGATCGTCGGGGAGGTCGTATTCGACACGTTCGCGTGGCAGGTTTGAAGGAAGCGGTTTACGTCCGCGCTTTTTGCCTTGCCCCGCCTCGGTGTCCGGCAATCCCGTCTCTGGCAATTCAGCGGTGTCCACATCATCGGTATCGGCGAGGTCTTCGTCCGCATCTGCCTCAAGGGCAGCCTGTTCGGCTTCGTTGAAGACGCGATCAACACCCTTCTCACTACGCGGAGCAAAACGGTGCAGTCGCGCCAGGGCCAATTCTTCCTCAAGTTTGAAGACACGTTCGGAGAGCTTCTGGTTCTCCGCTTGCAGCGCAGCTATCTGCGCCATCAGTTCTTCAACAGTGGGGTTGTCGGTTCGATTCATCCCAATGCTTGAATCGAACGCGACCAACGGCGTCAATAAATGAATTCAGATTTTGTTACGATATTCGCATCAACCAGCAATTCTATATTGCCGTACCGGATGGCGAACCATCGCATCGATATCGATACCGTCAAGTAACCAGTGTAATTGTTCCGTCGTAAGCTGCACTATTGTTTCCTGACGCTGTGGCCAGCGGAATTTGTCGTCGGTCAATCGCTTCAATATGAGCACAAAGCCGGATCGATCGAAGAACAAAATCTTCATTCGGTCCCGACGCCGGTTGCAAAATGCAAAGATCGCTGGCGTGAACGGGTCGAGTTCCATCTCCTCCTGGACAAGGACTGCAAGGCTGTTGATCCCGCCCCGGAAGTCGATGGGATCACGGTGCAGATAGACCTGAACGTCAGAGGCAAACTTAAACATCCCTAACCGCTCCGATGACGGCTGTTAATGTCCGTACATCATCGCATTCCAGCGATAACGTCACACCGTTGGGCAAAGTCACATTCAGCTTGGTGACAGAAGAGAGTGACGCCACCTTCGCAGATGCCAGCTGCATCGCGCCAGGATTGCTCGCAGCCAAATCCAGCGCGTGAGCACTATTATGTCCAGGTATGACGCCACTTGTAGCAGGCTCGATGCGAACCGGAATAAAAGCCGACGCCAAAGGTGGCGATGGTGACAAGGCTTCCATTTCCGCTGCCTTGTGCTTACGCACCCATTTGCGCACAAGGTTCGTATTTATCCCGTGATCAATGGCAACGCGCGACAGCGATGCGCCGGGCTCAAGGGCGCAAGCAACAACCTGCTTCTTCCATGCACGATCGTAGTGATGGTTGCCTTGCCGGTCGACAAACAGCACGTGCGGTTTGTCTCCATTCGCTCCCATAGTTCCCATCGGTGTCCACCCTTTCAGTCGGTGGACACCCTTTGCACCACTCCATTCAACCAATGAAGGTGCTTAGAAATGAGCGTTTACCCTTAGAGTGAGAGGGAGGACGAATTTCCGTGACGGGTTGAGGGCTGGAGAGAGGTCTCCGGCGCCCGTCGTGGAGATGCCCCATGACCCAAGAAGATCTGAGCAGTGCCCGCGACCGCGTCGGCGGCTACAAGGTGGATGCGACCCGTGGCAAGCGCGTCGGCCGCGTGTCGTCAGAGTGGTTTTCGCGCCCGGCGGACGAGCGTTACCTGTCCCTGTCCGACCTCTACGCCGCAGTGCGTGGCCGGACCGAGCGCAGCCGAACGCGAACCGTAGAGAGCGCAGCAATCCGCGTGGAAGCCAATCGGGATGACGCCGAACGCCTGGCGCTGATGCTGCCCGGCTCCGGCGAACCGATCGCACCGACCCACTGGAGCTTCGGCCAGCTCGCCGGCCTGGTCGGTGCGCCGGCCGCCTATCTCCGCCAGCTCCCGGCGCCGCTCGCCGGCATCAATCTGCAATTTGGCCTGAGCTCGCACCGCGCCGAGCAGGTGAAGACACTGGAGATCGAGGACGGCCGCCTCGAGCTGCGTGCCGTCACCGGGCCCGATTACGGCCGCATCTTCGACCACGAGCTGGTCGCCGCCGTCCAGCGCATCGCCGGCAACGGCACGGGCGACACCCGCTGGAAAGTGCCAGGCGTGCTCGACTGGTCGACGGGAATCTATAATCCGCGTGTCGACATGACTCAGGACACGACGACGCTCTACGCGTCCGATCGCGACGTCTTTCTCTTCCTGGTCGACGACTTGAATCCGATTGAGGCTGGTCGGTTGCCGGACGGGTCGCCCGACCTCTACTTCCGTGGCTTCTACTGCTGGAATTCCGAGGTCGGCGCGAAGACGCTCGGCATGGCGAGCTTCTATCTCCGCGCCGTCTGCCAAAACCGCAATCTCTGGGGCGTCGAGGATTTCGAGGAGATCACCATCCGCCACTCGAAGTACGCCGCCTCGCGCTTCGCCCACGAGGCTGCACCGGCGCTCACCCGCTTCGCGAACTCTTCGCCCATGCCGTTCGTCAACGGCATCAAGGCGGCGCGGGAAAAGATCGTCGCCCGCTCCGACGAGGACCGCAGCGACTTCCTGCGCAAGCGCGGCTTCTCCAAGGCCGAGATGGCGAAGATCATCGAGACCGTCTTGGCTGAGGAAGGCCGCAAGCCCGAGAGTGTGTTCGACTTCGTTCAGGGCATCACCGCCATCGCGCGAGACAAGACCCACCAGGATGCTCGGCTCGACCTGGAGGCGCGGGCGAAGAAGCTGCTCGACCGAGCGGCCTGATCCTGGAAAGCCGGAGATGCGGAACGACGTGTCTCCGGCTCTGTGACTTTCCGTCTTTCCGTATCGTCGGTTTTGCGGCGCTGTCCTCAGAGTGAGAGGGCGGCGCTGCACTTCGTGACGGGTTGGAGGCCGAGAGAGAGGCTTTCGGCCGCCCGTCGCGGAGTACATCCCGATGACACGTGCCGTTCAGAAGATCACCCTTTCGCCCTCGTGCGACATCCCCTTCAATAAGCTCGTCTTGTCCCAATCGAACGTCCGGCGTGTGAAGGCCGGCGTCTCGATCGAGGAGTTGGCGGAAGACATTGCTCGCCGCGGCCTGCTGCAGGGCCTCAGCGTCCGCCCGGTCGTCGACCAAGCCGGCACCGAGACCGGCCTGTTCGAGATTCCGGCCGGCGGCCGGCGCTACCGGGCGCTGGAGTTGCTCGTGAAGCAGAAGCGCCTCGCCAAGACCGCGCCGGTGCCCTGCATCGTCCGCAACAGTGGCATCGCCGAGGAGGACTCGCTGGCAGAGAATGTCCAGCGGGCGCCGCTGCATCCTCTCGATCAATTTCGGGCATTCCTGGCGCTGCGCGAGCAAGGCCAGTCCGAGGAAGAGATCGCCGCCGCTTTCTTCGTCTCGGTCAACGTGGTGAAGCAGCGCCTGAAGCTGGCGTCGGTCTCGCCGGCACTGCTCGACGTCTATGCCGAGGATGGCATGACGCTCGACCAACTCATGGCCTTCACCGTCTCAGGTGACCACGAGCGCCAGGAGCAGGTGTTCGAGCGCCTGAAGGCCTCCTACGACAAGCAGCCCTATACCATCCGCCGCATGCTGACAGAGGGCGCGATCCGGGCCGTGGACAAGAGGGTGCAGTTCATCGGCGTGGACGCTTACGTGGCTGCGGGCGGCTCGGTGCTACGCGACCTGTTCCAGGGCGACGACGGCGGCTGGCTTCAGGATGTCGCGCTCGTCGACCAGATGGTGGCCGAGAAACTAAAGGCGGAGTCCGAGGCGATCGCCGCCGAGGGCTGGAAGTGGATCGAAGTCGCCCCCGATTTCGCCTATGGGCATGCCTTCGGTTTGCGCCAGCTTCGTGGCGAGACCGTCGCGCTCACGGCCGAGGAGGAAGCAACCCGCGACGCGCTACAAGCCGAGCTGGACCGGCTGTCCGACGAGTATCAGGACGCCGACGAACTGCCCGACGAGGTCGACGAGCGGCTGTCGGAGCTGGAAACGGCGATCGAGGGCTTCGACGACCGCCCCGTGCTGTTCGACGCCAGCGAGATCACGCGCGCAGGCGCCTTCATCAGCATCGCTGCTGACGGCCATCTTCGCGTCGAGCGCGGCTATGTTCGCCCCGAGGACGAACTGCCGGCGGAAGCGGAGCCCGGCTCGGTGGAGGACGGCGCCATGGCGGCGAGCTATGACGGCCACGACACCATTATCACCGCCGAGTCCGCCACCGATCCGGAGGAGGACGAGGGTCTCTCGCCCATCTCGGACCAGCTGATGACCGAGCTGACCTCGCACCGGACGCTTGGCCTGCGCCAGGCGCTCGGCGAACGGCCTGACGTCGCTTTTGTCGCGGCGCTGCACGTCCTGACGCTCAAGGCCTTCTACCCCTATGGTTCGGATAGCTGCCTCGAGCTGGACTTGAAGAGCGCGAGCTTCAGTGCACAGGCACCGGGGCTGAACGACAGCGCCTCGGCCGAGGCGATCCGCGCCCGGCACGAAAGCTGGGCGAAGGCGCTCCCGAAGGAATCGGCCGATCTCTGGGACGTGCTGCAGGAATGGGACGGCGACAGCCAAGCTGGTTTGTTCGCGCATATCGTCAGTGTCTCTGTTAACGCCATATACGAGCCCTGGAACAGGCGGCCCCGGGCGTTCGCCCATGCCGATCGCCTGGCGCAGGCGGTCGATCTCGACATGGCGGCAGCCGGCTGGAAGCCGACCGTCGACAACTTCCTTGGCCGTGTGACCAAGGCTCGGATCCTCCAAGCCGTGGCGGAGGCGAAGGGGCAACGCGCGGCCGATCGGATCGAGCATCTGAAGAAGGGCGACATGGCGGCGGAAGCGCAGACGCTGCTCGCCGATACCGACTGGTTGCCTGAACCGCTTCGCACCGCCGATCGGAACGTGTCGAATGTCGAATCCGCCGTGACCAGCGCATCTGTTGAGCCGATCGAACAATCGATGGCAATCGACGGCGAAACGGCCATGGCCGAAGACGGGCCGTTCGCAGAGAATGGGATGGCCGACGACGTTCCCCACGCGGTCGCGGCCGAATAACCGTCAACGACTTGCGAGACTGGCCCGCCGGCGACGGCGGGCCTTTTCGCATGGGAAACGACCATGGCGCAAATTCCGCATGATCTCGCACGCCGTCTCGCCAATCGTGCCGAGGCAGTGTGCCGGCACTATCTCTCCAGCGGACGACGCGAAGGCGGCTACTGGCTGGTGGGCGACGTGCGCAACGCGCCGGGGCGCTCGATGTATGTCCGGCTCAAGGACACCCCCAAGGGTCCAGCCGGCAAATGGACCGACGCAGCGACCGGCGAACATGGCGATCTTCTCGACGTCATCCGCGAAAGCTGCGGCCTCATCGACTTCAAGGACGTCGCCGATGAGGCCCGGACGTTCCTCAGCATGCCGCCGCCCAAGCCGCAACCTTGGGAGCACCAGCGGCAGATCCCGGCGCCGCATGGCTCCTCCGAAGCGGCGCGCCGGTTGGTTCGCATGTCGCAGCCGATCAACGGCACGCTCGTACAGGCGTATTTACGGGAACGCGGTATTACGGATTTACGCGGAACCGGAAGCCTGCATTTCCACCCGCGCTGCTACTATCGGCCCGACGAGCATTCGCCGACCGAGACCTGGCCGGCGATGATCGCGGCCGTCACCGACCTCGACGGCAAGATCACCGGGGCGCATCGCACTTGGCTCGATCCCCGCCGACGCGACAAGGCGCCGATCGACACGCCGAGGCGGGCAATGGGCGATCTTCTCGGCAACGCTGTTCGCTTCGGCATCGGCAGCGAGGTGATGGCGGCCGGCGAAGGCATCGAGACCGTCCTGTCGCTCCGCCAGGTCCTTCCCGACATGCCGATGCTGGCGGCGCTCTCCGCTGCGCATCTCGCCGCCATACTGTTCCCCGACACGCTGCGGCGGCTCTACATCGTCCGCGACAACGATCCGGCCGGCGACGGGGCGCGCGATAGCTTGATCGAACGGGCGAACGCGGCCGGGATCGAGGCGATTGTCATCTCGCCGGAGCTGGTCGACTTCAACGAGGATCTGCGCACCCTCGGCCTGGACGCGTTGCGCATGGAAGCCCGGTTGCAGATCGAACCGCAGGACGTCGTCCGCTTCATGGCGTTGGCGGCATAGCCGGCAGGAGAACGGGCCTGCGGCTCGCCGCCGTGCCCGGAGGATGCGTCAATCCGTCGGAGGGGGACCGCGCCTCGGCCTTCGAGAGGGCGATCGGCCCACAAGCCGGCCAGCCGGGCAATGGCGGCGGCCGACTATTTTCCGGCGCGGCCTGACGGCCGCTTTCCATCGCGAGGCAAAATAGCCGGCCTTAGCCATCGAGCCCTGCGCTTGCGCTCCGGGTGCCCGGCCGTCCGGCCCGTGGGCTTCGTCGCCATGAAGGCCGCGACGGTCGCGGTCCCACCGACGGAGCATCCCATGCGCGATCACGACGACTTCGAACCGCACCACGAATCCTCACCCACCGACCATGTCCTCAACGAGCTCCAGCTCCACGGCTACCGACCCTTCACCGACGAGCCCGACCAGCGGCTACTGCCCGACGGCAACCAGGTCGCGGGCGCTGTCGCCGACATCTTCGACGCCCTGATCGGCACCCTGGAGGACACGCGCCTCGAACCCGACCTCGACGATCTCCTCTGGTCGACCGTCAACGTCTTCCACCGCGCCATCGACCGGATCGGTCGGGAACTGGACGACAACGAGCAGGCCCAGAAGCGGGCGCAGCGCGAACAGGACGGCAGCGAGGTGAAATCCGTCGAACTGGAGCGCTTGATCGCCGAGGGCATGACGCTGATCGAGCGCCAGAACGCATTCGAGCTAATGCGCGACCAAGCCGCGGAACACTACGAGCGCCACGTCGGAAAGACTTGGCTTCCGCGCAGCGGATCGAAGGTCAACCATCGCAATCTCACCTCAGCGATGATCGACAGCCGCGACTTCCTGATGGCGAAGAAGCGCGCAGACCAGGAGGTACTCCTGCCGCCGGGCCCGAAGATCGTCGTCACCGGCGGGCTCAACTTCGATGACCACCGGCTGATCTGGACCAAGCTCGATCAGGTCCACGAGAAGCATCCCGACATGGTGCTGATCCACGGCAAATCACCGAAGGGCGCCGAGAAGATCGCCTCGCTCTGGGCCAAGAACCGCAACGTCCCGCAGATCGGCTTCTCGCCCGATTGGACGAAGCACGGCCGAGCAGCGCCGTTCAAGCGCAACGACGAGATCCTGGAGATCGTGCCGAAGGGCGTGATGCACTTCCCTGGCACCGGCATCCACGACAATCTCGCCGACAAGGCCAAGAAGCTCGGCATCCCGGTCTGGAGATTTGGCGGCGCATGAGCGCCGTCGACCACGCCGCAATCGAATGGACCGCGCCTTGCTCTGTCGGGTGCAAAGCCCTAAACTCTGCATGTCGCGAAAAACGATTCCCGCCTCACCGGGTTTCGCGCATACGCCGATCCCTTTCCGATCGACCAGCGGCTCCAACAAACTCAGCCCGATCGCAATCGGGCTTGCGATGTCGTGCTCCCCGCGGCGCGTCTCGCAAACCATGGAGCGCGCTATGCAACAGTCCGTCACCATCGTCGGCGCAGGTTTGGGTGGCCTCACCCTGGCTCGCATTCTTCATCTCAACGGCATTGCCGCCGTGATCTACGAAGCAGAAGCATCGGTCGGCGCCCGCACGCAGGGCGGGTTGCTCGACATGCATGAAGAGACCGGCCAGCATGCCCTGAAGGCCGCTGGTCTGTTCGAGCGATTCCAGCAACTCGTGCGTCCCGGCGAGGATGCCAAGCGCATCGTCGATCGAAACGGCGCGATATTGCTCGATAAGCCCGGCACTCCCCTCGGCAGGCGCCCCGAAGTGGACCGCGGCGAACTCCGCAAGATGCTGATCGATGCCTTGCCGCAGGGCATGATCCACTGGGGCCGCAAGGTCGCGTCGGTATCGCCGAAAGGTACCGGTCTGAACGAACTCCGCTTCGCCGATGGCACAGGCGTCACAACTTCGCTGCTGGTAGGAGCGGATGGCGCATGGTCGAGGGTGCGGCCCCTCCTTTCCCAATCAAAGCCCGAATATACGGGAACCTGTTTTGTCGAGACGCACCTGTCAGCGGACCATCCGTGTAACGCCGCAAGCGCCGAGGTCATCGGGACTGGGACACTGATGGCGGTGGCGCCCGGCAAGGGCATTCTTGCCCATCGCAACGCGGATGGCAGTGTTCATGTCTATGTCGCAATCAACAAACCCGAGAATTGGGCATCAACCATCGACTTCACGGAGGCGCGCGCTGGCCTGGCAAGGGTCGCCCAGCAGTTCGACGGTTGGGCGACTTCGCTAATCGCGCTGATTACGAGCACGGATATTTTACCTGTCATACGGCCGATCTACGCGCTACCGGTCGACCATAGGTGGCACCGCAAGCCAGGAGTGACGTTGCTCGGCGATGCCGCGCATCTGATGTCTCCCTTCGCCGGTGAAGGCGCAAACCTGGCAATGTATGACGCGGCCGATCTAGCCCTTTCGATTGCCGCGGGACATGACGCAGGAGCCGCCATCGCCGAATACGAACAGCGCCTGTTCCCCCGTAGCGCCGGGGTCGCGCAAACCAGTGCCCAAAACCTAGCGCAGTTCTTCGGCCCCGAGGCTCCTCAAAGCACCGCCAGGCTCTTCGGCGCCGTGGGCTGAGAACCTCGCCATCTACCGGTCGCCTGGAACCCCTTCCATTACCCAGTTCGATGGATGGAGAACGTGTCTGGGCCGGCGGATTTTAGGCTAGCTACCTTGCCGGTGCGTGAAATTCGACCGGAAGCCCGATTGGCAAGCCAATCGTTGCGATCGATCCGCCTCGTCAGCGGCGCACTCTCCCCGCCTGATCTGCGCTGATCCTTTGGTCAGACTGACCGCTTGACGCCATCAACCCGTAAAGGGTCGGCTATGCGAGCATGCCGCCGCTCCGGCTTCACCTGCGCGGTGATTGCAGCGCTCAGCCCGACACATCGGGCGCCTGTCAGCGGGGGATGGTCCTCCGCTCGAACAGGAGCCGGATCGATGTCCCTCAACGACGCTCACGCCTTCGCCTTCAGCCTCGCCACCACGCTGATGGCCGCCATCATCATCTTCCAGGCCGGCGACGGCACGCTGTCGGTCACGCCCGCCAGCGAATATGACGGCGACATCGCCGCCATCGTCCATGAGATCGATCCTTTCGCCCCCTGACCGGGGCGCCCCGGTCGCCCGAGCGGAAATCGCCGCCGATTTCCGCTCCCGGCACGCGCGCTCTTGCGCTATACTTCAGCGGCGCCGTGGTGGTGGTGGAAGGCGCGGCCGTCAGACCTTGTCCATACGGAAACCACCGCCATGATCATCCTCGCAATACTTGCATCCCTCGCAGCGATAGGCCTGCTTTGCTGGCTGCTGTTCACGCTGGCCGTCTTCGCGCTGCCGGCGTTCGTCGGCGTGACCACCGGCGCTTGGGCGCACGGCACGGGCGCCGGCATCCCGGGCGCCATCCTGGTCGGCGCCATCGCGGCGGCGATCACGCTCGCCGCCGGCCATCTGCTCATCACCTTCGTCCGGCCTATGTGGTTGAAGCTGATCGTGGCCGCAGCCTTCGTGGCGCCGGCAGCGATCGCCGGCTTCCATGCCACCCATGGTATCGTGAAGCACCTCATGCCGTCCGACGCGTGGCAGATCACCTTCTCCGTAATCGGCGCGGTCGCGGTCGGCATCACCGCCTTCGTGCGGGTCGCTGGAATGGCGGCGGCTCCGGCCCCGCCCGGCCGGGACCTTGCACGGGCCTGATCTTCATCATCGCCGTCAGGAGGATCAGGGCAGCGGCGGAGGTGGTCGCCCTCGTCGTCTCATGTCGGAGCAATAGGCGTGTGTGGCGCGGGCCGACGCTGGCCCGAAAGGCCGTCCTCGCTGGTGCGCTGCGAGAGCAGAGCAATGTTTCGGCGGGCCACAGGACGTCCGGCGCGGCGATCTCCATCATGGCGGCGGTAGGCCAGGATGCGGCAGCGTCGGCCTGCCGGGAGAGCAGACGAAGCTGGCGAGCCTGCGGCGGCGCCGGTTTGCCTTTGCGGGACGGCCGCCATCTTCTCCGTTATCTGACCGTGCCTCGACCGCTCCAAACGGCCTCTTCAATGGCCTGATCTGGCCGAAGGCCGGCTGCGCCTCGATCGCCTATGACGCAACAGCCGCGTTAAACTTTCTTCCCCTGCCGGCTGCGCCGCATTCCTCGCGAGACATATGTGGACACCCCCTCGGTCAAGCCTTTCTTCTGATCTTTCTGAATCCGGCTGGCTGCTCGCATATGTCCGGCCTCTCTGATGATCGGCCGAACGGCCGCGGGCCTTGATGAAGTCCGCGGATCATGGTCCCAATCAAAAAAGCGCATTCTGCTGATGCAGTCTCGCGAACGGGTTGTCCTGATCCCCGGCAAAACCGGTATTCATCACGATCGTCTGGCAGGCCCTCCGAACTTGGTGACGCTGTCGGCGTCGATGTCTATGCGACGGCGTTAGCGTAAACTGTGCGCCTGGCCATCACGGCCCATGCGATCCGCGCCATTTTGTTCGCCAGCGCCACGGTGGTCAGACGCGCGGACTTGGTCAGAAGCAGTTTCCTGACCCACTCGATGAGCGGACCGTGCATCTTGTGCCTGACATGCCGGAGGACGGCTGTCGCGCCGACGATCAGCAGCGTTCGTAGATATCTGTTCCCCGCCTTTGTAATCCTGCCGAGCCGTTCCTTTCCTCCGGACGAGTTCGATCGAGGCGTGAGGCCGAGCCATGCTGCAAGTTCCCGCCCGGATCTGAAGACGGAAGCATCAGTCACCGTGGCGGCCAACGCTGTGGCCGTGATCACGCCGACGCCCGGGATCGTCGCAAGCCGGCGGCTTGCTTCGCTCGTTCGATGCCATTCGCGTATCTTGGCCTCAAGTGTCCTGACCTCGGCGGTCAGGGAGTCTATTTGCTTGGCCAAGGATACGACGATGTCAATCACGAGCGGCGGAACGTCCAGCTCGGTCGGATCGTGTGCGAGCACCCGCCCGACGAGTTCTGCCGTCCTCTCGATCCCTACCGGCGCCACGATGCCGATCTCGGTGAGATGGCCTCGCAAGGCGTTCACCAGCATGGTCCTCTGCCGGATGAGAAGGGCACGCGACTTGTGCACCATCAGGATCGATTGCTGTGACGCGGTCTTGATCGGAACAAACCGCATGGTCGGCCTGGTGACTGCCTCGCAGATCGCCTCGGCATCCACCATGTCGTTCTTCCCGCGCTTGACGTACGGCTTCACATAGGTCGGCGCCATCAGCTTGACCTCGTGTCCCATGCCAGTCAGTTCGCGCGCCCAATGGTGCGCCGAAGCGCAGGCTTCCATGCCGATCAGGCACGGTTCTAGCTTGGCAAAGAATGGAAGAAAGTGTGCCCGCCGCAGCTTCTGCGCGATGACGACCCGATTATCACCGTCGATACCGTGTACTTGAAAGACATTCTTTGCGAGATCGATTCCGATAGTCAGCCTGGACATCCCGTTTCCTTCCCAACGTTTGATTGGTCCCTACCGATATCCTCGGCGGTAGAGGTGGGGGTGTCCACATCATCAAGAAAGCCCTCCTTAGCTGTCAGGCCCCTTCGGGGTGCGCCGTCGATCGCCTCCGGCCTGCCGATCGCCATCGAGGCCGCAATGGTGCGGGCTCGGGAACGGAAAACGGAGACTTACAATGGCGACCATCGGCACCTTCAAGAAGACCGGCTCGAACGAGTTCACCGGCGAAATCGTCACCCTCAGCGTCCAGGCCAAGAACGTGCGCATCGTCCCCGACCAGCGCGCCACCGGCGAGAACGCCCCCAGCCACCGGGTCCTGGTCGGCCGCGCCGAGATCGGCGCCGCCTGGTCCAAGCGCTCCAACGAGGGCCGCGGCTATCTGGGCCTCAAGCTCGACGATCCGAGCTTCACCGCCCCGATCTACGCCAACCTCTTCGACGACGAGGGCGAAGACACCTTCTCGCTGATCTGGTCCCGTCCGAACGGCCGGCGCAGCGACTGAGGCACCCGCGCAAGGCCCCGGCCAAAAGCCGGGGCCTTCTCTCATGCATAGCGACCGAATCAGTTGCAGAGGGAGACCACCTCGCGGCTTCCATAAAGGCACTTGCGGCTAGTCTCTCATCCGAAGAGCGACTATTATAGTCGTAGTTTTGGCGTGCGCGTGGGTCCGTATGGGAGGTGATCATGCATGATCACCGCCCGACAATCGCGGGCCGCACGCGCGTTGCTGGGTTGGACGCAGGAGACGCTCGCTGACAAGGCCCGGGTATCGCTGACCGCGCTCAAGCGCCTCGAATCCGAAAACGGCCTCGAGGTGTACGAGAGCACACGCGATGAGGTCCGGCGCGCCTTCGAGCGCAGCGGTATCGTCTTCCTGAACTCCGACCAGGGCGTGGGAGTGATGCTTGTCGAGAGGAAGAAAGACCGCTGACGGCTTGGCGTGCCTTCAAACCGCTCGACCGTCATGCGACGGTATCGCAGCTATGCGACGCCTTCCAAACAGCGTTAACAAAATCCTTCAAAATGGATACATCCTTCGTCGGGGGATGCCATGACCAAAGAAGATTTCCTGGACGAGCCACCTGGCGGTGCCGCGCTGACCGCCTACGACCGTACGCATTTGAAGCTGTATCTGCGCCTTCTCGACGCGGACGCTGAGGGTGCGGACTGGAAAGAGGTCGTCGAAGTGCTGTTCGGAATCTGTGCCAAAACCGACCCCAAACGCGCCGCACTGGTCCACACCACTCATCTCGCCCGAGCAAAATGGATGACCAAGAACGGCTTCGGCGAGCTTTTCGGCCCCCGTCTTCATTGAGGTGATGCAGAACTTGCATCACGTTGGTCCAACTTCGTTCTTCCCGGCAAAAATTCAACTTGGAATCGTGACGTCCAGGCAACTCGCGTTGCGTTCAACACGTGGAGGCAGTGGAGGATGTCAGAGGGTGAAGATTGGCGGTCTGCGGCCGCTTACGATTATGTCGATGACCTGACGCCCAGTCAGCTTGCCTGGGAGTTCCTGCGGCGCAATCCCGATTACAGACAATCTTATTCTGAGCTACTGTCCAGCGGCCGGCTCACCGAAAAGGCCGCCGAGGAGTTTGCACAGCAATGGGGGTTGCGATTTCGCAGCCGACCCGCAAGCCACCGCCCTCATCCAGCCAGTCTTCTGGACCCCGCAAGCAGATCCGGCCGCGATCCTGCTCGAAACCGGTCCGGCGCCTGCCGAAGGCTTCCATCTCACTGCGGATGAATTGCGTCGCCACACAACGCTCGAGCGGGACACCACGCTGGTCGAGCTTCAGATACGCAGCCATCCCTTCGACGTCAGCCTCGCCGAGTTGATTGGGGACAGTCCGCTCTCCGCAGTGGTCCCCTTGGACGATCTCACCCCCGATCGGCTGACTGCTCTGACGCGCTTCTGGGCAGCCGTCACAGGGCGACGTGTCCCTCCCGACCCACGGGTGACCCCGCAACGACGCGAGCGCGCCCGCCAGATGCTCCGCGCCGTCGATGCGCGGCACGCCGGCGCCATATATCGCGTCGTCGCCGAACATCTCTTCCCACAACATAAGATCGATCCAGCCTCCTGGGTCGGTGATCCCATCCGGGAGATGACCATTCGCCTCGCCCGCGACGGCATGAAGCTTGTGCGGGGTGGCTACCGGACATTGCTCCGCCGTCCGCGCCGGGATCGCTGACGCCCCGCAGAGTGTCGAATTTAACCCGCTTACTTCGACATCGTGCGAGGCGCCGTCCTCGCGCCACCGTGCTCGCATCCCGCCGCTCGTTCGAAGCGGCCGTCTGCGAGATCACGGAGGTTCGATCATGGCCGAGAAAGCCGCCAATCTACCGCCACGCTACCTGAGAACACAGGAGGCGGCACGCTTTCTCGGCCTTTCCGAGCGAACCCTCGAAAAGCACCGGACCTACGGGACCGGGCCGATCTACCGCAAGCTCGGCGGTCGCGTCGTCTATTCCGTCGATGACCTCCAGGCCTGGGCGGATCGCGGCCTCGTCACCTCGACCTCCGATCCGCGCGGCGGCTCTGTGCAGCCGGCAAAGCGCCATGCCGCGCCCGCGCCTGCCGCCGGCGGGCGCTTTTCGCGCTGAGGTAGCCGGCCATGTCGTCCCGCCACCATCATCGCGACGAGCGCGCGCAGCTGGACCTCTTCCGGGCGCTGCCCGGCGATCTCGCGCCCCGCGATGCGCAGGACCTCATGGCCTATCCCTTCTTCTCGCTCGCCAAGTCGAAGCGCCTGGCGCCGATCGACTTCAAGGCGGGCTCGGTGAAGATCCGCGTCGAGGCCGTCGCCGAGCATGGCATGGCCACGATCTGGGACGCCGACGTTCTGATCTGGGCCGCCTCGCAGATCGTGGAAGCGCGCGATCTCGGCCTGCGCCCTTCACGTCTGATGGCCACAACCCCGTACGAAATTCTCAATTTCATTGGCCGTGGCGTTTCCTTACGGGACTACGACCGCCTGAAGGCCGCGCTCGACCGGCTCCAGTCGACAACAGTGGCGACCTCCATCCGCCAGCCCACCGAGCGGCGGATGCACCGCTTTTCCTGGATCAACGAATGGAAGGAGCGCGCCGATCATCGTGGTCGCCCGCTCGGCCTCGAGCTGATCGTGCCGGACTGGTTCTACGGCGCCGTGCTGGACGAGGCGCTCGTGCTGACGATCGACCGCAACTATTTCGGGCTGACCGGCGGATTGGAGCGCTGGCTCTACCGGCTCGTGCGCAAGCATGGCGGCAAACAGGAGTCCGGCTGGAGCTTCGATTTCTCGCATCTCCACGCCAAGTCGGGCAGCCTCTCGCCGCTCAAGCACTTCGCTTACGACCTGCGCGACATCGTCCGCCGCCAGCCTCTGCCGGGCTACCGCCTCGCCATCGAGCAATGCGTCGGCGGCCCGGAAATCCTTTCCTTCGCACCGACCGACCCCGACGCGCTCGGCATCCCACGCCGTCGTCGCCGCTCGGCAACTCGTCCTGGGGATAAGCTGTGAATCGTCTCGTGCTATCGGGGACCCGCACTATCGTGCCATCGGGGACCGGACTCTCGTGCTATCGGGGACGGGAATCATCGATTCCTCGCGCTGAATCAGCAGCTTGCGAGCCCTCTAACTTATCTAACCTAGATTCCTTCGGAATCTTTCTAACGGACCACCGCTTTTCCACGCCTGCGGATAACCCGCCGCCGGCAAGGAAGGGCGCGCCATGATCGTCGCGCTGCTCAACCAGAAGGGCGGCGTCGGCAAGACGACGCTGGCGCTGCATCTCGCCGGTGAATGGGCTCGCGAGCGCAAGCGCGTCACGCTGATCGACGCCGACCCGCAAGGCTCCGCCCTCGACTGGTCGCAGCAGCGCAGCCGGGAGGGGCTGGGGCGGCTTTTCGGGGTCGTCGGCCTCGCGCGCGACACCCTCCATCGCGAAGCGCCGGAGCTCGCTCGCGACGCCGATCACGTCGTCATTGACGGGCCGCCGCGTGTTGCCGGGCTGATGCGCTCGGCGCTGCTCGCCGCCGATCTGGTGCTGATCCCGGTGCAGCCTTCGCCGTTCGACGGCTGGGCCTCGGCCGAGATGCTGACCCTGCTCGGCGAGGCGCGCATCTACCGCCCTGAGCTCGCTGCCCGCTTCGTGCTGAACCGCTGCGCGGCCCGCACCGTGCTCGCGCGCGAGACCGCCGAGACGCTCGCCGATCACGATCCGCCGCTGCTCGCGACCACCATCGGTCAGCGCATCGTCTTCGCCGATGTCGTGCAGACCGGCCGGCTCGCCGCCGAACAGGATGAGGACTGCCCGGGCGCGCGCGAGATCGCCGCGCTCGCCGCCGAGGTGGCGAGGATCGACGCATGAGCCAGCGGTCCCCGAAACGCAGCTTCGCGTCCCGGCCTGCCGATCCGGAAAGCTGGATCAAGGCGCCCGACCGTCAGGCGCAGCACGTGCCGTCTGCCGAGCAATTCACAGCCCGGCTGACAATCGACGTCACTGCCGACATGCGCGGCCGCATCAAGATCGCTGCCTTCCAGCGCGGCCAGACCGTCGCCGACATGCTGCGCGCCCTCTTTGAACGCGAATTCCCACCCCCGTCAGGAGAAGGATCATGACCGGCCTTGCCGCCGCATCCGCACGCGTCGGCCGCGCTCCCGCCGAAGCGCCGCCAGACGATCTCACGGAGGTCAAGCTGATCTGGATCGAGAAGCGGATGGAGCATTGGATCCGCTTCGGCCACGATGTACGCGAACAGGTCCTCGATCGCCGCCGCCGCATCCTCTTCTTCCCTCCAGGGACCAACTTCGCGCTGGTGCGCTGGGCGGCGAACGAGCACGGCACTGTGCTCTCGCGCCTCGACATCATGCGCGCTCTCCCCCGCGGCACACCTTGCCAGACGGTCCCGACCGTGACGCCCGGCGGCGATATCCTGCTGCGCGTCGATGGCTGGCCGAAGGTGGAGCGCGTGCTCCAGCTCATCGATGCGATCGAGGCGATCGGCATCGATCCGGCCGAGGTCTCGCCCGATCACTGGCGGCACGTCCACAACCGCATGGCCGCCGGCGAGACGCCGCGCGCCTACACGGCGGCGCGCCACCGCGCCTTCCTGTTGCGCCGGGAGATCGGCGCATGAGCCGGCTTGGCTACGTCCTCACGACGACCGCCGCCGTGTCGCTACTCGGTGTCCTGTCGGTCGTTTCCTTCGCACCGAAGCTGATCTGGAACGCGTCGGCGAGCACGCCGATCGGCCTTTACGCGATTGAGCCCGAGCGGTCCGCGGAAGTCACCGATCTCGTTGCCATCCGGGCGCCCGAACCCCTCGCCTCCTTCATGGTGGAGCGCGGCTATATCGGCCAGGGGGTGCCGCTGATGAAGCGCATCGCCGCGCTTCCCGGACAGCGCGTCTGCCGGACCAGCGCCAACATCACCGTCGATGGAGTGCCGCTCGGCGATGCGCTGGAGCGCGATCGTCTCGGTCGGCCATTGCCCGCCTGGCAGGGCTGCCGCCTCGTCGTCCCGGGCGAGCTGTTCCTGATGAATTGGCAGGTCCGCGACAGCCTGGACGGCCGCTATTTCGGTCCGCTTCCCGCCTCCGCCGTGATCGGCCGGGCGATTCCTCTCTACACCGATGAGGACGGCGATGGCCGCTTCGTCTGGCGCGCGCCGACGCGGTGACGGCGCGGCCATGCTCTTCCTCACCGCACATCCAAGGAGGGAATCATGTCCCTGATCGGTCAATTCAGCCGCACCAAGTCGGGTTACACCGGACGCATCAGAACGCTCGGCCTCGACGCCGAACTTGTGCTCGTACCCGCCGAGCAATCCGACGCCGAGAACGCACCGGACTATCGCGTCCATCTCGGCTCCGATGACGAGGGCCCCGAGGTCGGCGCCGGCTGGAAGCGAACGGGCGAGAAGGCCGGGGATTACGTCGCGCTGCAGCTCGACGACCCCTGCTTTCCGCATCCGGTCCGTGCCAACCTCTTCCAGTCAGCGGATGACAAATCCGCCTGGGGCCTTCACTGGAACCGCCCGCCCAAGCGCGGCGAGCGGGACTGAGCGATGCCGGCCCGCCCCTCTCGCGCTGTCGCCGGACGGTTCACCACCGTCCGGTCCACAGCCCTCCTTCTCCTTTCCGGCCTGACACTCGCGCTGCCCGTCGCTGCCCTCTCACAAGAGCAGCGTGCGCCGGCCGAGCGCGCATCGCCGACCGATCCCTATGCCGGTCCTATCGCCGAGGCGGCGCGGCGCTTCGGCATCCCGGAGGCCTGGATCCGCGCTGTCATGCGCGTCGAAAGCCGAGGCGATGCGCGCGCTATCTCACCAAAGGGCGCGATCGGCCTCATGCAGATCATGCCTGCCACCTGGACGGTGCTGCGCGCCCGGCATGGTCTCGGTAGCGATCCCTATGATCCGCGCGACAACATCCTGGCGGGCGCGGCCTATCTGCGCGAGATGCACGATCGCTACGGCTCGCCGGGTTTCCTGGCGGCCTACAATGCCGGGCCCGCGCGCTACGAGGAGTTTCGCGACAACGGCCGTCCCTTGCCGGCCGAAACGCGCGCCTATGTCGCCGTACTCGCGCCGATGATCGGCAGCGATGATGTCGCGGCCCCCGTCACGGTGGCGGCTGCCGATCCGCTCGCCTGGACCCGCGCGCCGCTGTTCATCGCGCAGGCCGACGGCAGCGTGAAAGCAGATCGGCGGCGCGGCGACGATACTCCGGCCGAGCCGTCGTCGTCCCATCCAGCGCGCGATCTTGCGCCCGCCGACCCGCAAACCGGTGGTCTCTTTGCCATCCGAACAGCCAGTGCGGGGCCGCGATGAGGGCTTTCGTACTCCAGGCGCTATTGTCGGGCTCTGGCGTAGGAATGGCCGGAGAACAAGGAAACGCAGGCAACACAACCGCACGATGGCAGGATAAAGGGGCGCGATGTGCGCTTCTGTTCGGTTGTGCTTTTTCAATAGGTTATGGCGCGATTTCGCGAGGTGCGCCTGATGGGCGCAACCTGCGCACTCTGGCTTTTGTTAAGCAAATCATCGGCTTCGCGCGATGTGCGGAGCCTCCGTCATGAGCGACGAGCACGAATTCCGCATCCGGCCAGGCCGCATCCGCTCGACCAGCGCTCAGCGGGCTCGGCCCTTCATCGCCCAGGCGCTGGCGGCCGCACAGCGCGCCGGCGGCAGCGTCTCCCGGCAAGGGAAGATCGGGTCCGGCGCGCGATCCCGGTTCGGTCGCGGCCAGCGCGCCTCGATCCAGGCGAACCGCCTCATCACCGCGCGCTCGCGCGGCGCGGTCATTAAAGCGCGCGTCGTTCGTCATGGCGGGCGGTCCGCGCCGCTCTCGACGCATCTCGATTATCTGCGCCGCGACGGCGTCACCCGTGACGGGGAAAAGGCCCGGCTGTTCGGTCCGGGCGGCGATGACGTCGACGCCAAGGACTTCGCGGCGCGGTCCGAGGACGACCGCCACCATTTCCGCTTCATCGTCTCGCCGGACGACGCGCTGGAAATGTCGGACCTCAAAGGTTTCACCCGCGAGTTGGTCGGCCAGATGGAGAAGGATCTCGGCACGCGGCTCGAATGGGTCGCGGTCGATCACTGGAACACTGAGCATCCGCATGTCCATCTGATCGTGCGCGGTGTGCGCGATGACGGCGAGAACCTCGTCATCTCGCGCGACTATATCAAGGAGGGCATGCGCGATCGGGCGCGCGACCTCATCACCCAGGAGTTGGGGCCGCGCACCGACCAGGAGATAAGGCAGACGCTGGAGCGCCAGATCGACGCGGACCGCTGGACCAACCTCGATCGCCAGCTCGCACGCGACGCCTATCGGACCGGCGTCATCGATCTCGCGCCGCATCCCGATCGGCAGCCCGATGAATTCCACGCGCTCAAGGTCGGGCGGCTGCGCAAGCTCGAAGGGCTCGGGCTCGCCGACGAGATCGGTCCGGGACAGTGGACCATCTCGGACAAGGCCGAGGCGACGCTCCGCGAACTCGGCGAGCGCGGGGACATCATCAAGCGCATCCATCACGGCCTGACCGAGCGCGGCATCGAGCGAGGCGCGGCGAGCTATGTGCTCGCCTCGGAGAGCCTCAACGATCCGGTCATCGGCCGCCTCGTCGCACGCGGCCTCGACGACGAGTTGAAGGGCACCGCCTTCGTCGTGGTCGATGGCGTCGACGGGCGTACCCACCACATCAAGCTTCCCGACCTCGACGCGGCCGGCGACAGCGCACCGGGTTCGATCGTCGAGCTTCGGAAATTCGACGACGCGCGCGGCCAGCGCCGCGTGGCGATCGCGGTGCGCTCCGATCTCGACATCGAGCGGCAGGTCACCGCAGCCGGCGCCACCTGGCTCGACCGGCAGAATATCGCCCGCGAGCCGGCAGCGCTCGGCGGCGGCTTCGGCGCCGAGGTGCGCGACGCCATGGACCGGCGGGCCGAGCATCTTGTCGGCCAGGGCCTTGCCGAGCGCCAGCAGCGCGGCGTCAGCTTCCAGCCCGGCCTGGTCGACACGCTGCGGCGTCGCGAGCTGGAGGCGGTCGCCGAACGCATCGCCGCCGAGACCGGGCGGCCGCAGGTCAAATCTGAATCCGGCGAATATGTCACCGGCACCTATCAGCGGCGGCTGAACCTCGCGAGCGGCCGCTTCGCCATGATCCACGACGGGCTCGGCTTCAGCCTCGTGCCCTGGACGCCATCACTCGAAAAGCAGCTCGGCCGTCACGTCTCCGGCGTCGCCCGGAGCGACGGCGGCGTCGACTGGAGCTTCGGCCGCCAGCGGGGGCTCGGCCTGTGACCACCATCCCAAACGAAAGGACCCCGTCATGTCCGCCACAAAGATCCTCTGGGGCCAGATCCTCACGGTCTTCGCCATCGTCCAATTGACCACCTGGGCCGCCACGCAATGGACGGCTTACCGGCTCGGCTTCCAGCATCAGCTCGGAGCGCCGTGGTTCATGCTCGGCGACTGGCCGATCTACTACCCATGGTCCTTCTTTCCCTGGTGGTATTTCTACGACGCCTACGCGCCGCCGATCTTCGTCGAGGGCGCCTATATCGCCGCGTCGGGCGGCTTCATCTCGATCGCCGTCGCGATCGGCATGTCGGTCTGGCGGGCGCGCGAGGCGAAGAACGCCGAGACCTTCGGCTCGGCGCGTTGGGCACATGAAGACGAGGTGCGGGGCGCCGGCCTGCTCGGCGAGGACGGCGTGGTGCTCGGCAAGTACGCCCGCGCCTATCTCCGCCATGACGGGCCCGAGCACGTGCTGTGCTTCGCGCCGACCCGTTCCGGCAAAGGCGTTGGTCTGGTCGTGCCGTCGCTCCTGACCTGGCCGGGTTCGGCCATCGTCCACGACATCAAGGGCGAGAACTGGGCGCTGACCGCAGGCTTCCGCGCCCGCCATGGCCGGGTGCTGCTGTTCGATCCCACCAATGCGAAGTCGGCCGCCTACAATCCGTTGCTTGAGGTCCGCCGCGGCGAATGGGAGGTCCGCGACGTTCAGAACATCGCCGACATCCTGGTCGATCCGGAGGGCAGCCTCGAAAAGCGCAATCACTGGGAAAAGACCAGTCACGCGCTGCTAGTCGGCGCGATCCTCCACGTCCTCTACGCCGAGACCGACAAGACGCTCGCCGGCGTCGCTGCCTTCCTCTCCGATCCGAAGCGGCCGATCGAGTCGACGCTGGCCGCCATGATGAAGACCGCGCACCTTGGCGAAGCCGGGCCGCACCCGGTGATCGCCAGCGCCGCTCGCGAGCTGCTCAACAAATCGGACAACGAGCGCTCCGGCGTCCTCTCGACCGCCATGTCCTTCCTCGGCCTCTATCGCGACCCAGTCGTCGCCGAGGTCACCAGGCGCTGCGACTGGCGCATCGCCGATATCGTCGGCGCGCGGCAGCCGACCAGTCTCTACCTCGTCGTGCCGCCGTCGGACATCGCCCGGACCAAGCCGCTCATCCGGCTGATCCTCAACCAGATCGGCCGGCGCCTGACCGAGGACCTCAACGCGAAGAGCAACCGGCATCGGCTGCTCCTGATGCTCGACGAGTTCCCAGCTCTCGGGCGGCTGGACTTCTTCGAATCCGCGCTCGCCTTCATGGCGGGTTACGGATTGAAGGCGTTCCTGATCGCGCAATCGCTAAACCAGATTGAGAAGGCCTACGGGCCGAACAACTCGATCCTCGACAACTGCCATGTCCGCGTCAGCTTCGCGACCAATGACGAGCGGACGGCGAAGCGCGTCTCCGATGCGCTGGGTACCGCGACGGAGATGCGCGCCATGAAGAACTATGCCGGCCATCGCCTCTCTCCGTGGCTCGGCCACCTGATGGTGTCGCGCTCCGAGACCGCGCGGCCGCTGCTCACCCCGGGCGAGATCATGCAGCTCCCGCCCGCCGACGAGATCGTCATGGTCGCTGGCACGCCACCGATCCGCGCCAAGAAGGCGCGCTATTTCGAAGACCGGCGGTTCAACGAGCGGATTATGCCCCCGCCGAAGCTGACGAGGTCATCGCCAACGAGTGCCGACGACTGGAGCCGGCTCCCAGTTCCCGCTCGACCGGCAGCAGCGATGCCTGAGGCAATGGTGACAGCTGATGGCGGCGACGAGGACCCCACGGGATCGGAACGCCGTCACCAGCCCGAACTGGCGCGCGCCGCTCCGGTCGAGAAGAAGGCACCGATCGAGAACGAGTTCGAGATCGAGCTCGATGACGAACCAGATGACGACGTCGCGCGCCTCAGCCGCGCGAACCAGGTCATGCAGGGCGTGGCACGTCAGGTCTCGCTCGATCCGAACGACGGCATGGAGCTGTGAGGTGCCCATGGCCAATCCGTCGAAGAAGCAGCGCCTGTCGGTCTATCTCGAACCCGAAGTTATGAAGGCACTCGCCGCCCACGCGGCGCGGCGCGACCAATCCCGGTCGCTGATCGCCGAGGCGGCGATCGCTTCCTTCCTGTCGCCGGACGCCGCCGAGCGTCAGGAAGCGGCGACGACCAAGCGTCTCGACCAGCTCGACCGGCGGATGACCCGTCTGGAGCGCGACCTTGGCATTGCGATCGAGATGCTGGCCGTCTTCGTGCGCTTCTGGCTCACCACCAACCCGCCTCTGCCGGAGCCGGCGCAGGCCGCCGCGCGGGCACAGGCTGGCGAGCGATACGACGCCTTTGTCGCTGCGCTCGGCCGCAGGCTCGCCAAGGGTCCGAAGCTCCGGCAGGAGATTTCCGAGGACATCGATCCCGCGCGCGACGTGCAATAAGCAGCGATCGCGGCAACTCAAGTATTCGGCGATCACGCCGTTCGCCTGTCTTTGTACGCCACGGTACGACAAGCAAAACAACCTGTTGCCGCGGGCCGATTTCCGGTTCTCTTAATCATCCCCGATCCAGGGACGGCCTGACGCGGTCCCGCAAAGAACGGGGACAACGTGGCCGCTTCTTCCGAGAAATCCGAGGCGATACTTCGAGGGGCGCGCATGCTGCGCACCGCCCTCGGCCCCGCCATCGCCGGCTTTCTCGGGGACGCCAGCGTCGTCGAGGTGATGCTCAACCCCGACGGCCGTCTCTGGATCGACCGCCTGTCCGAGGGACTGTCCGACACCGGCGAGCGACTCTCGCCGGCCGACGGCGAGCGCATCGTGCGACTCGTCGCTCACCATGTCGGCGCCGAAGTCCATCCCGGCAATCCCCGCGTCTCGGCGGAGTTGCCGGAAACGGGGGAGCGGTTCGAGGGGCTTCTGCCGCCCGTCGTGGCCGCGCCCGCCTTCGCGATCCGAAAGCCCGCCGTCGCGGTGTTCACCCTGCAGGACTATGTGCAAGCCGGCATCATGTCGGCCGTACAGGCCGACATCCTGCGCCAAGCTGTCGTCGAGCGTTCTAACATCCTCGTTGCCGGTGGCACCTCCACCGGTAAGACAACGCTCACAAACGCGCTGCTCGCCGAGGTCGCCAAGACATCCGACCGCGTGGTGCTGATCGAGGACACACGCGAGCTGCAGTGCAGCACCCCCAACCTCGTCGCCATGCGGACGAAGGACGGTGTCGCGACGCTGTCCGATCTCGTCCGCTCCTCCCTGCGCCTGCGACCTGACCGCATTCCGATCGGCGAGGTGCGAGGCGCCGAGGCTCTCGACCTGCTCAAGGCCTGGGGCACCGGCCACCCCGGCGGGATCGGCACCATCCACGCCGGCACCGCGCTCGGCGCGCTCCGCCGCCTCGAGCAACTCATCCAGGAAGCCGTCATCACCGTTCCGCGCGCGCTGATCGCCGAGACCATCGACCTCGTCGCCATCCTCTCCGGCCGCGGCGCTACCCGCCGTCTGGCGGAGCTCGGCCGCGTCGATGGGCTCGGCCCCGACGGTGACTACCGCATCCGCTCCGCCACCCCGCCCCCTGAAGGAGACCCCGCATGATCCGTCCTGCCCCGCATTTCCGTCGCCACGCCACCACCGCTGCATCGGCCGTCATGGTCAGCCTGATGCTGGCCCCGGCCGCCCACGCGTCCGGCTCCTCGATGCCGTGGGAGCAGCCGCTCCAGCAGATCCTGCAATCGATCGAAGGCCCGGTCGCTAAGATCATCGCGGTGATCATCATCATCGTCACCGGCCTGACGCTCGCCTTCGGCGACACCTCGGGCGGTTTCCGCCGCCTCATCCAGATCGTCTTCGGTCTGTCGATCGCCTTCGCGGCGTCGAGCTTCTTCCTGTCGTTCTTCTCGTTCGGCGGCGGGGCGCTCGTCTGATGGCGGGCTTGATCGAGAGCGGTGGCGACGTGCCGGGTTACAGCGTCCCCGTCCACCGGGCGCTAACCGAGCACATCCTGCTCGGTGGCGCGCCACGGAGCATCGCCATCCTCAACGGCACGCTCGCGGCCGCTCTCGGTCTCGGGTTGCGTCTGTGGCTCGTTGGCTTGGGTCTCTGGGCCGTCGGCCATTTCGCTGCTGTTTGGGCGGCCAAGCGCGATCCGCAGTTCGTCGATGTCGGACGCCGGCACCTGCGCATTCCCGGTCATCTCGGGGTCTGAGGCCGGCCATGATGAACCTCGCCGAATATCGACGGACCTCGACCCGCCTCGCTGATTTCCTCCCCTGGGCGGCGCTCGTCGCGCCCGGCGTCGTGCTGAACAAGGACGGCAGTTTCCAGCGCAGCGCGCGCTTCCGCGGGCCGGATCTCGACTCCGCCGTGCAGGCCGAGCTGATCGCCGTCGCCGGCCGCCTCAACAGTGCCTTCCGCCGGCTCGGCAGCGGCTGGGCGATTTTCGTGGAAGCGCAGCGCCATGCCGTCGGCGCCTATCCAGCGAGCCCGTTCCCCGACCCGGCATCGGCGCTGGTCGATGCCGAGCGCAAGGCGGATTTCGAGGAAGACTCCGCCCACTACGAGTCGAGTTATTTCCTGACCTTCACCTTCCTGCCACCGGCCGAGGACGCAGCGCGCGCAGAAAGCTGGCTCTATGAGGGCAAGGCCGAGCGCGGCGTCGATGCCTGGGAAGCGCTCCGCGGCTTCGTCGATCGAACCGACCGCATCCTGCAGCTCGTCGAGGCCTTCATGCCGGAATGCGCATGGCTCGATGACATCGAGACGCTGACCTATCTGCACTCGACGGTCTCGACGAAGCGCTACCGCGTGCGCGTTCCCGAGACGCCGATGTATCTCGACGCGCTGGTCGCCGATCAGCCGCTGACCGGTGGGCTCGAGCCGCAACTCGGTGAAGCGCATCTAAGGGTCCTGACGATCGTCGGTTTCCCGTCTGCGACGACGCCCGGCATCCTCGACGATCTCAACCGTCTCGCCTTTCCCTATCGCTGGGCGACGCGGGCGATCCTGCTCGACAAGACAGACGCGACCAAGCTGCTGACCAAAATCCGCCGTCAGTGGTTCTCCAAGCGCAAATCGATCGCCGCGATCCTCAAGGAGGTGATGACCAACGAGGCGAGCGCCCTGGTCGACACCGACGCCGCCAACAAGGCCGCCGACGCCGACCTCGCGCTGCAGGAGCTCGGCGCCGACTATGCCGGCCAGGCCTATGTCACCGCCGCGATCGCCGTCTGGGACAATGATCCACGCATCGCGGCCGAGAAGCTCCGTCTCGTCGAGAAGGTTGTCCAGGGCCGCGACTTCACGGCCATGCCCGAGACGATCAACGCGGCCGACGCCTGGCTGGGTTCGCTGCCCGGGCACGTCTACGCCAATGTCCGCCAGCCGCCGATCTCGACGCTCAACCTCGCCCACATGATCCCTCTCAGCGCCGTGTGGGCGGGGCCGGAACGGGATGATCACTTCGGTGCACCCCCCTTGCTCTACGGCAAGACCGAAGGGTCCACCCCGTTCCGGTTTTCCCTGCATGTCGGCGACGTCGGTCATACGCTGGTGGTTGGCCCAACGGGTGCCGGCAAATCCGTGCTGCTGGCGCTCATGGCGCTGCAATTCCGCCGCTATGCCGGAGCCCAGGTCTTCGCCTTCGACTTCGGCGGCTCGATCCGCGCCGCCGCCATCGCTATGGGCGGCGACTGGCACGATCTCGGTGGTGGCCTGACCGAGGGCTCGGCCGATAGCGTCGCGTTGCAACCCCTTTCACGCATCGACGAGGCGGCCGAACGCGCATGGGCCGCCGATTGGGTCGTCGCCATCCTGATGCGCGAAAGCATCCAGATCACGCCCGAGGTGAAGGAGCTGATCTGGACGGCACTGTCGTCGCTCGCCAGCGCGCCCACGGCCGAGCGCACGATGACCGGCTTGTCCGTGCTGCTGCAGTCGAACGACCTCAAGCAGGCGCTGCGCCCATATTGCGTCGGCGGACCCTATGGCCGGCTGCTCGATGCGGAGAGCGAGCATCTCGGCGTCGCCACCGTCCAGGCCTTCGAGACGGAAGGCTTGATCGGGACGGCCGCGGCCCCGGCGGTGCTCGCCTATCTCTTCCACCGCATCGAGGACCGCCTGAACGGCGAGCCGACGCTGATCATCGTCGACGAGGGTTGGCTCGCGCTCGACGACGAAGGCTTCGCCGGTCAGCTGCGCGAATGGCTGAAGACGCTGCGCAAGAAGAACGCCAGCGTCGTCTTCGCCACGCAGTCGCTCTCCGACATCGACGGCTCCGCCGTCGCGCCCGCCATCATCGAGAGCTGCCAGACACGGCTGCTCCTGCCGAATGAGCGGGCGATCGAGCCTCAGATCACCGCGATCTACCGGCGCTTCGGCTTGAACGACCGACAGATCGAGATCCTCGCTCGCGCCATGCCGAAGCGCGACTACTACTGCCAGTCCCGCCGCGGCAGCCGGCTGTTTGAGCTGGGCCTGTCCGATGTGGCGCTCGCGCTCTGCGCTACATCCTCGAAGACGGACCAAGCCGCCATCGACCGGATTGTCGCCGAACATGGCCGTGAGGGCTTCCTCCCGGCTTGGCTGCGCTATCGCGGCGTCGATTGGGCGGCCGACCTCATCCCCAACCTCACCAACCTGGAGAAGACCCCATGACACTGCGCCGTTCCCGCGCCCTGCGGCTCGCCGCCGCGCTGCTTGTGCCATCGGTTGCGCTCGCGCCGATGCTGACCACGCCGGCTCACGCAATCATCGTCTACGATCCGAGCAATTATGCGCAGAATGTGCTTCAGGCCGCACGCGCGCTCCAGCAGATCAACAACCAGATCACGTCGCTTCAGAACCAAGCGACGATGCTCATCAACCAGGCCCGCAACCTCGCGAGCCTGCCCTATTCGTCACTTCAGCAGCTCCAGCAGTCGGTCCAGCGCACACAGCAGCTGCTGAGCCAGGCGCAGAACATCGCCTACAACGTCCAGAATATCGACCAGGCGTTCCGCACGACCTACGGCAACGCCTCGATGACGGCCTCCGACCAGCAGCTGGTCGCCTCCGCCCGCGAGCGCTGGCAGAATACCGTAGCGGGATTGCAGGACGCGATGCGGGTCCAGGCCGGCGTCGTGGGCAACATCGATACCAACCGTGTACAGATGTCCACGCTGGTCGCGCAGAGCCAGGGCGCAGCCGGCGCGCTGCAAGCGACTCAGGCCGGCAATCAACTCCTCGCCCTCCAGGCCCAGCAACTTGCCGATCTCACGGCCGTCGTGGCCGCGAACGGCCGTGCTCAGGCGCTCGCCGATGCCGAGCGATCCGCCGCCGCCGAACAAGGCCGCGAGCAGCGCCGCCGTTTCCTGACACCGGGCAGCGGCTATCAGCCCGGCAACGCGCAGATGTTCCGGACCAGCAACTAAGGACGGAGCAATGGACGGAAAGACGTTCGCGCGCATCGGCGCAGTCATCTTCGTTGCGGTCGCGATCACTGCGACCGCAATCGAAGTCAGCCGCAAGGACGCGTCCGCGGAGAGTTGGACCTCCGACCGGCAAGTCGTAGCCCCCGCAGATCCGCTGCGCGCCGAGCTGCTGCGCTGCCAGGCCTTGGGCGAAGCCGGGCCACGCGATCCCGCGTGCCTGCACGCCTGGGCGGAGAACCGCAACCGCTTCCTCGCGCCCGGGGCCCGACCGGAGGAACGCCTTCCCCCGACACAGCCCGCGCCGCTCCCGACGCCGACGCCGGCGCAACCGTCAGCGGCGCAGTAGGCACATGGGCAACACCGGCGTCATAGACCATTTCCTCGAGGTCTTCACGCGCTACATCGACGGCGGCTTCGGTCTCCTGGGCGGCGAAGTCGCGTTCATCGCCACCACACTGATCGTCATCGACGTCACCCTGGCCGCGCTCTTCTGGTCGTGGGGCGCCGACGACGACATCATGGCGCGGCTGGTGAAGAAGACGCTGTTCGTCGGCGTCTTCGCCTACATCATCGGCAATTGGAACAATCTCGCCCGCATCGTCTTCGAGAGCTTCGCCGGGCTTGGCCTGAAGGCGTCCGGCACCGGCTTCACAACCGCCGATCTGCTACGCCCCGGAAAGGTCGCTCAGACCGGACTCGACGCCGGCCGTCCACTGCTCGACTCGATCTCCGGCCTGATGGGCTACTGGTCGTTCTTCGAGAACTTCATCCAGATCGCCTGCATGTTCTTTGCATGGGCGCTGGTGCTGCTCGCCTTCTTCATCCTCGCCGTCCAGCTCTTCGTCACGCTCATCGAGTTCAAGCTGACGACGCTCGCCGGTTTCGTGCTGATCCCGTTCGGTCTGTTCGGCAAGTCCGCCTTCATGGCCGAGCGCGTGCTCGGCAACGTCATCTCCTCGGGCATCAAGGTGCTGGTCCTCGCCGTCATCATCGGCATCGGCTCGACCTTGTTCTCCGAGTTCACGGCCGGCTTCGGCGGCGTCACCCCGTCGATCGACGACGCCATGGCGATCGTGCTGGCGGCGCTGTCACTACTCGGGCTCGGCATCTTCGGCCCGGGCATCGCCAACGGCCTGGTCTCGGGCGGCCCGCAGCTTGGCGCCGGCGCCGCGGTGGGAACGGGCCTCGCTGCCGGCGGCATGGTCGCGGCAGGCGCCGCCACTGTCGGTGCCGTGGCTTCCGGCGGCGCGGCCTTGGCAGGCGGTGCTGCCGCCGCCGCTAGCGGCGGCGCTGCCCTCGCGGGCGGCGCTTCGACCGCGTACAGCCTGGGTGCGGCGGGCCAGACCGGAGCGTCGGGCGTGATGAGCGGTCTCGGTGGCGTCGCCCGGGCCGCCGGCTCGGCCGCCACGTCGCCGCTTCGCCGGGCCGTCGAACGCTCAGCCGAAAGCATGCGGTCGAGTTTCGCTGGAGGCGCGCGCGCCGCCTTCGAGGCAACCGGCGGCTCCTCAATCATGGGCTCGGTCGGCGACACTGCGGACGAGACGGCAGCACCTCAGACAGCCGGCGGCGATCAGCCGCCCGCCTGGGCCCGCCGCATGAAGCGCTCCCAGCAAATGAGTCACGCCGTTTCGACCACCGTCCATGCGGTGCGCAGCGGCGACAGCCGCGGCGGCGGCTCCTCCATCAACCTCTCTGAAAGTGACCGCTGATGTTTCGACGACCCTCAACGCACTATGGGAAAGCTCCCGAACCCGAAACACCGTACCAGCGCGCTGCCCAGGTCTGGGACGACCGGATCGGCTCGGCGCGCGTCCAGGCGCGTAACTGGCGCTACATGGCGTTCGGCTCGCTAGTCCTGTCGGCGGGCTTCGCGGCTGCGCTGGTCTGGCAGTCAGCTCGCGGCACCGTCGTGCCGTGGGTCGTCCAGACCGATCGTCTTGGCCAGGCGCAGGCGATCGCGCCGGCCGTTGCCGACTACCAGCCGACCGATCCGCAGATCGCCTTCCACCTGGCGCGCTTCATCGAAGAGGTCCGCTCGATCCCGGCCGACGCCATCATCGTCCGCCAGAACTGGCTGCGCGCCTACGACTTCACGACCGATCGCGGCGCGGCCGCGCTCAACGACTACGCGCGGACCAATGATCCCTTCACGAAGGTCGGCCGCCAGCAGGTCGCCGTCGATGTCTCCAGCGTCATTCGCGCGTCCCCGGACAGCTTCCGCGTCGCATGGACCGAGCGCCGCTACGAGGACGGCCAGCTTGCCGATACGAGCCGCTGGATCGCGATCCTCACCATCGTCCTCCAGACCCCGCGCGACGCCGACCGGCTGCGCGCCAATCCGCTGGGAATCTACGTCAACGCAATTTCTTGGTCACGGGAGCTGGGGCAATGACTCTGCCGATTTTCCGTAAAGCCGGAGAACCGGCTTTCCGTACTCACACCTTCGCGACTTTGCTGCTTTCCGCTTCAGCGCTCGGGGGATGCGCCACGACCCAGAAGCCGCCCGAGATCAGCTATGACGACGCGCCCGCCGCGGTCCAAACCCTCGACCCGCCGACGCCTGTCCAGGTCGTCGAGCTGCCAAAGCCGCTCCCGCTGCCGGGTCAATTGCAGCGCGTGGAGCCCTCGCTCTCCACGCCGGAGCCCGCCGATCCCACGACGCGCATCAACCAGGCGAACGCAGCCGCCCGCATGCAGCCGGTGCGCAACGGCTTCATCAATTCGATGCAGGTCTATCCCTTCACGCAAGGCGCGCTCTATCAGATCTACACCGCCGTCGGGCAGATCACCGACATCGCGCTCCAGCCAGGCGAACAGCTCGTCGGCTCCGGGCCGGTGGCCGCCGGCGACACCGTGCGCTGGATCATCGGCGATACCCAGAGCGGATCCGGCGCCACGACACAGGTCCATATCCTCGTCAAGCCCACCCGGCCCGAGCTGATGACGAACCTCGTCATCAACACCAATCTGCGGACCTACCACATGGAGCTGCGCTCGACCGAGCGCACCTACATGGCATCGGTCTCCTGGCAGTATCCGCAGGACCAGCTCATCGCGCTGCGCCGTCAGAACGCCGAGGCGCAGGCCGCCCAGCCGGTGGCGACCGGCGTCGATCTCTCGCGAATCAACTTCCGCTATGAGGTGACCGGAGATCGCGCGCCATGGCGGCCGCTGCGCGCCTATGACGACGGCCGGCAAGTCTTCATCGAATTCCCGCGGGGCATCGGCCAGGGCGAAATGCCGCCGCTCTTCGTCGTCGGCGCGGAAGGCAACACGTCGGAGCTGGTCAATTACCGCGTCCGCAACAACTACATGATCGTCGACCGGCTCTTTGCCGCGGCCGAGCTGCGGTTCGGTTCCGGAGACAATCAGAAGCGCGTCCGGATCACCCGCACCGACGGGAGGCCCGCGTCGTGAGCGAAGACCGGAACGAGGAAGAGGAGTCCGGCGCGCCGCTCAGCGGGTCCGCGCCCGAGGTGGCCGCCCCGATGCGGCTGCGGGCCGAGACTCCCCGCGTCACGCGGCTGTCGCGCAAGGTCCTGGCGGGGCTTGGCCTGGTCGCGAGCCTCGGCCTAGGCGGCGCGCTCGTCTATGCACTCCAGACCCGCAACGGCGGCAAACCACCCGAAGAACTCTATTCGACCGACAACCGCGCGACAGCCGACGGCCTCCAGGGTCTACCGCGAGATTACACCGGCGTGCCGCAGCTCGGCCCACCGCTTCCAGGCGATCTTGGTCGACCGATCCTCGACGCCCAGAACCGTGGTCAGCCAGCTCCCGCGCCCGGCATTGCCCAGCCACAACCCGGCATCAGCGCCGAGGAGCAACGCCGCCTTCAGGAGATCGAGAGCGCACGCACGAGCCGGCTCTTTTCAGCATCCGAATCCCGCAACGCCGCCCCGGCCGCCGCCGCCACGACGACGAACCTAGCAACACCTGATCTCACCGGCCTGGGTCTTGCGCCGCAGCCGGCAACGCCGACCGCCCAAGAGCGCCAGCAAGCCTTCCTGAACGCGCCGGTCGACCGCCGCACCGTCGCAGCCGACCGCGTTGCCGCGCCGGCCTCGCCGAATATCCTCCAGGCGGGCGCTGTCATCTCGGCCGCGCTGATCACAGGCATCCGGTCGGACCTGCCCGGCCAGATCACCGCGCAAGTCACCGAGAACATCTACGACAGCCCGACCGGCCGCATTCTGCTCATCCCGCAGGGCACGCGCGTCATCGGCCAGTACGACAACAACGTTCAGTTCGGCCAGAGTCGGGTTCTCCTGGTATGGAATCGGCTGATCTTCCCGAACGGCCGCAGCATCGTGCTTGAGCGGCAGCCGGGCGCCGATGCCGAGGGCTATGCGGGCTTGCAGGACGGCGTCGACTATCACTGGTGGGACCTCGCAAAAGCTGCCGGCCTTTCCACACTGCTCAGTGTCGGTGCGGAGCTCGCCACCAATGATGACGATCGGTTGATCGCGGCGGTCCGCAATGGTGGTCAGGACACGATAAATGACGCCGGCCAGCAGATCGTCCGGCGTCAGCTCAACATCGCGCCGACTTTGACGATCCGCCCGGGCTTCCCGGTCCGTGTGATCGTTACGCGCGACCTCGTGCTCGAGCCCTACGGAGGGTGACATGACCAAGCTGAAACTCGGCGCGATCGCCGACGACAAACCGATCAAGGTGACGATCGAGTTGCCAGCGGCGCTGCACCGGAATCTAGTGGCATATGGCGAGCTACTTGGACGGGAGAGCGGAAGCCCGCCGATCGATCCGATCCGCTTGATAGTGCCTATGCTGGAGAGGTTCATCGGCACCGACCGCGGATTTGTTAAGGCCCGGCGAGCGCCTTCCTAACAGTCCGAATAAGATTACCTGTCGGGTCACGGCCTGTATCATACTTCGCGGGGCTCGCGTCAGGCTCTATGAGGACGTGGCAGGCGGATTATGGCACGAAAATGCTGCAGTCAGAGGACAGGATGCGGGTCTGAGTATCCGCCTTGGTCAGGAGATTACGAAGCCGCCGTCGACGTTAAGCGTATGTCCGGTCATATAGGGATTGGTCATAAGGAAGAGGATCGCATTCGCAACGTCCTCTGGTTGACCAAAGTGGCGGGCCGGCAGTTTCGACTCCGCCCAACCTTGAAGCTGCTCACGCCGATGCTGATTGATGGGCGTGTCTACCACACCAGCCATAAGAACATTTACCCGTATCGGCGCTAATTCCAGCGCCAGTGCTCTTCCAAAGCTCGTCATAGAGGCGTTGACGGCCGCCAGCACCGAAAACCCAATTGGAGGTTTGACCGCAGAGCCACCGGACAAGAGCGTAATCGTGCCTCGGCTGGCCATGGCTGGCACCGATGCGCGCACAACATTCACATACCCTCGGAGTTTATCGAGCGTCCGCTCGACCTGTTCATTCGTAATGTGAGAAATCTCAGCCCTCTGCTTCAATTCATCGGCAACCGCCGTGAGGACGAGATGATCGATCCGGCTGAGCGAGCCGATGACGCGATCGACGGCTTCAGCATCAAGCATGTTCATCGCCATCGCTCGCCTCTCGCCTGTTACAAGGCTAGCTGCATGATCGAGCTTCGTTTGCGAGCGGCTGAGCATTACCGCGTTCGCGCCTTTCGCAGCCGCCAATTGTGCCGTAGCCAGCCCTATCCCAGAACTCGCACCTACAATGACAACTGTTTGATCAGCCAGTTTGCTCATGTTGTTTCCTCGTCCAAAATGTTCGTTCGTGCGCCAGACCCCGTCGCGTTGGCATCACTCGAGAGGTTCTGATATTTGCGGGCGCTCGACGGACCGAAGCAGAGTTTCGACCAGTGCCACCCCAGGATAGGTAAACCGATCACTCCTTCCAGAGAGTGCGCCGGCAATAACGCCTTCGTGTATGATGAATAGTTGACTCGCCAGAAACGCCGGATCGCTGCCAGGCGCATGAGCGGTACAAAACTCCGCCGCAAGCTCCTCATATCGCTTGAGAAGCCAATCTTTCGTTTCCTTCGCACGGCGGTGCGGCTGCGAATTCACATCTGGATATTCCGCCAGAGCCATTTGCGAAGAGCATCCACGACAAACGTCAGGGTGCGTTTCTTCGGACATTGCCCGAAATACCGACATGATACGCTCGCGTGGGTCGCTCTCGCCAGCCGCGGCGCCCTCAAACTGCTCTCGGAATTTGCGATCGCTATCACCGATATAGGCCGTCACCAAGTCGTCCTTTGAGCGGAAGGCTCGATAGAGGCTCGTTGGTGCGACGCCTGCGGCGTCGGCGATGACGTCCACTCCGGTCGCTCGAATTCCATTCCAGTAGAAGAGACGGCTCGCCACATCGAGGATGTGTTCCTGCGTCTTACTGGATGCTCGCTTCGCCATGCGTCCTCCGAACGATCTTCACGCTTGCAATGTAAGGGATCGTTCCCTACAAATCAAACGATAACGATCCCTAACATTCTCCGGAGCAGCACAATGCCCTCAAATCCGAGCTCCAGCATCCCACGTCCGTTGCGGATCGCGCTCCCGACCCTATTCCTCGGAGCATTCGTCCTTGGAAGTTCCGAAACGATGCCGGTTGGCCTTCTCACGGACATCGCCGAAAGTACCCAGAGCGAGATTGGCCACGCGGGTACACTTGTCACCGCCTATGCGATTGCCTTCGCAACCGGGGGAATTGCTTTGAGCTTCGTGACGGCGTCTTGGTCACGCCGGTTGGTGTTGTTCGCCTCTCTTGCGGCAGCGCTTTTGAGCAATCTTGTGCTCGCCTATTCGAACGATCTCGCGCTGCTCATCGCGGTCCGCATCGCTGGCGGATCGGCACAGGGCTGGTTCGTAGGTGCGGCTATCGCGGTCGCTATGTCGGTGGTCCCGCCCGACAGAATTGGCCGCGCGGTCTCGATTGTCGTTTCTGGATTCGCAGCCTCTACAGCGCTGGGGGTCCCTGCTGGTGTCGGCCTTGCATCAGCCTACGGTTGGCACGCATCCTTTCTCGCAGTGAGCGTGCTCGTGCTCGTCGTGATGTCGGGGGTCGCCATTTCGATACCCAGCTCAATCAAAAGCCCTGTGGCGCCAGCCAATAACGCGGAACAGATACGACATGCGCTCTCCCCCAGAGTACTTGCAATCCTTGCCGTTACGATGATCCTCTTCGCAGGAGAATACGCCGCCTTCACCTACATTAGCCCGTTCCTTCAGGAGGCTGACCGCATATCTTCGGAGACCATAGGCTGGTATATTCTAGGCTTCGGAATCGCCTCGGCCCTGGGCTCACTTCTTGGCGGCCGCGTAGCCGATGCCAACGCGCGCATGGCGGTAATTCTCGCCAATTTGGCGATACCGATCGCGATTATTGGGTTGCTCACCTTCGGATCTTCGACCGTCGGGAGCTCTGTTATGATGATTGCATGGGGCGTTGTCGCCGTTGCGTCAGTTCCAGGAATTCAGACATTGGTGGCGGAGGCTGCAGGACCCGGTCGCGACGTTGCGGGAGTGCTGCCTGCGGCTGCAATAAACGTCGGCATCGCCGCCGGCTCTCTCATCGGAGGACTGAGCGTGTCGGCGTGGGGGCTGACGGCTCCCGTCATCGTAGGCATCACGTTGTCAATTTTGGTCCTCCCGGCGACCATTTTGGTCATGCAGAGGCATGTCCCTTTTACCACTTAAGGCCTCTCTTTCGTTCAACGATGGATCGCGCGTCCTGAAGACAATCCCAGAATGGGTTCCGCCGCTGCCAAAGCCTAATCTCGCATAGACTACCTGGCCGGAAAGCAGTTCTGGAACCAAACCCTCAGCGACGCCACGTCGGCGCGGGTCTCCAGCCCGAAGCAGCAAACAAAATGATAGGCGTCGCCTGCGAGCGTCTGGGAAAAGGGCATGGTTAGCAGGCCTGCTTCGACAGCATCTTCGACCAATACCCGACTGACGATGACGACACCTTGCCCACCGATGGCCGCTTGAACGGCCAACATGCTGTCGGGAAAACGGAGGCCGGCAGTGGTATCTACGCCGCCGATCCCAGCTTGCGCGCACCAGCGTGACCAGTCGGGCCGAGGCGTCGGTCGGCTTTGCCCGTCGATGTGGATCAATGGCGCCCGGCGCAGGTCGTCTGCGTGCGAGAGGCCGAGTATCGGACTGCAGACCGGCACCAGGACATCGTCGCACAGATGGGTACAGGCGACGCCATCATAGGGCCCCGGACCATATCGAATTGCGATCTCGATACCTCCTGGCCGCAACTCCTCCACGGCATTCGACATATGCAGTCGAAGGTCGAGCGTTGGGACGGCCTGGCGCAACATAGCCATCCGAGGCACCAGCCAATGGCTTAGGAACGCCGTTGTGGATGTAAGAGTGACCGGCACTGGAGCGGCCTCGGCATACAGCCGCGCCACCACCTTTTCGATTTCCCCAAAGCCCGAGGCTGTCGCGTCATACAGGGCCTTGCCCTGCGCGGTCAGCGTGACAGCACGGGGCGTGCGGTCCAGCACACGAAAACCCAGATGGGTTTCGAGTTGTCTGATCTGATGGCTGATGGCCGTCGGTGTGACCGACAGCTCGTCAGCCGCGGCCTTGAAGCTCGCCCGGCGGGCGACTGCCTCAAAGGCACGTAGAGCCGATAGCGGCGGCAAGCGCGAACGGGCCATGCTGAATCCAACTCATCATAGAGGTGAGGAGTTTGATTTTTTCTTTTTGTTCTTAGGAGATTAAGACGATCAACGTGCACACATCAAGAGTTTGTCTCATCACAGGAAGTAGCTCTCATGGTTGAACTGGTTGCCGGCATCATCGATGTATTCGCGGACGAACCATTGGCGGGCAATCCTTTGGCGGTGGTGGAAGGCGCCGACGACCTGACCGATGAGCAGATGCGGCGGATCGCCGGCGAGTTCAATCAGGCCGAAACGACCTTCATCCAGAGCAGCACGCGCGCGGACCGGAAGTTGCGCTCGTTTACCGCCAGTGGCGCTGAAGTATTCGGCGCAGGTCACAATGCTCTAGGGGCGTGGCTCTGGCTTGGGGAGCATGGCGATCTCGGCCCTTTGACGACAGCTCGATCGTTTCGGCAGGAAATCGGCTCGGATGTCCTGCCCATCGAACTCGTATCGATCGGTGGCCGCGTTCATGGACGGATGCGCCAGGCACCGCTGCGTCTGTCGGAGCCGTTGAAGGATGTCGCAGCCTTGGCGCGGGCTCTCGGCCTCGATGACGTCGACCTACTTCCCGAGCCGAAACCGCGGCCCGCCGATACTGGCGCAGCGCATCTCATGGTGCGCATCCGCGACTCCCAGACAGTCGATAAGGCAGCCCCGGACGCCGCGAAGCTGCTCGCGGTCCTCGACGAGACCCAGGCGGAAGGATGTTACATCTATTCGTTCGATTCAGACGTGCCTGCGAGCGCCTATTGCCGCTTCTTCAATCCCACGGTCGGGCTTTGGGAAGATGCAGCAACGGGGACTGCTGCTGGACCGCTTGCTGCTTATCTCGAGAACCAGGGGATGCTGGCTGGCGACGGTCTCGTGGTCGAGCAAGGGACGAAAATGGGCCGTCGTAGTCTCATCCGACTACAGCTCACCCCGGAACCCGAAATCTCCGGAGCGGGCATTGTCCTGTTGCGCGGTTCGCTCCGATTGTAGGGAATGAAAACATGGGAGCGATGGCAGGGGTGCCTGGAGCGCGGTTAATGCGGAGGCCGCCGACACTCCGGACAACTGGTCGACGATCCAGCCAGCGCTATCTCCCGGTGCCACGCCAGCTCATCTAGACAAGCCGCTGAGCTGCGACAGCGCCCAGTCAGACTGCGTGCCATTTGGATACACCGCCTGAGCGAGAGCACTCCCATTTCTCGGCGAGCGCGCCATAACGCCGATTACCGGCACGTGCAGTTCCATGACGATGGCGAAGGCGGCGGACAGTTTGAGCGGCGAAGCGGCATTCAATCGATCCTGTCGCGGACGCTTCTCCCGTCAAGGACCTGCACCATCTTTCAGTCGCGTCGCTTCTTGCACCAATCTGAAGATTCAGCGTCGCTCACCAGCGGCCCCGGGGAGATTGACAGTCCTCACGCAATATGTCCGCGGAATCCTTTTGAGGCCCCCAATCGTCCAAGTGATTGGAACAATCGCGAGGCCGCGCCCGGGGCCGAGCGAAAACCAAATGGAATCTGATCCCTCAGAGGTGTCTGTCATGCGAGTACCACTTGTTTGGGCGATATCTACGTTCGCGCTCGGCGCCGCTGGGGGTGCGATTTCCTCCGCCGCGTTCCGGCCAATCGCCGAGGCGGAGGTGCGCGATCGCCTCACTGCCCACCGCCTCGATATCGTCGACGGCAACGGCGTTCCACGCCTGATCCTGTCCGCGCCGACACCGGATCCCCGCATCAATGGCGTCCGCATTGCCAGGCGATACCCGGTCAGCGGCATCGCCATATATGATGCGAAGGGAAGTGAGCGGGGCGGAATCGGGATTGCCGATATCCCCGGCGGCGCACCTGTCCTTGCGTTGGACCATAAAGACTTCGACGCGATCGGGTGGAAGGTCCTGCCTGACGGCAGCGTCGATTTCGGCATCAACAGCGCGGGTGCTCAGACGGTTCAACGCATCCGCGTTCATGTCGCGGCCGACGGCACGCCGAATATCGACCTCTCCGATAAAGGGGAGCGACCCCGACTTCGGTTGACTGTCGACCGCAATGGCCAGGGGGCCATCCAGTTCCTCGACCGAAACGGAACGATCATCCGCAGCCTCGGCGGTGATCGGATCTAGGGATGCCGGCTATCTGCAAACCTGATCCGAAGCTCCCGATGAGACGTCGCCAGCTCGGGCAAGCGGCGATGCTCATGTTCCTTCTCGGGCTGCTCGCGCAACCAAGCACGGCCTCTAGCCAGAAGCCGCCGCGCCCGACCCGCGCTCAGGTCAAGGCGATGGACGCCAAACTTCGCGCGATGGGCCTTCCGCCCCACCTCGAAAGCCTAACGCGCGAACCGTCGACAATCCGCGAGGTGACCTTGGCGCCGGTGTTCGCCGAGCCTTTCGCGTGCAGTGAACATGCCGAAGGCCAGCTTGATCGCGCAGGCGATGCACTTGGAACCGACTGCATGGTCGTCGGCGGGCTTCAAGGCGACGGTGGGTTCGAACGCATGTATCGCACGGACGGCAGCGAGAACGCGGACTGGTACGGTTGGCATGCCGAGGTTCGCGCACCCCTCTCAGGCATTGTAAAATTTGTCTACATCAATCCGGCGACAAACAAGCCCGGTACCTTTGGAAGGCCGCCGGCGAGCATGATCGAAATTGAACGCGCGGACGGGACAAACGTCGTACTCGCCCATATCGTCGACGCGCGCGTGAGCATCGGAGATGCCGTTAAAGCCGGGGATGTCATCGCTCTAGTGGGAAATAACGGCATGGCCCGAAATCCGCACGTTCACCTGGGTGCTTTCAAAGGTCGCTTGCCGATGCAAATTCGCTGGGATTTGCGAGCCATGGGAAACATGCCCGCGCATCGGGGCGAATGACCTCAAAGGCTTAAGAAACAAGTATCAGACCGCGCGTCTGAATTGAGCGGAAGGAGTATGGCAGATGATCGACTCATCACGTGCCATCGGCGGCTACGCTGCTGTGATGACGCTAACGACTGCTTGGTTGGCGCTTACGGCGGTTGCGACCCCTACGGCTAGCTTCTCTACGATCGAGGTCCAACGGATAAACGTGCGCGAACCCGATGGTACGCTGAGGATGACGATTTCAAACCACGCACGCATTCCTGGGGTGATCATCGCCGGGAAAGAGCATCCCAACCCCAACCGGACCGAAGCGGGAATGATCTTCTATAACGACCAGGGTGACGAGAATGGTGGCCTGATATTCGACGGCGGGATGAAGAACGGTAAGCCAACCAATGGTGGCAGCCTAACCTTCGATCGATACCATCAGGACCAGACAATTCAGCTGGTTAGTAGCGAAGACGGCGTTGACCGGCGCGCCGGACTAGTCGTCAATGATCGGCCCGACATACCGCTGAACATAGATGGGGTCACGCGCGCGCGAGACATGCCGCCTGGTTCGGCGCGAGATGCGTTGCTCGTCAAATCTGGGGCGACGGCTGCCCAGCGCGCTTGGTTGGGCCGGTCTGCTGACGGCAGCGTCGCCCTGGTGCTGCGTGACCCTGCTGGCCGGCCACGGCTGACTCTTGCGGTAAACGGGGACGGAACGCCGCTTGTCGAGTTCCGCAACAGTGCCGGCATAGTGACACGGACCATGCGATAGACCTACGTTGGACAGTTTAACAATCTGCGTCTCGGAGACGTCACACGGAGACGCGACACTGTCCTTAGGACATTTTCGGTGTCATTGATGACCCGACGTCTCCTTAGTAAATCGATTGCGCTTGGGCGTACTCATCGCGCCTCGGCGGCCTGGATTGAACTCGAGTGTCTGCGCGTCGACACCAAGCGATGGTATATCCACAGCAGCGCATCTCGAGAGGAGCTCGCATCTGGTTCCCCTCCCTTTAGCGCTTACTCCCCTCAATTCGCCAACGCACGTTATAAGCAGCTAGGTAATCGAGAAATTCGACTGGCTCAAAAGCCTGCGACGCCGCCAGAACACCTGATGGTGCTTGGCCCTCAACGAGCCGCCGCGCGCATTCAACGGCTATGACGGCCGTGGTGCCGTACGTGTCAGCACCTTCGATCGCCCCTCTAACAACACTGCCATCGGTCGACGTTGCCTCCAAGGCGATCAAAAATGATTGATCCTCCCTTTGCTCCGGCGATGGGTTTGAAACCGCCCTGATCATTTGCTCTGAAAGTGGGACGGACAATCGCTTGGCAAGCGATGATTCGATCACCCCAGCGACACGACGCGCCCGGACGTGCCTTGGTATTGTGATCGCCTCAACTAAGGGAAACTTGGATATGGCTACCTCTTCCTCGCCGAAAAAGGCCATCGTGGACCTATCGAGCGGCTGGCCTTTCCGCCATGCTCCGTCCTCGTAGGTCAGCCCGCCATCAGCGATATCTTCATGAGTTTCTACTACGGATCGTAATGATCCTCTCGACGGCCCACCGCCTCCGACAATCTTATGAGCAATTATAATGCTATCGATCTGGCTCGTCCGCGTGCCGATGATGTGCGCCACCAGGTCGCCTGGAACAGCCCCGTCTGTCCCGGACGGAAGTACGGTTACGCCGGCCTTCTCCGCTTCGCCTGAGAAATTGTCGAAGACCGACTTCACGAAACCCTGTTCACCGGCAGTGTCTACGTAGTGGCAACCGGCGGCTATTGCCGCCTTTATGATCGGTGCAGCGCATCCGGTGAACGGGCCTGCGCAGTTGATGACCGCGTCGCAGCCTCGGAAGGCGCGAAGCAGATCACGCCGATCCTTTGCCTCCGCAATTTTCATGTCCACGGCGGACGAATCCAATTCGGCCGCGGCTCTTGCCAGGCGCTCTTGGCTGCGCCCTACGAGGACCGTTTGAGCGCCCTGCCGCACCAGTTCGGCGGCCGTCAGCTTCCCTTGGAACCCATTGGCCCCGTAAACAGCAATTCGCATCGCACAACCGTTTCCTTGTTCAACGTTGATCCAACAGTAGAACGGAGTAGGATACGATCAATGCGCAAATGGACCCGGAAAATGCTTGTTCGTCTCTCAATCGCGTGATTGGAGTTTCCCCATGGATCTCCTATCCGACGTCATTAGCGTAAGCCGATTGGGAAAACCCCACTCAGCCCGCGTGCGTCGGTGCCGCCCCTTCCACCGCAAGGTGACACAAAGCGACTCAGCCGGCTTCCACGTCGTCCTGCGGGGAACCTGTTGGGTAGTGACGCCCGGATTTGATCCAGCGCAACTCGGCCCCGGCGACGTCGTGTTCTTTCCACGCGGCTCAGCTCATGCGCTGATCGACAGGCCGCCCTTGGTATCGGTCGATGGTGGCGAGAGCCTATCGAGCGATATTCAGATCGAGCAAGTGGACTTAACTGGTAGCGCCGACTTTGAGGATGAATCGTCCGCAGACGTCGTCATGCTATGCGGTGCATATCTCCTGGATCGCTTGTGTCTTCACCCCTTGCTCGATGAACTTCCGGAGATGTTGCATTTTCGGGCAGAAGCCGGGACGCAATGGCAATTGCGTACGACCCTCGAACTATTGGGAGCCGAGGTCGATTGGGGTCAGTCAGGAGCCGATGCGGCTCTCTGCGCTCTACTCGATCTCATGTTCCTCTACATCCTTAGGACCTGGCTCGCGGACAGCTTCACACACGCACATCCCACCGGCTGGTCCGCAGCGCTAAAGGATCCTCGCATCGCCGCGGCTCTGAGCGGCATCCATCGCGAACCGGGCAAGCGATGGACGGTTGCGGCACTCGCCCATGCCGCAGGTCTTTCGCGCGCTGCATTCGCGCGACGATTTTCGGCTCTGCTCGGCCAGGCACCCGCAGCTTATCTGACCTTATGGAGAATGATCTTTGCCATCCGTCTGATGCGAGATTCCGATCAGTCACTTGCCGAGATCGCACTTCAGGTCGGATATTCTTCAGAATATGCGTTCGCTCACGCCTTCAAGCGTCTGCACAGCATCTCGCCCGGAGCGTATCGCCGAGGCTTGAAGAAGCCGGGTTTATCGTCACCGCCGATCGGGCGCGCACTTCCGCCAGCGCAATAAGACGTTGCAGCGCAGGATTCAGATCGCCCTTGGGCCAGACGACACTCGACGGCAAGCTGTCTTGCTCCCCTGCGATCGGCCTGAACGCGACACCATCGACACCCATGCGCAACGACGAGGTGCTCGTGAGCGTCACTCCGTAGCCCATCGCCACAAGGCTCAAGAGATTCTCCCGCGAGACGTCATGGACCTCGATCTGCGGTCTAAAGCCAGGCTGCGCCAGCCGACGGATGAGGTAGTCCTGAATCTCGGAGCCCGGCCCGCCGTGGCTGGTGATGAAGTTCTCGGATCGAAGATCCTCCCATTCGATCAGCCGCTGGTGCGAGAGCGGATGGGTGCTCGGGAGAACGGCGTAGATGGACTCGTGCCAGAGGACCTTCGAATTGTAACCGCAAAGATCATGCTCACCCGTCAGGAAGGAGATATCCAAGCGGCCCATGGCCAAGCCGTTGAGCGTTTCGAGCGGCGTTCCTTCATAAAGCACAACTTGGAGGTCTCGGTTCCGCTCCCTGAAATCGGTCAGGACGCTTCTAAGGAAACCTGATGTCAGAGACGCCAGAATCCCGATTCTGATAACGCCTCGTTCGCCCCTATGCGTGGCTGCGGCTAACTGCGCCGCGCGGCTGAGGTGACGGACTCCGGTGATCGCGTCCTTGAGGAAGTTCGCACCGGCTGGCGTCAGCTTCACGCCGATCCTGTCGCGCACGAACAACGGAAATCCCAGCCGCCCTTCGAGCATCTGAATGCGCCGGCTGACGGTGGACTGCGGCACGTCAAGGAATCGAGCGGTCCTGCGAAAGCTGCCATGTTCGGCGGCGGCGATCGCGCAGCGCAGATACCGAAGATCGAGCGCTACATCGGGCACGTTCACCCCCTGCAATCATGAGGAACCGCCCGGCATACCAAAGGGAATCATCTCGGCTGATTCCGCCACATACCGGGCGTTCCTGAAATCGCGGATGAAACTGATTTGTTCTCCAAGCCATTCGAGCAGGACAAAGTAGGATGGCGTGGAAGCGGGGTTATTCGTGTCGAACACAAGCAAGCCGGGCCGCCCATCAACGAGCCCGGGCACAAAATGCCAGTCGTAAAGCCCGCTGTAGTTATGGAAATATCGAGAAACCTGCCCGCGGCCATCCAATCTAGTCTTGGCGACCAGATCGAGCCGAACGTCCTCCGCCAGCATCTCACGCAGCACATCGAAATTACGACCGTTGAAGTGCTCGACATAATTGGCGAGACGGCTCAATTCGGTGTGGCTCAGCTGGGGTGACACATCCTGATCGGGGGCATCCGCCAGTTGCCGTATCCTGGCTCGGCCTCGATGCAACGCGGCTTTGACCGCAGGAATGGTCATGCCTGTGATGTCGACGATCTCTTGCTGTGAATAGCCGAGCACATCCATCAAGATGGTACATGCGCGGTGAGGTACCGGCAGATACATGAAGGATTTCAAGCCGGCAGCCGCCACGACGCGATCGGCCGCCGACGAAGAGCGGTCAGCTATCATGTCCAACTCTCCCTCGGACTGCATGGCCATCTCACGTTGGCGGCGGCGCAAAAAATCGATGGAAGCGTTGTGCGCGACCCGAAACAGCCAATTTTCGATGTTGTCGATCTGCTTGCCCGGCAGGGTTTCAAGCGCCTTGAGGAGAACATCCTGTACGATGTCCTCGCCATCGATTGCCGAGCCGGCCATGCGCGCGCAGTAGCGATGTAGCTTCGGTCGCAAACGCTCCAGCGTTGTGACAATGCCACGATGTTCATCATCGCCTTCGGAGATCTGCTGGGTCATCCGCGGAGCCAATCCTCAAACTGCATTCGACACCACCCCATAGGATCCAACGATGGTGATGTCGGTCGCAACCGGCCGTTCGCGGCACCGCTCGCCGACGTTCTTCTGAAAGGTGCGGAACGCCTCGAGTTCGGAAAGGGCCGGCGCTCCGTCGTCTTGGCGGAAGAGGTGCAGGAAGGTACCATCGTCACGGCGAAGGACAAGGTAAGCAAGTCCCTCAGGCGCACGTTCATGGAGTTCGGAAAAGACGTCGCCGACCAGGCGCGCGTTCTCCTCGGCCCACTCAGGTTTGGTTGCATAGGTCACCAGTGTTTGTTTCATCGCCAATTCTCCTTCTGGCAGCTGCTGCCGCCTGATTTGTGGTCGATGCGCGACCCGCTTCCCCGAGCATCATTCGTTACCCCTGTCCTCCGCAATTTTCAGAATGGCCCTTGCGGAGTGGTGATCGATCGGTGCCGAGGTGTGCTCGTGTACGACCTTCCAAAGGTTCCCGGCGCGTCGCAGAGCCATCGTGATGCGATTGCTAAGGGATCGCAGTTCTTTTCCTTCCGAGGAAAAGGCGGTGTAGGTGAGAATTGCGTGCCCGATCACCAGATCGCTCGATATGGCGGCGCTGGTATCCCGAGCCTCAACAACAACACGCTCCGTCCCAAGGGACGAAAACCACTCTGTTGCCATCTTTCGCCACGCATCGATGCCTCGAAGCGACCACGTGCTCCACATATCAAAGACATGAATGTCATTGTCGTATATCGCGACAAAAGCATCGACATCTTTAGCCAGTACCGCCGCACGGTACGAGTCGAGTGCAAGCAGGAAAGGGTCGTGCAGTATGTTCATTTCGAAATCCACGTGACAATTATCTCGGCACATATGAGAGAATGACGCTGCCATTCGCGAACCGACGAACATCGGTGAGCTCCAGATCGGGCTGCGACGCCATGTCTATATCGTCAAATGCGCGTTTGCCTGAGCCACCGCGCGTCGGCAGCAGCCAAAGCTTGTATTCGTCGACCAGCTTGTTTTCGAGAAGTGCGCGGTCCAGTTGAGTGACGCCGTACTTCACGATCGCCCCTCCGCCCTCCTCCTTGAGCTTGCGCAGCGTCTCGGCGACCTCGTCTTTGATCAACGAGGCATTCCACGCCACCGCGTCCAGCGTTCTGGACGCGACCAGCTTCTTCAAGCCGTTGATGCGGTCAAAATATTTGTCACCCTGGATCGACGGCCAGCTTGCCGAGAATATCTCGTACGCAATGCGGCCGAGCAGGAAATAGTCGGCGTCGGCCAATTGGCGGTATGCATGGTCCTTCGACTCTTCATCAAAGAAGGGCGAGGCCCATCTCATCGGTGACTCGATTACCCCGTCGAGAGCTATGAAGCTTTCCACGATCAGTTTTCTCATGGTCGAGCCCCCTCACGCGCCACGGGATCGATGCCGAGCTTCGGTCGGACCCAATTGGCAAGGCACTGGATGGCGTCGTCGGCTTCCGGAGCCCGACCGGCCATCATCTGAAAGCTGTGGAGCATCTCAGGAAACACGTCGAGCCGGACGTCGACGCCTGCCTGTCTTGCCCTTTCGGCGAACATGCGGCTTTCGTCGACCAATGCCTCGTCGCCTCCCGCCTGAAGGAAGATCGGCGGAAGGGCTTTGAGGTCGGCGTATAGTGGACTTGCAAGAGGGTCATGCGGGTCGCCGTCTCCGAGAAAGTTCGACGCCAGCCAGCCCACGACCTCTCTCGTGAAAAAGGCGTCCTTCCCGCGATTGGTGTCGAAGCTCGGCGCCGAGAGCGTCAAATCGAGCCATCCGGACAAGATCATGACCGCCGCGGGAAGCGGCATGCGGTCGTCCCGGACTTGCTGCAGCAAGCCGAACGTCAGGATCGCGCCGGCGGAATCGCCCGCGACGGCGATGTGCTTCGGATCGACGCCTTCGGCCAAAAGCCACCGATACGCCGCGACGGTGGCGTTTAACTGAGCGGGATATTTCTGCTCATGCGCGTAGGGATATTCGAACAGGAGAGCCCGGCAACCGACGGCCTTCGCGAGGTGCCCAACCATCTTGCGGTGGGTATAGATCGACCCCGAGACAAAGCCGCCGCCATGCGCATAGAAGATAACGCGGTCATCCGCGGCATCCTTAGGCCGAACCCACATCGCCCGGACACCGCCCGTATCGACTTCGATGTAATCGACACCGCCAGGTTCGGCCGAAAGCGACGTCCAACCGATATCGACGCGCTCGATCATTGCCTGCGGCGCGAGCGGGCCTTGCTTGGCCGCCGCCTCCCAGTATGCCTTGTTTGCCAGACTCTGCTCGCTTGCCATCGATCTCTATCTCCAGTGGGTCGGCCCCGGCGGTCACACCGCCCTGCGCAAAAGAGACGTGGGAGACAGGCGAAAGGATTCGCTGGTGCGAGTTTTTTCGTGGGCGGCGCTTCTCGCGCGACCCGACGAGGACAGGGTCAGGCCTGTCCGGTCCGCAGTTCGTCCTTCTTGCGCTCGATGAGTTCACCTCCTCCTGCCTTTAACTGCCTCGCGAACCGGGCGAGTTGGTCGTCGGCCTTGCGATGCTTGCCACCCCAGACGCCAAATTCGATCAGAACTGGCAGCAGATCCATGCCCGCTTCGGTGAGGCGGTAGACCACTTTGAGCTTGTGCGCCGGGTCGTCATGGCGGGTGACGATCCCCTCTTCCTGCAGCGTCTGCAGGCGCTCTGAGAGCGTGCGGGACGAAATCCCTTCGTCAGATTGAAGAAGCTGCCTGAAGTGCTTTTTGCCGCCGAACGCGAGGTCGCGCACGATCAGGAGCGTCCAGCGATCGCCAAACAGCTCAAGGGACAGGTTGATCGGACAACCAGACCGCGCCTTGGTGGACATCATATGCTTCCATTTTTAAATCGATTTACTATTGCAATCATAGACGGTCAGTGTCAATGATTCCGTCTGCAGGCGCGATCACCGACAGGAATCTGGCGAGCACGCGGGCCACATGAATTCGTGTGGACGAGCGCAAGCACGTGGCCGGAACCTGGCAAGACAGCAGCGATGAGCGCCGGCGCGAGACGAATGGATTCGAATGGAGAGTTCGACGAAAGGCCGGCGCTCCCCCGTGAACGGGCCTGTCATCAGGAGGCACGCAATGAGAAAACTCGTTCTTCAAATGCAGATGTCAGTCGACGGATTCGTGGGCGGCGATGGCCAACATCCTTGGCAAGTCTGGGACTGGGTGAGCGACTGCCCATGGGATGCAGATTTGAAGAAGGATTTTAATACCTTCTTCGAGGCAATCGGAACGATTCTACTGAGCCGCAAGATGGCCGAAGAGGGCTATATCAACCATTGGGCAAAAGCTGCCGAGCGCTATCCCCAAGATCCGTTCTACGCGTTCGCAAAGAAGATCACGGACGTCCCAAAGGTCGTTTTGAGCGGAAAGCTTGACCATTCTCGCTGGGAAAGAACGACAGTTGTCCATGGCGATCTACCGCGCGAGGTCGATGCCTTAAAGCGTAGTGGTGAGGGCAATATAGCCGTGTTCGGAGGCCATGGATTTGCCTCCGCGCTGATCGCCCATGGTTTGGTTGATGAGTACCAGTTCTTCATCAACCCGGCGGCTCTCGGGACCGGGCAAAATATCTTTCAGCAGTCAGGCTCTCGCGACTTGAGGTTGGCAGGGTCGAAAGCATATGCGTGCGGCATCGTTGCCAACCGCTATGTCCCAACTTCTTCTCGGCCGGCTCCCTCAGAAAATTGAACCTCCTAGTCGGTCACATGCTCGGAGGCCGTTACGAAAATTCGGCATGACGTGAATCTTTTGTGAGTTTCGGATCGTCTTCCTGGGGTCAATGGCGCGTCGACGCAGCTCGCCAGCAACCGAACGAGTGCCGGTGATCTCCAGGGGGACACTGAACATGATCGAACACAGTGCACGCTACATTCGCAGAGCTCACCGAACGAACCCTGTTACGCTCCGAGCAGATGCTCGACCGGAATATATCACAACTTGTCGACAAGCGGCAGGAGGAAAGCTCTTTCGATCGCAGCGCTCATGACGATCGAAAGTCTAAAGCACGCTAGATCAGCACCGGGACGATAACAATGAAACGACTATACACGGGCAAATGCCATTGCGGCGACGTGAACTTCGAGGTGATGGCCGATATTGCGGCTGGAACGCATAAATGTAATTGCTCTATATGTGCAAAGAGCAGATTCTGGTCGGTGGATGTATTGCCCAGCGATCTGCGCTTAATCTCTCCCCTCGAGATGATGACCGTCTTCCGAGGGCCCAATCCGGTCGCCGAGCATCCATTCTGCAAGCGGTGCGGGATCCGCCCGTTCCAGCGCATTGGAATGCCCAACATGTCGGGTCATGAATATCTCAATGTGAATATCGCCTGCCTCGAGGCCGTCGACGTCGATGAACTCATGGCGGCACCGATCACTTTCTACGATGGCCTCCACGATAAATGGGGAGAACGGCCGCAGGAGGTACGGCATCTTTGATCAGTTCTGTCCTGGCGTGAGTTAACAGGGGGAACGTGGCGCGCATTCACGTCAGCTGCCCACGCCATGATGGACCTTGAATAAGCCCGATGGATCGTAGCGCCTCTTGATGGCAAGGAGGCGCGGGTAATTCTTCCCCCAGAACGCCTCTTGCCAGTGCCGATGAAAATAGTCCGTCTCAGAGACGTAAGATGCCGGCGGGCCGCTGATCGCCTCTAGCGGCGCGAAGGCCTGCCGCATCAAACCGGCATCGCGTCGACCGGCAGCGACGTCAGGTTCATGTCCGGGGACGCCCGGATAGGCCGGGGCCTGCCCTCCGGCAACGATCGCGAGCGCGAATGCATCCACCATCCGTGGATTCGTCGCGGTTGCTCTGCACGCTGCCCGCGCGTGCGGCTCGCCGCCGGCCATCCCCTTGTTGAAGTGTAGATCGACACCCCAGCGCTCGGACGCCTCCACTAGCGCCGAGACCAGCGCCTCGCGAGCGCCGGCGCCAAGGAGTGACGAAGGAAGCCAGCTGGAATGGTATCCGCTGATCACCCATCCCGTTTCCGCGAGATTCTGTGCCCAGTAGGCGTCTCCCTCCCTTGCCCCCGGCCGGCTGTCTTTGAGGATGATGCCGGGAAGAGTACCGAGGAAGCCCGGATTCCACATCTGCCGCGCGGGGAAAGCGGCAATCATCGGCTCGTGCATCTCGAAGTCGGAATCGTTCGACCGAAGGTAGTCGATGAAGGGCCTCCAAATTTCCTGAGCCTGTTCCGTTGTCAGCCCGGCAAAAAGCATCCTCACGGTAAGGCGACGCTGGCTGAAACCGATCTGCTCGCCCCAGTCCGGGTTGCACAGCGATGCCGCGTAGAAGGCGATCATGCGTTCGACGAGGTGGCGCCAAGCGCCGCGCGATTTCGCCTGCACATCGAGCATGACAACGCCCAATGTGCTCGGCAGATCGTGCGTACGCATCGTGACGCGCGTCATAATGCCGAACGTGCCCCCACCACCCCCCTTGAGCGCCCACAGCAAATCCTGATGCTGATGAGCGTTGGCGATAAGGATCCGCCCATCCGCCGTGACCACTTCGGCCTCCAGGAGGTTCGAAGCCCCCGTCCCGTAACGCTTGGAGAAGCTGCCGAAGCCGCCCCCCAGCACAAATCCTGCGACCCCGACCGTCAGACACCCGCCGCCCTGGACGTAACGTCCTCCACGGGTGGTCACCGCGTCGTAGATTCGGCCCCATATCGCTCCTGCGCCGACTGACACTGCCGGGACGGGAACGGTGCCTTCGACGGCACCGACTCCAACGAAGGCATCGTGCATCACGACGCTGTCCATCTTCCTCGTCCATATAAGCAGCGAGTCTGGAGCGTTCGACGCCCCTACGTAGCTGTGTCCACCGCCCTTCACGACCAGCCGGAGGTTATGAGCACGCGCGAACAACACCCCGACCGCGACGTCGCGCGCAGACGTTGCCTCAATGGCGTAAGCGCTCGGCTGTGACGTCCATGCGTCGGTCCACCCCAGGCTTTGGGTAAGGGCGGGATCATCTCCGATATAGTACGGGTTTCGCAGATTCTCGAAAAGCGCGTCGGTCGACGCTGCATCGCGCGCTGTGCGCGCCGCGATCAGCGGTGATCGCACCTGCGAAAGATGGCCGGCAACCTGTCGATGCAAAGCGGCCCACTGAACGGCGTTGGGCCAGGAGCTCGCACCTGGTTGCGCAAAGTTCGAGGAATTGAGAAGCGAGCTGGCGAAGACCTTCGGCCCGCACGCCAACCCTAGACTGACCCCCAGGGAATTTTTGAGAACTTTCCGTCGGCTGCATCCGTTGTGGGAGCGCTCACGCGTCATTCAGCTCATCCTCGCTTGACGAAGAAACATCCCTCGGTCGCGCTTTGGAGCGGCTCCAATCCTTGATAGCGAAGATTGGCGTGGAGAGTTCTGATCCCCAAGCGCTAAGCCCATACAATGGGATTCCACCCTGCCACTCGACCTGAACGACGCAGGCTGACTCCAGGAACCGCAGGCGCTTTGTCAAAGCGTTGGCGCTGAGGCCGGGTAGCGCGCTCCTGATATCGGTGAAGCGCAACGGCCCGGCGAGAAGAACGGCAGCCACGCGTAGCGTCCATTTTCCACCTAGCAAGTAGATTGCCGCGGCAAACGGGTCGATCGGAGATGCTAGCAATGGCTCGCGCATCTACCGTCATCACGCTTCGCCGAGGGCGCCGCAGAGTTGGGCAATATCGTTCTATTCGTCATCGGCACCCCATACTGATTGGAGCCGAGCACGCCGCGTTGCTCCGCATGTCAATCAAGCCAGTGACGATGGAGCAGCGGAAAAGGATTCTAGCTGGCGAACATTTTTCCATCGCCCCGATTTTTTGCCCCCGCAGGAGTGTCCAACTGAGCCCATTCTCGCAGCAGAGACGCCCCCCTCCCGCATGGGAGCGTGTCGCGACACGCCGAATCCTTTCTGAGCTTCGGATCGTCTCTTCGGGGTGACTGGTGTGCCGGTAGGCACGCCAACAACCCAGAGAAAGGATAATCGATGCTGCTGGTAACAGGCGCCACTGGAATGAGCGGGCAGCTTGCGGTTCGCGAATTTGCTCGAATGGGGACGCCGGTGCGGGCGCTCGTGCGGAACCCTGCAAAAGCCAATGCTGCCGGCCTCGGAAACCTCCCGGGCGTCGATCTTGTCGTAGGCGACATGCGTCAGCCTGACACCCTCGGCACGGCGCTCGATGGCATCGAGCGCGTGCTCATGATCTCGGGCGCAGCGCCCGACATGGTCGAAACGCAATGCAACTTCATTGACGCCTGCAAGGCCGCCGGCGTGCGACACGTTGTAAAGTTCTCCGGGGCCGAGCCCGGGTTCGACCCTACCAAGTTCCGCTTCACGCGGATGCATGAAGACATAGAGGATTACCTCGAAGCGTCGGGCCCCGCCTGGACCCACCTGCGCCCAAGCCAGTTCATGCAGGTGTATCTGCGCGAGGCGCCGGACGTTATTGCGACCGGTACGCTGCGCCTTCCGTTTGCGGGTATATCGCTATCCCCGATCGACGCCGAGGACGTCGCCAGGATCGCGTACCGCTTGCTTCGAGACGGTGGTCACGAGGGGGAAAGCCTCGACATGACCGGTCCCGAAGCCCTGACGATGGACGAAATTGCTGCACGCATTTCCGCCGCCATCGGGAAGCCGGTGAAATATGTCAGCATCACCCCCGAAGAGCGGCGTCGGGCTTTGCTGGCCAGGGGGCTGCCGAAAGGATTCGTTGACGCGCTCGACGAGCAGACCGAGGAGCGCCTGAAGAACCCTGTCGCCAAGGTGCTGATTGCGGCGCATCAGAAATTCGGCGTCCAACCCACGCACTTTGCGGAGTTCGCAAAGAAACACGCGGGCGCATTTGCCGAGGCGGTGGCCTGATCAGAAGGATCGAGAGCTCGAATATAGCCCGGGACGGAGGCGACCCAATGGAGATAGCGGTAATTGGCGGCACAGGCCTTCTTGGGAGCCGCTTGGTCAAGGAACTGAGGGTACGTGGCCACAACGTGCGCTCCCTCAGTCGTCGTTCTTCTCAGTACAGCGTCGATCTGGATACCGGAGCGGGTCTGGAGGAGAGCATCTCGGGGTGTGATATCGTCATCAACGCAGCCAACGATTCCACCAGAAACGCTGCTGCAGTTCTGGCGGGCGGTACACGACGGCTCGCCGAAGCCGCCCGCCGCACGAACATTAAGCACCACCTATGCGTCTCAGTAGTTGGCAGCGCTGAAATGCCTCTCTGCTATTTTCGAACGAAGCGCGAGCAAGAGCTGGAGGCAGAGCGCGGCGGGTGTCCCTGGACAATCCTGCGCTCAACACAATTTGACGAAATGCTTGCGCAGACCTTCTCGCGGCTGGGCGCCGTGGGCCTGATTCCGCTGCCTGAAGGAAAGGTGCAGCCTGTGGCCGTTCTCGAGGTCGCACGCACCATCGCCGATTTGGCAGAGGGTGAGCCGCACAACGGTTATGTCACAATGGCTGGCCCTCGAATCCGCACAATTCGTGAATGCGCGCGGGATTGGAAAGTTCAAGAGCACCAGCAACGCATAATTTTGCCGATTCCTTTGCCGGGCAAGCTCGGCAAAGCGCTACGGCGGGGCGTCTTGACCTGCCCTTCTCCGGATGTCGTCGGCCGAAGCCGATTTGCGAGTTGATCTCGCGCAGCTGGCCTCGCCGCAATGAACCGACGTCCACTTGTTTGCCGATCGTGCCTCGAAGTGTCAGAACGTGCGTCAGCAGTTAGCCGGATGTTTGCCAACGGCGGGACGATCTCAGGCCAGCGCTTCGGCCGCCAGGGCTGCGCCGACTGAGGGCAGCCCCCGTAACCATTCGCGATAGGCGGCTAGCCGATCCGAGATCGTTATGCCTTTCATGTCCGCCCAGAAGAGCATGACGAACAGGTAGCAGTCGGCAATCGTCATCTCTTCGCCGATCAGGAACGGGCGGTCTCCGAGCTGGCCATCGAGCAAGGTGAAGTGCCTGACCAGCAAGGTTTCAGCCTGCTCCTTCGCAGGGAGCTCCGCTCCGGCGAAGATCGGCTTGAAGTTGCCGTGGATTTCGCTCGTCATGAAAGCGAGAGCTTCCAGCGCGCGCCAGCGCGCCGACCCTTCCTTCGCTAAGAGCCGTCCCGAACGTTCCGCCACATACACCTGGATGGCGAGATTCTCGGTTAGGACCGTGCCATCGGAGAGCTCCAGGGCGGGAACATAGCCTTTCGGATTGATCGACCGGAAATCGCGCCCGTCTTCGGTTCGCTTGTCGCCGCGTGATACTCGAGAAAGCTCAAAGTTCAGCCCTGCCTCGCGCAGCGCGATGTGGTTTGCCAGGCTGCATGCCCCCGGCTGGTAGAATAGCTTCATATCATGCACGTCCCATCTGACCGGCCGAGACTCTCATGCTCGACCGCAAGTCAATAAAATTGACCAGAGCAGGATATGAGACCACGATCTCGCCGCCAAGAACGCATTTTTTTGGGACCAGGTCATATGGATATGCCCGCGGACAACACGGTGACCCCGGACTGCCGGACGGTGGGTGAAATACTCAGCCGCGTTGGCGACAAATGGACGGTGCAGGTGGTGATCGCCCTGCGCGATCGATCGCGCCGCTTCAACGATCTCAAGCGAGAGGTGAACGGTATCTCGCAACAGATGCTGACTCGAACCCTGAAAATCCTCGAACGAGACGGGCTTGTCGCGCGCAGCGTCCGGCCGACAACGCCACCGCAGGTGGACTATGCACTAACGGAGCTCGGTTGCTCCTTGTCCGAGCCTGTCCGCCAATTGGCACGCTGGGCGCGGACAAATCTCGCCACAATCCACGATCACCGTCGGAATTATGATTTGAGCCACCCGGACACTCCCCACGTGTAGCGACTGGCTGTATCCCCGGCATCAAAAATTCGGCGTCGCAGCGTTCGCGGATTCCACGTTCAAGATCACTGCTTCACCTCGTTACGCGTCGGTCGGCAGGCGATACGTTAACCGCCCAGCCGCTGGACCGCGGCGTGGTATCTCGGGTCCGGCACTCCATCGCGGACGACGAGGTTGCTCCACAGCAACGTCGGTCTGCGCGATCCCTATGACGTCGTCGGAAGCAGACATATCCACCCAACTCATTTGTTGGCCTCCAGCAGCGCGTGCGGCGGCCCTTCGACACGCAGCACCGCCTCAACCGCTGGACGGCTTCTGATACGATTGAAGAATGCTGAAAGGTTCGGCCACGACGAGAGATCAAGCGATAAGCGGCCTGCCCAGGTCAACATCGTAAACAAATAAGCATCCGGTGCGGTGAATATGCTGCCCCCGAGATAGTCACGTCCCTCCAGCTGTCGGTCGACATAGGCCAGGCGTGGCGATACGTGGAGGCGGGTTTGCGCCTGCCCCTCCTCCGTCTTCGACAGGAAGTTCGCGGCCACCCCACCGTGCCGCTCCGGCGTAATGAAATTCTTGTGCAATTCGGTGGCAATGAAGGCCAGCCACTCCAGCACGCGGTACCGCTCTCTCGTCCCGGCCGGCGGGATCAGGTTTTTCGCCGGAGCCTGATCGGCAATGAACTCAAGGATCACAGCACATTCGGTCAGAAGGTTGCCATCATCGAGCTTCAACGCCGGCACATAGGCCTTCGGATTCAGTTTCCGATAGTCGCCGCCGCCCGACCATTGATGCGTTGAAAGATCGACGCGTTCGAGGGCGAAGGGAAGCCCGGCTTCCCTAAGCAGGATGTGCGCCGCCTGGGAGCTGGCGCCGGGAGCATGAAAGAGGATCATGACGCGTCTCCGTCGTTGTTTCAAATCGCAAGACTATGATGATCCGAACCAAGCGAAAACGCGTGATTACAAGAGTAAAGCGTGCAAAACTGCACCCATGTTCGACTGGCAAGATCTTCGATATTTTCTAGCCGCTGCGCGGCTCGGCTCGCTGACGGCGGCCGCGAGCGAGCTTGGCGTCGATCACGCCACAGTGGGCCGCCGCGTCGCCCGCCTGGAAGCAGCTATCGGATGCAAGCTGATGGTCCGTCTGCCGCGATCGACACGCCTGACCGAGGACGGCGCCGCGCTTGCCGCGGCCGCGGGAATAATGGAGGATGACGCGGCGGCCATTGTTCGCCATGTGCGCGGTCACTTGGGCGGCCTTTCTGGCAGTGTGACCGTTAGCGCACTGCCCGCTCTTGCTGCCTTCGTCATAGCGCCGAGCTTACCGGCCCTTGCCGACGAACACCCGGGCATCCGTGTGGTGCTGTCGGCGACGTCTATGATCGCGTCGCTGGAGCGAGGCGAAGCCGATATCGCAATCGGTTTTGTCCGGCCCAATCTGCCGGGACGTGTGGTGCGGAAAATTGGGGAATTGCGGCTTGGGCTTTACGGTGCGCCCGGGCTCGCCGATCGGCCACGGGAAAGCTGGACATTCATTGGTTTCGAGGACTCGCTTAGCGATATTCCGCAACAGAAATGGCTGAACGCCTTTTCGGCCGGCCGACCCTTCGCGCTCAAGTCCAACGATGTGGTGACGCAGGCGCAAGGGGCGCGAGCAAGCGTCGGGGCCGCGCTGCTACCCTGCTTTCTCGGCGACCCTGAGCCCGGACTGATCCGTCTCGAAGTCGAACCGGAGCCGCCACCGCGTCCCCTCTGGATGTCAGTCCACGCCGACGTACGCCGCGCCCCCACAGTTCGCGCCGTCATGGATCATCTCGTCGCGGCCTTCGCCGACAGTCACACGTGAGGCACTTAGAAGGCTTACTTGACCACGGCGTCCAAGCGGGAACGTACTCTCGGATTCCGATCAAGGCCCGCAGCCGACTGATCTGAAGCCGGTCGCCCGCTGCTCGGCGCGACCCTACTTGGTATTGTTTCACCGCGATGCTTTATGCTGAAGGTGGTTCCACCCTGAGGCATCCGCTTGAGGACAGCCGACATTCTCCATGCCGTTCCTCAGATCGCCATGCCGCCGGAAACCTCGATCCGTTGCGCGTTGACCCAGCGATTGTCCTCCGACAGCAGCGACGCGATCATCGGGCCGATGTCATCCGGCACGCCTGCGCGACCAAGCGCGGTCATGTTCGCGACGGCTTTGTTGACCTCGGGATTGTCGCGCACGACACCGCCGCTGAAATCTGTCGCGATGGCCCCCGGAGCAACGACGTTAACGGTGATCCGGCGCGGGCCGAGCTCGAAGGCCATGTACTTCGTCATCGCCTCAACCGCCGCCTTCATCGTGCCGTAGGCGGCGCGGTTCGCCATGACGATCCGGGTCAGGCCCGATGAGATATTCACGATGCGCCCCCCATCGTTCATCAGCGGCAGGAGCTTCAGTGTCAGGAAGAACGGGCCTTTGACATGAACCCTATAAAGGGCGTCGAACTCCTCCTCCTCCGCGTTCAGGAAGCTCATGCCGCTCGATGTCCCGGCATTGTTCACCAGGAAGTCGAAGCGATCGGCGTCGAGCCCGGCCAACGCCGTCTTCAGCGCGTCCAGAAAAGCATCGAATGTCCCGGTCTCGCCAACGTCGAGCCGCAACGCGACGGCGCGGCCCCCTTGCGCTTCGATCAGGGAAACGACCTCCTCGGCCTCGTCCCGGTTCTGGCGATAGGTGAAGACCACGTCCACGCCACGCCTGGCGAGGTTCAACGCCGTGTTGCGGCCAAGCCCGCGGCTGCCGCCGGTGATCACCGCGATCTTTGCATGTTCGGTCATAGGGCTCTCCCTTCGAGGATTTTCTGCCATATAATCGTGCTTAGATCGTAATCGAATGCCGATTATCAGCACTTTCTTGCCTGATTGTGCCTTGCCTCCTATATTTGCAACGGATCAAAAAGACCGGAGGTCTACCATGATGCCGGAAATCGGCCGGGCCATTGAGGCCTATACCTCGCGCCATCCCGGCGGGAATCCGTGGATGACACAGATCGAGGGCCTTATCCTCCTGCGGGCGGATCATGAGGATCAGCCGAAACACATAATCTCTCGCCCAGCCCTCTGTGTCGTTGCGCAGGGCGCCAAATGGACGAGCTTCGGCGACAAGCGGCATATCTATCGCGCCGGACAAGCGCTGCTTATCAATATCGAGACGCCGTCGGTTGGTCGGATCACGGAGGCCAGCCCGGAGGCGCCGTTTCTCGGTGCCGTTATCGAATTCGATCCCGCGATCCTGCGCGAGGTGTATGACGGGATGCCCGATCCGCCCGTGTCCCAAGTCGAAGTGGGTCGCGGTGCCTTCGTCCTGGAGGCGATGGACCCACAGGTGGAGGACTGCGTGTTGCGGTTGCTGCGACTCCTCGACCATCCGCGTGCCATTCCGCTCATCGCACCGATGATCCGTCGTGAATTGGCTTATTGGCTGCTATCCGGTCCGCACGGTGCGATGCTGGCGGAACTGACGCTGGGGCGCGAGCGTGCAGCGCCGATCATGCGGACGATCCATCGGCTGCGTGAAGAATTCAACGCGCCCTTTCGCGTTTCCGATCTCGCCGCGGAAGTCCATCTCAGCCCCTCGGCCTTTCATCGTCAGTTCAAGGCAGTCACTTCCATGACGCCGCTGCAATACCAAAAACAGCTCAGGCTGCTGGAAGCGCGGCGAATGATCCTTTCAGAAGGGGCCAAGGTAGAAAGCGCGGCCTTCGCGACGGGGTACGAGAGCCCTTCGCAATTCAGCCGGGAATACGCCCGAATGTTCGGCAGGCCACCGAAACGCGATGCCAGCATCACGAAGGGCTTGCCGCAATGGGCATGAAAATGGGTCGGCGGAATATGGTCCGCTCGCCTTACTCGGTCCTGTCCGAGCCTATTCAGGATGGATAGATGATTATCGAAACCTTCACCCGCATCTTCGTCGATCCCGATGCGTTTGATCGGACGATCGACTTCTACACTGCCTTGCTGTCAGGCCAGGTGACGATGCGCTTCACCTATCCGGACACCGGACTCGAACTAGCCTCGGTATCGTCCGACAGGCTTTCCGTGCTGATCATCTCCGGTACGCCGGAACGACGCGCACCCTTCGAGGCGACCCGACTGACGATCAAGGTCGATCGCCTCGAGTCCGTCATCGCAGTCCTTGCCGACGCCGGAAGCGAGCAGTTGGAGCCGATTCAGAAAACGCCAGTGGGCCGCAAGACCCGTTTTCGTCACCCGGACGGGACGGTGGTTGAATATGTCGATCACGATACGGCCTCGTCCGGCTGACGAGTTCGTCGGATACGCCGCGTCGGGCAGTCGTTTGCGCCCTTGCGCGCCCAGCCATTGCCCGAAGGTCCGATGTAGAGAGAAAGCACGAACTGCTTCACGCAAGCATGGCGGGACGCAGGATGTGGACACACCACTGGCGAAAGCTGGTCGGGCTGCTGGTCGCCGGTGTACGCTCCACCATGCGGTCGATGCCCTCGTTCTTGGCCGTCAGCATGTTGACCATGGCCTGCGCCATTCCCTCGGACGCTCCCCTGCTGATCGACATGGCTCGCATCTCTTCCATAGCGATTTCCTGGAAACGCACTGGCCTTTCGAGTACGTCGGACATGATCGCCGCCATGTCATCGAATGACAGGTCTTCCGGACCCAGGATTGGCACTTCTTCCGCGCCATCCCAGGACCGGTCCACGAGCAGCCGAGCGGCAGTGTCGGCGACATCGCGCGTCGCACATGTGGGTGCTCGAAGATCACGGGGCGACGGCCAGTAAAAGACGCCCTGGTGCTTGATCGCCTCTACCTGGCGGAGGATGTTTTCCATCAAGCCTGGACATGTGAGGGCCCGGTAGCTCACACCCGTCTGCGCGATCATGTCGTCCATCCTGAGCGTCGCGGTCACGTGGCCGGCGTCCTTCGGCCAGCCCCGGCCGAGCGCGGAAACGCTGACGACGCGTTTGCCCTTGAGGCCCTTGAACGCATCCAGGGCTGGCCGCGCGAAGTCCACATAGGCGGCTTCGGCACTTGCCGCGCGCGGATCGCCCGCCACAAGCCAGAAGACGCTGTCGGCACCTTCGAATGCTTTTTCGACGATTTCCGAACAGCTGTGCGACCCCTCAACCACCTCTACGCGTGCCAGCACGTCCGCGGGGAGCTTTGCCGGGTGGCGCGCGATCACCCGGATAGGCTCGCCGCGGTCGAGGAGTTTGGCCAGCACCTGGCTCCCGATGTTGCCCGTGGGGCCTGTGATGACGATCATTGTTTCTCCTAACGCCACTTTTGCGGTGGATGCGCACATTGACTGCAGCGCGTCCGTCACCGCTGTCTGACGCAGGATAGGCGGTTTCCGTTCGAACGATCCATGCTATAAAGTTCGTATTCTTGTCGCGATTGTTCGGATTGTTTATGGATCCCCTCTCAGACATTCTGTCGTTGCTGAAGCCAAAGAGTTATCTCTCCGCTGGCCTAGATGCAGGCAAGGACTGGTCGCTCCAGTTCGGCTTGTACGAAGGCATCAAGTTCAATGCTGTGATGGCCGGCGAGTGCTGGCTTTCGGTCGATGGCGTGGCTGATCCCGTTCACCTCCAGGCTGGCGACTGTTTCCTGCTTGCCAAAGGACATCCCTTTCTGTTGGCCAGCGATCTCAGCCTGCCGCCCGTCGACGCCCGACCGATCTTCGCAGCCGCCGGGCCGGGCGGTGTGGCCGTGTGCAATGGCGGCGGCGAGTTCTTCCTCGCCGGCAGCCGCTTCATCCTCGGCGGTGATCAGGCGGATGTTCTTCTGAGCGTACTCCCGCCGATCGTGCTTATCCGCAAAGAGGCCGATCAGGCCGTACTCCGGTGGTCGCTCGATCGGATGCGGCAGGAGTTGCGGGAGCAACAACCGGGAGCGTTTCTGGTGATCGAGCACCTCGCCCATATCATGCTCGTTCAGACCCTCCGCCTTCATTTGTCGGATGCGGCCAATGGCGGCGGTGGGTGGCTGGTAGCTTTGGCTGACAACCAGATCGGCGCGGCGATCGCGGCCATACATGCCGAACCCGCCCGGCCATGGACGTTGCCGGAGCTTGCTCGTCACGTCGGAATGTCCCGGACAACCTTCGCTGTGAGGTTCAAGCGTAAGGTCGGCCTTTCCCCCATCGACTACCTGATCCGTTGGCGCATGCTGCTCGCCGGCGACAGGCTCTCCAACACGCGCCAGTCCATCGCTGCAATCGCCTCGTCGCTCGGCTACGAAACCGAAAGCGCCTTCGGTGCCGCCTTCAAAAGAACCATGGGCTGCTCCCCGAGGCAGTATAGCCGAAGTGACAAGCGTAGCGGCTTGGCCGTGGCGGAGGGAGCATAGCCATCGGATGGAGGCGGTTGTTCGCCTCGGCGAGACCCGCTTCTTCCCTCTGGCCAAGAATACAGTGTGACTGCATATATCGGACATAAGCCACGCGAGATGGAGCAGTCATGGCCGTCGACAACAAGGAAGTGGTTCGGCGTTTCAACGTCGAAGTCATTCAGAAAGGTAACGAGGAAGAATTCCAGGCGCTGATAGCGCCGGGCTTCGTCAATCACGCTGCCCCGCCGGGAGTGCCCAACGGTCCGCAAAGCATGTGGAACACATTCCAGAACATCCTTCGTCCTGCGCTGTCAGACATGAAGGTGACGATCCATGACCAGATCGCTGAGGGCGACAAAGTGACGACCCGCAAGACAATCAGCGGTGTTCATTCTGGCACCCTGATGGGGATTGCCGCGACCGGTAGCAAGGTCTCGATCGACGTCATCGATATCGTGCGCGTTCATGACGGCCGGTATGTGGAACATTGGGGGCTGAACACGCTGTCGCAAGTCCTGGCCGCGCTGAAGGGTTCGTAGCTCAGACTATGCGAGGCGATCGAGGATCCGGATTGCGGCCCGGAGGGCTTGCCTTTCCTGATCCGATAGCCTTTCCTCGATCAAGGCGGCAATTTTCCGCGTCCTCGCCTCCCGTGATCGGGATAATTCCGCCTGCCCTTCAGCAGTAATGGAAATGAGCTGGCTGCGGCCATCGGCAGGGTTCGGCAATTTCTCGACCAGTCCGTTCTCTTCCAGGCTGGCCGCGACCAGGCGCATGCTTTGGTGCCTGACATTGCGGCGCGCTGCCAGTTCAGCAACGCTCAGGGGGCCCCCTCTGTCCAGTATCGACAGGGTCTCGGACTGAGAATTTGTCGGAGTGTCCGACTGTGTTCTGATGCTTCGAACAAATGTTCCCACGGCACGACGAAGGTCTTCGGCAAGCCTCAGCCTGTCGTCGCCTTCACTAATCCAGGTTTGATCACTCGCCATGGGTATTTTGGGCTCTGTTGGAAAGAGCTACCCATACACCGGCAGCCGCGACTGGAGAATGGTTCGCCGATGCCCTTCGGCCAAACGCTTCAGTATGCGACTGAGATGCTACAAAGCCGCCACGGAAAGCCTCATGGACGCGATCCGCGAGCAGAGCTCTGGCCTCGTGCGCGATCACACGGAATAGCGGGCCCCATGCCTTCACATCGTGCCTCTCGACCGGTGTCACGACGAAGCCAAGACTGGCCTTTCGCTGCCATTCGTGAGCCTTTCCCAGTTGCCGTGGGCGAACGCCGCCTTCTCCGTGTCGCTTAAGCCGCATTCGGCAAGGAACCGGCGAGCATCACTGCCCTGCCGATATTGGTAAGGGTAGTCGGTCGAGAACAGCAGTCGATCCGGTCCCACGATGGCGACCGCCCGCGCGAGATAATCGGAACTGAACATGCCGCTGGCGGTGACGTAGAGGTTGCGGCGCAGATAGGTCGCGATCGGATGCTCCAGGCCGGACACTCTGTCCAGGGCCGCCAGACGCTCGACGTAGAACAGCACGACCTCGCCCCAATGACCCAGGATGACCTGAAGCCCGGGCAGGCGATCGAAGATGCCCGAGAGCGTCAGCCGGACGAACTGAATACCGGCATCATAGTGCCAGCCCAGCCCGTACATGGCAAACGCCGCATCCACGTCCGGCGTGAATCCGGAATAATAGGCCGATCGCACCGCTAAGGTGGGGGTGCGGGGATGGAGCAGGATCGGCGCGCCGAGCGCGGCGGCCGCCTCGAAGATGGGCGCCAGGTCCGGATGATCGAGATTGCGTTCCCCGACCCGCCCGCACAGCATCGTCCCCTTGAAGCCGAGCGTCCGAACGCTGCGTTCGAGCTCCAGCGCTGCCGCCTCCGGCTCGCCGACCGGCAAGGCGGCGAGCGCCTGGAAGCGATCCGGCCGGCGCGCCACGGCCGCAGCGACAGCATCGTTGGCGCGACGCGCCAGCTCCAGACCCTGCTGCCCCAGATCGTGCAGCGCGGGGGTGGTTAGTGACAGCACCTGAACATCGAGGCCGGTCTCGTCCATCAGGGCGAGCCGCTCGTCGGACAGGTCGAGCAGGCGTCGCTCGACCTCGCCCGAATGGACCGCGACGCTCGGGTCGGTTGCGGCCAGTCCGATCGCCTCCCAGGCATCACGGACGTCCGTTGTCAGATAATGCTCCTCAATGCCGATGAGCCTCAGGCACGGTCCCGTATCGCTCACGTCCGAGCCCTGCGAATTCACCATGACACGGTCTTTCCGTGCCGGTCGATGAAGCGCAGGCCCGGGGTGCCTTGCTGGACGAGCAGGGTTTCGACCAGATCGGGGATGGTTTCCTCGACGCTGAAGGTCGCGTCCGGGCCACCCAGGTCGGTACGGATCCAACCGGGCGCCATCAGCACCAGCGGACGGCGATCGGCTGCTGTTCGGGCGGCATAGCTGCGCATATACTGGTTCAGCGCGGCCTTGCTCCCCCGATAGACCTCGTGGCCGCCCTTTTCGTTGTTCGCGATGCTGCCTTGACCGGAGGACATGACGCCGATCAGGCCGCCTGGGCGGACCAGCGGCTCGAGGCCCTCGACCGTCCGCATCACGCCCAGCGCGTTCGTCAGCATGACGCGCATGAACTCATCGGTCGATGTCTCGGCGATGGTTTCCGCCTGATCGCGGTTGGCGGTGCCCGCATTAACGAACAGCATCTCGATGCTCCGACCCGACAGCTGATCGCGGAGCGCCGCGATCTGATCGGGCTTGGTGATATCGAGAGGTTCGATCGTGACCTGGGTCGGATGCGCGTCGGCGAGCTCGTGCAGCCCGGTCGAGCCATCCTCGCGTACCGTGCCGATGACGTGCCACCCCCTCTTTACGAGCTCACTCGCCATCGCCAGCCCGAGGCCGCGCGACGCTCCGACGAGCAGGATGGTTTGCGTTTGCTGGTGCGAACTGTTTGCCATGATGTCGATCCTCAACGTGCCTCTCCATCATGTGGGCGAAGGTATGGAAGGCGCCAGACGCATGGGATGCAAATGACGATTGCACAGGACGCTATGGCTGCTCCGGTCGAACGGCTATGCTGCGGGCCATGGCCACCCTCGATCTCAACCTGCTGACCGCTCTCGACGTGCTTCTCGCCGAACGTAGCGTCACGTCCGCCGCCAGGCGGATGGGTCTCAGCGTATCCGCCATGAGCCGGACGCTGACCCGGCTCCGGTCCGTGACGGACGATCCGCTTCTCGTGCAGGCCGGACGATCGCTCGTGCCGACGCCCTACGCCGAACGCCTGAGCGAACGGGCCCAGCGCGCCGTGCAGGAAGCACGATCAGTGTTGGCGCCGGCGCCGAAAGACATTGAGCCCGCGTCTCTGGACCGAACGTTCACGATCCGCGCGAACGAGGGGTTCGTGGTGCTCTTCGCTTCCGCCATCGTCGAAGCCGTCGTCGAAATGGCGCCTCTTGTCCGGCTCCGTTTCGCTCCCAAACCCGACAAGGTGGTGGCGCCTTTGCGAGATGGATCGATCGACCTGGAGATCGGGACGACGGGCGCTTCCGCTCCAGAGATGCGCAGCCAGCTTCTCTTCCGAGACCGCTTCGTCGGCGCAGCGCGCGACGACCATCCGCTGCTCGTCGACCCAATCACGCCGGAACGCTATGCAGCCTGCGGGCATGTCGCCGCCTCGCGTCGAGGCGCTTGGGAGGGGCCGGTGGACGAGGCCCTGGACGACCTCGGCTTGCGGCGCCGCGTCATTGCGGTGGTGCCGGGTTTCGTGGATGCGCTTGCCATCGCGCGACGATCCGACCTGGTCGCGCTGGTGCCACGCTCGTGTGTTCGGCACGAAAGGACAGAGGCGCGGGGTGTCGTATGCTTCGATATACCCGTCCCCACGCCTGAGTTGACCATCAGCATGATGTGGCATCCGCGCCTCGACGCCGATCCGGGTCATCGCTGGCTTCGGCAGGTGGTTCTGAAGTGCGTAGGGCCGGTCTAGCGGAAAGGGCGACGATGGGCGCCGGGTCGATCGTTTCTCCACTCCATCAGTTTCGGGCCGGATGCCGACGGCGCTACCGACGAGCAAAGCACGCGAAGGTGGTCCTCCGTTCATGTCCTTCTCCTCGGTCCACAGTGTAGATACGGCCCGCTGCAGAGATCTGACCGCTTCGCACGTCCTCTGTGCTCACTGGCCATGTGCTCACAACGGCTGTGCGTGGAATCCGGCCTATGTGCCCCCTATGGTATCCGTTTCTTAGACCGGTGACGTCGACGTCTTTCGTCGCGGGAAATTACGCAGCATGTATATCCCAGCGGATGCGTGAGGCACCGGGAATCACGAATGAATCAGGTCGCGCCTCGTTTGAGCATCGCAATGATCAACATGACGACGCCGCGGTAGTCGTGCTGCGGAAGGAGGCCCGCATGACAGATAGCAAATTCCTCACACCCGACGAGGTAGCTGAACGCTATCGCGGTGGTGTTTCAGTTGGGACGCTTCGAAACTGGCGCGCGATGCGACTCGGCCCATCCTTCGTCAAAATCGGAAAGGCTGTCCTCTACCCGCTCGATGAGCTTGATGCATGGGATGAACGGAATAAAGTGCAGTGCCGTGCTTCCAAGGGACCTAGCAATTATGGGAGTAATCGGGCGTGAGCGTCACGCATGAACATGATCAGCCGACCCCAGTTCACGGCACCTGCGAGCAAGTGTGTCAGAAATATTCTTTTGAATACAGCATTTTAGATATAAAGCACGTATGGTCCATAATCACCCGTCAGGAGATCCGACACCTTCGCGTGCCGATATCGATATGACCAAGACCATCATAGACACTGCCAAGCCTTTGGGCATCACCGTTCACGACCATGTTATCATTGGAAAAAACGGCCATGTCAGCTTCCGCGCATTGCGGCTGATTTGAAATTGTCGCAGATGAGATAATGCAATACTTCAAATCTATATTGTATAATTTTGATTTTATACGATCATTACCGATTCGTATCCGTTTGATCGTGGCGAAATATCCCGAATTCGTCATAGCGATCTCCGCTTTCATTTTTCAGCTCGGCGTCAGGATCATCTGGCAGAAGGATCGCCGCGTTCCTGTCGGCTGATCCGCCCGCGGAAGCTGTTGTTTGATTTGGCCTTATCCGCTTGCATGCGCCGGCCATCTGGAGATCGAATGCCGAAGATGTCGCCCAAGCTTGCTCATCGCCTCCTTTCTATCGGTCGCGGCGCGCTTGTCGCGGCAGGCGCTTTTCTGGTGGCCGCCAGCGGCTTCTATGCTCACATGCTCTGGACGACGAACTTCCATCCGGTCATTGCCGGGGAGCTTTACCGCTCTTCGCAGCCCTCGGCCACCAACATCGCCGAGTTTCAGAAGCAATACGGCATCAAGACCATTATCAACCTGCGTGGCTACAATAGCGGCCACCATTGGTATGATACCGAAGTTGCCGAGGCGAAAGCGCTCAACATCGACCATATCGATTTCCACATGTCTTCGGCCCGAGAGCTGACACAGGAGCAGGCGGCGCAGCTTGTCGATATCATGCGGAATGCGCCGAAGCCGATCCTCATTCATTGTCAGGCCGGAGCCGACAGAACCGGCCTGGCCTCGGCACTTTACCTTGCCGCCATCGCCAAGACGAACGAGGCTACCGCGGAGGGCCAGATGTCGATCATCTATGGTCACCTGCCGTTCTCCTTCACGCGTGCCTATGCCATGGACCGTACTTTTGAGAAGCTGGAACCCTGGCTCGGTCTTTCGGCCTCGTGAACACCAAACTTCCCGTTAGATAATCTGTAACATTGAGAGGCTACCGGTTGACGGAGCATGTTGCATTGCGACATTGATTCCCCATTCCAGTCATCCGAGGCTTCCCGATGGACCAATTCGATCTCCTAGTCGTAGGTAGCGGCCCCGCCGGCCGCAGAGGCGCTATTCAGGCCGCCAAACTCGGCAAGAAGGTACTCGTCGTCGAGCAAGGCAAGCGGGTCGGCGGCGTCTCGGTCCACACCGGTACCATTCCCTCCAAGACGCTACGCGAAACCGCGCTCAACCTTTCCGGCTGGCGCGAACGCGGCTTCTACGGTCGCGCCTATCGCGTCAAACAGGAGATCAGCGCGGAGGATCTCCGCCGCCGCCTGCTGATCACCCTAGACCACGAGGTCGAAGTGCTGGAACATCAGTTTGCCCGCAATCGCGTACAGCACATACGAGGCAAGGCGAGCTTCATCGATCCGCAGACGATGCAAATCGTCAAGGATGATGGCGAGATCGTCACCGTGTCCGCCGCCAGCATCCTGCTTGCAGTCGGCACCAAGCCATTCCGTCCGGATTATATGCCCTTCGACGGCAAGACGGTTCTCGACAGTGATGAATTGCTCGATATCGAAGACCTGCCGCGCTCGATGGTGGTCATCGGAGCCGGCGTCATCGGCATCGAATACGCCACAATCTTCAGCGCGCTCGACACACAGGTGACTCTGATCGATCCTAAATCGACCATGCTCGACTTCATCGACAAGGAAATCGTCGAGGATTTCACCTACCAACTGCGCGATCGCAACATGAAGCTGCTGCTCGGCCAGAAGGCAGAGAAAGTCGAGCGCCTGCCGAGCGGCAAGGTGGAGCTGACGCTGGACAACGGCCGCCGCATCACCACGGACATGGTTCTCTTCGCCGCCGGCCGCATGGGCGCGACCGATACCCTTAATCTCGCTGCAGCTGGCCTCGAAGCCGATGCGCGCGGCCGCCTGAGCGTCAATCCAGAGACCTTTGCCACCAAGGTTCCGCATATCTTTGCCGCCGGCGATGTCGTCGGCTTTCCGAGCCTCGCCTCCACCTCGATGGAACAGGGCCGCATCGCCGCCCGCGTCGCCGTCGGCGCGATCGCCAAGGAGCCGCCGAAATACTTCCCCTATGGCATCTATGCCGTGCCGGAGATTTCCACCTGTGGCCTCTCTGAGGAAGAGGTCAAGGAACGGCACATCCCCTATGAATGCGGCATCGCCCGCTTCCGCGAGACGTCGCGCGGCCATATCATGGGCCTCGACACAGGCCTCTTGAAGATGATCTTCTCGCTGAAGACCCGCCGCCTGCTCGGCGTCCACATCGTCGGCGAAGGCGCCACCGAGCTCGTGCATATCGGCCAGGCCGTGCTGAACCTCAAAGGCACCGTCGAATATTTCGTCGAAAACACCTTCAACTATCCGACGCTTGCCGAAGCCTACAAGATCGCCGGCCTCGACGCCTGGAACCGCATGGGCGATATCAAGTCGGAACTCTAATAGGTCAATATTGACCATGCCGGCGGAGCTCACTACTCTGCCGGCATGATGAGCATTCTCAACATCGCTTCGGTCTTCTTCATAAGCCGCTGACCCGGTGGCTTTCATTCAGCCAAATGAAGACGAGACCGCCTCAACGGCCGCAGGGCCGCGCGTAGGTCTTTGCCGAAGCAGCCGTGATACCCGCACAGGAAGGGTGAAAAACGGCGCTATGATCGAGAGAGATTTCATGCCATCCCAAAAACAGTATCCGGCTGCGCTTTCCAACGCGCAGGTGAACGATTTCATTGAACATGGTTTTATACGCATCGATGATGCGTTTTCACAGGAACAGGCTGCCGAAGCCCGCGCCATCATGTGGCGCGATATTCCATGTCGCGAGCACGATCCGGCAAGTTGGAGATTTCCGGTCGTGAGGCTGCCAGGCTATGGCGGTGAGCCATTCCGTGCCATCGCTAATATGCCCATTTTGCACGCTGCTTTCGATCAACTGGTCGGGCGTGGGCGATGGCTGCCAAGAGATGGGCTTGGGACCTTCCCCGTGCGTTTCCCGCATCCGGACGATCCCGGTGACGCCGGCTGGCATGTCGACCTCAGCTTTCCTGGGGACGATTGCGATCCGAATGGGCAAAACGACTTCTCCGCCTGGCGCGTGAATGTCACCTCGCGAGGGCGCGCTCTGCTTACGCTATTCCTGTTTTCCGATGTCGGCGAAGACGATGCGCCGACCCGCATCCGCGTCAGCTCTCACATGGATATGGCGCGCTATCTCGAGCCTGCCGGAGAGCACGGGCGTTCTCATATGATGCTCGAGCAGATGGGGGCCGACCGCCCTCACGCACTGGCAACGGGAAAGGCTGGTACGGTCTACATCTGCCATCCCTTCCTAATCCACGCCGCCCAGAAGCATCGAGGCGCTACGCCGCGATTCATGGCGCAGCCTTCGATCGGCCTTACTGAGTCCTATCGATTGGAGCGGCCGGATAATACCTATAGCCCGGTCGAGACAGCCATTCGCCGCGCTTTGGGTAAGGAATAATCGCGCCGAACTGATTGCTGATAGCCTGGGGCCCCTCGCCCCAGCCCTCTCCCCGCAAGGCGGGAGAGAGAGCATTATGGCGAAACAACAAAAGCCCCACCGTTTCCGGCAGGGCTCAATGTCAGTCCAGAAGAAAAACCGATTATTCGGCGCTGTCTTCAGCAGCCTTCTTCTTCGGAGCGGCCTTCTTCTTCGGAGCCGCAGCTTCTTCGCCTTCAGCGGCAGCTTCGGTCGCTTCAGCCTTGGCAGCCTTCTTCTTCGGAGCAGCCTTCTTGGCAGCCGGCTTGTCTTCTTCCTCGTCGTCAGCCAGCAGCGCTTCCTTGGAAACGGTCTTGTCCGTGACGTTGACCTCGGTCAGCAGATGGTCGATGACCTTTTCTTCGAAGATCGGAGCGCGCAGGTTGGCGGAAGCGCCCGGCGTCTTGCGGAAGAATTCCAAGATTTCCTTTTCCTGGCCCGGGAACTGCTGAAGCTGTGCGTAGAGGGCGCGCTGCAGTTCGTCTTCGCTGACTTCGACGCCGGCCTTTTCGCCGATTTCGGAGAGAACGAGGCCGAGGCGAACGCGACGCTCGGCGAGCTTGCGGTATTCCTCGCGAGCCTTTTCTTCGGTGGTGTCTTCGTCTTCGAAGGTCTTGCCGGATTCGCTGAGATCGGTTTCGATCTGGCGCCAGATGCTGGCGAATTCAGCGTCGACGAGCTTCTGCGGCGTGTCGAACTGATACATTTCGTCGAGCTGGTCGAGGATCTGGCGCTTGACCTTCTGGCGGGTGACAGAGCCGTACTGGCTTTCGATCTGACCGCGAACGATCTCCTTCAGGCGATCGGCGGATTCGATGCCGAGCTTGGAAGCGAGTTCGTCGTTGATTTCGATTTCGCCGGGAGCTGCAACTTCCTTGACGTTGATGTCGAAGGTGGCTTCCTTGCCGGCGAGGTTCTTTGCCGGATAGTCGGCCGGGAAGGTTACGGTGATGACCTTCTCATCGCCAGCCTTGACGCCGACGAGCTGCTCTTCGAAGCCCGGGATGAAGCGGTTGGAGCCGAGAACGAGCTGTGCGTCTTCGTCCTTGCCGCCGTCGAAGGCAACGCCATCGACTTTGCCAAGGTAATCGATAGTGACTCGGTCGCCGTTGGCAGCCTTGCCCTTCTTGGTTTCGTAGCTACGAGCGCTTTCAGCGATCTTGAGGATCTGCTCGGTCACTTCGTCTTCACTGATTTCAGCGACTTCGCGGGTGACCTTGATGCCGTTGACCGGCTTCAGTTCGATCGCCGGGATGACTTCGTAAGACAGCGTGAATTCGAAATCGGCCTGAGCGGAGAGGATCTTTTCTGCCTCGTCCTGGTCTTCGGTCATGGCGATTTCCGGCTGGGTTGCCGACTTTTCGCCGCGCTCGGTCAGGATCGCCGGCGGCTGGTCACGAACGATTTCGTTGACGAGGTCGGCCATGATCGACTTGCCGTAGACCTTCTTCAGGTGCGAGACCGGAACCTTGCCCGGACGGAAGCCGTTGATGCGGACCTTGTCCTTGACCTCGGCCAGGCGCTCGTTCATGCGCACTTCCATGTCCTTGGCCGGGATGACCACCTTGATTTCGCGCTTCAGCCCTTCAGCGAGCGTTTCGATAACCTGCATTGTCCTACCTTCATTCATGGCGGCCGTGCCCAGCCTGCCGTTCGTTTCGATGAGCACGACGCCGGAAAATCCCGAGCGTGGCTTGGATGCAATTCTCTTTCACCTTGCAAGAGCGCCGCGCCTTCAAATGAACGCGCAAAAGGCAGCTCTATCCCGTCACGAGCCAAAACATCTTATCCCCTTTCCTCATCGAAAGCGGGATGCTTTGGGCAAGATGCGCGTCCTGCGGCATATCGGAAGACAGGCTTCGTGAGCCTTCCCCCCGTCCACGAGACAGTGTTGGTGCGGGTAGAGAGACTTGAACTCCCACGCCTTGCGGCACCAGAACCTAAATCTGGCGTGTCTACCAATTTCACCATACCCGCGTTCCCAAAACCGCATGGCGATGCCTGCCCATGGGGCCTTCCGGAGCGCGGCGTCTCTATATCACCCGTTTTAAACCACGCAAAGGAAAAATGACGGCTCCGCGACAACGCTTAAAGCTTATCGGAGCCGTTAGCGCAGATATCGTCAGTAAAGCGGCTCCTCATAGACGGATTTGCCGTCTAGAAGCAGGCTTCTGATATGCGCAACGCCGTCGGAAGACACCCGCGCCGCGATAGCGACGCGATTGGCGTTGCGGGCGCTCTCGATATCGTGTCCCTGCCCTTCGGGCACGTAGTAGCGCTCGATGCCATAAGTGACCCCGACAATCGCCTGCGACGGGTCGGCGGCATCACCATAGAAAACATAGTCGTAAGGCAAGCTTTTGAGCACGACCGTATCGGGCTTCGGATCGAGCTTTCCAAATGTTGATTCGACGACCCCCCAGTAGCCGTCGTCCTGCTTCTTCAGACGAACGGACAATATCGCGCCACTTCGGCTCGTTTTCGGCGGTCCTTCAACCATCGTCGAGAACGGAACCCGTGAGATGTCGTAATTCAAGGTCACGTAGTCGCCGCGCAGAAGATCGCGCGGATCGACCGGCGCCGTCTTCAAGAGAATCTCGACGCCGCTGCGCAGACCCCAGGCCCGCTCGCCGACCATGTAGCCTAGAACGGCCGTCTGCAGCGCAGCAACGACGAGGGCGGCGATCCACAGGCGGCGGGAACCGACAGGCAGGCTCTTTTCAGCGATATCGGTCATGCCCGCGTCCCCTGCCCGCGATTATCGGAAAAACGCCGTTCCAGCTGGATGACCAGCCAGGCGGCAATCGCCACCAGCAAGCCGGCGACGAGGAAGAACCCCGCCGTGCCGATGATCGAGCCGATCGTCTCGCTGGCGAGGTAAAGAATCTCGCAGGAGAAGACGAAATAGGCGAGATAGCGCACCGCACCGTTGTCGCGGCCACTGAGCGCGATCGCCGCTACCGAACTCGCCAGTGTCGCTGCCGCCACGATGACGAGCGGCAATTTGTCCTCGACCCAGACATTGTTCTCAAAAGAGCCGTTGCTGATCTCGGCATGGATGAGAAAGAAGCCGATCGATGCGATCAGAAAGGTGTAGAAGGCCGGCGCGGCGCCGGCTGTGCGGGCAAAAGGCATCAGCGGCGAAGCGGGAACACTAACGATGAGAAACGCCGCCATGCCGAGAGCGGCAAACAGGATCGCGGTATTCAACCCCTCATGACGGCCAAACAGCCATGTCAGCCAGCCGACGAGCATGAGATAGGCCAGATGCCGAGCCATGGGCGCATCGGCATAGCGGACAAGCGCAGTCAGGAACACAGCCATCAGAGGCGGCATCCAGGGCATGATCCCATACCATTCGTCGAAATGCCCCCAGAGATAGACGCCGCAAAATGCCCAGGCGAGAAAACCGGCGAGCCCGACCTGCGCCGAGGAACGAAACAACGCCGCAACAATGCAGGCCGCGGCGAACCAGACGAGCATCATTCTGAGTTCGTCGCCGGACAGATTATACATCTGACCAACCAGCGCCATGGCGCCGCCGAAACTCAAGGTGCCGAGGATCAACATTGCGGCGGCGAGGATGGAGCGCCCCTGAGCTAATAAATATGCCGCCGTAAGATAGAAGGCCCATATCATCGCAACCAGCCCGAGCAGACGGGCAATTCTCGGAAGAGCCTCCCAGTTTGCGGAGATGAACAGCAGGATGGCAAGGCCGAGAAGCACGGCGGCGATGATGGTCAGCACCCGGCCGGCGCTGAAACTCGTCTGGCGACCGTCATACTCGCTGAGGATAGCTTTCGCCGTCCCCGCGTCGACCAGCCCCTTGTCGGTCCAGATCTTGAGATCCCGCTCCAGCCTGCCCCTGTACATGCCCGGCTCCCCTCGCTGCGATTCTGCTCGCGACAGAGTTAGCACAAATCGCCGCCTAATCGATGCGAGCCGAGCGATTCTGGCAGAGGCTTCGGCTCACAGGAATATGTGCCATATTAATGCGGAATTAACGGATCATGCAGTATGTTGACGGCCGGTAAAGAGATACCGATCAAAGATATGCGCGCAGCTCATGCCTCCCATGAAATTATTGCGCTGCACAAATTCGAAAAGTCATACTATTTATCAAACAACAAGACGGCGGTGGCGCGCCGGGCCGATGCAGATCGGACCAAGCCTGGGGATAGCATCCCGACACTATATTCGGAGCCGCACACTCCTCCTCCCAGTGCGCTCCGATAGATTGACGACACTCCTCCTCCCAGTCGTCAATCATCTCAAATGACGCCCACCGCATCCTCCTCCCGCGGTGGGCGTTGTTTTTACCCCCCCTAAATCGGTTTAGGCTGCCCGGATGCCCATGCCGGCCATCAGATGGCAATCGTCAGTGGGAAGAGTTATCGAGCTCATTTCTCAACCGCCACACGGCAGTTCGCGGCAACATCTGCCGCTCCAAAACAGCAGGGCTGGCGAAAAGACGGCTAAAAAGCGAGCGGCTACCGGCAAACGCTTCGGAATGGCTGACACGGGCGCGGAATTGACTTACGGCGACGGACCAGCTTTGCCCGCGGCATGCACACAAAGCAGCCACCATCTTAGACAAAGACCCACAAGGCTTGCGCGTTATGCATAGGTGACATGAAGCTTTCGCGCTTTTAGTTTTCGCGGCGCAGCATATATTTAAATCCATTAGATCGAAGACGGAACCAATCACGGAACTGCTCGATCCCTTGATCCTCGAAAGGGACTACAATGAACCTGACCCGCTCTTTCAACAACTGGCGCAAGTATCGTCAGACCGTTAACGAACTCGGCCGTATGAGCTCGCGTGAACTGCACGACCTTGGCATCGACCGCGCCGACATCCATCGCGTTGCTCGCGAAGCCACCGGCCGCTAATCGCCGGATAGGCTTCGCCACCCGCGAAAGCCTCTCAACGCCCGTTGCGGATCTCCGCGGCGGGCGTTCTTTTTTTGCCTATCGACTGAGCAAGCGCAGCATAACCGATCCGCCGCGAGCTATTCCTTATCTGCAAAGCACACAAATTTTGAGCATCGACTGCTTTTTGGGCGTCATATTGCACAAATGCATAGCAGACGCATCTTCTTTGCACTGCACAATCAGCCTCTTCGCGCCTATATAGAGTGCAAGCGCTGAGGCGGTAATTACACCGCCCGCAAACAAGATACCGAGGAAAAGATCATGAACCCGATTCGCATTGCAAAGAACTGGATCAGCTACCGCCGCACCCTGAACGAACTTGGCAACCTGTCCAGCCAGACCCTTTCGGACATCGGCGTCAGCCGCTACGAAATCCGCAACATCGCTGCTCGTTCTTTCCGTTAATAAAAACGGACTGGGCAGATTGCTTCAAGACGGCGCCTTTCGGCGCCGTTTTTGATTCCGGCTTTTAGCAAAGCATTGGATCGCCGGCCTGCCCGTGATAATGACGCGCGCATGACACAGATCACTTCTCACTCCCCTATCCACATCATCGGCGGCGGCCTCGCCGGCTCGGAAGCCGCATGGCAGATCGCCAATGCCGGCGTTCCGGTCATCCTGCATGAAATGCGCGGTGTGCGCGGCACCGAAGCGCACAAGACGGATGATCTTGCCGAGCTGGTGTGCTCCAACTCGTTCCGCTCCGACGATGCCACCAGCAATGCGGTCGGCGTCATCCACGCGGAAATGCGCATGGCGGGTTCGCTTATCATGGCATGCGCGGATAAGCATCAGGTACCGGCCGGCGGCGCGCTTGCTGTCGATCGGGACGGCTTCTCGGCAGCCGTAACCCAAGCGATTGCAGATCATCCCCTGATCACGGTCGTCCGTGAGGAAATCCAGGGGCTGCCGCCGAGGGAATGGGACCAGGCGATCATCGCCACCGGCCCACTGACCGCGCCCGGGCTTGCCAGCGCCATCCAGGCTGAAACCGGGGCGGATGCGCTCGCCTTCTTCGACGCCATCGCGCCGATTGTCTATCGCGACAGCATCAACATGGACATTTGCTGGTATCAGTCGCGCTACGACAAAGTCGGCCCCGGCGGCACCGGTAAGGACTATATCAACTGTCCGATGGACGAGGCCCAGTATAATGCCTTCGTCGATGCCCTGATCGCCGGCGATGCCGTCGGCTTCAAGGAATGGGAAGGCACGCCCTATTTCGACGGCTGCCTGCCGATCGAAGTCATGGCGGAGCGCGGGCGCGAAACACTGCGCCACGGGCCGATGAAGCCGATGGGGCTCACCAATGCCCATAATCCCACGGTCAAGGCCTATGCGGTCGTGCAGCTGCGTCAGGATAATGCGCTCGGTACGCTCTACAACATGGTCGGTTTCCAGACGAAGCTGAAGTACGGCGCGCAGGCGGAGATCTTCCGCCTGATTCCCGGTCTCGAAAACGCGGAATTCGCCCGCCTCGGCGGCCTGCACCGCAATACCTACATCAACTCGCCGACCCTGCTCGACCGCTCGCTGGTCTTGAAGTCGCGCCCGGGCCTGCGTTTCGCCGGCCAGATCACAGGCTGCGAAGGCTATGTCGAGAGCGCCAGCATCGGCCTGCTCGCCGGCCGTTTCGCCGCAGCGGAGCGCAAGGGCGAAGCACCCTCGCCGCCGCCGGATACCACGGCGCTCGGCTCATTGCTGAACCACATCACCGGCGGCCACATCGTCTCCGACGAGGAGCCGGGCAAACGCTCCTTCCAGCCGATGAACATCAATTTCGGGCTTTTCCCGGAGCTGGAGCCGGGTTCGATCGTCAAGCCGGAAGGCGTCAAGCGCTTTCGCGGCAAGGACAAGACCATCATGAAACGCCAGCTCATCGCCAAGCGTGCGCTTGCCGATTGCGCTAGCTGGCTCGGCGTGCCGGCACCCGTATTCGCAGAGAGCGCCTGACAACCTGAGCTTGGGACCGAGCTTTCGGGATTTCAAGCCTTGGCCGGCGACGCCTGCTCCTGCAGCTTGGCGTCGTCACCTGCCACATAATTGCCAAGCAGCCAGAGCGACACTTCCGCGGCTTCGGCAGGCGTCTTGAATTCGAATGTGCCGTTGTGGTGGGGCACATCCAGAAAATCGACGATCAAGCCGCGTCCGGTTGCCGAAATCTTGGCACGGGCACGGCCGGGTTCGATCAGATGGACGCTGAAATGATTGCGCACATTGCGCATGAACCCCGCCTTGTCATCATGCAGACGCACGAAAACCGCCTGCCCGTCTGCAGTCGTCTGCAACTGGCGAATAGCCTCCGTCGGAAAAGCGCGGCCGAATTCCAGAATCGCAAGGCCGGTATCGTGCAGGCCGTCTTCCTTGTTCTGCGATGCCATGCGCGTCGCGTAATAGGCAATGAAGATGACAATCGCAAACAGTATGCACCAGACGACAATACCCATGGCAGATCCCCCTGAAATGCAAATCAAGTGCCGCCATCTCCATAGACGCCGAGACTTGTGCGAGCTTGGTGTATTTTAGATTTTCTTTGTGATCGACGCTATCGCCATGCGCAGCTGCCGGCGCCATTGCGGCAGCACCAGGGATTGATCGAAGATGCCGGCTCCGAGCTTCTGTGCCTTCTGCAAGACAGGCTCGGCCAAGGTGACAGGCAGAAACGCCGGGAATACGGCCTGCGATATGGCGCCTGCCGCCCTCGCCTTGGCGAGATGCTCGCGACCGAGACCGGCGAAGGCCTCGATCGCCGCCGAAATGCGTGGCTTGTCGTCGCCGGCGAGAAAACCGTCGCGATCGAGGCCGGTTGCCGCCAGGATCTCCAGCGGTAGGTAGAGCTGGCCGCGATGGCGGTGCAGCGGCATCAGGAGCAGCAGACCGGCAATCGCCTGCGCAACGCCGGCATGGCCGGCGGCATCGGCGGAGCGCTTCGCTTCATCGGCGGACAGGACCAGACTTGCAAGCTGGATAAGGGCCGAAGCCGTCTCACCGGCATAGCCTTCCAGACTGCTGCGGCTTTCCATGGGATCATCGTAGAGATCGAATATGCGCGCATCGATCATGTCGATCAGCGTCTGGCGCGGCAGGCGATACTCTTCAATCGCAGTGAGAAGTTCGGAAGCCAGCGGATTGGCCTCACTCGAACCGTGGGACTGCCCTTCGAGCAGATCGCGCCAGTATTGCATCCGCACTTCGCCGGGCAGCGGCTCATGCACGAGATCGCGTACGCGCGCCAGCTCGGCGTTGAAGGCATAGAGCGCTGCAAGTGCCGGGCGCTTATCCTCCGGTGCCAGCAGGCATGCAAGATAACGATCACGATCGGTGTCGCGAAGCGTGGCGAGGCAGATGTCTCGATTGCTCCGAGGCGCAGCTGGTGTTTTCATACGTTTGAATCCGAAGGTCAGACGGCGATCAGCGCCGCGGCCACGGCACGCGATTCGGAAAGCATGATGTTGAAGGTGCGCACCGCTGCCCCCGTGCTCATCGGGTCGGACGAAATTTGCTTTCCACGCAGGGCGGCCTTCAGCTCGGCGGGAAGCGGTCGCAGCTCCATGCCGGTGCCGACGAGCAACACTTCGATCTCGGCGGCTTCATCGAGAACCTTCTGGAAGCGATCCGGCGTCAGCGCATCGCCCTGCAGCATGTCCCAGCCGTAGATGCCCGAAGGCAGGCACAGCAGCGAACCGCGATGCGACATGTCTGCGAAGCGAAAGCCGCCATTGCCGTAAGCGTCGATCGGTGCGCGTCCGGGGAAATGCGCGTTTCGGATTTCTATACCTTTAGCCACTGTATCACACCGCTGGTTTGCCTGACTGGATGTTGCCGGCCGCGGGTCCATTGTTTTCGCCGCCGGTCTGGAACTTGTCCGGACGCAGCTTGAACAGGATCAGCACGGGCGCCGCAATATAAATCGACGAGAAAGTGCCGACAGCGACGCCGAAAAGCAGGACGAAGGTGAAGGCACGGATCACCTCGCCGCCGAAGATGTAGAGGGCAAGCAGCGCCAGAAGCGTCGTCGCCGATGTCAGAATGGTACGAGATAGTGTCTGATTGATGGAAGCATCGATCAGAATCGGCAGCGGCATCTGCGAATAGCGCTTCAGATTCTCGCGCATGCGGTCATAGACGACGACGGTGTCGTTCAGCGAATAGCCGACGATGGTCAGGATCGCGGCGATGCTCGTCATGTTGAATTCCATGCCTGACAGCACGAAAAGGCCGAGCGTCAGGATGACATCGTGCAGCGTCGCAATGATGGCGCCGACGGCAAACTGCCATTCAAACCGTACCCATATGTAGATCAGGATTGCCGCCAGAGCCGCAAGAACGGCAAGGGAGGCCGTGGTGGTGATCTCGCCCGATACGGCTGGACCGACCACTTCGACGCGGGCGAAATTGTAATCCTTGCCCAGCTCGTCCTGAACGAGCGAGACGGCGGATTGTTCGGCGTTTTCACCGCCCTCCTGAGCATGAACGCGAACCACTGCACCGAGACGATCGGCGAGCCGTTCGACGCGCACGTCGCCCGGAATGACGGCGTCAAGACGGGTTTGAATGTCGACGGGATCGGCAACGCCCTGTTTGGCCCGGACCTCGATGATCGATCCGCCGGCAAAATCGATGCCGAGGTGCATGCCGACCGTCGCGAAGGCAATGAGAGTGACGACCGAAAGAGCCGCAGAGACCGTAAACGTATAGCGGCGAATGCCCATGAAGCGGATATTGGCATTGTCGAAAATGCCGCTGCGCACGCCAACAAGCAAAGTACGCGGCTTGCGGCGCGAGATCCACATGTTCACCAGCGACCGTGTGACGAAGCAGGAAGTGAAGAAGGTGGTGACGACACCCACCATCAACGTGGCGGCAAAGCCGCGCACCGCGCCGGTGCTTGCATAAAAGAGAATGGCCGCGACGATCAGAACCGTCAGATTGGCGTCGGCGACGGTCGCAGCTGCCCGGTTGAAGCCGTGGCGCAGCGCATCGACGAGAAGATGGGTCTTCTTCTCCTCTTCGCGCACGCGCTCGTAGATCAGCACCAACGCATCGAGACCGATGCCGATAATGAGGACGATGGCAGCGACACCCGGCAGGGTGAGCGTAATTCCGAGCAGGCCCATGAGGGCCGCGACCATGATCATGTTGATGACGAGCGAGATGGTCGCGATGATGCCGAGCAGGCGGTAGAAGCCGATCATCAGGGCCGCAACGAAGACGGCGGCCGCAATGCAGGCAATCAGACCATAATGCGCCGTTTCGCCGCCAAGGCCCGGCTGAATGGTGCGCTCTTCGACCGTCGTCAGGATTGCCGGCAGCGGACCGCTCTTGACCATGACGGTCAGATCCTGCGCGCCCTGGGCGGTGAAATCTCCGGGAACGTCGATCTCGCCTGTTGCAATGACCGTCTTCAGAGAGGCAGCGGAGATGACCTGATCGTCAAGCACGACGACGATGATCTTGCCGAGATTGCTGGCCGTCGATTGCGCGAAGCGGTGGGTCGCCTCCGGCGTCAGCCTGACGGAAACGGTGCCTTCGCCTTTCTGATTGTCAACGACCGCCACGGCATCGGAAAAATCGACGTTGGAGAGCAGTGGCTGCCGCTGCACGAGATAGCCAACGGGCGGATCATCTTCGGAAAACAGCACGTCGGATCCGGCCGGCGGCTGCTTGTCCATGGCGTCCTGGACCGACATCGACTGATCGATCAGGCGGAAGCTGAGCTTGGCGGGCTGGCCGAGAAGGTTTTTCAGCCGCTGCGCATCGGCAAGGTCGGGCACCTGAACGATGATACGATCGGATCCCTGCCGGCGAATCAATGGTTCTCCAACACCGAGTTGCGCGATACGGGCATGAATGACCTTGATCGCGCGTGCGATCGCCGATGAGACATGACTGTTGATATCCGCATCGGTGATATCGAGCGTCAGCGCGCCATTGTCACCTTGGGACAGAACAACGGACGGCTTATCGGATCCCGCCGTCAGCGGCCGCAATGCCGTCAAAGCAGCCTGAACCTGCGAGGGATCGCCGATGCGAAGCTGGATTTTTCGGCCGGTGCCGGTGAGGCCCGAATAGGCGACATTGACGGTGCGCAACCGGGTGGCGATATCGCCGACAATGCTTTCCAGGCGATCCTTCTCGACATCACCCCGTTCGATCTTCAGTAGCAGATGCGATCCGCCGCGGAGATCAAGGCCAAGCTCGATCTTTCGATGTGCCCACCATGCTGGAAACGATGAAAGCGAGCGCTCACCAAGCAGGTTGGGGGCGGCCAGAAGCACGCTCAAGAGAACGACGAACCAGATCAGGGCGGTCTTCCACCAGGAGACGTGCAGCATCGCTCTCTCGAATTAGGGCTTCCCTACCGCGCCCTCGCTTTCGACGGAAAATGCAAAGGGCGCAGTAACACCTTGAATTTGTGCACAGTCCTTCAAGAAAGTCGATCTCGAATTTCGAAGATGCGCAGCGGCGGCAGGCGCCACCTCTCGGGAGGAGCCTTACGCGGCGTCCGCCTTGACGGGTTCGCCCTTGACGCGAACCTCGGAAATGGCGCTGCGGACAACGCGGATGCGCACGCCTTCAGCGATCTCGACTTCCAGTTCCTTTTCGTCGATGACCTTGGTGACCTTGCCGACGATGCCGCTGGTAACGATCTGATCGCCGCGACGGATGTTCTTCAGGATCTCGTCGCGCTTCTTCGCCTGCGCGCGCTGCGGACGGATGAGGAGGAAATACCAAACGACCATCAGCGGCACAAACAGGATGATCATTTCAAAGCCGGAACCGCCGAAGGCACTCGCGGCCGAATCTGTCGCGCTCTGCGCATATGCGTTGGTGATAAACATCGAGAACTCCCTTGAATTCCGAGCGGGAACAGGCCCCGCGTCAGGTGGCCGGAATATAGTTACGCGTATGGCGAATGCAACAAAAACAGCCGTCAACCGTACCGTTTTCCCGGTCTGTTAGCCTTTCAGGCCCCAAAGGAGCATGATACCCGGCAAGACAGCGCGCGCATTTTACGACTTTCTTGTTCAATATTCAGGAGGAAACGGTGACTGAAGACCAAAACGCCCTGATCCTTGCCGAAGTCCGTCGCCTTGCCGACGCTGTCGAACGTCTGGCCGGGCCGGCCCCGGCCGTCAATGACTGGAATGCCGCCGATTGTTTCGTCTGGGCTCCTGCCCGGCTTCATCTGCAGCCGGTGCCGCGGCCGAACCGCGTGGCGCTGACCCTTATCCGCGGCGTCGATCACGTGCGCGATATCCTGCACGAGAACACGCTTCGTTTTGCCGAAGGTTTCGCCGCCAACAACGTGCTGCTCTGGGGCGCGCGCGGCATGGGCAAATCCTCGCTGGTCAAGGCAGTGCACGAAGACGTGCGTCGGGCGACCGGCGTGTCGCTAAAGCTGATCGAAGTGCATCGCGAGGATATTTCCTCGCTGCCGGTGCTGCTCGATATATTGAAGGCAACGCCGCATCGCATCATCATCTTCTGTGACGACCTCTCCTTCGATCATGACGATACCGCCTACAAGTCGCTGAAGGCGGCATTGGACGGCGGCGTCGAAGGTCGGCCTGATAATGTGCTGTTCTATGCCACATCCAACCGTCGCCACCTGCTGCCGCGCCACATGATGGAAAACGAGCAATCGACCGCGATCAATCCCTCGGAAGCCGTTGAGGAAAAGGTATCGCTCTCCGATCGCTTCGGCCTTTGGCTCGGCTTCCACAAGTGCAGCCAGGAAGACTATCTGCAGATGATCGACGCCTATGCCGATCACTTCAAGCTTGATCTCGATCGCGCCCAGATGCATCACGAAGCCTTGGAATGGGCAACGACCCGCGGCGCCCGTTCCGGCCGTGTCGCCTGGCAATACATCCAGGATCTCGCCGGCCGGCTGCGCATCGTGCTGGAGCGTGATTGATCTTCGATCGACTCGCCATAAACGACAAAAAGCCCGGCTTTAACCGGGCTTTTTGCAGAGTCCTTGAGACGCACTACCTACTATTCAAGGAACGTCATTGGGTTGACCGGAGCCGAATTCTTTCGGACTTCGAAGTGCAGCTGCGGCTGGCTGACATTGCCGCTCATGCCCGACGTCGCGAGCGTCTGACCACGCTGGACCTTCTGGCCGCGAGTGACGCTGAGTGCGTCCGCATGACCGTAGACCGTGACGGTACCGTCGTCGTGGCGGACGAGAACCGTGTTACCGAGTTCCTTTAGGCCATTGCCGGCATAGATGACGACGCCGTTTTCGGCCGCCTTGATCGGCGTGCCCTCGGGAACGGAGATGTCGATGCCGTCGTTGCGGCTGCCGTTGACGTTGGCGCCATAGCCGGCGACGACAGCGCCGCGAACCGGCCAGCGATATTTGCCAATACCGGTCGCCTCGGGCGCATCGGCCTGCGCATCCGACTTTGCGGCATCGTTGATGGACTGGCTCGGCGAAGCGGAGGCAACTTCCTTCGGCTTGGCAGGGGCATCAGCTGCCGCGTCGGCATGGGCAACCGCCTTGGGTGCCTGCTTGGCGATCGGGTCTGCGGCGACCTGCTTCGGCTCCACAGGCAACGCGCCCGGCTTGGCGGAAGCCTTCTGAGGCTCTATCGAGGCGGTCTTGACCGGGTCTGCAGCGGCGACGGAGCCGTGTGGCAACGCGAGTGCCTGTCCGATGCGAATGCTATCGCCGGCCTGCATGTTGTTCGCACGCTTCAGTTCGGCGACGCTCACACCGCTTTCCTTGGCGATTCTTGCCAGCGAGTCACCCGGCTTGACGACATAGGTGCCCTTCGGCGTCGGCCCCTTGCCATTACCGGCTGCAAGCTTATTGGGGTCAGCGAGGCCCGCTTGGGACTTGCCGCGCATCTGGTTGCCGGAGGGCAATGCGAGCGCTTCCTGCTGCGGCGCCTTGGCGGGACCAGGCATCTTGCCGCCCTTGGAAAGATCAGTCGCTTCAGCGGCCATCTTGGCCGGGCCTGAAACACCTGCCCCATTCATCGTCGGGATGACGATCTGCTGGCCGGGCTGCGCGGCAGCGCCATTGCGCAGGCCATTCGCACGCAGAATTTCCTTTTCCGGAACGCCGTAGCGGCGCGACAACAGCGCAATATTTTCACCCTGATGCAGCGTCACGCTCGGAGCATTGACCGTGGTCCAGCCGGGAGACATCTGCTGCGCGGCGGCGGCCTTGATCGTGCCTGTCGACATGGTGTCGGGAGCAAGTGCCGGCGCGGCGCGGGAGCCGTTATTGTTGCGAGACGCGGGGAACGGCTGCGCCATTGCCTCCGATTCCGCCTGCGGCATCCGACGAGAATTGCTGGCGGAAGCACTCGGAGGAGCAAGATCGGTGCGCTGAATTGCAACGGGGGCGGTCGAAGCCCGTGCACTGGAATAGGACGGGTTATAGCGAGCCGGCGAATTCGGGTAGGGTTGCGTCACCGGTGCGCTCTGCTGCGAATAATCCTGCTGGCCGTAGCCGCCCGCCTGAGCGACATCGGCGCGCGGCACGGGGTCACCGTTCGGACCATTGAGGCTGCGGCGATTGATCGAGCCGGTCGTTACATTGTCGGTTCTATTAAAGAGACCGCTGAAACGGGTGGTGTCCGAACTACAGGCTGTGGCCGTACTCGCCAGAAGAATGGCCACCAGGACTTTCCCTGCCGATTTGCTGACGTTTGAAGAAAGACTGAAACCCATGACTCGACCCACTTAAGACGCAACCGATTATGGGTCGATTAAAGCGCGTTAATCTTACCATGCGGTTAAAGCACTGGTGCGGCATGTGTTTTTTTGAGGAATTGCTAACCATAGAGAATGAAACGGCGCCAATGCGCCCGTTTCATAGGGGCATCAGCCCGAATTGAGCCTCAAAGATAGGAGGCGAGCATCGGCACGATGGGCTGATAGGGAACGTCGAACAATTCTTCGCGCTCGAATCGGCTTCCCGTCTTCGTCAGTCGCACCAAGCGACATGTGCGCTCATCAATAATAAGCGGGGCTATCATCGAACCGCCGGACACGAGCTGTTCGGCATAAAAGCGCGGCATTGTCGTGAAAGCTGCCGTCACCAGGATGCGATCGAAGGTGCCCTCGCCCGGCAAACCGGCGCTGCCGTCCGCCTGACGGATGATGACATTGCGCAGCCCAAGCGTATCCATGCGCTGCTGCGCCGATGTCGTCAGCGTCTTGTAGCGATCGACCGTCAGCACGCGCTCGACGATCCGCCCCATGACGGCGGCAGTGAAACCGCTTCCCGTGCCGATCTCGAGAACGCGATGGCCAGGCTTGATCTTCAAGCCATGGAGAATACGCACTACGAGATCGATGCCTTCCATGAAGGCACCGCAATCGATCGGAATCGTGCGGCTGGAATAGGCATCATCGGCAAATTGCGCCGGCACGAAAGGCAGGCGCGGCGTCTGCTCGACCGCCGTCATCAGATCGATGTCCAATATGCCTTCCGCCCGCAGCCGCAACACCACGGCCGCAAAGCCTTCCTTTTCCACCAAACGAGGTGTCAATCCGCTACTCCATACCGAGTGCCCGCGCCACGCGATCTTGCGCCGAATAATCCGTCAGATCGAGTTTCAAAGGCGTTACCGAAATACGATTTTGTTTCAACGCCTGAATATCGGTCCCTGGACGGAAGATGCCGCTCCGCTCACCGAAGCGAAGCCAATAGTAAGGGAAGCCGCGGCCATCGGCCCGCTCCTCGACCTGCACGTTGAAGGCAAGATTGCCCTGTGCGGTCACTTCCGCTCCGTCGACCTCTTCGGGGCGGCAATTCGGAAAATTCAGATTGAGGAAGGTCCCGTCAGACAGATCGACGTTCATGAGCTTGTTAAGCAAAGCCGGAGCATGTGCTTCTGCCACTTCCCAGGGCACGACGCGCGCGCCGTTTTCATAGAGATAGGCCTGGCTCAAAGCAAAGGAGCGCACGCCTTGCAGCGTGCCCTCTATGGCACCGGCGATGGTGCCGGAATAGGTGACGTCGTCGGCGACATTCGAGCCGGAATTGACACCGGAGAGCACCAGATCCGGCTTGATATCCAGAACCTTGCGGATCGCCATGATGACGCAATCGGTCGGCGTTCCCCGCAAAGCATAATGCCTGTCGGAAACCTTGCGCATGCGCAACGGTTCGGAAAGGCTCAATGAGTGAGCAAGGCCGCTCTGATCCGTCTCGGGCGCAACGACCCAGACATCGTCAGACAGAGTGAGGGCGATGCGCTCTAATGCCGCCAGACCTTCGGCGTGAATGCCGTCATCATTGGTCAAAAGAATACGCATCGCCCCACCACCTGATTATGCTGCTTTTTCGATCCTCTTCAGACCACCCATATATGGCAGGAGTACGTCGGGGATAGTGACCGAGCCGTCAGCATTGAGATAATTCTCAAGCACGGCGATCAGGCAGCGGCCGACGGCCGTTCCCGAGCCGTTCAGCGTGTGAACGAACTTGGTGTTCTTGTCGTCCTTGCCGCGATAACGCGCATTCATGCGCCGGGCCTGGAAATCACCACAGACGGAGCAGGAGGAAATCTCTCGATAGGTATCCTGCCCCGGCAGCCAGACTTCGAGGTCGTAGGTCTTGCGGGCGCCAAAGCCCATGTCGCCGGTCGACAGCGTCATGACACGATAATGCAGGCCGAGGCGCTTCAGCACTTCCTCCGCGCAAGCCGTCATCCGCTCATGCTCGGCAATGGAGCTTTCGGCGTCGGTGATCGACACCAGCTCGCACTTCCAGAACTGATGCTGGCGCAGCATGCCGCGCGTATCGCGACCGGCAGAGCCTGCTTCCGAACGGAAAGACGGCGTGAGTGCTGTGAAGCGCAGCGGCAGCTTCTCCTGATCGAGAATTTCGCCGGAGACGAGATTGGTCAGCGAAACCTCAGCCGTCGGGATCAGCCAGCGACCGTCCGTGGTCCTGAAGGAGTCCTCGGCAAATTTCGGCAGCTGACCCGTTCCGAACATCGCCTCGTCGCGTACCATCAGCGGTGCGCTGACTTCGGTATAGCCGTGCTCGCTGGTGTGGAGATCGAGCATGAACTGACCAAGAGCGCGCTCAAGACGAGCAAGCTGCGCGGTCAGCACCGTAAAGCGCGAGCCGGAAAGCTTGGCGGCACGCTCGAAATCCATGTAGCCGAGCGCTTCGCCGATATCGAAATGCTCTTTCGGCTGATGGTTCCAAGTCGGCTTGGCGCCCCAGACATGCTTGACGACGTTGTCGTGCTCGTCCTTGCCAACGGGCACGTCCTCGAGCGGGATGTTCGGAATGCGCGACAGCGCATCATTGAGCTCGGCCGTCAGCGTGCGCTCTTCTTCCTCCGCAGCCGGAAGCGAGAGCTTGAGATCGGCGACCTCGGCCTTCAGCTTTTCGGCAAGCTCGCTATTCTTCTGGGCCATTGCCGCGCCGATTTCCTTGGAAGCGGCGTTGCGGCGCGATTGCATATCCTGGACGGACTGAATGACGGAGCGGCGCTTCTCGTCGAGCGCTATGAGGCTTTGCGACAGAGGCTCCGCACCGCGCTTCGCAAGCGCTGCATCAAAAGCCTCGGCATTCTCACGAATCCATCTGATATCAAGCATCTTCGTTCCAGGTCGTTTGACATAAGTACAGCTCCGACCGAGACTTCGGTCGGAGGTCGAAACGGCAATAGCAGGGAAACGAGGCTGAGCTTCCGCGCCTAGACGTCGTCCGTCTTAGTGATCTCGGAAGTCCCGCCGCTCTCTTCAAGCGCTTGCCGGCTACGCTGGCGTTCCACGAGTCTCGCCGCGTAGATGGAAATCTCGTAGAGAAGGATTGTCGGCAGTGCAAGGCCGATCTGGGACATCGGGTCCGGCGGCGTAAGCACAGCAGCGACGATGAAGGCGAAAACAATGGCAAACTTGCGCTTTTCCGCGAGCCAGGCCGACGTCAGCAAGCCGACACGTGCCAGCAGCGTGGTAATGACGGGAAGCTGGAAGACGAGCCCGAAAGAGAAAACCAGCGTCATGATGAGGCTCAGATATTCCGAGACCTTCGGCATCAGCGCGATGCCTACCTGACCGTCGCCACCCGTCTGCTGCATCTTCAGAAAGAACCACATCACCATGGGCGTGAAGAAGAAATAGACGAGTGCTGCCCCCATGAGGAAAAGTACGGGCGAAGCGATCAAAAACGGCAGAAAGGCATTGCGCTCGTTCTTATAGAGGCCGGGCGCGACGAACTTGTAGATCTGCGAAGCGATGATCGGGAAGGAAATTACCAAGGCGCCGAACATGGCGACCTTCACCTGGGTGAAGAAGAACTCCTGTGGCGCGGTGTAGATCAGCTCCGACTTCGCGAGATCGAGATGAGCCCATTCGACGGCCCATTTATAAGGATAGACCAGATAGTTGAAGAGATGCTTCGCCACTGCGAAACAGCCAATGAAGGCTACGAAAAAAGCCACGAGCGACCAGATAAGCCGTGTGCGCAATTCCATAAGGTGTTCGATAAGCGGTTGCGGCTTATCGTCGATGTCACCCGTCATGCCTGGTCCTTCTTCTTGGGCGTTTTAGGCGTCGCCTTGCTGGCTGTAGCAGTCGGACGCTTCCTGGGAGCTGGGGGCGTCTTCTCTACGGCAGCAGCGACCGCGACCTTGCGCGGGGCTCGCTTTGGTTTTTCCGTGACGACGGGCGTCTGCACGGCGGCAGCCGCAACATCCTCGGTCTTGGCCGGGACCTTGGCACGAGGTTTGCGAGCGGCCTTCGGCTTCTCTGCAGCGTCATTCCCAACGGCCACCGGCTGAGGGACGACTGCTGCCACCGCCTCTGGAGCAGCCGCCGGCGACGGATTGCTCGAAGCGGCAGGCATTGTGGACGTGGCCGCAAGTGCTTCCGACAGGCCGGACGAGACGCCGGGAACCGGCTCGGACGGCAATGGTGTCGCGGCCGGGACTGCTTTGTCCGGTGTTGCCGCACGCTGCAGATCAGCCTTTATCTCATTACCCATTTCCCGCAGCGGGTTCATGGCTTCCCGTAGCGAGTTGACTGGATTGAGCTTCTGCGCATCGGCAATCGTCTGGCGCACATCGTCCAGATCCGCCTCGCGCATGGCTTCGTCAAATTGGGCACGAAAATCGCCAGCGACCTTCCTTGCCCGCGCCGTCATCTTACCGATAGTCCGCAATGTCGACGGCAACTCCTTGGGGCCAATCACCACCAAGGCCACGACGCCAATAACCACCAGCTCGGACCAGCCTATATCGAACATGCAAAGGCTCCTGGGCCAGCGGCAAGCTTCTCAGCTTGTGCGCCTGCCCGACATGATTACTTCGTTTCGTCAGCCTTGTGCTCGACCGTACGGGACGCCGTCGACGCGGATGTCGACGTATCTTCGTCGTCGTTCATCCCCTTCTTGAAGCTCTTGATGCCCTTGGCGACATCACCCATCAGCTCCGGGATCTTTCCACGGCCGAACAACAACAGCGCGATGGCGAGGACGATCAGCCAGTGCCATATGCTTAGAGAACCCATTGCTTTAACTCCCAATTACAGTGTCTTTTCGATGTAAGACGTTTGCGGATGTTTTTCAAACACCAAAATGCAATGCATCCACGCATATCGGGATGACAAGCGCCGATGCGGGCGATCAAACGTCTCCAAGCCGATAGGATGATTGCTATATTCGCACCCGCTGATGGCGAAAGAGAGACTTTGCCGGCAGTTTCGCGAAAATCCGCAAATAGGGTTGCCCCCCTTGAACGAGCCGGCCAACGCTCAATCGCCGGAGCTTGCGCCGCTCGGCGGCAGGATGCCGAGTTCCTCCAGATCCATCTGCGTGATCGGATCTTCGTCTTCGGTCAACTCGTCGCTCATCAACGGCGAGGGAATGTTGAAATTGGCCGGAATCCGGCCTGACAACAACCCCGCCCCCTTCAACTCTTCGAGACCGGGCAGATCGCGCAGCTCTTCGAGACCGAAATGATCGAGGAAATCGCGCGTCGTGCCAAGGGTCACCGGTCGCCCCGGGGTGCGGCGACGGCCACGGAAGCGGACCCAACCAGACTCCATCAGGACGTCAAGCGTGCCCTTTGAGGTCTGCACGCCTCTGATATCCTCGATCTCGGCGCGCGTGACAGGCTGATGGTAAGCGATAATGGCCAGCACCTCCAGCGCCGCGCGCGACAGCTTGCGCACTTCGCTCTCGTCACGCCGGATCACGAAGGAGAGATCCGCGGCCGTGCGAAAGGCCCAGGCGCCATCCACCTGGACGAGATTGACGCCGCGCATCGCGTAATCGGCCTTGAGTTTCTGCATGATAGCGGGAATATCGACCCCACGCGCCACGCGCTCCGCAATGAAGGCCTCGGAAACCGGCTGCGCCGAGGCGAAGACCAGCGCTTCGGCGATCCGCTCGGCCTCGCTCAGCCGACGATCGTCTACATCGGGCGCTTCCGCCTCGTGCTCCACATGCTGCTGTTCGTCGTCCGGTTCAGTCACGCGCTTTCCTGCCCTATTCCGCTGCTTCCAGCGACGAATGCTTTGGCCCGCGCCGCATGTAAAGCGGCTGAAACGCGCCTTCCTGGCGAATTTCCAGCTGCCCTTCGCGCACCAGCTCCAGCGATGCCGCAAAGGCGCTGGCAATCGCCGTCACCCGCTCGCTTGAAGTCGTCATGTAGCTCAGCAGGTAATGTTCCAAGGCCGTCCAATCGGTGATTTCGCCGATCATTCTGTCCAGAATAACGCGGGCATCGGCCAGCGACCAGACACGGCGCTTCTCGATCGTGACCTGGGTCACGGCCTGACGCTGACGCAGGCTCGCATAGGCGGTGAGCAGATCATAGAGGCTGGCGTCGAAGGCGGATTGGCGCCGATCCGGAATATGTTCAGGCGCGCCGCGCGCGAAGATATCGCGGCCGAGGCGGTTACGATTGACGAGATCGGTGGCAGCATCGCGCATGGCTTCCAGCCGCTTCAGGCGGAAGGCGAGCGTCGCCGCCATCTCCTCGCCGGTCGGTCCGTCTTCCTTGCTCTGCTGGGGGATCAGCAGCTTGGATTTCAGATAGGCGAGCCAAGCGGCCATGACGAGATAATCGGCCGCAAGCTCTATGCGGATACGCCGCGCACTCTCGATGAACTGAAGATACTGTTCGGCCAGCGCCAGAACGGAGATACGGGACAGATCGACCTTCTGGTTGCGCGCCAGATGCAGCAGCAGATCGAGCGGTCCTTCAAAGCCGGCGAGGTCGACGACAAGCGACGGCTCGTGCGAGCCGCGCTGTGTCTCGCCCTCCTGCCAGAGCTTGTCCATCGGCGTTGCCGCCTGCTGAAGCTTGTCCGTGCTGCCGCTCACTCTGTCACCCGCCCGTTCCTCGAAGTCCGGTTTTATGCCACTGCGAACATCGCGTCGAATTCCGCCCGAATAGAGGCTTCATGGGCGCCATCATTTCTGCCGAATGCCGCTTCGACCGCCTTGGCCCGTTTCAGCGATGTCCCCGCCAAAGCAGGAACATTGCGAACCACCTGCCGCATCTCGTCCATGACACCATTACAATGCAGCACGATATCGCATCCGCCCGCAATAATATTTGCTGCACGCTCGCCGATCGTGCCCTTCAACGCATTCATGGAGGTATCGTCCGACAGGAGCAGTCCCTGGAAACCGATATGTCCGCGGATGATCTCCTCGATCACCTTACCCGACGTCGTGGCCGGGTTTTCCGGATCGATATCGGTAAAGACGACATGGCAGGTCATCGCCATGAGTTCGTCCTTCATTGCAACGAAGGGAGCGAAATCATGCGCCTCCAGCTCCGCGCGGGGCGCCGAGACGACAGGCAACTCATGATGCGAATCCGCAAAACCGCGCCCGTGGCCTGGCATGTGCTTCATCACGGGCAGCATACCGCCGGCTTTCAGACCTTCCGCAGCCGCGCGTCCCATTTCCGTCACCGTCACCGGATCGGAGCCATAGGCGCGATTGCCGATGACGTTGCTCGATCCCTCCACAGGCACGTCCAGCACCGGCAGGCAATCGACATTGATGCCGAATTTCAGCAGATCGAAGGCATGAAGCCGCGACATCAGCCATGCGGCACGCAGGCCTCGTTCGCGATCCTGGCGATAGATATCGCCGAGTGCCTGCCCCGAGGGATAATGCGGCAGGATCGGCGGGCGAATGCGCTGCACCCTGCCGCCTTCCTGGTCGATGAAAACGGGAGCGTCGCGTCCGACGCTATCGCGCAAAGACGCAACGAGATCGGCGATCTGTGCCGGTTCGGAAATATTGCGTCCGAACAGGATAAAGCCCCATGGCTGCTCCCCCTGATAGAAGGATCGCTCTTCGGGCGTGATGGTGTGGCCGCTACAGCCGAGGATCATGGATTTCGATTCGGTCATATCCGAATCATAAGGCTTGCGCCGGGAAATGCGAGTGACGTCAAGCGAAGATGCACAGGAACAACCGTCTTCGGCAGGCTATTTGGGCGGTATACGATAGACGACTGAGCGGTATTTAGGATTTGATCTGCGCTCCCTCACCTCGCCGCCATAGGCTTCGGCTATCCGTCTGCTGGCGATGTTCTCCTCCGCGACGGGGTATACGAAATATCGGATAGAAAAGCTCGCACTTGCCCATCCGATGATCGCGCCGATCAATTCGCGGCCGAATCCCAGGCCTTGCGCTTCGCTGCGAAGCCAAATTCCAAGCTCCGGCGTGTCGGTCAGCGCGGCATGCATACCGATAACGCCCAGAAAGCGATCGTCATTCCTGTAGCGGGCTGTGAAGTGCAATTCCGAGCCGTCTTCAATTGCCTTCAGCCACCCCCGCCAAACATCCGCAAAAGCCGCTTCAGTCTCAGGCGGATGCCAAGCCATGAAACGCGTGATGCCAGGCGATATGTTGGCGAAGATATCCGGGGCGTTCTCAGGAACAAACGGCCTGATGGACGTTCGACGCGTCGATAGCTGTAGATGCCGCATCGTTCGCCATGTCCCGCGCTTAGCGCATCAAAAATAAATCCGCCCGCAGATTGATCTCTGCGGGCGGATTTTTCAACTCTATCGAAAACACCCAGGCTGAAAGCCCAACTCGATCACCTCGAGATCAGGCAGGTGCCGCCGGCTGCGCGATAGCGAGTGCAGATGGCTGCGGCCTCATCCTTCGAGCCGGCGACGACGCGGACGCGATAGTAGGTGCCTTTGCCGGCGATGTCGGCCTTGCGGATCTCCAGCGGATGATTGCCGATGATGCTGGCGAACTTGGCCTTGAGGTTCGCCTGCGACTTCTGCGCATCGGCTTCCGTCGGCAGGGATGCGATCTGCACACCATAAGCGCCGCCGCCTGCAGCGGAGGTGGCTGCCGGGGCAGCGGCAGCCGGGCTAGCCGATGCGACCTGCTTCGGCTGAGCCTTGGGCTGAGCTTGAGCCTGGGCTTCCTGGGCCGGAGCGGCCGTATTGGCCTTGGGGGCGGGCTCCGGACGTGCCGTTGGGACCGGGTTCGTCTTGACGACGCGGATCGGCGTGCTCTCGGCGCTGGCGGCATCGGTATTATCCGACTGGGCCGCTGCCGGGGCATTTGCCGGAGACGGGCGCGAACCGGTGGATGCGACCTGATTGTTCGCCGGCTTAGCCGCTGGGGCTGCCGTATCGGCAACCGGCTCGTCGCGCGGCACCAACGAGCCATCCGGCTTGACGATCATCGTGCGCACCTTGCGCGGCGAGACCGACGGCACCTGATCGTCGTTGTTGGCGGCGACGTTGGTGTTTCCACCATTCTGGTTCGGCAGCAGGCGCGGATCTTCGGTTTCACCGACCGGCGTCGACGTCACCTGATCGCCATCGCTGTCGTCAGGCGATACCGCCTCGGGAATCAGCGTCTTCTGGACGACGTCAACCGGCTGCTCGTTGGAGGAGACAAGCTCCTTCTGCTTCGGCGCCGCCGTACTATCGCCAGCGACGCGATCGTAGACGGCCTTGTCCTGATTCGGAACGACGGTGCCACCCGGATTTTCCGGAGCGACCTTTACCGGATCGCTATCGGCCGCAATCACGCGCGGCTCTCCGGAGAAGCTGGAAATCGGCGCGCCGTGACGGACCCAGCTGTAAGCGCCATAGCCACCGACGCCGAGAACAACGATGACGGCGGCAGTCGTGACCATGCCGCGCACGGAGCGGACCGGGCGACGGTTGGCGGCGGGGTTCAACGTCATCCTGGCGACGTTCTCGACAGGCGTCGCCGCCTCGCGATAGCTGCGGCGGAAGTCTTCTTCCAGCGCACGCTCGAACTCATCGAACTCCTCGATCGGCTGCTTTGCGACGGGCGCAGCAGGCTGGGCTGCCGAATTCTTGGACCAGGAAGCAGCGGCGGCAGCACCGCCAAGTGCGGCGGCAACGGCCGGCTTGATCGGCTCGGGTGCGGCTTCCTTGGCCGGCGCACCGAGCAGGCTCGCCATTTCCGAATCGAGATCGAAATCAAACTCCGGCGGAACAGCGATCGGCTCCTCCGGCTCGATCGCCGGCAGATGCGGAACATGCGACCCCTCGAAGGTCTCGACACGATCCTCCGTCTCGGAAATTTCCGTGGGATCGAACGGCAGAGGCTGGTCGGCCTCGAATACGGGCGCTGCCGTGGTTGCGGCAGGCGCAGCCGGCGCCGGTGCGGGTCGCATCGGCTGCGGCGCTGCGGCGACAATCACCGGAGCGGCGGGGCCTGGAGCGACCGGCGTTGCGCGGGAAAGGATCGGCTCTGCGATCGGAGCGGCCGAAGCCTGCTGATGAGCAGCGGGAGACTTTTCGGCTTCAGCGAAATCGAGGCCGGCAAGTTCCATTTCGATATCGGCCAGATCGAATTCGAAGTCCTGACCGGCAAAAGGATCCTCCGCGCCGAAGGTAATCGGCTTTGGCTCTTCATGCTGCGCGGCTGCCACGGGAGCGGCGGACAACTCTGCAGGCTCGGAAAACGGCGCACTGAAATTGCCGAAATCCGGCTCTTCCTTCGCTGCAGGCGCGTTGGCTCTGGATGGAACCGGATAGCGATTCACATCGGCCAGCAGAGCGTCGATCTCGGCGGAAAGCGCAGCCGGATCGGCCTTCGCGACCTTTGGCGGTTCTGGTGCACGGAAGACGGCCGCAGCCGGCTGGGATGCAGCAGGCTGCGAGACAGCTTCCGGAGCGCGCGGAGGCTCGACAGGATCAAACGCCTCGAAATCAAGGGCATCGTCGAACAGCGCTTCGTCAGACGTGGCTTTCGGCGCCGGCTGAGCAACAGCAGGCGCGACCGGCGGCGTGAACTGCTCCCGCGAGGCGACGGGCGTTGCCAGGGCAAAGTTGGCAAGCGGCAACCGTATGGTGGCGGCAGCGGATTGCGGCGTCGGCTTCGGCACTGGCGCAGCCGCCTGCGGCTCAACAGGCGCGGCCTTCGGCGCCGGCTGCAGAACCGGCGCGATCGACATTTCCAGCTCGTCGATCAGATCGCGAGCGCCGATCGTCGGCTTCACTGGAGCCACAGGCTGCGGCGCAAGTTCTTCGAACTTTGGCTCTTCAAACTTGGGTTCGGCCTGCACCGGCTCGGCGGAAAGCGCAACGTCTTCATGGCTCGGCGGCGACACCTGCTCGGCCGGAGCAGCGATGTCATTTGCCGGACTCATTCGCGGCGTATCGTAGCGCTCGAATTCGCGAAGAAGCTCGTCTTCCAGGTTGAAGGCCGGCTCCTGCCGTTGAGCCGCAGGAGTTGCCTGAGCAGCGGGGCGCGGCTCAAAACCCACGATACGAGCGAGTTCTGCGAGCGGATCATCATCCGCAAAGAACTCGTCGTTTCCGCTTGCGCGATACGCCAACTGTTTTTCTGCCATCACCCGTTCCACTCGCAAACACTACAGTTAATGCCAGCGCAATGTGGGTAAATGGTGACGTTTATCGCATTTCGTCCGGTGCTGCGGTCCCGGTTATACCAAGACCCGACTTCAAAACCGACGCGACAGCGTACACCAGCCCAAGTCTGGCAATGCTCAATTCTCGGTTCTTATCGTTAACAAAACGTAATTCCGGTAAATCTTTACCTTTATTCCAGTGTCCATGGAAGGAACTGGCTAGATCGTAAAGATAAAAAGCGATGCGATGCGGCTCCTGCGACTGTGCTGCAGCTTCGATGATTCGCGGGAATTCCGCAATCTTCGCGACCAACTGCAATTCAGCTGGATCGGAGATCGCGCCAATGACAGCCTTCGACAGGTCAAGCGAGGCGATGTCGAGGTCCGGGAAGGCTTCCTTGGCCTGACGGAAGACGGACATGCAGCGGGCATGCGCGTACTGCACGTAAAAGACCGGATTGTCCTTCGACTGCTCTGTAACCTTGGCGAAATCGAAATCCAGAGGCTCGGAATTCTTCCGATAAAGCATCATGAAGCGCACCGAATCGCGGCCAACTTCATCGACGACCTCGCGTAGCGTGACGAAATCACCCGAGCGCTTCGACATCTTCACCGGCTCGCCATTGCGGTAGAGCTTGACGAGCTGGCACAGCAGCACAGTCAGCTTCGCAGCACCGTCGGAAACGCCGCGAGCGACCGCTTCCAGCCGCTTGACGTAGCCGCCATGGTCGGCGCCGAGGATATAGATCATCTCGTTGAAGCCGCGGTCGAACTTGTTCTTGAAGTAAGCAACGTCGGCAGCAAAATAAGTATAGGAGCCGTCCGACTTGATCAGCGGGCGGTCTATATCGTCACCCACTTCCGTCGAGCGGAAGAGCGTCTGTTCGCGGTCTTCCCAATCTTCCGGCAGCTGCCCCTTCGGCGGCGGCAGCGCGCCCTTGTAGACATAGCCCTTGAAGGTCAGGTCGTTGATCGCGGTGCGGATCAGTGCCGCGCCATTGGCATGCAGGGTGCGCTCGGAGAAAAACACGTCGTGATGGACGTTCAGAGCCTCCAGATCTTCCCTGATCATCGCCATCATCGCCTCGATAGCACGATCCTTGACGATCGGAAGCCACTGCTCTTCCGTCATGCCGCGCAGCTTGGTGCCGAATTCCTTGGCCAGCGCCTCACCGACCGGAATCAGATAATCGCCGGGATAGAGGCCAGCCGGGATCTCGCCGACCTGCTCGCCGAGCGCCTCGCGATAGCGGATGAAGACGGAGCGCGCCAGCACATCGATCTGGGAGCCGGCATCGTTGATGTAATATTCCTTGGTCACTTCATAGCCGGAGAAAGCCAGCAGGTTCGCCAGCGCATCGCCGACGACGGCGCCGCGGCAATGGCCGACATGCATAGGCCCGGTCGGATTGGCTGAGACATATTCGACGTTGACCTTCTGCCCCGCGCCAAGCTTCGAACGGCCGAACTTCTCGCCCTCGGAAATCATCGTTGCCAGCAGCCGCTGCCAGTAGCCGACCGAGAGGCGGATATTGATGAAGCCCGGGCCTGCGACCGAAACCTCGGCGACGTCTGCATCTTCCTTCAGCTTGGCGACGATGATTTCGGCAAGCGCACGCGGATTCGTGCCCAGCGGCTTGGACAGAACCATGGCAGCATTGGTGGCGACATCGCCGTGTGTGGCATCGCGCGGCGGTTCCACGCCAATACGTCCGAAGTCGACTTCCGATCGCTTTTCTCGTACAATATCAATTTGTTCGAGAGCGTTCTTAATTCTTACTTCGAAGTCGGTGAAAAGGTTCATCATATCGTCCACGCATTAGCTTCGGAGAGCCGTTATCGGCCCGACGCCGCCGCTGCCTACCGCAAATCGGGAGTCTGGTCAAACAGGCGCTTGTGGGCGCTGATGGCGTAGGTGTCCGTCATGCCGGCGAGATAGTCGCCGACATGCCTTGCCTTGGGGGCGATCGCTAGGCCCGCAATATGATCGACCCAGTAATGGCTCTGCATCTCCCTGGGATTTTCCATATAGGCCCCGAAAAGGTCCGTGACGATCTGCGCCGCGCCGGCACGGATGCGCATGATGTCCGGATGACGGTAGATACGCTTGAACAGCATCTGCTTGATCAGCTTGTCGGTCTCAGCCATCTCAGGCGAGAAAGTCGCGATAATCCGGCCGGCAGCACGAATGTCGGCCACATTGCCCGGCTTGATTTCGGCGAGCGCCTGCTGTGAAACGGCGATCACGTCCTCAACCATGCGGGTGATCTGCCGGCGCATGATCTCGTTCGTGAAGCGGCTCGCCTCCAGATGCGGGTAGCGTGCCCTCACTTCAGCCATCAGCTTGGCGAGAAAGGGCACCTCCTCCAGCATATCGAAGGTCAAATAACCGGAGCGCAAGCCGTCATCGATGTCGTGCGTATTGTAAGCAATGTCATCCGCAATCGCGGCGACCTGCGCTTCAAGGCTGGCATAGGAGGCAATTTCGAGATCGTGGATCTCGCAATAATCGAGAATTGGCTGCGGCACCGGACCGCGGATGCCCTTACCATCAGGCGTCATCAATGGCCCATTGTGCTTGACGAGGCCCTCAAGCGTTTCCCAGGTAAGATTGAGTCCGTCAAAATCGGCATAACGGCGCTCGAGCTTGGTGACGATGCGCAGGGATTGGGCATTGTGATCAAAGCCGCCATAGGGCAGCAGCACTTCATGAAGCGCATCCTCGCCCGTATGGCCGAAGGGTGTGTGGCCGAAATCGTGAACAAGTGCCACACCCTCAGCCAGATCCTCGTCGAGTTTCAGGGCTCGCGCCAGGGCGCGGGCAATCTGGGCAACTTCGATCGTATGCGTCAATCGAGTGCGGTAATGATCGCCATCCTGAGCAATGAAGACCTGCGTCTTGTGCTTCAACCGACGGAAGGCGGTCGCGTGGACGATCCGGTCGCGGTCGCGCTGGAATTCGGAGCGTGTCGGGCTCGATCCTTCTTCGTACAGCCTTCCATGCGATTCCCAGGGATTTGTCGCATAGGCTGCCTTTTCCCCATACCCGAAACCCAATGCATGCGTATCAATCGTCATTATCAATCCATTCCGGCATTTGGCTCCCGCACCGCCATCGACGCGACAGTCGTTTCCCTGCAATCGGTCCCCGGCCCTGTCCGGCAATACGGACATATGCCCGCTCTTCGTACATTCCGGCCCATTGACGCCGCTTTGCAGCCTTCATACCTATAGACAAGAAAACAGCAAAATGGTGTGTGGCTCAACCACGAAACCATAGCTGTCAACGGCCTGACTTTCATGATAAAGGCTACGGATATCAGCCGTTTGAAAGTTCGACGGCTTATTATTGGTTCTCTCCGGATCTTGACCCCGGCAGGAGGAAAATATGACTGAGACAAGTGTTACCCTATCGGATGCTGCAGCCAAGCGAATCGCTGCTATCGTCGGCGCGGATGCCGGAAAGCGCGCTCTTCGCGTTGCCGTCGAAGGCGGCGGGTGTTCGGGTTTTTCCTATAAATTCGATCTCGTTGAAGGCCCCGAGGATGATGATATCGTCGTCGAAAAGGACAATGCGACCGTCCTGATCGATCAGTTGTCGCTGGTCTATATGGCGGGCTCGGAGATCGATTTCGTCGACAATCTCCTCGGCCAATCCTTTCAGATCAAGAATCCGAATGCAGTCGCAAGCTGCGGATGCGGCACCAGTTTCGCGATCTGATCCCTACCCTCTTTTTCCACAATTTGATGACCGGCCGGGAGCCTTCGCTCCGGGCCGGTTTTCATATGGGCTGTAGTCAAGCCGATCGGCTGCGGATACAACAGGGCGAAGCAAAGGAATGAGCCGCCCATGAAAATCGCCACCTGGAACATCAACGGCGTCAAAGCGCGTATCGAGAACCTCTGCCAATGGCTGAAGGACTCGAACCCGGACATCGTCTGCCTGCAGGAAATCAAAACGGTCGACGAAGGCTTTCCACGTCTGGAGATCGAAGCGCTCGGCTATCACGTCGAGACACACGGGCAGAAAGGCTTCAATGGCGTTGCGATTCTTTCGAAGACGAAACCGGATGAGGTGAGGCGCGGTTTACCCGGTGACGACAGCGACGAACAGGCCCGCTTCATCGAGGCTGTGTTCTCCGTTGAAGGACACGGCGCCCTGCGGGTCTGCTGCCTCTATCTGCCGAACGGCAATCCGGTCGATACCGAAAAATACCCCTACAAACTCGCCTGGATGGAGCGCCTGCGAAAATTCGCCTTGGATCGCCTGGCCTTGGAGGAGCCTCTGATACTCGCCGGCGACTACAACGTCATTCCGGAGCCACATGATTGTTTCGACCCGAAGGTCTGGGAGAGCGATGCCCTCTTCCTGCCGCAAACGCGCCAGTCCTTCCGTCAGCTCGAACATCTCGGCTTTACCGATGCGGTGCGCGCGACGACGGATGCAATCAAGCTTTATTCATTCTGGGATTATCAGGCCGGCGCATGGCCGAAGAACAACGGCATTCGCATCGACCATCTGATGCTGTCGCCCGAGGCTGCCGATCGCCTCACCGCAACGGCAATCGAAAAACATGTGCGCGCCTGGGAAAAACCGTCGGACCACGTGCCTGTGATCGCACATCTTGATTTCGCGAGCTAGTCCGTCCGCCTGCAAGCACACCGCGCGGCCTGAGCGACAACAGCGTCAGTAAAGCCGGCGCGATCAATCGGAGCCGGCAACGTCAAGCTGATGGGCCATGGAGACCGCGACGCGGCGGTCGTTCTCGTTGGCAACGGAGAATGCCTGCTCCTGCAGGTCTTCCATCCAGCTGCAGTCCTTCGGCTTGCACTTGTCCAGTGCCGCCGTCATGAAGGCGAGACCCCGGATGGATTGGCCTTCCTGGAACAGGATATTGCCGAAGACGGCCATGGCGCCGGGATGGCCGCTCTTGCGGGCCTGGTTCAGCCATTTCTTGGCCTGCTGAACATTGGTGGCGCCGCCCTCGCCGGACAGCATCATCTGCGCCAACTGGAACTGCGCCTCCGGAACGCCGAAGGTCGATGCCACCTGGAAATAGAGCTGCCGGGCCTGATTGAGGTCGATCTTCACCGGGCTGTTGGGAATGCCCGTCTTGTAGTAACTCGCGAGCGCCAGCAGCGCATTGATGAAGAAGCCGGTGTCTTCCGAGCCCGGTTCCACACCCTGCTGGGCGATCTCGCTATAGATCTTGAAGGCTTCGAAATCGTTCTGCGCCACCCCGTCGCCATCGGCATACATATTGGCCAAAGCCCAGCGTGAGCCGGTATGGCCTTTTTCGGCGGCATAACGATAGGCTTCGACCGCCTCTTCCTTCTGTCCGTTCTTGTAGGCCTTAAAGCCGAACTTGAAGAGATCGAACGGACCTGATTCCTTGGTGACGCCGGCATTGATATCGAATGCCTTGGCTTGACCCGCCAGCACCACCGCGGTGGCAAGGGACAGGCTGAGCATCATGACTCTCGCTGATATGAACTCGGACTTAAACATAACAGTCGATTTCTTTCGCTCCATTCGGACCTGTCACGGCACTTGCATAATCGCCGCCAGCTTCACGAATGTTTTCCCTGATGGCGCACGAGACTGGATCGTCCTTCGAAAAGGCATTTCCTGTGGCATCCAACCGATGCTGTTTGCCACAATTGCGAGCATAGCTTGCAATTATGTCCAAACCAGCATTTGCGCGGCCGCTATCGCATCTCACCATCGAAGCAGCGCCCTCGTTCGCCCTCCGATGATGGAACCCAAAGATCGGCCGGCTGACGACTTCCCTTGGCAGACAACGCGTTTTCGGCTGCGTCGGAAGCATCGCAGCTCCGATCCCGAATTGTTGCTTATGCCAAAGTGGAAGTTCACCCATCGACCGCTTACGCACTTTCTACAAGGCTTGCCCCTGTGCCCACGTAATCGCTGCTCCCCATTTGTGGCGGGAAATGGACAAATTGTAATCTGATCACGTGGCTGCAATGTCTTGAAATAGAGTGTTGCTAATTCGTCACAAAGATTTTATCGAACTTGAGATTTCTTTAACCATAAATCAGGCAAAAGCGGCGGTTTGCGTTCCGCCTTTTGCCGATCAGACAAAGAAACGTCGCGAGACTCGGAAAAGCTCGCGACGTTGATGACAAAGTGAAGGATCAGTCAACTAGCTCCTTCAATTCAATGGCTTATCGTCAGAAGCTGACTTTCACCGATGTCTGAAGAGCGGCGACCAAGTCATTGCCGAAGCTATAGGTCGCATCATTACCGTAGACGACACCGCCGCGTGTTACCGGTCCGGATTTGCCTGATGTCATGAGGCCGAGAGCGCCGCCGAAATTGAACTGAACATGCTCTGTCGCCTTATAGGCCACGCCCGCGCCGAGGGTCCATGTATCGGAATTCATGCCATAGCCATCGCTCGTACCGCGATCCCAGGTCAGGCTGACGGCGCCGCTCCACTTGTCATTGAACTTGTGTCCGACACCGCCGGTGATCGTCCAGCCGTCCTTGTACAGCAGGTCAAGCGAGGTGAGCTCGGTAGGGCCATTGGCTCTGCAGGATATGCTGCGCGTGGAGCTCGGGCAGAGCGCGATGCTCTGAAGGATGCTCCAGTTGGTCCATTTAACCGATCCGAAGGCCAGCCAATCAGGCGCTATACCGGTCTGTACCTTCCATTCCAGGGAGTCGGGAGCATCGGCCGAGCCGAAAACGGACGTTACCTTGCCACCGAAGCCGGGAACAACAGGCGGCGGCACCTCGGTCAGATCGACGCTACCCTTCAGGTTGTCGTATTTGACCCGGCTGTTGTAGACGAGGCTCGTGCGGAAGGCATATTCCGGAATTTCGTAGGCAATACCCGCGCGCCAGCCCCAGCCGTGACCGTCGATGTCAAGCGAACCCATGCCGTTGTAAATGGCTGAAATCGGAGCCGGAGTAGCGTAGACGAGGCGCGACTTGTAGCCGCTGACTTCCTGATAGAAACCGCCCCCGATCAGACGTAGCTGACCCGGACCCGCATCGAACTTGTACGAGCAGGTGGCCGAATAGTTGTTCGTGCGAACCTTGACTTCGGTTTCGTTATTGGCGCCGGCCCAATTTGCACCTTCGTTGAGGTGGCCGCCGAAAGGCTGCGAATAGTCGGCCATGCAGTCGAGATCATCGGTGATGCCAATCTTGAAAGCGGCATAGGGAACGGCGTAATTTTCCGCGGCGTCCGTCGAACGGCTACGGTTGTTAAGATTGCCGTCAGTCGGATTGATGTCCTTGGCGTTCTTCAGTTTACGGTCGGGCATGACGTAAGTAACGCCTGACTCGAACACATAACGGCCTTTGTCGAAAAGCAGATCGATATCATAGCCGTTACGATCAAGGCCGCCCGCAAAGGCAGCGGTGGCGAAAGACGAGCTGATAACGAGTGTGACTGCGCTCCTCAACGCAACAGAAAATGCCATTGTATCTCCCCCACATGTGCATTCAGTGGTTTGATTGTTGCGACGATCGCGTGAATTGGCAATGTGGCGCACAAAAGCACCGGCCATGTAAGAGAATGATTGATTTACGTAAGAAAACGAACGCCGCCTCTGAAAATCCATAAGTGTAGGTAATTTTTTCTTTCGAAATAGCATTTTTGGCCCCCGATAGATTCTCATTCTTCACAACAACAATTCTGTTACAATATGACAACAGTTTTGCTTTTCGAGCGTGTCCAGCAACTTTAGGGGTAATCTGTTTCGCCTGTGCGAAACTGGCGACGGATCTAGGGTGTTAGATCCCGTCAATTCTACCGATTCGAGAGAAATAAAACAAAAGGCACGCGGCGAACACCGCGTGCCTTTTTCGATTCCGGATCTCTACTTCCTCAAGCGAATCGCGCTTTCTCAGTTCCGCTTCTTGTGCTTTTCACCTTCGATCGCATGCATGTCCTAGCCGGCCTCGCTGACGCGGGCCAGCGCCACCTTGAGGCTGGACTGCTGCCCCTCGAGCTCACCGAGGCGCTCGCGCTCGGCGGCTACGACGTCCGGATTGGCATTGGCAACGAACTTGTCGTTCGAAAGCTTGCCGGCAATGCGGGCAATCTCCTGATCATTCTTGGCAATCGCCTTTTCGAGGCGCGCTTTCTCGGCGGAGAGATCGATGAGGCTGCCAAGCGGCAGGCAGACCGTCGCCTCGCCGACGACGATCTGAGCGGCACCCTTCGGTGCCGTATCGGCAAGCGAAACCGCTTCCACGCGCGCCAGCCGCTTGATGGCGGCATCGTGACGGAAGAGGCGCTCGCGCGTCAGGCTATTGGCGTCGACAACAACCAATGGCGCCGTCGCGGCCGGCGGCACGTTCATTTCCGAACGAACGGAGCGAATGCCGGAAACAAGATCGATCAGCCAATTGATTTCATCGGCGGCGACATTGTCGGCATAGGACGGTGCCGGCCAATCCGCATGGCAGATCAGGCCCTCACGTTCCTGCCCCTCGCCTGCCGTGTGCGCCCAGAGCTCCTCGGTCATGAAGGGCATGAACGGGTGCAGAAGCTTGTAGGTTTCTTCGAGAACATAGGCTGCGCAGGACTGAGCCTCCACCTTGGCATTCTCGTCTTCACCATTGAAGATCGGCTTCAAGAGCTCAAGGTACCAGTCACAGAACTGATTCCAGATGAAACGATAGAGAGCGCCTGCGGCATCATTGAAGCGGAAGCTTTCCAGCGCTTCGGTAACGTCACGCTCCGCACGCGCCAGTTCCGTCAGGATCCAGCGGTTTACGGTGAGCTCCGCCGCTTCGGGCACGAAATGCGGATCGCTCTTGGCACCGTTCATTTCGGCAAAGCGCGTGGCGTTCCAGAGCTTGGTGCCGAAGTTGCGGTAACCGGCGATGCGGGCCGGATCGAGCTTCACGTCGCGACCCTGCGCGGCCATGATCGCCAGCGTGAAGCGCAGCGAATCGGCGCCGTACTGATCGATCAGTTCAAGCGGATCGATGACGTTGCCCTTGGACTTCGACATCTTCTGCCCGTTCTTGTCGCGAACGAGAGCATGAATATAGACCGTGCTGAACGGCTCGACGGGATTGCCATTCTCATCCTTCATGAAATGCAGACCCATCTGCATCATGCGAACGACCCAGAACGGGATGATGTCGAAGCCGGTCACGAGGAGGTTCGTTGGATAGTAGCGCGCCAGTTCCGGCGTCTCGTCCGGCCAGCCGAGCGTGGAGAACGGCCAGAGTGCGGACGAGAACCAGGTGTCGAGCACATCTTCATCGCGCGTCAGAATTTCGCCGGGCTTGAAATTCTCCAGCAGGTCCTCGACATAAGCCTTCATCGGCCCTTCATGCGAGAGATAGTGCTGGATCGCGGCCTGCAGCGCTTCTTCCTCGGATTTTTCGACAAAGACCTGCCCGTCCGGGCCATACCATGCCGGAATCTGGTGACCCCACCAGAGCTGACGGGAAATGCACCACGGCTCGATATTTTCGAGCCAGTTGAAGTAGGTGTTTTCCCAGTTCCTGGGCACGAACTTGGTTCTGCCCTCGCGAACGGATTCCAGCGCGGGCTGCCCCAACGTCTTGTTGTCGACGAACCACTGTTCCGTCAGGCGCGGCTCGATCGGCACGCCGCCACGATCGCCATGCGGCACGGCATGCGTATGCGGCTCGATCTTGTCGAGCAGGCCCGCCTCTTCGAAGATACGAACGATGATCTTGCGGGCCTCGAAGCGGTCCTTGCCTTCCAGCTCGTCCCAGGCGCCATGCAGCGCTGCCGGATGATCGAGATCCTGGAGGAAGTCCTCGTTATCCTTGATGGTGATCGAGGCATCGACGTCCATGACGTTGATGGCACGCAGTCCGGCGCGCTTGCCGACTTCGAAGTCGTTGAAATCATGCGCCGGCGTGATCTTTACCGCGCCAGTGCCGGCGGTCGGATCGGCATAGGAATCGGCGACAATCGGGACCTTGCGGCCAACGATCGGCAGGATGACATGCTTGCCGACAATACCCCGATAACGCTCGTCTTCCGGATTGACCGCGATGCCGGTATCGCCGAGCATCGTTTCCGGACGCGTCGTCGCAACGACGATATAATCGCGCGTTTCGAATTCGGTCGGCTTGCCTTCCTCGTCAAAGGCGATCGGATGTTGATAGGTAACGCCGGGCTCCAGCGGATAGCGCAGGTGCCAGAGATTGCCCTTCACCTCGTGCTGCTCGACCTCCATATCGGAGATTGCCGTCAAGAGCTTCGGGTCCCAGTTGACGAGGCGCTTGTCCTTGTAGATCAGGCCTTCCTTGTAGAGCGTGACGAAGACTTCGAGAACGGCCTTGGACAGGCCCTCGTCCATGGTGAAGCGTTCGCGCGACCAGTCGCAGGACGCGCCGAGGCGCTTCAGCTGGTTGAAGATCAAACCGCCCGATTCGGCCTTCCATTCCCAGATCTTTTCAATGAAGGCTTCGCGGCCCATCTTGCGACGATCCGGCTGCTGGCGCTCGGCAAGACGACGCTCGACGACCATCTGCGTGGCGATGCCGGCATGGTCCATGCCCGGCTGCCAGAGAACGTCCTTGCCTCGCATGCGCTCGAACCGCACCATGATGTCCTGCAGCGTATTGTTCAGCGCATGACCCATGTGCAGCGAACCGGTCACGTTCGGCGGCGGGATAACAATGGTGAAGGTTTCCGCGCCCGGCTTGGCGTTCGCACCGGCGCGAAAGGCGTCGGCCTCATCCCATTTTTGGGCGATCTTCGGTTCGACGGTGGCGGAATCATATGTTTTGTCGAGCATTTTATGACCGGATCTAGAGGACTGGGTGATGCGGGTTGTAAATAGGATGGCCGTGGGCAAGTCAATAAAAAAGCCGCTCCGGAGACCGGAGCGGCGGATCGTCTGCCCGAAGCTGAGGCCTGTCAGCGGCGTGGACCGCGGGCCACTCGTTCGATTTCTTCACGCACGAGACGTTCCACAAGGGTCGGCAGGTTGTCGTCGAGCCATTCCTGAAGCATGGGCCGGAGCATCTCTTGCGCCAGTTCATCGAGAGAACGGCGCGGGCCGCCATCGACGATGGCAGCCAGTTCTTCGAACGAGCGGGAAACCTGTGCGCCGGCGGCTTCCGACATCAGCGGCGATGCGGATACGGCCTGGGCCGATGGCGGGGATGCAGCCTCCGCTTGCGCGGCAATGGTGAGTTCCGCCGCCTCGAAAATCGGTGTTACGGCAGGTGCTGCGACAGGCGCCGCAGAGGCAGCCGTCGGCCTCTGCGCTTCCATCTCAGGTTCAACCTCGGCCACCGCCCGCATAACAGGCGGAGCGACCGGCGCGGCAACATCCGCAATGGCCTGTCTCAGGGAGGTGTCGGCGATCGGCTCGACGTGCACCTCGGCAAGGCGCGCAGCCATGGCGGGCGGCAGCTCGCGCGGCTGTGGCGGCTCGCGCCCCGCATTCAGCAATGCGGCGGTATTACGCTCGGAAGCGGCACGCACACGCGCGGCAACATCGGCCAGCGACAGACCGCGGCCGCCAGCTTCCGGCTCTGCAACCGGGACCTGGGAGTTTGCCGCAACGAAACGCGGGTCCTGTTCAGCTGCGCGCGCCCGATCGGCGGCAGCGAACTCTTCATCCACAGTCAAATGAATATCGTCATCACGCATGCCGGTGCCGGCGAAATGCGTTGAGGGAACCGGCTTGGCGCCTACGGGTTCGTTGCTTTCGATGATCCTGCGGATCGACGCCAGAATCTCTTCCATGGACGGTTCACGCACTACATTTGGCTGAGCCATATTCATCCCCGTTTTCCCATATTCAGCGACCGGAAACCCGCACCGCAAACTCGCCAGGCGGCGCCCGAATCAGGGCCACCCTAGATGACTGCCTTCGGGAAAAAAATCACCTGAAAAGCACTAAACCCGGTGATGCACAGTTTTGTTACGATCACGACGAATCGCTTTGCTGAACACGATTCTGCCACAGGTGGCGACAATAAAAAACAGGCGCCAAAAGGCGCCCGTCGCAAGCTCAAAGATAGCTCGTCCAGAAAATCAGAAGACGAATTCCTTGGCCTTGGCAAAGCCCGGAAGCGGCTTGATCGAGGCGTTGAAGAAGACGTTTTCCGAGAAGGCACCGCGCTCGCGCATGAAAACGGTGGCTCGGGCGGCGTGACCATAGCCGATGACCGTGATCAGGCGGCCGTCTTCGCCGAGCTGGTCAAGCAGGCCCTGCGGCAACTGCTCGATCGAGCCGTTGAGGAAAATCACATCGTAGGGTGCGTTAGCGGCATGTCCCTTTTCAAGGTCACCGCCAACGACCGTCACGTTATCGTAGCCAAGTGCGGCAAGATTGGTCTTCGCCTGAGCCGCAAGCTCCTCGTTGGATTCAAGTGCGATAACCTTGCCGGCGAGAAGCGACAGGACAGCGGAGACATAGCCCGTGCCACAGCCGACATCGAGAACCTTGTCGTCCTTGGTGATCGAGCCGAGCTGCAGCAGCTTAGCAAGCGGCGAGGCTTCCATGAGGAAGCGCCCGGGAGCGACCTCGATATCGCAATCGACATAGGCCAGGAGCTTCGACTTCTCCGGTACGAAGTTTTCGCGCGGTACGGCGAAAAATGCATTCAACACGGAATGGGAGGTGACATCCGTCGTCCGGATCTGGTTCTCGACCATCTTCACGCGCGCTGCTTCGAAATCCATCTTATCCTCTTGCGCCCTTGGTGCCCGAACGGGCTGGCTCTACTTTCTGTTACGCGTGTCTTAATCGCCTGACGCTGCGCTTTCAAGGCATTGCCGCAACAGGCGCCGAGATTCATGGTCAGGCGTCGCCGACGAACAACAATCGACACCTTAAATTCGAGCCAGCGCCTTTTGATACTCGGGATTCTGCAAGGATTGCGAATCCGCCGTGTCCCAGACCGGAACGCTCGTTAGCAAAATGTTAACTTCACGCGACCACGCTTCAGGACATTGGACCCGCCCGGGTGGGTGACCAATCGACCTTCCGGCCCGAAGCTATTCGGCCCAAACATTAAATTTGAATAGAAGGTGGCTGGCATGCCTGTTTCTCTCGTTCTTTTCGTCGTAACGTCGCTGCCGCTGGTGGTTTTTCTGGCCGCGAGCCTTTCCTCGATGATGTAGGTTTTCCGAATGAGGCTTTCGCTCTTCGCTGCCGCGCTTCTCCTTCTCTTACCCCAGGTCGCGTTGAGCGAGGGAACGTCAAGCGAGGATGAGCCGAAGGAGACAGCCCCGATCATCGGACATATCGTTACCGGAAAACAGCTCGACGAATGGTGCGAAGAGGACCGAACGCTCGCGTCTGTCTATATCCAGGGCATTCTTGACGAGGCTCAGCGGACGAAGAGCCTGACAATCCGAGCCACGAAGCAGACTCCGAAAAACTCATCGCGCTACGAGCGCTACCTTCAACAGTTTGTCGGTGCTTTCTGTCTGCCGCCCGAGCTCAGCAATACAAAGGCGACGACGATAGCCTGCAAGTGGATGGCGGAGCACTCCTGGCAGCTCGAGCGGCCTGCCAGCTCACTGATCGCACGCGCCTACAAATTCGCCTTTCCTTGCCTTGAGGAATAGTCATTCTCCCGCAATGGCGGCTAAGAACCGACACGCGGCAGCTGAAACTTTCGCTGAGGATTGAGAATCATCCGAAGCGACCACGCCCCTGCCGCGTGTGCGGACCAAATACGCAATGGAACCGGTAGCTCAAGCGAAGATCTCAGTCAGGCCGAAGAGCGCGAGGCTTGATGCGCGAAGACGCCACATCGCATTTGCGTTGACAACTACTAAGTACACCTTATAATTAGCGTGCTGAATTTGATTGACCTCTAGTCCAGCGAAAGGCGGCCCAGTTTTTTCCCTAGACTGGACCGCTTTTGCTTTTGTGGAAGCACGAATTCTCTATTCATTTGCTTCGCACTTTCAGCACCGAACCGGATCGGGGTCCGACTGCATTTGTCACTTGGGCGATGTCCGAAGCCGAAACGCCGGCACCGCCATCCTCAAACTCCCGTAACTCCTCAGTACCTTAAGCGTCATTTCAGTTTCGAATGCGACGCTGAGACGGGGGATAGGGAGTATCAATGTCGTTACCGAAGTCGCAGTGGCTTGCGCTGACACCGGTCGAGCGCAAGAAGCTTGCTCGCCTAATTATGATTCGACTGCTGCCAATCCTCGGTGCTTTGGCACTGCTCGGTATCGTCTCGCTTATGATGTTTGCGCAATAGAGAATTTTGAACGATCGAACGCGCCACCGCCGTCCTGCGTCCTGGGCAGGCAGATTCCGGACTACCCACGATCAGAGCAAATGGAATAGACACCAAATCATTGCTGGCAGCCAATGAGACAGAAACTGAACATAGAACGGATTGCCACATTTAACTTCGGTATATCAGAATGTTTCAGGCCGGAATCGCGCTGAAATTCCACTGAAAAATCAATTACTTATTGTGGATTTAAGGAAAATTGGAGGCCTCGCCCGGAATCGAACCGGGGTGCAAGGATTTGCAGTCCTCTGCGTAACCACTCCGCCACGAGGCCATCCGAAAGCAATTTGCGTTGTGGTGGCGCGGATTTAGAATGATCCAAAGAAAACCGCAAGAGGCTTATTCTGAATTCTGTCCTTTTTTCACTCTGAAGAGAGAATTGCCTGCTGCTCGTGTGTAAGCCTTCAATGCGGGTGATGAAATGCATTGCGCCCAAGACGGCAGGAGCGTCGCAGATGTGCCAATATCGGCCGAGCCGGAATGGCGCACGGAAAAGTTGCAAAGCTCAAGACCGCGCAGCCTTTACGCGGCGGTGCGGGAATATTAAACAGCCATGCTGAAATTTCGAACAGCATAGTGAGAATTCGGACATGTTCCTGCTGCGGCCAGCAACGCCTGACGACATCGCGCGCAATTATGAGATATGGCGGACCTCCGTGGAAGCCACCCATGATTTTCTCGATGCATCGGACCGGGAAGCGATTGCGAGGATGGTCTTGGAAGACTACCTGCCGAACGCGGAGTTCACGGTGGCGGCGGATGCCAATAATTTGCCACACGGCTTCCTGGGAGCGACCGGGAACCACATCGATTCGCTCTTTATACATGCCGACAGCAGAGGTGCAGGCTTGGGACGTCTGCTTTTCGGTAGCTTTCGTGCTGGAAAAGATGTCGTCACCGTCGACGTGAACGAGCAGAATGCGGGCGCTGTCGGCTTTTACGAGCGGCTCGGATTCAAGGTAACAGGGCGCGCCGATGTAGACGACCAAGGCCGCCCCCACCCGATCCTTCATTTGCGATGGCAAAGACCGACCGCGCCATGAGGCGCTGCTGCCGATGACGCTCCATTCGGGTGTTGTGGCGACCATCTTGGAGTTTGGCGAACCGATGGAAACTGAGAACGAAAAATTCATTGCTGGATCGCGGCGCAGTCATCCTATCGAGCGCCTGAAGCTGCCAGCCCATTCAGGTAGGTTATGGAAACCTGTGGTGGCTGCTAGCATTCGTACTACCGGTTTGTACGCCACCCACGGACCGGACAGTGCCGCGTCCGACGAGACTACGCCCCAGTAATGTCGTCGGACGCACCATAGCCAAGCCTCCGTCAACAGCATCGCAACCAAGCGCGATTCCACACGGTCTCTCACCTTCTCTTTCATGTCTCTCATCTTCTCTTCTATAGAGTGATGCGCGTGCGCCGCCCGGGGTTTCGCCGCCTGGGATCGTTTCAACAGTTGCGGCTCAGAAGAGCCGCGACCCGGCGCGGCCATCCGGATTGAGGGGCAATCGTCTGCGCCCGGTCTCAGGAGTGACCATAATCATATGGCGGCGGCTTCCTGCCCTCGCCCGCCCCAAATCGGAGCGCGTATCGCCTTAATAGCCGGAGACTTAAACGCTTTCCGGACTTATGGAAGACAAGCCATCCAAACGAGATGCAAACAGGCTGGGATCAGACACTTCCGCGAATTGCGTCATTTTTGCAACAACGCCGGCTTTCGAGTAGTGCACATATAGTTCCGTACCCTTAGTATCTTGCCAAATCACTGAAGCGGGTTCAGGAAATAGTTCGCGAAGCTTATTACTTCGCACCTACTGAATAGGGAACATGAACGGGATGGGGTTGGGCACGTCGTTTCTCGGCGCGATATCTCATGCCCAATCAAGAAAGATTGGAGTTATTATGAACATCAAGAGCCTTCTTCTCGGCTCCGCTGCTGCTTTGGCAGCAGTATCCGGTGCTCACGCTGCTGACGCTATCGTAGCAGCTGAGCCCGAGCCGCTGGAATACGTCCGCATCTGCGACGCATACGGCGCTGGCTACTTCTTCATCCCGGGCACCGAAACCTGCCTCAAGATCGGCGGCAAGGTTCGTACGGAAGGTGAATGGTACAACGCTTACAACCGCGACAGCCATCAGGGCACGCTCTGGCACACCCGTGCTGAGTTGAACGTCGACACCGCTACCGACACCGAGTACGGTCCGCTGAAGACCGAAACCATCGTTCGTTGGGACTGGAATGACGGCGGCTCCACATCCACCAACCTGCTGTGGTCCTACATCAGCCTCGGCGGCTTCACCGTTGGTAAGAAGGACTCGCAGTACAACCTGTACATCGGTTACGCCGGCGACGTCATCAACGACGACGTGATCTATGACGGTCCGTATGAACTCAACCAGTTGACCTATGAATACGATGCAGGCAACGGCTTCTCGGCTGTGATCTCGCTCGAAGATTCCAACTCCGCCACGACCGGCTCGGCATCCTACGGCGCAAGCTGGTGGACGGACGACAAGACCAACCACTACGCTCCTGACGTCGTTGCCGGTGCCGGCTTCAAGTCTGGCGCATGGGGCTTCAAGGTCGTCGGCGGTTATGACTCCATCGTCGAAGAAGGCGCCATCAAGGCTCGCGTCGATGCTGATTTCGGCGCATTCACGGCCTTCTTGATGGGCGGCTGGAACACCGACGGCGACAAGCTCAACAAGTACGCAGGCACCAACCAGGACGTCTCCGCTTGCACGGCACCGAACGGTACCGTCAACGCATCGAAGTGCGGCTGGGGTGACTGGGCTGTCTGGGGCGGCGTTGGCGTTCCGTTCAACGACAAGCTGAAGTGGAACCTCCAGCTCGCCTACAGCGACTCGAAAATCTTCGAAGCAACCACGAACCTGAAGTTCAACCCGGTCAAGAACCTCCTGGTCGAGCCGGAACTGACCTACGTTCACTATGACTATGCCCACGACGACACCGTTTCGGGCATCCTGCGCTTCGAACGCAACTTCTAACCTGATCAGACTTGACCTCCGATCAGAGAAGGAAGGGGGCCGGCTTTCCCTGCCGGCCCCCTTTTTGTTGTGACACCCGCAATCAGCGGCTCCTCCTGCGATCAGTACGCGTGTCATAAGGATCTCCAGTCAACGAAAAGGGGAACCTGGTCGCTGCCCTGGCGTTTAGCGATGAAAGGGACATGGCTGAATACAGGAGTTAGCATCTTGAAACACCACCTTGCCTCACTCGCCTTGAGCGTGACGCTGGCCATAGGCTCCGCGCTGCCCGCCGCCCTGCCCGCAATGGCCGCGCCGCCGAGCAATCCATCCATATCGCGCGCGTCTGATGTTATCCTTGTGCAAGAGCATGGATCGCGCCGATGGCGCGATGACGACCGTCCTCGCTGGCGCGATCGCGATCGCCGTCATTGGCATGGTGACCGCGGCTGGGATCGCCGCCGTCATTGGGATGACAGATGGCGGGACGACCGTCGCTATCATCATCGCCGCCATGGCGGCGTAATATTCGAGATTCGGCCCTAGTGTACTGGCGCTGCGAGCAGTTGGCGTATCGCAGCTGATGTGCCGGCTGCCGAACTCACGCTAAACGCGGGCAGCGGGTCACTTCGAGGTATAATGCAAACGATACGGCCGCCACCGGAACTCCGGCAGCGGCCGTTTGGGTTTAAGAGGAACCTGCGCCGGCTCTTAAGTCTTCCGATCAGCGGCAGACGCGCACATGGCGCACAACCCAGCGCCCATGAATCTTGCGCTTTACCTTCTTCACATGGCAGTGATGATGATAGTGGTGATGACGATGATGATGCATCGGAGCGGCCTCGGACGGCACGCTGAAGGCAAAGACCGACGCCACAGCTACTGCAGAAGCAAGAATCAGGTTTTTCATGTCGAACCTCTAAAGCATTGGGGGACTATGCTGCGCGGATCGCGCATTACGTTCATGCGCCGCATCGCATTAACGACACATGAACATGCTCTCACATTCGCGAGAGCAACCATACCTTGAACTAATTTTTTCAGAAATGCCACATATATCCACCCGAGCGCCGCCTCCACGGGCTCTCGAAAAGCACGGATGCATCATCTTGGCACAATCTCATTAGCCCGCTACCATTCGCAATCCCCGCGCGGAGGGAGGTGCAGCGCAAGATATTGTTATTGCACCGCAAAAAGTCTGAATGGGTCATGCGCTCGATTTTCAGTCGTCCACCGAACGGAGGGGCAGCAGGCGCCGAATACGTTCGTCGCGAAGATAAAGACCACCCCACGCCGTGACGCCGAGCAATAAACTTATAAGTTGTGGTGGCGACCCGATTTCTCCGAGACGCAGATGGGCGCAAATTGCACCGCCGAAGAACCCGGTCGTTAGGATCGCTCCAAGGACTGCCGTGCGCGGAATTGCGTAAAGAATGACGCAAACGAAGATGATCAAACCCACCACCGCAGCCAGATTGGCGGGAAAGCCCGTCTCCTCCATCTGCGCACTGATTAAGGCCGGCGCAAACAGATCAACCGCCCCATCGGCCACCAATGCAAGAATCACAATTACGCTAAGAACCCATCCCACCGCCACTCCACCGCGAAAGCTCGCATTCTCGGCCATCTTTATCCCCCAAATGTGCCAGATGTGGCCCACATCGCCGATTGACCACCGGCATTGACGCCTGCCTGACAGGTGGCGGCAATCTGGCATGAATGGGAAAGACCGGTCAACGAAGATACCGCTGTCGAACCATGCGAGCCTCGGCCGAAGTCGGTGCTGCGAGGCATGCGCAATAAAACTGCAAAAATGCGCTGCTATAAGCCGGGCCGCACTCATCAGCTTTGAGAATTACGGACACAGGATTAAATCAATCGGACACGCCTGCTCCGATATCAGCTTCAACTCTGTATAAGAAGAGTGGCTCCCCGGGCCGGATTCGAACCGGCGACCTGTCGATTAACAGTCGAATGCTCTACCGCTGAGCTACCAGGGAATGCGCTTGGCGCGGTGTGAGCGGGGTAATACAAATGCTTTCCCGATTTGCCAAGCGGTTTTTTCAAAAAAAATGCATTCTCTTGCATTATTTCCTCGCGCCACCATTTCCTGTGGATGACCGATCAAAGCGAAACGACAGCAAATGCCGATCGGAATGGCCGGAAAACCCGCCGTTTTGGCATTGATCCCTCAACCCGCGAGCTGGTTTTCGGCTCCGTCAGAATCCCCCTGCCCCGATCGCGCCTTGCCCGCCTTGGCGTGGGGATTGCGCTGATTTTCGGCGGACTGCTCGGCTTCCTGCCGGTGCTCGGCTTCTGGATGCTGCCATTGGGCTTTATCGTGCTCTCGCACGACATGCCTATGGTGCGCCGCTGGCGCCGCCGCTTCGTCGTATGGTGGACGCGAAAACGCCGCCCGGCAAACTAACTCTTTATCCTATCCCGCACGAACGGGACGAGCCGGATTGCCGACAACAGTCGCACCAGCGGCAACATCCCTGGTGACGACCGCGCCGGCGCCGATGATCGCGCCGTCCCCCACCGACACGCCGCCGACCAGGATCGCGCCGCCGCCGATCCAGACGCTTCTGCCGATCGTCACCGGCCGGGCGACTTCCAGACCCGCCCCGCGCAATTCGGCATCCCTGTGATGTTCGGCGCAATAGATATGGACGCCCGGTCCCAGCATGCTGCCGTCGCCGATGCGGACGCTGGCGCTATCGAGGATCGTGCAGCCGGCATTCATATAGACCCGACGGCCGAGCGAGATATTGATGCCATAGGAGCAATGAAACGGCGCCTCGATGAAGACGCTCTCGCCGATCTCGGCAAAGAGCGCAGACAAAGCCGGCGCAAGATTGCCCCGCTGGGCGGGCGGCATCGTGTTATGTGCATGCACAGCCTCGCGCGCCTGCCGGCGCAAGGCATCGAGCTCCGGATCGAAACAGCAGTACCACTCCCCCGCCGCCATTTTCTGCCGCTCGCTGAGACCCATATTCTCATTCCTTCAATGCCATCAGAACGTCCTGCCGGTGATCTTGCAACACGGCTCGGGGCACAGGCAAGGAGGACCATTGCGTCTTCCTGACCGACCAGCAATCTATGGGCAAACAGACGCAGCCCACACCTTTTGATCAGCAGAACCTCAAATGCACGATCCTGCGATGAGCGTTGCTCCGCAAAGCCGCTACCCTTGTGAAAAAGCCCGCCAACCTGGGATTCTTGCCCACAACAAACTGTCACACAGCTTGTCTATAACCCGCGCTACCGCGGACTTGCGCAAGACCACCGGTTCCGAGCTTTCAAAAAGGAAATAGGGATTATGTCGAAACTTAAAAACTTCATTTCGGCTGCTACTGCCGGCGTCATGAGCGTCGCTCTGGCGATGCCGGCTGCCGCAGCTCCGGTCAAGTTCGATTTCTGGTTTGGTTTGTCGGGCGACCTTCAGCGCGTCGTTGAGACGCTCTGCAAGAACTTCAACGATTCCCAAAAGGATTATGAAGTTTCCTGCGTCAGCCAGGGTAACTACGACGCCGCTCTGCAGAACACGATTGCCGCCTTCCGCGCAAACAAGCAGCCGACGATCGTTCAGGTCTATGACGTCGGCACGGCAACAATGATGCTTTCGGGCGCCTATTATCCGGTCAACAAGCTGATGGCAGAAAACGGCTACAAGGTTGACTGGAACAACTATTTCCCGGGTATCGCCCGCTACTACGCCACCTCGAAGGGCGAGTTGCTTTCCTTCCCGTTCAACTCTTCCACCGCTCTGCTCTACTGGAACAAGGATGCCTTCGCCAAGATCGGCAAAACTGCCGCTCCGAAGACCTGGGAAGAAGCTGCGGAAGACATGAAGGCGCTGAAGGGCGCCGGCTATGAATGCCCGATGGCGATCAACATTTCCGGCAACGAAAGCTGGCAGCTGATGGAGCAGTTCTCGGCCATCCACGATCAGCCGATTGCCACCAAGAACAACGGTTATGATGGTCTCGATGCCCGCTTGACCGTCAATAAGACCAAGTTCGTCAAGTATGTGACGGATCTCAAGAGCTGGTACGACCAGGGCTTCATCAAGATCAAGTCCAAGGACCTCGGCCAGGACATGGTCCAGGCCTTTGCCGCTGGCGATTGCCAGATGATCATGACCTCGGTCGGCGACCATGGCACAGTCGGCAAGACGCAGAAGGCCGGCATGAACTGGGATGTCGCCGAGCTCCCGGTCTACGCCGGTACCGAGCGCAAGAATTCGCTCGTCGGCGGCGCATCGCTCTGGGTTCTCTCCGGCAAGACCTCTGACGAATACAAGGGCGCTGCCGCGTTCCTGAACTTCATTGCCAAGCCCGAAACCGCTCTCTTCTGGTCGACCAATACCGGCTATATCCCGGTTACGAAGTCCGGCTTCGAATTCATGAAATCCTCCGGTTTCTACGACAAGGCTCCTTACAAGGGTCGCGAAGTCGCTATCGCCAGCTTGACGGCTTCCGAGCCGACCGCGATCACCCGCGGCATTCGCCTCGGCAGCTTCACGCAGATCCGCGCTGAATTCGGCAATCAGATGCAGGCCATCTTCGCCAACAAGGTCAGCGTCCAGGAAGGCATCGACAATCTCGTCAAGAACGGCGACGCCGTGCTCGAGCGCTTCGAAGCCACCTACAAGGGCAAGCAGCTGCCGTAAGCGGCAAAGCTCATAACAGAACAGCGTCCGCCGGGCTTTCCCGGCGGACGTTCGTTATGAGGGCAAGCGTGGCATCGAGATATCAAGCCGGTAGAGACAATGGAAAAGCGAGTAACTTTCAACAAATGGAGCGTCGGCATCTTGTTCGCAGTGCCGCAGCTGCTTCTCATCTTCACCTTTTTCTATTGGCCGGCCGGTCAGGCGGTCTTCTGGTCCTTGACGCTGCAGCAGCCCTGGGGCGGCGGCAACATCTGGGTCGGACTCGACAATTTCAAATCGATTCTCGCTAGTTCCGATTACTGGAACTCGGTCACGATCAGCATTGTTTTCGCTGCTATCAGCACGACTATTTCCATGGCGGGCGGACTGATACTTGCGGCGCTGACCGATCGGCAGCTGCGCGGCTCTAAAATCTACCGCGTGGTCCTGATCTGGCCGTACGGAATTGCAGCACCTGCATCGGCCATGGCCTTCCGCTTCATCCTGGCGCCGGAAGCGGGCCTCATGGCCGTGGTCAATCAGTGGTGGCCGGGATTTTGGGATCCTGGTCTCGACGGCAATGCCGCCATGGCCTGCATCATCGCCGCCTTTTCTTGGAAATATATCGGATACAGCTTTATCTTCTTCCTTGCCGCTTTCCAGGCCATCCCACGCGCGCTGATCGAGGCGTCCGCCATGGACGGCTCCGGGGTGCTCCGCCGCTTCTGGGATATCCAGCTCCCGTTAATCACCCCGACGATCTTCTTCCTGCTCGTTATCAACATCACCGAAAGTTTTCAGGATTCATTCGGCATCGTCGACATCATGACTTCGGGCGGCCCGCATAATTCGACCAACCTCATGGTCTACAAGATCTATTCGGACGGCTTCAAGGGCCTCGATTTTTCCGGTGCGGCGGCGCAGAGCATCATTCTCATGCTGCTGATCGTTCTGCTTACCATCTTCCAGTTCCGCTTCATCGAGAAGCGCGTGCATTACCGTTGAGGCTGACATGGTCGAGCGCACCCCCATTCTTAACTTCTTTACCCACCTGATCTTGCTCCTTGGCTTCATCGTCGCTGTAGGTCCGCTGGCTATCGTCACCATTGCCGCATCGCATAACATCACCGACGTCAACAAAGTGCCGATGTCGCTGATCCCCGGTTCGGATTTCTGGGTCAACATGAAGACTGCCTGGACGACCGCCAATCTCGGCCCCAAGCTGCTGAATAGCCTGATCTTCGCCACCGGCGTCGCGGTGGGCAAGGTGCTCGTTTCGGCGATAACAGCCTTTTCCCTCGTCTACTTCCGCTATCCCGGTCGCCACCTCATCTTCTGGCTGATCTTCATCACGCTGATGCTGCCGCTCGAGGTTCGGATCGTGCCGACCTATGCGGTCGCAGCGAACGTACTGTCGCCATTCCAGGGAATTCTTGACATCACCGGCATCACCTGGCTCATCGCAAAGCTTACAGGCATCGAAGTCTCGCTGAACCTCGGGCTACTCAACTCCTCAATCGGCCTTATCCTGCCGCTGATCGCGACAGCGACTGGGACCTTTCTTTATCGCCAGTTCTTCCTGACGATACCGGACGAGTTGGCTGAGGCCGCGCGCATGGACGGCGCCGGAGCGTTGCGTTTCTTCATCGATATTCTGCTGCCGCTCTCGCGCACCAATATGGCCGCCCTCGGCACCATCATGTTCTTGTGGGCGTGGAACCAGTATCTCTGGCCGTTGTTGGTGACCACCGATCCCGCCCACATAACGGCGGTTCACGAACTCAAGTCACTCATCCCGAATTTTGGCGGCCTTCCGGAGTGGCATATCGCGATGGCCGGCACGCTGATCATTATGATTCCGCCGCTTGCCGTCGTCGTGCTGATGCAGCGCTGGGTCGTTCGCGGCATGATCGCTACGGAGAAGTAATCGCGTTTCCTGCCGCGCCGCATTTGGCGTCGCGGCAGTCCCCCTGCGATCGAGTACTCATCGGGTATTGTGCTGGAATATCCCGCGCAAACCCGACTTCACTTAAACTCCGTCGATCTATACAAATAAAAAACCCGGAAGTCGGGAAAACTTCCGGGCTCACCTACTGAAAATTTATATTTGAAATCAGCTCGCCAGCACTTTGAGCGGCGTGACGGAGGCAACGGCGTCTAGCCGCAGCCCGGTATCCTGGGCAAATAGATGCGTGTGCTGCTGCGGCAGTTCCAGCGCTACGGACTGACCGGTCTGGCCCGTCGTATGATCGGCAACGGCGATGGCGAAGCTCGAACCGTTGATATCGCAATGGATAACGCGGCCGGCACCGAGTTCTTCGACGAAATCGACCGTTGCCGGGATAGCACCGGGCGTGCCGGCAGGAACGAGGCGTGCATGTTCCGGCCGGATGCCGAGGGCGACCGGCTGGCCGGCATGGCGCTTGCCGATGTTGGCGTCGATGGCGATCGGAATGCCGTCGAAGATGAATTGCTCACCATTGGCCGCGAAGGTGCCTTCCAGGAAATTCATGGCCGGGGAGCCAATGAAAGATCCGACGAAGCGCGTGCGCGGCGTATTGTAGATTTCAAGCGGCGTGCCGACCTGCTCGACATTGCCCTTGTACATAACGACCAGCTTGTCGGCGAGCGTCATGGCTTCGACCTGATCGTGCGTCACGAAGACCGAGGTCGCCGACAAGCGCTTGTGCAGGCGGCGGATTTCGACGCGCATCTGCACGCGCAACTTGGCATCGAGATTGGAGAGCGGCTCGTCGAAGAGGAAGACCTTCGGCTCGCGGATGATCGCGCGACCCATGGCGACGCGCTGGCGCTGGCCGCCGGAAAGCTCGGCTGGCTTGCGGGCGAGGAAATCCTCGAGGCCGACGATCTTGGCGGTTTCCTTGATGCGGCGATCACGCTCGGCGCGCGGCACACCGGCAACCTTGAGCGCGTAGCCCATGTTGGCGGCGACATCCATGTGCGGATAGAGCGCGTAATTCTGGAAGACCATGGCGCAGCCGCGCTCGCGCGGCTCGAGTTGGTTGACCACCTTGCCATCGATGATGATCTCACCCGAGGTGATATCTTCAAGGCCGGCGATCATGCGCAGCAGCGTGGACTTGCCGCAGCCGGAAGGTCCGAGGATGACGACAAATTCGCCCGATCGGAAATTCAGGTCGACGCCATGAACGACCGGGTTGCGTCCATAGGCCTTGCGAACTTGTTCGATGCGGATTTCCGCCATTTTAATCTTCCCCGCCTGTCCATTCTCGGCACGTTAATCGGGTGGACTGCTAGCGAATTTGCATTACAGAACAGTGACAAGCATTCCTTATATCATAAACGGCATCCAGTTTTCCTTACGAGAGTTGCGTGTGGCATCCGCTTATGTAACGCGCGATAGCGGAACCGTTTGACGGCTGGCACCATATAAGGGTTTTCGCCTTTATAAGGCATGCGAGACGCAACAGAGGATGGGCGATCGGCCAGGACCATGACGACACCGACACAAGAGCCGAGCCCCATTCTTATGTGGTTTCGCAAGGATCTCCGCCTAGACGACAACCACGCGTTACAGGCGGCGGCAACATCAGGCCGCGCGGCAATTCCCGTCTATATTCGCGAGCCGGATGCAACGGAGCGTGGCCCGCTTGGCGGAGCACAGGAATGGTGGCTGCATCATTCGCTCACGGCTCTCCAAACCGCCCTCGATAGATTGGAGAGCAAGCTCATCCTCCGCCAGGGCGATGCGCTGACGGTGCTCGAAAAACTTATTAAGGAAACCAAGGCTGAAGCCGTCGTCTGGAACCGTCGATACGACCCAGTCGGGATCGACCTGGACACCCAAATCAAGAAGGCGTTGCGGAGCAAGGGTATCGAGGCCAACAGCTTTGCCGGCCAGCTGCTGCATGAACCGACACGCCTGCGCACGGGCGCAGGCGACCATTACAAAACTTACACGCCCTTCTGGCGCGCATTCGAACAATCCGGCGAGCCGCCGTTTCCGATAGACGCGCCGGCAATGCTCCTCGCACCCGGCCGCTGGCCGCAATCGGACACGCTCGCCTCTTGGTCAATGCTGCCCACCAAGCCGAACTGGGCATCAGAATTCCCGGACATATGGAAGCCGGGCGAAGCCGCGGCGCAAGAGAAGCTGAAGGACTTCATCGATGGCGCCATCGATGATTATGCGGTCGGCCGCGATTTTCCGGACAGACCGGCAACCTCCCTGCTCTCGCCGCATCTGGCGCTCGGAGAGATTTCGCCTGCCCGTATCTGGCATGCGACGCGCGGACTTCCCGACAATATCGCCAAAGACAATGTCGTCCGCTTCCGCAAGGAGCTGGTCTGGCGCGAATTCTGCTATCATCAGCTCTTTCATTTCCCGAAACTCAGGACGGAAAACTGGAACGATCGTTACGATGATTTTCCCTGGCTATCCGATACCCAGCTGCTCACAAGCTGGCAGCGAGGGCAAACCGGTTATCCAATCGTCGATGCCGGCATGCGGCAGCTCTGGCGCCATGGCTGGATGCATAATCGTGTCCGCATGATCACCGCTTCCTTTCTCATCAAGGATCTGCTGATCGACTGGCGTGACGGCGAAGCCTGGTTTCGCGATACGCTCGTCGATGCCGATCCGGCCGCCAATACAGCAAACTGGCAGTGGGTTGCGGGCTCCGGCGCCGATGCCTCGCCCTTCTTCCGCATCTTCAATCCAGTGTTGCAAGGCGAGAAATTCGATCCGGAGGGCGGCTATGTCAGGGCTTTCGTGCCGGAGCTCGCCAAGCTCGACAGCAAATATATCCATCGGCCGTTCGAGGCGCCCGACGATGTGCTCAAGCGTGCGGGCATAGAACTCGGCAAGCACTATCCCCGGCCGATCGTCGATCATGCCATGGCGCGCCAGCGCGCGCTGGCCGCGCACGCATCGCTGAAGAATGACAGATAGGCGCTATTCGGCCGGATGCGCGGTTATGTGCGGGGCGACCGGCCCGCGCTTGCTGCCGCTCCGGAGAAAATACCTGAGCGCCTTGAAATAGAGGCCATAGGGCAGCAACTTCAACAGTTTTGCCCGATAGACCAGGCTCTTCGGGAAACTGATGTCGAAGGATGAGGATTTCAATCCGGCAGCGATCGCATCAGCCGCCTGCTCTGCCGACACGATATCAGGCATCACGAACTTGTTCTGTGCCGTCAATGGCGTGTCGACATAGCCTGGAGTTATGAGCTGGATGTGGATGCCCATGCGGTCGAGCTCGAAGTTCAGGCTTTCGGCCATGTTGATCAGTGCAGCCTTGCTGGCCCCATAGGCCGCACCGCCGGGCAGACCGCCATAAGCGGCAACGGACGAGACAATAGCGACTTGGCCGTATCCCCTCGCGCGCATATGCCTGACCGCCGGAACGAGACAATTGACGACACCGTGAAGATTGACAGCGAAACTCCGCTCGAAGACTTCGTGATTGAGATCTTCGCCTCGTGCCGGCAGATAGATGCCGGCGTTCAAAACTGCCAGAGCAACAGGGCCATGCTGGTATTCGATGGCGGCGACAGTGTGTTCCATATCCTCCGTATCGGATACATCGCCATCGAGCACGACGATGCTGCCGGTAAGCGCGCTTGCCTCGGCCTGCAGCGCCAGAAGCTTATCGTGGCTGCGAGCCGTAACGGCAACCTTATATCCTTCTTCCGCGAGCTTCAGCGCGAGCGCGCGGCCGATACCGGAACTGGCGCCGGTGATCCAGACCACTCCATGTTCAGGACGTGCGATGAACGGGCTCATGGCTCTTCTCCTTGGCTGGCGGCCGCCTACATCAAACGCTTTCAACAGCGACCGTCGTGGCATTTTAGAAATAGCGTATCATTGTGGCCGCTTTCGGCCAGACTGACGGCTTCATCGGGAAAACAATGTCACCAATTGGAGACTGAGGCCCGGGTTAATAGAAAGAGGTCGAAACGCCCGCCAAGTCGAATTTTGCGAGGCAAAGGAGTAGCAAGGAACAGAATTTCTTGCCTATGCCGCCTTGTGAAGGGAAAAGACCGTTCTTACAGTAGTTGCGAACAGAAGGCAGATTCCATGACCGTCCATCCCTCCGTCCTCGAAGCAATTGGCAATACGCCGTTGATCAAGCTCAAGGGCGCCTCAGAGGCGACGGGCTCGACTATTCTCGGCAAGGCCGAATTCCTGAACCCCGGCCAATCGGTGAAGGATCGCGCCGCGCTCTACATTATTCGCGACGCCGAGAAAAAGGGTCTACTGAGGCCGGGAGGCGTCATCGTCGAGGGTACGGCCGGCAACACCGGTATCGGCCTGACGCTGGTTGCCAAGGCACTCGGCTATCGTACCGTCATCGTCATTCCTGAGACACAGAGCCAGGAAAAGAAGGACGCACTGAAGCTGCTCGGGGCCGAGCTGGTCGAAGTTCCGGCCGTCCCCTACAAGAACCCGAACAACTATGTGAAGGTCTCGGGCCGGCTGGCCGAACAGCTCGCAAAGACAGAGCCGAACGGCGCGATCTGGGCCAACCAGTTCGACAATGTCGCCAACCGTCAGGCGCATATCGAGACAACAGCCAAGGAAATCTGGAACGATACCAACGGAAAGATCGACGGCTTCATCTGCTCAGTCGGTTCCGGCGGCACGCTGGCGGGCGTCGCCATGGGGCTGCATGCCTTCAACGAGGACATCAAGATCGGCATCGCCGATCCGGAAGGCGCGGCCCTTTATGAATTCTACAAGAACGGCGAGCTGAAATCCTCCGGCTCCTCGATCACCGAAGGCATCGGCCAGGGCCGCATCACGGCGAACCTGGAAGGTTTCACGCCCGATTTCGCGTATCAGATCACCGATGCCGAAGCGCTTCCCTATATCTTCGATCTGGTCGAACACGAAGGCCTGTGCCTCGGCGGCTCGACGGCCATCAATATCGCCGGCGCGGTTCGTCTCGCCAAGGATCTCGGTCCCGGACATACGGTCGTGACCATCCTGTGCGATTACGGCAATCGCTATCAGTCCAAGCTCTTCAATCCCGACTTCCTGAAGTCGAAGGGTTTGCCGCTGCCAAGCTATTTGGAAAAACGGGCTGAAATCGCCGTCCCATACGAAACAACAGCGTGACCATATGACCGTCCATGCCCTCTATCGTGACGATTTCTATCTCTCGACCGCGGAAGCCGTCGTCACCGCGATCCACGAAGATGGGGGCATCGAGCTCGATCAGACCTGCTTCTACGCCACCTCGGGCGGTCAGCCGGGCGATACAGGTTTCCTGGAGCGCGGCGACGGCTCGAGGATCATGCTCGGTCAAACGAAGCACGGGCCGATCAAGGACATCATCATCCATGTGCCGCTCGAGGGCCAGCCATTACCCATCGTGGGCGAGAAGCTGGTGCTGCACATCGACTGGGCGCGGCGCTATAAGCTGATGCGCATGCATACGGCCTGCCATCTGCTTTCCGTGGTCTGCCCCTATCCGATCACGGGCGCGGCAGTCGGCGAAGATGAAAGTCGCGTCGATTTCGACATGAGCGAGACGATGGATAAGGATGAAGTAACGGCGAATTTGATGGCGCTCGTCAACGAGAACCATCCGGTTTTCGTCCGCTGGATCACGGATGAGGAGCTGATTGCCAATCCCGGCATCGTCAAATCCAAGAATGTGCGCCCGCCAATGGGTCTCGGCCGTGTCAGCCTTGTCTGTATCGGCGGGGATTCGTCTATCGACAGCCAGCCTTGCGGCGGCACGCATGTGTCGGAAACGCAGGAGGTCGGCGCGATCCACATCGCCAAGATCGAGAAGAAGGGCAAGGAAAACCGCCGTTTCCGCATTCGCTTCGGCACGCCGACCGACGATAATTGACCGGGCAAGCGCCTGTATCTCGATATCAAGACCAATAAATCATAGCAGGGAGTGATCATCATGGCAGCGGACAAGAGCCGTTTCGTCGTATCCGCCGACTGGCTGCAGGGCGAGCTGGGTGCCAAGGACCTGCGCATCCTCGACGCATCCTTCTATCTGCCGGCACAGAAGCGCGATGCCGATGCCGAATATGCCAGCGGCCATATTCCCGGCGCCATCCGCTTCGACCAGGACAAGATCGCGGATCATTCGACCAACCTGCCGCATATGGTCCCCTCGCCCGAATTCTTCGCGTCCGAAGTCGGTAAGCTCGGCATCAGCGAGAGCGATCGGATCGTGATCTATGATGGTCCGGGCCTGTTCGCCTCGCCGCGCGTCTGGTGGCTGTTCCACATCGTCATGGGTGCGCCGAATGTCTTTGTACTCGACGGCGGCCTGGATGGCTGGAAGGCCGAAGGGCGGCCGCTGGAGACGGCGACGCCTGCCTTTGCGCCCGCGACATTCAAGCCTAAGTTCAACGGCAGCCGTGTCGTCTCGTTCGAAGAGATGCGAGAAATCGTCGACAGCCATTCCCTGCAGATCGCAGATGCCCGCAGTGGCGGCCGTTTCGCAGCAACGGAGCCTGAGCCGCGCGAAGGCATGCGCTCAGGCCATATGCCGGGCGCGAGAAGCCTGCCGTCGGGCGTTTTTGCTACGAATGGCAAGTTCAAGTCGCTGCCGGAATTGAGGGAAACCATCGAGAAGGCCGGCATCGATCTCGATAAGCCTGTGGTGACGACCTGCGGGTCCGGCATTACCGCCGCCATCATCACGCTGGCGCTCGAATCCCTCGGCCACGGCAACAACAAGCTCTATGACGGCTCCTGGTCGGAATGGGGCAGCCGGGCGGATACGCCCATCGTCACCGGTCAAGATTGAGCATCATAGCCGTGAAGACGCCCTCCTCCATCAAGGTTCACATCACCCGCCTGGAAATGACCGCGCCGCCCAAGGCCAGCCTGCCGGTGCCGGTCAATATCCAGACCGCGATCATGCGTGCGCCCGGCATTCCGCTGCCCTTCTATCGCTATCTCTATCGCCAGGTGGGCGCCCGCTGGCACTGGGTGGAGCGACTGCGTCTCTCCGACGAGCAACTGGCCGCTATTCTTCACGACCCGCGCAACGATATCAGCGTGCTTTACGTCAATGGCGCGCCGGGCGGATTCTTCGAATATTTCCGCCAGGACGAGGAGACGATCGAGCTCAGCCATTTCGGCCTCATCGAAAACGCGCTCGGCCTCGGCATCGGCAAATGGTTCCTGCTGCAGTCGCTCTACGCCATATGGACGTTAAACCCGCAGCGCATCGTGACGACCACAAATAATCTCGATCACCCCAGGGCGTTGCAGCTCTATCAGATGTTCGGCTTCTCGCCGATTTCGACCGGCGAAGGCATCGTCCGGCCGCTGAGTGACAAGGAACTGCTTGAGCTCGCCAAGAAGAGCTAAGGGTTCGCTTTCGGCAGGAATCGGGTGGCTTCGGCTCTTGTTCCGGCGCATCACATGGCAAATCTCGAAAGGAGCTTTGCCATGCCTTCCATCGCCTTTGCAGCCATGCCCACCTCCGATGCCGAAGTTTTGTGGAACGGCGGCGTCGATGCCTATAGTCACCGGCCGGAGACAATGATTTCGGATGGCCCCGGCCATCCCTGCCGTCACTGCCTGCGCAATATCGATGCCGGCGAAGAGCTGTTCGTCTTCGCCTATCGCCCCTTTCCGGAATTGCAGCCCTATGCGGAGACGGGACCGATCTTCCTGCACAAGACGCCATGTCAGCGCTACGAAGCAGAAGAAATCCTGCCGCCGGTGCTGACGACCAGCAAGGATTTCATCGTGCGTGGTTATGGCAAGAACGACCGCATCGTCTATGGGACCGGCGCCGTGACGCCGACCGATGACGTCGCAGTCTACGCAGCTTCGCTGCTTGAGCGTCCCGACATAGCCTATGTCCATGTCCGCTCCGCGCGCAACAACTGCTACCAATGCCGGATCGATAAAATCGGAGCGCCGGCATACGCGGATGCCGGCGCCTCCATCTGACGTGCGCGCGATGGGCTTTACGCGACGTTCAGAATGCTTTCGGGTGCAACGGCTTCATAGCCGAGCGCCTCCGCCACTGGCCGATTGGTGATGCGGCCCTTGTGGACATTGAGGCCATTGCGGAGATGCTTGTCTTCCGCGATGGCGCGCAGCCCACGATCGGCCAAGGCGAGACCGTGATAGATCGTGGCGTTGTTGAGCGCATGCGCCGAGGTGACGGGAACCGCGCCCGGCATGTTGGCGACGCAGTAGTGCACGACACCTTCCACCACAAAGGTCGGATCGGAATGCGTCGTTGCATGCGAGGTTTCGAAACAGCCGCCCTGGTCGATGGCGACATCGACGATAACAGAGCCCTTCTTCATGCCTGACAGCATTTCGCGCGTCACCAGCTTCGGCGCGGCGGCGCCGGGGATCAGCACGGCACCGATGACGAGATCGGCGGAGAAGACTTCCTCTTCCAGCGCCTGGATGCTCGAATAACGGGTATGGACGCGGCCATTGAAGATATCGTCCAACTGGCGCAGGCGCGGCAGCGAACGATCGAGAATGCTGACGTCGGCACCCAAGCCGGCTGCCATCTTGGCGGCATGCAGCCCGACGACGCCGCCGCCGATGATCGCCACCTTAGCCGGCAGCACGCCGGGCACACCGCCGAGCAGGATGCCGAGGCCGCCATTGGCCTTCTGCAGAGCGGTTGCACCCGCCTGGATCGACAGGCGGCCGGCAACTTCGGACATCGGCGCCAGCAGCGGCAGGCCGCCGCGCTCGTCGGTCACCGTCTCGTAGGCGATGGCAGTCACGCCCGAGGCGAGCAAGCCCTTGGTCTGTTCCGGATCAGGGGCCAGATGCAGATAGGTGTAAAGAAGCTGGCCTTCGCGGAGCTGTGCCCATTCCGAGGGCTGCGGCTCCTTGACCTTCACGATCATGTCGCACTTCTCGAAAATATCCTTGGCGCTTACGGCGATCTTGGCGCCGGCAGCCACATAGGCGTGGTCATCGGCACCGATGCCGGCACCGGCCTTCGTCTCGACCCAGACTTCGTGGCCATGGGCGACGTACTCGCGAACGGATGCCGGCGTCAGGCCGACGCGGTATTCGTGGTTCTTGATTTCCTTGGGGCAGCCAACGCGCATTTCATTCCTCCTCGAATGCTTTTGCGTCTTTCATTTTCTCCAGATGAAATCAGACCACCACCGTCCCGCAATGTCCTTGCAAAGACGATTTGCGCTTCAGTCATTTTTCGTGATTTATTGCGCAAATAGGAATTTCTTCGAAAGATCTTCGAATGTCCGACCTCGACGCCATCGATCATTCGATTCTGCGGATGCTGCAGCAGAACGCCCGGATCACCAATTCGGAACTGGCCGAGAAGGTCGGGCTTTCGCCCTCGGCCTGTTCGAGGCGGCTCGATATCCTGGAAAAGAGCGGCGTCATCGACGGCTATCACGCGCATCTCTCGCATAAGGCGCTTGATTACAAGATGATCGCCTTCGTGCACATCTCGCTGTCCGGTCAATTCGCAAAGACGCTTTCGGAATTCGAAACGGCGGTAAAGCGCTGCCCCAATGTGCTCTCCTGCTACCTCATGTCGGGCGAATACGACTACATACTCCGGGTCGCCGCGCGGGACCTCGAAGACTACGAGCGCATCCATCGCGACTGGCTCTCCGCCCTGCCCCATGTCGTGAAGATCAATTCCAGCTTTGCACTGCGCGAGATCATTGACCGGCCGAATGTCGGCTTGTGATCTTCGTCAGCACATATCCAGCAGCAATGCGCGATGATCGGACACCTCTGGCTCCGCGACAGGATCGAAACGGATGACCTCGACATTCGATGTCACGAGCATGTAGTCGGCAAAACGCGGCTGCTTCTTATAATGCGAGGTGCGCGTGTCGTCATGTCCCCGCGAGGTGACGAGATCGGCAAGTCCCAGGCTGCGGAGGACGTCGAAGGTCTCGCTATCCGGCAACACGTTGAAATCACCGCAGACGACCAGCCGGTCGCCCTCTTGCCGAACCTGACGAATGATCTCGACCAGCGCGCGCGCCTGATGGCGCCGGGCCGGCGTATCGCCCTTGCCTTCCAAATCCCGAAGGCCATGCATATGAGCAATGGTGACGGGGTAGCCGCGCTCATAGTCGAAGAGACGGATGCAATGGGCATTGCGGGAGCGCGGATGCGGTCCATAGCCATCAGCCGAAAATTCGCCGTGAACGAAACCGGCTGCCTGGCCGATGATCGGACAGGTCCTGCGCACGAAGGTTGCCAGTCCGAACTCAGAGTCCAATCGCGTGTCACCGTCAAAGAGATCACCCCGCGCGACGGGGAGGAAGAAGGCATCATAAGCCGGCAAAGCAGCCTTCAGTTCCTCGAAGAGATTGGCGCGTTGCGGGAGCTCGATTCCGTGATCGCGATAAACCAGCCATTCGGATTGTGCGTCGTGCGTGCGGACCACTTCCTGCAGGCACAGAACATCCGCCTCGACATCGACGAGATAGGGCATCAATGGCTCATGCAGCCGGCCGCCCCATGCATTCAAAGAAACGATACGCATATCCCGCACCTCTCATAGTCACATGGCCGATCGCAGCGGCCATCTCGATGCGGTACCGATTCGGGACGCCCGGCTACAATTTTAGCGATTATGCTAAACATCCCGCAAGGCACATCTGATATCCAAACCGAGAAAAGACGGATGAGCCGGGATAACATCATGCAGTTCTCTTCGAAATCTCCCGTTCAGGGTAACCTGAAAATCACGACACGCGGCTCGCCGCGCCAACATGCGCGGCTCATGGGTCAGGTTCGCTACTTCACCAAGCTCGTCACCGGTCGTGTCGTCGATATTTCCACCAGCGGCATTGCGCTCGACCTGCAGGCGCCGCTTTATGCGGCCGCCGGCAGCAAGGTTCGCGTCGAATGCGACGATATCGGCCTGCTGGATGGTTTCGTGCGCTGGACTCATAACGGCCGTATCGGCATCGAATTCGATCGCTCGTCCAATGCCTCTGCCAAGGTCGCGTCCTATTTCCGCTTTTTCCACAAGGACATAAAGCCGGTTCTCAAGCGCTGATCTAATGTCGGCGCAAGCCGCCTACGATCCACAATAAGCCTGTCACATTCCTGGTGCACACCTTCGAAAATCGTCCTAGTCTCCCTCGCCCGAGAGATGATCGACGGACCGTAGCCCCATCGTTGAAGGAGTGCCTTATGTCTTCCATTCTGGATTTGCCCAGCATGTCGCGCCGTTCCCTGCTGCAAGGCCTCAGCGCCACGGCGGCGCTGATCGTGCTGCATCCTTTCGCCGCTCGCGCGGCCAGCAATCAGGCTCATCTGCGCCTCATGGAAACGACGGACATCCACGTCAACGTGTTCCCCTACGACTACTATGCCGACAAGCCGAACGACACGATGGGCCTGACACGTACCGCAACGATCATCGACAATATCCGCGCCGAAGCCACCAACTCGCTCCTGATCGACAACGGGGACGTGCTGCAAGGCAATCCGATGGGCGATTACATGGCCTATCAGCACGGCATGAAGGATGGCGATGTTCATCCGGTCATCAAGGCGATGAACACGCTCGGCTATTCCGTGGGCACGCTCGGCAACCACGAATTCAACTATGGCCTCGATTTCATGTTCAAGGTGCTGGCCGGCGCGAATTTCCCGTTCGTCTGCGCCAATTTGACCAAGGGCCAGCTTGCTTCCGACCCCACCAAGGACGACCTGTTCTTCAAGCCCTATCTGATGCTCGAAAAGAAGATCAAGGACGGCGCCGGCAATGAAAGCCCGATCAAGATCGGCTTTATCGGCTTCGTGCCGCCGCAGATCATGCTCTGGGACATCAAGAATCTCGAAGGCAAGGCGCAGACGCGCGATATCGTGGACGCCGCCAAGGCCTGGGTGCCTGTCATGAAAGCCGAAGGCGCGGATATCATCATCGCGCTCTCGCATTCCGGCATCGACGGCAGCGGCCCGAGCGAGAAGATGGAAAATGCCTCGCTCTACGTCGCCGCCGTCGACGGCATCGATGCCGTCTTCACCGGTCACCAGCATCTCGTCTTCCCCGGCCCGAAGACTTGGGACGGCATCAAGGACGCCGATCCGGTCAAGGGCACGCTGCACGGTAAGCCTGCCGTCATGGCCGGCTTCTGGGGCTCGCATCTCGGCCTCATCGACCTATTGCTCGAAAAGGATGGCAAGAGCTGGAAGATCGTCGACTTCACTTCCGAGGCACGCCCGATCTACCACCGCGACGACAAAAAGAAGGTCGTCGCCGATGTCGCAGACAAGAAGGAAGTGGTTGAAGCCGCCAAGGCCGAGCATGAGGCGACACTGACTTATGTCCGCACGCCCGTCGGCAAGACGTCTGCGCCGCTCTATTCCTACTTCGCGCTGGTTGCCGACGATCCCTCCGTCCAGATCGTCAGCCAGGCGCAGATCTGGTACATCAAGAACATATTGAAGGAGACGCAGTACAAGGACCTTCCGGTTCTGTCGGCCGCAGCGCCCTTCAAATGCGGCGGCCGCAACGGCGCCGACTATTATACGGATGTTCCCGCCGGCAACATCGCCATCAAGAACGTCGCCGATCTCTACCTCTATCCGAACACCGTCCAGGCCGTTGTCATCAACGGCGCGCAGGTGAAGAACTGGCTGGAAATGTCGGCCGCGATGTTCAACGAGGTTCAGCCGGGCGCCAAGGATGCGGACCTGATCAACAGCAGCTTCCCGTCCTACAACTTCGACGTCATCGACGGCGTCACCTATCAAATCGACCTCTCGCAGCCGCGCCGCTTCGGCGATGACGGCAAGGTTCTGAATGCCGATGCAAACCGCATCCAGAACCTGCAGTTCGAGGGCAAGCCGATCGACCCCGCGCAGAAGTTCCTGGTCGTCACCAACAACTACCGCGCCGGCGGCGGCGGCAACTTCCCGGAAATCGCGGCGGACAAGGTGGTCTATCAGGCACCGGACACCAATCGCGACGTCATCGTGCGCTATGTCCATGAACAGGGCACGATCAACCCGACCGCCGACGGTAATTGGACCTTCAAGCCGCTGCCGGGTGCGACCGCGCGGTTCCAAAGCTCGCCGAAAGCCAAGGATTTTCTCGATCAGGTCAAGAGCGTGAAGATCGAAGACGCCGGCGAAGGTACCGACGGCTTCCGCAGCTACCGGCTGGTGCTGTAAGCACGAATGCCATCGTCCTCTCCTCTCAATGGGGAGAGGACTTTCTCACTCCGCCGCCAGACGATTGTCTCCAGGATGGAACATCTCGACAGCGGACTTGAAGTCCTCCTGATTCGGGCATCTCGACAGACGATCACGGAAAGCCTCGATCATCCAGGCAGCCGCAGGGCCAGGGGGATTGTCCACCTTACGGATGGCATAGAGCGGATATTCGCTCTGGTCGTAAGCATCGAGAGCCAAAGGCACCAGCCGTCCCTTCTGCAGATCCTCCATGATGAACGAGGCCGGCAGGCCGCCCCAGCCAAGACCACCGCGGATCAACTGATGCTTCGTGGCGATATCGCTGAGATGCCAAATCTTGTAGGACAGGACGTTGAAATCCTTGCCATTGGTGAGATTTGACGCGTCGGTGACAACCAGTTGCACTTCTTCGCGCACATCGGCCAGCGTCAGCGGCCGTCCCAGCAGAGCGAGCGGATGCGTCGGAGCGGCAACGGGCATCATGAAGGAATGTCCGATGCGCTCGATAACCAGGGCATCATCCTGCTTCAACACCGAGCCGCCGATACCGATCGTCGACTTGCCGCTGGCAACCAGCTCCAGCATCGAACCAAGTTCGCCGGTGTCGAGGCGCAGGGAAACATAAGGGAAGCGATCGCGAAATTCCCGCAGCACATCGACGGTCGCGTGCACCGGCACCATGACGCTGATGGCAACAGCCACCTCCGCCTCAAGGCCGCTCTTCAGGCCCTTCACGCGTGCGCGCATCACCTGCAGATCGGAAAGAATGCGGCGGGCATCCTCCAGCATTACCCTGCCCGCATCCGTGAGCTTCGGCTGGCGCGAGCCGGAGCGCTCGAACAGCGGCATTTCGAGCTGAGCCTCCAGATTGGCAATCGTGTAGCTGATGACCGACTGCGCGCGGTTGAGCATTCGTGAAGCGGCCGAGAAGCTGCCTGACTCGGCGACGGTCAGAAAGACCTGCAATTGGTCGAGGGTGGGATTGGGGAGCATCTGCCATCCATTCTATCGATAATTCCAATCCATATTATCACAGTTTTTCTCGATAGTACTGACGACTTATTTATGGAGGCGAACGTGATCGGACTCTCCCAGCCGATTTAGCAACTCATTGAAAAGGAAAACGGATATGTCCTCCATTCTGCTTCTGACCTCCAGCCCGCGTCCGGACTCGCTCTCCACGAAGATCGCCACCGAACTGGCCGAGAAGATCAAGGCCAACAACCCGGGCAAGACGCTCGTCAAGCGCGACCTCGCCGCCGACAACCTGCCGCATATCGATGGCCCCTTCACCGCCGCCATCCGCACGCCGGCCGACGCCCGCACGCCCGAGCAGCAGGAACTGGTCAAGGTTTCCGACGCACTCGTCGACGAGCTGCTGGCAGCCGACACGCTTGTTATCGGCACCGGCCTCATCAACTTCAATATCTATTCCTCGCTGAAGACCTGGATCGACAACATCGCTCGCGCCGGCCGCACCTTCACCTACACGGAAACCGGCCCGAAGGGTCTGGCGACCGGTAAGAAGGCCTATATCGTGCTCGCTTCCGGCGGCGTCTACTCCGAAGGCCCGGCTGCCCCGCTGAACCATGCCGTTCCCTACCTGAAGTCGGTTCTCGGCTTCATCGGCATCACCGAAGTCGAGACCGTCTATGTCGAAGGCATCGCCTTTGGCCCGGAAGCAGTCGAGAAGGCAATCGGCGCCGCTCAGGCCCGCGCTTCCGAGCTGGCTCTCGCCGCTTAATCGACTGCAGCCTTCAGACATTGACAGGCGGCCGGCATCAGCCGGCCGCTTTGCTATTTCGCCTGTGGCAACTCCTTCACGAACGACCTCACGGTTTCCAGAATTTCATCGGAAAGAGCCTCGTCATTTGACACGCGCGCAAGGCCGAGCGCACCGGTCATCAGGCAGGAAGCGATGATCGCCTTGCGTCTGGCTTCGGCTGTCTCCGGTTTCGGCATGCGCGCCGTCATGGCATCGAAATTCCTTCGCAGGCCATCCGTCGCAACAGCGCGCACCGTATTGCTGCTGCGCGCCATATCCGCCGTCAGCGCCGCATAGGCACAGCCCTCACCGCAATGATCGCGGTGACGTTCGCTGAGATAGGTATCGACATACTCATCGAGCGAGATGCTCTCGGGATCGATCCCCTTGTCCTCCTGCCGTCGCCGCCACGACCCGATCGCCGATTCCACGGCTTCCGCCACCAGTTCATCGCGCGAGGCGAAATGCTTATAGAAGCCGCCGACGGTCAGACCGGCCTCCTTCATGAGGTCGGCAACGCCGATCCCTTCCAATCCCTCCTCACGCAAACGCTTGGCAGCGAGCGTCACGATGCGTTCGTGCGTCTTCTGCTTCTCCAATTGTGAGCGGCCCATCGAAAATCCTTTCGTGCCCAGCTTGACAAAATGGATTACGACCATAATCCTTATAGATAACGATCATAATCCAGATCGTCTCAAAAGCCAACAGGAGCTACGAACATGCGTCTCAAGAACAAGGTTGCCGTCATCACCGGTGGAAACAGCGGCATTGGGCTGGCCACCGCCCGCCTCTTCCTCGCCGAAGGCGCGAAGGTCGCCATCACAGGTCGCAATCCCAAGACACTGGCTGCGGCGGCCGAACAGCTCGGCGGTGGCGTGCTGGCCTTGCAGGCCGACACCACCGATATCCCGGCCATGGAAAAGGCCTTTGCCGAGGCTGCGGAGAAACTTGGGAAATTTGATGTGGTCTTTGCCAATGCCGGTATTGCCGGCGATACGCCGCTCGGCAAAACGACGCTTGAGCAGTTTGAAACCATCGTTCGCGTCAATTTTACCGGCGTCTTCTTTACCGTGCAGGCCGCCTTGCCATATCTGAACGACGGCGGTTCCGTGATCCTGAACGGCTCCGTCCATGCCGTTCTCGGCATTCCCGGCGCTTCGGCCTATGCCGGCACGAAGGGCGCCGTTCGCGCCATGACGCGCAATCTCGCCTCCGAACTTGCGCCCCGCGGCATCCGCGTCAACCAAGTTACACCCGGCGCCACCAAGACGCCGATCTGGGAGCCACGCGCCAGCACGCCGGAGGCTCTGGATGCCCTGCAAGCCCGCTTTGGCAGCCTCAGCCCGCTCGGCCGCATGAGCGAAGCGGATGAAATCGCCAAGGCAGCGCTCTATTTCGCCTCCGATGATTCCGCCAACGTGACAGCCATCGAAATCACCGTCGACGGCGGCGCGATCAACGCTCCATCCGGCGCAAAGATATTCCGCGCAGCTTGAAGCCTGCGAATTATCAGCCATCAATTTTCAATGAGTGTTATGGGCCGCCCAAGCAGATGCAGAGGCGGCCTTGCATCTAATGCATGTTAAAGGAGTTTAGCTGCTTCAGACCTGGCGAACCTTTTCGCCGTCGCCAAAGAGGCCGGCGCCGTTCTGATCGATAATCTGCTGGCCCTTGCGGAAGGTCGATTCCACCGCATCATCAGACGAGGTGAAGACGTCGGCGCGGATGAAATTGCGCACCAGGATCTCGCCGTTCACATCCTTCTCAATCCGGCCCATGAGGCGGAACTGGTTGCCCTCGCGCTGCGGCGTCGCATAGATCGTGCAGCCGGCATGTACCTGAGGTTCGACGCTAGCAGTCGAGCCGCCGGACTTTTCAGTGCCAGCCTGCGATGCGCCACCGGTGAAAATCGAAAGGATATTTGAAAAGAATGAAGCCATGGATCGCCTTTAGCATGAAGGTTGCGGGGTCGCAAAGTCAAATGATCAGGTTTGCCAGGATCTCGTTTTCGGTGATGTCCTCGTAGCCCATGCCGGAACTTTCAAAATTGGCGATAAGCTGCTTGAAATTATCCGGATTTTTCGTCTCGATGCCGATCAGGATAGAGCCGAAATTGCGGGCGCTCTTCTTCAGATATTCGAAGCGGGCGATGTCGTCTTCCGGGCCGAGCATGTTGAGGAAATCGCGAAGCGCGCCGGGGCGCTGCGCCAGGCGCAGGATGAAGTATTTCTTCAAGCCCGCATAGCGCATGGCACGCTCCTTGACGTCGGGCAGGCGCTCGAAGTCGAAATTGCCGCCGGAGACGACGGCAACGATGGTCTTGCCGCGGATGCTGTCGCGGTCGAGCTTTTCCAGCGCCGTGATCGCCAGAGCGCCGGCCGGCTCCAGCACCACGCCCTCGACATTCAGCATGTCGGTGATGGTAACGCAGATGGCGTTTTCCTCGATGAGCTTCACCTGCTCGGCCGCAAAGTCCTTCAGGGCCGCGAAATTCAGCTCGCCGATACGACCGACGGCAGCGCCATCGACGAAATTGTCGACCTTGGCGAGCGTGATCACCTTTCTAGCTTCGATGCTGCGACGCAGGCTCGGCGCGCCGGCGGGCTCGGCAAAGGTAAAGGCGTCGCGCGGGAGCTTATCGGCAAAATAGCCGGTGATCCCGGCTGCAAGACCGCCGCCGCCAACGGGGAGAAGCACATGGTCGGGGATAACGCCATCAGGCAGCTGCTCGGCGATCTCGGCAGCGACCGTCGCCTGCCCCTCGATAATATCGGCATGATCGAAAGGAGGCACCATGACGCCGTCGATGCTCTCGACGTGATCGCGCGCGGCCTGATAGCATTGATCGAAGAAATCGCCGAAGAGCTTGATGGTGATGAACTCACCGCCGAAGATGCGGGTCTTGTCGATCTTCTGCTGCGGCGTCGTCACGGGCATGTAGACCACGCCAGGCACACCGAAATGCCGGCAGACGAAGGCGAAGCCCTGGGCGTGATTGCCGGCGGATGCGCAGACGAAGGTCTTTCCCGTACCGCCCTCGGCAATCACCTTACGAAAGAAATTGAAGGCGCCGCGAATCTTGTAGGAACGGACCGGCGTCAGATCCTCACGCTTCAGCCAGATGTCGGCGCCATAGCGCGCCGAAAGATGCTCGTTCAGCTGCAGCGGCGTTGCGGGAAAGAGGCCACGCATGGCCTCTGTGGCTTCGAGAACAGTCTGTTTGTCCACGGTCTATCCGTCCTTCTTCAATCGCCCCCGCTATGACACAGGAAAGATGAGCAAAGAAAGCCTCTTTATCGCGCTTTCGGTCCTGCAATGGCGAGATTGGCCGCACCGAACAAGTCATTAACCATTTATGCCCCTGACTGTCGAAACCCCTAAATCTGTGAATTGACAGCCAAGCTCCCCCTGCGTCCAATATGACACAGCCATCATGATGATGGTTAGAGGCCCGCCTTAAATCCGATCGTCGGCTACGGCGGGCTTCGCTTATCCATGCCGGCATTAACTTATACTTGCACATGGGATTGAGAATCGCGCGAAAGATGTTTATCCCAGTTTTGTTCAAGGGGAGAACATCGTCATGCGCCTTATGCGCCCAGCTATAATCGCTTTCACTCTTGCGGTGCTTGCTTCCTGCGCCTCGCAGGAAAAAAGCTTCGAGAAGAACATCCCCATTATGAAGGAAAGCCCGACGGCACGAGCGCAGGTCATCGACAAGTGCATGTCGCAGCGCCTGCCACCGGAAACGCTGGATGAAATCGCTTTCTACGTCAAATCTCAAAGAAGCGACGCAAAGCGGCTCTTTTGTCAGCGACTAATGAACGGTGTGGTATCGGGAAAGATCAGCTATGCCGATTTTAAGGCCATGTTCCAACAGAAGAAGGTGACACCGGCGCTTGTCAGCGTTCTCAAGGGTCGCTGAGCCGAGCATGTCAGGCTTACGCCGATCGGCCCTTCCTGCAAAAACAATCCTTGACTGAATCGCTCAAGTGCTTGATGGGGAAAGGCACGCGGACGTGGCGAAACTGGTAGACGCAAGGGACTTAAAATCCCTCGGCCTTTGGCTGTACGGGTTCTCAGCGTCAAAAATAATTACGTAAAATCAGTTATTTAGTATTTTTCCTGCCATATAATCTCCGCCATTTCGGCGTACACATTCCATACACAGTCTGAAGCACACTTCTCGGGGCGCAAGGATGGGATTGAAAGCATGGCCAGTCATGAGATTTTAGGCGGCAAGGTTCTCGTCTACCGCCGCGAGAACAGCAAGCTGTGGCAGTGTTCGACGCGCATCAACGGCAAGAACTGGCGGACGAGTACCCGCGAGGAAAGCCTCGCCCTCGCCAAGGAGTTCGCGGAAGACTGGTTCTTCCGGATGAAGGTCAAGGAGAAAGGCGGCGGGCTGAAGGATGAGAAGACCTTCAAGGAGGCCGCCAAGCGCTATCTTGACGAATATGACGTGGTGACCGGCGGCACCCGCAACCGCACCTACGTCGGCGGCAACGAACGCCGGCTGCGCCTCTACCTCACCCCCTTCTTTGGCGAGCTGGGACTATCGGAGGTGACGGCGGGGAAAGTGCAGGAATACCGGGTCATGCGCTACACCACCGCACCCGAGATCGTGCCGAAGGACGATCCCGATGGCAAACCGGTGAAGAAGCTGCCCGCGAAGAATACCCTGCATCAGGAAATCGTGGTCCTGCGCCAGGTTCTGAAAACCGCCATCCGGCATGGCTGGCTGACCCATCTGCCGGACCTTACGACCCCGTATAAGTCGGCGGAGAAGATCTCACACCGGGCGTGGTTCTCGCCCGATGAATATAAGCAACTTTATACCGCGACCCGCAAACGCGCAGAAGAGCACCAGGGCAAGCGCTTCGAGCGGAATGCGCAGCAGTTGCATGACTATGTGCTGTTCATGGCCAATACGGGCCTGCGGCCCGACGAGGCCAAGAGGCTTCAGTACCGGGATGTTGAAATCGTCGAGGACGAGGAAACCAAAGAAACCATTCTGCTGATCCAGGTGCGTGGCAAACGTGGCGTGGGCTATTGCAAGAGCATGCCCAGCGCCGTGTTCCCGTTCGAGCGGTTGCTTAAGCGGAACCTTCCGAAGCCGGAGGCGCTGATTTTTGAAGACAACCACATGGAGATGTTCAACAACATCCTGGAAGAGGAAGGCTTGAAGTTCGACCGTGAGGGCAATCGCCGGACAGCTTACAGCCTGCGGCACACCTACATCTGCCTCCGGCTCATGGAAGGCGCCGATATCTATCAGGTCGCCAAGAACTGCCGGACCAGCGTCGAGATGATCGAGAAATACTACGCCTCACACATCTCAACGAGCATCAGCGCCGCCGCTGTCAACGTCCGGCGTAAGGTGAAATCGAAGAAGCAGATTGTTGAGCATGAGAAGCGGAATGCTCATCGAAGTTCCCAAGCATGATCGCAGTTTGGCTTCCATCGCGACGCCCTCAAATTTAGCGGCCTATCTCAATTCGGCGGATAGCATCAGCCGCAGATCGTGCGAAATCAGGTTCTGTGACAAGGCCTCGCAACGCTCCCAGATCTGATCTGTCGCCCAATTCGCCGATGATCTGTAGCGCCCAAGCCGTTGCGCGTTCATTTTTATAACCGTGGGATGACATAGCAGTTATCCCGGTGCGCGCAAAATATCGGGCGATCTTCAATAACTGCTGAGGAAAGAATTGGAACATATCGACGGGCGGGTATTTTCTTGACTCGGACATCGGTGAATGTTGCTCAAGCCCTTCGTGCACTACGTCGTGCAAAGCGCCGATGACAATCGGGGCGGGAATAAGCAGCAACGCATCCCAAGAGGTAGTTGCTAATTTCCTCGCGTCTTCTGAACCCGTTTCGACACAAGCTATTATGCCGCGTAGGTGTTTGAAACACCTCTGAAGATCGTTCTCCTCTGGTGTATCAGGTAAAGGAACCCTGTGCCTTGAAAGAAATCGCACCGCGAGAACGAAAGTTGCAATTTCATCCTGCCAGTGAGGATTGATTTCAGGATATCGGGCGTAGCGAACAAAGAGTGGCACGTCCGCGGGGTCGTCTGCATCTGAGACGGCCGTCGCGAGCCACTTCAGCGACAGGGAACTACGGATACTTCCTGCCTGAAATGCACGACTTATAAGCCGCTTCGTCTCAACATCTGAAAGCGCGTTGATCTCTTCGCAGTATATGCTGTCATACGGATGGTCAAACTGCGCGGAATAGACCGCCAAAGCTTCTTCAAAAACATCCTCACCATCATCTTCATCGAGTGCTGCGCGCAACTGCGTTCTTATTCCGTCTCGTGCGTCCTCAGCATCCTCGTCCAGTGCGCCCAAAAGCTTTAGAGCCTCAACCATGCTAGAGCTGATGAACGGATGAAAGTTATTTGGGTCCAGCTGCTGGAGCGCGTCAACCAAAATGGCATGCGCCGCATCTGACGCGCGGCGTACAAAACCGGCGGCGTGTAAGATTGCTAGCTGTACATGGTAAGGTTCGCACCGAAACCTTTTTTCAATCACCTGGGCGAGTTGTTCGCAGAACGATGTCTCATGATCAACGTAGAGCAAATGCCGGTGTTCAACCGCGAAAAGGAGTTCGCCTGACGTCAAGTCCATCAGGTGTCTCTCACGCATGACATCACACGGTGCCACAGTCTCCCAAGACGATTGGGCGGCTCCAACCATTATCCGGAAGCTCGACTTCCATCCCGAGTAAAGACCAAGATACGCTAGCCCAAAGCTGGGGCTCCGAAGTCCAATATTATGCCTTTGAGCCTCATCCGCGAGTTTCTGCCGCTCCGCTAAAAGCCGTGCGTCCATCGCCCGACACAAGCCAAGATATTCCTCGACGGCAAACCCATGTTTCGCGGCAATACCCAATGCGGCAAATTGCGCGGCTTTCTGTTTGCTGTGATGAGGTAATTCCTCCCATTCAACGCTAGCCTTCTCCTCAACGATCACAAGCTTGAGATGCATGTTGCCTATGTCTGACAGGATCTGAGACGCGGCCGAGGCCAAAAGCCTTTCGGAGGCCGATCTGGCTAGTGGACCAAATTCGCCGATTGCCGCCCTCGCCAAAAGATTAGCGTTGGCTAGCGAGCTAAGAATTTCGTAGGCCGCTACTTCATCGTCAAGAGAAGCTAAAACATCCGGTGCAAGTGCTTCCGTAAAAGCGGAATTTAGTGTCTTCGAGACTTCACCCACCTCGGAACGTGCCAATTGCGCATACCCTTGCGCCGCGCATCCAAATAGGAACATCTCGTGAAAGAAGGAGATGCGACCTGCTCGACAATCGAGCAAGCCGGATGAAAGCAGAATGTCGCATTGCTCGTCATTAAGGCCGTTCGCAATCATAATGCTGTCGAATGCCGTCTCGGTGGCCGAATAAGAAAACTGACCGAAGAGATGAAGAGCAAACGACCTCAGGGCAGCGTAACAAGTTCTGGCTTTTGGTCCCAGACGCTTGCGAATAAATTGGTCAATGAGACTGCTTCGGGTTGCATCAGGACCGAGCGTCGCCTGAAGCTCTGCCACCATTCGTGGAGTTGCCCCCAAAAGACCGGACATGCTCAGGTTTGAGATTGCGAGCTGATGAACTCGCGCGGTGATTGATATCCTAAAGCACTGTGCGGGTGAAGATTGTTGTAGTGCTCGAACCAGAGCGGCAGTTGCGCGATGACGGTTTCGGCATCCGGGGTGGGGTTCACCGCGACGTAGTCGCGCTTGAAGGTTTTGACGAAGGCCTCGGCCATGCCGTTCGATTGCGGGCTGCGCACGGGCGTCGTGCACGGCTCCATGCCGATGTCGCGGAGCAAGGATGCGGTATCCCTGGCGACGAAGCACGAACCGTTGTCGGTGAGCCATTCGATGGGCTCGGACAACATGTTGATGCGACCGAAGCGGTTCTCGACGGCGGTGATCACGAGGTCCTGCACGTCCTGGCTCTTGATGCCCTCCGTGGTGGCGACATGGGCGATTGCCTCACGGTCGCAGCAGTCGAGGGCGAAGGCGACACGGACCTTCTCCTTGTTGTCGCAGCCGATCTCGAAGCCGTCCGAGCACCATCGGATGTTGGAGCGTTCGACAGCGACCTGACCATCGTGGCGGCGATCATCGACCGCTCCGGTGTGGCGCACCAGAAGCAGGTTGTGCAGCTTCATGACCCGATAGACGCGCTTGGCGTTGGGCCACGAACGCCCCTGTTCGCGGGCATTCCGGCGCAGGATGGCATGGACCCGCCGATAGCCGTAGGTGGGCATGTCGGCGATGACGGCCCTGATTTCTTCCACCAGCTCCCGATCCGGGAGTGGCGGCCGTCCTCTGGCTCTGGAAGGGGAACCCGTGGCACGCGCAGCGATATTCGAGCGGGCGACACCCAAGGTTTCGCAGATGGTCTTCATTCCAAAATCCCTCTCGGCAGAGAGATCGAGCGCAACATCCGTTTTTTTGGGCCACCGGCGATTTCGAGGGCTTCCTTGAGGATTTCGCTCTCCATCGTCTTCTTGCCCAGCAGGCGTTGCAACTCCTTAACCTGGGCCTGAAGCGCCCGGTATTCGGATGCCGGAACGACCTCCTCTTCGGCGGCCGTCGCCGTCAGTGCTCCCTGGGATGCCAGCTTGCGCCAGGCGAACAACTGGTTCGGCTGGATGCCGTGCCGACGCGCGACGATGCTCACCGTTGCGTCCGCCTCGTAGGTCTCTTGAATGATCGCCAGCTTCTCTGCCGTGCTCCAGCGCCGCCGACGTTCCGGCCCGGAGAGAACTTCCATCTTAAAATTGCTACCAGTCATATTACCAACATTACTCCTACCCACTTAGCTAAGTGGGGGAGCATGTCCGGGCCTTTCGGGGGCTAATTCAGCTCTGCCACCATTCGCGCCTCAAGGCCACTTCTGGCAGCTTCGAGGACCTGCACCGCCTTATCAGAAAGTGAAGTTGTTAGTACTATCGCGATCCTTTTCTTCAGATCGATATCCGGTTCCGGCACCTTGATAATCGACAGCCCCTGAAGAAGGTTCGGCCTCTCACTTTGACTGATAACAATCAGTTGCGCGCTATATCTACGCGCTAGGATTTTGATTCCGCGGAGCGTTCGCTCGAACATAGCTTCCGATAGCTCGTTTATGCCATCAAGAATGATAAATGCCGGTGATCCTGTCTGTCGTATTGCCTTCAGCAGAATGGACCAGGGCATGTCGGCCACGAGACTAATTTCCATTTTCAATGCTTCGGCCAACGACCCGGAAATATCCTTGGCCTGCACGAAAAGCACCGTCCCGCCGTCGCGAGCGAGGTGCACCGCAGTTGCCTTCGCCATCAGAGTTTTTCCGCATCCGGAAGGCCCTGTCACAAATACTCCAGGAACTCCATCAGCCAGTGCAGATACAATTGCGCCTCGTTGCTGATCATCAGTTGGGATCCACTCATCTGCTTGAGGCTGATAATCATTGATAACCGCCTCTCGATATTTTCGAAGGAGATCGGCCGGCGTATTATTAAACGCTTCTAGAAGAGTCACTTTTCGAAGATGCAAGTGTTTCGCCCACTGTCGCCACTCTCCTACTGACCAAGGATTGCCATCTTCACGAGATAGCGTTGCGAGGAATTCTTCTAGGCTGCCAACTTGGGCCTTGAAGTTCCCTGATGTCAGGTTTGATCCATCAGGAAGATGGTCGCTGAAAACGACGTGAGCCTCTGGGTAGAAAGAACTTCCCGCACGCATCATGGCGTCGCGAAGAATATTTTTTCGCTGAAGAACCTGCTGATATCCGTTGGTCGCGGGAACCCATTGACCATCGGCAGTAGCGTATTCCCAGGAACCATTAATTTCGCCACGCACGGGGAAAGCACTTGATTTGGCTTCTACTACGACAACACGACCGGCTGTAATGATAACGAAATCGAATTGGCGTCCGGACAGCTCGAAATTTGCAAGAACAAGTAGCGGCACTTTGTGCTCGCTGGAGAATGCATTAAGCGCCTTAAGAATCTTTTCTTCCGAGCGGTGTGAGATCGGCTCACCGATGTAAATTTCCAGATGATTTGCAATGTCGCTGATCATTGAGAGAGATTAGCAAATAATTGCGGTGCCGAACCACACTTTCCTGAAGTAAATCTTTTCGGATTTATGGTGCGGACGACGGGGGTCGAACCCGTAAGGCCAAAGGCCGAGGGATTTTCTTACCAGCTACGGCTTTCGCCGCCGCCATCCGGCGTTTGTGGTCTGGACTATACCTTCACCTTAGCGTTGCCTTAGGTGCTGCCCGTCTAGTCTCTACACCTTCCTCTGGCGAGGCTTGGCTCGGGATCGCCATTTAACAGGGTTCCCCGACTTTGAGCAGTTCTACAGCCGGCGTTTCCGCCGGTGCACTCAAATTGCGTTTAAGTCCCTTGTGTCTACCAGTTTCACCACGTCCGCGTGGTTCCCTCTGCTAGCAAAGTGGCGGGCCATTCTCAACCGATATTCACGTCGTTAAACAAGGAACTTCGTCGCGAAGTTCGAATGCTTGCCATTGCAACCTTGACGAAGGCGATCCGCTCGCGATGATAGACGTGCGTGGAGAGCAAGGGTGCCAATGGCGATCTATCACTTGCACGTCAAAAACATCAGCCGGGGCAACGGGCGGTCTATCGTTGCGGCCGCTGCCTACCGTGCGGGTGAAACCCTTCCCAACGAAGGGGAAGAACGCTTGAGCGCCTTCGGCGGGCGCCGTGACGTGCTTTATGCCGAGATCCGCGTTCCGCTAGATGCTCCGGCATGGGCTGCCGAGCGCGCGCAGCTGTGGAACGCCGCTGAAGCGGCCGAGCGTCGTAAGGATGCCCGGCTCGCCAAAGAAATTGAAATCGCGCTTCCGCGTGACCTGCCACGGCCAACCTGGCTTCGGCTGGCACGAGCGATGGCCGATATTTATACGGCACAGGGTTTCGTCGCCGATCTGGCCATCCATGACGACGGTTCGGCCCACAATCCTCATGTCCATATTCTCCTGACGACGCGCGTTCTGACGGAATCCGGTTTCGGCCCGAAGATCCGCGAGGCGGACGGGCTGAAATTTGTTACCGACGCTCGCAAATCATGGGAAACGCTTGCCAACGAAGCCCTCACCGAAGCGGGGTTATCGGGCGTCGACGCAAGATGTCAATCGGCATCGTAACGGGACCCCTTATCGGCTCCCAAAAGGGACCCCTGCCTCTGGTTGCATCGGGTCAGCGCGCGTAGGCCCGGAGCTCTCCATTTAGCGCAGGGGCCTGCGGGCGCGGGTTGTTTGTCTTTTCGGCTTTAGCTTTGAGAGCGGTTTTTGAAGCGCCAGGATTCATTCCCGGTCTCAACGATTTCGCAATGGTGGGTTAGCCTGTCGAGGAGGGCGGCGGTCATCTTGGCGTCGCCGAAGACGGCCGGCCACTCGCCGAACGCCAGGTTCGTCGTGACGATGATCGAGGTCCGCTCGTAGAGCCTGCTGATCAGATGGAAGAGGAGCTGGCCGCCGGCCTGAGCGAATGGGAGGTAGCCGAGTTCGTCCATGATGACGAAGTCGAGCCTGGTGATGAAGTCGGCCAGCCGCCCCTGCTTTCCGCTACGTGCCTCCGTCTCGAGCCGATTGACGAGGTCGACGACGTTGAAGAAGCGGCCGCGTGCGCCGTTGCGGATTAGGGCGCGTGCGAGCGCGATGGACAAATGGGACTTCCCCGTGCCGGTTCCGCCGACCAGAACGATATTGTGCTGCTCGGCGAGGAAGGCTCCTGTCGCAAGCTGGCGCACGAGCCCTTCGTTGACCGGCGTGTCGGTGAAGTCGAAGTCGTCGATGTCCTTGGCCAGCGGCAGCTTGGCGACGGTGATCTGGTATTTGATGGAGCGCGCCTGCTTCTCGGCGATCTCCGACTGAAGTAGGTCGCCGACGATGCGTGGCGGTTCGTGCTGCCGCTTGATGCCGGAGGCCATGATCTCGTCATAGGCGCTGCGCATGCCGAACAGCTTCAGCGTGCCCATCATGTCAAGGATTTGGGATCGTTCCATATCAGCTTGCCCTCCTAAGGCTGTCGTAACGGGCGCAATCGGCCAGAGGCTCGTGGGTCAGGCGAAGCACGTCGGGAATGGAAAGGATGGCGGCCGGCTGCGGATCACGCTTGCGGGCCAGGATGTTGATGATGACGGCAGCCGAGAATACGCCCTGATCGAGCGCCTCCTGGCAGGCCGCTTCGACGGCGGGGAGTCCGTCCAGGCCCACACATTCGAGGATCGACACCATCTGCCGGTCGCCGTCATGCATGGCCTTCAGCCGGCGGCGCACCTTCTCCATGGCGGCGGGCAAAACCCAGTCGTGGAATGGCGCACCGTTGCGCAGCGCTCCCGGTTTGCGGGTCAGGACCGGCACGTAATGCCACGGATTATAGATCGTCTCGCCACGGCCGAAGCAGCGATCGTGTTGGCCGATCTCCACGCCATCCTGCCGGATGACGATGCGATCGGCATAGGCATGTATCTCGGCCGGGCGGCCGACTGCCGTGGACAGCACCGAGTATTTGTTGTTGTCGAAACGCACGAGGCAGGTCTTGCCGATCGAGGCCTGCACTGCGTGGAAGCCGTCGAACTTGCCGGGATAGCCGACCAGGTGCGGCCGTTCCCCATCGAACACCTCCCAGATCGTGCGCTCCGTTTGATCGACATGCTTGTGGGCGCGGGCATAGCTGATGCACTTGTCCAGTAACCAGCCATTCAGCTCATCGTAGGATTTGAAGCGTAGCCGCGGCGTGAAGAAGCGTTCCCGCACCAGATTGACCTGGTTCTCGACCTGGCCCTTCTCCCACCCCGACGCAGGCGTGCAGGCCACCGGCTCGATCAGGTAATGGCTGCACATCTGCAGGAAGCGGCGATTGTACTGCCGTTCCTTGCCGACGAAGACCGTCTCCACCGCGGTCTTCATGTTATCGTAGATGCCGCGCGTGCAGGCCCCGCCGAAGAACGCGAACGCCCGGTCATGGGCATCGAAGACCATCTCCTGCGTCTCGCGCGGATAGGCTCTCACATACATCATCCGGCTGTGGCAGAGCCGGACATGCGCCACCTTCACCGTCGTCGTCACGCCGTTCAGCACGACGATCTCGTGGCTCCAGTCAAACTGGTAAGCCTCGCCCGGCGCATAATAGAGCGGCACGTAGGCTTCCGCCGTTACGGAGCCGCGTTCCTTCGCCCAGGTTCGGGCGTAGCGCCGGACTGTGTCGTAACCGCCCTCGTAGCCGAGGTCGCGCAAGTCCTCGAATATCCGGATCAGTGTCAGCCGTTCGCGAGAGGATTTGGCCTCATTGGCGAGCAGCATTCCATCGAGCTGATCGCGCCAGGGCCCGAGCTTCGGCTGAGGTTGACGGGTCCGCTCATATTTGAACTCCGTCTCATCGCTGCGCAGAACCTTCCGCACCACTTTCCGCGATATGCCAAGCTCCCGGCAGATCGCCTTGATCGACTTGCCCTGCACACGGGAAAGTCGACGTATCTTTAGAATTGTCTCCACAACAAGCATCCAAATAAAAAGCCTCCGATGAAACCGGAGGCTGTTGTAACCCCATCGCAGATGGGGGTCCCGTTTGGACGCCGATCACCCCAAATGCGGGGTCCTTATTCCATGCCTAATCACAAGCAAGAGCGACGGGAGGCCTACTATAGGGAACTGGACCGTAACCGCAGCCTGCTATGGCGGTTCTGGAACTGGATTCGCAAACTGTTTACGAGTTAATCCTTGTCTTCAGCTTGGCAGGGGGACCGGTGGTTTAGCGCCTACGATAATAAGTCTCCCAGGCTAGCCGAATGTCAAAGAATGACCATTCGCGGCGGCGTCCATATGCCGGGCTCGGACGGTTGAAGCATTCGTTCAGATGGGTCTCTCGCTGGAATTTCATGAACCAGGCGGATGATTTTGGCTTGCCGCGCGGCGTCGGCTCGATGTTGCAGATGATGCCACTATGAGCCCACAGGTCGTGTGGATTTGCAATCGAGGCCGGATCGGCGAGATAGGCTCGGAGCTTGCGCAAGGTGGCCTCTTCCGGTGACTGCTGGAGTTGGGCGCGAAGTTCGGTGACGGCGAGTGCGGCGCCTTTCTTGGCGGCTTCCGTCAGCATGTCGCGCAATTGCGCATCGGTCAGCACGACCGCCTGAAATGCTTCCATAAACGATGACTTTCATCTGTGGGATTGGAGCGGCTGGAGGTCACCGCGGACTCATTGCCGCACAGCCGAAAAATGACGTCAAGGCTTAGACGCCGAGCAGAGCACCGAGCTTTTCCGTGACCGGACGCAGCGGGTCGACCAGCCCAAGGTCATAGATCATCGTGGTTTCAAGGTTTCCTTTATGATCGACATAATGGGAGATAGCCTCGTGCGAAACGCCTTGGCCCGCGAGCATGAGCGAGATCGCAATGCGCTTCAGATCATACAATTGGAAGTAATCCGGCACGTCCGGCAGTGCTTTGAACCGCGCCAGACCGCGACGGAAGCTGTCGCGCGGCTGTGACGCATCAGTATGCGACGGGAACAGGAGCTCACTCTTAGGCCAGCGAACCCGCTGTGCCCGAACGATATCCACCACGCGGGGGTGGATCGGCACCGAACGGTAGGCGTATTCAGAGACCGAACGGGATAGCTTGATGCCTTTCGTATTGTGCTTGTGCCAGATGAGCTTTTCGAGGTCGAAGTGCTCGAACCTGGCCGTGGCAAGATCGCTGGGCCGCGCCATAGTCAGGAAGAGGATGCCCATGAGGTTGCACAGTTCCAGCATCTGATCGTTGGCGGTTAGCACGACCGCCTTGGCGAGAGCGGCATTCCGCTTCTGAAAGCCGGTGAGACTTTCGATTTCCGGCACGACTTCGAGAACCGGATTGAAGATGTGAGACGCGATTTGCTGTATCTGCTCGGTGGAATAATCCCGGCGCCGCCGGACAACCTTCCGCGCGCGAATGGCTTCGCAGGGGTTCCGAATATCAACGAGCTGCATGCGGATCGCCCAGTTGAACAAGGCACTGACATGCCTTAGCCCGTCATTGTGGCTGTACGGAGATGTGAACTGCTTCTGAAAACGTTCAATGTCGAGCGGCTTGATGGAGGCAAAGGAGCGATCGGCGAACATCGTTCCAAAGTCGATGTAGCTCCTTTTAATGTTTTGCCCGCGGCGAGTTTCCTTCTTCGGCGCGCGTCTCAACCATCTTGCCACAAACAGCGCGAACCCCTCCCGGTATCCTTCCGAAAGGCTGCTGATGTGACTTTCCCAATAGCGGTTGATGATTTCGCGGACCGTTACGAGCTGAACCTCGTTGGCCTCTTGTTCAGTCTGGGCAGCAGCGGCGGCGTCGGGATTCTTGCCAGTCTTGAGCTGGGCTTGGCGATCCGAAACGAGCAACCGTGCGGATGCGACCTTCATATTGGCGGTAGAATCGAGGATTTTTCGATACCGTTCGCCGGCTATCCTGTAATCGTGAATGAATGCCGTTCTTCCGAGGCAGGTGACTTTGACGCCTAGCCCCGACATAGAGCCATTGCGGGTACGCCCATCAATTCCGACGGGATAATCCCAGTAAACAATCTGCGTTTTTCCCGTCGGACACCTAAGCGTCGGGATTAGATCGTCAGTTAAATATAGTTTCGGCATGCACGTCACTTTCACGTCACCAATTTATACCATTGGTGACGTGGAAAATGAAGTAATGACGATCAGTTAAATTGAAAAAATGACAGGATTACATGGGCATGTGCTTATTTCCTAATAGCAGAAATAAGCCCTCGATTGGTTCACACGGTAGGGGTCACAGGTTCGAATCCTGTACCGCCCACCAATATTTTCAACGGTTTGAGAGAGTCTTCCGACTAGAAAGTCACTCGCGTCACTTTTGCGTCACCATTTCCCCATTCGAGCAATAGGCCTAAACATAGCGATTTTTAAGTAACGCCAGTCTTCTGTTAGAAGCGCTCTGCAACCCAGCCGCCCGAAAGGACTAATCAAAATATTCAACTATATGTTTGTATTTTACGGCTATTCTTAAATTCCGGATCTTGAGTTTTGGGTGACGAGCATGGCGAGACGGGGCGGCCTCGAAAAATTTGTAATGTCCATGGCAAGGCAGGCAGCGCGACAGCAGCGGATAAACGCGTCGCAGCGTCTGAAAGCGCAGCGAGAGGCTGAGCGTCAAGAGCGTCAGCGTTTGCGACACCAACAAAATCTTGAGCGGCAATTGGTGCTGTCGAAAAAGGAGGCCGAGAAGGCTGCTCGCGCCCAGTACATCGAAGATCGTGAAGACGAAGCGGAAATGCAGAACCGAGAAGTCGCTGAACGACTGGCTGAGCTTTCTCAAATACTTCCCGCTACCCTTTCTATAGATGACACCATCAGCTTCGACAGCCTACGCATAGTCCAAGCGCCTCCGCCCTTCGTGTTGCCGCCAGCTATCGCGACGGGAGCAGAGCCCCCTCGCCGAGAGACCTATATTGTAAAAGTTGGCGAACCGACCATGTTCGCAAAGTTGATACCTGGCTTCTCCAAGCGCCACGCGAGCGCGCTGGCAAACGCCGAGGCGAAGTTTCAAGCGGACTACGCCGAATGGCAGAGCCAAGAAGCATCGCGGTTGGCCAAAATTGAGGATGCCCGATCCGCTTACGCAAGAGAAGTCAAAGCGTTAAACGCGAAGATCGACCAGAGAAATGCGGAAGTCGATACGTTTAAAGCTAGTTATTTTGCCGCAGAACCCGACGCCATTGTGGCTTATAATACGATGGTGTTAGAACGCTCCGCCTATCCTGAGGGGTTCCCGCAGGGTTTCTCGTTAGCCTTTGCAGCCGCCTCGAAGCAATTGGTCGTTGAGTATGAGCTCCCGGCCCCAAGCATTGTGCCTGAGCTCTCGGAGTTCAAATATGTCAAAGCACGTGACGCCATCGAGGCAAAGCCACGCAAGGGTGCCGACCTAAAGTCGATTTATCAGGACGTCATCGCCAGTGTCGCTCTCCGAACAATTCACGAGATCTTTGAGGCGGACCAAGCAAATACGATCGAAACATGTTGTTTCAATGGTTACGTGCATACGGTCGATCCCGCTACGGGACATGACATCCAGCCACACCTCATTTCTGTAAGAACGACCAAGGAAGCGTTCAACGCGATCAATCTTGCACGTGTGGACAAGGCGACGTGCCTGCGCAATCTAGGTGCCCAAGTCTCTCGCCATGCGAGCGAAGCACAACCTGTAAAGCCAATTGTTGAGTTCAACATGGCTGATGCAAGGTTTATTGATCAGAGCGATTTGGTATCCGGATTAAGTTCAGCGCCGAATCTGATGGATCTAACTCCGTCGGAATTCGAGCATTTAGTCGCCAACCTATTTGGCAAGATGGGCCTGGAATCGAAGCTGACGCGGTCGTCTCGGGACGGCGGGGTCGATTGCGTAGCCTATGATAAGAGACCGGTTCTCGGAGGAAAGGTGGTCATTCAAGCAAAACGATATCGGCACACGGTCGGTGTCTCGGCAGTTCGGGATCTCTACGGGACCATGATGAATGAAGGCGCGAACAAGGGAATTCTCGTCACGACGAGCGGCTATGGTCCTGACGCGTTCAATTTCGCGTCGGATAAACCGATTGAGCTAATAGACGGTGGCGGACTTCTGTTTCTTCTGCAGGAAATTGGAATGCAAGCTCGCATCATTTTCCCCATGGACACGTAGCCGACCGGAAAGCCGGAGGACCTTTCGCAGCGCTGCTCTCGCTTCAATTGCCAGTTAGCCGGTCTGTTGCCTGCTGCACTTCATTTTCCGGTTCGCCAGATGCAGAAGTCCTTCGCGAGAGGCGCGTAGAACTCTAAGCCGCTGAATATCTTCCGCATCCGCAGCGGTCGGAGAATAATCCTCCCGCAGTAATTCCGGCCGACGTTTCTCGATCTCCGCGGTCAGAGCCTCGCAGATCAAGATTTGCTCGCCAATGAAATTCTCCCACGTCTCACCCATGAGCTATATCATCGGCCTTGCAAGCACTGGCGCATTGATCAGCATCAATCGCGAGAGGCGTCCTGGGAAGAGTGCGCTCTACGGCTCGTGATTTAACCGTCAATTCGTACACAGTATCGTACACATACACAGAATTACGAACATATTATCAAGCAATAACAGCGTCTTATATATTGCTATATGGGACTTAAAATCCCTCGGCCTTTGGCTGTACGGGTTCGACCCCCGTCGTCCGCACCAAAATCAAATTCCATCAAAATCCCAATGAAAAGAGGCGCAGCCTTCGCCGCGCCTCTCTCAATCAACATGTGGAATTCAATTCAAGCCGTGAGCTTGGCCGCGATCTTGGCGACGTGCGCGCCCTGGAACTTTGCTGCTTCCAGTTCGATTTCGGAAGGCTGGCGGGAGCCGTCGCCGTTGGTGATGGTGGAGGCGCCGTAGGGCGAGCCGCCCTTGACTTCTTCCGTGCCCATCTGGCCCTGGAAGGCGTAAGGGAGGCCGACGACGGCCATGCCGTGGTGGAGAAGCGTCGGGATGAAGCCGAGGATGGTGGATTCCTGGCCGCCGTGCTGGGTTGCGGACGAGGTGAAGACCGAGCCTACCTTGCCGACGAGCTTACCGCCGAACCACAGGCCGCCGGTCTGATCCCAGAAATTGCGCATCTGCGAGGCAACGGTGCCGAAGCGCGTGCCAGCACCGACAATAATAGCGTCGTATTCGGCCAATTCATCCGGGGTTGCGATCGGGGCTTCCTGATCGAGCTTGAAATAAGAGGCCTTTGCGACCTCTTCCGGAACGAGTTCCGGCACGCGCTTGACGGTGACGTCCGCGCCGGCCGACTTTGCACCTTCCGCGACAGCATAAGCCATCTTCTCGATATGACCGTAGGAGGAATAATAGAGAACCAGTACCTTAGCCATGAACGTCTCCTGTTGTTGGACGCGTTGATTGTCGCGGTGTGTTGTATCAGCGATGCGACAGCTGCGCAGCCCCCGCGCTCAGAACGCAGTGTTCATCCTGCGTAGACGGAAATTTCGGTCTGGGCGTACTTCCACCGGAGCAGAGATCGTGAAACGAGCGTTTGCATTCGCCGTAAAGCACGCTACCTATTTCGGACCTTTTGCGAACGCGCGGATCGCGCCTTTTCACGGATATCTTCATGTCGAACGAAATCATTGTCACAGCCGCCATGCTGGCCATCGGCGACGAATTGCTCTCCGGCCGCACGAAGGACAAGAATATCGGCCATCTCGCCGATGTGCTGCTGCTGGCCGGCATCGACCTGAAGGAAGTTCGCATCGTCGCCGATGACGAGGACGCGATCGTTTCGGCGCTGAATGCCTTGCGCGGTCAGTATGATTACGTCTTCACCTCAGGCGGCATCGGCCCGACGCATGACGATATCACCGCCGATGCCATCGCCAAGGCATTCGGCGTGGCCTGTGAGCACGATGCCGAAGCCATGAGAATCATGGGCGAAATGTATGCTCGGCGCGAGATGGAATTCACCGAGGCTCGCCAGCGCATGGCCCGCATGCCCGTAGGATCGAAGCATATCGCCAATCCGGTCTCGACCGCTCCCGGCTTCAACATCGGCAACGTTTACGTCATGGCCGGCGTGCCGCAGGTTTTCCAGGCGATGCTCGACAATGTCATCCCGACACTCAGGACCGGCGCAAAGGTGCTATCAACAGCGATTTCCTGCCCCTATGGCGAGGGCGAGATCGGCACGCCGCTCGGCCTCATCCAGAAGGCGCATCCTGAAACCAGCATCGGCTCCTACCCGCGCTATGTCGGCCAATTCTTCTCGACGGAGATCGTCGTCAGGGGCCGCTCGGCGGAATTGGTCGAAAGAGTCGCAGAGGAAGTGCGCGCAATGATCGAAGCCATCCGACAGTCGAAAGCCAAGGAAAATCAGTCGGCTGAGGCCTGACCTTTAACGAAGGTGTGTACTTTCCGGGGAACTCTGAGACCATTCTGAGCATTATCTTGTAGCGGAATGCTGATATCATGATCCGATCCAACCCTTCCGCATGGGAGATCTCTTCATGTCCTACAAAACGATAGTGACCGTTCTCGACAATCCCGACAATACGCCCATCGCCGCCGCGTTTTCGGCGGCGCTCGCCAAGGAGCACGGCGCCCATGTCATCGGGCTTCATGCGGAAATTGTTTCGACCGTGCCACTGGTGGCGCCAATGGAGATCCCGGACCCTGTTGCGGTCCAGGCGCTTCAGGATGTCGCCCATAACCAGGCGGTCGAAATCGAACGGGTGTTCCGCTCAAGGATGGAAGCCGCTGGTATCGACTATGAATGGCACAGCTTTGCCAGTACGGTCGGCTACGGCACCGAACCGCTGATCGAAAGTGCCCGCAGTGCCGATCTGCTGGTGGCCGTGCAGCCAGACCCGTCGAAATATGCCGATACTCAGGTCGATGTCGAAACCTTCCTGTTCGACAGCGGCCGGCCGGTTCTGCTGATCCCCTACATTCTCAAGGAACCGAAGCCGGTCCGCCGCGTGCTGATCGCCTGGAACGGCTCCAAGGAAGTGGCCCGCGCCACCTTCGACGCCCTGCCTTTTCTCAAGGCTGCGGATTCGGTGGAGATCCTTTCCGTCAGCACGTCGGAAAAGGACCCCCACCCGTCCAAGGAGACCGGCGTCCGGATCGCAGCGGCGCTGACGCGCCACGGTGTTCGCGCCAAGTTCGAAACGGCAGCCTGCAGCGGCAAGTCGACGCCGTCGCAGGTCATCGAAAACCGCCTGGCGGATGACAGCATCGACCTGCTGGTCATGGGCGCCTATACGCATTCCTGGCTATGGCAGATGATCTTCGGCGGCACGACGCGCACCCTGCTGCAATCGATGACGGCAATGACGCTGCTGGCCCGCTGAGCGGCTGAAAGCTCAAATCCTGTGTCAACCGGTGCAAATGTGCATCGGTTGGCCGCTTCGCGGCTATTGCCTTTTGCCCGTAAATCCAGCAGAAAGCAGCGACCGATGACAGAATTCCCGCCAGGGAACCGTTCGCGCGGTCGAAGGGGCATGATCCTGAAAAGCCCAGGCTTTCCCGGATAAGATCCCGTTCAGGCAGATAGCAAGCGAATCGCGTTCCGGATTTGGTTCTTGGTCCGCGCCTGCCGCGGGGTCTGCTCAGGGTCGCCGGCGCTGCCGGTGCGTCGTTATTCCATGCCCCGGAGCTTTCTGCCATGTCCCTGCCCGATAAAGCCTTTCCAGTATCCTGGGATCAGTTCCATCGCGATGCGCGCGCGCTTGCCTGGCGGCTTGCCGGCCTCAACCGTGAATTCAAGGCGATCGTCTGCATCACCCGGGGCGGCCTTGTGCCGGCCGCCATCATCTCTCGCGAGCTCAATATCCGGCTGATCGAAACAGTCTGCGTCGCCTCCTATCACGACTATTCCAGCCAGGGCGAAATGAACCTGCTCAAGGGCATCGCACCGGAACTGTCGGTCAATGGCGGCGAAGGCGTCCTCGTCATCGACGATCTCACCGATACCGGCAAGACGGCTCTCGAAGTCCGCGCCATGCTGCCCAAGGCGCATTTCGCCTGCGTCTACGCCAAGCCGACCGGCGTTCCCACGATCGACACCTTCATCACCGAGGTCAGCCAGGACACCTGGATCTACTTCCCCTGGGACATGGGCTTCACCTATCAGGAGCCGATCGCCAAGGGCCATCGCGGCTGACCTCCCGCTGCCGGCACGCGAATCAGTCACGATTCATGCGCAGTCGCGAAATGTGATTCGAATAGTGGTAATAGAGGTGGGCGCTACGGCGCCCACTAGATTTAGTGGGCGTCACAAAGGCGAGAAAGCGTAAGATTCAAGGCTTTCCGCGCGAATCATGATGCGCCACGGCATGGATTTACGGCGCTGCCAATGGCATTGAAGTCACGGTCACAATTTTGTCGCTTTCGACATCGCCAGTGATGATACTTGTTGCGCCAGCGGTCGCGCGAAGGGCGAGCATCCCTCCTCAAGCTCTTGAATCTCTTAACCTACTGGCATTTCCCCAGTTTCCACAGGCAAGCCCACAAGATATTGTGGTTAGCAATCCATTACAAACCACCCCTTGACGGAATCGGGTCTTTCAAAGTTAATGGACGACGTTGCGGCGGCGACTGGACCAGGCGGGGTTACGAGGACTGGTTCTCAATTCGAAATCGGATTTGGATTCAAGGCGATTCACCTGTGCAGGTGGCCCGCCGTGAGGGTTTTTGTGTCGATCTCGATGCTGCCGAAAAAACACATGCGGGGACTGGCGGCAATAAGCTGTTAATACTATATTTAGTGTTTGCAGCCACCATCACCACAAGATACAGGAAAGACATCTCCGGGTGACACCTCCTGTCAAAGAGCGGATCGGAAGCTGGCTGCGCGTTGAATTCGCGATGCCGGAATGAGAATTTTTGCGCCCTGTTTTCGTGCAGGCGCACACCAACGAATAAGGATACGGACCATGCGCATCGAACGTCGTTTTACGAAGGCCGGCCAGTCACCCTATGCGGACATCGAATTCCGCAAGGCGACCAGCGAGATCAAGAATCCTGACGGTTCGATCGTGTTCCGCCTCGAAAACATCGACGTACCCGCGCAGTTCTCGCAGGTCGCCGCCGACATTCTCGCGCAGAAGTATTTCCGCAAGGCCGGCGTGCCCGCCAAACTGAAGAAGGTCGAGGAAAACGACGTTCCTTCCTTCCTGTGGCGTTCCGTGCCCGACGATGCGGCCATGAAGGACCTGCCGAAGGATCAGCAGAGCGGTTCCGAAACCGATGCGCGCCAGGTCTTCGACCGCCTCGCCGGCACGTGGACCTACTGGGGCTGGAAAGGCGGCTACTTCTCGTCCGAAGAAGACGCCTCCGCTTTCCGTGACGAGCTTGCCTATATGCTCGCCACCCAACGCGTCGCGCCGAACTCCCCGCAATGGTTCAACACCGGCATGCACTGGGCCTATGGCATCGACGGCCCCGGCCAGGGCCACTATTATGTCGATCCCTTCACCGGCAAGCTCACCAAGTCCAAGTCGGCTTATGAGCATCCGCAGCCGCATGCCTGCTTCATTCAGTCCGTCGAAGACGATCTCGTCAACGAAGGCGGCATCATGGACCTGTGGGTTCGCGAAGCCCGCCTCTTCAAATACGGCTCCGGCACCGGCTCGAACTTCTCGATGCTGCGCGCCGAGGGTGAAAAGCTTTCCGGCGGCGGCCGTTCTTCCGGCCTGATGAGCTTCCTCAAGATCGGCGACCGCGCTGCCGGCGCTATCAAGTCGGGGGGCACGACCCGCCGCGCCGCCAAGATGGTGGTCGTCGACATCGACCATCCCGATATCGAGGACTACATCAACTGGAAGGTCAAGGAAGAGCAGAAGGTTGCCGCCCTTGTGACCGGCTCGAAGATCGTCGCCAAGCACCTGAAGGCGATCATGAAGGCGGCGGTCAATTGCGAAGGCGACAATGACGATTGCTTCGACCCGGCCAAGAACCCTGCCCTGAAGCGCGAAATCCGCGCTGCCAAGAAGGACCAGGTCCCGGAAAACTACGTACAGCGCGTCATCCAGTTCGCCCGCCAGGGCTACAAGGATCTGGAATTCAAGACCTACGACACGGACTGGGATTCGGAAGCCTATCTCACCGTATCCGGTCAGAACTCCAACAACTCGGTCTCGATCAAGGACGACTTCCTGCGTGCCGTCGAGAATGATGGCGACTGGAACCTGACCGCCCGCAAGGACGGCAAGGTCGTCAAGACGCTGAAAGCCCGCGATCTCTGGGAGTCCATCTCCTACGCCGCCTGGGCATCGGCTGATCCGGGCCTGCACTTCAATACGACGATGAACGACTGGCACACCAGCCCGGCTGCCGGCCCGATCCGCGCATCCAATCCGTGCTCGGAATACATGTTCCTCGACGACACGGCCTGCAACCTCGCTTCGCTGAACCTGATGACCTTCAAGGACGCAGCGACGAAGCGCATCAACATTGCCGATTATGAACATGCCGTCCGCCTCTGGACCGTCGTTCTCGAAATCTCTGTCATGATGGCGCAGTTCCCCTCGCGCCGCATTGCCGAACTCTCCTACGAATACCGCACGCTCGGCCTTGGCTACGCCAATATCGGCGGCCTGCTGATGTCGTCGGGCATTCCCTATGACTCGGACGAAGCCCGCGCCATCGCCGGCTCGCTGACCGCGATCATGACCGGTATCGCCTATGCGACCTCGGCCGAAATGGCGTCCGAACTCGGGACCTTCCCGATGTTCAAGCCAAACCGCGAAAACATGCTGCGCGTTATCCGCAACCATCGCCGCGCCGCCTACGGCGAGACCTCGGGCTACGAGAGCCTGTCGGTCAATCCGGTGGCGCTGATCCATTCCGACAATCCGGACCAGGATCTCGTCGCCCATGCCAAGGCGGCCTGGGACAAGGCGCTGGAACTCGGCGAAAAGCATGGCTATCGCAACGCACAGGCAACCGTGATCGCGCCGACCGGCACGATCGGCCTCGTCATGGATTGCGACACGACCGGCATCGAGCCGGACTTCGCCCTGGTGAAGTTCAAGAAGCTCGCCGGCGGCGGCTACTTCAAGATCATCAACCGCGCCGTTCCGGAAGCCCTGCGCACGCTCGGCTATTCCGAAAGCCAGATCGCCGAAATCGAGGCCTATGCCGTCGGTCACGGCAACCTGAACCAGGCTCCGGCCATCAACCCGTCGACGCTGAAGGCCAAGGGCTTCACCGCCGAGAAGGTCGATGCCGTCAACGCTGCGCTGAAGAGCGCCTTCGACATCAAGTTCGTCTTCAACCAGTGGACGCTCGGCGCCGATTTCCTGAAGGGCGCGCTGAAGGTGTCCGACGAGCAGATGGCCGATATGAGCTTCAACCTGCTTGAGCACCTTGGTTTCTCCAAGAAGGATATCGAAGCCGCCAACATCCATGTCTGCGGTGCGATGACGCTGGAAGGCGCTCCGTTCCTCAAGAACGAGCATCTCGCCGTCTTCGATTGCGCCAACCCCTGCGGCAAGATCGGCAAGCGTTATCTCTCGGTCGAGAGCCACATCCGCATGATGGCGGCAGCCCAGCCGTTCATCTCGGGCGCCATCTCCAAGACGATCAACATGCCGAACGAGGCGACCGTCGAGGACTGCAAGAATGCCTACATGCTGTCCTGGAAGCTCGGCCTGAAGGCGAACGCCCTTTACCGCGACGGCTCCAAGCTCAGCCAGCCGCTGAACGCCTCGCTGATCGAGGACGACGGCGACGAAGATGCGCTGGAGGAATTCCTGCAGGCACCGGCAGCCGCACAGGCCGTCACCATCACGGAAAAGATCGTCGAGCGGGTGATCGAAAAGGTCGTCCGCACGCAGGAAAAGCTGCCGAGCCGCCGCAAGGGCTATACCCAGAAGGCGAAGATCGGCGGTCACACCATCTTCCTGCGTACCGGCGAATATGACGACGGCCGTCTCGGCGAAATCTTCCTTGACATGAACAAGGAAGGCTCCGCTCTGCGCGCCTTCATCAACAACTTCGCGATCTCGGTCTCGCTCGGCCTGCAGTATGGCGTGCCGCTCGAGGAATATGTCGATGCCTTCACCTTCACCAAGTTCGAGCCGGCCGGCATCGTCACCGGCAATGACGCCATCAAGAACGCCACGTCGATCCTCGACTACGTGTTCCGCGAACTGGCGATCTCCTATCTCGGCCGTCACGATCTCGCCCATGTCGACACGTCCGACTTCAACAACACGGCGCTCGGCCGCGGTGTTTCCGAAGGCAAGGCCGATGTCGTCTCCAAGGGCCTGACCCGCGGCTACAAGCCGACGTTGGTTCCGACATCGGGCGAGCGTCCGGCAGCCGAAGCCAAGGGTGCCGCATCAGCCGCCCCGGCCCGCGCCGCCTCCCTCGGCACGGTCACGGCTTTCGCCGGCAACACGGTCCGCAAGCTGGAACCGGCAAGCTCCGTCTCGACCTCCGAAGTCGTCGCCTTCAAGCGCGATTATGAGGAGCGTGCGAAGGAACTGGCTGAAGAGATCGCCGAGGAAGTCATCTCCGAATCCGCGACCGGCCTCTTCACCGACGATGCGGCAAGCGAAGCTGCCAATGCCAAGACGGAAGCCAAGAAGCTGGAATCCGAACGCCGCGCCCGCTCCATCATGCAGGGCTACACGGGCAACATGTGCACGGAATGCCAGAACTTCACGATGGTCCGCAACGGCACCTGCGAGAAGTGCGACACCTGCGGCGCGACGAGCGGCTGCAGCTGAGTGTTCAACGGATCGTCCAGGATGACGTGAACCTTGTCGTATCGGCGTTACGTTTATCACAAAGTCAGTAGCATCATCCAAACGCTCACCGGGTCCGCAATGGCCCGGTGAATTCGTTTCGGAGCTATCATCGCGAGCGTCGCTACAGTGCTTCCTGATGAGCGAGACGCTGACTGCATGCAACTGCACCCTGTCAGGAAACATCCAATCCGATAGCGAGGAATCGCAGCTTTGAAGGGCACTGCAAACGCCTGGATGTCCCTGGAGCAGACGTAACAACACAACTTGCCGAGTTTGCCAAACTCGCGTTAATTGGTGTTGTCCGCGCCTGCGGCCGAGGCCAAATCAGCACCAATAACGCGCCAAGGGTATCGCCGATGGGATGGGAAGCACTTGCGCAATGGGGTGAAGACGCGGTCCGCATCGAACCACTCACCGGTGGAGTTGCCAATGATGTATGGCGTGTTCGCATCCGTGGACGGATTGCCGTCGGTCGTCTCGGCTCCAGAACCGGCGCTGATCTCGCCTGGGAAACCGAGCTACTCCAATACCTCGACCGTGAAGGCATGACCGTTCCGACGCCGATCCCGACGACGGATGGCCGGCTCTTCGTGGACGGTCTGGTGGTGATGAAATACATCGAAGGAGGGCCGCCCGAAACGCGGGCCGATTGGCTTCGCGTTGCCGAGACGCTCCGCGAGCTGCACCGGCTGACACACGGCTGGCCTCAACGTCCCGGCTGGAAATCGTCGACCGACCTCCTGCATGCTGAAGCCGGAACGAGGATCAATCTTGCCGCAATGCCGCCCGAGGGCGTCGCTCGATGCCGAGCAGCGTGGGCGCGTCTCGCCGGGCGTCAGGCATGCGTTGTGCATGGAAACCCCAAAAACCCTGGCAATATCCGCATGACGGCAGATCGCGTCGCGTTGATCGACTGGGATGAATCACATGTCGACGTTCCAGATCTTGATCTCGTATTGCCCGACAACGCTGCCGATCTCACCGATGGTGCTTATGATATCGCCGCACAGGCGTCAGCCGCATGGGAGGCCGCCGTCTGCTGGCAGGACGAATATGCGGTCAAGCGGCTTGCCGAAGTTAGAGCGGTCTAACCGGCTTCGGCGGAACTGCCAGTCCCCTGCATAGGCGAAAGCTTTTGGCTGGATCGGCCGTTCAGCGGGCCACCTCAAATGCGCGATTTCAGCCACGAAATGGCAGGAAATCATCCATTTTGATTGAAATTGTTGCTGCCAGCCATATCTGCCCTACTCCAAGCCAATCCACACGGGTGTCCGGCCTTTCGACGCATTCTATTGCTGATCGGCCATCGGGGCATCGGCGATAGTGGTCCAGTCGCAGGAGGCAACATCCTGAAAACCGGCAGCGATATCAAGAGTATCCAATATCTACGCGCCATCGCCGCGATTTCCGTTCTTTGCTTCCATGTCTGCGAAACATATGGCTTGGAGTTCAAGAGCGGAGCAGCTGGGGTCGATATATTCTTCGTCATCAGCGGCTTCATCATGTGGGTTACGACCGATGGAAGATCGCTCGGTCCGCAGGAATTCATGTGGCGCCGGCTCATCAGGATCGTGCCGCTTTACTGGATCGCGACAGCGGCAACCTTCATCGTTGCCGTGCTGAAACCGCAATTCTTCTTCGACACGAATTCGAGCATCGAGAACTTGATCGGCTCGCTGTTCTTCGTGCCCTTCATGAAGGACGAAGCCCTGCACCCTGTGGTCGAGCAGGGATGGACGCTCTCCTACGAGATGTTCTTCTATCTCATCTTTTCGATCTCACTACTTGTGCCGGCATTCAGGCGGCTATGGTTCCTGATGGTGGCTCTGGTGACAATCGTGATCGCGCATTACCTGCTGCCTTCCGGCTATCTCAGTGTTTTCGCACAGCCGGTCATTCTGGAATTCGCCGCCGGCATCATCATCGGGCACCTGTGGAAACGTGGCTTTCGGCTGCCTTTTCCCGCGGCCATCGGCTTGATGATAGTCGGGGTCGTGCTGCTTGTGGCGAGCGACCCGCTGATCCATCTGGAACGGGCTGTGCGCTGGGGCATACCGGCAGTGTTGCTGCTGTCAGGTGCTGTTTTCGCCGAGCGGGAACGAGGCGTGCCGCAGCTGGCATTCCTGCATTTCCTGGGGGATGCCTCCTATTCCATCTATGTTTGGCACGTCCTGACCGGCATCCTGGTCACTGCACTGCTTTTGCGCATCGGAGTGCCGCACGATATGCAGCCGATGCCTATCGCATTGGGTTCGCTGGCCTTTGCCATCGTTTGCTACCTGAGCATCGAGCGCCCGATACAGCGAAAAATCCGATCATCGCGCCCGCAGCCGGCCTATCGCAGCTGACGCATGAAATGGATGGCGGATCACGATGGCCCCCCCAAAAGCATCAGTATATGCATGTGATCGCGATGGGGATCGACCACTCGAGAAAACTTACGGCACCGCTCCGGATAGTTTTGCAGTCCCATCGATAACCGGGCAGGACGGCGGCACCGGTCGATCGAACAGAACGGCAATGCCGCAATCCGAGGTGAACATCCCTTCATCATCATGCCCCACGCCGGGTACCTCGACGACCTTCTGATCGAGATCGGAAGGATGCCGCTTCTTCATATAGTCGAAAAAGGTGAGCCCGCGCGCGAGCCGATACGGCCCTTGCGCCATCGCGGCGCACGAGCGGTCGATGAAATGGGTATAGGGATTCGTGTCCGCCTGGCCCAGCAGATAGACCACGTTGCGCGCGGCATATCTCGTTTCCAGAAGCTTCGGGTCCTGCGAGGATACATATGGTGGAGCGCCGGCGAGGCCGTATCGCCATTGCGTCGCCTTCGGGCAGGAAGCCAGCCCTGCCTGCTGATCCGGCAAGGCCGGTCGCTCGTTGTCGAAATAGACATAGCTCGACGGATTGGCGACGAGATAACGCACGGAGATGCCGGCGCTCGTCAGATTTTCCACCTCCCGTCCGGCAACGGCATAGCGCTGGACCAATTGTGCTCCCGCCGAATGCCCCATCACGACGATGCTCTTCAGCGACGGATACAGGCGACGGTCAGCGAAATGCCGCAGCAGGGCATCGAGCGCGGCGAAGGAACTGATCGGCGCCGGCTGGCGGGCGGGTTCTCCGCCTTTCCAGCCATTCTGCGTCCAGGCCAGCGTCTGCGCAGACAGCGAGAAAGCGTTCACATCCGGTCTTATCAGGAACTGCGGCGCAACCACCATCGTACCGTCAGCGAGATCGCCTGCCTTTGCGAGCACCTCCTGCCCGGTCGCATAATAGGCATCGGCGTTTCGGAGCGTGCCGTGGACGATGATCAACACCTTCGTCACGTCGGGCGATGCCGCTTCGATCGCATGATCCGCGTAGACAGGCAATTCCCCCTTCCCCTCGGGCGTATCGAGGAGCAGGCGTTGATCCGCAACCTCCTTGACTGGCTCATTGAGCCGCACGTGCTCGGAGGCAGCATTGGCTAATTGAGCGTCGCTTGACATCCCGATGGCGACTAATGCTGCGATCGACAGTCGGAAGAAAACCCGGTTCTGAATGCTTTTCGGAATTTTCATCTGCAAAACTCGGCTGAGAAGAATGACAATGAATATAGCGGCTTCCGATCGAGCGGAAAGCAGCCGGCGATCCGACCGCGCGCCGGTCCTCCCGGAAGCCGTGTTGATTGAACGGGCGCGTGGGCCAGAATCCGTCGTCCCGTCAAAAGTTTCTTTTCCGTAGGGCAAGTAGGCTTGGCGGAAATTGTCGCCCTTGAACGTCAGTTCGCTGTCGATCCCACATCTCCGCTCGAAAACCTGCGACAGAGCCCATAACCCGTGGCATAAGGCGCCCGAAACACTTTCTTCGGACTTCGCGTAACCATGATTCGTATCGAGAATATCAGCAAGCAGAATAGCCATCGCATCCTCTTCATCGAGGCGTCCGCGGCGCTCAACAGGGGCGAGAGTGTCGGGCTCGTCGGGCCGAACGGCGCGGGAAAGACAACGCTTTTTCGGATGATTACCGGGCAGGAGCAGCCCGACGAGGGGCAGGTTTCCGTCGATAAGGGTGTCACCATCGGCTACTTCAATCAGGACGTCGGCGAGATGGAAGGGCGCAGTGCGGTCGCGGAAGTCATGGAGGGCGCCGGTCCCGTCAGCGCCGTTGCCGCCGAACTTCGCGAACTCGAAGCAGCGATGAGCGATCCGGACCAAGCCGACAGGATGGATGAGATCATCGAGCGCTATGGCGAGGTGCAGGCGCGTTATGAGGAACTCGATGGCTATGCCCTCGAAGGCCGCGCCCGTGAAGTGCTAGCGGGCTTGAGCTTTAGCCAGGAGATGATGGACGGCGATGTCGGCGGGCTGTCTGGCGGCTGGAAGATGCGTGTGGCACTTGCCCGCATCCTCTTGATGCGCCCCGATGTCATGCTGCTCGACGAGCCGAGCAACCATCTCGATCTCGAAAGTCTGATCTGGCTCGAATCCTTCCTGAAGGGCTACGAGGGCGCGTTGCTGATGACCTCGCACGACCGCGAGTTCATGAACCGCATCGTCACCAAGATCATCGAAATCGATGCCGGCAATCTCACCAGCTATTCGGGCGACTATGAATTCTACGAGCAGCAGCGCGCTCAGAACGAAAAGCAGCAGCAGGCGCAGTTCGAGCGCCAGCAGGCGATGCTCGCCAAGGAAATCAAGTTCATCGAACGCTTCAAGGCGCGCGCCTCGCATGCTTCGCAGGTACAGAGCCGCGTGAAGAAGCTGGAGAAGATCGATCGCGTCGAGCCGCCGAAGCGCCGACAGACCGTCGCCTTCGAATTCCAGCCGGCGCCGCGCTCGGGCGAAGACGTAGCCGTGCTGAAAAACGTCCACAAGAAGTATGGCAGCCGGACCATCTATGAAGGGCTGGATTTCATGGTGCGACGCCGCGAGCGCTGGTGCATCATGGGCATCAACGGCGCCGGCAAATCCACACTCCTGAAGCTGGTTGCCGGCTCGACGCAGCCGGACGAGGGCAGCGTTGCGCTCGGCGCCAGCGTCAAGATGGGCTACTTCGCCCAGCACGCCATGGATCTGCTGGATGGAGAGCGCACCGTATTCCAGCAGCTCGAGCATGATTTTCCGCAGGCCGGTCAAGGCTCGCTGCGGGCGCTTGCCGGCTGCTTCGGCTTCTCCGGCGACGATGTGGAAAAGAAGTGCCGCGTGTTGTCGGGCGGCGAGAAGGCGCGGCTCGTCATGGCGATCATGCTCTTCGATCCGCCGAACCTGCTGGTGCTCGACGAGCCGACCAACCATCTCGATCTCGACACCAAGGAGATGCTGATCGAGGCGCTTTCGCAATATGAAGGCACGATGCTGTTCGTCTCGCACGACCGGCATTTCCTGGCGGCGCTCTCCAATCGCGTTCTGGAGCTGACGCCGGAGGGCATTCATCAATATCCCGGCGGCTATACGGAATATGTCGAGCGCACCGGTTACGAGGCACCTGGCCTCAGAAACTGATGCCTCGCCAAATCGGCACTATTGCGTATTCACTGATGGGGCGGCCCCGGCGTTGATGACGGCGACAGGCGTTGTCCTGCCCCGCACGCGGATTTCGATGCGGCGGCGTGCCTCGACGGCGCCGCTTTGGCCAGACGTGACGGTATCGCCGGGCAAGATGAGCTGTGCGGCGGACATCGGCAGGATAGTGGCATCCTTCAGCTTCGGATTGGCCTTGAGCACATTGGCGACGGCAATGGCGCGGGCAAGGCCGAGACCGGCATTGTCTGCCGGCAGCAGGGCGGAGACCGGCAGCTTGCCATCCATCGCGCCGATGATCGTATCGTCGAGATTGGATTTTTCGCGCGCCACCGGCTGCTCGTCGGTGTGGCCGATCACCTCGACGATATTGGCGCCATAGAGGCTCAGATTGCTCGCGATTTCATCCGTGATGGTCGTGCTGAGCAGCTGGGAGAAGGTGCCCGTGAGTTCGGCGCTTCCCGACTGGAAATAGTTCTTCTTGGCATCGTCGAGGTTGATGATGGGCGGCCAGTCGTGTGCCCCCTTCCCACCCGCGTTGCCGGCCAAGAGCTTGTTGATCTCATCGGGCGCCGCCGCCAGCGAGACGCCATGTTCTTTTAGAACGGCGGCAACCTTGGAAAGCGATTGCAGATCAGCTGTGGTCCCGCCCTGATCCGCCATGCTGTCGAGTGTTTCTTTCGCCAGAACCAGCTCCCGCCATTGCTTGTCCACCACGGCCTTGTCGGCAGCGGAGAGATCGCCGGAGACGACCTTGGACTGGAGAAGCACGATCTCAGCCGCCTGCTCCGCTCGCTTCTTCTCCAACACCGCGACTTGCTGCTCGGCCTTCTCAAGCTTCCGCTCGACCTCGTAGCGCTTGTTTCTCTCAGCGGAAATCATGGCGGCGGCCACCAGCAACAGGCAGAAAACCAGGAGCAGCATGGATTCGGCCATCGTCAGGCCTAGGATGAGGCCACGATTATAGCCCTTGTGCTCCAGCTTCGGCGTGCTGTCCGATCCTCCTGCTACCATAGATGCCACCAGCGTTTTCGCGGCACAGCCTCGGGCTCAACAGCGATATCGCCATCGGGCTTCGGCAGCGGCGTTTGCCCCATCGCTTCGGCCACACGACCGAGCGCCAGCTCGATATTGCGCAGCGGCTGCAATTGCGCCTCCGACATCTCCTTGATGGCGGCAATCGCCGGTGCCAGCTCGGCGCGCACGACATCCTCTGGCGCGCGGATCTCCTCGAGCTTCTTGCCGACATTCTCGACGGCGGTGCCGAACGTGCCGATTATCTCCGACAGCTGCGAGGTCGTGGCCGTCAGCTGCGCGGCGGCGTCGTTGATCGGTGTCACGGCCTGCTTTGCCAGCAATTCCAGGATCTTGTTGATCTCCTGGCCATTGCGCTCGGCCTGTCGCGCGATCTCCTCGAACCCTTCCGACAGCATCTGGTTGCTGACGCGGCGGTAATGGGAGAATTCGCGCGAGGAGGAGTCGAGTTCGCTGCGGACACGCCGCGTCATCTCGGCAAGCTCGTGGCGCACGCTGCGTTCGATGTCGATCGGATCGCGCCGCATCTGGTTGAAGAGGATACGCAGCGTCACGCCGGCAATGGTCGAGGTGACAGCGATGCCGAAATTGCGGACGATGGTCTCGATCGATGTCTCGCCGGCAAAGAGATAGAGCGATACGCCGAGGCTCGACAGGGTGAAGAGGAAACCCATGTAATAGAGGTTGTCGCCCGCCTGCTCATTGTGCAGCCGGAACCCGGCGACGGCCAGCGATACGATGAAGTAGATCCCCATCAGCACCAGCGGCACACCGGTCACGATTGGCAGCGACCAGCCCATGAGCTTCGACGACCAGATGAAGATCATGCCGCCAATGGTGATGGAGGCGAATAGCACCATCGGCCCATAATCCCGGATGAGATATCTGGCGTCGGTATTGGCCATCAGCGTATCCCCTCCAGCCGCACGAAGCCGCCAAAATCACCCTTGTTGTTCTTGATCCACTGCATCCAGAAGTTCGCAAGTTCCTCCATGCTGAACTTCATGTTCGGCCTTTGAAAGGCGAGGATCTTGACCGTGACACCATCCAGCGACGTGCGGAAACGGTCATCTGCCGGGCTTTGCTGATATTTCTGATAGGAAGCGCCATCCCTGTAATTGGAGAAGGCGGCCGTGTGCTCGATCATATCGGAAGCGATGTAGAGGCGCTTGGGCATGCCGCCTGGCGCATTGGCGAAGACCTCCAGATTGATCTTCTGAATGGCGGCCATGATCGGCGACAGCCGGCCGGACTCGCCCGCCGTCAGCTTGCCGGCGATTTCGGCAAGCGGCTTTTGGAAGCCCTTTTCCCAGCGCGCCTGTGCGAGGCGCGGATTGCTGGTCCATTCGTCGACATTCGCGCCGCTTCCGGGATTGCAGCCATGGAAGGTCTGGATCAGCTCACCTTCCTTTTCTGTGAGCGCATAGATATCGATGGCGCCGCCAATCGGCACGTCCGCAACGATCTTCTGGAACTGGTTGCGGAGATCGAGCGCCGTCGTGTCCGATATCGGATCTGTGACATCGAGCAGGATGGCCGTTTCCGCCTTCGGGCCATCCACGGGGCAGAGAGACGCCTGGTCGACGGCGACATTGCCGCTTGCCTTGTAACGCAGCCAGCCATAGGCGCCGACGATCCCGAGGGACAGGACGGCGAGACAAACCGTTGCGATGATGAGACCGGCGGATCCGCCGCGCCGGCTACGCCGCTTGCGTCGCGCCAAGGATGCTCTCCGGGAAAAGATTATCGAGCTGATGGTATTTTTCGATGGCGCGCTCGAATTCGTCGCCGATCCGCTTGATCTGCTCCGAAAGCTCCGCCTGAGCACTCTGGATACGCGAGCCCAGCACCTTGTCGTCCCATTCCTCTTCCGTGCGAATGACGGGCGTCAGGCGCTCCATCTTGTAAGCGGCTTTGAAGTATGACGGCTCCGGCTCGGTGCGCGCGGCCCGGTTGGCATCGCGATAAGAGGTGAGCAGCACATTGGCGGCACGCTCCAGATGGTTCTGGTGTTCGGCAAAGAGGCCCGCGGTCCTGGCACGATGCGCGATGATGGCAGCCGTTTCCTGGCGGCGCAGCGAGAGATCGCGGATGATCTCTTCGATCTTGCTGTTGTGGTCGTCGCGGATCTCGCGGAGATCTTCGATCAGATCAAGCTTGCGGTCGATGTAGTTGTCTCTGGCCGCATCGAGACGCTTCTGGACGCCGGCAAAGCCCGGATAAGGATCGGTCAGATAACAGCCGTCGATGAAGGCGACGAGCGAGAACATCAGACCGATGGCAAAGAGCATCCAGGAGTTCAGCTCCTGCAACCCGAGCGGTGCGGTCTTGAGCCGCTGGATCACCTCGGCACCGGCTCCGCTCAGGATCGTCGAAGAGACCTCGCGATAATGCGCTAGCGCGATATTGATGCCCAAAGCCACGGCGACATAGGCGACAAGCCCCAGCAGGCCGAGCAGCTTCAGCGCAAAGGAGCGATGCACCAGAAAACGGACACAGAAGAAAGAGAACATCAATGCCGTGCCGATGTTCAGGAAGGCGAAGGCGGCTGCCTCGGTTACACCACCGACGAGACCCTGCTCGCTTCCTTTGGCGAGAAAACTGCCGTTCATCACCATTTCGATGAGCACGAGGAAGACGATCAGCGAGACCTTGAAGCCCCACGCCGCCCGGCTGGAAACCTTCGCGGCGCGCTGCAGCTTATGCCTGGCCTTAAAGCCCGCCATTTCATCCTCGGCCGTTTTCAGCTTGCGGCGCAAGCCGTGAAGCTCGTCGACGCCGCTTGCCACTTCCGCCTTGAAATCCGAAACGCTTGATGCGTTCGCCTGGCGGATCAGCCCGAACTGTCCCTCGAAATCGAGATTGCGCAAGCGGCTGTCGAAAGTCTGGAACTGGTCCTCGAGGATCTGATAGGAGCTTTTCTTTTCCGCTTCGACCCAGGCGACGATGCGCTGCTCCGTCTCGTCATGCGATTGCGCATCTGGCGGCGGCCGATTCTGACGCCCGGCAGCGGCACCCTTTTCCTTCAGGTCGAGGGTGGTGCCCAGCTTTTCGATATCGACGACGGGAAACACATCCGTCGAGGCACGGAAATCATGGCTGGTCTCCCGAACGCTATCCCAGAGACGGTTGAGGGCTTCGAAACGCAACGATCTTCCCCGGTGAATTCATCAACTTAGAAAGGACAATTGAGAAATCGATACCGCACCGGTTGTCCACGGTCCAGAGCGATATGGCAGAGGTTAGGATGCGATTGTGGTAAAGACTAGCCCGACCTCGTGTTGATTGGAAAACACTGACGTGAGCGAGGGTGACACTTGCACCTGATGGTGGGCAGCTGCTATGCCATGGTCACGTTCGGGATTGCCTTCCAGAAACCTGCCCGGCGCAGCCCTTCCCGATAGATGTCACGCTGCCATTGCTCCTTGAAAGGCACGACGGAAAGCCATCGATCAACATCGAAATCCGGGTTGGTTCTTTGGACGCGCTGAACGAAAAAGCCTGCCTTTTCCTCATGCCCGAGCATCGCCCAGCTGGCAGCGGAAATCCTGTCCGCCAGGCGTGCATTCGCCATCCGGCCGATGTAATCGAGGGCAGCCTCGAAGCGACCGAGCGTATAGCTCGCCACGGAAGCAGTCCAAAGATAGGTATCGGGGCTTACCGGATTGAGCGCCATAGCGCTTTCAATCTTCGTCAGCGCCAGATCCGGCCGGGACGCATAAAGCAAAGCCTCCGCATGGTCGGCAATGATGCCGGCATGCCCCGGATTAAGGGCTTCAGCCAGTTTCAAGGCCTCTATGCTCTCCTCACTCGCCTTTCGGAAGACCTTCGTCATGCCAAGCTCGCGATAGCCGTCGGCGATATCGCGCCGCGCTGCGATGGCCTGCATCGCATAGCTTTCCGCCTTGTCCAGCAAGGCCGCATCGCCACCGAAGGTCAGTACCCATTCCTTAGAATAGGTACGGGCCATAGAGCTCAAGGCAGGCGCGAAGTGGCTGCCGGTGCGCAGCGCCATCTCAAGCTCCCCACGCGCCCTCTGCAGATCGGGTACGGAGAGGCGCTCGATGTAACGCTTGCCGGCGAGATAGCGCTGATAGGCCGCCGGATTTTCCTCGAAATGCGACCTCATCATCTCCCGCCGCTCGATCTGCCCTGCAAGCGACAGCACGATATGACGTGCGACCACCTGTCTCCGCTCTTCGGGCGAGGATTGTCCGAGGCTGATGCGCTCGGCCCAGATGATTTCATCGCTTGCGGCGTCGACCAGTTGCGAAAACAGCAGCGGTCCGTTGCCGCGAAGGCTAAGCCGCATCTCAAGAAGGTAGGAGCGATCCCATTGGTCGAAAGTTGCAACGGCACGTTCCCCGGTCCTGCCAACCCGGACCGCCGTGTAACGATCCGCAATCTGAAGACTGTCCAGCGCGCAGAAACCGATTGTGATATCGTTCACGAGGGATGAGGTATCATAATCTTTCCCTTGCCCCTCCGTGGAAGGCAGGAGCAGGAGGGGTATCTTCACCCTCGCTCGCGCAGCTGAAATCCGTTCATGGTGGGCATCCCCGGCTCGAATTTCCGAAGCATATTCCCGCTGCGCCGACCATGAGGCCAGCAGCGCGGCACGCTGCGCGAAAATCTGCCTGAAGTGCTCCACCTCACCTTCCGCATCGAATATCCGCAACAGGATGCGATGAATATCGCGATCTTCGGGATCTATACCAAAGACCAGGAGTGCCGCCTCTCTCACCAGAGCGACATCCGCCATACCATTGGCTTCGGCGGCAGCGGCATTCAGCGCCGCCTTCAGTGCCGACAGATGCCTGCCGCTTTGCGCCTCCCGCCAATGAAAGAAAATCGCGCTCTGGCAATCTGTACCCTGCAGGAATTCCGCCGCGAACGTCCTCACCAGCGATTGCAATCTTGCAAAGATCGGTCTGCCATCATCCGTGGGCGCGAACCACAGATCGGAGGTGGTTGGAGGCGCGTCGAGTTCGACGGCGGTCTCGCTGAAACGCAGAAATGATCTCCCGAGTGCTTCCTGGCGGACCCTGATACGTGAAACCAGCTTGCGCAGATTGACCTGCGCACTGCCATTGTCGTCTCCCCACAAAAACCGGGCGATCGCGCTGCGCGACACGCGCGACGTTGGCTCCAGCATCAGATAGACCAGGATCAACAGACCCTTTTCGGGAAAGGCGACCTCGTGACCATCGCTGTCCAAAAGCTTCAAGCCGCCAAATGTATGGAGTGAAAACATAATCTGTTCACAAAATCCGGGTGAAGCAGCGACGCTGAGAGGTATTTCCTTTACCTGTTACCCCCATTCGCGCTCGGACGAGTATGGTGAAATTTCGATAAGGCTGTAGTGTGTCGGAAGGTCCGGCGATTTTCAATTCCAATTGCCGACAATCTGATAAACCACTCGCTAAATCACGGGCTCGCCATATCTTGGCAGAGCATGCGACTTCTTTCGGAGCATCAAATCATGACGCCCTCTCCCTTCAAGAACATCTGTGTCTACGGCGCCGGCGCACTCGGCGGGGCGATCGCGGCCAAGCTCGCCTCCGCCAAAGAAGCGCAGACCAAGATTTCCGTCGTGGCGCGCGGAGCTCATCTGGAGGCCATTCGCGCCGGCGGCATAAGCCTGTGGGAAGCCGATGCGGATAGTCCTCTCATCGCGCAGATGACCGCAACGGCCGATGCTGGCGAACTTCCGCCGCAGGATCTTGTCATTACCGGCCTCAAAGGCCATCAGCTTGCCGCAGCTGTCCCCGGCATTGCGAAACTGCTGCATTCGGGCACTCGCATCGTCATGATCCTCAACGGCGTTCCATGGTGGTATTTCCATCGGGACCGTCAAAGCGGCCATGCCGAGTACCAGATGGAAGAGCTCGATCCGAACGGCGATCTCTGGCGCCTGATCGGGCCGGAGCGCGTCATCGGCTGCGTTGCCTATCAGGGGGCGGAAGTCGTCGCCCCCGGCGAGGTCAAGCTCGCCAACAACGGATATTTCATCCTTGGCGAACCCTCCGGCGAGACGACGGGCAATATCGAAGCCATCGCAGCGCTGCTGCAGCGGGCCGGCGTCAATGTCTCGATTTCCCCGCGCATACGCGACGATATCTGGAGCAAGCTCATGGGCAACGCTGCCTTCAATCCGATCAGTGCGCTAACCCGCGGTTTGATGTCCGATATCATGGACGATCCCGCGCTTGCGGCCATGGTGGGCCAGGTAATGAGCGAGGTAAAAGCCATTGCCGAGGCTTTGGGATCGAACATCGCCATCTCCGTGGAGGAACGTCTTGAGCGTTCCCGTCAGATCGGACCCGTACGCACCTCGATGCTGCAGGATCTTCTTGCCGGCAAGGCGCTGGAAATCACGCCTCTCGTCGGTGTCGTTGTCTCGCTCGGAAAGCTCGTAAATGTGCCGACGCCGGTCTCGGCGACGATCCTGGCGCTGGTGACGCAGCTCGACCGCAAGAACCGGCAGGGCGCCGAGTAAGCGGCGGCCGGCTACGCCAGATAATTTTTCGATGCTCCGGCAGCGGTCCACAGGCCATTCTCCGGAGGAACTCCGGCATGTCGGTTCTTTATATTTCACTTACGCCTTCGTCCTTGGCCCCGAATGGATTTCCTATGGGAGCCGGCGTTACGCTTGCGGTGGAATATGGAGACAGATCCCATGCTCGACACGCACGCCCCCAATCTTACGGAAGCCATCCGCGTCCTCGTTCATAACAGCGACGAGAAGCATCATCGTGTTGCGGCATCGGCTGCAGCAACGAAAAGATCACGCCAATGCCCGCTTCATTCGCGCCAGGTCCAGGAAAAGCGCACCTTTCAGGCTATGCTCGCCTTCGGCCTGCTGCTCGGCGCTCTCGAGTTGTTCATCGTGCTGCATTACCTCTGAGATTTCACAGATATGAGTAGACCGACTTTTCGAAGGCGCATCGGCGGTGCGATCGCCGCCCTTGTGACGCCTTTCCGCGACGGCGTTTTCGATGGCGTCAACATGATGGCCCATATCGAGTGGCAGCTGCTAAACGGGATCGATGGGCTTCTCGTCTGTTCGCTGATTGGCGAAGGTCCGACGCTGACGGAGGCCGAGCGCATTCGTGCCATCGAAATCTGCATCGAGCTTTCAGAAGACAAGGTGCCCGTCGTCGTCGCGACCGGAACCAACGACACGAAGACGACCCTGGAGGAAACGATACAGGCACAACGTCTTGGCGCCGATGCGGCTTTGGTAACCGTGCCTTATTATTCCAAGCCGACGCAAAAAGGGATCGTCCACCATTTCGAGCAGCTGGCGGCGCAGACCGAGCTGCCGATCATCGTGCATAACCAGCCTTCGCATACCGCAGTCGATCTCGCTCCCGCAACCGTCGCGCGGCTCGCCGAAATTCGAGGGATTATCGGGATCGCCGACGGCGGCTGCGATGTCTCGCGCGTCGATGTCTGGCGACCTCTTTTGCCGGAGCGGTTCGGCCTGTTTACGTCGAATGACGCCAGCGCACTCGGCTTTACGGCTGGGGGCGGACATGGCTGCTTCTCGGGTGCGGCCAATATCGTTCCGCGGCTCTTTCAATCGATGCAGCATTCGGCGGCCTGCGGCAATGTCGTCGCGGCACAATCCATCGACGAGCGGTTGCAGCCATTGTTCAGCGCGCTCGCCCGCGAAAGCGAGCCGGCGACGGTCAAGCACGCCCTGTCACTGGTGAGAGATATCGAGGCGGAGGTTCGCCTGCCATTGGTCGGCGTCGGCACCGAGACGGCTGCGGCCATCCAGGCGGCAATCACCCTATTTCAACTCGACGGCAGCGGCAGATTCGCCCCGCGCCATGGCTATCGCCCGGGATTGTGAAATCGCCGCATCCATATGAAATTTTCATATTTTTTCCGTTTCAGGCAAATGGAAAACCTAGCGGCTCCCCCATAGATTCAACAGCGTAGCACCGGAAATGATCTTATCGGACCCATGGTGCTGGTGACACTGAAAGGAACCATGATGTCACGCCATACGCATACAGGCCTATTCGCCGATCCCCTCCAACGCCTTCGCAAGGCCGCCCTCGCAAGAAGCGAGCGGCCCATCTCCTCGGACGCATTGCTGAACGGGCTTCGTTCCGTCGCCCCGCGCCTCGGGCTTGTCCTCCTGATCGCCGGCGCCCTGCAGATGGCGCTGCACCTGACCGGACACTGAGCGAAATCGAAGAGATTCAAGAGGAAATAACAATGGCAAACGCACAGCATGTTCAGCGCCGCTCGGCTCACAGCGCGATTTCCCCGGCTCCAGCCCGCTTCATCATCGGCCGCGACCGCCGCGGCAGCTGGATTGTACAGGACCGGCAAGGCCTTGTCGGCGGCCTGTTCCGCAATGAAGCAGCCGCCCTGCACTTCGCAGCTGAAGAATGCAACCACAATCCGGCTGATATCTGCCTGGCGCCCGAAGGCGCCATCCTCGATCTCGACGGCTTTGCCCCCGCATCGTCAAACCTGCACTAACTTCCCCTTGGCAGGCTTCGAGAGCATCTCGCCGAACGCTTCCTTAACCGCCCTCAGGTAAGCTTTCGGCCAGATATCCAAAGAACAGAAAGCCATGTCGAAGCCTGCCTTCCGCTACAGCCACTACGACCTCAGAGAGCAGCGCGCCGGAACGGTGATCGAGATCACCCTCTCGGCCATTGCCAATGTCAGGCTGATGAACAGTTCGAATTTCCAGCGCTTTACCGAGACGCTGAAGCATCAGTTTCTAGGTGGCGTCGCCAAGAAATCGCCGATACGGCTGGTCATTCCGGAGGCCGGCCATTGGCATCTGGTGGTCGATATGGAAGGTCATAAGAGCCTGGCGGAATCGAGCGTGAAGATGGTCGACAGGGTAACAGTGCCGCGAATACAGAAAGCGCCGCAGGATGTCGCCGGCAGGTGATATATGGGCTAGCGCTCGCCGCGCTCCTTGCGCAGCTTCGACCACCAGTCCAGCCGCTTGCGGATCTCACGCTCGAAACCCCGCTCCGGCGGATCGTAGAAGGTCTGGCGACCCATCTTCTCCGGAAAGTAATTCTGGCCTGAAAAGGCATCCGGCTCGTCGTGATCGTAGCGATAACCATCGCCATAGCCTTCGGTACGCATCAGCTTGGTCGGCGCATTCAGAATGTGCTTGGGCGGCAGCAGCGAGCCGTTCTGCTTGGCGGCCTGGGTCGCGGCCTTGAAGGCCGTGTAGACGGCATTGGATTTCGGGGCAGTAGCGAGGTAGACGCAGGCCTGGGCCAACGCCAGCTCGCCTTCCGGCGACCCCAGATAATCATAGGCGTCCTTGGCAGCATTGCAGATGACAAGCGCCTGCGGATCGGCAAGACCGATATCCTCCACCGCCATGCGCACCAGCCGGCGTCCGAGATAGAGCGGATCTTCGCCGGCATCGAACATGCGGGCGAGATAATAGAGTGCCGCATCCGGATCGGAGCCCCGGACCGATTTATGCAGCGCCGATATCAGATTGTAGTGACCGTCCTGCGCCTTGTCATAGACGGGCGCGCGGCGCTGAACGATCTTGACCAGCATGTCGGGATCGAAAAGCTCGTCCTTGCGGGCAGCGCGCCAGACTTCTTCCGCCAGCGTCAGCACCGAGCGGCCATCGCCGTCGGCCATGCGGATCAGGCTGGCACGGGCATCCTCCGTCAGCGGCAGCGGCTTGCCCTCCACCGTTTCGGCGCGGCGCAACAGCTCTTCCAGGCTTCCCTCGTCGTGCGAACGGAATGTCAGGACGCGAGCCCGGGAAAGAAGAGCGGCGTTGAGTTCGAAGGATGGATTTTCCGTGGTTGCGCCCACAAGAATGACGGTGCCGTCTTCCATGACGGGCAAGAAGCTATCTTGCTGGGCACGATTGAAGCGATGGATCTCGTCGACGAACAGCAGGGTCTGGCGGCCATCCATGCGGCGCAGACGCGCCGCCTCGAAGACCTTCTTCAGATCGGCGACGCCTGAAAAGATCGCCGAAATCTGCTCGAAGGCGAGACCCGCCTCGCCCGACAAAAGCCTTGCAACCGTCGTCTTGCCGGTGCCTGGAGGCCCCCAGAAGATCATCGATCCCAGCGAGCCAGCCTCGATCATCCGGCGCAATACGCCGTCCTCGCCCGTCAGATGTGCCTGACCGGTGACTTCGGCCAATGTTTGCGGCCGCAGACGATCGGCAAGAGGCCGCTTGTTGGCGACCTCCTCCGGTATCCGCGGTGCAAACAGGTCATCGCTCATCGGAAGAACTGCCTGATACGCTGGCCGTCGCGCTCGATCTCGACGCGCCAGAAGCTCGGGTTTGACGTAACGGTCTTTTGAAGGATTTCCGTGGTGTTGATCGCCACCCCATTGATGGAAATGACGATGTCGCGGGCAGCAAATCCAAGCCGGTCGGCCGGCGAATTCGGCTTCAGGCTTTCGATGACGACGCCTGAAGAATCCGGCGGCATATGCAGATCATCGGCAACGCGCGGCGAGAGATTGGCAACGGTCGCGCCGGAGAAGGGATTGTTGCCTTCGATCACCCGCTCGTCGCGCGGCGTGGATTCGGGCGCGGCGGCGAGCGTCATCGTGGCCTGATGCTCCTTCCCATTGTCGAGCACCGTCAATGCCACTGTCGCACCAAGGCCAGCCGTCGTCAGGCGATAGCCTAGCGCATCGGGATGCTCGATTGAAATGTTATTCAGCGCCGTGATCACCTCACCGGGCTTCAGGCCCGCCTTGGCCGCCGGACCGCCATCGACGACCTTGGTCACCAGCGCACCGCGCACCTTGTCAAGGCCGAGTGCTTCGGCAACATCGGATGTCACCGGCTCGAAGGAGGCGCCGATATAGGGACGCTCGAAGGCCTTGTCGCCACGATCGGCAGCGGCAAGGAAAACCTTGACCAGATTGGCCGGGATCGCGAAGCCGATACCGTTGGAGCCGCCACCCTGGGAAAAGATCGCCGTATTCAGCCCGATCAGCTCGCCGGTCATGTTGACGAGCGCGCCGCCCGAATTGCCGGGATTGATCGAGGCATCGGTCTGGATGAAGAAGCCGACCTCGTTCTTGACCTGATTGCGGGCAAGCGCCGAAACGATGCCACTCGTTACCGTCTGTCCCACGCCGAAGGGATTGCCGATCGCGAGAACGAGATCGCCAACCTCGATGCCGTCGGAATTGCCGAGCGGCAGAACCGGGAAAGTCTCGTTCTTCGACTGGATCTTCAAGACGGCGAGGTCTACACGATCGTCCTTCAGCACGACCTTGCAGGGAAATTCGCGGCCGTCCGAAAGCGCGATCTTGATATCGTCCGCGCCATCCACGACGTGGTTATTGGTAATAACGGTGCCATTTGCCTCCACGATGACGCCGGAGCCCAGCGACGACTGCTTCTCGGTGCGATTCGGCATGCGCTGGCCGAAAAACTGCTCGAAGAAGGGATCGCCGGCAAAGGGGGACTGACGCTGCACGACACGCTCGGCATAGACGTTCACGACAGCACCGGACGTCTGCTTGACCAGCGGGGCAAAGGAGAGCTGCATCTGCGTCTGGCTTTGCGGCAGCGTCTTCGCCGTCTGAGCCTCAGCGGAAAGCGGCATCGCCATGACGAGGGCAATCATCGAAACGGCAGTGCGCTTCAGGAGGACATGCATGGAAATTTCCCTTTTTAATTCTCTTTAAACAACGTTGTAGCGCCCGACGCTAGAAAGAAAAGAGGGCGGAACCATGAAGCATAAATGGAAGTTTGCTGTGATAAAAAACAGGCTCGCCGAACAAAAACATGCTGTCATGCATTTCGCGTTGGGAATCGTCAAAAGGGAGCCACGTATGCGATTGATCCATGTTGCCGCCGCCACGTTCCTCGTCTCGATGGGCATGGCCGGCGCCTCTCACGCCGCCAGTTTCGATTGCGAGGCGCAGAATCTGAAACCGGACGAGAAAACAATCTGCGACGTTCGGGCCCTTAACGATGCCGACGTGAAGATGGTCACGACCTTCGACCTGCTCTCGGGCCTTCTTGCCATGGGCGCGCGGGGCACGATGCAGGACCAGCAGACGGAATGGCTGAAAAAGCGGCAGGCCTGCGAGGCGGATGTCGCTTGCTTGAAGACCTCTTATGAGGAGCGCCTTAAAGTGCTGAACGACACCTACAAGCAGATCAATCGGCCGCTGTAAGAGTTTGGTTTGAATGGCTTAAAGGTTTTCGCTGAGATGTCCCCTCGCCCCGCCTGCGGGGAGTGGGTTAGGGTGCGGGGCTACCGCAAGAACAGCCAGACTCTGCCATCGCGATAAAGCTCGAAAAGCCCCTCATCCGTCCTCTCGCAGCCGAGCTATGCTCGACTGCTCGAGTCCACCTTCTCCCCGCTGTGCGGGGCGAAGGGGCTTATTTGCCACCCAGATCGCGAACGGCACCCCGATCCGCGCTGGTCGCAAACGCGGCATAGGCCTTCAACGCCGTGGTGACGTTGCGCTTGCGTACTTCGGCCGGATGCCAACCCTTAGCATTCTGGGCTTCGCGGCGAGCGGCAAGCTCCTTCTCATCGACGCGCAGGCTGATGATGCGGTTCGGGATGTCGATGTCGATCATGTCGCCTTCGCGCACCAGGCCGATCGTGCCGCCATTGGCTGCTTCGGGCGAGACGTGACCGATCGACAGGCCCGAGGTGCCGCCCGAGAAGCGGCCGTCGGTGATGAGCGCGCAGGCCTTGCCGAGGCCCTTGGACTTGAGATAGCTCGTCGGATAGAGCATTTCCTGCATGCCGGGGCCGCCCTTCGGGCCTTCATAACGGATGACGACGACATCGCCGGCCTTTATCTCGTTGCTGAGGATGCCCTTGACGGCCGCGTCCTGGCTTTCGAAGACTTTGGCAGGGCCGGAGAACTTCAGGATCGATTCATCGACGCCGGCTGTCTTCACGATGCAGCCATCGAGCGCCAGATTGCCCTTGAGGACGGCCAGACCGCCATCCTTGGAGAAGGGATGCTCGACGGAGCGGATGACACCGTTTTCGCGGTCGGTATCGAGCTCCTCCCAGCGGGCGTTCTGGCTGAAAGCAACCTGGGTTGGAATGCCGCCAGGAGCCGCGCGGAAGAATTCGCGCACCGTCTCGCTGTTGGTGCGTGTGATGTCCCAGCGATCGATAGCATCGCCGATCGTTTCGGAATGCACCGTCGGGCAATCGCGGTTGATGAGACCGCCCTTATCGAGCTCGCCCAGGATCGACATGATGCCGCCGGCGCGGTGCACGTCTTCCATGTGAACGTCGTTCTTGGCAGGCGCGACCTTGGAGAGACACGGTACGCGGCGCGAGAGCGCATCGATATCGGCCATGGTGAAATCGACTTCGCCCTCATGCGCGGCTGCCAGGATGTGCAGAACCGTGTTGGTCGAGCCACCCATGGCAATGTCGAGCGCCATGGCATTCTCGAAGGCCTGCTTGGAGGCAACGGAACGCGGCAGGATCGATGCATCGTCCTGCTCGTAATAACGGCGGGCGAGATCGACGACCAGATGGCCGGCTTCGACGAAGAGGCGCTTGCGGTCGGCGTGGGTAGCGAGCGTCGAGCCATTGCCCGGCAGCGACAGGCCGAGCGCTTCGGTCAGGCAGTTCATCGAATTGGCCGTGAACATGCCCGAGCACGAGCCGCAGGTCGGACAGGCGGAGCGCTCGATGACCTGGACGTCTTCGTCGCTGATCTTGTCGTCAGCGGCGGCAACCATGGCATCGACCAGATCGAGGGCGACCTTCTTGCCCTGCAGGACGACCTTGCCGGCCTCCATGGGGCCGCCGGACACGAAGACCGTGGGGATGTTCAGGCGCAGTGAGGCCATCAGCATGCCGGGGGTAATCTTGTCGCAGTTGGAGATGCAGACCATGGCGTCGGCGCAATGGGCGTTGACCATGTATTCGACGCTGTCGGCGATCAGCTCGCGCGACGGCAGCGAATAGAGCATGCCGTCATGCCCCATGGCGATACCGTCGTCGACGGCGATGGTGTTGAATTCCTTGGCAACACCGCCGGCCGCTTCGATTTCGCGCGCGACGAGCTGGCCGAGATCCTTGAGGTGGACGTGGCCGGGCACGAACTGAGTGAAGGAGTTGACCACCGCAATAATAGGCTTGCCGAAATCGCTGTCCTTCATACCCGTCGCGCGCCAAAGGCCGCGCGCACCGGCCATGTTGCGGCCGTGGGTGGTTGTTCTGGAACGATAAGCTGGCATGGTGTCTTCCTCGTCATCCTGGAAATTGCGCGGCGTCGGGCATCGGCCAAGGATTTCGGGCCAAAAGGGCGCCGGCAACTCCGCTTTTTGGAATTGTCCTAATCCAATCGTGCAGTACTGTCACTATCAACTCAAGCGAATCCGGTACGCTTCCGGGCAAGGGCCACGTCCGGGCGAACAAGTCGCTCGACCAAAGTTGGGAACGAAACAGCCCGATCACAAGCGCACACAAAAAGTTGCTTTCACTTCCAAAGAAATGCCGGCCTAAGAGTGTAACAAAACCTGCGTCCGCTGCGTATCGCTCATATCGAAGCTGCTATCGCATAAAGGAATTGTTCCATGGCCGCCTATCGCCCGCCGAAAATCGCATCCTCCGAAATTACACCCCGCTCGATTTATCTGAAGCGTCGCGAGTTCCTGACGACGGCAGCGGCCGGTATCGGCGTGGCGGCGATCGGCGGCAAGGCGGCGCTGGCCGAAGCCCTGACGGCGACCAAGAGCAATTACACGGTCGATGAGAAGCTGACGCCGCTCAAGGACGTCACCACCTACAACAATTTCTACGAATTCGGCCTCGACAAGTCCGATCCGGCCAGCCTCTCGGGTAAGTTCAAGCCGCGTCCCTGGACGATCAAGGTCGATGGCATGGTCAACAAGCCCGGCACGTTCGATGTCGACGCGCTGATCAAGGAGTTTCCCCCCGAAGAGCGCGTCTATCGCATGCGCTGCGTTGAAGCCTGGTCGATGGTGATTCCATGGGACGGCTTCCAGCTTTCGGCCCTGCTCGACAAGGTGGAGCCGCAGGGCAGCGCCAAATATGTTGCCTTCGAAACTGTTGTGCGGCCGGAAGAAATGCCGGGGCAATCTGGCCTCCTGCAATCTCTAAACTGGCCCTATGTCGAGGGCCTGCGTCTCGACGAGGCGCGCAATCCGCTGACGCTGCTCGCCGTCGGCCTCTATGGCGAGACCCTGCCGAATCAGAATGGCGCGCCCATCCGGCTCGTCGTGCCGTGGAAGTACGGCTTCAAGGGCATCAAATCGATTGTCCGCATCACGCTCACCGACAAGCAGCCGCTGAACACATGGCAGGCAACCAACAGCCAGGAATATGGCTTCTATGCCAACGTCAATCCGGCTGTCGATCATCCGCGCTGGAGCCAGGCGACCGAACGGCGCATAGGCGAAGGCGGCTTCTTCGGCTCCAACCGCCGCCCCACCCTGCCCTTCAACGGCTATGCCGATCAGGTTGCCAGCCTCTATAGCGGCATGGATCTCAGGGTGAATTTCTGATGGCCCTCTCCTTCGCTCTCCCAAAACGTTGGCAACCCGCCTCCGTCTGGGCGCTCTACGTTGTCGGGCTTTTACCGGCCGCCTGGGAATTCTATCTCGGGGCAACGGATCAGCTCGGCGCCGACGCGGTGAAGACGTTCGAGCTCTTCCTGGGACTATGGGCGATCCGCTTTCTGCTGCTGACGCTTGCTGTCACGCCGCTTCGCGATCTCTTCGGCTGGAACTATCTGCGCTATCGCCGCGCGCTCGGCCTGCTTTGCTTCTACTACGCGCTGATGCATCTGACGGTCTATATGGTTCTCGACCAGGCATTGGACGTGCAGGCCGTCATCGATGATGTATTGAAGCGGCCTTTCATCATGTTCGGCATGGCGGGACTCGTCATGCTGCTGGCCTTGGCCGTGACCTCGAACAACTTCTCGATCAAGCGTCTCGGCAAGAAATGGATCTGGCTGCATCGCCTCGTCTACATCATCGCCGCCTGCGGCGCTCTACACTTTGCGCTATCGACCAAGGTGTTGTCCGTAGAGCAGTTCATCTATATCGGCCTGCTGATCGCCATGATTCTCTACAGATCCTACCGGCCGATCATGATGGAGAGGCGGCGGGCAGCACGCAAGCCAGCTGCGGCCTTTAGTTCCAGAGTGGCCTGACGGCGGCCGCTCTACCTTTCAAGCGAAGTCATTCCGCAGCGCTGGCGATCTTGGCTTGGCCCTGTTCCCGCACTTCGACGGTCGCCGTGAGGCCGGCGATGAGCTTCGTGCCATCGGGTACCTTGTCGAGTGCGATGCGCACCGGCACACGCTGCGCCAGGCGTACCCAGCTGAAGGTCGGCGTTATGTTGGCTAGCAGGCTGCCGGAGGTGCGCTCGCGGTCCTCGATGCCGTAAGCGATGCTCTCGACATGACCGGTCAGCTTCTCGGCCTGCCCCATCAGATGGATATGAACTTCGTCGCCGATCTGGATGCGCGGCAGCTTGGTTTCTTCGAAATAGCCTTCGACGCGCAGGGAATCGCTGTCGATCAGAGCTACCTTTGCGGTTCCGGCTGAAACATAGTCGCCCGGACGCAGGCTGAGGTTCGAGATCGTGCCGTTGACGGTGGCGCGAACTTCGGAGCGGTCGAGATTGAGCTGGGCGAGTTCGCGATTGGCCGTCGCCTGACGAACGGCAGCTTCATCCTGCTGCACGGTGGTCAGCGCCTGCTCCTTCTGCTGCAGGGAGGCGGCATCCCCAAGGCGCGCCTGGCGTGCGCTTTCGCGCTGAGCCTGCTCGAGAGCCGCCTTGCTGCTTGCAAGGGCTGCATCCGCCTGTTCGAGAGCGATGGCGAAACGATCGCGATCGACGCGGAAGAGGACATCGCCCTTCTTGACGGTCTGGTTGTCCTTGACGAGGACCTCGCTCACGAGACCGGAGACATCGGGGGCGATGCCGACGACATCGGCCCTGAGACGCGCATCGCGCGTCCATGGTTCATCCATGTAATGGCCCCAGAGCTGGCGGCCGACATAGACGGCGGCAATAACGAAGATGAGAGTGACGGCCACACGGCCGATGAGTTTGAACGCGTTCATGTGAAATACCAACGGGAGACTGAGGAGACGGCGCCGAGCAGCAGGACGTAAAGCGCGAGATCGAAAAGACCGCGATGCCAGACCAGAGTGTAGACTCCGATCCATGCGAGCAGGCGTCGAAGGATGATGACGACAAACAGCGTCAGGAGCATGAGAACGAGAAGGCGCGGGATATAGACGCCATAGAGATCGAATTCTGCGGGCATGATATTACTCGGCGGCAATGGAATGGGGTTGAGTTGTATCGGATAGCGGTGGCCGCCAGCTCGCCGGCGGCTCGGCGTGGGGGAAAAGCGCCCGGCGAAGACCGACGAGCGCATCAAGGCTCGCCCGACTGGATTGCCGCTTTTCCTGTGCGACGGCTTCGAGGCTATGGTCGATCGACACACGCAGTTCGTCGGCCGGATCCACGGCCCGTTTTGCCTTCAGCCGCGAACGATAGAAATCCGATACGCCGATCAGGACTTCGCTGACCGATGCGGCGGCAGCCGGCTTCAGCTGGCCACGCTCTTTCTGAAGCATCAGCACGTTGAAGCCGAGACGGACATCGGCGTAACCGTCGACCTTTTTCAGTTCGCGGTCCTCGATGCCTGCAAGGCGGGGGACAAGCTGGCCCAGGCGGTCGAGGATGCGGCCTGAGAGGCGTTCATGATCGGCACGGCGGATACCGGCGGCAGTTTCGGCCAGATCTCTCCAGCCGGCCCGCACCAGCCGCCAGGCGGCAAGCTCGGAGCCGAATGGGCGGGTAAGCAGAGTCCAGACCAAGGCGAAGCCAACACCGGCCAGAGCGGCGATCGCACTGTTGGTGAAGCTGGCGAAATCGGCGGTGTAACGATCCTGCAGCGCGATGAAACTTGCGCCGTTCACCGCCAGCAGCATGCCGAGCATGTTGGTCTGCGGGCGGGTAATCAGGATGCCCATCACCAGGAAGGGCGGCGCAAAGACCAGCACCAGCATCTCGAAGCCGGAAATCGACGGCAACACGCCGAAGATATAGACGCAGGCGATGACCAGACTCACCGCAGTCCAGATGAACATGGTGGTGATGAAGGGCGCGGGACGATCGAGCGCGGCGAAAAACGAGCAGGCAACGGCCACCATGGCGATGAAGCCGGCGCCATCCGCCCAGCCGGAATAGATCCAGAAGAAGCAGGCGACGGCAATTCCGGCGATGACGCTACCGGCCGAGAAGGCAAGCAGGGCGTAATCATAATGCCTGCTGCGGCCGACGACATTGCGGTAGCGGAAGGCGGGGCGCCAGGTGCCGACCTGCTGCCCCGAAACGATCTGAGCGCGCAATGTCAGGCAATCCTGCCATAAATCGACAATTTCCTTGAGGCGCGCGAGAGCGCTCGACCGGACGAGGTCGTCCCAGCCGATATCGAGATCGTTCTGCTGCAATTCCTCGATCTTCCGCGACAAGGTCTCAGCGGTGTCATCGGTCTTGCCGCGACCACCCTGCCCCAGCCAGTCGGCCACCTCGTTCAAAACAACGAGCAATTCCTGCGGTAGCGGCTTGCCGCCGGCCTTCAAGGCGTGCAGCCGATCGGCAAGGGAGGAGAAGAGCGGCAGCAGCATCAGCAGGCGGCCGCGCAGTTCGCGCGAATGCCTGACGATGTCGCGGCTGCCGGCATCATAGCGCAACTGGCTGATGACGAGATCCAGGCCGGAAACGTCAGCAGCAAGCTTCTGCCGCTTCAAGGGCGTTGCCGGCGAAGCGCCCTCGCCGCGCAGGATCTCGTCGGCCCAGGTGCCGGCATCATCAAGCCAGGACCCTATGCGCTGGCCGAGCACGGTGCCGACGCTGCTCGGAAAGACGACGGCGCTAACCACGCTTGCACAGACAATGCCAATAATGATCTCTTCCGAACGGGCAAGCGCGACATCGAAAATGGTTTCGGGCGAGCCGACGGTCGGCAGCGCGATCAGCGGCAACGTATAGCCGGCCAGCATGAAGACATAGCTGCGCGACGTGCGGTCGAGCATCGAGATGAACAGCAAGGTGCCGGTCCATAGCGCGACAACGATCGAAAGCAGTTCCGGCGCGTTGACGAAGAGCGGGATGAGGATCACCGATGCGGTGGCACCGATAAGGGTGCCGAGCGCGCGGTAAAGCCCCTTGGAGCTGGTTGCGCCGGCAAGAGGATTGGCGACCACATAAACGGCGGCCATCGCCCAATAGGGCCGCGGCAGATCGAGCGACAAGGCGATGAACAGCGCCATGATCGCAGCCATGAAGGCCTTGACGGAAAATAACCACTCGCGCCAGGATGGAATGCTCATGAGACCTTCTCCGGCTCCGGTTCGGCGGCCTTGGATGCCTCAAACTCCTCGAAAGCCTTCAGGACGCGAACCGCGGCTTCGATATCCGCGGGGTCGACATTGGCGAGGATCTTGCCACGCAGCTCATCAAGTACGTCTTCCATGCGGGAGGCCAGCTTTTCGCCTTCCGGCGTCAGCCACAGGCCTTTCGCGCGCCGATCCGTCGGATCATCCTTGCGGATGACAAGATCCATGCTTTCGAGCTGATCGATCAGCCGAACCAGAGACGGGCCTTCGATGCCGACATAGGTGGCGAGCACCACCTGCCGCACGCCTCCTCCCAGGCGGCCGATCCAAAGCAGCGGCGCGGCCACCGCCTCGGATATGCCATGGGAGCTCAGCGCGAGATCGACGGCCCGCCGCCATTGGCGGCCGGTGGTCAGCAGGTTTGCGGTGAAGAGGCGTTGTAGAGCGTTTGACGAGTTCATGAGAACCTATTAGCACTAAACTAATTAGGATTCAAATTATTATTATCGAAAGCGCTATTCCAAATGGGAAAGCAGCTATGCACTCAGCGATAACCAAGACGGTAAGGAGGCCGAGATTGCAGGCGTGGAGATAGGCCCAGCCACTCGACCCCTCTTTCAGCGATCGGCGTTGCTCAGATAGGAACAGATCATTCTGACAAGCTCCCGCTTCAGTTCCGGCGAGTCCAGCACATGCTTTCGAGCTGCGCCGTGGATCACTCCTTCCACCGCACCAGATAGCAGCTGCGCAAGGACATCGTCGGAGGGGCCGTTGCGGTCATTGCGATGCGTGGCAACGAAAGCTTTGTAGTGAGCGTGATATTCGGCCAGGAAGGCATCGTGCGCCACCCTCGAACCATCGTGGCCCGGCGCCTCATCCAGCAGCACCCTGTGAAGCTCCGGGTTCACATTGTGAGCGTCGATCATGCCTTGCACGAGCGCCTCCGCGCGCTGCGGCAACGGCAGTGCGCCGGCCATCGCTTTGCGCATGACCATAAGGACCTCATCGAAATGACGACGCCTGACGGCTTCCACCAAGGAAAGCTTGTCAGGGAAATACTGATAAAGCGAGCCGATGCTGATACCGGCAACCGCCGCGACAGTATTGGTCGTGAAGCCGGCCCATCCGCGCTCCCCTAAAACGCGAGCACCCGATTCGACAATCGCATCGACCGTTGCCCGCGAACGCGCTTGGCTCGGCTCTTTTCGCATCGGCGTACGCGGTTTCTTAATGCGAGTAGACATGCGCCGCCCATTCCATGAAAATGTGAACAGATTACTCGCATTTCATCGAATGACGAAAGGTGTTTCATCATGAGCGAAATATCATTGCTGCAAACTCTGTTCCGCTATCAGGCCTGGGCGAACGAGGAATTGCTCGACGCTGTCGGTCGCCTCGATCCCGATCGCCACGGCAGGGAACGTCATCTCTCCATACGCCTGATGAACCACTCGCTGGTCGTCGGCCGCATATTCGCGGCGCATCTCACCGGAAGGGAGCACGGCTACACGGACGACAATACGCCGGAGACGCCATCCCTGCCCGATCTTCGCGCGGCGCTGACGGCTTCGGATCAATGGTATCTGACCTATCTCGAAACCGCCGACTCGGAGCTTCTGTCAGCTCCAGCGCCGTTCGTCTTCACGGATGGCGACAAGGGCTGCATGACGCGCTGGGAGATGCTCCTCCATGTCGTCACGCATGGAGGCTACCACAGGGGCGAGATCGGTCGGCTTCTGGCGCAGCTTTCCATTACACCGCCCTGGGACACCCTTGCCGTTCATCTTCATCATAGCGAACCAACGCGCAGGCTGGCCGCTGCGGCTGAATGAGCCCCGCCCTGGCGTTTTGCCTCTTCACAACAGTCTGGGCTTCGACAGTGCGCAGTCGATCGCCAACGCCAGCGCGATGCCGGCGGCATAGGCGACGATATTCCAGAGCGAGAATACCCTGCCCAGCAACAGGGCTCCGGCGGCAGTCAATCGAAAGGCGTCAAGATCAGGCGTGTGCCAAAGCCTGAAAAGCTCTACGGCGACCGCGACGAGCAGCGCCGCCATGGCAATCCTGAAACGTGCCGAAGACACGAATATTGCCGCCAGGAGCCAATAGACCATCGCTCCCCACAATAACGAGCCGCCATATTTGACGATCGCGAAAGGCAGGTTCAGCGCATAGCCATAGCGCCGCAATGCAAGACCGGCGGCGATGGTCACCATCAGCGCCACGAACAGCAGCAGTCTGTCACGCGTCAATTTTCGCTGCATGTCCCACGACGCTCCCTGCTCTGATGCACCTGAGCCGCCTGCGACTCGGCAGGGCCGATTGTGATACTCCAAAGCAATCAGGGAGATTGAAAGGCCGCTCCGGTCGCGGAAACGACAAAAGGCCGGATGATCGCTCATCCGGCCTTCAATTTCTGATCCGAAGCTTAGCCTTAAGCGGCTGCGGCTTCTTCTTCAGCGGCAACGCGAGCCTTGTCGGCTGCGCCCTTGGCGTTGACGTCGCGATCGACGAACTCGACGACTGCGAGAGCGGCGTTGTCGCCCTGGCGGAAGCCGGCCTTCATGATACGCAGGTAGCCGCCGTTGCGGGTGGCGTAGCGGGTTGCGATCGCGTCGAACAGCTTCGAAACGACGGCGACGTCGCGGATCTGCGAGATGGCCTGACGACGAGCGTGCAGGTCGCCGCGCTTGCCGAGGGTTACCAGCTTCTCGACGATCGGGCGAATTTCCTTCGCCTTCGGGAGCGTGGTGACGATCTGCTCATGGGTGATGAGCGAAGCTGCCATGTTGGCGAACATCGCCTTACGATGGCTAGCGGTTCTATTCAGCTTGCGGCCGGCTTTACCGTGGCGCATGGCTATTCTCCTTCACTTGCAGGCATCGTTCGCCCGCAGTTTGATTGGTTAGTATTGGTCTTCGTATCGCTTGGCGAGATCTTCGATGTTCTCGGGCGGCCATGCCGGCACTTCCATGCCTAGGTGCAGGCCCATGGAAGCGAGAACTTCCTTGATTTCGTTCAGCGACTTGCGACCAAAATTCGGCGTGCGGAGCATTTCTGCTTCGGTCTTCTGAATGAGGTCGCCGATGTAGACGATGTTGTCGTTCTTCAGGCAATTTGCCGAGCGAACGGACAGTTCCAGCTCGTCCACCTTCTTGAGGAGCGCCGGGTTGAAAGCGAGTTCGGTGACTGCTTCTTCTTCGGCTTCCTTCTGCGGCTCGTCGAAGTTGACGAACACGCCAAGCTGATCCTGGAGGATGCGAGCCGCGAAAGCGACGGCATCTTCACCGCTGATCGAACCGTCGGTTTCGATCGACATGCTCAGCTTGTCGTAGTCGAGAACCTGTCCTTCGCGGGTATTTTCAACCTTGTAGGACACCTTCTTGACCGGCGAATAGAGGCTGTCGACCGGGATGAGGCCGATCGGAGCGTCTTCCGCACGATTGCGCTCGGCGGGCACATAGCCCTTGCCGTTGTTGACGGTGAATTCCATGCGGATTTCGGCGCCCTCGTCGAGCGTGCAGATGACATGCTCGGGGTTGAGGATTTCGATATCGCCGACCGTCTGGATGTCGCCAGCCGTTACGACGCCTGGGCCCTGCTTGCGGACGACCATGCGCTTGCTGTCATCGCCGTCCATCTTGATGGCGATTTCCTTGATGTTCAGCACGATGTCCGTCACGTCTTCCCGGACGCCCGGGATAGAGGAGAACTCATGCAATACGCCGTCGATCTGCACGGCCGTCACAGCGGCACCGCGCAGAGAGGACAGCAGAACGCGACGCAGCGCGTTGCCGAGGGTGAGACCAAAGCCACGCTCCAGCGGTTCGGCCACGAGCGTTGCCTTGGTGCGGCCGCTCGAGGTGAACTCGACCTTGTTGGGCTTGATCAGTTCCTGCCAGTTTTTCTGAATCATGTTTTTGCCTTCCGTTCGTTGCCACCATCCAATCGTGGCAACCGAGCTTGAGTAACACCAAGCCGGGCGCATCTCCCCCGGCCGGTGTCGTGAGTGGCGATGATCAGACGCGACGCTTCTTGCGCGGGCGGCAACCATTGTGCGGGATCGGGGTCACGTCGCGGATGGACGTGATCATGAAACCAGCAGCCTGGAGCGCGCGCAGAGCGGATTCACGACCGGAGCCCGGACCGCAAACTTCAACTTCGAGCGACTTCATGCCGTGTTCCTGAGCCTTCTTGGCGCAGTCTTCGGCAGCGATCTGGGCGGCGAACGGGGTCGACTTGCGCGAACCCTTGAAGCCCTTGGCACCAGCGGACGACCAGGCAATCGCGTTGCCCTGTGCGTCGGTGATGGTGATCATCGTGTTGTTGAAGGTCGAGTTGACGTGTGCGACGCCCGACGTGATATTCTTGCGCTCGCGACGACGAACGCGGACGGCTTCCTTGGCCATGTTAGTCCTTTCTTGGATCTCTGCACCGCCGTAATCCCAGCGGCTACACCGAAGCGGCACCCATGGAGCACCGCTTCAAACTCAAAAGAGGCCGGCGGACCGCCAGCCTCCCAAATCCGGTTGCCCGGAAATTACTTCTTCTTACCGGCGATCGCCTTTGCCGGACCCTTGCGGGTGCGGGCATTGGTGTGCGTGCGCTGGCCACGAACCGGCAGGCCGCGGCGATGACGCAGGCCACGGTAAGAACCCAGGTCCATAAGACGCTTGATGTTCATCGCGGTTTCGCGACGCAGATCACCCTCGACCTGATAGTCACGGTCGATGGTTTCGCGGATCTGCAGTACTTCAGCATCGGTCAACTGGTTGACGCGACGCTCGGCCGGAATACCGACCTTCTCGCAGATTTCCTGTGCAAACTTCGGTCCGATCCCGTGAATGTAACGAAGCGCAATAACTACGCGCTTTGCAGTCGGGATGTTGACGCCAGCGATACGAGCCACGCCTGTTCTCCTTGCATTCCTCTTGCCTTGGCAAAGGGTCTTGTTATGCAGCCCGGGAGCTGCTTGTTCAATGTATGTCCGCCACATGTCAAAACGACCGTACCCGGACTTCCCGTTGGAAATCCGCGCCGATCGCATGGCATGTCGCGAGTTGGCGCGGTGTTTAGCGGAATCAGCGCAAAAAAGCAACCGCTCCGGCAAGTTTATTTTAGGCTATCTAAAGCTTAGCCAGGATAGCCTCTATGCTTTCGGTCACATGCTCGATATCGGCCATGCCGTCGATGCTCTGCAACTTGCCCTTGGCATAGTAGTAACCGATCAGCGGCGAGGTCTCCTTGTAGTAGACCTGAAGACGGGTCGCCATGGTTTCGGCATTATCATCAGGGCGGCGCTTGAAATGCGTCGAGCCGCATTTGTCGCAGACACCCGCATTTGCGGGAACCTTGTCAGTGTCGTGATAGACGCTGCCGCAGTTCGAGCAGGAATAGCGGCCTGAGACGCGGCGAATCAGTTCGGCATCATCGACCTTGAGCTCGATAACGACGGAAAGCTCGAGGCCTTTCGCATTGAGCATCTTTTCGGTTGCATCCGCCTGCACCAGCGTGCGCGGAAAGCCGTCGAGAATGAACCCCCTTGCGCAATCCGGCTGGTCGATACGCTCGGAAACGATCGCGTTGACCACCTCGTCCGGAACAAGCTTGCCAGCCTTCATCAGGGCGTCGGCGCGCTTGCCGACTTCCGTGCCCGCCTGAACGGCCGCGCGCAGCATGTCGCCTGTGGAAAGCTGCGGAATGCCATATTTTTCCACGATGCGCTGGGCCTGGGTCCCCTTACCTGCTCCCGGCGGCCCTAAAAGTATAAGTCTCATCGCCCCCTCTTTCCTCCACGCAACTTCGATTTCTTGATCAGGCCTTCATATTGCTGTGCGATCAGGTGACCCTGAATCTGCGCCACCGTATCCAGCGTTACGCTAACCACGATCAGAAGCGAAGTGCCACCCAGAGACAAGGGAATACCTGTCTGGGATACGAGAATTTCGGGCAGGATGCAGACGAAGACAAGATAGATCGCGCCGATGACCGTGATGCGGGTCAGCACGTAATCGATATATTCGGCGGTGCGCTCGCCCGGACGGATACCGGGAATGAAGCCGCCGTGCTTCTTCAGATTGTCGGCCGTGTCCTTCGGATTGAAGACAAGTGCCGTGTAGAAGAAGGCGAAGAAGGCGATCAGAGCGGCGTAGAGCACCATGTAGACGGGTTGTCCATGGCCGAGCGCAGCAACGATGGACGTTACCCAAGCCGGAAGCGCGGTGTTGTTGCCGAGACCGGCGACGGTTGCCGGCAGCAGAAGCAGCGACGACGCGAAGATCGCCGGGATGACGCCCGAGGTGTTGAGCTTCAGCGGCAGGTGTGACGTATCGCCCTGGAACATCCGCGTGCCAACCTGGCGCTTCGGATACTGGATCAGAAGGCGACGCTGCGCGCGCTCGACGAAGACGATGAGCGCGATGACCAGAATGGCGACGACCAGCACGGCGAGAATAAGGGGCGTGGAAAGCGCGCCCGTGCGGCCAAGTTCAAGAGTGCCGGCGAGCGCAGTCGGAAGACCTGCGGCGATACCAGCGAAGATGATCAGCGAGATGCCATTGCCGATACCGCGCGACGTCACCTGCTCGCCAAGCCACATCAGGAACATGGTACCTCCGAGCAGCGTGATGACGGTGGAAATGCGGAAGAACCAGCCGGGATCGACGACGACGCCGTTGCCATGCTCCAGGCCGATCGCAATGCCATAGGCCTGCAATGCGCCGAGCAGCACCGTGCCGTAGCGGGTGTACTGGTTGATGATCTTGCGGCCCTGCTCACCTTCCTTCTTCAGGTTTTCGAGCGAGGGAACAACCGAGGTCATCAGCTGAACGATGATCGAGGCCGAGATATAGGGCATGATGCCGAGCGCGAAGATCGCCATGCGCTGCACGGCGCCGCCCGAGAACATGTTGAAGAGACCGAGAATGCCGCCCGACTGATTCTGGAAAGCCTGGGCATAGGCGGCAGGATTGAGGCCAGGAAGCGGAATGTGGGTGCCGAGCCGGTAGACGAGGAGAGCGCCGAGGGTAAACCACAGGCGCTTCTTGAGATCCTCGGCTTTGGCAAAGGTCGAAAAATTGAGGTTGGACGCCAATTGTTCCGCTGCAGAAGCCATGCAAATCTCCGCATCACCAATTCCGGCATAGTCGGCCGAGTCCGGAATCGGTCTGTAAATTGTTCAAAAGCCGGGCTTCGGACGGATTGCGCTGCAATCGGGCGCCTCACCCTTGGTTCCCGTTATCGATCGGAAAGACACTTGCCGCATCGATCAGATTCGTGAGGCTCACATATGGGAGCAAAATCGCCCGAAGTGAAGTCACTTCGGGCGATTGTTGATAATATTATTCTGCGGCAGCAGCGAGCAGCTTGACGGAACCGCCAGCCTTTTCGATCTTCTCGACTGCGGACTTGGAAGCGCCTGCAACTTCAAGAGCAAGCTTCGCCTTCAGTTCGCCGTCCGAGAGAACCCGAACGCCGTCCTTGACGCGGCGAATAACGCCGGCAGCCTTGAGGGCTGCTGCATCAACAGTGCTCTTGGCATCGAGCTTGCCGGCATCGACGGCAGCCTGGATGCGTGCCAGCGATACGACAACGTAGTCGGATGCAAAGATGTTGTTGAAGCCGCGCTTCGGCAGACGACGGTAGATGGGCATCTGACCGCCTTCGAAGCCGTTGATCGCAACGCCCGAACGGGACTTCTGACCCTTCACACCACGGCCACCGGTCTTGCCGGAGCCGGAGCCAATGCCGCGGCCGAGGCGCTTGCGGCTGTGGGTCGAGCCTTCGTTATCCTTGATTTCATTCAGTTTCATAGCGAATTACCTCCGGCTCACTTCTCGTCGACAACGCGAACGAGATGCTGGACAGCACGGATCATGCCACGAACAGCCGGGGTATCTTCCAGCGTGCGGCGACGGTGCATCTTGTTCAGTCCGAGACCGATCAGCGTCTTCTGCTGAACATCCGGACGGCGGATCGGGCTGCCAATCTGCTCGACCGTAACGGTCGCCTTAGCTTCAGCCTTCTTGGTCGTCTTGGCCATAGGTCAAACTCCCTTATTCTTCGGAGGCGTTGCCCGAAGCGGCGCGGCGAGCCTGCAGGGTGGCATACTTGATGCCGCGCTGAGCTGCGATGTCCTTCGGGTGAACCTGGTGCTTCAGGGCGTCGAACGTGGCGCGAACCATGTTGTACGGGTTCGACGAACCGGTCGACTTGGCAACGACGTCATGAACGCCGAGCGTTTCGAAAACGGCGCGCATCGGGCCGCCGGCGATGATACCGGTACCGACCTTGGCCGAGCGCAGCAGAACCTTGCCGGCGCCATGACGGCCATGAACGTCGTGATGCAGCGTACGGCCGTCGCGCAGCGGTACGAAGATCATGTCGCGCTTGGCGCTTTCGGTTGCCTTGCGGATGGCTTCCGGCACTTCGCGTGCCTTGCCATGGCCGAAGCCTACGCGGCCCTTCTGGTCGCCAACGACGACGAGAGCGGCGAAGCCGAAGCGACGGCCACCCTTAACAACCTTGGCGACGCGGTTGATCGCGACCAACTTGTCGACGAATTCGCTGTCGCGCTCTTCACGGCTCTGACGGTCTTCCCGCGGAGCCCTCTTTTCCTGTGCCATTGTCCTCTTCCTTTTTCTTTTCCGGGTGCAACGGGCAAACAAAACGAAGACCGCATCAATCTCCCCACGGAGATTTGCGGTCCGGTGAATATCCGGCCGGCATCCTTGAGATCACCGGCCGGAAATCTGATTAGAAGGTCAGGCCGCCTTCGCGGGCTGCTTCAGCCAGGGCCTTGATACGGCCGTGATAGATGAAAGCGCCGCGATCGAACACGACTTCCTTCACGCCGGCCTTGGAGGCGCGCTCTGCAACGAGCTTGCCAACGAGGGCTGCGGCGGCGGTATCGGCACCGGTCTTCAGAGAACCGCGCAGATCCTTGTCGAGGGTGGAGGCAGCCGCGAGGGTCTTGCCAGCCACATCATCGATGATCTGAGCGTAGATGTTCTTCGACGAGCGATGAACCGACAGGCGCGGACGGCCATTGGCCACCGACTTGATTTGGCGGCGCACGCGGTTGGCGCGACGCGCAAGTGCTTCTTTCCTGCTAGCCATTTCGCGTGTTCCTTACTTCTTCTTGCCTTCTTTGCGGACGATCCGCTCTTCGGCATACTTAACGCCCTTGCCCTTGTAGGGCTCAGGACCGCGGTATTCGCGGATTTCAGCGGCAACCTGGCCAACCTGCTGCTTGTTGATGCCGGTGACGACGATTTCCGTCGGCTTCGGCACAGCAATGGTGATGCCTTGCGGCGGCTGATAAATCACGTCGTGGCTGAAGCCGAGCGCCAGCTGCAGGTTCTTGCCCTGCATAGAGGCACGGTAGCCGACGCCGTTGATTTCGAGCTTGCGCTCGTAGCCGTCCTTAACACCCTTGAAGATGTTCTCGATCATCGTGCGGGACATGCCCCACTTTGCGCGAGCATCCTTGGAGTCGTTGAGCGGCGTCACGACGATTGCATTATTTTCCAGCTTGAGACCGATTTCGTCGTTAGCGACGAAAAACAGCTCGCCCTTGGGGCCCTTGGCAGTCACTTTCTGGCCATCAACCGTGGCCGTGATCCCTGCAGGTACCTGAACGGGCTTCTTACCGATACGAGACATTTTTCAAACCTGTCTGTTTCGAAGGAGATATCTCTGTCCGATCTTAGAAGACCGAGCAGAGAACCTCGCCACCAACATTCTGTTCGCGAGCCTGGTGATCGGCCATCACGCCCTTCGGGGTCGAAAGGATGGTGATGCCGAGACCGTTCGCGACCTGCGGAATGGACTTGACCGAGACATAAACTCGGCGGCCCGGCTTGGACACACGGCCGATCTCGCGGATCACCGATGCGCCTTCGTAGTACTTGAGTTCGATGTTGAGCTCAGACTTGCCGTTGCCGAAATCGACGACGGAATAGCCACGGATGTAGCCTTCAGCCTGGAGCACATCGAGAACGCGTGCACGGAGCTTGGACGCAGGCGTCGAAACCGACGACTTGCGGCGCGAAGCGCCATTGCGGATGCGGGTGAGCATATCGCCCAAAGGATCAGTCATAGACATCTAATCTGCTCCTTACCAGCTGGACTTGACGATACCCGGCACCTTGCCGAGATTGCCGAGTTCACGCAGCGCGATACGCGACATGCGCAGTTTGCGGTAGTAGGCGCGCGGACGGCCAGACACTTCGCAACGGTTGCGAATACGGGTCTTCGATCCATCGCGCGGGAGCGATGCCAGCTTCAGAGTGGCCTTGAACCGGTCTTCGATAGAGAGAGACTGGTTCATGATGATTGCCTTGAGAGCAGCCCGCTTCGCGGCCTGGTTGGCAACCGTATTGCGGCGGCGCTTGTTCTTTTCAACTGCGCTTGTCTTCGCCATATCAGGGTTCCTTTTCTACGCTCGTCGTTACGGTTATTGACGGAACGGGAAGTTGAACTCTTTCAGAAGAGCCCGTGCTTCGTCGTCGGTCGTCGCCGTCGTGCAAACGATGATGTCCATGCCCCACATCTGATCAACCTTGTCGTAGTTGATCTCAGGGAACACAATGTGCTCCTTGATGCCCATGGCAAAATTGCCACGACCGTCAAAGCTCTTCGGGTTCAGGCCGCGGAAGTCGCGAACGCGCGGAAGCGCGATGTTGACCAGACGATCCAGGAACTCATACATGCGGGCGCCGCGCAGGGTAACCTTCGCGCCGATCGGCATATTTTCGCGGACTTTGAAGCCAGCGATGGAGTTGCGTGCGCGGGTGATGACCGGCTTCTGGCCAGCGATGGCCGCCAGGTCGGCAGCAGCAACTGTCGGCTTCTTCGAATCAGCCGTCGCTTCGCCAACACCCATGTTGATCACGATCTTGTCCAGCTTCGGGATCTGCATCTCGTTAGCGTAGGAGAACTGCTCCTGCATGGCTGCGCGGATGCGAGCAACATATTCCTTCTTGAGCCGCGGCTCGTACTTTGCCTCAGCCATCGATCACTTCTCCCGAGGTCTTGGCCACACGGACCTTCTTGCCATCCACAACCTTGAAACCGACGCGGGTCGGCTTGCCGTCCTTGTCGACGATCGCAATGTTGGACAGGTGAAGCGGGGCTTCCTTGCTGATGATGCCGGCTTCCTGGTTCTGCGTCTGGCGCTGATGGCGCTTGATGACGTTGACGCCACGAACGACCGCACGGTCTTCCTTCGGCAGCACTTGAATGACTTCGCCGGTACGGCCCTTGTCCTTACCGGTCAATACGACAACCTTGTCGCCTTTACGGATCTTCTGCATCGCTCCGCTCCTTACAGTACTTCTGGAGCCAGCGAGATGATCTTCATATGGTTCTTGGCGCGAAGTTCGCGCGGAACCGGTCCGAAGATACGGGTGCCGATCGGCTCTTTCTTGTTGTCGATGAGGACTGCTGCGTTGGTATCGAAGCGGATGACGCTGCCATCCGGACGACGGATGTCCTTGGCGGTACGAACAACAACCGCCTTCATCACGTCACCCTTCTTCACACGGCCGCGCGGAATAGCTTCCTTGATCGAAACGACGATAACGTCGCCGATCGAGGCATACTTGCGCTTCGAGCCGCCCAGCACCTTGATGCACATGACACGACGTGCGCCGGAATTATCCGCCACGTCGAGGTTTGTTTGCATCTGAATCATGTCAGGTCGCCTTCTTGTTGTTACCGGAATGGTTGGGCCAATCGACCCCCTACCCCGGCTTATGGACTAGTGTCTTGTCTGATTATGCCTGGGCTTCGGAACCGCAACGGGTCGCCTCTGCCGGCCATCAATAAAGCAAAAGAACGCCCGTTCGCGAGCGTCCTGCTTCCAAGCTCGTGCTTCATACAGATATTTCGCCCAAGCGCAAGGGCCTGAGCGAAATTCTGTTACTTGGACTGGGCGGAAACGACCGTCCAGGTCTTATCCTTGGAGATCGGCGCGCATTCCTCGATGGAAACGACGTCGCCGGTCTTGTACTGATTGTTTTCGTCGTGAGCCTTGTACTTCTTGGAACGACGAACGGTCTTCTGGAGCAGCGGGTGAGCGAAACGACGCTCAACGCGGACAACTACCGTCTTCTCGTTCTTGTCGCTGACCACGACGCCCTGCAGAATGCGCTTCGGCATGTTATTTTTCCTTTAGGCCTTTGCTTCTGCCGCCTTCTGGCGGGCAATGGTTTTTACGCGAGCGATGTCCTTGCGGACTTCGTTGATGCGCGAGGACTTCTCGAGCTGGCCAGTCGCCTTCTGAAAGCGCAGGTTGAACTGCTCCTTCTTCAGCTTGGCAAGCTCGTCCTTGAGTTGGTCGGCGCTCAGGGCGCGAACATCTGCGGCTTTCATGAGCTTCTTCCTTACTCTGCAATGCGCTGAACGAAGCGCGTCTTGACCGAGAGCTTGGCAGCGCCGAGGCGCAGGGCCTCACGAGCGATTTCCTCGCTCACACCGTCGATCTCGAACATCATACGGCCGGGCTTGACCTTGCATGCCCAGTATTCGACAGAGCCCTTACCTTTACCCATACGGACTTCGGTCGGCTTTGCGGTTACCGGAACATCCGGGAACACGCGGATCCATACACGGCCGGCGCGCTTCATATAGCGCGTGATCGCGCGGCGGGCCGCTTCGATCTCGCGAGCGTTGACGCGGTTAGGCTCCTGCGACTTCAGGCCGAATTCGCCGAACGCCAGATCAGAACCACCCTTGGCAACGCCCTTGATGCGGCCCTTGAATTGCTTGCGGTACTTCGTACGCTTTGGCTGCAACATTTTCTTATTCTCCGAACTTATCTGCCACGTACGCTATCAAGCGTTGTCGCGGCGACGGTCTCTATCGCGATCGCGGCTAGCCGGACCCTGGGCGTCGCCTTCGAGCGCGCGGCGTTCGGAGGCCATCGGATCGTGCTCAAGGATTTCGCCCTTGAAGATCCAGACCTTGATGCCGCAGATACCGAAAGCGGTTTCTGCTTCAGCCGTACCGTAGTCGATGTCGGCGCGCAGCGTATGCAGCGGCACGCGACCTTCGCGGTACCATTCCGTACGAGCGATTTCAGCACCGCCGAGACGGCCGGCGCAGGTGATCTTGATGCCTTCGGCGCCAAGACGCATCGCGGACTGAACGGCGCGCTTCATGGCGCGACGGAAAGCAACACGGCGTTCCAGCTGCTGAGCGATCGACTGGGCAACCAGCGTCGCATCGATTTCCGGCTTGCGAACTTCAACGATGTTGAGGTGCGTTTCGGAATTCGTCATGTCCGACAGCTTCTTGCGGAGCTTGTCGATGTCAGCGCCCTTCTTGCCGATGATCAGGCCCGGACGAGCCGAGTGGATCGTGACGCGGCACTTCTTGTGCGGACGCTCGATGACCACCTTGGAGATACCAGCCTGCTTCAGTTCGTTCATGACGAACTTGCGCATCTTCAGGTCTTCGTGGAGGAGCTGGCCGTACTCGGCATTGTCCGCAAACCAGCGGCTATCCCAGGTACGGTTGATGCCAAGACGAAAGCCGATCGGATTGATTTTCTGACCCATTATGCGGCCTCCCCTTGAGCTTCCACTTCACGAACGACGATCGTCAGGTGCGCAAACGGACGCTCGATGCGAGATGCGCGGCCACGGCCACGAGCGTGGAAACGCTTCATGACGATCGACTTGCCGACGTAAGCTTCCGCAACGACCAGCGAGTCAACGTCGAGATCGTGATTGTTTTCTGCATTGGCGATCGCAGATTCGAGCGTCTTCTTCACGGCGCCAGCGATACGCTTGCGCGAGAATTCCAGCTCTGCGAGCGCGCGGTCAACCTTCTTGCCACGGATCGAAGCCGCGACCAGGTTGAGCTTCTGCGGGCTGACGCGGAGCGTGCGCGCAACTGCCTGCGCCTCGTTGTCCTTCAGCCGGCGTTCGGTTTTTGCCTTGCCCATTGTTACTTCCTCTTCGCCTTCTTGTCCGCACCGTGACCATAATAGGTACGGGTCGGGGCGAACTCGCCGAACTTGTGTCCGACCATGTCTTCATTGACGCTGACCGGAATGTGCTTGCTGCCGTTGTAGACGCCGAAGGTGAGACCAACGAACTGCGGCATGATGGTGGAGCGACGGCTCCACATCTTGATTACTTCGTTACGTCCGCCTTCACGCACCTTCTCAGCCTTCTTGAGAAGATAGCCGTCAACAAACGGACCTTTCCATACTGAACGAGCCACTTGAGACTTCCTCTCTTACTTCTTGCGCTGATGGCGCGAGCGCATAATCATCTTGTCGGTCGACTTGTTCGACCGCGTACGCTTGCCCTTGGTCGGCTTGCCCCATGGGGTCACCGGATGGCGACCACCGGAGGTGCGGCCTTCACCACCGCCGTGCGGATGGTCGACCGGGTTCATGACAACGCCGCGGTTATGCGGCTTCTTGCCACGCCAACGCGAACGACCGGCCTTACCGTCGTTGATGTTGCCGTGATCCGGGTTCGAAACCGCACCGATCGTGGCAAGGCAGGTGCCGTGCACGAGGCGCTGTTCGCCCGAGTTCAGGCGAAGGATCGCCATGCCCTGGTCACGGCCGACGAGCTGAGCGTAGGAACCGGCGGAACGAGCGATCTGACCGCCCTTGCCCGGCTTCATTTCCACATTGTGGATGATGGAGCCGACCGGGATGAACTGAAGCGGCATGGTGTTGCCAGGCTTCACGTCCACTGCCTTTTCCGAAGCGATGACCTTGTCGCCCGAAGCGAGACGCTGCGGAGCGAGGATGTAGGCCAGTTCGCCGTCCGTGTACTTCACCAGAGCGATGTAAGCGGTACGGTTCGGGTCGTATTCGATACGCTCGACGGTTGCTTCGACGTCGAACTTGCGACGCTTGAAGTCGACCAGACGATAGCTGCGCTTGTGACCACCGCCCTGGAAACGGACGGTGATGCGGCCGGTGTTGTTACGGCCACCCTTGGAGGTGAGGCCTTCGGTCAACGACTTGACCGGCTTGCCCTTGTAGAGCGAGGAGCGATCGACAATGACCAGCTGACGCTGGCTCGGGGTCGTCGGATTGAATGTTTTCAATGCCATTTTCTTATTCCTCAGAGACCGGTGGAGACGTCGATCGACTGGCCTTCGGCGAGCGTCACAACAGCCTTCTTCACGTCCTTCTGCTTGCCGACGAGACCCTTGAACCGCTTGGTCTTGCCGAGGCGCAGCAGAGTGTTAACGGCCGTCACCTTGACGCCGAAGAGCGCTTCGACGGCAGCCTTGATTTCCGGCTTCGTCGCGGTCTTCGCAACGTTGAAAACAACCTGGTTATTGTCCGACAGCAGCGTGGACTTTTCGGTGATCGCCGGAGAAACGATCACATCATAATGGCGAAGATCCGTCACTTGAAACGCTCCTCTAGAGCTTCAACTGCAGCCTTGGACAGCACGAGCTTGCCGCGGCGCAGGATGTCGTAAACGTTGATGCCCTGAACCGGCAGAACATCGATATTCGGGATGTTCTGGGCTGCGAGCTTGAAGTTGCTGTCGAGCTCAGCACCGCCGATGAACAGAGCGTTCGTCAGGCCGAGCGTCTCGAAAGCGCCAGCGAGTGCCTTGGTCTTGGCTTCGGTAGCGACGAGATTGTCGATGACAATCACGTCTTCAGCCTTGAACTTGGCAGAGAGAGCGTGACGCAGGCCGAGGGCGCGAACCTTCTTCGGCAGGTCATGCTCGTGGCTGCGAGCGACCGGGCCGTGAGCCTTACCACCGCCGCGGAACTGCGGAGCGCGAGCCGAATGGTGACGAGCGCGGCCCGTACCCTTCTGCTTGTACATCTTGGCACCGGTGCGCGCTACGTCTGCGCGGCCCTTGGCCTGATGCGTGCCCTGCTGCTTCTTGGCAAGCTGCCAGCGAACGACGCGAGCGAGAATGTCTTCACGCGGCTCGAGGCCGAAAATCGCATCAGAAAGGGAAACCTTCCCGGCGTCTTTGCCCTCAAGGGTCTTGACGTTGAATTCCATTGGTTTGGCTCCCTTACTTCGCTGCCGACTTGACGGCGTCGCGCACGATGATCCAGGCGCCCTTGGAGCCGGGAACCGCACCCTTGACCAGGATCAGACCGCGATCTTCGTCGGTCGATACCACTTCAAGATTCTGCGTCGTGACGCGGGTCTGGCCCATGTGACCAGCCATCTTCTTGTTCTTGAACACCTTGCCCGGGTCCTGGCGCGAGCCGGTCGAACCGTGCGAGCGGTGCGAAACCGACACACCGTGCGTGGCGCGCAGGCCGCCGAAGCCGTGACGCTTGATGGCGCCGGCAAAGCCCTTACCGATCGTCGTGCCGGTCACGTCGACGAGCTGACCCGCCGTGAAATGACCTGCGTTGAGCTCGGTGCCAACTTCAAGCAGATTGTCTTCCGTGACGCGGAATTCTGCGAGCTTGGCCTTCGGCTCTACGCTTGCGACGGCGAAATGGCCGCGAAGAGCCTTCGTCGTGTTCTTAACTTTAGCCTGGCCGGCACCGAGCTGAACTGCGGTGTAGCCATTCTTTTCAACTGTGCGCTGGGCTACGACCTGGCAGCCTTCCATACGCAATACGGTAACCGGGACATGCTCGCCGGCGTCGTTATAGACGCGGGTCATTCCCACCTTCTGTGCAATCACACCTGAACGCATCGGTTCAATCCTTCTCACTCAGCTCGAGGACCGGAGGCCTTAGAGCTTGATCTCAACATCGACACCGGCGGCGAGATCGAGCTTCATCAGCGCGTCTACCGTCTGCGGGGTCGGGTCAACGATGTCGAGGAGGCGCTTATGCGTGCGCATCTCGAACTGCTCGCGGCTCTTCTTGTCGATGTGCGGGGACCGGTTTACCGTAAACTTCTCGATACGAGTCGGAAGCGGAACGGGGCCCCGGACGCTTGCACCGGTGCGCTTCGCCGTCGACACGATCTCGCGCGTGGAAGCATCGAGAATCCGGTGATCGAACGCCTTCAGGCGAATGCGGATATTTTGGCCGTTCATTCGACGTTATCCTTGTGTTTGTTATCTCGCGCGCCTTTCAAAAAGGCACGGTTTGTTCTGTTTCCTAAGGCGGACCACCGGTTTCAAAGATCGAGAGGGACGCCGGCTACGGCATCCCCATCCACTCTTTAGGCCTTTCGGCCCACCTTATTGTTAATTTCATTGGCCGCTTCGTCATCCGAAGCAGCGCGCAAATCGCGCTCGCGCGCCATTTGCAACATTTCCATGTCATAAGCAAGCGGCTAGTGCCGCTTGCATCATAATATTGTCATCGAATCAGCCACCCGGATGGAGTGGCCATCTTCGAATTACTCGACGATGGAGGCAACGATGCCAGCGCCGACGGTACGGCCGCCTTCGCGGATCGCGAAGCGAAGCTTTTCTTCCATCGCGATCGGAACGATCAGCTCGACGTCAACCGTCACGTTGTCGCCCGGCATAACCATTTCCGTGCCTTCCGGAAGCGTCACGATGCCGGTCACATCAGTCGTACGGAAGTAGAACTGCGGACGGTAGTTCGTGAAGAACGGCGTATGACGGCCGCCTTCTTCCTTCGTCAGGATGTAGGCTTCTGCCTTGAACTTCTTGTGCGGCTTCACAGAGCCCGGCTTGCACAGGATCTGACCACGCTCGACGCCGTCACGGTTCACACCGCGGATCAGCGCGCCGATGTTGTCGCCAGCCTGGCCCTGATCGAGCAGCTTGCGGAACATTTCAACGCCGGTCACCGTCGTCTTCGACGTCGGACGAATGCCGACGATCTCGACTTCTTCACCAACCTTGATCACACCACGCTCGACGCGGCCCGTCACAACCGTACCGCGGCCCGAGATCGAGAACACGTCTTCGATCGGCATCAGGAACGGCTGGTCGATCGGACGCTCAGGCGTCGGGATGTAGGCGTCAACCTGAGCCATCAGCTCGCGGATCGCATCTTCGCCGATCTTCTTGTCCGAATCTTCAAGAGCAGCAAGCGCCGAACCCTTGACGACCGGGATGTCGTCGCCCGGGAAGTCGTAGGACGACAGAAGTTCGCGAACTTCAAGCTCGACGAGCTCGAGAAGTTCAGCGTCGTCAACCTGGTCGACCTTGTTCAGGAACACGACGATCGCCGGAACGCCAACCTGGCGGGCGAGCAGGATGTGCTCGCGCGTCTGCGGCATCGGGCCGTCAGCAGCAGAGCAAACCAGGATCGCGCCGTCCATCTGGGCGGCACCCGTGATCATGTTCTTCACGTAGTCGGCGTGGCCGGGGCAGTCAACGTGCGCATAGTGACGGTTCGGCGTCTCGTATTCAACGTGGGCCGTCGAGATCGTGATGCCGCGAGCCTTCTCTTCCGGAGCCGCGTCGATTTGGTCATACGCCTTGAACTCGCCGAAGTACTTCGTGATCGCTGCCGTCAACGACGTCTTGCCGTGGTCAACGTGACCGATCGTCCCGATGTTAACGTGCGGCTTATTGCGCTCAAACTTACTCTTTGCCATTTTCGGCTCTCCGTTTTCCTGTCCCCTGAGGGATCAATTCTTGTTATCGGTCAATTGGTATTCCGGTCACTTCTGACCGGAATACTTTGCCTGGATTTCCTGTGCGACGTTCGACGGAACCGGCGCATAATGATCGAAGGTCATCGTGTACTGCGCACGGCCCTGAGACATCGAGCGCAGGTTATCGACGTACTTGAACATGTTCGCCAGCGGGACGTTCGCGCTGATGACGACGGCGATACCGCGGCTCTCCTGGCCCTGGATCTGGCCACGGCGAGAGTTCAGGTCACCGATAACATCACCGACGTAGTCTTCCGGCGTTACGACTTCGACCTTCATCATCGGCTCGAGAAGCTGAGCACCGGCTTCGCGAGCTGCTTCACGGAAGCAAGCGCGAGCGGCAATTTCGAAGGCCAGAACCGACGAGTCGACGTCGTGGAAGGCACCGTCGATGAGCGTCGCCTTAACGCCGAGCATCGGGAAGCCAGCCAGCGGGCCCGAAGACAGAACGCTTTCGATACCCTTCTGAACGCCCGGGATGTATTCCTTCGGAACAGCACCGCCGACGATCTTGGATTCGAACTTGAAGTCTTCGCCTTCCGGGTTCGGCTCGAATACGAGCTTGACGCGTGCGAACTGACCGGTACCACCGGTCTGCTTCTTGTGCGTGTAGTCCTTTTCCGTCAGGCGCGTGATGGTTTCGCGATAAGCAACCTGCGGCGCGCCCACGTTTGCTTCGACCTTGAACTCACGACGCATGCGGTCGACGATGATGTCGAGGTGCAGTTCGCCCATGCCGGCGATGATCGTCTGACCGGATTCCTGGTCGGTCTTGACGCGGAACGACGGGTCTTCTGCAGCCAGGCGGTTGAGCGCGAGGCCCATCTTTTCCTGGTCGCCCTTGGACTTCGGCTCGATCGCGATCTGGATGACCGGCTCCGGGAATTCCATGCGCTCGAGGATAACCGGCTTCAGGGGATCGCAGAGCGTGTCGCCCGTGGTGGTTTCCTTGAGGCCGGCGAGAGCAACGATGTCGCCAGCATAGGCTTCTTCGATGTCCTCACGCGAGTTGGAGTGCATCTGCAGCATGCGGCCGACGCGCTCGCGCTTGTCCTTGACCGTGTTCATGACCGAAACGCCCTTCTCCAGCTTGCCGGAGTAGATGCGGGCGAAGGTGAGCGAGCCGACGAACGGGTCGTTCATGATCTTGAACGCGAGCATGGAAAGCGGCTCGTTGTCGTCAGCGTGACGCTCGATCTCTGCTTCCGTCTTGGCATCGATGCCCTTGATCGCCGGAATGTCGAGCGGCGAAGGCAGGTAATCGACGACGGCGTCGAGGAGCGGCTGAACACCCTTGTTCTTGAATGCGGTGCCGCAGAACATCGGATGGAACTTGACGTCGATCGTGCCGCGACGAACGAGTTCGCGGATCTTGTCGTTGTCGGGCAGGTTGCCTTCGAGGTAGGCTTCCATCGCGGCTTCGTCGATCTCGACAACGGTCTCGATCAGCTTTTCGCGATATTCTTCAGCCTTGGCCTTCATGTCTTCCGGGATTTCAACGACGTCCCACTGGGCGCCGAGCGACTCGTCGCGCCAGATGAGAGCGTTCATCTCGACCAGGTCGACAACGCCCTTGAAATCGCTTTCAGCGCCGATCGGCAGCTGCATGACAACTGCGGTCGCGCCGAGGCGGGTCTTGATCATCTCAACCGAACGGTAGAAGTCGGCGCCGGTCTTGTCCATCTTGTTGCAGAAGATCATGCGCGGAACATGATACTTCTCAGCCTGACGCCAGACGGTTTCCGTCTGCGGCTCGACGCCGGCGTTGGCGTCGAGGAGCGCGATGGCGCCGTCGAGAACGCGCAGCGAACGCTCGACTTCGATGGTGAAGTCGACGTGGCCGGGAGTGTCGATGATGTTGAAGCGGCGGGTCTTGCCGTCACGGCCCTTCCAGAAGGTCGTGGTAGCAGCAGAGGTGATCGTGATGCCACGCTCCTGCTCCTGCTCCATCCAGTCCATCGTGGCAGCGCCATCGTGAACTTCGCCGATCTTGTGCGACTTACCGGTGTAGTAAAGAATACGCTCGGTCGTCGTGGTCTTGCCGGCGTCGATATGCGCCATGATACCGAAATTGCGGTAGTCTTCGATTTTATATGCGCGAGCCATTGTGGACTGCCTTTCCGAAACCGTTCGGGATTACCAGCGATAATGCGAGAACGCACGGTTGGCATCAGCCATCTTGTGCGTGTCTTCGCGCTTCTTGACGGCAGCGCCGCGGTTGTTGGAGGCATCGAGAAGTTCGCCGCACAGACGGTCGATCATCGTAGTCTCGTTACGCTTGCGAGCAGCGGTGATCAGCCAGCGGATGGCCAGAGCCTGGCGACGCTCAGGACGCACATCGACCGGAACCTGGTACGTAGCACCACCAACGCGGCGCGAGCGGACTTCAACGTGCGGAGCGATGTTATCCAAAGCCTGATGGAACACGCCGAGCGGTTCCTGCTTTGCCTTGCCCTGCACGGCGTCAAACGCGCCATATACGATGTTTTCCGCTACGGACTTCTTGCCGTCCAGCATGATGGCATTCATGAACTTGGTAACGACCAGATCGCCGAACTTCGGGTCCGGATTGATCTCGCGCTTTTCTGCTCTATGACGTCGGGACATGTAACTTCTCGTCTCTCAACTGTTGCGACGCTTAACCACGCGGAGAACCTCGCGCAGCGCCGGATTATCTAAAACCCGAATTACTTCGGACGCTTTGCACCGTACTTCGAACGGCGCTGCTTGCGGTTCTTGACACCCTGGGTATCGAGAACGCCGCGGATGATGTGGTAGCGAACACCCGGAAGGTCCTTAACGCGGCCGCCACGGATCATGACGACAGAGTGTTCCTGAAGGTTGTGACCTTCACCGGGGATGTAACCAATGACTTCGAAGCCGTTGGTCAGGCGGATCTTTGCGACCTTACGCAGAGCCGAGTTCGGCTTCTTCGGCGTCGTGGTGTAGACGCGGGTGCAAACGCCGCGCTTCTGCGGGTTCTCCTGAAGAGCGGGAACCTTGTTACGCTTTACCTGCGCCTGGCGAGGCTTGCGGATCAGCTGGTTTACGGTAGGCATTCAACCATCCCTTGTAAATCTATCTCGACACCCTTGCGGGCATGACTTTCGCCGTCACCGGCACGACACACGTTCGTCTCAATGCGCAAAACGTGGCCCGATCCGCTCTCGCAGATGGACCACAGAAAAGCAGAGGACACCTAAGGTGGCGTCGTGCGAGCAGCATTCGTGTCTTCAACGTGCGTTTAGAACCTTGTTTGAGGTGAACTCCAGGGCGCGTCGCCCCGAATAGCCATGCCTCACATGGGTTCCGATGGCGGCGGTACTACTGGTTTCCCGCCGGTTCGTCAAGGCCGGTTAAGAAATTATCTTTGTCATAAAGCCCGGAAATCCCGGCCAAACCAGCCATTTGGCGCATTGGATACGGAAATGCCGCCCCTTCGGCAAGATGGACTTTGGTATTTCGGCAAAATCCCTATAAGGAATCACGGAAGAACATTTCCATCCGATGGACCCGCGCGATGAAAAGGAATCGCCGGGTCGATTCGACACTCCCGAAGGAAGATCCATGATTACTGCGCCAGACAACGATAACAATTCCGACGGCCCCATGGTCTTCATCATCATCGGCAAGGGCTACGAGACCGATGGCGGCGAAGGCATCGACCTGCACGTCATGCTGAAAGCGCCCGACGATGATACAGCCGTGCGCGAGGCGCTGAACGCTCTTGCCGAAGAGGGCTTCATCGAGGCCGACCTCGACCAGATCGGACTCCTGACGGATATTCCGGACGAGGAGCCGCATGCCTCCGCCTATCAAGGCGCACTCGAAGGCGAAGTGGCGATCATCCGCTTCCGCTGATCGGACAACCGTCTGAGGAAGGCGGCGCCCCCTCACCTCGCCGATTTCATTATGCAAAAAAGAAACCGCCCGGATCGCTCCGGGCGGTTTGATTCTTCACATTCGCTAGCGGCTTATTCGGCCGGGCTGTTCTCGCTGGCGAGATCCTGCAGCATCGGCGTTGCAACGCCGGCGCCCGTGCCCTTGCGGCGCTCTTCGAGGATGAGCTCGTCGCGAGCCGTAGCGATGCGGCGGATCTGCGTCATGGTACCGCCGGTACCGGCCGGAATCAGGCGGCCGACGATGACGTTTTCCTTCAGGCCTTGCAGACCGTCGGTCTTGCCGGCGATTGCAGCTTCGGTGAGCACCTTCGTCGTTTCCTGGAAGGATGCAGCCGAGATGAAGGACGGCGTCTGCAGCGATGCCTTGGTGATACCGAGCAGAACCGGATCGCCATAAGCGGGCTTCTTGCCTTCTTCGATCAGACGGTCGTTGGCGTCTTCCAGCTCGATACGATCGACGTTGTCGCCGACGATGTACTGGCTGTCGCCCGCATCGGTGATCTCAACCTTCTGCAGCATCTGACGGACAATCACTTCGATGTGCTTGTCGTTGATGACAACGCCCTGCAAGCGGTAGACTTCCTGGATTTCGTTGACCAGGTAGGAAGCCAAAGCCTCCACGCCCTTGATCGCCAGGATGTCGTGCGGAGCCGGGTTACCGTCGAGGATGTAATCACCCTTTTCGATATAGTCGCCTTCCTGAAGGTGGAAGGGCTTGCCCTTCGGGATCAGGTATTCGACCGGCTCGACACCGTCTTCCGCCGGCTCGATGATGACACGACGCTTGTTCTTGTAGTCGCGGCCCAGACGGATCGTACCATCGATCTCCGCGATGATGGCGTGGTCCTTCGGACGACGAGCTTCGAACAGTTCGGCAACGCGCGGCAGACCACCGGTGATGTCCTTGGTCTTGGCGCTTTCCAGCGGCGAACGGGCGAGAACGTCACCCTGAGACACCTTCTGACCCGGCTCGACGGACAGGATCGCGTCGACCGAGAGCAGGAAGCGGGCTTCGCCACCGCGCGAAAGCTTGGCGACATTGCCGCTGGCGTCCTTGATGACGATCGCCGGCTTCAGATCCGAGCCGCGCGGCGTCGAGCGCCAGTCGATAACCTGACGCTTGGTGATGCCGGTGGATTCGTCCGTCGCTTCGAGGACCGAGAGACCGTCGACGACATCTTCGAAGTGAACCGTACCGGCCACTTCCGTCATCATCGGACGGGTATAGGGGTCCCACTCTGCCAGACGCTGACCGCGCTTTACCTTGTCGCCGTCGTCGACATAGAGCTTCGAGCCGTAGGCAACGCGCTGCGAGGAGCGTTCGACACCACGTTCGTCCAGGATCTGCACCGTCATGTTGCGGCCCATGGCAACGAGGTTGCCTTCGGAGTTGCGCAGCATATTGCGGTTCTTGATCTGAACCGTGCCCTCGTAAGAGGCTTCCAGGAACGACTGGTCGACCACGGTCGCCGTGCCGCCCAGGTGGAAGGTACGCATGGTCAGCTGCGTGCCCGGCTCACCGATCGACTGTGCGGCGATGACGCCGACAGCTTCACCGATGTTGACAGGCGTACCGCGAGCAAGGTCGCGACCGTAGCAGACCGAGCATACGCCCGTCTGGATTTCGCAGGTCAGAGCCGAACGGATGCGGATGGACTGGATACCAGCCTTCTCGATCTCGATGACATCGGGCTCGAGGATCATCTTGCCGGCATCGACGATGCGCTCACCCGTGACCGGATGATCGATGTCGTCCAGGGCCGTACGGCCGAGGATGCGGGCGCCGAGCGAGGCAACGACCTGACCGGCATCGACGATGGCGGTCATGGTGAGGCCGTTTTCGGTGCCGCAATCGATCTGCGTGACGATGCAATCCTGCGCGACGTCGACCAGACGGCGGGTCAGGTAGCCCGAGTTCGCGGTCTTCAAGGCGGTGTCGGCCAGACCCTTACGGGCACCGTGCGTCGAGTTGAAGTACTCGTTAACGGTGAGGCCTTCCTTGAAGTTCGAGATGATCGGCGTCTCGATGATTTCGCCCGACGGCTTGGCCATGAGGCCGCGCATGCCGCCCAGCTGGCGCATCTGGTTCGGAGAACCACGAGCACCCGAATGGCTCATCATGTAGATCGAGTTCATCGGCTTCTGACGACCGGTCTTTTCGTCGAATTCGACGGCCTTAATGCGGGCCATCATTTCTTCGGCGACCTTTTCCGTGGCCTTGCCCCAAGCGTCGACAACCTTGTTGTACTTTTCGCCCTGGGTGATCAGACCGTCGTTATACTGCTGCTCGTATTCCTTCACGAGCGCTTCGGTATCGCCGACGATCTTGGCCTTGGTGTTCGGGATGACCATGTCGTCCTTGCCGAACGAAATGCCGGCGCGGCAGGCATGGGCAAAGCCGAGCTGCATGATGCGGTCGCAGAAAATGACCGTGTCCTTCTGGCCGCAATGACGGTAGACCGTGTCGATCATCTTAGAGATGTTCTTCTTGGTCATTTCCTGGTTGCAGATGTCGAAGGTGACCTTCGCATGCTTCGGCAGAAGTTCGCCGATCAGCAGACGGCCGGGGGTCGTTTCATAGATCTTCGAATAGGGCTTGCCATCTTCGCCGATCGACTTGAAGCGACCGCGGATCTTCGAATGCAGCGTCACGACCTTGTTCTCAAGTGCGTGATGCAGCTCGCCGAGGTCGGAGAAGGCCATGCCTTCGCCCGGCTCGTTCTGGTTCAGGATCGACAGATAGTACAGGCCGAGAACCATGTCCTGCGAGGGAACGATGATCGGCGCGCCGTTTGCCGGGTGCAGAATGTTGTTGGTCGACATCATCAGCACGCGGGCTTCAAGCTGGGCTTCCAGCGAGAGCGGCACGTGAACGGCCATCTGGTCACCATCGAAGTCGGCGTTGAAGGCCGTGCAGACGAGCGGGTGCAGCTGGATGGCCTTGCCTTCGACCAGCGTGGGTTCGAAGGCCTGGATGCCCAGGCGGTGCAGCGTCGGTGCGCGGTTCAGGAGAACCGGATGCTCGCGGATGACCTCGTCGAGGATATCCCAGACTTCCGGCTTTTCCTTTTCGACCAGCTTCTTGGCCTGCTTGACGGTCGAGGAGTAACCCTTCGCGTCGAGACGGGCATAGATGAACGGCTTGAACAGCTCGAGCGCCATCTTCTTCGGCAGGCCGCACTGGTGCAGCTTCAGTTCCGGACCGGTCACGATGACCGAACGACCGGAATAGTCGACGCGCTTGCCGAGCAGGTTCTGACGGAAGCGGCCCTGCTTGCCCTTGAGCATGTCGGACAGCGACTTCAGCGGACGCTTGTTGGCGCCGGTGATGACGCGGCCGCGACGACCGTTATCGAACAGCGCATCGACAGATTCCTGCAGCATGCGCTTTTCGTTGCGGATGATGATGCCCGGAGCGCGCAGTTCGATGAGACGCTTCAGACGGTTGTTGCGGTTGATGACGCGACGGTACAGATCGTTCAGATCCGAGGTCGCGAAACGGCCGCCATCGAGCGGAACCAGCGGACGCAGGTCCGGCGGGATGACCGGGACGACCTTCATGATCATCCATTCCGGGCGGTTGCCGGATTCCATGAAGTTCTCAACGATCTTCAGGCGCTTCATCAGCTTCTTCTGCTTGAGATCCGACGTGGTGTCGGCAAGCTCGGAGCGCAGGTCGCCGGCGATCTTTTCGAGATTCATGCTGGCCAGCATCTCGTAGATCGCTTCAGCGCCGATCATGGCGGTGAACTGGTCTTCGCCATATTCGTCGACCGCGAGCATGTACTCTTCTTCCGTCAGGAGCTGATGCTCCTTGAGCGCGGTGAGACCCGGCTCAGTGACGATGTAGTTTTCGAAGTAGAGAACGCGCTCCACATCCTTCAGCGTCATGTCGAGCAGCGTCGAAATGCGCGAAGGCAGCGACTTCAGGAACCAGATGTGGGCAACGGGAGCGGCCAGCTCAATATGGCCCATGCGCTCACGGCGAACGCGCGACAGCGTGACTTCGACGCCGCACTTTTCGCAGATGATGCCCTTGTACTTCATGCGCTTGTACTTGCCGCACAAGCATTCGTAGTCCTTGATCGGTCCGAAGATTCGCGCGCAGAAAAGACCATCGCGTTCCGGCTTGAACGTACGATAGTTGATCGTTTCCGGCTTCTTGATCTCGCCATAAGACCAGGAAAGAATCTTCTCCGGCGACGCAATCGAAATCCGGATGGAATCGAAATTCTGCGCAGGCACCTGCGGATTGAAAAGATTCATGACCTCTTGGTTCATGCCTATCTCCTTTAGGGGCGAAACGCCCTCGAATTGCGTGCAGTGCCGGCAAATCCCGGGAACCGGACTGACGCTTTAAAACCGCCTTGCGGCGCCATGCATCCAAAGGGACGCCAACGGCGCTGCAATATTCCAAGCGGTGCGCGCTGACCGACAGCGCGCACCCTGACAGGCTATTACTCGGCTGCGTCCGGAAGCTGGCTTGCCGTCTGCAGATCGTCGACCTTGGAGTTTTCCAATTCGACGCTGAGGCCCAGCGAGCGCATTTCCTTGACGAGAACGTTGAAGCTTTCCGGAATGCCCGCCTCGAAGGTGTCGTCGCCACGAACGATGGCTTCGTAGACCTTGGTACGGCCGGCGACGTCGTCCGACTTGACCGTGAGCATTTCCTGCAGCGTGTAAGCTGCACCGTAAGCTTCGAGCGCCCAGACTTCCATTTCGCCGAAGCGCTGGCCGCCGAACTGCGCCTTACCGCCCAGCGGCTGCTGGGTGACGAGGGAGTACGGACCGATCGAACGGGCGTGGATCTTGTCGTCGACAAGATGGTTCAGCTTCAGCATATAGATATAGCCAACCGTGACCTGGCGGTCGAACTGCTCGCCGGTACGTCCGTCGTATAGCGTCGACTGGCCGGTTTCCTTGAGACCTGCCATTGCCAGCATCTTGTTGACGTCGACTTCGCCAGCACCGTCGAAGACCGGGGTCGCGATGGACACGCCACGCTTCCACTGATCGGCCAGACGCAGCACCGATGCATCGTCGTACTCGTGAACGTCGTCGCTCTTCGGGCCATCGCCGACGACCAGGTCGATCGTCTTGCGCAGAGGCTCAATGTTGCCGCTTGCCTTGTAGGCTTCGATCAGTTCGCCGATCTGACGACCCATGCCGGCGCAAGCCCAGCCCAGGTGCGTTTCGAGAATCTGACCGACGTTCATGCGCGAGGGCACGCCGAGCGGGTTCAGCACGATATCGACATGCGTACCGTCTTCCAGGAACGGCATGTCCTCGACCGGAACAATGCGCGAGACCACGCCCTTGTTCCCGTGACGGCCTGCCATCTTGTCGCCCGGCTGGATCTTGCGCTTCACGGCAACGAAGACCTTGACCATCTTCATGACGCCCGGAGGCATTTCGTCGCCACGCTGGACCTTTTCGACCTTGTCCATGAAGCGCTGTTCGAGGCGCGACTTGGATTCATCGTACTGGCCACGCAGGGCTTCGAGCTCGCTCTGGACCTTTTCGTCCTCGACGGCGAACATCCACCACTGCGAACGCGGATACTCGGAAACGACGGCGTTCGACAGTTCCGTGCCCTTCTTGAAGCCCTTCGGACCAGCAAGAGCAACCTGACCACGCAGCATCTCGACCAGACGGCCGTAGACGTTACGATCGAGGATTGCCTGTTCGTCGTCACGGTCCTTGGCAAGGCGTTCGATCTCTTCGCGCTCGATCGCCATGGCACGTTCGTCCTTTTCGACGCCGTGACGGTTGAAGACGCGAACTTCGACGACCGTACCGTAGGTGCCGGGTGGCATGCGCATGGAGGTATCGCGAACGTCCGATGCCTTTTCACCGAAGATGGCGCGCAGGAGCTTTTCTTCCGGCGTCATCGGGCTTTCGCCCTTCGGCGTAATCTTGCCGACGAGGATATCACCCGGCTGAACTTCGGCGCCGATGTAAACGATGCCGGCTTCGTCCAGATTCTTCAGAGCTTCTTCCGAAACGTTCGGAATATCGCGGGTGATTTCTTCCGGACCGAGCTTGGTGTCGCGCGCCATCACTTCGAATTCTTCGATGTGAATGGAGGTGAACACGTCGTCGGCAACGATACGCTCGGAGAGCAGGATCGAGTCTTCGTAGTTGTAGCCGTTCCACGGCATGAACGCGACGAGCACGTTGCGGCCGAGGGCCAGATCACCGAGGTCGGTCGACGGACCGTCTGCCAGGATGTCACCCTTGTTGACCACGTCACCGACTGTCACCAGCGGGCGCTGGTTGACGCAGGTGTTCTGGTTCGAACGCTGGAACTTCATCAGGCGGTAGATATCGACGCCGGACTTCGACGGATCGAGGTCTTCGGTGGCGCGGATAACGATACGCGTTGCGTCGACCTGGTCGACCACGCCGCCGCGGCGGGCGCCGATAGCAGCACCGGAGTCACGCGCGACGACCGGCTCCATGCCGGTACCGACGAACGGGGCTTCGGCACGCAGAAGCGGCACGGCCTGACGCTGCATGTTCGACCCCATGAGAGCGCGGTTGGCGTCGTCGTTTTCCAGGAACGGGATCAGAGCGGCGGCGACCGAAACCAGCTGCTTCGGCGAGACGTCCATCAGGTTGATGTTGTCGCGCGGAGCGAGCATGACTTCGCCGGCATGGCGGCAAACGACGAATTCCTCGATGAAGGAGCCGTCGGCGTCGAGCTCGGCGTTGGCCTGAGCAACATAGTACTTCGCCTCTTCCATGGCGGAGAGGTAGAGCACGTCGTTGGTCACCTTACCGTCGATGATGCGGCGATAAGGGCTTTCGATGAAGCCGTACTTGTTGACGCGGGCAAAGGTTGCCAGCGAGTTGATGAGGCCGATGTTCGGACCTTCCGGCGTTTCGATCGGGCAAATACGACCGTAGTGCGTCGGATGAACGTCGCGGACTTCGAAGCCTGCACGCTCGCGGGTCAGACCGCCCGGGCCAAGAGCCGAAAGACGGCGCTTGTGGGTGATTTCCGAAAGCGGGTTCACCTGGTCCATGAACTGCGACAGCTGCGAGGAGCCGAAGAATTCGCGGACAGCGGCGGCAGCCGGCTTTGCGTTGATCAGATCCTGCGGCATGACCGTGTCGATTTCGATCGAGGACATGCGTTCCTTGATCGCACGCTCCATGCGCAGCAGACCCAGACGATACTGGTTCTCCATCAGCTCGCCGACCGAACGGACGCGGCGGTTGCCGAGGTTGTCGATATCGTCGATCTCGCCCTTGCCGTCGCGCAGCTCGACGAGCATCTTGACCACGGCCAGGATGTCGTCCTTGCGCAGGATACGGACGGTGTCTTCGACGTCGAGGTCGAGGCGCATGTTCATCTTCACGCGCCCGACGGCGGAGAGATCGTAGCGCTCCGCATCGAAGAACAGCGAGTTGAACATGGCTTCGGCCGATTCCATGGTCGGCGGCTCACCCGGACGCATGACGCGATAGATGTCGAACAGAGCGTCCTGGCGGTTCTCGTTCTTGTCTGCTGCGAGCGTGTTGCGGATATAGGCGCCGACATTGATGTGGTCGATGCCGAGAACCGGGATCTCGTCGAAGCCGGCGTTCAGGATAACAGGCAGTGTCTTCTCGTCGATTTCGTCGCCGGCTTCGAGATAGATCTCGCCGGTCTGGAAGTTGACGATGTCTTCCGCCAGGAAGAGGCCGTAAAGCTCTTCGTCGGTCGCCTTAAGGGCCTTCAGACCCTTGTCCTGCAGCTGACGCAGAAGGCGCGGCGTGAGCTTCTTGCCGCCTTCGACAACGACTTCGCCGGTGTCGGCGTCGATCATGTCGGAAACGGTCTTGGCGCCCTTCAGGGTTTCCGGCTTGAAGGGAATGCGCCAGCCATCGCCGTCGCGCTGATAGAGCGACTTTGTGTAGAAGGTCGACAGGATGTCTTCGCCATCCATGCCGAGCGCCATCAGCAGCGAGGTCACCGGAATCTTGCGGCGGCGGTCGATACGGGCGTAGACGATGTCCTTGGCGTCGAATTCGATATCCAGCCAGGAACCGCGATACGGGATGACGCGGGCGGCAAAGAGCAGCTTGCCGGAAGAATGGCTCTTGCCCTTGTCGTGATCGAAGAAGACGCCCGGCGAACGGTGCATCTGCGACACGATCACGCGCTCGGTGCCGTTCACGATGAACGTACCGTTGTTCGTCATGAGCGGCATGTCGCCCATGTAGACACTCTGTTCCTTGATGTCCTTGATGGACTTCGCGCCCGTATCCTCGTCGATATCGAACACGATCAGACGGAGGGTCACCTTCAGCGGCGCGGCGTAGGTCAGGTCGCGCTGGCGGCACTCATCGACGTCGAACTTCGGCGGTTCGAACTCATAGGAAACGAACTCCAGCATGGAAGCGCCGGAGAAATCGGTGATCGGGAAAACCGACTTGAAGACAGCCTGAAGACCTTCGTCCGGGCGGCCGCCCTTTGGTTCTTCGACCATGAGAAATTGATCGTAGGACGCCTTTTGAACCTCGATGAGGTTCGGCATCTCTGCGACTTCGGGAATCTTACCAAAAAACTTGCGTACGCGCCTGCGACCGTTGAACGAAAGGGTCTGAGCCATCGTCGCTCCTTTAAAATCCTGCACCCGGGCCTGCAACGGATGGGAATCGCTGGCCAGGCGACCCCATCAATCAATGAGTAGTTCAATCTCGTCTATCTAACCGAAAACCGCTCAGCCGGATTGCGTCGCGGTTCGGTTTGAGACCATCCTCTTGAAGAACCCATTACCCAAAAGCCGTTTTGCCTGCGGCTTTTGGGTAATTCGTTCAGAAAAACGGCAAATGGGAGGTAGCAAAAAGCCACCTCCCAAAAGCAGTTTCAAGCTTACTTAACGTCGACCTTAGCGCCGGCGTCTTCGAGCTTCTTCTTGATGTCAGCAGCTTCAGCCTTGGAAACGCCTTCCTTGACAGCCTTCGGAGCGGCTTCAACGAGGTCCTTGGCTTCCTTGAGGCCGAGGCCGGTGATGCCGCGGACTTCCTTGATGACGTTGATCTTGTTCGCGCCGGCATCAGCGAGGATGACGTCGAACTCGGTCTTTTCTTCTTCAGCAGCTGCAGCAGCGCCGCCAGCACCACCGGCAACGGCAGCAACAGCTACCGGAGCAGCGGCGGAAACGCCCCACTTTTCTTCGAGAAGCTTCGACAGTTCTGCGGCTTCGAGAACGGTCAGCGAGGAGAGGTCTTCAACGATCTTTGCGAGATCAGCCATTTTAGTAGTTCCTTTTGTTCGGTTCGAACTGGTTGGTTATGAACAGCGAAAAACCGCCTTACGCGGCTTCGTCCTTCTTGGCGTAGGCCGAGAACACGCGAGCAAGCTGGCTTGCCGGCGCTGCAACAACACCTGCGATGCGGGTAGCCGGAGTCTGGATCATGCCCAGCAGCTTCGCGCGCAGCTCGTCCAGCGAAGGCAGGGTCGCGAGCGACTTGACACCTTCGGCGTTGAGCGTTGTTGTTCCCATGGCGCCGCCCAGAACAACGATCTTATCGTTGGTCTTGGCGAAATCCACGACGACCTTCGGAGCGGTAATCGGGTCATTGCTGTATGCGATCAGCGTCTGACCGGTGAAGAGATTGGAAATCCCTTCCGCATCCGTGCCCTGAAGAGCAATTTTGGCCAGGCGGTTCTTCGCGACTTTGACGGTGCCGCCAGCAGCGCGCATCTTGGAACGAAAATCGTTCATCTGAGCGACTGTAGCACCAGCATAGTGGGCCACGACAACCGAGCCCGAAGCCTTGAAGACTTCGTTCAGTTCCGTGACGAATTCGCGTTTTTCCGCTCTTTCCACTGCTTTTCTCCAGTTGACAGGACCGGGTTAGCGGGCCTGCCGGGTTGCCTTTTGCCTCCTGGGATCAATGAGATCCCAAGCGACGCTTGAGGATCCTGTCCCCTCGCGCTCGAGCCTGACGGCTCCAAGGCACAAGGCATCCAAGGCTCGAACCGAGTTCATCGAAGCGAAGCTTCTTCAAAATTCGGGTCTTACCCGTCTCATGCAGGCTTTAGTGATTAAGGGATAACCACCTGCAATCTCGGACAGGAATTCCGGATTTCTCCGGAAATCCCGGCCCCGAAAGGCCGAGAATTCTTAAACGCCGGGCACAAAGCCCGGCATAATCATCAGGCGCTCGGCGCCGTAACCGTCGACGGCTCGATCTTGACGCCCGGCCCCATGGTCGAGGAGATCGCTACGCGCTTGACGTAGTTGCCCTTGGCGCCAGCCGGCTTTGCCTTGATGACGGCGTCGGCGAAAGCGCGGATGTTTTCTTCCAGAGCCTTGGCATCGAAGGAAGCCTTGCCGATACCGGCATGGACGATACCAGCCTTCTCGACACGGAACTCGACAGCACCGCCCTTGGAAGCTTCAACAGCACCCTTGACGTCCATCGTGACGGTGCCGACCTTCGGGTTAGGCATCATGCCGCGCGGGCCGAGAACCTTACCGAGACGGCCGACGAGCGGCATCATGTCCGGGGTGGCGATGCAGCGATCGAAATCGATCTTGCCGCCCTGAACGATTTCGACCAGGTCTTCCGCACCGACGACGTCAGCGCCGGCGGCCTTGGCTTCGTCAGCCTTGGCGCCACGAGCGAAGACGGCAACGCGAACCGTACGGCCGGTGCCGTTCGGCAGGTTGACAACGCCGCGAACCATCTGGTCGGCGTGACGCGGATCAACACCGAGGTTCATCGAGATTTCGACGGTTTCGTCGAACTTGGCGACGGCACGTTCCTTGACCATGTTGATGGCCAGATCCAGAGCATAGAGCTTGGTCGGATCAACGCCTTCACGAATCTTCTGAATACGCTTTGCTACCATGGTCTTAACCTACCACTTCCAGGCCCATGGCGCGGGCAGAGCCCTCGATCATGGCCATTGCGCCTTCGATATCGGCGGCGTTCAGATCCTTCATCTTGGCTTCGGCGATCGCCTTGACCTGAGCCTTGGTCAGGGTGCCAGCCTTGGCGCCCTTGCCCGGGGTCTTCGAGCCGGACTGGATCTTCGCTTCCTTCTTCAGGAAGTAGCTGACCGGCGGCTGCTTCATGACGAAGGTGAAGGACTTGTCCTGGTAGTAGGTGATGACGACCGGGATCGGCATACCCTTTTCCATTTCCTGCGTGGCGGCATTGAACGCCTTGCAGAATTCCATGATGTTAATGCCACGCTGACCAAGCGCAGGACCGATCGGTGGCGACGGATTCGCCGAGCCGGCCTTGACCTGCAGCTTGAGCTGGCCTGCAACTTTCTTAGCCATTTCTCTCTGCCTTTCTACATGACCGGTTGCCCGGCCTACTATGCCGGATCGCTCCGGCGGCTGCGGTTGCGTGGTGCGGATCGCCAGGCCCGGCTAAGACCCTACCCTTCCACGCGAATTGCGGCTTGGCCGCGAGACATAAGCAAGCATTTGCTTATATCCAAACTCGAACAAAAGGCCAGCCGCCAGGCCAACCTTTCGTAGAAATCACAATCAGACCTTCTCGACCTGGCTGTATTCCAGTTCGACCGGCGTAGCGCGGCCGAAAATCGACACCTCCACCTTCAGGCGCGAACGCTCTTCGTCCACATCCTGAACTGTGCCATTGAACGATGCGAACGGACCGTCGGATACGCGGACCTGCTCGCCGATCTCGAAGGATACGGAAGCCTTCGGCCGCTCGACGCCTTCCTGGACCTGACCGAGGATGCGCTCGGCTTCATAATCCGGAATCGGAACGGGCTTATTGTCGGAACCGAGGAAGCCAGTGACCTTCGGCGTATTCTTGATCAGGTGGTAAGCTTCATCCGTCAGGTTGGCGCGCACGAGCACGTAACCCGGGAAGAACTTGCGCTCGCTGTCGACCTTGCGGCCGCGACGAACCTCAACAACCTTTTCGGTCGGCACAAGGATCTTCTCGAACAGATGCTCGAGACCCTTCTGCCTAGCCTTCTCCTCGATGGATTCAGCCACCTTCTTTTCAAAATTAGAATAAGCGTGGACGATGTACCAACGTGCCGCCATGTTCATCTCCACCCGATATCAGTTGCCGGTATTCAGCACGTAGCTGAGAATCCAGCCAATGAGCTGGTCGGCAGCAAAGAAAAACAGCGAGGCGAAAACGACCATGACGAGCACCATCACCGTCGAGATCATCGTCTCGCGACGCGAGGGCCAAGTGATTTTCGACGTCTCGGAGCGCACCTGCCGCAGAAACGCTAGTGGATTCGTTTTGGATGCCATTGACTGCCCACGCAATTACGGCGCGTAAAGCTGAACATATCAGCCCCACGCACCGCGTGTCTGTTAAACCCTACATAAACACCGATTCCCGATTTAACAAGAGGCAATACGGTGTTTTCTAAAATTTGCCGACAAACCGGCATGACCCTCAACCCAAGAAGCTGCGAAACGACGCGCCAGTCAAATCAAGGAAAATGGCAGGGGCAGCAGGGCTCGAACCTACGACCTGCGGTTTTGGAGACCGCCGCTCTACCAACTGAGCTATACCCCTTCTTCCTTCGAATATTCGCTCCAGGCGGTGGACCGCCCGAGCAGTTCGAAGACATGGCGCTCCCTTTAAGGCGGGACGAAACGATTGGCAAGAGCGTTTTTTGCTTTTTCCCAATCGAACCCGCAACTTCACACGGGACATGCCCGAGCGGACAGATCTGCGGACAGGCGAAGCTGCGGCAAATGCTGCAGAAAGGATGCCCCTCGCCTCATTGCTCTCCGGGAGAACCTTTCGGCTTGCGCTTGAGAAATTTCGGCTTGAGGCGGCGCATAAAATTGTCAGCGGAGCGAATCACATTGGTCAGGGAGATCAGCTTGTCTATTTCGGCGTCGGTATTTCCCAGCCGCTCCGACAAAACCTCGGCGGCGGCCAAAGCAATCTCGGCCGGAGGCACCTCCGTAAAGCGCTGGGCAAGGCTGATATAGGGGTTCAGTGCGACCCCACCATGGATGGTGATCTTTCCCAGCCGGGCAAACAAGCGCAGGAAGGTCTGCTCGAAACTCCAATCGTGGGCGGACACCACCCTCCACTTCTGACTGCGCCGGGCCGAGAAGCCGGCCAGCACGATCTTGCCGGGCAATTTCAAATCGCTGAGCCAAAGCGCCATGGCAAAGCCGCTCGTGGGCGTCTTGCCCTCCTTATAGAAATCCGAACAGAAGCCTACGAGGTCCAGATGGCCAGTCGGCGCCCCCTGAAAATCGGTGGCAGGATTGAGCTTCTCTTCCGGACCGAGGCGGATATTCATGATGCCGAGGAAATATTCCTTCGGAAAGAATTTGATCACCTCTCCCACTTCGCCGCGATAGACGATGTTGGCGCCACGCGGCTGGCCACGAGAGATCAGCAGCGAATGCCCGTGGAACGGGCGGTCCAGAACCTTGTAGACCTTGTTGAAGAAGACGAAGAGCGCAGTCTCGGGGAATTGAGCCTGCAGGCTTGAGATATCGACCGCATCGCTATTGGCGACCAGGACGATATGGGAAAACCCCATCAATATGGCCCGCCATTCGTCGGTGCTGCTCAAACCAGCCGCGGAACCCGCGGCCGGTATGCCGACCTCAATATTTCCGGTCGTCTTATGATCCAAATCGCTCACTTCTGCTGGACGTGCAGCATGCGGTCGCGCATGGCGAACCATTCTTCGGCGTAGTCGTCGTTACGGTATTCGTCGAAATACGGGCCGCCATCGGTGAAGTGCACGAGCTTGGCATCTTCGCGATAGTCGTATTCGTTGACGAGATAGTTCCAGACCACCGGCACCTCACCGATCTGATCGTCGTTCTCCAGCCACTTGAACTGATGAAGCTGAAGGCCCGTCGCCGTATTGACGAAATCCTTCGTCAACGCCGTGCACTTGGCGTTGTTGAACAGGATCATGCTCGACCAGTTCTTCTTTTCATACTTCGTCTGCGTCTGGCCGAGGAACTTGGTTTCGATCTTTGGCTGGTAGTCGTGTTTGACGCACATGGCGGCATAACGATCGTCACGCAGCGCCCAAAGCTCGGCGATATCGGCGCGGGCGAGCATGTCGCAGTCCATGAAGATGCTCCAGCCCTGGTAATCGCTGAGGTAAGGCACGAGGAAGCGCGAGAAGGAAAATTCTGTCGACTGCAGCGGATTGCGCTCGCGCGTGAAGATGCCCTCGAGATTGTTGAGCACGATCGGCGAGAAGACCACCGGAATAGACGAGCGCTCGATGATGCTCTGGGTCAGGACGTGATAGGCCACGACCTCCTTGGAATCGAACCCGACGAAAATACGTGCAACATTATCCTTCATGATACCTCCGAAACGGCTAAGCGCTTGCAGGCCAGCCGGCTATTATCTTTCGCCGCGACGCAAATCGCACGCTGCTCACCCCCGAGGCCTATCAGCCGGAGGGCGCTGGTTCGAAACAGGCGCGTGGATATACCGAACCATGCGCTGCAATCTCTAGGAGATGCTTCGCGAACGCAACCCTACTTAAATAAACGGCTGTATTTGTCGAGTGTTTGGGGAAGCATTTTTGGTTTTGTTGCGTAACAAATGGAGAGGCACCCTACTCTGGATCAATGCCTTTGCCGGACGCCAACACACAGCGGCCGGCCGATTGCAGGGACTATGTGCCCTCAAACCTTCACATATTTCCGCCAGTCGTGCTCTTCCTTAAAACCCAGGACCTCGCGGATCTTACGGTTGGACAGCAGCCCCTCATATTCGCCGATCTCGCGCGTGAACGGGACCTTCGGAAAGTGCTTGGCGGCGAGCTCGCGCGATGGCGTGTTGGCCGAAACGGTGTCGTTGGCGGCGTTGAACACCTGAAAGCCGAGGCCGTTCTTCTCGATGCAGAGATGCACGATCTGGCCGAGATCGCGGGCGTCGATATAGCTCCAGGCAATGCGCTTGCGGATTTCGCTATTGGCGAAGAACTCGGGGAACCGCTCATATTCATGCGGCTCGATGACGTTGCCGATGCGCAGCGCATAGATATCGATGCCGAAACGCTCGGCGAAAGCCCGAGCCGTCTTCTCGTTTACGACCTTGGACAAACCGTAGGAATCCATCGGATTGACGTCATAATCCTCCTCCAACGGGAACTGATGGAAGTCGCGATGGCCTTCGGCGAAGCAGACGCCATAGGTCGTCTCGCTGGAGGCGATAATGATCTTCTTCACGCCGAGCTTCGCCGCCGCTTCGATGACGTTATAAGTGCTCATCGTGTTGATGCGGAAGGTCTCGTTGTCCGGCTTGATCAGGATGCGCGGGATGGCGGCGAAATGCACGACGGCATCGAAAGGCTGTACGCCCTTGCCCTGATCGAGATCGGGAAAATCACGATGCATGGTCAGGACATTATAAACCTGTCCCGCATCGGTGACATCGGCCTGCAGGTTGGTGACGCCAGGGCTGTTCAGCGGCACGAGATCGACATTGTGGACCTCATAGCCGGCATTGACCAGCCAGGGAACCGTGTGACGTCCAGCCTTGCCGCTGCCGCCAGTGAACAAAATACGTTTCTTCATGAAATCTCCTCCAGATAAAATCGAGCGATACATAGGCCCTTGCGCTCATTTCGCAAGACACGGCTTGGTGAGTGGAGGCTCTTCCGCCAAGATAATCGAATAGAGATGGCCAGCCTGCCAAAGAGGCTAATGGCGACTGGAACCATTACACCGGCGGCAACAGCGATTTCATTGCCGATATCGTGCGCCGCGCCAAGGCCGAATTCGGATCGACGAAAAATATCGCCGACTGGTGATAATATCCTTCGACTAATCGAGCAGGTACTTCAGTACAGTACCCGCGCTCTGCTCGAGGGAGAGATGGCTTGTGTCGAGAATCTCAAGACCAAATGCATGGGCTTCGCGGCGCAGATAAGCGGCCCAATTCATCATGTTCGCATCGGCAAGTTCCGGCTGGCCTCTCTCAGCGGACAAGCGATGTCTCCTCGTTGCATCATCGCAATCGATCAATATGAGGCGATAGTCATCGGCCCTTGTAACCACGGCAGCTTCGACGACGAAGGATGGCCGCATCTGCCCCTCGAAAAGGACGCCCCTGCCCTTCTGCGCTTGCGGCACAAGCCGTTCCAGCCATTCGATGGTCTTGTCGCGCTGCCAGGCCTCGGGCGAACCATGATCTCTGACCATCGCGTCAAGCGACGGTACGCCGATGCTGTCGAAATGATAGACGGCTAACCTTCGCGCGTGGTCCCTGGCTATTGCCTGCGCGATAGCAGTCTTTCCCGAACCGGAGGCGCCGGTCAGAATGATCAAGCTCATGCACCATCTCCCAATGCAAAAAGGCCCCGCTGTTTCCAGCGGGACCTTCTTATAAAGGAATAATCCTGGGATTACTCGACGATGGAGGCAACGATGCCAGCGCCGACGGTACGGCCGCCTTCGCGGATCGCGAAGCGGAGCTTTTCTTCCATCGCGATCGGAACGATCAGCTCGACGTCAACCGTGACGTTGTCGCCCGGCATAACCATTTCCGTGCCTTCCGGAAGCGTCACGATGCCCGTCACGTCAGTCGTACGGAAGTAGAACTGCGGACGGTAGTTCGTGAAGAACGGCGTATGACGGCCGCCTTCTTCCTTCGTCAGGATGTAGGCTTCTGCCTTGAACTTCTTGTGCGGCTTCACAGAGCCCGGCTTGCACAGGATCTGACCACGCTCGACGCCGTCACGGTTAACACCGCGGATCAGCGCGCCGATGTTGTCGCCAGCCTGGCCCTGATCGAGCAGCTTGCGGAACATTTCAACGCCGGTCACCGTCGTCTTCGACGTCGGACGAATGCCGACGATCTCGACTTCTTCACCAACCTTGATCACACCACGCTCGACGCGGCCCGTCACAACCGTACCGCGGCCCGAGATCGAGAACACGTCTTCGATCGGCATCAGGAACGGCTGGTCGATCGGACGCTCAGGCGTCGGGATGTAGGCGTCAACCTGAGCCATCAGCTCGCGGATCGCATCTTCGCCGATCTTCTTGTCCGAATCTTCAAGAGCAGCAAGCGCCGAACCCTTGACGACCGGGATGTCGTCGCCCGGGAAGTCGTAGGACGACAGAAGTTCGCGAACTTCAAGCTCGACGAGCTCGAGAAGTTCAGCGTCGTCAACCTGGTCGACCTTGTTCAGGAACACGACGATCGCCGGAACGCCAACCTGGCGGGCGAGCAGGATGTGCTCGCGCGTCTGCGGCATCGGGCCGTCAGCAGCAGAGCAAACCAGGATCGCGCCGTCCATCTGGGCGGCACCCGTGATCATGTTCTTCACGTAGTCGGCGTGGCCGGGGCAGTCAACGTGCGCATAGTGACGGTTCGGCGTCTCGTATTCAACGTGGGCCGTCGAGATCGTGATGCCACGAGCCTTCTCTTCCGGAGCCGCGTCGATTTGGTCATACGCCTTGAACTCGCCGAAGTACTTCGTGATCGCTGCCGTCAACGACGTCTTGCCGTGGTCAACGTGACCGATCGTCCCGATGTTAACGTGCGGCTTATTGCGCTCAAACTTACTCTTTGCCATTTGAATGCTTCCTGTGAACGTAATGAGTGACCCCGGCGAACCGGTTTAGTGCCGCCGTTTAAGGCTTTCGTTGCGTTTGCGCAAGACTTAATTGCAGGCGCTATTTCCGGCAAAGTCCGGCGGATGGCGTATGATCCGCAGCCCTCGGCATTCCTTCGCCGCGCAAGCTTCGCCGGCCGATCCGGAAAGACAAAAAAGCATTTGCCGGTTCAGGCGCTTAGATAGGGAGGCACGGCTAAGAATTCCAGTGCCGACGGAGGGCGAGGCATTCGTCCCTCGCAAAACGCCCTTCCCGGCAGGAAAGGGCGCAGAACTATCAAACGATCAAGCGTCGCTTGTCACGATGCATCATTCGACGCAGCCGATCGGACACGCCGAAGCTTTGCAGCGATCAATCGAGAAGATCGGCCGGTACCTTGCCGCCATTGTCCGCAAGCTTCTTCAGAAGAGCCTTGTGGAGGAACATGTTCATCTTGGCGGAATCGCCCGTATCGCCGGTATAGCCCAGCTCCTGCGCCAGCTCCTTGCGCTCGGAAAGGCTCGCATCCATGCCGAGTGCCTTCATGAGGTCGACGATCGAATGTTTCCAGTCCAACTTCTGGCCACTTTTCTTGACAGCAGCATCGAGGATCGAAGCGATATCCACCGGCGCGGACGGCGCACTTGTCGCAGGCGACGTTGCCGCCGTCGTCGCTGAAGGAGCTGGCGTCGGCGCAGGCGCCGGATTGTCAGTTGCGGCAGTGGTCGACGGTGCAGGAGCGGCCTCGGCAGCTTTTGCCTCTCCCCAGATTGCACCCTTGATCTTGTCGAAGATACCCATTTTCGCTCTCCCGTTTCGGTTGCCCGAGCAATATGTATCGCTCGCGCGAATATAAGCAACCCTTCATGTCAAATATGCAAAGAGGGCGGCTAATACGCGCCGGCGAGGCACGCCGTGATCAAAGCGACCATCAGGGCGCCGACATGGATAGCAAGCGCAATACCCTCTCCGCGTGGCGAAGAACGAGTAAAGATGCTAACAAATTGAAACTCTTGGAGCGGGTAGCGGGAATCGAACCCGCGTATTCAGCTTGGAAGGCTACCGGAACCTTCAACCTTTTCTATAGCGCCGTGTCACTCTGTTTCTGTGGCGTTCACCTACCGACGAAATCTTGAGACACGTTTTGTTCACGGCGAATGGGCCTTGATTTTCCGCTGATCGGGTCCATCCTGTTGCTATGGTTTACATCCCACCACCAACCTTGCCGCCGGGAGACCCTGACCGGCACCTGAAATGCCAAGAGGCAATGGACGTTGCTTTGCAGGAAGTAGCGCTGGCAGCCATAAAGGCGGGATGGGATCAGCAGGAAGTAGCGACCGCCATGGTCGAGCTTGCCGATGCCCAAGTCCTCGCCATGATCGAGGACGGCGCCTTTGACGAGCAACTGGCTCGCTTTCTCAAAGGTCGCTAATTCATCGCGCCTTCGAAAACTCTCGATACCTTCAGGCGGCTATCCCAATTTGTCGTGAACTGACGCGCGATCTCTCGGCTCTCGGTAAAGGTGACATTCTCCGCATTCCGCTTCTGCGCCGCCACGGTGTAATTGTATGAGCCGCCGATGGTCAGATGGCCGTCGATCACGATGATCTTGTTATGCGCGATCGCCGGCTCGAAATCGATCCAGACCGGAACGCCGGCGGCCTCAAGCAGTGTCGCGCCCGAATATTTCCGCTCGTTTGTTTTATCGAGGATAGCGAGGACTTCGACGCCCCTGCCCGCGGCTCGCTGCAGTGCATGGATGATCGGGAGCGATGTGAAGCCGTAAGCCTGGACGCGGATGGATGATCGAGCTCGGTCGATCGCATCGATGATCTTCGCTTCGCACTGTTCGCCTGGCGTGAAGCAGACCGAGATCTTCGCATCGACCAGCTGGCCAGCATTAGCCGAGCTTGCGAACATCATGGCGGCAATTGTGGCGGCGGCGATTTTCATGCGGTCTCCATAGCACTTTCGGTCGCGCTTGACTCTTCTCCAAAATGAGAACATTTATAGAACAGACAGAGGAAGACGCAATGAGCACCGCTGAGAAATTCATCATCCTGCCGTATCGGAAGAACCGTGGAAACCTTGTGCCGGGCGAGATGCGCCAGGCGTCCAGCGTTCCATCGGCAGAGAAGATTGCGGCCTCAATGGCTTCCCGCTTTGTCGGCGTTGCGGCTTATGCCGTCATGGTCGACGAGGAGACCGGCGATATGTCGTCGCCCCGGCTGCTCGCGAAGCATGGCGAAATCGCCGACCTGAACGCCGCCTGAGATAGACAGAAAACATGAAGAGAAGGCCTGCCGCGCTGCGGCGGGAGCGGAGACGTGCGCAAAGCTGAACCTGCCACTTCCCCACCAAACATGCTCGCAGATCATAAGGGGGAAACGGTCGATTTCATCTGCGAGGATTGCGAGATCCTGAAGCGGCTGAAATCGTCGGCTCTCTTGGAGGAATATGGCAATCAGACGATGCCGTCGCTTCCTGATTTGGTCGCGAAGTCGCTGGGATGCAAGCGCACCGAAAACGCCTTCTACGATCGATGCAAGATGCACTTTCACTTCTCGCCCGAGGAATGGGCGAAGCGGATGGGCTATATCGATCCGAAGGCCAGGAAGAAGGATACCCTCACCTTTTCCGACCTGAGGGAATGGCATAGGCTTTACGCACAGTGCTCGTGCGGGAGGAGGACCGAGGTCGAGCAGATCAAGTTGGAAAAGGTTCTTGGGAAGAGCGCGCCGATTGCCGATGCTAAAAATCTCCTCAGATGCCGCAAGTGCGGCCTCAAAGGTCAAGCGGAGATTATCGTGGTGTCGTTGGCGCGGGGTTAGGGAAAATTCGAATGTGCAATCTTTATAATGTGACGACCAATCAGGAAGCCATCAGGCAGTTCACGAGGGCGATGATCGACAGCATCGGCAACCTTGAGCCGGAGCTTGATCTTTACCCGGACCAGATGGGGCCGATCGTGCGGAACACGCCGGCAGGTCGAGAACTGGCAAAGGTTCGCTGGGGATTGCCTTCGTCTCAAAAGGCGCAATTGGACGCCGCCACGAAGCGAGCCGATAAGCTGCGCGCCAAAGGCAAGGAAATGAACTTCGATGAGCTTCTGAGGATGGAGCCTGACGGCGGAACGACGAACGTCCGCAACACATCGAGCAGACATTGGGCGCGATGGCTGGGTGTGGAAAACCGCTGCGTCGTGCCGTTCACGCGATTTGCGGAACCAGATCCGGCAAGCAAGGTCGAGGGAGGAAGGACGCCAAATGCCTGGTTCGCGGGCAGCGAGGACGAGCCGCTGATGTTCTTCGCCGGCCTATGGGTGCCGCAATGGCGATCCGTGAGGAAGGTGAAGGAGGGAGAGATCACGGTTGACCTCTATGGCTTCCTGACGACGGAGCCGAATGGAATCGTGGGACCGGTCCATCAAAAAGCCATGCCAGCGATCCTGCGAAATCAGGATGAAGTCGAGACCTGGCTTACCGCGCCATGGGAGGAAGCGAAGGCGCTTCAGCGGCCGTTGCCAGATGACGAACTGGTGCTGCTACCAGCCATGAAAACCGCAGGAGAAGAAAAATGACTGACGAAAGAATCGAGAAATTGGAAAGGCGAGTCGCCGAACTCGACGGCCGATGCGTGATGCACGAGCTGCTTATCGCGCAATTGTTGGGCACCGTTGGCTCAAGCACAGGTGACATAAAGGGTTTCGTCGGAAGCGTGCTCGGCAACGTCGCACGCGATCTCAAATCCGCCTCAAAAGCTGCGGGCGCTGCGCAAGAGACACGCTTTTCCTACGCCATGAAGACACTGGAGAACTTCGCGGGGAATATGGCGGGGTCGCTCGGCGGCGTTCCGAAGGGCGATCTGAACTAAGATGCCCGACGAACTCGAAAAGCCGATGGACACCGTCCACGTCAATCACTATTGCGAGCATCCCGGCTGCAAGGCATGGGGCGGATGGGGCTACGATATCGGCAAGGGCGAGACCCGCTGGTACTGCTATGAGCACAAATGGAACGAGTATCCCCGGCCAAAGGACGGCACGACGTTCTAGCGGCCGAGCAAGACGATCGCTATCCGCTTGAGAGCGTCTGCAAACGATACCCCGAGCGCCATGCCCGCGATGCCGATCATGCCCAGCGCCCCTAGCCCCATGAGCTTCCATCGCTTCACGTCATCCGTGACCGGCCGCATCTCGGAAACGTCTTCCTGAACCGCCGCTAGGTTGCCCTCGACCTTGCCGACACGATCAACGAGCTGATCCATGCGCTGGTGCATCGACGCTCTGCTATTGTCCGATTTAATTTCGGACTGCCGAAAGGCATCCCGCAGATTTCGAACTTCTGCCAGGACTTCCCCCATCTGTTGATGAAGGCGCGGATCGCTATCTGTTGGGGACATTTCGGCTCTTTCAGTGCGGGAGGGGGATGGAGAGGAGACCGGCGGCGATCACGCAAACAAAAGCACCGGCCGAGAGAATGAAGAGGATAAGGCTCACGCGCGCCGGCATCACGGATGCCTCTCGAAGTTCGCCTTGATGTCATCATAGAACGCTGCGCAGCGCTCGCCTCGTGCGTTCGCCCGATCGAGGGCTCCACGCTCCCTGACAAGCACGGAACGCAGTTCATCCCCTACCCTGACGGCGGCGTGCGGCTCTTTCTTCCGGCAGTCTTCCGGTTGGTCGGGAAGGTTGACGCCAGCCGAGAGCTTGCCGACGTCAGCTGCCGCCGTGTTCAGCCGGTCAGTGAGACTGCAGGAACTGAACGTCAGCAGGATCAGCAAGACACTGGCGATTTGCGGCGGATAGCTTCTTCTCATAGTCGGCGATCTCGATTTCGGTTTGAGCGTCTTTGGCGAGCTGGGCGGCATCGTCGGCTGCCTGGCGCTTTCGGGCCTCTTCCAAGGCCTGCGCGGAGGCATTGCGCTGGCGCTCCAATTCGGCGGCCTTGGCTTCTGCCGTCGTCTTCTCGCTTTCGAGCACGTAGCCCTTCAGCGCCTCGTCCTTGACCGTCTGGACATGGCCGACCGCGATATGACCGAGCAGAGGGATATTCTTGAGGATGGGGTAGTCGTTGAGGATCGGAACGCCGGTCCAGTATAGCGATGTGATTAGGACGCCGACCGCTATGCCGGCGCCGAGTTTAAGATAGTCGAGGAGACCGAGCATCAGAGACCACTCACGCAGATTTCAGCTTCGCCGAGCCGCTGGGCATCACCCATCTCGCGTCGCTTGACAAGACCATTGACGACCCGGCCGCCAGCTTGATTGAACCGGGCCTGCATTTCGCAGGCCGACCGATAGTTGCCCTTTCCAGCCTCCCGCATGGCGCTCGATCGCAATAGCGCCCCCAGCCCGAAGTTATAGCCGCCGGAGATCTGCGAGGCCTGCAAGCTGACAGGGAAGCTCGTGAACTTCGGCACCTGCTTGGTGAGCGGCAGGTAGTATTCCTCGTAGACTTCCTGCTCGAGGAAGTCATCGCATTGAGCCTTGGTGAAGCTCATACCGGCGGTAACGGGCTTGCCGTTGATCCGGGTCTTGCCGTAGCAGATGTCATAGATCTTGGCGTACGGGTCCCAATGTGCCTTGAGAACCAATCCCTCCCACGGCTTGATGAGTTTTTCCGTCGCCAGAATGACGGCAGGCGGATAGACGTGCTTTGCCGGGTTGTTATCCTTGACGGACTGCCAGCCGGCGGCACCAGCAGCGACGAGAGCGGCGGCAATCGCGGCCTTTCCGCGCTTGGTCGCGACGATCTTATTGATCGGCATCGGTGTTACCTTTCAGATTTTCTTGGACGACGAGGCGCGAGATCAGCGCACCGCAGGTGACGAGGCCCGTCAGCGCCGCGAACGTGCCGCGCGGGATGGAGACGAACTGATCAATGATCGGGAGAGCGACTTCGCAGCCGGACAGGATGCCGGCCACGACAATGAGACGGATGCTCCACGCGCGGCGAAGCACCCGGCCCCAGTCAGGGACGAGTTTCGATTTCATTGGATGTCCTACGAAATTGACAGAGGTATCGGCGCCAAGGCGGCGTCAAAGCTGGGCGACGGCGGCCAACCCCATCCGGTTGCAAAACGCTTCACAAGAAACTCATTCAATGGTAGCAATATCGTGCGAGCCAGCCCTACCGGCTAACCCCACTCGCGGTGATATGTTCTCCTGGAATGGCCCTGCTGGCCCCACCGGCAGGGCCTATTTTTCTAGCGAGCCATAGCGGAATGGGCCAGGAAGCTCGCTGATTCAGCCTGCAAGTGCTGGCTTCATGGTTTCCGAAAAACGGATGATGGCTCGCTTTGCCGGTTTCTCGATGGCCGCATAGCTAATTGCCGCCACCAATATGATCGAGAGGTAAAGTAGAACTATAGAGCGAATGACGTTCCAGTCCGCCGCAAGAAGCGCAGCTCTCGTATCCTCCGTATATCCGATCAAATTGAAATCACGGAAGAGTAGCAGGATCGGGAAATGCCACATGTAGATACCAAAGCTCAAGCTTCCTAACCAAGCGACGTTTTTGGAGGCCAAGACGCGCTGGATAGCGGATTCTCCGCTGCTAAGTGCCCATATCGCAAACGCCGAGAATATGACCGCCACCGTTTTCCCGGGATTTTCGATCGGCGCTTGCAGACACCAAAATATTCCAATGATCGCGAACACATGGACCGGTAAGATCACTCCACGCGGGATGACCTTGGCATATGGCCTTGCCTGGTAGACCAGATAGCCAAGGCTCGTGTCGATTGCACATCTCAACAGTCCAGCTGAAACAGGTCCGACAGGGTTTGACGTTAGATGTTCGATGTGCCCAGAAATGTCCCTGATCAAGAGATAGCAAAATACTATTGTGACAAGAGCAACCATCCGCAAGCCATACCGGGCGATCGGATAAAGCAACAACACACCGATAATCAACTCCGATGAAATTGACCACGCCGGGATGTTTATCGTCAGCTCATCGACTATTCCGGAATTTTGCATCAGGGACAGGTTCACCAGCACCGCCTCCCAACCGGGCCATGGCGCCAACAATAATACGGCTGCCATAGTTGCCACTTGCAGAGGCCAAAGGCGTGCAATTCTCGCGATCGCAAAATCGCGAAAACTCAGCGGCCTATTTACAAGACTTTGAGTAAGAACAAAGCCAGAGAGTATAAAGAAGAAGTCAACTGCCAAACCGGCGTTGCGTGCCGGGCCGGTCCATCCCAGAGTGTGTCCAAATACCACATAAAACGCGAGGATAAAGCGGAGCGTGTCCAGATGCAAAAATCTCATGCCTTATCCAATCAGAGCCGGCAGCGGTAAATCGTTGCAACTTTCATTACAACACTTAGCAACATTTGGAAACAAACTACTCGCCTTAAGAGAAGGTAAGCTGCCGGAAAATACATTCGCGAGCTGTATTTTGCCGTCTGAAAGCTTTGAATCAGTGGCGCAGTCGGTCTTCTCACCAAAATTGGCGCTCAACCGCCGCCCTTTACGCCGACCTTCCAGCCGAAGAACCATTGAACGGCAGCGGCAGAAGATCTCGCGATTGTGACATTGGTCGCATCAACCGCACTGACCCAGAATCTATCCGATCCTATGTCGGACATTGACGTGACCACGAAATCTTCCTTGATTGGCGTAAACGCCATTCCATGGGCAAACGTCACGGTACTAGCGCCGGCCGCAATTGAGTTTGCGCCACGAGACCACGTAGTGCAGCCTTGGCAGTTGATGATTCTCGTCCCTGTAGCCGCGTCGATGATCGGCCCGGTCGCATTGCCCGTGAGATTGACGCCACTGACAAGGATGTTGGTATTCGAGGCGTCGGTCCGGATGCCATATCGCTGATTGGTGCCGAAGCCAGCACCGTTACCGCTCTGACCACCAATTATGTTCACGTAGCTCACGCCAACAGAAATTTGAATGCCGTCAGATGCGCCATCCACGCCGTTTGAAAGGAAGTTACATGCATTGATGGTTATCTTCTGGCAATATTGCAGCCACAGGCCCATCTTTTTGTTTATGATAAAATGGCACGCCGAAAAGATGATTGTATCAACGAGCGTACTGTCCGACGACGAGCCGTTGATAGCAAACCCGGCATCATTTACAGACGCGTTGAAATGCGTGTTGGTAAAGATAACATCCGACACTCGACCGGTCCCGGCCTGAGAGATACTGGCGCATGCATTTGCGCAAGCGTCGAAAAATACGTCCGTAATGCGAACCCCAGCAACGCGATTTCCAGCCGTCGGCGCCATGTTTAGGCCGATGCCTTTATTTAGCGCCTCGCCGCCAACCCACACCAAGCCGCCGCAATTGCGCACAAGTACGCCACTGCCAGCATTGGCACCACTGAACTGGCAATTATAGAGGAATATCCCCTGCAAATCCCCGGTACCGTTCGCCCCAAGCAACAAGCCGGCAGTCGTCGCGCTGGCATCAAGAACGTCACGAAGGGTGTTGTTATACGCGACGCTACCTTTCTCGAATTCTATTCCGTAGGCATGCGGACCCCATATGGACACACGCTCAATTAGCATGTTGTATGTGTTCTTTACCAGGATGGCCCTGTTGATCGTCACTGTGGAAATGATAGTTAGATCAACTATATAGTTTGTTTTCAGCTCCGTGCCCGCTGTTCCGGAATAGACCACAAATGCATCCATATTGGCTACAGTTGGGACGATCTGTGTAGCAAGAACGCCGTCGCCTCTGATCCTAACAAATGATTTGGAAATGGTAATTGAGCTGCCAATGGAATACGATCCGCAGGGGATGAGAACAAACCCGCCGCCGAGCGCGCCACACACGTTAACGGCCGCCTGAATTTCCGGCTGATCATCGCTACCATCCGCAAGAGCACCAAACCACTTAACATTGATGTCGCCAGAATACACTCGCACCCATGCGCCGGCTGTTGCCGCTATCGCATTCGCTTTGATGAACATTCCTTCTTGCGTATCAACTGCGATTAGCGCCGAATAGTCGCCAGCCCTCCATATCCATGCGCCAGCGCGGCCGGATTCGGAAAGATAGGCAACCTTGTCAATTGTCGTGTCCAGTGCCTTGAGGACCGTTCTCGTGGCCACCGTGGTATTGATGCCGAGATTGCTTCTAGTTGTGCTGGCGGCGGTTCCGGCAAACGCAAGGCCATTTGTTACGGTCGTAATACCGGTCGCCGAACTGATCGATAGAGGAGAATCGAGAAATGTCCCGGAAGCAGCATCATATCGTTGGACATTGTAATTGTGTGTATTGGCCTGCGAAAGGACGCTCCACTTCACCAATCCAGCGGAATTATATCTGATTTGCTTGGCTGTGGCGTCGTTAGCGTCCATGACAATTGCGCCACCGGAAAACACTTGCCACTGGTTCCATGTATTAGACGTATCAAGCCTGCCAATACTCGCGCCACTCGTGCCTGTGTTCAGCACGGCGGCAGTGCCAAGTCCGAGCGCCGTCCGCTGAGCAGTGGCATTGGCCGCCCCCAACAGAGCCTGTCCCGCTGCCGTGACATCCATTAACGAAAGCGCGCCGGGACCGGTAAAGTACGGCACCTTGTTCGCTGCGCCCGCCAGACCGGAAAGCGCTGCGATATTCCCGTTGGTCAATTGCTGCAGCAGCTGACGCGAGGTCTCCTGCATGCGCGCATTGTCGCTCTGCAGCATGATCTCATAGGCGGCCGCTGTCTGCGCTCCACCCGGCCACTGATTGGCAAGCGTCAGCTGCGTGTCGCTGTCCACCGACAGGATGCGGATCGCGTAGCCCTTGTGCACGCCGAAGAAATCGCCAGGCAGAATGGCCTTGGTCCACAACGTGCCCTGGCCGGCAACAACCGTGCCATTGGCGGAAATCGTTGCGGTGCCATCCTTATAGACCGACGGGAGCGTAACAGCCATTTCAGGCGTCCTTTTACTTGGTCTTCTTCGCGAGCGACGGCTTGACGTCGTCCGCGTCCGCAGACGCTGCGGCTGCATGCAACGAGGCAATCTCCTCGGAGCGCTCGGCGAGGGATGCAGTAAGCTCGCTGCACCTCATCTCCAGTTGGTAGGCCATCGTAGACATCGCGATCAGCCGGTTCTCAGTGAACTGCAGCCGGGCGGCAAGCTCGGCATTCATTACCTCAAGCGGGATCGTCTGCTGCTCTGGGCGCGTTTCATTCGACATGTTTTTTCCTTTCGGGAGGGTATGACGATGACAAAATGATGCAGGCTGGCCGGTCGTCATCCCAGCTGACTGCTATGCAAAATCTTCACTCGATGAGATACTTAGAGTTCCGCGAACGCCCACCAACGGAGGCGCCGGGTGACGGCTGGCTTCGCGCGGTTGTAGAGCTGCAATCGCGGCGTTGTACCGGCAACGAACCAGCCGCCGACTGTATCGGTTCCCGGCAATATTCCGTCCGTCGACTTGATGAGGATGAACGGCGGATAGGAAAACACCTGCGAGGGAATGTTCACGGTCACCGTGGCGCTCAACGATATATTGTAGGGCACATCGACCTCACCGAAGGCCTTGGGCACCATGGGAACTTGCCCCTCGTAGATCGACATCCGAGAGATGTCGCCGCCCAAAACATCGGTACCAGGCTGACTCGCGCGGAAAAGAAAGCTTCCTCCGCTGTTTCCAATGTAAACGCGACGGGTCATTACTCACCGAACCTGTTCTTGAAAACCATCCACGTCAACGTCATGCTGCCGCCCGAACCGCCGACATTCATCACTGCTCGTGCTCTAAGGGTCGTGTTATTGACGAGCCAAACCCCACTTTCCATGAAAATTTGGCCGCCGGAACCGACCTGACCATAGGTTCCGCAGAGAGAAATCGGCACTCCGGAGCTGTTGACCGGGATGTTTGATGGATTGGCGCTGTCATATTTGATGTTGCCGAAGAAGACAGGGCGGTATCCGAGATCGGGAAAGTTAACTTCGGCGTACCAGATCGTTTTTCCGGTAACGGCCCCCGTGCTCGCCATGCCAACCTGCCCGTTGGCATGCAGCATCAATGTTCGGAATCGGCTATCGAGCAGGTAATTCGTGCTTGTGTCGTCGATGTCTCTTCCCGGCTTGCTGATGAATATTCCGCTATCTCCGACAGCCGGATTGTTTCCGATCCTGATCCGCTTCACCATCAATCGACACCATAGACTTCATATTCGATCGTCCCGTAGTTCATCGTCCCGCCGCTGGAGAAATTGCGAGGAAACCAGATTCGGTTGCTGTAGATGATCGGACAGACCTGGCCATTTCCGGCTTGCTGCATCGGCGATTGAACGCTAGGTCCGCCCCACGGCGTCGCGACACTGCTCGCCGCAAGCATGCGAGCGACGACGCATGGCGCGTAACCATAATCGCGGTTGAACATCACGTTCCAATCTCCACCGCCAGGATCGGTGGCGGATTTAGCCTCAAGCAAGACACCCGACCAGTTCCAGTTAGAGTCGAAGATCTTGTCGTTATCGGCCATTGACGTTGAAGCAGGAATTCCAGGCCTTGAAATGACGATCCTGGCGGCCTGAATGATGGCGCGAAGAACCATAACCTCTCCCTCAATCAGAAACGGTGATCGAGCCGTTGGTGATATCGATCACCATCTTTGCGCCCGGGCCACCATTGATGAGGCCGGCCGTCACGGTGCCGATATTGGCTGCATTCAACGTCAATACCCCGCTCTGGAATATGAATGGCTGCCCGGTATTCGAGCCGTTGGTGACTGAGAACTGATCCGCCACAATAGCAACTCTGGTCGGCTGAGTTTCGCTCGACGGCACATCAATGAAGAGGCTTGCCGAGCGGTACGCCCCAGAAGATCCCCCGCGAGCCTCCATGCCAATGCGGGACGAATACCCGGACGGCGCAGCGTAGACCGACATGCGAAAGTTCGCGCTTGCGGAAATATCGCCGACTTGCGTATTCAGTGACGTGATCGCATCGGCCTGCGAGGACAATTGGCCGTCGACTTGATCGACCCGCGCGGAGAGCAGTGTCGTTGCATCGGCATTGGCCTGCAGCCCTGTCGTCGGGTCATTGACTTGGGTGGTCACCGTCGATAGCTGCTGGCTGATCGACGTGATATTGCCTTCGGCCTGCGTAACTCTCGTCGTCAGCGAGCTTGTGGCGTTGGCGTTGGCGACCAGGCCGTTCGTTGGGTCGTCGATGCGCGCGGTTATCGTAGTGATCTGCTGCGCCAGAGCCGAACCCGGTCCCGTCGCAAGCAGGATGTCGGACTGATAACTTGCTGTTAGCTTGGCGACTTCGGTATTGAGGCTGGACGCATATTGCGTCCGCATCAGCTGCCGATCGGTGAAATTTCCGAGATCCTGGTCTATTGTCAGGCGAGCAATGCGCTGGGCATCGAGAAGAGCTTGCCGCGTGCCGTCGCGGATCCACTCCGTTGCATCGCCAACGAACTTCTGCAGGTCCTCGACGACGCCAGGAAGATAAACGTCATCCGCGCCTAAAAGCACATTCGGCGTGGTGACGGGGAGCCACGCGCTCCAGTCCGTCGCTCGCCCCGAGAACGGTACGAACATCCCTCTGACGACATAACTGGTATTTGGCAGAAACGTCCCATTCAGAATGACGGATGAAGGGTTCGCATTGGTAGTGGGATCGCCGTAAGGAACCTCACCATCGAAAATGACGACGCCACTTGATGCTAGCTCAACCTGAATGCGAACCGCCCGAACATCGATCTGATCTCCGTCATAGAAGACCTGGATCGAGGGACGGCGCGCGGTCCCATCGGCATCATAGATCGTTGCCGGCTGGACCTGCCAGCCGGTCATAGGCTGTGAGGTCGGTAACCGCGGCGAGATAGGCCCTACGGTCCAGGGAAGCTGAAACGACGGGCTCCAGTCGTAATCGGAAGGATCTGTTTCCAGCAACGCCACCGACTGGTTGGCGTTGTCGAGATCGTCCATCCCGGTATTGAGGAACTGCTTCGACACGTAGCCGTTTCGGTCGCTCGACCACGAAAAGGTGTCGAGCGGCTCATAAAGCCACGCCTCAGGCGGTAGATTGATCTGATGGCGGCGGAAATTGCGGTTGTCGTTGGTGACGGACCGCATAAGGCGCTGAACCTGCACCGGGAACGGTGTGGCATTGAACTCCAATGAGGCAAGACGGATTTCCCCGCCGTCGGCTGCCAGGAAGCTTGCATCGCTGTATTGCGGCGCATCCTTCATCTGCCAGCCGGTTTCCGGCTCTGGATAAGAGGCAGATGCCCCGTTGTATGTGTTCTCGTAGCCGGGGAAAGGATCGAGGCTCTGCCCGTCGGTCACGATGATATCGTCATCGGTGAAGAAGTAGACCGGAAGCGCCGGCGCGCCGACGTGGATTTTGTAGACCCCGCCGATTTCCGCCATCCGGCCATTGCAGCCGAGCAAGATGTCGTCGATGACGTCGACAGGCTGCTTATTGGCCGTCTCGATTTCGTATCCCGCCCGGAACTGCTTTTCAGTACCACCGCCGTCAAGATTGATGAGGCGGTCGCACTCGTTCATCGCCGCGAACCAGTTAGACAGCGGCAGACGAGCGGCCGGGACTGCGGGACCGTAGATCAACGTGCCGGCATAGTAGATGCCGCGCATGATGTTGTAGATGATGACGACGTTGTTATCCGAGAACTCGTAGGTTCCCGGCTGGCCCCAGCGATGGGAGCCCGAGCCGCCGACGGTCGAATCCTTGCGCGGGTCATAGAGCGGGATGCCCTGAACCTCGAATATGGGCGATGGCGTGCTTGTGAAGAGCTCGCGGTCATACTGAGCGGTGAAGATCGCCATGGCGACGCCACGGCCGATCATGTCGCTCAACCAAGGTCTATCTGGGTCCGCGCCAAACTTCGCAAGCAGGAACGCATCAGCCGCTGTCTGGTTGCCGGTCGGAACCTTGACCCAAAGGTGATTGTTGTTGCCGTTCGTCTTATATTCGGTAACCGGAAAGCCCTGATCGCCGTAGCTCGTATCGCTCGTGTCGATCGTGCAAGCTTCGCTGTTGATCCAGATCCGGTTCGTGATGCCAGAGATCGGCAAATCGGAGAGCGAGCGGACCTGCGTCAGGTAAGCGTTCGGCGTCTTGCCGGCATTGCCCCAGCTTCCGACGTATTCGTGGCTGCCCGCGGTGGCATAGGTGCCGACGATGAAGGCTAGCGAATTATCGCCGCCTGAGGAAACGTTGGTTTTGATACCAGATTGGGCGGTGTCTTGCTTTTTCGCCAACGCACGCGAGAGGAGCGAGCTGCCGACTTCGAGCGCGATGCCCAGCACGAGCTTTGCAACAACGCCCAGCTGACCAATGGTGCCCGCAATCGCAGTGATAGCGGCGGTGATCGGATCCGCATGGGCAAGCGACATCGTCGCCAGCAGAAACCATGCGGCGATAAGAAGGATACGAATGATCGGCATCAGACCCGGAAAGCCCTTTCAGCGGCCAAGAGATCGACCGTTCCAATTCCAGCCTCACCGGGCCGAACGACATAGATGCGAGGCCCTTGGACAACGCCAAGAGCATAGACGCCGCCGGTGTCCACCTTGATCGCGGCAATATCGCCAACAGAAGCCATGGCGACCGGTATCTCCTCAAAGAGAGAGGCAGCAAGTTCGGCGTGATTGCCAAAGCCCTTCCGCTTCAAAAGACGAAGGCCACCAGCGAGCGTGCTGTAACGACCGCGATAATCTGCGCCAATATAGGCGTCTGCCAGCTTCTCGATCTCTGCGCGCTGCGCGGCGGTTACCGTGCGGCCCTTATCGGTGGCGTCCTGAAGGAGCTTGAGCTTGAAACTCAGAGTTTCCGCAGCAATGCCCGTCTCGCCTGCGGTCTGCGCCTCGAGCTTCATCTGATCGATGCGGTCATGGGCGTTTTTGACCAAATCCCTATACGCATCGGCATTGCGCTTGAGACCGGCGGTATTCGTTTTCGGCTCTGCAAATCCATAGGGAGAAGGCCGGTCGGAAGGCGTCGGAATGGGGACATACCGGCCGTCATCGGTGACCACCGTCCCCTGCGGGTTTTGATCGTTGGAGACGACTTTCCCATCATAGATCGAAAGCGGGCTAAGCGGGTTCAGCTTGTCGCCACCGAAAAGCTTTGCCGTCAATGCCGAATTTGACAGCTTCTCTACTTGGCCCGCTGCATTTGCCGCAGCTGTCGCAACCCCATTGAACGATGCCGCCCATTCGGAGAGCGCAGGGAGGCCCGTGCTGTTGATCGCTGCGGACAGCGCATCGTTGACTGTCTTCACCTGGCTCGTGACATCTTTACCTTCTTGGGCAGCCTTCACGAAATCATTGAACGCCTTTTCCAGATTGATGATGACCTGATCTTCTTCCCCGGCTTGCCGCAAATCTTGCGTGAGATTGGCGAACGACCCTCTGAGGTCATCGACGCTGGTCTTGACGTTGGCGATCGTCTGCTGACTGAGGACTTTCAAGGAATCGTCCAAATTCTTCAGATCGGCGGCGCGCTGAAGCTGGTCGACATATTGCTGAAGCGCCGGGACAGCCTCACCCCATGCCTGTGCGGTCTCCGTGATAAGCTGCTGCTGCTCCCTGAGGACCTTCGCTGAATCTTCGCCGCTTCCGATCAGTGTACCGAAATATTGGAGAGCAATGCCGCTCACAACACCGATCGCGATACCGACGGCTCCGAAACCTGTCGCCAAGTCGGGAAGCTGGATAGCGAGCGCTCGGATGAAGTCGCCGCCTGCCTGCGTCTGTTGCGCGACCTGCGAGAGCTGAAGCGCCATCATTCTGGCTTGATAGGCGACATTCTTCGATGGCGCGATGGTTGCGTTCAGGGCGGCATTGTTCTGATTTGCCGCACGGTTCATCATCTCGACTTGCTTCGAGGAAGAGGCGGCAGCAGAGCCTTGTTTTTGAGCGGCCAGCGCGGCCATCTCAGATGCTTTTGCAGCCTCTAGCGTTGACCTAGCGGCTAATTGTGCCGCTGCTGCTTTATCCAACTCAGCCTTCGCGGCGGCTTGAGTTGCTTGCGCCAAATTCACTTTCGCGCGTTGGGCAGCCAATTCTTCTTTCGTTGCTGTGCCAGTGGCCCTCGCGGAAGCAAGTGCCGCAGCCGCCTGTGACGTGTCTGCCCGAGCAGCAGCAAGTGCCTCAGCCGCTTTATTCTTTGAAGCGGAGGCTGCGGCCAACAAGCCTATGGCTTGAGCCTTCGATGCGCTTCCCAGACTGTCAATTGTAGCTTCTGCTCTGCTTGCCGCGCCCGAAAGCTTGGTCAGGCCGGCCGTCGTTTCATTGACGCCGTTGCTGGTAACCTGCACGCCGAGTTGTGCGACGTCTGCCATAGCTCTACCTTTACAATGCGATGGAGAAAGGAGGTTCAGGGTGCATGCACCTCAAGGCCTGGATCGTTCTACCCGCTCGCGGATGGCTTCCGCCTCACGCTCGACCTCGGCCACATAGCGGCTGTCCATCGTGCGAAATATGGCAATTTCCTCCCGCCGAAGGACATTGCCGGTAAGCTGAAGCCACGCGAGCAGTTCAACATTGGAGATCGGCACCGCACCGCTAAATCCCGGCGCCTGTGCCGATCGCAATTGCCAAAACCAATCCCACAGCGAAGCGCAGAACTCAGGTACCTCAGGATCGGGGCTATCGATCTCGAAGGCCTCGTTTCGCTCGCGTCGCGTCTCTTCGCGCCGGCGCGTTCCCGCGACGGTTACAGCGTCGGTGAAATTCATGGCTATTCCTCTACGATGCCTTCCGCCCAATCGGGCTTGAGCTCAGCGAAAATTTCGGGTCCGAGCTCGATCGCGCCACGGTAAGGCTCAACCGTGTCGATATCGACGTCGCCGGGCTGATACGTGAAGGTGATATGAGGACTATAGTTCGGATAGGTCGGCTCGGCACCGATGCGTTTCAGCTCCTCATGGCGCCATTGCAGCGCGGCAGAAGAGAACTCAATCACGATCGCGCCCTGCCCGAACTGAGACACGACGCGCGGACCACCGGGCGGGATTGTCAGCGTGCCGTCGTCGTTCCACGCATCCTGACCGGCTTCCATCCAGTCGACGGCCGTCGGCGAATACAAGACGGTCACGTGCAGATCATCGGCAGGTAGCGTCGTTTCAAAGCCCTGCCCCTTTGCCCATGCAATGATCTCGCTTGCGTTCGTCACGCTGCGAGAGACATAGAGGGACTTCGGCTCACCTCGAAGCCGGTAAGGCTGTAGATGCGAAGTGGCAGCCGCTGGTTAAGAAGGCGAAGGCCGGCGCCGATCAGGTCCGCGATGCGATCGGCGCGTGGGAGACTGTGAAACTGCAAGAGCAGCGCAAGCGGGAACGTGAGGCCGAACAGGCTCGCCTTGCCTCAGAGCAAGCCGCTCGGGAGGCATCCACGCAAGCCGAGGTCATAGAAGCACCGCCACCGGTTTCTGCGCCAGAAGCAGCTCCAACACCGATCAAGCCGGCCTATGGCAAGGCAGCCAGCGTTTCAGTCAAGAAGGTTGTGACAGAAGTCACCGATTGGGCCGCTCTATCAGCATACATGCTCAACCATCCAGACCTGCAGGCGTGCCTTCGCGACCTAGCCCAACGCGCGACCGATAAAGGGCACACGGTTCCTGGCGTCAAGGTCGAGGAAAGAGCGGCGGTGCGCTGATGAACGGGTATTGGATCACCTTCACCGACGGATCGCAGGGCTATTGCGAAGGCGCCAACGAGTATGACGCCAAGGAGATTGCTGAGAAGCTGACCGGAAAGACGGTCGGCGGCGGCCCGTGGAAAGACTTCACCATGAAGCGCCTGCCATATCCGGCAAGCCCCATCATTTGGCAGCTGGATCATCCCGTAAATGGGAAATGCCCAGCATTCTGCCACAGCCCGAAAAAGTGCGCTGGCTCAACGGCTTGCCAGCAACGATTTTCTTGCACGGAGTAACGACCTTGAACGAACAGCTTACCCCTACCCGCGCCGTCGCCGCCGTCAAGTTCAAGTGGCAGAAGGCGGAAGACGCCAAAACCTATGACTACTTCGTGCCGGCCGGTCTTGAGTTGCAGCCGGGCGACAAGGTCATGATCGAAACCAAGCACGGCCCCAAAGAGGTCGAGGTCGTTGAGATCAAGACCGAATCCGACAAGGCGGAGAAGGAAATCCTTCGTCGCGCCGATCCCAAGCCGGAACCGATCACCGAAGCTGCGGCAGAAGTCGCCACCGACAAGAGGTTTGATTTCTGATGGACAACCAGACCCAGACCAAACAGAGCATGCCGGCGTTGGCCGGCGGCGGCCAGGTCATGGCGATCGTGCCGCAGACATTCGAGGAAACCTTCCGCATCGCCAAGGCTGTCTATCTGGGCGGCTTGGCACCGGCGGCGCTGATCGGCAAGCTGAATGGCGATGATGCCGTGAGCGCGGTTACCGTCGCCATCATGGCCGGCGCCGAGCTGGGTCTGAAGCCGATGGTCTCTCTCCGGAGTTTCACGGTCATCAACGGCCGGCCCGCGCTTTATGGCGACGGCATCATCAACGTGGTGCGCTCGTCCGGGCGGGTAGAGGTCCTGAAAACCGGCTACGCCAAAGACGACAAGAAGATCCTTCGCGATGCTGGCATGTTGCCGAGCAAGGAAGCGGAGGCGGAAGATCCGGGCATTACCGCCAAAGCCTTCGCCGCCCTGACCGAAGACGAACGGACCTTCGGCTATTGCGTCGCGAAGCGGGCTGATACCGGCGAAGAAAAGACCGTCGTCTTCAGTGTTGCCGACGCAAAGCATGCTCGCCTTTGGGACGATCGAGCCACGGTCAAAAAGCCTGTTTGGGAAAATGGGCAGAAGGTTTGGAAGGAAGGCCAGCCGAACGACGCGCCTTGGTATCGCTTTCAAAAGCGCATGCTTGCTTGGCGCGCTGCCGGCTACTGCCTTCGCGAACTGTTCGGCGATGTCCTCGGCGGTATCCGCGACGAGTTCGAAGCCCGCGAGATCGCCGATCTCGATGATATCCGCGATGTCACCCCGCAAGACGAGCAGCCTGCGAAGCCCATGCCGCCGGTACCGCCAAAGCCTCCTGTAGAGGACGCCGAGGTCGTTGATGTCACCAATCAGCCCGAAACCGGTAACGATGACGGGACGGAAGCGCCGGCAACTGACGAGACCGACGCCGGCGCGCAGGAAACGATCCCCGACGATAACGAATATTTCGAGCAGCTTGAGGAAGCGATGGCCGTCGTATCTGACGCTGAATCGCTCGAAGAGGTCTGGGTAAATTTCGATCCGCTCGCTCGGTTCGACGGCAAGCCTCAAGGCGAGGTCAACCAGGGCATCGCCTTGGCGATCCGCAAGCGCGCTGAGAAGCGCATCGGCGGTGCGGCATGACGAAGGGCGATTTCCCAGCACTCCGCATGACGATTGACAGCGGACGGCTTATCCCGGCTGGCCCATTCGACCAAGAGCGCCTCAACAGCTATCGCCGCGGCACCGTCGTTTTCGTCCGGTTCACGGAAGAGAAAGACCGCGTGCTTGTTCGCAAGTGGTGGGCCGTCATCGGCCTGGTCGTCAAGCAATGCCAGACGCCTTGGAAAACCAAGGAGGAAGCCAGCGAAGCTGTGAAGCTCGCCCTCGGCATCGTGAACCTGTCGAAAACCATCGGCGGCCAGTTCATGCAATATCCGAAGAGCCTCACAGAGCTAGACGATCCGGAGCTGACGGAAGCGCTAGAAAACATGACGGAACTTCTCAGCCGAATGACCGGCGTCGACGTCGCGACCCTTCGCAAGGAAACCGCGCACGTCGACGAGGAGCCGTCCGACCCAGAGACCGGCGAAATCCTCGAAACCCAATTCCCCAATTCCGGCTCAACGCCATCCGAGCCGGATACAGCGGACAGCGGTCACCCTTCCGCTTCCGCAGCGTCCGACGATCACGCCCCCCAAGCCTCGTCGTCGGACGCTCCCCCTACAGAGCGCGAGACGCTCATTAAGTTCGCCAGGGACATGCTTCCCATGGCTGCCGACACAGGCGTCTCGCCTGCAGCGCTGAAAGCCGTCGAGCGCGAATATGCGCCGATTATCAAGGCACTCTCGCCAGAGAGCATCGAGAAGGCTCGCGCGATCAGCGAAAGCGTCCGAGCGATCGCCAACAATCCGAAGCGGCTGGAACCGGCCTTGGAGCATTTCGCCGAGGTATTGGAAACGACAGTCGAAGAGCTGCGAGGCGCGGCATGATCCCCTATCCTCTCCAATGGCCCGAGAACATGCCGCGCTATTCGCGCACCCGCGATGCCGGCCAGTTCCGCACCACGCTCGCCGGCGCCATCAAGAACGTGAAGGAGAGCCTTCGCCTCTTCGCGTCGGATAGCGGCAAGCCTCTGCAGAACGTCGTCATATCCAGCAACGTGACGTTGGGTGTGGAGAAGCCGGCAGATCCTGGCGTCGCCGTCTGGTTTGTTTGGGATGGACTATCGGTCTGCATTCCGGTCGATCGCTATTCCAAGGTCGAGGCGAACCTGCAGGCGATACATCACATCATCGAGGCTCGGCGCGTCGAGCTCCGGCACGGCACCCTTGCACTCGTCCGCGCGACGTTCACCGGCTTTGCAGCTCTGCCCGCTCCGGCCGGCAAGAGATCGTGGCGAGAAGTCTTCGGCTTCAATCCTGGCCCTGTCACGCGCGAGCAATTGGACGCTGCATTTCGCCAAGCCTCAAAGAAAGCTCACCCCGACGCGCCGGGCGGCTCACACGACGCCATGGCTGACATTGTTGAACGCCTCCGTTGGTGGGGCGCGAAGCAGCGCCCACCGAAGAACATGCCGACACTGCCGGCTGATTGTTCAGATGGCGCGGACGAGATCGAGCGGCTGCGCGCCAACGTCGATCGCCTCACCGGAAACCCCGTCGACCATAGATATTGGGAAGGCCGGTACCGAGACGAGAAAGCGGAAAACGAACGTCTGGTGAAGGCGCTGGAAGAAATCCGTGATGCTCATCCAACCGGCTCAAGCTGGTCGACTATGGCCGATGGCACATGGCGAGAGGCTGTTCGCGATCTTCAGCGCATCGCGCGGCTGGCGGTTGCGGCACATGGCGAAGGGGAACGATCATGACCCGTTCTGTCCCCGAATGGATCGGCAAGCATGACGATCAGAAGGTGCCGGACCGCGTGCGGATGCGCATCTTCGACAGAGAGAACGGCATCTGCCATCTTACCGGCAAGAAGATCGATCCGGTTCGCGACGAGTGGGATCTCGATCACCGCGTTGCGCTCATTCTGGGCGGCGAGCATCGTGAGACCAACCTCTTCCCGGCCCTGAAGGAGCCGCACCGGCGCAAGACCGCGACCGAGGTTGCCGTCAAGGCCAAGATCGCCCGCACCCGGAAGAAGCATCTTGGGATCAAACCCGAGAAGGCCGGCGGCTTCTCCAAACGTTTCAAGCGCAAGTTAAACGGCGATGTCATAGACCTCCGGACCGGCGAGGTGGTTTCACGATGACCAGAGCCGCTTTCCGCCAAGCCGATATCGAAAGAATTATCCGTGCGGCCGATCGCCAGGGCGCGGCAGTCAAGATTGATATCCGTTCATTGGTTGTCACCGTTATCCCCGGTTTCCACAAGAACGCCGCGGTTGACGATGCGACCCGAACGGCCGGCATGCTTCCATCGGGCAATCTCGCCCCTGATGGAAAGGAAGAATGGGATGAGGACTGACAGGCCCGGCTACAAATACCGGGATAACAAAAACGGGACGCGGGTCCATTATTGGGACCCAAAGCGAGCCGTTAAAGGCGCTCCTGCCTATCTGGACGTCATACGGCTCGCAGATGGCCTCTCCGACGAGCAGATAGCCGAAGAGTGCCAGAGGCGCACCAGAGCGCTCCAAGACGATCTGCGGGGCAAGGATGCTGCCCCTAGCTACGATGGCACGATCAAGTCACTGATCGATTGCTACAAGCACGATACGACAAGTTCTCTCCACACCGTGAAGCACTCGACGAGGATCCGCGATTACGAGCCGAGCCTTCGCGTCTTGGAAAAGAATGTAGGGAAACGCCGGATCGATGCACTCAAGGCGTCCGACTTCAAAGACTGGTTTAAGCAATGGCGGAAAAAAGGCCATAGACGGGCGTCAGGCGCGATTAAGCTCCTCCGGCTCGTGTTGAGCTATGGCGCTGGCGAACGCTTGCAGGGCTGCAAACAGGCCCGAGCAATCCTATCGGATATCCGCTTCGAGCAACCGGCAGGACGCGAAATCGCCATGACCTATGATCAGTGCTTGGCGATCGTGAAAAAAAGCGCGGAAATGAAATGCCCCTCGATCGGATTTGTCGAGGCGCTAAAGTTTGAAACCGCGTTGCGTCGAATCGATATTATCGGGGAATGGGCGCCGCCGCCTGAGGGTGGAGAGTTCCGTTGGACTGGCCTCATGGCGAAGTCGATCTCGAAAGATATGATCTTGACGCTCAAGACCAGCAAGACCGGTGCCGCGGTGGCGCGGGACTTGAACAGCTACCCACTCGTGGCGGAGGCGCTGAAGGCGTTTCGCATTCCTGATATCGGCCCTGTCGTCATCGACGAAGACTACGGAAAGCCCTATTGGGAGAATCGCTATACGGAGAAATTCCGCAAGGTGCGGGATGCTGCCGGCGTTCCATCGAATGTTTGGTCGATGGATTCGAGAGCCGGAGCTGTTTCTGAGACGGTTGAGGCAACGGGCTCGTTGGAAGACGCCCGGGATCTTGCGACCCACACCACGACAAAAACCACTCGCCGGTATAGCCGAGGCGATGGACTGGAGAGCAGCCGCAGAATAGCAGAAGCTCGCGTTGAGAAGCGTGCCAAAAAGGCAGACTGACACGCCGTGACATGGAGTGACACGGGATATAGCTAAGTGGTTGAAATAGCTGGAGCGGGTAGCGGGAATCGAACCCGCGTATTCAGCTTGGAAGGCTGCTGCTCTACCATTGAGCTATACCCGCGGGATGGTCAAGATCCGGCTCGGAATGGTGGAGGGAGTTGGATTTGAACCAACGTAGGCTGAGCCAACGGATTTACAGTCCGTCCCCTTTAACCACTCGGGCATCCCTCCAGTTTTCCGACTGGATCTTGCGACCAAGCTTGTCAGACGTTGGCGTCGCCGCCGTCATCTGCGCCGCGTATATGACCGGACGATTTCCGTCTGTCAACACAAGGAATTGCCAAAAATGACGAAAAAATTTCAGCCTGTGGGAAAAGCCCGGCACTGAAAGAGGCTAGGCGCTCAGGAAGGTGCTGGTTATAAAGCCGCATGAGCAAAGACAAATCATCCGGCCATCAGGGCCAAGACAGCACCGCCGGCGACCGCTCGGCCAAGGACACTCATTATGCAACGCTGCGCCGCGCGCATCGCGATGCCAAGCGCGAGCGTGGCGAAATCCCGACGCCGGCGCCGCGGAAGCGCAAGAAGGCCGGCGCTGACGATTGGAAGCCGCCGGCGCTCGCACCCGATCAGGTCTTTCTCTATGGCCTGCATACGGTTCGCGCGGCGCTGAGCAATCCACAACGCAAGAATGTCAAGCTGTCTACGACACAGAATGCCCTGGTACGGCTGGAGGTTGGCCCGGCCGATCAACTCGGCATCCCGGTCGAGATCGTCTCACCGCAGGACATCGACAAGGTGCTTGGCCCTGAAGCGATTCATCAGGGTGTCATGCTGGAAACGCGTCCCCTGCCCGTGCGCCGCCTCGAGGCATTGAAGGACAGCCCGTTGCTGCTGGTTCTCGATCAGGTGACGGACCCGCACAATGTTGGCGCCATCATGCGCTCGGCCGTCGCTTTCGATGCAGGTGCGGTCATTACGACGCAGCGCCACAGCCCGACAGAATCAGGTGTGATGGCAAAATCGGCCTCCGGCGCACTCGAGCTCATACCTTATATACAGATCACCAATCTTGCCGATGCGCTCGAAGAACTGCACCGTCTCGGCTTCACGACCATCGGGCTCGATTCGGAAGGTCCGGCGCCGCTGGAAGGCACTTTCAGCGGCGACAAGATCGCGCTCGTGCTCGGCTCCGAGGGCAAGGGCCTGCGCCAGAAGACCCGGGAAACGGTGAGTGCGCTCGCGCGGCTTGATATGCCCGGCGCCATCAAATCGCTGAACGTCTCGAATGCAGCCGCGATCGCGCTATATGCGACGCGGTCCTATCTCAAATCATAGTGGTGCCTTTGGCGGCCGCAGCACGTTGGGAGAATTTGCTTTGATCCGTCTTCTTGGTCCTGCGGCGATTGCCGCCGTCCTTGCCTTGACAATGATCCAGCCGGCACGCGCCGCCGATGACGAAATGATCGAGGCGCAAGCCGGCGTCTGGCTGGTTGCGCCTGAAAACGGCGCCAAGGGCTGCCGCCTTACCTTCGGGACGAATACCGTGTCCGGCGGCTACGAGATTACGGGGGCGGATGCGTGCGCGGCGCCGCTTCCCGTGCTCGCCGCAGCCAAGATCTGGAATTTCACCGATGACGGATCGCTGGCGATCGCGGATGGTGGAGGCAAGCCGCTCATGCGTTTCCAGCAGGAGGAAGGCTCGCCGTGGGAAAGCGAAGGCGGCGACCCGACCTGGCTGCTGCCGGCGCTCGGCGATGTCGATCACGTGCCGACCACCGAAAGCCTTGCCGGCGCCTGGCGCATCCAGACGCCGGACGGCAAGCCCGTCTGCGATATCACGCTCACCACCGAAAAGGATCAGGACGGCACCGCCAAGATGTCATCGAGCGGCAACTGCGCCGGCGAAGTCGGCGACCTCAAGCTTTCCCTTTGGGCGACAGAAGGGTTCGGGCTTGTCATGCTGGGCAGCGATGGCTCCTCGCTCTCTTTTGATATGAAGCCCGACGGCAGTTTCCAGAAGTCCGAGGAAGAAGAAGGCGAGCCGCTGCTGCTGGTCCGCAAATAAGCCGGCTGAAGCATATCGAAGCACGCTCACAGCGAGCGCTAAATCAAGCGCGTAATGTTTATCGTACGATCATCGGCGCCGGGTGCCAGGCCGATTGGCGCCAAAGCACCCTCTCGGTAACGGGGCAGCCATCCTGCAGCTTCGCCCAGGAGGTGACATTGAGGTTCATCTCGCATTGCGCGAGGTAGCTCCGCCCCCCGACGGTCATACAGGCGACCTCGCCGACCGCATGCTGCTTTCCATCCGCATTTTTACAGTAGCAGTTTTCACCAGCCAACGCTGATGCGTCTGTGAACGCCGTGATTATGACAAGCGGCAATCCCAAGACGACATGCCGCGATATCTCGCGCATGAACGTATCCTCCCCACCATAGGTGGATGAAGTGTATGCCGATTTTCGATGTTGTAAATGCATCTACAATCCCGAGCAGGCAGGCGAATGGATGCGTGAAGAACCGGGGACGATTTGATGCGCTCGCCAGGACCTATCGGTAGGTTCAGTGAACCATAGGGTCCGCTTCGTCAAAGAACGACCGGATGCCGTCGCGCGCAATCGTCGCCAGGAACTCGTCGAATGCCTCGCGGTCGGTCGCGAAGGGCTCTTCCCATTCGATCAGGTCTTCCTCCGGCGTGATGACCTCCATCCGCCAGTCGGCATTGGTGCCGGCCGGGCGAAAGATATCGACCAGGACAGTCACGCCATCGTCGGTAAATTCACCCGAAAGCTCGGAGTGTTCGAGTTTAGGCTTCTTGGGCTTGCTCGGCATATGATTCCAGGCCCACTTATATGGGATTGATGAGTATGGGATTGATGACTGTGACGAGCGTTCGGAGCCCGTTAGCAACGAGATATTATGTCGTTGCCGCCGGTTTTCCATACCGGAGATGAAATGATCGATGATATTCAGGAAAAAAATGGTGCCCCCGGCAGGGTTCGAACCCGCGACCCCCTGATTACAAATCAGGTGCTCTACCAACTGAGCTACAAGGGCGTATGGGCATGCCAAGTAACAGATTTTGAAATCCTGTAAAGGGAAAATCGGCCGATCCACGTTAAAGCTGGGGATCGACCGATTTACCAGTTCGCGCGAAACGTCTTGTCGCGACAAGGGAATAACATTACGAAGAATCGCTATTCAGAGGACATTGCATGCCGCGCAATCTTCAATCCGTCTGTTTTCTCGCCTCCACCGCGCCAGAGGCTCAAGCGGCGCAGGAAGAGCTTATTGGCCGCTATGGCCAGACCGCGCAGGAAAATGCGGATATCATCGTGGCTCTCGGCGGCGACGGTTTCATGCTGCAGACGCTGCACAAGACGATGAACACCGGCAAACGCGTCTATGGCATGAATCGCGGCTCCATCGGCTTCCTGATGAACGACTATCGCACGGATGGCTTGGCCGAGCGTATCGAAGCAGCTGTCGAAAACGCGTTTCACCCTCTGCAGATGACCACCCGCAATGCCGATGGCAGCTCCTGTGTCGCGCTCGCCATCAATGAAGTCTCGTTGTTCCGTCAGTCCTATCAGACGGCAAAGCTGAAGGTGGAGATCGACGGGAGGGTCCGCCTGCCGGAACTGATCTGCGACGGGCTGATGGTGACGACGCCCGCAGGCTCCACCGCCTACAATCTTTCCGCCCATGGCCCCATTCTGCCGCTGGAAGCGCCGTTGCTTGCCATGACGCCGGTCAGCGCCTTTCGCCCGCGCCGCTGGCGTGGTGCCCTCCTCCCGAACAGGGTAACGGTCGACATCACCGTGCTCGAAGCGGAGAAGCGTCCGGTCAACGCTGCTGCGGACAATACCGAGGTCAAATCGGTTCTCGGCATTCAAATCCGTCAGAGCGAGGATACGACGGCTCGCATTCTCTCCGATCCGGACAGATCATGGTCGGACAGGATTCTGGCGGAACAATTCTCGGATTGAGCGAGGCATCTGCGCCAGCGCATGATGCCGGAGTCAGCCAGGCAGGATGCAACATGAAAAAAGCCCCGTCTCCGGGGCTTTTTCTACGCTCGAACGGATGTGTCCTTATTCGACGTCGTCGATGACGGCATCGGCGGCACCGCTGATGCGATGCGCAAGGGCTGCTTCCATGAACTCGTTGAGATCACCGTCCAGAACGTCGCTCGGCGCCGTGCTGGAAACGCCAGTACGCAGATCCTTGACCAGCTGGTAAGGCTGCAGGACGTAGGAGCGGATCTGGTGACCCCAGCCGATATCCGTCTTCGAAGCGGCTTCGGCATTGGCGGCCTCTTCCCGCTTCATCAATTCGGCCTCATACATGCGGGCACGCAGCATGTCCCACGCCTTGGCGCGGTTCTTGTGCTGCGAGCGCTCCTGCTGGCACTGCACGACGATCCCTGTGGGGATATGCGTGATGCGGACAGCCGAGTCGGTCGTGTTGACGTGCTGACCGCCGGCGCCCGACGAGCGATAGGTATCGATACGGCAATCGCCTTCGTTAATCTCGATCTGGATCGAATCGTCGACGACCGGGTAGACCCAGATCGATGAGAATGAGGTGTGACGGCGCGCATTGCTGTCATAGGGCGAAATGCGCACGAGACGATGCACGCCCGATTCGGTCTTCAGCCAGCCATAGGCATTGTGGCCCTTGACGAGCAGAGTTGCGGACTTGATGCCGGCTTCTTCGCCGTCATGGACTTCCAGCAGTTCCACCTTAAAGCGCTGGCGCTCGGCCCAGCGGGTGTACATCCGCAGAAGCATGTTCGCCCAGTCCTGGCTCTCGGTGCCGCCGGCGCCGGAGTGGACTTCGAGGTAGGTATCGTTGCCGTCGGCCTCGCCCGAAAGCATGGCTTCCACCTGCCGGCGCGCGGCCTCCGCCTTCAAGCCCTTGAGCGCTTCTTCAGCCTCGCGAACGACATCGGCGTCACCTTCTTCTTCGCCAAGCTCGATCAGCTCGACATTGTCGGCAAGCTGCTGTTCCAGCGCGCGCACGCCGCTGATGCCATCGTCAAGCTGCTGGCGCTCGCGCATCAGCTTCTGCGCCTCGGCAGCATCGTTCCAGAGGGTCGGATCCTCTGACTTATTATTCAACCAGTCCAGTCGCCTTATCGCCTGGTCCCAGTCAAAGATGCCTCCTCAGCAGGGTGATAGCCTGCTTGGTTTCATCAACTACTTTCTCGATTTCGGCTCGCATAATCCCACTTCTTCAGTTCACCGCCCAAGACAAGCGGTCATCCAATTCAAAGAGTGCTGGTGACATAGATATACATGCCGCTGGTGTAAAGCCCTGCGGCATGTCGATCAGACAAATAGGGTCGGATCAGAAGAGACCGCCCGATCCAGAGGTAACAGCCTGGTTTGCCTGTGGCGAGGTCCTGAGGATTTCCTCGGGGGCCACCTGCGCCGCGGCATCGCCGCCGCCGATGACCTGCAGGCTGGTGGCCGGACCGGTGCCGGGCTTGAAGGCTTCCATGATGGCATTCGGCTCGCCGGGCTGCGCGGCCATGCCGGTCGCGCGATTGACCGCGACCATCGTCATGCCGGCGGGCACCTGGAATTTCTCCGGGGGCTCGTTTTTAGTCGCAGCCTGCATGAACTCGTTGAAGATCGGTGCGGCAAGTCCACTGCCGGTGCCGCCGCGACCGAGCGGGGTCGGGGTGTCGTAGCCGACGTAAAGGCCGGCGACGAGGCTAGGCGTGTAGCCGACAAACCAGGCATCCTTCTCTTCGTTGGTGGTGCCCGTCTTGCCGGCGACATCGGTATTGAGCTTGATCTTGCCGGCTGCAGTGCCGCGGATGATGACGCCCTGCATCATCGACGTGACCTGATAGGCCGTCATTGGATCGAGCACCTGTTCGCGATTGTCGGCGATGACGGGCTCTTCTTGATTCTGCCAGGCGCTGACATTGCAACTGTCGCAGACGCGCTCCTCATGCTTGAAGATGGTCTTGCCGTAACGGTCCTGAATGCGGTCGATCAGCGTCGGCTTGATCTGCTTGCCGCCGTTGGCAATGACCGAATAGGCCGAAACCATCCGCAGCACCGTCGTTTCGCCTGCGCCGAGCGACATCGCGAGCACCGGGTTCATATGATCGTAGATGCCGAAGCGCTCGGCATATTCGGCAACCAGCGGCATGCCCATGTCGGAAGCGAGACGCACTGTCATCAGGTTGCGCGAATGTTCGATCGCGAAACGAAGCGTATGGACGCCACCGCCCTCGCCTTCGTAATTCGTCGGCTTCCAGACATCGCCGTTGCTGAGCGTGATCTGCAGTGGATCGTCCAGAATGACGGAGGCCGGCGTATAGCCGTTGTCCATGGCGGCCGCGTAGACGAAGGGCTTGAAGGACGAACCCGGCTGGCGCTTGGCCTGCGTGGCGCGATTGAATTCTGATTGCGCATAGGAGAAGCCGCCGACCATGGCGAGCACGCGGCCGGTATGCGGGTCCATGGCAACAAGCCCGCCCTGCACCTTCGGCGGCTGACGCAGGCGATAGCTGCTCGAATCGGCATTGCCGCTCTTCTGCACGTAAATCACGTCGCCGGGGCTCAAAACGCCGCTTGGCGATTTGACCGATTTGCCGCCGGCCGAGCGATAGGCCCAGCGCATGTCGGCGGGAGCGATCGTACCGCGCGTCCGCTCCGTCGATACCTTGCCGGCGGCATCGACGCGCGGCTGCAGCCCGATATCGACACCCTGATCGGACACGGAAAGAACGACGGCGACCTGCCATTCCGGCACATCGCTCAAGCTTGGAACCTTGGCGAGCTCGGCACCCCAATCCTGCGAAGTGGCAATCTGCTTGATCGGGCCGCGATAGCCGCGGCGCTCGTCATAATCGACCAGACCATCCTGCAGCGCCTTGCGGGCTTCGAGCTGCATCTGCGGGTCGAGGGACGTGCGAACGGAAAGGCCACCTTCGTATAGGGTCTTTTCGCCATATTGGTCGATGAGCTGGCGGCGAACTTCTTCGGCAAAATAGTCGGATGCAAACAGCGAAGGGCCGCTCTTTGGTGGCACGACGCCGAGCGGCTGCTTCTTCGCTTCTTCGCCGTCGCTCTGGCTGACATAACCATTCTCGACCATGCGGTCGATCACCCAGTTACGGCGGGCGAGCGCTGCTTCGGCACGGCGGAAGGGATTGTAATTCGACGGGCCTTTCGGAAGCGAGGCCAGATAGGCCGATTCGGCGATGGTCAGCTCGTTGACCGATTTGTCGAAATAGGTGAGCGCTGCGCCGGCGATGCCGTAGGAATTGAGGCCGAAATAGATCTCGTTCAGGTAAAGTTCGAGGATCTTGTCCTTGCTATAGGCCTGCTCGATACGGAAGGAGAGAATCGCTTCCTTGATCTTACGGTCAAACGTCTGGTCGGCGGACAGCAGGAAGTTCTTGGCGACCTGCTGCGTGATGGTGGACGCACCGACGAACCGGCGGCCGGACCCAATATTCTGCAGGTTCACGGCCACGGCGCGGATAAGGCCGCCGACATCGACGCCGGGATGGTTGTAGAAATTCTTGTCTTCGGCCGAAAGGAAGGCCGCCTTGACGCGATCGGGAATGGCCTGGATCGGCACGAAAAGCCGGTTCTCGCGCGAATATTCCTTCATCAGCGCGCCGTTGCCGGCGTGAATGCGCGTTGTTACCGGCGGCGCGTATTTGGCAAGCACCTCATAATCGGGCAGTTCCTTCGAGACCACGCTCAGATAAATGGCAGCCGCAGCCGCAGCACCCAGAAACAGGAGGCAGCCGAGGCCAAAGAAATATCCAATCAGTCTGATCATCTGATACTACCGGTGCTTGTTCTTCATGCGGCCCGTGCGCGAGATCATCGCATAATCACGGGCGTTTTGCACGCTCGCGGCGTGAATGCAAGACGGCAATGGGACAAAGCCGTGCTTCCTACGCGAGCAAACGATACTTCGCTGTAACGGCGGGAATGTGAGCAAAATAGGGCTCGCCGCCGGTATTCCAATTTCATCCAATTCTAAAGTGCATCGCTGTTACATGGAAGCCACGGCCCTCGCCCGATCCGGTGCGCTCAGCCGCCGTTTGCAATAATCGATACGCGATATTGCTTCACCGCTTCCGTCAGCCGGTCGGCGACCTTCTGCCGCCAGTCGGCATCGAGCAACAGCTTTTCGTCCTCCTTGTTGGAGAGAAAGCCGAGTTCGAGCAGGATCGAGGGCACGTCCGGCGCTGTCAGAACCTGGAAGCCGGCATGACGATGCGGATTATTGATCATGGCGATCTGGCCGTTGAACGAGGACAATACATCCTGCGCCAGCGAGATGGAGAAGGCCTGGGTCTCGCGGCGCGTCAGATCCATCAGAATGTCGTTGACGGCGGCCGGCTGCGCCTGAGCCTCGGCGCCGGCGATCTGATCGGAGTTGTTTTCGCGATCGGCCACTTCGCTGGCGAGCCGGTCGGACGCCTTGTCCGAGATGGTATAGACGGTCGCACCGCGAATATCCTTCTGCTTCAGCGTATCGGCATGCAGCGAGATGAAGAGCGAAGCGCGATTCTGACGGGCGATCGTCACGCGTTCGGACAGGGATAAATACTGATCCTTGTCGCGCGTCAGGAAGGCCTTGATCCCAGGCTGGGCATTCAGCTTGTCGGCAAACATCTTCGCAAATGCGAGCGTGATATCCTTTTCCTGCGTGACGCCGTCCGTACCGGTTGCGCCCGCGTCGATACCACCATGACCGGCATCGACTGCAACGAGGAACACATTCGGATCGGCCTTCTGCGCCGGCTCGACCGGGCCGACATCCCTGGCGGTATCGTCGCTCGTCCAGTTCTGCTTCTTCACCAGTTCGGCAAATTGTTCCGCCGGCAGCATCTCGGCATCCAGCACGAGGCGCTGCCCCTTGCCGCTTTCATCGGCCTGAACCTTGGCCGTGACCAGCTTTACCGGTTTCTTTGCCGTCAGCACGATGCGGGCGCTGTCCGCATCCATGGTGCCGTAGCGAATATCCTTGAAGAGGCCGGTCGGCTTGAGACTGCCCGCGGGAAAGCCGAATGCAGTCGCCGAAAGATCGACGACGATGCGGACCGGATTGTCAAGATAATGAACCGTGAAGGCGGGAGCGCGGTCCATGTCGATGACGATACGTGTGCGGGCATCATCACCGGCAATGCGGGCACCATAGGCGAGCACGGAATCATCCGCCGACGCGGCGGGCGCAAATGTCGAAACCGAACCCAGAATCACCAGGGCGAAGGCCGCTGCCGCAAATCGCAAAGCCCTCACGCCACTCTCCGCCACATGCCGCAATCCCTTTACCAAGTGACCAACGCGCCCCATATTGGTTTCGACGTTGTTTTTGAAGTCCCAATAATGGGAACCAGGTTTGACCTGATGGCCGCATCGATGATGCGCCGGGAGACGAATCGACCAGACGCCCTCCCGCGTTCTCATCATCCGACGAATCCATCAATATTATGGCATACTTGGCTTTTCCCTTGCTATTGTGACAGATAAAACATACAACGCATATTAGGGTAGAAGTGTTGACGGGATAGAGTCGTCGCAAAGGCAGCCGCCTCGAGTACCAGGCGCCAATAAGCGGCATTCATCCGCCGTCTGCAGTACTTCCGCTCGAAACAGTGGATATCTGAATTTCCGGCTTCAAACGGGAAATTCATCGGTGGAGAGCCACCAAACGCTCTTTAGAGAGCACATTCATCGGACCCATTTGTGGGTCTAGGGCATAGTCGATCTCGCTTGGTTACGGATGCTACCGCAGCAGCTTTTTCAGAAAGTGAACAGACCCCAGGGAAATGATGCCCCGGCTGCCGTCTGGATGCTGTCATCGCCGAACCAATCGCGACTTTCATTATCCGGCGCAACGATTGCGGATCACATCCGGCCTGTCCCAGCGACAGGCAGGCCCCCATCCGGTTGTCTGCGCCGAGGAGCACAGCTTTCATGGCAGACAAAATGCTTATCGATGCGTCTCACGAGGAAGAGACGCGCGTCGTTGTCGTTCGCGGGAACCGCATAGAAGAGTTTGACTTCGAGTCACAGCACAAGAAGCAAATTCGCGGCAACATCTATCTTGCAAAGGTAACGCGGGTAGAACCTTCGCTTCAGGCCGCCTTCGTTGATTACGGCGGCAACCGGCACGGCTTTCTGGCTTTTGCCGAAATCCATCCCGACTATTACCAGATTCCGCTCGCCGATCGTCAGGCGCTGCTGAAGGCCGAGGCCGAGGAGCATCGCCGCGACGATGATGTCGAGCATGTCGAGACGGCGCTCGATCTTTCGCAGCAGGAACAGCCCGATATCGGCATCGTGGCGAAGGAAGGCGAAGAAGCCGAGGTGCCGGCTGCGATCGGCGAAGAGGCCCCTGCCGCAGAGGCAGCCGCGCCCGCCGAAGAAGCAGCTCCGGCCAAGAAGGCAAAGCCGCGCCGCAGCCGCAAGAAGGCAGTAGCGGACGCGCCCGCCGAAGAGACGCCAGCTCCCGAAGCAACGGCTGCCGTCGATGCGCCGAGCGAGGAAGAGGAAGGACCGTCCGGCGAAATGGCTGCGATGGTCGAAACCGATTCGATCTCAGAAGACGTCGCGACCTCCAAGCGCCGCCACGATGATGACGATGATGATGACGATCATGACCACGAAGAGGAAGTGATCGAATCCGTCGGCGCCGAAGACGCGATGGAAGAAGTTCCCGATCGCGCCCAGCGCAAGCCGCGCAAGCAATACCGCATCCAGGAAGTCATCAAGCGCCGCCAGATCCTGCTGGTGCAGGTGGCCAAGGAAGAACGCGGCAACAAGGGTGCGGCGCTGACCACCTATCTCTCGCTCGCAGGCCGTTATTCGGTTCTTATGCCGAACACGGCACGCGGCGGCGGTATCTCCCGCAAAATCACCAATCCGCAGGACCGCAAGCGCCTGAAGGAAATCGCCAAGATGCTCGAAGTGCCACAGGGCATGGGCGTCATCCTGCGTACCGCCGGTGCCAACCGCACCAAGGTCGAGGTCAAGCGCGATTTCGAATATCTGATGCGCCTTTGGGAAAACGTCCGCACGCTGACGCTGGCTTCGACCGCGCCGTGCCTCGTCTACGAAGAAGGCAGTCTGATCAAGCGCTCGATCCGCGACCTCTACAACAAGGATATCGGCGAGATCATCGTTGCCGGCGAAGAAGGCTATCGTGAAGCGAAAGACTTCATGAAGATGCTGATGCCGAGCCACGCCAAGGTGGTTCAACCCTACCGCGACATCCATCCGATCTTCTCGCGCTCCGGCATCGAGGCGCAGCTAGACCGCATGTTGCAGCCGCAGGTGACGCTGCGTTCCGGCGGCTACCTGATTATGAACCAGACGGAGGCGCTGGTGTCGATCGACGTCAACTCCGGCCGTTCGACCCGGGAACATTCGATCGAGGACACCGCGCTTCAAACGAACCTGGAAGCCGCCGAGGAAATCGCGCGCCAGCTGCGCCTGCGCGACCTTGCCGGCCTGATCGTCATCGACTTCATCGACATGGAAGAGAAGCGCAACAACCGCGCGGTCGAGAAGAAGCTGAAGGAATGCCTGAAGAACGACCGCGCCCGCATTCAGGTCGGCCGCATCTCGCATTTCGGTCTTCTGGAAATGTCGCGCCAGCGCATCCGCGCCTCGGTTCTCGAAAGCACGACGCAGATCTGCTCGCATTGCGGCGGCACCGGTCATGTGCGCTCGCAGTCTTCCGTTGCCCTGCATGTCCTGCGCGGCATCGAGGAATATCTGCTCAAGAACACGACGCACGACATCACCGTGCGCACGACGCCGGACATTGCGCTCTATCTGCTCAACCACAAGCGGCAGACGATCATCGATTATGAAAGCCGCTTCGGCGTCGCGATCGTCATCGATGCCGACAATGCCGTCGGCACGCAGCATTTCGCGATCGACCGCGGTGAGCCGGTCGCCAATCCGGTGAAGATCGAAAGCCTGTTCAACTTCGCAGCCATCCCGGACGACGATGACGACGATATCGTCATCGAAGCGGACGAGGAGGAAGACGAAGAGCTGGAAGAAAAGGCTGCGAGCACCGAGCAGCAGCCATCGGCTCGCTCCGAAGGCAATGACGGCAACCGCAAGCGCAAGCGTCGTCGCCGGCGCCGCGGCCGTGGCAACGATACCCAAGCCGCTCCGGTTTCCGAGGCAGGTTCGGCGGCCAGTGTCGCTGAGGATGCGGACGGCGAAGACGGTGACGGTGACGACGACGAAGCTGATGTTGGTGCGGAAAATACCGCATCCCCCGGCAGTGACGATGACACACAGCAGAAGCGCAAGCGCCGTCGTCGCGGCAAGCGTGGCGGACGACGCAATCGTGAAAACGAAGGCAACGAACAGACTGCAGCAGGCGAGGAAGCCGGTTCCGGCGAAGCTGATGAGAACGATGCAGAAGAGGGCGACGACGCAAGCGTAACGGTGGCCGAGATCGCGGTTGCCGAAGGCGAAGCCGCCGTCGAGGCGCAGCCCGCCATGGCAGCGGTCGAAACGGCAGCCGTCGTTACCGAAGACGTCAAGCCCGCCAAAGGCCGCGGTCGCCGCAAGGCAAAGGCTGTCGAAGCATCGCCGGTCGAGACGCCCGCAGTCGAGGAAGCGCCCACAGCGGATGTCGAAATCGAGGCAGTTGCCGAGATCGCCGAAGTTATGGACAATTCGGCAGACACGGCGGCGCCCGAAGCGTCTGAGGATGCAGCCAAACCGGCCCGCGCCAACCGCGAATCCAACGTTTCCTCCTCTGCTCCGGTGGTGAAATCCACCCGCGCTAACGAAGGTAGCGAGAGCGACGGAGAGCCGACCAAGCCGAAGAAAGCCGGCTGGTGGCAACGCCGCGGCTTCTTCTAAGAAGATCAATTCGTGATGAACTTAAAATCCGGCTGTGGCAACGCGGCCGGATTTTTCGTTTCCGTTGCGCGACTTATTCGTCATTCACGCTGCATAAGAAGCCAAAGCGCAGTGGTTCCACGCTTGCGAAAATGCTTCCGCAAGCTCGCCCAAACCATTGATTGTAGATTCTATTTCAGCCAGGTCGCCATACGTTCGATGGCTTCCTCGATCTCGGCATTCGAGCCGGCATAGGAGAAACGCATCGCGCGATGTCCTTCCACAGGATCGAAATCGAGGCCGGGCGTGGCGGCGACGTTGATTTCGGCCAGCATCTTTTGCGCAAAGACCATGCTGTCGTTCGTGAAGCGGCTGACATCGACATAGGCGTAGAAAGCGCCATCCATCGGCGAGGCAATACGGAAGCCGATTTCCGGCAGCCGGCGCAGGAGGAAATCGCGGTTGCGGGCGTAGCTCTCGCGATAGACATCCAGTTCAGCGCCGGCCCCGAGCGCGGCCTCGGCGGCAATCTGCGACAGTTCCGGCGCGGAAATGTAAAGGCTCTGGGCCACGCGCTCGACGGGACGAACGAGCCGTTCCGGCAAGACCATCCAGCCGATGCGCCAGCCGGTCATGCAGTAATATTTCGAGAAGGAATTGATGACGATCGCCTCGTCCGTCAGCTCCAGCGCACTCGTCTCCTCGCCGACGAAAGTCAGCCCGTGGTAGATCTCGTCGGAGATGAAGGCGACGGAACGATCCGCGCAATAATCAGCCAGCGCCTTCAAGGCCGCCCTGCCCGTCACCGTGCCTGTGGGATTGGCGGGGCTTGCGAGCAGCACACCCTTCAGACGCTTGCCGCTTTCAGCCTGCACTGCCTCGAGGCTCTCGGGCGTTAACGTAAACTGCGTCTCCTCCGTGACCGGCACCTCGACGACATCGAGACCGAGTGCGGCGAGGATATTGCGATAGGCCGGATAGCCCGGCCGTGCGATGGCAACGCTATCGCCGGCATCGAACAGGGTCAGAAAGGCGAGATTGAAGCCTGCCGAAGAGCCTGTCGTGATCGCAATGCGCTTCGGATCGATGCTGAGGCCGTGGCGTACCTGGTAATGGCCGGAGAGCGCCTGCCGCAGGGCCAGAGTACCGAGCGCATCTGTATAGCCGATGCGCCCGTGGCCAAGGGCTGCGCGCGCCGCCTCCAACGCTGCTTGGGGCGCGGGATGGGATGGCTGCCCAACCGCCATGGAAATGACGGAATGCCCAGCCTGGCGACGCCGTGTCGCTTCCGCCAGCACATCCATGGCATGAAAGGGTTCGACATCGCTGCGCTTGGATAGGGAAAACACGGTCAATTCTCTCTCGGATCGGATTGGCAAGCGACATTTGCCGCAATATCGGCTCGTTCACAATCCTGCGATTGCGGCTTTGTCGTGAAAATTCCTGTTTCTGGAAGTAAGGACGCACCGTAAATTGTCGATGCTTATTTGCGGATGTTAACCCGACGATGTTATTGCGCATCCGAGAATGACGTCTCCGCTCAGATCCAAACGAGGACCCCATGACCTTTTCTCTCAAAAGCCTGCTGACGGTTTCGGCGATTGCCCTGACAGCGTCCTTCGCCACGATCCAGCCGGCCGCCGCGCTGGACGACCAGCAGAAGAAGGAAATCGGGGATTTCATCAAGGAATATCTCGTCGAGCACCCGGAGGTACTGCTGGATGCACAGGCCGCGCTTGAAAAGAAACAGGATGAAGCCCGCATTGCGCAGTCGGCCCAGGTGATCACCCAGAACAAGGATGCGATCTTCAACTCCAAGGATGACGTGGCCATCGGCAATCCGAAGGGCGATATCACCGTCGTCGAATTCTTCGACTATAACTGCACCTATTGCCGCCATGCGCTCGGCGATATGGACAAGCTTCTGCAGCAGGATAAGAATGTTCGTTTCGTGCTGAAGGAATTCCCGATCCTTGGCCAGGATTCAGTTGCCGCTTCCCGGGTGTCCAGCGCGTTCCGCCTGCTCGCGCCGGAAAAATATGCCGAGTTCCATCACAAGCTGCTGGGCAGCGACGGCCGCGCCTCCGAAGACACCGCCATCGATGTCGCCACCTCGCTCGGTGTCAGCGAAGCGGCCATCCGCGCCGAAATGGCAAAAGCGCCGAACACTGACATGATCAAGGCGACCTATCAGCTTGCCTCCGATCTCAACGTGACAGGCACGCCGGCCTATGTCATCGGCAACGAGATGGTTTCGGGCGCCATCGGTCTCGACGCTATCAAGGAAAAGATCGCCAACGTTCGCAGCTGCGGCAAGACGAGCTGCTGAACGGCGCAAAAGCCTACTCTCAAAAGCGGGTAAGCGAGAGGCCTATTCGCTTTTTTACGAGCTTCGGAACGGCGCTGCGACACAGCATGGCGCAAAAATGCCAAAATCGCGGCGTTTCCACACCTAGAGGCACGCAACCTTCGTGCCAGGGCTTTCCTACGGAGCCTTGGGAGTCTATAGGTTGCGCTGCACTTTGACGGAACCTCTAATGGCGCAAACTATTTTCGTCCTGAACGGACCCAATTTGAATGCTCTCGGCAAGCGCGAGCCGGGCATCTATGGCGGCAAGACGCTCAAGGATATCGAAGCCGATTGCAAGGCCGCAGGTGAAAGCCTGGGCTTCATCGTCGATTTCCGCCAGAGCAATCACGAAGGCGTGCTGGTCGACTGGATGCACGAAGCTGGCGACAAGGCTGCCGGCGTCGCGATCAATCCGGGTGCCTACGGTCATACGTCGATCGCCCTGCATGATGCGATCCGCGCCATTTCCATTCCCGTCGTGGAGGTGCATATCTCCAATATCCACGCACGCGAAGAATTCCGGCACAAATCGATGATCGCGCCCGCAGCAAAGGGCATGATCTGCGGTTTCGGACCTCATAGCTACATCCTGGCGCTTCAAGCGCTGAAATCCATCACCCAATAACAAAAATACAGGGCAAGAAATCCAATGGCTGAAAAGAAATCGGGTATCGACCAGGCGCTGATTCGCGATCTCGCCAATATTCTCAACGACACGGATCTCACCGAGATCGAAGTCGAACAGGAAGATTTGCGCATCCGCGTGTCGCGCGCCGGCACGACGCAGTATGTTCAGGCGCCGATTGCCGCCCCGGCCGCTTACGCCGCTCCTGCTGCCGCGGCAGCAGCGCCGGCCGCCGCCGCTCCCGCCGGCAAGACCCGCAACCCCGACAATGTCGTCAGTGCGCCGATGGTCGGCACTGCCTATCTGGCGCCGGCTCCAGGCTCGGCTGCCTTCATCCAGGTCGGCGCATCCGTCAAGGAAGGTCAGACGCTGCTCATCATCGAAGCAATGAAGACGATGAACCAGATCCCCGCACCGAAATCCGGCACGGTGACTGAAATTCTCGTTCAGGACGGCCGTCCGGTCGAGTACGGCGAAGCCCTGGTCGTCATCGAGTAAGGTCGGCCCGATGCCCATGATTTCGAAGATTCTCATAGCCAATCGCGGAGAGATCGCTCTGCGCGTGCTGCGCGCCTGCAAGGAGCTCGGCATTGCGAGCGTTGCGGTGCACTCCACGGCCGATGCCGATGCCATGCATGTACGGCTTGCGGATGAGAGCGTTTGCATCGGCCCGCCGCCGTCGCGCGAAAGCTATCTCAATATCCATCAGATCGTCGCCGCCTGCGAGATCACCGGCGCGGACGCCGTGCATCCCGGCTATGGGTTCCTGTCGGAAAATGCCAAGTTCGCCGATATTCTCGAGGCGCACGGCATTACCTTCATCGGTCCGACGGCGGAACATATCCGCATCATGGGCGACAAGATCACCGCCAAGACCACGGCGCAGCAGCTCGGCATTCCGGTCGTTCCCGGTTCCGACGGCGAAGTGAAGACCGAGGCGGATGCGCTGAAAACGGCGCGCGAGATCGGCTATCCGGTGCTCATCAAGGCAACCGCCGGCGGCGGCGGCCGCGGCATGAAGGTCGCTCGTACCGAAGAAGACCTGATCGAGGCCTGGTCGACGGCACGCACGGAAGCCGCAGCCGCCTTCGGCAACGAATCCGTCTATATGGAAAAGTATCTCGGCAAGCCGCGCCATATCGAAATCCAGGTTTTCGGTGACGGCGAAGGCAATGCGATTCATCTCGGCGAACGTGACTGCTCGCTGCAGCGCCGCCACCAGAAGGTCTGGGAAGAGGCCAACTCCCCAGCCCTCAACGTCGAGCAGCGCATGAAGATCGGCCAGATCTGCGCCGACGCGATGAAGAAGCTGAAGTATCGCGGCGCCGGCACCATCGAATTCCTCTATGAGAACGGCGAGTTCTACTTCATCGAAATGAACACCCGTCTGCAAGTGGAGCATCCGGTCACGGAAGCCATCACCGGCATCGACCTCGTGCACGAGCAGATTCGCGTCGCTTCCGGCGGCGGTCTTTCGGTCACGCAGGACGAGGTGCATTTCCAAGGCCATGCCATCGAATGCCGTATCAATGCCGAGGATGCCCGCACCTTCGTCCCCTCGCCCGGCACGATCACGCATTTCCATGCGCCCGGCGGCCTTGGCGTTCGTATCGATTCCGGTGCCTATCAGGGCTACAGGATCCCTCCCTACTACGACAGTCTGATCGGCAAGCTCATCGTGCACGGGCGCACCCGCGTCGAATGCATGATGCGCCTGCGCCGTGCGCTTGACGAATTCGTTGTGGACGGCATCAAGACCACCCTGCCGCTCTTCCAGGATCTGGTTTCCAATCAGGATATCGCCAACGGCGATTACGATATCCATTGGCTGGAAAACTACCTGGCAAAAACATTGGCCTAGCCTGTGCCCGGAGCGCGCGGCAAACGTCCCGGCATTACCCCGGAGATTTTGCTGCGCGCCTATTCCATCGGGCTTTTTCCGATGGCTGAATCGGCAGACGATCCGGAGATCTTCTGGGTCGAGCCGGAGTTGCGAGGCATCATCCCCCTGGATACGTTTCACGTCTCCAAGAGCCTCGCCAAGAAGATCCGTCAACACCCCTTCGATATTCGCTTCGACACGGATTTCGAAGCGGTCATCGCCGCCTGCGCTGAAGAGACGAGCGATCGCCCCAGCACCTGGATCAACGACACGATCCGCACGCTTTATGCCACACTGCATCATATCGGCCACGCCCATTCCGTGGAGGCCTGGGACGGCGACCGGCTGGTTGGCGGGCTCTATGGCGTTTCGCTGGGGTCGGCTTTCTTTGGCGAAAGCATGTTTTCCCGTCGCACGGACGCTTCCAAGATCTGTCTCGTCTATCTGGTGGAGCGCCTGCGCGAGCGCGGCTTCACCCTGCTCGACACGCAATTCACCACCGAGCACCTGAAGACATTCGGCGCCATCGATGTGCCGAAGGATGCCTATGCCAAGATGCTGGAGAAAGCGATGGAATCACCCAATCTCAGCTTCTCCGATGGTGGAAATCTGTCCGAAATGAATTGATTACGAAACGGACTGCCCTAAGTTCGGCACAACAGCCGAGGGTAGAATCGTGAAGAATCATATTGCAATTGTCTTTCTCGCCGCGCTGACCATCGCGACGCAGACCAACGCCAAATCATTCCACGACATGTTCGGAGTCGAGCCGCCGGTAGGCGACGAAGGCGCCGTGCTTAAAACGCTGGATTTCCAGCAGGGCGCGATCAAGATCCCCACCGCCAATGCCACGCTGACTGTCTCTGACCAGTTCTACTATCTCAATCCGCAGGATTCGAAGAAGGTGCTGGTTGAGCTCTGGGGCAATCCGGAAAGTTCGGTGGGTAATCCGCTCGGCATGATCTTCCCGGCCAAATATCCGCCGACCGACCCACATTCCTGGGGTTCCGTCATCGACTATGACGGCAGCGGCTATGTCTCCGATGAGGATGCAGCATCGACCGATTACGACGATCTTCTGAAGAAGATCCAGGACGCGATCAAGGAAGCGAATCCCGAACGCGAACAGCAGGGCTTTGACCCGATCACACTGGTCGGCTGGGCAGAACCGCCACATTACGATAAGGCGACCCATGCCCTCCACTGGGCGCGCGATCTGATTTTCGGCAAGGATCCCAATGCCGGTCACACGCTGAACTATTCCGTGCGCGTGCTGGGACGCGAGGGCGTCACCGAGCTCGATTTCGTCGCCGGACTGGATCAGCTGCAGGAAATCAACGCCGCTATCCCCAACGTCATCAACACCGTGCAATATGATAGCGGCAAGCGCTATGCCGATTTCGCCAATGGCGACAAGATCGCCGCCTATAGTATGGCGGGCATGATCGCTGCCGGTGCGGGCGTAAAGGTTGCGGCAAAGCTTGGCCTGCTTGCAGTCATTCTCGGCTTCTTCAAAAGTTTTGGCGTCGCCCTTCTGGCATTGAAGAAGGGCCTCATCGTAGTGCTGGCGGGTGTCGTGGCGGCCGGCCGCAAGATCCTGAGTCTGTTCCGCCGCAAAGGAAACAGTGACGGCTGAGGCAATCCACGCCTGAAGTTTTTTGCCACTTCAAATCCTGATTGTGGTCTGCTATCCCTGCAAGCGAAGAGCGTTGGTGCATAGAGGTTCCACTTTGCCGTCGTAAATACCGGTCTCATCCAAATCACCCAGTGCATCGGGACGGTTCAATGCCGTCCGATGCATATTCATGTCCATCGGGTGATGGCCTGAGACCGGTTTGGCATTGTCAAAACGCGCCTAATGCAGCCACCGCTGTCTCAGCTCTTCAGCCGTCCCGCAATATCGCCATACCGCGCCCTGACGGGCTTATCTCACCGCCAGCTTGGTGGACTTCCAGACGGAAGACCAAGACGGTATGTGCAATATTCTTCAGGTCCGTTGGACCCTTACGCCTAAAACATCGCCTCAACCATGGATCGCCTGCAGCGGCTGCGGATCTCCAAAACCCTTCAGATCGAGCGGCAAGATCAGGCTCAACGCCAATGGCAAGCGGCTCGATGCCTGGCTTGTCTATAAGTGCAACGATTGCGACAAGACATGGAACCGAACGCTCTTCGAGCGCCGGACCGTTCACGACCTCGCCCCTTCCACGCTCGAGGCACTGCAGCGCAGCGATCCGGACTGGGTGCGCGCGCAGGAATTCGATCTTGATGGGCTGAGGCGGAAAGCCAAACGTATCGAGGAGCCGCCCGATGTCTCCATCCTCAAAGAGGCTATGGGTGTGGCAAGCGGCTGGACTTTGCTTGATATCGAGATATCAGCCCAATTCCCGATAAACTTGCGCCTTGATCGGCTGCTTGCATCGGAGTTGGCAATCCCGCGCTCGCGGCTTCAGGGCCTTCGGGATCGAGGCAAATTGAAAGCCTATCCGGACCGCAGCGACTTGTTGCGGCACAAGATCAAAGACGGCGTCCGGATCGTACTCGACTTGTCGGAGGTGGCCGATCGTCTGGCGATAGGTGAAGCGGCGGCAAATACCGAGCGAGAATGAAACTATGCCCGCAGGAGAAAGGCTTCTGCGGGCTACATAATCCTGCTGTGAATGTCTCGAAACCGACTACTTCGCGCCGGCAGTATCCGGCGCCGGAACGTCGGACTTCTGCTTGCACTCTTTCAGCCAGACGTCATAGATCGGATGCTCGACGGCGTTGAGGCCGGGGCTGTCTGCGAACATCCAGCCGGTGAAGATGCGGCGGATACGGCGATCGAGAGTGATCTCGTCCACCTCGACGAAACCGTCCACCTTCTGTTGCTCGGTATCGTCTCGCGAATAGCAGGCGCGCGGCGTCACCTGCAATGCACCGAACTGCACGGTTTCGTTGACATAAACGTCGAAGGTGGTGATGCGGCCGGTGATCTTGTCGAGGCCGGAGAAGACCGCAACTGGATTCGATATGCGGGCAGCCTCGGCAGTAGGGGCTGCCATGATGCCGGCGAAGAGGGTGATTCCCGCTGCAGCCACCGCACGCAAAGAAGCGCTCCGCGTGAAAAACATCATATCCGCCAGTCTCCGCTTGGTCTCGGTCAAGGCGCCGAGCTCGCGCCGGCATATGTCGCGCCTAAGGCCCAATTGTGGCCAAAGGACGAGCCGGCTGTCGCGCTCAGTTGCCCGGGGTCCAGGCGTCGTAGTCGCCGGTCACGCGCGGACGCTCGCCGGCAACTGCGAGAGAGCCCGGCGGGCGGTAAGCCTGCGGCGAGCCTGTGGGATTGGCGCGATGCTCCTTCTGCCAGTCCTTGGCGACATAGTTTTCCTTGGTCGGCGGAACGTCGGTGCGATGATGCATCCAGCCGTGCCAGCCCGGAGGAATGGCGGAGGCTTCGGCATAGCCCTTGTAGATCACCCAGCGCTTTGGAAGGCCGTAAGAGGACATGCCGCCTTCGTAATAGACATTCCCGAACTCATCCTCGCCGACACGCTTGCCAAACCGCCAAGTCGCGAAGCGCGTCCCCATGGTCTGACTGTTCCACCAGGTGAAGGTCTGTACGATGAAATTCCACATGTCTTTTCCTCGATACCCGCTGAGGGGCGAGCGATACCAGAATTCGATAGTTTGCTTATGCCGCCCCTGATCCTGCTTGTCCAGTGATTCCAGCAGGCAAACGGCTTCATTTCAATGTCATCTTGAAGCCCAGATGTGTCGGCTTGAAACCGAGTCTTTCATAGAAGCGATGTGCATCCTTGCGAGCCGCATTCGAGGTCAGCTGTACCATCCGCATGCCGCGGCGTCTCGCCTCCTCGATGCAGAAGTTGATCATCGCCGCTCCGATCCCCTGCCCGCGCATGTCGCCACGCGTCTGGACGGACTCGATGATCATCACGGACGATCCCCGACCGTGCAGCGAGGTGACGACAATTGTCTGAAAGGTGCCGACGACCTCGCCGGCAAGCTCAGCGGCGTAAAGCGTCTGGTTCGACGATGCGGCAATCACGCGAAAGGCATTGGCATAATCGTCGTAAGCCGAAGGCTCGGCGGTATCGCCATGACCGCCCATGGTGTCGGCGGCGAAGAGCGCGATCAGGGCATGAAGGTCGGACTCTTTCGCTTCGCGGATTAGCAGGCGGCCGGCTTCCATGAATGATCTCGCCTATTCTTTCAGTGGCCCGCCAGCGGCTTCTCGAATATCAGCGCCGGAATGCCCGACTGCCCGTTGCCGCAGTTTTCCGTGCGGCCGACCTCGACAAAGCCGTGGGCCTGGTAAAAGGCGATCGCAGGCGCGTTCTGCGGATCGACCTCGAGGCGCATGATCTCCGCATCCGGGAAGCAGGTCTCCAGCTCAGCGAAAATATCGCGGCCGATACCCTCGCGCTGATGCTTTGGGCTGACATAAAGCATGTGGAGCATGACGGTTTTCGTCATCTCCTTGGACATGGCCGCATAGCCCATGCCGCCGATCGTCCTGCCGTCGTCGGCCACCAGGAATTCGGAATTCTTGTTCGCCAGCCGCGCCTTCAGCGAGGCAAGCGAATGCCAGGAGGCGTGCAGCTCGCTGACCTTCTCCGGCCCGTAGATCCGGTCATAGGTCGCATGCCAGGTTTCGCCGAGCAGAGCGCGGACCTTTTCCAGGTCCTGCTCGCTGGCGGTGCGGACGAAGAACACCGCTTATTCCTCTTCGATGCCGAGCTTGGCCTTGACCAGCGCCTGCACCGCCTGCGGGTTGGCCTTGCCGCCGGTCGACTTCATCACCTGGCCGACGAACCAGCCGGCAAGCGTCGGTTTCGCCTTGACCTTGGCAACCTGATCCGGGTTGGCGGCGATGATCTCGTCGACGGCCTTTTCGATCGCGCCGGTGTCGGTGACCTGCTTCATGCCGCGCGCCTCGACGATCTCGGCGGGATCGCCGCCCTCGTTGAGCACGATTTCGAACAGATCCTTGGCGATCTTGCCGGAGATGGTTTCGGCCTTGATGAGGTCGATGATCGCGCCGAGCTGGGCGGGCGAAACCGGAGTCTCTTCAATGTCTTTGCCGGTTCTGTTCAGAGCGCCCAGCAAGTCGTTGATAACCCAGTTGGCCGCCATCTTGCCGTCGCGGCCAGCGGCAACCGCTTCGAAATAATCGGCGATCGCCTTTTCCGAGACGAGAACGGAGGCGTCGTAGATCGAGAGGCCAAGCTCGCGGACGAAACGCTCCTTCTTGTCGTCGGGCAGCTCAGGCAGGTGCTCGGCAAGCTCCGCGACGAAAGCATCGTCGAATTCGAGCGGCAGCAGATCCGGATCAGGGAAATAGCGGTAATCATGCGCGTCTTCCTTCGTGCGCAGAGACCGCGTCTCGCCCTTGTTCGGATCGAACAGGCGGGTTTCCTGATCGATCGTACCGCCATCCTCCAAAATGCCGATCTGACGACGGGCCTCATACTCGATTGCCTGGCCGATGAAGCGGATGGAGTTGACGTTCTTGATTTCGCAGCGCGTGCCGAATTCGCCGCCTGGACGACGAACCGAGACGTTCACGTCGGCGCGCATGGAGCCTTCATCCATGTTGCCGTCGCAGGTGCCGAGATAGCGCACGATCGAGCGCAGCTTCGTCATATAGGCCTTCGCCTCGTCGGCCGAGCGGATATCCGGCTTGGAGACGATTTCCATCAGCGCGACGCCGGAGCGGTTGAGATCGACATAGGACATGGTCGCGTGCTGATCGTGCATCGACTTCCCGGCATCCTGTTCCAGATGCAGGCGCTCGATGCCGATCTCGATATCCTCGAACTGGCCCTGACGGTCCGGACCGAGCGAAATGACGATCTTGCCCTCGCCGACGATCGGATCCTTGAACTGCGAGATCTGATAGCCCTGCGGCAGGTCGGGATAGAAATAGTTCTTGCGGTCGAAGATCGAACGCTTGTTGATCTTGGCCTTCAGGCCGAGACCGGTGCGCACGGCCTGCTTGACGCATTCCTCGTTGATGACGGGCAGCATGCCGGGCATGGCGGCGTCGACGAGCGACACGTTGGAATTCTGAGGATTGCCGAACGCCGTCGAGGCGCCGGAGAAGAGCTTGGACTTGCTCAGCACCTGGGCGTGGACTTCCATCCCGATAACGACTTCCCAGTCACCTGTGGCACCGGGAATGAAGCGTTTCGGATCTGGTGTACGGACGTCGACAATGGTCATGGGAAGCTCTTGTATAATGCTGTTTTCTGCTTTGGTGAGGTAGAGCAATTGGCGGGGCGGCGCAAGGCTTTCGGCATCGGCTGCGTGCTATATGCCCGGGCCATAGGCGCCGTCGCTTTCATCGACCAGCGATTTCGAAAGCCCGACTGTGGGAACATCGCTGTCGAGCTTGGGGGAATAGACGATCGACAGCCAGCGGATCTCATAGCCGCGCGCCCTGAAGAAGGCGATGGCATCGGTATTGCCCGCATGGCTCTGCAGCGAAACCTTCTCCAGCCCCTGCCCGCGCACGTCCGCTTCGATCCGCGCCAGAAGCGCCGAGCCGAGGCCGCGCCTGACGAAATCCGGATCGATCCAGAAATCGGAAATCGCTTCGTCCAGCGCCTCGCGCGCCGCCCATCCCACAGCCTCGCCGTTCAGCTCGACCACCGTGATCGTCAGCCAGAGATTGCGGGTGAAATTGGTAAAGGCTTCGCTTGCACTTTCCAGCAGCTCGCCCGTGCCACCGATCGCGCCCATCGCCCTTTGCCAGGAGCGCAAGCCAATGCTCGCCAATACCGCAGTTTCACCTTCATGGGCATTGCGAATGTGGATCATCGGGCCCCCGCCATTTGGAGACAGTAAAGCACCCGCGAAAGGCTTTTGCCAGCGGAGAGACTCAATCATTTTAGCTAGTGGTAAAAGGCAAAGACGGGTTGAAGCTTGACTGTGGAGCGCAACCTGTTTTAGAGAGGCGCATCAATGGAGTTTTGATGTCCACCTTTTGTCAGTGCCGGTAAAGGCCTCGCTCGCAGGTTCTCTTGCGTGCCGGGCCTGAAAAACGAAGCCCCGACTTCCCTTGAGGGAAGCTTCGGATCGTTTTGTTGCGCCCTATGGCGCATTACGGATTCTGACTCCAATGGATATTTCACGCGCGGAACAGCGCATTCTCCACCTGCTCGCTCAGGGCGGGCGCATTGAACTCGAACGCACCGAAAAGAAGAAGATCGACACCGTCTACTGCTTCACGCGGGACGGCTGGGTCTATCCCGATTTCGGTATTGAGCTCTTTCGCAGGCTCAGGCGTCTGAAGGCCATCCGGTCTACGGACGGCCAACCCTACCGGATCACGGAAAAGGGACTGAAGCTGGTAAGGGCACAGCTGGATAACAGATAGCGAAAGCATGAGAGCCGCCTGGTGGGTGGCTCTCATCTGCCGATGCGGCTCGGGCAAGACGCTCCGATAGCGATCAAAATGTCCTGATGATGTCAGTCACATGGTCGCCGCGACGATCGCTTTCCTGCTGCACCGCATCGCGCCTTTCGTTCATGGCGGCGATTTGATCCTCGCTATCCGCTAAGGCCTTCAAATAGCGCTTCTTAAGATCGCTGTTGTCAGGCACGGCGCCGAGATTGCGCCTTATCCGCTCCTGCTCATTGACGGTTTTCTCGATTTCACTGTCAAGGCTCGCCAGTTCGTTCTGGATCGCGACCTGCCTTTTGCGGGCGTCGGCGAGATTTGTAAGCTTGTCCGTCAGTTCCTTGTCATGGGTCGAAGCCGACCAGCCGAGCAGCATGTCCGGATCGGTATCGACCAAGGCATAGCTGTTGCTCTGAAGCTGCTCGTCGACTGCCGTCAGTACTTTTTCCGCCCCGGCTGGCACCGCCGCCTTGAGCCGCTGGTGCGTTGCCGTCTTGCCGAAGCTTTCGGCCGAAGAAAATGACCAGCCGTCCCGGATCGGGTGCTCGATCACAACAGTCCGTTCGCCGTCCAGCGCGCCTGATACGGTGTATGTCGTCGTCTGGCGATATTTGACGGTAGCGTTCATCACGCCGTCGGAAACCTTCAGCGAGGCGACCTCCTCCGTCGGCGTTTGCTGCTCGCTGATAGTTACCTTGCGGTCGGTCGCGAAACTGGCGAGGCGCGTATCGTCCTTGGGTAATGCCGATAGCTGGGAATCGCCGATATAGCCGGTCTTGCCGTCGTAAAGCGTCAGGATTCCCGCCGGCATGCTGACGCCGGTGGTATTCTTCAGCATCACCGCGGCGATGGGATTGCGCAGGCTGCTGCCGGCCCGATACATATCCACCATGTCGGCCTCCACTTCTGCATCCATGATCGGTACCGACAAGGTATCGCCATTGGCCAGATCGTAGGTCCCCGGAAGCTCGAAAGTGGCCGAGATATCGCTCTCGGTCGCGCTGGCGGGATTGGACGCGGCAATCTGCATCGGCGCGACCGAACCCTCCAGCTCGTCAGCCGCGTATGCCTTTTTGCTGACGCCACCCATCATTGCCTTGGCAGGTCCAGGCGCGGCTCGCTCCTCGGCATTCGAAGCGAGACGCTGCCTTCTGGACAGGTCGCCGCTATCGGGATCAGGGACATTGTTGGACGCAGTGTTGACAGGCACTTCCTGCCGCTCTCTCCAATAGAGCTGGTGCAGACCCTGTTTCAGCGTCACCGGCTCCGCAGAGGTCAGCGTCAGCTTGATGCCCTTCCAATCCTCACCGCTGGCATTTTCCAGCACTGTCCAAGCCTGCAGGCGCGCCTTGTCGTTTCCCTCGATGACGACCTTGTAGGCCGTTTTCCAGATCGGCGACGGGACGACATAGGTGAGACCGATGGCGCCGCTGTCCTTCACGCCGTTCACCTTGATATCGATCGCGCGGGTGCGATCGTTCTTGCCGCGGGCAATGGCTGCCGTCGCCTGGGCGAGCTTTGCTCTTACGTCGGGGTCATCAAACCGGACGGAGGCATCTTCACCAAGTGTCAGCGTCTCCACCGCTCCATCCTTGTCGATAACCGTCAGCAGGTAAGTCGTGGCCTTATCGTCAGCCTTTCTCATCTCGATGCCGAGAACGCTTCCCTCGACGGTCTTTCCGCCGCTGGTGACCGCGACCTTGGTGCCCTGCATCGATGTCAGAAGCGACGGCACGGACGAAAGCGCTTCCAGACTGAACGGCAGGCCCTTGAACGTTTCCTGCAATGGCTGCGGCCCTGCCAACGCCATGCCGGCCACCGAACCCGCCGACCCGTTGACCACAAGGCTCTTCAGGATGTCATCGACCTGATCAAGGGGAACCTCGATCCGGATCAGGCCGTCGCTGTCGACATCGGCCGATCGGGAAACCTCGGCCAGGCCACCCGAGGACAGGGTAATGGCTCGGATGACCCCATTGTCGGCCGCCAGCACAATCGCTGGGCATGACACGCTGAGGAGCAGGATCGCCGTGACTTGCTTGAGCATGAAGAGACCTTCCGATTCGGTTGCAGAGGACGAGACCAAGCGGCCCGCTGCAATTTATGATCGTATTTCGGTCCAAAGTGTGATGGAGCGCGGGCGGAATATTGGCATGTGCAGATGTCTGTGGAATGTTACCACCCCAGCGCTTATCTACGGCGTGAATTCCGCTAATTTTGAATACAATCTGATCTTTACTTTTTGTTTTTCGTAATTAAATTTTGATGAGCTTCAAATGGGTAAATCATTTGCAAGCCGCATGAAGCAACATCGTCCAGTTGGTGTGCTCGCGTTAGTGTATCCCCGACCGGGATCACTCTAACCCGAGAGGCGAGAGCAACGACCCTGCCTTCGGATAGTCCGAAAATTAAGGGTCTGCGTCGTGGGGATACTCACCTCGCTTCGCCTAAGAGAAAGCTGGACAGGCCTCTGTCCCCTTTACGAACAAAGGAGGCTATGATGTATTGTGATGACGCGGCGGCGCAGGGGTTTGCACCAGGAAGAGCACGCTTGTACCAAGTATTTAGATTGGCTGTACTTGATTTTTCTGTCGCCTTGACATATACTTTACTTGTGGGAATTTTGCCTGACGAGGGCGCTCCGCATCTGGCGGTTCAGGCGCAGTTCACTGGCAATTTTGCATTTGCCGCGAGTGTTAGTGTATCCCCGACCGGGATCACTCTAACCCGAGAGGCGAGAGCAACGACCCTGCCTTCGGATAGTCCGAAAATTAAGGGTCTGCGTCGTGGGGATACTCACCTCGCTTCGCATATCGCAGTAGCCGTCCCTATGGGGTTATCGTAACGAGGGACGGCGCACAGCGCCGAATGCGCTTGACTGAATCTGCTCGTTCTTCTCTCTTCACGAAAGATCGACTTAAAAGAACTTGGGAAAGATTTGTACGCGAGGGTGGGAAACACTCTACGGCGGGTATCGACCGAGTTACAGCCGAGGTTTTTCAGTCAAATATTTCCCGAAATATCGATTCTCTATACGAACAACTGCAATCAAATCAGTATCAATTTTCTACCTTGAGACCTTTTCTCGTTCCGAAGGAGAGAAAGGGTTATCGAATTATTTGCGTGCCTACGCTAAGTGATCGATTAGTGCAGAAGGTTTTGGTTGATTTCCTAATGGCACAACCCCAAGCCGAAAAATTGCGCAATGCAGTTAGTTTTGGCTTCATGAAATCAATCGAAGGAAGTCCAAAGGGCGCGGCGGCGGCGAGGGATCGTGCGCTAAAGCTGAGGCATGATAACAAATGGGCATACAAGTCCGACATATCGTCATTCTTCGATAATATTCCGCGATCTCGGCTAATCGATCAAACGAACAAGCTTTTCAAGAAACCTAGCTTACACCGTCTAATTGAAAGATCAGCCAATTGCGAAATTTCCGGAGGCGACGCTGTGATAAACAGAATCGCTAACGATTTGGGCATCAAACCGGGCTTAGGGGTTCGACAAGGTATGCCGATCTCACCCTTTTTTTCAAATGTGATATTGTATCCTTTTGACGCCAAAATGGCTGCCAAGGGTTTTGAACTTGTCCGCTATGCCGATGACTTTATCGTCTTTGCAAAATCCAAGGAAGAATGTGAAGTTATCGATCAATTTGCGCGAACAGCACTAGCTGATTTCGGCTTCTCCATCCCATCCCTAGATGCAGACAGTAAAACGCGGATCGCTGCGCCCGATGAGGCAATTGAATTTCTCGGACTTTCCCTAGAACCGACCTTGGCTAATAAATATGAACTCAAAGTCGGCGTAAAACAGATCGATAAGATCAAGAACAACTTGGGAGCATTAAAGGATATCGATCAGCTATCCAGCAAGAATCTAACAGTAACCGACATAACATCAAAGATAGAAAATAGGATTGCGGGTTACAAAGCAGCTTATGCTTCAGCGAGTAATATCTCCGAGTTGGACGCAATATTTGCAAAAGCTCGATCCGATACACTCAAATCGATCTACTCAGCCATCTTTGGGCAAGACGCTGTTAAAAATCTTGGGATAAAGCAAGCCATGATTCTCGGCCTGCAGCCCTATCCTCTCGAAAGGTCTGCAGGCCGGAAATCAAGAAAACGCCATTAGTTTCTCAATCCCGGCAACGGCACTTACCACCACTTCGCCGGCGTGAACTTGCCGGCGGCCTGTTCGATGACGTGGGCGGTTTTGAAGAGGGTTTCCTCTTCGAACGGCTTGCCGATGAGCTGCAGGCCGAGCGGCAGGCCCTTCGGGTCGAGGCCGGCGGGAACGGCGATGCCCGGCAAGCCAGCCATGTTGACCGTCACCGTAAAGATGTCGTTCAGGTACATCTTCACCGGATCGGAAGCGAGGTCCTCATCGGCAATGCCGAAGGCCGAGGATGGGGTGGCGGGCGTCAGAATCGCGTCGACGCCGGCGTTGAAGGCCAGTTCGAAATCGCGCTTGATCAGTGTGCGCACCTTCTGGGCGCGCAGGTAATAAGCGTCGTAGTAGCCGGCCGAGAGAACATAGGTGCCGATCATGATGCGGCGCTTCACTTCCTGGCCGAAGCCGGCAGCGCGCGTCTTTTCATACATGTCGACGATATCCTTGCCGTCGACGCGCAGGCCGTAGCGAACGCCGTCATAACGGGCAAGGTTCGAAGAGGCCTCGGCGGGCGCGACGATGTAATAGGCCGGCAGCGCGTATTTCGTATGCGGCAGGGAGATGTTGACAATCTCGGCGCCGGCGTCCTTCAGCCAGGCAATGCCCTGCTGCCAGAGCGTCTCGATCTCTTCGGGCATGCCGTCGACGCGATATTCATTCGGGATGCCAATCTTCATGCCTTTCAGCGACTGGCCGAGCGAGGCTTCGTAATCCGGCACCGGCAGGTCGACCGAAGTCGTGTCCTTGGCATCGACGCTGGCCATCGACTTCAGCAGGATAGCGGCATCGCGCACGTCGCGGGCGATCGGGCCGGCCTGGTCGAGCGACGAGGCGAAGGCAACGATGCCCCAGCGCGAGCAGCGGCCATAGGTCGGCTTGATGCCGACAGTACCAGTGAAGGCCGCGGGCTGGCGAATCGAGCCACCCGTATCCGTGGCCGTTGCGCCGGCGCACAGGTGGGCGGCAACGGCTGCAGCCGAACCGCCGGACGAGCCGCCCGGAACCAGCTGCTGGTTCGAACCCTTGGCACGCCACGGGTTAATCACCGGGCCGTAGTAGGAGCTCTCGTTGGAGGAGCCCATGGCGAACTCATCCATGTTGAGCTTGCCCAGCATGACGGCGCCGTCGTTCCAGAGATTCTGCGTGACGGTCGATTCATAGTGCGGCTCGAAACCGTCCAGGATGTGGCTGCAGGCCTGCGTATGAATGCCTTCCGTGCCGAACAGGTCCTTGATGCCAAGCGGAATGCCTTCCAGCGGGCCGGCTTTGCCTTCCGCAAGGCGGGCGTCCGACACCTTGGCCATTGCCAACGCCTTTTGCGGCGTCACCTTCACATAGGCATTGAGCTGAGCATTGGCAGCCTCGATCGCCGAGATATAGGCCTCGGTCAGTTCGGTGGCGGTAATCTCCTTGGCGCGCAGCTTGTCGCGGGCTTCGGCAATGGTCAGGCTGGTCAGTTCGCTCATTTTGTTTCGCTTCAGATCTGGAATTGGGCAACGGGTCGGAAAGGCTCGAAGGAACCGTTATTCGACGACTTTGGGCACCAGGAAGAAATTCTGATCGGTATTCGGCGCATTGGCGACGATGTCGGCAGCCTTGTTGCCGTCCGTTACTTCGTCGGCGCGCTTCTTCATCGCCATCGGGGTTACCGAGGTCATGGCTTCGACGCCATCGACATTCACTTCGGAGAGCTGCTCGACGAAGCCAAGAATGCCGTTAAGCTCACCCATCATCCGCTGCGCTTCGTCTTCATTGACGGCGATGCGGGCGAGATGGGCGACGCGTTTGACAGTGGCGAGATCGACGGACATGGCATTCTCCGGATAGCAAGATTATCCACCGAAAGTGGATTTGCTTCACGCTATAAAGGCCATGCCCGCCATACGCAACGGGTATCGTCAGGCAGAAACGCTCTCGCCCACCTTCGGCGCGGCAACGGCAGTCTTCGAACCTTCCATGCCGGCGATGAACTTCTCCGGCGTCTGGTCGATGATCGGGAACGTGCCGTAGTGGCAGGGAATGGCCGTCTTGAAGTTGAAGAAGCGCTGGCAGGCAAGTGCCGCTACCGCGCCGCCCATGGTGAAGCGGTCGCCGATCGGCACGATGCCGATATCGGGCTGATGCAGTTCGTTAATCAACGCCATATCCGAGAAGATGTCGGTATCGCCCATATGGAACAATGTCGGCTCGTCATCGAAATGCAGCATCAGGCCATTCGGATTGCCGAGCGCGTGGGAAACGCCGTCCTCGGTGATCTGGGCGGAGGAATGCAGCGCATTGGTAAAGGTGGCCGAGAAGCCGCCAAGGCCGACGGTGCCGCCAGTATTGCCCATTTCCAGCTTCTCGACGCCCTTGGTGCCGAGCCAGGAGGCGAGATCGGCATTGGCGAGAACGACGGCGCCGGTATCCTTGGCGATCTGAACCGTGTCACCGACATGGTCCGCATGGCCGTGCGTCAGCAGGATATGAGTGACGCCCTGGGCAACGTCCTTGATGCTGAGACCGGCGGCCGCAAAGGAAGAATTGTAGGACAGAAATGGATCGATCAGTATTTTTGCCGTCGCCGTTTCAATGCGAAAAGCGGAGTGGCCGAGCCAGGTGATCTTCATTGGATTTCTCCTTATGACTTGATTTGAAATGTGAGGCTGGTGTCTAGGAGATATCTCAAACCGCAACAAAGAAAAGCGGTTAGGACTTCAATTTGTTTTGACAGGAGCAGTACCCTGATGACGACGCTGACCATCGAAGATCTAGCCGTGATGCTCCTGCCCGGTCAGCCGATTGCGGGTATCGATCTCGGCACGAAGACGATTGGATTGGCCATGTCGGATCTCGGGCGGCGTTTCGCCACGCCTCGCCCTGTCATCAAGCGCGTGAAATTCACCCAGGATGCCGAAACATTGCTCGCCTTCGCCGAGAAGGAAAAGGTGGCGGCCTTCGTCATAGGGCTCCCGATGAACATGGATGGCTCTGCCGGACCGCGCGTGCAAGCGACACGCGCCTTCGTGCGCAGCATGTCGGAAAAGACCGCCCTGCCCTTCGTCTTCTGGGACGAGCGGCTTTCGACCGTTGCGGCCGAACGGGCGCTGCTGGAAATGGACGTCTCACGGGCCAAGCGCGCCGAGCGCATCGACTCGGCGGCGGCAAGCTTCATTCTTCAGGGAGCCTTGGACAGGCTATCGGCGCTCGGCAGAGCCGCCTTGCCCGATTCGGACGCCTCCTGACGGCGTTTCCACCATCCGATGATGGCTGCTCGGCGGCGGAAGCCGAAAATTGCGAAGACCAGCAGGCTGTCGAAGGCGATCGCACGCGCGACCAGCGGCGGAATGGTTTCCGGCGGAATGCCGAGGATCTTGCCGTAGATATCGAAGACCAGATCGTGCATCTGCCGCGTCAGCATGAAGATGCCGAAGCTCATGTCGTAGTACGACAGGTAATACCACGCCCCGAGAAACGAGACCGGTCCGGCCCAGCAAATCAATAGCCACTTCATGCGGTACCCCTTCGACGCTGAAATTGCGTCGTGCCCGCCGAAAGGACGAGCCAGTTCGACAGCGCCATGGCGCTCAACACCATCGCGGGCAGCGTTATATCTAGTGCGAGGACGGCGAAGAACATCGCCGCCGTGACGAGAAATGCTAATTTAACGGGTTTCAAGCCCATGGCTTCACGCTGATGGTTAACTAATCGTCCTCCGACAGTGACGAGTTAACCGCTGCGGCGCAATGTAAACCATTTGTTAAGGTTAACAGCGAAGCGGGCCTGTGGATATCCCTGCCCGATGGCTGGTATCAGCCGTAAACGCCGCGCACGATCCGCTTCAAGGCCGTCGCCGCCTTCTCCCAATCCTTGCCGTTCTTCAAGGCGAGACCGGCGCATTGGTCGCTAACGGCCGCAGCCAGGACGATATGCTGGATGGCCGCAAAGATCATGGCATTGACGGCCTGAGCATCGACGCCCTTGGGCGGCACGAGCGAGCCGCGCATGCGCTCGATCCAGCCGGCGAGCGCCTTGGATCGAGCCTCGGACAGGCGGCGCACCTGCTCGCTATTCTCGGAGACTTCCCAGGCGACGATGCGGCGCATGAGGGGATCGGCGCGCAAAGCCTCGAGAAACAGCATCGAAAGCCGCTCCATCAGATCGCCATAGGTCAAAAGGAACATGCCGCCGGTATCGTCCGGGATGCGATCGGTGACCCAGCTGCCGAGATCGGTGCCGATGGCCTCCACAAGGCCATTCAAGCCGCCGTAATAGCGGTAGATCAGCTGCTTGTCGCAGCCGGCGCCCCGGGCCACCGCATTGATACCGAAATTCTGGAACCCCTGCTCCGCCAAAAGCCGTTTGGCGGCATCCAGGATTGCCTGCTCCGTCGCCGCGCGATTGCGCACGCGCTTTTCCACGACTGGCATTTCTACCGGAATTTTAACGGCAGTATTTGCTGGGGACATCGACTCGACTCCAATCTGTCACCGACCGGTGAATAGCAAGCCAAGTCGCCTCGAACAATAAATCTGACAAGGCTCACGTCCGCCAACCGCGCGAATCCACAGATTAGAGATATTGACCAAATCACACTGTCGTTCCGGATGCCAGACATCTCTTCAAAGATGCCGACCGACATCCATTCGCCGGTGCAATATGCGAATGATCGCGACCTCGCCATCCCGTAAAAGATAGTAGATCACATGAGAGCCTACGGCATATTTGAAATAGCCGTCACGGATGTCAGTCGCGCGACCAATTTTCTCCCCGCACGCTAACCCCTCGAAAGCTGAACGATTTCAGCATGGTAGATCTCAGCTTGCCTTACAGACCAGTTCTCGACCGTATATCGCCAGATACCTTCAAGATCCGCCACCGCAAGCGGCGAAAGACCGCACTTGCGAGGCCTATTCACCATAGGTCGCACGCATTCGCTTGAGGAATGCGGCGTTATCGAAGGAAGCAACCTCTCCGGACTCTTCCCCGGCGATCAACGCACTCTGCAGAGCCTTGACCTTTGCCTCGTGCTCTTCAAGCAGGCGCAAACCTGCGCGAACAACATCACTGGCAGAGCCATATCGCCCTGTCTTTATCTGCGCTTCGATGAAGGCGCTGAAATGATCTCCCAGCGAAACGGATGTGTTGCGAGCCATGAAGCCCTCCTACGGATACCAATAGATAATAAATACTGGTATCGCATCAATCAAGGATACTGGCTACGCAGCCGACAGCATGGTTTTATGTCGCCGGCGGATACAGCAAATCGACGATGTAGCTGGCATCGAAGCGTGAATCGAGCATGCCGTAGGTCGCACGCCAGCCACCGGCGAGACGAGTTTCGATAAAGGCATCGGCGATTTTGCCGGCGCCCAGACGATAAAGCTCGGCGGCACCGGCCGCGAGCGCCATCTGCTCGACCAGCAGGCGGGCAGCGCCCTCATCCTGCTCGCATAGCGCCATGGCGGCTCGCAGGACATCGATGGTCTTCTTACCGGCCGGGCCGAGATCACGGGCAAGACCGGCGAAGACCGTCTCGAACAGGTCCCTGCCACGGTTCAGAACGCGCAGCACGTCGAGCGCCATGACATTGCCGGAGCCTTCCCAGATCGCGTTGACTGGGGCTTCGCGGTAATGGCGGGCGATCGGACGTTCTTCGATGTAGCCGCTGCCGCCGATGCACTCCATGGCTTCGTAGATCAGCGCCGGCGCGATCTTGCAGCACCAGTATTTGGCGACCGGTGTCATGACGCGCGCATAGGCTGCGTCCTCGCTGCTGCCGCTTGCCTTGTCGAAGGCTTCAGCCAGACGGAAGGCGAGCGCGGTTGCGGCGGCGACATCGAGTGCCATATCGGCGAGCACGCGCGTCATGATCGGCTGGTTGACCAGCATCTTGCCGAAGACGCTGCGGCCGCGCGCATGGTGCACGGCTTCGGCGAGCGAGGCACGCATGATGCCGGCGGAGGCCAGCGCGCAGTCGAGCCGGGTCAGCGTCACCATATCGAGGATCGTGCGGATGCCGGCATCGGGTGCACCGAGCAGGAAGCCGAACGTGTCGGTGAACTCGACCTCCGACGAGGCATTCGAGCGGTTGCCGAGCTTGTCCTTCAGCCGCTGGAAGTGCAGGCCGTTTGCGGAGCCATCCTCCAGAAGCCGTGGCACGAGGAAGCAGCCCATGCCCTCCTTGGTCTGGGCGAGCATAATAAAGGCATCGCTCATCGGCGCCGACATGAACCACTTGTGACCCGAAAGCCTATAGATGCCTTCGCTGACCTTGTCGGCACTTGTCTTGTTGGCGCGCACATCCGTGCCGCCCTGCTTTTCCGTCATGCCCATGCCGATGGTGACGGCGCTCTTCTGCATGGCGGGCTTGTTGGACGAATCGTACTTGCGCGACAGGATCTTCGGCGCCCAATCCTTCTGCACCGCCGGCGATGCCATCATGGCGGCGACCGAGGCGCTGGTCATCGTAAGGGGGCACAGATGACCGCACTCAAGCTGCGCAGTCAGATAGAAACGGGCCGCGCGCAGCTTGTGGGACTGGCCCTTCGCCTCGGGATCGGCCTGCGCATCCCAGATCGAGGAGTGCAGGCCCATCGCCATGGAGCGGCGCATCAGCGCGTGCCAGGCCGGATGGAATTCCACGACATCCAGACGCTCGCCGCGCGGCCCATGGGTGCGCAGCTGCGGCGTGCCCTGGTTTGCCATGCGCGCCAGTTCCTGCGCCTCGTGCGAGGTGACGAAACGACCGTGCTGCTCCAGCTCTTCCCGGATCGAACGCGGCAGGCCGGAGGTGAGATCGACGATCAGCGGATCGGAACGATAGGCATTGATGCCGGTCCAGAGGCTCGGCTGGTTCAGGTCGGCAAAGGGGTCGTCAGTCCGGGTCGGTTGGGTCATGAATCGCTTGTAGAGCAAGTGGGTTGCAAAGGGAAACCGGAAGTTACGTCTCCCACCGGCATAGCTCCTGTAGCGGGATTCGGGCGAAATTGCATGGGGAACACGCAGCCTCGGCGCAGGCCGCCGCTTGCCCCATCGGCGCTCCCTCTTTATAGACCGCCTGACGAAATCCAGAGGGCAGGTTCATGGTCTTCTTTCCCCACCGCCACCTCATCGGCATCAAGGGCCTCACCGAGCAGGATATCACCTATCTTCTCGACAAGGCCGACGAGGCGGTCAAGATCAGCCGCCAGCGCGAGAAAAAGACGTCGACGCTTCGCGGGTTGACGCAGATCAATCTCTTCTTCGAAGCATCGACGCGCACGCAATCCTCCTTCGAGCTTGCCGGCAAACGGCTCGGCGCCGATGTGATGAACATGTCGGTCGGCAATTCTTCGGTCAAAAAAGGCGAGACGCTGATCGATACGGCGATGACGCTGAATGCGATGCGGCCTGATGTGCTTGTCATCCGCCACTCCAGCGCAGGCGCCGCCGCACTTCTGGCGCAAAAGGTGTCCTGCTCCGTCGTCAACGCCGGCGACGGCCAGCATGAGCATCCGACCCAAGCCCTGCTCGACGCGCTGACGATCCGCCGCGCCAAGGGCAAGCTCTCGCGCATCATCGTCGCCATCTGCGGCGACGTGCTGCATTCGCGCGTGGCCCGCTCGAACATCCTCCTTCTCAACGCCATGGGAGCGCGCGTCCGCGTCGTCGCACCCGCCACGCTGCTGCCAGCTGGCATCGCCGACATGGGCGTGGAAGTCTTCCATTCGATGAAGGAAGGACTGAAAGATGCCGACGTCGTCATGATGCTGCGTCTGCAGCGCGAGCGCATGTCGGGCGCCTTCGTGCCTTCGGTGCGCGAATATTATCACTTCTACGGCCTCGACGCCGAGACGCTCAAGGCCGCCAAGGAGGATGCACTCGTCATGCATCCAGGTCCGATGAACCGTGGAGTGGAAATCGCCTCTGAGGTGGCCGACGGCCCGCAAAGCGTCATCGCCGAACAGGTCGAGATGGGCGTCGCCGTCCGCATGGCCGTGATGGAGACCCTGCTCGTTTCGCAGAACCAAGGGCCGCGCACCGAGGGAGTGGGCGCATGAGCAACTCGATCGTCCTTCAGAACGTCCGCATCGTCGACCCCTCGCGCGATCTCGATGAAGTCGGTACGATCGTCGTCGAAGACGGCGTGATCGTGGCCTCCGGCAAGGATGCTAAGGCGTCCGCCGCTCCGAAGGGCGCGACGGTTCGCGATTGCAGCGGCCTCGTCGCCATCCCCGGCCTGGTCGATGCGCGCGTCCATGTCGGCGAGCCCGGCGGCGAGCATCGCGAAACCATCGCGTCTGCCAGCCGTGCGGCAGCAGCGGGCGGCGTCACCTCCTTCATCATGATGCCGGACACGGATCCGGTCATCGACGACATCGCGCTTGTCGAATTCGTCCGGAAGACGGCGCGCGATACCGCCGTCGTCAACGTCTATCCGGCCGCCGCCCTCACCAAGGGGCTGGCCGGCGAGGAGATGACGGAGATCGGCCTACTGCGGGAAGCCGGTGCCGTCGTGTTCACCGATGCGCATTCCAGTGTCCACGACAGTCAGGTCCTGCGCCGCATCATGACCTATGCGCGCGAATTCGGCGCTGTCATTTCCTGCGAGACGCGCGATAAATATCTCGGCGCCAACGGCGTCATGCACGAGGGCCTGCTGGCAAGCTGGCTCGGGCTCTCGGGCATCCCGAAAGAAGCCGAACTCATCCCGCTGGAACGCGACCTTCGCATCGCGACGCTGACGCGCAGCCATTACCATGCCGCGATGATTTCGGTGCCGGAATCGGCAGAGGCAATCCGCCTCGCCCGCTCACGCGGTGCCAAGGTCACTTGCGGCATCTCCATCAACAATCTCGCGCTCAATGAGAACGACATCGGCGAGTACCGGACCTTCTTCAAGCTCTATCCGCCGCTGCGCTCCGAGGATGACCGCACGGGCATGATCGAGGCGTTGGCCGACGGCACGATCGACATCATCGTCTCCTCGCACGATCCGCAGGATGTCGATACGAAACGTCTGCCGTTCGGCGAGGCTGAAGACGGTGCCGTCGGGCTCGAAACGCTGCTTCCGGCGGCACTCCGGCTCTATCACAGCGGCCAGGTCAGCCTCATGCGGCTCGTCGATGCACTCTCGACGCGGCCGGCGCAGATCTTCGGGCTTCCCGCCGGCACACTGAAACCAGGCGCCAAAGCGGATATCGCTCTCGTCGATCTCGACGAGCCTTGGCTTGTCGCAAAAGACATGCTTTTGTCGCGCTCGAAGAATACGCCCTTCGAGGATGCCAGAATGAGCGGCCGGGCGGTTGCAACCTATGTCGCCGGCAAGCTGGTTCACAGTCTCTAAGGCAAGCGCCAGGGTTTAGGGAGAATAAGACGCGATGGCTGATTTCTGGACTTGGCAGCTTACCCTGCAGACCGCGCTTGCCGCCCTCGTCATCGGTTATCTGCTCGGCTCCATCCCCTTCGGCCTGTTGCTGACCCGAATGGCCGGTCTCGGCGATGTGCGCAACATCGGTTCGGGCAATATCGGCGCAACCAATGTGCTGCGCACTGGCAACAAGGGGCTTGCAGCCGCAACCCTGCTACTCGATGCCTTCAAGGGTACCGCGGCCGTCCTGATCGCCGTGCATTTCTTCGGCGAGGATGCCGGTGTGCTCGCCGGTTTCGCCGCCTTTGTCGGCCATATCTTCCCGGTCTGGATCGGCTTCAAGGGCGGCAAGGGTGTCGCCACCTACCTCGGCATCCTGCTCGGCCTCGCGCCGCTGATGGCTTTGATTTTCGCCATCGTCTGGCTGGCGATCGCCTTTACCACGCGCTATTCCTCGCTTTCCGCACTGGTTGCAACTCTTGTCATCCCGGTTGTATTGTGGATATTGGGCGCCGACAAGATCGCCGCTGTCATGGCGCTGATGACCGTCATCTCCTGGTATAAGCATAGGGCAAATATTGCCCGGCTGACTGCGGGAACGGAAGGCAAGATCGGAGCAAAGGGATAATGGATACAGGCAGCGCAAGACGGACCGGAGTTGCGCTGACTGAGAAACAGAGGATCGCCTGGCTCAGGCTCATCCGCTCCGACAATGTCGGTCCCTCCACCTTCCGCGATCTCATCAATCACTACGGCTCCGCCGAAGCGGCTCTGGCCGCTCTGCCGGAGCTTTCACAGCGTGGCGGCTCGACGCGCGCGATCCGCATCGCCGAAGAGCGGGATGCATTGCGAGAACTGGAAGCGGCGCATCGCTTCGGAGCACGTTTCGTCGGCATCGGTGAACCGGACTATCCCCCTGCCCTTCGCGAGATCGATGGCGCACCGCCGCTGCTGGCTGTCAAAGGCAACATGTCTGTAGCTACGAAGCCGGCTATCGGCATGGTCGGCTCGCGAAATGCATCGATCAGCGGCGCGAAATTCACCGCCATGATCGCGCGCACCTGCGGTGAAGCAGGCTATGCAGTGGTTTCGGGGCTCGCGCGCGGCATCGATACGGCAGCCCATCGCGCAAGCCTCCCAACGGGCACGATCGCCGCTATGGCGGGCGGGCTGGACCAGCCTTATCCACCCGAGAATATTGGCCTGCTCAACGATATCTGGGACGGTAACGGACTGGCCGTGAGCGAGATGCCGTTCGGCTGGGAACCTCGGGCGCGCGATTTTCCACGCCGCAATCGCCTCATTGCCGGTATCTCGCTCGGTGTCGTTGTTGTCGAGGCGGCAACGCGATCCGGCTCGCTGATAACAGCGCGCCTTGCCGGAGAATTCGGCAGGCTTGTCTTTGCCGTTCCCGGCTCGCCGCTCGATCCGCGCTGCGAAGGGACGAACGGCCTGCTGAAAGACGGCGCGATGATCGTCACGTCGCCGGACGATATCGTTGAGGCGTTGCGACCGCTCACCGAACCGGACCTCTTTCGCCCGCGCCCCGCCGCAGCGCCCGTTGAAAGAAGCGAACCGCTTTCCGCGCCGCCCGATGACGCCGAGCGCGACCATATCGTCGAAGCACTCGGGCCGACGCCGGTCGCAATCGACGATATCGCCCGCCACACCGGCTTATCGATATCTGCCATTCACTCCGTCCTTCTCGAACTCGACATGGCCGGTAGGCTGCATCGACACCCCGGCGGACTTGTGTCGATCTCCATGCTGGATTGAAAATTGTGACGGACGTACCGATTCTAAGCATTGCATCGTCTCGCCAGGCACATTACAGCGCCGCGCGTCACATATGACACGCAAAGGTCGCTGTAACACGTTAAAGGTGCTGCATAATTTTACCCTTCAATCGATTCCGATTTAAGGAATTATGCAGTAGCCTCTTGACCGCGACGATTTCCCTGTCCATGTCGGAGAGCCGGGAAGACGGAAAAACCCGGTATCTCCCGCGTCTTGTACCGGCGCGACCTCGTATTCAGAGACTTGATGATGAACGTTGTAGTGGTGGAATCGCCTGCCAAGGCCAAGACAATCAATAAATATCTGGGACCCGGATATAAGGTTCTTGCATCCTTCGGCCATGTGCGCGACCTGCCCGCCAAAGATGGTTCGGTGCTGCCGGACCAGGATTTCGAAATGCTGTGGGAAGTCGATGGTGCCTCGCAAAAGCGCATCAAGGACATCGCCGACGCGCTGAAAACCTCCGACGGCCTGATTCTCGCGACCGACCCGGATCGCGAGGGCGAAGCCATTTCGTGGCACGTGCTAGACGTGCTGAACAAGAAGCGCGTGATCAACGGCAAGCCGGTGAAGCGCGTCGTCTTCAATGCCATCACCAAGAAGGCCGTTCTCGACGCGATGGCCGAACCGCGCGACATCGACGTGCCGCTGGTCGATGCCTATCTCGCCCGCCGCGCCCTCGACTATCTCGTCGGTTTCAACCTGTCGCCGGTTCTCTGGCGCAAGCTGCCCGGCGCCCGTTCGGCCGGCCGCGTGCAGTCCGTCGCTCTTCGCCTCGTCTGCGATCGCGAGTCGGAGATCGAACGCTTCATCTCGGAAGAATACTGGAACCTTTCGGCGATCCTGAAGACGCCGCGCGGCGACGAGTTCGAAGCGCGTCTGGTCTCCGCCGACGGCAAGCGCCTGCAGCCGCGCGCGATCGGCAACGGGGAAGAGGCCGGCAGGCTGAAGGCCCTGCTCGAAGGCGCCTCCTATGTCGTCGACACGGTCGAGGCAAAGCCGGTCAAGCGCAATCCGAGCCCGCCATTCACCACTTCTACGCTGCAGCAGGCAGCCTCCTCGAAGCTTGGCTTCTCGGCCTCGCGCACCATGCAGGTGGCGCAAAAGCTTTATGAAGGCGTCGATATCGGCGGCGAGACCGTCGGCCTTATCACCTATATGCGTACCGACGGCGTGCAGATGGCGCCGGAAGCGATCGATGCCGCACGCCGCGCCATCGCCAATCAGTTCGGCGACCGTTACCTGCCGGAAAAGGCACGTTTCTATTCCACCAAGGCCAAGAATGCCCAGGAAGCGCACGAAGCGATCCGCCCGACCGATTTCGACCGCGTGCCGGATCGCATCCGCAAATTCCTCGATGACGACCAGCTGAAGCTCTATGACCTGATCTGGAAGCGCGGCATCGCCAGCCAGATGGCATCGGCCGAAATCGAGCGCACGACGGTCGAGATCCTCGCTGACAATGCCGGCAAGAAGGCTGGCCTGCGCGCTGTCGGCTCCGTCGTCCGCTTCGATGGCTTCATCGCCGCCTATACCGATCAGAAGGAAGATGGCGAGCAGAGCGACGACAGCGAAGAAGGCGGCCGCCTGCCCGAGATCAATGCCCGTGAAAATCTCGCCAAGCAGAAGATCAACTCGACGCAGCATTTCACCGAACCGCCGCCGCGCTATTCGGAAGCCTCCCTGATCAAGAAGATGGAAGAGCTCGGCATCGGCCGTCCCTCCACCTATGCGGCAACGCTCGCAACGCTTCGTGACCGCGATTATGTGACCATCGACAAGCGCAAGCTGGTGCCGCAGGCCAAGGGGCGGCTGGTGACGGCCTTCCTCGAAAGCTTCTTCACCAAGTATGTGGAGTATGATTTCACGGCCGATCTCGAAGAGAAGCTCGACCGCATCTCCGCCGGCGAGCTGAACTGGAAGGACGTGTTGCGCGACTTCTGGCGCGATTTCTTCGCCCAGATCGAGGACACCAAAGAACTACGCGTCACCAATGTCCTCGATGCACTGAACGATGCGCTGGCACCGCTTGTCTTCCCGAAGCGCGAAGACGGCAGCGATCCGCGCATCTGCCAAGTGTGCGGCACGGGCAATCTTTCGCTGAAGCTCGGCAAATACGGCGCCTTCGTCGGCTGCTCGAACTATCCGGAATGCAATTATACCCGCCAGCTTTCGTCGGAAGGCGGCGCGGAAGCCGAATCCAACGGATTGAACGAGCCGAAGGCTCTCGGCGCCGATCCGGTGACCGGTGAAGAGCTGACGCTGCGTTCGGGCCGCTTCGGCCCCTATATCCAGCGCGGCGACGGCAAGGATGCCAAGCGTGCATCGCTGCCGCGTGGCTGGAAGCCGGAAGATATCGACTATGAAAAGGCGATGGCGCTGATCTCGCTGCCACGCGACATCGGCAAGCATCCGGAAACCGGTAAGATGATCTCTTCCGGTATCGGCCGCTACGGGCCTTTCCTGCTGCATGACGGCAGCTACGCCAATCTCGAAAGCGTTGAGGACGTCTTCACCGTCGGTCTCAACCGCGCGGTGACGCTGATTGCCGAAAAGCAGAGCAAGGCAGCGGGTGGCAAGGCACGCGGCGGCACACCGGCGGCACTGAAGGAACTGGGCGAGCATCCGGATGGCGGCGGCGCGATCACCGTTCGCGACGGCAAGTACGGCCCCTATGTCAACTGGGGCAAAGTCAATGCGACGCTACCGAAAGGCACGGATCCGCAGGCGATCACGGTCGAGGAAGCTCTGGCTCTGATCGCTGCCAAGGCGGGCAAGAGCGGCGGCACCACCAAGAAGGCGCCCGCCAAGGCAAAGACCGCGGCAGCCGGCGCAAAAGCGACAAAAACGACCGCCAAGCCGAAGGCTGCTGCAAAGAAGCCTGCGGCCAAGACGGCAGCGAAAAAGAAGAGTGCAGAGTGAGCAGAGAACCGCGCGGCAAGATTTCATCGTCGGAGCGACGCCCCGGCAAGTCTGGTCGCGCGATCAAGCGGGGCGAGAGTGCAGAGCCGATGATGGCCATCATGCACGGCGTTCTGCCGCCGCGCGAGGTGATCCTGCGCTTTATCGCTGATCATCCGCAGCAGGCGTCCAAGCGCGAGCTTGCCAAAGCCTTTGGTCTGAAGGGTGAGAGCCGCGTCGCGCTGAAGGACCTTTTGCGCGAGCTCGAAGAAGAAGGCATGGTGCAGAAGAGCCGCAAGTCGCTCATCCGCCCCGGCGCGCTGCCGCCGATCGCCGTGCTCGATATCACCACCCGCGACAAGGATGGCATGCTGATCGGCCGCCCGGCCGAATGGGCTGAGGAAAACGGCGTCGCGCCCGCCGTCATGATCAAGCAATCCTCCTCGCCAGCCGGCCGCAACGGCAAGGGCAAGGCGCCTGTCGCCGGCATGGGCGACCGCATTCTCGCAAAAATCTTCCCAGCCGCGGATCGCGGCGGCCCGGCCTACACCGCCCGCATCATCAAGGTCATCGACAAGCGACAGGGCGCCTCCATCGGCGTCTTCCGCGAGACAGCCGGTGGCGGCGGACGGCTGATGCCGATCGAACGGCGTGGCGAGGAGATGGTGATCGATCCGGATTATACCGGCGGTGCCAAGGACGGCGATCTGGTCGAAGTTGAAGTGGCGCGCCTCGGCCGCTTCGGTCTGCAGCGCGCCAAGGTTCTGTCGGTCATCGGCTCCGTCGCCTCCGAAAAGGCGATCTCAATGATCGCCATTCACGCGCACGGTATCCCGCACGTGTTTCCGGCTCCCGTGATTGCGGAGGCCGATGCCGCCAAGCCGGCCACCATGTCCCATCGCGAGGATTGGCGCAGCCTGCCGTTGATCACCATAGATCCGGCCGACGCCAAGGATCATGACGATGCCGTCTATGCGGAAATGGATCCCTCGCCCGACAATCCTGACGGCGTGATCGTGACCGTCGCCATCGCCGACGTTTCCTGGTATGTGCGGCCGAACTCGCCCCTTGACCGCGAGGCGCTGAAGCGGGGCAATTCGGTCTATTTCCCCGATCGCGTCGTGCCGATGCTGCCCGAACGCATCTCCAATGATCTTTGCTCGTTGAAGGAAGGCGTCGACCGCCCTGCCCTCGCGGTTCGAATGATCTTCTCCAAGGAAGGCCGCAAGGCCGGCCATACCTTCCATCGCATCATGATGAAGAGCGCGGCCAAGCTTTCCTATCAGCAGGCGCAGGCGGCGATCGATGGCAAGCCCGACGACAAGACCGGTCCGATGCTGGAACCGATCCTGAAGCCGCTCTGGCACGCCTACAACATTCTTAAAAAGGGCCGTGACCGGCGCCAGCCGCTCGAGCTCGACATGCCCGAGCGCAAGATCCTGTTGAAGCCGGACGGCACCGTTGATCGCGTCTTCGTGCCGCCGCGCCTCGATGCGCACAAGCTCATCGAAGAGATGATGATTCAGGCGAACGTTGCCGCTGCCGAGACGCTGGAAAAGCGGAAGCAGGTACTGATCTATCGTATCCACGATGGCCCGACGCTCGCCAAGCAGGAGGTGTTGCGCGAATTCCTCGCCACCCTCGGCATATCGCTTGCCAAGGGCGGCAACGTGCGCGCCAACAGTTTCAACGGCATCTTGGCGAAAGCCGAGGGTACGGCGCATCAAACCATGGTCAACGAGATGGTGCTGCGCTCGCAGAGCCAGGCGATCTACAGCCCCGACAATATCGGGCATTTCGGCCTGAACCTGATGAAATACGCCCACTTCACCTCGCCGATCCGCCGCTATGCCGACTTGATCGTGCATCGCGCGCTCGTCGGCTCGCTCGGCCTCGGCGAAGGTGCGATTACGCCGGACGAAGAGGCCTCGCTCGACGATATCGCGGCCGAAATCTCGACCTTCGAGCGCCGTGCCATGGCCGCAGAGCGTGAGACGGTCGATCGGCTGATCGCCCATCACCTCGCCGGTCAGGTCGGCGCGGAATTTGAGGCCCGGGTCGGCGGCGTCACTAAGTCGGGACTTTTTGTCACCCTTCCAGAGTATGGCGCCGACGGTTTCATCCCTATATCTACGCTCGGCACCGATTACTTCATTTATGACGAGGCGCATCAGGCGCTGACGGGTGAAAGGACGGGGCTCGGCTATCGTCTCGGCGACGATGTGACGGTGAGACTGGCGGAAGCCGTGCCGCTTGCGGGAGCCCTGCGCTTCGAAATGCTGAGCGAGGGCAAGCCTATGCCGACGGCGGTGCGCTCCTTCCACAAGGCGACCCGCCGCAACAAGAGCCAGGCTCGCAAGGCGCCAGGCACGAGACCGCCGCGCGGCCGTAGATAAAAGATGGCTGCCGGCACGGAGGACGCGTATTCATGACGGGCAGACCATCCGACTCTCCCATCCGCTTCGGCGGTTCAGACGAGAGCGAACGTCCGCTCGGACGGTCGATTTCCCGCGGCATGCTGAACCGCTGCCCGCGCTGCGGCACCGGCAAGCTATTCCGCGCTTTCCTGAAGCCTGTCGACCGTTGCGCGGTCTGCGACGAAGATATTTCCCACCAGCGCGCCGATGACCTGCCGCCCTATCTGGTGATCCTCGTTCTCGGCCACATCATCGTCGGCGGCTACATGCTGACTGATATGACCTTCAAGCTGCCGCTCTGGGCGCATCTCGCCATCTGGGCACCGATCACCATTATTGCGGCGCTTGCCATCATCCAGCCGATTAAGGGTGGCGTCATCGGCCTGCAATGGGCGCTGCGCATGCATGGCTTCGGCGGCCATGACGACAGTCCCGAGGAATGGGATCAAGGGAACGATCGTTCGTGACGACAGGTGCCCGTCCCCGAAGCCGGCCAGCGCCCCCGACCGAAGTTGTCTTGCCGCATCACACCCTTCTATCGGGAATCATCGTCGATTCGACCGATATTCGCCATTCGCGCGAGCTCGTTAATCAGCAACGGCTTGACATCGGCAACATTTCTTGTCTGAACATGCCCCGCGTCAAGGGGACCATTCCGGAGGGTTTGACCGATCTCATGAAAGCCGACCCGTCACCTGAATTTGGCCGAGCCGTGCCTTTCTATGTTGCGCGTCCGGATCGATTCGACCGTCTCATGCTCCAGGAATCAGTTTATGCTTGAACCGACGAACGACAAGGCCGGCCATGTCGAAGAAATTCACTGGCCTTCGCTCGTCGCAGCCATTGCCTCCGTATCCGCCGTCGGCATCGCCATCGGACTTGGCCTGCCGCTTCTGAGTATCATTCTCGAAAAACGCGGCGTTCCCTCAAGCCTGATCGGGCTCAATACTGCGATGATGGGCGTCGCCTCGATGCTGGCTGCGGTCGTCACCACGAAGCTCGCGCACCGCTTCGGCGTCGTGCAAACGATGATCTGGGCTGTCTTTCTGTCGGCCTTGAGCTCGCTCGGCTTCTATTATGCGGAAAATCTGCTGCTGTGGTTTCCGCTGCGAATCGTCTTTCATGGAGCGACGACGACCCTGTTCATCCTATCGGAGTTCTGGATCAATGCTGCTTCGCCGCCTTCGAAGCGCGGCTTCGTGCTCGGGCTTTACTCCACCGTGTTCTCGCTCGGTTTTGCGGCCGGCCCCCTGCTCTTTTCCGTTGTCGGCAGCGAGGGCTTGATGCCCTTCATCATCGGCGCCTGCATCATTCTGGCTGCTGCCATCCCGATCTTCATCGCCCGCAACGAGAGCCCGATCGTCGACGAGAAGCCGGAGCTGCACTTCGTCCGCTACATCTTCCTGGTGCCAACGGCGACGGCCGCAGTCTTCGTGTTCGGCGCGGTCACCGTCGGCGGCGGCTCACTCTTCACCAGCTATGCGACACGGCTCGGCTTCAACGAATCACAGGCCGCACTGCTGCTGACCGTCATGGGCGTCGGCAATTTCGTCTTCCAGATCCCACTCGGCCTGCTTGCCGACCGCATGCGCGACAAGCGGCCGTTGCTGTCGATCATGGCCACGATCGGGCTTGTCGGAGCGCTTCTGCTGCCCTCCCTGGCATCGAACTGGATCATTCTCGCGATCATCCTGCTCTTCTGGGGAGGCTGCGTTTCCGGTATGTATACGGTCGGGCTCAGCCATCTGGGCACGCGACTGACCGGCGTCGATCTGGTGGCCGCCAACGCGGCCTTCGTCTTCTGTTACGCCGTCGGCATGGTTCTAGGGCCGCCGACGATCGGTACCGCCATGGATCTCGCCAATCCCAGCGGCTTTGCCTGGGCTGTGGCCTTTTTCTTCGGCCTTTATGTCCTGCTTTCGGGGATACGCCTGCTTTTCATGGGCAACAGAGGTTGACTTTTCGAGCGCGATTTGTATTTTCGCGCCAGAATTCGCCGTGGACCTCCGCACTGGCCGTCCACGGCGTTCATTTTTATTAAAGGCAGGACGACCATGGCCAAGGCTACCACCATCAAGATCAAGCTGCTGTCGACGGCCGACACCGGTTTCTTCTACGTCACGACGAAGAACAGCCGTACGATGACGGACAAGATGACGAAGACGAAGTACGACCCGATTGCTAAGAAGCATGTCGAGTTCAAGGAAACGAAGATCAAGTAAGTTTCCTAAACTTTAGGTTACAAAAGGCGCTAAACCCTCGGGCTAGCGCCTTTTTTGTTTTGCCGGCATCGGCTCGATCGTTGTCCGATTTTGCGACGTCAGCAATGGCCTGCCATGTCGGTGGAAAAGAAAAACGCCGCCTTCGATGAACGAAGAGCGGCGTTTTAAAATTGGGGGCCGGCTAGCCTGCAAAACGGCACGAGGAACCGTTATCTTTCTGCCTGCCAGCCGACCGACCCCACGACCCAGGAGATGCGGCGGACCTGAGCATCATGGGGTATCTCGGAACCCTTGCGGGTTGTCCATGTACGAGACTAAATTCGCGCGAAACCGAAAGAAAATCAACAAATTCTTAATGATAAAAAATGCCTGTCTGCTCGGATGGTTAAAATTCATGACTTTAGCGGAAAGGAATGTCCGATAGTCTTAGTGAAATAAACCAAAGAAACTATCAAGAATAAAGTGATAATGCCTCCTTTGTTAGAAAAGACTGAATACAGATATTCAAGCTCATTTGAATATATGAATTACATTCAGTTAATCTGTTAACTTTCAACGGACATCTCATCAACATGCCGTCAACAAAACAAAACTATATGCCGATATGACACGAATATTCCGAAAGCACCCAAAAAACGAAGGTATCTGCCAAATTCAAAAGTATAAGTATGCAGCGTTTCTTTAAAACAGGGCTATGTGACGAAGCCCGCAGGATAGAGAACAAAAAATTTTGAACTGTTGTTCACAACATGAAAAATACGCTCAATATTCATGCGCGGCCGCATTTCTGTGCCATTCGTCCCTAGGCCGCTGAAGCTACAACCCTGTTACGTCCTGCTCTTTTGGCCTCGTAAAGCGCAAGGTCCGCCTGCTTCATCAACTGCTCCGGCGTCTCGATCGTCTCCAAACGGCACGAAATTCCGAAGGATGCGGTGATGTTAAGCGCAACACCGTTTTCGCGTAATTTCACCGGCATATTTTCTACCGCAGCGCGTAGTCGTTCCGCGACCGCGGCGGCCGTATCGGCAGGCGTATCCGGCATGACCACAACGAACTCCTCGCCCCCATAACGGCATGCGAGATCTGCGCCGCGTACCGTGGAACGGATTCTCGCGGCAAATTCCTTGAGAACTTCATCGCCGGCATCGTGGCCATGGGTGTCGTTAACGGTCTTGAAGCGATCGATATCGGTAATCAATATCGAGAGCGGCCGGCCCCGCGCCAAAGAACGGTCGAAAAGCACCTTGAGATGATTGTCGAGATAGCGCCTGTTATGCAGACCGGTGAGCGCATCGGTGACGGCAAGCTCGATCGTCTGCTGTACGCTGGCGCGCAGACGATCATTATAGCGTTTGCGGCGTATCTGCGTGAGGCAGCGCGCGACGAGTTCGTTCGGATCGATCGGCCGGACGATATAGTCGTTGACGCCGAGATCCAGCGCGCGAACGATCATGTCGTCCGCGCCCTGCTCCGTCACCAGCAGCACGGGCAGAAAACGCGTGCGCTCCAGCGAACGAAGCTGTGAGCAGAGCCGCAGCGGGTCGTAGTCATCGAAATTCGAATTGACGATGACCAGTTCGAACGGCCGTTCAGCAGCCTCAAACAGAGCGGCCTGAGGATCGGACATTGCGACGACCTGAGCGATCGGCTTGAGCGTGCGGATGATACGCTCCTGCGAATTGGCGCGGCCATCGACCAGCAGTACCTGGCCGGCTTCCTCGGTGCGGCCGTCACCAGCCCGCATCAGATCGTCAATACCGAAATTGCGCGCAGTCTCGTTGCGCATATGCAGCTCGTCGCTCAATGTCTTCAAGCGAAGCAGGCTCTTGACGCGCGAAATGAGCTGCAGGTCGTTGACGGGCTTGGTCAGGAAATCGTCGGCACCGGCCTTCAGGCCGCGCACACGGTCGGCAGGCTGATCGAGCGCCGTGACCATGACGACGGGTATATGGGCGGTGCGGGGATCGGATTTCAGGCGTTCGCACACCTCAAATCCATCCATGCCAGGCATCATAATATCGAGGAGGATGAGATCGACCTGCGTGCCCGCGCAAATGGCGAGCGCCTTCAAGCCGTCTTCGGCTGTCAGCACTTCGAAATATTCGGCGAGCAGCCGCGCTTCCAGAAGCTTCACATTGGCCGGAATATCGTCGACTACCAGGATGCGTGCGGTCATCAGCTCTTCCCCATCATCAGGCGTCGCCCAGATAGGTCTTTATGGTCTCAATGAATTTCGGCACCGAAATCGGCTTCGAGACATAGGCCTCGCAACCGCCCTGGCGAATGCGCTCTTCATCGCCCTTCATGGCGAAGGCCGTGACCGCGATCACAGGGATCACGTGCAGATCGTCGTCCTCCTTCAGCCATTTGGTGACCTCCAGACCGGAAACTTCCGGCAGCTGGATATCCATGAGGATCAGATCGGGACGGTGCTTGCGCGCCAGATCGAGCGCTTCCATGCCGTTGCGGGTCTGGATCGTCGTGTAGCCGGACGCTTCGATCAGATCGCGAAAGAGCTTCATATTCAGCTCGTTGTCTTCTACAATCATTACCTGCTTAGGCATGGAAAGCTGTCCCTGCATCCGGTATTGCATCCATTCTCTCGAAATATAGGGTCGCGAGGAACCGATTCCAGAAATACTTGAATCGCAAACTACCGGCATTTGGTTGAAAAATAGGTAACTCACCCGTCAAAATGCAAAGTAACTTCAAGAACCCGAAGAAGAGCGCGGCCGACCCGCAAGAGACTGCCATTGCCGTACTCGGCTGGCTGGCCAATGAACCGGATATGTTCGGCCGCTTCTTGGCGTTGACCGGCATAGAGCCGGCACAGGTGCGCAACGCCATCAACGAGCCGGCCTTTCTTGCCGGTATGCTCGATTTCCTCATGAACCACGAACCGACATTGCTGGCCTTCTGCGAGGCCAGCGGCATTGCGCCGGAGGCCGTCGCCGCTGCATCGGCGCATTTTTCGCCGCCCGGCCTTGCCTCTGGAGAATACTGATCATGGATGCCCCGATCGAATTCGACGTATCGCATATCCGGCTGCAGGAGCGGCCGTTGATCGTTTGCGATGTCGACGACGTCGTCTTGCACTTCTTTGCGCCCTTCCTGACCTTCATCGAGGCAGAAGGCCATGAATTCCTGCCGCGTTCCTTCCGGCTGACGGGCAACATCGTCTCCAAGGCCAACGGCTCTGCGCTGGAAGAAAAGGATGTTCATCGGCTGATCGGGGCCTTCTTCGAGGCACAGGAAAAATGGCAGACACCACTCGATCGCGTGGTCGATACGCTCGGCGAATTCTCGAAAGACGCTGACATCGTTTTCCTCACCGCCATGCCGCCGCAGTTCTGGGAACAGAGGCGGCGACTGCTGGACAGACTGGAGCTTGCCTATCCACTGCTCGCGTCGCTGCAGCCGAAGGGGCCGATCGTGCGCTCGCTGCACCGGCGGCGCGAGATCCCTCTCGCCTTCGTCGATGACATGGCCCACAATCTGCATTCGGTCAGCGAGCATGTTCCGGAGTGCCTCCTCATCAATCTGAAACCGGATTCCATCGTCCACCGCATGGCACCGGCAGCGGCCGCGGGTATTCCAGAAGCCAATGAATGGAGCCAGGCAGCGCCGCTGATCCGGGCCCATATCGCGCGCTGACGCCGCCCTCAGAGCACAAGGCGCATCAGAGGCCTGCCATCCTTGCGCTTTGCAACTTCCAAAAATCCGGCGGCCTCGAAGATGCGCTGCGAACCGACATAGAGACCGACGGATTTCGACTGCTTGGTACGCTCGATCGGACAGCCTTCGAGCAACCGCGCGCCTGACGCACGGGCAAAATTCACGGCCTCCGACAACATGCGGTGGCTGTGTCCCTTGCCGCGATCCTTCGAATTCATGAAGAAGCAGCTCACCGCCCAGACGGAACTGTCTTCCGCATCGGCGGGATCGAGCGGACGCGACACCGTTTTCGGCGAGTTCCATTGCGGCAGCTCTGCACGCGGACCGACCTGCACCCAGGCGATCGGTTGTCCATCATTGTAGCCTAGAAGGCCGGGCGGCGGCCCAGCCGAGATTCGCTCGCGGATCAACTGCTTCTTTGCTGCTGCATCCATCGTCTTGCGCTGCGATGTCGGGACGCGGAAATAGGTGCACCAACAGCCATAACAGGCGCCGCTTGGCCCAAATAACGTCTCGAAATCGTCCCATCGGTCTGGCGTCAACGGCTGCACGATTAAATTCTGCCATCCCGCCTCCCCGGCAGTTTTCCAGCTTGAGACTCGCAAGCTTAGAACATAAAGTGGCGATGTTCAATTTTTGTTCTCGTTCCATGATCCATGTGCCCGACAAGATCTCCGGCTTCTGTCGCGATTGCTTGAGCGAGCAATCGGCCATGCGCACGCGCTGTCGGAGCTGCGGCAGCCCCCGCCTCGTCTACCACCGGGAGCTCTATGGGCTGACGTTGGCGCACATCGATTGCGATGCCTTCTATGCCTCCATCGAAAAACGCGACAATCCGGAGCTCGCCGATAAGCCTGTCATCATCGGCGGCGGCAAGCGCGGCGTCGTCTCCACCGCCTGCTATATCGCCCGCATCCATGGGGTGCGCTCCGCCATGCCGATGTTCAAGGCGCTGGAAGCCTGCCCACAGGCTATCGTCATCCGTCCAAACATGGAGAAATACGTCCGCGTCGGCCGCGAGGTTCGAGGCATGATGCAGGACCTGACGCCGCTGGTTCAGCCGCTTTCGATCGACGAAGCGTTTCTTGAACTCGACGGCACGCAGCGGCTCCATCACGATCCGCCGGCTCGCATTCTCGCCAAGTTCGCCAAGCGGGTGGAACAGGAAATCGGCATTACCATCTCCGTTGGGCTGTCGTACTGCAAGTTCCTCGCCAAGGTGGCCTCCGACCTGCAGAAGCCGCGAGGCTTCTCCGTCATCGGCAAGGCAGAGGCCCTCTCCTTTCTGGAGCCACGGCCAGTCACGACGATATGGGGTGTCGGCAAGGCCTTTGCCGCGACGCTCGAAAGCGATGGCATCCGCACTATCGGCCAATTGCAGGGTATGGAGGAAGGCGATCTCATGCGCCGTTACGGCGTAATTGGGCAGCGGCTTTTCCGCCTCTCGCGCGGGATCGACGACCGAACCGTGCATCCAAACGAAGCCGCGAAAAGCGTGTCTTCCGAAACCACCTTCTTCGAAGATATCTGGCGCCATGAGGATCTCGTGCCGATCCTGCGCGATCTCTCCGAGCAGGTTTCACGGCGTCTGAAACGCAGCGGCATTGCCGGCCAGACCGTCGTGCTGAAGCTCAAAACCTCGGATTTCAAGATCCGCACGCGTAACCGCCGTCTGGAGGACCCGACCCAGCTTGCAGACCGGATTTTCCGCACCGGTCTGAGGCTGCTCGAACCCGAAACGGGCGGGACGAAGTTTCGCCTCATCGGCATCGGCGTCACCGATCTTAGCGATGCCGGACGCGCAGATCCACCCGATCTTATCGACGTGCAGGCTGCGCGACGGGCCGCGGCGGAAGCAGCCATGGACAAACTTCGAGAGAAATTCGGCAATAAGACAGTCGAAACCGGCTACACGTTTGGCGACAAAAACCACAAATAACAATTGTTTAGCACAAGTCACCACATGGTGATTTTTGGCTGTGTCGCAAATAATCGCACCACACGCGCGATTATTTCGCGCGAAAAAGCTCGGATTCAAACTTTTTTGGTAAATTTCCATTAGGACTTGGATTCTGTAACTTTCCGGCGGCGTGAACTCGTCGCCGAGTGTGTTTTGCGTACGGGTTCCTATGCGTCTATCGGCTGTATCGACCATTTTTCTCGCCTGCCTGACGATTTCAGGCTGCGCCGCCCGAGGTGAGCGCGAAGCCGCGCAAGCCGCACCGCCTTCGAAAGAATTGACGAGTTCCATTGCAAAGACCAGCAGGCCGGTGCCGTCGGTCGAAATCGGCGAAACGGTTTCGCGCGTCGAGCGACAGCAGGCTCTCGCAGTCGCCATGCCGACGAACCTCCGCCCGGAGGGGATCATGCCTTCCGATCAGAGCGACGATAGTGATGCACCCGTGCCGCTGCAGCGGCCGCTCGCCATGCTCTCTCCATCAAACCCGATGCCCCGCGCCCTGAGGCAGCAGCCGATGCAGATCTACAGCCATCGTTTCCGGGATGCCAAGCCGATCAACTTCGGTACGTCCACTTCGCCCCGAAAGCTCGCCGTCCATGGCGTCGACGTCTCGCGCTGGCAGGGCGAGATCGACTGGGATACGCTGCGCACCCAGGGTGCGAACTTCGTCTACATCAAGGCAACGGACGGCGGCGATCATCTCGATCCCATGTTCAAGAAGAACTGGCGTGCCGCCCAGCAGGCCGGCCTTAAGCACGGCGCCTATCACTTCTTCTATTGGTGCCGGACTGCGGGAGAGCAGGCGGACTGGTTCATCCGCAACGTGCCCAAGGAGGCCGGAGCGCTGCCGCCTGTCATCGACGTCGAATGGAATGGCGAGTCGAGCTGCAAGCGACGTCCTTCGCGCGAGCAGGTTCTCGCCAAGATGCAGGTCTTTATGGACAAGCTGGAAAAGCATTACGGCCAGCGCCCGATCGTCTACACCGCACCGGATTTCTATCGCGATAATCTGAGCGGCGAACTGCTCGACTATCCCTTCTGGCTGCGCGCCGTGGCTCAACATCCGTCCAAGGTCTATCCGGGCCGGAAATGGCTGTTCTGGCAATATTCCGGCTCCGGGGTATCCCACGGCGTCGAAGGCAGGATCGACCTCAACGCCTTCCACGGCAGCGAGCAGGACTGGCACAACTGGGTGGCCTCCAACGTCCACTGATCGCACATAAGCTCGAGATTTCAATCATCGCCGAAGCAGAGTTTGATCGCTCCGCTTCGGCGATGCCGTATTGGGCTGGCGTTCGGCGAACTCACGTTTTCATGGACGCGGAAAGGCATGAGTTTTCGGCAAGTCTTCCTTAAACTTCGAAGTCTAACCTTCGGCACAACGAGTATTGCGTTTTGGTTGTGTCTATGAAGCCATTTTTGTTGCTTGGACTGGCGCTATTGTCAGCCACCGCCCTTTCTCATCCCGTCTTTGCTGCGCCGGATGCCCGCACCCTGCAGATCGTGGTGTCGAAGGACAGGCAGTCGCTTGCGGTCTATGACGGCGACAAGGTGATCGCGACTTCGAAGGTTTCCACCGGCAAGCGCGGGCACACGACCCCGAGCGGAATCTTCTCCATTCTGGAAAAGAAGGTTTATCACGAGTCCAACCTCTACTCGGCCTCGCCCATGCCCTTCATGCAGAGGCTGACCTGGTCGGGGATCGCACTGCACGAGTCCAACTCGGTGCCGAATTATCCGGCGTCCCATGGCTGCGTGCGCATGCCGAAGGCCTTTGCCAAGATGCTCTATCAAATGACCGAGCGCGGCGTCCATGTCGTCATCGCCGATCAGCCGCTCGTGCCGCAGCCATTCGAAAACGCGACGCTGTTCCAGCCGCTGCCAGCACCACCGCCGGCACTGTTTTCCGGCATCGAACTGCGTCCCATGACCGCGAGCTTCCTGCCGCAGGCACAACCGTTGCAGGTCGCGACGAATGACCTAACCTCGATCAAGATACCGAAGGCACAGGAGACTCTAGCGCCACCGGCCGATCCAGCGCCGCTCAGCATCCTCATCACCCGGCGCGGGCTGCGCGAAAACGTGCGCGACCTACAGGGCATCCTGAATGGAATGGGCTTTATCACCGGAACACCCGACGGGATACTCGGGCCGGCGACAGTGCAGGCGATCGAAGACTTCAAGAAGGCACATGATATCAAGACGACGGGCGGCCTTGTCAGTCCCGCGCTGATGAAGGCAGTCTATGCCGCCGCCGGCAAGGGCGAACCGCCGAACGGTGCGATCATGGTCCGCCAGAACTTCAAGCCGCTCTTCGAAGGGCCTGCAATTATCGCCGAGCCGCAAGAAGCGCTCGGCGTGCATTTCTTCACCGCCAACGCGATCGACCGGATCAGCGGAAAGGCCGACTGGTTCGGCATGACGCTCGAAGAAGATTTGAGCAAGCAGACGAAGAAGCGCTACGGCATCACCAGCGAGGAGCAATCGCAATCGTTCGACGCAGCCGGACAGGCGCTCAATCGCATCACCATTCCCGACGATATCCGTCACCGCATCGAGGATTTGCTGACAGCCGGATCGTCACTGACGATTTCCGATACCGGTGTTGGACCGGAAACCGGCAACGAGACCGATTTCATCACCATTACCAACAACGGTGCGCTGGGTAAGAAGGGTTAGAGCCTTTTTGTTTTTACGCAATTCCGGACGGAAAAGCGCTATCCACTTTTCCTGGAGTTGCTTCAGACCAGCTCCACGTCGATCACGCCGGGTGCCGTGCGCAAGGCAGCAGCGATTTCGGGCGTGATGCGATATTTCTCCGGCAGTGCCACCTCGACCTCGCGCATTCCTTCCTCCTTGATGACGATGAAGGAAACCAGGCCATCGCCCTTCGCGTTCAGATGCGCGGCAACGGCTTTCAGCGGGCCGGAATCGCGGACATAGACGCGCAGTGCCTTCTGCATCTGCAACGACTTCTCCTCCAACGACTGCGCCGTCTGCAGGCGCAGGCTGATGCCTTCCGGGCGCTCATCCGCCTGGGCGGTAATGACGAAGGATTTGCCGACTTCGAGCACGTCACGATACTGGTTGAGCGTCTCCGAGAAAAGCACTGCTTCGAACTGGCCCGAGGCATCAGAGAAGACGAAGATGCCCATCTTGTTGCCGGTGCGTGTCTTGCGCTCCTGCTTGGAGATCACCGTGCCGGCGAGACGGCCGTTGCTGGCGCCCTGCTTTACGGCGGCGGAGAACTCGGCAAACGGCTGCACCCGCATCTTGTCGAGCACGCTCTTATAAGTATCGAGCGGATGTGCCGTCAGATAGAAACCGAGCACCTGGAATTCGCGCAGCAAACGCTCCGAGGCGAGCCATGGCGTATAGGGCGGAAACACGATCTTTTCCGGACCGGAGGCGGCACTTCCGAACATGTCGTGCTGGCCGCTGCGCTTGTTTTCCTGCGCCACCTGGGCATAGCCCATGATGCGGTCGAGGCCGGCGATCAGCTGGGCGCGGTCGATTTCGAAGCAATCGAAAGCGCCGGCGCAGATCAGGCTTTCCAGAACGCGGCGGTTGATCTGCTTGGGATCGATGCGCAGGCAGAAATCTTCGATGCCAGCAAAGGGTTTGTCGCCGCGCACCTCGACGATATGGTCGACGGCGGATTCACCGACGCCCTTGATGGCCGCCAGAGCATAATAGATGCGGTTATCACCCGTCTCGAAATGGCGGAACGAGGTCTGCACGGAGGGCGCGATGACCTCGATGCCCAGCCGCTTGGCATCCTGACGGAAGTCGTTGACCTTTTCGGTGTTGGACATATCGAGCGTCATCGACGCTGCCAGGAACTCCACCGGATAATGCGCCTTCATATAGGCGGTCTGGTAGGAGACGATGGCGTAGGCGGCGGCATGCGACTTGTTGAAGCCGTAATTGGCGAATTTCGCGAGCAGATCGAAGATGACGTCGGCCTGACCCTTCGAAACGCCGTTCTTGATGGCTCCGTCGACAAAGCGCTCGCGCTGCTGGTCCATCTCCGCCTTGATCTTCTTACCCATGGCGCGGCGCAGAAGATCCGCTTCGCCGAGCGAATAGCCGGAAAGCACCTGGGCGACCTGCATCACCTGTTCCTGATAGACGATAACGCCCTGGGTTTCCTTAAGAAGATAGTCGATCTTCGGGTGGATCGATTCGATCTCTTCCTCGCCGTGCTTGCGGGCATTATAGACCGGGATGTTCTCCATCGGGCCGGGACGATAGAGCGCTACGAGCGCGATGATATCCTCGATGCAGTCGGGACGCATGCCGATCAGCGCCTTGCGCATGCCCGCACTTTCCACCTGGAACACGCCGACCGTCTCGCCGCGCGAGAGCATCTCATAGCTCGGTTTGTCGTCGAGCGGTATGCTGGCAAGATCGATAGAGATGCCGCGCTTGGCAACGAAATCGACGGCCGTCTTGAGGACAGTCAGCGTCTTCAAGCCGAGGAAGTCGAACTTCACCAGACCGGCCTGCTCCACCCATTTCATGTTGAACTGGGTGACCGGCATGTCGGAGCGCGGGTCGCGATACATCGGCACGAGCTTCGACAGCGGACGGTCGCCGATGACGATACCGGCGGCATGGGTCGAGGCGTGACGATAGAGGCCTTCGATCTTCTGGGCGATGTCGAGCAGACGAGCGACGACCGGCTCCTTGTCCGCCTCCTCCTGCAGGCGCGGCTCCTCCTCGATCGCCTTGCTGAGCGGGGTCGGATTGGCGGGATTGTTCGGTACCAGCTTGCAGATCTTGTCGACCTGGCCATAGGGCATTTCGAGCACGCGACCGACGTCGCGCAAGGCTGCGCGCGCTTGCAGCGAACCGAAGGTGATGATCTGCGCCACCTGCTCGCGGCCGTATTTGGCCTGCACGTAACGGATCACCTCTTCGCGCCGGTCCTGGCAGAAATCGATATCGAAGTCCGGCATCGAGACGCGTTCCGGGTTGAGGAAGCGCTCGAACAGCAGCGAAAAGCGCAGCGGATCGACGTCGGTGATGGTCAGAGCATAGGCAACCAACGAACCCGCACCGGAACCGCGGCCCGGGCCGACAGGGATATCGTGACGCTTGGCCCACTTGATGAAGTCCGCGACGATCAAGAAGTAGCCGGGAAACTTCATGCGCTCGATAACGCTGAGTTCGAATTCCAGCCGCTCGCGATAATCCTTTTCCGCATAGCCCGGCGCCATGCCGAGCGAGGCGAGACGCAGGTCGAGACCCTCGATCGCCTGAGCGCGCAGCTCGGCGGCCTCGGCGCGTTCCGCCTCCTCCGCATCATCCGTGGCGCCGGTGAAGCGCGGCAGGATCGGCTTGCGGGTCTTCAGGATGAAGGAGCAGCGGCGGGCGATCTCGACCGTATTCTCCAGCGCTTCGGGCAGATTGGCGAAGAGTTTCGCCATGTCGGCACGGCTCTTGAGATAATGATCCGGCGTCAGGCGGAACCGCGTATCGTCCGAGACAATGGCATTGTGGGCCACCGCCATCAAAGCGTCATGCGCATCATAATCGTCCCGCGTCGGGAAAAAAGCTTCGTTGGTGGCGACGAGCGGAATCTCATGCTCGTAAGCCATCGCGATCATTTTCTGCTCGTGGCGACGATCATAGGTGCCATGACGCTGCAATTCGACATATAACCTGTCGCCGAACAGGCGTTTCAGGGCCAGCAGACGGGAAAGCGCCTGCGGCGCATGGCCTTCCTTCAACGCCATGTCAACCGGGCCGGTCAGCGAACCGGTGAGCGCGATCAACCCTTCCGTGCCGATCTCGTCCAGCCATGAGGCTGCAATGTGAACGGCATGGTTGCCCTCGCCGCCGAGATAGGCGCGGCTGACGAGATCGACGAGGCGCTCGTAGCCCTGCTCGGTGGCGGCAAGCAGCACGATGGATGGCAGCTTCGCCAAAGCCTGCTGCGGCCCGCGCCTCTCGCCCTCGCCGCCGTCTTCCATATCGATCGATACCTGACAGCCGATGATTGGCTGCAGCCCCTCGTCCATCGCTTTCTGCGAGAACTCCAGGGCAACGAACAGATTGTTGGTATCGGTGATGGCAATGGCCGGCTGACTGTCCCCGGCAGCCTTGGCCAATATCTTCTTGAGCGGCAATGCGCCCTCTAGCAGAGAATAGGCGGAATGAACCCTGAGGTGCACGAATTCCGGCATTTCGCCGACCGGCGCTGCCGCGCCGCTGCCACCTGCATCCGCCATTTCATACCCTTCCGCACGCCTGAATGAATCAGCAGCATTTTCGGCATTGCGGACCGTAAAGTCCAGAAGTTGCTCCCATCAAATATGGGAACAGCATGTGCAAATGGGGGACAAAATTTACATCGCCATCATGATAAGGGAAAAGCTGGCAACGAACATGACGATGGAAGTGAATGCTGCAACGTCTCGAATAATGTCGGTCATTTAGGCGCTCCTTACTCGTTATGTTTCTTTTTTGTTCCATTTTTGTTCGAGAGTCAATAGATGCATCAAGAAATTTCATCAGACGACTTTTCAGCCTGTAATGGACGCCGAGGCGGCCTCGCGCTATGCAGAGGCAAACCCGGGAGATTACGATGAAGTCCCTTGGCTGCGCTCTCATTCTTCTTTTGACTGCAACTGCGGCTCGCGCCGAAGAGACCATCGCTTCAGACCGCATCATCGACGCGGCGATCGGCGATTGGAACAAGGACGGCAAGCCGGACCTTGCATTGCTGGTGACGATGCCGCCGAACGGCCAGGCCGATTATGAGATCGGAATCTATATCTATCTCCGCGACAAGGAACATGAGCTACTGAAGCTGGCCGCCGCCGCTCCTGATAAGGTATGGGGTCGCGCAGAGCCCGGTGGCATCTACGGCCAGGAACCCTCGATCGCCGGACTGCCGAACGGTTCAATCGCGATCACCTCGCAGAACGATGCTATCGGGCGCGACCGCTGGCACCAGACGCTGACGCTCGCTTACCGCAACAACGCATTTTTGGTTGCCGGCTATAGCTACGATTTTCGTGACAACCTTGAACCCAACAACAGCTATAGCTGCGATTACAACGTTCTGACCGGCAAGGTGACGAAGGACGGCAAGATGCTGAAGGCCGATGCCAAGACGGTGAGCATCCGGGACTGGCAAGATGATATCGGTCAGAAAGCCTGTGGAAACGGCAAATAGCAGCGCATGTTCTCTTTTTGTTCTTTACAAAAGCCACGCTGAATGGCATCTTGGCAGCTCACCAAAATTGGAGAGGGTCATGCCGGATCTTGCCGAGCTGAACGATTTTATTGTCGCCGCCAAAGCCGAGACCTATGTTGGCGACGGCGAGAGGCTGCCGTCCTGCCGAAACGGCTCGCATGACATCGGTTATGCGAGCGGCCGCTGGCGCTATCTCGACAGCTATTTCGGCGGCACGGATTTCGCGGGACAGGAACTCGTCTGGCATGATGACCAGCCTGTATGGGCCATGAATTATTTCGGCCATATCGTCGAGCCCGATCTGATCGACGGAACGCGAGCCGGCATGGTTATTAAGGCGGCACTTCTGCGCCTCTATCAGCATGAAAAACGTTTTCTAGGCGGCTTCGAATTCGAACATGTCTATGGCCGCTATATCGACCGCAGCACCGGATCGTGCGACCACTTTATCGGGCACGAAGCCATCATGGTGAATGAGCACAAGGCCTATGAGCTGGATTATCGCGGTGGCCTGATCGTTCCCTGACGGAAACGATCAAACCTCGACCACTTTGCCTTCACTCAGCGTGACACGGCGATCCATGCGGGCTGCGAGCTCGTGATTGTGGGTGGCAATCAACGCCGCAAGACCCGACTGACGCACCAGAGCCTCGAGTGCATCGAAGACGTAATGCGCCGTTGCCGGGTCGAGGTTGCCGGTGGGCTCGTCGGCCAGCAGCACCAGCGGCGCATTGGCGACGGCACGAGCGATCGCGACGCGCTGCTGCTCGCCGCCGGAGAGCTCGGCAGGGCGATGATCGGCGCGATGGCCGATGCGCATGTAGTCGAGAAGCTGAGAAGCACGCTCGCTCGCATCTTTACGCGAGAGCCCGGAAATAAGCTGCGGCATCATGATATTCTCGAGAGCTGAGAATTCGGGCAGCAGGTGATGGAACTGATAGACGAAGCCGATTTCGCTGCGGCGCACGGCCGTCCGCCCATCGTCGGACAAGCCTTCGCAGGCCTGACCATTGACCAGCACTTCGCCGCCATCCGGATGCTCAAGCAGCCCGGCCACATGCAGCAGCGTCGACTTGCCGGTCCCTGACGGCGCAACAAGCGCGACGATCTCGCCGCTATGCAAAGTGAAATCGGCGCCTTTCAGGATCGACAGCCGCGTCTCGCCCTGCCCGTAGTGACGCTCCACGCCAGAGAGCTGGAGAACGACGTTGCGTTTCATCAAATGGAATATCCTTATTCGTAGCGCAGCGCTTGCACCGGATCGAGCCGCGATGCGCGCCAAGCCGGAAAGATGGTGGCAAGGAAGGACAGAGTGAGCGCCATCACGATGACGGAGATGGTCTCGCCGAGGTTCATCTCAGCCGGCAATTTGCTGAGGAAATAGACCTCCGGATTGAAGATCACGGTGCCGGAAATCCAGGAGAAGAACTGGCGGATGGATTCGATGTTGAGGCAGACCAGGACCCCGAGTACGACGCCCGCAAACGTTCCGACGACGCCAATCGCCGCGCCCGTCATGAAGAAGATGCGCATGATCGCGCCCGATGTCGCCCCCATGGTGCGCAGGATGGCGATGTCGCTGCCCTTGTCCTTCACCAGCATGATCAAGCCGGAGATGATATTCAGCGCGGCGACCAGAACGATCAGCGTCAGGATCATGAACATCGTGTTGCGCTCGACCTGCAGGGCCGAGAAGAAGGTAGCGTTGACTTGCCGCCAGTCCGTCAGGAAGATCTGCCGCCCGGCCGCCTCTTCGATCTTCGGCCGCAGCTGATCGACGTCATCGGGATTGGTGATGAAGAGCTCTATCTTCTCGACGATGCCTTGGGCATTGAAGAAGACCTGCGCTTCTTCGAGCGGCATGAAGACGACGGAGGAATCATACTCCGACATGCCGACCTCGAAGATGCCGGAGATCGTATAGGCTTTGACGCGCGGGTTAACACCAAAAGGCGTCACATCGCCATCCGGTGCCGTAAGGGTGATCTGATCGCCGACCGTCAGGCCCAATTGCCGGGCCAATCGGCTGCCGACCAGAACGCCCTGTCCGGAGGCGAAACCAACCATGTCGCCGGACACGATGTGATCGGAGACTGATTTGAGCTTGGTCAGATCTTCCGGGCGGATGCCGCGCACCAGCGCGCCAGTGCCGGAGCCGCCGCGGCCGGAGGCGAGCGTTTCGCCCTCGACGAGCGGCAGGGCCATGGTGACACCCGGAACGGCAGAAAACTTCTTGGCCAGATCGGCATAGTCATTTAGCGGCGAATCAATCGGCTGAACGACGACATGACCGTTGAAGCCAAGTATCTGTTTGAAGAGTTCGGCACGGAAACCGTTCATCACGGCCATGACGATGATCAGCGCCGCGACGCCGAGCATGATGCCGACCAGAGAGAAGCCGGCGATGACCGAAATCGAGGCTTCCTTACGTCGGGAGCGCAGATAGCGCCAGGCCACAAGCCGTTCGAAACCGGAAAACGGGCGAGACGATGGGCCGGCCTTGAACGAATTTTCCTGCTGTTCCACTGCCGCGCTCACCGCCATTCGCCTTTCATCCTTTGTATCGTCAATCAGCCTGCCAGCCGATTGATCGCTGCCTCGACCGTCATCGTTTCGCGAGCGCCGGTCTTGCGGTCCTTCACTTCCACTTCGCCGTTCGCGATCGAACGCGGTCCGACGATGATCTGCAGGGGCACGCCGATCAGATCGGCGGTCGCGAACTTTGTTCCGGCGCGATCGTCGCGATCGTCGTACAGCACGTCCTTGCCGGCCTTCGACAGCGCGGCGTAGACAGTTTCGCAAGCGTCATCACAGGCCTGGTCGCCAGCCTTCATGTTGATCACCACGACGTCAAAAGGCGCGACCGAAGCCGGCCAGATGATTCCGTTCTCGTCATGCGATGCTTCGATGATGGCGGGAACAAGGCGTGTCGGGCCGATACCGTAAGATCCCATGTGGACAGCATGTTCCTTGCCGTCGGGACCCTGGACCTTCGCACCCATAGGCTCGGAATATTTCGTGCCGAAATAGAAGATGTGGCCGACCTCGATGCCGCGCGCCGACAGGCGATCGCCTTCGGGAATGGCATTGAAGGCGGCTTCGTCATGCATTTCCGAGGTGGCGGCATAGACCGAGGTCCACTTGTCGAAAATCCCCTTCAGGCCAGCAACATCATCAAAATTGGTGTCTTCGCCGGGAATGTCGAAATTGACGAAATCCTTGTGGCAGAAAACTTCCGACTCGCCGGTGTCGGCGAGAATGATGAATTCGTGGCTGAGATTGCCGCCGATCGGGCCGGTATCTGCCCGCATCGGGATGGCTCTCAGGCCGAGACGATTGAAGGTGCGCAGATAGGCGGCGAACATCTTGTTATAAGAATGCACTGCGCCTTCCTGCGTCAGATCAAAAGAATAGGCATCCTTCATCATGAATTCGCGCGAGCGCATCGTGCCGAAACGCGGACGAATTTCGTCACGGAACTTCAGCTGGATATGATAGAGGTTCAACGGCAAGTCCTTGTAAGACTTGATGTAGGATCGGAAGATATCGGTGACCATTTCCTCATTGGTCGGGCCATAGAGCATGGGCCGATCCTGCCGATCCTTGATGCGCAGCATCTCCTTGCCGTAGGCGTCATAACGGCCGCTTTCCTGCCAGAGCTCAGCCGACTGCAGCGTCGGCATCGACAGCTCGATGGCGCCGGAGCGGTTCTGCTCTTCGCGGATGATCTTGTTGACCTTGTCCAGCACGCGTTTGCCCAATGGCAGCCACGAATAGATACCCTGCGACTGCTGCCGGATCATGCCGGTGCGCAGCATGAGCCGATGGGAAACGATTTCAGCCTCCTTGGGATTTTCCTTCAGGATGGGCATGAAGTAACGAGACAGACGCATGACGCTTGTTCCAGATGGTTTGACGTTCCGCTGGCGGCGGAATCGTTAGCAAATTATGTACTGGAGGCAGTTCATAACTGCTTCGGCGCAGGAAGGAAACCCGCATTCTTCAATAGAAGAATTTGACAAAAGCCTGAGAATACAGGGGATAGAGCCCATTTTCGATGTTTCGAAAAAGCGCACGTTTATAAGGATTTACGGCGGAAATTCGTCAACAGAAAAATTCCGCGCGGCTGTAGCAAAAAAGCAAAAAAAAGGATGACAAAGCTCAATGTTTGAGCTAATTTTAGCTCACAAAAGAGGCAGGAAGGCTAAATTCTTGCCGTTTCGCGGTCAAGTCTTGGGAGGATCAGATCTTAGGCGCGCTCGTTCGCTGCCCCGGTAACGGATAAGGATCACGCGATACTTTAAAACAAGGCTTTTAGCCTTGTTTTTTTTTGCTTTCTCAGCGCAGCCTCGACGGTCCACGGATTTACCCGAAACACTCGGCTCGTGCTTCTGCTGAAATAATATACATAGACTGTAAATTCTTTGCTCCACGCTCATGACAAGCGTGTGACGAATTGATGGCGATCGCAAAGCACCCGCATTCCGGGCACCTTTAATCTACAGCTGTCACAGATCACTTGTAGCTTGGAACGATCTGCGGAATGGAATCTATACTCAGCCCGAAATAACGCGAGGCGATATACCACGCGCCATAAATAAGGGCCGATACCAGTGTTGTAGCAAGCACGACGCGCCAAGCACGAAATTTCGTCGGCGCACTTTCGACCGTACCCAGGATGACATGCTCATCCTCGGCCTGAGTGCGCAGGCCAAAGGGCAGGACGGCGAAAAGCGTAATCCACCAGATGACGAAATAGACGGCGAAACCGGCGGCAATCTGCTGTGCCATTGTGCTCCCTTCGAGACGAGCCTGCTCGTCTCCTCCTCTTCCAAACTGCTTATAGGGGCAAAGCAGTTGTCTTTCAAAGCGCCGATCAGCGCACTTAAAGCAGATTCAGATTTTAGGCCAGTTCCGCCACAAATCATCCGGCTCTGATGTCACACCTGCTCAAGCTCGATGAGCGTGCCGAAGAAATCTTTCGGATGCAGGAAGAGTACAGGCTTGCCATGCGCGCCGATCTTCGGCTCGCCATTACCAAGCACGCGTGCACCGCTGGAAACCAGCTGATCGCGTGCCGCCAGGATATCCGCAACTTCGTAACAGATATGGTGCATGCCGCCATCCGGATTCTTGGCGAGGAAGGAGGCGATGGGCGAAGCTTCGCCCAGGGGCTCGAGCAGCTCCACCTTGCTGTTTGGCAGCTCGACGAAAACCACGGTTACACCGTGTTCCGGCAAGGATTGTGGCGCGGATACAGTGGCGCCGAGCGTCTCGCGATAGGCTCGGGAAGCCATGGCGATATCGGGAACGGCGATCGCGATGTGATTGATGCGTCCCAACATGACCCTCTCCTCCCCGCTCAGACCTCAGCCGCCAGTGCGCGTGACGAATACGGTCACGACCGGCTTCTTGCCCCAGCCCTGATTGGCGGCGGCACGCACCGCGCGGCGTACGGCTTCCTGCAGCATGTCCAGATCCTTGCGACGCGCGCGCGGAATGCTCTCGATGGCACTGACAATGGCGTCGAAGAGCGTATCCTCCATCTCCTCGCCCTCGTCGTCATAGGCCGGCAGGCCGATCGGTACGAGATCGGGATCGCCGACGATGTCGTAACGGGCATCGAGCACAACATTGACGGCGACGTGGCCGACATAGGAGAGCTTCTTGCGCTCGCCGATGCCCATCTCGTCGAAATCACCGATCAGAATACCGTCCTTGAAGATGCGCCCATGCGGCGCCTCGCCGATGACCTCGACCGGACCCGGCGCGAGGCGCACGACATCGCCGTTGCGCACCCGCGGCACGGTGGCAATGCCGCTCTGTTCGGCCAGCTCCTTATGGGCGGTCAAATGGGTCGCCTCGCCATGCACGGGGATAACGACCCTCGGGCGCGTCCACTCGTACATCTTCTGCAGTTCGTTGCGGCGGGGATGGCCGGAGACGTGCACGAGCGCTTCGGCATCCGTCACCACATGCACCCCCTGCTCGATCAGGCCGTTCTTGATGTCCTGAATCGCCTTTTCATTGCCCGGAATGGCCCGCGAGGAAAAGACGACGATATCGCCAGCGGCCAGTGCGACATTGCGCATCTCATCCCGGGAGAGCTTGGCAAGCGCTGCGCGCGGCTCGCCCTGGCTGCCGGTCAGGATGACCACGACCTTGTCGCGCGGGATATAGCCATACTCGTCTTCAGCGATGAAGGGCTTGATACCTTCCATGAGGCCGATATCGCGAGCAACATCGACGACGCGCTTCAGCGAGCTGCCGAGCAGCAGCACTTCGCGGCCGGCGGCTTCGGCAGCCTCGGCAATGGTGCGGATACGGCCGACATTCGAGGAGAAAGTGGTGATCGCTACCCTGCCCTCTGCATCCTCGATGATCTTGCGCAGGCTTTCCGAGACGTCCTTTTCCGAAGGCGAAACGCCATCGCGCAAGGCGTTGGTGGAATCGCACATCAATGCCAGCACGCCTTCGTCACCGAGCTGCCGGAAGCGGGTCTCATCGGTCAGCGGCCCAAGCGAGGGTTCGTGATCGATCTTCCAGTCACCCGTATGGACGACATTACCGAGCGGCGTGCGGATCATCAGCGACATCGGCTCCGGGATCGAGTGATTGACGGCCACGCCCTCGATCTCGAAAGGGCCGACATTGATGCGATCACCAGCCTTGAAGAGTGTGACCGGGATTTCGCCCATCGACTTCTCGTAATCGCGCTTGGCTTCAAGAAGGCCGGCGGTGAAGGCAGAGGCATAGATCGGAACATTCAGACCCGGCCAGAGATCGTTCAATGCGCCATAGTGATCCTCATGGGCATGGGTGATGATGATACCCTTGAGGTTCTTGCGTTCCTTGGCAAGGAAACGGATATCCGGCAGAACGAGATCGACGCCAGGCAGATCCGGCCCCGGGAAGGTGACGCCGCAATCGACCATGATCCACTGGCGCTGTTCCGCCGGGCCGTAGCCGTAGAGCGCGAGATTCATGCCGATTTCGCCGACGCCGCCGAGGGGCAGAAACACCAGTTCGTCTTGCTTCGCCATGTGATCCCCAACCATTATCTAAAGAAAACGTCGCCCGCCGCGATCGGCATGATCCTGCCGTCCTCGGTTTCGAGCATCAACAAGCCATTATCATCGATTCCCGAGAAATGGCCCGAAATCGAGCGATCCGGCAAATTTACCGTGATCTTTTCCCCGATGCCGCACGCAAATTCGCGCCAACGCGCGGTGATCTCGCGAACACCCTTGCCGCAGTTCCAGACACCGAGCGCCTCGGCCATATCGGCGTAAAGATGGGCAAACAGCTCATCCGGCGACACCATCGAGCCCTGCTGCCTGAGGCAGGTGACCGGATACATCGGATTGTCAGGCATGACTGCAACGTTGACGCCGATGCCGATGACCAGTGCATAACGCCCATCCGGCAAAGCCTCGCCTTCGATCAGAATGCCGCAGGTCTTCTTGCGGCCGATCAGGATATCGTTCGGCCATTTGATCTCTGCAGGTTCCGCGGCCAGCGGCAGCACGCCTCGCACCGCCTGATGCACGGCGACCGCGACCGCAAGCGGCAGCGAGCCGAGGCGGTCCATCGGAGCAGGATCGATCAGAAGGAGAGATGCGTAGAGATTGCCGGCTTCCGATACCCATGGACGACCGCGGCGGCCGCGTCCACCCGTCTGACGCTCGGCGGTCACCCAAAGGTTCCCGGGGTCACCAGCCCGTGCACGCTCGATGCACACGCTATTGGTAGAGGACGTCTCCTGAAGGGCATCGTGCCGGAAGTCGGCGAGCGACTTCCGGCTGTTCATGTCAGACGCCATCAAAACAGTGTCGCAGCAGCGAGATCGGCCGCTCCGCCGATTGCACCGCCGAAGAAGACATAGGTGATGACGAACAGGCCGGAGAGACCGAAGACGAGGCGCAGCGAACCGGCCGTGCGCGTGAATTCATCCTTGGCTTCATCGAACCACATCACCTTGATAACACGCAGATAGTAGTAAGCGCCGACGACCGAGGCCAGAACGCCGATGATGGCGAGTGCATAGAGATGCGCCTGGATGGCGGCGACGAAGACGAAATACTTTCCGAAGAAGCCTGCGAGCGGCGGAATACCGGCCAGCGAGAACATCAGCGCCGTCAGAACGACCGCCATGAAGGGGTTGGTCGTCGAAAGGCCGGCGAGATCATCGATGTTTTCGACCTGACGGCCGTCCTTGCGGCGCATCGCCATGATGATGGCGAAGGAGCCGAGCGTCATGACCATATAGATGACCATATAGAGCATGACGCCGGATACGCCTGTCTTGGTGCCGGCGGCGAGGCCGACAAGCGCATAGCCCATGTGGCCGATCGACGAATAGGCCATCAGTCGCTTGAAATTGCGCTGACCGATCGCCGCAAAGGAGCCGAGCAGCATCGAGGCGATCGAGATGAACACGATGATCTGCTGCCAGTCGGCGAGCACCGGATGGAAGGCGGTGACGACGATGCGGGTCAGGATCGCCATGGCGGCAACCTTCGGGGCAGCCGCAAAGAAAGCGGTAACCGGCGTCGGCGCACCTTCGTAAACGTCCGGCGTCCACATGTGGAACGGCACGGCGGAGATCTTGAAGGCGAGGCCTGCAAGCACGAACACCAGACCGAAGACGAGGCCCAGCGAACGAGTCTCGGCGCTGAGTGCGGTCGCGATCGCATCGAAGGTCGTGTGGCCGGTGAAGCCGTAGACCAGCGACATGCCGTAGAGCAGCATTCCGGAGGACAGCGCGCCGAGCACGAAGTACTTCAGGCCGGCTTCGGTCGACTTGATGCTGTCGCGGTTGATGGCGGCCACGACGTAAAGGGCCAGCGACTGCAGTTCCAGCGACAGGTAGAGTGAGATCAGGTCATGCGCCGAGATCATCAGCAGGATGCCGAGGGTCGCGAGCACGAGCAGAACCGGGAACTCGAAGCGATCGAGCTGCTGCTCACGCGCCTGGCCCATGCTGAGGAACATGGCGACGATCGAACCGACCAGCGCGACGATCTTCATGAAGCGGGAGAAGCCATCGGCGAGATAGGCGCCGCCATAGGCAAGCCCCTCGCCCGGCACGAAGATGATCCAGAGACCTGCCACCGCGAGGACCGCGATGGCAAGACCGGTGACCGTGGGGCCAGACCGCTCGCCCGAGAAGACGCCGATCATGAGCAACGCAAGCGCACCGACCGCGAGGATGAGCTCCGGAATGGAAAGATGCAGGCTTGCAAGAATTGTGTCAGCAGTCATGTCGAATAGGTCCCGTCATCAATTCATCGACAGCGCAACATTCTGCGCGGCGTGCAGGGCAGCGGTATAATTGTTCACCAGCAGATCCACCGATGCCGCCGTGGCATCGAAGATCGGAGCCGGATAGACGCCGAAGAGGATCGTCAAAGCGATCAGCGGATAGAGGATCAGCTGTTCACGCGGCGACAGATCCAGAAGCTTCTTCAGGTTTTCCTTTTCCAGCGCGCCGAAAATGACGCGGCGGTAGAGCCAGAGCGCGTAAGCTGCCGACAGGATCACGCCGGTCGCGGCAAAGAGCGCAACCCACGTATTGGCGCGGAAGACGCCGATCAGGGTCAGGAATTCGCCGATGAAGCCGGAGGTGCCGGGCAGACCGACATTGGCCATGGTGAAGACCATCATGGCGACGGCATATTTCGGCATGTTGTTGACCAGACCGCCATAGGCCGCGATTTCGCGGGTATGGGTGCGGTCGTAGATCACGCCGACGCAGAGGAAGAGCGCGCCCGAGACGATGCCGTGCGACAGCATCTGGAAGATCGCACCCTGGACGCCCTGTTGGTTGGCCGCGAAGATACCCATCGTCACGTAGCCCATGTGGGCGACCGACGAATAGGCGATCAGCTTCTTGATGTCGTCCTGCATCATCGCCACCAGCGAGGTGTAGATGATGGCGATGACCGAAAGGGCAAAGACGAGCGGCGCGAAATATTCCGAGGCGTTCGGGAACATGCCGAGCGAGAAGCGGATGAGGCCGTAGCCGCCGAGCTTCAGGAGAACGCCGGCCAGGATGACCGAGCCTGCCGTCGGCGCCTGAACGTGCGCATCCGGAAGCCAGGTGTGAACCGGCCACATCGGCATCTTCACCGCGAAAGAGGCGAAGAAGGCGAGCCATAGCCAGGTCTGCAGCTGTGGCGGGAACTTGTAAGCGAGCAGCGTCGGGATGTCGGTCGTACCAGCCTGCCAGTACATCGCCATGATGGCGAGCAGCATCAGCACGGAGCCGAGCAGCGTGTAGAGGAAGAACTTGTAGCTGGCGTAGACGCGATCCTTGCCACCCCAGACGCCGATGATCAGGAACATCGGAATGAGGCCGGCTTCGAAGAAGACGTAGAACAGCACGATGTCAAGCGACACGAACACGCCGATCATCATCGTCTCGAGGACGAGGAAGGCGATCATGTAGTCCTTCAGGCGCTTTTCGACCGAAAGCCAGCTTGCCAGCACGCAGAAGGGCATCAGGAAGGTCGACAGGATGACGAACAGCATGGAAATGCCGTCGACGCCCATGTGATAGCTGATGCCACTCGTCAGCCATTCATGCTTTTCGACGAGTTGGAAGCCAGGATTGGCGTTGTCGAACCAGATCCAGACGAACAGCGACACGATGAAGGTGACGATGGTCGTCGCCAGCGAGATGTTCAGGACGTTCCGGCGGCCGTTGGCGCCGTTCTCCTGCGTGAACAGCAGAAGGAGAACGCCCACCAGCGGCAGGAAGGTGACCGTTGAAAGAATGGGCCAATCGGTCATCAGAGGGAACTCCCGAGCATCATCCAGGTAACGAGGGCCGCGATACCGAGCAGCATCGCGAAGGCGTAGTGATAGAGGTAGCCGGTCTGCAGGCGCACGACGCGGTTGGTGACATCGACGACGCGGGCGGCAATGCCGTTCGGGCCGATGGTGTCGATGACCCCGATATCGCCCTTCTTCCAGAGGAAGCGGCCAAGCGCCTTGGCGGAGCGGACAAAGAGGAAGTCATAGAGTTCGTCGAAGTACCACTTGTTCAGCAGGAACTCGTAGAGGACGTGCTGCTGCTGAGCGAGGCGGCGCGGCGTTTCCGGCGACCGGATGTAGAAGTACCAGGCGGTGACGAGACCGAGGAGCATGGCGATGAAGGGGCTGAGCTCAACCCAGACAGGCGCATGTTCCATTTCCTCGAGGATCTTGTTGTCCGGCAGCGTGAACAGCGCATGCTTCCAGAATTCCTCGTAGGCGTGACCGACGAAATCGGCGTTGAAATACATGCCCGCGGCGACAGCACCGATCGCCAGCAGATAAAGCGGGATCAGCATGACATTCGGCGATTCATGAACGTGGTGCATGACCTCATGCGAAGCGCGCGGCTTGCCGAAGAAGGTCATGAAGATCAGGCGCCAGGAGTAAAAGCTGGTGAACATCGCAGCGATGACCAGCAGCGTGAAGGCGAAGCCGGCGGCTGCGTTGTGCGAGGCGAAGGCCGCCAGGATGATCGCGTCCTTCGACAGGAAGCCGGCGAAACCGATATGCGTCAGCGGAATGCCGACGCCGGTGATCGCCAGCGTGCCGATGATCATCATCCAGAAGGTCTTCTGGATATGTGGGCGCAGGCCACCCATATGGCGCATGTCCTGCTCGCCGTCGACGGCGTGGATGACCGAGCCGGCGCAGAGGAAGAGCAGAGCCTTGAAGAAGGCGTGGGTGAAGAGATGGAAGATCGCAGCACCGTAAGCGCCGACGCCGAGGGCGACGAACATGTAGCCGAGCTGCGAACAGGTCGAATAGGCGATGACGCGCTTGATGTCGTTCTGCACGAGGCCGACGGTCGCGGCGAAGAAGGCCGTGATCGCGCCGATGATGGTGACGAAGGTCAGCGCATCCTGCGACAGTTCGAAGATCGGCGACATGCGGGCGACGAGGAAGACGCCGGCGGTGACCATGGTTGCGGCATGGATGAGCGCGGAAACCGGCGTCGGGCCTTCCATGGCGTCCGGCAGCCAGGTGTGCAGCAGGAACTGCGCCGATTTACCCATCGCGCCCATGAAGAGCAGCAGGCAGACGGCCGTCAGCGCGTGGCCGCGATCGAGATGCATGCCGAGGAAATTGAGCACGATATCGGTCGGCTGGCCGCCCTGCCCGGAAGCGAAGCTCTGGGCATTGCCGAAGATCACATCGAAATTGATCGAGCCGAAGAGGACGAAGACGCCTGCGATGCCGAGAACAAAGCCGAAGTCGCCAACGCGGTTGACGATGAAGGCCTTCATCGCGGCGGCCGAAGCGGACGGCTTCTTGAACCAGAAGCCGATCAGCAGATAGGAGGCGAGACCGACGCCTTCCCAGCCGAAGAACATCTGGGCGAGGTTGTCGGAGGTCACCAGCATCAGCATGGCGAAGGTGAAGAGCGAGAGATAGGCGAAGAAGCGCGGACGATGCGGATCGTGATGCATGTATCCGATCGAATAGACGTGAACCAGGGTCGAAACCGAGTTCACGACGATCAGCATCACAGAGGTCAATGTGTCGACGCGCAGCGCCCAGGAAACGTCGATGCCGCCGGACTGGATCCAGCGCAGGACTTCAACCTTGATCGGGCCATCCGTATGGCCAAGCGCCACCGTGAAGAAGACGATCCACGAAAGCACGGCCGCGATGATCATCAGGCCGGTGGTAACATATTCCGAAGCCTTGGCGCCGATCGCGCGGCCGAAAAGGCCGGCGATAACAGCACCAATCAGGGGAAGAAAGACGATAGCCTTATATAAGAACATAGCTTTATCAGCCCTTCATCACGTTGACGTCTTCGACCGCGATCGAGCCGCGGTTACGATAGAAGACGACGAGAATTGCAAGACCGATTGCAGCTTCAGCCGCAGCGACGGTCAAAATGAATAGAGCGAAAACCTGGCCGACGATGTCGTTCAAGAACGACGAAAAGGCGACCATGTTGATGTTGACGGCGAGCAATATGAGTTCGACCGACATCAGGATGATGATGACGTTCTTGCGGTTCAGAAAGATACCGAAGACGCCGAGCACGAAGAGGATGGCGCTGACCGTGAGGTAATGGGAAAGTCCGATGACCATGTTCTTGTTCCTTTGATCCTCGTGCCTCGCCTCAGACGCCCTGCCCCGGCTTGACCTTGACCACCTCGACGGCGGTCGCGGGCGTGCGGGCGACCTGTTGGGAAATGTTCTGGCGCTTGATGTGCGTGCGATGCTTCAGCGTCAGCACGATTGCGCCGATCATCGCGACCAGCAGAACGAGGCCAGCGATCTCGAAGAAATAAACGTAATTGGTATAGAGCACGTCGCCGAGGGCGGCGGTGTTCGTCCGCTGCGTCAGAGCCGGGATCGGCATGGCGACGGTCTTGGCAACGGTCGGCGAGATGACGCTGCCGCCGATGACGACGATCAGCTCGGCCGCCAGGATAACGCCGATCAGCGCGCCGATCGGTGCGTATTCCAGAATGCCGGCCCTGAGCTCGGAGAAGTCGATATCGAGCATCATGACGACGAAGAGGAAGAGAACCGCCACGGCGCCGACATAAACGACCAGCAGGATCATCGCCAGGAATTCAGCCCCCATCAAGAGGAAGAGGCCGGCCGCGTTGAAGAAAACCAGGATCAGGAACAGGACCGAATGGACCGGATTCCGCGCCGAGATGACCATGAACGCCGACGCCACAGCGACAAAGGCGAAGATATAGAAAAAAAGAGCCTGCAGACCCATGTTGGTGCCTTTTTCGTCTTCCCCCGGGCAGCCGGGAGTTTCCCTGCCCGATGGAGCTCGGCCGGACGACAGGTCCGACAAAGCCCCGGTCTAGATTCAACCGCGACGGCGATAATCGACCGCCTGTCACGACATATTCAAAACTCCGCTCAGCGGTACGGCGAATCGATCGCGATGTTGCGCGCGATTTCGCGTTCCCAGCGGTCGCCATTGTCCAAAAGCCGCGCCTTGTCGAAGTAGAGCTCTTCGCGGGTCTCGGTGGCGAATTCGAAGTTCGGCCCTTCGACGATGGCGTCGACGGGGCAAGCTTCCTGGCAGAAGCCGCAATAGATGCACTTCACCATGTCGATGTCGTAACGCACCGTGCGGCGGGTGCCGTCGTTGCGGCGCGGCCCGGCCTCGATGGTGATGGCCTGGGCAGGACAGATGGCTTCGCAGAGCTTGCAGGCGATGCAACGCTCTTCGCCGTTGGGATAGCGGCGCAGCGCATGTTCACCACGGAAGCGCGGGCTGACCGGCCCCTTTTCGAAGGGGTAGTTGATCGTTGCCTTCTGCTTGAAGAAGTAACGCATCGACAAAAAGAATGCGCCGACAAATTCCTTGAGGAACAGCGAGCTGACGGCGTTGGAAATTCCGGCCATCTTCAACCTCCAAATCTGCTTGAAGCGAGGATCGACATCATCATGCCCATCCCGTCAGCTTCAGCACGAATGCAACGATAACGACCATGGCGAGCGACAGCGGCAGGAAAACTTTCCAGCCAAGGCGCATGAGCTGATCGTAGCGGTAGCGCGGCACGAAGGCCTTCACCATCGCGAACATGAAGAACACAAAGCACGACTTCAGCAGGAACCAGATGATGCCCGGAACCCAGTTCAGGATCCAGATATCGACCGGGGGCAGCCAGCCGCCGAGGAAGAGAATCGTCGTCAGCGAGCACATCAGGACGACGGCGGCATATTCGCCAAGCATGAACATCATGTAGGGCGAAGAGCCGTATTCGACCATGAAGCCGGCAACCAGCTCCGATTCCGCTTCCGGAAGGTCGAAGGGCGGACGGTTCGTTTCAGCGAGCGCCGAAATGAAGAACACGATGAACATCGGGAACAGCGACAGCCAGTGCCAGTCGAGGAACGAGGCCGGCAGGCCGAGCTTGGTGCCGAGGCCGGTCTGCTGCGACAGCACGATATCCGTCAGGTTCAGCGAACCGACGCAGAGCAGCACGGTGACGATGACGAGGCCGATCGAGACTTCGTAGGACACCATCTGCGCTGCCGAGCGCAGAGCGCCGAGGAACGGATACTTCGAGTTCGAAGCCCAGCCGCCCATGATGATGCCGTAAACTTCCAGCGACGAGATCGCCAGAATGTAGAGAATGCCGACGTTGATATCGGCGACGACCCAGTTCTGCGCGACAGGCACGACGGCCCAGGTCGACAGCGCCAGCACCACGGAAACCAGCGGAGCCAGCAGGAACACGGTCTTGTTGGCGCCGGCCGGAATGATCGGCTCCTTGAACATGAACTTCAGCAGGTCAGCGAAGGACTGGAACAGACCGAAGGGGCCGACGACGTTCGGGCCGCGGCGCAACTGGACGGCTGCCCAGATCTTGCGGTCGGCGAGCAGAATATAGGCGATGAAGATCAGCAGGCAGACCAGGAGCAGCAGAGACTGGCCGATCATGATCAGTGCCGGCCAGAGATAGGTCGAAACGAATGAATCCATAGTCCTCTGCCCTTACTCTGCCGCAACGCGGAAATTGTTGCGGGCCAATGCCGAGCACTCGGCCATGACAGCCGACGCGCGCGTTATCGGGTTCGTCAAATAGAAGTCTTTGATCGGCGAAGCAAATGCCGATTTGCCCATCGTGCCGGCTTTTTTCGCAAGTGCGGCAATTTGGGCGCTATCGCCTTCGGCAATCTCGTCGATCCCGGCGAAATGCGGGAAGGCTGCATAGAGCTTGGCTCGCAATTCCCTCAGCGAATCAAAGGGAAGCTTCTTGCCGAGCACGTCGGAAAGAGCACGGATGATCGCCCAGTCCTCGCGGGCGTCGCCCGGTGCGAAACCGGCACGGTTACCCATCTGGACACGGCCTTCGGTGTTGACCCAAGTGCCCGACTTTTCGGTGTAGGCGGCCGCCGGAAGGATGACATCGGCGTTCTGAGCGCCGTTATCGCCGTGCGAGCCGATATAGACCGTGAACTTCGCACCCTTGCGGCTGAAGTCGAGTTCATCGGCGCCCAGCAGGAAGAGGACGTCCATCGACGACAGCATGGCAGCGGCATTGACGCCCTTTGCGCCTGGCACGAAGCCGAGATCAAGGCCGCCAACGCGCGCAGCTGCCGTGTGCAGCACGGCAAAGCCGTTCCAGTCTTCCTTGACGACGCCAACGGCGGCAGCGAGTTTGGCGGCATTTGCCAGAACCTCGGCACCATCTTCACGGGTGAGAGCGCCCTGGCCGATGATGATCATCGGCTTCTGAGCGTTCTTCAGGACGTCGGCGAAGCTGTGCGAGCCGCTGACGAGATCGGCCAGCGTATCCGGGCCTGCGCCGAGATAATCATAGGAGTAGCGAAGATCTGCAGCTTCACCGATCACGCCGATCGGGAATTTGCCGCGACGCCAGCGCTTGCGGATGCGCGAATTCATGACGGCCGCTTCGAAGCGCGGATTAGCGCCAACGATCAGCAGCGCATCGGCGGCTTCGATGCCCTGGATGCTCGGGTTGAAGATGTAGCTTGCGCGGCCGAGCGACGGATCAAGCGCCGTCCCGTCCTGGCGACAGTCGAGATTTTCCGATCCCAGCGACTTCAGCAGCTCGCCGAGAGCGTACATTTCCTCGACCGAGGCGAGATCGCCGGCGACCGCGCCGATCTTATCACCGCTGGTGGCCGAAACTGCCGACTTGATGGCGGCGAAAGCGTCGCTCCAGGTCGCCGGCTGCAGGCGGCCGTCCTTACGGACATAGGGCTTATCGAGGCGCTGCGTCTTCAGGCCATCCCAGATGAAACGGGTCTTGTCGGAGATCCACTCTTCGTTGATCTGCTCGTTGACCCTCGGCAGGACGCGCATGACTTCGCGGCCGCGGGTATCGACGCGGATCGCCGAGCCGAGGGCGTCCATGACGTCGATCGATTCGGTCTTGTTCAGTTCCCACGGACGAGCCGTGAAGGCGAATGGCTTGGAGGTCAAAGCGCCGACCGGGCAAAGGTCAACGACGTTGCCCTGCAGTTCCGAGGTCATCGCCTGCTCGAGATAGGTGGTGATTTCGGCATCCTCGCCGCGGCCGATAAGGCCGAGTTCGGAAATGCCGGCGACTTCCGTCGTGAAGCGGACGCAGCGCGTGCAGTGAATGCAGCGGTTCATCACGGTCTTGACGAGCGGGCCGATATACTTGTCTTCGACAGCGCGCTTATCTTCCTGATAGCGCGAGCTGTCGATACCGAAAGCCATGGCCTGGTCCTGCAGGTCGCATTCGCCGCCCTGGTCGCAGATCGGGCAATCCAGCGGGTGGTTGATCAGCAGGAATTCCATCACGCCTTCGCGGGCCTTCTTGACCATCGGCGTGTTGGTGAAGACTTCCGGAAGCTCGCCGTTCGGGCCACCCCGAATATCGCGAACGCCCATGGCGCATGATGCCTGCGGCTTCGGCGGGCCACCCTTCACCTCGACGAGGCACATACGGCAATTGCCGGCCACCGACAGTCGTTCATGGAAGCAGAAGCGCGGGACTTCGGCGCCGGCTTCCTCGCACGCCTGGATAAGCGTGTAGTGATCCGGAACTTCGATCTCTTTACCGTCAATCTTCAGTTTAGCCATCGTCCACTCAGTCCTATGTCACGTCTCCAGCCCAACTTGGCCGCAGACAATTTCATGATCGCAAACCGGGTTGCCATCGGGGCGGCTGAAACGCCTGATAGCACCGGCTTGCTCACAATAAGCTTTGCTGAATCTTGTCCCCGCAAGACCAGCTTTGCGACCGAAACATTGCAGACATCTCCGCAATGATCTCACCCGCGTTTATTCACCTCCCCGGCGGCGATCCAGCCGAGGAAAAATCTCAGCTCCGGCCCTTCGGCAGCAGCGCCTTTGCCTGGCCAACCCAGTCGTCGCGCCGGATGCGTCCGTCGAAGCCAAGCTCCGTGTCGATCCGCTCGATATCGGCATCGCTCCAGGCGGCAATATCGGCAAATCGCTTGATGCCACGTCCGTTCAGCACCTGCTCCAGCTTCGGACCGACACCGGAAATCCGCTTCAGGTCATCAGCCTTCTCAGCTGCCTTGCGGCCGCGCGCGGGAGCCGCCTTTGCGGCAACAGGTGCAGCGGCTTCATCCTTCGCTGTCTTCTTTACAGTTGTCGTCGCGGCCTTGCGCGCGGCAACTACGGGCTTCGGCTCAGCCTTCTTTAAGCCAACCGCCTTCTGCTTGGCAGCAGCCGGCTTCGATGCGACTGGCTTCGGCGCAGCTGTCTTGACAACGGGCGCTGCCTTTAGAGGCTTTGCGTCCCCTGCCCCGCCATTCGCAGCAGTCGGCTTCGCAGCGGCTTCAGCCTGATGCTTTTCGTCTTCCAGGGCTTCGGCCAATTTGGTGGTCGCTTCAACGGCACCCTGGAAAGCGCCAAGAAATGCGCCGGCCAGTTGCGAGGTAAAGCCGAAACCGATTGCGGTCGCAGCGGCAATGGCCGCGGCCGGATGGGCCATCAGCGGATGGATCGGCATGATCGGCGCATTCCCAAATATATCGGCAGCGGCGCGGCCGAGATCGGCCGATGCACGATCGGTCGCTCCGCTGTCCTGCCTGATATCGTTGGTCTTCGCCATTTTCGATCCTTATTCGGCTGCTTCCAGGACCGCGCCGTGGCTCGTCGCGTTGGCGGTGTACTGGTCGATGCGCTTTTCGATCTCGGGACGGAAATTGCGGATCAGGCCCTGAACCGGCCATGCGGCTGCGTCACCGAGCGCACAGATGGTATGACCTTCGATCTGCTTCGTCACCTGGAACAGCATGTCGATCTCGCGCTTCTGGGCGTTGCCGCGAGCCATACGCTCAAGAACGCGCCACATCCAGCCCGTACCTTCGCGGCACGGCGTGCACTGGCCGCAGCTTTCATGCTTGAAGAAGGCTGAGATGCGCGCGATCGCCTTGATGATGTCGGTCGACTTGTCCATGACGATCGCCGCAGCCGTGCCGAAGGACGACTTGACTTCGCGCAGGCCGTCGAAATCCATCGGGCAGTCGATGATATCGGCAGCCGGAACGACCGGGCACGATGCGCCGCCGGGGATGACGGCAAGCAGGTTGTCCCAGCCGCCGCGAACGCCGCCTGCATGCTTGTCCACCAGCTCGCGGAAGGTGATGCCCATGGTTTCTTCGACCGTGCAGGGACGGTTGACGTGGCCCGAGATCATGAACAGCTTCGTGCCGACATTGTTGGGGCGGCCGAAGGAGGAGAACCAGCCGGCGCCGCGGCGCAGGATCGTCGGTGCTACGGCGATGGATTCGACGTTGTTGACCGTCGTGGGGCAACCGTAGAGACCCATATTGGCCGGGAATGGCGGCTTCAGGCGCGGCTGGCCCTTCTTGCCTTCCAGGCTTTCGAGCAGCGCGGTTTCTTCGCCGCAGATATAAGCGCCGGCGCCGTGATGAACGAAAACATCAAAATCCCAGCCGAGCTTATTGTTTTTGCCCAGCAATCCGGCATCGTAGCATTCATCGATCGCTGCCTGCAGAGCTTCGCGCTCGCGCATGTATTCGCCGCGCACATAGATATAGGCGGTATTCGCGCCCATGGCGAAACCGGCGATGACGCAGCCTTCGATCAGCGTATGCGGATCGTGGCGCATGATGTCGCGGTCCTTGCAGGTGCCGGGCTCCGACTCGTCGGCATTGACGACGAGATAATGCGGGCGACCGTCGCTTTCCTTCGGCATGAAGGACCACTTGAGGCCGGTCGGGAAGCCTGCGCCGCCACGACCGCGAAGGCCGGAAGCCTTCATCTCGTTGATGATCCAGTCACGACCCTTTTCGAGGATTTGCTTCGTGCCGTCCCAATGCCCGCGCGACATCGCGCCCTTTAGGGATTTATCCTTGAGGCCGTAGATATTGGTAAAGATGCGGTCCTGATCTTGTAACATGCTTCACCTCTTACCGCGGCTTCTTGCCGAAGACCTTGATATATTCCGCTTCGCCACCCTTAGCGAGTGCCTCAGCCTGCCTGACCCAGTCGTCGCGCTCGATCCGGCCCCTGAAATTCAGATAGCCATCGACCCAGCGGCGCTCGGCCTCATTCCAGCTTGCGATCTGCGTGAAGGTGAAGATGCCGAGCTCATGCAAGGTCCCTTCGATCTTCGGCCCGACACCTGAAATGAGCTGCAGATTATCCGGCTGCGCCGGTCTTTCGATGCCGGCGGGACGATCCTTGTCATCGAGCGACGGCTTCCCGGCAACGGGTTCCGCGGCCGCAGTGCCCGAAAGCGGCTGCGTTTCGGCGGCCTTGGCGTTCTTGGCTGCCTCTTTTGGCGCCGTCGCCGGCGTCTTCAGGCTCGTATTGGTTTCCGCATCCGTGCTCTTGGCACGGGCAGCTTCGGACGGCGGGATCGATACGGCGTCAGCGGTTGCCTTGGCCGTCTTGCTCGCGACACTCTTTGCCTTCGCCTCATCCGAGAGCAGCGACGTCAAGCCGCCTTCCGGAGCGGAGAAAACACGATCGATCTGCGGTCCGGTCTGAATCTCGTGACCCTTGCCTGCGGCGAATGCATCGATGATCTCTTCGAGACGTGCCGGCGTCAGATCCTCATAGGTATCCTTGCCGATCACCACCATCGGTGCGTTGACGCAGGCGCCCTGACATTCGACTTCTTCCCAGGAGAGCGTGCCGTCGCCATTGCGCTCGAAAGCGTGATCGTTGATCCGGCTCTTGCAGACCTTGATCAGCCCCTCGGCGCCGCGCAGCATGCAGGGCGTGGTGCCGCAGACCTGAACGTGGGCGCGCGTACCGACGGGGTGCAGCTGGAACTGCGTATAGAAAGTCGCGACTTCGAGCGCGCGGATATAGGCCATGTCGAGCATGTCGGCGATCGTTTCGATAGCCGCCTTGGTGACCCAGCCTTCCTGCTCCTGCGCACGCATCATCAGAGGGATGATCGCGGATTGCTGGCGACCCTCGGGATATTTCTTGATCGTCTTTTCAGCCCAGACCGCATTCTCCGCATTGAAAGCGAAGGCGGCAGGCTGGAATTGATCTTCGGCTAGTCGACGAACGGACATCTTTCACGCCTTATCTCAGTTTAAGGACCCACACCGCGTATTCGTCAGAGACGAGAATTCGCAGGCATAGGCCGACTGGTCTTTCTGCATAAACACAACAAACTTACCGCCATTCGGCACAGCGGCCTTGATCTCGTAACCGCGGGAAAGGAGGTCACCCATGGTCGAATCTCCGCCCGACGCAACCTCACTTCCACTAATCGCAGAATTCGAATTGATCGAATTCGAATTCTGCAGGTTGATGCTCGGCAGGCCCGGCGTCTTGCCGGTCTGCTGTGCCGAAGCACCGCAGGCGACGAGAAGCGCTGGAATGAAGACCTGCCAGGCTCGCATCAACGATCCACCTCACCGAACACGATATCGAGCGAGCCGAGCACGGCCGCGACGTCGGCGAGCTGGTGGCCGCGGCACATGAAGTCCATGGCCTGCAGATGCGCATAGCCCGGCGCGCGGATCTTGCAGCGATACGGCTTGTTGGAACCGTCCGAGACGAGATAGACGCCGAATTCGCCCTTCGGCGCTTCGACAGCCGCATAAACCTCGCCGGCCGGCACGTGATAGCCTTCGGTGTAAAGCTTGAAGTGGTGGATCAGCGCTTCCATCGAGCGCTTCATCTCGCCGCGCTTCGGCGGAACGACCTTACCATCCAGCGACGAAACCGGTCCGGTCTTGGCATCGCCGAGCAGGCGATTGACGCACTGCTTCATGATGCGGACAGATTCGCGCATTTCGATCATGCGGATGAGGTAACGGTCGTAGCAGTCGCCGTTCTTGCCGATCGGAATGTCGAATTCGAGATCGGCGTAGCATTCGTAAGGCTGCGCCTTGCGCAAGTCCCAGGCTGCACCCGAGCCGCGGACCATGACGCCGGAGAAGCCCCAGGCCCAACAGTCTTCCAGCGAGACCACGCCGATATCGACATTACGCTGCTTGAAGATACGGTTGCCGGTCAGGAGGTCGTCGATATCGTCGAGCGCCTTCAGGAAGGGATCGCACCAGTCGCCAATATCCTGCACGAGCTTTTCGGGGAGATCCTGGTGAACGCCACCCGGACGGATATAGGCGGCATGCATACGCGAACCGGAGGCCCGCTCGTAGAACACCATCAGCTTTTCACGCTCTTCGAAGCCCCAGAGCGGCGGCGTCAGCGCGCCGACGTCCATGGCCTGCGTCGTAACGTTGAGAAGATGCGACAGGATACGGCCGATTTCCGAATAAAGAACGCGGATCAGCTGGCCGCGGATCGGAATATCAATGCCGAGCAACTTTTCGACAGCCAGTGCGTAGGCATGCTCCTGGTTCATCGGCGCCACGTAGTCGAGGCGGTCGAAATAAGGAACAGCCTGAAGATAGGTCTTCGATTCGATCAGCTTTTCAGTGCCGCGATGCAGCAGGCCGATATGCGGATCGACGCGTTCCACAATTTCGCCGTCCAGTTCGAGGACAAGACGCAAAACGCCGTGCGCAGCCGGATGCTGCGGGCCGAAATTGATGTTGAAGTTGCGAACGTTATGTTCTGTCATGGCGGCGATGCTCGCGTTTTCAGAATGTCAGAGGATGGCAGGCTGGAAAGCCCGCCACACGCCATCAAATTATGCCTTCGCCTTCTCGTCACCGGGCAGCACATAATCGGTGCCCTCCCATGGCGACAGGAAGTCAAAGTTACGGAATTCCTGCTTCAGCTCTACCGGCTCGTAGACAACGCGCTTGGCGGCATCATCATAACGAACCTCGACGAAACCGGTCGTCGGGAAGTCCTTGCGCAGCGGATGGCCTTCGAAACCATAATCCGTCAGCAGGCGGCGCAGATCTGGATGGCCGGTGAAGAGAACACCGTACATGTCCCAGGTTTCACGCTCGAACCAATCGGCACCGGGATAGACGCCACAAGCGGAGGGAACGGGCTGATCTTCGCCGACGGGAACCTTGACGCGGATGCGCAGGTTCTTCTTGGGCGACAGCAGATGGTATACCACGTCAAAACGCTCGGCGCGCTGCGGCCAGTCGACGCCGCAAATATCCGTCATGTTGACGAAGCCGCACTTGGCATCATCACGCAGAAAGGTCAGCAGGGCGATAACGTTTTCGGTCGTCGTCGTCACGTTCAGCTCGCCGTACTTGATCTCGCTCGAGGAAATCAGGGCGCTGCGAACTTCCGTGAGGTAGGCGGCGAGTTCGTTCAGGGCTTCACTCATAATACCTTGTCCCCTGCCTTACCGTTCGATCGTGCCGGTGCGCCGGATCTTCTTCTGCAGCAGAAGCACGCCGTAAAGCAGTGCCTCCGCCGTGGGAGGACAGCCCGGAATATAGATGTCGATCGGAACGACACGGTCGCATCCGCGAACGACGGAATAGGAATAGTGATAGTAGCCGCCGCCGTTGGCGCAGGAACCCATCGAAATGACGTAACGCGGCTCGGGCATCTGGTCATAGACCTTGCGCAGCGCGGGCGCCATTTTGTTGGTGAGCGTGCCGGCGACGATCATGACGTCGGACTGGCGCGGCGAAGCGCGCGGTGCAAAGCCGAAGCGCTCGACGTCATAACGCGGCATCGAAACCTGCATCATCTCGACGGCGCAGCAAGCGAGACCGAAGGTCATCCACATCAAGGAGCCAGTGCGGGCCCAGTTGATCAGTTCATCGGTAGAAGTGACCAAAAAACCCTTGTCGGCGAGCTCATTGTTGATTTCGCCGAAGAACGGATCGTTGCTGCCGACCGGCCGGCCGGTTGCGGGATCGATGATCCCCTTCGGCTGCGGCGCCACGAGCGTTGTGTTGCTTGGGGCTACTCCCATTCCAGGGCTCCCTTCTTCCATTCATAGATAAAGCCGATGGTCAGCACCGCGAGGAACACCATCATCGACCAGAACCCAAACCAGCCGATGGCGCCGAAGGATACGGCCCACGGAAAAAGGAAGGCGACTTCCAGATCGAAGATGATGAAGAGAATCGATACGAGATAGAAGCGGATATCGAACTTCATGCGGGCGTCATCGAATGCATTGAAGCCGCATTCGTAAGCCGACAGCTTTTCCGAGTCGGGCGCCTTGAAGGCGACGGCGAACGGCGTGATCAACAGCGCCAGGCCGATTACCACGGCAATACCAATGAAAATCGCTATCGGAATATAGGAACTGAGCAGTCCAGTCATCATGTCCATCCCTGCTTGCGATCAGCGCCGGGGCGGCGCATCTGAGCAAATGCCCAGCAAGCGAAAGAGCGTTGCAACAGAGCCGTGGTTAGCGCAGGCGGAGCGCGCGCGCAAGCCTTTTGAATCTGTCTGTTAGGGTCCTGTCGAGCGGTAGATATCAATGTGTTGCGACGGCAACGCGACAAATCAGCGCTGGCGCGAAAAGGCTCTTTCGCAATCGCAATAAATTGATGTTTGATTGTAAGGGCTTGGAGAGAATGGCGCGAGTGACGGGGCTCGAACCCGCGACCTCCGGCGTGACAGGCCGGCACTCTAACCGACTGAGCTACACCCGCGCATTGTTTGGCCTTTCAGCCGGTGCGGATCCGAAATTTACCTTGAAATGGCGCGAGTGACGGGGCTCGAACCCGCGACCTCCGGCGTGACAGGCCGGCACTCTAACCGACTGAGCTACACCCGCATTTCATTTCAAGCATTCCAGATGCTTCCGCACCCATCAAAGCGGCCCTCGCCGTTCGATGAGCGGCTAACTACGGGGTTCGTGTTTGGGTGTCAAGCAGGTTTGAATACAAATCGATGACAGAGTGCGAATTGTTTTGGACAAGCTCGCCCGCAACTTTCCGTTCCGGCGATTTAACATGGCAGGTTCCCGCTCCGCGCATTTCATTCGCGCCTGATATGCACAGGAGCAATCCAGTAAGCCTCACATCTGCTCATGTGGATGACGACGGCCGGAGAGGTGTAAAATTCAAAAAAATCAAAAAATCTTCACAAACACTCTTGCGGTTTGTCGTCGTTCCGCATAGATCACGGCCACCGAACGCGGCGGGGCAATGACCCGCTTCGCAGAAGGGCGATTAGCTCAGTTGGTAGAGCGCCTCGTTTACACCGAGGATGTCGGGAGTTCGAGTCTCTCATCGCCCACCATTCTTCACATGTTTGATTGTCAGTTTGAATGATCGGCGGCTGTAGGCAGCAATCACGATGAGCGCGTTTGTGCGTCCGACACCTGTGGCTCAGTAGTTGCCGAGAATGATGACGGCCAGAAGTACGACGGAAACAAGCACGAGGGCTGCTATGATAACAAGCAGCTCCTTCAACATGAATCGTTCCATCTTGCTGTCATCCATGGCGTTTGCTCCCGGCAAACCGTTATCCACATTCATTCCCAGTGTCGAATCGCTGCGCTGAGTTCCGCGTCAGTCCACATGTAAGTGGCCTCGTTGTCAATTTCAGCCTGAAGACCCTCGCGGGGGCGACAATTCCTCTTCCATCCCATTGCATCTTCATTACGGCACATGAAATTTTATCGGTCGCCGCCTTGGCGGCGGCTCGATGTAGGCATCCGGCAGGTTGACCGTCCGCGACAGCAGTCTCCCCGCGATCTGCGCGGCGGCGGCGCGCGCGCCCTCGCGCGAGCAAAAGTTGCCGCGTAGCTGTACCGCCGCGGCCAGCAGGCGAAAAAATGCGCTGCATAGCTCCGGCGACGGCGGTATCGGCTCCCACCAGAATCGATCCAGGCTACCTTGATCGCTCAAACCATCGATATCGTAGACCGCCGCTCCCAGCGCTTTGACCGGCTTCCCAGCCTGCAGTGCGGAAAGGGCCGCCGTCGAGTTGACTGTCACCATGCCCTGGCTGGCGGCAATCAACCGATCGAGATTGCCACCATCGATCAGATGAATGCGAGCCGACAATCCGCATGAGGCGCCGATACGGTCGACATAGGCGCGCCAATCCACCAGCCCGTGATCGAGCGGATGCAGCTTGAGGACGAGATGCGCGTCGGATGCCGCATTCTCCGCGAAGGAACGAAGAATCAACCGGATAGCATCCTGCTGCTGATGGAAGGGCGAGTGCGCTCGCAACTGAAAATCGGTCTGAAGCTGCAGCGGATAGACGAAGAAGCGCTTGCCGGCGGCAATCAGATCCTTGATCACACCCTCTGCCTCTCGTGCCCTCCTGCCCCTGAAAGGAAGTTTCCTCAGCCAGCCGGCGTATTCCATTAGGGGATGGTAGAGCCCGTGCCGCCGATAGCCTGGATAGAGGAACCACAGAAAGACGGTCGGGAGATAATAGGCAAGATCGTAAAGGGCTTCCGCCAGAAAAGTTTGATTGTAGCGGCGTTTCCAATCCGGTTCCGGCAGCTTGGACGCTGCTTTCAATATATAGGCAGGATCGGCCGGAAAGTGCGAATTGGAGGAGAGGCCATCTCGCTCAAGCGTCACCCAGTCGGGCCGCAAATATCCCATTTCGACGACATTGGCGGTAACGCCGGTACGCCGCGCCTCCTCGATGGCAACCTGATGGTAGGGGCGCTCCTCGCCATGCAGGATCAGGTCGGTGACGTTCTCGGCCTCGATTCGCTGCCTGACATAGGCGCGCCATCCGGCAAAACCGCCGCGATAATTGGAGGCGCCGCGGCAGCGCCAAGAAATCCAATCCCCGGCATTCAAGTTGATGCGGATGCAGCGGCCGCCAGCCTTTTCCAATATCCTGGCAGTCTCAACGAACAAAGGCGAGGATGGCCCCTGCAGGAAGAGGAAGACGCGCGGGCGCGTGACCCCTTCCCCACTGGGCATCATTCCGCGACCTCGGTGGCAAGCCCGGCATAGTGCAGCAATGTGCCGATCAGATTCCAGGGCGCCTCTTCCTGCGGTTGCTGCGGCTTTTGGGAATGGGCGCGCGCGCGGCCTAGCGGAACGATGACGTAATCGGTGCGCGGATCGGGGAAAGGATCGGCAAAGGCCTTCAGCAAAGGCGCATGATCGCCATAGAAGAGCAGCCAGACCGGGCGATCCAGCCTGTCGAGGTGATGGGCGAGATTGCCGAGCGCATGATCGGCGCGCATCAGGAGCTCGCCATAGATATCCACCGGATTGACGAGGTCGCCGCAGCGGCCCGGCTCCCAGGGGCCATGGTTCGCCATGGATGCGACAAAGAGGAAATTTTTGCCCACGCCATCGTCGTCGATCGTCCGAATCACACTCTTGGTCAGCGAGAGATCGCTGACATAGGGTCCATCGCGTTCCGGATTGTGATCAAACTCGTCCAGCATCATCATCCGGTCGAAGCCGAGCTGCGGCAATGCCTTGTGGCGAAGGAAGAATGTCTTGTCGTAGGGATGGATGAACTGTGTCTTCCAGCCCGCCTTCTTCAGCCGCGCCGGCCAGACCACATCCTTATAGTGGCTGGCGCGCAGATAGGGGTAGCTGGCATCGATATGCACATTTTCGGGCAGCAGCCCGCTCAAGACGGCAAATTCGGTTCGCAGCGTATAGCCACCCTCGAAGACGCTGGTCATGCGGCCCCATTGCGCGGCCTGCTCACGCAGGCGGTCGAGATTGGGAAGCTTGATATTGTTGACGCCGAAATGTCTCAGGTCGATGAAGGATTCGGATTGCCAGACGACGATGAGCGGTTCGTCTTCACCATGGTCCCAAAGCTCCTGAAGCGCCGACATGAAGCGCCCGGACAATTCCGAGACGATCGCCTCGCGCCGGACACCAACCCAGATGACGAAATGAAAGACGACGGAAGCGAATGTGCCAAACCGCACCGTATCGATCTTTACATCAACCCTGCCGAGAAACTTTTGTGTGAAACGGCAGACCGGTTCGCTGACGACCCTGCTGAACAGCGCGAGCCATGGCGCGAAGGCGACCACCAACATCAACAGGATCCACAGCAGTTGGTTCGACGAAGGCAAAACCGACGGCTCGAGATACATGTAGAGGCCGCTGAGGCCGAAAACATAAGCGAAGGCGATGATCCAGAAGACGATGTTCAGCGAAGTTGCGTAGAAGATCTCCTTGTATTTGAAGACATCTACGACGAGCGCGATGTCCGAAAAAACCAGAGGCTCACGGATAAACTCGAACTTCGCCCGCGATATGCCCGTGAAGATGACGAAGAAGCTGATGACAGCCTGCGTGCTGTAGAGCGGGCGCCAGGAGATGGCGAAGAAGGCGACATAGATCAATATGATAACCGGAATCCTCGCCGCCCAGTCGCAGGCTACCCGCCGCCAGCTTCTTTTCGGGCGATTCTCGGCGGTGACGGCAGCCGGCATTGCGAAAGGATCAGTCAGCAGGACGATGACGCAGGAAAACGCGAAGCAGGCGAGCGTCAAAAGAACTGGAAAATCATGAAGCTTCAAGATTGCGCCATCCAAATGCCCGCCGCCTCCATGACATTCTCATATCCGCGAGGAACGGGCCGCCAATTCCCTGACTTACCTTCTCTTGCACGTGTTTCACCGACAGCGCAACACCGGTAGTTGTTTCGTATTACTTATCACTATCAAAGCGTTGCTCGGCGGTATCGGCAAGACCGCGTACCCCCTCCCCACCAAATATTTTTCGCGTCGTGCGCGAAAACCACCATAGCAGCGGCGGTTTTATCAATGGTCCGAAAAATGCAAGCGCCGTCAGCGAAAATCCGAAATGGATTCTCTGCTTGCCGCGATCCAGTCCGTGGACGATTTTTGCCGCGACCACCTCCGCGCTCCACGGTTTGACGGCCCCCATCACCACCTCCGCCTCGCGGGGCCTGAGCGAGATTTCCCGGCGATATTGCGGCGTCATCGTATCGGGCGGAAAGCAGATCGAAATCTTTACGCCCGAAGCACCAGCCTCGGCACTCAAAGCTTCGGCAAAACCCTCCAACGCAGATTTGGATGCGCAATAGGCGGTGTAACCGAAGATACCGATCAAGGCAGCGCCCGAAGAGATCATCATGATCCGGCCGCCGCGCCGGCTCTTCATGCCTTTATAAACAGCGCGAACCGCATTGGCCGTTCCGAGGACATTGATGGAGATCTGCTCATCGAAAACCGATGCCGGCATTGCATCGAAGGCGCGAGGCTCGACGATGCCCGCAGAAGTTATGAGGATATCACACGGACCAAGGGACGCCTCGCAAAGCTTTACCGCCTCCGCGGTCTGCTCGGCCGAGGCCACATCAGCGGAAGCCGCCCGGATGAATGCGTCGTCGACACCGGGAAGCGCTGCGATTTCGGCGCGCGCCGCTTCGAGCCGCCCCACATCGCGGGCAAGAAGCGAAACTCGAGCGCCCCTGGCCGCATAAAGCTTCGCTACCGCCAGACCAATTCCGCTTGAACCTCCCGTGACGATAACGTGCATGAGACGACCGCCCCGAACTTATGAGCCGCCTGGAGCCTGAGCCAGGGGCAGCAGCTGCATCATCTTGTCCATATCCAGCGAGGCGAGACCGAAATTGCGGTCCTCCAAACTCTTGAGTTTTTCGGCCGTGAGCGCGACCGCCCGCCGGATCTGTTCCTCGGTGTGATTACAGGTGATGAAGAAGCGGAGCCGCGCCATGCCTTCCGGCACCGCCGGATGGATGATAGGCAGCACATTGATGCCTTCGGCGAGCAGGTCGTTCGAAAGCTGCGCCGCACGAAGCGAATCGCCGACGATCACGGGCACCACCGAATGACCCATGCTGAGGCCGGTATCGAGGCCCGCCGCCTCAGCTTCTTCGAGAAAAAGATGGCCGTTACGCCTGAGGCGTTCGGTTCGCTCCGGTTCGGATTTGAGGATATCGAGGCCAGCAATGGCGGCGGCGGCGAGAACCGGTGAGAGACCGACGCTATAGACGAAACCGCCGGCTTCCGCTTTTAGAATATCGGCAAGTGCGCTGCTGCCGGCAATATAGCCGCCACAGCTGGAGGTCGTCTTCGACAGCGTGCCCATCCAGATATCGACATCACGCGGATCGAGATCGAAATGCTCGAATGTGCCACGGCCCGTCTTGCCAAGAATGCCAAGCGCATGCGCTTCGTCGACCATCAGCCAAAAACCGTAGCGCGCCCTCAATTCCAGCAGGGCCGGCAGATCGGCGATATCGCCATCCATCGAATAGATGCCTTCGACGATAACGAGGATGCGCCGAAAATCCGATGAGAGCGTCTTCAGGATATTTTCGAGATTCTCGACATTATTATGCTGAAACAGACGGCGTGCCGCGCCGGAAAGCTTGATGCCGGCAAGCGCACTGTTATGAATGAATTCGTCGTGGATCACGAGATCCTGTGGCCCCATCAGGCAGCCGATCGCGGCAACATTGGTAAGGTAGCCGCTGACGAAGCAGACGGCGGCATCGACACCATAGACGGCGGCGAGCCTGCGCTCGAGCTCGACGTGACCAGGCCGCTCTCCCGCCACGAGGCGACTTGCCGACGCCGAAATTCCGAAGCGGTCGATCGCTTCTTTCGCACGTGCGGCAACATGCGGATCGGTATTGGTCGCCAGATAGTCATAAGAAGCAAAATTGACGAACTCGCGCCCGCCGATGCGCGTCGTCGCGCCCGCAGCGGCATCATGCGATCGGTAGAAGGGATTGGCAACGCCAAGCAATTCCCCCGCAATGCGCTGCGTTGCGACGCGCTTGTATTCCGGCAGATCCTCGAAGCACGTCACCTGGCGCGGCTGTGCCTGCGGCTGCCGGTTCAGCCGTTCGGTCCGATTGCGGCCGGAGGATTCGCCAACTCGGCGCATCTGCTCGAGCAGCTTGCTCTTCTTCCGCTCAGCCGGATTGCCATCATCGGCATCATACATGGTCACTGGACGGCCCTTTTTTCCTGGTCTGAGGCATGGCTGCGAGCCAGACGCTCGACCACACCGTCATCACCCGCTGCGTCGCCATTAGCGTCATCACCATTGCGATTCATGACACGATCACGCAAGCGGCTGACGACATCGCCCACGGTGGTACCCTCGCCTACGCCGCTCAGAGGAATATCGAAGCCGGTCTTCTGCTGGAAGCTCATGCCGAGCTCCATGGCCATCAGGCTATCGAGCCCGATATCCTTCAACACCTTGTCAGGCGTCACCGTGTCTTCCGTCACGCGCAGGATGGCGGCAATCTCCGCAGCGATGAGCGCATGCAGCGCGGCCTGAGCCTCCCCTTCCGATTTCCCCCTGATCAGCTCCCTGAGATCGACGTTGTCTCCCTCGTTGAAGACCTGATGACTGCCTCCATGGCGCATCAGCGGCTCGAACAGCGACCGGCCTGAGATCGGCAGCAGGCGCACGGCATTCCAATCGATCTCGGCGATCATGACCGCCGCTGCATCGATCGCGCCTCTGTCCGCAAGCATATAACGCTCCACCTGCTCCAGAGCATCGCGTGCCTTCAGCGCAGCCTTGCCGATGCGCTTGGAAAGGAGATCATTGACCTCGATATTGCGGGCAAGGAAGCCCTTGTCGGCGATGGCGCCGAAACCGACGGCGAGCGCGCACTTGCCGGCAGCGCGGCGCGCACGCGCCAGGCCCTCCAAGTAGCCGTTTGCCATCACATAATTCGCCTGGCCGGGATTGCCGAGCATGGTCGTTGCCGAGGAGAACAGCAGGAAAAGCTCCAGCTTGTCGTCTCGCGTCAGGCGATCCAGATTTTCCGCACCGCGGATCTTGACCTCGAGAACGGGACGATTGCGCTCCGGCGTCAGGTTGGCGAGCAGCGCGTCGTCCAGAACCATGGCGGCATGAACGACACCCTTCAGCGCTCCTTCGGAGCGAAGCAAGGCAAGCAGCGTCTCAACCGCGGCAGCATCGGTGATATCGCAGGCATGCAGCGTCGTCACCACACCCCGCCTGGCCCAATCGGCTATCGCCTTTTTCGTTTCCGCATCGGCAATGCCTCGGCGCGAGCACAGAGCTATGCGGCGCGCACCCCTGGAAACAAGCCAATCGGCGGCGGATAGCCCGAAGCCGCCAATGCCGCCCGCAACGAGAAAAACGCCTCCGGCATCGAAGCGCAGAGATTTCGCAGGCGCTCGCAAGACGCTGTCGACACGAGCAACAGGCGGGCGCACCACGATCTTGCCGATATGGCCGGCATTCTGCATCAACCGGAAAGCGTTGCCGATCTCGTCATAAGCGAAGGCGCGATACGGCAGCGGCGTCAGCTTTTCTTCGGCGAAAAGCTGACCGATCTCCCTGAATATGCGCCGTGTCAGGTCGGGTACATTGACCAGAAGCTGATCGGCATCGATACCGAAATAGCTGACATTGCGCCGGAATGGACGCAGGCCGATCTTGCGGTCGGCGTAATAATCACGCTTGCCAAGCTCCAGGAAACGGCCAAAAGGCTTGACCAGCTCGATGCTCCGTTCCATCGCTTCGGAAAAGAGCGAATTCAGAACGAGATCGACCCCCTCGCCACCCGTAAGCCGCCGCACGCCGGAAACGAAATCCAGAGAGCGGGAATCAAGCACGTGATCGGCGCCGAGCATTTCGAGGAAGCCGCGCTTCTCGACCGTGCCGGCCGTGGCGATCACCTTCGCTCCCCTGTGCTTGGCGATCTGGAGTGCAGCCAGGCCGACGCCGCCGGCAGCTCCATGGATCAGGATGGTCTCGCCGGGCTCAATGCGTCCAAGCTCGACCATCGCATAATAGGCGGTCAGAAAGGCAACCGGCACAGTGGCGGCAGCAACGGTTTCCATCTGCTCCGGCAGCTTTGTCACGCCATCGCGATGGACACGCACATGAGTCGAGAATGCCGCAGGCCCGATTCCCATCACCTTATCGCCCGGCTTGAGATCATCGACCGCGTCGCCCACGGCAAGAACTCGGCCGGCAAATTCCATGCCGATCGTGGCACCGGCAAAGCCGTCTTCCAATGCTTCCTCGGGCAGAACGCCCATAGCCCACATGACATCCCGGAAATTGAGGCCGGTGGCTTCGACGGAGACGACAACTTCGCCCCCGTCGGGCGCGGGAAGACTCGCCTCCTCCCACGCTACGCTGTCCAGACGCCCGCTCACATGCTGGCGGATCGTTGCTGCTGTGAAATCACTGCGGCTCGCTTCGATGGCATCGAAGGGACCGGCCACAGCTCGGACTTCCCGGACCCTTCCGGTCGCGCGATCCAGGAACCATTCCCTATTGTCCGTTTCCGCGACCATCAGGGTATCGACCACCAATAGCGCTCGACTGCCAGCCATATCGGCATCCAGCAGGTGCACGTCAAAGGCATCATATTCATTCTGCAGGACGCGTCCGAAAGCCCACAGGCCCGCATTGGCACCATCGAGAGAGCCAGCCGACAGCGGAGAGCCGCCAGGCGCCACGATGACCATTCGAGGCCGTGCTCCATCGGCGTGCTGAGACAGCAGGTTCGCTAACTGCGTGAAGGCGGAGAGACGTGACAACGAGAGTTCCGCTGCATCGCCGCGCTTCATATCCGCAAGATAGACGACGCGGCGCGTAGCCGGGTCAATGGCATCGAGAGCGTCGACAATATCCGGAGACGATGCGTCGAGATCGATGATCGTTATATTCTTGCCCAGCCTGCCGAGACCCTTCCGGCCTTGCTCCGACAAGATCAGGATCGGATCGACGGCTTCGGCAACAATATCCTCCGCCGGCTGCCGCTCGGAGACGGCCGACACCGTAATCAGCGCACCTTCGGGGAAAGTCTGTTCCTGGATCAGAGACTTGGCAAAGCCCAGAGTTCCGAGGAGATCGGCAATCTGCTGGGGCGTACCGAGCCGTCCGACGGGGAATTCCGGCGACTGGCTATCGGCAAACCAGCTTTCGGAAAGACCGAAGACGAAATCATTGAAGGCGCTCGGTGCGCGATCGACGAGCAGCAGCTGCGCGCCGCTGGCGGCGACCGACCGGACCATCCGCTTGATCTCGTCATTGTGGCGCATCAGATGCTGGCTCTGATCGCCGGAGGCGACCACGATGTCGGCGACATGGTGATCCGTCAGCCTGACAGGATCGGCAACGATAACATGCGCGTCACGCTCGAAGGCGATCTCCAATGCTCGACGGGCTTGCTCGCGCGGCTCAGCGATCACGAGACATGCACCTGAGGCTGCGGCGATCGTTGCCAGCTTTCGACTGAACGCAACCGATATCGAGCCGACCTCAAGAACGTGCCCAATCGGCCCGTCATTGGCCTCGATGGAGGAAGCCAATGCCTCCGCCAGCATCGAAAGCCGTCTCTGGCTCAACGGAGAATGTACAAGCACATGCTCCAGCGTCGCCCCACCCGGCATATTTGCGCCCTGGGCCGCAGGCTCACGCCCCAGCACATGCGGGCGTATCGCCGCCAGTTGCTCGAGCGTCTCGCGATAGGCATCGCCAACGAGGACACTCTCGGCCACGCGCCCGGCGTCCTCACGATAGATTTCTTGCAGCAGTTCCGCCACCGGCGGCAGCGTCGGTTCAAGGGGAACATGCCACCTGCCGTCTCCCGTTTCCGCGATGCCGGCGTCCTCCAAAATGTAGAGGCAATTGACAAGGAAAGACCTGAACTCGGGATCGCCGGGAAGGCCGGAGAATGCGACGGTACCGTTGCGGTCCGCAACCTTCAGCGCGATATCATGGCAGGCCCGATAGATCGCGGCATCAAGAAGAAGACTTGCATTGTTGAGTGCATGGTTCCCATTGGAGCCGTCGTGCAATGAAATCAGCCGTGTGCCGGCGCCGGGTCTGTCTCCGCCGGCGAAAAGAGCCGAAGGCACGCCCTCATAATGAAAGGCGACGGAATCGAGCGTTGCCCTGCGGCGCAGCTGTGTACGGCGGAAACGGCTATCGTCAAGAACGACGACCGGCTTGGCATCTGCATCGAACAGGGTAAAACGGGCCTTGATCGAATTCGCGCTGAACCGCTCGATCTCGATAACGGCTTTGACGATCGGCCTTCCCTTGCCGAAAGCTCTCACGGTGCCGAAATGAACGGGAATATAGGGAGCACCGGTTTCGTCGCCGGAGAATTGATCGAACAATGCGACGAGTCCGTGAAACGCCGCATCCACCGACATGGGATTGAGGTTATAGCTGGCGAAGGGATGAGACGGCGGGGCAGCCGGTTTCAGGTCCACTTCGATCACATGATGACCAAACGCCACGGCTTTCGACAGAAGCTGGAAATGCGGGCCATAATGCAATCCGAAACGATCCGCCGTTTCATAGGTCACGTCGGAGGTCAGCGTCGATTTGCGCTCCGTGTCCGATCGCTCGAGGGATCTGCTGTACCCCTCGCCGGCCAGCGGCTTGCGGCAACGTCCAACCACGTGAACCGTCCATTCGTCATGGCTCAGGCGTTCGCGCGACCGGATCTCGATATCTCCGGTCTCAGGCGACAGGATGGTCGATAGCTCGACCATTCGCTCCTGGGACAATTCCAGCGGCCGGATGATTTCGAGATTGCCGATTTCAACCTCATCCGTCCCGTAATAGCGTTGCGCCGCCGTTACCGCGATCTCGACGAAGCCACTGCCTGGCATGATGGCCTTGCCGTCGACCACATGTTCAGCAAGGTCCGGGAAGAGACGGGCATCGAGATGGTTCTTCCAATTCGAACCATTAAGATCGGCGCGCCAACCGAGCAGCGTATATGGGCTCTTGCGATCCCGACCGAAGATATCGATCTCGTCCGTCGTCGGAGGGGTGCGAAGCTCCACTGGTTCGAAAGGCAGAGACGGAAGTTTGACGAAGGCGTTGCGGGTGGCGCTGCCGCGGGCACGCAGCGCAGGCGCTCCATTGGCGACTGCCCGCGCAAATGATTGCGAAACCGGATCATGGTCGGCGACAGGCGCTTCCCGTAGCAAGGTCGGTATCGCAATGACCTGAACCGATGCCTGTTTGGCGATCTCCGCCACATAGTTCGACAGGATCGGGCGCGGCGAAATCTCGATGAAGAGGTTGCATCCCATTGCCATCGCGGCCTGACAACCAGCCTTGAAGAGCACAGGATCGCGAACATTGCGCCACCAATATTGCGTGTCCAGCAGGCGCCCGTCGCGCAATTCGCCTGTTACCGTCGAAATGAAGATCCCCGTGCCGCTATCCGGCGCGAGATCGGGCAGGTCCGCGAAAAAAGCCTCTTTGGCGCGGTCGATGATCGGATGATGGAACGGATAATTGATATCGAGAACATGCGCGACGATCTGGGATTTGCGCGCAGCGTCCCTGTAGGCCTCTATCTCATCGGCCGGACCGGAGATCGTTACCGAATTCGGAGCATTGATCGCCGCTATATATATATTGTCGAGACCTTTGGATTTCGCAAAGGCCAGAGCGGCATCCTCGCCAAGCACCACGGCAGCCATCTTGCCCTCGCCGGCGAGGAGATCCTGGTGCAACGAGCGCTTGGCGACGATTGCAACCGCTTCGGCTGCCGTCAGCGCCTTGGCGGCATAAGCGGCTGCGATTTCGCCGACCGAATGGCCGAAGACCGCATCGGGCTTGACCCCCATGGACCATAGACAATCCGAAAGAGAAGCCTGGATTGCGAACAGCAGCGGCTGCGCGATCTTGGTATCGGCCAGGCGTGCGGCAAGATCGGAAGCAACGAGCAGATCGGTCAGCTTTTCGCCGAGATAATATTCAAAGAGCGCGCTGAAGGATTGGAAGCATTGCCGGAAATGGCGGTTTTCCTGATAGGCGCCGATACCCATTCCCGCCCATTGCGAGCCGTTGCCGGAAAAAACGAAGGCGATCTTGGCAGCCTGCGCCGGAGCTTCGCCCGCCTCGCCGACCGAATTTCTGCCTGCAAGATGCGCATCGATCGCGGCAAGCACGGCCGCGCTGTCCTTTGCGCGGGCAGCAAAACGATGACGCATGGGTTCGCGATTGGCAGCAGCGGAAGCAACGATCTGACGAGCCTCCTTGGGTTCGGCAGTTTCAAGACGGGTCCTGTAGTCTTCAAGCAGAGTCGAAAGAGCGGACGCCGTATGAGCGCTGACGGCAAAAACGATCCCCTCGCCTCGGATTGGCGGCTCTGGCGGCGCGATCGGATCGGGATCGCTGATGACAACGTGAGCGTTCGTTCCGCCGAAGCCGAAGGAATTGATCCCGGCAAAGCGTGCCTGCTTGGCCGGAAGAAGCTCGATCGTTGATGTGTTGACCCGAACGTTCAATCCCTCGAAGTCGATGGACTCGTTCGGGTGGTCGAAATGCAGCGAAGCCGGAAGGAAATTATTCTCAAGCGCAATCACGGCCTTCAACAGCCCGAAAAGGCCGGATGCGGGTTCGGTATGGCCGATATTGGTCTTGATCGAGCCGATCGGCACCGGCGCGCGCCGATTGCGGCCTATGACTTCACCGATCGCCCATATTTCAGCGGGGTCGCCGACCTTCGTCCCCGTTCCATGCCCCTCGATGAAGGCGATGCGATTGACATCGATATTGCAGCCTTCATAAATCGACTGAAGCAGGGCGGCCTGCGCCTCACGGGACGGCATGGAAATGCCGTTGGTGCGTCCCGAGGAATTGACGCCTACGGCATGGATCCTGGCATAGCTGCGGTCCTTCTCGCGAAGCGCAACGTCTGTCCGGCGCAATACGATCGCCGCACCGCCCTCTGCGCGGACATAACCGCGACCATTATCGTCATACGCGCGGCAGAGGCCCTCTGGAGAGAGCATGCGTGCCTGCGCAAACCCTACGAAGGACATGGGGTTGAGCAAGATATTGATGCCGCCGACGATTGCCGTATCGATCTCGCCGCCCTCCAGCGCCTTCACCGCCTGATCGAGGGCGACCAGCGACGACGAACAGGCCGTGTCGATCGTCATGCTCGGTCCGCGCAATCCGAATATGTGCGAGATGCGGTTGGAAACGATGGAAAGCGTGTTGCCCGTCATGAAATACGGACTGCCCGAGGCGGGGTCTTCCAGCGTCAGATTGCCATATTCAAGTGAGGATGCCCCGACATAGACGCCGACGCGCTGGCCCTCGAATCCATCGAGCGGCAAGTTTGCATCTTCCAAAGCGCGCCAGACTATATTCAGAAGAATGCGCTGCTGCGGATCCATCTGCATCGCTTCGCGCTGGGAAAGGCCGAAAACCGCTGGATCGAAGGCGTAGACATTATCGAAGACGCCAGCTGCGAAACTGTAAGTCTTCCCCTGAATACCAACAGCCGGATGCCAAAAGCGCGCGAGATCCCAGCGCTCCTCTGGTATGCGGCTTACGGTACAACGCCCCTCCTTGAGGACAAGCTGCAGTTCTTCAATCGAACTCGCCCCTGGGGCAACGCTTGCGCGTCCGATAATTTCAACTGTCATGTTCTCTCAGCAATACTCGAAGAAATGCACCAAACTGGCCAGATTCAATATCAACTGCGCACGTTATTATCTGTGGTTGTTATCAACAAAAAAAATGCGTGTGCAACCACTATGAGGCAGCGCAACTACCGATGCAATATGCGATCTCTTGCACCCTTCAATCCAAGTCGAAGATCGCAGCTATTGCTTGCGACGATTGTCGTGTTCTCGACAAGTCAGTTCGCTATGAATTTCCGTTGCCGACAAGGCACGATCCGTCACAATCATACAGATGTCGGCATCCGCCGACGAATAGAAGCGCAGGTAGACCGGATGGCACCGCTGCTCTTTCATTTTTCCAGAATTACTGTCCCAGATTCACCGCTGTTGCTGCTCCCTGGGACGCGATGCCTAGCGGCGTACCGATAAGATTCAGGAACTTCCTGATGTCGACGGACGGATGGCGCGACACGTAGATGACGTCGCGGCTCTTGACCGGGAAGGTCTGCCCTACGATGAGGCTGTCAGGATTGGACATATCGAACCGATAAACGATCGGATAGCGTCCCTTGGCATCCGGCACCATTCCCTTGCGCAGCAGATCCTGGAAACGGGCGGGGCCGAGCAGAATCTTCGCGATTTCAGGCTCTTCGTAGCGGAACAGGAAGAAGCCCTTGGCATTGCTAGAATCGTCGATCGCGCCATGACCGAGGGCAACCGCTTCGAGGAGATTCAGATCGTTCGCTCCGAACTCGATACGGCCGTCTCCACGAACAGAGCCGAGCAAGGTGAAGGTTCGCGGATCGCGGACGAGGAAAATCTGATCGCCGGGCTGCACATAGATATCTTCCGAAGGATGCTCGATGATCGACTTCAGCAGAACCGTGCCGGTCTTGCTGCCGCGAACCAGCGTAACATAGGTTTCATAGGGTTGCGTCGAGGGTCCACCGGCCTTGGCGATGACTTCGGTGATCTTTTCCCTGGTCAGATCCAGCGGCACCATGGAAGGACGGCCAACGGCGCCCGAAACCGTAACGGTGCGCGACGGCGTACCCATGCTCGTCACGATGACATCCGGCTCGACGGCCTTTGTAGCCAGCGCCGCCAGGATTGCCTTGCGAGCCTGGTCAAGCGTCTTGCCCGCGAATCGAACCGAGCCGGCATACGGGATTGCCGCCGTGCCGTCCGGCTGCACGACGATATCGAGCGATACCTGCTTCGATTGCGCCGTCGAAAACAGGCCATCGGCACCAGCTTCGAAAATCGTCACCTTCAATGCGTCGCCGACACCGATAACGACCGGACCGACGCCACCGCCCATGCCAAAACGGCGATTGAGGGTGGAAGAAACATAGTCGGAAACCAGGCGCGCACTGCGGCTGTCGATGTCGACAATGTCGAAAACTGCGGCATTCCTGCGACCCAATTCAACACTGGATTGACCGGCATCTTTTACAATAGCGCCAGCCAGCGGACCTTCGCTCGAAACGGAATTACACCCCGCCAGAACCACGCAACAAAGTACGGCGCCAATACGAAACAATTAAAACCCTCAAACCAATTAGCTGCCGTGATTACCTGATGGCATACATCGGACATAGAATGCATCAAATCTATCGACGCCTTGAAAAGCATACCGGGCGCGCGTCAACAAGCCCAAACGCCGGGAATACAATCAAAAATATCAGGTGCGATCATCTGAACACACCCGGGTTTAAAGAAGCGCCCCATCAGATCGAGTTTATAAGGGGCAAAAGCGGTCAAAGCAATTTGCACGAGTATTATTTGCGGTTTAAAATTAAAATTTTCTGAAAAATAAAAAGGAGCCGTTAAGTAACGGCAATAGTAAAAAAGCGGCCGAACAGCGACATAAAGTTCCACAGAATCGCACTTGTGCCGCTTTTCATAAGATTGCTATTGCCTGTAAAAGGGTTGAGTCCTGACCCGCAACCCATGCAGAGATGACAGATCACAACAATCGGTACTTGCCGAATTTCTGCCTCCAGCGAGATAGCATCAATGGCTCCTCGAATCAGCCTCGGCAATCCTCGATTGTCCACCGGCACTTATAAATTCCGCCAACTTGCTGCGAGGCAAAAAGCGGTTTTGGGGGGCTGCGATACGCCAAAGCGAGAACTTCTCCGGATCGGCGGGATGCCGGTTGAAATGAAGGTTATGTATTAATGCTTGGTTTTTCAAAGCGCTCCCAGAAGAAAGCATCGAAAAGTCCTCTGGAGATATTCGATCAGTACGAGCAAGGCAGGCCAGCGCACCAAAATGCCATCGATGCGCTTCAAGGATGGAACTGTGCGTTCCCGCCGGAATTCGGTCTTAACGCCGGCAACCTGCCTCTTTACGCCGACGACCGCATCGATTGGGCGTTGCACACATTCGGATCGATAGAAGGCAGGACCGTTCTCGAAGTCGGGCCGCTTGAGGGGATGCATACCCATATGCTGAATTGCCAGCGCCCGGCGCGGATCGATGCGATCGAAGCGAACCGTCTCTGTTTTCTAAGATGTCTGGTCACCAAGCAGATTCTGAACATCGACACCGCCTCTTTCATGCTCGGCGACATTCAGGCGTGGCTGACGGAAGGCGAAGAAATCTATGACTTAGCGCTTGCATCGGGGGTTCTCTATCATATGGCCGACCCCGGCGAGTTTCTTCGCTTGCTCGCAAAGCGGTCCCATGCGGTTTTCATCTGGACGCACTTCGTCCTTGAGGACGCAATGCCCGAGGGCGATGTGCGTTGGCTGCCTTTCAGCGGTAAAGTGGAGACGAAACTGATAGATGGCCTTGCGGTGCGTTATTACGAGCGTAGCTATCACCACGCCAATGCCAATGCGTCTTTCTGCGGAGGCATGAAGGACCGGCACTTTTGGATGCATAGGGATGACATCTTGATGCTACTGCGTACATTCGGCTTCAATGACGTTGTCATCCGAGATGAAAATCTAAGCCATCCAGGCGGCCCCAGCTTCTCGCTGCTGGCACGAAAAGCGCCCAGCGAGGCCTGACGAGGTTCGAATGCCAAGGCACGACATCTGCGATATCGATAGGCATCTTGATAGATGTGATACTATGCAGGGCGCAATGACGCCACTCCATCACCAATTTCGGCGCTGTGCCGATTTGGTAGACGCGCCGGAGCAACTCCGTGCTTTTTAACCTCGAATACGATCATGGCAATGTTATCGAGGGCTATCTGATCCCCGATGGCTTTTCCGACAAACCGCAAATCAGAATCTCGGACGCCGCCGGCGATCTGATGATCCTGCCGTGCGACCAGCTCAAACAGGCGGTCATCGATTCGGGACGGCACGAAGATGGCTATGTCGGATTCCGGCTCGACACAACAATCATGCCGGACCTCATGGAACGTACGTCGCTGATGATTCATGACGCCAAATCCGGATTGTTGATCTATCGGCGACCGCAAGTATCGAACACGATTCCGTTAAAGATTGTAAGGCTCGAGACACAACTGCTGCCAATGGTCAAATTCGACTACTATTGCGGCCGCAATTTTCAATACGAGCTTTCATCCGTCGAGCGCTTCGGTCACGAAACGACCCTTCAGGCCTTTCATCTGAATGCCATCCAGTCAATCTATCTTAGCGGCCGCCTCTTGATGCGCAATTACGAAGAATTCCTCGACAAGGGATTCAAGGCCATCGTTCTGCTCACCGATCCCTATTACGAACTTGCTCTGCGGATATTCCTTCTGAAACGGATGGCGAAAACTCAGATTTCCTTCTTCGGCGATCGCGACAAGATCATCCTGGCGCCTGCCGCGGAGCATTTCGCCGAGGTAAGCCTTGAAAACGAAGCCTCTCTCAAGACGGCCCTGAAGAAGGCCCCCCAAAGCGTCAGAAACGTTCTCGTATCTCCGGTCACCCGGCAATTGGCCACGACCATACCGGAACAGACGGTGACACGTGCCGATGTCGCCAGCGCCATCGATCTTCTCTCGCGCTTTGCAATTGTCGGTTTCGATACGGACAGTCTTTATTTTCAACAGGCGCTCAGCGAGCTCATCGGGATTTCGGTTGACGATTTTCCATTGCCACCCAGACACAGCACCCTTGAAGACGTTGCGACAAGGTTGCGTTCATTGCATATTGCCGAGCTCATGCTCGAAGAGGATTTGATTTTCGACCACTATGTACGTCAGGCGATGAAACCAACCGCGCCCGGACTGCCGGAAACGATTGCAAGCTGACATGCCGAAGCCAGTCATTGAAGACGCGATAATTCAGGACTCTCCGCGGGTAAAAACGGGCCGGCATATCCTGCCTTCGCTGTTTCGGCGCAGGCTGCCGGCGCAGCGTGCGCGCACCGATCTCGAGGACATCGAATACATACCGGTGCATGATGGCAACGAGCCCGAAACACAGTCGGGCGGTAAGCCGCCGCTGAGGCTTATCGGCTTCGTATTGCTGGTTATCCTGCCTTTTCTGGCCAGTTCGGTGTATTACGCCTTCATTGCCTCAGATCAATATGTGGCGGAAGCACGTTTTGCCGTTCGTGCCGTGTCGGGAGCAGGCGACACCAGCGATGCCGGCGACCCCGGCGGAGCCACCAGCGCTCTAAACATGCGCTCGGCTTCGCAGGACGCCTATGTCGTCACCAGCTTCATTCACTCGACGGAAATTCTGAACCGGATCGGCAAGAAGCTCGATTATCGGGCCATGTTTACCCGGCAGGATGTGGATTTCCTGTCGCGATTCGGTTCGGCGCGATCCGACGAAGAGTTCCTGAAGTACTGGAACGACCATGTCAGCGCCTATATAGACGTCACCTCCGGCATCATCACACTGAAGGTCAGGGCTTTCACACCCGATGATTCCGTCAAGCTCGCTGACGCCATCATCGAGGAAAGCGAAAAGCTCATCAACGAGCTTTCCGAACGGGCGCGCAATGACATCGTGCAGAGCATGAAGGCCGACGTTCAGAAAAGCGGCAAGGCCTATGGCGAAACGCTGATCGCCCTCAACCAGTTCCAAAATGCATCCGGCCTTCTCAGCCCGCAGATGCAAGCCAAGAACAGCGGCACGCTTCTGACAGGGCTGCTGGCCCAGAAACTGGAATTCGAAACGCGCCTCTTCGTCATGCGGCAATCCAATGCCCAGAATTCTCCGACCTATCAGCAGCTCAATCTCGCCAAAGACAGCCTCGATGCACAGATCGAAAAGATGAAATCGGAGTTGACAGGTCCTGAGAATGCAAGCCTTGCAAAGGCCCTGCTGGACTATTCCAGGCTGGAGACCGATCGCATGATCGCGGAAAAGCTCTACGAAAGCGCGCAGAAGAACTACGATGCCGTGCTAGCCGAAGCTCTGCGCAAGACGCTCTATCTCGCCGTTTTCGTCAAGCCGGTGCTGCCAGACGAATCGATATTTCCGCGCCGTGTCAGCACACCGCTGATCATATTGCTTGCGCTTATTGTCACCTGGGCGACCCTTTCTCTCATCTGGGCATCCGTCGAGGATCACCGGATATGAGGGGGAAAGCACCATGATCAGCTTCAAGAACGTCTCGAAATTCTTCAAGACACAGAGCGGCAAGAAGATCATTCTCGACCGGGTGCATTGCGAGTTCGAATCCGGCTATTCCTACGGCCTGCTCGGCGTGAATGGTGCCGGAAAATCGACAACGATCCGCATGATTGCAGGCACGATGCTGCCGAATTCGGGCAAGATCAGCAAAAATGTTCGGGTATCCTGGCCGCTGGGCCTCGGCAGCGGCTTCAATCCCTTCATGACGGGGCGGGCCAATGTTCATTTCGTTGCGCGCGCTTACGGCGAGGATGTCAGGCGCGTCTCCCGCTTCGTCGAAGAGTTCGCCGAATTGGGCGACTATCTCGATGCGCCGGTACGCACCTATTCCTCGGGCATGAGCGCTCGATTGGCATTCGGGCTCTCAATGGCGATCGAGTTCGAATGCTATCTCGTGGACGAAGTTCTGGCGGTCGGCGATGCGCGCTTCCAGGAGCGCTGCCGCATCGCATTCGAGAACAGGCGCAAGAATTCCGATATCATCATGGTGTCCCATAGCATGAGCATGATTAATACACATTGCGACAGGGGTATTGTACTTGTCGATGGCAGACTTATCGTCTTCGATAAGGTAGAGCAGGCTATCGAAGCCTATTATAGATTGAATCGATAGAAGATCAGGGATCGACGGCAAGGCCCAATATGGCTCATGATACCGAAAACGCGCCAAAAACGCTTCAGCTCAGCGCGACGGAGCATAGCCGGAACGTGGCCGCGAATTTGTCCGTGGCGGCGCGGAAACTGCGCTTCTCGACATCGAGACGAAGCCAGTTGTTCAAGGCCGTCGGCCTGCGGCCCCGCCCGATGCAGCAGGTCATCAGCAAAGCCATCCTCGCATCGACCGTTCTGCTGCTTGTCGTCCCCAATGTCGCTTCGATCTACTATTTTACCTGTGTCGCGTCCGATCAGTATCAATCGGAAACGCGCTTTACGGTCCGCACCTCCACGCCCGCACTCGGCAGCAATCAGATTACCAAGGTGACCGGCCTGCCGCCGGCGCAGATCGTGCAAAATACGCTGATCGTCACCAATTTCATCAAGAGCAAGGACATGGTTACCGCGCTCGAGGAAAGGGTCGACTTTCAAAATATCTACGGCAACGACTCGATCGATCGGATTGCGCGCCTGAAGAAGGATGCGAGCTCGGAAAAGCTGCTCGATTATTGGGAAGACATGGTCTCGGTCAAAATCGATGCGAACAGCGGCATCGTGACAGTCAAGGCGCGTGCTTTCACGGCAGCCGACGCCCAGAAAGTATTGCGCGAGGTTGTCGCCGCATCCGAAGTCGTTGTTAACGATGTCAACACCCGTATCTGGCGGGACGTCATAGCGACCGCACAAGCGAACCTGGACAATGCAAAAGATCAGCTGCAGAAAGCACGTGACAAGCTTTTGATTGCGCGCAATCAGACCGGCGTCCTCAGCGTCGAGGGATCGTCGACGGTTATCACGAACCTGATCTCGTCCGTTCAGAAGGAAAGAATAGATCTTCAGCAGAAATATGATGCGCTGCTTGGAACGGTCTCCGCCGATGCCCCGCAAATGCGCGTGCTCAAACGCGAGATCGACAGTAGGCAGAAGCAGATCGATCAGCTGAACAGTCAAGTCGCCGGGCAGAACAAATCCGAACAGAATCTCGCGGACGTTTCCGTGGATATGTCGCAGCGCGAACTGGAACAGAGCCTTGCCGAGCAGCAATTTGCCACGAGCATGAAGACGCTCGAACAGGTCAAGTTCGTCAGCAAGCAGCAGCTGCTCTACCTCGATACGTTCCTGGCGCCCAGCCTGCCCGACGAGGCGGAGTATCCTCAGCGGGCACTCTGGATCGGCGGGATCTTGGGTGTGACGCTCCTTGCCTGGGGTGCCGTTTTCGGCATCCTCGCAAATCTCCGAAGTCGCCTGGCATGATTTTGCGCGGAAGCCCCATGCAAGTTTTGCGCGACATCGTCTATCAATTGCTTCCAAGACCGCGGCCATCCGGCGCATTGGCGGAAGATGGTGAGCGCGTTGCCAGGCGTCTGCTCATCTTGTCGCGCCACCCCAATCCGAGCTTCAGCTACTATCTCGCTGAGCGGGCCAAGACACTCGGCCACATTCCGGTCATCATGAAAGGCCTCGACGACCCGCTCGACGCTATCGATAGCGACGGACTCTTCGTCATCATTTGCCGCTACATCAAGCAGCCGCAATTGCGCTGGCTGGAGGAAAGGCGAGGCACGCTTGCCGGGGTCGCCTATTTCGTCGACGACGACATTCCCGCCGTCGTGACCGGCAACGAAGCCGGTTGGCTCTATAAGTTCAGGCTGATCAAATTGGCGGTCCGCCCAATGCCGAGGGTCAATAGGCTCCTCACTCATGTCTGGACTTCGACCGAACCCCTGGCAAACGCACTCGCGATGAGAAGCCATCGGATAGATATCCTGCCCCCGCTTCCAGCGGATGCAGCAGAAATCGTGGTGAATGGCAGGGATGACGGAGCCACGCCGCTGAGGATGGTTTACCATGCCACTGGCGTCCATCGCCGCGAACATGAGTTCCTCATGCCGATCGTCAAAGCCGCGATGGAAAAACACGGCAACCTGCATTTCGAGGTTTTTGCCGCCGGCGCTCTCGCCCGACGCTGGGCTTTGCAAGGGATCGACCCGGCGAGAATAGCGATCATTCCGCCGCTCCCGTGGCCGGCCTATCTCGCAAAGACAGCGCATCATCAAGCCGATATCGCTCTGGCTCCTCTTCTGTCCGGAAAGATCAATGCGAGCCGCTCGGATACCAAGCGGATCGACATCAGCCGCCTGCAGGCAGCAGCCATATTTTCCCGATGCCCGACTTTCGAACGATGCGTCGTCGCCGGGGAACTTCACATCGGCAATACCGCCGACGAGTGGCTTGCCGCTATCGACCTGCTCATCGGCGACCGCGCGCGACGGCTTTCTGCTCGCGATGCCACACGACATTCGATCGAGAAAATGCGGCTGTATGCCAGTCCGACATTTCCCGGCATACGTTTTGAATCTCTCAGCGGCGCGGGCTAGGCCAGGAATTTCTCAGGCAATGCCTCTGCTCGCATTTAGAAGAAATCAATTTTTGATGACACTCAAAATCATACCGAACGCCGATCTCGAACGGGAAATCTCCGTTGACGCCGATCCCAGCCTATGGAAATCCATGGGGGATGATCCGGCTTTCGAGATCAGATTTTCGCCGATGCGAAAGAAGCTGATCGTCATCCATGTAGTCGCAACCGACGAGCCGCTAGATCCCAAATTCTATATCAATCGCGGCTACGGCTTCCGCGAGAAGGATACGGTCTCTCTTCCGGAAGGGCATCGTTTCGTCATCACCGCGGACATCGGTTCGGTCGGCTCCATCTGCGCCCTGCGTGCCGATCCGGCCAGCTTCCCGACGACGTTCCAGTTCGCCGCCAGGGCCTTTGCGTCCGAAAAATCGGCCGAAAGATATATCGCAACCCTTCTTCGAAGCGAGGAAGGAACCAAACGTGTCAATCTCGGCAGGCTGCCCCAGTATTGGCTGAAATTGCCCAGACTGCGCTTGGGGCGCCGCGCGCCTAACCTGACGATACAATATGCGGAGGCGAGCTATAGGCTTGCCGCAGAACTGGAGACAGCATCGGTACCCGCGGTGGGAACCTGGCTCAGTGTGGTAGTTCCCGTCTATAATGCTCCGCCCCGTTATCTGGACGACCTCGCCAAATCCTTCGAAGAACAGGGTGAAACAGGCACCGAGCTCATCCTGAGCGATGATGGCTCGACGTCGCCGGAAACGCTGCGGTGGTATCGGAGCCGGCAATCGAAAGACAATATCCGTTTTGTGCTGAATGAGCGCAACGGTGGCATCGCGGCCGCTACCAATGCAGGTCTGTCCCAGGCACGAGGGCAATGGATCGCCTTTCTCGATCATGACGATGTCATCGCACCGCATGCCTTCAAGCTCATCCGGCATACGCTGGAGCAAAATCCGGACGCGAATTTCCTCTATACGGACGAACTGGTGGTCGACGACATCTTGAAGCCGACCGGCGTCATGCTGAAGCCTGCTTATGATTCCGTGCTGCTGACGGGCGTCAATTACATCAATCATTTTTCCATCTACCGCCACGACCGCCTCCGGGAGATCGGCTATCTCCGCATGGGCTACGACGGCTCGCAGGATTACGATCTGCTGCTGCGTTATCTGGAGGGCGTCCCCGAGGAGAGCGTCCTCCACCTGCCCTACCCGGCATATTGGTGGCGGCGCAATGGCAAGACCTTTTCCCGCAAGTTCATGGAGGCCGCAACCGCCAATGCCAGGAGGGCGCTGGCAGAAAGATTCGAGCGGCTAAAGCAGACGATCGCCGTCGAGGGCGCTCTCACCACGACGCTGCACCGGATCATCTTCGAAGCCCCGCATGCGTGGCCGAAAATCTCGATCGTCATTCCGAGCAAAAACAATTTCGATCTGATTTCACGCATCCTCGGCGATCTCTTTGAAAAGACGGATTATCCGAATTTCGAAGTTCTGGTCATCGATAACGGTTCCACGGATCAACCAGTCCTCGATCTCTACGAGCGCTACCGCCAGGGCGAACCGCGATTTTCGGCAACTGTCACACCGGAAGCCTTCAACTTCTCGCGCTCGGTCAATCGCGGCCTGAGCGCAGCGACGGGGGAGCACTATCTCATCCTGAATAACGACATCGAGGTCATCGAAGCGGGCTGGTTAAAGGAGATGGTCTCCTGCCTCGCCTATGACAGGACCGGCATCGTCGGCGCCAAACTGCTCTTTTCGAACGATAAGATTCAACATGCCGGCGTGGTGATCGGCTTTGGCGGGCTTGCCGGTCACTGGTACCTGAACAAGCCGAAGGAGTTCGGCGGGCCGATGAACCGGCTGCATGTGCGCAACACCATGACCTGCGTGACCGGAGCGGTGATGCTGATCTCGGGGGACTGCCTACGGAAAATCGGCCTCTTCGACGAGGAGAATTTCGCGGTCGCCTATAATGATGTGGATTATTGTCTGCGGGCTCACAAAGCCGGCTATCGCATCGTCTGGACGCCCTTCGCCTGTCTTTATCATCATGAATCGCTGTCGCGCGGTTCGGACAAATCCGGCGAGCGGAAAAAGCGCTTCGAGCAGGAAAAGCAGAACCTACGCAGGCTGCACGCTACACAGGGTTTCAGCGATCGCGCGCTCAATCCGGCCTATAGCCGCGACAAATCGGACCCCAAGATCGTGATACCCACGCGGCTGCACATCCCGTCGATGTCTTAGCCCGGCCCTGGACCGCTCCTCATCAAAGCTGAATCAGATCGAGACCCCGGCCGATCTCGCTTCTAGCGATCTCGACCACACTCTTCTCGTGGGTAAACAGGATCGTCTGGAAACGATCGGCAGTGGCAGCCAGCACCTGCAGACCGGCGCTGACGCGTTCGTCGTCGAATGTCTGGAAGATATCGTCGACGATCAGCGGCGCAGGCTCGTTGCGGGCGGAATAATCTTCTAGGAATGCCAGCCGCAGTGCGAGATAAAGCTGGTCGCCCGTTCCCTCGCTCAAGCCATCGAGCGGCACACGCTCGCCCGCGGCACGTTCGGCCAGCAATTGCAGCGTGTCGCTTTCATCATGTGCTTCGACGAGGCGGGAGAAGCGGCCGCCCGTCAGCTGCGAGAACAGCTCGCCGGCACGTCTGATGACGGGATCGGCCTGCTTCTCGCGATAAGCCTCCATCGAACCGGCGAGCATGCGGGCCGCAATCTTCAGCACGACCCATTGTCGCGCGAGGTCCTTTGCATCCTGCTCGGCTGAGAGCTTCTCGAAAACCGCGTATTCGGCGCTAACGCCTGTTTCCAGCGCCTGCCGCTGGCGGCGGTTCTCCGCCAGCCGGGCCGAAAGTTCACCATGCATGGCGAACTGCCGCTGATCTTCCTCCGTCAATCGCTCGATTTCGAGATCCGCCGCAACCCGTTCAAAGCCGGCAAGCTCGGCCCGAAGCTCGTCTTCAGCCTTGCCGTCGGCTTGCTGGCGGAAGCGATCGCGACTTTCGACGAGCCGGGCGGTCAGACGCGTGCGTTCGCGCAGTCGAGAGAGGAGTGCAGGCAGATCTTCAACACCGCCGAGATCGGCGGTCAGTCCGTCTAGATCGGCGGCGATGGCGGCAAGCGCAGCCTCCTGGCGGATGACGAGCCCTTCCCCACGCTGCCGTTCCTCCTCAAGGGCGTCGCGCCTCTTCAGTTCGCCGCGCGTGGCGTTGACGCGTGCATGCAGTGCCTCGGCAGCGACATCTGGCGGCAGATGATCCAGCTCATAGCCGCTATTGGCGCCAAGGGTCGCCAGCCGCCGCTCGAAATCCGCCATGTCGCGCCGCATGCCATTGACCCGGCGCAGGCGGTTTTCGCGCTCCGCCAGGACATCGGGCAATTCCTGCCATGCGTTCAACGCGGCATTGGCCATGTCCAGCGTCGTGTCGGATGGCAGACCAAGCAGTTCCACGGCTTTGGCGAATGCGTCGCGCCAATCGGCGTACTGTCGTTCCAAGGTCTTTTGCTGGTCGTCGAACCGGGCCAGCCTTTCACGCGCCGCGCCAATCTCCCCTTCCCGCGTGCGGCTTTCGCTCCAGCGTTCGGACAGGAGGCGCAAATGCTTGCGCAGGCCTTCCGCAATCGCTGCCGGCGGAAGGCGGCCGCTCCTGTAGCCGCTTGCCTCGACGATATCCTGCAGAGCGGGCAAGACGCGGTTCTCCGCCAACGCATTCTCATCCCGTTGATCGATTAGATCCCGCAACGCTTTGCGCTCACGTCGCAGCAGCTCCACTCCGCGGCGCCATTCCAGCATCGTCGATGGATCGAGGGCATCAACACCGCAAGGCTCAAAAAGGGCTGCGAAGGCTTCCTGTGCATCCTTCAGCGCCTTCTCGAAGCCCTTGAGCCGACCGGAAGCCTCCTCCCTCTCCTGCAGCAGACGTGCCTGCCGCAAACGATAATCGGCGTGGCGCGCGACCCGATCCGCATCGCTCAGGGCGGCATCGGCCAGACGGTCCGCCTCGGTCACGCTGACAGTCAGTGCCGCAAGGATCTTCGCTTCCGGAGCCGCGCCGTCCTTCCACTTTTCCTGGATGGAGGCCCATTGCGCATCACGGCTTTCGCGTGCAGCGGCGATCTGCTCGCGCGTGACAACTGGCCCGGAGCGCTCGGCATCCGCGAGGATTCGCTCTATCTCAGCCAGCTGCTCATCATAGGTCTGCAGCTTGCCGGTAGCGTCGCGCACCTTCGATCGCGCCGCGTCGATCGCATCGCGATGTCCTGTAATCTCCGTCGTTTCCGGAAGCGGTACCGAAAAGAGCAGATCAATGTCACCGACCGGTGGCCGCAGCCGTCCGGCCGCCTCGTGGAGATCGGCCTCGGTGCGACGTATCTGGGTTTCCAACCCATCAAGGCGAGCCAAGGCGGAGAGGTCGCTGGCCAAAGCCTCGAGCTGGTCAATATAAGGTCTCGGATCAATCAGCCGCCCGTTAAGGCTGTCCCTCTCCAGAGCGGCCAGCTGTCGACGCTCGCTCTCGGATTGCTCGGCAAGCGACTGCATCTGCCGCGCAAGCTGCCTGCCCTGCTCCACCAATTCGGACAGGCGCGTACGATCGATATCGCTCGGCTGCTGCCGTTCCAGCTCGACTTCGGCAAGACCGAGGCGACGGGCAAGCTGCGAAAGCGTCGTGTCGTAACCGGCAAGTTCCTGATCGACGCGCGGCAGATCGTGACGCTGGGCGCGGTAGTTGCCGGTATCGGCAAAGAGCTGGGTGATATCGCCCGACATCCGCAGCAACGCCTCATCCACCTGGATGCGCGAGAGATCCTCTTCCGCGCGCAGAACTGCTTGCCGCGCGCGTCGCAGTTCCGCTTCGCTCGCCTCTTTATCCCGCAGTCTCTGTTCTAGCTTGTCTGCAAAGCCGTCCGGTATGGCGGCAAGATCGGAAAGGCCATCGAGCGCAAGAGTCTCCGCATCGATTTCTGACAGCAGAGGCTGCAGGGTCTTCAGCCGCTGGAGCCGATCCAGCGCCTCACGCGTGCTGCGGCGCTCCGCCTGCAGGCGCTCCAGCTCCGTCTCCAGCTCGGCCGCTTCGGCAAGCAGCTTCTTCCAGTCGCCGGATTTCAGCTCGTTGTCCTTCTCGGCCTTGCGGGCATCCTCATAGCGGTCGAGAGCCTGGTAGAAGCCACGATCCTTCGAGCGCCTGGCCGCATAGATGCCGTCCGCCTCCGCTTCCAGCGACTGGCGCAGGCGTGACAGGCCCGTCAGACCGGAGGCCGCCGAAAATAGCAGACTGCCGATTTCGCCGCTGCTGCGCAGCATGGCGGTCGCGCCTTGCCGCAGCCGCTGGGAATCGAGGCCGAAGGCGCGCTCGAAGACATCGCGGCTCAAATTGCCAAGGTAGGGCGAAAGCGCATCTTCGGCGAGCGCCGTCTCCTTATCGTCGGGTGCGAGAAGCGTCCCCTTGCGGCCACGGCGGCGTCGGAAGCTCAGCGTCGCGCCATCGCGCGCCCTAAGATCGGCGCCGATCCTCAAGGTATTTGGTTCATGCAGGAAGCTTTGCTCGGCAGCGGTTGGGAAACCGAAGAGAAGATCGGAGATCGCGCTCAAAGCCGAGGATTTGCCCGCCTCGTTCGGACCATAGATCACATGCAGCCGTGCATCGGGGCGAAAATCGATCGCTCGATCGGTCAGCGCGCCATAGCGGAGAATATCGAGGCGGGTGAAGCGCATCAGCCTGCCCCCTGCCCGCGCGCCAGCAGCAATTGCCGCGCCTCTTCTATGAGGGTGTCCATGCTGTCGTCCAGCGGCTGTTCCGTCGCGCCGAGGCCGCCCGGCAGCCGCACCGCAATCTCATCGATCAACCGGGCCGCCTCTGCTGCAATGTCCGTATCGCCGGCATGGTCTGCCAGTAACTGGCGCAGATCGAGCGCGCCGTCCGCCTCCGCCGATCTTTCCGGCGGCGGCTCAAGGCGCAGTTCCAGCTTTTCCAGCCAGATATCCTCATGTACGCGGTGACAGGCAGCTTCCACTTCGTCGCGCCATTGCTGGCGATTGGCAGCTATCGAACCCTGCAGCGGCGTTACGCCGGAAAGCCGCACACGCAGCGCGGTCATGCGACCCGCCATCTCATCGGCTATTGGCTGCACCGCCTGCTCCACATGACGCAGGATCGCTGCCTGATCGTCCTCCAATCCAACCACGACATCAATTTGCGCAAAGCGCGCCTCATCGACGATCAGCCGCTCGTGATCGATCCGCCCGTCTTCGACGGTCACCAGCACCGCGCCCTTGGCACCGCGTTCACGGATATTGCGGCCCTGCAGATTGCCAGGAAAAATAACGAGCGGGTCCTGCGCCACCACTTCAAAATCGTGCACATGGCCGAGCGCCCAGTAGTCATAGCCGCGCGAACGCAGGTCATCCACGGAACACGGCGCGTAGGGTGCGTGCGGCTCGCGCCCGGTCAGCGAGGTATGAAGAATACCGATGTTGAACCAGCCGGAGACGGGTGCCGGATAGGTGATCGCCAGATTGTCGTTGGCGGAGCGTTCGGCAAAGCCCTGGCCATGCAGCGCCACCTTCAGTGCTTCCAGCCTGACACTGCCCGGCTTGCTGGTCGGAAACTCATGAACGTTTGACGGCAAGGTGATGGTCTTGGTGATGACGCTTGCCGCATCGTGATTGCCGCGCAGCAGGTAGACCGGAATGCCCGCTCGCTCCAGCCGCGCCATCTCGCGATTGAAGAACAAGCCGATCTTGTTGTCCTTCCAGTCGCCATCATAGACATCGCCAGCAATGACGAAGAAATCGACGCGCTTTCCGATCGCCAAGCCCACCAGCGTCGAGAACGCCTTGCGGCTTGCTTCGACGAAGACGGCGGCGACGGCGGCATCCTTCAGAGCCAGGCCCTGGAATGGGCTGCCAAGATGGAGATCGGCGGCGTGGATGAAACTGAAAGAGGCCATGGCTCCGATAGCGGTCAGGAATCCGGTCTTTCCTTTTAAGGAAATAGAGGCGCAATGAATACCGCGCCGGCTACTTCATCCAACGGTTTCGTAAGCCGGCCCGCCCTGCTGTGTTCAGTCACGCGATTGCGATCCTCGATCGCCAATGTGCGCTTGTGGCCCTGTCGGGCGGCTGCTACTGCGCTATCATCTTATGAATAAAAGAGAGGAGACTACTCATGAGACATCATGCCTTCGGACGGACGCCCTTTATCGTGACCGATGTCGGCTTCGGCGCCTGGCAGATCGGCGGCGCGTGGGGCGATGTCAGCGAGGCCGACGGCCGCGCGGCGCTCAACGCCGCCCTCGATGCCGGCATGACCTTCATCGATACCGCCGACGTTTATGGCGATGGCCGCTCGGAAAAGATCATTGCCGATGTGCTGAAGGCACGCGGCGGCGAGCGCCCGATGGTGGCGACGAAGGCCGGCCGCCGGCTGAGCCCGCACGTGGCCGACGGCTATACCAAGGCCAATCTCGAAGGCTTCATCGATCGCAGCCTCAAGAATCTCGGCGTCGAGAGCCTTGATCTCGTGCAGCTTCATTGCGCACCGACCGAAGTTCTCTATCGGCCGGAAGTTTTTGCCGGGCTCGACGAATTGCAGAAGGCGGGCAAGATCAAAGGATACGGCGTCAGCGTCGAGAAGGTAGAGGAAGCGCTGAAGGCGATCGAATATCCGGGCGTGCTCAGCATCCAGATCATCTACAACATTTTCCGCCAGCGTCCCGACCATCTGTTCTTCAAGGAAGCCAAGCGCAAGAACGTCGCCGTCATCGCCCGCGTGCCGCTCGCCTCCGGTCTACTGTCCGGCAAGATCACCCCCGATACGCAATTTGCCGGCGACGACCACCGCAACTTCAACCGTCATGGCGAGGCCTTCGATGTCGGCGAGACCTTTGCCGGCGTGCCGTTCGAAGTCGGTCTGCAGGCCGTGGAAGAGGTGCGCAAGCTGGTTCCGGCCGATACCAGCATGGCAGCCTTCGCGCTGCGCTGGATCCTGATGAACGATGCCGTCACCGTCGTCATTCCGGGTGCGCGCAATGCCGACCAAGCCAAGGCCAATGCCGCCGCGGCCGATCTCGCTCCGCTCTCCGCCGATGTCATGGCGGCGACGCGCGAAATCTACGAGCGCCTGATAGCGCCGCATGTTCATCATCGCTGGTAACATCCATATCTGAAATGGTGGCCGGAACGCGCGTTCGGCCACCAGGGGCATATTGTTCCGTAGGTGTAGAGACGGTCTCAATGTGCTGCTCAAGCTTGACGCCATTGAGGAGAAGGGCCGGACAGGCCCCAAGGAGGAATGTCATGAAAGTAGCGCTGGTAACGGGCGCCTCTCGCGGTCTGGGTGCGGTGATCGCCTTGGAGCTTGCCGAGGCTGGCTGGGCCGTCGCCGTCAACTATGCGAGCGACACCCAGGGAGCCGAGAAGATCGTCGATACCATTCGGCAGCGTGGTGGACAGGCGTATGCCGCAAAATTCAGCGTGATCGACAAGGGCCAGCTCGTGGACGGTTTGGAAAAGATCAGGGCAGCGCTCGGGCCGGTCGATCTCATCGTCAACAACGCGACCGGCCCTCAGCCGGATATGCCGCTGATGGAGCAATCCTGGCGGACTTACCTCGACCAGCTCGAATTCTTCGTCAAGGCGCCGCTGGAACTGCTGCAAGCCGTGCTGCCGGACTGGCGGGCGCGCAAGTCGGGCCGCGTCATCAACATCGGTTCCGAGATCGCTGAGCTCGGCAATCCGAATTTCGGCAATTATGCTGCCGCCAAGGGCGCTATGCTCTCGATGACGCGCTCCTGGGCGAGAGAGCTCGCGCCGGAAGGTATCACCGTCAATCTCATCGCGCCTGGCTGGATCCCGGTCGAGCGCCATGCCGATGCTTCCCAGCAGGCAAAGGAGGGCTATCTCGCGCAGACGCCCATGGCCCATTTCGGCAAGCCGGAAGACATCGCCGACGCCGTCGTCTTTCTCGCCTCGAGCAAGGCGGATTTCATCACGGGGCAGAAACTTGCCGTCAACGGCGGCCGGACGCTGCTCTGACGCCGCCAAGCAGAGAAACGGATTCGATAACAGACGACTTGAACCGAAATAGCGGCGATTGCCGCTATTTTGCACCTTTGCTGGACGGTTCCTGCGCAAAGTCGCCGAAGCGGAGCATTCCGCCGTTAGCGGCGCAAAATGATCTCACTCTTTGCGCTCCATTTTTGCGCGGACCGCGAGAAAGGCGTTTGTAAGACCCATCAAGACGGGCGATGTGACACTCCCATTTGCTCCACCGATCGGGTCCGCAATGTGAATATTTCTAAGATCGTTCATGAAGTCGTCCCAAAGGGCTGGTCCGCCTTTCTCAAGAAGTTCGGCGCGGATGCTCAGGTCTTCGCTGACGGGCAGATGCCGCCTACCCCAGGCGCCGATCATGGCGATCATCGGTACAAGCTGAATCGCCGGTTCCGTCAGACTGTAAATCGCCTTCTGACTGTGGCTGGGATCGTCCAACTTGGTGATCAAGCCGAGTGAAACAAGACGCTTCAGGCGCGCGGCGAGTATGTTGGAGGCAATCCCCTCCTCGGACCGATTGAGCAGTTCGCGAAAATGCCGTCGATTGCCGAACATGATGTCCCGAATGACGACCAGGCTCCAGCGATCCCCCAACACTTCCATTGTCAGGTTGATCGGGCATCCCGACCGCCGCTCGATATCCATATTCGCTTCCTTTGGTGAGTCGATTGCAATGTAGGACGAGCCATGCTACCACACAACCAGTTGCAAATTGCAATTGGATGGAGGACAGCATGTCGAAAGTTCGTGTCGCAGGATTCTCGCTCTCGATCGATGGATTCGGGGCTGGACTGGAGCAAAGCCTGAACGACCCCTTGGGCAAGCGCGGGCCGGAATTGTTCGAGTGGTTTTTCCCGACCCAGACATTCCAGGCGATGTTCGGCAAAGAAGGTGAAACCGAGGGTGCCGACGCGAAATATGCAGCATTGGCGAATACCGGTTTTGGCGCCTTCATCCTCGGCCGCAATATGTTCGGCCCCATTCGCGACAAATGGCCCGATGAAAACTGGAAAGGCTGGTGGGGCGACAATCCGCCCTATCACGCGCCGACCTACATCCTGACGCATTATCCCCGCAAGCCGATCGTCATGGAAGGCGGTACGACCTTTTATTTTGTCGCGGGAGGGATCGAGGATGCGCTCATGCAGGCCAAGGCCGCGGCCGGAGGCAAGGATATCAAGATCGGCGGCGGTGTCAGCACGGTGCGGCAATATCTCCAGGCGGGCTTGGTCGACGAGATACATTATGCCATTTCACCGGTCGTGCTCGGGAGGGGAGAGGCAATGTTTGCCGGTATCGACCTGCCTTCACTTGGCTTTCAGGTTGCCGCCCATGAGGCGACGACGAAAGCCACGCACATCGTCCTGAAGAAATGAGAGCCATCATCGTTGGTGACTACGCGCACTGGAGCCATCCGCTTCGACGGCGCTGCGAATGTTCGCGTCTTCTGTCGATCGCTCACCCGGCCCGGCATCGAACTTTCAGCGCGTAATGCTGCATGAGACCATAAAAAGGGCCCGCTTTCGCGGGCCCCAATCTTGTCCACCCGCAAGGCTAAAGCCTCGCAGCGGGTGAAAACGAATTAGCTGTTGACCGAGTCCTTCAGGCCCTTGCCGGGCGTGAACTTCGGTACGTTACGGGCAGGAATATCGACCTCGGCGCCGGTGGACGGGTTACGGCCCTTGGTGGCTGCACGGTGAGAAACGGTGAAGCTGCCGAAACCAGCAAGGCGAATGTCGCCGCCCTTCTTCAGTTCGGCCTGGACAGTATCGAAAACAGCGTCGACAGCGGAAGCAGCGTCAGCCTTCGTGATACCGGCCTTCTCGGCCACTGCGGACACGAGCTCATTCTTGTTCATGTTTCCACCCCTTTCTCTGGTATGAAACGACTTATCAGTAAGCGGGGCGCAAAATAGCAATGCTCTTACCCGCCGCAACCCCAAAAGCCCTGCAAATCAAGGAAAAGCAAGCGTTCCCATGCGCTTTTCACAAAAAAAGACCGGCAAAAATGCCGGTCTTTTCGTCCAGTTACGTCAATTCGACAGAATTGAGGCGAAGGGGCTCAATGAGCGATGGCAGAACCCACTTCGTCGACGCCTTCGACCGTTGCGATCACAGGCGTTTCCACGGTGCCATCCCACTCGATCGGTTCGGGACGGCGAACAAGCGCGTGCTTGATCACCTCGCCCATGCGCGACACGGGGATGATTTCCATGCTGTTCTTCACGTTGTCCGGAATTTCCGCCAGATCCTTGGCGTTTTCTTCCGGGATCAGCACCTTCTTGATGCCGCCGCGCAGTGCTGCGAGCAGCTTTTCCTTCAGGCCGCCGATCGGCAGCACACGGCCGCGCAGCGTGATTTCACCCGTCATGGCGACGTCCTTGGAAACCGGGATGCCCGTCATGATCGAGACGATCGCGGTTGCCATGGCGACACCGGCCGACGGACCATCCTTCGGCGTCGCACCTTCCGGCACGTGCACGTGGATGTCGCTCTTGTCGAAGCGCGGCGGCTCGATGCCAAAATCAACAGCGCGCGAGCGGACGTATGAGGCCGCCGCCGAGATCGATTCCTTCATGACTTCCTTCAGGTTGCCAGTGACCGTCATGCGGCCCTTGCCCGGCATCATCACGCCTTCGATCGTCAGCAGCTCGCCGCCGACCTCAGTCCAGGCGAGACCGGTGACAACACCGACCTGATCGTCGCGCTCGGCTTCGCCATGGCGGAAGCGCGGCACGCCGAGGTAGTCCGGCACATTCTCAGCCGTGACGGCAACCGACTTCACCTTGCCCTTGATGATCTCGGTGACCGCCTTGCGGGCGAGCTTCATCAATTCGCGCTCGAAGTTACGCACGCCGGCTTCGCGGGTGTACTGCTGAATGATGACCATCAGGGCGCCGTCGGTGACCGAAAACTCGTTCGGCTGCAACGCATGTTCCTTGATGGCCTTCGGCAGCAGGTGCCGCTTGGCGATCTCGCGCTTTTCGTCTTCGGTGTAGCCGGCGATACGGATGATCTCCATGCGGTCCATCAGGGGCGCAGGGATATTCAAAGTATTCGCCGTCGTGATGAACATCACGTCCGACAGATCGTATTCGACTTCGAGGTAGTGATCCATGAAGGTCGAGTTCTGCGCGGGGTCCAGCACCTCAAGCAGAGCCGAAGACGGATCGCCGCGATAGTCCTGGCCGAGCTTGTCGATCTCATCGAGCAGGAACAGCGGGTTGGACTTCTTCGCCTTCTTCATCGACTGGATGACCTTGCCGGGCATGGAGCCGATATAGGTGCGGCGGTGACCGCGGATCTCGGCTTCGTCACGAACGCCGCCAAGCGCCATGCGGACATACTCACGGCCGGTCGCCTTGGCGATCGACTGGGCGAGCGAGGTCTTGCCGACGCCCGGAGGGCCGACGAGGCACAGGATCGGGCCTTTGATCTTGGTGGCGCGGGCCTGGACGGCCAGATATTCGACGATGCGCTCCTTGACCTTGTCCAGACCGAAATGATCCGCTTCGAGGATCTTCTCAGCATTGTTCAGGTCGGCCTTGATCTTCGACTTCTTGTGCCAGGGGATGCCCAGCAGCCAGTCGAGATAGTTGCGCACCACGGTCGCTTCAGCCGACATCGGGCTCATCTGCCGCAGCTTCTTCAGCTCGGCGTCGGCCTTTTCCTTGGCTTCCTTCGACAGCTTGGTCTTGGAGATGCGCTCTTCCAGTTCGGCCATCTCGTCACGGCCTTCCTCGCCGTCGCCGAGCTCCTTCTGGATCGCCTTCATCTGCTCGTTCAGATAGTATTCGCGCTGCGTCTTCTCCATCTGGCGCTTGACGCGCGAGCGGATACGCTTCTCGACCTGCAGCACCGAAATCTCGCCTTCCATGAAGCCGAGCGCCTTTTCCAGACGAGCCTTGACGCTGGTGGTTTCCAGCATTTCCTGCTTTTCGGTGATCTTGATCGAAAGATGCGATGCGACGGTGTCGGCCAGCTTCGAATAATCGTCGATCTGGCTGGCGGCGCCGACCACTTCCGGCGAAATCTTCTTGTTGAGCTTCACATAGCTCTCGAACTCGGAGACGACGGAGCGGCTCAAAGCTTCGAGCTCGACCTGGTCTTCTTCCGGCTCATGCAGGACATGGCCGAGGGCTTCGTAGAAGTCTTCGCGGCCGGTATATTCGTCGATTTCTGCGCGCGCACGGCCTTCCACCAGCACCTTGACGGTGCCGTCGGGCAGTTTCAGCAGCTGCAGGACATTGGCAACGGTGCCGACCTTGTGGATGGCGTCCGGCGCGGGATCATCATCGCTGGCGTTGATCTGAGTGACGAGCATGATCTGCTTGTCGGAACCCATAACCTCTTCCAGCGCGCGAATGGATTTCTCCCGTCCGACGAACAGAGGCACGATCATGTGGGGGAAGACCACGATGTCGCGCAACGGCAATACCGGATAGGCAATGCTGTCGTGTGCCGCAGACGTTTTCTTACTCATGTCATTTCCTTTCCGTCGTCCCGTTCCCGGGCTCTCTGCCGGCTGGGGGAGTTAGCCGGCTCTCTCACTTGGTAAACAAGTGGAGCTTCACACTGCCTATTTCAAGTCACAGGAAACGCCCGCCACGAGGCAACGATCCCGCATGTCTGCAAGAAGGAACGCAACAACAAAACACCAAAGCCCGACAACTCGAACACTGCCGGCGACGCTAAGATCCGAAGAAAAAACGCCGGGCCTGCGCCCCATTCGCCTCATGCTCCAGAATCATGCCATCATGGCCGCAGCAGGGGCTCTTCACAACCGGTTTCGACGGCATTCCCATAAGCTTATCCAAGACTTTATCAGCAAACCGTGCGATTTTTCAAACAGAAAGGGGCTCGTCGATGACGAGCCCCCGATTCGTGATCACGGATGGTGGGATCAAGCCGTTGCGTTGGCCTTTTCCTCCTGCCGGTCGGCATAAATGTAGAGCGGACGGGCGGAGCCACGAACCACTTCCTCGGAAATGACCACTTCGCGCACGCCTTCCAGGGCCGGCAGCTCGAACATGGTGTCGAGGAGGATCTTCTCCATGATGGAGCGCAGACCGCGGGCGCCCGTCTTGCGAACGATCGCCTTACGGGCGATTTCGCGCAGAGCATCCTCGTGGAAGGTCAGTTCAACGTCTTCCATCTCGAACAGGCGCTGATACTGCTTCACCAGCGCGTTCTTCGGCTCGGAAAGGATCTGGATCAGCGCGTCTTCGTCGAGGTCTTCCAGCGTCGCCAGAACGGGCAGACGGCCGATGAATTCCGGGATGAGGCCGAATTTCACCAGATCCTCCGGCTCCAGCTCGCGCAGCACTTCGCCGACGCGGCGGTCATCCGGCGCCTTGACGGTCGCGCCGAAACCGATCGAGGTCTTCTCGCCGCGGGCGGAGATGATCTTGTCGAGGCCGGCAAACGCGCCGCCGCAGATGAAGAGGATGTTGGTCGTGTCCACCTGCAGGAATTCCTGCTGGGGATGCTTGCGGCCGCCTTGCGGGGGAACCGAAGCCACCGTGCCTTCCATGATCTTCAAAAGCGCCTGCTGCACGCCCTCACCCGAGACGTCGCGCGTGATCGACGGGTTGTCCGACTTGCGGGAAATCTTGTCGACTTCGTCGATGTAGACGATACCGCGCTGCGCGCGCTCGACGTTGTAGTCGGCGGCCTGTAGCAGCTTGAGGATGATGTTTTCGACGTCTTCGCCAACGTAACCTGCTTCGGTCAGTGTCGTCGCATCGGCCATGGTGAAGGGAACGTCGATGATGCGGGCGAGCGTCTGGGCAAGATAGGTCTTGCCACAGCCGGTCGGGCCGACGAGCATGATGTTCGACTTCGCCAGCTCAACGTCACCGTTCTTCGATGCGTGAGCGAGCCGCTTGTAATGGTTGTGAACGGCTACGGAGAGGATCTTCTTCGCCTGCCGCTGGCCGATGACGTATTCGTCAAGAACCTTGATGATGTCCTGCGGGGTCGGAACGCCGTCACGGGACTTCACCATCGAGGATTTGTTTTCCTCGCGGATGATGTCCATGCATAGCTCGACGCACTCGTCGCAGATGAATACGGTCGGTCCGGCAATCAACTTCCGGACTTCATGCTGGCTCTTACCGCAGAACGAACAATAAAGCGTGTTCTTTGAGTCGCCGCCGTTGCTGCCGCTGACTTTGCTCATATCACTTTCCTTCCAGCACGCCGCAAATTTCCAGCTTGAAATCGCGGTCCACTCTATGCGCCCGCCGGACCTGCCCCTCGTTTGCAGATCGCGGCGCCCTTCAGGGTACTGAACGCAGGCCAGGCACCCAAACCGGAACTGCGTGGCAACGAATCCCCCTTCGAATGCCGAATGCTATGTCACAAAAACGCTACATAGCATTAATGCGTACTATTACCGCGTTCCGCTCCACATTAAACCCCTATTCGATCACAAATGGGATAGAACTGTGGCGTAGAAGTCACCGCCTAGTGGATAATCACGAGGCGGTTTCACCTTCTATTTCAGTACGCGACGTCAGCACCTTGTCGATCAGACCCCATTCCTTGGCCTCATCCGAAGACATGAAATGGTCACGATCGAGCGTCTGCTCGACCTCTTCATAGGTCCGGCCGCAATGCTTGACGTAAACTTCATTGAGACGGCGCTTCATCTTGATGATGTCGCGCGCGTGGCGCTCGATGTCCGAAGCCTGGCCCTGAAAGCCGCCCGAGGGCTGGTGAACCATGATGCGGGAATTCGGCGTTGCGAAACGCATGTCCTTGTCGCCGGCGGCCAGAAGCAGCGATCCCATCGAGGCAGCCTGGCCGATGCAGAGCGTCGAAACGGCCGGCTTGATGAACTGCATCGTATCGTAGATCGCCATGCCGGCGGTCACAACGCCGCCCGGCGAATTGATATAGAGCGCGATTTCCTTCTTCGGGTTTTCGGCCTCGAGGAACAGAAGCTGGGCGCACACCAGCGTTGCCATATGGTCTTCGACCGGTCCGGTCAGGAAAATGATGCGTTCCTTCAGCAGGCGGGAATAAATATCGTAAGACCGTTCCCCGCGGTTGGTCTGCTCGACAACCATCGGCACCAGAGCCATAGCTGTATCGACTGGATTTCTCATGTGCGTCCTTTATCAAACTTGCCCCGGCGACGGAAACGCCGGGAATCGGAGTAAAAATCCTTTACTCCTACATAGAGTGTCCCTGCCCTGCACTTCAAGACGCCCGAAAGCATAACGTCAAAAAGCACTCATGCCCCACGAAACGTTCACAAAGCATTTCTAACCACGGCTCCTCGAATGCCAAGACGCCGTAGCGACGCACCATCCGCTACCCACTACAATTCGCGGCCGCAAGGTGAAGGAAACATGAAGGTCCGTTTCAGGCCGAGATACATCTCTAGCAGAGGCAAAATTTACCAACGCACTTAAGGAACTTGCCATCTTATTGAGCAAGGATGAAACGATCGCGGAGATCGTCGCACAGTTTGCGCCGACGGCCGAAAACAGCGGAGACGTCCGATCGTGCTGAACATGACCACAGGCCTCACCATCTGGTGCTCGGAAGCCATAACCCTGGCGACCGTTCTCCTTCTTGCCTGGAGGCATGATCGCAAATCCCCAGCCTATTTGATCTGGGCACTGGGCTTCACCGTCAGCGCTGTGGGATTCGCCTTGGTGGCTGCCCGAGGCCTCATCCTCGACATTTTGTCGATCCAGATCGGCAATGCCGTGGCCCTGCTCGGCGAGAGCGCGTGGATCGTCGGATTTCGCGTCATGGACAAGCGCAGGCTGGAATGGTCGGCATTCCTGCCGCCGGCCATCTGGCTCGTCGGCGTCAGCCTTCCCTGGGTCACTAGCAATTTCGCCAATCGCGTCATCGTCTATGACCTAGCCGGCGCAGTCGGCGCGACCTTGCTTGCCTTCGCTGTGCATCCAGGAGACGGCCGACGGGAGCCGGCACGCGGGCAACTCGGTATCGTCTTCGTGGCACTCGCCTGCTTCTGTTTCGGCTCGGCTCTCTGGATGGTGCTTGCTGCCCCTTCGCTGGACGAGGCCATGATCTATCGTGGCTACATGGCGCTTGGCTACGGGCTGCTCATCATCATCGCCATCGTTCTCAACGGCAAGCTTCTCATGGAGCGCGCCGAGCGCCGCTGGCGGGCAATATCCATCACCGATACTTTGACGGGAGTTCTGAACCGGCGCGGGCTTCAGGAAAGCTACGAGATTCTCGTCGGAAAGGGGCAGCAACAACCGCAAAAGCTTGCCGCCCTGCTATTCGACCTCGATCATTTCAAAAAGATAAACGACCGCCATGGCCACCAGGCGGGCGATGCGGTTCTGGTCGAATTTGCCCGCATCGCTCGTCAATTCGTGCCGCGTAGCGGTGCATTCGGCCGAATGGGCGGTGAGGAATTCGTCGCCTTCGTTCCGATAGACGAGCAGTCGCAGGCCGAAGCGCTGGCGGAAACCATCCGCGCCGATTTCTGCCGCGTGCCGCTGCTTGCCGGCCGGACGCTGGTGCCGGCAACCGTCAGCATCGGCGTTTCGATCATGCCGCACGATACCGTCAGCTGGGATCGTCTTGTCTCTTTCGCAGACCGTGCGCTTTACGCCGCGAAACGCGCGGGCCGCAACTGCACCATCCTCTTCAACGAAACCGAGACTGCCGGGGAGCCTGACGCAACATCTGCGGCGGACGACGGCGAACTTGTGCCAACTCTCGATGACCAGATCCATGCCTTGCGGCGGATGGGTACGCTTGCGAGGATGTGACCGGCTTGTTCGCTAATCCACCAGCCATAGGCCTTGAGCAGACTAAGTTGCGCAGCCACCCGACAAGGCGACCATTCTCAAACGCAAAAGACGCGCCTGAACGGCGCGCCTTCGCAAATTGTGCGGCAATGTCCAGCCGTATCAGCCGTAACGACCGGTGATATAGTCTTCCGTGCGCTTGACCTTCGGCGCCTGGAAGATCTGTTCGGTCGCGCCGTATTCGATCAGTTCGCCCAGATACATGAAGGCGGTGCTGTCGGAGATGCGGCTTGCCTGCTGCATGTTGTGCGTGACGATGACGATGGTGAAATCGCCCTTCAGCTGCGACACCAGTTCCTCGACCTTGGCGGTCGAAATCGGGTCCAGCGCCGAGGTGGGCTCATCGAGCAGGAGGACTTCGGGACGAATGGCGATGGCGCGAGCGATGCAGAGACGCTGCTGCTGGCCGCCGGAAAGGCCAAGTCCGCTCTGGTGCAGCTTGTCCTTCACTTCGCTCCACAGCGCCGTTTCCGTTAGCGCCGCTTCGACGCGGGCGTCCATTTCCGCCTTGGAAATCTTCTCGTAGAGGCGGATGCCGAACGCGACGTTCTCATAGATGGACATCGGAAACGGCGTCGGCTTCTGGAACACCATGCCGACCTTGGCGCGCAGATCGTTGAGATCGACGTCCTTGGTGAGGATGTTGCGGCCATCCAGCAGGATCTCGCCGGCAACCGTCTGACCCGGGTAAAGATCATACATGCGGTTGAAGGTGCGCAGCAGCGTGGACTTGCCGCAACCCGAAGGGCCGATGAAGGCAGTGACCGCATTCTTGCGGATATTCATATTCACGCTCTTCAGAACGCGATGGCCGTTCTGATAGGTGAAATCGAGGTTCTTCACCTCGAGCTTCGCGAGCGCACCGAGATCCGACTGGGAAGCGGCGTCCTTCCCCTGCTGTGCGTTGACGCTCTGGAAATTGCTGTCGCTCATGTTCATGGTCTCATTCCTATCGTTCGACGGCTGCGTCATTGGCGGCGCCCACTCAAGACACGGGCGAGGATATTCAGGGCAAGGATGGCGACGGTGATGATCAGCGCGCCGGCCCAGGCCAGTTGTTTGAGATCCTCGCCGGGATCGGCGGCAAGCGTGTTGATGGCAACCGGCAGCGTGGCGATCGGACCGGTCAGGCCCGTATTCATGAATTTGCTGTAGCCGGCGGTGAAGAGAAGCGGTGCAGTCTCGCCGCTGATGCGGGCGATGGCCAGCAGGATGCCGGTGAGAATACCGGTCCAGGCGGAACGGTAGATCACCATCATCATGGACTTCCAGCGCGGCGCACCGAGCGCGGCAGTCGCCTCGCGAAGCGCATTCGGCACCAGTAACAGCATGTCCTGCGTCGTCCGGTTGACAACCGGGAGAGCGATCAGCGCCAATGCAAGGATGCCCGCGATGGCAGAGTTGCCGTGCATCGGCACGACCACGGCACCGTAGACGAACACGCCGACGATGATCGAGGGTGCGGACAGCAGAATGTCGTTGATGAACTTGGCGGCCTCGGCAAGCTTGGTGCCGTTGGCATATTCCACGAGGTAGGTGCCGGCGAGAATGCCGATCGGCGCTGCGATCAGGATGGCGCAGCCGGTGACCAGCACCGTACCGTAGATTGCGTTGATCAGACCGCCGCGCGAGCCCTGGGCTGGGATCGACATGGTGAATACATCGAGGCTGAGCGCCGATACACCGCGATAAACCAGGCTTACAAGGATGACGCTCAGAAAGAACATGCCGAGAATGGCCGCGAGGAAGGACAGGGCCATCATCACCTTGTTCTTCGTATAACGCCTGGATACGAGATTCTGACGAACTGCATTTTCCATGGTTTCTTCCTCAGAGCGAGTCGCCGCGGCCGATCATCCATCTCGCCACTGCAAGCACGCAGAAGGAAAGGACGAACAGGAGCAGGCCGAGCGCAATCAGGCTCGACAATTGCAGACCGTCGGCATCGCCGAAGTTGTTCGCGATTTGGGCGGAAATGGTGGTGGACGGCGAAATGATCGACGATTGCAGACGGCTTACCGAGCCAACGACGAAGGTCACGGCCATGGTTTCGCCAAGCGCGCGGCCGAGGCCAAGCATGATGCCGCCGACGAGGCCACGGCGTGTATAAGGGATCAGGATGTGGCGGGCCACTTCCCATGTCGTCATGCCCATGCCGTAAGCGGATTCGCGCAGCATCGGCGGAACGGTGCTGAACACGTCGCGGGAGATTGCGGTGATGAACGGCAGGATCATGACGGCGAGCACGAGGCTTGCCGTCAGCAGGCCGACGCCCGGGGCCGGCGGCTGGAACAGCAGACCGATCAACGGCACCTGGCCGATCGTCGCGATCAGGAAGGGCAGGATATAGTTCTGCATCAGCGGCACGAGAATGAACAGACCGACGATGCCATAGATAATGGAGGGAACGCCCGCCAGAAGCTCGATGGCCGTGCTGATCGGACGGCGCAGGCTGCCGGGGCAAAGCTCCGTAAGGAAGATGGCGATGCCGATGCCCAGGGGAACGGCAATCAGCATGGCGATGAACGAACTTACCAGCGTGCCGACGACAGCCGGCACGGCGCCGTAAATATCGGCCGGCGCGCTCCATTTGGTGCCCCAAAGGAACGACAAGCCAAAGGCCTGAAATGTCGGCAATGCGTCAATGACAAGAACCACGAGGATTGCCAGCAGCAGCAGCACGACGAGAACAGCCGAGCTAAGCGTCATCAAATAGAAAATCCGATCCTGGATTCGGAATTTTCTGGTCGCGGCGGAAGTATTCACAGCCTGGAAGCCCGCTATCTGTGTCGCGTCAGCCATCGATTTCCCCTTGTCCTGTCACGAAAGGCGGACAGGGAAATTCCCTGCCCGCCGCAACTTTTCGCCTAGCGCAAATTACTTCGTGCCGAAGTCCGTCTTCCAAGACTTCTCGACGATCTCGACAACATTGTCCGGGATCGCGAGATAAGACAGGGCGGTGGCGTCCTTCTGGCCATGCTCATAGGACCACTTGAAGAACTTCAGGGCCTCTTCGTTCTTAGCAGCATCGGCCGGCTTCTTGTAGAGCAGAACCCAGGTCGAAGCAGCAATCGGCCAGCTCTTTTCGCCCGGCTGATTGGTGATGATCAGGTTGAAGTTCTTGGCCTTGGCCCAATCAGCGTTGGAAGCGGCAGCCTTGAAGGTTTCCAGGCTCGGCTCGATAACCTTGCCGGCAGCGTTCTTCATCTTCGCGAAACCGATGTGGTTGGCGACGACGTAGGAATATTCAACGTAAGAGATCGAACCAGCCGTCTGGTTGACGGTGGTGGAAACACCTTCCGAGCCCTTGGCGCCGAAGCCGACCGGCCATTCAACAGCCGTGTTCGAGCCAACCTTTTCCTTCCACTCCGGCGAAACCTTCGACAGGTAGTCGGTGAAGTTGAAGGTCGTGCCCGAGCTGTCGGCGCGGTAAACGACCGAGATCGGCGTGGACGGCAGCTTTACATCGGGGTTGAGAGCCTTGATGGCTGCATCGTCCCACTTGGCGATCTTGCCAAGGAAGATATCGGCCAGCGTCTTGCCGTCGAGAACGAGTTCGCCCGGCTTTACGCCTTCGACGTTATAGGAAACGACGATACCGCCGGAGATCATCGGAAACTGGGCAATGCCGTTCTTCTCGAGGTCGGCGTCGCTCATCGGCTTGTCCGAAGCGCCGAATACGATGGTCTTGTCGAGGAGCTGCTTGATGCCGGCGCCCGAACCGACCGACTGATAGTTGACGACATTGTTCGTCGCAGCCTTGTAGCCTTCGGCCCACTTGGAAAGAACCGGTGCAATGAAGCTCGAGCCGGCGCCCGTAATGTCGGCAGCGGAGGCCGAAGCGGACATAGCCGCGATGAGGCCTGCAGTCAGGCAAAGCGAACGGAGTTTCAGGTTAAGCATAGTAGACTCACTTCCTCAAGTGAATGAAAGGATGGCGAGCAGAAGATCGGCGCGAGGTCCCCATGGTAAACGAACCTCCCCGCCTGAAATCTCCCGGCGACAGACTTGGCTCTAAAGACGCATTGTTTCAGTTTGATGACAGTTTAATGAAGCGGCAGTGACACAACCTGCGGCAATCATCGCGGCCATTGCGGAACGGCAGGAAATGAAGGGCGCATGGACGCGAACTTCATGTCCTTATTCAAGAGCATCGTCAAAGACGGATCACGTAATCCTTGCGAGTCGTTTCAATCACTTCCCAGGTCCCCTTGAAGCCCGGCTTCAAGATAAGGCGGTCGCCTGCACGCAGATGAAAGGCTTCGCCGTCCTCACCCGTCACAATAGAATAGCCGAAGAGGATATGGAAATATTCCCATTCGTCATAGACGATTCTCCATTTGCCTGGAGTTGCTTCCCATATGCCGGCATAGAGGCCACTTTCGGCCTCATCCATGTTCCACGTTCGGAAGATCGGGGAACCCGAAATGAGACGATCCGCTGCAGGCGCTCCGAGTTCGGGCTCAACGCCATCGACATTCAGTTGCACATAGGCTGCCACTCAGATCTCCCGCCGGTCACGCTTCGCCAAGAAAAAAGAAGTCCGCGACCGCCAACCGGCGAGCGCGGACCGAGACAAACATGAAATGTGCCGAGATCAAAGAACCCGGACCGCATTTTCGCTTTCCAAGACCGCCCTCAGATTTTGGCCAGCGCCTGTTCCAGGTCGGCGATGATGTCCTTGACGTCCTCGATGCCGATCGACAAACGCACGACATCCGGGCCGGCACCGGCGGCAACCTTCTGCTCGTCAGTCAACTGTTTGTGGGTCGTCGAGGCGGGATGGATGACGAGCGAACGCGTATCGCCGATATTGGCGAGATGCGAAAAGAGCTCCAGGCCCTCGACCAGCCCCTTGCCTGCTTCATAACCACCCGTCAGTCCGAAGGTGAAGACCGAGCCCGCGCCTTTCGGTGAGTAACGCTGCTGGAGGGCATGGTTCGGATCGTCTTCCAGGCCGGAATAGTTCACCCATGCCACCTTTTCCTGCGCTTTCAGCCAACGCGCAACGGCAGCCGCATTGTCGGAATGGCGCTGCATGCGCAATGGCAGCGTCTCGATGCCTGTCAGGATCAGAAAAGCATTGAATGGCGAGATAGCCGGCCCGAGATCGCGCAGGCCCAGCACCCGGCAAGCAATGGCGAAAGCGAAGTTGCCGAAGGTCGAATGCAGAACGACGCCGTTATATTCCGGGCGCGGTGAAGACAGCATGGGATAATTGCCCGAGGCGGACCAGTCGAAAGTGCCGCCGTCGACGATGATACCGCCCATGGAATTGCCGTGGCCACCGAGGAATTTAGTCAGGGAGTGCACGACGATATCGGCGCCATGCTCCAGCGGCCGGATGAGATAGGGGCTTGCAAGGGTGTTGTCGACGATCAGCGGCAGGCCATGCTTATGCGCGATGGCCGCGATCGCGGCGATATCGACGAAGGTGCCGCCGGGATTGGCAAGGCTTTCGATGAAGACGGCGCGGGTGCGGCCATCGATCTGTGATTCGAAAGTTGAGAGATCGGCGGGATCGGCCCAGCGGACCCGCCAGTCGAAATTCTTGAAGGATTGCCCGAACTGATTGACCGAGCCGCCATAGAGCCGCTTGGCCGCAACGAAATTGTCGCCCGGCTGCATGATGGTATGGAAGACGAGCAGCTGTGCCGCATGGCCGGAGGCCACCGCGAGAGCCGCGGTTCCGCCTTCAAGAGCCGCCACCCGCTCTTCCAGCACGGCCTGCGTTGGGTTCATGATGCGCGTGTAGATATTGCCGAACTGCTGCAATCCGAACAGTGCAGCGGCGTGATCCGCATCCTGAAAGACGAAGGATGTCGTCTGATAGATCGGCGTCGCGCGCGCGCCGGTTGCCGGATCCGGCTGCGCGCCGGCATGGATTGCAAGCGTGTCGAAACCTGGGTTGTTTGCTGGCATTTTCTTCCTCCCGCCGGATTTTGTTCGTGACGCGGCAAGCATAATGCCTGGAATATGAAAGTTAACCGCGAACTTTGCAGCACTTTTCCGCTCGCGGAAAAAACTTGCCATCTTTCGCTGAGATCGCGCGATAAACGGCCGGACGCCCTCTATCCCGCATGATCTCGGATCAGGCGACCAGGCGCGGGTATTCGATGGCCGGGCAACGATCCATAACGACCCTCACGCCCGCCGCCTCCGCTCGTGCCGCGGCGGCATCGTCGCGCACGCCGAGCTGCCCCCAGATGACCGGCGGCCGCGGCTCGATCATGATGGTCTCCTCCACCACGGACCGGAGATATTCCGGTGCCCGGAAAACATCGACCATATCCACGGGCTCGGGGATGTCGGCGAGGCGGGCGTACACCCACTGCCCGAGAATTTCCTTGCCGGACTGCCCGGGATTGACGGGGATGACGCGATAGCCCTTGTTCAGAAGATAGGCCATCACGCCGTTGCTCGGACGTGCGGGATTGGGTGAAGCGCCGACGAGCGCGATGGTCCTTACGGACAAGAGGATATCGGCTATATAGGAATCGTCATAACTATCGTGGTTCATCACGAAGCCTCCCACCTCGATCACACCTGCGTTTTGTCACAAATATGGAAACCACAATGGCGGTCTCCGCGTATATATATTGTATTATAACAACTTCAGGGAGGATTACTCTGATGAAAAATTTCATCCTGCTGAGCCTGCTCGTCACTTCGGCCGCGACGCCGGCATTGGCGATTTCGCGATATAGTTCCATGTCCATGACCTGCGCCGAGGCCAGGGCGATCATCAATCGGGAGCGCGCGGTCATCATGCGTTATCCGGCCAGAAGAACACCGAACATGACGCTCTATGATCGCTATGTCGCCGACAGCGGCGCTTGCGATGTGGGCTTTTATGCCTATCAGGATTATCTTCCCACGAAGGATCGCGCCTCCTGTCCGGTCTATATATGCAGGCCGACAACCGACCTCGATGACGATGATTTGATTTTCCGACGCTGATCGCAATAGACTACGGCTGGATATGGCGGACGGCTCACGAGTTCGATACGACCACTGATTGTCCCAGGCACGGTGCATCTTCGGCACTGTGGCCGCGCGCGGGCATTTATCCCGCCTGCGTTCAAGCCCTTCTCCAAAGCGCTTTCATAAATTTTCCCGAAGCCGTAGGATTGCGTTCTCAGGAAATGCAATCTTTGTTCGCTTTTTATTCGCATATAAATTAGAAAATTCGCATAGACAGTCAATTCCAACGAGAACTGAATGCGAACGCGGAACATATGCTATTTCATTATTATGCAACAGAATAATGTTCGAGTTTGCGCGACGATATACCCTGTAAAATTTTGGCTCGACGATTCTATACTTATATCTTATTATGATTTTCATCAGCGGCATCGCGCTCTGCCTGTAATATTTTTCACCTTTGTAGAATTATCCACCCTATTCATGAGGGGAAGAGAGATTGCGCGCGGCGTTTTCGCGTCGATTTTCCCACGCCCGACAACACGCGACGTTGCAGGCGACACAGCCCTCTGTCGTTTTTAAGCAAGAAATGTCTAATGCTACTCTCGCGTTCACAGGACATGCGATATTTGTTCGCGCTTCATACTCCAATAAATTAGTTACTTGTAATGCTGAAAAGAGCGATCTGGAACATAACAAAAACACCATCCTCGGCGCCCGACATGACCGGAGCAAATGAGCAAGCCGTCAGAATGGCCGATATTTCGTTGCTTTTCGATGTATTGCGGATCATATGAGGATCGCACTCCCACAAAATACCAAGCATTGCCATTACGCCTGCCAATTTCCGAGGTTTTCCGTGTCTCTCGACGTTATCGCGCTCGTTCTTTTCGGCGCCCTGCTTCACGCGACGTGGAATGCAATCATCAAGGCCGGAACCGACAAATCGCTCGATGCGGCGCTGGTTTCGGCCGGCGGCGCGGTCGCGGCATTGCCCCTTCTGCCGTTCCTTCCCCTGCCCGCCTCTGCGGCCTGGCCGTTCATCGGTGCCTCGGCCATCCTTCAATTCGCCTATTTCCAGCTGGTGGCGGCCGCTTATCGCGCCGGGGATATCGGGCTCGTCTATCCGCTGATGCGCGGTGTCGCACCACTCATCATTGTCTCGACAAGCAGCTTCATCCTCAAGGAAACGCTTTCGGGCGGCGCATTGATCGGCACCATGACCATTTGTGCCGGCATATTGACGCTTGCCTTCGAGGCCCGAAAGGGGAGCCGCCGGGCGATCGTTCTCGCCCTCGCCAATGCCGTTGTCATCGCGACCTATACCTATGTCGATGGCATCGGCGCGCGGATATCGGACAATTCGGTTTCCTATACTCTATGGATGGCGCTCCTGCCTCCCATTCTCCTTTTTGCCTGGGCGATATCGCAACGCGGCATCAATGCCGTCACCGCCCACGTCCGCTATAACTGGTGGCGCGGGCTTATTGGCGGCGGCGGCTCGATCGCTTCCTACGGGCTGGCATTGTGGGCGATGACCAAGGCGCCGGTCGCCATGGTCGCCGCCTTGCGCGAAACTTCGATCCTCTTCGCTTTGGTGATATCCGTCGTCGTTTTGAAGGAGCGGTCCAGCATCTGGCGCTATATTGCCGGCGCCATTATTGCTGGCGGAGTGCTGGTTTTGCGGCTTGGCTGACGACAAATTATGTCGGTTTTATTTTACCACATAAACAACACATTGATTTTGCTTTATAATTTTTGCAGCCAACCAATCAGGCGATATTGACCCTGACCCTTAATCGATCTATAAGCCGCCGCAGATTGCAGCCTCTCCGGGCTGCTTTCTTTTTGGCCCGCATCCATGCGCGTCAAACCAAGCAACAAGAAACGCCCAGACGCCTTCGGGCCAAGGGTCCTAAAAGAGAGTATGCAACATGGCAACCTTCTCCCAGAAGCCTGCAGAGGTGGAGAAGAAGTGGGTTCTCATCGACGCCGAAGGGCTTGTCGTTGGCCGTCTCGCTTCTATCATCGCAATGCGTCTGCGCGGCAAGCATAAGGCCACCTTCACGCCGCACGTCGACGACGGCGACAACGTCATCGTCATCAACGCCGACAAGGTCGTCCTCACCGGCAAGAAGTACGAAGACAAGGTTTACTACTGGCACACCGGTTATGCCGGCGGCATCAAGGAGCGTACGGCTCGCCAGATCATCGAAGGCCGCTTCCCGGAGCGCGTCGTTGAGAAGGCCGTCGAGCGCATGGTTCCCCGCGGCCCGCTCGGCCGTCGCCAGATGAAGAACCTGCGCGTCTACGCCGGCTCCAACCATCCCCACGAAGCCCAGCAGCCGGTCGTCCTCGACGTCGCCAAGCTGAACAAGAAGAACGTAAGGAGCGCCTGATAATGGCTGACCTCTCCTCCCTGAAGGACCTCGGCACGACGTCGGAAGCAGCTGCTGCTCCGGTACACGTCCGCAAGGTTGACTCGCTCGGCCGCTCCTACGCGACCGGCAAGCGCAAGGACGCCGTAGCCCGCGTATGGGTCAAGGCCGGCTCCGGCAAGATCATCGTCAACGGCAAGGACTACACGGCTTACTTCGCCCGTCCGGTTCTGCAGATGATCCTGCGTCAGCCGATCGTCGCAGCTGCCCGTGATGGCCAGTTCGACATCGTAGCAACCGTAGCCGGCGGCGGCCTGTCCGGTCAGGCCGGTGCCGTTCGTCACGGCCTGTCCAAGGCAATCACCTACTTCGAGCCGGGCCTGCGCTCGGTCCTGAAGAAGGGTGGCTTCCTGACCCGCGACAGCCGCGTTGTCGAACGCAAGAAGTACGGCCGCGCAAAGGCACGCCGTTCCTTCCAGTTCTCCAAGCGTTAATCGCTTATCCGAGATCGGATTTTTGGAAAGGCCGGGTTTTCCTGGCCTTTTTCTTTTACATCACGAGAAAAGATGCAGATCCGCGAAGGCAAGGGGCACATTTTGTGGCAAAGTCCCGATACAAGCACCGGGAGAGTTCAATGCGTGGATTCATCTTTTCGCTTCTGTTTCTGATTGCCAGCGCCGTACCCGTTCTGTGTGACGATGCCCAGCCAGCTCCGCCTGCAGAAACGACGGCGGATATGCAGAGCATGAAGGATTTTCTCCACGCAAATGCCGATTGTCGCGAGTTCAACGATAGCTGCTCCTACTGTGTCGTGACCGATGGGCAGGCCGAGTGTTCCACGCCGCAGATCGCCTGTGTGAAAAAGGCATATCAATGCACCGCTAGATCGGGCAAATAGTCACTGGATCTCGGCTTACAATTCCGGCCTGAATTTACAGATTTGACCGCTCTCCGGAGAAACACCATGAGCAAGAGCACTTCATCGCGTTTCGCGGCCACTCCTGAGCCGCCCTATTACATCGTCACATTCGCCTCGCTCCGCACCGAAGGCGATAACGGCTATGGTTCTATGGGCGAGCGCATGGAAGCACTGGCAAGGGCACAGGACGGCTTTCTTGGGCTTGAAAGCGCGAGAGGTGCCGATGGCTTCGGCATTACCAATTCCTTCTGGCGAGACGAGGAAAGCATTCTTGCCTGGAAGAACGTCATCGCCCATCTGGCGGCGCAGAAACTCGGTCGCGAGCGCTGGTACGAAGAATACAAGGTTCGCATAGCGCGGGTAGAACGTGCTTATGATTTCCGGTTGAGCAAGGGAGACGCGCTTGCCGAGCACCTCGATTGATCACGCCTTCACAGCCGCCAGCCTGATCTCGGCTGCCAGCGACCCGACCTTTGCCGGCGCGCTCTCCTTCATGCGCCGCCGCTTCACCAAATCGCTCGAAGGCGCCGATGCCGTGGTTTGGGGCATCCCCTTCGATGCCGCCACCTCGAACCGGCCGGGAACGCGTTTCGGACCGCAGGCGATCCGCCGTGCGTCGGCCATCTTCGACAATGATCCGCAATATCCGTTCAATCGCGATCTTTTCGCCGAGATGGCCGTCATCGACTATGGCGACTGCCTGCTCGACTACGGCAATCATCAGGAGACACCCGCTGCAATCGAAAGACAGGCGGCCACGATCCTGGACAGCGGCGCCTTCCTGCTGACCCTAGGGGGCGATCACTTCGTCACATGGCCGTTGTTGAAGGCGCATGCCGCCAAGCATGGGCCGCTGGCACTGGTGCAGTTCGACGCCCATCAGGACACCTGGTTCGATGACGGCAAGCGTATCGACCACGGCTCCTTCGTTGCACGCGCCGTACGTGACGGGCTGATCGACCCCGACCGCTCCATCCAGATCGGCATCCGCACGCATGCGCCGGAGGATTTTGGTATCCAGATCCTCTATGGCAATCAGGTTGAAGATATGAGCGCCGGCGATATCGCTTCGACGATCATCTCGCATACCAGGGGCGCATCGACCTATCTCACGTTCGATATCGACTGCCTCGACCCAGCCTATGCCCCGGGCACGGGGACGCCGGTCGCGGGCGGCCCTTCCAGCGCCAAGATCCTGTCGGTGCTGCAGCGGCTGCATCAGCTTGACATCCGGGGTGCCGACGTCGTCGAAGTGTCGCCCGCCTACGACCACGCCGACATCACCGCCATTGCGGGGGCGACCGTGGCGATGTATATGCTCGGTCTCCACGCCGAACGACGTGCGAACGGTCGTTGAGACATGATTTCGGGATAGGCGCGAGGGTTTTCGCAAGTCGTCCTGCCGCTTCAGCAACGACCGTTATGAAATTGAATCAACTGCATGGCAAACTGAGTCCGGAAACACTCTCAACCTATTGAAAGAGCAGGAATAAGATGGCACCGAAAATCTTCATCGATGGCGAACACGGAACCACGGGCTTGCAGATTCGCACGCGCATGGCCGACCGCCGCGATGTCGAGCTGCTGTCCATTCCCGAAGCCGAACGCCGCAACGCCGCCATGCGTGAGGACATGCTGAATAGCGCCGATATCGCCATCCTCTGCCTGCCCGACGACGCGTCGAAGGAAGCGGTGAAGATGGTGGCGGGCAACAACAACGTCCGCGTTATTGACACCTCGACGGCTTTCCGCATTCATCCTGACTGGGCCTATGGCTTTGCCGAAATGGACAGCAACCAGGGTAGCAAGATCAAGGCAGCACGTTTCGTCGCCAATCCCGGCTGCTATCCGACGGGTGCGATCGGTGTCATTCGGCCGCTGCGCGCCGCCGGCATCCTTCCGACGGACTATCCCGTGACGGTCAATGCCGTGTCGGGCTACACGGGCGGCGGCAAGCAACTGATCGCCCAGATGGAAAATCCGGATCATCCGGATGCGATCACCGCGCCGCACTTCCTCTACGGCCTGCCGCTGACCCACAAGCATGTGCCCGAGATGACGACCCACGGCCTGCTGGAGCGCGCGCCAATCTTCTCGCCCTCCGTCGGCCGCTTCCCCCAGGGTATGATCGTACAGGTGCCGCTGCATCTTGGCGATCTCGCGGAAGGCGCGACACTGGAGAGCATTCATGCCGCACTCGTCGAGCATTACGCCGGTCAGGATATCGTTCAGGTCGTTTCGCTCGATGAGAGCCGCGCCCTGCCCCGCGTTAACGCCGTCGAGCTCGCCGGCAAGGACACGATGAAGCTTTTTGTCTTCGGTACGCCAGGTGGCGCGCAGGTCAATCTCGTTGCTCTGCTCGACAATCTCGGCAAGGGCGCATCGGGTGCAGCCGTACAGAACATGGACTTGATGCTGAGCGCCTAACTCAGCCTGACGCGGATCGAAAATCGATAGGGCCTGGCCTGTTTATCCATCGCGATGGATCAGGCCGGGCTTTTTCATGTCAAAAGCAGTTTGCGTAATTTCAGCTCCGCTGCCGTCTTCGGCCTTATTTTTGCCGTTGCTCTAAATTAGCCGATCTGCACGGAAAAGTGAATAACCGTTGGGCTTGCGGCCAATCGTCGGCCGAATTTGCTCTAACGGCTTTGCTGGTCCGAATGGGCGGGACGTTTAAAACTATCCCTTTTTCAATGAATATCCAAGAATGAGCCATCGTAAAGGAATTGGTTACCATAATTCGGCATGCTTCCAGACAGCCGGCAAGTTGGCGACCGAACGCGACTTTCGCGTTAGGGCGCGTGTGCGTTCTTGAGCCGGTTCAGTGTCTGTGTAGTTTGGATAACGAGTATCATGGCGTTCGTGACCGAAACGTTCGGTAACTTCAATTCGCGCTCCGGCTACGCCTCGCGATCGAAAAAATCCTTCAGTATCCGTCCCGGCACCTTGGCCACCGGCGTCGCAGTCGCGGCTTTCGCCTGGGTCGCAGCGACGCTGATGACGACGCAATCGATGGTGCTGTCGCTTCCCGGCGCAGCGGCGCCGGCCGATAATTTCCTGGCGCCCCGCGCATCGGCATTCATCGTTCCGCCAAGCCGCGCGGCCCATCCCGTCCGCTACGCCAGCCAGACGACTTCGCTGCATGGACAGAGCCGCTTCGGCAGCATCGCAGACGCGGATGTTCAAACGAAAGGTGTGGATGCGGACGCGGTTCGACTGCAACTAGCCTATGCGCTTGCACAGCAGACCTCCGAAATGAAACAGGCGCAGGACGTAGCGGCGAGCATCAAGAGCGGTCGTATCGAAGCGGCCGCGGCTTCGCCCGAAAAGATCGATCATCTGCGCAAGGTCATCGCCATAAACTTTGCGACTGCAGTGCAATCGCTGAGCCAAGCAAAGTATGCAGCCGCGCTGATACCTGCCGCAAGTCCTCTAAAAACGACCGAGCAGCCGGCTGCGGTTGCTTCGGCAGCCCCCGCGGTAAGCTTGCCCGCCGTTGCGGAAGCCAAGCCGTTGCCCGCCAAGGACGCCGACATTGCGGTGGCCGAAGCCGTTCTGAACGTCATTCCGGTGGCGCGCCCTGCCCGCGAGACACCGACACCCATGCAGCGCGCCAACGCCACAAGCGCCATCGCCCGGGCAACGAACAGCGAAACGACCGCACAGCCGCCATCGCGCATGATGGCCTATGCCGATCCGGATGACAGTTCCGTGCGCAAGACGAAGCCCTTTATCAACCCGTTTGCCGCAATCAGCCCCGGACCGGGCACAGCGATCTATGACATCGAGGCGAAGACCGTTTATCTGCCGAGCGGCGAGCGTCTCGAGGCCCATTCCGGCCTCGGCCACATGCGTGACAATCCCCGCTATGTCGACCGCAAGAATACCGGCCCGACGCCGCCTGAAACGTATAACCTGACTTATAGGGAGAGCCTGTTCCATGGCGTGCAGGCGCTGCGTCTGACGCCCGCAAACGGCGCTCGCGTCTATGGCCGCGATGGCCTGCTGGCTCACACCTACATGCTCAGAGGCGGCCGTGGCGAATCGAATGGCTGCGTGGTCTTCAAGGATTACAATCGCTTCCTGGCCGCCTTCCGGCGTGGCGAAATCAAGCGATTGAAAGTGGTCTCGCGGATGTCGTCGGCGGCAAGCGTCGCTTCTGCGCGGTAAAAGGATTTGAGGCGCAAAGCGCCTCAATCTCTCACGACGATCGATGTCTGGCGCGGCAGTTCACCATAGAACCCGCGCCAATTGGCAATCGCGAAGCCGAAGACGATCAGGGCGCCGGCCTGATGGGCCAAGGCCAAATGCAGCGGCACGTGCAGCAGCAGCGTCGAAATGCCGAGGATCGCCTGGATCAGCACAAGCACGAAGAGAACGACGGATCGCCGCGCGTGGGTCGTTTGCGCCGCCGCACGCAGCGAGATGATCATGTTGATGGCAACCACTGCGAAGAGCGCATAGGCGCCCAGACGATGAACGAACTGGACCGTCTTCGGATTCTCGAAGAAATTGATCCAGCCCGGCGACTGTATGAAAAGATCACTCGGGATCACTGCACCATCCATCATTGGCCATGTGTTGTAGCTGAGTCCTGCATCGAGACCGGCGACGAGAGCGCCGAGATAGATCTGGAACAGCGCCATGAAAGCGATCAAACCGGCGAGCTTTGCTGAATGACGCGTGGGAGGCGGCTCATTCGAATGCGGCGACAGAGCGCGCATGAACCACATGCAGGCGGCAAAGATCAGACAGGCCGTCACGAGATGCGTCGCAAGGCGATATTGGCTGACGTCGGTGCGCGCTTCCAGTCCCGAGGAAACCATCCACCAGCCGATCGCGCCCTGAAGACCACCGAGTAAGAAAATGCCGGCAAGCGGTAGCCAGAGCTTGCGCTCGACGCGGCCGGTCAGAACGAAGAACAGTAGCGGCAGGCCGAAGATGATACCGATGGTGCGGGCCAGCAGGCGATGCGCCCACTCCCACCAGAAGATGCTCTTGAACTCTTCGACCGTCATATCCTTGTTCAGGATCTGGAATTGCGGGATGCGCTTGTAGAGATCGAATTCGTCCTGCCATTCCTGCGCATTCAGCGGCGGGATGACGCCATGGATCGGCTGCCATTGTGTGATCGACAGGCCGGAATTGGTGAGGCGCGTGGCGCCTCCCACCAGCACGAGAGCGAAGAGAACCAGAAGGACGCAGGCGAGCCAGATGCGGATGGCGCGGCGATTGCGGTCCTGCCGGGCCACTTCTTTCAAAATAGCCTGTTCGGTCATAAAATTAGTGGCAGCCATGGCTTCTCCCTTCGATCAGGCTGTTGATTTGCCCGATGGGCGCGTGCAAAACAAGTCCCGGGAGTTTGCGGCATGCCGTCGCGGCATGTTGTCATAATGAGGAGAAAACCCCGTGCCCCTTCGCCTGCGCAAATTCATTGGCATGATCCTGCTGGTGCTGCTGGTTGCAATCTATGCGATCGTCGCCATGATCGTTGCAGTGCGAACGCTTGCAGATCAACCCGGCTGGGTGCATTTCCTCTATTTCCTTTTCAGCGGCATCATCTGGGTGCTGCCGGCGATGGGCATCATCAAGTGGATGGCCGGCCCGCGCCCGCAATGACGCCCATCCCGGCCCGATTTACACAAGACTAACCCTGATCCGTACCTTGTCCGGCGCGAGTGTCCCATCTTAAGCCAAAAATAAGCCGTTGCACGCCAGACTGCGCCCGAATACCGCCGGAGCGGAGAAGACCGGATGCAGACCCAGACGCGAGATATCGCCGGCATGGCCGCCGAAGCAGCGGATAAGCGGATAGCGTCCATCGAGATGGAGCCTGCCGCCGCCGATCAGTTGCGGGTCGACATCTTCGACAGCATGGCACCGCTCGAAGCCGAATGGCGCGCGCTGGAACGGGACGATCTCAACTCGCTGCACCAGAGCTATGACTGGTGCGCAGCTTGGGTGGAGAACCTCGAACGTCCTCTCGCCATCATCCGGGGCTCGGTCGGCGACCAGGTTGCTTTTATCCTGCCGCTCGAAATCATCCGCAGTCGCGGGACAAGACGAGCCGAGTTCATTGGAGGCCACCATAACAATATCAATACCGGCCTGTTTTCTGCCGAGTTCCTGGCGAATGGAGAGTTGACGGCGGCTCAGACGAGCGCAATCTCGGCGGCTTTGCGCGGCAAGGTGGACGTTGTCATCCTACGCAACGTCCCGCTCGAATGGCGCGGCCGCAAAAGCCCGCTCGCCTCGCTGACGTCGATCGAAAACCAGAACCGTGCCTTTCAGATGCCCTTCCTTGGCAGCTTCGAAGCGAGCCTGAAGCAGGTGAATGCCAAGCGCCGGCGCAAGAAGTTCAAGCATCAGAGCCGGCTTCTCGATGCCAAGGGCGGCTACGAATATGTAATCGCCGGTCCTGACGAGCGGGACGCATTGCTCGATCTGTTCTTCCGGCAGAAGGCGATCCGCTTCGAGGATGCCGGCCTGCCCGATGCGTTCAAGGATGATCGGATCAAGGCTGCGCTGCACGCCATGTTGCGCCGGCGCCAAGGCGATGGCATCGGCGCGACGCTGCAGATGCATGCGCTGCGCCTGAAAGGCGAGCACGAGGGCCATATCCCAGCCATCGCTGCCCTGTCCCGCAAGGGAGATCATGTCATCTGCCAGTTTGCCTCTATCGATGAGGCTCTGGTTGCGGAGGCGAGCCCCGGCGAATTGCTGTTCTGGCTGATGATCGAGCGGCTGCATCGCGAAGGCGTCGCGCTCTTCGATTTCGGTATCGGTGACCAGATTTACAAGCGTTCCTGGTGCCCGATGGAAACGGTGCAATATGATCTCTTCCTGCCCGTCTCAGGCATGGGGCGTCTCGCGGCAATGGCGAACCGGGTCATCACGCGTACGAAGGTCGCGATCAAATCCAATCGCAAGCTCTATTCCTTCATCCAGCGGCTGCGGGCACGACACGGAGCCGGCACCGCATCGGATGATGGAGGCGGCGACGCGGATTGATCAGGCTGCGTCCCGGCGCGTGTCCGGATCATGCTCCTCGCGCCAGCCGGACATTAGAATGATGTGCTCGTAGCCGGCCTTCTGGAATTCCGTCATGGCAGCGATGAACTGGCTTTCGTCAGGCTCGGGCATGGAGAGGATGATTTCCGTCTCCTTGCTGCGCGTCAGCCGTGCGACGCCGGAGACTTCAGCCGCGCCGCATTCCACCAGAACGATGTCATAGGCCGAACCGAGTGCGTCGAGGATCAGCGACAGACGATCGGCGCCGCGCATGGCACGGGCAAGGTCGCTCATGCCCTGCGGCACGAGATGGGCATCCGACAGGCGATCCGGATGGATCGTATCGGCAAAGGCCGCTTCGCCGCACAGCAGGTCGGTTACGCCAGGAAGTTCATCATGCTCTGCCATGAGCCTGGAGGGACATCCGGTGCCGGTCATATCGACCAGCACGATACGGCTCCCCGCATCGGCGATGGTCCGCGCCAGCATGACAGTCGCGGTCGAACCATTATCACCGGTCGGAGATATGGCGATCGCCAGCCGCGAGCCGCTGTCGATCAGATAATCCGCGACGGATTGGATAGAGAAATCCTCCTCTTCCTCCGTCGCGCGAGCAGCCTGCCGGGGTTCATGGTCCGGAGCGGTTGCAGTGCCCGAGGCGGCAGCGGCGTCGGGAGCAATTGCAGTGTCTGCAACCTGAACGGCGATGTCTTCTGGCGGGATCGAAAGCATGCTTGCCGGCGCCTCGGCAGCGCTCGCGCTCGCAACTGCTCGAACCGGAGCAGGTTCGTTGACGGGTTGAGTGCGTTTCGCCGTCTCCAGCACGGCGACATCTTCCCTGCGGGCAGGCCCCACCGGCCGCAATGCACGGCCGCTGAAGAGCTCCGCGAGCATGATAACGATGGCCGTCAGGATAAAGGTGGCGAGGGTGGCGACGATGACAATCGGGCCGACCTTCGGGAAAGAGGGATCGACCGGCTCGACCGCCGTGGAAACGATGCGCGCATCGGCAGGGCTGGAATTCTTGTCGACGCGAGAGGCCGCTTCGCGATAACGGGCAAGATAGGTCTCCAGCAGTTGTCGCTCTGCCGCAGCTTCACGCTCCAGCGCATTGAGGCCCACCTCGTCCTCCCCTGCCCGGGCGCTATCGGCCTTCAGCGTATTCGATTGGGCGAGGAGCTGCTGTTCGCGCAGCTGCGCTACTTTTGCCTCGTTCTCGATGCTTGCCAGAATCCTCTGGGTCTCGCGATCGATCTGCTGACGGATATCGACCAGCTGCGCCCGCAGGCTCTTCAGCCGCGGATGCCCATCCATCAGCGTCGTGGACAGATCCGATATCTGCGACTCGAGATTAGACTGGGTGGCCTTCAGCCGCTGAATGGTTTGCGAGCCTGCAACGTCGGCAAGCGTATCGGTGGAACGGCCGCTGGACAGCGCGCTGCGTACCGCCTGCGCCCTCGCCTCGGCATTGGCCTTGTCACCACGCACCTGCGCCAGCTGCGTCGAGATATCCGCGAGCTGCTGCGTGGCGAAATTGTTGTTCTGACTGGTCTGGAGAAGACCGTTGGCGGAACGATAATCCGCAACCTTCTTTTCCGCCTCGCTGACCTTGTCGCGCAGCTTGGCGATCTCCGGTTCCAGCCAGCGCGTCGCCTCGCTGTTGGAATCGAGCTTGGCGCCGCTCTGCATGGATAGATAGACCTGCGCCATGGCATTCGGCACGCTGGCGGCGAGATCCGGATTGCGGGACGTGAAGCTGATGCCGATCACGCGTGAGCTGTTGATCTGATAGACCTGCAGGCGGCTGTTGAAGGCGTCCAGCATCCGCTCTTCCGGGGCCTTGTCGGCCGCCGCCCGCTTCAGATGCAGCTTGATCAGAATATCAGAGAGAGCAGAACCGTTGTTGCCGGCGGCGAATTCGGGACGATCGTAGAGCTTGAGATTGGTAATGACCTGCTTCACCAGATCCGCCGACTGCAGGATCTGCACCTGGCTGGCAATATTCAACTCGTCCAGCAGCGGGCCAGCACCGGCATCGTTGCCCGATGTCGTCGCCGCAAAGGCAGGCGCACGCTGCTCGATGAGGATGCGGGCTTCGCTGCGATATTCCGGCGACATGACCTTGGCGATCGCGAATGCCGCGCAGGCGCCTGCCAGCGTGATGGCAACGACGCGCACCCGCCGCTGCCAAACAGCGCGAAAGAGCTGAGCGAGATCGATGTCCACATCCTGCTGGGTGTTGTTGACACCGGACATATGCAAAACTCCATAATAGAAAGCCAAAATTAATCGTAAACGACTATGGTAACCCAAGCGTTAATAGTATTTCGTCAGCATTATTTTTGGCATCTCTAATTTTTTCCTGGAATTTGATTTGCTCTTTACCGACCGTTAACCCTAACGGATCGATAACGACGGCAGTGTCTTCCCTTTCTAATGAGCGCGAAATGCCCTTCGCAAAGTCAAAGATTGTCCTTGCACTCGGCATGGCCGCCGTGAGCGCCGCGCTCACCGGCTGCAACACCTATCAACCGGCACCCAAGGCCTTCAACGAGGCCACGATCCAGCCCTATACCCTCGACAGCGGCGACCGGTTGCGCGTCACGGTGTTCGATCAAGCCGGGCTGACCAACACCTATACGGTCGATCAGGCCGGCTATATAGCCTTCCCGCTGATCGGCCAGGTTGCTGCCCGCGGCCGCACGCTGCAACAGCTCTCCGGCCAGATCGCGCAGAAGCTTCGCCAGGGATATATTCGCGATCCAGACGTCACCATCGACATCGACCGCTATCGCTCGGTCTACATCATGGGTGAAGTCGGCCAGCCGGGCCAATATTCCTATGTGCCGGGCATGACCATCCAGAATGCCATCGCGGTCGCAGGCGGTTTCACCAGCCGTGCCAACCAATCCAACGCGGATGTCACCCGCAAGATCAACGGTCATGTCATGACTGGACGGGTCGGCATCTCCGATCCGGTGCTGGCAGGCGACACCATCTATGTCAGAGAGCGGTTGTTCTAACCGCGACCGCTCATGGCCCGACCGCTTCGAATCCTTCACTGCTTCAGATCGCCCGTCGGCGGGGTCTTCCGCCATGTCCGGGATCTGGCGGAGGAACAGAGCAAAGCGGGCCATGAGGTCGGCATCCTTTGCGACAGCCTGACGGGCGGCGAGCATGAGGATCGTCTGTTCGACGATATCGCGCCGTTTCTGGCTCTTGGCGTCGTCCGCCTGCCGATCCGACGGCAAATTACCCTCTCGGATGCTGCGACACTTTGGAGCAGCTATAAAGAAATCAAGAGTTTGCGGCCGGATGTGCTGCACGGGCATGGCGCCAAGGGCGGCCTGCTTGCGCGGGTTCTCGGCTCGATCCTGCGGGTCAACAGGTGTCGCGTAGCCCGCCTCTATACAGCGCATGGCGGAAGCCTGCATTTCTCGCGCGGCTCGGTCCAGGGCATGCTGGTGCACAGCCTGGAACGCATGCTCGAGTTTCTCACCGATGGCCTGATCTTTATCTGCGACTTCGAACGCCGCACCTATGAAAGAAAGATCGGCAAGCCGCGCACCCGCTCTGTGATGATCTATAACGGCATCAGCGAAAGAGATTTTCGCACCATACCGACACGATCGGACTCCGTGCATTTCGTCTATATCGGCATGCTGCGGGACCTCAAAGGTCCCGATCTGTTCGTGGACGCCTTTGCAAAAACGGAGCGGCGGATCGGTAGGCCGCTGTCGGCGCTGATGATCGGCGACGGACCGGACAGAGATAAATATCACCGAATGATGGTCGAAAGGGGCCTCGGTCACCGTATCGGCATGCTGCCCGCGATGCGCGTACAGGAAGCCTTCACGGTATCACAGAACATCGTCGTCCCCTCGCGCGCCGAGGCCATGCCCTATATCGTTCTTGAAGCGCTCGCAGCCGGCAAGACCGTCATCGCCTCGCGCGTCGGCGGCGTTGCGGAAGCGCTTGGCGAAAACAGCGCAGCACTCGCCAAACCGGAGGACGCCGATGACCTCTCGCGCATTATGGCCGAAGCGATCACAGAACCGCTATGGGGCGCCCGCAACATGCCCGATATCGGGACGATACGATCGAATTTTTCGGCTTCGGCCATGGCGCGGGATACTTTGCACTTGTATCAAAATATACTTGGCCTGAACGAAGACGGTTAGAATACAGGCAAGTGTTGTAAGTGTTTCTTAGCTGATATCTGATAGGCCTTGTCCGGTAACGACCGGATAAGTTGCCATGAACACTACCGAAAAGTCCGAGCAATTCAACTTGGACCATCTTCGCAAACAGGTTTCGGAAATCCGCACCCGCGGTGCCAGCGAACCTCATAGCGATCGCCCAGACAGCATGAATGCCTATGCGCGGCAAATCGCCGAACAGCTTCGCGAAACCAACCAGTCTCCGGCAATCATCGTCGGACAATACCGGCTGTTCGAATTTCTGTCGCTGCTTTCATTCGGGCTCGCGATCCTCCTCTTCGGGACGTCGGACGATCATCCCTTCCTGTCGAAGGCCGTGGTGACGATCGCCCTCTGCGGCCTTGCCGTCGTCTTCCTGCAGATTGCGGATGCCTATCAGATACCGGTCTTGCGCTCGCCGCATCACTTCCTGCACCGGATACTCGGATCCTGGGCAGCCGCCTTCGCGGTCATGGTCATCGCCCTCTTCCCCTTCGACATCAACAATATCTATTCCCTATCACTTCTCAGCCTTTGGTTTGCGGCGGGCGCGGGCTTCCTCCTCGTCGCCCGCCTGCTTTTCGCCTATGGTATCCGCCACTGGGCCCGTAACGGCGTCATGGAAAGACGCGCCGTCATCGTGGGCGGCGGCGAACCGGCAAAGGAGCTCATCCGTGCGCTAGAGCATCAGCCCGACAACGATATCCGTATCTGCGGCATCTTCGACGATCGCGGCGAAAAGCGCTCGCCAGTCATGGTCGCCGGTTACCCGAAGCTGGGCACCGTATCGGAACTGGTCGAATTCGCCCGGCTCGTGCGCATAGACATGCTGATCATCGCGTTGCCGATCAGCGCCGAGGATCGCATTCTGCAATTGCTGAAAATGCTTTGGGTGCTGCCCGTCGACATTCGTCTTGCCGCCCATGCCAACAAGCTGCGGTTCCGTCCCCGCGCCTATTCGCATGTCGGCGCCGTACCGATGCTCGACATCTTCAACAAGCCGATCCGTGACTGGGATGGCGTTGCCAAGCGCATCTTCGACATCTTCTTCAGTCTGGTCGCACTTGCTTTGCTCTGGCCGATCATGCTCGGCGCCGCAATTGCCGTGAAGGCAACCTCGAAAGGGCCGATCTTCTTCATGCAGAAGCGCCACGGCTTCAACAACGAGATTATCAACGTATTCAAGTTCCGCTCGATGTACACCCATATGAGCGATCCGTCGGCGCGCAACGCCGTGACCAAGAACGACCCGCGCGTGACACCCGTCGGCCGCTTCATCCGCAAGACATCGATCGACGAGTTGCCGCAGCTCTTCAACGTGCTGCTCGGCAGTCTCTCGCTTGTGGGACCGCGCCCCCACGCCGTTCTGGCCGCCAGCCATAACCGCACCTATGCCGACGTCGTCGAAGGCTATTTCGCGCGCCATCGCGTCAAGCCCGGCGTCACTGGCTGGGCGCAGATCAACGGCTGGCGCGGCGAGATCGACAGCGACGACAAGATCAAGTTCCGCACGGCTTACGATCTGTACTACATCGAAAACTGGTCGCTGCTCTTCGATCTGAAGATCCTGTTCCTGACGCCGTTCCGTCTGCTCAATACGGAAAACGCCTATTGACCACGCTGGACCTGCCATCGCCCCGCGTCGCGCAGCCGCAGCTTGCCGCCATGCGGCTGGTCGGTACGGCAAGCGTTGCTGTCGGCGTGTTTCTGTCTGGCTTCGTCATTGCCGAGCCGGCACCCTATGAGCTGTGGCTCGCTTTTCTGATCGGTACCTGGTTCATTCTCGGGCTCAAAATCTCGCGCAGCGTCGCGCCACTGCTGGCGCTGTTCCTGCTGTTCAATATCGGCGGCATGCTGTCGATCACTCAGATGCATGATCTCGCCGCCAGCGATCATCTCGCCGGCCCCATCTATATAGCCGTTTCCACCTTCCTGGCGCTGAGTTCCGTCTTCTATGCCGCCATCACCGAAGACAACGAAAAGCGGCTGAAGCTGATCTTCAATACATGGGTCGTGGCGGCGCTGATCACCGCGAGCCTCGGCATCCTCGGCTACTTCCACGCCGTGCCGGGCTTCGACATCTTCACCCGCTATGATCGCGCCATGGGTGCCTTCCAGGATCCGAACGTCTTCGGCCCCTATCTCGTGGCGCCAAGCCTTTACCTCATGCGCGGCCTGCTGATCGGCGACCTGAAGAAAGCACCGATCAAGGGCATATGCCTGTTCGTGCTCGCCTTCGGTATTTTCCTGTCTTTCTCCCGCGCCGCTTGGGCCCTCTTCGCCTTCGCCTCGGTGATGCTGATCTTCTGCATGCTGCTGAAGCACCGCAGCAATACCTTCCGGCTGCGGATCCTGGTGATGTCGCTGGCGGCCATCATCCTCATGGTCGTCCTGCTCGTCGTTGCGCTGCAATTTCCCCAGGTCAGCGACCTGTTTTCGACACGCTTGCAGCTGGTTCAGAGTTATGACGGCGGACATCTCGGCCGCTTCGAGCGCCACAGCATCGGCTTCCAAATGTCCATGGAACGGCCTTTCGGCATCGGGCCGCTGGTCTTCGGCCAGATCTTCCGCGAGGACGAACACAATACCTGGCTAAAGACGCTGACCACTTATGGCTGGCTCGGCTTCGTCACCTGGGTCAGCATGATCTGCTGGACCATCTATATCGGCTTTCGCAACCTCCTGAGGGAGCGTCCCTGGCAGCCCTATCTGATGATCGCCTGGATCGTCATTCTCGGCCATGTCGGCATCGGCAACGTCATCGATACCGACCACTGGCGCCATTTCTACATGCTGATCGGCATCGTCTGGGGCTGTGGCGCCCTGGAGCAAAAGTATCAGCGTGACCTGAACAAAAGGAAAGCTGCGCCGTGAACATTCGCACCAACGTCAAACGCCTGTCGTTGATGCAGGTTCTCGAACCGAGCGGCGGTGGCTCCGGGCGACATTTTCTCGACCTGTGCCGGGCCATGCAGCATCGCGGCCATTCCGTGACCGCTGTCTATTCCCCAGTGCGCGCAGAGCCCGTTTTCGTCACAGAATTGGAAAATATCGGCCTCGACAATGTCATTCCGCTTGGCATGCGGCGCGCGCCCGGCCCCTGGGATCTGACTGCTTGGTGGCAACTGCGCAAGATCGCGGCCAGTCATGGGCCGTTCGATCTGATCCATGGCCATAGCTCGAAAGCCGGCGCATTAACGCGCTTGCGTTTGCCGGGACGCCATGTCCCCGTTCTCTACACGCCGCATGCCTTCCGCACCATGGACCCGACGCTCGGTGCGAAAGGCCGCCTGATCTATGGCGGTATCGAGCGCTTTCTCGGGACGTGGCTGACCGATCGCCTGGTCTGCGTTTCGCAGGATGAATATAATCACGCCCTGTCGCTCGGCATCCCGGAAAAACGCCTGCGCGTCGTCGTCAACGGCGTCAACGCGCCTCCCCTCAGCCAGCGAGCAGCCATCCGCAGACGATACGGCATTCCTCAGGAAGCTTTGCTCTTCGGCTTCGTCGGCAGGATGACGCAACAGAAGGCGCCTGAGCGCCTGGCCGCGGCTTTTGCACGGATAGCAGCCCAATTGCCGCAAGCCCATCTGCTGATGATCGGGATCGGCGAGCTCGCCGACACTGCAAGGGAGATGATCAGGGCGGCCGGGCTTGAAGATCGCGCCCGCATTGATGGCAGCGTACCGGGGGTGACGGCCATCGACGCCTTCGATGTCGTCGTCATGCCAAGCCGCTACGAGGCGATGTCCTATGTGATGCTGGAGGCCGCAGCTGCGGGCAAGCCGCTGCTGCTTGCCGATGTCGGTGGCGCGCGCACGGTGCTGGAGCACGGCAAGAACGGCTACATCGTGCCGAACAGCGATAATCCGGAAGCGTTGGCGGCCGCGATGGCACGTCTTGGCGATCCGACGTTGCTGGCGAATTTTACTGCCGAAGCCCGTCGCCGCAAGGATGGATATACGCTCGCCGCCATGGCGGATGCGACCGAGAAGATCTATCACGACCTGCTCGGCTACCCCGCCCCTGCCCCGCTGGAATTGGTAGCAAATTCCAGTTTGGACAATAAGCGCGAGGGCCGGGAGAAAAGCGCGGCTGCCCTTTAAACTCGCAGAGGATTTTCGTTGGAAATCGGTTCCGCTTTTCAAGCCGATGCGATAGACTTAACTCATGATTACTTCAGCACAATTGCGCGGCGCGCGCGCCATGCTCGAACTGACGGTGGAGACGCTTGCCAGCGAGAGCAAACTCCCGGTTTCGGCGATCGAAGCACTGGAAACAGGAACAAGCCCGGCGGATATGAGGGCGCTTGCGACAGTTCGCTCCGTCCTCGAGAGCCACGGCGTGCTTTTCCTCGCCGGCGGCAGTGACGGTATGGGTGGCCCTGGCATTCGCTTCAAGCATTGGTCCGAAAATGATGGCATCCGGCCTGAGAACCTGAATGCCACCAATGACGATTGACGGCTGACGCAGCGCCTGAAATCTCCCAGCGCCGCTTCGCGCCTTCAGGCCTTAGGTCTTGCGATCTGCCTCAGGCCGCGAGCCTCCAGCCTTTGACAAGCTCTTCGGGCGCAGAGAGGGCTGCAGGCAGGATGTAGCGCTCGGTGTTGTTTGCCGGCTCCCAGCCTTCAACAATGGAGCCAACCGGCAGGCCATGCCCGAAATCGGTCAGCGTCACCAGCTCCAGGATCATATGGCCATAGTCGTCGCGCCATTCGCGCCGCTCGCCGCCTTCGAAGAGACGCAACCGACCCTTGGTGCGCGGACGCTCGCGTGCAGTCAGCCATTGCGCGACGGATGCCTCGGCATTGGCGAAGGACACCACATCATCGGCATCGCCATGCCAGATGGAGACGACGGGATAGCGAGCAGCTTCGGGGGACACTTCGCGAACGAGCTCGCCCCATTTTTCCGCCGGGCGGCTTGAGCCGCGCTTCATAACGTCAAGCGCCGAGATGGCATCGCGGGCAGCGCCGAAAGGCAGGCCGCCGATGATGGCGCCTGCGGCAAAGAGTTCCGGATAGGTCGCGAGCAATGCAGCTGCGACAGCGCCACCGGCGGAGAGGCCCATGACGAAAATCCTGCTATCGTCGATCGCATGCAGGCGGCGGCTGAAATCGATCATTTCTCTGATGGAGCCGAGCTCACCGCGATCGCGCGTGACCATGCTCGGGCGAAACCAGTTGAAACAGAGATTTTGGTTGTTCGATGCCTTCTGCTCCGCATAAAGCACGGCAAATCCGTGCTGGCGCGCAAGTGCGGTCCATCCGCTCGCGCGATCGAAATCCTCGGCATTCTGATGACAGCCGTGCAGGACAACGACGAGCGGCATTGGTCCCTTTACCCCCGGGGGCACATATTCGAGCATGCGCAAATCGCCGGGATTGCGGCCAAACCATAAAACTTCCGTCAGCCGCTGCGGCGACGGGCGCGCGGAAACGCGACGGCGCGACGGCTGCGATTGCGGCTGCATCATCGGAAATTTGAGCTGCGGCAGCTCGACGGAATCGACGAGCAAGCGGCGAAGCCGGCTCGGAACTTTAAAATTCATCATGGACCTTTCTATCCACGTCAGCCACGGCCGGTTTTTCTCCGCTGCAGGCTGGCGCGCACTGTTCCTTTCCAGAATCAGTGACATCGAGAAATCGAATCTCTTTGTGCAACGCAGCAAATATAGGGAGGCCGGCCCGTTTCGAACAGGCACAAAGCATCATTGCTGCTATGTGAAATCAGCTTAAATCGATTAGATTTTCGGCCGCAAAAAAACGCAGCTGCGTCAGAAATAAGCCCGTGCAAGCGCGAGAAGCTTCGCGTCGTCCTTTACGCCCTGGCGATAAAGCTGAATAATCAATGCGCCGAGGCGCTCTGCCTCTAGGCTTCGCGGGCTCATGCCACGATCCTTGCAGACCGTATCAAGCACCTTCTCGAGTCGGTCCAGATCGTCTGAAAACAGCGGCAGATCTCGTGGATGGATAGGTGTGTCCAGCATTTGCGCGTCTCATTGTCCAGGGGCAGAAGCACGCAGTACTTCGCCGGCACCCGTTTTATTTCCGACGATAGGATTAGACTATGCGCCTTGCGCTTGGGGTTGGCAAGGAAGCATTTCGGCCGACGCATTTCTGATTCGCAAATTTTACGGAAATTCGATCGAAGGTACAATTTAAAGTTGATGCATCACCAAGCCATTATCCGCATCTGCAATAAGCGGAAAAACGGAGGCATAATGATGACCCGATTTCTGATCCGGACTGCTCTCAGCTTGACGCTTGCAGCGGCGGCCCTGCCCGCCCTCGCGCAGAATTTTTCCAATCTTACGCTGCGCAACCCTCGCCAGCCGCCCGAAGGATATATTTCCGTGTAATCGGGAATATCGATCTCCTATCCATGGCGGATGGCGACAGCGAGGAGCAGCTGGAGAAGGCGTTGAAATCCTTCTACAAGATTGCCGCAAGCAGCTGCGCCACCCTGCTCGACACGATTGCCGATGCCTGCGAGATCAGTGCTCTGTCGAGCAGCACCTCAGTCAACAATCCAGACAATCGCGGCACGAGACTTTCCATCAACGGACAGGTGACGATGGCGGTGAAACTGAAGCCGCCGAGGGGGCCGCAAAATAGCCTTGCCCCATCGCAGTTCATGATCTCCGCCAAAGCCAACGGATCGGTAAGAAATGGCGGCGATAATCCCCCTCGCAATTGAGGGATGATACCATGGCGAAAGCGAAACGACGCACGCGGCGCAAGCCGCAATCCAAGGCGGGCAATTCGATGTGGCTATGGGGTGTTGTCGGCCTTGCAACGATAGCCGGCATCTACGCCTATCAGCATCGCAAGGACATGCCGTCGATGCTTGCGCATGCCGGCGCAGTCGCAGGCATGCCGCATATGGCGCGGGAGGCGCCCGTGCCCGCAGCAAAGCCGCAGATAAGGATGGCAGCAGTGACTTCGGAGCCGCGCGCAACATCCGCCCTGCCGGTACCGCCCGCCGCCATTCCCGTGGCGATGCCGGTCAACAAGATACCGGTCGAACGGCCGATACCCAGCTTGCGTGCGCAGTCCGGCGGTCGTTTCGTGCTATGCGGCGCCGGCTCGGGCACGAATTGCGTCGTCGATGGCAATACCTTCTGGCAGGATGGCATCCGGATTCAGTTGGCCGATATCGATGTGCCGGACGCAGGTGCCGCGCGCTGCCCGAGCGAAAGACAGAGAGGCGTAGCCGCGAAACTGCGCCTGCAGGCCATTCTCAACGATGGAAGCTTCGTGCTTTCCGGCAGCAGCCGTCGCGACGACCCGAATGGCGGCAAACTGCGCATTGCCATGCGCGCGGGGCGCTCGCTCGGCGATCAGATGGTGTCGGAAGGTCTCGCACGCCGCTGGACCGGCCAAGCGTCGTCCTGGTGTAGCTGATTTTCAGAAATTCGATTGGGAGTTCAAGGAGATAAATGGTCGGGGCGACTGGACTCGAACCAGCGACCCCTTGACCCCCAGTCAAGTGCGCTACCGGGCTGCGCTACGCCCCGACCTGCCGAAACGGCTTGTTTCGTTTAGAGTTTAGCGTTTCCCGACGCAAGCGAAAAGTGTCGGCCTGCTCAGAAAAAGTTGCCGTTCAACGGCACAGCTGCCTCGGTCCGCGGCTCGGCTGATAGGTGTTGTCGGAGGCGCGATAAGAGCGGTAGCGGCTTGCGCAGTCACGCGCATGAACGCCGTAATAGCTCTGTGAGCCCTGCCTGTTGAACAGCGTGCCCGTCACAAAGGATTTAAAGAGCACGCCGCTATTCGAATCGTCGTCATAATAGCTGTCCGAGCCATGCAGCCGATGGCCGCTGCCCCAACGGTTGTGGTGATGATGCCAATGGCCGTGGCCATGACCGTGATCGCGAACCTGGATGATGTCCGACTGTCCGGTTGCAGGCACTGTCAGGGTCGGCATGATGACGGCATTCGCCGGCATGGCGGCACCGGCCGCCAGCAAAAGACCAAAGCCTGCGGCAGTTATCGATCTCGCAATCGTAAACATATGCGACTCCTTCGAAATCCGGCGGCGCAATCAAGTAAATCCGCACAACAGCCTTGCTGCCGAGCACGCCGTCATTATCTGTATATAGTGATTTGGAGCCACACTCATAGATGCCCTTCCGTCTTTATGTGCGACGGATATCGCAAGACGGAAAGTGGGCGGAAAGTCAACGCAATGAAGCCTTATATAATGACTCTCCTGTTATGTGCACAGCTGCTTTCCTCGTGCAATACGACGGAATCGGTGCAGCCCATCCCGGGCAGCATCACCTATGGCGGCCAGCCGCATATGAAATTGACGAAATCGCCTCCCGGATCGCAATTCCAGCATCACTTCACGAACCAGTGGGGCCAGGATGTTATCGAAACCTATATTGTCCAGCCGGACCGAAGCGTGAAGCTCGTGAACCGCCAGGAAATGAGCCCGCCAGACTAGCGCCTTCCGACGGAAAATCGCTGCAGTCTCCTGGAGCCGCTCTGGAGGTTCGTTGGCCTGAAACGAAACCCCGTCAGCGTGAGCCGACGGAGCGTGCTGAAATGCAGATAAAAGCCACGCTTACCAGCAGCGGTAGCACCGGCGATAATAAGGCCGGCCGTAATAGCCGCGGTGATGATGATTATCGCTGACAGCGGCGCCGACGAGAACGCCGCCGATGATGCCGGCGGCGGCCAAGGCAGCAGCCTGGTTTTCAGCCTGTTGCGCCTGAGCGCGATTGGACTGGTAGGTCGCGCCGACACAGCGGTTATAACGCTGCGTACCTGGACGGAAGCCCTGCGACTGGCAGGTCATTTCCGCATTCATCGCAGATTCCTGCGGTGTCTGACAGCTCGATAGAATGGTTGATATAGCGACAAGGCTCGCCGCCATCGTGGCACGTATGCGCATTTTCCCTCCGGCAATTTAGGATACAACCCCGGAAAGCGAAATACAGCCAAAGGTAAGCCTTAGCAAGCCAACCTTATCAAGCATCGCGCGAAAATCCGTCAAATCGTGGCAAAACTGCACGCAAGGATGGTATCATGCTTAACGGCCGGATAGCAGCATAGCGCAAAATGAAAAGATCCCGCTGAGACGGGTCTTCATATCCGATTTGCACGCCCGCAGCCCATCGAGAGTGCGGGCGTGTTTTAGATCAGAAGTTCCGTTCGAAACGAAGGATACCGGCGACTGTATCATCCTTGATATAGTCGTAACGCACATAGGTCAGTTCCGGCTCGATGAGGAAATCCTTCACCGGATAGATCTTGAGGTTTGTGGTCGCTTCGAACATCTTGGATTCGGTATAGGCAAGCTGCAGATTCCACTTCAGCTTGTCGTTGACCGGGACGCCGATGCCGCCCCAGAGCGCCCAGTCACCCCAGCCGCATTTGGCGGCATTCACAGTGCCGTTCGATCTCGTGCAAGCTGAAATATCCTGGTTGGTGCCGGCGTATTTGTTCAACTTGTCGCCGTCGGTATTCCAGCCCCCCATCAGGAAGGCTTCCACGCCGCCGAACTTGGCGTCGAGACGAGCCTTGATGGCACCTTCCTCAACAATGGAATCATAGCCGCCAACGATCTTGATGCCCCAGTTGCCCGCCTTGTAACCCAGCCCGGCAACGACGTCCGGAGCATAGTGGTTGGATTTGTCGTCCGTCCACCAGCCGGCACCGTAAGAGGCTTCACCGTCGGAGGTAGAATTTGAATCTTCCAGCGAGATCACAGCCGAGAAGCCGTTGTCCGGCTCGTATTTATAGGTCAGCTGATTAAGTTCATACGGGCCGTCATAGATCACGTCGTCGTTGATGACATCGCCGGCATAGCCGACATAAAGATTGTACTGAGAGTCGAGCTTACCGACCGTGAAGCCGGCGAGGCTGATATTAGCAAACAGCAGCTTCGAGGATGTCGCACCCCCATCGTTCCACTCCCAGCGGAAGATGGTGTTGGTCTTCAACGGGCCGTATTCGGTGTCGGTCGCCGTATCGACGTTGAGCTCCACACGCTCATGCCAGAGCGTGCCGACCTTGCTGCGCGGATTATAGGCGTCATACCACTCGCCCTCCGTGCGAACCTTTCCGCCGATTTTCAGGCAGGTTTCAGTGCCGGGAATATAGAAATAGCCTGTGCCGTATCCATCGCAGATACGGACATATTCAAGCGGTTCGGGTTCCGCAGCGACAATGGCATCGGCGGCATGGGCGGCGCTCGCCGCGGCAATGGCAGCGGCGGAGCCAAGAAAAAGGCTCTTGATGTTCATGGTGTCTCCATTCGACTATCCGTCAGAGATGGAGTCTCCCGGCAGACAACAGCGTGCCCCTCCATAGCCTGACTGTTCCCCTCAAACAGGGCGAAGCAATAAGCTTCGCCGTCAAACTGAACCCGTGAGCTTGCCCCAGCAAGTTAATAAGGCTGCCGAACTAATTCTTGCAACGCAGAAGAGTGGCGGACGTGACAAAAATATCACACTCCTGTCGTAATGACAAAACAAACGCACCGCGCGTAGCCGACACATGTGTCAGACAAGAGAATGCATACGATAGTTGCACACCTGCAAAAAATAATAGGCTTTAGCCGCAATCCCCGACACGCGCGACCCAACGCGTGCGGGCGGCCTTATCGCACCTGATCGAGGAGACGCTTGCATTCCAGAAGATCGTAAAGCGTCTCCTGAAGCAAAGCGCGATCTTCCTTGCCGACACTCGATTTGCCGATGGAGACGTCAGGCACGCCATCGTCACCGCTGACGAAATTGAAGAAACGGCGGCTGATCGGCGCCTTGGCGCGGCCGACGATCTGGTCTTCGTCGGAATTGGCAGAGGCGACGCGGGGCTCCATGGCGGCAGGCTCCTGGGCCGCCGCAAGCGCTTCCACACTGGCCAGATCACCATGCCCAACAGCGATGACGAACTTGTTGCCGTTGGTCTTCAGAAGCTTCTGAACACCCTTGATCGTATAGCCGTGATCGTAGAGGAGATGGCGGATACCATTCAGCAGGTCGACGTCCTCGGGGCGATAGTAGCGCCGGCCGCCACCCCGCTTCATCGGCTTTATCTGCGGAAACCGGGTCTCCCAGAACCGTAGGACATGCTGCGGCAGATCAAGGTCTTCCGCGACTTCGCTGATCGTGCGAAATGCATCCGGGCTCTTGTCCATCATCATACTCCCACACTGCGCATGCGGCGCCGTTTGGCCGGATCACGCAAAAGCGGATGTCGGCATTCGTATCGCTCCGTGATACGACTCACCATATTTCAACGGTTTGGCGGTGGAAATTCAAGTCACATCTTCAGCCGCTGCACAGGCTGGCGACAAATCAACATAGAAGATGCACTGGAGCGACCGCACGACAAGGCATGCGGCCGAGCGAAAACAGAAATCATGAGGATGGATCAGGAGGCAGGATTTACCGGCTTGGCCTTCGCCTTGCGGCTCGCATGTGCTTTCAGAATGCGGGTCTTGAGGACGTTCGACGCCTTAAAGGTCATGACACGCCGCGGAGAGATCGGCACTTCCTCGCCGGTTTTCGGATTGCGGCCAATGCGCTCATTCTTGTCACGCACCTGGAATGTGGCAAACGAGGAGAGCTTTACCGTTTCCCCACGCACGATGGCGTTGCAAATTTCATCGATCACAGTCTCGACGAGCTCCGCCGACTCCGTTCTGGAGAGACCGACTTTCCGGAATACCGACTCCGCCAGGTCTGCGCGCGTCACTGTCTTGCCCGTCATAGCTCCCCGCCCATATTGCTGCGTAATCTTCTTCAAGTTTTGCGAGACTATTGCCGTTGCGCCGAACGGTCAAGCTCTTGTTCGGAACGGCTTTTAGAGATGTGACACTACCAGCGCAGCAGGACCGCGCCCCAGGTGAAGCCACCCCCCATAGCCTCCAGCATCACCAGGTCGCCCTTCTTGATTCGTCCATCACCGGCCGCAACGGCGAGCGCAAGCGGAATTGATGCAGCCGATGTGTTACCATGAAGGTCCACGGTGACTACAACCTTCTCGGGAGCAATTCCGAGCTTCTTGGCGGAACCATCGATGATGCGGCGGTTGGCCTGATGCGGCACGAGCCAGTCGAGATCGTCGGGCGTGGTACCCGTCGCATCGAATGCGGCCTGGATGACGTCGGTAATCATGCCGACGGCGTGCTTGAACACTTCGCGGCCCGCCATATGCAGGACACCAACCGTTCCCGTCGTTGACGGGCCGCCATCGACATAGAGCTTGTCCTTATGGGAGCCGTCGGAGCGCAGGCTTGCCGTCAGCACGCCGCGATCGCTATTGGCACCACTTCCCTCGCCGGCCTCAAGGATCAGCGCGCCGGCACCGTCGCCGAAGAGAACGCATGTCGTGCGGTCGGTCCAATTGAGGATGCGGGAAAATGTCTCGGCGCCGATGACGAGTACGCGCTTGGCAAGGCCGCCGCGAATATAGGCGTCGGCCGTGGTCACCGCATAGACGAAGCCGGTGCAGACGGCCTGGACATCGAAGGCGAAGCCATGATGCATGCCGAGCCGGTTCTGAATATTCACCGCCGTTGCCGGAAAAGTGTTATCCGGCGTCGAAGTGGCAACGATGATCAGATCGAGGTCATCCGGTGTCATGCCGGCATTGGCGAGAGCGGCGCGCGCCGCCTGCTCGCCCAGGGACGCCGTGGTTTCGCCTTCGCCGGCGATATAGCGCTGACGAATGCCCGAGCGTTGGACAATCCAGTCGTCGCTCGTGTCGACGATCTGCTCCATCTCGGCATTGGTCATGACGCGTTTGGGGAGCGCCGCCCCAAAACCGCGGACTATTGAACGGATCATTCTGCGTATACCCCGTCTCTCATGCCGCTTCCGGCCCGATAGGGGGCAGCCGTTTGGCATGGTATTTCTTCAAATCGTTTTCGATTTTCTGCGTCAGCCCATTCTTGGCCATATCGTAGCCGACATCGATGGCAGCTGCGAAGGCTTCGACATTCGCGCCGCCATGGCTCTTGATGACGATGCCGTTCAGGCCGAGGAAGACGCCGCCATTGACCTTGCTGGGGTCGAGCTTTTCGCGCAGCAGGTCGAAGGCGCCCTTGGCAAAGACATAACCGATGCGCGCAAGCAGCGTGCGCGACATGGCGGCGCGCAGATAGGCGCCGATCTGCTTTGCCGTGCCTTCGGCTGCCTTCAGCGCGATATTGCCGGAGAAGCCTTCCGTGACGACGACGTCGACCGTGCCCTTGCCGATATCATCGCCCTCGACGAAACCGGAATATTCAAGCGATTCGAGATTGGCTTCGCGGATCAGGCGCCCAGCGTCCTTGACTTCTTCCTGTCCCTTGATTTCCTCGACGCCGACGTTCAACAAGCCGACGGTCGGGCGCTCGATCTCGAAGAGCGCGCGCGCCATGGCGCCGCCCATCAGGGCAAAGTCGAGCAATTGCTGGGCATCGGCGCCGATCGTGGCGCCGACATCGAGCACGATGCTTTCGCCGCGCAGCGTCGGCCAGATCGCCGCGATTGCCGGACGTTCGATATTGGCCATGGTGCGGAGACAGAATTTCGCCATCGCCATCAGCGCGCCGGTGTTGCCGGCGGACACGACGACATCGGCATCGCCCGTCTTCACCGCCTCGATCGAGCGCCACATGCTGGAGACGTAGCGGCCGCGGCGAAGCGCCTGGCTCGGCTTTTCATCCATGCTGATAGCAACCTCGCATTCGTGAAAGACCGATTTTTCGCGAAGCTTGGGATATTTGGCGAGGACCGCCTCGCAGCGTTCCTTCTGTCCGTACATGACGAATGTGATATCGGGATGCCTATCCAGCGCCTTGGCCGCGCCGGGAACAACAACCTCAGGGCCGAAGTCGCCACCCATTAGGTCAAGAGAAATTCTGATCACGCGTCCCTAGTCCTTTTTCTCCGCCGCGACGGGCGAATTTGGCGTCAAAATACCGTTTTCTCCCCCGGTTACAACTGAATTGTGCTCGAACGGCACCGGGGCCTATTCCTTTTTCCAGTCTTTCAGAACAGCGAAGGGCGACGGTTTTCTGTCATCTTCGCCCGTGTCTTCAATATGCGCTTCGAATTCGACGCCAGGCTTGCGCGGATAGGGATCGATGGCGAGAGCGGCAAATTCCGCAACGACCGCGCCGGCGTCAATCGTGTCACCGGTAAAGGTCTCCGGAAGATCGGGACCATCGGGATCAAGTATCATTTCTCCGGCATCCACAGAGGGCGCACGCGCCAGTTTGGAATCTTCAGGCACGAAGATGTGCTCGAAGTCCTCGTCGATATCAGATTCGACCGGCTCGAGTGTGACAACGCAAGCCTGAACGATCTTTGCCTTGACATTGCCCTTGATGCGCACGCCGTCGCGCTTCCAGCGAGAAATCTTGAGGTCGGCTTCGAGCTTGCCGACCGAGAGAACATCCCAGAGAGCAGCGAGCCCGGCCAGTTCGCGATTGTCAGCCTCGAGGTGTACATCCACCGGATTGGCGGAGATATGCCCCACCTTCACCGGATAGGAGAACGGCGTTTCATCGGAGTCGTGTCTTTTCATTTTTATCTCCTAACCGGCCCGTTGGCCGACTTTATCTGGCACCGGCAGCGTCGCCGAGCCCGTAGCGATCTGATTTTCGGTTATGGTCGCCAGGTGCGCTTCTGCGATCATCATCCAATCGGCCAGCGAACGCATGGATGCCGCATTTTCATTCGCTTTGGGATAGATGTTGCGCTGTAGCGCCGCGGCAAGCGCGGTGCGATCATCGCTATCCATGGCGCCCGCATAGCTTTCGAGCCGTCCATAAAACATGCCGGCCAGCTTCTTCATGCGCTTCGGCACGCTGTTGTCGCCTATGCCAAGCTCGCGGATCGAATAATCGATATCCTCGAAGAAGGCATCCACGATTTCCTGCGCCAGTTCCTGGCCGCTTGTTGCCGAAGACCGCGTGCGGCGAAAGAACAGGATCATCATGACAGACAGCAATTCGAAGCGCCCCATCACCGTATCAGGCACCTCGTAGTCGGTATAGAAAACCGGCTGCCGCGCCATGGATGTCAGGATCTCATACTGTCTGACCACGATGATCTGATTGTGATTTCTTTTACGGAAGAGCCCAAAAATCATGAAAATTCCCGGAATTGGCTCCCTCGGAGCGCGCCGTTTTTGCTTGGCCTTGTTGCATCCACGCAAAAGCTGGTTTACCGAAGCAAGCGCGAATTGCAATGCCGTTTGTGCCCGCTTCGAGGCTCCAGCCCTTACCGTCGTCACGTTGTGCATGACCGGTGACGAAGAGTGCCGAACAACATGATTGTGCCTTTTGCCATCGCGGAAAGGCCACAATGATGTGCACAGCAAGGTCATATCGGCCGTCCGGCCATCGGATTGATTCATTAGGGGAGATGAGATGTCGTTGACCAGACGGTATTTCAAGTCTGACATTACTTTCAGCAGCGCTGCCGCCATCGCCCTGGTGATTGCGACCATGGGCCTTTCGGGATGCAAGACCAGCGAGGTCATGAACAACGGCTACATCTTCGACCCGCAGTCGCTGGCGCTCGCGCCGGTCGGTTCGAGCCGCGAACAGGTTCTATTGTCGCTCGGCACGCCTTCCACCACCGCAACCTTCGATGGCGAGGTCTTCTACTACATCTCCCAGAAGCGTACGCGCGCCGTCGCCTTCATGAAGCCGAAGCTGGTCGACCAGAACATTCTGGCGATCTATTTCGACAAGGACGGCGTGGTGAAGCAGGAAGCCAACTACACGCTGAAGGACGGCAAGGTCTTCGACATGATCAGCCGCACGACCCCGACCGGCGGTCGCGACATCACCTTCCTGCAGCAGATCCTCCAGGGCAGCGGCAGCGGCGTCAACGGCGCAAGGAACTTCCTCAACAACCTCAACCCGGGCCAATAAGACCGGGGACGGTATCTCAACGAAAAACCCGCGGAGCACTGCGCCCCGCGGGTTTTCTTTTTGCGTTCGGTCTGCTTCGCTTAGCCGGCGAGAATCGCAAGCAACAGCAGGGCGACGATATTGGTGATCTTGATCGCCGGATTGACGGCCGGACCCGCCGTATCCTTGTAGGGATCGCCGACGGTGTCACCCGTGACCGAGGCCTTGTGGGCTTCCGAGCCTTTCATATGACGCGTGCCGTCCTTGTCGACGAAACCGTCCTCGAAGCTCTTCTTGGCGTTATCCCAGGCGCCGCCGCCCGACGTCATCGAGATGGCAACGAAGAGGCCGTTGATGATCACGCCGAGCAGCGAGGCGCCGAGAGCGGCAAAGGCGGAGGCCTTGGAGCCGGACAGCAGCAGGACGCCGAAATAGACGACGACCGGCGCCAGAACCGGCAACAGCGACGGGATGATCATTTCCCGAATGGCAGCCTTGGTCAACAAATCGACGGCGCGGCCGTAATCGGGACGCTCCGTGCCCTGCATGATGCCGGGCTTTTCACGAAACTGCCGGCGCACCTCTTCCACGATCGAACCGGCGGCACGACCGACGGCCGTCATGGCGATACCGCCGAAGAGATAGGGAATGAGGCCGCCGAACAGCAGGCCGGCAACGACGTAGGGGTTCGAAAGCTCGAACGAAATCGTGCCTACATTGGCGAAATACGGGAACTTGTCGCCGTGCGCCGCAAAATATTGCAGGTCGTTCGAATAGGCGGCAAACAGCACGAGTGCACCGAGACCGGCCGAACCGATGGCATAACCCTTGGTGACGGCCTTGGTCGTGTTGCCGACCGCGTCCAGCGCATCGGTGGATTTGCGCACTTCCGGCGGAAGATGCGACATTTCCGCGATGCCGCCGGCATTGTCCGTCACCGGACCGAAGGCATCGAGCGCGACGATCATACCGGCGAGGCCGAGCATGGCGGTGACCGCAATACCCGTGCCGAACAGACCGCCGAGCTGGTAGGTGGCGATGATGCCGCCGACGATGACGATCGCCGGCAATGCCGTCGATTCCAGTGAGACGGCAAGGCCCTGAATGACATTGGTGCCGTGACCGGTAACCGACGCCTGGGCGATGGAATTGACCGGCCGCTTGTTGGTGCCGGTGTAGTATTCGGTGATGACAACGATCAGCGCCGTGACGATGAGACCGACGATACCGCAGGTGAAGAGCTTCGTGCCGGTGATGTCGAAGCCGCCAACGGTGCCGATCGAACCCCAGCCTATAGTGAGCGAGGTGGCTGCGGCCAGACCGACGATCGACAGCACGCCGGTCGCGATGAGGCCCTTATAAAGAGCGCCCATGATCGAGCCATTGACACCGAGCTTGACGAAGAAGGTGCCGATGATCGAGGTGATGATGCAGGCGCCGCAGATCGCCAGCGGGTAGATCATGGCAGAACCGAGGATCGGGGAGCCGGCGAAGAAAATGGCGGCGAGAACCATGGTCGCAACGACGGACACCGCATAGGTCTCGAACAGGTCGGCTGCCATGCCGGCGCAATCGCCGACATTGTCGCCGACATTGTCGGCGATGGTGGCGGGATTGCGCGGATCGTCTTCCGGGATGCCGGCCTCGACCTTGCCGACGAGGTCGCCGCCGACATCCGCACCCTTGGTGAAGATGCCGCCGCCGAGACGGGCGAATATCGAAATCAGCGAGGCGCCGAAACCAAGGGCGACGAGCGCATCGATCACGTCACGCGAACCGGCTTCGTGACCGAGGATGCCGGTAAGCACATAGAAGTAGATGGAGACGCCGAGCAGGGCGAGACCTGCAACCAGCATGCCGGTAATGGCACCGGACTTGAAGGCGATGTCGAGGCCTGCGGACAGGCTCTGCGACGAGGCTTGCGCGGTCCGAACATTGGCGCGCACGGAGACATGCATGCCGATGAAACCTGCGGCGCCTGAGAGGATTGCGCCGATCAGGAAGCCGAAAGCGGCTTCGGACGACAAGAGGAGCCAGGCCGCGATGAAAACGATGATCCCGACGATGGCGATGGTTCTATATTGGCGCGCCAGATAGGCTTGCGCTCCTTCACGAATATACCCGGCAATCTCCTGCATGCGGGCATTGCCCTGATCGGCAGCGAGCACCGACCGGGTTGCCCATACGGCATAGATGACCGAGAGCAGTCCGCATGCGATCACTCCTAAAAGAATCGACATTTCGCTTTTTCCCTCCAAAAAAGCCGGCGGTTTACTCCTCCTCCGGCCGCCTGCGACAACGGTCGGTCCCCTCCTCCAGGAGATCGACTGATGTGCAGTTGCGAGATTGATGGCGGGAAAACCTCGCGTCAAGACCGTCCGCGGCTAAAACACCCGCAGAAGGTTCAAAAGAATATTCGAAGATGAATTCAGGCGCGAACGAAGGAAACGAAAATGCGTAGCGCTACGATCCGAGCGTCCGAGAACGCTTATTTCTTCGCTTCGCCCCGAACCTGCTTGGCGATTCGGTCGAGCACGGCATTCACGAGTTTCGGCTCGTCCTCCTCGAAGAAGGCATGCGCAATCTCGACATATTCGGTGACGATGACTGGGACCGGTACATCCTTGCGATCGATAAGCTCGAAAGTACCGGCGCGCAGGATAGCGCGCACGGTGCTGTCGAGACGCGACAGCGCCCAGTCATCCTGAAGCGCGGAACCGATCAGCGGATCGAGCCGGGTCTGCTCACGCACGACGCCCGACACGATGGAGCGGAACCAGGATGCGTCGGCCTTCAGATAGGTCTCGCCATCCAGCTCCTGCCCGAGACGGTGGGCCTCGTATTCAGCCACCACCTCCAGAACGCCGGTTCCGCCGATATCCATCTGATAGAGCGCCTGAACCGCCGCAAGACGCGCGGCACCCCGCTGGTTGGCGGGCTTGGCCGGTCGCTCGTTATCCTGATTGCTCATCTATTATGCACCCAACTTCTCTTTCAGCGCGATCATGGTCAGCGCCGCACGGGCAGCGAAACCGCCCTTATCCTTGTCGGAACGGCGCGCACGCGCCCATGCCTGCTCATCGTTCTCGACGGTGAGGATACCATTGCCGATCGCGAGAGATTCGCTGACGGCCAGGTCCATCAGAGCCCGCGAGGATTCATTGGCGACGATATCGAAATGATAGGTCTCGCCGCGGATAACCATGCCGAGAGCCACATAGCCGTCATAAACCACATTACCATTGTCGCCGCCATCGAGCGCCATGGCAATTGCCGCGGGGATCTCCAGCGCGCCGGGGACGGTAACGACATCATAGGTCGCGCCTGCCTCATCGAGAGCGGCCTTGGCGCCGTCGAGCAGGGCATCGGCCATATCGTCATAGAAGCGAGCTTCGACGATAAGGATATGAGCGTTGGAAGAGCTGGTCATACATCACCTGCAATTTGAGAGGGCGCGGCACCTTGTTAGGCCCGGGTCAAATCACGGCGAGCCTCGCTTGGCAAGTGTTTTTCAATGGCGCGGGCCGATTCCGACCCTATTTGGAAATGATCGGCGCAACGCGGAAATTGTGGCTTTCGCACACGCAACCGCTTCGGTAATAATTTGCAGCCTGCGAGGGGGAGGTTCATGACAGAGAAATCCACACCCGCCATCAATGTCGGCGAGCTTGAACTTGAACATTGGCAGCAAGGCAGCTTCTTTGCCGGCAGCGACACATCCTTCGGGGCGAAGCTCGGGCTGAAGCAGCTCGGCATCAGCTACAACGAGGTGCCCCCGGGCAAATCCGGCTGTCCATTTCACAATCATCATGTCGAGGAGGAGATGTTCGTCATTCTCGACGGCGAAGGCGAATACCGCTTCGGCGACCAGCGTATCGCGGTCAGCAAGGGCGATGTTCTTGGAGCTCCGGCCGGCGGCCCGGAAACGGCACATCAGCTGATCAACATCGGCCCCAGCGTGCTCACCTATCTCGCCATTTCAACGAAGGCGCGGACCGAGATCGTGGAATATCCCGATTCCGGCAAGTTCCTGGCCAAGACCTATAGCGGCGGCAAGACGGCGTTCCGTGCCATCGGCCGCGCCGCTGCCACCAACCTCGACTACTGGGACGGCGAGCCCGGCGCCTCGGACGACTGACCGTCACCAAAAACATTTTCGGCAAAGACCTGACCCGATGACCCATATTCCAACATTGACGACTGACCGGCTTCTGCTGCGCGGCCATACGCTTGATGATTTCGACGAATTCCTCGAGCTCTGGAAGCACAAGGAGATTGTCCGCTTCATCGGCGGCGAGATGCCGACGCGCGAGCAGGTTTGGGCCCGACTGTTACGCTATGCCGGCCTATGGCATCATCTCGGCTTCGGTTTCTTTGCCGTCGAGGAACGCCAAAGCGGCCGGTTGATCGGCGAAGTGGGATTCCTCGACCTGCATCGCGACATGACGCCGATGACGGAGGGCACGCTGGAGGCCGGTTGGGGCATTACGCCGCCAATGCAGGGCAAGGGCTATGCTACGGAAGCCATGAATGCGGCGATTGCCTGGGCGGACAGACTGTTCGCAGGCCGTCGCATGACCTGCATCGTGGATTTCGAAAACCTGCCGTCGATACGGGTTGCCGAAAAGATCGGCTTCCGCCGTATCGGCGAACTCGTGCTCAAGGACAGATCCAACGTCCTATTCGAACGTTAGGCGTCGCGGGAGAACTATCATGCCGGCTCTGCAGGACAGCTTTTCCGTCAGGCCTTACGAAGCGGATGACGCCGAAGCCACGATCGACATTTTCCTGAGAGCCATTCGCGAGGTGGCGTCCAAGGACTACAACCCGGCCCAGATCGCTGCCTGGTCGAAGGTCGATGATGCGGAAAAATGGGCACAATATCGAGCGAGCCGGCCGACCTGGCTTGCGATGGACGGTTCAAAACCCATCGGCTTTACCGATCTGAAATCGGATGGTTGCCTGGATATGATGTTCATTTCGCCCGATCATCAGGGAAAAGGCGTCGCCAGCCTGTTGCTTGCAACCGTCGAAAATGCGGCCCGCGAACAGGGCCTTCAGCGGATCTTCACGGAAGCGAGCCTGACGGCCCGCCCCTTCTTCGAGCGCAAGGGCTTTGTCGTCGTGACCGCGCAGCAGGTGGAAAAGCGCGGCCAGATCTTCTCGAACTTCCTGATGGAAAAAACTCTCGCGTAAGCTGCCAAGACGCCGACCGACGCCTTGCCACAGCAAGCCTGTAACACTTAGTCCTCGCGGACGACAGGGAATTCCGCCAGGCGAGCGGCGTAGCGGGCCATGGTATCGACTTCGAAATTGACGAAATCGCCAGCCTTGCGCTCGCCCCAGGTGGTGACCTCCAGGGAGTGGCGGATCAGGAGCACATCGAATTCCGTGCCCTCGACGGCATTGACCGTGAGTGAGGTGCCATCAAGCGCGACCGAGCCCTTCGGCGCCACGAATCTCGCGAGATGCTCCGGCGCGCGCAGGCGGAAGCGGGTGGCCTCGCCTTCTGATGTCACCGAGAGGATTTCCGCCTTGCCGTCGATATGGCCTGACACGATGTGGCCGCCAAGCTCGTCGCCGATCTTCAGGGAACGTTCGAGATTGATCTTAGCTCCGGCTTCCCACGTGCCGATGGTCGTCAGGCGGAGGGCCTCTTCCCAAGCCTCGACCTCGAACCAGCGTCCATTGCTGCCCTCTTCCGGCAGTCCGGTCACCGTCAGGCAGACGCCTGCGTGCGAGATGGATGCGCCCATGTCGATCGTCGCCGGATCGTAATTGGTGGCAACGCGCAGCTTGATGCCTTCCTGCATCGGGGAAATGGATTCGACCGTGCCGACGTCGGTGATAATTCCGGTGAACATCAAAAACCTCTTTCGTATTCGTCGCAGAGATCGTCGCCGAAGCGGCTCTGGCCAACATGCATAAAGTCAGCTGGGATATTGGACTTGAGGACCGGCGATTCAATACCGCCCTCGCCAATATCGGCCGGCCCCTGGAACAGCAGAATGCGATCGACGAGCCCGGCGTCGAGAAAGCGCTGCGCCGTCCTGGCGCCGCCTTCCACCAGCAGGGACGAGATGCCGCGCGTACCCAACGCCTCCAGCAGCTCTCCCGGCTCGCTGGAATTGGATTGCAACACCTCGACGCCGGCAGCATCGAGCGCCGCGCGCCGTCCAAGGAATGCAGCATCGGTATTGCCATCGAAGGACGGCGGATGGCCGGCAACTGCGATCACCGGATACTGCCGGGCCGTCCGGACCAGCTTGCTGCCGAGGGGCAGCCGCAGTTCACCATCGATGACGATACGGAGCGGCGAACGATCCTCCAGGCCGGGAAGCCGGCAAGTCAATTCCGGATCATCTGATATCGCCGTGCCTATGCCGACGAGAATGGCGTCGCTTTCGGCGCGCAGCATCTGGACCTGCGCGCGCGCGATATCGCCGGTAATGCGCACCTGTCCCTCGCCCGACTTGCCGATCATGCCATCGGCGGAAACGGCAAGCTTGAGAGTCACATAGGGCCGGTTTCTCGTCTGGCGCATGAGATAGCCGGCGAGAGACCGCCTGCCTTCCGCCTCCAGAATGCCGGCGTCGACCTCGATGCCCGCATCGCGCAGCATGGTGATGCCACGCCCGGAAACGCGCTGGTCGGGATCGGTGACGCTGATGACGACGCGTGCCACGCCATAGGCAATCAGCGCCTCGGCGCAGGGCGGTGTCTTGCCGTAGTGAGAACAGGGTTCCAGCGTCACATAGGCGGTTGCGCCCCGCGCCTCCTCCCCCGCCTCGGCCAGAGCCTGAGGTTCGGCATGCGGCCGCCCGCCAAGCGCTGTCACAGCGCTGCCCAAGACTACGCCGTCCTTGACGACGATGCAGCCGACGGACGGATTGGTGGAGGTCAGCCCCAGATGCCTGCGCGACAGGCGGATGGCCGCGGCCATGAAACGCTCGTCTTCAGGCCGCGGCGTCATGGTCAGGGATCCAGCGGATCGCGGGCGATCTTCGCGTTGATCTCGTCGATCACGTGTTCGAAATCCTCCGCATGCGAAAAATCGCGGTAGACGGAGGCGTAGCGCACGAAAGCGACGTCATCGAGGCTTTTCAACGCTTCCAGCACCTGCAGACCGATCTGCTCGGAGCTGATTTCGGTCTCGCCCGAGCTTTCGAGGCGGCGCACGATGCCGGATACGGCCCGCTCGATCCGGTCACGATCGACCGGACGCTTGCGCAGGGCGATCTCGAAGGAGCGCACCAGTTTGTCACGATCGAACGGCACCTTGCGGCCTGTCTTTTTGATAACCATGAGCTCGCGCAACTGCACGCGCTCGAAGGTGGTGAAGCGGCCGCCGCAATCCGGACAAATGCGCCGACGGCGGATGGACGTATTGTCCTCCGCCGGGCGCGAGTCCTTGACCTGGGTATCTTCTGAGCCGCAGTAAGGGCAGCGCATGCGCTCTCCTTAGCCCATGTAGCCGTACATCGGGAAGCGGTCGGTGAGCTTGACCACTTTCTCGCGCACGGCAGCTTCGACGGCAGCATTGCCTTCGTCGGAATTGGCGACCTTCAAGCCATCGAGCACTTCGATGATCAGATTGCCGATTTCACGGAACTCGGCTTCCTTGAAGCCGCGCGTCGTGCCGGCCGGCGTGCCGAGGCGGACGCCCGACGTTACGAAGGGCTTTTCGGGGTCGAAGGGAATGCCGTTCTTATTGCAGGTGACGTAGGCACGGCCGAGAGCGGCTTCCGCGCGCTTGCCCGTGGCATTCTTCTTGCGCAGGTCGACCAGCATCAGGTGGTTATCGGTGCCGCCGGAGACGACGTCGACGCCGCCGGAAATCAGCGTTTCGGCAAGAGCCTTGGCGTTCTTGACGATCTGGGCGGCATAGTCCTTGAAATCGGGCTGCAGCGCTTCGCCGAGGGCAACGGCCTTGGCGGCGATGACGTGCATCAGCGGGCCACCCTGGAGACCCGGGAAGACGGCCGAGTTGAACTTCTTTGCCAGATCCTCGTCATTGGTAAGGATCATGCCGCCGCGCGGGCCGCGGAGCGACTTGTGCGTGGTCGTGGTGGCGACATGGCAATGCGGGAACGGCGACGGATGCTGTCCGCCGGCGACGAGACCGGCAATATGGGCCATGTCCACCATCAGATAAGCGCCGACGCTGTCGGCGATCTCACGGAAGCGCTTCCAGTCCCATATACGGGAATAGGCCGTGCCGCCGGCGATGATGAGCTTCGGCTTATGCTCTTCAGCCTTGCGCTGCACTTCATCCATGTCGAGCAGGTTATCGCCTTCGCGCACGCCGTAGGACACGACGTTGAACCACTTGCCGGACATGTTGACCGGCGAACCATGCGTCAGATGACCGCCCGAATTCAGGTCGAGACCCATGAAGGTATCGCCCGGCTGCAGAAGCGCGAGGAAGACGGCCTGGTTCATCTGCGAGCCGGAGTTCGGCTGAACGTTGGCGAAGTTGACGCCGAACAACTTCTTGGCGCGCTCGATGGCGAGTTCTTCGGCGATATCGACGAACTGGCAGCCGCCGTAGTAGCGCTTGCCCGGATATCCCTCGGCATATTTGTTGGTCATGATCGAGCCCTGCGCTTCCAGAACGGCGCGCGAGACGATGTTTTCCGAGGCGATCAGTTCGATTTCGTGCCGCTGGCGACCGAGTTCCTTGCCGATCGCGCCAAAGATTTCCGGATCGGTGTCGGCAAGCGAGCGATTGAAGAAGGGTTCGGTGGACGCGTTGGTCATCGTGAAAGCTCCTGAACGGGCCGGAACGGCAATGCAGACGGTATTAGCGCCCGGGTCGCCGGAGAGCAATACGACCAGCGACATTTGCTGGGCAAACTACGATAGCTGACACCGACACACGAAAAAGCCGCGTCCGAAAACGCGGCTTCGATAAGAATTGCAATTGGAATGCCGATTATTGAACCGGCTGCTCCATGCCCTCAGTCGTATTGAGCGCCAACTGGGAATTGCCGTCGAGATTATAGATGTCGTCACGGAACTGGACGATGCCGTCGCGGGCGCTCCAGGCTGAAATATAAACGAAATAGACGGGCACTTCGGTCGCCAGCTTGATCGGCGTGTTGACGCGGGTGGAAATGACCTGCTCGATGTGCTGACGCGGCCAGCCTGGCGTTTCAGCCAGCAGCCAGGTTGCGAGGTCGCGCACGTTCTGAACGCGCACGCAGCCCGAGCTGTCGAAACGCATCAGCTTGTTGAACAGGCCCTGTTCGGGCGTGTCGTGCATGTATTCGTTGTTGGGATTATAGAAGTTGATCTTCGTGGATGCCATGGCATTCGTCTTGCCCGGGTCCTGACGGAACATCAGGTCCGGCGCCTTGTCCGAATTCCAGTCGATCGTCTCGGGGGCCACTTCCTGGCCCTTGCCGTCGAGAAGGCGAATGTTGTTCTTCGTCAGGTAGGTCGGGTCCTTGCGCATCAAGGGCACGATGTCCTTGACGACGATGGAGCGCGGCGCCGTCCAGTACGGGTTGAGGATGACCTCATAGATCTTCGAATTGATGATGTGCGTCGGCCGCGATTCACGGCCCACGATCGCCTGGTGGCGCAATGCCACCTGGCCATCCTCGACGGCTTCGACACGTGTCGCCGGGATGTTGACCATGACGTGACGACGGCCGAGGTCGGACGGGAACGTCTGGAGGCGAACAAGATTGGTGTTGAGCTGCTGCAGGCGGACATTGGCGGGGATGTTCATCGCCTTCAGCGTGAAATCGCCGAGGACGCCATCTGCCGGCAGTCCGTGGCGGGCCTGGAAACGCTTGACCGCACCGTCGACATAGGAGTCGAAGGCGGAGGAGATACCAGCCTCACGCGGCAGGTCGCCGGTGATCATCAAATGCTGACGCAGCGACTGTACCGCCGGATCGGTCACACCGAGCTGCATCGGCTGCTGGCTTGTCGGATTGATCTGCGGCCATCCGCCGTTGGCGGCGATACTCTGGTATTGCGCGATCGCCTGCTGAATATTCGGTACGGAATCTGGCCCGAGAATTGGCGTGTTCGACTGAACAGCAGCGGCGGTTCGCGCCGCAGCCTTGGCGTCGAACTGATCATCCCAATTGCCGCGAGAACGGTCGTTAATCAGCGCTTCCAGTGGGGTCGCGTTTTGCGCGAGAGCCGGAGCAGCCAGTGCGGCAGCGCCAAGAGTTGCAGCCGACCGCAGGAAAGCGCGGCGCGAAAAGGGTTCAATTCCGTTTTTCTTCGACATATCCTAACCGTTCAACGCTGCGATCCAATCATGCGCAGCCTAGAGAGGAAGCAGTAAATAGCGCAAGCCTGCGCCAAGTAACGTGGCTCAGTATCAATCCGTTCCCTTAATGCACCACCAAAAACTTAGCCACGAACTATCACAATATCGCGAAGCCAAGACCTTCAGGTCGGAAGATCGTATTTCGAGAACGCTGCCTGCAGTCGATTTCCGCTGTCATAGCAATATGGCCAATTCGTGTCTCCCGGCACGGAACTTGCTTTGCCGCGCGAGTGCGAAAGAAAAGCCAAACTGCATTTGCTAAAATACCACAGCTGCGCGTGGTTCATAGCGTGTCCTGATCTTGCGTCAATGGCTTAGCTGGCCGGGACGTTACATGTGACGGAAGGTGAAGCGCGGACGTGGCAAAAAACGCACAACGGCCGGACCATCAACGCGTTCAAGCCGGACACGCAGGGAACGTGTCCAGCTTGCTTTGACTGGAAGGTCTTGGGATCTGTCCCTACCCGCTACTTACAGGCGATAGAGGATCTGATCGTTCCAGAAGCGGTCGAGGCGCTGCAGGAGCTTGTTCATCTGGGTGAATTCGTCGGTGCCGATGCCGCCGACCTTGTCGATCGAGCCGATATGGCGCTCATAGAGCTTGGCGACGGTTTCGGCGATATCCTGGCCGGTTTCCGTCAGGCTGATGCGGACCGAGCGACGGTCGATGCGCGAGCGCTGATGGTTGATGAAGCCGAGGTCGACCAGCTTCTTGACGTTGTAGGAAACGTTGGAGCCGAGATAGAAGCCGCGGGAGCGCAGCTCGCCGGCCGTCAGCTCGGAATTGCCGATATTGAAAAGGAGCAGCGCCTGGACGGCGTTGACGTCGTCGCGGCCCTGACGGTCGAACTCGTCCTTGATAACATCAAGCAGGCGGCGGTGCAGACGCTCGACCAGGTGAAGGGATTCCATGTAGAGAGCCCGGATGTCATCAACCTGCTGATCCCGAGCGTTTGCAACTGCCTGCGGCTTGATTTTCGTGTTCATCATGACTTGGCCTCACTCTGTTTTGTTTGGCGGTGTCGTTTTCTTCCCGCCTTGAGTGAGACCCTATCGAATACACATAAAATTCTACTTAAACTGCAGGCTTAACAGCATCTTACCAGGAAGTGTTGCTGTCTCAGGGTAAATCAACCATTACCTGCTGCCGACGACGCCGGCGTTTCTCCTGCCACAGCAGGACGCGGAAAGCGCAATAGATCACCGCAACGCAGGCATGCAATATCATGATCAGCGGGTTGGATCCGAATATCTCCGGCCAGACGCCATACATCAACCCCTGCCCGCCTGCAGCCAGCACCCACATGACCGGCCCCCAGGAGACGGTAAGCCATAATCCAAGGGCTGCGACCGGAAAAACCACGGCAAGCCCGGCGCCCGCGACCTTCCAAGGCAAAGCGAGCAAATCGAAGCGGGCGTGACCATCCAGCGAATAACCGACCAGCATCGCCCAATATTGCAGGCCGAGCCAGAAGCAGGCGATCGCGATCAGCCGCAGGAACAGCACGAACAGGATGTCCGTCAGCGTATTCTTGGGTACGGTCGAAGAATCAGGTTCCATGCGCGAACAATACGTAGGAGGCACGTGCCTCGCCAGAATATAATGGCTGCGGCCTTTCGCCTTGTTTTGAATCCTGGGGACGGCGTGATAGGTACGCGCCCCATAGAGAATGCCATAAATAGACGAAGAAGGATGGCGGCATCATGGAGAACAAGACGCATCTCGTTGACGAGATCACCGGACATCGGCGCATGCGGCGCAACCGCAAGGCCGACTGGACGCGCCGTCTCGTGCAGGAAAACCGGCTGACGGTCGACGATCTGATCTGGCCGATCTTCGTGATCCCGGGCACCGGCATCGCCGAGCCCATCCCGGCCATGCCCGGCGTCAACCGCATGACCGTGGACAAAGCTGTGGAAGCGGCAAAGGAGGCAGCCGATCTCGGCATTCCCGCGCTCGCGACATTCCCGAACATCGAGATGGAACTGCGCGACGAGACCGGCTCCAACAGTCTCGAGAGGAATAATCTCATCAATCTCGCCACGGCCGCAATCAAGAAGGCCGTGCCGAATATTGGTGTCATCACAGACGTCGCGCTCGACCCCTTCACCAGCCACGGCCATGACGGCATCCTGCGCGGCAACGAAATCGTCAACGATGAGACGGTCGAGCAGGTAGCGCAGGCCGCCGTCTACCAGGCGGATGCCGGCGCAGATATCATCGCGCCTTCGGAAATGATGGATGGCCGTATCGGTGCGATCCGTCAGGCGCTCGATGCAGCCGGCCACCAGAGTGTCGGCATCATGAGCTATGCGACGAAATTCAGTTCGGCCTTCTATGGCCCCTACCGCGAGGCGATTTCGACCGGCGGTCTGCTGAAGGGCGACAAGAAGACCTATTATATCGACCCGGCAAACGGCACCGAGGCCGTGCGCGACGCCGCGCTCGACGTCGAGGAAGGCGCCGACATGCTGATGGTCAAGCCTGGCCTGCCCTATCTCGACATCTGCTGGCGGCTGAAGGAAGCCTTCGGGCTTCCGACCTTCGCCTATCAGGTCTCCGGCGAATACGCGATGATCAAGGCGGCTGCTGCCAATGGCTGGATCGACGGTGATCGCGTGATGCTCGAAACCCTGCTCGCCTTCAAGCGCGCTGGCTGCGACGGCATCCTCACTTATTTCGCTGTCGATGTGGCGCGACATCTGGCGAAGAAATAGCTTCAGGCTGCCGGCTTATTGTATTTGCTGGAGCCGATACCATATGTTCGGCAAATGTTTCCCCACTGTTTCCTCAAGGAGGAAAGCAATGAGCCTGAACCCCAGCCCGCTCTATGCAGCACCGGACGACTGGCGCGCCTATAGTGGCGTGCTGAGCCGGCGCATCTTTGCGTTCATCGTCGATTACATCATCGTTGCGCTGCTGTGCATTCCCGCGGCTGTGCTTCTGTTTTTCGTTTCGATACTGACACTGGGGCTCGGCTTCTTCCTCTACCCGGTGCTGTTCGTCCTTGTTGCCGGCCTCTATTTCGGCTGGACGCTCGGCGGCCCCTATCAGGCGTCGCTCGGCATGCGCGCCATGGGCCTCGCCATGGTTCGAGTCGATGGCCGGCGCATGGACTTCCTGACGGCGATCGTCCATCTGGCACTGTTCTGGATTCTAAATTCCGTCCTGACGCCGCTGATCCTGCTGGTGGGTCTCTTCACCGATCGCAGCCGGCTGGTGCATGACTTGCTGCTTGGTACGGTCATCGCACGGACGGCTTAAAACAACGCATAAGCATAGGACACCCGATGATTTCCCGCGTGCCTGATGGCCCGCGGGAGATATTTCTGTGCATGGTCCATTAGGAAACTTCGATCTTTAGCGAAGGACGTAGTTGACGTTTTCTAAACTTGGGCCATGCTTGTAGAAAACGGGTGCCGAGAGAAAGGTCAATCAACGGCAGATGAACACGCAGTCGACGCCATCTCCGCAGTTTTATCTGACGGCACCGGCTTCCTGCCCGTACCTGCCGCACGAGATGGAACGCAAGGTCTTCACACACCTTGTAGGACCTCGTGCCGCCGAGATGAACGATATCTTGACGCAAGGCGGCTTCAGGCGTTCTCAGAACATCGCCTATCGTCCCGCCTGCGAATCGTGCAGGGCCTGCATATCGGTACGCATCCTCGCCCAGGAATTCGAGCCCACCCGATCGATGAAACGGGTGCTGACCGCCAACAACGACATCATCGCCACCGAATTTCCGGCGCAGCCCTCCAGCGAGCAATATTCGCTCTTCCGTCGCTATCTCGACTATCGTCATCAGCAGGGCGGCATGTCCGACATGACCGTGCTCGACTATGCGATCATGGTCGAGGACACGCATGTGAATACCCGCATCATCGAATATCGCCGTCGCGAAGAGGGTTCGGGGCTGGAACAGCGCCCGAAGGGCGAACTGCTGGCTGCAGCTCTGACCGACGTCATGAGCGACGGACTGTCCATGGTCTATTCCTATTTCAATCCCGATCTCGATGCGCGGTCGCTCGGCACGTTCATGATTCTGGATCACATCAAGCGGACGAAGGCCCTGGGGCTGCCGCACGTCTATCTCGGCTATTGGGTCAAAGGCTCGCGCAAGATGGACTACAAGACGCGCTTCCAGCCTCAGGAGCATCTCACCCCACGCGGATGGGAGCGCTTTGATCCGGCCGCCGACGGCGACAAAGAAACCGTCCGCTGAATGTTCTCCCAGCTTTCGGACCACAAGAAGGGCCTGTTGCTGACGACGCTCGGCGGCCTTGCCCTGTCGATGGATATTCCCTTGATCCGGCTTTCCAGCGGCGAAGTCTGGTCGGTGCTGTCGGCACGCAGCCTTGCGACCATCGTCGTGGCGCTCGCAGCTCTTTTCGTCATCCGCCGGGTCACAGGCTCGTTGCAAGGCGTACTGCCGGGCTGGCTTGGAATTCCCGTCGGCTTCTTCTACGGGCTGACCACCATCACTTTTCTTCTCGCGGTCTATTATACCAAGGCGGCGAATGTGGTCTTCATCATCGCGCTCAACCCGATGTTCACCGCGCTGCTGTCTTGGATTTTCCTGAAAGAGCGGCCTGCCCTGTCCACCTTCATCACCATGGCAGTGATGATCCTCGGTGTTGGCCTGATCGTCGGCGACGGCATGGAGGCTGGACACCTGCTTGGCGATGCCCTTTCGGTGATCGCATCGCTTTCCATCGCCTGCGCAATCACGATCAGCCGCGCCTCGGGGCGGGATATGGGCTTTGCTTCCTTGCTGGCAGCGATCATCCCAGCCGCCGTCGGCCTCCATCACGTGGCTCCCTCCGGCTTTTCCATCGACCATCCCAGCTGGATCCTTTTCGATGGCGCCGTGCTGATGCCGCTTTCCTTCTGGTGCCTTGCGACAGGTACGCGCTTTCTCTCAGCGCCGGAAGTGGCGATGTTCTATCTGCTCGAAACGATCCTCGCGCCGATCTGGGTCTGGATGATCTTCTCGGAGGCGCCGACCACCATGACACTGGCCGGCGGCGCCATTCTGATCTTGGCACTGGCCGCCCACTCGCTCTGGCAGGCGCGGGTCAAAGCGAGAGCGACAATCACCGCGCAGAGCCTTGCGCATTGAAATGATCGTCAGCCAATGTTATAACCATGTTATTACATTGGAGCTAAATATGAACGTTACCATCCGCAAGATCGGCAATTCCGAAGGCGTGATTATTCCGAAGGAAGTTCTCGACCAGTTGGGACTCGGCGCTGGTGATACATTGGAGCTCAGCTTGAAGGATGGTGGATTGCTGATGCAACCGACCGACGCTGACTTTGCGCGCCAGATGGAACACGCGCAGCGTTTCATGGATCAATATAAAGTGGCACTCAAGAAGTTGGCAGAGTGATGCCCTTTATCTTCCTGACTAGGCCGCTCATCGAACAATTGCACAAGATGCAGATCAAAAGGTTCGGTGGCTCCTATGGTCTACGCGACGAAGGCTCCCTCGAATCCGCTTTGGCGCGGCCGATTAACAAAGCCCAATATGGCAGCAATGATATCATCGAACTGGCGGCCGCTTATCTATTTGGGTTGGCGAAAAACCGCGCGTTCATAGATGGCAACAAACGCATCGCCATCGTAGCGGCCGCAGTCTTTCTTATGGACAACGGCCACCGTATTCAAACGACGGACGCCAATCTTTACAGCTTTGTCGTAGCAGTAGCAGCTGGTGAAATCGACGAAGAAGGAGCAATGCGCTTCCTGCGGGACGTCTGTGTTCCAGAAGCAGGTTAGAAACTAACCGCCTCCTATTCACTTCAACGTTGGGTTTCCGATGTTTGTCAGCAATCGACCCGGCGGCCGGTTGCCGTGTGTTGAGGGCAAGCAGCACCAACCGGCCCTTTGCTAGGGCTCAGGGCGTTCGTCGCTGCAATCGACCCAACGGGCCGATTGCTCGGACCTAGGTCCGTCGATTCTCACCCCGAAAACCGGCCGCTTCTGGGGAAGCCCTTCGGGACGGCACGGCCGGCGCCGGCGCGGTCGCCCAACCATTCCACCAACTCATCCTTGCTCTTCGTAAAGGTGCGGCCGGCGCTGTCTTCCCAGGTCAGGCCATCGGCGATCGCGAAGCATCTGATATCGGCGATGCCGCCATCCTTGTAGCGCTGCAGGCGCACGCCCTTGCCGCGCGACATTTCCGGCACCTGCGAGAGCGGGAAGATCACCATTTTGCGGTTCTCGCCAACCACGGCGACATGGTCGCCCGAAACCGGAACCAGAAGCTTCGTTTCATCGGGATAGGAGACGTTCATGATCTGCTTGCCCTTGCGGGTATTGGCGACCAGTTCCGCCTCGGCAACGATGAAGCCGTTACCTGCCGTCGATGCGATTATCTGCTTGCGCTGCGGATCATGAACGAAGGCGGTCAGCACATCCTGATCGTTTTCCATGTCGATCATGATGCGCAGCGGCTCGCCATGGCCGCGACCGCCGGGTAGCTTGTCGCCTCCGAGCGTATAGGCCTTGCCGCCGGTGGTGATGATGAGGATCTTGTCCGTGGTCTGCGCCGGGAACGCGACCTTAAGACCGTCACCCTCCTTGAAAGTCAGCGACGATGTATCGGAAATGTGGCCCTTGAGGGCGCGAATCCAGCCCTTTTCCGAGACGACGACGGTAATCGGTTCCTTCTCGATCATCGCCTGCTGGATGGCCGCATCATCGGCTTCAGGCGCTTCGGCAAACTGCGTGCGGCGCCGACCGATATCGGTGGCCTTGGCGAATTTCTTCTTCACCTCGCCGATTTCCCAGGCAACCGTCTGCCACTGCTTCTCGTCCGAAGCGAGCAACGCCTCGATGTCGGCCTTCTCCTTCGTCAGGCCGTCGAACTCCTTGCGGATTTCGAACTCCTCCAGCTTGCGCAAGGAGCGCAGCCGCATGTTGAGGATCGCCTCGACCTGATTGTCCGTAAGGCCGAAACGCTCCATCATCACAGGCTTCGGCTCATCCTCCTCGCGGATGATGGCGATGACCTCGTCGATATTGAGATAGGCGACCAGCAAGCCGCCGAGAATTTCGAGGCGCTTTTCGATGGCCGCCAGGCGGAAGCGCGAGCGGCGCAGCAAGACTTCGCGACGGTGATCCAGCCATTCCTTCAGCACTTCGTTCAGCGCCATGACCTTGGGAATGCGGCCCATGGACAGAACGTTCATGTTGAGCGGGAACCGGCTCTCAAGCTCGGTGAGCTTGAACATCGATTCCATCAGGATCGTTGCGTCGACTGTGCGGCTCTTCGGCACGAGAACGACGCGGATATCCTCGGCGGATTCGTCACGGATGTCCTCGAGCAGCGGCAGCTTGCGCGCCAGAAGCAGTTCGGCGATCTTTTCGATCAGCCGCGACTTCTGCACCTGGAACGGAATTTCCGTGATGACGATCTGGTAGCCGCCGCGACCGAGATCCTCGATCTCCCATTTGGACCGGACGCGGAAACCGCCGCGGCCGGTCTTGTAACTTTCTATGATGCTCTGCCGATCATCGATAATGATGCCGCCGGTCGGAAAGTCGGGACCTGGAATATACAGTTCCACCAGCTTCTCGACCGTCGCATCGCGATCCTTGATCAGATGCAGGGCGGCGTCGCAAAGCTCGTGAGCATTGTGCGGCGGGATAGAGGTCGCCATGCCGACGGCAATGCCAGAAGAGCCGTTGGCGAGCAGATTGGGAAAAGCCCCAGGCAGAACGATCGGCTCGGAATTCGACTCGTCATAGGTGTCACGGAAATCCACGGCATCCTGGTCGATACCCTCGAGCAGCAGCTCGGAAACCGCCGTCATCTTGGATTCGGTGTAGCGCATCGCGGCCGGGCTATCGCCGTCGATATTGCCGAAATTGCCCTGCCCGTTGACCAGCGTGTAGCGCTGCGAGAAATCCTGCGCCAAGCGCGCCAGCGCATCGTAGATCGACTGGTCGCCATGCGGGTGATAGTTACCCATCACCTCGCCGACAATCTTGGCGCATTTGCGGAAGGCGGCGTTCGGGCGGAGCCCCATCTCGCTCATCGCATAGACGATACGGCGATGCACCGGCTTCAGCCCGTCGCGGACGTCCGGAAGCGCGCGTTGCGTAATCGTCGACAAGGCATAGGCCAGGTAACGCTCTTCGAGCGCGGCCTTCAGATCGACCGGAAGGATGTTGTCGTCGCCGTCACCGGGCGGCGGTGTCAGATTTTTTCCCATGGCCCTTGACTATAAGAGATGGCGATTCACAGCAAGAAATCAGCCGAAAGCACCTGTGGATGAAGGCGTTTCAGGCACATTGCAGGGTGGCTATCGATACATTTTTGCTGCTCTCGCTCTCTACACTCATTGCCGTTGGATTTTCACAGAAAGATCAATATAAGTCAGCGCAGTACACGCTCAATCTGTACGCCCCCGCCAATACCACCGGCTCAACGAGGAACGCCATCATGACTTTCTATCGGACCACGCGGCTGATGCTGTGCAGTGCCGCCATCCTGTCTTTCGCCAGCTCCGCCTTTGCGCTCGACGGCAATGATCTGCTGAAGAAGATCAACGACGTCTATGGCCTGCAGGGCGGTTCGATTGCCGCTAGCGGCATCGATGTCGACGGCAGCACGGTGACGCTGAAGGGTGCAAGCGTCAAGGCGGCCGGCATGGAAGACAGCATTCCGCTCGGCGACATCACCCTTGATGGCGTCGAGGAAAACAATGGCGGCTACACGATCGAAGAAATCGATTTTGCGGATGTCGATTTCAAAAAGGATGGTGCCTCCGTTTCCGCCACCGATCTCAAGCTGAGCGGCGTAGAGATCCCGGCCGACGCAAGCAAGGGCGACCTGAGCTCGCTGCTCTACTACAAGAGCGCCCATGCCGGCGCCGTGTCCGTAACGAAGGATGATACCGAGGTGTTCTCGATCGAGGGCGCCGACGCCAACATGAAGAGGCGTGACGACAAGTCGGGCGTCGACTTCGACGCCAAGATCAACGGCATCAAGGCCGATCTCAGCAAGGTCGACGATGCGAAGACCAAGGAAGCGATCGATGCGCTGAAGCTGCAGCAGATCGACGGCACCGTCTCTATGAAGGGCAGCTGGGAAATCGGCCCCGGCACGATCGACATCAGCGAATACTCCCTTGACTTCAGGGACATCGGCAAGCTGAACCTCGCCTTCAGCATTTCCGGCTATACGCCCGCCTTCGCCAAGTCGATGCAGGATGCGCTGAAGACGGTTCGCTCCAATCCGAACCAGCAGGAAGCGCAGCAGTCCGCCGGCCTCGCCATGCTCGGCCTGCTGCAGCAGCTCACCTTCAACAGCGCCCAGATTCGCTTCGACGACGCGTCGATTACGGCACGCGCGCTCGACTTCGCCGGCAAGCAGCAGGGCGTCACGGGCAAGCAGCTCGCCGACACGCTGAAGGCAATGACGCCGATCATGATGGCGCAGCTCAATGTTCCGGAGCTGCAGAATGCCGTCTCCGCAGCCGTCAGCGCCTATCTCGACAATCCGAAGAGCCTGACGGTCACCGCCGCTCCCGGCAAGCCGGTGCCTGTGCCGATGATCATAGGCGCCGCCATGGGCGCGCCGACGACGATCCCGCAGGTCATTGGCCTCAAAGTTTCCTCGAACGACTAACCGGTCATTTCCAAAACCATTCCGGAACCCGGCGATCTCGGTCGCCGGGTTTTTCTTTGCCTCGGCTCAGGCTTCCTGCCGCACTTGATAGCTTTTCAGTTCGTCGAGCGCATGAGACAAGAGGGCAAGCAATTCCTCCGTCGTCGCCCCATCGCGGGCCTGAACGGACATGCCCTGTACGATCGCACCGAGAAAGCGCGCGAGCGACCGAGCGTCCGCGTCCGGCCGCATATCCCCCTCCGCGATACCGCGCTCGATGCGGGCGGTGAAGATATCCAGCGTCTGCAGACGCATCGATGCGACATGATGGGCAATCGGCTCGTTCTCCTCCGCACAATTCAGCACCGCTGTGGATATCATGCAGCCCTTTGGATGCTCCGGAGCCGTGAAGATCTTGGCGGAGTTCGTCAGAAAGCGCTCGAAGGCAGTCACGGTATCCACCTTGTCCTGGAAGGGATTGCCGGGTTCCGGCCGCGGCATGCGCCGATATTGATCCAGCGTCTCACGATAGAGCTCGGCCTTCGAACCGAAGGCGGCATAGAGGCTTTGCGGCGTTATGCCCATCGCCGCCGTCAGATCGGCAATGGAGGAGCCGTCGTAGCCGTGCTTCCAGAAAGTATCCCGCGCGGCGGCAAGAACCGTTTCGCGATCGAAGGCGGGCGGGCGCCCGCGCTTGCGTGGCGAAGAATTTTCCTTCTCTTCAATATTTTTCACAATGGTCACTCTAGAATTATTTCCCGACTTGGTTTATTCAGGAATGGTCATTGTGATTATATAAGGTTTTTCCCCATGAGTCTTCCACTGGAAAATTTCGCTCCGCTCAACGACGGCAGCCTCGCTGAAGGCGTCGATGCTGCAATCGATTCCGCACTGGCAGACAAAAGGCTGGTCGGGACCGTCGTTCTGATCGCTCAGGACGGTGAATTGGTCTACGCCCGTGCCGCCGGTCTGGCGGATCGCGAAAATAAAGTCGCAATGCGGGAAGATGCCATCTTCCGCCTTGCCTCTGTCACCAAGCCGATCGTCACCATTGCCGCCATGCGGCTCGTCGAACAGGGCCGCATCGGTCTCGACGATCCGATCACCAAATGGCTCCCGGATTTCCGGCCGCGTCTGCCCGATGGCGGCGAAGCCGTTATCCGCATCCGGCATCTTCTCACCCATACCTCCGGGTTGGGCTACACATTCGCTGAGGCGCAGGATGGCCCCTATCACAGGGCTGGCGTATCCGACGGGCTGGACACACCGGGTCGTTCGCTGGCAGACAACCTCCAGCGCCTCGCCAGCGAACCCCTTCTCTTCGCGCCGGGCCAAAACTGGCAGTATTCCCTGGCGATGGATGTCCTTGGCGGCATCATCGAGAAGGAAACCGGCGGCCCGCTCGGCGGTGCGGTTGCCGATCTTGTCATGAAGCCGCTCGGCCTTTCCGACACGGGCTTCTACGTGCGCGACCGCAGCCGCCTGGCAGCCGCCTATGTGAATGATGCTCCCGAGCCGCAACGGATGGGAGATGAGGCGCTCGTTCCGATCTTCGATGGCACGATCCGCTTTGCACCCGACAGGATATTCGATCCCGCTTCCTACCACTCCGGCGGCGCCGGCATGGCCGGAACGGCAAGCGACATCCTTGCCATTCTGGACACGATCAGAAAGGGTGGAGCACCGCTGCTCTCTTCCGATACTGTGAAGACCATGATGTCAGATCAGGCGGGCGGCCATATGCAGGCGCAACAAGCGGGCTTCGGTTTCGGCTACGGCTGGTCCGTCGTCCTCGATCCCGTCGTCGCTCAGGTCCCCTTCTCGGCTGGCACGATCAAATGGGGCGGTGTCTATGGGCACAGCTGGTTCGTCGATGCCCAAAAGGGCCTGACGGTGGTCGCGCTGACGAATACAGCGCTCGAAGGCATGTGGGGGCAATTCACGATCGACCTGGCGAAAGCGGTCTATGCCGCAATCTAACTGATATCAGCAGACAAGCAAAAACCCGGCGATTGAGTTCGCCGGGTTTTGTATTTTGTCAAACCTTGGAGATCTTAGTCCTTCTTGACCGGCGGCACCGGGCGGATCGCCAGTTCGCGCAGCTGCGTCGGCGTTGCGGCCGAAGGAGCGCCCATCAGCAGATCCTGTGCCTGCTGGTTCATCGGGAAGAGCGAGATCTCGCGCAGGTTCTTGGCGCCGACCAGCAGCATGACGATACGGTCGATGCCGAAGGCAGCACCGCCGTGCGGAGGCGCGCCATACTGGAAGGCGCGGTAAAGACCGCCGAAGCGCTCTTCGACATCAGTCTGGCTAAGGCCGACCTTTTCGAAGGCGGCGACCATGGTTTCCGGCGACTGGTTACGGATCGAGCCCGACGCGATTTCGAAGCCGTTGCAGACGGCGTCGTACTGGAACGCCTTGATCGTCAGGGGATCCTGGTTCTGCAGCGCCTCGAGACCGCCCTGCGGCATCGAGAACGGGTTGTGAGCGAAATCGATCTTCTTTTCTTCCTCGCTCCATTCGAAGAACGGGAAGTCGACGATCCAGCACAGCTCGAAGCGATCGCGATCGATCAGGTTCAGTTCGTCGGCGGCACGGTTACGGGCTTCACCGGCAAACTTGTAGAACTTGGCGGGATCGCCGGCGACGAAGAAGCAGGCATCGCCATCATCGAGGCCGAGCTGGGTGCGGATCGCATCCGTGCGCTCTTCGCCGATGTTCTTGGCGAGCGGGCCGGCACCTTCGAGCTTTTCGCCTTCCTTGCGCCAGAAGATGTAGCCGAGGCCCGGCTGGCCCTGGCTCTGTGCCCAGGCGTTCATGCGATCGCAGAAGGCGCGCGAACCGCCGGTCTTGGCCGGGATGGCCCAGACTTCGACTTTGGGGTTGGAGGCGATCATGTTGGCGAAGACCTTGAAGCCGGAGCCGGCAAAATGCTCGGTAACGGCTTCCATGACGATCGGATTGCGCAGGTCCGGCTTGTCGGAGCCATATTTGCGGATGGCGACGTCATAGGGGATGCGCGGCCATTCCTTGGTGACCGGCTTGCCGTCTGCAAACTCTTCGAACACCTGGGTCATCAGCGGACCCATGGTGTTCCAGACGTCTTCCTGCGTTACGAAGCTCATTTCGAGGTCGAGCTGGTAGAATTCACCCGGCAGACGGTCGGCACGCGGGTCTTCATCGCGGAAGCACGGCGCGATCTGGAAGTAGCGGTCGAAACCGGCAACCATCAGCAACTGCTTGTACTGCTGCGGCGCCTGCGGCAGCGCGTAGAAGGTGCCGGGATGAATACGGCTCGGCACCAGGAAGTCGCGTGCGCCTTCCGGCGACGAGGCCGTCAGGATCGGGGTCGTATATTCGGTGAAGCCCACTTCGCCCATGTGGCGACGCATGGACGAGATGATCTGCGTGCGCTTGACGATGTTCTTGTGCAACGTTTCGCGGCGCAGATCGAGGAAGCGATACTTCAGGCGAACGTCTTCCGGATAGTCCGGCTCGCCGAAAACGGGCAGCGGCAGCTCCTTGGCGGCGGAGAGCACTTCGATCTCCTGGGCGTAAAGCTCGATCTCGCCGGTCGGCATGTTCTTGTTGACGGTGTCTTCCGTACGGGCTTTGACCAGGCCGTCGATGCGGATGACCCACTCGCCACGAACGGTTTCGGCGAGCTTGAATGCCGGAGAATCAGGGTCGGCAACGACCTGGGTGATGCCGTAGTGATCGCGCAGGTCGATGAACAGCACGCCGCCGTGATCTCGGACGCGATGAACCCAGCCGGCAATGCGGACGGTCGAACCGACGTCGGACTTGCGCAGGGCGGCGCATGTGTGGCTGCGATAGCGATGCATAGTATATATCCTGGGCTTGGCGGGCGGTGGCGCAAGGACATGCAAACCCCTCGCCCGCCGACGAGAAAATCGGGCGGAAAAGCGCATGGTGCGCCCGATTTGTCAAGGCTCGAACGCATGGCTTTCTCGCCCCCGGCGGGCGAGAAAGCAAAAACTTAGGCTTAGATGAGGGCTCGTCCCTCTTCTAAGTCTTAGTTTTTGCAAGAGAGGGGGTAGGTAGGGATGCACCTAATCTTTGAATTATACGAGCGAGAAGAGGACCCTCGCTCTTGCAATTTCAATGGCTTAGAAATTACGCTGCGCTTTGGAAAACGTCGCAGCTGCGCATTGTTTTCGCGAATTGGCGCAATCGAGCCGGTACGTCGCGGCGCATGCGCCCTCCTGTTTTGGCGATTGCGTCCAGGAAAGCATACGGCTCTATCGAGATCCAGCATGACGATAAACATATCGACAGCCGCAAGTAGCTGCTGCGGCAGTTTGGCTACCTTGATGCCATTGCTGAACATCACGGTCAACTTTAAACAGGCAGCCGTATATCTTCCCTCCGGAGCATGACATGCCGATCCTCACCCGCCGCAATCTTTTGAAAGCTTCAGCAGTTGCCGGTGCTTATGGCGTCGGTATCGGGATCGCCGGGAAATTTGCGGGCAAGGCGGCGGCCGCCGAGCCACTCACGCTGAAGACGGCCAAGATCGAGGCAAACCTTACCGACGGCGGCAAAACCAAGAACGTGCTCACCTATGGGGACGCCGGCATGCCGCCGGTCGTGCGCATGAAGAAGGGGGAGCCCTTCGCCGCGCGACTGATCAACGGCATAGACGATCCGACGACTATCCATTGGCACGGCATTCGTCTGCCCAACAATATGGACGGCGTGCCCTTCCTCACCCAGCCCTACGTCTATACCGGCGATCATTTCGATTACGCCTTTACGCCGCCGGACGCCGGCACCTTCTGGTATCACCCGCATTGCAATACGCTGGAGCAGATGGGCCACGGCATGACCGGCGTCATAGTGGTCGAGAACCCCAAGGATCCCGCCTTCGATTCGGAAGTGGTGCTCAATCTGCGCGATTGGCGGCTCGGCAGCGACGGCCAATTCATCGCGCAATTCAAGCCGCGTGATGCGGCCAAATCCGGCACCTATGGCACGGTGCGGACCGCCAATTGGCAGCAGGAGCCGCAATATGACGCGCCTTCCGGCGGGCTGGTGCGGCTGCGCATTGCCATCACCGACGTCACGCGCATCTATTCCTTCCGCATGGACGGCGCCGAAGCGACTGTGATCGCGATCGACGGCAATCCCGTGCCGCAGCGCTTTCCGCTCGATCTCCTGCAACTCGGTCCCGGACAACGACTGGAATTGGCAGTGCGAATGCCGGACAACGAAGGCGCCGTCGTCAAGCTTGAAGACATCAAAGGGACCAATCCGAAGGTGCTGGCGACGCTACGCGCCGTGGGCGCATCATTGAAGCGCGACATGCGCGATCTGGCGCCGCTCGAAGATAATCCCGTGCAGAAGGCAGACCTCGGTTCCGCCACCCATATTCCGCTGATCCTGAGCTCGACGGCGGAGAACACCGCCGATAACAGCATTTGCGGCTCGCTCGGCTACAGTTTCTGGGCGATCAACAAGGTGCCGTGGCCGGGCGATACGCCCGATCCAACCGCACCGCTTGCCGAACTCAAGCTCGGCAAGAGCTATATCATAGACATGGAAAACGTCACGCCGCACAGCCATCCGATTCACCTGCACGGAATGAGCTTTACCGTCATCTCCTCTTCAACGCGGCAGGTGCAGCCCTTCGTCTCCGATACCTATCTGATCCAGCCGGATGAAAAGGTGCAGCTTGCCTTCGTTGCCGGCAATCCCGGCGACTGGCTGCTGCATTGCCATATCATCGAACACCAGAAGACGGGCATGACGAGTTACGTGCGGGTGGCCTAGCCGATTGCGAGCCTCTTCAATTTCCAGTGGCCTTGGTCAAAGCCATCCCTGTTTCCGGCAATTTCAGCGAAAAGCGAAATGCGGCAAGAGCTTTGTCCGCGAAAGTATTGACATATCCGGCTGAAAGGAGAAGGAAGTTAAGAAAGTATTTTACCATTGAATGTGTTGATATGATCGAAACTACCGCCCAATTGGAGGCGGCCTGCCAAGAGCTGGCCAAGTCGGAATTCATCACCATCGATACGGAATTCCTGCGAGAAACGACCTTCTGGCCGGAGCTGTGTTTGATACAGATGGCAAGCCCCACCACGGAAGTGCTGGTGGACCCGCTGGCCAAGGGGCTGGATCTGGCACCCTTCTTCGAACTGATGGCCAACCCATCGGTTTTGAAGGTGTTTCATGCTGCTCGCCAGGACATCGAAATCATCTTCCATCGCGGCAATCTCATTCCGCATCCGATCTTCGATACCCAAGTTGCGGCGATGGTCTGCGGCTTCGGCGATTCGGTTTCCTACGATCAGCTCGTCAGCCGCATCAAGAATGTCCATATTGACAAATCCTCGCGCTTTACCGACTGGAGCCGGCGCCCGCTCTCGGAAAAGCAGCTCGACTATGCACTCGCCGACGTGACGCATCTGCGCGATGTCTATCTCTCGCTCAAGGAGCAATTGCAGCGCGAAGGGCGCGCCTCCTGGCTGCAGGAGGAGATGGCGATCCTCGAAGCGCGCGAGACCTACGACCTGCATCCGGACGATGCATGGCAGCGGTTGAAGATGCGGCTGCGCAAACCGCAAGAGCTGGCGGTATTGAAATACGTTGCAGCCTGGCGCGAACGCGAAGCGCGTGCCCGTAATGTCCCGCGCGCCCGCGTGCTGAAGGATGACGCGATCTATGAGATCGCCCAGCAGCAGCCGAAAGACACCGAAGCGCTGGCGCGTCTGCGCACCATTCCGAAAGGCTGGGAGCGCTCGGCAGCCGGTACGGCGGTGCTTGAAGCGATCAACGCGGCGCTGGCGCTGCCGAAGGCAGAAATGCCGCATCCGCCGCGCCACCAGCAGGCTCCCGAGGGCACGGCAGCGGCTTCCGAACTGTTGAAGGTCCTTTTGAAGCTGATTGCGGAAAAGCATGGCGTTGCGCCGAAGGTCATCGCCAACAGCGACGATCTCGACAAGATCGCCGCCGAGGGCGAGAAGGCCGATGTCGCCGCGTTAACCGGCTGGCGTCGAGATCTTTTTGGCGAGACTGCCCTGCAGCTGATCCAGGGCCAGGTGGCCCTGCGCTTCGTCGGCAAGCGGATCGAAACCATCGCCCTCTAGCCGCTACATTCTCCTTTCCCGCCGTCTTACGATTGCGTATGTTTCATGTATCGAGATGCCGGCTGCCATCACGATTGCGCCGTAAATCTCGTGAAATGAACGTCTTGTGTAATCGTTCTATTCGATGACGTTCCAGTTTGCCGGCGCAATCCCGCGTCGATAACGGGCGTCGCTTCTCGGCGGAAAAGTGAATGGGCATCTTCCATTCGATGCGCAACTGGATCCTGACATCGCTATTCGTCGCTTCGACGGGCGTCATCTACGGCAAGCTATTCTTTCCACAGGCGCCGATGTACATCGGTGCCGTCTTCGCGCTGTTCTGCGGCATGCCGCTGCTGGCCTTCGAACGCCGCATGATCCTGCCGCGGCTGAACGACTGGATGCATCGGCTGCCGACGCCGGCCTTCATCCTTTCGGCCCTGGTCGTCGATTTCCTGCTGATGAGCGCCGGTTACGCCATGGCCGGCAGTATCATGAAGCTGCTGGGGCTGGTCGTTGGCACCTGGAAAGACCTCACGCTGCTGACGATAGACGTCTATCTCTATGCCGTCGTCGTGACCGCCATCGTCATTTTCATCGGCCGCGTGCGGGAATTGCTCGGGCGCGACGTCTTCTCCAGCCTGTTGACCGGCCGCTACCGCAATCCGGTGCAGGAGGAGCGTGTCTTTCTTTTCATCGATCTCGTCGGCTCGACAGCTTTTGCCGAGGAGCATGGCGACCTGAAAACGCAGGCATTCCTCGGCGCGGTGTTCGGTGCCATGGCCGAGCCGGTGCGACGGCACAAGGGCGCGATCGACGACTATATCGGCGATGCAGCCATCATCACCTGGCCGCTCCAACGGGGCGTCAAGAATGCCAATTGCGTGCGCTGCGTCTTCAATATCCTCGACGATATCGAAAAAAACGCCGGAACATGGCTGAAATCCTATGGCAGGGTACCGCGTTTGCGAGCCGCTCTCCATGGCGGCAGCGTCGTAACGGCCGAAATTGGCGTCGACCACCACAAGATCGCCTATTTCGGCGACACGGTGAACACGACCGCAAGGCTGGAGTCTCTCTGCAAAACGCTGGAGCGTCAGGTGCTGATTTCAAGCGACCTTGCCAGAAGGATGGAGCTTCCCGAAGGGATCATCAAGGAAGAGCTCGGCGAGCATGCCGTTCGCGGCCGCGATCAGCACCTTGGCGTCATCGCCCTTCACACGCAGGACCAGCAGGCGCTGAAGACCATTCGCAATATATCGTAAGGAATACACATCGCTAGCTGCAGCCCGATATTGATGCACGCCAGGGCTTCACAGCCTATGGGTTGTCCACAGTCACCAAATCTTCACCTGAGCGTTAATTCACCGACATGGCTCCCCTGTTAAGCGGGATTGTTTTCACCACTTCTCGCCAACAAGGTGACATGATGACCCGAATGCTTTCCGCTTCCACGGCACTTTTCATTCTGCTTGCCGCCTCGGCGCAGGCAGACGAGCAGCAATTCAAGGCAAAGCTCGTCGGACAGGCGATCCTGCCGGCCAACACCATCATTGCCGCCCCAGCCGATGCGGCAGATTTCTTGAAAACGTCAGGCAAATTCACCACGCCGGATCGCAAGCGCACCGACGCTCTCGGCACAGTGCCGGGCAAGGATGGCGCCCGCGTCACCGACCTGAAGCTGCCCTTCGCCGGCCAGCCGATCCAGGGCTTCTCCGGCATCAAGACCATGCCTGACGGCACCTTCTGGACGCTCTCCGACAACGGTTTCGGCTCGAAGCAGAACTCGTCGGATGCGATGCTTTTCCTGCATCAGCTGAAATTCGACTGGGCCAGCGGCAAGGTCGAAGTCGTCAAGAACCTGTTCCTATCCGACCCGAACAAGAAGGCCCCCTTCCCGATCGTTATGGAAGGCGCCGACAAGCGTTACCTGACGGGCGCCGACTTCGACATCGAATCGATCCAGCCAGTTGCCGACGGCTTCTGGATCGGCGACGAGTTCGGCCCTTACCTGCTGAAGTTCGACACGAACGGCCAACTGACCGACGTCTTCGCAACGACGCTCGACGGCAAGCCGGTCCTGTCTCCTGACAATCCGCTGATCCAGCTGCCCGGCAACCCCACGCAGAAGATGCCGGCCTTCAACCTGAAGCGCTCGGGCGGCTTCGAGGGCCTCGCCATGTCGAAGGACGGCTCCAAGCTCTATGGTCTGCTGGAAGGCGCGATCTACAAGGATGACGGCCAGATGGAGAGCGTCGACGGCAAGACAGCCATCCGTGTCATCGAATTCGACGTTGCGTCGAAGAGCTGGACCGGTCGCAGCTGGCTCTATCCCTTCGCGGACAAGGGTGTATCGATCGGCGATTTCAACATGCTCGACGAGACGACGGCCCTGGTCATCGAACGCGACAACGGCGCCGGCACGAAGAACAAGGCCTGCGCCGATCCCAAGCAGCCGAAGCCGGATTGCTTCGAGGCTCCGGCCGAGCTGAAGCGCGTCTACAAGATCGAGTTCAGCGACGCCAATGTCGGCAAGTCCGTTCGCAAGATCGGCTATATCGATCTGCTGCGCATCGAAGATCCCGATCACAAGCGTCGCCAGGGCGGCGGCGATGGCTTCTACGACATGCCCTTCGTCACCATCGAGAATGTCGACCGCGTCGATGCCACACACATCATCATCGGCAACGACAACAACCTACCCTTCTCGGCGGGCCGCGCCGTCGACAAGGCTGACGACAATGAATTCAGCCTTCTCGAAGTCGGCGATTTCCTGAACGCGAAGTAAAAAACCCCCATCCCCCCAGGAGAAGGTGCCCGAAGGGCGGATGAGGGGGAACGCTTTATGACAGGCAGTTTTTCGAGCCTTAGGCGAAAGCCCCCTCAACCCGCGCCGCGCGCGACCTTCTCCCCGCTGGGGAGAGGGTTGTCTGTCATTCAAAGCAGAAGGCCAGCCGACGGTTGGTGAGCTTGCCGAGCTGCTGCAGGCGTCCGTCCAGTCGCTCGCCGGCAAAATCGTGATATTCGGCGGGGACGACGAATTCGAGATCCAGATCCGGGTTCGTCGAACGGCGAAACGACAGATTGCGCACGATACCGGGCATCGACGCCGAAAAGAGATAGACGACGCGCAGCAGGCCGCCGAGCAGCTTGGCGCGTTCGAGGTAAAGCGGAGTTGCAATCGTCGCCAGCGGCTCGGTCGCCCCGTCGTCGTTCAAGCCCTCGAAGCGATAGTAGTTGGCAAGCGCGATGAAGGCACGGCCGGCATGGGTAATGCCGACAAAAGAAGTATGAGCGATGATATTCAGCGCCTGCAGCCCGCGGTAATCCGGATGGGCGCGCCAGCTGATATCGGCAAGCAGACAGGCTGCCTGGCGATAGCGGCTCTCTTCCTCGGTCTCGGTTATACCGAAAAAGGGCATCATCCGGCCAGTCCAATCGGCAAGCTCGCGGGCATGTTCCGGTGAGCGCGCACGCAGAATGGCAAGTTCGCCTGCTGCGGTCAGCAGCGGGTCGCTGTTGCGCTCGGCCTCGGTCAACAACGAGTAGAGGTAGCCTTCGCGCACGCCCTGCGCGGAAAAGGAGATGACGGACGGCTTCATGGCGGTCAGTACTTCGCGCATGGCGACCGCGCCGAAAGGCAGCAGCGAACGACGATGCTTGGAAACCGCCTGCAACGCCGGATCCTTTGAATCCTTCGATTCGACGATCTGGTCCAGGAAGCGCAGCATCTCATCGAGCGGCACTTCATAGCCCTGCATCATGTGCAGCGGATATTTGCGGATTTCCATGTGCAGCTTGGCTACGCTTCGCCACGTGCCGCCAACTGCGTAGAAAGTGCGGCCCTCGCCCTTGCTCAAGAGCTTCGCGGTCTTAACGTGCTTGCGCGCGAAGCTGCGCGCCTTTTCAATCGAACCGCCGGCATATTCCGACAGGCGCAGGCCGCCGAGCGGCAGCGTGATGCCTTTGCCGATCTCCCGGTCCTTGATGTCGATCAGCTCCAGCGAGCCGCCACCAAGATCTCCGGCAATGCCATCGGGGTGGTAAAAACCGCTGATAATGCCAAGCGCGGAAAAGCGTGCCTCTTCTTCGCCCGAAAGCACCCGCACCTTGCGCTGGAGGATGGCTTCTGCCTGATGGATGAACTGCGGACCGTTGCTGGCCTCACGCGCCGCAGCTGTCGCCAGCACGTAGATGGTGGATGCGCGCGCCTGATCGGAGAGCGCCTTGAAGCGATGCAGTGCGGCCAGTGCCCGCGCTACGCTTTCCTCATCCATCTTTCCCGTCAGAGCTATGCCTTTGCCCAGGCCACATAGCACTTTTTCGTTGAAGAGGATGGTCGGCGACCGCGAATGGCCTTCATAAACGACAAGACGGACCGAATTCGACCCGATATCGACAACGGAGACAGGGGCGATGCCCGGAAGACGCCCCTGGGCTTCTGATTCAACCATGCAGGTCCAATTTATTTGTTGCGGCCCGACAGCAGCCCAGCGATGAGTTTCGGTGCGCTGGATTTCAAGGCTTCACCACGGCCGGACAGGCTGGGATTGGTCATGAAATACTGCTGTGCATTGAATGGCTCTTTTCCCTGACGCACTTCCATGCGCCGTGAAGTCCCGTCCGGCAATATCTCGTAGCTTTGCTGATTGTCAATGATATTGCCCAGCATGATCTGTGAAAGCACCTGTTCATGCACGGTCTTGTTGGTGAGCGGGACGAGGGTTTCGACGCGGCGGTCGAGGTTTCTCGGCATCATGTCGGCCGAGCCGATATAGACTAGCGCCTTGTCCGACGGCAGGCCGTGGCCGTCGCCGAAGCAGAAGATGCGGCTGTGCTCGAGGAAGCGGCCGACGATCGACTTGACGCGGATCCTTTCCGAAAGTCCGGGAATCTGGGGACGCAGGCAGCAAATGCCGCGCACGACAAGCTCGATATCGACGCCGGCGTTGCTGGCGCGATAAAGTGCGTCGATGATTTCGGGATCGACGAGCGAATTCATCTTCATCCAGATCGCCGCCGGACGGCCGTTCTTGGCATGTTCGATCTCGCCTTCGATATGCTGGAGGATGCGCGGACGCAGCGTATAGGGCGAAACGGCGATCTTCATGCCCTGTTCCGGCTCACCATAACCGGTGATGAAGTTGAAGATGTTCGCCATGTCGTGAGCGATCGTCGGATCGCAGGTGAAGTAGGAAAGATCGGTGTAAATCTTGGCGGTAACCGGATGATAGTTGCCCGTGCCGAGATGGCAGTAGGTGCGGAGCTTGCCGTCTTCGCGGCGCACAACCATGGACATCTTCGAATGGGTCTTGAGCTCGATGAAGCCGAAGACGACCTGCACGCCGGCGCGCTCCAGATCGCGTGCCCAGCGGATGTTGGCTTCTTCGTCGAACCGGGCCTTCAGTTCCACCAGCGCGGTAACAGATTTACCGAGATCGGCTGCATCGATCAGCGCGCGGACGATCGGGCTGTCGTTGGAGGTGCGGTAAAGCGTCTGCTTTATCGCCAGAACGTCAGGATCCCTAGCAGCCTGGAGAAGGAATTGGACCACCACGTCGAAGGATTCATAGGGGTGGTGGACGACCATGTCCTTTTCACGGATCGCGGCGAAGCAATCGCCGGCATGTTCCCGGACGCGCTCAGGAAATCGGGCGTTGTAGGGCTCGAAGCGCAGATCGTCGCGCGGCGCCTTGCAAATTTCGGAAAGCGTGTTGAGCGCGAGAAGGCCGGGCAGAACCGCAATGCGGTTTCCCGGAACGTTCAGCGACTCCACCACGAATTGACGAAGCTCGAGCGGCATTTCAGAGTCCGTCTCGATGCGGATCACCGAGCCGCGACGGCGGCGCTTCAGCGCGGTTTCGAAGAAGCGCACCAGATCTTCGGCCTCTTCCTCGACTTCGATATCGCTGTCTCGGATGATGCGGAACGTACCGGAACCCTGCACCTCATAGCCGGGATAGAGCCGGTGGATGAAGATGTTCACCACATCCTCGAGCGTGATGTAGCGAATGACGTTGCTGGCGTCAGGCAGGCGGACGAAACGATCGAGCGCCGGCGGCAGGCGCAGCAGCGCCGTCATCGGCTCGCGGCCATTCATGCTCTTCAGCTGCAGCGCGATCGAGAAGCCGAGGTTCGGAATGAACGGGAACGGATGGGCCGGGTCGATGGAAAGCGGCGTCAGGACCGGGAAGATCGCCTGTTCGAACTCGGTATGGAGCCACTGGCGATCGGCATCGGAAAGGGCAGCTGGGCGGACGATCAGAATATCTTCCTTGGCGAGATATTGCTGCAGGACGGCGAGCGAAGCCTGCTGCTCCATCTGAAGATTGTCGATCTCGCGCAGGATATCATCGAGCTGTTCCGCCGGCGTCTTGCCATCTGGGGTACGCACCAGGATCTTCTGGCGCACCTGGCCTTCAAGGCCGGCGACGCGCACCATGAAAAATTCATCGAGGTTGGCGGCGGAGATGGAGAGGAAGCGGACGCGCTCCAGCAGCGGATGGGCGGTGTTCAGCGTCTCCTCAAGGACACGGCGGTTGAACTGCAGCCAGGAGAATTCGCGGTTGATGAAGCGCTCGGGGCTGGTCAGCAATTCGCTGACCGCAGGTGCGGCCTCTGGATTTTCCTGGTTGGCGTCCTGATGTTCCGTGAGTGCCGAGTCCATGTTCCACCTACCCTCTTTCCAATCCTGTGCCACGTATATCAGTTTGACGACGGAACTGTGACAGTCGATGTCAGCTCAATCCGGCTGACCGGAGCCACCCAGTTCGTTCAAGACCTCGGCTGCCAACAGGCGCGTGATCCTTGTTCCTCGCGCCAATGCCAGCCGGTCCAGCCTGTCGACGATCAGCTGCGCCGCGTTCAGGGAACGCTCCATGCGATTGACGATATAGAGGACGAGTTTGTCATCGATATAAAGCTGGCGGTCGGCAAAGAGCTTGACGATTACCTGCGACAGCAATTCCTCGTCCGGCTCGCCGATCTCGACCACCGTCGCGGCCTTCAGGCGCGAGCGCAGGTCGGGCAGCGTCACCGGCCAGGACATCGGCCAGAGCCGGCTCGTCATCAGAAGACTGGTGCCGTTTTCGCGCACGCTGTTGATGACATGAAAGAGTTCCGTGTCGTCAAAGCCGAGGCGATCCACATCCTCGAAAATGACGGGGCCGTTCACCGCTGCAACTGCGGCATCGGAGCCGGCAACGGGATGAATGTGGACGGCGCCGCACCGTTCGGCCCAGATGCTGGCAAGATGCGATTTGCCCGACCCGACAGGACCGGCCAGGATCACCACCGGCGACGGCCAGTGCGGCCAGGAATCGACGATCTTCACCGCCGCGCTCAAGGGATCGGCGACGAGCAGATCGTCGCGCCCATTTGCGGGATCATGCGTAAAGGCCAAGGGCAGCTGCTCGGCGGCCTTCCGCCTTAGATCAGCGTTCTTTGCGTCGGTCATGTCTAGCTATTCTCGGTCTTGCCGGCCTTGGCTCTGCGCGCCTTGCCCGCTTCCGAGCGTCCATAATAGAGATCGCTCTGAAGGTAGCGCGAAAGGGCGAAGCGGACAAGAACACCGCAGGCGGCGGCGGCGGGAACGGCTATCAGCAGCCCGACGAAGCCGAAGAGCGCGCCAAAGGCAAAAAGGGCGAACATCAGCCAGACCGGATGGAGGCCCACGCTTTCGCCGACGAGCTTCGGCTGCAGCACGTTGCCTTCCAGAAACTGGCCGGTGAAGAAGACGACGAGCGTCAGGCCGACCCAGAGATAATCCGGCCAGAACTGAACCAGCGCGACGCCGACGGCCAGAACGAGGCCGACCATCGAGCCGACATAGGGAATGAAGCTGATCATGCCGGCGAAGAGGCCGATCAGCAGGCCGAAATTCAGGCCGACCAGCGAGAGACCGACGCCGTAATAGACGCCGAGAATGATGCAGAGCGAGCCCTGGCCTCGAATGAAGCCGGCGATCGCCTGATCGATCTCGCGAGCGATCTGGCGAACGGTGGCGACATGATCGCGCGGGATCCAGTCGTCCACCTTGGCGACCATCCGATCCCAGTCGAGCAGCATATAGAAGGCGACGACGGGTGTGACGACCATCAGCGAGAGGATGTTGACCAGCGCCTTGCCGGAGCTCCAGAGCTGCGCGAACAGACCGCCGACGAAGCTCAAACCTTCGGACATGATGCTGGAGAAATTGTCCTTGATCGCGCCGAGCTGGTTGCGGATCCAATCCGGCAGCACCATCGTCTGCGCCTTAGCGATCAGCTGCTGGATCTGCTGCACATAGGTCGGAATGTGCTGGATGAAATCGTTGAACTGATTGACGATGATCGGGATGAAGATCGTCAGCGCCAGCGCGAAGATCAGTATGAAGGAAACGAGGATCACCACCGTCGCCATCAGGCGGCTGAGGCCGATCCGCTCGAGCCGGTCGGCGACCGGATCGAGGAAATACGCTACCGCCATGCCAGCGATAAACGGCAGCAGGATCGTGCTGAAGATATAGATAAAGGCGATGAAGACGACGAGCACGATCACCCAGAAGGTGACTTGGCGCTTGAGGCTCGCCCCACTGACCTTTTGCTCCATCGTCTTCCCCGTTGTTTCACGCCCGTTTGCCGTGTGCTTAGGACATAGGATGATGCCGCAATTATGGTCAAGCCTGCGGCCGGAAATCTGCCTTGAGCAATGGGAAGCGGGGAAAATCGAAGGGTTTGCGGCGCTTGCGCCTTGCATAAAGGCCCCTATCATGCAATGGCGAGCCGATCAAAGCCCTGTCACAATGGACGGGCGGCCATCGGAGGCGGAAGCATGAGCCAGTCTGGAAAAAACGGTCTGACCTATAGCGACGCGGGCGTCGATATCGATGCCGGCAACCTGCTGGTCGAAAAGATCAAGCCTGCCGTCCGTTCGACACGCCGGCCGGGTGCCGATGGCGAGATCGGCGGCTTTGGCGGCCTGTTCGACCTCAAGGCTGCGGGTTTTACCGATCCGGTGCTGGTCGCCGCCAATGACGGCGTCGGAACCAAGCTGAAAATCGCGATCGACGCCAACTATCATGATACCGTCGGCATCGACCTCGTCGCCATGTGCGTGAACGATCTGGTCGTCCAGGGCGCCGAGCCGCTGTTCTTCCTTGATTACTTCGCCACCGGCAAGCTCGACCCAGACCAGGGTGCGGCGATCGTCGGCGGCATCGCGGCCGGCTGCCGTGACGCAGGCTGTGCGCTGATCGGCGGCGAGACGGCGGAAATGCCGGGCATGTATTCCCACGGTGATTACGATCTGGCGGGCTTTGCCGTCGGTGCCGCCGAACGCGGCCAGCTGCTGCCCTCGGGCGATATTGCCGAAGGCGACATCATTCTCGGCCTCGCTTCGTCAGGGGTTCATTCCAACGGCTTCTCCCTGGTACGCAAGATCGTCGAACTTTCCGGCCTTGGCTGGGATGCACCGGCTCCCTTCGCCGAAGGCAAGGCGTTGGGCGAAGCGCTGCTGACACCGACGCGCATCTATGTGAAGCCGCTGCTGAAAGCCATCCGCGAAACCCATGCCCTGAAGGCACTCGCACACATCACCGGCGGCGGCTTTCCAGAGAATATTCCGCGCGTACTGCCGAAGCATCTTGCCGCTGAAATCGATCTTGCCGCCGTCAAGGTTCCGCCGGTCTTCTCCTGGCTTGCCAAGATGGGCGGCGTCGACGCAAAGGAAATGCTGCGCACCTTCAACTGCGGCATCGGCATGATCGTGGTCGTCGCTCAAGAAAATGTCGATGCCGTGAAGGCGGTGCTTGAGGCGGAAGGCGAAGCCGTCGTTACGCTTGGCCGCATGGTCGCTCGCGAAGAAGGCTCTCCCGGCACCGTCTATAAGGGCACGCTCGCTCTATGACCACGCCGCGCAAACGCGTCGTCGTCTTCATCTCCGGCGGCGGCTCCAACATGCTGGCTCTTCTGAAGGCCGCGAAGGCAGCGGACTACCCGGCCGAGATCGTCGGTGTCATCTCCGACAAGGCGGATGCCGGCGGGCTGGCAAAGGCTGCGGCGGAAGGCATTGCGACCTTCGCTTTCGTCCGTAAAGAATTTGTCAGCAAGGAAGCCCATGAAGAGGCAATCCTTGCACAGCTTGAAGCCCTCTCGCCCGACATCATCTGCCTTGCCGGCTATATGCGGCTGCTCTCCGGCCGCTTCATCCAGGCCTACAAAGGCCGGATCATCAACATTCATCCCTCCCTGCTGCCGCTTTTCCCCGGCCTGCATACGCATCAGCGCACCATCGACGCCGGCATGCGCATTGCCGGCTGCACCGTACATTTCGTCACCGAAGGCATGGATGAGGGGCCAGTCGTCGGCCAGGCCGCCGTGCCTGTCCTGACCAACGATACCGCCGATAGCCTTGCCGCCCGCGTGCTCACGGTCGAGCATCAGCTCTATCCGCAATCGCTGCGGCTGCTGGCGGAAGGCAAGGTCAGGATGGAAGATGGCAAGGCCGTTAGCCTCGGCAAAACACCTGCTGTCGATGGACGGCAGATTTTGTCACTGCTTGGAGACGCAGAGTAATTACGCAACTCTGGCGTCGAACAACCCCTCATTCGCCCTTCGGGCACCTTCTCCCCAAGGGGAGAAGGAGGAAGTGCTTCGGATGCTGCCTTTTCAATAACGAAGCTAATCCGTCCGGGACTGTGTAACTCCATTGGAAGGTGGAAACGTCACCCTCTCAGCGAGATACTTTTGTCGAGCTGGTGCGTCTAGCAAAAACCCCTTCTCCCCTCGGGGAGAAGGTGCCCAAAGGGCGGATGAGGGGGATGCCAGATGCCTCCTCACGCCGCCATTGCCATCAGCGGATGCAGCGTGCCGTCGCTATAGACGATGCGGCCGCCGCGGAATGTGGCGCGGATGCGGTGAACCGAACCGGGCTCGACGGCGACCAGATCGGCAAGCTGGCCGACGGCAATTTCGCCGCGATCCGTCAGACCGGCCGAACGGGCAGCGTTGGCGGTTGCCGTCGCAACGGCCGCCGGCAGACCGCCAGTAACAACATCGGCGATCTTGAAGATCGCCGGTACGAAGGCAGCTGGATGATAATCGGCCGCGATGATGCCGAGCAGGCCGGAGCGAGCCGCGTCCAATGCGCTGAGATTGCCGGACATGGATTGGCCGCGCAGCGCGTTCGGTGCGCCCATCAGCGTCCAGAGACCGCGGCGGCAGGCTTCCTCCGCCGCCGGTCCCGTCACCGGAAATTCGCTGATCGTCACGCCGAGATCGTGCATCGCCGCCACCTTCTCGGCACTGTCGTCATCGTGCGAGGCCAGCGACAGCTTGTGCTTCAGCGCAAGCTCGACCACCTCATGGAGCTTGCGCTCGATCTCCGGGTCCTGGCGCTGCGCGATGCGCTGTGCGACCACTTCCTCGGCGGCTTCCCGCGACATGGAGCGGCGCTCCGACATGCTGCGGATGTAGCTTTCGATGTCGTTGTACTGCCCCTGCCCCGGTGTGTGGTCGGTGAGCGAAACCATATCGACGGAGCCCTCTTCCAGAAGCCGCTCCAGGGTCGGCGCCGCGCCGAGATTGGTGATCTCGTAGCGTGCGTGGACACGGTGGTCGATCAGGAGCTCCTCGCGCAGGCTGCCGATGCCGCGAATGACAGCCGAAGTGGTTTCGAGCGAACGGACGTGGCCATAGACGCTTTCGGTCGCGAAAGAGAGTGCTGCAAAGGCGGTGGTGACGCCGGCCGCCGCCAGCTTCTTATCCAGCTCATGAATGCCGAAATCGATCGGCATCATCGCATTCGGCCGCGGCGCGATCTCGCGCTCCACCATGTCGCAGTGCAGGTCGACGAAGCCTGGCATCAGCAAACGGCCGCCGCCATCAAACGTCGGCTGCTCCACCGGCTCCGAGCGGATTTCGGCAATCACGCCGTCTTCGATGCGCACGGCGCCCTTTTCGACGACCTCATTGGGAAGAACGAGCGTGAAATTGCTGAGCCACATCGGCTTTCTCCTGAAACAGCGTCCATGATCGAAGGAGGCTCGGAAACATTCGAATGTTTCCGGCCAGCACGCCCCGGTAAGCTCGATTCGTGACATTGTGATGAATGTCGAGCAGAGTTTTTACAAAGCTCCCGCTCACCCAGTGGTCTATTTCAAGGTGGCGACGTTCAAAGTCGCCCATTGCAGCAGCATGATCGTCTTGGCGTCATAGATCTCGCCCTTCTCGATCATCGCCATAGCATCGGACAGGCGAACTTCCAGCACCTCGATATCCTCATGCTCCTCCGCAAGGCCGCCACCATCGGCTACACGGTCGGAGGTATCGATCACGGCCGCGAAGAAATGGATAATCTCCGTCGAAGAGCCAGGCGACGTCATCGATTTGAAGAGGAAGCGGACGTCGCGCACGCGAATGCCGGTCTCTTCCATGGCTTCGCGGCGGATCGCGGCCTCCGGATCGTCACCATCGAGCAGGCCGGCAGGCACCTCGATCATCCGGTCGGGAAGACCGACAAGATGAGACGGGAGACGGTATTGCCGGACGAGTATCACCGTTTCGCGCCTGGGATCGTAAAGCAGGATGCAGGCCGCCGGCGTGCGATGATAGACCTCGCGCTTCAGCCGATGCTTTTCGCCCTGCGAATCCGTGTAGTCGACCTCAAATGTACTCAGCCGCGTCCATTGATCCGCCAGCGTGCTTTCGCTGACGATTTCGGCTTTCGCCTTTTCGAATTTACTCATGCCACGTCCTTGCGAAGCCAGACCTTGTTATCGTGGACAGCCGCACCGCCATAGGGCGCGACGGGATCCGCGCCGGTGAGCACATTGATGCCCTCACCATCGACGTGAGCCTTGTTCGGCCAGAGGCCCTCAGCGATCAGCACGCCCGGCTTCACTTCCGCTGTCACGCGGGCGTGGAGGCGAATATCGCCGCGTGTATTGCCGATGCGAACCAGCTCGCCATGAACGATCTCAAGCCGCTCGGCATCGGCCGGGTTGACCATCACTTCGGGGCGGCCTTCCTTCTGCCGCGACGTCTTCGTCTCCGCGAAACTCGAATTCAGGAAGTTGCGCGAGGGCGAGGTCGCGAGCCGGAACGGATGCTCGGGATCGGCCACCTCGATGACATCGACCTGATCCGGAAACTCCGGCAGCTCGACATGCGGCCCGAGCAATCCCACCGACGCTGGCGGGCGGTTCGGCGCCGGTTGATTGACCCAGTCCGGGCGGAAGCGGAATTTTCCGTCGGGATGGGCGAAGCCCTTGATGAAATGGGCCTCCTCGAAATCCGGCTGGCGATCGAACCATTTGTGTTCGAGGAAATAATCGTAGTCCGGCAGGCCGCTTCTGGACAGAACCCGGTCGATCATTTCGCGAGCGGAGAAGCCGAAGCCGGGGCGATCCGCAACGCCGAGACGCTTCGCCAGCTCCTCGATCACGAAGAGATTGCTGCGTACGGTCGGCGGCGGCTCGACGAGCTTCGGGCCGAGCAGAATGTGGTTCTGACCGCCGGCGCGATAGATGTCGTCATGCTCGACAAACATGGTGGCGGGGATGACGATATCGGCCGTGTCAGCCGTATCGGTCATGAACTGCTCGTGCACGGCGACGAATAGGTCGGAGCGGGCGAAGCCGCGCTTCACCAGCCGCTGTTCCGGCGCGATATTCACCGGATTGGTGTTCTGGATCAGCATGGCGGTTACCGGACCGCGATGACGCAGCGCCACGGCATCACCGATCAAGGCGCGGCCGATCTGCGACTGGTCGATCATGCGGATATCCATATCCTTCATGGCGCGGCCGGTCAGTTCGCTCGCATCCATGCGGAAGATATCACTGTTCGAATGGAAGGCGCCGCCGCCCTCATATTGCCAGGAGCCGAGCACCGTCGCGATCGACGCTGCCGCGTGCATGGCGATCGCGCCATTGCGCTGGCGGGTAAAGCCGTAGCCGAGCCGGAAATAGGTCTTCTTCGTCGTCCCCACCAGCTTGGCGAAGGCTTCGATCTCATCGACCGAGAGGCCAGTGATGCCGGCAGCCCATGCCGGGGTCTTCGATTTCAGGTGCTCTTCGAGACCGGCGGGATCGTCAGCATATTTGGCCATGTAGTCGCGGTCGGCATAGCCGTCGCGGAAGGCGACGTGCATGACGGCGCAGGCAAGGGCCGCATCCGTGCCCGGCTTGACGATCAAGGCCATGTCGGCCTGCTTCATCGTCGGGTTGTCGTAGATATCGACGACGATGATCTTGGCGCCGCGTTCCTTGCGGGATTTCACCGCATGGGTCATGACGTTGACCTGGGTGGCAACCGCATTGGTGCCCCAGATGACGACGCAATCCGTGCGGCCCATCTCGCGCGGATCGGGACCGCGCAGCACGCCCGTCGCCATGGTGAAGCCGGTCCAGGCCGGATTGGTGCAGATCGACGAGAAGAAACCGGAATAGCGCTTGGCATGGCGCAGCCGCTCGATGGAATCGCGCTGCACCCAGCCCATCGTTCCCGCATAGAAATAGGGCCAGATCGCCTCGCTGCCATCCTTGGCTTCGGCCTTGATGAAGGCTTCGGCGATTTCGTCCAGCGCATCGTCCCAGGAGAGCTCCTGCCAGCGCCCCTCGCCCTTGGCGCCGGCACGCCGGAGCGGTTTCATCAGACGATCGGGGTGATAGAGCCGCTCGGCATATCGGGCGACCTTGGCGCAGATGACGCCGGAGGTATAGGAATGATCGTTGGCCCCGCGAACCCGGCCGATCCTGCCGTCTTCGGTCAGATCGACCTCCAGCGCGCAGGTGGAGGGACAGTCATGCGGACAGGCCGTATGGCCGATGCGCGATTTGGCTTGGATAGGGGTCGCAATGTTCATGATGTTTGTATATTTCAAGCGGAGACCGGCCACTAGAGACAATCCGGCCCATCTCAACAATTCATGCGGACTTCACCGGCAATGAACTATCGGCACATCTACCACGCGGGCAATTTCGCCGATGTCTTGAAACATGCGATCCTTGCCCGCCTCGTCCGCTACATGCAGAACAAGGACAAGGCGTTTCGCGTTCTCGACACGCATGCAGGCATTGGGCTTTATGATCTCTCCTCCGAGGAAGCCCAGAAGACGGGCGAATGGCGAGACGGTATCGGCAGGGTGCTGGGGGCGGAATTGGTGCCGCAAGTGGCGGACCTGCTGGATCCCTATCTTGCCACCATCCGCGAGCTGAACGCCGAGGGCGGCGTCAGGCTCTATCCCGGCTCGCCGAAGCTTGCCCGCATGCTGTTTCGCCCGCAGGACCGGCTTTCGGCGATGGAACTGCATCCGGATGATTTCCAGCGGCTGCACCGCCTCTTCGAGGGCGATCACCATGCCCGCGTTACCGAGCTCGACGGCTGGCTGGCGCTTGGCGCGCATCTGCCGCCGAAGGAGAAACGCGGCATCGTGCTCGTCGATCCGCCTTTCGAGGAGGAAGGCGAATATGAACGGTTGATCGACGGGCTGGCGAAGGCCTGGCGCCGCTTTCCCGGCGGCACCTATTGCCTCTGGTATCCGATCAAGAAGGATGCGCCGATCAAGGCATTTCACGAGGCGCTGCAGGCGCTCGAAATTCCGAAGATGCTCTGCGCCGAGTTGATCGTCAAAAGCGATCGCGGCTTCACCGGGCTTACCGGCTCGGGCCTCATCATCGTCAACCCGCCCTTCACGCTGAAGGACGAGTTGCATGCGCTGCTGCCGGCCCTGAAGGATATTCTGGCGCAGGACCGCTTCGCCTCGCAGCGGGCCTTTTGGCTGCGTGGCGAACATTGAGACTATTCACATCCATATCCCGCAGGTGATTCCATGAGACTTCTTTGCTCGTCCACCTCCCCCTTTTCCAGCAAGGTGCGCATGGCGGCACGCCATCTCGGCATCAAGCTTGAGGAAATCCATGTCGATACGAATGCCGGTCCGACGCTGCTGATCGACAACAACCCGCTCGGCAAGATCCCGACATTGCTGACCGGCGACGGCGAGGCGATTTTCGACAGCCGCGCAATCATGCATTATTTCGATCGTCGCGAGGGCGGGCTTTACCCTTCGAAGAAGAGCAAGCGGACCGAAATCGAAGTTCTGGAAGCGCTCTGCGACGGCACCAACGAATGCCTGCTGTCGATCGTCTACGAGCGCCGACTTCGCGAACCCGAGAAGCAGCATCAGCCCTGGATCGACCGGCAGTGGACAAAAGTCAGCCGCGCCCTCACCCATCTCGACGCCGAGCCGCCGAAGATCGGCAAGAAGCTGCATGCGGGTCATTTCGCGCTTGCCTCCCTTGTCGGCTATCTGCAGCTCCGCTTCGAAGGGCAGTGGGAAGCTGACCATGGGGGATTGATAGACTGGGCGCGCAAGTTCGAGAAGCATTTCCCCGATTTTCCGGCGATGAAGCCGCAGGTCTGATTTCGCAGTACCGACAGCGACTCGCGGCGCAAGCCATGCCTTCGCCCGATTTTGGCAACGCAGATAAACAAAAAAGCCAGGGCGCAAACCCCGGCTTTTCCTTCATTCCATGTCGTCAAGCGATTAGAACTTGACGCCGATACCGACCTTGACGCTCTGTTCGTCGTAGCCGCGAGAGAACCGACCGGAGTCGAGGTCGAAGTTCTTCTTGCCGTAGTCCGTGTAACGGTACTCGAGACGAGCCGTGATATTGTTGGTGATGAAGGTTTCAGCACCTGCACCGACCGTGTAACCAACAGCCGTCTTGCTGTCAGACGACGTGTCGTCGGAGAGCTTGTTCTGGCCGAGTGCCAGACCGGCCGTGCCGTACAGCATGAACGGGTTGAAGTCGTAACCGAGACGACCGCGAACCGAGCCGTTGACACCGTTCTTGGCGGTCAGGCCGTTGCGGGTGCTGTCGGCGCCGGAGTAGCCGAGGTCAGCTTCGATACCATATACGATCTGGCCCTGCTGCCAGTTGTAGCCGGTGAAGGCCTGGCCGCCCCAGGCGTAAGCGTCGCCGTTGCGGTTGAAGTGACCGGCGTTCCAGTCGCCAGCGCCACCGATGTAGAAGCCGGACCAGTTGTTGACGGCCGGAGCTGCTTCCTGAGCGACGGGCGGCTGCGGAATCTGCTCAACAGCGTCAGCGGCATGAGCTGCGGTGTAGCCGCCAAGAGCGAAAGCGGAGACCATGAGGGTCTTGATAAGAGTACGCATACTTTTCTCCTTTCAGGCCCGTGTGCCCCGCTTACTGTCCTTGACTTCGAAGCGCCACGAGCAATTAAAACATATCCCTCCCGGATCGAGGTTGAAATTGGAATGCAAATGAGGAATTGGAAGAGCCAAAATATGATATCATTGTGGCACAGACGTGGCTGAATTTCGATGTTGCTTCATCGCAACAGAGGAATTGTTAACCCTAATCATCGGTTAAACCGTGTATACTTATTTTAAACTAAATATATCTCAAGTTTTACATAAGAAACCCCAGAGCGCATCATTTGACCATGCATCTTTTCATATGGTGTATCGACGCCCTATATGAGCATCGATTGGGTAACGACGAGCAAAAGGCGATCTCTTGAGCCAGGAAAAACTACGCACGGCGCTGATAACCGGCGCTTCCAAAAGAATAGGCCGGGCAATTGCCGAGGATTTGTCGGCTAACGGCTTCGCCGTGGCGTTGCATGCTAATCAGTCGCTCGCCGAAGCCGAGGAGATTGCGGCGAAACTGCGGCAAATGGGCCGGAGAGCCATTGCGATCAAGGCGGATCTGCAGAATTTGGGCGAAACTTCAACCCTTGTCGAACGGGTTGTGGATCCCCTCGGCCCGCTCGATCTTCTGGTGAATAATGCCTCAGCCTTCCTCGGCGATTCCGCGGGTCATTTTGACGAAGAAGCCTTCGAGGCGCATTTCGCAATCCATGTGCGGGCGCCGTCGATTCTGGCTGCCGATTTCGTCCGGCAGCTTCCCGAACCGCGTCCGGGCCTGATCGTCAACATGGTCGATCAGCGGGTCTGGGCGCTCAATCCGCGCTTCTATTCCTATACACTGTCGAAAGCCGCCCTCTGGACGGCGACTCAGACGATGGCGCAGAGCTTTGCGCCGCGTATCCGCGTCAACGCGATCGGCCCAGGTCCGACAGTGCGCAGCGTGCGGCAGACCGAAGAGGACTTTCAAGCGCAGATCGACGGCCTCATATTAAAGGCGGCGCCCGGGCTCGAAGAATTCGGCCGGACCATCCGCTTTCTTTTTGACACGCCCTCGATCACGGGCCAAATGATAGCGCTCGATGGCGGCCAGCACCTTGCCTGGGAAACGCCCGACGTGTCGGAGAGTGCGGAATGAATGGAAGAAAGCTGCCTGACGGCGGCGTTCTCTATGACGAATCAGAGGATATCGAAGACGACATCGAGGTGGAAGGCGATGCCGCAGCCTCCCCTATTGCGCCTGTCGACTGGAACGAAGGCGGAAAGAACGAGACGGGGCTGCGCGGCGCCGAGCTGATCGCCGAATTCGTCAAGCGACTACCCAACAATCCCGGCGTCTACCGCATGTTCAACGAGGCCGGCGACGTGCTTTACGTCGGCAAAGCCAGGAACCTGAAGAAGCGCGTTTCCAACTATGCCCTGGGCAAGGTGCACTCCAACCGCATCGCCCGCATGGTGCGCGAAACCGCCAATATGGAATTCGTGACCACGCGGACGGAGACGGAAGCGCTGCTGCTGGAAGCGAATCTCATCAAGCGCTTGCGTCCGCGCTTTAACGTTCTGCTGCGCGACGACAAATCCTTTCCCTATATTCTGATTACGGGCGATCATCGCGCGCCGGCGATCTTCAAGCATCGCGGCGCCCGCGCCCGCAAGGGCGACTATTTCGGCCCCTTCGCTTCGGCGGGCGCCGTCGGGCGCACCATCAATTCGCTGCAGCGCGCCTTCCTGATCCGCACTTGCACCGATAGCGTCTTCGAGACGCGCACGCGGCCCTGTCTGCTCTATCAGATCAAACGCTGTTCCGGCCCTTGCACGTATGAGATCAGCGATGCTGGCTATGCTGAGCTGGTACAGGAGGCGAAGGACTTCCTTTCCGGCAAGAGCCAGAACGTCAAGGCACATATGGCCGAGGCGATGAATGCTGCCGCCGAAGATCTGGATTTCGAACGCGCCGCCATTTTCCGCGACCGTCTGGCGGCGCTCTCGCATGTGCAGAGCCATCAGGGCATCAACCCGGCCGGCGTCGAGGAAGCCGATGTCTTCGCCATCCACCACGAGGGCGGCATTTCCTGCATCCAGGTCTTCTTCTTCCGAACCGGACAGAACTGGGGCAACCGTGCCTATTTCCCGAAGGCCGATCCATCGCTCTCGGGTGCTGAAGTGCTGAACGCTTTCCTCGCGCAATTCTATGACGACAAGCCGGTGCCGCGGCAGATTTTGCTGTCGGAGACGGTCGAGGAAATCGAACTGCTGGCAGCGGCCCTCAGCGAGAAGGCTGGTCATAAGGTTACGATCCTCGTGCCGCAACGCGGCGAGAAGCGCGATCTGGTCGAACATGTCATTGCCAACGCGCGCGAGGCGCATGGCCGCAAGCTCGCGGAAACCGCGTCGCAATCGCGGCTGCTCGAAGGCTTCAAAGAAACGTTCAAGCTTCCCTACACGCCACAACGCATCGAGATTTACGACAACTCCCACATCATGGGCACGAATGCGGTGGGAGGCATGGTCGTGGCCGGGCCGGAAGGCTTCGTCAAAAACCAGTACCGCAAGTTCAACATCAAATCGACCGACATCACGCCGGGCGACGACTTCGGCATGATGCGCGAAGTCATGACCCGCCGTTTCTCTCGTCTCCTGAAGGAGGAAGGCAAGCCCGACCGCAGCGGCGAGACCGACGCCAGCGTCGATGCCGCCGATCGCGCCTTCCCCGCCTGGCCCGATGTCATCCTCATCGACGGCGGCCAGGGGCAAATGACGGCCGTGCGCGCCATTCTCGATGAGCTCGGGATCACCGACAGTGTCATCGCCATCGGCGTCGCCAAGGGCGTCGACCGCGAAGCCGGGCGTGAGCGTTTCTTTGCCCCTTCGCGCGAAAGCTTCTCGCTCCCGCCGCGCGATCCCGTTCTCTATTTCATCCAGCGCATGCGCGACGAAGCGCACCGCTTCGCGATCGGCTCGCATCGCGCCCGGCGCAAGAAGGAGATGGTGAAGAACCCGCTCGACGAGATCGGTGGCATCGGTCCTTCGCGCAAGCGCGCACTTCTCCAGCATTTCGGCACCGCGAAGGCCGTGTCGCGTGCCGCCCTTTCCGACCTGATGGCAGTCGAGGGCATTTCCGAAGCGGTGGCGCGTCAGGTTTATAACCATTTCCACGAGGACGCCGCGAAATAGGGAAAGCTCGTCGCAAATTCCACGCAATAGCGGTGAAAAAACAGAAACAATATTGACGACAAACTGACCAAACCATCATCTAGGGTGTGACCACCAAAAAGTGCGGAGCGGTTTTTGGGATCACACTCCATCAGACAACTTCAGCGGGATGGGATCAACAGTGCCCAATCCGGTTCGGTCGAGACAACAGAAACGAAACGATTTCCATGGCTTCGCGCGCTTACAGCATCCCCAATCTGCTCACCTACGGCCGCATTATCTGCGTACCCCTGATCGTTCTTTGCTTCTTCATCGAGGGTAAGCTGGAGGGCTCCGATTTTGCGCGCTGGGTCGCGCTCTGGATCTTCATCATCGCCTCGATCACCGATTTCCTCGACGGCTATCTCGCGCGCATCTGGAACCAGACCTCGAATATCGGCCGGATGCTTGATCCGATCGCCGACAAGCTGCTGGTCTCGGCTATCCTGCTTCTGGTTGCCGCCGACGGTACCATTGCCGGCTGGTCGCTCTGGGCCGCCATCATCATCCTCTGCCGCGAAATCCTGGTTTCGGGCCTGCGTGAGTATCTGGCGGCGTTGAAGGTCAGCGTTCCCGTGACGCGCATCGCAAAATGGAAGACGACGGCCCAGCTCGTCGCCATCGCCTTCCTTCTGGCTGGGCCGGCAGGCGACAAGGTGCTACCCTATACCACAGAGATGGGCATCGTCCTGCTCTGGGTCGCAGCGCTTCTGACCATCTATACCGGCTATGATTATTTCCGGGCCGGGCTGAAGCATGTCGTGGATGAAGAATGATGACGAAACTCGTCTATTTCGCCTGGGTGCGCGAGCGGATCGGCAAAGCGGAAGAGGAGATTTCCCTTCCCGCCGATGTCGTCACCGTCGGCGATCTCCTGAGTCATTTGAAGGGCTTGGGCGAGGAATACGAGGCGGCACTTCAATTCCCCCAGGCGATCCGCGTCGCTATCAACATGGAACATGCGGAACACGATGAGCCGATCGCCGGAGCGCGGGAGATCGGGCTCTTCCCGCCGATGACGGGGGGGTGAGGAGCGGTCGGGCGAAGCCCGAGCAATCGATCCAGTGAATCGATTGCAGCGACGAACGCCCCTTCGACAGGCTCAGGATGCCAAAGCAAAGGGCTGGAAGGCTCCTCGGCCTGTTTGCGAGATCGATCAAGGAAATTGCGATGATTTCACCATTCGTCAAAGTCCAGCGCGAGGATTTCGATCTCCAGACGGAGATCAATCGGCTGACGGATGGGCGGCACGATATCGGCGCAGTCGTCACCTTCTCCGGTCTCTGCCGCGACGAAGGCGGAGCACTCGGCGCCCTCGAACTCGAACATTATCCCGGCATGGCGGAGGCGGAGATCACCCGCATCGCCAGACTAGCCATCGAACGCTTCGAGCTTCTCGGTCTGACGGCCATCCATCGCTACGGCAAGATTTCGCCCGGCGAGAACATCGTGCTCGTCATTGCGGCCGCGCCACATCGGCAGGCCGCCTTCGACGGCGCCAATTTCGTCATGGATTTTCTGAAGACCTCCGCGCCCTTCTGGAAGAAGGAGCACGGCAAGGATGGTACCGAAGGCGGCTGGGTTTCCGCCAGGGATGCCGACGATGCCGCGCGGGCAAAGTGGGCCGGCAACAGGTAAGCTTCAAGGCACCACTCTTTCGCGCCGGCTCATGACCAGCAGCAGGACGAGGAGCGAGAAAATGACGAAGTCGCGCCACAGGAACGGGCCGTAGGCACCCCACATCGTCTCCGTCAAGCCAAGGAGCGCTGCCCCGCCCGCTGACTTTAGCGGATCGGAATAGCCGCCGACCGCGGCGATCATCAGCACCTTGAGCCCGAACATCAGCCCCGCCCCGAAATCCATCGTTCCATAGTAGGAAGTAGCCAGCAGGCCACAGATGGTTGCGACGAGGGCTGACGCGACATAGGCCAGCAGGAAGACGCGATTGGCACTGGCGCCGCAGAGCTCGGCGGCGAGGGAATCGTCCGTCACCGCCCGCCAGATGCGCCCCCAGCCGGTACATTTCAGAACATAGGCGCCCGCGAGGATGACAAGGATCATCAGGGCCGTGTTGAGCAGCTGGATTTCCGTCAGCGTCACGCGGAAATCGCCGCTATCCCAGAAGACGACGGCATCGTTCAGGAAGGGCGGCAGCCAGATGCCACGCGTATTCGAAGCGAGTCGCGCCGTTTCCATCAGGATGATCATCATGCCGAGCGCCGCGACGATGACCGTATTCGGCGATTTTCGCGACAGCGGCAGCATGATGGCGCGGCCGACGAGGAAGCTGGTGCCGATCGTATAGCCGACGGCGGCGACGGCACCGAAGGCAAAGGCGGCCGGCAGAACCAGATACATCTTGGTGTAGCCGACATCGGTAAAGAGCACGAGCATCTGGCCGGCAAAGGCAAACAGCGCGCCATAGGTAATATCGGCCCGCTTCATGACCCCGAAGGCAATGGAATAGCCGAAGGCCAGCGTCGCATAGAGCGCAGCGAGCGGAACGGCATTCGCCAGTTGCTGCAGAAGATAAGCCATTCCACCTCTCCGAAGAACCAGCAAATAGTAACTGGCAAAATGAATTTTACCAGTTATAATTTTCGCCATGAGTTTTTCTTGGACCCCACATCGCTTCTCCGGTGGCGCGCTCGCGCTCGATGTCGCCAACAGCGTGATCCTGCGCCATGACGACGGGCGTCGGATCGACCGCTTCGAGGCACCGGGACAGATGGATAGCTTCCCGAAGGCGGCTGCCAATTTCTGCGCGGAGCGGGCGCTCTTCGGCGATATCCTGCCCGTGAAGCGGGAAAACCGGGCCGATTTCATTGCCCTCCGCGAGTTGATCGACCGCTATTTCCGGGCACGCATTCTTGGCGAGGCTGCCGATCTGCTGCTTGCGGATCTGCTTGCGGCATTGGCGAAAGTCCTGAAACGAGCCTCAGCCGATGGGCTCGATGCCGCGACGGTGCATTCGACGCTGCGCCTCATCGCCATGCCCGATCCCGAGCGAATGAAAATATGCCGCAACTGCGGTTGGCTCTTCATCGACCGCAGCAAGAACAAGAGCCGCGCCTGGTGCGACATGGCGGTTTGCGGCAACCGAGCCAAGGCCAGCCGGCACTACCGGCGCAAGAAGGAGGAGACTGCGCCATGAGATTGCGAAGGATCATGCTGACAATGATGAGCGCCGGGACCATCGCCGGCCTGGCGCTGGCCGGCTGCCAGAGGAAAGACGGCGAAGGCCCGACCCAGCTCACCGGCCGCCTCTTCGTCTTCAACTACCGCGTGGCGAGCGCAAGCTATATGATCACGCTGAAGAAGATCGCTCCGATCCCCGAGGGAACAAAGGCGATTGCGGAATTCGAAAATCCCGCGGGCGGTGATCCGCTCGTCGTCAACCAGAAGATCTATACATTCTGGGACAAGATCACGCTGGAAAGCCCGGACCTGCACTGCGTTCGCAAGGACCGCCCCTATGCTGTCTCAATCAAGCTGGTGGATGCCAGCGACAAGACGATCCAGACGATCAAGACCGAGGTCAAATCCGATCTCGACCAGACCGTGCTGCCGACGAAACCGCTGGTCGTCGGCCCGGTCTATACCGCCAATCCAGATGTCTTCAAAGGTGACGGCAACGCCGATTACGGGCGTGACGCAGCCTGTCCAGCATGAAAGCCGGGATCGAAATCCCGGCTTTCATGAGTCATTTCAAATCGTTCAGCGCTTTCGCTGAAAGGCCGATTCAGCCTACGATTTCGGTTTCGGAGAACCAGTACGCGATTTCGACGGCAGCCGTTTCCGGAGCGTCCGAGCCGTGAACGGAGTTTTCGCCGATCGAAAGGGCGAAGGTCTTGCGGATCGTGCCTTCGGCAGCGTTGGCCGGGTTGGTCGCGCCCATGATTTCGCGGTTCTTCAGGATGGCGTTTTCGCCTTCCAGAACCTGGACGACGGTCGGGCCGGAGGTCATGCCTTCGACGAGTTCGCCGAAGAACGGACGTTCCTTGTGAACGGCGTAGAAGCCTTCAGCTTCGCGCTTGCTCATCCAGACGCGCTTGGAGGCGATGACGCGCAGGCCGTTGTCTTCAAAAACCTTGGTGATGGCGCCGGTCAGGTTGCGCTTCGTCGCATCCGGCTTGATCATCGAGAAAGTACGTTCAATCGCCATGGGTCCATTCCTTGTAATCAGAGAAAAGTGGGCGGTCTTTACCTGCCCCAAGGCCCGAAAACAAGGGGGATCGGCCAATTTCACGCTGGTGTCACAGTCCGAGCGGCTGATTCGCGATCCGCTGGGTGGCGAAGCAGCTGCCCGCCGCCAAACTTCGCGATAAAATCACCACCACCATAAGAGGAGACGCATATGCTCAAACATTTCAAGATGCTTGCCGACTATAATCGCTGGGCCAATGTCCAGGTCTACAATGCCGCAGCAGACCTCAGCGACGCCGAATTTCACGAAGACCGCGGCGCCTTCTTCGGCTCGCTCCACGGAACGCTCAATCATCTCTTGATAGCGGACCGGCTGTGGATGCACCGTTTCAACGGCACCGGCGGCGTACCTGCGTCACTCGACACCATTCTGCATGGCACCCTTGAAGGCCTTTACAGCTTACGGGAGGCGGAAGATCGAAATATCGTCACCTGGCTGGAAACGCTAGATGCCGACGCGCTTGCCGTCGACATCACCTATACCTCGATCCTGCGCCCGGGCGCCATCACTGTTCCCCTCCATGCGGCAGTATCCCATATGTTCAACCATCACACCCATCACCGCGGCCAGTGCCACACTATCCTCACATCCATGGGCAAGCCGTCTCTGGTGCTGGACCTCCTGCATTTTCTGCGAAGCGAAGGACAGCACTGGATGTAGCCAGGGGAGAACCGTCGTTTCCCGTCTTCGCCCAGACGTTGATCACATGCCTCATTTTGTTGCGCTGCGGCGAGGATCGGCCGTTTTGTTCATGTTCCCTTAACCTGCCGACCTGCAGATTGATAAGATATATCAGCTCACGGTCCAAAGGCAGGCATGAAGAACTCGCAGACAAGCGTTTCGGCATATTCCATCAATGACGATGAAACGGAAACCGAGCTCGAGGTTATCGGCCGCTTCATGACGCGGCTGAAGGTGAAAAACCTGCCGCGCAACTATCAGCTCTTCTATGAAGCGCTCTATGGCCAGGACCGCTGTCTTGCCGAAGAGATCGAGGCGCTTGGCCCCCTTCCCCCGCAAAGCGGGCTCGACGAGATTGGTCTGAAGCATCGTCTGGTCAGCCATTGCGGGCTGGTGGCGCGCAAGTCGGAAAGCGATGCCGCCGAAATGCTGCGCGAAGTCGCCGATCAGCTCGCCAAGGGGCTGATGAAAAAGCAGCATTTTGCCCGCGAGATCGACACGACTCCGCATGGCAATGCTGCACTCGACAGCCTCAATGCCTCGCTCAGCAATCTCATGCTTTATGAAACGGAGTTGACCGAGCGGCTGCGCAACTGCGCCAACCTCTCGAAATCCTCGCAAAAGGCCGGCGCCTAAGCGCCTTCCCGCTCTTGCCTTCGGCGCCGAGTTCGGCCAAAACCGCGCCATGATTTCGATTTCAGACCTTTCCGCCCGCATTGCCGGCCGCCTTCTCATCGACCATGCCAGCGTGACGCTTCCGGCGGGCACGAAGGCTGGCCTCGTCGGTAAGAACGGTGCTGGCAAATCCACGCTGTTCAGGATCATCACCGGCGATCTCGCCGCCGAGAGTGGCTCGGTCTCGATCCCCCGCAATGCCCGCATCGGCCAGGTGGCGCAGGAGGCACCCGGCACCGAGGAGCCTTTGATCGATATCGTCCTGGCAGCCGATAAGGAACGCTCCGCATTGCTTGCGGAAGCCGAAACAGCGACCGATCCGCACCGCATCGCCGATATCCAGACGCGTCTGGCCGATATCGATGCGCATTCGGCTGAAGCGCGCGCCGCCAGCATCCTGGCCGGCCTCGGCTTCGACCACGAAGCGCAGAAACGCCCCGCCTCCTCCTTTTCCGGTGGCTGGCGCATGCGCGTTGCGCTCGCGGCCGTCTTGTTTTCCGAGCCGGATCTGTTGCTGCTCGACGAACCGACGAACTATCTCGACCTTGAAGGCACGCTCTGGCTGGAGGACTACATCCGCCGCTATCCGCACACGGTCATCATCATTTCGCACGACCGCGATCTGCTGAACACGGCGGTCAATTCCATCGTGCATCTCGACCAGAAGAAGCTCACCTTCTATCGCGGCTCCTACGATCAATTCGAGCGGCAGAAGGCCGAGGCCGACGAGTTGCAGATGAAGGCGAAGGCGAAGAACGATGCAGCCCGCAAGCACCTGCAGAGCTTCATCGACCGCTTCAAGGCCAAGGCCTCGAAGGCGCGACAGGCACAGTCGCGCATCAAGGCGCTGGAGCGGATGGGAACGGTCGCCGCCGTCATCGAAGACCATGTGATGGGCTTCAGCTTTCCGGAACCCGAAAAGCAACCCGCCTCACCGATCATCGCGATCAGCGGCGGTGCCGTCGGCTATGAGCCGGGCAAGCCGATCCTGAAACGGCTGAACCTGCGCATCGATGCCGACGACCGCATTGCGTTGCTCGGCTCCAACGGCAACGGCAAATCGACCTTCGCGAAGTTCATTTCGGGCCGGCTCGGCGCGGAGAGCGGCGAAGTCAGGCTCGCACCGAACCTGAAGATCGGTTTCTTCGCTCAACACCAGCTCGACGATCTCATCCCCAACCAGACAGCCGTGGAGCATGTGCGCCGCCGCATGCCCGAAACGCCGGAAGCGAAGGTGCGCGCCCGCGTTGCGCAGATGGGGCTTGCGACGGAGAAGATGGATACGCAGGTCAAGGATCTCTCCGGCGGCGAGAAGGCACGCCTTCTCATGGGCCTTGCCGCCTTCGACGCACCGAATCTGCTGATCCTCGACGAACCGACGAACCATCTCGATATCGACAGCCGCAACGCGCTGATCCAGGCGCTGAACGATTATTCCGGCGCCGTCATCCTGATCTCGCACGACCGTCACCTGATCGAAGCCACCGTCGACCGGCTGTGGCTGGTGCGCGACGGTACCGTCGCGACCTTTGACGGCGATCTGGAAGAATACCGCAGCCTCGTCGTCGCCAGCCCGAAAGCCAAGGACGACAAGGGCAAAGTAAATACCAGCGACGATTCCGTTTCCAAGGCGGATCAGCGCAAGCTCAATGCCGATCGGCGCGCCTCGCTCGCGCCGCTCAAGAAGAAGATCAATGAAATCGAATCCTTGACCGGCAAGCTTGAGAAACTGATTCAGGCCCTTGATGCAGAACTTGCGGATCCCGCCCTCTACGAGAAGGCGCCGGCCAAGGCTGCGGAAAAGGCAAAACAGCGTGCCGACGCGGCAGAAAAGCTCGCGGCGGCCGAGGAGCAGTGGCTGGAACTTTCATCGGAATATGAGAGCGGCATGGCCGGCTGAAGCTGACCGCTGGTTAAGGAATTCGCGGCCGCTCCTAACCGATCATTAACCATAACTGCAGAATATGCGCTCAACTTTCATGGACATAGTGTTGAGCGATTCTGATGAACTACCGTGTGTTGCTGGCTGGCCTCGCCGTGTCTCTGGCTCTCGGAGGATGCGCCACGAAGCCAGGCAATGAAGCATCGCTCAAGAGCAGCTATGCCGCCGAGGAGCCGCATCATAAACCGCTGAAGGCCAACGATCCAATCGAGATGGAGCCGAAGAAATGGCTCGTCGCCGATCTCGAAACGCGGGATGACCTGGCAGGCATGAACGGTCCGCATAATCTCGCCGGCCGCACGCTGGAGGTCTCGTCGCTCAAGGATATCAGGCTCGCCGACAAGGAGGTCATCCTGACCTTCGATGATGGTCCGGCTCCCGGCAAGACGGAACGCATTCTCGCCACGCTCGACAAATTCGGCGTCAAGGCCGCCTTCATGATGGTCGGCGAAATGGCGCAGGCACACCCGGCGACGGCACGCGAGGTGCTTGCACATGGCGATGCGATCGGCAGCCACACCTTCCGCCATCCCGATCTCGACAAGATGACTTTCGACGCGGCGATGACCGAGATCGCCCGCGGCAAGGATGCCGTCACCAAGGCGATCGGCACGGACGCTCCCTTCTTCCGTTTCCCCTATCTTGCCGACTCCAAACACCTGCGCACGGCCATTGCCGCCCGCGACATGATCGTCATGGATGTCGATATCGACAGCAAGGATTACTTCACTTCGACGCCCGCCTCGGTGGTCGATCGCACCATGAAGCAGCTCCATCAGCGCGGCCGCGGCATCGTTCTGATGCACGACATCCACCAGCGCACCGTCAGGATGCTGCCTGTTCTCCTGAGCCGGCTTGAGAATGACGGCTACAAGGTCGTCACGCTGAAATACAAGCGCGAGCTGACTCCGGCGACCAATCTGGTCGCACAGGCCGACACAAAGATGGTCCGCTAAGGCGGGCCTGCAAACGAACGCCGTCGCAGACAACTAGATCAATGGTTGCACCAGCTTCCGATACGCTTGAAACGCGCCGAGCGGCATGATTAGCTGCGGCTGTGATCACGAAGAGCGGGCGAGCTCGCCCGCTCGCATCCTGGGGGGAGAGTAACAGATGGATCGTCGTTCATTTCTGCGGAAAGCCGGCGTCGCCGGCGCCGGGTCGGTGGCAGCGGCTGCAACGCTTGCAGCGCCGGCCATTGCGCAGAGCAATCCGAAAATCAACTGGCGCCTCACATCGTCGTTTCCGAAGTCGCTCGATACGATCTATGGCGGCGGTGAAGTGCTGTCGAAATATGTTTCCGAGGCTACCGATGGCAATTTCAATATCCAGGTGTTTGCAGCCGGCGAAATCGTGCCGGGTCTGCAGGCTGCAGACGCAACTTCAGCCGGAACCGTCGAGGCCTGCCACTCGGTCGCCTATTATTATTGGGGCAAGGATCCGGTCTGGGCATTGGGAGCTGCCGTTCCTTTCGCGCTCAATGCCCGTGGCATGAACGCCTGGCAATATCACGGCGGCGGCATCGATCTCTTCAATGAATTCCTGGCGACGCAGGGGCTGATCGGCTTCCCCGCCGGCAATACCGGCGTGCAGATGGGCGGCTGGTTCCGCAAGGAAATCAACACGGTTGCCGATCTCAAGGGGCTGAAGATGCGTATCGGCGGCTTTGCCGGCAAGGTGGTCGAGCGCCTCGGCGTCGTGCCGCAGCAGCTCGCCGGCGGCGACATCTACCCGGCGCTCGAGAAAGGCACGATCGATGCAGCCGAATGGGTCGGCCCCTATGACGACGAGAAGCTCGGTTTCTACAAGGTGGCGCCCTATTACTATTATCCCGGCTGGTGGGAAGGCGGCCCGACGGTGCATGTCATGTTCAACAAGGCGGCGTATGAAGGCCTGCCGAAGGCCTATCAATCGCTGCTGCGTACGGCCGCGCAGGCGACGGACGCCAACATGCTGCAGAAATACGATTACCTGAACCCGGCCGCCATCAAGCGGGTCGTGGCCGAAGGGGCGAAGCTCCGGCCATTCAGCACCGAGATCCTGAATGCCTGCTTCGACAAGGCCAACGAGGTCTATGCGGAAATGGAAGCCAACAACCCGACCTTTAAAAAGATCTGGGAATCGATCAAGGGCTTCCGCGGCCAGCACTATCTCTACACTCAGGTCGCCGAATACAGCTACGACGTCTACATGATGACGCTGCAGCGCTCCGGGAAGATTTGAGCGACCGGTAGGTCCAAAAGAGAAAACCCCGGAGCGATGCTCCGGGGTTTTTCGTTGCGTCAGATCGACAAGCAGGCCGATGCAGACCGTAATGCCTCAATTAAACGACGGTGGCTGGCTGAGGTCGTTGGCCGGCGCGTTTGACGCGCCGCCGCCCTTATCCGCCGGCTTGCTGTCAAGCGAATTGCCGCCTGGAAGCTGCAGTCCCGGCAGGCCATTGCCATTATCCTGGCCGGGTGCACCGAAGCCCGGGACTTCAATCTTGATCGTGTTGGGATCGACGCCGGTGCCGGCTCCCTTGTAGTGCATGACCATCTGCGGGAACATGATCGTCAACGCCACCATCAGGATCTGGATGCCGACGAAAGGCACGGATCCCCAGTAGATCTGCCCGGTCGTGACGGGCGCGATCTGCTTGCCGGTCACCCTGTCGAGATAGGGCACACGCGCCGCCACCGAGCGGAGATAGAACAGCGCGAAGCCGAAGGGCGGATGCATGAAGCTCGTCTGCATGTTGATGCCGAGCAGTACGCCAAACCAGATGAGATCGATGCCGAGCTTCTCGGCAGCAGGTGCCAGCAGCGGCACGATGATGAAGGCAAGCTCGAAAAAATCGAGAAAGAAGGCAAGCACGAAGACGAGGATGTTGACGGCAATCAGGAAGCCGACCTCGCCGCCGGGCAGCGATACCAGCAGATGCTCGACCCAGACATGGCCGTTGACGCCGTAGAAGGTCAGCGAAAAGACGCGCGAGCCGATCAGGATGAACAGCACGAAGGCCGAAAGCCGCGTCGTGGATGTCAGCGCCGAGCGCACGACCTCCATGTTCAATCGACCCTTGGCAGCCGCCATTATGAGCGCGCCGACCGCCCCCATGGCGCCGCCTTCCGTCGGCGTCGCGATGCCGAGGAAGATCGTGCCAAGCACGAGGAAGATTAGCGCCAGCGGTGGAATGAGCACGATGATGACCTGCTGGGCCAGCCGCGACATCGCGTTGAGTTTCATCCCCTTATCGAGCACGGCGATCGCATAGATGAAGGCGACGCCAACTGTTGCACCGAGAATATCGGCGTTTTCGCCATAGGCGGGGGTCAGGTAAACATGGGCGGCATAGGCCACGCCGGCGCATATCAGCAATGCGATCAGCAAGGACGTGACGCCGGAGCCAAGCGAGCGAGCCTCCTTCGGCAATGCCGGCATGGAGTTCGGCTTCACGATCGACATGATCAATACATAGAGCATGTAGAGACCGGTCAGCACCAGGCCGGGAATCAGGGCGCCGGCATACATGTCACCGACGGAACGGCCGAGCTGATCGGCAAGCACGATCAGGACGAGCGACGGCGGGATGATCTGCGCCAGCGTGCCGGAAGCGGCGATGACGCCGGAGGCGACCCGCCGGTCATAGCCATAGCGCAGCATGATCGGCAGCGAGATTAGCCCCATGGCGATGACCGAAGCCGCAACGACGCCGGTGGTGGCCGCCAGCAGCGCTCCGACGAAAATCACCGCATAGGCGAGCCCCCCGCGGATCGGCCCGAACAGCTGGCCGATCGTGTCGAGCAGGTCTTCGGCCATGCCGGATCGCTCCAGCACGATGCCCATGAAGGTGAAGAACGGAATCGCCAGCAGCGTGTCGTTCGACATCACTCCCCAGAATCGATCCGGCAGCGCGTTGAGAAGCGGCCATGAGAGATTGATTGTGCCGCCCGAATAGGGTGCGAGTTCGACGCCGATCCAGAAGAACAGCAGTCCGTTCGCAGCAAGCGCGAAGGCGACGGGATAACCAAAAAGCAGGAAAATGATCAGCGAGGCGAACATGATCGGCGCCATGTTCCCAGCAATGAGTTCAATCATCAGCGCGCCTCCCCGGTCGGGGTTTCGACATCGAGCGGCGCATGCGTCGGCACGTAGGGGGTCGGATCATCCATATCGCCGCGCATGACGGCGATCTTCTTGATGATCTCGGACGTCCCCTGCAGCGCCAGCAGAAAGAAGCCCGCCAGCAGCAATGCCTTGCCCGGCCAGATGATCAGGCCGCCGGCACTCGAGGAAACTTCTCCCGACAGGAAGGAGGTGCGGACATAGGGCACGAGATCGTAGACCATCAGCAGCACGAAAGGCATCAGGAAAAGGCAGTGGCCGAGGAGATCGATCCAGTGCTGCACCCGGCGCGGCAGGGAGCCGTAGATGATATCGATGCGGATATGCTCGTTCTGGCGCAGCGTATAGGCGGCGGCGAGCATGAAGGCGGCGCCGAACAGATACCATTGCGCTTCCAGCCAGGCATTGGACGATGTGTTGAAGACCTTACGGACGATCGCGTTTCCTGCGCTGACCAAGACAGCGACCAGAATAAGCCATGAGACTGATTTTCCGATGATCTCAGTCACATAGTCGACGATTCGGCTGAAGCCGAGCAATGTTTTCATGACTTCCCCCCGCAGCGATTCTTTCCGGATCTTTTGGCTGCGCAGAGGAAGAGTGCCGATTTCAGGCTGTGAATCAAGAGCCGGCACCCGTTTTCCAAGCATCAAGATTGGACCTGGCGCCTGCATTTGCGATTTGCCGCCCTTGCCCGCATGCGGCATTCTGATAAAGATCGCATCAATAATCATACTAATCGAGAGACACCCATGTCCCCCATCAACCTCGCTATCGTCGGTGTCGGCAAGATCGTCCGCGACCAGCATCTTCCGTCCATCGCGAACAATGCGGATTTCAAATTGATCGCTACGGCGAGCCGCCACGGCACTGTCGAAGGCATCCCCGCCTTCACGACCATCGAAGCCATGCTCGATGCTGTACCGGAGATCGACGCCGTTTCTCTCTGCATGCCGCCGCAATACCGCTATGAAGCCGCCTACAAGGCGCTGTCGGCCGGCAAGCATGTTTTCCTGGAGAAGCCGCCGGGCGCGACACTCAGCGAAGTGGCCGATCTTGAAAACCTTGCAAAGAGCAAGGGCGTGTCGCTTTTTGCAAGCTGGCATTCGCGCTATGCGCCGGCCGTGGAGGCTGCAAAGAGCTTCCTCGCCAGCACTAATATTCGCAGCGCTCATGTGATCTGGAAGGAAGATGTCCGTCACTGGCATCCAAACCAGGAGTGGATCTGGCAGGCTGGCGGGCTCGGCGTCTTCGATCCCGGTATCAATGCGCTGTCGATCGTCACCCACATTCTGCCGCCGCTCTTCCTGACCGGCGCGACACTCGAATTCCCGGAAAACCGTGATTCGCCGATCGCGGCCGAGCTGCACTTCAAGAGCGGAACCGGCCTTCCCGTTCACGCCGAATTCGACTGGCGTCAGACTGGCAAGCAGAGCTGGGATATCGTCGCCGAAACGGATGCGGGACAGATGGTTCTCGCCGAAGGCGGCTCCAAGCTTTCCGTCAATGGCGAGCTGAAATTCTCCGCACCCGAAGCCGAATATCCTTCGCTCTATCGCCGCTTTGCCGAGATCGTCAAAGCCGGCGTCTCCGATGTCGACGTTTCGCCGCTGCGCCATGTCGCCGATGCCTTCATGCTCGGCAAGCGCAAATTCGTTGAAGCATTTTACGATTGACGGGGCTTTCCCGGTGAAGACAATGCCGCCCGCGGCGTGCTAGCGTGGCGCATCGTCTTCACTGGAGAGATGCCTATGGCATCGGAGCATGAACAATCTTTTGGCCTCGGCGTCGGTAACAAGTCCGTCAAGCTCGCCGATCCGAACCAGAGCTGGCACGAAGCCTACTTGCTGGAGGAAGCTGCCATTCGCAAGGCTCTCGGCGACCTTGCAGTCGATGTCCAGCATTTCGGCAGCACCTCGATCCCAACGATAAAAGCCAAGCCGATCATCGATATCGCCGTCGGCGTGCGGCGCTTCGAGGATGGGCTTGCCTGTGTCGAGCCGATGGCCTCCATCGGCTACGTCTATGCTGGCAGCAATATCGTGCCGGACGACCATATTTTCGGCCGAGACATCCAGGGCGATACCCGCACCCATCTCGTGCATGTGGTCGAACATGGCGGCCCCACCTGGCGCAACTTCCTGATCTTTCGCGACCGGTTGCGCAGGGAGCCGGATCTTGCGCATGCCTATGAGGCACTGAAGATCGAGCTTGCGGCAAAATATGCCAATGATCGCGCATCCTATACGGCGGCGAAGAAGGATTTCATTCAGAAGATCCTGTCGGAAGGCGCGTAGCTCTTCACGAGGAGAAAAAGGTCAGGCCTTCTTCTCCCAGCGGCCGTCCTGCGTCTGCTGCCAATAGGTGAGGTTATGCCCCTCGCCTTTCAGGCGTTTCCATTGGGCGCGCGCACTTTCCAGCTGTTCCTGATCGTAGCCGTCGAACATCAGCACGACGCGCTGATAGGCTCCGACATCCGTCGCCTCGGCGCCGTCGATGAAGAAACGCACGTTGGCATCATTTATGTTGTCAGGCGAAATCGTCAGCAGCACTGGCTGGCGACTTGCCAATTCGTCTTCGTCGGTGCCATGTGGCAAAAAGCTGTCCTCGCGATAGGTCCAGAGATGGCTATCGAAAAGATCGCGCCGGGCCGGCTCGCGCATCTGCACGGCGACCTGCCAGCCGCGTTCGACGCTCTTGTCGATCAGCGGCGGCAGGGCGTCTTCAAGCTTCGATTCCGTCAGGTGGTAGAAGAGAACGTCGGTCATGACGCCTCTTCTAGAGCAATTCCAGGAAAAGTGCGAAGCGGTTTTCCGTTCGGAATGCGTCACAAGGGAAGGATAGCGCATTTTCGCGATGCGAAGAAAAGCGGAAAGGCGCTATCTCACAAATCCGGCTGGTCACGATTCGTAATTGGCGCGGACCAGTTCATCGAGCAGGCGTACGCCAAAACCCGAACCCCAGGACTGATTGATCTCGTCCTGGACCGAGCCCATCGCCGTGCCGGCAATATCGAGATGCGCCCAGGGCGTGTCGCCGACGAAGCGCTTCAGGAACTGGGCAGCGGTGATCGAACCTGCGTGGCGTCCGCCGGTATTCTTCATATCGGCGAACTTGCTGTCGATCATCTTGTCGTAGTCCTTGCCGAGCGGCATGCGCCAAAGGCGCTCGTCGGTCACAAGGCCTGCCGCCGTCAGCTCACCCGCCAGCTTGTCGTCATTGCAGAACAGACCGGCCTGCAAATTGCCGAGCGCGACAAGGATCGCGCCGGTCAAGGTCGCCAGATTGATCATGAACTGCGGCTTGAAGCGGTCATTCGTGTACCAGAGTGCATCGCAGAGAACGAGCCGGCCCTCGGCATCCGTGTTGATGATCTCGATCGTCTGGCCGGACATGGAGGTGACGATATCGCCCGGGCGCTGTGCATTGCCGTCGGGCATGTTTTCCACAAGACCGATGACGCCGATGGCGTTGACCTTGGCTTCGCGTGCGGCAAGCGTATGCATGAGGCCGGTAACGGCCGCAGCCCCTCCCATATCCCCCTTCATCTCCTCCATGCCGGCAGCCGGCTTGATGGAGATACCGCCGGTGTCGAAGACAACGCCCTTGCCGATGAAGGCGACCGGCTTGTCCTTCGCCTTGCCGCCCTTCCATTGCATGACCACCAGCCGCGGCGGCCGGGCCGAACCTTGCGCGACACCCAGCAGGGCCGCCATGCCGAGCCGGCGCATTTCACGCTCCGTCAGGATTTCGATTTCGACGCCAAGTTTTTCCAGTTCCTTGGCCTTGGCCGCAAATTCCACAGGCCCGAGAACATTCGGCGGCTCGTTGACGAGATCCCGCGCGAGAATCACGCCGCCGGCCACGGCTTCTGAAGTCGCATAGAGTTTCTTGGCCGCTGCCGCTTCCTGGGTAACGATCGTCACCTTCACCGCCTTGCGGGAGGCACCCTTCTCGTCCTCATCGCCCTTCTTCGTCTTGTAGGTATCGAAGCTATACGCGCGCAGGAGCATGCCCAGGGCAAAATCGGCCGCTTCCTTTGGCCTGACTTCGACGCTGGGTGCATCGAGGAAGATCGCGACCTTCTCCGTGTTGCGGATTTTTGCAGCGGCGGTGCCGCCAAGCTTCAGCCAGTCGTGCGCGGTCAGGTCCTTGGCCTTGCCGGCACCGATGACGATGATCCGGTCGACGGGCGAGGCCTCGGGCGCGATGATATCCAGACTACTCAACGCTTTGCTCTTGAAGCCGGATACCGGCGCCGCCTTGGCGAAAACATTCGCCGGATCGGCGCTTTCGGCACCAGCCGGCAGCTCACTGTCCGTTCCTTTCAGGAGAATGGCCAGACCACCGCTGAGACGAGCCGACTTGGCGAAGGAAATCTCGAATTTCACAGACATTTCTGCTCCGATAACATGCGTCGTAATAAGAGAAGTTTGCACAACCATCATTCTAGGTTTGACTAGGGAACACAAGCGTTTGGCGCTGCATTCCTTATATATGGCGGTCGGCGGCTTCAAATCCCTGTCATTTAGCGAGGCTAGGCTATACGCGATGGTGTTTTAGCCGCCTCGGCGGCGCAATTCTTGTCGGAAAGCCGCCTTGATCATAGATTTCAACAGCCTCAATCGCGAAGACCGCTTTCCAGAGATTCTACGGCCGCGCACGGCAGGTGATGCCTTCATCGCTCTCTTCTGTCTCTGGTGGGCTTTGCTGGGTCTGTTTTCACTGTTTCCACAGATCGATCTCGGCGTCGCGACCATGTTTTTCCAACCGCAGCAATGCCTCGGAGGCAAGTCCGATCAGATCTGCGGTATTTTCCCTTATAGCGGCGATCAGAACATGCGCCTGCTGCGGGAAATATTCTTTCAGCTACCTTACGTCTTCGCCCTCGTGCTGCTCTGGATGCTTCTCAGATGCTGGCAGGATCACGGCGCAACCTTCAACGCGCTGAGAGCCCGCAATCTCAAGGTTGCGCTCGGCTCCCTGCTCCTGGGGCCCGTGCTGATCGTCAATCTATGGCTGAAAGCCTTCTCCGGGCGCCCGCGCCCACGACAGACCGACCTCTTCGGCGGCACGCTCGACTTCGTCCATGCGGGATCCTTCGCCGGAAAATGTGTCAGCAACTGTTCGTTCATTTCAGGCGAAGCGGCGGCTGCGGGCTGGCTGTTCTGCCTGATCCTCATCATCCCGCAGCCGTACCGATCGGCTGCCGCATTGCCGATCGCGGCCGTTTCGATCCTCATCCCCGCGCTTCGGGTCGCTTTTGGCGGACATTACCTCTCCGACGCCGTACTCGGCTGGCTTTCCTCGCTTGTCATATTCGCCGCGCTGCTCGCTTTATCCCAAACGACACACGACAGAAGAATCTCGGAAAATTAACGATTTTTTTTCGAGTTGGTTGTCGCCAAAAAAACGTAAACAGCGTAGAGGAGGGTGAATCTCTGTCGGCTCGTTCGGCAGCTGTTGCGTTTAAGGGCCGGCATGAAGTTATTCGAGACATATATCGTACGGCGTGTCGGTATGATGTTCCTGGTAGCGCTGCTGCCAGTGCTCGCCATTATTTGGACCACCCAGGTCCTGCAACGCATCAATCTCGTGACCGATAGCGGCCAGTCGATGGGCTCGTTTGCGAAGCTCGCGACACTCATCCTGCCGACGATCATCCCGATCGTTCTGCCTTTCGCATTGGTCATCGGCATCACGCAGACCTTGACGGCGATGAACAGCGATTCCGAGCTGACCGTCATGGAAGCTGCCGGCGCGAAGCGCAGCATCATCATCCGCCCGATCATGATTCTCGCCATTGCGATTAGCGTCTTCTCCTTTTTCGTGGACAATGTCGTCGAGCCGAGAGCGCGTGTCGCCGCCCGCCAGATGGTGGCCGAAGCCTATGCCGATCTTCTGTCCACCGTGATCGAAGAGAAGAACTTCCGGCGCATCGAGGATGGGCTCTATGTGCAGATCTCGCAGCGCCTTTCGGGACGAATCCTCAAGGGGCTGTTCGTGGTCGATTCCCGCGACCCCGCCTTTGACCTTATCTATTATGCCAAGGAAGGCGCCGTCGATCCGAGCGGCACGTCGCTGCTGATGAAGGATGGCGAGGTCCACCGCAAGACGCCCGATGGCAGCGTCTCGGTCATCAAGTTCGATTCCTACTCCTTCGACCTGTCGGATATGACGCAAAGCCGCGGCCAGGCAAATGCGCGTGCCAGCGACCGCAGCCTTGGCTTCCTGTTCAATCCGGATACGAACGATCCGGACTACAAGCAAAGACCTGGCGATTACCGCGCCGAATTGCATCGCCGCCTCAACGACTGGGCGCTGCCGGCAATCTTTGCGTTGATATCGCTTGTTATCGCCGGTGATGCGCGATCACATCGCGAGGCGCGGCTACATCCGATGGTATCGGCGCTGACGCTGTCCTTCGCGTTGCGCTGGGCGGATTTCTACGCTGCCAACCAGATCGACCATTCAGCCAAATTCATCGGCGTTCTCTACGCAATCAATATCATCGCGGCGCTTATCGCACTCATCCTGTTGCTGCGGAACCGGAAGATGACGATGCCCGTCTCGATCCGCAACCGCCTCAGCAATTGGCGGCAAAGAGTTCAGGACCGCATGCCGACCGCACCAGGCAGCTCGAACGGGGGCGGTGCATGATTTTCGGCACGCTCGGGCGCTACTTCTTCACGCGTTACATCGTGACGACGTTCTGGTTCTTCCTCGGCGTCCTCTCGATCGTTTATCTCGTCGATTTCAGCGAGACCGCTGGGCGGCTTGCCGGTCTGCCCGGATATACCGTCTCCATCGGCCTGCTGATGACGGCGGTCAGACTGCCATTCATCCTGCAGCAGACGGTGCCGTTCATCGCGCTCTTCGTGGGCATGACGGTACTGATCGCCCTCAATCGCCGCCGCGAGCTGGTTATCGCACGCGCTGCCGGCATCTCCGTCTGGCAGTTCATGACGCCCTTCCTGATGGGAGCTTTCTGCGTCGGGCTTCTGACCATGCTTGCGCTCAATCCGGTAGCAGCATGGGGCCAGCGACATGCCGAAGCGATCGAAGCCGACCTGCGCGGCGACCCGTCCTATCGCAATACACTTTCGATTCCGTGGCTGCGCCAGTCCAACGGAAAAGACGACACGATCATTGGTGCAAAGGCCATTCTGAATAACGGAACGACCCTGACGGGCGTCGTGTTTATCCACTTCGATTCACAGGGAAATATCGTCCTGCGACAGGATGCGGACTCGGCAAAGTTGGAAGATGGTTACTGGCTTCTTAACAATGTTGTCGAACGGCGGCCGGGTGAAATTCCGGATCACAAAAATTCGACACAGGTCCGTACGAATCTGAAACAGGATTTCGTCTCGCAACGTTTGGCGCAACCGGAAACCATTGCTTTTTATGATCTTTCTAATCGAATAAAGGTCGCACGCTCCTTCGGCATCTCGACCAACGCACTTGAGACACAGTTTCATTCGCTGCTGTCACAGCCATTCCTTCTCGTGGCAATGACTCTGATTGCGGCAACCGTGTCCCTAAAATTCAGTAGATTCAATCAATCGCGCTCTGTGATTCTGGGTGGAATCCTCTCCGGCTTCGTGCTTTATGTTGTCACCGTGCTTGTAAAGGCATTCGGGAGCAGCGGAGTGGTTCCTCCCTACGTGGCGGCATGGATACCCGTGATCGTCGCATTGGCATTCGGGGCAACGATCCTGCTTCATCAGGAGGACGGCTAAGTGGCGGCAGGCAACCGCAAGAGTATCAGAAAGTATGTGGCTGCCCTCGTTACGGGCACGGCCGCGTGTGCATATATTTTGAGTCCGGTCGTCGCTTACGCCCAGGCCAATAATAATAATGCCAACCCCAATAATGGCGGCGCCGGCGCTGCGACCTCCCCTATCAAGGTGAAGGTGCCGGAAGGCTCTAAGCTAGTCCTTTCGTCCAACGAATTGGTCTATAACAAGGATACGCAGATCGTTACGGCGACGGGTGCGGTCCAGATCAACTATGGCGGCTATAGAATGGTCGCCCAGAAGGTTGAATATAATCAGAAATCCGGGCGGATGACGGCTCTCGGCAATGTCGAGCTGATCACCCCGGACGGCAATCGCATGTACGGTGACAAAATGGACGTCACCGACAGCTTCTCCGACGGTTTCGTCAACGCTCTGCGTATAGAAATGCCCGACAACACCCGTATGGTCGCCGAAAAGGGCGAGCGGGTCGGCGGCAATCAGCTGATTCTCACAAAAGGCGTCTATACCGCTTGCATGGCCTGTTCCGAGCAAGGCCGCGCGCCACTGTGGCAGGTCAAAGCACAGCGAGTCGTCCAGAACGGCGTGACACACACGATTCGTCTCGAGCACGCCCGTTTCGAATTGTTCGGACAGCCGATCGCCTATGTTCCGTGGGTCACGGTTCCCGACAATACGGTCAAGCGCAAGTCCGGCTTCCTGTTTCCGTCGGTGACTGTTTCCCAGCGTCTCGGCGTCGGTGTAACGGTTCCCTATTATTACGTCATCTCGCCGAGCATGGATGCGACGGTCACCGCAACGGGCTACAGCAATCAAGGTCTGCTGCTCCAAGGTGAATTCCGCCAGCGCTTCGAGAACGGTACTCACACCCTGCGTGTTGCCGGCATCAGCCAGATGAATCCGGACGCCTTCACGGCCGGCACGACCGATGCCGAGCACAAAACGCGCGGCATGATCAACTCCAAGGCAGATTTCAGGATCAATCCTCGCTGGACTTTCGGCTGGGATGTCATGGCGCAGAGCGATAATAACTTCTCGCGCACCTATGGCCTGGATGGTCTCAACCAGAGCACCCATACGAACCAAGCCTATCTGACCGGCATCGGAAAGCGCAATTTCTTCGATATGCGCGCCTTCTACTATAACGTGCAGGACACAGACGATAACGCCACGGCGCAGAAGCAGCAGGCATATGTCTATCCGAGCGTCGATTATCACTATGTCGATCCGAACTCGGTTTACGGAGGCGAGCTGTCGGCAACGATGAATTTCACGCATCTGTCGCGTGATAAGACGTCTGTGCTCGATAATGTCGCAAATCTCGGCGACGCCAATCTGAATGACCGCTACCTCGGTCTTTCCGGAGATTATACGCGTCTGAGCACCGAATTGCAGTGGCAGCGTACCTTCGCTACGGATCAGGGCCTTGTTTTGACGCCGCTGGCAGCACTTCGCGGCGACGTCTACGGCCTGGACATGAACGGGCCGGCGGCCAATACCTACTCCGGCAATTATGACAACAGCGACTATGCCGCGCGCGGCATGGCGACCCTGGGTCTCGAAGCCAAGTATCCGTTCCTCATTACGACGAGCAACAGCACCCATGTGTTCGAGCCGATCGCACAGATCTATGTGCGCCCGGACGAGCAGCTTGCCGGGCGGCTTCCGAATGAAGACGCCCAGAGCTTTGTCTTCGATGCGACAAACCTGTTTGATCGTGACAAGTTCTCAGGCTTCGACCGCATTGAAGGCGGCACGCGTGCCAATGTCGGGTGGCGCTACACCGCCAGCTTCGACAGCGGTTACAAACTGCAGCATATTTTCGGACAGTCCTATCAGCTCGCGGGACGCAACTCCTTTGCGACCGACGATCTGGTCGGTGCAGGTTCGGATTCGGGACTTGAAACCACCCGTTCTGACTATGTCACCATGTTCGGCTTGACGACACCGCAGGGCATTTCGCTGTCGCAGTCCTACCGCTTCGACGAGAAGGATTTCGCCTTCCGTCGCGGGGATACGGCAGTCGGCTTCTCGAACGATGTGTTCCAGACATCCTTGATCTACACGCATATTGCGGCCCAGCCGCAATATGGTTTCACCAGCAATCAGGACGAAATCCAGTCGCGCGCGCAGATCAAGTTCAAGGAATACTGGTCCGTCTTCGGCACGGTCAGCTATGATCTCAACAGCAATGAGATCACTCGCCAGGGCGTCGGCCTTTCCTATGAGGACGAATGCACGATCTTCACCGTGTCATTCCTCGACAAGAAGGATTCGACAGCCAGTTCGGCCACCAATTGGTCGATCGGCGCTCGCCTGACCTTCCGTACGCTTGGCGACGTCAACCTCGGCAGCGTTCAGGACGCAACATTCTGATCTGAATCGAAACTGCAGAGAGCCGGCTTCATCGCCGGCTCTTTTGCATGGATGCGGTTGGCCGCTGCCGGCGTCATTGTTTCGCCGCAAGGATTTTGCAATTCATCGCGCTTGATGTAGACATGTGGCGCGAAGTTGCCGTACTGCGCAACAGGCATAGCAAAACGGCGCCATGCTGGCAGGAAATACCTTTGGGAAGGGGTAATTGATGTTTTCTGGAAAGACACCGATGCGCGCTCTGTTGTTCGGAGCCGCAGCCTTGGTTATGGCAAGCTTCGCCGTACCGAGCAGCGATGTTGCTTTCGCAGCAAGCGAAGTGAAGGTCCTCGTCAATAGCCAGGTAATCACATCCGGCGACATAGCCAGGCGCGTCGCCTTCCTCAAATTGCAGCGCCAGAAAGGCGATCTGAACAAGCTTGCCAAAGAGCAGCTCGTCGACGAAACGCTGAAGCGCGCGGAGATCTCCCGCCTGCGCATGTCCGTTTCGACGACGGACGTCGATGCCGCCTTCGGTCGTTTCGCCTCCAGCAACAAGATGACACCGGCACAGCTTAGCCAGATTCTCGAAAAGGCTGGCGTGGGCGTCGATCACTTCAAATCCTATATCGCCGTTTCCATGAGCTGGCCGCGGGTCGTCAATGCACGTTTCGGCGCAAGAAGCCGCATGTCGAACGACGATCTCGTGACGCGCATGACAGAAAACAAGACAAAGCCGGTCACGACGGAATATTTCCTGAAGCAGATCGTCTTCGTCGTTCCGGCTGCGAAGCGGAACGCCATTTTGAACCAGCGCAAGGCGGAAGCAGAAGCATCGCGGTCGAAGTTCCCGGGCTGCGACCAGGCAAAGGTCTTCGCCGCGACCATGCGTGACGTCTCCGTCCAGGACCTTGGCCGCGTCCTTGCACCAGAAGTTCCGGAAATGTGGAAGCCGCTCCTGGAGAAGGCTTCCGGCAACACGACCACGCCGATCGTAACCGATCGCGGCGTCGAATATGTCGCCATTTGCTCGCAACGTCAGGTGAATGATGACGTCGCCGCCGCTGCCGTGTTCCGTGCCGAGGATATCGGTAAGGACAAGGCAACGGGTGTGAGTGCCAATGACAAGAAGTATATGGATGAGCTGCGCTCAAAGGCGCAGATCGTCTATCGCTGATTGACGATGCCTCCGCGCTCTTCCCTCCCCCTCGCGCTCACACAGGGGGATCCGGCTGGCATAGGTCCCGACATCACCCTCGCCGCCTGGCTTCGCCGCGGCGAGCTGGATTTGCCGCCCTTCCTGTTTCTTGGCGATGCCGCCGTGCTTGCGGCGCGAGCTTCTCAGCTCGGCCTGACCGTACCGCTTGCGACTGCCGATCCGGCGAATGCCTGCAATATCTTTCCCGATGCGCTGCCGATCCTGCCGATCGAAGCTGGCATGGATGTCATCGCCGGCCAGCCGCATGTGGCGACCGCAAAAGGCACGATTGCCGCCATCGAAACGGCCGTTTCCCTTAGCATGAGTGGCCGGACATCCGCAGTCGTGACCAATCCGATCGCCAAATCGGTGCTCTATGATGCCGGTTTCGGTTTTCCCGGCCATACCGAATTCCTGGCGGATCTTGCAACGCGCGCCACTGGAAAGCCGGTCATGCCGGTCATGCTACTTGCCGGTCCCAAGCTTCGCGCGATCCCAGTCACCATCCATATTCCGCTGAAGGCGGTGCCTGAAGCGTTGACCTCTGATCTGATCGCCGAAACCTGCCGGATTACCGATCACGACCTACGCGTCCGTTTCGGCATCTCCAAGCCGCGCCTTGCCGTTGCCGGTCTCAATCCGCACGCGGGAGAGAATGGCGCGCTTGGCAAGGAAGACGACGAAATCGTACGGCCTGCGATCGACAGGCTCCGCTCCGAGGGCATCGACGCATTCGGGCCCCTGCCCGCCGACACCATGTTCCATGACGACGCCCGTCGACGTTACGATGTAGCCATCTGCATGTATCACGATCAGGCCTTGATCCCGGCGAAAGCGCTCGGCTTCGACGATTCCGTCAATGCCACGCTCGGCTTACCCTTTGTCCGCACGTCTCCGGATCACGGCACGGCTTTCGGCATCGCCGGCAAGGGTATTGCCAAGGAAGACAGCCTTGTCGCCGCGCTGAAGCTGGCCAGCGAAATCAGCAGCAAGACCGGAAACGATCCCTGATGGCCGCTCTCGATGGCTTGCCGCCTCTTCGCGATGTAATCCAACGCCACGGCCTCGATGCGCGCAAGGCGCTCGGCCAGAACTTCCTTCTCGACCTCAATCTGACTCAGAAGGTCGCGCGCGCAGCCGGATCGCTCGAAGGGGTCACCGTCTTCGAGGTCGGGCCTGGGCCGGGCGGTCTCACGCGCGCCATCCTGGCACTCGGGGCGGCCAAGGTCATCGCCGTCGAGCGCGATGCGCGCTGTCTGCCGGCGCTGGCCGAAATTGCCGATCACTATCCGGGCCGGCTCGAAGTTATCGAAGGCGATGCGCTGAAGACGGATTTCACCGCCCTTGCCCCGCAAGGACCGGTCAAGATCATCGCCAACCTGCCCTATAATGTCGGGACGCAGCTTTTGGTGAACTGGCTTCTGCCGGCGCAATGGCCACCCTTCTGGCAGTCCCTGACCCTGATGTTCCAGAAGGAAGTCGGCCAGCGGATCGTGGCGCAGGAGGATGACGATCATTATGGCCGGCTGGGCGTGCTCTGCGGCTGGCGGACAGAGGCACGCATGGCTTTCGACGTGCCGCCACAGGCCTTCACGCCGCCGCCCAAGGTGACCTCGACCGTGGTGCATCTGACGCCGAGGGAAAACCCCATTCCCTGCGCCGTCGACAAGCTGGAGAAGGTAACCCAAGCCGCCTTTGGCCAGCGCCGCAAGATGCTGCGACAGAGCTTGAAGCCGCTTGGCGGCGAGGCCCTACTGCTAAAGGCCGATATCGACCCGCAGCGCCGCGCCGAAACGCTTTCGGTGGAAGAATTCTGCCAGCTGGCGAATTGCCTGTAATCAGCTTTACAGCTTCGGCGTCTCTTCCAGCAGATCGCGGACGAAATCGAACATGCCATGCCGCCGGTCGCGGCGCAGGCGCTCGGCCTTGACGATCGACTGAACCGCATCGAAAGCAATGTTCAGATCGTCATTGACGATGACATAATCGTATTCGCGCCAGTGAGCGATCTCGGCCCGGGAATTGGCAAGACGCATGGCGATGACCTCTTCGGAATCCTCTGCGCGGCGGTGCAGCCGCGATTGCAGTTCGGTCATAGTCGGCGGCAGCACGAAGATGGAGACGACATCAGCCGGCATCTTCTCCTGCAACTGCTGGGCGCCCTGCCAGTCGATGTCGAAGAGCATGTCGCGGCCTTCCGACATCGCCGTCTCCACGGGCTCGCGCGGCGTGCCATAGAAATTGCCGTGTACCTCGGCCCATTCGAGCAGGGAGTCGGAATCGCGAAGGCGCTCGAACTCGCGCTGCGAGACGAAATGATAGTGCACGCCTTCGATTTCGCTCGGCCTGCGCTGCCGCGTCGTGACGCTGACCGAGAGGCTCACCTGCTTGTCCTTGTCGAGCAGTGTGCGCGCGATCGTCGACTTGCCGGCTCCTGACGGCGAGGAGATGGCTAGCATCAACCCCCGGCGGGCGATCGGAATGGATGTGGATGTCGCCGGCTTCATGGCCTACTCCAAATTCTGGACCTGTTCGCGGAACTGGTCGATGACTACCTTCAGCTCGATGCCGGCGGCAGTCACGGCCGCTGCATTCGATTTCGAACAGATGGTATTCGATTCCCGGTTAAATTCCTGTGCAAGAAAATCGAGCTTGCGGCCGACAGGGCCGCCCTTGGAGATCAGATCGCGCGCCGCGGCCACATGCGCTTTCAGGCGATCGATCTCTTCGCGCAGATCGGCCTTGGTGGCGAGAAGGGCAGCTTCCGCATGCAGACGGTCACGATCAAGGCCCGACGAGCCGTCCAGAAGCATCGAAACCTGCGTCGCCAGTCTCGCGGCAATTTCCTGTGGGGAACGGGACGGATCGCGCTCGACCGTTGATGTCAGCGCCTCGATCGTCGCGACATGACCGAGCAGAACCTTGCCGAGTGCATCACCTTCCTGCCGGCGCATGTCGCGGAGATCGGCGAGTGCCGCCTCGAGGCCAGCCATGATATCTGCGTCGCGCGCGGCGACGGCGTCCTCGTCTTCCTCGGCTTCCTTGAATTCCACTAGGCCGCGAACAGCCATCAGGCTTTCCAGGCGCAGCGGAGCGGGATCCACGATGCCGGCCAGCTGATCGCGCAGTGCCAGGACCGCCGTCAGCGCATCCTGGTTCACGACGACCTCGATACGGCTTTCTTCCACCGAGAGCGACAGGCTGACCTGAAGATTGCCGCGCGAGAGCCGATCCGCGATCGACTTGCGGACGTCAGTTTCGAGGCGCTCCAGACCCGGCGGCAAGCGCAGGCGGATATCCAAGCCCTTGCCGTTTACCGAGCGCAGTTCCCATGCCCAGCGGCCACGACCACTCGTTCCCTCACGCCGGGCAAAGCCGGTCATGGACTGCAACGCCATGCAAGCCTCCGATAGTTCCTGTCCCCAATCCATCGAAAATCTTCGGATTACGGGCCAATGTAAAGCGAATCCGCGCCGGGCACTCTATGCAGACCACGGCGCGGCGAGGATTAGTTGGTCTTCTTCTTCTGCTGCGCGCCCGAACCGGGGGCTACGGCAGCATCGTCAGGCTGACCATCCACGGCAATGGCGCTGGGATCTTCGCCCTTCTCGGCAACCAGCTTGCGCCAGCGCCTGACATTGGCATTGTGCTCGTCCAGCGTTGCGGCGAAGACATGTCCACCGGTGCCATCCGCCACGAAATAAAGGTCCTGCGTCTTCCAGGGGTTGGCGACGGCCTCCAGAGCATCCTTGCCCGGATTTGCGATCGGCGTCGGCGGCAAGCCCTTGATGAGGTAGGTATTATAGGGCGTGTCCTTCTTCAGGTCGGACTGGTAGATGGGGCGATCGGACGGCTTTCCTTCACCACCGAAGAGGCCATAGATGACCGTCGGGTCGGACTGCAGGCGCATACCCTTGCTCAACCGGTTCAGGAAGACGGAAGCGACATGGGCGCGTTCGTCCGCCACACCGGTTTCCTTCTCCACCATGGAAGCCAGCGTGATGAAATCCTGCTTGCTCGCCAGCTGGACGCTGGAATCGCGCTTCTCCCAAATCTGATCGACCAGTTTGGCCTGTGCCGCCGCCATCTGCTGAACGATTTCGGTGCGCTTGGTGCCGCGCGTGAACTTATAGGTATCCGGTCTCAGGCTGCCTTCCGGCGGCAGGGCCGACGGCAGATCGCCCTCCAGCACGACATCAGCTTGCAGCTTGTTGAACATCTGCCGCACCGTAAGCCCTTCCGGCAAAGTAACCGAATAGAGGATAGACTTGCCGGACTTCAGCAGCTCCATGATGTCCTTCATGGAAGCGCCGGCCTTGATCTCGTATTCGCCGGCGCGAAGCGTTTCACCATCATGCAGATAGGTGGCCGTCAACCAGCGGAAGATGCGCTGATCGGTGATGATGTTATTGGATTCCAGGCGGTTGGCGATCTCGCTGAGGCCAGCACCATTGCGCACGATGAAATTGGTGTTGGTCGTCAGAGGACCGGGACCCTGATAGATCGAAAACGCGTAATAGGCGCCGCCGATGGCGGCAACGGCGACGAAAACCGCAAGCGTCATCAGAAAGTTCAGGAAGATGACCATCTGGCTGCGGGCCTTGCGCGAACGCTTCGGCGGATCCGGAACACGCTCCGGACGCAGGGCTTCATTCGCCGATTTCGGGATAATCGGTCCTTTCTGCCCGTTCGGAGTTCCGTTGCTCTGGTTCGTATCGCTCACCGGCAATCCCTTCCTTTTTGTGATTGCCTGCTCTTTGGCCAAGCAATGCGGCAAAAAGCAGGTTCAGAAGATAAGGCGGAGCTCGAGGCTCCGACTTCGACCGATCAGGCGTTCCCGCACCACATTCCCGAGAAAGACGAAGGCGCAGCAACAATCAAGGGTGCGGGCGAGATTGCCACACCCTCACCCCAACAGTTACGCGTTGTTATTAAGCCTCATAACGGCGCAGGACAAGCGACGCATTCGTGCCGCCGAAGCCGAAGGAGTTCGACAGCGCGACGTTGATTTCGCGCTTGCGGGCCTTGTGCGGAACGAGATCGATGGCGGTCTCGCGCTCCGGATTGTCCAGATTGAGCGTCGGCGGGGCGACGTTGTCACGAATGGCGAGGGTCGCAAAGATCGCTTCGATGGCACCGGCAGCGCCAAGAAGATGACCGGTTGCCGACTTGGTGGACGACATGGAGATCTTCGACGCGGCATTGCCGACCAGCCGTTCGACAGCGCCGAGTTCGATCGTATCGGCCATCGTCGATGTGCCATGGGCATTGATGTAGTCGATATCGGCAGGCGTCAGGCCGGCGCGCTTCAGCGCTGATGTCATGCAGCGGAAAGCGCCTTCGCCGTCCTCGGACGGGGCAGTGATATGATGGGCGTCGCCCGAGAGGCCGTAGCCGACGACTTCTGCGTAGATCTTGGCGCCGCGCGCCTTGGCGTGTTCCAGTTCTTCGAGAACGACGATGCCGGCGCCCTCGCCCATGACGAAGCCGTCACGGTCGCGGTCATAGGGGCGCGAGGCCTTTTGCGGCGTATCGTTGAAGTCTGTCGACAGCGCCTTGCAGGCAGCAAAGCCTGCAAGCGAAATGCGGCAGACCGGAGCTTCGGCACCGCCTGCCACCATGACATCGGCATCGCCGAGCATGATCAGACGAGCAGCGTCGCCGATCGCGTGCGCGCCGGTTGAACATGCCGTGACGACGGCATGGTTCGGTCCGCGCAGCTTATGGCGGATCGAGACCTGGCCCGAAACGAGATTGATGAGACGACCGGGGATAAAGAAAGGCGAAATACGGCGCGGCCCCTTGTCGCGCAGCGTATAGCCGGCTTCGACGATGCCCTCGAGGCCGCCGATGCCCGAGCCGATCATGACGCCTGTTGCAATCTGATCCTCATCCGTTTCCGGGTGCCAATGGGCATCGGCCAGCGCCATATCGGCGGCCGCCATGCCATAGATGATGAAGGGATCGACCTTGCGCTGCTCCTTCGGCTCCATCCAATCGTCAGCATTGAACGTGCCGTCGGTGCCGTCGCCGACAGGAATGCGGCAGGCGATCTTTGCCGCAAGGTCTTCGACCTCGAATTCGGTCACGAGGCGTGCGCCGTTGTGCCCAGCGAGCAAACGCGTCCAAGACACCTCAGTGCCACAGCCCAAAGGTGATACCATGCCGGTACCCGTGATAACGACACGTCTCATCGCCCGCAGACCCCCGTCTTTTTATGATGATATGCGTATAAGCTTGCTTCGTCCGGCGTCGCCGGACGAAATAGGGCGGACTCTTCAGCCCGCCCCGTCAAAAAGCGCGAAAGATTAGGCCTGAGCCTTCTCAATGAACTTTACCGCGTCGCCGACCGTCAGGATCGAGTCGGCAGCGTCGTCCGGAATTTCAACGCCGAATTCTTCTTCGAAGGCCATGACCAGTTCGACGGTGTCGAGCGAGTCCGCACCCAGATCGTCGATGAAGCTTGCGCTTTCAACAACCTTGTCGGCGTCAACGCCAAGATGATCAACAACAATTTTCTTTACGCGTTCTGCGATATCGCTCATGTCGGTTTCCTCGACCTTATATCCTGATGAGAATGCCTTGTGACATCCCTACCCTAATTCAAACCTGCAGCATCTGTTCCGACGCCGCTGGCAAACCCGTTCAACCCGGCATTGAGATCCGGTCCAGCGCCTTGAATGTGGCCCAGTCCGCCTGAATTTTCCGGACGACTGTTCACAGTCATGGCCCGCTTAACACGGTTTAAGTCCGTCGCAAAGCCAGAAAATAGCCGGCTCCGGGTTGCTCAACATGCTATTGGCGGGAAAGTTCCCCCCAACAGCAATTCCTTTAGATCATCGCCATGCCGCCGTTGACATGGATCGTCTGCCCCGTGACATAGCTCGCCTCCGAGGAAGCGAGATAAGCAACGGCAGAAGCGACTTCCTGACCCGTGCCCATACGCTTCATGGGGATCGCCCCCATGATGGCTTCCTTCTGCTTGTCATTCAGCTTGCCCGTCATCGCGCTTTCGATGAAGCCGGGGGCAACGCAGTTGACCGTGACATTGCGCGTTGCGATTTCCTGCGCCAGCGACTTGGTGAAGCCGATCATGCCTGCCTTAGAGGCGCAGTAGTTCGCCTGGCCCGGATTGCCCGTCACGCCGACGACGGAGGTGATGTTGATGATGCGGCCGTAGCGGCGGCGCATCATCGGATGGGTCAACTCCCGCGTCAGGCGGAAGACGGCGGTCAGATTGACTTCCAGCACAGCGTCCCAGTCCTCGTCGCTCATGCGCACGAAGAGGCCGTCCTTGGTGATGCCGGCGTTGTTGACGAGGATATCGACGCCGCCGAGCTCTTCTTCAGCCTTGGCGCCGAGCGCTTTAACCTCGTCACGGTCCGACAGATTGGCGGGGAAGATCTTGACGCGATCGCCGAGCTCGGAGGCCAGCGTCTCGAGTTTTTCGACGCGCGTGCCGTGCAGGCCGACGATGGCGCCCTGCTTGTGCAGGAGCCGGGCAATTTCTTCGCCAATGCCACCGGAGGCACCGGTTACCAGGGCCTTGCGGCCGGTCAAATCAAGCATGTGTGTCCCTCGTTCCTTGAATGTATCAGGCAAGCAATGCGGCAAGCGCCGTGTCTATATCTGCAGCATTGTTGACGGCGATGCCGTTGACCGACTTGTCGATGCGGCGGGCAAGACCCGTCAGCACCTTGCCGGCGCCAATTTCATACAATGTTGTCACATTATTGGCGGCAAACCACTCCACCGTCTCGCGCCAGCGCACTTGACCGGTAACCTGCTCGACCAGCAGCCTCGCAATCTCATCGGCGTCAGTAACCGGAGCTGCCTTAACATTGGCGATAACAGGCACGACCGGATTGATCTTGGCAACTCCGGCAAGCGCTTCGCGCATGGCGTCCGCGGCAGGTGCCATTAAAGCGGAATGGAACGGTGCCGAGACGGGCAACAGGATGGCGCGCTTGGCGCCCTTGGCGGTCGCAAGTTCCGCCGCCTTTTCGACCGGGGCTTTCTCGCCGGAGATAACGATCTGGCCGCCACCATTGTCATTGGCGATCTGGCAGGCGCCGAGTGCGGAAGCCTCCTCGCAAACGGCGACGACATCGGCATGTTCAAGGCCGATGATCGCGGCCATGGCGCCGACGCCGACGGGAACTGCCGCCTGCATGGCATTGCCGCGGATACGCAGCAGGCGTGCCGTGTCAGCAAGCGAGAAGGTGCCGGCGGCACAAAGGGCGGAATATTCACCGAGCGAGTGGCCAGCGACATAGGCGACCTTGCTCTTCAGATCCAGACCGCGCGCTTGCAGTACACGGATAACCGCCATCGACACCGCCATCAGCGCAGGCTGCGCATTGGCCGTCAGGGTCAGCTTGTCTTCCGGGCCGTTGAAGATGACGTCGGAGAGCTTTTCACCGAGCGCTTCATCGACTTCCTCGAAGACGGCACGCGCCTCGGCGAAATTGTCGGCAAGATCCTTGCCCATGCCGACGGCTTGGCTGCCCTGGCCGGGAAATGTGAAAGCAATAGTCATTATAAAGCGTCCTTTTGGGGGTCGTTTTGCTTCCCAATGACATTGTTTGCAGCGGAGTCAATAGTGCAAGCCCCGCTGCCACAGGCTTTTGCGCCCGCGAAGTGCAATGATTTTTTTCTTGCGCTCGCTCAGATCGAGCCTAAATTTGCGCGACCTCATTCATTTTGACCTTCTCCCATCCCCAAGGTTTTCCCATGAAATATAAGAGATTAGGCCGCACCGATATTTCCGTTTCGCAGATTTGCCTGGGCACGATGACCTGGGGCACGCAGAACAGCGAGGCCGAAGCGCATGAACAGATGGACTATGCTGTCCAGAAAGGCATTAATTTTTTCGATACCGCCGAAATGTATCCGACGACGCCTGTGGGACCGGAGACTCAAGGCCGCACCGAGGAATATATCGGCACCTGGTTCGAGAAGACCGGCAAGCGTGGGGATGTGGTGCTCGCCACCAAAGTCGCCGGGCCGGGCCGCGAATATCTGCGCGGCGGACAAGGTCCGGACGCCGCCAATATCAATGCGGCTGTCGACGCCAGCCTGAAGCGGCTGAAGACCGATTATATCGACCTCTATCAGGTTCACTGGCCGAACCGCGGCCATTTCCATTTCCGTCAGAACTGGCGCTATAACCCCTTCAACCAGGATCGCGAGAAAGTCATCGCCGAGATCATCGAAATCCTGGAGACGATGGGCGAGCTGGTAAAGGCCGGCAAGATCCGCGCCGTCGGCCTCTCCAACGAGACGACCTGGGGTATCCAGAAATATCTGACGATCGCCGAGCAGAAGGGTCTGCCGCGCATCGCCACCACGCAGAACGAATACAACCTCCTCTACCGGCATTTCGACCTCGATCTGGCGGAGCTCTCGCATCACGAAGATATCGGCCTGCTCGCCTATTCGCCGCTCGCCGGCGGCATTCTTACCGGCAAATATGTCGGCGGTGCCCGTCCGGCCGGCTCGCGCGGCTCGATCAATCTCGATATCGGCGGCCGCCTGCAGCCGCTACAGGAACCGCCGGTCAAGGCCTATCTGGAAATCGCCGCCAGATACGGTATCGACCCGTCGAAACTGGCGCTGGCCTATTGCCTCACCAAGCCCTTCATGACTTCCGTCATCATCGGCGCGACGACGATGGCGCAGCTCGAAACCGACGTGGCCGCCGCTTATGTGACGCTACCCGAGGAGGCACTGGCCGAGATCGAGCAGGTGCACCGGAAATATCCGATGCCGATGTGAGAAGCCTGTCGATAGGATTCAAAACGAATAAACGGGCAAGTTTGCCCGTTTATTCGGCCGTTACAGCGGAAGCACTGCAGCAGATTTCGCGAACGTAGTCGTTGCCATGAGTGATGATGGCATTGAGAGGGATTTTTTTACTCCCTATCAGGTGTCGATATACCAGCGGAGCGATATTTTTGTCGTAGACGTCCTTAATGGTAAGGGCATACCGCCCCTGCGCGGTCAAATGGATCGCCATGGGAGGGTTTGCCCCCTTGGCCAACTGTATGGCTGTCTGCAACGAGGGATCGACGAATATTTGGATATATTGTTTGCCAAAGCGATTTTCTTCGAACTCGCGCACCCACACCGACGTCTGAAGCATATAGCCGGACTTTTTGCCGATCGACACACGATACCAGTCGCCGATGCTCTTCTTGATCGTCAACTCGCTCCCATTCGGGAAAGTCGCAATCGTCTTGGCGCTCATGTTTCGGCTTGTCTTCAGCAGGGCCGCTCCTGCGTCGTCTTGAACAATGCCGTTTCTCGGGATTGGAACTTGCAGAAGCGGCGACTCCTCGTTCAGTGGCTGAGTTGCCTTACGCGCTTCAGCACTCGCTGCCGGAGCATTGTTGGACGACGACTTTGCTGCGAACTCCTGAATCTCTTGGTATGACACGGTCGTTACCCGAAACTGTGTCATTTCGCTCGATGACAGATAACGAATATCGTTGCTGTCATATTTGAGCGTAAGCTGCAGCAAGCCAGGGTCGATGCCCATTTCGTTCATATAGGCAATCACGTCAGCGGTCTGCCGTTGGACGGCTGCTACGGCAGTCTCGACATCCATTCCTTTCGTATCGCTGAACGAAGACTTGTGAACGCCGATCGAGCCCGGGTGGGCAAAACGGCCCACTCCGCCAAGAAATGACAGGGAACAAGCCGAGGAGCATTCGGCGCTTCTTACAGCGAGTGTGCTGAGCCCCAGAGATCTAATCAGCCGGCCGAGTTCCAATGCTTTGTAGACATTTCCACCGCCGCTGTCGAAGCCGACGTAGTCAGCGTGGCTGGAAACAGCCTTTTCGCGGAATAGGCTCAAATCATCGTCAGCCTCGAAGCTGCCAACGACCGTAATATAGGTAATGCCATCATCCGCAGTTAGAACGTCGTAGCTCAGCCGAGCCGCTGCATCTTGCGCAAGCAGGGCGAAACCCAGAGCAAAACTCAGCAAAGCAAAGCTTTTCTTCACAGCCCACCCCCATTGCAGCCAAGCCATGAATTCCACAGCTCCGGCCGTTTCACAAGCCGTGATTGCAAACACACATTCGAAAGATTGGCCTTGCCGATGAAATTAAGAGCAGGCTCATATGGCAGCGGGAAAAAGCCGTGCTTTCGGCAAGCGGCCGATTACTCCGCCTTCGGCGCAATCGCCAATTCGGAACCATAGGCCTCGCGCAGTTCCTCCTGCCCTTTCACACGGTCCACGGACTTATGAAGCAGGATCGAGCGATAGCCTTCCGGACTCCGCCCCTCGATCAAGGTGACATCGGCATTTCCGGGATTGTCCGAGCGCTCGAACCAATCGACGGGGTGATGCAGGAAATTCATCTCGAAGGCCCGGTTGGTCACGCCATGGCCGACGATGATGACATTGTTCTTTCCGTTTTCGGCGTCGTGCATGACAGTCTGCAGGAACAGACGGACACGCTGGGCGACATCGGCGCGGCTCTCGCCGTCCGGCGGCCGGGCGTAGAACTTGCCGTTATTGTTGCGCAGCCTTGCCCATTTCTCGAACTCATCGGGGAATTTCCGCTTCTGTTCGGCATGATCGTATATTTCGGTGAAGAGGCCGAAGTCCTGCTCACGCAGGAGATAATCCTCTCTGGTATCTCCGATGAGCTCGGCGGGCAGAACCTCCAGCAGGGCATCCTTGCTCTGCCGCGTCCTCAGGAAGGGCGAATACCAGACGCTCAGCTTGCGCAATTCGGCTGATGGCAGCTCTTTCAGAGAGGCTGATATCGCCTGCCCTGCTTCCAGCACCTGTCGATACCCCCATTCCGTCAAGGGCACATTATGATCGCCGAACTGCCGATAGGCGCGGTCGTCGATATTGCCAAGGGATTCGCCGTGCCGAACGAGAAAGATGCGCATGAACCGTCCCTGTTGCTGCAATTCGCATTCCATCATATGGGAGAGCGCGGCGGGTGCAACGCTGCGGCGGATGGGAGCTCGCGATTTGGCCCAAGCATCGACGCCGCTCACGGGCAAAACGGTATAATTTCGCCCCTACCCTTGCCTTTCGAAGAAAAATCCGTATAAGCCGCCCTGTTCGCAACCCGGTCTTCTGGCTGGTGGCTGAACGGAGGGCCGGTTTCCGAGAAGGGAACCGTTCGGAACGGAAGCGTTCCAGCCTCCCGTGTCTCCGCTCTCGACCGTCTCGGAAACGCTTTTCTTGCTTGGGTTCACCCTCTCAGGAGCAGTCGTTGAGGCTTAGCCGCCGAATATCGGGTTCAGACCAACGCAAGAAAGGCAAAGCTATCCATGGCTCTTTACGAACATGTATTCCTTGCCCGGCAGGATATTTCCGCTCAGCAGGTCGACGCCCTCGTAGAACAGTACAAGGGTGTCATCGAAGCTCACGGCGGTAAAGTCGGGCGTATCGAGAACTGGGGCCTCAAGTCCCTCACCTACCGCATCAAGAAGAACCGCAAGGCTCATTACGCCCTGATGGACATCGATGCTCCGGCCGCCGCGATCCAGGAAATGGAACGCCAGATGCGCATCAGCGAAGACGTCCTGCGTTACATGACGATCGCTGTCGAGCAGCACGAAGACGGCCCGTCGGCCATGATGCAGAAGCGCGACCGTGACGACCGTCCCCGCCGCGATGGCGACCGCCCGGAGCGCAGCTTCGGCGATCGTGGTCCGCGCCCGGACCGTGGTGACCGCGAAGACCGTCCGCGCCGTCCGCGCGAAGACCGCGTATAAGGAGATTTGAGAGATGTCTGAAGTTTCTTCCGCACCGGTCCGCCGTCCGTTCCATCGCCGCCGCAAGACCTGCCCATTCTCGGGCGCCAATGCGCCGCGCATCGACTACAAGGACGTTCGTCTCCTGCAGCGCTACATTTCCGAGCGCGGCAAGATCGTTCCTTCCCGCATCACGGCCGTTTCCCAGAAGAAGCAGCGTGAACTCGCCCAGGCGATCAAGCGCGCCCGTTTCCTCGGCCTGCTGCCCTACGTCGTCGCTTAATAGCGTCTGACGCAGAATGAATTAGAGGGAAGGCAGCGATGCCTTCCCTTCTCCCTTTCGCGATGGGCGCGGATCGGAACCTTGAAACCCCATGTTGGGGATAAGCTTTCAGGCCCGTGTGGCGAAGGCATCCTCTAACTGCTCGATACGAAGCAGGACAGCGACGTGAAAAAGTTGAACGCAAAAGAGCTTGGCATCGGCGCGCTCGCCGGCCTGACCGCCGCCCTACTCGTGTATGGCGCGACGGTGCAGCCATTGCTGTTCATCCTGTTCGGCGCACTTTCCGCTCTCCCGATCCTGATCGTCGGCCTCGGCTGGGGCAATATGGCAGTTATCGTTGCCGTCGTGGTCGCCGGCATCGTCGGAACCGTTACGCAGTCGGTCTATTTCGGGCTCTTCGTCGTTCTCCTGACGCTGATCCCTGCATGGCTCAGCCATCTCGCCAATCTGGCGCGTCCCGCCTCCGAACTCGGAGGCCCGGATAATCTGATGGCCTGGTATCCGCTCTCCGACATCATGCTGCACCTGTGCGGTCTCGCCGCCATCGTCATCATCGTCGCCGGAGCGGTCATGGGCTACGGTGCCGATCTGGTGGGCCAGGTCGTCGACGCCTACATGGCCGCGGTAAACCAGCAGTCTCCCGATCTTCAGCTCAATCCGGCTGCGATCGTGAAGATGAAGTCGCTAATGCTTTACATGATCCCGATCGCCTGGGGCATGATCTGGGTTATGATGCTGCTGGCTGCCTATTACGTGGCGACACGTATCGTTGCGGCTTCGAGCCACAATCTACGCCCGCGCGAGGACATTCCCTCGGCGTTGCGCATGAACCGCAATGCAATCTTCGTCTTTCTCGCGGTGATCGTTGCGATCTTCTTCGGTGGCGTACTCGGCCTCATCGCCGCCGCCGTGCTCGGCGCCTTCGGCGCTGGCTTCATCGTTTCCGGCTTTGCTTCGCTGCACTACCGGACGCGGGGCAAGGACTGGCGTCTGCCGGTTCTGATCCTCTGCTACCTGGTATGCTTCTTGGTGACGCTGCCGCTCTTCATCGTTCTCATTCTCGGTCTTTACGATACCCGCAAGGCGATATCGCTGACCCCGAACAAGAATGCCGACACACCCAAACAAGACACGAAAATCTGACATCGAAAGGAACAACGAAAATGGAAGTCATTCTCCTCGAACGCATCTCCAAGCTCGGCCAGATGGGCGAAACCGTCAAGGTTCGCGACGGCTTTGCCCGTAACTACCTGCTGCCGCTCGGCAAGGCACTGCGCGCCAATGCCGCCAACAAGGCTCGTTTCGAAGCCGAGCGCGCAACGCTCGAAGCCCGCAACCTCGAGCGCAAGAGCGAAGCCCAGAAGGTTGCCGACGTTCTCGCCGGCAAGTCCTTCATCGTCGTTCGCTCGGCTGGCGAAACCGGCCAGCTCTACGGTTCGGTCGCTGCCCGTGACGTCGTCGAAATCCTCGCCGCCGAAGGCTTCAACGTCGGCCGCAGCCAGGTTCACATGAACACGCCGATCAAGGCTATCGGCCTGCACAACGTCACGATCGGCCTTCACGCCGAAGTCGAAATCACGATCGAACTCAACGTTGCACGCTCCGCTGAAGAAGCCGAGCGTCAGGCCAAGGGCGAAACCCTCACCTCCGCCGACGCCATCTACGGCGTTGACGAAGACGCCCTGCGTCCGGAAGATTTCTTCGATCCGGAAGCTGACCGCGACGGCGACGAAGAAGCTTGATCGTCAAGCCTTCGTAGGATTGCGAATGAAGAAGCCTGGGTCTTGCGGCCCAGGCTTTTTTATTAGTTGGAATGACGAGCCATCCTCGCCCTTCGAGGCTTCGCGCCTCAGGGGTAAGGATCGGCGCGGTTATAGTATAAAGCTCGGTGCAATATCCTGCCTTGCACAGGACAAAGCCGGATTTTCAGTCACCGGTCCTGGGCTCCGGCAATGGAGCCGAATCCTTGTCGATCGAAACGACGACGGACATGCCGGGCGCCAGCTGATCCGCCAGAGGCTGCCCATCCTCGATCTTGATCCTGACGCCGAGACGCTGGGCGACCTTGGTGAAATTGCCCGTGGCATTATCGGGTTTGATGACCGCAAATTCCGATCCAGCGGCCGGGGAGAAGCGCTGGATGCGGCCCTTGATCTTGCGATGTCCGAGCGCATCGACGGAGATCGTGGCGGGCTGATCGAGCTTCATGCCATCAAGCTGCGTTTCCTTGAAATTCGCGATGACCCAGACGTCCTTCGGAACGAGGTTCATCAGCTGCGTGCCGGGCGTCACATATTGGCCAAGACGCACGCCGATCTCGCCGACGCGTCCGTCCTGCGGCGCCCTGATGGTCGTATTGTCGAGATCGATATCGGCAAGCTGCACGGCCGCTTCCGCGCCGCTGACACCGGCTTCCAGCGAAGCGCGGTTGACGATGATCGTCGTCAGGTTCTGCTGGGAGACATCGAGAGCGGCCTTTGCCTGATTGACCGATGCCTGCGCCTGCTGCAGCGTCGCCTGCGCCTGCTCGGAATCGCTTGTCGTCGAGACGCCTCTGGAGACGAGTGTCGTAACGCGATCGAAGGCAAGCTGGGCACGCTTCAGCGCTGCATTGGCGCTGTCGATCTGCGCCTGGCTGGAGACGATGCCGGCCTTGGCGGCCTGCTCCTGCTGCTGCGAATTGGCGAGTGCGGCCTTCTGTCCGTCCAGCGTCGCGTGGGCCTGCGCCACCTTCTGCTTGTAGATGCGGTCGTCGATCTGGGCGAGCACATCGCCTTCCTTGACGAGCTTGTAGTCCTTGATCGGCACGTCGGTGATATAGCCGCTGACCTGCGGGCTGATGGTCGTGACATAGCCTTTGACATAGGCGTCGTCCGTGGTCTCGACCGAGGTTTTGAACGGCGGCAGATGCCAGGCGTAGAGCACCAGCATGACGCCGCCGATGCCGGCGAGAACGGCGATGACTTCGATTGGGGAGCGAACGAGCCTCGACATGGAGCTATTTCATATCCTCATGAGTTGGATGTCGCGACCTCTACCCGATCTTCGGCCATGCGAGCCCTGACGAAACGGAAGAGAACATGGATAGTTAGGCCGGCAAGAGAAAGGAAGGCGATTACGGCGGCGACAAAAAACGCATCTCCATAGGCAAGCATATTGGCTTCGCGGCTGACCTGCGCGCCGAGCAGCGCCAGCCCCTCTCCCTTCAGCAGCGCGCTATCCCCAATGACCTTGCCATAGGAGGATGAAAGCTGGCTGACGCGGGTGGCCACATGCGGATCCGTCAGCAGCACGCGCTCGGTCAGGACGGCCGAATGGAACTTCTCGCGAATGGTGATCAGCGTGCCGTAGAAGGCCGAGCCGACGAGGCCGCCGATGCTCTGCGTGAAGGTGAAGACGACGAAGAAGGTCACCAGATAGGGCGGGCCTTTGGATATAGCCTCCTTGAAGCCTGCCGACATGGATGGCGGCAAGAAGAGCGCCGCGCCGGCCGCCACCAGGGCCTGGCTGAGATACATCTGCTCGGGACGGGTCAAGTTCGTCACCTGCGAATCCATCAGCGAGCCCACGCCCATCAGAATGAGGGCGACGAACTGGATCTGCCAGCTGAAGCCGTAGCTCATGAAGACAGTGCAGATGAGGCCCCCGATGATGGAGAAGGCCAGGATGATCCAATACAGCACGGAAAGCTGATCATAGAGCAGCCCGACCGCGTTCTGATAGAAGGTCATGATGACGGAGGTCTGCTCGGCGGCAATAATGCGGAAGACCAGAAGGATCGCCGTCAGATGCAGAATTTCCGGACGCAGCAGCCAGCGAACGTCGATCAAAGGCGTCGACCGCCTCAGTTCGACAACGATGGCGACGGTCAGGGACGTGATAGCAATCACCAGGACGACCCCGAGCCATGGCACCTCCAGCCACCAATAGAGGCGCCCGACCGATAGGGTGACGGCAAGACAGCCGAAACCGATCGCCACGAGAAGATAGCTGAAGATATCGCCCAGCACGATAACCTTGACGCGCGGCGGCGGCGTCAGCGGCAGCAGATAGATGATCGGCATGACGAGGAGCGCCAATGCCATTTCAAGCGTATAGAGGCCGCGCCATTCCCCATAATCGAGTAGCGAGGGCGACACGAGGCGAGTGATGGGAGCGGCAAGCAGCGTATTCATCATCGCCAGGCTGACGCCGATCGTCATCTTCTTGGCCGGCTCGAAGGCCTCCAGCATATAAAGGAAGCCGAGCGTCGACAGCGGCGCGCCGGCAATCCCGCTCAGGAAGCGGACGACGATCGCAGAATGCAGGTCGGAGACGAAAAGATTGAGCAGCGAGGCAAGCACGAAGCCGAGAATGCTGACCTCAGCGAAATTGCGCACACCATATTGGAGACGGATCTTCACCAGCGCGATGGCGAGGCTGACATTGGGCGCCATATAGGCAGCAGAAAGCCATGCGGATTCGGTGGTGGTCGCCGCGATGGTTCCCTGGATCTGCGTAAGGTTGGCGAAGGCGAGATTGAGACCGAGGCCTTGCGTCAGGAAGAACATGACGGATGCCGCAATATAGAGCGGCACTTTCCAGCCCGGCATAGGCGGTGGAGCGGGTGGGACGGCGTTGGCTTCCGCATTGGCGACCGGGCCCGGATCCCCGCTCATGCACTACCTCATGATTTGCCGATATTCTGAAGATTGGCAGTCATGGCACGGATAACTTTCAGCGCCATGCCGACATCCTCGTCCGAAATCCCCTCCAAGATATCCGCACGCACACTGGTGGCAAGTGCCTCAACCTCGGCGGCAACGACTTTTCCGGATTCCGTCATGAAGATCTGTTTGGCGCGGCGATCGGATACGGCGGCGCGGCGCTCGATGAAGTTCTGCGCCTCCATGGCGTCAAGGATGCGCACGAGCGTCGGCGTTTCCAGCTCCAGCTCATCGGCAAGCTCTCTCTGATTTATTCCGTCCCGGCGGGAGAGCTTGCGAAAAACCCTCGCGCGGGAAAGGGTCATGCCGTGCTCTCGAACGAGGGCGTCAAACGCTGCCCTCAGCTTGCGATTGAACGCGGAGAGGTCGTCGAAGAGTTCTTGTCTTGATGGCGCACCTGGCATTATTGCAACTTTATATTATTAGCATCCTACCCTAATTTAAGGGGAATACCCGGATTTTCCCAGTTTTTCAAGCAGGATAGCCGCAACAGTTGATGCGCGCAGCGAAAGACCCGGCTAAAATATTCCCCACGGATAGTTTGCATAAGTGATTCGTGTGTCGATCTTTGCGTTGCAAAGTGGCCACAAGGGATTTTTTACGTGGCAGAAACTTGTCCCTGTGGACGAGTGGAACAACGTTAAAAGGTCGGTATGGCCACCCGTTTGCACGGTTGACCATGACACGAGATCATCGCAAACCAGTCGATACCCTAAAGCATGAAGAGATGGAAAATGAACGAAGCTGCGCGCAAGCTCGCTGCCATTGCTCCCGCCGACCAGCATTATCGCGAAGCGCCCAATAACATTGAGGCGGAACAGGCTTTGCTCGGTGCCATCCTCGTCAACAACGACGCCTATTATCGCGTCTCCGATTTCCTGAAACCGATCCATCTTTACGAACCGCTGCACCGCAAGATCTTCGAGGTCGCCGGCGATATCATCCGCATGGGCAAGACCGCCAACCCTGTGACCATCAAGAGCTTCGTGCCGGCTGACGAGAAGGTCGGCGACATGACGGTCGCGCAATATCTCGCGCGTCTCGCCGTCGAAGCCGTGTCCATCATCAATGCAGAAGATTACGGCCGTGCCATCTACGACCTGGCGCTGCGCCGTGCGCTGATCACCATCGGCGAAGACATGGTCAACATCGCCTATGACGCGCCGCTTGACATGCCGCCGCAGACGCAGATCGAGGATACGGAGCGCCGGCTGTTCGAGCTTGCCGAGAATGGCCGCTACGACGGCGGTTTCCAGTCGTTCAATGATGCCGTTGCACTGGCGATCGACATGGCGGCCGTCGCCAAGGAGCGCGACGGCGGCCTCTCCGGCATTTCCACGGGCATCCACTCGCTTGATAGCAAGATGGGCGGCCTGCAGCGCTCCGACTTGATCATCCTTGCCGGCCGCCCCGGCATGGGCAAGACCTCGCTTGCCACCAACATCGCCTATAATATCGCCGCCGCCTACGAGGGCGAAGTCCAGCCTGATGGCTCGATGAAGGCGAAGAATGGCGGTGTCGTCGGCTTTTACTCGCTGGAAATGTCATCGGAGCAGCTCGCCACCCGTATCATCTCCGAGCAGACGGAAGTCTCCTCCTCGAAGATCCGCCGCGGCGACATCAACGATGCCGATTTCGAGAAGCTGGTGGCCTGCTCGATGATGATGCAGAAAGTGCCGCTCTATATCGACCAGACGGGTGGTATTTCCATCGCCCAGCTCGCGGCCCGCGCCCGCCGCCTCAAACGCCAGCGCGGCCTCGACGTTCTGGTCGTCGACTACGTACAGCTCATGACGGGTTCGAAGAAGTCGGGCGAGAACCGCGTTCAAGAAATCACCGAAATCACGACCGGCCTGAAGGCGCTCGGCAAGGAGCTCAACGTTCCGATCGTGGCACTCTCCCAGCTCTCGCGTGCGGTCGAAAGCCGCGACGACAAGCGGCCGCAGCTTTCGGACCTGCGTGAATCCGGCTCGATCGAGCAGGATGCCGACGTGGTGCTCTTCGTGTTCCGCGAGGAATATTATGTGAAGAACCAGGAGCCGCGCGATCCGAACGATCCGAAATATGCGGAATGGGAAGCCCTGTTCGATCGCGTCAAGGGCACGGCCGACGTCATCATCGCCAAGCAGCGTCACGGACCGACGGGCACGGTGAAGCTGGCTTTCCAGTCGGAATTCACCCGCTTTGCCGATCTCGCCGACCCGTCTTTCACGCAGTACGAAGAACATTGACGCTTGCCGCGTCAATGCTCCGCTGGGACGAGAACCGCTTCGCACTTTTGCCGGAAAGGCTTCAGAGTCCCACAGCCCGCAGCAAAGCCACCGTCGCAACGCCGACGATAACGCTTGCCAGTAACGGCAAGCGGCGAGAGACGATTGCGGTGACCGCGCAGGCCAGCGTCTCCGCCCAGCCGGTAGCAAAAGCTGTGGGGGCAATGACAGCCATCAGCACGGCCGGTGGAATGACTTCGATTGCGGCTTGCCGGCGGTCGTCAAGCTTTGCGTAACGAATCAAGACGAGACCGCCAACACGGGTGAAGATCGTTGCGGCAGCCATGGCGAGGATGGCGAGCAGAGTGTTGAAATCGAGCGTCATGCCACCTGCTCCCGCGCCCTGCCCTTCCAGAAAGCCATTGCCAGTCCCGCCAGCGCGCCGGCTGCAATATGCCAGACACCAGGCACGAACTGGTGGACTACAACGGCTGCAATTCCGCTTGCGGCAAGCACCGCGCCGGTTTCCGGTCCTTTCCAGAAGCCCATGACCAGCACGATGAAGACGGCCGGAAAGGCGAAGTCGAGACCGATGACGGCGGGATCGCCGAGAAAGGCGCCAAGCAGAGCACCCGCAAGCGACGAGCCGACCCAGGCCAAGTAGAAAGGCGTGACGATGCCCGCATACCAGGCAGGGCGGAGCCGCATCGTGCCGGCGCGGAACTCCGCCATGGCCCAAATCTCATCGGCGAGAAACAGCATGGCGAGATAGCGTTTGATGCCGGTGAAAGATTGCATCTTCGTGCCAATCGAAGCACTCATCAGCAAGTGCCTGACATTGACGAGCAGGGCCGCGATGCCAGCACCCATCCAGCTTGCGGGATGTGTCCAGATATCCATCGCCACGAATTGCGAGCCGCCAGCGAAGACGAGCGCGCTCATCAGTGTGGTCTCCAGCGGCGAAAGCCCCTTGGTCGCCGAAACCGCGCCGAACACGAGGCCGATCGGCAGGACGGCGACGATCAGCGGAAGAATGGCACGCATCCCGGCTTTGAATTCGCCGGCAGGCCGGCTTTGCTGCAACATTGGCAACCTCCACTTCAACAATGACGGAGAGGTAGCCGACGGCCGCCGACGCTGTATTGAACGAAAGTGATTAGACGCATTCCGGACAGAAAGCCGTTTCGCAATTGGAAATGCGCTAGCCGACGCGGAACTGGCCCGGGGTGACGCCGGTGCGCGATTTGAAGTGGCGCGTGAAATGCGCCTGATCGGCAAAACCGCATTCCATGGCGACATCGGCGGGCATGCGGCCTTCCCTGAGCAATCGGCGGGCAACGATGACGCGCCGGTCGGTCAGAAAGGCATGGGGCGTAATATGATACTCCCTGCGGAAGGCGCGGATCAGGTGCGCGCGGCTCAGGCCTGCGATCTTGGCCAACTCCTCCAATCCGATATCGCTATCGAAATTCTCCGTGAGATAATCGCGGGCACGCGCGACGGCGCTACGCTCCTTGGTATCGACGGGAAGGACGATCGTGCTGCCGTAGCGCGCAAATAGGGCCGCCAGCACAGAGAACATGCCTTCATCGGATTCCAGCGCACCGGCGCCGCTCTCGAGTGTGCGATGCGCCTTGTGGAAGGCGCTTGCAAGCTGCGGATCGCGCAACAACGAATTGGCGAAAGATGGCGTCGCATTGAAGGCTTTGCCCGTGACGTCTTCCAGAATATCGACGAAGAGCTTCGCGTCCGGGTAGATCATGCGGTAGCGATAGCCTTCGCCGCCCGGAGCGCCGTCATGCACTACTCCAGGATTGATCATATAGAGATCGCCCGGTCCGGCTTCTTCCCGACTGCCGAGCAGCGTGGTGATCTGGCTGCCTCTTTCAATCGTCCCGATGCTGAAGGTGTCGTGCGCATGCGGCGCATATTCATGCGTCACGAAGCTTGCGCTCAGGCACTCCATGTCACGAAAGCGACCATCTCGCCAGAAGCGGGTCGATTCCACCTTGGCAAGCGGCATGGCGTCAGCCGCCTCTTTCTGCGAAACGTTCTGCATCCCCGAAGATTAGCGCGCCAGCTCCCGCGCGTCTTGAACAAAAGTGATCGCATGTGGGAAAGGCTGGCATCCACCCGTCCGCGCTTTTTTTGAGAAGGTGTGGTCGGATCCGTCGTTCCGCTGGACGATCCGAAGATGAAAACCTAAAAAGCATTTAGGCCCAAACTCGCCTTTTGGAGGAGAAGGAAAATTGAAACGCATTGAGATGACGGTAAGCGGCGGCTGCCAGTGCGGTGCCGTGCGCTATCACGCAACTGCCATGCATGATAATTCGCATCTCTGCCATTGCCGCATGTGCCAGAAAGCCTCCGGCAACATCTTTGCCGCGCTTGTCGCCGCGCCTGATGATGCGCTCACCTGGACGCGCGGCAAGCCGAGCATCTGGAAGAGTTCTGAGCTTGTCGAGCGCGGCTTCTGCGCCAATTGCGGCACGCCATTGTTCTTCCATCACCTCGAAAACGGCCGCACCAACCTGATGATCGGTTCGCTTGATAATCCGCATGCCTTCCCGCCGCATGCCAATACCTGCACCGAGAATATGGTGACATGGTTCGATACGGTCACGGGCATAGAAAATACCGGCGTGACTGAAAATAACGGCGCCGATTGGGCTGCGGCGATCAAGACGAGCAACAACCAGCATCCTGATCGCGATACCGCCTCATGGGCGGTGAGAAGGCGTGACGACTGAGCCTATTCCGGCGATCGCCAGCGGGGCACGATGCCGCTGTTCGGGAATAGACATCATCCCGGAAACCAAAGCCTACGACAGCCTGCCTTCAAGATGATGCGCGCAGCACACCTGGAGGTCTGTTCTTCAGCTCATTCGCGCCGCAAAGCAGCCTGTTGGTTTCCGACCTTCAGCCGGAAGCTATCGTCAGAAATGCGGTGGCGGTTTTATCTGGTTCCGCATACATGCCTCGCGGCACTTTTTCTTTTCATCGACGGCCAGTATCCTGCCCCAAGCCAAATCATCTCCGGCCACTTCCTATTCGGGACGCTCCATGACAGATAATTTCAATGACGATGATGCTTTCGCTTCCGCTGGCCTGCGGCTGACGGTTGACCTCGGCGCCCTCGTCGAAAACTGGCGTGACCTCGCGCGCCGCTCGGGCAAGGCCCGCACGTCAGCCGTCGTCAAGGCCGATGCCTACGGGCTTGGCATCGAGGATGTGGGCGAAACGCTTTATGCTGCAGGTGCGCGCGATTTCTTCGTCGCCACCGCCGACGAGGGTGCGACCTTGCGGCTCTACGCGCCCGAGGCGCGGATCTTCGTGCTCAGCGGCATCTGGCCGGGCATGGAGCGCCGGTTTTTCGAAAACGATCTCGTGCCGGTCATCGCTTCGGAAGAGCAGCTGACCTTCTGGATGGCCGTGCTGTCTGATTATGGCGATTACCCTTGCGCGCTGCAGGTCGACACCGGCTTCAACCGGCTCGGCCTGCCGATGGACGATGCGATCGCGCTTGCCGATGACGTCTCGCGTCCGGCAAGCTTTGCGCCGGTTCTCGTCATGAGCCACCTCGCCTGCGGCGACGATCCTTCCAACGCGATGAACGGGCAGCAGCTCGAGGCTTTCCGTAAAGTCAGTGCTGCCTTCGAAGGCATCGAGGCGAGCCTTGCCAATTCGGCCGGCATCTTTCTTGGGGCCGACTATCACTTCGATCTCACTCGCCCCGGCATCGCCACCTATGGCGGCGAGGCGGTTCCCGGCATGGCCAATCCGATGCGCCCGGTGGCAACGGCGGAGGCGCGGATCATCCAGACCCGCTCGGTCAAGGCAGGCGAGACGGTAGGGTATGGCCGCGCGCTTCAATTGACCCGCGACAGCCGGCTGGCGATCGTCTCGGCAGGTTACGCCGACGGCTATATGCGCAGCCAGTCGAGTGCCGGCGTGCCATTGCGCCAGACCGGTATTGCGGGCGGTCACGGCTTCATAGCCGGCCATAAGGTGCCCGTTGCCGGCCGCATCACCATGGACCTCACCATCTTCGATGTCACCGACCTGCCGGAAAACCTGGTCAGAGCCGGTGACTACGTTGAACTTTTCGGCAGCAACATCTCGGTCGACGAGGCCGCAAAAGCTGCAGGCACCATCGGCTACGAGATGCTGACCAGCATGGGGCTGCGGCACGAGCGCCGGTATATCTCGGAAGAGACCGAGGAATAGCCCGGCTACAGCTAGCAATATTTAGCGGGCGCTGATCGCCAACCGAACGCCAAGCGCCACGAACAGCGTGCCGAGACCGCGATCGAGCCAAAGGCCAAGGCTGCGATTGCGCCGAAGCGCGTCACTCAGGCGGCCGCCGAGCAGGATCAGCGGCGGCTCGATGAAAGCGGCGACGACAATGATCAGGCTTCCGTGCAGCAAAAGCTGTGCCCAGACCGGGCCGGCGCCTTCAACAACAAATTGCGGCAGGAAGGCCAGGAAGAAGATGGCGACCTTCGGATTGAGCAGCGAAACCATGATGCCCTGTCGATAGATGCGGCCCCAGGAGAGCGTCTTGCCCGCCTCCTTGATCCATGCCCCCTCGCCTTTCGAGCGAAGCGCCTGAATGCCGAGCCAGATCAGATAGGCCGCGCCGATCCATTTGACCGTCGAGAAAGCCAATGCCGAAGCGGCGAGAATCGCCGACAGACCGGCGGCCGCCATCAGCACATGCAGGCACGCGCCGCTCCAGATGCCGAATAACGCCGCAAAGCCGGAACGCATGCCGCTTCTGATCGTGTGGCCGAGAATGAAGGCGATATCCGGCCCCGGGGACAGGTTAAGAAGCGTCGCGGCGGACAAAAACGCGATCCAGTGCGCAAGCGAATAGTCAAACATCGGTCATCATCCATAAAACCCGGCATAAAAGCTGACACGATCGCCGTTGATACGGAAATCATTAGTTTTGATAGGCAGGGAAAGACATTATCTGACTGCCCAAGCGATTCGTCGCGAAAAGCGAAGTGTTTGAATTTGAGAATAGCGTCCTATGGCTAAGGCCCGCACACAATTCATCTGCCAGAACTGCGGCACGGTCCACAATCGCTGGGCCGGCAAGTGCGACAGTTGCGGCGCATGGAATACCATCGTCGAGGAAGATCCGATGGGCGGGATCGGCGGCGGACCGGCGAAGACGCCGCGAAAGGGCAAGCCCGTCACGCTGACCACGCTTTCGGGTGAAATCGAGGAAGCGCCGCGCATCCATACCGGCATATCCGAGCTCGACCGCGCCACCGGCGGCGGTTTCGTGCGCGGCTCGGCCGTTCTCGTCGGCGGCGATCCCGGCATCGGCAAGTCGACGCTACTGATGCAGGCGGCAGCGGCCCTCGCCCGGCAAGGACACAAGATCGTCTATGTCTCCGGCGAAGAGGCCGTGGCGCAGGTGCGCCTGCGCGCCCAACGGCTGAAGGCGGCCGATACCGAAGTGCTGCTCGCCGCCGAAACCAATGTTGAGGATATCCTGGCAACGCTCGCGGAAGGCAAGCGGCCGGATCTCGTCATCATCGATTCCATCCAGACCCTGTGGAGCGAGCTTGCCGAATCCGCACCCGGCACGGTAACGCAGGTGCGCACCGGCGTGCAGGCGATGATCCGCTTTGCCAAGCAGACGGGAACTGCCATGGTGCTGGTCGGCCATGTCACCAAGGATGGCCAGATCGCCGGGCCGCGCGTCGTCGAGCATATGGTCGATGCCGTTCTCTATTTCGAAGGTGATCGGGGCCATCATTACCGTATCCTGCGCACGGTGAAGAACCGCTTCGGTCCGACCGACGAGATCGGTGTCTTCGAAATGTCCGACGCCGGGCTTCGCGATGTGCCCAACCCATCCGAACTTTTCCTTGGTGAACGCAACGAAAAGTCGCCAGGCGCGGCCGTCTTCGCCGGAATCGAGGGCACGCGCCCGGTGCTGGTCGAGGTGCAGGCGCTGGTCGCGCCGACATCGCTCGGCACGCCGCGCCGCGCCATCGTCGGCTGGGATTCGGCGCGCCTTTCCATGATTCTCGCCGTTCTGGAAGCGCATTGCGGCGTGCGGCTCGGTCAGCACGATGTTTACCTCAATATTGCCGGCGGCTACCGCATTTCCGAGCCGGCTGCGGACCTTGCGGTCGCTTCTGCACTGGTTTCCTCTTTGGCCGGTCTTGCTCTGCCCGCCGATTGCGTCTATTTCGGCGAAGTCAGCCTGTCGGGCGCCGTCCGGCCGGTTGCGCACACCGCCCAGCGCCTCAAGGAAGCCGAGAAGCTGGGATTTTCCGCGGCCGTTCTGCCTGCCGCTTCCGCCGATCTGCCAAAGGGCAATGGCGGACGCTGGAGCGAGATCGACAGCCTGCCGGATCTGGTGGCGCGCATTGCCGGATCGAAAGGTGCGCTCAAGCGAGCGGAAGACGAAGACTGAGCCTTACTTCAGCCGTTCTTGGCGAAGAAGAGGCTCATGAATTGAGGCCGATGCCGACCATGAGGTCCGGCAAGTCTTGAAGTGGATTATAGATGCCCATTACGATTTTCGACGGTATTGTTATCGGCGTTCTTCTCTTCTCCGCCATTCTGGCCATGGTTCGCGGTTTTTCGCGCGAAATTCTCTCGATCGTAAGCTGGGGCGGCTCCGCGGTCGCCGCATATTATCTTTATCCGCTGCTCGTTCCCTATGCTTTGCAATACAAGGCCGACACCAAGATCGCCACGATTGCGTCAGCCGCCGTCATCTTCCTGCTGGCGCTCATCATCATTTCCTTCATCACCATCCGGATTGCCGATTTCATCATCGACAGCCGCATCGGCGCGCTCGACCGCACGCTCGGCTTCCTCTTCGGCGCGGCACGCGGCCTGCTGCTGATGGTCGTCGTCGTTGCCTTCTGGAACTGGCTGGTGGCACCGGCCGCACGTCCGGACTGGGTCAATAACGCCAAGTCGAAGCCTTTCCTCGATTCGATGGTCGAGAAGCTGACCGCAGCGCTGCCGCAAGACATTCAGGCAAGGCTGCCGGCCGAAATCCTCAACAAGATCGCGCCAAACCAGCAGCAACAGCAGCAGCAGGGAAGCGGCGACAACGCCACGCCGAACGATACTGCTCCGTCGGATGATGCACCTGCGCCGCAGACAAACAATTGACGGTGCGTTTACAGGCTTGACCTGCCGCCCGAGAATCGCCATTTGAGCGGCGTGACAATAGAAGATCCGGCCCGATATTTTTTCCGGCCGGATTTTAAGTTATTTTAATGGTCACTCGTGACGCCGCCCCGATCCGCCCACGTTGAGAGCAAAGGCCCGCAGCCATGAACCATTCCGTTTCCTTCGAGGACGATATCGACGGCGACACGCTGCATGAAGAATGCGGCGTCTTCGGCATCCTGGGGCACCCGGATGCGGCAACATTGACGGCGCTCGGCCTGCACGCCTTGCAGCATCGCGGCCAGGAAGCGGCCGGCATCGTCTCCTTTGATGGTCAGCGCTTCCACTCGGAGCGGCGGATGGGTCTGGTCGGAGACCACTACACCGACCCGGCTACCCTCGCCCGCCTCCCCGGTGACCGCTCGATCGGTCATGTACGCTACTCCACCACCGGCGAAACCATCCTGCGCAACGTCCAGCCACTGTTTGCCGAGCTAGAGGTCGGCGGCATCGCCATTGCCCATAACGGCAATTTCACCAACGGCTTGACCATGCGCCGCCAGCTGATCGCCGATGGCGCCATCTGTCAGTCGACCTCGGATACCGAAGTCGTGCTGCATCTCATCGCCCGCTCCAAGCATCCCTCCTCCTCCGACCGCTTCATCGATGCCATCAGGCAGATGGAAGGCGGCTATTCGATGCTCGCCATGACGCGCACGAAGCTGATCGCCGCCCGCGACCCGATCGGCATCCGGCCGCTGGTCATGGGCGAACTCGACGGCAAGCCGATCTTCTGCTCGGAGACCTGTGCTCTCGACATCATCGGCGCGAAATATGTCCGCGACGTCGAAAACGGCGAGGTCATCATCTGCGAGATCCAGCCTGATGGTTCGATCACCATCGACGCACGCAAGCCGGAAGTTTCACAACCCGAGCGTCTCTGCCTGTTCGAATATGTCTATTTCGCCCGTCCCGACTCCGTCGTCGGCGGCCGCAACGTCTACGTCGCCCGTAAGAATATGGGCATCAACCTTGCCAAGGAAGCGCCTGTCGCAGCCGACGTGGTCGTGCCGGTGCCGGATGGCGGCACACCGGCCGCCATCGGCTATGCGCAGGCAAGCGGCATTCCCTTCGAGCTCGGCATTATCCGCAACCATTATGTCGGCCGTACCTTCATCGAGCCGACGCAGCAGATTCGCGCCTTCGGCGTCAAGCTCAAGCATTCCGCCAACCGCGCCATCATCGAGGGCAAGCGCGTCGTGCTGATCGACGATTCCATCGTGCGCGGCACGACATCGGTGAAGATCGTGCAGATGATCCGCGATGCCGGCGCCAGCGAGGTGCATATCCGCGTCGCCAGCCCGATGATCTTCCATCCGGATTTCTACGGCATCGACACACCGGACGCCGACAAGCTACTCGCCAACCAGTACAACAGCCTAAAGGCCATGTGCGATTACATCGGCGCAGACTCTCTGGAATTCCTGTCGATCGACGGCCTCTATCGGGCCGTGGGCGGCGAGCCGCGCAACAATGCGCAGCCGCAGTTCACCGACCATTACTTCACCGGCGACTATCCGACGCGCCTCCTCGACAAGGAAAGCACCAGCAATGTGCGCAAGCTTTCTGTTCTCGCGAGCAATGGTTGACCTTATAAACGGTTGACCCCAGAAAGGACGGGGGCGTTCTGCCCCTATTCCTTTGCAACATATCCGGATCAAGGCAGCATGAGCGTCAATCTCAAGGACAAGATCGCCCTCGTCACCGGCGCATCGCGCGGTATCGGCTATTTCACGGCATTGGAGCTGGCCAAGGCCGGCGCGCATGTGATCGCCTGCGCCCGTACGGTCGGCGGACTTGAGGAGCTTGACGATGCCATCAAGGCTGCGGGCGGCTCGGCGACCCTTGTGCCCTTCGATCTTGCCGACATGAATGCCATCGATGCGCTCGGCGCCTCCATCTACGAGCGCTGGGGCAAACTCGACATCCTCGTCGCCAATGCCGGCGTGCTTGGCGTGATCTCGCCGATCGGCCATGTCGAAGCCAAGGTGTTCGAAAAGGTGATGACGATCAATGTCACCGCCACATGGCGGCTGATCCGTTCCGTGGAGCCGCTGCTGATGCGCGCCGAAGCGGGCCGCGCGGTCATCCTCTCCTCGGCCGCCGCCCATCGCTGCCGGCCCTTCTGGGGCCCCTATTCCGCCTCCAAGGCTGCCGTCGAGGCGCTGGCCCGCACCTGGGCCGGGGAAACGCAAAGCACGCCGCTGCGCATCACCAGCGTCGATCCGGGCGCTACCCGCACCGCCATGCGCGCTCAGGCCATGCCAGGCGAAGACCCGGATACGCTGCCGCATCCGCGAGAGGTCGCCCAGGCGATCGTTCCGCTCGTCGGCCCCGACGTTACCGAAACCGGCAAGCTTTTCGTCGTGCGCGAGAACAGGCTCGTCGACTATCGGATGCCGGAATAAAAACATCTCAGCCCTTTACGCGAGACGCCTTATCCCTACTTGACCAAATTCATCCGGCGCGCGATAAAGCCGCCCATGAAAACGGTTATCTGCATTATCTGCCGGAAGATTATTCGCTAGCGTTTCGCTGGCCTGGCCGTTTTCGTCTCCCAAAATCCAAGATGACAAACGTCCGGCCTGCCGGTGACGATATTTTTTCGGATTTATGCCTTGGGAGAGTGACATGGCCGCCGAGCCGCAATTGAAGTTCTACAACACGCTGACGCGCGAAAAGGCCGATTTCCAGCCGATCAACCGCAATAACGTCCGCATGTATGTCTGCGGCCCGACGGTCTATGATTTCGCCCATATCGGCAATGCCCGCCCGGCCATCGTTTTCGACGTGCTGTTCCGGCTTCTGCGGCATGTCTACGGCGAGAGCAAAGTCACCTATGTCCGCAACATCACCGACGTCGACGACAAGATCAACGCACGCGCGCTGCGCGACCATCCCGGCCTGCCGCTGAACGATGCGATCCGCCTGGTGACGGAGAAGACCGAACGGCAGTACCGCGAAGACACGACAGCGCTCGGCTGCCTGGAACCATCGGTGCAGCCGCGCGCGACCGACAATATCGCTGAGATGATCGCGATCATCGAAACGCTGATTACCAAGGGCCATGCCTATCGGGCGGCCGGCGAAGTGCTGTTCGATACCAAGTCGATGCCCGATTACGGCCAGCTTTCGAAGCGCAATCTCGACGAACAGCAGGCCGGCGCCCGCGTCGCCGTCGACGAGCACAAGAAGAGCCCCGGCGATTTCGTTCTGTGGAAACTTTCGGACGCGAACGAACCCGGCTGGGAAAGCCCCTGGGGCCGGGGTCGTCCGGGCTGGCATATCGAATGCTCGGCCATGAGCGGACGCTATCTCGGCGATGTTTTCGACATTCACGGCGGCGGCCTGGACCTGATCTTCCCGCATCATGAAAACGAAATCGCGCAATCGCGCTGCGCGCATGGCACGCATGCCATGGCCAATGTCTGGATGCATAACGGCTTCGTGCAGGTCGAAGGCCGCAAGATGTCGAAGTCGGAAGGCAACTTCGTCACCATCTACGAGCTGCTGCAGACGGAAAAGCTCGGCGGCCGGACCTGGCCGGGCGAGGTGCTGAGGCTTGCCATGCTGATGACACATTATCGCGAGCCGATCGATTTCTCTGTGAAGCGTCTGGAAGAGGCCGAACGGCTAATCGCCAAATGGCCGGCGGGGGATGCCAGCGGTGCCGCGCCGGATCAGACAGTCCTTGCCGCTCTCGGCGATGATCTCAACACCGTCGCCGCCATCCAGGCACTGCATGCCCTGGCGCAAGCAGCCAATGCCGATGCCAATCTCCTGCCTGTCTTCACGGCCAGCGCCGATCTTCTCGGCCTGCTGCCGAAGAGGGCGGAGATGGACGAAGCTGTGGTCGCGGAGATCGATGCCAAGGTGCGCCAGCGCCTGGAGCTGCTGAAGGCCAAGAACTTTGCTAAAGCCGACAAGCTTCGCGAAGAGCTGACTGCCATGGGCATTCAGCTCAAGGATGGCAAGGATCCAACGACGGGCGAGCGTATCACGACTTGGGAGATCAAGCGGTGAGCCTTGTTACCCCCCTCTGTCACTATCGTGACATCTCCCCCACAGGGGGGGAGATTGGGGGGAGTTTGCGGCATCTGTCCGCAAAACCGCAGAGCTTAATTTCCGCAGATTCGATCTCCGTTTGGGGCGCGCAAGTGCCACGGGTTAACGATCTCCCCCCTTGTGGGGGAGATGTCCCGACAGGGACAGAGGGGGGTAACTTGCCGCATACTCCAGTCCCGCCGAAAGCCCGAAGCAATGCGCGCCGCATGCGCAAGGTCATGACGGACGCGGAACTGCGTCTCTGGAACGAATTGCGCGCCCATCGCCTCATGGGCCTCGGCTTCCGCCGCCAGTTGCCCATCGCTGGATATATTGTCGATTTCGCATGCCCTGCGGAAAGGCTGATTGTCGATGTCGACGGCTCCCAGCACGGCAATGATCGTGATCAGACCTATGACCAGATTCGCACCCGCCGCCTCGAAGCCGATGGCTGGACTATCCTGCGCTTCTGGAATGACGATGTCCTGAAGGATATTGATAACGTCTGCATGCATATCCTGATCGTCAGCGGAAAGGATAAGTCATGACCGTCTCGACCTACACCGGCGGCTGTCAGTGCGGAGCGGTTCGCTTCCGCGTGCGGGGCGAACTGAAGGATGCGTCGATCTGTCATTGCCGCATGTGTCAGAAGGCTTTCGGCGCCTATTATGCGCCGCTGGTCTCAACGCGTGGTACCGAGCTCGCATGGACACGTGGCGAGCGGAAGCTGTTCCAATCGTCCAATTATGTGAAGCGCGGCTTCTGCGGGGATTGCGGCACACCGCTAACCTACGAGGCACCGGATGGCATTGCGGTGGCGGCCGGCGCCTTCGATGACCCCTCGCAACTGCCGCCTGTCGTGCAATATGGCACGGAAGCCAAGATCGGCTTCGTCGATCGGCTGCATCTGCTGCCCGGACACTTGACGGAGGAGGACGCTGCGCAGGCGCCCTTCGTATTGAACATCATATCCAACCAGCATCCCGATCACGATACGGCAATATGGCCACCGGAGAGCAGCAAATGACAATGACAGCGGGATATAGCGGCGGATGCCAATGTGGCGCGGTTCGTTATCGCACCGCCGGCGCGCTCGGCTATCCGCATCTTTGTCATTGCCGCATGTGCCAGAAAGCATCCGGCAATTATGCCCTGCCGCTGGGAAACGCCAAACGAGCCGATTTCGAGCTGACACGCGGCGAACCCTCATGGTTTCATTCGTCCGATCTCGTGCGCCGCGGCTTTTGCGGCACCTGCGGCACGCCCCTGTTCTATGATGTTCCCGGCACGGATTCCATCAATGTGACGCTTGGTTCATTGGATGAGCCAACGCTGGTCCAACCCGTCGCACAATCGAACCGCGCGGCAAAGATGCCCTGGTTCCATGCACTCGATGCGCTGCCGATGGAACCGGACGAGGATGGCTCGGACCGTGCGATATCGATCAAGCTGTCCAATCATCAGCATCCCGATCACGATACCTCAAGCTGGCCAGAGGAGAAGAGTCATGAGTGAAGCTACCAGAAGCGGAGGATGCCAATGCGGCGCGGTACGGTTTCGCATCCGCGGCCAGCTCGGCCGCCCGTCCATCTGCCATTGCCGCATGTGCCAGAAGCAGTTCGGCAATTTCTTCTCCGCGCTTGTTACCGCCCCCGAAGACGGTGTGGAATGGACGCGCGGCGAGCCGAGCTATTTCCAGTCTTCCGTCAATATCGACCGCGGCTTCTGCAAGAACTGCGGCACGCCGTTGACCTACCGTCATCCCGGTGGCCTTGAAATCGCGATCGGCGCCTTCGACGAGCGCGACGATCTCGCGCCGCAGATCCAGGTCAACCATGCCTATCGTCTGCCTTGGGTAGAGACGATTTTCGAAAAGCCCATCCATCAGGATCCGGATTTCTATTCGCGGCAGGAGCAGATCATCTCCTTCCAGCATCCCGATCATGACACCGATGTCTGGCCGGCCGAGGGGCTGAAAATATGACCGAAGTCCTGCGCACATTCTATCCGGAAATCGAACCCTATGCCTCCGGTCACCTCGATGTCGGCGACGGTCATGTGATCTATTGGGAACGGGTGGGGACGCCAGGCGCCAAGCCCGCCGTCTTCCTGCATGGCGGGCCTGGCGGCGGCATTTCGCCCAGTCATCGCCGCGTGTTCGATCCGGCGCTTTATGACGTGACCCTGTTCGACCAGCGCGGCTGCGGGCGCTCCACGCCGCATGCCGGCCTGGAAGCCAACACCACCTGGCATCTGGTCGACGATATCGAACGACTGCGCAAAATGGCCGGTGCGGAAAAGTGGATGGTTTTCGGCGGCTCCTGGGGCTCGACACTGGCGCTCGCCTACTCCGAAACGCATCCGGAGCGGGTTTCCGAACTGATTGTGCGCGGCATCTACACGCTGACCAGAGCCGAGCTCGACTGGTATTATCAGTTCGGCGTCTCCGAAATGTTCCCTGACAAATGGGAGCGCTTCATCGCCCCTATCCCACCGGAAGAGCGCCATGAGATGATGGCCGCCTACCATCGGCTGCTGACCCATCCCGATAAGGCTGCCCGCCTGGAAGCCGCGAAAGCATGGTCGATCTGGGAAGGCGAGACGATCACGCTCCTGCCGGAGCCTGCTGTCAGCGCCCAGTTCGAGGATGCGGAATATGCGCATGCCTTCGCCCGTATCGAGAACCACTTCTTCGTCAATGCCGGCTGGCTCGAAGAAGGGCAGCTGCTGCGCGACGCTTACAAGCTGAAAGACATTCCCGGCGTCATCGTCCATGGCCGCTACGACATGCCCTGCCCGGCGCGATATGCCTGGGCGCTGCACAAGGCTTGGCCGAAAGCGGAATTTCATCTGATCGAGGGCGCGGGCCATGCTTCGTCGGAACCCGGCATTCTCGATCAGCTGATCCGCGCGACGGACAGGTTTGCCGGAAAAGTGTAATGCCGAATAAGGCCCCTCGCCCCGCATGCGGGGAGAGGCAACAAGCTCACAAGCCCCTTCGCCCCGTGTAAACGGGGAGGAGGTGGACTCTCTCGGTTTCGCAAAGCGAAACCGAGAGAGGACGGATGAGGGGCACCCCACTATCAAGCCGGTTCGCCGGAGGAAACCGTATGACACGCGAAAAAATCTATCTCTTCGACACGACGCTCCGCGACGGGCAGCAGACGCCCGGCATCGACTTCTCGGTCGAGGACAAGATTGCCATCGCCACCATGCTGGACGAATTCGGCCTGGATTATGTCGAAGGCGGCTATCCCGGCGCCAACCCCACCGATACGGCATTCTTCAACGAGAAGCGCACCAATTCGGCCTCCTTCGTCGCCTTTGGCATGACGAAGCGCGCCGGCATCTCCGCCTCCAACGATCCCGGCCTTGCGAGCCTGCTGCAGGCGAAATCAGACGCGATATGTTTCGTTGCGAAGAGCTGGGACTATCACGTCAAGGTGGCGCTCGGCTGCACCAACGAGGAGAACCTCGAAAGCATCGCCGAAAGTGTCAAGGCGGCCATTGGCGCCGGCAAGGAAGCTTTGGTCGATTGCGAGCATTTCTTCGACGGCTACAAGGCCAATCCTACCTATGCGCTTGCCTGCGCCAAGACGGCCTATGATGCCGGAGCGCGTTGGGTCGTGCTCTGCGACACCAACGGTGGTACGCAGCCGCCGGAGATTCGCGCCATCGTCGAGGCCGTCATCGCCTGCGGCGTCCCCGGGCACTGTCTCGGTATTCACGCCCATAACGACACTGGCCAGGCGGTCGCCAATTCGCTTGCCGCGGTCGAAGCCGGCGTGCGGCAGATCCAGGGCACGCTGAACGGCATCGGTGAGCGCTGCGGCAATGCCAACCTGATCACATTGATCCCGACCCTGGCACTGAAAAGAGCCTATAGCGAACGCTTCGAAACAACGATCGACGCCGAGCGCCTGGTGGGCTTGACTGGCCTTTCGCATGCCTTCGACGAGCTGCTGAACCGCTCACCCGACCATCAGGCACCCTATGTCGGCGCCTCCGCCTTCGCGACCAAAGCCGGCATCCATGCCTCGGCGCTGCTGAAGGACCCGCGCACCTACGAGCATGTGCCGCCGGAAAGTGTCGGCAATTTCCGCAAAGTGATGGTCTCCGACCAGGGCGGCAAGTCGAATTTCATCAATGCGCTGAAGCGGCGCGGCATCGAGGTCGGTAAGGACGATCCGAAGCTCGACCAGCTGATCCAGATCGTCAAGGAACGCGAAGCGACAGGCTATGCTTACGAAGGCGCGGATGCGAGCTTCGAACTTTTGGCGCGCCGCATGCTCGGTACCATCCCGGAATTCTTTGCGATCGATGGTTTCCGCGTCATGGTGGAACGCCGCTTCGATTCCCACGGCCGGGTGAAAATCGTCTCGGAAGCCGTCGTCAAGATCATCATCGACGGCGAAACCATCATGTCGGTTGCCGAGGGCGACGGCCCGGTCAACGCACTCGACCTGGCGCTGCGCAAGAATTTCGGCAAATACCAGCACGAGATAGACGATCTGGAACTGGCCGACTTCAAGGTGCGTATCCTCAATGGCGGCACGGAGGCCATCACCCGGGTCCTGATCGAATCCACCGATAGCGATGGCGTACGCTGGTGGACGGTCGGTGTCTCCGAAAACATCATCGATGCGTCCTTCCAGGCCTTGATGGATTCGGTCATCTACAAGCTGATGAAAAACCGGCATATGGCAGGCAGGATTGCGGCGGAGTAATCCGCCGCCCATCAAAAAGCTTGACGATGCCGTCAATGAAATGAATTAGCCATGCCGCATGCATTGGAGTAATCCCGTCTCGAATAACAGAGAATGACGGGAAAATTCATGGCCACTGACGCGGTCAAACCTGAAATCAAGAACAACGACGCTATCCGCGGCTTCGGCTTTGCGATGACGGCCTATCTCTTCTGGGGCGTTCTGCCACTCTATATGAAGGCGCTGGCGCATATCCCGGCTTTCGAGGTCATCGCCCATCGCATCGTCTGGTCGGTTCCCGTCGCCGGCATCGTGCTGCTGGCGCTCGGCCGCCTGGGCGACGTGAAGGCGGCGTTTCGCAACCCGCGGACAATCGCCATGGCGTCGCTGACGGCAGCGCTCGTCACCATCAACTGGGGAACCTATGTCTGGGCCATCGGCGCCGGCCATTCGCTTGATGCCGCCCTCGGCTACTTCATCAATCCGCTGTTCAGCATCGCGCTCGGCGCCATCCTGCTCAAGGAAAAGCTGGCGCCGACGCAGATCGTCGCGATCTGCCTTGCAGCCGCCGCCGTCATCATTTTGACGGTGAAAGCCGGCACCCTTCCCTGGGTCGCGTTGTCGCTGACCTTCTCCTGGGGCTTTTATGCCTTTTTCCGCAAGACCCTGCCTGTTGGAGCCAACCAGGGCTTTTTCATCGAGGTGCTGCTGCTCTGTATCCCGGCAGCATTTTACATCCTCTATCTGGAAGCGCGCGGCGAAGGTCACTTTTACCAGACCGGCCTTTCGGATACCGCGCTCCTGCTCGGCTGCGGGCTCGTGACGGCGCTGCCGTTGATGATCTTCGCCAATGGTGCGAAGCTTTTGAGGATGTCGACCATCGGCATCATGCAATACATCGTTCCCACAATGGTCTTCCTGATCGCCGTTTTCCTGTTCAAGGAACCCTTCGGCACGACGCAGCTCGTTGCATTCTCGCTGATCTGGGCCGGTCTCGTCCTCTACAGCTGGTCGATGCTGCGTCAGAGCAGAGGAGGATAACCAGCGGGCCTGGCTGGCAGATTCTCAATTAAAGCTTGGAAATCACGGCCTCTTCTCCGCCGCGGTCGCCGCGCGTCTCTGCGGCATGCTTGCGGATCGCTGGAATGATATCGGCAATCTTGTCGATGACGAGCGGCTGCACGCGATGAGCGGTGTGGACGAAGCCCTCTTCCGTCATATGGCGTATCAGCTCCATCACCGGATCCCAGAAACCGTTGATATTGGCGAAGACCATCGGCTTTTCGTGGCGGCCGAGCTGACCCCAGGTCATGATCTCCACGATCTCTTCCAAAGTACCGATACCGCCCGGCAACGCCACGAAAGCGTCGGCGCGCTCGAACATGCCATGTTTGCGCGCATGCATATCAGGCGTTATGATGAGCTCGTCGAGTTGACCGAGCGAATGGCGCGTCGCTTCCATATCGACCAGAAATTCCGGAATGATGCCGGTGACCTGACCGCCGTGCGATAGCACGCCGCTCGCGACAGCGCCCATGATACCCTTCGTTCCGCCGCCATAAATCAGGCGCAGGCCGTTTTCGGCAATGCTTTTGCCCAGTTCGCGGCCGGCAGCCATGTGGGAGGGGTCGCGTCCCGGCCGCGAGCCGCAATAGACGCAAATGGTTCGAATTGGCGTGGAATCGTCGGTCATGGATGCAAACAACTATGCTGCGGATGCTCAGTCAAGATTTTTCAAAGGAAAACTTGTGACGGAACATGCGAAAATGGCTGAGAAAGCTTGTAAAAGCAGGCGAAATCGCTAGCAATTTCAGGAGTTGCGATGACTTCGCCGCGTGGAGATGAATGATGATGAAGAACCGTGCCGGTTGGCTGGCTCTGTTGGTGTTGGCAATTGCGACCCTGTTGATGGTCTTCTTCGTGATGCCGCGCATCAACGGTGACAAGACCCCGATCGGCAACGTGGTCAATCAAGCCAGCAATGCGGTGAAAAATACGATCGACCAAAACGCGCAGAAGGCTGGCGAGACCGCCGAGAGCGCGACCAAGGCCACGCAGAATGCCGTGTCGGCCGCCGTCAACACCGCAGACCTTGCGAAGAAGCTGACCGACCTGACGGGCGCGGCAACCGCTTCGCTGGCCGATTTGAAGGCGCTCTTCAAGGACGGCAATGCACCGGCCCAGGATGCCTTTACGGCTGCGAGGACAAAGGCGATTACCGCCCTGCAATCGATCGTCGGTTTCGCACTTCCCGAAGGGATCGATGCGACGACGACGGGACTCGTTAAGAAAGCGCAGGACGGTGCAGGCAAGGCTCTCGCCATCATCCAGTCTCTTCCCGACAACGCTGCCGAAGCCAGTGCGGCGATCGACAAGGCTTTCGCAGCGTTGACAGGCCAACAGGCGCCCGGGACCAACTCGGCTGCCAATCCTCGTGTACCGTCATTCGATGTATTGCGCGTCGAACCGGATGGCTCCACTGTTATCGCAGGCTCAGCCGAGCCGAATGCCAAGCTGGAGATCGTCGACGGCGAAAAGGTTGTCACGACGACCAATGTCGGCCCGAGTGGCGACTTTGCCGCCGTACTCGACAATCCGCTGCCGCCCGGAGACCACGAATTGGTGCTGCGCGCCACCGGCAGGGACGGCAAGGCCGTCAGTTCCGAGGAAGTCGCAACCGTCTCCGTGCCGAAGGACAATTCCACCCAGGTCCTCGCGATGGTGTCCAAGCCAGGCGCTGCAAGTCGCATCATCACCGCGCCTTCCGCCAAACAGGGCCGCGTGGCCGCCGGCGAACAGGACGCGTCCGCAGCCGACACTCAGGCCAAAGCGACCACGACGGATGCCAAGCCGCAACAGGATGGTACGGCGGTCGCATCCGCCAATCCTACGGCAGGCACGGCAACACCGCCAGCAGCGAAGGTGGAGGCGAATCCAGACGTCATGGTCAATGCGGTGGAGATCGAAAACGATCATATCTTCGTTGCCGGCACCACGAAGCCGAATGCCAAGGTCCACGCCTATGCCGACGACAAGCTCATCGGCGAGAACGTCGCGGGTGCGGACGGTCACTTTGTCGTGGACGGACCCATGCCTCTTGCCGTCGGCGATCACAAGATCCGCGTCGACGTACTCGATGGCGCCGGCAAAGTCGTCGTGCGGACCAGCGTCAACTTCACACGCCCCGAAGGAAATCAGGTGACGGTTGCGGCGCAAGCTCCGACGGCCGGCAATGGTCAGGCGCAAGCGACCACGGCAAACATGGTGCCACTCGACGAAGGCGAGCTTGCCAAGCTCAAGGAAGGCGCGGGCAAGGCTTTTGCGCTGCTCAAGGGCCTCTTTACCGACGGCAAGCAGCCGAATACGGAGCAGCTAGCAGCCGCCCGCTCCGGCACGGAAATCGCGCTCAAGTCGCTGTCTGAATTCCGGCCGACCATCAACGCCAGTGCTGCGTTGAAGAAGGCTGCTGCCGATGCTTCGAGCGCGGCCTCCAAGGCGCTTGCCACCTTGCTGGCTTTGCCGAAAGATCCGATATCGGTTGGCGCGGCGCTGCCTGGGCTCGAACAGATGATTGCTGTCATCACCGCGCCGGTGCAGACGGCGCCGGCACAGCCGAACACAGAGGTCTCGTCCAGCGACAGTGGCCCGAAGACAATCGAGCAGGCGCCGCTCTCGCAGGATAGCAATGCCGTCATCATCCGTCGCGGCGATACGCTTTGGCAGATCTCACGCCGCATCTACGGTGCGGGCGTGCGTTATACGACGATCTATCTGGCCAACGAGGATAAGATCAACAATCCGGACCGGATCCTGCCGGGTCAGGTCTTCGGCCTGCCGAAGGACGCATTGCCGAATGCCGAGGAGCTTCACCGCAAGCGGCTTTCGGGCGAGCATCTCTAGCGGCAAGGACCGCCCATCGTGAACATTGGCAGCGGCCAGGCTCATCAACGCCTGGCCGCTGCTTTTATACCGCATGAAAATAGTATAAGCGTCGCCCGATCCCATAGCCTTCCCACAACGGCCATGTCTTGGCTATGAAGGCTTGCCAGTCGGCTGTGCAAACGCTGCCACACCCGGCTGCCCAATCATTCGCCGGAGACGGACATGGCAGGCCAGAAGAAAACCATATCGGCGGATTCCAGCAATCCATTGAACACGATCGTCAATCTCTGGCCCTATATGTGGCCGAGCGGGCGCATGGATCTGAAAATGCGGGTGGTCTGGGCGACCGTCTTCCTGCTGGTCTCGAAATTCTTCCTGCTGCTGGTCCCCTACTTCTTCAAATGGTCCGTCGATGCGCTGAACGGCAAGCTCGACATGCAAGGCATTCTGCCTGCTTTCCTGGTCGGTGCCATCGCTTTGATCATCGCCACGAACGCGACACGCCTGATCCAGCTCGGCCTCAACCAGCTGCGCGACGCCCTTTTTGCGAGCGTCGGCCAATATGCGGTGCGCCAGCTCGCCTACAGGACCTTCGTGCACATGCACGAGCTCTCGCTGCGTTTCCATCTGGAGCGCAAGACCGGTGGCCTCTCGCGCATCATCGAGCGCGGCACCAAGGGCATCGAGACGATCGTCCGCTTCACGATCCTCAACACGTTTCCGACCTTCATCGAATTCCTGCTGACCGCCATCATCTTCTGGCGCGGCTACGGCTTTTCCTATCTCGCGGTCACGGCCGTCACGGTCTGGCTCTACATCTGGTTCACCGTCAAGGCGAGCGACTGGCGTATCTCCATCCGCCGGACGATGAACAACAGCGATACCGACGCGAACACCAAGGCGATCGATTCGCTGCTGAACTTCGAGACGGTCAAATATTTCGGCAACGAGGAGATGGAAGCCAGACGCTTCGATCAATCGATGGAGCGATATGAAAAGGCAGCCACCAGCGTCTGGACGTCGCTTGGCTGGCTGAACTTCGGCCAAGGCTTGGTCTTCGGCCTTGGCACGACGGTGATGTTGGTCATGTCCGGCTTGTCCGTCCTGAACGGCCATCACACGGTCGGCGACTTCGTCTTCATCAACGCGATGCTGCTGCAGCTCTCCGTGCCGCTCAACTTCATCGGCTTCGTCTATCGCGAAATACGCCAAGGCCTGACCGATATCGAGGAGATGTTCGACCTGCTCGAGGTTAAGCCCGAGGTGGTCGATGCGCCTGATGCCAAGGAGCTTGTCATCGCCGACGGGGCGATTGCGTTCAAGGACGTGCATTTCGCCTATGATCCGGCACGGCCGATCCTGAAGGGCATCTCCTTCGAAGTGCCCGCCGGCAAGACGGTCGCCGTGGTCGGGCCTTCGGGCGCCGGAAAATCGACGCTGTCGCGTCTGCTCTATCGCTTTTACGACGTGCAGGACGGCACGATCACCATCGACGGCCAGGATCTGCGAACCGTTACGCAGAAGAGCTTGCGAAAGGTCATCGGCATGGTGCCGCAGGATACCGTGCTCTTCAACGATACCATCGCTTACAACATCCGCTATGGCCGTCCGAGCGCCAGCGAAGCTGAAGTTACCGCGGCCGCGGAGATCGCGCAGATCGGCGAGTTCATCCGCACTCTGCCGGAAGGGTTCGAGACCAAGGTCGGCGAGCGTGGCCTCAAATTGTCCGGCGGCGAGAAGCAGCGTGTGGCGATCGCGCGCACCGTTCTCAAATCGCCGCCGGTTCTGATCCTCGACGAGGCGACCTCCGCGCTCGATACGACGACCGAGCGCGAAATACAGGCTGCCCTCGACGTCGTCTCCAAGAACCGCACGACGCTTGTCATCGCTCACCGCCTATCGACCGTCATCGGCGCGGATGAGATCATCGTGCTGAAAAGCGGCGTGATCGCCGAGCGCGGCACACATGCCGAGCTTCTGGCGCGGAACGGGCTTTATGCGTCCATGTGGAGCCGCCAGCGCGAAGCAACGCAGGCCGAGGAGCATCTGAAGCAGGTGCGCGAGAGCGACGATCTGGGCGTTATCGACCGGCTGGCGCCGGCAAGGTGAGAAAACCCGTGGAAGCATGGAATTCCGCCGCCCATGACAGCATCGGGTGCGCCGCGGTTATGCACCGATTGTTGTCACGAGACTGAGACGACAGCTTGCTAGGTACGAGGGTCTTTTTCAACGGAGCCCCCCAAATGCGTAGTTTTGCCAAAGCTTTAAGCCTTTTGCTCGTCGTCGGCCTGGCCTCGCCGGTTTTCGCCGAAGATGCCAAGCCTTTCACCGATGCCAAGGAGATCAACCTCCTCGATCTGCTGCCGCCGCCGCCCGCCAATGATTCCGCGCAGATGAAGGCGGAGCTCGGCGAAATCCTGACGATCCAGGTGACCCGCACGCCGGAAATGGCGGCTCGCGCCGTGGCCGATGCCGAAGAGAACGTCTGGCGCTTCTCCGACGTCATCGACAATCCGAAATTCACCAAGGAAAACCTGCCGAAGTTTTCGGCCTTCTTCGATCGCGTCGTCGAGACCGAAGGGGCCGTCGTCGATCCCGCCAAGGATGTCTGGAAGCGCCCGCGTCCGCATCTCTACAGCGATCTCGTCAAGCCGATCGTACCGCTCTCCAAGTCCGGCTCCTATCCGTCAGGCCACGCCACGGTCGGTACCCTGATGGGCATCGTGCTCGCAAATATGGTACCGGAGAAACGCGCCGCCATCATGGCGCGTGCCTGGGAATACGGCCATAACCGCATCGTCGGCGGCATCCACTACGCCTCCGATGTCGAAGCCGCCCATATTGCAGGCACCGTCATAGCCGAAACCATCATGACGCATGACGACTACAAGACCGAATACGAAGGCGCCAAGGCTGAGCTGCGCGCTGCTCTCGGCCTCTGATTTCCGATCGGCCGACGCGGGACACAGAAGGCCGCCGCCATCGGCGGCCTTTTCATTGCGTCCCGCACGGGTTTCCACAGGCTGCACTTTTCAAGTCAGGGGAACGTTGGCATCTTGCTTGACGCGGATTGCGTTGAGGACGAGCGCGCGAAAGCATTGCTCATGACAGAGTTTGCCTGTAGTCACGCTCGACTGGTATTCAGAGCAAGACTGCTTATCTTGTTCTCATTCTTTTGACTGGCATGATCTTCGAAGAACCGGAGCCCGGTTCCTGGTGAGCATGCCCTAACGGAGTAGGCCATAGATGAGCTTGATGAACAGCGTACGCAACGTCATCGTTCCCATACACAAGGAGGGCTATCCCTTCGTTGCAGGCTTCTTCGTCGCGTCGCTGGTACTCGGTTGGATCTTCAAGCCGCTCTTCTGGATCGGCCTGATCCTGACGCTGTGGTGCGCCTATTTCTTCCGCGATCCCGAACGCATGACGCCTCAGGACGATGATCTGGCGATATCACCTGCCGACGGCAAGGTTTCGAGCGTGCAGATGGTGACGCCGCCGGCCGAGCTCAATCTCGGCAGCCAGCCGATGCTGCGCATCTCGATCTTCATGAACGTGTTCGATTGCCATGTGAACCGTTCGCCGATGCGCGGCCGCATCACCAACGTCGCCTATCGCCAGGGCAGCTTCCTCAATGCCGAGCTCGACAAGGCCAGCGAACAGAATGAACGCAACGGCCTCGTGATCGAAACGAAGCATGGCGAAATCGGGGTCGTGCAAATTGCCGGCCTCGTTGCCCGCCGCATTCTTTGCTTCGTCCATCCGAACGAGCCGCTGGATGCCGGCGAGCGCATCGGCCTCATCCGCTTCGGCTCGCGCCTCGATGTTTTCCTGCCGGAAGGCGCTTCATCGCGCGTTGCCGTCGGCCAGCGGGCGATCGCCGGCGAAACCGTCATTGCCGAATTCGGCTCGGCCAAGGGCACAACCATTAGCCGCCGCAGCTGAAGTGTAGGAACACGAGCGAGATGAAGACGCCTTTTCCGCCTTTCGAGCCGCACGGGCCCAATGACGAAGCGCGTGGGCCGCGTCTCCGGGAAATTCCGTTGCGGCTGATCGTGCCGAACATGATCACCGTGCTGGCGATCTGCTCCGGCCTGACGGGCATTCGCCTCGCTTTCGAAAATCGTTACGAGCTCGCCGTCGTGGCGGTGCTGGTCGCCGCCTTCCTCGACGGCATCGACGGGCGCGTCGCGCGGCTGATGAAGGCCACCTCGAAATTCGGCGCGCAGATGGATTCGCTCGCCGATATCGTCAATTTCGGCGTTGCGCCGGCGCTCGTCGTCTACGTGTTCCTGCTCGACCAGGCCCGCTCGCTCGGCTGGATCGCGGCGCTGATCTACACGATCGCCGCCGGACTGCGGCTTGCCCGCTTCAATGTCATGGCCGAACGCGAGCATAAGGCCTCGTGGCAATCCGAATATTTCGTCGGCGTACCGGCGCCTGCCGGCGCCATGCTGGTGCTGCTGCCTGTTTATCTCGGCTTTCTCGGCCTTACGCCGGACCGCACCTTCGCCTTATGGGGCGCAGCCTACACGGTTCTCATCGGCTTCCTGCTGGTCAGCCGTCTGCCCGTATGGTCCGGCAAATCGGAAGGCAACGGCGTAAGGCGCGATCTGGTGCTGCCGATCATGCTCGGCCTCGTCGTCTATGTCGCGCTGCTGATGAGCTATACGTGGCATGTCATGGTCGTGACCGTCGTCATCTATTTGCTGTCCCTGCCCTTCGGCGCACGCTCCTGGGCAAAGAAATACGGCACCTACACCATCAATGGCCCCGCCGATCCCAATGTCGACGATTCCAACGACGACATCGGCCGACATATCTAGGACCAGCATATCAAACCGCCGCACAACAGTCCTCTGTCGGCACTGCCGCGCTGCAACCGCTAGTCTGTAAGCCTCCCTTATCAATCAGAGACAAGACGGTCGCTCATCGGCGCAGCGGAAAGCCAGGTCGGCGCGACATTTCCGCAGATTCAAACATTGCGGCAGTGCGGATTCTACACGAGGTTTCGGCGCTAATCTCTCGAAATATGGTCGTTGTTTACAAAAGCTGATTGGAAAACGCCTTCGATTTGTCATGATTTACGACAAAAAGCACTACTCGACTGTGAATCGAAAAATGCTCCGTGGGAGCATGGTGAGGAGTGAAACATGACGCAGAAAAAGGACCAGCCGCCACAACCGCAGGCAAAGATCGATCCCAGCAAGCATTATCGTCCGCTGGGGCTGAAAGCCGTTCTTGCAGCCCATCTGATGCTGAAGACAAAGCCTCTCAAGAAGAAGATCGCCTGAGAATATAGTTCTGCCCACCGCCGACCAATGCCGGCAGGCAGCATTTCCGCTCACTGGCCGCTAAAATGGCGGCCGCTTAGAGAAGGCTTAGTTGGCCATCGTCCGGATCCGTTTTCTTCGGCGGTTTCCTGACCGGATCGAGCACCACGGGTGTCTGCACATCCGGCCCCATATTGGCAACTTTGTTGACGCGATCCGAAACCGGAACCGCCTCGAAAAAATCCTCCTGGACCGGTTTCATCAGATCAAGGACATCGCGAGGCTCCTGCGTCTTGCAGTCGAGCCAGCGGGCGAAATCCTCCGGCTTGATGACGACGGGCATGCGGTCATGGATGGATCGAATGGCGCTGTTTGCCGCTGTCGTCAGGATCGCACCCGTATCGACCTCGGAACCATCTGCCGACGACCAGGTTTCCATCAGCCCCGCAAAAGCGATGACGCCGCCGCCGCGGGGCCGGATCCAGTAGGCTTGCGGCTTCCCGCCGCTTTCCTTCGGCGGCCGATGCCATTCATAGAAGCCGGATGCCGGGATGAGGATGCGGCGATGGCGCATGGCCGCGCGGAAGGAGGCCTTGCCTATTGCCGTTTCCGCCCGCGCATTGATCAGAAGCGGGAAATCCTTGGGGTCCTTCACCCAGTCGGGCATAAAGCCCCAGCGCACGAGCAAGGCGCGACGATCCGGCAGATTGCTTCCCGGTCGCTGCCGATCGCCCGATATCACGACAAGGATCGGCTGCGTCGGCGCGATGTTGTAGCGCGCGGGAAATGCCTCGTTCAGCAGGACGCCGAGCGCTTCCCCCACGTGATCTGCCGTCGATGTCAAAGCGAAACGTCCGCACATCAGGCCTGTGTTGCACCCGAAAAGCGGCTGGTCAAGCCTAACGTCAGCCGCGCGGACCGAGCAGAATGACCGCCGCCCCGACGAGGCAGATGACGGCGCCCGAAATATCCCATCGGTCCGGTAGCCGCCCTTCGGCGAACCAGAGCCAGAGAATGGAGGCAACAATATAGACGCCGCCATAGGCAGCAAAAGTGCGGCCGGCCGCCTCGCTCGGCACCAACGCCAGCAGCCATGCAAAGAGCACCAGCGAGACAAGGCCGGGTGCAAGCCACCAGACGGGCTTCGACAGACGCAACCACGCCCAGAAGGCAAAGCAGCCCGCAATTTCGGCAAGAGCCGCCAAAGCATATAGCCCGTAGATCATTCCCGATCGTCCCCGTGTTCGGCGCATTCAGAATCGCGGCTTCCGCTGGAAGCGAGTTAAGGGGCTTTCCCATGGGACAGCAAGCGCCGTTTCCTGTAGAAATTAGCCACAGGTGGCTCGTTGCCATCGCGCATCGTTCTTCATCCGAATGCAAAGTGATCCATGACTTCCAATCCTCGCCCTGCCTCCTCCGCCATCCTCGAACGCAACGGTCGCTTCCTGCTTGTCTTGCGCAGCAATCCGCCGTCCGCCGATATGTACGCCTTTCCGGGAGGGCGGGCCGAAGACGGAGAGACACCGGCCGACGCGGCGCTGCGCGAGTTCAAGGAGGAGACTGGCATCTCAGCCCGCAATCCTCGCCTGTTCGAGACTTACGATCTCCGCTCCCACGCGGCGGACGGAACGCTGACGAGCCACTTCCTGCTCTCGGTCTTTCTTGTGGATGCCGATGAGGATGCGGTCGCCGAAGCCGCCGACGATGCGGCTGCCATTGGCTGGTACACGCTGGAGGAAGTGCGCACCCTCCCCGTCCCCGCCAGCGTGCTCGAATGCGTGGAACGACTTGCTGCAGAAAACGCATAGCTCGGCGCCGAAATTAACGATGCTGAGCAATATCGGCGTGGAAACCGCCTGCCGCGCCTTGTTCCCGTCATGCTTGTCCGGTCAACATGGTTACATGATTCATAACAGCCTTGGCCGACCGCTTCTGATCTGCATCGCGCTTGCCGCAGCCTTTCCCGCTGCCGCACAGCCAGCAGCAAGCGCGCCACCGGCACAGGCTGCCGATAATGCGAACGCCGAGCAGCCTGCGCCCTATGACGAGCAGCTTTCCCGGCTCTCCGAAATACTCGGTTCAATCGACTATTTGCGCAATCTATGCAGCCCAGCGCAGGAAGACGGTTGGCGCGGCGACATGCAGCACTTGCTCGACACGGAGACCAAGAGCGAGCCGAAACGAAAGGAAAGGCTCACTGCCGCTTTCAACCGTGGATATCGGTCGTTTGCATCGGTTTACACGAATTGCACGCCGCAGGCCCGCGTCGCGGAAGAGCGATACCGTAACGAAGGTGCAACACTGGCGACAGAAATCACCGCACGCTTTGGAAATTGACGATTTATTAACCTCTTTTCACGGCGAGCCGTGTCGTTTTGGGAAAAGGCTGATAGAGTTATTAAGCAAGTGGTAAGGACATGAACGTCTCGAGGAAAGAAACAATGGAAACCAGCCTGAACGAAATCGACGACATGATCGTTCATGAAAAGATGCAGGCAGCGCTGGAATACCAGAATGAAGCTTGGGCCGACGGCATGGCAGATGGCATCGAGCCCGAAATCATCGCCGACGCCGCCATCGCCCACGCGATTCGCGAGACGATCCGGAATCAAGGGGAACAGGGCGCCGAAGCCTTGCTCGAATCGCTGCGTGAACGCATGCTCGCTGGCGAGTTCTCTCCGAACCGTACCCTGCAATAACACCCAGAGATTGCTAATGCGTATCTTTCCAGGCAATGCGCTCACCTGTTCCATTGCCTCGTTCGCTGCCGTAACCCTGCTTTTGGGCAGCACCGCCTTGCCGCTACCGGCCAATGCTTTTTCCCAGCTCAACCCGCCGGCTCCTCAGGCGAAAGAGGCAGCACAGTCCACTCCCAAAAAGAACGAGAAGCCGATGGAGCAGGCGCTGGAAGCGCCTGCCAACAACGCGCTGCCAATGCCCGATCCGCTGATCAACAAGCAGGCAAGTCAGAGCAGCGGCGATGCTTCGAACACGAACAAGTCAGTCGAATTCCTCTACGATATCGATAGGGCGCCGGAGCCGGTAAAGAAGCTCCGCGCGGCGATCGTCGAGGCTGCCGCTTCCGGTGATCTCGAACGCCTGCGCCCGCTGATGAATGTCGGCGGCGGGCTCAAGCAGACGCAGGTCACCGCCGACGACCCCGGCGAAGATCCGATCAAGACCCTGCATGATCTTTCAGGCGATCCCGACGGCATCGAAATCCTGTCCATTCTCCTCGACATCATGTCGACCGGCTTTGCTCATGTCGGCCAGGGAACCCCTGATGAGGTCTATGTCTGGCCCTATTTCGCCGAGAAGGACATCAAGACGCTCTCCACGCCGGAGAAGGTCGATCTGATGCGCATTGTGACGGCCGGCGACTATGCCGACATGCTGGAATTCGGCGGCTATAATTTTTATCGAGTCGGCATCACGCCGGACGGCCGCTGGAAATTCTTCACCTCGGGCGAATGATGCGGCCGGGGAACTTGCGGTTCCCCGTCGAAGGCCCTACCTCTGCCTGATGAAGCATGTCGCGCAAAAGTGCGCAGCGGTTTTGCGACAACGACATGCGCAAGATCAAAGACCTGAAGCGCAGGAAGCGATCTGAAAGATCGCGACGTGCTTTAGGCCAAATCAGCGGAACCATCATGCCAGCCGTATTCCTCAGAGAGCGCTCCTTCATCCGCATTGCCGGCGCGGAGGCGGAGACGTTCCTGCACAATCTCATCACCACCGATCTTGCCTCGCTTGGCGCCGATGAGGGTCGCCCCGGCGCGTTGCTGACGCCGCAGGGCAAGATCCTGTTCGACTTCATGATCTGGCGGGACGGCCCTGGCTTTTTGCTCGAAACCGATACCGCACAGCGGGAGAGCCTGCTCAAGCGGCTCACCATGTATCGCCTGCGAGCCAAGGTCGATTTCATCGCGGAGGACATACAGGGCGTTACGGTCGCATGGGGAGATGCCGCAGTGGAAGGTCCTAAGGACAGCCGTTTCGCGAAGGCGGGAATTGTGCTGACCCGGACGCCCGGCGAGCACGGCAACGACCCCGAGACACTTTATGACGCACTGCGGATCGCTAACGGCATCGCTATTTCCGGCCGTGACTTCGCATTGCAGGACGCGTTCCCGCATGACGTGCTGATGGATCTGAACGGCGGCCTCGGCTTCCGTAAGGGCTGTTATATCGGCCAGGAAGTGGTTTCCCGCATGCACCATCGCGGAACGGCGCGCAGGCGTGTCGTCATCGTCAACGGCAGGGCCGAATTGCCGCCCTCCGGCACGGAATTGACTGTTGCCAGCAAGCCGATCGGAACGCTCGGCTCGACCGCCGGCAATATGGGCCTAGCCATCGTCCGCATAGACCGCGCCGGCGAAGCCATTGCCGAAGAGGTTCCGATAAAGGCTGGTGAGGTCGACGTCACCGTGTCTCTTCCGACCTGGTCCGGCCTCGCCTTCCCCACCCGCGCCGACGAGGCGTCGGCATGACATCGGCGACGACCGCGCGCGCCTGGCAGCGCATGTTATCCGGGCGCAGGCTCGACCTTCTCGATCCCTCGCCGCTCGACGTCGAGATCAGCGACATTGCACATGGGCTTGCCCGTGTCGCGCGTTGGAATGGACAGACGTCCGGCGACCATGCCTTTTCGGTGGCGCAACACAGCCTTGTCGTCGAGGCGATCTTTCGCCATCTCAATCCGGCAACGCCCGACGAACTGCTTGCCGCCTTGCTGCATGACGCACCGGAATATGTGATCGGCGACATGATCTCGCCGTTCAAGTCCGTCGTCGGCGGCGATTACAAGGTCGTGGAGAAGCGGCTCGAGGCGGCAATCTACCGGCGCTTCGCCCTGCCCCCGCATTGCGCGCCGAAGCTCAAGGAAAAGATCAAGAAGGCCGATACGATCTCGGCCTATTTCGAAGCGACGCTGCTTGCCGGCTTCACGCCCGATGAAGCCCGCAAATTCTTCGGCCAGCCGCGCGACATCACGCGCGAGATGCTGCCGATCACCCCCATGCCGGCAATCGAGGCACAGCGGCTGTTCCTCAAGCGCTTCGAGGCGATCGAGGCGGAGCGTGCCGCCATGAGGGTCGGCGCGTGACAGTAATCATCGTATCGCCGCTTGCGCGCATCGCCGAAATGGCCGTTCGCCATGGCGCGCGCGAAATGATCAGCCTGATGGCCAAGGAGCAGAGTTTTCACCGTCCCGCCGTCATCAAGGCGGATCGGCATCTGCTGCTCAATATGAACGACATCAGTTTTGCCGGAACCGGCGATCTCGTCGCCCCGCAGGAGACGCATGTTCGCGCCATCATCGATTTCGCTACCGGTTGGGATCGAGGCGCGCCCCTGCTCATTCATTGCTGGATGGGTATTTCACGCTCGCCAGCGGCGGCACTGATTGCAGCTTTGGCCGTTCACCCGGAGGAGAACGACCTTGTACTGGTCCGCCGCCTGCGCGCGAGCTCGCCATTCGTCACGCCGAATGCCCGGCTCATTGCCATCGGCGACGACATGCTTGGCCGCCGGGGGCGGCTGGTTGCTGCAGTCAAAGAGATCGGCCGTGGCGCAGATGCCGACGGCAATGCGCCATTCACACTATCCTTGGCGAGCTAGCGCATTAACGGCTATCGAATCATAGCGCCACTTGGCATCGCAGCAGAACAATCGCTGTTTGATGCCAACCGCGCCTATGACTCGCCTCACCCTCGCCTGCCGGCCGGCTTCCTATTGGATGACGGCACATGCCAAGCGCTTGCCCGCGCCGCCGACGGGCTGACTGCGGTAATCATCCGAGTCGGCATGGATCATCAGCGTGCGGCCGCGAATGCCGTCTTTGCCGTTCAGCGATACCATGCCATTGAAGACCTGGGCGCGCAGCTTGCCATCCTGATCGACATACTGGTTCGGCATATCGCCGGCATGCGGCCCGCTGGCGGCCAGAAAGCCATGTTCCGCCTTGGTGGGGTTGAAATGACCACCCGCGGACTCGAAGCCATGCGTATGCTCACACCGGCTATTTTCATGGATGTGGAAGGCGACCCAGCGATTGGCCGGCATGCCGGACACTTCCATCTCGATCAGCACGCCCTTTTTGCCCTCGGTCAAGGTCGCCCGGCCGGCTTGTCTACCGTCGAGCCCGACGAAATCAGCAGTGGCGGTGTTTTGACTTTGGGTTTGTGCTGCCGCGGGCGCGGCTGCGGCAAGGGCAAGAATTGCAACGATCATCATCCGCTTCATGGAACACCCTCCCTGTTCTGCGTGGCAATGGCCCAACGCGTGGCAGGCATGAGGGTTCCGGCGAATGGAAAAAAATGACCCTAATCAAAATGATAAGGCGACTTGACGGTATTCCGGCAGGTCGCCTTGCATCGGATGAAAGTGCCTGTCAGGCCGCTATGCTGTCGACGTCATACTGGCCGTATGTGCTGTTATAGGCATCCATCGGCGACGGCAGATCCAGGTCAAAATCGACATTGGATTCCGGTGACTTGGCCGTGGAAGCGATATCGGCGGTCGGCAATTGCATGAGCTTGGCAATGAAGCCGCTCAGTGCACCATTCGAACCATTGGCAACAGCGTCGGTATTGCTGGCCTCGAGAATGCCGGGGCGCTCGTCCACCGCGCGTTCCTCTTGGCTCAAAAGACCATCGCCATTCGAATCGAGACGCGAAAGCGTGCCGCGATACGGGTAGGAGCTGTTGGATGCGGAAGAAACATGGGACATACAAACCTCCTGAGGTAGGAGCCGCCTCATGCGACGTCGTTTGTACGCAATACATTCAGAGTTGGACTATGAGTCCGTTATTAAGCTGCTTCGCGCTGCCGGTAAAGACAAATTGTTAATGAGTATTAACCGTAGTTCCCAAGTGGTAAATCTGAATTTCCTAATGTTCCTTTTGCAATCCGTTATGAGGTAGACCGGCATAATCCGCTGGAATCATAGGGAAATCTGACTATCTAATCTTACCCGGCGAGCGGTTTCATATATGCTACGGCGGATCGCCCATGGAGAAGACATGATGGAATTGTTACCGCTCGTCATCCTGGTCGTCGGTATCCTGGTACTGCGGGGCCACAACCTGAGAATAAAGCAGCTGGAAGCGCGCGTTCAGGAGCTGCAAAATGCTCTCGCGGGCAAGGTACTGACGGCGGAAACGGGCGAATCGATTACTGCGACGGATTCGACGGCTCTTGCTGCCGGACAGCCTGTCGAAGAGGAGCCAAAGGCGGTTATCGAAGAGATCTCCGCGCCCGATACCGAGCAACCGGCCCTCGCCGCAAACAATGCCGCGGATGCGGTCGAGGAAGAGGCCACCCCTCTTGCCGGCCAGACATCCGTGCAGGCCAAGGAAAGCCTGGAGAGCACGATCGGTGCACGCTGGGCCGTCTGGGTCGGCGGCATCGCGCTGGCGCTCGGCGGCATCTTCATGGTCAAATATTCGATCGAGAGCGGTCTTCTCAGCCCCGGCGTCCGGCTTGTTCTTGCGGCGCTCTTCGGTCTCGTCCTGATTGCCGCGGGTGAAGTGATCCGCCGCCGCGCCGCGCCGGTTCTGAACAATGCCTTCCAGAATGCGATGATCCCTGGCGTCTTGACGGCGGCTGGCGTCGTTGCCCTGTTCGGCGCGACCTATGCCGCGCATGCTATCTACGAATTCATCGGCCCCACGACCGCCTTCATTCTTCTCGCACTGATCTCGCTCGCCACGCTTGGACTATCGCTGTTGCATGGGCAGGCGCTTGCCGGCCTCGGTCTGCTGGCATCAATGGCAACCCCTGCCCTGATCGCATCGACCGCGCCACGCCCTTGGACACTCTTCAGCTATCTCGTTCTGACCTGGCTTGCGACCCTATTGGCATCCCGCCTGCGCCGCTGGCTGATCGTGCCATCCCTAGCAAATGGGTTGCTGAGCCTCTGGCCGCTGCTCTACATCACCTTCAGCCCCACCGTCGATCTGACGCCGGTAGCGCTTTCCATGCTTGCGATGATCGGCGGCACCATCTTCCTCTGGCCGGGGCGCTATCCGATCTCCGAGGCAGCAAAGGAAGACAGCGCAACGGCGCCCGCCGAAGATATGCCCCAACAATCGAGCGCCGGCATGAAATGGGCGGCGTTTCTCGCCCGACAGCCCCTCGGCATGACGCTGACGGCGGCGATTGGCGCGCTTGCGGTATCGCTCTGTATCGTCGGCTACAGCCTTCGATATGGATATCCCATTGTCGACGCCACATTCATGTTTGCGGCGATCGTTGCGGCGGTAGCGACCTTCGGTGCCGGTCGCCTGCATGCAGCCTGGGCAACGATCCTGTCGGCGCTTGTCGCCGTCATCGGCGCGTCCGGCATTCTGGCCAACTGGATCGCCGGGATCGAATCCACGGGTACGGACGGAACCGCGGGTCTGCAGAGCACAGTGCTCTATGAAGTGCTCGGCCTCGGCGCCCTTTTCGTACTGATCGGCGCCTTTTTCCTCAGGCGTTTCGCCCAGGCTGAGAAACCCTATGCCGCACTTTGGAGCCTCGTCATGGCCGCCACGCCGCTAGCGATCGCGACGATCAGCTTCGTCAACTTCGGCAACTGGACGCTCGACTGGCTGCATGGGCTTTACGGCATCGGACTGGCCCTAGTTCTCATCGGGCTTGCGGAATGGCAGGATCGCCGAGACGGAGAAGCGTTGAAGCTGCCGACGAATATCCTGGCGGCCGGCTCTTTTGCCGCCGCAGTCTTCGCCCTGCATACGCTTGCGCATCATGCCACCGCGACGATCCTGCTGCCGGTTCTCGGCATCGTCTATCTGCTGGCGGGACGTCTGCGCAACTGGCCCGTTCTGCCATGGACCATGGTTGCCGCGCTGGTCATCGCCATGGGACGCATCGCCTGGCAGCCGACGATCGTCGATCCCTCGGAACTTGGCACGACGCCGGTCTTCAACATGCTGCTTGCCGGCTATGGCATTCCGGCCGCCCTTGCCGTCCTAGCCGCCTTCATCACCCGTCATTCGCCGAGCCTGCGGCTGCGCAACGCTTTGCAGGCGCTCGCCTGCTTCCTTGTGTTGCTGACGATCGCTATCCTCGTGCGCCACGCCATGAATGGCGGCGTCCTGAACGATGCGGTTCCGACGCTCGGCGAACAGTCGATCTACACGCTGCTGGCGATCGGTGCTTCGGCGACGCTGATGGCGCTCGACCTCAGCGCCGCAAGCCCTGTCTTTCGCTATGGCGGCATGGCGCTCAGCGTCATTTCGGTCTTCATGATCCTGACCCTGCATCTGCTGGGGCTGAACCCGTTCATGACGGGGGAGAGCACAGGTGACATCCCGCTCTTCAACCTGCTGCTGCTCGCCTATTTCCTGCCCGCCATCGCTTATGCCGGCCTGGCGCTCTTTGCCCGCAATCGTCGTCCCCTGCCCTATGTCGGCATGCTGGCGGTCGCGGCGGCCGTCATGGCCTTCACATGGGCAACCCTGTCAGTGCGGCGCTTCTGGCAGGGCGAGTACATTCCCTTCTGGAACGGTTTCATCCAAGGCGAGCTCTATTCCTATTCCGTCGTCTGGCTGCTGATCGGCATCGCGCTTCTCGGGCTCGGGACCCGCCTCGAGGCCCGGAGCCTGCGTATCGCCTCGGCGGTGCTGGTCTTCATCGCCGTCGTCAAGGCCTTCCTCATCGACATGGCGAACCTGGAAGGCTTCCTGCGGGCGCTATCCTTTATCGGCCTCGGCGCTGTCTTGATCGGTATCGGCCTGTTCTACCAGAGAATCCTGACGCGCAAGAGAGCGACCGAGTGATTGCGGCGAATCCATTGACCCGGTAGGACAATGAACCTGCCGACTAATCATCCCGGAGCAAGTGCGACCATGAATACCGACAAGATGGCGCGGGCTTTCGCCCCGTTCGAAGCACTGGCTGCGGATCTCATCGCCCACGCCGCCGATGGCGATGACGGTTCGCACGATATTGCCCATATCCTGCGCGTCTTCCGCAACGCCATGGCCATCCAGGCCGAGGAAGGCGGCAATGCCCGTATTCTCGCCGCCGCCGTGCTGCTGCACGATTGCGTTGCAGTCGAAAAGAATTCGCCGCATCGCGCGCAGGCCTCGCGGCTCGCAGCCGAGAAAGCTTCGGGCATTCTGCGGCAGCTCGGCTGGGCGGAAGAGGATATCGCAGCTGCCGCGCATGCGATCACCACGCATAGTTTCTCCGCCAACCTGCAGCCGGAAACGCTCGAAGCGAAGATCCTGCAGGATGCCGACCGGCTGGATGCCATCGGCATGATCGGTGCGGCACGTTGTTTCTACATTGCAGGCCGTCTCGGTTCCGGCCTTTACGACCCGTTCGATCCGCTTGCGACAGAGCGGCCGCTTGACGACAAGCGCTTCGCCATTGACCATTTCGAGACAAAGCTGTTCAAACTTGCGGATGGATTCCAGACCGAGACCGGGGCCAGGTTTGCCGAAGCGCGGCATGACCGGCTGAAGACCGTGCTGGCAATGTTCATCGACGAAATCTGAGAGCCACCCATGCGCGTCAGCGATCTTTTCATCTATCCCCTCAAGAGTGCCCGCGGCATCGCCATTCCGTCGGCAGCCATCGATGCCTTCGGTCTCGCGGGCGATCGTCGCGCCATGCTGGTCGATCCCTCGGGCAACTTCATCACTCAGCGCGAATTGCAGGCACTGGCCCGGATCGATATCCAGCCGGCGCCTTCCTATCTGCGTCTGAAGATGGAGGGCAAGGCTGACATCATCGTGCCGCCGCCACACCCCGACAACCGCATGGATATCGTCGTCTGGAAATCAGCCGTCAACGCGTCCGTCGCGGATGAGGAAACCAACAAGGCCCTATCGGCCTGGCTGGATCGTGAGGTCAGGATGGTCTTCTTCGACAGGCTCGCGAAGCGCGTCGCGAACCCGGAATGGGCCGGCGAGGACACCCCTGTCACCTTTGCCGACGGATACCAGATCCTCGTCACGACGACCGGCTCGCTGAAGGCGCTCAACGCCAATCTTGCCGCGCACGGCGAAGGCGCAGTCGGCATGGAGCGCTTCCGCCCCAACATCGTCATCGATATCGACGAGGAATGGCCGGAGGATCGCTGGGCCGCCATCGAAATCGGCGGTATCCGTCTCGATCTCGTCAAGCCCTGCTCGCGCTGCATCATGACGACTCAGGATCAGCAGACCGGCTCGCGCGACGTGCCGAACCCGATGCCCGCCATGGGCCGTATCCGCATGTCCGCCGACCGGCGAGTGCCCGGCCCGCTCTTCGGCTGGAATGCCGTGCCGCGTGGCGGAGGCGCTGTGAAGATCGGCGATACGGTGACGGTGCTCGAGGAACGACCGGAAGGCTGGGCACTCAAGCGGCGCTAAAACTGATCCTCTGTGCAGGCCTTTTACTGCTCAGCCTTTGGCGACAAGGCCCGGGGATGCCATGCCCTCGTTCAGCGAAGCGACGGCAACCGCCTTCAGCGCGGCTTGCATAAAGCCGTCGCGCGCCGCGGCAATCTCTATGCCGCGCGGTTCGTAGACGTGTCGATGCAAAAAGAAGCCAGTGAGACGGAAAGCGGCGGAAAGGCTTTCCCGATCCGCGGCGATCATGGCCCCTGTCGTCAGAAACGGCGGCAATGCCAACATCTTGTCCGCCCAGGGCATGCCGGCTGCCCGGCAGACGGCACGCCCCGACTTCGGCGAAACGAAAGCCAGATCCTCACGCACGCCAGTTGCCGCGCATTCCGTCAAATCGAGGCCGAAACCAAGATCATTCAACACGGCAAGCTCGAAGCGCACGAAGAGTTCGCCGGCGTCGGCGGGATTCTGCAGGTTTTCAAGGATGACATCGAGGGCATCGTAGAGGTGCGGGTGCGGATCGCGCTCCGGCAACAGCCGCAGCAAAGCGGCCATCGCCTGCACGCCATAGACAGCGGTCGCTGTCTCCATCAGCCGCGCAGCCCTCAGTGTCACCGGCTCCATGCGAAATTCGCCGAGATGCTCATGCAGTCTTGCTCGCCAGGTGACTTCGACGAGATTGCCGGCCTGCAGTACCGGCTGCATGGCGCGCGAGCGGCCGGATCGCACCAATCCCATATGGCGACCGCGGGTACGCGTCATCACCTCGGCGACGACGCTGGTCTCGCCGAGACGTTTGACGCCCAGAATGATCGCATGGTCCTGCCACTGCATCGGCCGGTTGCCCCGAAAGATTTCTGCGATTCGAGTTTAGGACAAATGACTGCCGCTGTCACATGGCGAGCGGGGAACTGCCGGCCAGCGTCTCGACGAAGAGGCGCATGGATTGCTCGTCGAAAGGCTTGTTCAAAAGCGGCACATGCCGCAGATCTGCCGGAAAATCGAGTGTATCGGAATAGCCGCTGACGAAGCCGAAGGAAATGCCGCGTTCCATCAGCAATCGGGCAAAGCCGAAACTGGTCGACTCCCCAAGATTCACGTCGAGCATTGCAAAATCATAATGTTCCGAATGAATGGCGTTGACCGCCTGCTCCAGATTCGAAGCAATCTCAATTTGTTGGATTCCGACGAGGTGAAGAATTTCCTCCGCCTCCATGGCAATGATAAGATTATCTTCCAGTATAAGGACGCGCTGAAACGTCATATCAGCGCCATCCTTGCACGTACGCGCCAACTGGCGCACCCCGTAAAAAGTCCCGCATCTATCCCTCCGGCGCCAATCATCGGCCCGTCTTGAATGGATGGCTTTGCCCATCCGTTTTGGCTCAGTCTCTTGTGACATGACTTCGCCTCCAATCCGCTTCGCACTTTTTGCACTGCGGGACTATGGACTCGTCACCATGCTCCAATCGCTTTTGCCGCCGCGGTTAGTAAAAGGTGAAACTGGTCGAAAAGTGACGATAACAATAATCTATGCTGATACAGTTGTCGTCAGCATTTAAAAAAGACATGTCGTTTGTGCAAAAGGCTGCCCTCAAATGAAGGGGCGCCTGACCGAATCAAGGCCGTCCCAACCGGCGAGCTCAGCAAGGCCTTCGCTGTCCAAAACCTCACAGCCTCGTTCGTTCCAGAGCAGCAGCTTCCGCGCCGCCAACTTTTTCAATGTCTTGTTGGTATGAACCACCGAAAGACCAAGTGTGTCGGCGACGTGCTGCTGCCGGATTGGGATGGTCTTGCTGCCATTGAACAAGCGGAGTGCGCGGGCGCGCTGATGCAGATACGCGATCAGATAGGCTGCACGCTCGAGCGCGGAGCGGCGACCTATGCTCAGAAGATGTTCATCCAGTATCCGCTCCTCACGCGACGCGATCCAGGTCAGATCATAGGCCAGCGAAGGATGGGAATTGTAGAGCGTCATCAATTCCGTGCGCTCGAAGACGCAAAGCGATATCGGCGAAAGCGCCTCCGTCGAGTGCTGCATCTCGCCCATGATCGAACCTTGCAATCCAATGAGGTCGCCGGGCATCACATAATTCAGGATTTGGCGGCGCCCATCCTCCAGCGTCTTGTAACGGAAGCCCCAGCCGGAGAGGATGGTGAAAAGGTGGGCGCTATGCGCGCCTTCAAGAAAGATCGTAGCCCCGGCGTCGACAAGAAGTTCGCCCTTCTTGAAACCGCTGATGAAATTCAGCTCGTCGCGCTCGAATTCTCGGAAATGCGGCAGGGATCTTAGTGGACATTGCTGGCAGGGCGTGCGTTGTCCATGCACCGTCGCGGCTGCCTTCATCATGAAACGCTCCCCTCAGTCGCAGCGGCAAAGCGATATGCCCGATAAACCGCTGCAATATAAAGCGCTCAGGGAAGCAAAGTTCCATCAATGCGGGAAATCGAGCCCCATCTCCCGGAAACGCTCGGGATCGTCTCCCCAGTTTTCGCGGACCTTGATGAAGAGGAAGAGGTGCACGGGCTGTTCCAGAATTTCGGAGAGTTCCTTGCGCGACGCGGTCGAGATCGCCTTGATCGTCTCGCCACCCTTGCCGAGCGCGATCTTTTTCTGGCTCTCGCGCTCGACATAGATCACCTGTTCGATGCGCACCGAGCCATCCTTGCGCTCCTCCCATTTCTCGGTCTCGACATGCGAGGAATAAGGAAGCTCCTGGTGCAGGCGCAGGAACAGCTTTTCCCGGGTAATTTCCGCGGCGAGCTGACGCATCGGCAGGTCCGAAATCTGATCCTCGGGATAGTACCAGGGACCTTCCGGCAAGGTCTTTGCCAGATAATCCATCACGTCGTCGCAGCCGGAGCCGTTCTCCGCCGAGATCATGAAGGTCTGCTCGAAGGCGATCTTCTCGTTGGCGGCGGCGGCAAGCGCCAGCAGGTCCTCGCGGCGGACGCGGTCGATCTTGTTCAAAACCAGGATCTTCGGCTGGGAAACGTCCTTCAAGCCTTCCAGAATGGCTTCGGCATCGCCACGCAAGCCGCGCTCGCTATCGATCAACAGCATGATGAGGTCGGCATCCTTGGCTCCGCCCCAGGCAGACGTCACCATGGCGCGATCCAGCCGGCGGCGCGGCTTGAAGATGCCGGGCGTATCCATGAAGACGATCTGCGCATTGTTGTGAATGGCAATGCCACGCACGATCGCGCGCGTCGTCTGCACCTTGTGGCTGACGATCGAAACCTTGGCGCCCACAAGCCGGTTGACCAGCGTCGACTTGCCGGCATTGGTGGGGCCGATAAGGGCGACGAAGCCTGAATGCGTCGGACCGATATGTTCAGCCGCGTCGTCTCCGGCGGGCGTATGCTGCTGATTGCTCATTTATCACTATTCCCCGGCAGTCACTTCTCAGTCAACTGAGGCTGCCATACACCTTCGCGCTCCAGGATCCGTGTCGCCGCCATCTGTTCGGCCGCACGTTTGGAGCGCTCTATTCCCGTTTCGGGCGCGGTACCCTTGACTTCCACGGTCACTGTAAAGCGCGGATCATGATCCGGTCCGCTGCGATCATCAACCCTATAGATCGGAGTGACGCCAAATTTCGCATGCGCCCATTCCTGCAATTCCGTTTTTGCATCGCGCCTTGCGCCTTCCGGCCGAATAGCCCGGCGCTCCCAGAAACGCAGGATGAACGCGCGGGCGACTTCAAGGCCGCCATCCAGATAAAGCGCGGCAATCAGGCTTTCGACGACATCGGCGCGCACGTTGAGCATGCGCTTGCCCGTGAGCTTCTTCACGTCGGCACCAGTGCGGATGTAAAGATGCAACTCCATCTCATCGGCAACTTCGGCGCAGGTCTCCGCACTCACCAGCTGGTTGAGACGTACCGAAAGCTCGCCTTCTGTCGCCGCGCCGAAGGTCTTGAAAAGCAATTCTGCAATGCACAGGCCGAGAACACGGTCGCCGAGAAATTCCAGCCGTTCATAGTTGCCCGTCTTGTGCGTCCGCGCGCTGGCATGGGTCAGCGCGCGGTCGAGACGCTCCTTTTCGGCGAATTCATGGCCTATAACGACCTCAAGCCTGGCACGATCCGCCTGGGAGAGCGTCTGCGCCTTCGTCATTCGACAACCTTGAAAATACGGTCCCAACGCATGTTGGTCGGCCATTTCCAGACTTCGCGGAACGAGGTGTCGTGACCCAGCGAGAAGAAGATGATGCTGGCGCGGCCGATCAGGTTCTCGGCAGGGACATAGCCGACATCGAAACGGCTATCGTCGGAATTGTCGCGATTGTCGCCCATCATGAAGTAATGGCCCGGCGGAACGACATATTCCTGGGTATTGTCGCCACGCGAATTCGGCGAAAGATCCAGCGTGTCATAGACCTTGCCGGTATCAGGCAGGCGCTCGCTGTAGACGGCGATGTTGTCGCCCGGCTCCTGGCTGTAGTCCGAGGAGAAGGTGCCATGCGGCTCGCGCGGAACGGCCTGACCGTTGATGTAGAGGATATCGTTCTTCACCTGGATGCGGTCGCCCGGCAGACCGATCACACGCTTGATGTAGTCGACATCCGGATTCGGCGGGAAGCGGAAGACCACGACGTCGCCACGCTTCGGTTCGCTGCCCAGGATGCGGCCGCTGAACAGATCCGGCGAGAACGGCATCGAATACTTGGAATAGCCGTAGGCGAACTTGTTGACGAAGATGTAATCGCCGACAAGAAGCGTCGGCATCATCGAGCCTGACGGGATGGTGAATGGCTGAAAGAGAAACGTGCGGATGATCATGGCCAGGACGAGCGCCTGTACGATGACCTTGATGTTCTCCCACAGGGCGTTCTGCTGTTTTACGGCTTTCTCGGACACGCAGTCTTATTCCTTTTTCGCACCCCACCGGCGCACTTGCATTCAGGCACTGTCTACTCGCTTCACATCATCGCGGCAATGGCGCGGTTGCCAAAAGCGACATACAGTCGTGATTCAGGCATCCATCGGCAGCGCTTCGATGATCACAAAAGCCTGAGCAAGAGGAAAATCATCCGTTATCGTCAAATGAATGGCGGCGCGATGATTTGGTGGCAGCATGGCCGCCACTCTTTCAGCGGCACCGCCGGTCAATTGCATCGTCGGCTTGCCGCTTGGCAGATTGACGACCCCCATGTCGCGCCAGAAAACACCCTGCGCCAACCCCGTGCCCAAAGCCTTGGAGCAAGCTTCCTTGGCAGCAAAACGCTTGGCATAGGAGGCCGCCTTGTTCTTGCGGCGCTCGGACTTGGCGCGCTCAATATCGGTAAAGCAGCGCTCGGTGAACCGGGCGCCGAAACGTTCGATCGTCTTCTCGACCCGGCGAATGTCGATAAGGTCGCTGCCTATGCCGATAATCATGGGAAGGCCCTCCTGGCGGCCCGGACAAGGTCGGGCACGTCAGACGCTCGATGCGTTTTCGGCGAGCGCGAGCCGCTCGCGCGCACGTTCCATCAAGCGCTCCTTGCGGCGCGTCTTGAAGGTCTTCACACCATAATAGGTAAGCGCATAGACGATCACACCCGTCACGATGGCGGGCGGAATGCCGCCGATCAGCATCGGCTTCAAAACCGGGTCCCAGATTTGCGTGAGATCGCCCTTGTGCCACAGCGCCGGCAGATCGATGCTGCCGCCCTGGCCGCCGCTGTCACGCGCCAGGATCAAATGACCGATTTCCCAGGTCAAAGCCCAGATGAAGGGATAGGTAATCGGATTGCCGGCAGCCAGACAGCCGAGCGCGGAGGCAATGACATTGCCACCGACGAGATAGGCTATGATGATCGCCATGACAAAATGCACACCGATGAACGGCGTCCAGGACACGACAATGCCCGCCGCAAAGCCGGCCGCAACTGAATGCGGCGAGGCGGCGAGGCGAACGAGGCGCTTACCGAAATATTGGAACGAACGGACGAAACCCTTGCGGGGCCAAAGGTGTTCCCGCAGTTTTTCCTTGAATGTCAGTGGTTTTCGGCGACGAAACAGCATGCGGCTTATCTAGTGCAATGGAGGCCGTCGTGACAAGAGCGGCCGAATGTATCATGCACTGATTAAGAACCGAAAGTGCGGCTCTTTTTGGGAACGTCATCTGCACGGCGCGCAGAAAATTGACGCTCTCTTCATTTGCAGTAAGCAATCCCGCAAGATCGGGATGCTCCAAGGGCGCAACAACGACGCGCCCCTTCTGGTCTTTCAAGTATTAACAGCGATTAACGCGTGCGGAACAGACCGCGGTCGACCTGACGCTGACGATACTCAAGGTCAAAACGGTCATGCGAACCATTCAGGTAAGCCATTTCGCGTTCTTCAACACTCGGAACACGCAAGGCACGGGCGATTTTCTTGATCGGGCTAAACATTGTCTTCTCTCATCTCAGTTTCGTTTCTTCGATGACAAGAAGATAGGCCTGACAAAGGTTAATTACCACCGCTCTAAAATATATACAGCCATGCGCTCAATGCATATCTACCCAAAAAAGCGCTCGAATTTGGTCATAAAATGATCACAAAATATGCAGCCTGCCTCGGATCGCCAGCAATCCCGGCGGATCTCATTCGTAGAGGCGCTTTACTGTCGCGATACAGTCGAGTTCCTTGAGCTGCACCAGAAGCTGGTTGAGCTGGCGCAGATCCCAGACTTCGACGTCGAGGGCCATTTCGGTGAAATCGGCTGCAACCCGAACGGTGTTAAGCACGCGAATATTGACGTCGACATCCGCCACGGTTTGCGCCACCTTCGCCAGGGTGCCCGGCTCATTGAGGGCATTGATCAGGATGCGGGCCGCAAAGCGGGACTTGTTGGCCTCGTCCAAATCCCAGCGCACATCGATCCAGCGCTCCGGCTCGTCATCGAACCGCTGCAGGACAGGCGACTGGATCGGATATATGGTGATGCCCTTGCCTTTTTCCATGATGCCGACGATGCGGTCGCCGGGGACGGCGCCGGTCGGCGCGAAATGCACCTCGACGTTCGAGGAGATGCCGCGGATCGGCGGCGCATCGAGATCGGTGCCGTCGGAAACCTCAGCCTTGTTCTTGCCGGGGATCTTGAAGATCATGCCCGAGGCGCTGCGGACGTTGAACCAGCCCTCGTCGCCTGCGGGCTTCACGGTCACGCGTTCGTCCTGATGATCGGGATAGACGGCGCGCAAGACATCAAGCGAAGACATCTCCCCTCGCCCGACGGCGGCGATCGCGTCCTCGACGTCCTTCTGGCCGAGGCGATGCAGGGCCGGCTTCAGGGCATCGCGCGAGAAGACCTTGCCGGCGCGCTCGAAGGTGCGCTCCAGAATGCGATGGCCGAGGCCGGCATATTGCTTGCGGATGGCAAGGCGGGTTGCGCGGCGAATAGCGGCGCGCGCCTTGCCGGTGACGACGATCTCTTCCCAGGCGGCCGGTGGCACCTGCACGCCCGAGCGGATGATCTCGACCTCATCGCCATTGTTCAGCCGCGTGACGAGCGGCATGATGCGGCCGTTGATCTTGGCGCCAACCGTGGTGTCACCGATATTGGTGTGGACGGCATAGGCAAAGTCGATCGGCGTCGCGCCGCGCGGCAGGGCGATCAGCTTGCCCTTGGGCGTGAAACAGAAGACCTGGTCCTGAAACAGTTCGAGCTTCGTGTGCTCTAGGAATTCTTCAGGGCTGTCGCCTTCGGCCAACGCCTCGATCGTATGGCGCAGCCAGGAATAGGCATTGCTTTCCCTCGACAGGAGCTCGCTATCGCCATTGGTGTTGGCGCCATCCTTATAAAGCGTGTGGGCGGCAATGCCGAATTCGGCGATCTCATGCATGCGCTTGGTGCGGATCTGCAGTTCGATGCGCTGGCTCGAAGGGCCGACGATTGTCGTGTGCAGCGAGCGGTAATCATTCTGCTTGGGCGTCGAGATATAATCCTTGAAGCGGCCGGGAACGACGCGCCAGCGGGTATGGACGATGCCGAGCGCCCGATAGCAGGAGGGAATATCGTCGACCAGAAGGCGAAAGCCGTAGACATCGGAAAGCTGCTCGAAGGAGAGCGACTTCGACTGCATCTTGCGAAAGACCGAATAGGGCTTTTTCAGCCGGCCCTTGACCATGGCGTTGGCCAGGCCATTGGCGACGAGCAGATCGCGCAGCTCGGTCTCGATCTTCTTGACCAAGCCCTCGTTACGGCGCGAAAGCTCCTCAAGGCGCTTGGTGACCGTCTCGTGCGCTTCGGGATTGATATGGCGGAAGGAGAGTTCCTCCAGTTCCTCGCGCATGTCCTGCATACCCATGCGGCCGGCAAGCGGCGCATAGATTTCCATCGTCTCCTCGGAGATGCGGGCGCGCTTTTCCGGCGACATGTGATCGAGCGTGCGCATATTGTGCAGGCGGTCGGCAAGCTTCACCAGAAGCACGCGCACGTCGTCGGAAATGGCGAGCAGCAGTTTGCGCAGGTTTTCGGCCTGCTTGGCCTTCTTGGTGACGAGATCCAGCTTCTTGATCTTCGTCAGGCCCTCCACCAGGCGACCGATGTCTTCGCCGAACATCTCATCGATTTCGGCGCGCGTCGCGGTCGTATCCTCGATCGTGTCGTGGAGAAGAGCGACCGCGATGGTCGATTCATCCAGGCGCATATCCGTCAGTATCGCAGCAACTTCGAGAGGATGGGAAATATAGGGGTCGCCGCTGGCACGTTTCTGCTGGCCATGCTTCTGCATCGCATAAACATAGGCTTTGTTGAGGAGAGCTTCGTTGGCATCGGGCTTGTATTTCTGCACGCGCTCAACAAGCTCGTATTGCCGCATCATTCCAAAGCTACTCCAGCAAAAACAAAAGCGCGCCAGTCATATGACCGGCGCACGCATTTCCTCATCATATCGCTCCCGCCGGGAGCATCAAGATCGACGATCAGTAATCGTCGCTTTTTTCCGGCGGAACCAGACCTTCGATACCGGCCAGAAGCTCTTCTTCCGACATCTGATCGAACGTAACAGTTTCCGGCAGATCTTCTTCCTCGTCGCTGGAGGCGGAAGCGCCGGCGGCGAGCAGGCTTGCGGGATCGGGCTCAGGCTCATCCACTTCGACATGCTTCTGCAGCGAATGGATGAGATCTTCCTTGAGATCGTCCGGCGACAGCGTCTCGTCGGCGATTTCACGCAGAGCAACAACAGGGTTCTTGTCGTTGTCGCGATCGATGGTGATCGACGAGCCCTGCGAAATCAGGCGGGCGCGATGGCTGGCGAGCAGCACGAGCTCGAACCGGTTCTCTACTTTATCAATGCAATCTTCTACTGTGACACGGGCCATTGCCTGTCCTTTGCGGTCGTGATGTCGTCATCATGTCTCGGAGTAGCACGCCGATACAAGCAAACGATGGCAAATTCAAGTTTTTCCTGTTTCAGCGCCTTTGCACCCTTCCGGAAAGTGCTAAAATTCCCCCCGACAAACGATGATTTCCACCTTGGGTTGCTTGGAATATCGCATTGCGTGCCCTAAATCTGGGCTATATGAATAATTCATAAAGTAATACGAATTATTCTGCAAGGCCCTACAAGGCATTGTTTTAGCTTGTGTTTGAATGAAGTGATTACGTTTTTATAACAGTGGATACGCAAGAGATGTTTGACCCACGCGAAAAAATTGCACTCTTTATAGACGGCGCCAATCTCTACGCTGCATCCAAGAGCCTCGGCTTCGATATCGACTACCGGAAGCTCCTGAAAGCATTTCAGAAACGCGGCTATCTGCTGCGCGCCTATTATTACACCGCCCTCATCGAAGACCAGGAATATTCCTCTATCCGGCCGCTGATCGATTGGCTCGATTACAACGGCTACAAGGTCATTACCAAGCCGGCCAAGGAATTCACCGATTCCATGGGACGCCGAAAGATCAAGGGCAATATGGATATCGAGCTGGCGATTGATGCCATGGAGCAGTCCGAAACCGTCGATCATCTGGTGATCTTTTCCGGCGACGGTGATTTCACGACCCTCGTTGAAGCTCTCCAGCGTCGCGGACGCAAGGTATCGGTCATCTCGACCATGGCGACCCAGCCGCCGATGATCGCCGACGATCTGCGCCGTCAGGCCGATCATTTCATCGATCTCGTATCGCTGAAGGCCGAAATCGGCCGCGAGGCTTCCGAGCGTCCACAACGTCCCGCCGAACCGACACCGGCCGCTTCGGATGACGAAGAATAATTAGGACTGGCTGCATCTGACAGGTTCGCTGGCCGCCGGAGAGTAATTGCGCGCAGCGGAAACGGTTGTTGTTGCCGCGGCCACCGGCCCTTCGCTAGGGCATCCTGAGCCTGCCGAAGGGGCGTTCGTCGCTGCAATCGATTGACGCGCAGCTGTGGTTGCGCAGGGATGGTTGTAGACGCCGGTAAGCGTTTCGTATTTGCCGCAACAGCCGGCCCTTCGCTAGGGCTCAGAGCGTTCGTCGCTGCAATCGCTTCACTGGATCGATTGCTCGGGCTTTGCCCGACCGCTTCTCACCCTCACCCATTGTCCTTGAGCAGGCGGCTCTTCTGCCTGTTCCAATCGCGCTCCTTCTCGGACTCGCGCTTGTCATGCAGCTTCTTGCCCTTGGCAAGAGCCAGTTCCAGCTTGGCGCGGCCGCTGTCGTTGAAGTAGATTTTCAGCGGCACGAGCGTCATGCCTTCGCGATTGATGGCCGAGCGCAGCCGGCCGATTTCGCGGCTGGAAAGCAGCAGCTTGCGGCGGCGGCGCGGCTCGTGATTGAAGCGGTTCGCCTGCAGATATTCCGGCAGATAGGAGTTGATCAGCCAGATCTCGCCATCCTCGTCCGAAGCGTAGGACTCTGCAATGTTCGCCTTGCCTTCGCGCAGCGACTTGACCTCGGTGCCCTTCAGCACGAGCCCTGCTTCATAAGTATCGATGATCTCATAGTTGAAGCGTGCCTTGCGGTTCTCCGCCACAATCTTCTTCACCACACGCTGGCTGCCTTTGGGTGCCATGATTCTTCTTCTTTTCTGCGTCATTCCGGCAGCGGCCGAACGCGCGCCTGTCCCCTAAATAAGCGAGACCGCCCTCCTTGTGAAGAGAGCGGTCCGGCAGAGTTTCGGCAACGCGCCTGTGACGCCGTTAGTTCAGGAGACCGGCATGGCGCATGGCCGCGTCGATCGCTGCCTCCGTGCCCGGTTCCAGGGTCGACAGGAGCGGCGAGCGCACGTTGCGGCTCATGCGGCCAAGACGCGAAAGACCGTACTTGGCGCCGCAGAGACCGGGTTCGAGGAAGATCGCCTTGTGCAGAGGCATCAGGCGATCCTGATATTCGAGCGCCTTGGCATAATCGCCTGCAAGGGTCGCAGCCTGCATTTCGGCGCAAAGGCGCGGCGCAACATTGGCCGTCACCGAGATGCAGCCGACGCCACCATGGGCGTTGAAGCCGAGCGCCGTCGCATCTTCACCGGACAGCTGACGGAAATCGCGGCCGCAGCTGATGCGTTGCTCGGAGACGCGCTCGATCTTGCCGGTCGCATCCTTCACACCGACGATATTGGCGTAGGCCTTGGCGAGCGCGCCCATCGTCTCCGGCGTCATGTCGACAACGGAGCGTCCCGGAATGTTGTAGATATAGATCGGCAGCTTCACGGCTTCCGCAACCGCGGCGAAATGCGCGTAGAGGCCCTTCTGCGTCGGCTTGTTGTAATAGGGTGTCACGACCAGCACCGCATCGGCGCCGACCTTTTCGGCATGCTGCGCCAGCTCGATCGCCTCGCGCGTGTTGTTCGAGCCGGCGCCCGCCATCACCGGTACGCGCTTGTTGGCGATCTCGATGCAGAGCTCGACGACGCGCTTGTGTTCATCATGCGAGAGGGTGGGAGATTCACCCGTCGTACCCACCGGCACCAGTCCCTTGCTGCCCTCTTTTATCTGCCAATCGACATGCGAGGCGAAGGATGCCTCGTCCACCTTGCCGGCGTCAGTAAAGGGCGTAACGAGAGCGGGAATGGATCCCTGGAACATGCAAGTCTCCTAGCGGCGCGGCATTCATGCTTCAGCCGCAATCCATGGTTATGAATCCGCGCACCATAAAGCGCCGGCTTGACGGCGACAAGCACGCTTTGAATGGTAAAGGGCAGTTTCCGATATCATAATTGATTGAAATTCGGACCACCGGTAAGGTTTCGTTAACATAGCATTTGGCAAATGGAAGGGGCCTGTTTGTTTTGTGAGTAGCCGGATGAAGAGACCAGTCATGATCTGGACCGCCTTGGGCTTGGCGGTCGCCTGGGGCGCGGTTGCCTCGCAACTTCCCGGCCAGCAGATACCGACGAGCGCCAACGCCTATGTCGCCATGGCGCCGGACCCCATGAGCACGGCCGCGATCCCGCGTGGCGGCACCATCGCGCCGGTGAGCGGAGACCTGAAAGCAGGCCTCGACGCCCTTTCCAACAAGAACCCGATGCAGGCGCTCGCCATCCGCAACGGCATGGGTGAAGGCACGCTCGATCGCCATATCCTGACCTGGGCAATCGCGACTTCGGGCCAACCGGGCATTCCCTCCGGCGAGATTGCCGCCGCCGCCCGCGAGCTTCAAGGCTGGCCGGGCCTCGGCAGCCTGCGCGCCAATTCCGAGCGGGCGCTCTACATGGAAAATCCGGCAACGGATCAAGTCCTTGCCGCCTTCGGCAGCTCGCAGCCGGAAACCGTGGAGGGCAGCATCATCCTCTCGCGTGCTCTTATGGCACGCGGCGCGTCGGCACAGGCCGGAAAGCTGATCCGCAAGATCTGGCGCGATGAGCCATTGGACAAGCCTCTCGAAGACAAGATCCTTGCGGAATTCCCCAGCCTGCTTTCGCCTGCCGATCACAAGGCGCGCATGGATTATCTGCTTTACCGCGACCGGACCGCGCAGGCCAAACGCTTCGGCGATCTCGGCAAAGCGCAATCGCTCTACAAGGCGTGGGCGGCGGTCAATGATCGCTCGCCGAAGGCCGATGCGCTGATCGCAGCCATCGACGCGCAATGGCGCAAGGACCCCGCCTATCTCTTCATGCGGATCGAAAACCTGCGTCGTCAGAACAAATATGACGATGCCGCCAATCTTCTGGCGCAAATGCCCAAAGACCGCAGCGTGCTTGTCAGCCCCGGCGCATGGTGGGCCGAGCAGCGCATCGTCAGCCGCGGCCTGGTGGATCAGGGTGAGTTCAAGGCCGCCTACCGCGTCGTCGACGCCAGCGTTGCGGAAAGCCCGCAGGATGTCGGCGAGGCCGAATTCCATGCCGGCTGGTACGCTCTGCGCGGCCTGCAGGATGGCGCAAACGCGTCAGCCCATTTCCGCAGGATCCTGCAGGTCTCGAACGGCCCGATCTCGCAATCGCGTGGCTGGTATTGGCTCGGCCGCGCCGCCGAAGCGGGCGGCCCGGGCAAGGCTGCCGATTTCTACGCGAAGGCCGCCTCCTATCCGAGCACCTTCTACGGCCAGCTTGCCGCCGAGAAGCTTGGTCGCCGCACCCTCAACGTCACCTATCCCTCGCCCTCGGCAACGGATCGCCAGCGCTTCCAGGGACGCGAGGCGGTACAGGCGATTTCGCGGCTTGAGGCCGCAGGGCACGGATGGCGTGCCGATGCGCTCTATCGTGCGCTCGCGAAACAGCTGGATAGTCCCGGCGAAGTCGCCATGCTGGCCGCCCGCGCGGAGCGTTCCGGCAATCACCAGCTTTCGCTGCAGATCGGCAAGATCGCCTATGGGCGCGGCATCGACGTTGCTGCACTCGCCTTCCCGATCGGCGTCATTCCGGACAATGCGAATATTTCCGGCTCCGGCAAAGCGCTAGCCTATGCCATTGCCCGGCAGGAGAGCGCCTTCAATCCGGCCGCCGTTTCCTCTGCCAATGCCCGAGGCCTGCTGCAGCTGCTGCCGAAGACGGCAAAGGCGGTTGCCGGCCGGCACGGCATGACCTTTTCGGCCGACAAGCTGACGCAGGATGCGGGCTACAATGCCACGCTTGGCGCTCACTACCTCGGCGAGCAGATCGACACCTTCGGCGGCTCCTACATTCTGACCTTCATCGCTTACAATGCAGGGCCGAACAAGGTGCCGGAATGGATCAGCCGCTATGGCGACCCGCGCGGCAAATCGCTCGACGATGTGATCGATTGGATCGAGCGCATCCCCTTCCCCGAGACCCGCAACTACGTGCAGCGTGTGATGGAAAACTATCAGGTCTACAAGGCCCGGCTGGGACAGAAGACCGACATCGTACACGATCTGGTTTACGGCCGCGGCTAGGCCCGATCACTATCGCAAAGCCGCCGCCCGGCCTTGCGCGACGATATGCTTCAGCCAACAACCTCAGTTGTGAAGGCTACGGAAATGACGTTACATCCCTCGTAATAGCCAGAGCACGAGGGATGACGCATGCGCAGCGACGACGAAAGCGGTTTTCTTGTCAGAACGATCGCAGCCGAAGATGGCCTGAAGCTCCATGTGCGGGACTATGCCGGTGACGAGACGACCACGAAGGCCAGAACACCCGTCTTCTGCCTGCCCGGCCTGACACGCAACTCGCGGGACTTTCATCAACTGGCGCTGCTTCTGTCACAGGATCCGGTAGCCCAGCGCAGGGTGATCACGCTCGATGCCCGCGGGCGCGGGGCATCCGAATGGGATGAGGACAAATCTCACTACAATCTCATCGTGGAAGGGCAAGATGTCCTCGCTGTTTGCGCTGCGCTCGGGATTCATCAGGCCATCTTCATCGGCACCTCGCGCGGCGGCCTGGTCCTTCATATGCTAGCGGCCAGCCGGCCCGATATCCTCAAAGCGGTGATTCTCAACGATATCGGTCCAGTCCTCGAGAAGATCGGATTGGCGGATATCCGCGATTATCTCAACCGGGACAAGAAACCCGCCAATTGGGACGAGGCGATCGAGATCCTTCGGGAGAACCATGGCAGCGCCTTTGGCGCGCTCGACGAGGAGGATTGGCAGGACATGGCACGGGCAATCTATGCCTTTCGCGACGGCAAGCCGATTGCCGATTACGATCCCGCCATCGCAGCGCAGATGCAGGCACTCGACCTGGAGGCGCCGATTCCAGACCTCTGGCCGCAATTCCAAGCGTTTCAAGATATTCCGCTGATGGTGATTCGCGGGGAGAATTCGAAGCTTTTGACACAGACCACGACGGACGAGATGGCAAGCCGCCACCCGGGAATGGCCGTCAAGATCGCGAGAGGACAAGGACATGCCCCGATTTTACATTTGGGCGATGTTCCGGATGCGATCCGGCATTTCATCTCGGAGTTCTGACAACAGGCACCCGCGCACGATTGGACATCCGCCCAAGGCAAAAGGCCCGGTTGGGAGACCGGGCCTTTCCTCTTCCGATCGGAGGTCTGACCAGAAGATTTATCAAACTTGTTCGGCGAACGAATTAGAAGGTGCGCTGGAAGCGCAGGATACCTGCCCAAGTGTCCTTGTTGACGGCGTCGTAGTTGACGTAGGTCACTTCCGGCTCGATCAGCAGATCCTTGACGGGGTTGAACTTGACGTTCGTCGTCGCGGCGAAAGTCTTCAGATCGTCGTAGGCGAGCTGCAGGTTCCACTTCAGCTTGTCGTTGATCGGAACGCCAACGCCGCCCCAGACAGCCCAGTCACCCCAACCGAGACCAGCACCGCCAGCGCCGGCATACTTGTTGAGCTTGTCGCCATCAGTGTTCCAGCCGCCCATAACGAAAGCGGTGAGAACGCCGAAGTCGGCATCGACGCGAGCCTTAACCGCGCCTTCTTCAACGATGGAGTCATAGCCGCCAACAACGCGGAACTGCCAAGCGCCGGCCTTGTAGCCAACACCGGCAACGACGTCCGGAGCGTAGTGGTCGGAGCTGTCTTCGCCGTTTGCACCGGTCGCGCCCGTGCCGGAATTGGAATCTTCCAGCGAGATCACAGCCGTGAAGCCGTTGCCGGCGTCATACTTGTAGGTGATCTGGTTCAGTTCGTCGGTGTTATTGATGCCGTATTCGATCACGTCGTCGTTAATGACGTCGCCGGCATAGCCGAGGAAGGTCGAGTAGACCGAATCGGCCTTACCGACGAGGAAGCCGCCGAGGCTGATGTTGGCCCAAAGCAGCTTGGTCGTGGTGGCGTTGCCGTCATTCCAGTCCCAACGAACAACGGTGTTGGTCTTCAGCGGGCCGTATTCGGTGTCGGTGGCAGTGTCGAGAGAGAGTTCGGCGCGGGTATGCCAATAGGTACCACGGGCACCTGCGTCCTGGCCAGCCTTGTAGGCGTTGTACCAGCCGCCTTCGGTACGGACGCGGCCACCGATCTTGAGGCAGGTTTCGGTGCCCGGGATGAAGAAGTAGCCAGCGCCATAGGCATCGCAGATGCGGACGTATTCCAGCGGCTCCGGCTCAGCAGCGACGATCGCGTCAGCCGCGTGAGCACCGGATGCTGCTGCCAGCGCAGCAGCGGAGCCGAGAAGAAGGCTCTTGATGTTCATAGTAACTCCAGTTCCAATATCGATTAGGTATGACAATTCACGCCGAGAAAATCGACGCGCCCTACCCCACCTGGTTTTAAAAGTTGACCCCTGATCTGGGAGAACCAAGACGCTAAGTCTCGCTTCCGATTTGGAACCTACAGATCGTTTTTTTCAGAGCAATATCAGAGATAAACTATGAACAATTGTGACGGCGGTTTCAAACGTGTGCGTTGCACAAAAATCACGTCGCAAAACTGTCATACTACTGACACGTTAGTAGCCGAAAACTACTTCAGATTACTTGGAAGATATACGCAACCACGGGTCGATCGCGCCGAAAAAGAGCATAGAACGCCCTCAAGACTGAACTCTAATTATCGATATTCTCAAATAAAGAAAGCCCAGCTATTCGCCGGGCTTTCCATCATCGTAGTGAACAATCTTAAATGACCGAGGTCAGATCAGATTAGAAGGTGCGCTCGAAGCGGAGGATACCAGCCCACTGGTCCTGATTGATGGAGTCCCAGTTGGTGTAGGAGACTTCCGGCTCGATGAGCAGGTTCTTGACCGGGTTCCACTTGACGTTCGTCGTGGCGGCAAAGATCTTCGAGTCGGTGTAGGCGAGCTGGAGGTTCCACTTCAGCTTTTCGTTGATCGGAACGCCAACGCCGCCCCAAACAGCCCAGTCACCCCAGCCGATACCGGCAGCATCGCCAGCGCCGTTCGAACCAGCGTACTTGTTGAGCTTGTCGCCATCGGTGTTCCAGCCGCCCATCAAGAAGGCCGAGAATGCGCCGAAGTCGGCGTCAACACGAGCCTTGACAGCGCCTTCTTCAACGATCGAGTCGTAACCGCCGACGACCTTGAAGCCCCATGCGCCAGCCTTGTAGCCAACACCTGCGACAACGTCAGGAGCATAGTGGTCGGAGCTGTCTTCGCCGTTGGAACCGGTAGCACCAACGCCCGAGTTGCTGTCTTCGAGCGAGATCACAGCCGTGAAGCCGTTGCCGGCGTCGTAGTTGTAGGTGATCTGGTTCAGTTCGTACGGGCCGTCATAGACCACGTCGTCGTTGATGACGTCGCCGGCGTAGCCGGTGAAGACGTTGAACTGCGAGTCCGTCTTACCAACCGTGAAGCCGCCGAGGCTGATGTAAGCCCACAGCAGGTTGGTCCTGGTGGCGTTGCCGTCGTTCCAGTCCCAACGAATGATGGTTTCCGTCTTCAGCGGACCGTATTCGGTGTCGGTCGCGGTGTTGACGTTCAACTCAGCACGGGTGTGCCAGAGCGTGCCCAGACGAGAGTTCGGGTTGTAGGCGTCGTACCACTGACCTTCGGTACGAACCTTACCGCCGATCTTGAGGCAGGTTTCCGTGCCCGGAATGAAGAAGTAACCAGCACCGAATGCATCGCAGATACGGACGTATTCGAGCGGCTCCGGCTCAGCAGCGACGATAGCGTCAGCCGCATGAGCACCGGATACTGCTACGAGTGCAGCAGCGGAGCCGAGAAGAAGGCTCTTGATGTTCATATTGACCTCCAGTCAAAGTTTTATCTCGAGAATGAGAACTACCCGAAGGTATTCCCTGTCCCATCCTCGTGTTTCAAGAAGTGGACGATCAATCGCCCTCGCTTCCGAGAGTGAAAATACAAGACGTGCACTGTCACGCAATCGACATTTTCGCGGAACAGGGGATTTGCGTAAGCCTTCCGCAGGTCCTGTTGCCGAAAGGACACAAGTCAGCAACACGGCGGCCGCAATTATTTAGACTTCATTAAGAAACTCCTTAATCTACCGGCACTTACGCGCGCGGTGAAAATGGTCCTCGCCGATTGGAAAAAGGCATTCGAATGGCCTTTCCATGGCTAACCGGCGGATTTTGCTGGGTTTGGTAAGCTCTGTATGACGCTTGCCTCGCCGATCCACCCAGGATCGACAGCCACTGGCGGGCCAGGCCCTCGTCCCAAAACGACGCAAGGACGGGGTGATTCCTCGAAATGGCCGATTCGACTACGACGTGTAGGCATCGAGCAAGGCCGAGCCGCCAATGACTAGAGATCGCCCTATATCGTCATTTCCTTCGATAGAGGATCATTCCGGCGTGATGAAGCACACCATCGATGAAATCGCCATTGGCGGTGAAACCGGTATCGTCCCAATAGTCGATATGATCCCCCGTCACCACGTAGCGCCCCTGATAGGCACGCTCACGGCTTCCCCGCGCTTCGATATATCGGCCGTTTGGCAGGAGTTCATGGCGGATATGATTGTCGGTCGTCGTCCACATGCCGACGTAAGCTTGTATCGGTGTCTTCATTTCGATTCGATCCTCGGAAAGTGCGGGCGGCGCGAATACGACGCCGGACAGGGTGATAACAAAGAGAGCGCGAATCAATGTGCCGCCCGCGTCGGGCGAACGACGATCTCATTGACATCGACATCATCGGGCTGCTCGACGGCGAAGCGTACCGCGCGACCGATGGCATCGGGCGTTAGCGCGACGGCCCGATAGGATCTCATCGCTTCGGCCGCCACCGGGTCGGTGATCGTATCCGCCAGCTCGCTCTCGACGACGCCTGGATGGATGCAGGTGACCCGGATATCGCGGCATTCCTGGCGCAGCCCGTCGGAGATCGCCCGAACGGCATATTTGGTCGCGCAATAGACGGCGGCGGTCGGAGAGACGGCCAGCGCCCCGATGGAGGCGATATTGATGATGTGACCGGAGCCACGCGCCGTCATTTCAGGCAGGACAGCCGCAACGCCGTGAAGCACGCCCTTGATATTGACGTCGACCATTCTGTCCCATTCCTCGACTTTCATCGAAGCCATCAGGGAAAGCGGCATGATGCCGGCATTGTTGACAATCACATCGACGCCGCCCCAGGCCAGGCGTGCCGCCTGTGCAAAGGCAGCTACGTCAGCCCTGTCGGTGACGTCGAGCCGGCGGGTCATGACCGTGCCACCCATTTCTCGAATCTCGGCCGCCAATGCTTCCAATCTATCGATGCGCCTGGCGCCCAACATGACCCTTGCGCCGGCGGAAGCGAGTTCGCGGGCGATGCCCGCACCGATGCCGCTGGAGGCACCCGTGATGACAATGACTTTATCGATAGGCATACGATCACTCCTTGCTATGTGAACGATTCTCTCCTGGAACCGCTACAGGGAGGATACAGAGCCTCATTGTCGTGATAAGCCATCCATGCAGTGACAGCTTGGAAAGCAATAGTTACCAATGTGGCCTGATCTCAACGCTCTCTCCGTCTTCATTCTCGTCGCCCAAGAGCGCAATTTTCGCGCCGCTGCCGACAGGCTCGGCGTCACCCGGTCGGCAGTCAGCCAGACGATCCGGCGACTGGAGGAGAGCATGGGCATCGCGCTGCTGCAGCGCACAACCCGCAGCGTCAGCCTGACAGAGGCTGGTGAACGGCTTTATGCGGACGTAGAGCCGGCGGTATCGGACATACGCACCGCGATGGAAAAGACGGACGCATTGCGGACGCGGCCCGGCGGTCAATTACGGCTCACCGTTTCATCGATCGCGGAGCGATTTCTCTCCGGCGATTTTCTAGCGGGCTTTGCGGCCGCCAATCCCGAAATCCAGCTCGACATCACCGTCACCGACGAGGAATTCGACATCGTCTCGGAAGGCTACGACGCCGGCGTCCGGCTTGGCGAGGTCATCGATCAGGATATGATTGCCGTACCCATCGCCGGCAACGAGCGGCAACTGGCCGTCTGTTCGCCCGCCTATCGCGACCGATTCGGCATCCCCACGCATCCGAAAGAACTCTCCATGCACCGATGCATAGGCTGGCGCCCCGCACCGAAAGCTGTCCCCTACCGCTGGGAATTTGCGGAAGAGGGCAAGGAATTCCGGGTGGAGGTCACACCGGAGGTGACGACGAATGACATGGGCGTGATGATCAAGCTGGCTGTCGCCGGGGCGGGAATCACATTCGGGATGGAGGAAAGTTTTCGCGCCTTCATCGGCAGAAACGAACTGGTGCCGATCCTGGAGGAATATTGTCCCTATTTCCCTGGCTTCTACCTCTACTATCCCAATCGACGGAACATGGCTCCGAAGCTTAGGGCGCTGATAGCATATCTGAAGCGCTACGAAGGCTTTGCGGGCCGAAACTCCCGATAATAATTGGCCTTGTCCGGTTTGGCAGCGCCAAGATCGCGGACCGTCATCTGTAGGGTAGGATAATCGGGAAAATGGCGGAGAAGATGGGATTCGAACCCACGATACCATTTCTGGTATACTCCCTTAGCAGGGGAGCGCCTTCGACCACTCGGCCACCTCTCCGGTGCGGCCCTGATAGGGCCATTCATTTATCGACGCAAGCGCTTTTTCGCGCTTGTGTACGTTCTTTCCATGATTCAGCAACATGCGATTGCCGGCCGAAGCATGGTCCGGCCGATCTGAATTTATATCAAACCAGCAGCTGCTTCAAATCCGCAGCCGGGTCGGCAAGAGCCTCCCTGGACGGATTGGCGCCGGTCTCCAGCAGCTTCTTGCCGGTAACATAAGCCTTTGCGTCGTTTATCGCGTCGACGGCTACGAAACGACCCTGCTTGAAATACCAGACGGAAGCGGCACCCTCGCGCGCGCCGGGACGCAGAAGGGTCTCGTCGTAACCCATATTGAAACCGGCGATCTGCAACTTGACGTCATATTGATCCGACCAGAACCATGGCTTCGGATCGTAGGCTTTCTCGTTGCCGGCTATGATTCCCGCCGCGGCTTCCGCCTGGTCGACGGCGTTCTGCACGGATTCGAGCCTGATACGGCCACCCTCCCATGGCAACTCCACGCAATCCCCCATGGCGAAGATTGCGGGATCGGAGGTGCGGGCAAACGAATCGACGACGATGCCGTTGCCGACCTCAAGGCCGGCCTCTTTGGCAAGCCTATCATTGGGCGCAACGCCGATGCCGACGACAACGAAATCGACATCGATGGTAGATCCATCGGACAATTCGGCGGCGGCGACATGGCCGTTGCGGCCGATGAGCTGCTTCAGGCCGGTCTTCTCGCGAATGACCACGTCGTGCTTTTGATGAATGGCTCTGAAAATATCAGCCGTTTCCTTGGCCGCCACCCGCTGCAATATTCGGTCGCCCATCTCGATGAGAGTGACCTCAAGGCCGCGATGGCGCGCGACAGCGGCTGCCTCGAGCCCGATATAGCCGCCGCCGATGATGAGCACCCGGCGTCCGGGGCGCATCTCGCCGGCAAGAAGATCGGCATCGCGCTTGTCGCGGGCGAGATAGACGCCTTCGAGCGCGCCGCCGACGGAGGGCGGCAGGCGGCGGGGCGTCGAGCCCGTCGCAAGCGCCAGCGTCTCATAATCCAGCCTGGAGCCGTCCTGCATGACGATCTGCTTTGCGGCACGATCGATCTGCTCGACCCAGGTGGACACCCGAATCTCGACATTATTGTCGGTGTACCAATGTTCGGGCCGGAACAGCAGGCGATCAAAAGTCATCTCGCCGAGCAGATACTTCTTGGTCAGTGGCGGTCGCTGATAGGGAAGATTCTCTTCAGCACCGACGATGGTGATCGGCCGCGAATCACCCAACCCGCGCAATTTGGCAGCGAGCGCGAAACCCGCCTGCCCGGCCCCGATAATGACCAATCTGCCCGTCACGATCCGTACTCCATTGTTATTATGGCGCTCCTCCGCGTTGCGCGGAAGGTTGCCTATGGACTTCAGGGGTAACGCCTGCATCCGCAAGCGTCAATCACGGCTGACCCTGCGCCCCGGATCGGGAGAAAATTAGGCCGACAGGCTCAGCCTGATATTTCGACCCAGCGGCGTTCATGGAAAGATTGCGCCATGGCGTGTACCGATTTTTCGATGCGCAAGCCATCCCTGAAAGCCACAACCGACGCAGCTTCGCCCGCTATGGCGCGGATCAGCTCTCGGCATTCGATGATCTTCAGATCATTGAAGCCAAGGCCGTGGCCGGGCGCCGGGATGAAGCGGTCATAGGGCTTGTGCGCGGGTGCCGCCAGCACCTTGCGGAAGCCCTGTTCGCTGTCCCTGCCCTCGGCCTGATAGAGCTCGAATTCGTTCATCCGCTCCTGGTCATAGGAGATCGAGCCCTTGGAGCCGAAGATCTGCAACGCGATCCGTCCCTTGCGGCCCCAGGCGGAGCGGTTGGCCATGAGAACCGCGGAAATGCCACCGCCAAGCCGCATCAGCACATTGGCAAGATCGTGATTTTCGACCGCGCGGCTGCCGCCATCCTTCAACGGCCGTTCGGCATAGGGCTTCACCATTTCGGTAATGACAGCTTCCACATGGCCGAACAGGAACCAGAGCAGCGAAAGCGGATGCACGGCGAAATCATCGAGAGCGCCATAACCGGAGGCAAGCTCGCTCTTCCAATAGAACAGGCCGTTCGGATCGGCCATGAAGTCCTCGTCCATCTCGACGCGGATGTGGTTCACCGCTCCGATCGCGCCTTCCGCGATCAGCGCCTTGATGTGCCGCATCACCGGGTTCTGGATATAATTGTAACCGAGGATGGCGACTTTGCCCGAGGCCTTGGCCGCAGCCAGCATGCGTTCGGCATCGCCATAGGATGGCGCCATCGGCTTTTCGCACCAGACATGCTTGCCGGCTTCAAGGGCTGCGATCGCCATTTCCGGGTGGAACTGGTTGGGGGTCGTGACCGAGACGACGTCGACATCCGGGTCTGCGATGAGCTCGCGCCAGTCGGCCGTTGCCTTTTCGAAGCCGAATTCGTCGCCGCGCGCCTTTGCCAGATCGGCATTGGCTTCGGCAAGATGCACCAGGCGCGGCCGCGCGACATCACCGAATACGGTTTTGACCGCATTCCAGGCCAACGCATGGCATTTGCCCATGTAACCGGTGCCGATCAATCCAACGCCCAACGGCTTCATTTGCCCTTCCTCCTCAAATTCGCTCCCGAAGTTGCGCGATTTTTGGAATATTTAGACCGTTTTGACAAGCACACTCATGGCATCGGCATCTCTTCCGCAGGCAAGAGTTCATATTTACACGTTTAAAATCATGATCTTAAAAATATTCGTGCCGAACGATTCAAAATCCGGTATCGTTGGAAATATGGAACATTTGTTTCATTAAGGGTGGTGGGGGAGCTGAAGGACGGTGAATGGACAACAATATCGAGACGCAGACCAAGGTACCACGCGACTTCGAAAGCCTGCGCAGCACCATCATAGAGCGCAAGAATGCCATGCCGAAGCGGTTGGCGCAGGTTGCCGCCTTTGCGCTCGGCAATCCCGATGAGATCGCTTTCGGCACGACGGCCAGCATCGCCACGGCCGCCGAAGTTCAGCCTTCCACGCTGGTGCGCCTTGCTCATCACCTCGGCTATGAGGGCTTTTCCGATCTTCAGAGCATCTTCCGCGAACGGCTGCGCGACCGGACGCTGAGCTATGAGGAGCGGCTGGTAACGCTCGAACGCTCCGGTATAGAAAACGAAGAGGCCAGCATTCTCTCAGGCTTCCTCTCTGCTGCGAGCCAATCCGTCAATAGACTCGCGGCAACCATCGAGACCGACACCTTCGCCAAGGCCGTCGACGTACTTGCAGCGGCCGAAACGATCTATCTCATCGCCAAGCGCCGCTCCTATCCGCTGACGGCGCATATGACCTATGCCTTCTCCAAGCTGAACATTCGTCACCAGATCGTCGCCTCGCCGAACGGCATCGACGGCGAGATCACCCGCTTCGCAACGGAGAAGGACGCCGCCATCGCCGCGAGCTTTTCGCCCTATGCCGCCGATAGCCTGGCGCAGGCACAGGATCTCGCCTCGCGCAATGTCCCGGTCATCGCCATTACCGATTCGGCCTTTTCGCCGCTTACCGCTTGCGCCGACTACTGGTTTGAAGTGGCGGAAGCCGATTTTGCCGGTTTCCGCTCCTTATCGGCTTCGATGGCGCTGATCATGGCATTTCCTGTCGCCGTCGCCGAGCGCCGGCGAAAAGCTGCGACAAAAGCGGACAAAACAAAAATGGAATAAATATTCCGAATTGACAAAATCTCGGAACCAATGTTTCACTACAACCAAGATCACGGCCGCGGGAGATGGTCGTCAGATCCATAGCAACCGGGACGAAACGAACACCGGCACGTTCAATAACGCATGATCTCGGCGCAGGCTGAAAAGCAAAAGAGGTCATGCTCCGACGGGAGGACATCATGGCACACGACAATCCTGGCGCTGGGCCGGACGCAAAACTCGATGTGATCACCATCGGCCGCTCTTCCGTCGACCTTTATGGTCAGCAGATCGGCTCGAAGCTCGAAGACATCGCCTCTTTCGCCAAATCGGTCGGCGGCTGCCCGGCCAATATCGCCATCGGTACGGCGCGGCTCGGCCTGAAATCCGGTCTGATCACCCGTGTCGGCGACGAGCAGATGGGCCGCTTCATCCGCGAACAGGCGGCGCGCGAAGGTGTGGCGATCGATGGGATCAAGACGGACAAGGAGCGCCTGACGGCACTGGTGCTGCTGGCGGTCGAGGCCGAAGGCGTCTCGCCGATGATCTTCTATCGGTCAGATTGCGCCGACATGGCGCTGAATGAAGACGATATCGACGAGAACTTCATTAAGTCCTCGGGCGCCGTTCTCGTCTCCGGCACGCATTTCTCCAAGCCCAATACCGAAGCAGCACAGCGCAAGGCGATCCGCATCGCCAAGGCACACGGCCGCAAGGTGATCTTCGATATCGATTATCGGCCGAACCTCTGGGGCCTCGCCGGCCACGCCGAGGGCTTCGAGCGCTATGTGAAGTCGGAGCGCGTGTCCTCCAAAATGAAGGAGACGCTGCCGGATTGCGACCTGATCGTCGGCACGGAAGAAGAGATCATGATCGCCTCCGGCGCCGACGACGTGCTGGGCGCCCTGAAGGAAATCCGCCGCCTCTCCTCGGCCGTCATCGTGCTGAAGCGCGGCGCCATGGGCTGCATCGTCTATGAAGGCCCGATCTCGGACGACCTCGAAGCCGGCATCGTCGGCCAGGGTTTCCCGATCGAGGTCTTCAACGTTCTCGGCGCGGGCGATGCCTTCATGTCCGGCTTCCTGCGCGGCTATCTGCGCGGCGAGCCCTTGAAGACCTGTGCCACTTGGGCGAATGCCTGCGGCGCCTTTGCCGTCTCGCGCCTGCTCTGCTCGCCGGAGTATCCGACCTGGACGGAGCTCGATTTCTTCCTGAAGACGGGCAGCAAGCATAGGGCGCTGCGCAAGGACGAGGCAATCAACCATATTCATTGGGCGACGACCCGCCGCGCCGATGAAATTCCGCTGCTGATGGCGCTTGCGATCGACCATCGTTCGCAGCTCGTCAGCGTCTGCGATGAACTGGGCATTGGCCATGACAAGATCGTCGCCTTCAAGCGGCTGGCCGTCGAGGCGGCAGCTCGGGTGGCCGACGGCCGCCCCGGCTATGGCATGCTGATCGACGAGCGCTTCGGGCGCGACGCCTTCTTCGATGCGGCAACAAAGAATTTCTCCTGGATCGGCCGCCCTGTCGAACTGCCGGGATCGAAGCCGCTGAAATTCGAATTCAGCCAGGACATCGGCTCCCAGCTCGTCGAATGGCCGCTCAATCATTGCATCAAATGCCTATGCTTCTACCATCCGGACGATCCGCAAGAATTGAAGGCGGAGCAGCAGGAGAAGCTGCGGACCCTGTTCGAGGCCGCGCGCAAGGTAGGACGCGAACTGCTGATCGAGATCATCGCCAGCAAGAACGGCCCGCTGACCGACGATACGATTCCGAGGGCGATGGAAGAGCTCTATGCACTCGGCATCAAGCCGGATTGGTGGAAGCTGGAGCCGCAGGAATCGACCACTGCCTGGCAAAAAATCGATGCCGTGATCGCCAAAAATGATCCATGGTGCCGTGGTATCGTCCTGCTCGGCCTGGAGGCGCCGGCGGAGGAACTGATCCGCAGCTTCGAGGCGACGCTGGCGGCTCCCTCGGTCAAGGGCTTCGCCGTTGGGCGGACCATCTTCTCCGATGCGGCCCGTGCGTGGCTCTCGGGCGGCATGAACGACGAGGAAGCGACTGCCGACATGGCCGGCCGCTTCCGGCAACTGACGGCGGCGTGGCTCAAGACTCGCGGTCTGTGAGAATCTAGCATTTGGGAGGCGCCCGATGGGCAAGACGATCCGATTGACGATGGCACAGGCCGTCGCACATTTCCTCAAGAAGCAGATGACCATTATCGACGGGCAGAAGCAGCCGATTTTCGGTGGCGTCTGGGCGATCTTCGGTCACGGCAATGTCGCCGGCATCGGCGAGGCCCTCTATCAGGTGCGCGAGGAGCTACCCACCTTCCGTGCCCACAATGAGCAGGGCATGGCCCATGCCGCCATCGCCTATGCCAAGGCGAACTTTCGTCAGCGCTTCATGGCCTGCACCACCTCCATCGGCCCCGGCGCGCTGAATATGGTGACGGCCGCCGGCCTTGCGCATGTCAACCGCATCCCCGTTCTCTTCCTGCCCGGCGACGTCTTTGCCAATCGCGCTCCGGATCCGGTGCTGCAGCAGATCGAGGATTTCGGCGACGGCACCGTTTCGGCCAACGACGCCTTCCGCCCGGTATCGCGCTATTTCGACCGCATCACCCGCCCGGAACAGATCATAACGGCGCTGAAGCGGGCCATGCAGGTGCTGACCGATCCCCTCGATTGCGGCCCGGTGACGCTTTCGCTCTGCCAGGATGTGCAGGCCGAAGCCTATGATTATCCCGAAAGCTTCTTCGAAGAGCATGTCTGGACGCAGCGTCGGCCGCAGCCGGATGCCGACGAACTCGCCAGCGCTATCTCGCTGATCCGTCGCTCGGAAAAGCCCGTCATTCTCGCCGGTGGCGGCGTGCTCTATTCGCAGGCGACGAAGGAACTCGCCGCTTTCGCCGAAGCCCATGATATTCCCGTCGTCGTCACGCAGGCCGGTAAATCGGCCATCGACGAGACGCATCCACTCGCGCTCGGCTCTGTCGGCGTAACAGGCACCTCGGCCGCCAATGCCATCGCCGAGGAGACCGATCTGGTGATCGCCGTCGGCACACGCTGCCAGGATTTCACCACAGGCTCCTGGGCTTTGTTCAAGAACGAGAAGCTGGCCATGATCGGCCTCAATATCGCGGCCTATGATGCGCTGAAGCACAACAGTCACCCACTGGTGACGGATGCGCGCGAAGGGCTGAAGGCGCTTTCCGCGGGCCTGACCGGCTGGCGCGCGCCCGCATCGCTGGCCGAAAAGGCGACGAAAGAAAAGCAGATCTGGATGGAAGCCGCCGCCAAGGCCATGGCGACCACCAATGCCGCCCTGCCCTCCGACGCCCAGGTCATCGGCGCCGTCACCCGCACGCTCGGTGGCGAAAACAGCATCCTCGTCTGCGCGGCCGGCGGCCTGCCCGGCGAGCTGCACAAGCTCTGGCCGGCGACCGCACCCGGCAGCTATCACATGGAATATGGCTTCTCCTGCATGGGCTACGAGATTGCCGGCGGCCTCGGCGTCAAGATGGCGCGCCCGGAGAAGGATGTCGTCGTCATGGTCGGCGACGGCTCCTACATGATGCTGAATTCGGAACTGGCGACCTCCGTCATGCTCGGCCTGAAGATCACCGTCGTCCTGCTCGATAACCGCGGCTATGGCTGCATCAACCGCCTGCAGATGGCGACCGGCGGCGCGAACTTCAACAATCTCTTGAAGGATGCGCGCTACGAGGTGATGCCGGAGATCGACTTCCGGGCGCATGCGGCCAGCATGGGCGCGATAGCCGTAAAGGTCTCGTCCATCACCGAGCTGGAACAGGCCATCGAAGCATCGAAGAAGAACGACCGCAGCTCGGTCATCGTCATCGACACCGACCCGCTGATCACCACGAATGAAGGCGGCCACTGGTGGGATGTCGCTGTTCCCGAAGTCAGCCCGCGCGCCGAAGTCAACAAGGCTCGCGCCGCCTACGAACAAGCCCGCGCCGCCCAGCGCATCGGCTGATCCATTTCCGTTATTTTTCTGGAGGAGCTTCGGCTCCTCCAATAGCTTTTCAAGGAGACCATTGATGAAGGCCAAACTCGGCATGTCGCCCATCGCCTGGTGGAACGACGATCTTCCGGAGCTCAGCGACGACGTATCTCTGGAAGAATGCCTGCGCCAGTCGCGCGGCGCGGGCTTCACCGGCATGGAACAGGGCCGGCGCTTCCCCAGCAACCCCGATGAGATGCTGCCGATCCTGCGCGCCGCCGACGTGACGCTCTGTGGAGGCTGGTTCTCCGGTACGCTCGTCAATGAGGAGCTCGCCGCCAACAAGGATCGCATCGCGCCGATGATCGAGCTGTTCAAGGCTGTCGATGCGCCTTGCATCGTCTATGGTGAGGTCGGCCGTTCCATCCAGGGCGACCGCTCCAAGCCGCTCGCCACCAAGCCGCGTCTTTCCGACGACGAGATGAAGGCCTATGCCCGCCGCATCACCGAATTCGGCGAATGGTGCGCCGAGCAAGGCATGCCGCTCTCCTATCATCACCATATGGCCGCCGTCGTCGAAACCGAGCCGGAGCTTGATGCCTTCATGCGCTACTCCGGCGAAGGCATTCCGCTGCTGCTCGATGCGGGTCATCTGGCTTTTGCCGGCGGCGACGTGCTGCGCGCCATCGACAACCACCATGCCCGCATCAATCATGTTCACGTCAAGGATATCCGCAAGTCCGTCGTCGACGGGCTGGACCGCAGCCGACAGTCCTTCCTTGATGCCGTCGCGCTTGGCGCCTTCACGGTGCCGGGCGATGGCTCGCTCGATTTCGGCGCGATCGTCCAGCGTTTCGCCGATTACGGCTATGAAGGCTGGTTCGTGGTCGAGGCCGAACAGGATCCGCGCAAGGCGCCGCCGCAGAAGATGGCCGAGATCGGTTATGCCGAACTGATGCGCGTCATGACGGCCGCAGGCTACACGGTGGAAACAGAAGGCTTTCCCAAGGGATAGCTTGAGCGCTTCCGCTTTTCTTCGAATCGCGAAAACGCTCTAGCTCTTTGTTTTTACGCAATTCCGGACGGAAAACCGCTGCGCACTTTTCCTGGAATTGCTCGAGAGATGAACGCTCCTCGCCCCATCGAGGGATGAAGAGGCGTTTTCCAAGCAATGGAGGAACAGACCCATGCCCAATCTCAAGGTCAAGCCTGACGGCTCTCATGGCCGCGTCATTCATGTCACGCCCGAAAGCGCCGGCTGGACCTATGTCGGCTTCGATCTCCACCGCTTGAAGCCGGGCGAAACCGCCTCGGCCGAAACGGGCGATCGCGAGGTCTGCCTTGTCTGGGTCAGCGGCAAGGGCAGCGCCAAGGCGGGTACGAAGGATTTCGGCTCGCTCGGCGGTCGCATGAGCCCTTTCGAGGGCGCGCCCCACGCGCTCTATATTCCAGCCGGATCGAGCTGGTCGGTGACCGCCGAGACCGATCTGGAACTGGCCGTGTGCTCGGCACCGGGCGGCGGCTCCTATGAAGCCCGCGCCATTCCGCCGGGCACGCATCCGGCGCTGACGCGCGGCAAGGGCACCAACGTCCGCTACGTGAACAACATCATGCCGGAAGACGATGGCGCGGCCCATTCGCTGCTCGTCGTCGAAGTGATTACGCCCGGCGGGCACACCTCATCCTACCCTCCGCACAAGCACGATCAGGACGATCTCCCAAACGAGAGCTTCCTGGAGGAGACCTATTACCATCGCTTGAACCCGCCGCAGGGCTTCGGCTTCCAACGCGTCTATACGGACGACCGGTCGCTCGACGAAGTCATGGTGCTGGAGGATGGTGACGTGACGCTGGTGCCGAAGGGTTATCACCCTTGCGCTGCCTGCCACGGCTACGATCTCTATTACCTGAACGTTATGGCCGGGCCGAAGCGCATCTGGAAGTTCCACAATGCCGTGGAACATGAATGGCTGCTGAAGTCCTGAGCTGGTGGCGCTGTTCTCAACCATCGCCCTCGTGCTTCGAGACCGCCCTTCGGACCTCCTCAGCATGAGGGCTAATCTTTTGCGCAAGACATCGCGCTGAGCTCGCCTCAAGCGAGAAGCGTACCCATCCTCACCCTGAGGAGCGAAGCCTCGAAGGGCGAGGATGGCCACAGGCTCCCGGAAACAAAGGGCCGCGCCCGAAAGCGCGGCCTTTCTCATGTCATGCGGGCAACAAGCCGTAGCGCCATTTCCGATCCCTGGCATTGCGCGACAGCACCAGCCAGGTCAGCAGAATCATCCCCATTTCTGCAAAGATCGGTGTCATCCAGATCCCGCGCTCGCCGAAGACGAGCGGCAGGAGGAATGTCAGCGGCAGGGTGAATAGATAGGACCGTGACAGGCCGAAGATCGCGCCGCGTTTCGCATCACCGATCGACTGGAAATAGGACGACAGGATGATCGCCTGACCGAAGAGGAAATAGGCGCCGATCGTCCAGGGCAGGATGCGGCCAACTTCCGCGACGATCAGGGGATCGGCGACGAAGATCGAGGCCAGATGCCCTGCCAGCAGCTCGACGACGAGTTCGACGGCGGCGCAATAGACCAGAGCCGAAATCAGGGCGATCAGGACGCTATGACCGACGCGCGCCGGAAGCGCTGCGCCGTGGTTGTGGCCCGATATTGTCTGGAGAGCGATGCTCAAGCCCAGCAGCGGCAGATAGGCGAAGGTCATCACCCGCGTGACGATCCCGTAGGCGCCAACGGTCGCAACATAATCGCCCTGATGCCAGATCGACACGTTGAAGAGGATGGCCGCCGAGCTTAGCGAAATGCCGATGAAGCCGAGGCTCATCGGCGCGCCGAAAACAAAGATGCCGCGCCACTCGCGAATATGCAGCGCCGTGTCGACCCAAAGACCGTTCGGCCGACGCAGGCGATAGATCACAACGATCGCCAGGCAGATGAATTGCGCCAGAATCGAGCCGCCGGCGGAGCCGACCACGCCCCGCTGAAAGACGGCCATCAGCAGCCAGTTTGCCAAGATGTTGAGCAGCGTCGAGGTAAGCGTCACCAGCGTCATGAAGCCGAGCTTTCCTTCGCAGCGCAGCCCATCGAGATGGATCGAAAGAAAGAAGCTGATCGGCGCGAAGGCGACCATGATGCCCATGAAGGCCTCGGCGCTGCGGGCGACATCGACATTTCCCGCCGCAGCCACGGCAATGAACTGCCGGCCGGCGAGCCAGTAGATGAGGTTGATGACGACCACGACGGCAAGTGCCAGCGTGTGGGCGCCGGTGAATACCGACTTCGCGCCCTCGCGATCACCGGCGCCGAGGCGGCGGGCGAGAATGCTCGCCATGCCGTTCGAAACCAGCGTCTGCAGCGCAATCAGCAACATGAGCGCGGGAAAGATGAGGCTGACGGCGGATAGCGCGTCGGCGCCGACATAGACGCCGAGGAAATAGGCGTCGACGACGGCGAAAAGGCCGCTGACCGTGGTGATGACGATGATCGGCGCGGCTGTTTTGGCAAAGACGCCGGGCAGCCAGCCGTTGAGGAACATGTTGTTTTCGATGGTGTGCGCCATGATGGTATCCGGACGGAATCGCTCGCAAGCAGCGAAGATAATGGTCTAGCGATGAAGGATGAAGTCAGATGTCGAGAACGAGGTGCGGTATGCCGTTCGACGTTCGGCGCGGCGAAATGCCATCGGCGTCGACCTGGGCATTGATGCGCTGACGGAATGCCGAGAAGCTCTCGAATTCCACCACATCGACCGGCTCGTCGAAATGGATCGTTATCTTGTAGAGCCCGCCTGACTTCGCCGACATCGCCAAAACCTTGCCCGTGAAGGGCTTGTTGAGATAGCGCCCGCGCACGGCGGAACCGACATCGAAAGGCACGTCCGGCCCGTCATTCGGTTTTGCGGCAAGCGCCGAAAGCGTGTTCCAATCACGCAGCCCGTGTTGCTTGGCGATGAGTTCCAGTGCCGTCGAGTGGCTCATGTCGTCGCCGCGTTCGGCCATCGCCTGACGCAGACGCCGGGCCTGAGCCTTCAATTCATCTATGGACGGATACGTCGTCATAGGATCAGCCTTTGCTAAGGCACGCACTTACGACCGTGAAACGGAGCTCGCATTACCGTCAGTCAGCATGCCCTGAATGGCTGTGACCTAAAACAGCGAAGACTTCACCTTGGATTTTCATCCGCGAGCGGCAGGCGCCTCGAACCAAGCCCCCGTATGATCGAAGCCGCTCCCGCTGTCAAGATGCGCCCAAATCGGCACAAAAGACGAACCCGTTAAAATTCTACCAATGCAATTGACGCTTCCGCAAAATCTCCGTGCAAGGTTCGTAGTGTAACCGAGATGAATTCGGTCTGTTCTTCAACAGGGAATGACAATGCTTCGCGCAACCCATCTGGCGAAAGTCAAATCCGAAGTCTACGAACGCAGCTGGGAACGGTTCTACGTCCAGCGGCCCGCGCGCCTCGTAGCGGTTCGTCCCTGTCTGACGGGTATTTCCGTACGCAGCGCCGAGATTACCGACATTTCGCGCGGCGGCGCGAGCTTCACCGTCGCCACGACCGTCGGCCTGCCGACCCACTACTATCTGAACATCCTCGGTCTTGCCTACCGTATCGCCTGCGCTGAAACGAGCCGCAACGGCAACCGCGTCCATGTCCGCTTCATCAACCTGATCGAACCGGAGACGCTGCGCCGCGTCGTGCGCGCCGATTTCATGATCGGCAATGTCGAAGCGCTGGCTGCGCGCGGCAAGAGGCGGCCGGTATAAATTCGGCTTCACATCCTCAATCGCTTCGCACGTCTCCGCGGGCATATCGTGCAGGCGGCATACCTGTGTATCGCGCAAATGCAACGCTGAAAGTGCTTGCCGATCCGTAGCCAACGCGTTCAGCTACCTGATCCATCCGCAATTCGCGGCTGCGCAATAGCTGCTTTGCAAGAGCCATGCGCCAAGCCAATAGATATTCCATTGGCGGCAGGCCAACGACGCGGCTGAAACGCGCAAAGAAAGCCGATCGGGACAGTGCCGCTTCGGTCGCAAGATCCGCGACAGTCCAAGGATGGGAAGGACGCGCATGCATCGCGTGAAGTGCTGCGGCTAGGCGTTCATCGGCAAGGCCGCGACTCAAGCTCGACGTGACGGTTGTTTCCGTGCCGGATCGCAATGCCTCGATCAACAACACCTCCAGCAGCCGTTCCAGCACGAGTTCGCGTGCCGGCCGGCGCTCGCGCGTTTCCTCACCGACCAATTGCATCAGCGTCGCGAGTCGAGGCTCGTCACGAACGATAACTACATCAGGCAAGAGAGAAACGAGCAAGGCCGCATCCGGCGCACCGAAGCTGCAATGCCCTATGCGCATGCGCATATCCGCCGGCCCTTCGAGGCGTCCGACACGGAAATGGCCGCCACTCAGCTGCGTTGGAACCATGGCGGACAGACCGGCCGGTGCGTCGATACTCTCGTTGATGAGGTCGCGCATGGCCGGCACGAGCACGAAATCGCCGGCTCGCAGGATGAAAGGCTGATGTCCTCCAAACGTTACACGGCAACGCCCCTCAAGGATTGCGCAGTAGAATGGCCCGCCTGTGGCCTCGCGATGAATTCGCCAGGCGCCGGCGCATTCCACCAGCTTCGAAAAGCGTGCGGCCGGCTGCAGCAGTGTGACGATTTCGGCAAGGGGATCGACGGCCATAATCAGGACTAACGCTAAAGAAAGGGAGACTATAGCGTATATAAAGTCTCTCGCGCGGTCACTACCATGGCATCATTCCTTTTGTTTGGAGAGGCTCATGTCCGCGATATTGATTACTGGTTGCTCGTCTGGCTTCGGCCTGGAGACCGCGAAACTGTTTTTTGAACGAGGATGGGATGTCATCGCGACAATGCGCACGCCCAAACCCGAGCTGCTACCGGTTTCCCAACGCATGCGTATTCTCGCGCTCGACGTCACCAATCCGGCAAGCATCGCGAACGCCGTGAAGGCTGCCGGTCCGATAGACGTATTGGTCAACAATGCCGGTTTCGGAGCGCCCTCACCAATCGAGCTGACTGCGCCGGAGACGGTGCAGTCGCTGTTCCAGACAAATACGATCGGCACATTGGCGATGATTCAGGCCGTATTGCCCCAGATGCGTCAACGTCGGGCCGGAGTCATCGTCAACGTCACCTCCACGGTGACGGTCAAGACTCTGCCTGTGATTGGGATCTACCGGGCGAGCAAGGCAGCGGTGAACGCCTTCACCGAGTCCTTATCGGTGGAGATGGAGCCATTTGGCGTGCGGGTGCATATTGTCCTGCCAGGCCGGTCGCCGGAAACTCGCTTCGGGGAGAATGCGCGTCCACATTTGCGTGGTCTGGACGATCCGGATTATGCGCCCTTGATCCAGCAATTCATAAAGAATGTACAGGACGACACCGGCCCTGTGACCTATGCTCCCGACGTAGCGAAGGCAGTGTGGCGGGCAGCCACCGATCCATCCGCCCCGCTGCGAATTCCGGGCGGCGCGGATGCTGAACTCTGGATGGCTGAGGCAGGTTTGTAACCGGAATCGGTGGCAGCCAAAAAGCTGCTGCCGTCCCGACTCGACCGTGCATTAGAGGGAACACGCAGCCATCGGCCCCGGGAGCGCGGACCGGCGGCTGCGTTCGGCCCTTTGCGCCGTTCTATAACGGCAGGCGCAGTTCGCCCATTGATATGCGGCGTATGAGATCGGTGAAAAGGTTGCATTCCGCAGCCATGACCCGTTGTTCCAGCGAAACTACGCTATCGTCGGGATGGATTTGAACAGTCGTTGTGACCACAGTTCTTCCGTGGTCATACTCTCCGTCTACGAGGTGGATTGTTGCGCCTGTTTCCGTCTCTCGATTGTCGAGCACGGCTTGGTGAACTCTTCGCCCGTACATCCCCAATCCACCGTATTTGGGTAGCAGCCCCGGATGAACATTCAATATTCGCCCCTCAAAAGCGGCTAGCGCAAGCGGGCCAAGTTTCTTGAGATAGCCAGATAAGACAACGATTTCAGCGCCATAAGCGATTAGCGTGTCGCGAAGCTGTTTGTCCGCATCAGCTTCCCTGTCCTTCGTTGGAATATGAAACGAGGGAATACCGTTGGCGTCAGCATAGACTAACGCCGAGGACGAAGCCCTATTGCTGATCAGCACAACGGCGACAGCGTTCATCGTGTTCGCTCGAATGGCCTCGTTGATCGTCCGAAATGAGGTTCCATTGTTGGATGCAAGGAACGCTATTGCGAGCTTATTCATAAGGGCCTCGTTAATCGATGCTATCGCGACGACCGAGACTCCCTTTAATGACAACTGACGAGAATTTTCAATGATTGCGACGACGCAATCCGAAGGCCGCGTCTTTCCACCTTGCAACCACCCGCCAAGCGCCTATTCTGCCGCACCCAGCAACCGAATTCAGGAAACAAAGCCAGCATGTCCGCCTTCTCGCGCTTCACGCCGCTGATCAGCGCCCTTCCCTCCACGGTTCCTTTCGTCGGCCCCGAGGCGCTGGAGCGTCAGCGCGGGCTGACGGTCAAAGCCCGTATCGGCGCCAATGAGAACGGCTTCGGGCCGGCGCCCTCCGTCATTGCGGCCATGCGCGAAAACGCCGGCGATATCTGGATGTATAACGATCCGGAAAATTTCGAGCTGAAGCAGGCGCTGGCGGCACATCTCGGCGTCCAGCCGGCCAATATCGCCGTCGGCGAAGGCATCGACAGTCTGCTCGGCCTGATCGCGCGCATGGTCATCGAGCCGGGTACACCCGTCGTTACCTCGCTCGGCGGCTATCCCACCTTCAATTTCCATGTTGCAGGGTTCGGCGGCCGCCTCGTCACCGTGCCCTATGTCGATGATCGCGAAGACCTCGATGGGCTGCTCGAAGCAGTGAAGCGCGAAAACGCGCCGCTCGTCTATTCCGCCAATCCCGACAATCCGATGGGCAGCTGGTGGAATGCCGACAAGATCGTCGCCTTTGCCCGTGAATTGCCTGACAATTGCCTGCTGGTCCTCGACGAAGCCTATAGCGAAACCGCGCCTGCCAGCTCGCTGCCCGATGTTTCCACGCTGATCGACTTGCCGAATGTCTTGCGCACCCGCACCTTTTCCAAGGCCTATGGGCTTGCCGGCGCCCGCGTCGGCTATGTCATCGGCACGCCCGAGACGGTGCTGACCTTCGACAAGATCCGCAACCATTTCGGCATGAACAGGCTTGCGACCGTGGCGGCGCTCGCCGCGCTGAAGGATCAGGCCTATCTTGCCGAAGTGGTCGGCAAGATCCGGGCCGCGCGCGAGGAGATCGGCACCATCGCCCGCGACAATGGCTTGCTGCCGCTCACCTCCGCCGCTAACTTCGTCGCCATCGATTGCGGCCGCGACGGCACCTATGCCCGCGCGATCGTCGACGGGCTGATCCAGCACGGCGTCTTCATCCGCATGCCGGGTGTCGCGCCTCTCAACCGCTGCATCCGCGTCAGCGTCGGCCCGAAGCAGGATCTCGATCTCTTGGCCGAGGCGTTGCCGAAAGTCCTGAAGGCGATCGGTTAAGCTCAAAACGACGAAACCGCGCCTGCCTTGTCCCGGCCGGTCGCGGTTTTCATCATTTCGGCTGGCGTCTCCGTCAGCCGCCGACATCCCCTCTTGAGAGGTCAGGAAGTCTTACTGCTAGCGGCCCGCTTCAATGCGTGGTCATCCATTCGCGAGCGGCGCGCAGCGCGGCTGCGAGCTGCATCTTGGTCAAAGTCGCGGCGACGTCGGCGCGAAGCTCGGCGGCGCGCTCGCTGCCACGGATGGCGGCGATATTCAACCATTTGTGGGCGGCAACGAGGTCTGCATTGCAGCCCCTGCCGGTCGCGTAGTTCACGCCCAGTTCGCAAAGGGCATCGGCGCTGTTACCACCCATCATGGCATTTCCAGACATCGGCGTTTCGAAGCGTGCCATTGCTATTATCCCTGTTTGACTTCTGTTCGTATCTGCCCTGTTTTCCGTCCGAACCTTGCCATCATCCGCGGCTTTCCGGTTCTTCCGGCCGGCGGGTTTGCCCCGCTCGTTTGATGGCTTCACTATCGCAGACGGCTTTCAAAAAACGCCTAAAATGCATGATTAATTCGATGCAAACAAAGTGCAAATGCTTGGTAAACTTGGGATTTTGTTAAACATCGCTTCCCTTGCAAATTAAGGATTTTCGCGTGAGTTTAACCATCTGTTAGGATTTGGATTTAAACCCTTCCTTCACCACAAAAAGAGCGCAGTTGAATTGGATGTCATGTTTCCAAGGCCTGGATGTCCGGCGCGACGGAGATTTGTGCGCCGAAAATCATATTTACCTTTACGTTCGCGTTAGATAATCTCGCCGCGTATCCGGCCATGGAGCCGGATGGCGACCGGGGAGAAATAAGAACATGATCCGTGCCACCATTCTTGCTGCCGCGATGCTGTTGAGCGCGAACGCGGCCTTTGCCGAAGAGCCGATCGTCGGCAACTGGAAGACCGTCGCTGGCGATACAGCCGCCATCGCGCCCTGCGGCGACAGCTACTGCGTGACGCTGAAGACAGGCAAATATGCCGGCAAGCAGATCGGCAAGATGCAGGGCAAGGGCAACAGTTACACGGGCGAATTGACCGACCCCTCCGAAGACAAGACCTATAGCGGGTCCGGCACGGTCAACGGCAACAAGATCAAGATGCAAGGCTGCGTGCTGAAGGTATTCTGCAAGTCGCAGACCTGGACAAAGCTTTAAGACGGCTCCTGCTTATTTCAGAAAGCGCTATTGCGCCTGCCCGCCCCAGTTGGAAGGCGGCTTTTATTTGCCTGCGGAAGATTCATTCGACCATTCGAATCCGGTAATATTTATGAACGCTGGATGAACCGGTATCTCAGCACCTGTTCAGCATGACCATGGCAAAACGGTGTCCAGTATAGGGCACGGGTAGGCCAAGGACATGGACTCGATCATCATCGCGCGGCGCTTCGTTGTTATCATGCTGTTTGCCGCCATCTTTGCATTCAGCTTCTCGGTTGCGGTCGAGCATGGCGGCCGCAGCGGCGCGCAGTCGCACTTCGGGGCAAGCTTCACCTGCGTGCAAACCGGCACTCCTTATTGCACGACGGTGCAATAAGGAACGCCTGCGCGCGATCCTCGCGCAGGCCCTTGGCCGGCTCTAAAAATAGCTGCGAGAAACCGAGCCGCCTGTTGCAACGTCGTTTGCTTGTAACCAACGACACTCTATAATGGCGCATGAGCAACAGAATCTCTCCCTTTTCACCCCTCGACATCTCCTCTCCCAGCCCGTTCCAGCCGCGGACCTTCGATGATTCGGGCAAGGCCGTGGAAGCGCTGACGGAGCTTTACGATCGCAACACCGCGTTCCTGATCGACAATTTCACCAAGCTTGCCAAGGGCGCGCCGATCACCGCGCGCTATCGCGCTTTCTATCCGCAGGTCAGCATCGAAACGACGAGCTTCGGCCATGTCGACTCGCGTCTTTCCTATGGCCACGTGACGGCGCCCGGCGTCTACACGACGACGATCACCCGCCCGCAGCTCTTCAAGCATTATCTCAAGGAACAGCTGGCGCTGCTGATGCGCAGCCACAATGTTCCGGTCGTCGTATCGGAATCGACGACGCCCATCCCGATCCATTTCGCCTTCGGTGAAGGCGCTCATGTGGAAGCAACCGCGAGCATTTTCGAAGACATTCCGCTACGCGACCTCTTCGACACACCGGACTTGAACACCACGGACGACGAAATCGCCAACGGCGAATATATCCCGCCGCCGGGCGAGCCCTCACCGCTTGCTCCCTTCACCGCGCAGCGCATCGATTATTCGCTGGCTCGCCTCGTTCACTACACGGCGACGAGTGCGGCGCATTTCCAGAATTTCGTGCTGTTCACGAACTACCAGTTCTATATCGACGAGTTCTGCAAATGGGCGCGGGAGCTTATGGCAAGCGGCGGCGACGGCTATACCGAGTTCGTCGAACCGGGCAACATCATCACGAAGGCTGGCTCCAGCCAGCCCGAAGGCGATGTGACCGCGCCGCGGCTGCCGCAGATGCCGGCCTACCATCTGAAGAAGAAGGGCCATGCAGGGATCACCATGATCAATATCGGCGTCGGCCCTTCCAACGCCAAGACAATCACCGACCACGTGGCCGTGCTGCGCCCGCATGCCTGGCTGATGCTCGGCCACTGCGCCGGCCTGCGCAACAGCCAGCGGCTCGGCGACTACGTGCTCGCCCATGCCTATATGCGCGAGGACCACGTTCTCGATGACGACCTGCCGGTCTGGGTGCCGATCCCGGCTCTCGCCGAAGTGCAGGTGGCGCTTGAGGCGGCCGTTGCCGAAATCACCGGCTATGAAGGCTTCGAGCTGAAGCGCATCATGCGCACGGGCACGGTCGGCACCATCGACAACCGCAACTGGGAGCTGCGCGATCAGGCAGGCCCGGTGAAGCGGCTGTCGCAGGCCCGCGCTGTCGCGCTCGATATGGAATCGGCCACGATCGCCGCCAACGGTTTCCGCTTCCGCGTTCCCTACGGTACGCTGCTCTGCGTTTCCGACAAGCCGCTGCATGGCGAATTGAAGCTGCCGGGCATGGCAACCGCCTTCTACCGCACGCAGGTCAATCAGCATTTGCAGATCGGCATCCGCGCCATCCAGAAGCTGGCCGCCATGCCGCCGGAAGCGCTGCATTCGCGCAAGCTGCGCAGCTTCTTCGAAACTGCATTTCAGTAAGCAACAGGGTTTCGCCCTATTGCCCATCTAAAGACAACGACTGCGCCTGGTAAGCGGCCGCGACTTGCGGCCGTTCGTCGTTTGGCGCTGCCCACAAATTCAGTCCAAGGATCATTACGGCAAAAATGGCAAATCCGATTGCCGTGCGAGCAATCACTTCGCCGGGATTTGACATTTGAAAGATCTCTTCGTCCGACAGGGTCTTCTTCTGCCAGTGGTAGATGAGAGCTGCTTCGAGGTTGTACATGTCCGTTTCTCCTTTTTGAGATGACGGAACTGGTCGACCAGGCCCCGGCTTTTTCGACAGCATCGAAAATTTTTGTCATGCTGTGGATCGGGATGTCGATTTGCTTGGCGGCCGCTCGTCTATGGCTGTCAGCAAATTGAAGAGGAGACGCTGCGATGAAATATCTCTGCCAGGTCTGGTTCGATGGCACGAGGCTCGACCTCATGACCAAGGATGAGAAGCACAAGCTCGATTCAGATTCGCTCGGCTATGACCGTGACCTGATGGCGAGCGGCAATATGATCCATGCCGAAGCGCTGCAATCGCCAAGATCTGCGGTGACGGTGCGGGTCCGCAATGGCGAGACGGCGGTCACCGACGGCCCTTTCATAGAAACCAAGGAATATCTTGGCGGCTTCATTCTGATCGAGGCCAAGGACCTGAACGATGCGATCCGGATTGCCGCCGGCATTCCGCTCGCCAAGCTGGGCGCGATTGAGGTACGGCCGATCTATAATTTCGGCCCGGATGCTTGAGGAGGCAACGATGAAATTTCTTTGCCAGGTATGGTTCGAGAGCGCGGAGATCGCCAAGCTTTCCGAGGAGGAAGGGCGCAAGCTGACCCAGGATTCGATCGATAGCGACAACCGGCTGCGCGAGAGCGGGCACCTCATCGTCGCCAATGCCCTACGCGAACCGGAGACCGCAAGGACGATTCGGGTACGCAGGGGCGAAACCGCCGTGACGGACGGCCCTTTCACTGAAATGAAAGAGCATCTCGGCGGCTTCGTTCTGATCGAGGCCCGGGACATGGAGGAGGCGACCGCGATCGCCGCCACCTTCCCCGTCGCCCGTTACGGCATGATCGAGGTCCGCGCCGCCTACGATATCCGCTTTCCGAACGAATAGAAGCGAGGGAAATATATGCGGTTTCTATGCCTGATCTACACAACAGTCGATGTCGACGGACGATTGACGCCGAACGAGATGAACCATCTGATCGCCGAGCATTTCGTCTTCGACGAGGGCTTGCGGCGGGACGGCACCATGATCGTTTCCGATGCGCTGGCGCTTCGAGACAAATCGATCGTCATCCGTCCGGACGGCGACACATTTTCGGTAACGGATGGGCCGTTCGTGGAGACGAAGGAGCATCTGGCCGGCTTCTACCTCATCGAAGCTCCCGATCTTGAGGAAGCAGTCGGGATCGCCAAGCGCATTCCCTCGGCGCGTTACGGCGCCGTCGAAATCCGCCCTGTGCGTATCTTGACGCTACAGGGAGACCTGGCGGAGACATCCTGACATCCATGTCGCTGAACCAAACCCTCGAAAGCATCTATCGCAGCCACTCGCGCCGCGTGCTGGCAACGTTGATCCGCCTGCTTGGCGATTTCGACCGGGCCGAGGAAGCGCTCCACGATGCCTTCGCGGCGGCGGCGCAGCAATGGACGGAAGAGACGATCCCAGCCAATCCCTATGCCTGGCTCGTTTCCGCCGGACGCTTTCGCGCCATCGACCATATCAGGCGGCGGGCGCGTTTTGACACCGCCCGCTCCGATATCGCCGAGAGCCTTTATCCGGAGGGAGAGGCGATGGAGATCGCCGAACATCAAGAGATCGAGGACGACATGCTGCGGCTGATCTTCACCTGCTGCCATCCGCTTATTCCTGCCGAGGCGCGGATGGCGATGGCGCTGCGGGAGGTGTGCGGGCTGACCACGGAAGAGATCGCCCATGCCTTTCTGATTCCGGCCCCGACAGTCGCCCAGCGCATCGTCCGCGCCAAGAACCGCATACGCACCGCCAACATTCCCTATGAGGTGCCTGACAAGACCGAACTGCCGGAGCGGCTGGCGCAGGTGCTGCATGTCATCTACCTCGTTTTCAACGAGGGCTACTCGGCCTCCTCCGGCTCTGCGATCGTGCGCGCCGATCTGGCCGCGGAGGCCATACGGCTCGGCAGGCTTTTGCTGCAGCTATTGCCGGATTCGGAAGTCGAGGGGCTACTGGCAATCATGCTGCTGCAGGATTCGCGGCGGCATGCGCGTACCGATACCTCCGGCGATCTCGTTCTGCTCGTCGATCAGGATCGTGCACTGTGGGATCATGGCCAGATACGCGAGGGCCTGCAGCTGTCGGCGCGAGCCATGTCAGCGGAGAGCGTCGGCAGCTATGCCCTGCAGGCCGCGATCGCGGCGGAACATGCGCGCGCCGTAACCGCCGACGACACCGACTGGCGGCAGTTGGTGACACTTTACGACCTGCTGCTGATCGCAAGCCCATCCCCTGTGATCGAGCTCAATCGGGCGGTGGCCATCTCCATGCGCGACGGGCCTGCGACGGCACTGTCCATCGTCGACGGGCTGTTGCGGGAGGAGCGTATGGCACGGTATCATCTCACCCATGCCGCGAAGGCGGATTTCCTGCGCCAGCTTGGCCGGACGGACGAGGCGCGGCAATCCTACCTAACAGCGCTATCGCTCTGTCAGCAGGCGCCGGAGCAGGCCTTCTTGCGCAGGCGATTGGCCGAGCTTGAAGATAAGACGACCCGGCATTAAAGCGCGTCGTGATCTTTCAGGGCGCAGTTGCGCGCTTGCGTGAGACCAGCAATCCGATCGCGGTTCCTGTTAGCGCCGATACCACGATCAGGAGGTGAGCATTGATGCTGGCCTGCGCGAGATTTTCGATTGCCTCTTTTGCACTCGAAGCACCAAAGGCCACGGCACCGGCGGTAATGCCGGCCGGATAGGTGCCCACACCTCCGGGTGCATGCACGGGCAGGACTGAGGATAGTTCGCCGCCGAGCGCGCCACCGAAGCTTGCCGAAAGCGGCGTGACGTTCATGAGGCCGAGTGCCCAGGCGAGCACCACGACCTTCACCAGCCAATTGACGATGGTCGTCAACCAGGCGCGGCCAAAGGCGCTGGCATCAACCGGCAGACCGCGCTCCAGCTCATGCACCAGCCCCTGCGCCTTCTTCGGCAGGACGCGGGCGGCAAGGCGGATTAGCGGTCGCCGGGAAGCGAAACCCGCGACCGGCAGCAGCAGGAAAGCCGCCCATACGATCCAGGCCAGGACATGATAGGGGGAAGCAAGCGCAAGGCCGACGCCGGCCGCGGCCAGCAGCGCATGCAGGTCGAGCAGCCGCATGACGAACAGCGCCGAGGTGCCGCGGGCCAGCGGGATACCGAATTCGGAGCGCATCAGCACCGGGAAGCTGGTTTCCCCCGTTCGGAACGGCATCATGATATTCAGCAGATTATGAACCTGCGTCACGCGAAACAGCGCCGCAAAACGGCCCGAAGTTTCCTTCGGGAAATAATCGTAGATGCGCCATGTGCGCAGGAAATAGGTGCTTGTCAGAAGCGCCAGCGCCAGAAGGATCGGCAGCGCGCCGACCTTGCTCCATTGCGCCAGGATCGAGCTCCAGCCCCAAAACCATTCGATGAAGGCAGCGTAGGCAAGGACGACCGCGAGCGTCAGCAGCGTCATTCGGTTGCGAATAAACCAATTCTGTCGGCTGGCAACCGTCGGAGTCTTCATGTAGTTAGGGCACCCAAATGCGAGCGGAAGGCTGAAACCGGACTTTTCGCTCGTTCCGTCCGGCAGGTACTGCCGGTCTTTTAGGAGAAAGAAGTGTTGCAGACAACGGCAGAGTCGACCCTCCCCCAGGCCGATCCGGTAAGCCCTCTCGAGCTTTCGCTGGTCGTGCCCGTCTTCAACGAGGAAGAAAGCGTCGGACCGCTGATCGAGCGCATCTGTTCCGCCATGGCAGGATTTCCCAAATCCTGGGAACTGATCCTGGTCGATGACGGCAGCACGGACGCGACGCTCGTCAATGCGCGCCGGTCGCTTTCGCAGGAAGGGCTGACGCTGCGCATCGTCGAGCTTCAGCGCAATTTCGGCCAGACGGCCGCCATGCAGGCCGGCATCGATGCAGCGAACGGCCGCCTCATCGCCACCATGGACGGCGACCTGCAGAACGATCCGAAGGACATTCCTTCCATGGTCGAGGAACTGGAGCGGCGGCAGCTCGACCTGCTCGTCGGCTGGCGCAAGAACCGCCAGGACGGCCTGCTGCTGCGCAAAATCCCCTCCTGGTGCGCCAACTACCTGATCGGCCGCATCACCGGCGTCAAGCTGCACGATTACGGCTGCAGCCTGAAGATCTATCGCTCCTCCATCATCAAGCAGGTGAAGCTGATGGGCGAAATGCATCGCTTCATCCCCGCCTGGGTCGCCGGCGTCGTACCAAGCTCGCGGATCGGCGAAGTTCCGGTTACCCACCATGCCCGCCAGCACGGCACCTCGAAATACGGGATCTCGCGCACCTTCCGCGTCATCCTCGATCTGCTCTCGGTGATGTTCTTCATGCGCTACAAGGCGCGGCCGGGGCATTTCTTCGGCTCGCTCGGCCTCGGCCTCGGCGCGCTTGCCGGCCTGATCCTGCTCTGGCTCTTCATCGACAAGTTCATCTTCGGCGATGATATCGGCAGCCGCCCGCTGCTGATGGTCGGTGTTGTGCTGCTGCTATCATCGGTGCAGATGATCACGACAGGCATCCTCGCTGAAATGATTGCCCGCATCTATTATCGCGATGACCTTTCGCCGAACTATATCGTGCGCAAGATCTTCGACCGAGATCATCAAGATGCCTAGGCATCCTTTGCCTGTGTATGGGTCTATCTGAAACAGGGACTGAGCCACGCGTGAGCCAGAAAGACGATATCGTAACCTTGGTGTCGGACACGGTGGATCTCCCGCCCTGGCAGACGACGAGCTCAACGCATCTGGTTCATGATCGCTGGCTGAAGGTTCGCGCCGACAACTGCGTGACGGCGGAGGGCGTGGAAATTGCGCCCTACTACGTATTGGAATATCCCGATTGGGTCGAGATCATCGCGCTCGATGCCGAGGATCACATCTATCTCGTCCAGCAGTATCGTCACGGGCTCGGCGTCGTGGCGCTCGAGCTCCCCGGCGGAGCGATGGATGCGAGCGATACAAGCCCGGTCAAGGCGGCCGCGCGCGAATTGAGAGAAGAAACAGGACTCTCCTCTACCGATTGGGACTATGTCGGCAAGCTCGCGCCCAATCCGGCGACACATACCAACCTCGCGCATATCGTCATCGCCCGCAATGTCGAGCTTACCACCAGGCCGGCGGACGACCCGACCGAGCGCATTCGCCTGATCCGCATGCCGATCCGGCAGGCGATCGAACTGGCACTGGAAGGCAAGATGATCCAGGTCATCCATGTTGCGGCACTGACCCTTGCCCTTCACCAGGCAGGCAAATGGGACGTGCCTGCGCCATCAGGCAAGCTCTAGTTAAGACTTCACTTCCGCCCAGACGGCATCGAGCGCGCCGCGCGCGATGCGCACCATGACATCCACTTCCTCGTGGCTGATGACGAGCGGGGGCGAAGCCAGCATGCGGTCGCCGGTGGCGCGCAGCACCAGGCCGTTCGCCAAAGCATGGTTGCGAACGGCGGAGCCGATTGCATCCGGCTTTTCGAAGCGGCGGCGGGTGGATTTGTCGGCGGCGAGCTGCAGGCCGCCCATGAGGCCAATGCTGACTGCCTCGCCGACCATGTCGTGATCGGCGAGGCTGCCCCAAGCCTTGGCGAAGTAAGGGCCGATATCGTCGCGCACGCGCTCGATCAGCTTTTCTTCTTCGATGATCCGCAGATTTTCGAGAGCGGCGGCAGCGCAAACCGGGTGGCCGGAATAGGTGAAGCCGTGATTGAATTCGCCGACTTCGTTGATCAGCACATCGGCGATACGGTCGCTGACCAGCACGCCGCCGATCGGCAGGTAGCCTGAAGACAGCCCCTTGGCGATCGGCGCGAGGGCAGGCTCGACACCGAAATGCTGATGGCCGAACCATGCGCCGAGACGACCGAAGCCGCAGATCACTTCATCGCAGACGAGCAGGATGTTCCTTGCCTTGCAGATGCGGGCAATCTCGGGCCAATAGGTCGACGGCGGGATGATGACACCGCCGGCACCCTGAACCGGCTCGGCGACAAAGGCTGCGACATTGTCCTCACCCAGCTCATCGATCTTGGCTTCTAGATCGCGTGCGACCTTGAGGCCGAATTCCTCCGGCGAGAGATCGCCGCCCTCGGCATACCAATAGGGCTGGCCGATATGAACGACGCCTGGGATCGGCAGATCGCCCTGCTCGTGCATGTATTTCATGCCGCCCATGCTGGCGCCAGCGACCGTCGAGCCGTGATAGCCGTTCTTGCGGGCAATGATGGTCTTCTTCGTCGGCTTGCCCACGGCAGCCCAATAGACCCTCGCCATGCGGAACCAGGTGTCATTGGCCTCGGAGCCGGAATTGGTGAAGAAGACATGGTTGAACTGCGGCCCGGCATGGGCGCAGACCTTTTCGGCAAGCAGCGTCGCGGGTGTCGTGGTGGTGCCGAAGAAGGTATTGTAATAGGGCAGCTCGTTCATCTGCCTGGCGACGGCATCGGCGATTTCGGTGCGGCCGTAGCCGATGTTCACGCACCAGAGACCGGCGAAGCCATCCAGATACTTCCGCCCTTCCGCATCGAAAATATAGACGCCCTCACCGCGCTGGATGACGCGGGCACCTTCGGCATTGAGCTTGCGCATATCCGCGAAGGGATGGAGGTGATGGGCGGCATCGAGGGCGGCGAGATTGGAGCGGGTGGATGTATCGGACATGGCTTATTCAAACCCTCTTTGAATTGGCGCCCACCAGGCAAGTCGGCCAACGCCGCGACGATGTGCCTGGCCCAAGGCACGAAACCGCTACGCAGCCACACTTGACTGAAAGCTATCTTGGTTTACGACCATGCCGTGAGCATGGGGGATTTACAAGAGCATGGCGGCCGACAACGCAACCGAAGGTAATGCGCGCATCGAAGTGCTGATCTCGGACATGAATGGGCGGCTGCGCGGCAAGCAGATACCGATTTCAGCCGAAAAGAAGGTCTGGTCCGGTGCCGTACGCCTGCCGACCTCGACGCAATCGCTCGATATCTGGGGCGACGACAATGACGATATTACCGGTCTGTCGCTGACGATCGGAGATCCCGACGGGACCTGCGTTGCCGACCAGCGTACGCTCGCCGACATGCCTTGGGCACCGGCGGGATCGAAGCAGGTGCTCGCCACCATGCATGAGCTCGATGGCCGCCCGAGCTTCCAGGACCCGCGTGCCATTCTTGCCGCCGTCGTTGATCGCTACAAGGCGCTAGGCCTGACGCCAGTCATCGCGACCGAGCTGGAATTCTACCTTCTGGCCGGAGACTGGCGCGACAAAGGTATCCCATCGCCGCCGCCGGCCCTGAGCTACCGGGGCGAACCGAACGGCTTTCAGCTTTACGACATGGATGCCGTCGATCTCCTTGATGGCTATCTTCAAACCTTGCGTGCCTATGCGCGGGCTCAAGGGTTGCCGGCGGACGCAACGACGGCGGAATTCGGCCCCGGCCAGTTCGAAGTGAACCTTCTGCATCGCCCGGATGCGCTGGCCGCTGCAGATGACTGCATCATGCTGAAGCGCGTGGCCGAGCAGGCGGCGCGCAAGCACGGTCTGAAATCGACCTGCATGGCCAAGCCCTATACAGACCATGCCGGCTCGGGACTGCATGTGCATGCGAGTATAATCGACGCTCAAGGGCGCAATGTCCTCGATGCAGCTGGCGGCGAACCGAAGAGACTGAAATCGATCTGCGCGGGGTTGCTACGGACACTGCAGGACGCGCAGCTGATCTTTGCACCCTATGCCAATTCCTACCGCCGCTTCCAACCAGGCTCCTTTGCCCCCGTCGATCTGACCTGGGGCTTCGGCCATCGCGGCACGGCCGTGCGCATTCCCGAAAAGGACGGGCCGGGTGCACGCGTCGAGCACCGTGTCGCCGGCGCGGATGCCAATCCCTATCTCATGCTGGCGGCAATCCTGGGCGGCATGCTGCTCGGCGTGCAGAACGACCTCGATCCCGGTGAGGAGACGACGCCGGCTTACGTGCCGGCCGACGCGCCCAAGCTGACGCATGATTTTCTGGCTGCGGTGGAGCGCTTCCGAACGTCAGCCTTCATTGCCGATGTGTTCGGCGAGCAATATCAAAGGCTCTATGGCGATACCAAGCACAAGGAGGCGATCCGCTATCTGCGCACCGTTTCCGATTTCGATTATCGCACCTATCTGCCGCGCCTCTGACGACGTCAGACGGCGAGGCTATCGATAGCACCCTCGCTCTGGACACGCGCGGCGGTCCCTTCACGGACCATCACCTTGAGCTCGCCCGGATGCACCTTGAGCGTCACATCACGCTCGAGGGGCAGCAACTCGCCATCCATGACGCAGTTGGCAAGCTGGCGCAGCTTCGGAAAGTGCAGATGCACTTCCGGCGCATGCATGACCATGACATCGGCGTTCTCGCGAACCCGGCCGCGCAGCATGTCGATGGCAAGACGCGCGACGCCGAGCGGCCGCAAGGGCTTTGCCGTGTAGAAGCCCAGTTCGCCGCTGCGCAGGCTGTCGGCGTAAAGCAGCGCATTGGCACCGAAGGGATTGTTCGAAACCGAGATCGCCGAGACATGCCGGCGCTCGCGAATGCCGCCGGCCTCGAAGTCGACGTCGAATTCCGGGGGATTGGCAATGACGCCGAAGGCGGCGCGCGTGCTGGCCGACATCTTTCCGATGCGCGAGCGATAGGTGTAGCCATTGCGATAGCGCACCATGCGCGCATGCAGGCCCGCCGAGAACTGATGCACGAAGGCGCGTCCGTTAGCGCTGCCGATATCGACACTGTCGACCTCGCCTGTCGCCAGCACGCTCAACGTCTGCCAGATGTCGAGCGGCAGCCGTAACGAACGGGCAAAGAGGTTCATGGTGCCCGCCGGAATCACGCCGAGCGCGACGCCATTCTTCCAGGCGATGGCGGCAGCGGCCGAAATCGTGCCATCGCCGCCGCCGGCGACAATGCCGTCAATATCATCACGGCGCGCCGCGCGGTCCATCGCCGCCACGATGTTGCGTCCCTCCACGACCACGGCTTCGAAATCATGACCGGCGTCGCGGAAGACCTGTTCCGCTTTCCTTTCATAGGCAGCCATGTCGGTCGTGCGGAACGTTCCGCCATCGCGATTGAAAAAGCCGATCAACTTCATCGGGGGCTCTCGGTCTTCCGGCAAACTATGTCTCTGAGGGGCTGAGGCCCCCTGCGCTTCTTCTCAGATGGTTTTGGATGGAATGATTTCAAGCATTGCGGCCGTTTCGCCGGTCGCCGCAGCGCACTTATGCATGATCGGACATACTGCACTGCAAAAAATGCACGCGACAGGAACATTGCTCTCATTGATAGTATCAACGAGGGTGTGTCCATACCCGCCTGTCCCTTATTCCATTTTGATGCACTGAGCGCCGAATGCCGGGATTTGCCGCCTGATTCGCGGCACTTGACCTTCGTGTGCCGCCCAAGGAGTTTTCGTGAGCGATATTACCGCCGAGGTCCTCGATACCCAAACCACCCTCGAAGCACCGTCGCGCACCGCGATCGCGCTGGTGACTTTGGCGCTGGCCGTCGGCAGCTTCGGTATCGGCACGGGCGAATTCGTCATCATGGGACTCTTACCGAATGTAGCCGACACCTTCGGCGTTACCACTCCGGAAGCAGGTCATGTGATCAGCGCCTATGCGCTCGGCGTCGTCGTCGGTGCACCTGTGATCGCCGTGCTGGCCGCAAAGATGGCGCGCCGCACGCTGCTCCTCCTGATGATGGCGATCTTTGCCGCCGGCAATATTTCCAGCGCCTTCGCACCCACTTTCGAAAGCTTCACGGCACTGCGCTTCATCACCGGCCTGCCGCATGGTGCCTATTTCGGCGTTGCCGCGCTCGTAGCTGCCTCGATGGTGCCGGTCCATCGCCGCGTGCGCGCCGTCGGCCAGGTCATGCTCGGTCTCACGATCGCGACGCTGATTGGCACGCCGATCGCGACTTTCCTCGGGCAGCTTCTGAATTGGCGCGCAGCCTTCATGATGGTTGGCGCTATCGGCCTTGCCACCATGCTGCTGATCGCCCTCTTCCTCCCTAAGGACAAGGTTGAGGAAGGCGCGAGCATTACGCGCGAGCTCGGCGCGCTGAAGCGCATCCAGGTCTGGCTTTCGCTTGGAGTCGCCGCCGTCGGCTTCGGCGGCATGTTCTCGATCTTCAGCTATGTGGCCACGACGACCACAGAGGTCGCCGGCCTCGGCTCCGCCATGGTGCCGGCCGTGCTGGCTCTCTTCGGCATCGGCATGAATGTCGGCAATATCGTCGGCTCGCGCCTTGGCGATATCTCCATCAAGGGAACGATCGGCGGCATGATGATCTTCAACATCGTCATCATGACGCTCTTTTCGCTGACGGCGGCTAACCCGATCATGCTCTGCATCTGCGTTTTCCTGATCGGCTGCGGCTTTGCCGCTTGTCCGGCCGTACAGACCCGGCTGATGGATGTGGCTGCCGACGCACAGACGCTGGCCGCCGCCTCCAATCATTCCGCCTTCAACATCGCCAATGCCCTCGGCGCCTGGCTTGGCGGGCTGGTGATCTCCTGGGGTTTTACGGCTGCGGCCACCGGCTATGTCGGCGCGGTGCTTTCCGTTGCAGGCCTCGCCGTCTTCGCCGTTTCAGTTGGCCTGGAGCGCCGCACCGGGCGTGCATGACATGCCAGGGGCGCCCAGCTGCTGGCGCCCATCGCGGCAAAATACATTCTCCTCGCCCCAAACGGCCATCGCCTTGATGATCGGCCCCAGGCTGGCGCCAAGCGGCGTCAGCGCATAATCGACACGCGGCGGCACGACCGGAAAGACGGTGCGTGATAGCAGCCCGGATTCTTCCAATTCCCGTAATTGCTTGGTCAACATGCGCTGCGTTACCGACGGCAGCTTGCGGCGGATTTCGTTGAAGCGCAGCGTTCCATCCATCAGGTGAAACAGGATCACGCCCTTCCATTTGCCGTCGAGCACGCTCAGCGTCGCCTCGACCGGGCATCCGGGAAAATTGCCGACAAGCTTGGAGCGGGGAACCGACATTTGACAGTATCCTTTTTGTATCTACGTACAGAAAATGTGCATTCTTGCGCCTTTTGAGGATAATGCGCATCTAGCCTCTGTGCAACCAACTCAGGAGCTTCTCCCATGCGCGCAGTCGCCTACAAGCAGCCACAACCCATCTCCGCAGAAACATCCCTGATCGACATCGAACTGCCGATGCCCGAGGCAGAGGGTCATGATCTGCTCGTCGAAGTGAAGGCAGTTTCCGTCAATCCGGTCGATGTCAAAGTCCGTTCCAATGTCGCCCCGCCGGAGGGTGAATACAAGGTCATCGGCTGGGATGCTGCCGGCATCGTCAAGGCGGTTGGCCCCGACGTCACCATATTCAAGCCGGGAGACGAAGTCTTCTATGCGGGCGCCATCAATCGCGGCGGCTCCAACGCTGAATTCCATCTGGTCGACGAGCGCATCGTCGGCACGAAACCGAAGAGCTTGGATTTTCCAGCCGCCGCCGCTTTGCCGCTGACCTCGATCACGGCCTACGAGACACTCTTCGATCGGCTGAAGGTGCAGGATCCGGTTCCCGGCGTCGCCAATGCGATCCTTATCATCGGCGGAGCCGGCGGGGTTGGATCGATCGCCATCCAGATTGCGCGCGCGCTGACCGATCTGACCATTATCGCCACGGCATCCCGGCCGGAAACGCAAGCCTGGGTGAAGGAATTGGGCGCCCATCACGTGATCGACCATTCGAAACCGATTGCGCCGCAGATCGAGGCGCTCGGGATCGGCGCGCCGGCTTTCGTCTTCTCGACGACCAACACGTCTGATCATGTCGGCTCGATCGTCGAAGCCATTGCGCCGCAAGGCCGCTTCGCCCTGATCGACGACCCGAAAACGCTCGATGTCGTGCCCTTCAAGCGCAAGGCGGTATCGACCCATTGGGAACTGATGTTTACCCGCCCGCTCTTCAACACAGCCGACATGATCGAGCAGCACAAGCTCCTGACGAAGATCGCCGAACTGGTGGATTCCGGCAGAATTCGCTCGACCCTGACGGAGACCGCAGGCGCGATCAACGCCGCCAATCTGAAGAAGGCGCATGCCCTCGTCGAAACCGGCAAGATGAAGAGAAAGGTCGTTCTGGCCGGCTTCTGAGCAGCCGATATTCATGGCAGATCGGGCCGGGCGAATTTCGTCCGGCCGCTTTGTTTTAACGCATTTGCATCAGATTTTGTTGCATTGCAAAAATTTGCGGCCGCCTAAACAAATTTTTATCGCAGGCTCGAGCATTTAGGCGTGTCCGCCTCTTGACTTTTCATGCCTTCGGCGCGACTTCTCCGCACGTGGGGAACAGCGTTTTCCATACCGATTAACCGGAGCCATCTTTCGATGCCTAGCGACAGTAGTAGTCGATTGCCTTTGCCGTCAGTAGCATTCGTGCACTAACCGACTCCTGTCGGCTCGCCACGATCCGCTACGACGGCGGATCGACCGGAAAGGCGAGCTATAATGAATATCAACAGCTTTCCCGCGCGGGCCGGCAATGCCGCTCGTGCATTCATCAATAATAATCGCGCCGTCACCATTGCGGAACGCGTCGAGGCCCTGAACGCAACGGACGTGGCAGAGGCTGCTCGCATTCTCGCCAAGATGCCGGAAGAGCGCGCCGTGCGCATTCTCGACCGGCCGGAGCTGCGCAACGCATCCGCCATTCTCGAGGTCATGGGCAATGCAGATGCCGCGCGCCTGCTGCACGGCATGTCCAACGACCGCGTCGCCGACGTGCTGCTCGAAATGGATGTCAACGCACGCGCCCGGCTGTTCGCGACCTTTGACGAGCACGCCAGGCAGGCGATCCAAGACCTGATGGGCTATCCGCCGCGCACGGCCGGCGGCATCATGACGACGGAATTCGTCAGCGTTTTCGCGAGCTGGACTGTGGCACAGACGCTTGATCACGTTCGCCAGGTCGAGCGCTCCCGCGAAACGGTCTATGCCATCTATGTGCTCGATGACGAGACGAATGTGCTGCTGCACGTCGTGACGCTGCGCCGCCTCATCACCGGCGAGCCCGATGCCTGCATTCTGACGGTGGCCCAGAAGGGCGTGCCGGTTACGGCACCGCCGCTGATGAAGCAGGAGGATGTCGCGCGCCTGATCCGCCGCCACGATCTGCTGGCGCTGCCTGTCGTCGACGACAAGGGCCATATGCTCGGCATCGTCACCGTCGATGACGTCATCGACACGATGATCGCCGATACGACCGAGGACGCCCAAAAGTTCGGTGGTATGGAGGCGCTCGGCCAGCCCTATATGAAGATCAGCTTTGCGGGCATGATTCGCAAGCGCGCCGGCTGGCTTGCCGCCCTCTTCCTGGGCGAGATGTTGACCGCGAGCGCCATGCAGCACTTCGAAGGCGAGCTGGAAAAGGCTGTCGTGCTGACGCTCTTCATCCCACTCATCATGAGCTCGGGCGGCAATTCCGGCTCGCAGGCGACCTCGCTGATCATCCGGGCGTTGGCACTCGGCGAGCTCAAGCTTTCGGACTGGTGGCGCGTGGCGTTCCGCGAACTGCCGACCGGCATTGTGCTCGGCGCGATCCTCGGCCTCGTCGGCTTTGCCCGCATCATTCTCTGGCAGACCATCGGTCTCTTCGATTACGGCCCGCATTGGCAGCTGGTCGCTTTCACCGTCTTCGCGGCCCTGATCGGCATCGTCACCTTCGGCTCGCTTGCCGGCTCTATGCTACCCTTCGTTCTGCAGAAGCTGCGACTCGACCCAGCCAGCGCATCGGCGCCTTTCGTTGCAACGCTCGTCGATGTTACCGGCCTGGTGATCTATTTCTCGGTCGCGTTGTTGATCCTCAGCGGCACGATGCTCTGAAGATAATCAAATTCTCATGGCAAAGGGGCCGGCGACGGCCCTTTTTCATTTTTACTCCGGCTATTTCATTCAGGCTGTGGCAGTTTCAGAGCACCGTTGGTCTTGATCGTGCGAATCGCGAAGTTCGAGCGCAGATCGACTACGCCTGGAAGGACAAGCAGCTTTTCCGACATCACCTTCTCATAGGCGGCCAAATCCTCCACCACGACCTCAGCCAGGAAATCGGCCGTGCCCGAAATCAGATGGCAGGCGACGACTTCCGGAATGGCGAGCAATGCTGCCTGCTGCGTCTCGGAATTCTCCTTCGAATGATGGCCGACCTTGAGTTCCACGAAGACCGTGAGATCGAGACCGGCCTCCTTGCGGTCAATATCCGCGCGATAGCCGCGCAAAAGCCCGGATTTTTCCAGATTGCGAATACGCCTGAGGCAAGGAGACGGCGAGAGATTTACCCGCTCGGCGATCTCGACATTGGTGGCGCGCGCATCCTCCTGAAGGCAGTTGAGGATCGCGATATCGAATTTATCCAGTTTTGGCATATCCGAGAAACTCTGATTTGCAAATTGGCAGATTATTGCTGATAGCACGATTTGAGAGCCATAACTAGCAAGGACATGCCTCGGCCTTCGGGGCTATCTTTTCCTCATTCGAAAGATAACCGGATCGTTGGAAAGGATATGTCGATGACCGCTTTGTCTCTCTCCACCCGCAAGGCAACCCCCACCATGGTCGGCTATGCCGGCGCCATCGTCACCGTCTTGATCTGGGCAAACTGGATTCTTGCAACCCGCCACACGGCCGAAACGCAGATGGGCACCATCGATCTCGGTCTGATCCGTTACGGCGTGCCGGCCCTCGTGCTCGCTCCCGTCTGGTGGAAGGCGGGCCTGCTGCCGAAGGGCGTGCCACTGAAACTGCTCGCGCTGATGGTCTGCGGCTCCGGCGCCCTCTTCTTCCAGCTGACCACGCTTGCCATCCAGTTCACGCCCGCCTCGTCGGCCGGCATCCTGCTCGGCGGCTCCATGCCGCTGGCAACTGCGCTGATTGGTGTGCTGTTGTTCCGCGAGCGGCTTGATATCACCCGCTGGCTCGGTCTTGGCGGCATCGTCGCCGGCGTCGTGATCCTCCTGGCACGCAGCCTCTATGGCGTGCAGATCTCCTGGGAGGGCTTTACCCTGCTGCCGCTGTCGGCCGTGCTCTGGGCAAGCTACACCCATGCCTTCCGCCGCTCCGGCCTGAGCGCCCTGCAGTCGAGCGCCATCATCGCCGTCTGGTCGTTCCTGATCCATGTCGGCCTGGCCGCTGTCTTCGGCAGCTCGCTTGCCTCCGTGCCGCTGCCGGAAATCGGCCTGCAGATCGTCAGCCAGGGGCTGCTGTCTGGCCTTGCCGCCACCCTCGCCTATGGCCTCGCCGTCCAGGCTCTCGGCGGCACTCAAGCCGCGGCCTTCACCGCCATCACACCCGTCCTTGCCACGATCGGCGGCGGCTTTCTGCTCGGCGAGGAAATCGGAACAGCCGGGATTGCCGCAGCGATCGTCACGGGGCTTGGGGTGGCACTTTCGACCGGGGTGCTGGCCCGGAAATAAGTCTTTCAACTGCAAGACAATGGATCGAAGGCTGCCATGTGCAACCCTTGGCATTGAAAGCAGCATTATCTGATGCTAATTTTGATGACAACGGAGATATCAATGCGCACTACCGTAGCCATCGATGACAAGTTGCTTGCGGATGCACGCGAGGTTACCGGTCTCGCCGAGACCTCGGCAATCCTACGTGAAGCATTGAAAGCCCTTGTGGAACGGGAAGCCGCCAAAACGCTGATACGTCTCGGCGGCACCGAACCGAATATCACGGCTCCCCCTCGTCGTCAGTTTGGCGTCGAATGATCCTGGTCGATACGTCGATCTGGATCGATCACTTTCATACGCCGGAGGCGCGGCTTCAATCTCTGCTGGAGCAAAAACAAGTCGTCGTTCATCCCTTTGTCGTTGGTGAGATCAGCCTTGGCAATCTGCGGCAATATGATCTCGTGATAGGAAGCCTCCGTAGACTGCCTGCAATTGCGAGAGCCTCGGATGAGGACGTTCTTTATTTCATCCGAAGCAACAAACTGCAGGGTACGGGAATCGGCTATATCGATGCCCATCTCGCGGCGGCCACGATACTGACGCCCGGAACCTATCTCTGGACGCGTGACAGGCGGCTGCAACGAGTCGCCGAAAACCTCGGAATTGCCGCGCCGCTATAATTCAGAAACGCAGCGCCATGGCCACGCGTCTGGCCGGATCGGCGCCGTGGGCAACCTCATTCTCAAGGATCTGCGTCAGAGCGGTCGGCCTTTCTCCGTCATCGAGATTGCGAAACCCCATCGAGGCGTAGAATGGCGCGTTGAAAGCCACCTCCCGGTCCGTCGTCAAAGTGACGCCAGCGGCCGCTTGCGTTTTCGCCGCCGCAATCGCAGCTTCCATCAGCCGCCGTCCGACGCCTCGCTTCTGCCAACGCCTGACGACATCGATTTCGGCGATGTAAACCGAGCTATCTTTCATAACGCCGGCCAAAAAGCCGAACGGCCGATCTTCATCGTCGACGGCAACGAACAGCAAGCCTTCAGCAAGGGATTGCTCCAACACGTCGAGAGGCAGGGACGTCGGCTCGCAAGCAACCGCGCCCGCCTCATGCAGAGCCCAGAAAGCATCGATCTCGATGGCCGCGAGCAAATGCAGTTCGTTGGCCCTGGCCGAACGGATCGTCCAGACGCCGTGTTCGATCTCCGTCATCGCATCTCACATATTCGGATAGACCGGCCCTTCGCCGCCCTGCGGCGGCACCCAGTTGATGTTCTGGTTCGGGTCCTTGATGTCGCAAGTCTTGCAGTGGACGCAGTTCTGGGCGTTGATGACGAAGGTGTCTTTGCCGTCCTTCTCCACCCATTCGTAGACCCCTGCCGGGCAGTAGCGCGTTGACGGACCGGCATAGACATCGTGTTCCGAATTCTTCTGTAGGTCCATGTCCCTGACCTGCAGATGCACCGGCTGGTCTTCCTCGTGGTTGGTGTTCGACAGGAACACCGAGGAGAGACGGTCGAAGGTGAGCACGCCATCCGGCTTCGGATAATCGATCTTCTGGTGCTTTGCGGCGGGCTCTAGGCTCTGCGCGTCCGTCTTGCCGTGCTTCAGCGTACCGAAGAAGGAGAAGCCAAACAGCTGGTTCGTCCACATGTCGAGGCCGCCGAGCGCCACGCCGATCGCCGTCCCGAACTTCGACCACAGCGGCTTGACGTTCCGGACGCGCTTCAGGTCCTTGCCGATATCCGAAGAGCGCCACTCGTTCTCGATCTCGACCACCTGGTCATTGCCGCGGCCGGCGGCGATCGCCTCGGCGATCCTGTCGGCCGCCAGCATGCCGGACAGCACCGCATTGTGGCTGCCCTTGATGCGGGGAACGTTGACGAAGCCGGCCGAACAGCCAATCAGGGCGCCGCCCGGGAAGGTGAGCTTCGGCACCGACTGATAGCCGCCCTCGGTGATGGCGCGTGCGCCGTAGGAAATGCGCTTGCCGCCCTCGAAGGTACCGCGGATGGCCGGATGCGTCTTGAAGCGCTGGAATTCCTCGAAGGGATAGAGATAGGGGTTCTTGTAGTTCAGGTGCACGACGAAGCCGACCGCGACCAGATTGTCTTCCAGGTGGTAGAGGAACGAGCCGCCGCCCGTCTTCATGCCAAGAGGCCAGCCGAAGGAGTGCTGCACCAGGCCCTTCTTATGGTTCTCGCGCTTGACCTCCCAGAGCTCCTTGATGCCGATGCCGAACTTCGGCACGTCGCTGTTCCGCGCGAGATCGAACTTGGCAATCAGCTGCTTTGCGAGCGAGCCGCGCACGCCCTCGCCGATCAGCACATATTTGCCGAGCAGCGCCATGCCGCGGGTATAGTTCGGGCCGGGTTCGCCATTCTTCTCGATGCCCATGTCGCCGGTCGCGACACCGATGACGGCTCCCTCATCATTATAGAGCACTTCGGTCGCGGCAAAGCCGGGATAGATCTCGACGCCGAGAGCTTCGGCCTTCTCCGCCAGCCAGCGACAGACATTGCCGAGCGAGACGATATAGTTGCCGTGGTTGTTCATCAGCGGCGGCATCAGGAAATTCGGCAGGCGGACGGAACCGGCAGGCCCCAGGAACAGGAAGTGGTCGCTCGTGACTTTGGTCTTGAAGGGATGCGTCTCCTCGTCACGCCAGCCCGGCAGCAGGCGGTCGATGCCGATCGGATCGACGACGGCGCCCGATAGGATATGCGCGCCGACTTCGGCTCCCTTCTCGAGCACGACGACGGTCAGATCGGGATTGATCTGCTTCAGCCGGATCGCCGCAGACAGGCCCGCTGGACCTGCGCCGACAATCACAACGTCGAATTCCATGCTCTCGCGTTCCGGCAGCTCGTTCGCGTCAGTCATTCATCTTCTCCGCTTGGCCGGCATCCGATCCCGGATCGCAGCCTTCCCCCTTGGGCGTCTTCCCCGTTTCGGTTATCTCTTGTCAAAATGGGAGGGGATTGTCGAGCCGGGAAGCGACAGGCAATCCCCCAATTTGCCCAACACGTAAAACAAGTTAAATTACTCTTACGTTAACGTCAATATTTCAATGGTATTTGCAGCTACCTGCGAAGTGCGCCTTCCATCCTCGCCAGATGGCGCTTTATAAATAGCGCTCAAGCAATTCGAATAGCATGAAGGTTGATTAGGATGGATCTTGGGATTGGCGGAAAACGCGCGCTGGTGCTTGCGTCGTCGAAGGGGTTGGGCCATGGCATCGCGGTGGCACTCGCCCGCGAGGGCGTGAACGTCCTACTCTGCGGCCGTAGCGGTGACAGGCTCGAAAACAATTGCAAGGCCATCAATGCCGAAGGCAAAGGCCGCGCCGACTGGATCTGGGCCGACCTCAACGACGAGAACTTCGTGGACGTCGTCTCAAAAGCAGCTACGGAAAAGCTTGGCGGCATCGATATTCTCGTCAACAACAGCGGCGGCCCGACGCCGGGGGCGACGGAAGATATGACCGCCGACCGGCTGGAGACCTATTTCATCTCCATGGTGTCGCGGATTATCACCCTCACCAATGCGCTCTTACCAGGCATGAAGGCGCAGGGATGGGGACGTATTCTCACCGTGGCCTCCTCCGGCGTCATCGAACCCATTCCCAATCTCGCACTTTCCAATACGCTGCGCCCGGCACTTGCCGGCTGGAGCAAGACGTTGGCCAGCGAAGTGGCGGCGCATGGCATTACGGTCAATATGTTGCTGCCGGGCAGCATTGCGACCGACCGGCTGGCAGAGCTCGACACAGCCGCGGCCAAGCGCGGAGGCAGGAGCCTGGAGGATGTCAGCGCCGAACGTCAGCAGCGCATTCCGGCCGGCCGCTACGGTCGCGTGGAGGAGTTCGCCGCCACAGCAGCATTCCTCTGCAGCCAACCGGCAAGCTATGTCACTGGCACCATGGTCCGCTGCGATGGGGGAGCGGCTCGCTCTCTTTGATCGTTACGGCGAGATGATTCAGGCCCCCACCAGGGCCTGACAACACAATTTCGTGAGCAGCGTAGCGCTTCTCTGCACGCTGCAGCACGTCTTTGCAGTATAAATACCGCCTCAGGCTGTTTTTCGCGTCGAATATTACATACTGGCAATCAAAAAATAGTCATTCGACTGTTTGCTGCGCTGCATAAACGAAACCTATTCCAAAGCTTTCCAAGCTTTAATTTTTCGCCGTACGGAACTGTGGTAAATTGCACGGCATCAGCGTTCATGAATTCGCGTAAAAAGGGACAGAATTACCGAACGTTAGCGGCGACGGCGATGTGATGAATTGCGGCGAAACGCGTCTTTGTTGTGCGGCGCAGTAAATACATTTCACCGTCCTCGTGCTTCCTGCAACAAGCCCCGACCGGTTCTTTAAATATGAAAAAACTTTGGCTTCCCCTCGGCCTTTTTGTCGTCGCAGCCCTTGCGGCATGGAGCTATCGCGACCGTCTTCCTTTCCTTTCCGCCTTTGTCGATCAAGCGTCCGCAGAAACCAAAGACGCCGGCAAGGCGGCGCAGGCCGGCGGCAAGCGTCAGGCCGGCCCAATCGCGGTGAAGACCGTTGCCGCAGTCAAAACTACGCTCCCGATGGACGTTCCCGCGACCGGCTGGGTCGTGCCGATCGATTCAACGACGATCGCCGCACAGGAAGCCGGGTTGATCACGCAGATCGCCGTAAAAGATGGCGCGACGGTCAAAGCCGGCGACCTGATCGCAAAACTCGATCCGCGTACGGCACAGGCTGCCGTCGACAAGGACAAGGCGAATATTACGAAAGACCAGGCAAACCTTGCCCAAGCGGAGACCGCGCTGACCCGCGCCAATAGCTTGCTCACGAGCAGCGCCGGCACTCAGGCGACCGCCGATGAAGCACGTGCGACCCGCGACGGCGCCATTGCCACGCTCAGCGCGGACCAGGCACAGCTTGCCTCGGATCAAGTCCTGCTCGGAAATACCGACATACGGGCACCCTATGATGGCCGGCTTGGCGATGTTCAATTGAGCCTGGGTGCTTATGTCAGCGCCGGCACGCCAATCGTGACGATCAGCAAATATGATCCGGCATATATCAAGTTTACGCTGCAGGAAAACAATCTGCGAGAACTGCAGGAACAGCTCGCCGCGGGTCCTGTTCACGTCACCACCGTTCCCCGTTCCGCACAGGGCAAGCCCCGCACCGGAACGATCACCTTTTACGACAACACGGTCGACGAGGCTTCCGGAACGATCGCCGTGAAGGCAACGTTCGAAAATGCCAACGGTGCCTTGTGGCCGGGACGCTCCGCGAATGTCATGGTTCACTTCGCCGACAACGAGCAGCTGACCGTCGTGCCGACCGTTGCCGTCAGCCCGGGGCCGGACGGCTATATCGCCTTTGTGGTGAAAGACAACAAGGTCAAGATTACGCCAGTGACGATTGCTCGCGCCAATGGCGGCCGCACAGCCGTCGCCACAGGCCTTTCGGTCGGCGATCATGTCGTTGTCGAAGGCCAGTCGCAACTGAACAACGGCACCGAAGTCAAGGAACAGTTCAGCGACAATCCAAACGAGAAGGTCGCTTCGGCCGATGATGGAAAAACCGAAACCATCACAGTTGGAGCGCAACAATGATCCCGACCTTCTGTATCCAGCGTCCGGTCGCGACCACGCTCCTCGCGATCGGCGTGGTGCTTGCCGGTCTCGCCGGCTATCAGCTCATCCCCGTCGCGGCAGTGCCGCAGGTGGATTTCCCGACGATCAACGTCTCGGCCCAGCTGACGGGCGCCTCACCACAGACGATGGCGACATCGGTCGCCACGCCGCTGATCAAGCAGTTCGAGACGATCCCCGGCATCAGCGAAATTTCTTCGACAAACTCGCTTGGCAATACCAGCATCGTGCTGCAGTTCAATCTCGACCGCAACATCGATGCCGCCGCCGGTGACGTGCAGGCGGCGATTTCGACCGCGCAAAGAAAACTTCCCAACAACCTGACCACCCCGCCAAGCTACCGGAAGACCAATCCGGCCGACGCGCCTGTCATGCTGATCGCCGTACAAAGCGACACCTTGCAGCGCAGCAAGCTCGACGATATCGCCGAGAACATCATCTCTCCATCGATCTCGACACTGCCTGGCGTCGCTGAAGTGACCGTAAACGGCGCGCAGACCTACGCGGTGCGCATCGACGTCGATCCGAACAAGCTTCTGGATCGCGGCATCGGTATCGACACGGTCAATACAGCCGTCGTCAACGCCAACAACCAGGTCCCGGTCGGCACGTTGCAAGACTCGGCGCAGAGCATGACGATCAATGCTAATACGCAGCGCGTCAATGCCGACGAGTTTCGCACGCTTGTGATTGCCAATCCCAACGGCAAGCCAATTCACCTCGGCGACGTCGCCGACGTGCAGGACAGCGTGGAAAACCAGAATATCGGTAGCTGGTATGATGGCCAGCGAGCGATCATTCTGGCTATTCAACGCCAGCCCGATGCCAACACCGTCGACGTCGTCGACGCCGTGAACAAGACGCTGCCGAAGCTGCAGGCCGAAATGCCGGCTTCCGTCAAAATGACGGTTATGAACGACTCGGCCCAGCCAATCCGCGAGGCCATCTCGGACGTCAAGTTTACCTTGCTGCTGACCATCGGCCTGGTCGTTCTCGTCATCTACCTGTTCACGGGCCATGTGACGGCAACGATTATCCCCGGCCTCGCCGTGCCCCTTTCGCTGATATCAACTTTCGGCATGATGTATGTGCTCGGCTATAGCGTCGACAATATCTCGCTGCTCGGGTTGACGATTGCAGTGGGCCTCGTGGTGGATGACGCCATCGTCATGCTGGAGAACATTCTAAGGCACATGGAAGAAGGCATGCCTGTGCGGCAAGCAGCCATCCAGGGCGCGGCCGAAGTCAGCTATACGATTATCTCCATGTCGGTCTCGCTGATCGCCGTGTTCATCCCTATCCTGCTGATGGGCGGCGTCGTTGGCCGTATCTTCAACGAATTCGGGATGGTCGTGGCAATCGCGATCATATCGTCCGCGGTGGTTTCGCTGACCGTCACGCCGATGCTCGGCTCGCGTCTCTCCAACGCCCACAGCCATCCTCCCTTGCCGGTGCGCATCTTCAATAAGGGCTTCAACTGGACCGAGGTCAATTACGGCAAGGGCGTGGAATGGTGTATTCGCCATCGCTACATCGTGCTTGGAAGCTTCCTTGCTTCGGTCGCGCTGTCGGCCTACCTTTTCCTGACGCTGCCGGCCAGCTTCTTCCCCCAGGAAGACATCGGACGGCTGCAGATTTCAACGCGCGCCCGCCAGGATATTTCCTATCCGGCGATGCGTGACCTTCAGAACCAGGCCGCTGCGGCGATCAAGGCGAATCCTGCCGTCGAGCACGTGATGTCGGTTGTCGGCGCCAGCGCGCGCCAGACACTCAACAACGGTACGATCTACGCGCAGCTAAAGGATAAGAAGGATCGTCCGCCTCTCGACCAGACTTTGCGCGAAATACGCGCCGCCGTCGCCAAAATCCCAGGCATTCAGGTCTTTATCAACCCTCAGCAAAGCCTTCGCTTCGGCGGACGCCAGACCGCCAGCCAGTATCAGCTCGTTATCCAGGCGCTTAACGCCGATCTGACAAACCAGTGGGCCAACAAGATGCTGCAGGAGATGCGAAAGGATCCACGCTTCACCGACGTGACCACCGACGCACAATACAATGCACTGCAGGCCAATATTGTGGTCGATACGGAGAAAGCCGCCGCCTACGGCATCAACAACAACCTGCTGCGCACGACGCTTGAGGAGGCCTTCAGCGACTACGCCGCCGCACAGATCCAGTCGACCGGCGACAGCTATGACGTAATCATCGAATATGATGCGAACCAGCCTTGGGACGACCAGAAGCTGTCGCGTATCCATGTGACGTCTTCGAGCGGCCAGCAGGTTCCATTGTCGGCCTTCGCGCGCATCGAGCGCAATACCGGTCCGGTAACCATCAACCAGACCGGCCAGCTCGTCTCGACCACGGTATCCTTCAACCTGCCGGCCGGCGAAGCGCTTGGCGACGCCACGGCACAGATCGAACAGATCAAGAAGGACATCAACATGCCGGCGGACATCTTCACGTCCTACGGCGGCACGGCGCAGATCTTCCAGCAGTCGCAGGGCAGCACGCCCTATTTGATCCTCGCTGCGGTGCTGACGATCTACGTGGTTCTCGGCGTTCTCTATGAGAGCTTCATCCACCCCCTGACCATTCTGTCCGGTCTGCCGGCCGCCGCTCTCGGCGCACTGCTTGCGCTGAAGATCTTCGGCTTCGACCTGTCGGTCATCGCGCTCATCGGCTTGCTGATGCTGATCGGTATCGTCAAGAAAAACGCGATCATGATGATCGACGTGGCACTGGAAACGTTGCGCTCGAGTACTGGCATGTCGCCGGCGGAAGCGATCCATGAGGCCTGCGTACGACGTTTCCGGCCGATCATGATGACCACCTTCTGCGCCCTGCTCGGCGCCCTACCGATCGCGGTCGGCAGCGGCGCAAGCTCCGAGCTGCGCCAGCCGCTCGGTATCGCTGTAGTTGGCGGCTTGGTGGTTTCGCAGCTCCTGACCCTGTTCATCACGCCGGTCATCTTCCTTGAGATGAACCGCCTGAGCGACTTCCTCGGTCGTTTCGGCCGGCGCAAGGACGACGATCCGCACCAGAAGGAACCGCCGTCGGCGATTGCCGCGGAATGACAAAAACGGGCGCCGAAAGGCGCCCAATCCTTTTCCAGCAAAGCGAAACGCATCGCCGGTGAAATACTGTCGGCGGATACCACGGCGGGCAAAAATAAAAGCACCTCTCCGTCTTGAACTTGACGTCCAGCCATGTCATGACGCGCCCTCCTTGCGACAGGGCGCGTCATGCGTCCCATCAGGGGCTTGGCCCCAATCCAGACAATTTCGACGGAAAGGAGTGCGGGCATGGCTCGGGCGCTTGGTTTCGACTTCGGCACCACGAACACGGTTCTGGCGATGGCCGATGGACCCGTGACACAATCGGTCGCCTTCAACAGCGCTGCCGGCACCGCCGACAGCATGCGCACTGCGCTCTCCTTCATGAAGGATCCGGGGCTGGGTGCGGCCGCGCTCAAGGTCGAGGCAGGACATGCGGCCATCCGGCAGTTTATTGACAATCCCGGCGACTGCCGCTTCCTGCAGTCGATCAAGACTTTTGCGGCGAGCGCACTCTTCCAAGGTACGCTGATCTTTGCCAAGCGCCATAGCTTCGAGGATCTGATGGAGATCTTCGTGCGTCGCCTGCGCGCCTACGCCGGAGAGGGATGGCCGGAGAATGTCTCGCGCATCGTCACCGGCCGGCCGGTGCATTTTGCCGGCGCCAATCCGAACCCTGCCCTTGCCACCGAGCGCTACAATGCCGCTCTTGCAAGGTTCGGCTTCCCGGAAATTCACTACGTCTACGAGCCGGTGGCAGCGGCCTTCTATTTCGCCCAACACCTGAAGAAGGATGCGACCGTGCTGGTGGCCGACTTTGGCGGCGGTACGACCGACTATTCGATCATCCGCTTCGAGACCCACGGCGGCAAGCTGACGGCGACGCCTATCGGCCATTCCGGCGTCGGCATCGCCGGCGATCATTTCGATTTCCGGATGATCGACAACATCGTCTCGCCGGCCATCGGCAAGGGAAGCTACTTCAAGAGCTTCGACAAGCTGCTGGAAGTGCCGACCTCCTACTACGCCAATTTCGGCCGCTGGAACCAGCTCTCGATCTTCAAGACCTCGCGCGAATATGCCGACCTGAAGACGCTGGTGCGCAGCAGCCTGGAGCCGGAGAAGCTGGAGACCTTCATCGAGCTCGTCGAGCATGATGAAGGCTATCCGCTCTACCAGGCCGTATCGGCGACGAAAATGGCGCTTTCGAGCGAGGAAGAGGCCGAATTCAACTTCCCTCCGCTCGGCAAGGCCGGCCGCAAGCATGTTCGCCGCGCCGATTTCGAGACGTGGATTGCGGAAGACCTCGCCCGCATCGAAGGAGCGCTGGATGACGTGCTGACAACGACGAACACCTCGCCCGATGCGATCGACAAGGTGTTCCTGACGGGCGGCACCTCCTTCGTGCCGGCTGTTCGACGCATCTTCACGGAACGCTTCGGCCAGGAGCGCATCGAAACGGGCGGAGAACTATTGTCGATCGCCCATGGTTTGGCCCTGATCGGCGAACGCGACGATATCGCCCAGTGGACGGCGTGAGATAGCCGACCACCCTGCCCTTTCGTTCCTGCGCCGCTTTGGTTAGAGTTCGCCCATGATTTCCGCCAGCGACCTCACACCGGCCGAGCTTGCCGCCCTTCTGCACTTCCATGCGGATGCCGGCGTTGATTGGCTGCTGGAAGATGAGCCGGTGGATCGGTTTGCGGAATTCGAGGCGATGCGCGCCGCGCGGCAGGGCTCGCGCGCAACGCAGCCAAGGGCCGAAGCGCCAGCACCTGCCCCACGGTCACAGCCGGAGCGTCGCCCCGCCGCAAAGGCGGCGACGCCTTCTGCGCCGCGCGCCACGCCGGCCATTCCCGACGAGCAAGCCGTCGAGCAGGCCCGATTCGCGGCCGAAAGTGCGCGTTCTCTCAGTGAGTTAAAGACTGCGATCGAAGCCTTCAATGGCTGCAACCTCAAGAACAGCGCCCGCTCAACGATCTTTGCGAGCGGCACGCCGGAGGGCCGGATCATGGTGATCGGGCCGATGCCGAGCGCCGACGATGATCGCGAGGGGGCGCCGTTTGCTGGCCGCGCGGGGCAGCTGCTCGACCGAATGCTTGCCGCCATCGGCCTGCAGCGCGATGGGATCCTGCTGACCAACGTCATTCCGTGGCGGCCGCCGGGCAACCGCGCCCCTTCTCCGGCTGAAATCGAGATATGTCGTCCGTTCATAGAACGGCAGATTGCGCTTGCCGAGCCGAAGGCTGTGCTGCTGCTCGGTAATTTCACCGCCCGCCACTTCTTCGGCGGTGGCGAAACCATCCATGGATTGCGCGGACAATGGCGGGAAATCAGCATTCTCGGCCGAACCATCCCCGCTATCGCCAGCCTCCATCCGCAGGAGCTGCTGACCGCGCCCATCAATAAACGTCTGGCCTGGAGCGATCTTCTGGCCTTCAAGAATTATATCGCCGCTGAAATATTAGGCTAATTTAAACAGCTATTAACGGAGAATGACACAAGTCATGCATTTTTTGCATGGTAGTCTTCTTTTGCTGTGCATTGCAGAATCTATGCTGCACTGCAATATAAAGGTTGTCTTGGGAGGAATTCGAAAGGAACCAAGGCAATGACTGCACGTTTTCGCCCTATTCACTGCGGGTTTGATACCCTGCGCCGCGCCATCGAGCCCGAGCGCGCCATAAACGGCCATCGCAATCTCGGCATCGCTGCCAATGAGCAGATGACCGCGCGAGGCACCGGCATCTCGGCCCGCATCAGCCGCCCGACTGCCATTTTCGCCGATTTCCGCGCCTGCTGACCTGCGGGCGCGAATTGCCGGGCGATCCAGCGTAGCGTTCAAGTATCAGGATTTCCATTATGTCTTCAGGTTTGCGTTCATTCATCGCTCTGCTCGATTCCGTCGGTCATATCGGCTCTGCGGTGCGGGCCGCCGAGGAATTCGAGCGCGCACGCAATTCTCACAAGGACGAATGCCACAGCACAAGCGCTGCCCGGATCGTCGCGACCAGTATTCCGCTTTGAGATTTTACAGAGAGCCCCTGACCTTTAGGCGGACCGCGCCCAGGCGAAGGCCTCATCGACCGCCGCCAATTTTATGGCCTGCCATCCGCAATACTGATCCAGAAAATTGCGCGATATCCACATACGCGTCTTCTTGGGTTCGTCATGCCAGCCGATGTCTCCGCGGTCGGCAGATTTGCGCAGGATACGCTGCAAATGGGTACGCGATATCATAAAATGCGCGGCCAGAGCGCGGGCATCGACATGGCCGATATCGATTCGATCGCCGACTTCTCCACTGAGATCCAGCCTGGACACGATATGATCGACAACAAGACCGCCGGATTCCGTCCAGAGAAATAGGCCCACGCTTTCCGGCGGTTCGCGCCAGATGTCGGCGGCCAGACAATTGCGGGTCATACGCGGCTGTGCCAGATCCATCAGCATCGGCGAAGCCACCAGCGCGGCTGCGCGGCTGCCATTGTCAAGGAGATCGAGCGCGGCCAGATTGGCGAGATACCAGCCGAACATCGCCGTATAGCTGATTTCGGTCGGCACGTAGCGGCGCGGACGGCGGGCAGGCCCTGGAGCCAACTCCAGGAAGCGATAGGTCAGCAGTTCCTCGACGAAGCTCAGGACCGTATTGCGGCTGGCGATGCGATAATGCGTGATGAGGTTGCGCAGTGCAACAACGGTCAGCCCCGAGCCCGGAATCCCCGGATCATATTCAAGATGAAGCGCATAGGCGGCCTGGGTCAGAAGCCAGCGCTGATGTGAGGCGAGCATGCGCGCAACCCTCGGGCCGCTATCATAACGGTTTCGCAATGTCTCGGAGAGAAAGCTCAAGGATGCTACGAACTTGGGATGACGAGCAAGTTGCTCGATGGGAAAACTCAATCGGGCCTCCTGGGGTGCCCTTCTTAAAAAGCAACAGAAAGTGGATGTTTCATTTTTGTGAACGAAATCATCGGAATCGATCATAATTCCGATATCTAATAGCATGCTATAGTTATGCAAGCGCTTTTATATCGCAAGGGGTTAAACAAATAATTTACTTTAAATTATTGTTTCCCGACCGTAACGGCCTGCATCCAACAGCAATGCAGTCATGGTGATCCATTTGAATGTTATGGTAGCAATTGTACTGCCGGTCTGCAAATGCAGGGGCAGAGCTACCACTTTTTATTCGAATAGCTGAATCGAGAACCGCTCGGCGAGTGAATACTTGTTGTGCCATAACAAAACATATCGGCATTGCGATATGACTTTAACTTTGGTTCAGATTTCGGTGTAATGATGCGGCACTTTCAGTCCGGAGCAGGGCTTCGGACTGTGCCCGCCATAGCATAGCCTGATCAGGATAGACCATGCGCACAGACACCGGCCAGATCGTCAATCTGGCAGACTATCGTCCCACCGACTTCGTTCTGGAACGCGTGGACCTCACCTTCGATCTGCATCCGACCGAGACCAAGGTGGAGGCACGGCTGATCTTCCATCGGCGCGAAGGTATCGATCCCACGGCACCCCTTGTGCTCGATGGCGACGAGCTGGTGCTCTCCGGCCTGCTGCTCGATCAGACGGAGCTGTCTGCCGCGCAATATGACGCCACGCCTGAAAGCCTCACGGTTCGCGATCTGCCGGAAAGCGCGCCTTTCGAGCTGACGATCACGACCGTGATCAACCCGGAAGCCAACACGCAGCTGATGGGTCTCTATCGCACCGGCGGCATTTATTGCACGCAGTGCGAGGCCGAAGGCTTCCGTCGTATCACCTATTTTCCCGACCGGCCGGATGTTCTCGCCCCCTATACGGTCAACATCATCGCCGACAAGGCCGCCAATCCGCTGCTGCTGTCGAACGGCAATTTCCTCGGCGGCGCCGGCTATGGTGAAGGCAAGCATTTCGCCGCGTGGTTCGATCCACACCCGAAGCCGAGCTATCTCTTCGCGCTCGTTGCCGGCGATCTTGGTGTCGTCGAAGACACGTTCACCACAATGTCCGGCCGTGAGGTCGCACTGAAGATCTATGTCGAGCACGGCAAGGAGCCGCGTGCGATCTACGCCATGGATGCGCTGAAGCGCTCGATGAAGTGGGACGAAGAGCGGTTCGGCCGCGAATACGATCTCGACATCTTCATGATCGTCGCCGTATCGGACTTCAACATGGGGGCGATGGAGAACAAGGGTCTCAACGTCTTCAACGACAAATATGTGCTCGCCGATCCCGAGACGGCGACTGACGCCGATTACGCCAATATCGAAGCCATCATCGCGCACGAATATTTCCACAACTGGACGGGCAACCGCATCACCTGCCGCGACTGGTTTCAGCTCTGCCTCAAGGAGGGCCTGACCGTCTATCGCGATCACGAATTCTCCGCCGACCAGCGCTCGCGTCCCGTCAAGCGGATTGCCGAAGTCCGTCACCTGAAGTCGGAACAGTTTCCAGAGGACAGCGGGCCGCTTGCCCATCCGGTGCGGCCAACGACATACCGTGAAATCAATAACTTCTATACGACAACCGTCTATGAGAAGGGCAGCGAAGTCACGCGCATGATCGCAACCCTGCTCGGCCGCGATCTCTTCAAGAAGGGCATGGACCTCTATTTCGATCGGCATGACGGACAGGCTGTCACCATCGAAGATTTCGTCAGATGTTTCGAGGATGTCAGCAGTCGCGATCTCACACAGTTTTCGCTGTGGTATCACCAAGCCGGCACGCCGCTCGTCACGGCATCCGGCGCCTATGATGCCGATGCCAAGACGTTCAACCTGTCGCTCGAGCAGATGGTGCCGGCAACGCCGGGCCAGAGTGTGAAGAAACCGATGCACATTCCGCTACGCATGGGCTTGCTCGCCGACGACGGCACGATCATCACGTCCGCCTCCGTTACCGGGGCAGAGCTCACCGACGACGTCCTGCATCTGACGAAGCAGGCGCAGACCGTGACATTCCACGGCATTCCCTCGCGGCCGGTTCTTTCGCTCAATCGCAGCTTCTCGACGCCGATCAACCTGCAATTCAGCCAGAGCACCCAGGATCTTGTACTGATTGCTCGCTACGAGACCGATCATTTCGCCCGCTGGCAGGCGCTGATCGATCTTGGCCTGCCGAACCTCTTGCAGGCGGCGCGCGATATACGCCAAGGCATCGATATCACTTGCGATTCAGCCTTCACCGAGGCGCTGCTCGCAGCCGCAGCCGACGAAAGCCTGGAGCCGGCATTCCGCGCTCAGGCGCTCGCCCTGCCCAGCGAGGCCGATATCGCCCGCGAACTCGGCGGCAACAACGACCCCGATGCCATTCACGCCGCGCGCCAGACGATCATCAAGCGGGTGGCGGAAGCTGGAAAGCACGTCTTCACCGCCCTCTATGACAGCATGCAGACGTCGGGCGCCTTTACCCCGGATGCCGAAAGCGCCGGACGTCGCGCCTTGCGCAATACGGCGCTGAGCTATCTCTCGCAGCTGGACGAGACGCCAGCGAGAGCAAAGGCCGCCTATGACGCGGCGAACAACATGACCGATCTCAGCGCCGCGCTGACCATTCTGGCCCAACGCTTCCCGGATACTGCCGAGACGGCGGCAGCGCTTGCGCATTTCCGCGACCGCTTCGCAGACAATGCGCTCGTCATAGACAAGTGGCTCGCCATTCAGGCCGCGATTCCCGGCGCCGGTGCGCTGGAGCGCATCCGGCTGCTCATGGGGACACCGCTGTTCAAGCACGCCAATCCCAACCGCGTGCGGGCACTGATCGGCACCTTCGCCTTCGCCAACCCCACCGGCTTTGGCCGCGTAGATGGTGCCGGATACAATTTTCTGGCCGACGAGATCCTCGAGATCGATCAGCGCAATCCGCAGCTTGCGGCACGCATCCTGACTTCGATGCGCTCCTGGCGCCTGCTGGAGCCGGTACGGGCCGGCCATGCCCGCGCGGCACTGATGCGGATCGAGCGCGCAGGCGGTCTTTCGACAGACGTGCGCGACATCGTCGAACGTATCCTCAAGGAGTGATTTCGACCGCCCGGTGCGCCGATTTCAAAGGCTGATTTGCATCCGCTTTTTCAGCTTCAACGAGTCCCGAACGCACGCAACTTACCGCTGCGTGTGCAAAATATGCTGAAATCGCAGATGGTTAAGAAAGTTTTACCGCACCCTCTGGACAAGCCGAATCACGAATGATTCATTAGGGCAGATTCGGGCGAGCGGCGCAGCGAATCACACGAGGGACAAGGCTAAAGCGATGGTGGACGTGCGGCGGGCAACCGCGGCCGATGGACGGCTGCGTGTTAATTTCGACGGTCTGAAATCCTGGCATAGCGGCGTTACCGATCGAACCGGAGTGCGGGTGGAGACGATTTCGCGTCGTTTTCCGCAGACGGAGCATATTCTCAAGCGCATCATTCCCGTCCTCATCGTTTCCTTCCTGATGGTCGTTGCCGCCTCGCATTTCTTCGGCATGATCACGGAGCATAGCCGGATGGCGGCCGCCGCCCGCCGCGCCACCTCTCTTTCCATCGCCGCCGCATCCGCCGCCTTTTCGAATGACGCCAGCCTCTTCCAGGCGGGGGACCGCAGCAGCGCAGAACGGAAACTGGCCTCCTATCTGCCGCAGGATCGACTGGACACCGGCGCTTTCGTTCTGTTGGTGCAGGCAAGCGGCCGGGTGTTCGGCTCGTCGGCCGCCGGCTCGGGCTATATCGGCATGCTTGTCTCCGATTTCTTTCCGGAAGTCTCGGCCATCCGCAGTTTCGGCGATCACGCCGGCGTGATCGAGACCACGATCGGCGGCGAGCCCTTCTACGCAGCCATTTCCCTGATCGGCGACAAGGGTGATTTCATTCTGTCGGCTGCATCGATGGATCAGATCGACAAGCTCTGGCGCGACGAGCTGACCCTGAACGTCACGCTGTTTGCCGGCATATCCTCCATCCTGCTCGTCATCCTCTATGCCTATTACACGCAGGTGAAACGCGCCCGGGACGCGGACGAAATCTTCCTTGAATCCAACCTGCGGGTCGAGACGGCGCTGTCACGCGGGCGCTGCGGTCTCTGGGATTTCGATTTCACCAGCCGCCAATTCTTCTGGTCGCGCTCGATGTACGACATGCTCGGGCTGCCGGTCGCAGATAAACCGCTCGCTTTCACGGACGCGGCGCGGCTGATGCATCCGGATGATAGCGGCCTGCATATGCTAGCCCGTACCGTCACCCGCGGCAATGCCGGCCAGGTGGACCAGATCCTGCGCATTCGCCACGCCAAAGGGCATTATGTCTGGATGCGCGCCCGAGCCCAGGTGATCCGAACCAATTCCGGCCGCGTCCACATGATCGGCATCGCGATGGACGTGACCGAACAGCACCGGCTGGCGCAGCGCTATGCCGAGGCCGACCAGCGGCTGGCCGATGCCATCGAGTGCACCTCCGAAGCCTTCGTGCTGTGGGACAAGAACGATCGCTTGGTCATGTGCAACGCCCATTTCCAGCAGGCCTATGGCCTGCCCGACAATGTGCTCGTTCCCGGCACCGAGCGCGCCGTTGTCAATGCCGCTGCGGCACGCCCGGTCATCGAGCGCCGCATCGTCGATCCCGGTCGCTCCAATCATTCGCAGACAACGGAGGTGCAGCTCGCCGACGAGCGATGGCTGCAGATCAACGAACGACGCACCCGCGACGGCGGCCTTGTCTCCGTCGGTACCGACATCACACAGCTCAAGCGCAATCAGGAGCGTCTTCGCGACTCCGAGCGCCGGCTGATGGCGACGATCAATGATCTCTCCGCATCGCGGCAGATCCTGGAGAAGCAAAAGGCGGAGCTTTCGACCGCCAACGCCAACTATCTCGCCGAGAAGGAGCGCGCCGAAGCCGCCAACAGGGCCAAATCGGAATTCCTCGCCAACATGTCGCATGAGCTGCGCACGCCGCTCAACGCCATTCTCGGCTTCTCGGAAATCCTGCAGGACCAGATGTTCGGTCCGCTCGGCTCGGCCCGCTACAACGAATATGCCAAGGACATTCACGATAGCGGCAGGCATCTGCTCAACGTCATCAACGACATTCTCGACATGTCGAAGATCGAAGCCGGACATATGAAGCTCTCCTGCGAGCGGATCAATCTCGCACCGCTCATCGAGGAATGCCTGCGCTTCACCCGCATTCCGGCCGCACAGAAGAACATTCTCGTCGAGCAGGATATTTCCTCCGAGATCAAGCTCAATGCCGACCGGCGGGCGATGAAACAGATCGTGCTAAACCTGCTCTCCAATGCCGTGAAATTCACCAATGATGGCGGCCGCATCGCGGTTCGCACACGCAGGGTCGACGATGCCGTCATGCTCGTCATCGCCGATACCGGTATCGGCATTCCGAAATCGGCGCTCAGCAAGATCGGCCAGCCCTTCGAACAGGTGCAGAGCCAATATGCGAAGAGCAAGGGAGGCTCCGGCCTGGGGCTTGCAATTTCCAGATCGCTGACCGCGCTGCATCAAGGCCGCATGCGCATCCGCTCGCGCGAAGGTATCGGCACGGTGATCGCGATACGCATCCCGGATCAGAGCTGATCAGCTTCCGACTGTTGCCTGGAATACTTTCCGAACCGCCTTCGACAGGCGCTTCAGCTCCGCTTCCAGCGTGCGGATATCCGGGCAATCGCCGGCGCGGCAAACCAGCTCGATCAAGCCGGAAGGCGTATTTTTCGAATCGAACGTGCCATCGATGCAAAGGCGGATAAGCTGCGACACTTCCGTATAGAGCTGCAGAGCTTTCAGGCAGACGTCCAGATCGTTGCGATCCATCATGCTGCCGCCGAGCAGTTTCAACGCTTCGGCGGTGCTGAGGCCGTTTGCATCGATGCCAACGCCGCGAACCGACGCGATCAGCCGCAGATATTGCGCGATGAATTCGATATCGATCAGGCCGCCGGGGATCAGTTTTAGATCCCAGATGCTTTCCGGCGGCTTTTCCTGTTCGATCAGGGCACGCATCTCGCGAACATCCTTAGCGATCCTGGCGACATCTCTCTTTGTCGAAAGAACCTCGCCTATGACGCGCTCGGCATCGTTCACCAGCTTCTCGTCGCCGCAGATCAGGCGCGACCGTGACAGCGCCATATGCTCCCACGTCCAGGCTTCCTCGCGCTGGTACTTCTCGAAGGAATTGATGCGCGTGGCGACAGGTCCCTTGTTGCCGGAGGGACGCAAACGCATGTCCACCTCATAGAGCACGCCCTCGGCCGTCGGTGCAGAAAGGGCCGCGATCAGGCGCTGCGTGATACGCGTGAAATATCGTGTGGCATCGAGCGGCTTCGGACCATCGGATTCGCTGGCTGCGTCGTCGTAATCGTAAAGCAGGATGATATCGATATCGGAACCGGCCGAGAGCTCGAAACTGCCGAGTTTGCCCATTCCGACGACAGCGACGCGGCCTCCGGGATATTCGCCATGCGCCGCGCGGATTTCCGTCATGACGGCGTCCAGTGCCGCCTCGACGATGAGATCGGCAAGATAAGTGAAGGCGCGGGCCGCCATGACCCCGCCGATTGCACCCGTCAACAGGCGAATGCCGATCAGGAAACGCTGTTCGGAGGCGAAGATGCGCAAGAGATCGAGCGTCTCTTCATAATGCCGCGCCGGGGCAAGGAAGCTCTGGAGGCGCTCCGCCAGATAGTCGCGCGTTGGTAATTCCGCCATCAGCCTTGGATCCAGCATGCCGTCAAAGACATGCGGCTTGGCCGCGATGATCTCGGCAAGGCGAGGCGCCGACGACATGATGTTGACGATGAGCGAGAGGAGCGCCGGATTGGTGCCGAGCAGCGAGAAGAGCTGGATGCCTGCCGGCAGGCCAGAGATAAAGCTGTCGAAGCGCAACAAAGCCTTGTCGGCACGCTTGCTTTCGCCAAAGACGCGCAGCAGCTCCGGCGTCAGTTCCGTCAACCGTTCTCGTGCTTCCACGGATTGCGTGGCGCGATACCGGCCGTAGTGCCAGGTGCGGATGACGTTGGCGATATCAGACGGACGATCGAAGCCCAGGCGGCGTAGCGTCTCCAGGGTATCGGGATCGTCGCCCTGGCCGGTAAAGACCAGATTGCCGGTTTCGCTCGACAGCTTGGTTTCCTGTTCGAACAGGCGCGCATAGCGGCGCTCGACGGTTTTCAACGTCATCACCAGCGCTTCGGAAAAAGCCGACACGTCGGCAAAACCCATCATGTAGGCGATGCGCCGGAGTTCGGCATCGGTTTCCGGCAGCAGATGCGTCTGCTCATCGCGCACCATCTGGATGCGATGCTCGACGTCGCGCAGGAACCAATAGGCCGTCACCAGTTCATCGCGCGTTTCCGCATCGATCCACTTCGCCTCGGTCAACTCGAAAAGCGTCTCCTCCGTCGATCGGCTGCGCAGAGACGGCATGCGACCGCCAGCAATCAGCTGCTGCGTCTGCACGAAGAACTCAATCTCGCGAATGCCGCCGCGGCCGAGCTTGACGTTATGGCCTTTAACCGCGATGGCGCCATGTCCCTTATGCGCGTGGATCTGCCGCTTGATGGAGTGGATGTCTGATATCGCGGCATAATCCAGATATTTGCGGAAGACGAAGGGCACGAGATCGCGGATGAAAGCCTGACCGGCAGCGATATCACCGCCGACGGGGCGCGCCTTGATGAAGGCGGCGCGCTCCCAGTTCTGCCCCCTGCCCTCATAATAGATCATCGCAGCGTCCACAGGGATCGCGAGCGGCGTGGAGCCGGGATCGGGACGCAGGCGAAGATCGGTGCGGAAGACATAGCCATCTGCCGTGCGCTCCTGCAGGATGCGCACCAGCCGGCGCATCAGCCGCGGGAAGATGTCGATGGCATCATCGGGATCGGCCACGATGGCTGCCGTCTCGTCGAAAAAGACAACCAGATCGATGTCGGAGGAATAGTTCAGCTCTTCGGCGCCGAGCTTGCCCATCCCGAGGACAATCAACCCGGATTTCCGGCTCGGGGCAGCGGGATCGGGAACCACGATCTTGCCGGCCTCGTGCGACGACAGCAACAGGTGATCGATCGCCGCTGAGATGGAGGCCTCCGCAAGCCTGCTCAGCCAGCGTGTCGTCACCCTGCCGTCATAGATGCGCGCGAGATCGGCAAGGGCAACGAGGAAGGCCGCACGGCGCTTGGCAATGCGCAGACGGCTCATTACCTCAGATTCAGCAGGAGAGGCACCTTCCCCATCCGCGGGCAGCCAGGCTCGGCGAGCCTCTTCCACCAGCCCTTCGATTTGCGGCGAAAGCGGCTTCTCGATCGCGGCGACGAGGAGCGACGGTTCGAGATTGGCGATTTCGCGCAAGTGAGGGGACAGGGTCAGAGCGGCGACGATGAAATCCCGCAATGCACTCTCGCCCGCAAGGAGATCGGCAACGACCGGCTCCGTTCCCGCAATCTGCTTGAGATCGGCAAGTGCAGATTTCGTCTCCGTCTGGTTTAACGGCCGCAACCGCCCGGCCGGAACATCCCGCAGCAAATCGCTTTGCGTCGTCATGCAGTTCTCCCCAACAGCAAGCGGATAGAGCATGATGCCGAAAAGTATGAGCGGTTTTCGGATAACATCATGCTCTACTTCTTTGACGCTAGAGCGGATTCAGATTTCAGGTCGTTTCAACCTAAAATCATCCGGCTCTAGTGCAGGATTAACCTATTGTTTCTGCATGGGGAAGATCATGGTGACCGTTAATCCCTTCGCGTCGGGACTGTCGGGGACCGTATCGGAAAGCTCAAGCCGACCGCCATGCAGCTCCATGACAGCCTCCACCAGTGCAAGGCCGAGGCCTGTTCCCGGCTTCGAGCGGCTTTCGTCCAGACGGAAGAAACGCTTGACCACATCGGCACGCTGATGGGCGGGAACGCCTGGCCCATGATCGGCGACCGCGAGCGTCACGGCGTCGTTGGTGCGCGCCAACTTGAAGGTGATCGTCTGCTCGCCATTGCAGCCCGTCGCATATTTGAGGGCATTGTCGATGAGATTGAAGAGTGCCTGACCGATCAGCTCGCGATTGCCCTGAATTTCGACATTCGGCTCGATATCGGCCGTCAGCGTCAGACCCACCTCTTCTGCGACCGGCTCATAGAGTTCGGCGGTATCGGCGACGATGGAAGAGAGATCGACCTCAGTCATTTCCGCCGCCACCGACCCCGCCTCGACGCGGGAAATCATCAGAAGGGCATTGAAGGTGCGGATCAGCTGATCGGATTCGCCGATAATGCCCTCAAGGGCGACACGACGACCCTCGCTGTCCGCACTGTCGAGCGCATCGGCGGCCTTGTTGCGCAGGCGCGTCAGCGGCGTCTTGAGGTCATGAGCGATATTGTCGGAGACCTGTCGCAGCCCTTCGTTCAGCTTCTCGATGCGCTCGAGCATCGCATTCAGCGAGGCGGACATGCGGTCGAACTCATCGCCGGAACCACCGACCGGCAGCCGCTGCGAAAGATCGCCCGCCATGATCTTACGGCTGGCATCCGTCATCCGGTCAATGCGCTTCAATGCGTTGCGGCCGATGCCGAACCAGATGACCAGTGCGCCGAGGCCCATGATCGCCAGCGCCAGCATCAGCGCCTGGCGCACCAGCACGCGGAAGCGCTCCGGCTCGCCGAGGTCGCGGCCGATGAGGATGCGCAAGCCGTTGTCGAGAATGAAGATATTGGCAATCGCCAGATGCCGGCGCTCCGGATCGTTGGAGGCGTCGGTATAGCGCTCGTAGGAGAAGGGCAACTCGGTCCAGCCGGACTGGCCGAGAACGCCGGGCTGTACGGAGGCGACGTTGCCGGCCAGGATATCGCCGGAAGGACCGGCAATGACGTAGAGATTGGCACCCGGCTGACGGGCGCGGCGCTCCATGGTGCGCAGAAGCAGGTTCAGACCGCCGATGTCGTAGGCGCGCTTGACCTGACTGACCTCCTGCTGGACTGCATCGCGGATCTGCCCCGTCAGCAGCCGTTCGGACATGGCCGTGACGTAGAAGACGAGCGTCGCGGCGCAAAGCGAGAAAAGAAGGATGTAGAGGGCGGAAAGGCGGACTGCGGTGGACTTGAAGAGGACGCGGAAGCGACTCATCCCTCGTCCTTGATCATGTAGCCGGCGCCGCGAATCGTCTTCAGCAGCGGCTGGCTGAAATCCTTCTCGATCTTGGAGCGCAGCCGTGAGACATGGACGTCGATGACGTTTGTCTGCGGATCGAAATGATAATCCCAGACATTTTCCAGCAGCATGGTGCGGGTCACGACTTGGCCGGCATTCTTCATCAGATATTCCAGCAGACGGAATTCGCGCGGCTGCAGCAGGATTTCCTTGCCGCCGCGGCGCACCTCATGCGAGAGGCGGTCCAGTTCCAGATCGCCGACGCGATAAAGAACATCCTGTTCCGGCGTCCCCTTGCGGCGGCCGAGCACTTCGACGCGGGCCAGAAGCTCGCTGAAGGCATAGGGCTTGGGCAGGTAATCGTCGCCGCCGGCACGCAGGCCGGTGACGCGGTCATCGACCTGGCCGAGCGCAGAAAGGATCAGAACCGGCGTGTGAACGCCCTTGCGACGCAATTCGCTTATGACGGAGAGGCCATCGCGGCGCGGCAGCATGCGGTCGATGATGGCGACATCGTAGGTGTTTTCAGTGGCCATGAAGAGACCGCTCTCGCCGTCGCTCGCGTGATCGGCAATGATGCCGGCCTCGCGGAACGCTTTGGTGAGGTAAGCCGCCGCTTCGAGATCGTCTTCGATGATCAGAATCTTCATATGGGCGACATTACCTGCCGAGGCTGCCTCGGCACAACCAGAATCGGAGGAATTCACGGCATGTTGGCCAGCGGTTGTCATCTTTCACCTGCCTTGGAGCCAGTCGTCTTCGACATGTTCTAAAAAGGAAGCCGCGCAAGCCGTGGCCTGCGCGGCTTCCTGATTCATTTCATCCGATTAAAGGATCAACCGGCATTGATTGGGAGAGCGACGAAGCGGCTGCCATTGCCGGACTGAATCTGGAACAGGGCACGCGTGCGGCCATCCTTCTTCGCCTGCTCGATGACCTTGGCGATATCGCCGGCGTTCGAGACCTGCTGGTTGTTGACCGAGGTGATCTTCTCGCCCTCCTTCACGCCCTTGTCGGCGGCATCGGAGTCGGGATCGACCGCGGTGATCGCAACACCCTTGCCATCGTCGGAAGGGCCGACGGTGAGACCGAGGTCAGCCAGCGCCTTCTCGGAGGACGGCTGCTGCGGCTGCTGATCCGGCTGCGAGTCGTCATTGGAAGCCTGGTTCTGATCGGCCGGAAGCGTGCCAAGCTCGACCGTGACCGACTGCGACTTGCCAGCGCGCCAAATCGAAACCTCGACCTTGGAGCCCGGCTGCATGGCGCCGATGCGACGAGCGAGGTCGCGCGGATCCTTGACCGGATCGCCATTAACCGCCGTGACGACGTCACCGTTCTTGATGCCGGCCTTCTGGCCCGGCGAACCATCCTGCGGGGAGACGACCAGAGCGCCGCTTGCTTCGGCAAGGCCGAGCGATTCGGCGATGTCCTTGGTGACGGGCTGGATCTGAACACCGAGCCAGCCGCGTGAAACGGTGCCGGTCTTGATCAGGTCGGTTACGACGTCCTTGGCGGTCGTCGCCGGGATTGCGAAGGCAATGCCGACGCTGCCGCCTGACTGCGAGAAGATCGCGGTATTGATGCCGACGACCTGGCCATTCAGGTTAAACGTCGGGCCACCGGAGTTGCCCTTGTTCACGGGTGCGTCGATCTGGATGTAGTCATCGTAGGGGCCGGAATGGATATCGCGGCCGCGGGCAGAAACGATACCCGCAGTGACGGTTCCGCCGAGGCCAAACGGGTTGCCGACGGCAACGACCCAATCACCGACGCGGACCTTGGAGTCATCGGCCCAGCCGACATAGGTGAACTTCTTGCCCTTGGGATCGACCTTCAGGACCGCCAGGTCGGTGCGGCTATCCTTGCCGACGAGCTTGGCGTCGAGCTCCGTGCCGTCATTGAGAACGACGACGAAAGCGGCACCATCGGAAACGACGTGATTGTTGGTGACGATGTAGCCATCTTCCGAAACGAAGAAGCCGGACCCTTGAGCGACGGGGCGCAGACGGCCTTTGTCCTCAGAATTCTTTTGCTGGTTCTGGCCACGCTGCTGACCGCGGCCCTGCTGCTGCTCGAACTGGCGGAAGAACTTCTTCAGCGGGTGATCGTCCGGAAGGTCGTCAAAGCCGCGGCCGAGACCGAAAGAATCATCTTCGTCCGCTACCGAGTTGACGCGGGATTCGACGCGAACCGACACGACGGCCGGCGAAACGGCATCCACCACGTTGGCAAAGCTCGGAACCTGCGGCGCCTGAACGTTGACGGCATCGGCATAGGCACCCGTTACGACGGCCGGAACACCCGTTGCCAGAGCAGCGACAGCGAGGCCTGCGACGACGGAAGCCTTCATAGCGGTGCTGCGGGACAAAGTGTCCTTGATATTCCTGAACATATGCGAATTACCTTCTCTTTTCTCGTCAGATTTGCGCCGGCGGAACCGGCTGTGTTGCGCTATAATGAAGATATAGGGCACGGCACCTTACAACGAACTGTCCGCCCCATGAAAAATTCGTAATGTAAGGTATCGGTGCAACGTTATGACGAAAGACGCCGGTCGGGTCACTCCCCGAGGATATTTTTCAACTGCGCCTCTTCATCGGCACTCAAAGCGCTACCGGTAGGCTTGCCAGCGCGGCGGCGCGCATAGACGGCAAGGGCCAATCCGCCTGCTACGAAGAGCACGATCGGCGCTCCCCAGAGGATGTATGTCTTTTCGCTCAAGCGCGGCTTGAGCAGCACGAACTCGCCGTAGCGGGAGACGATGTAATCCAGCACCTGCTGATCGCTGTCGCCATCGGTCAGGCGCTTGCGCACCAGCAAGCGCAGGTCACGCGCGAGATCGGCATTTGAGTCATCGATGGATTGATTCTGGCAGACCATGCAGCGCAGCTCGGCCGAGATCGTGCGCGCCCGTGCCTCCAGGGCCGGATCGGAAAGGACTTCATCGGGATTGACGGCGAAGGCAGGGGCCGCGGCAAAGAGCAATGCCAACAACATAAGCAGGCGCGCGAACACCGCTACCTTCTTCCCGGCCCCGCTATTCTTGACACGCAATACCCCCTCATCCGCCCCTCGGGGAGAAGGTGCCCGAAGGGCGGATGAGGGGGTATTGGTCAAACCTATCATTCGGCTGGCTCCATCACCGGACGAGCCGGTTTTGCCTTGCGGCTCGGCGCGCCGACGCGCAGGCGACGGTCGCTGAGCGATACGAAGCCGCCGATCGCCATGACCAGCGCGCCAAGCCAGATGCAGAGAATAAACGGCTTCCACCAGATGCGTACGATCATGCCGCCATCCTTGCTGGCATCGCCGACCGACACATAGAGCTGGTTCAGGCCGAGCGTGAGAATGCCGGATTCGGTGGTCGCCGTGCGGCTTGCGGTAAAGACGCGTTTGGCGGACGACATTTCCGCAAAGGCAACCCCGCCACGGCTAACGGTGAAATGGGCGCGATCCTCGGTAAAATTGGGGCCGACGCCCGGCTGCACTCCATCGAAGCGCAAGCTGTAGCCGCCAAGCTCGGCGATCTCGCCCGGCTTCATGCTGGTGATGTGTTCTCCCTCGAAAGTCGTCACAGCGACGATGCCGAGTACGGTGATACCGAGGCCGGCATGGGCTAGCGCGGTGCCGAAGGCAGAGCGAGGCAGTCCGCACAGGCGGCGCCAGGCGACACCAGCCGCCACCTTGCCGACGCCGGCGCGATACCAGAGATCGGCCAAGGCGCCAAAGGCCAGGAAGAAGCCGGCGGCAAGACCGAGAGCGGCCAGTACGGGGCCGCCATGCTCGATGTAAAACAGAACAAGGCCAGCCAGGAAGGCTAGGCCTGCCACGACATAGAGCCTCTGCAGCGCGCCGAGCAGGTCGCCGCGCTTCCAGGCGAGCAGCGGCCCGAACGGCACTGCGATGAGGATCGGCGTCATCAGCAATCCGAATGTCATGTTGAAGAAGGGCGGCCCAACGGAGATCTTGTCGCCGGTCAATGTCTCGAGTGCCAGCGGATAGAGGGTGCCGGTCAAAACCGTACCACAGGCGACGGTGAGGATCAGGTTGTTCAGCACAAGCGCACCCTCGCGCGAGATCGGCGCGAACAATCCGCCGGCGGCAAGCTTCGGCGCACGCAGCGCGAAAAGCGATAAAGCCCCGCCGATGAAGATCAGGAGAATGCAGAGAATGAAGATACCACGCGTCGGGTCGCTGGCGAAGGAATGCACCGAAGTCAGCACGCCGGAGCGGACGAGGAAGGTGCCGAGCAGTGACAGCGAAAACGTCAGGATTGCCAGCAGCACCGTCCAGATCTTCAGGGCGTCGCGCTTTTCCATGACCAGTGCCGAATGCAGCAGGGCCGTGCCGGCAAGCCAGGGCATGAAGGAGGCATTTTCCACCGGATCCCAGAACCACCAGCCGCCCCAGCCGAGCTCGTAATAGGCCCAATAGGAGCCCATGGCGATGCCGAGCGTCAGGAAGCTCCAGGCGGCGAGCGTCCAGGGGCGGACCCAACGCGCCCAGGCAGCATCGATGCGACCTTCCAGAAGCGCGGCGACGGCAAAGGAGAAGCAGACGGAGAAGCCGACATAGCCGAGATAGAGCAAGGGGGGATGGATCGCCAGGCCGATATCCTGCAGCACGGGATTGAGATCCTTGCCCTCGGCCGGCGCCGGGTTGAGCCGAATAAAGGGATTGGAGGTGAGCAGAATGAAGACAAGGAAGGCCGAGGAGATCCACGACTGCACAGCCAGCACATTGGCACGCAGCACATCCGGCAGATTGCGGCCGAAGAGCGCGACGAACGCACTGAAGAGCGCCAGGATCAGCAGCCAGAGCATCATCGATCCCTCGTGATTGCCCCAGACGCCGGAAATCTTGAAGATCAGCGGCATCAGCGAGTGGGAATTGGCCCAAACATTGAGGACGGAGAAATCGGAGGCGACATAGGCGTAGGTCAGCGCGCCGAAGGAGAAGGCGACCAGTAGAAACATGACGATGGAGCCGACCGGGGCGATGTCCATCATCGACACGTCCCCGCGCCGGGCGCCGACGACGGGCAGGATGGAGACGATCAGCGCGGTCGCGAGCGCCAGCACCAGGGCATAGTGTCCGAGCTCGATGATCATTGGCTGGCCTCCTCGCCTTTCCAGACGCCATCAGCCTTCAGTTTGTCGGCGACCTGCTTCGGCATGTAACGCTCATCATGCTTGGCGAGCACGCTGTCGGCAACGAAAACGTCACTGCCCGGCTCGAACTTGCCTTCGGTGACGACGCCCTGCCCTTCGCGGAACAGGTCCGGCAGGATGCCATCATACTTGACCTTGATCGTATCGGTGCCGTCGGTGACCGAGAATTGAACCTGTGTTCCCTGACCGCGCACGATCGAGCCTTCACCGACGAGGCCGCCGAGGCGGATCAGCGTCCCGGCGCTGACCGGTGTCTTCGCGAGATCCGCCGGCATATAGAAATAGGCGACCGACTGGCTGAAGGCGAACAGCACGAGCAGCACGGCGGCGGCGATGAAACCCATGCCGCCGGCGATCACGGCCAGACGTTTCTGCTTGCGGGTCATTGCTGCTTCACCTCCGTCGGCAGGCCCAATTCCTTCGCCAGCGCCAGAAGCTGCTGGCCCTCCCCTCCATCGGCCGGAAAGGCCGCAAGACCGCGCTTCAATGCATCCGCCGCGCGCTCCCGATCATTCAGCACGGCGTAGGAGCGGATCAACCGCATCCAGCCCTCGAAATTCTTCGGATCTTGCTTGAGCTTGGCATCGAGGCTGTCGACCATGCCGCGGATCATCTGCTGGCGATCGCCGCTGCTCAGCGCATTGGCGGCAGCGACATCCTCCGCGGTCGGATTGCCGGGTGCATTGTCATTGGCGGATGCCATCGCCTGGCCGCCGTTCTTGACGATATGCTCATTGACCGCGGCAAGCCAGGGTGCATCGGGCGGTGATTGTTTTGCCAGGGCCTCAAAGGCCGTTTTCGCATCGGCCGCCTTGCCCTCCTGCTCCAGTGCCAGCGCCAGATAGAAAAGCGTGCGCGGATTGGTGGCATCGAGCGACAGCGATTGCTGCAGCACCTCGCGCGCCTCCGCCGTTACGATGCCATTGGCCTTGACGACCAGCACCTCGCCCAGATCGCCAAGCCGAGCTGCGTTCGGTCCCAGCAGGCGGATGACATTGCGATAGGCAAGCTCGGCGTCGCCGATACGGTTGGTCTTGAAATAGATCGGGGCCAGGACCTCCCAGCCCTTGGCATCATCCGGGTTCTTGGCCAGATGCTGCTCGATCTTGACGATCGAGATGGCAAGATCGTTTCCCGGCTTCTCCAGCCGCGCTTCCAGCGGCTGCGCCGGCAGGCCGGGATCGCCATTGATAAGATAAAGACAGAGACCAACGGCCGGAAGAAGGACGATGATAAAGGCCTGGGCAAGACGATAGCTGCCATGCGCGGGCGATTTCGCTGCCGTCTTCTCGTCCTTCGCGGCTGCGATGAGACGCCGTCCGATTTCGGCGCGGGCATAGTCGGCCTCCTGCGCGGAGATGAGGCCGCTGGCAAGGTCCCGGTCCAGTTCGCTGAGCTGATCGCGATAGACCTCGGCCTCGCCGGAACGACGGTCCTCCGCCTCCTTCGCACCACGCAGAAGGGGATAGAGGAGCACAGCGCCGACAACTGCCGTAAGAACGGCCACGAGAATCCAGAACAGCATAGACGCCCAATACTTTAACGGGGCGCTTATTCCAACCAGGAAAGGCCATCTGACGAAGATTTGAGGCGTTTGGCCGCGCCTGTCAGTGCAGACGCCTATTCAAGCGGCGTCCAGGTGCCGTCGTCATTGCGGCAGGCCGCACCTCTTGCGGTCGTCGGCTTGCCGTCGACCGTGACGGTATGCGTATATTGCCGGCAATTCTGTGAGCCAACCTGGTAGGGCGCAGCGGGAACAACCTCGCCGCTTGCATTCCTGCCCTTCCATGCCACAGGTTGGCCGAGAGGCGAGGTTTCGAGGGCACGATATTCCGCTTCCAGCGCACGCTGTTTGTCATTGTCACTCAGCTTGATGCCGGTGCGCTCGACGATACCACCATCAAGAGCATTGATGAAGGTCGCTGAGGCCGGAGGCTTCGCGGACGAAAACAGGCTCTTGCTGCCCCCCAGGCCGCTTGTCGTCGAGCAACCAGAAAGCGCAAGCGCAGCGAAAAGAGAGGGAATGACCAGAAAAAAGGTACGAAGCTTCATACAACCGAACCAGTATCAAAAAGCAAAACCATAGGTACTGCGCCGCGGCATCATCATGACCCACAGCGCCTTTTTGGCATCATGCCGTTCCTCACGCAACATCCTTCGTCAGACCCGGCAAAATTAGGCTCGCGCGAAGCCCGCCCCAGCTGCCCCGGGAGAGTTCGAAACGGCCTTGATATTCGTTGGTGATCTCGCTGACGATCGACAGGCCGAGACCGGTGCCGGGCTTGCTTTCGTCCAGCCTGCGCCCGCGTTTCATGGCTTCGCGGATCTCATCCGGCTCCAGCCCAGGGCCATCGTCCTCAACCACCAGTTCCACCCAATGGCGCCGCGCCGGATCGATGCCCTTGACCTCCGCCGGCGCCTCGTTAGCAACCAGACGCACCTTGTGTTCGGCAAAGCGGGCGGCGTTTTCGAGAAGATTGCCGACCGTCTCCTCGAGATCCTGCTGCTCCATGGCGAGCGCCAGATTGGGCGATACGGAGAGTTCGAATTCCTTGTCGGCGTTCAGCCGCCGCATGACGCGGACCAGCCGCTCCAGCGCCGGCTCTGCTTCGGTGCGCGCCAGCACGGATTCGCGCTGGGCGGCGATGCGGGCACGATTGAGATAGGATTGCACCTGGCCCTGCATGACCTCGGCCTGGTTCTTCACCAGATCGCCATGCGATCGCTCGAGGACACGGGATTCATTCAGAAGAACCGCAATCGGCGTTTTCAGCGAGTGCGCGAGATTACCCACCTGCATGCGGGCGCGCTCGACGATACGCCTATTGCTTTCGATCAGTGCATTGACCTCATTGGCAAGCGGCAGGATTTCGCGCGGAAAATCGCCTTGCAGGCGCTCGCTCTCGCCGGCGCGGATGCGTTCCAGTGCGGCGCGTGCCTTATCGAGCGGCTTCAAGCCATAGAGAATGGCGAGCGCATTGACGATCAAACTGCCGACGCCGAAGCCGACGAGCGCGAAATAGAGGCTGTGGGAGAAATTACGCACGTCATCTTCGACGACGGCGACATTGCCGGTCACGCGGAAGCGCGCCGCACGGCCGTCCGTGTCGAGCACGACCTCGGTTTCAGCCACCTGAACGCGGTTTCCGAAGGCGTCTGTGACGATATAATAGCGCTCGTAATTCTTGTCGAAAGGCGCTTCCAGCACCGAGAGGACCGGGAGGTTCGAGGCGCCGAGCGACGGCGAGACCAGTGGCGTCGCCGTATAGGTGCCGAGCGGCTCGACCATCCAGTACCAGCCCGTCTTCGGCTGGGCGAACCGCAGGTCGCCGAGCTGCGGGCTGCCGGCCAAGGCGCCCTGATCACCGATGGTCACTGAATTGATGACGTTATAGAGCTGGGCGCGCAGCAGATCCTGAAAGCCGCGCTCGGCACTCTTGCGGTAGATATTCGAGATGACGAGGCCAATCACCACCAGCGCGACCGCCGACCAAAGCGTGGTCAGCAGCAGGACGCGAGCGGTGAGCGACTTAATTCGCATTGGTCGGAGCTTGGATGCGGTAACCAAGGCCACGGACCGTTTCGATCAGATCGACGCCCATCTTCTTGCGAAGGCGTCCGACAAAAACTTCAATCGTATTGGAATCACGGTCGAAATCCTGATCGTACATGTGCTCGACCAGTTCGGTGCGTGAGACGACCTCGCCCTTGTGATGCATGAGATAGGCAAGCAGCCGATATTCATGAGACGTAAGCTTGAGCGGCTTGCCGTCCACGGTCGCCTTCGAGCTCTTCGTGTCGAGCCGCACCGGGCCGCAAACGATTTCCGAAGAAGCGTGGCCCGCGGCGCGGCGAATGAGCGCGCGGATGCGAGCAAGCACTTCCTCGACGTGGAAAGGCTTGGCGACATAGTCGTCCGCGCCGGCGTCTATGCCTGCCACCTTGTCGCTCCAGCGGTCGCGAGCGGTCAAAATCAGCACCGGCACGGTACGTCCGGCGCCGCGCCATTTTTCAAGCACGGTGATGCCATCCATTTCAGGCAAGCCGATATCGAGGATGATCGCGTCATAAGGTTCGGTGTCTCCGAGAAAATGCCCCTCTTCGCCATCAAAGGCCGTATCGACCACATAGCCCGCCTCCTTCAAGGCCTCGGCAAGCTGACGGTTCAAGTTGATATCGTCTTCGACTATGAGAATGCGCATCTCTGAATCCAATTTCCCCGGTTCGAGAAACAGTACTGTAAATCACGCTGCAGTGGAATCACGGAAACAATAAGATTTCGTGTGAGATTCAAGGCTTTAGGTTGCCGCCCACGTGCCCTGGCATCACATCGGCACCTTCATCGTCACCTTGCGCGGGCGCTGCCCGTTGCCCTGAACGAGAACGGTGATGATGCAGCTGTCGCCGGATGGTTGTGCGGAAAGAAGCTGGCCACCGGTCTTGGCGACGACTTCCTCGGCTGCCGCACTGCAATCACTGTTGGCGCGCGCGACCAGGGTCGACGTCGGCGCTGGCGCCGGCAGAACAGACGAGCCGGCCAGAACGAGGGCCGCTGCTGCTATGCTTGAAAATGAGGCCATGCTTCGGACTTCCCACAGGGATGTGAACTTGGGCGATTATTTACCCAAACACGTCTGAATGGCAAATGAATGGGCTGTAATTTTCGGCCAACCGGGCGTAGGGATTGCCTAAAGGAACTGCTAAGAATTTGAAATTGTTGAATGTGAACCCACTGCAGCGTGATAACAGCAACCGGCTGTCGCTCCAGAGTGCGCTGCCGATACAATCTATCGGCGATATGCGTGGATCGACGCATGTCCGCCTTCACGGGCACCACGCTCGGAGCCGCAGGCTTAGCCATTTTTAATCATTCCCACTTATCATCGGTTCGTGTGGGCGAGATGAACCGCGCCCTCCCGTGGCCAATGCAACCGGCCAGGAGACGCCTTATCGGCATAAGGCGTGATGATTTCCTTGAGTCCTTTGAATCGCTTGCCGCGATTTCCTCTCAAATTGAGTCCGGAGCTTCAAAAGTTGATTCAAGAACTTCAAGCCGAGAATCCGGTCGCGGACAATCCGATTCCGCTCGCATGCTCAATCCATTGAAAGGACTGGCGGGAAATGGTTCTGCCCCCGCTCGACGTTCAGAAAGGTTCACGGACGGCCGTCGCCGTCTCGTAATCTGCGGCAATGCGCATTTCGCGCAGCGGCCGAACGCGCCCGATGGAGCGTTGGTAATTCGGATGGGCCTTGTAAGCCGCCAATGCCGCCTCGTCGTCGAATTCACCGTAGACCACAAGATCGACTTCGGTTCCGAGCTGATCGGTCTTGACGTTCGTGCCGATCTCCAAAAGCCGCGCATGCGGAATGGCCGTGAGGATCGAGAGGCCGGAACGGACCTCCTCAAGCTTGGCGCGATCGGGAACGGTAAAGAAGACGATATGACGGATCACGCGACGGCTCCTTGTACATATGCGAGGGCACCGCGCGATACCATGTGGACAGGCTCAATTCAATAAACTCACCATCTCGTCGTAGAACCGTTTGGTCGCACCCTTTTCAAGCCTCCATTTACTGCATGGAGATGATACTGTCGCGGCCATGACCGACGAGGACCTTATATCCCTTGCCCTTGGCCTGCCGGAAGCAGCAGAGAGTTCGCACTTCGGAACCCGCGACTTTCGTGTTCGGGGCAAGATTTTCATGACACTTCGGGGACCGGATTTCTGCGTCGTCAAGCTGACGCCGGACCAGCAGCAGATGGCTTCGGCCGTCATGCCAAGGCATGTCGCCGCTGTGCCCGGCAGCTGGGGCCTGAAAGGATGGACGCGACTTTTCCATCGCGATGCCGGAAACGAGGAGATCAAAAGGCTCTTGCGCCAGGCTTGGCGAAACGTGGCGCCGAAATCTATGGCTTTGCCGGAGGATTAGGCATCATGTCATCCTCGACGGTCAGCGGCCAGTCGACGACATAATCCTCGAAATCGTCAAGATCGACATCGTTCTCGCTGACGGTGCGCCCTTGGGCGGAAACACCGGCGATATGCACCGTTTCCGGATCGCCCGAGATCAACGGATGCCACCAATAGAGATCGCGACCCTCGTTGACGAGGCGATAGGCGCAGGTGGGCGGCAGCCATTCCAGCTCCGGAACCTTCTCCGGCGTCAGCTGCACGCAGTCGGGCACGAAATCCCAACGGTTCGGGTAGCTGGTGCAGCGACAGCTTTCGCCGTCCATCAGCTTGCAGCGGATCGAGGTGAAATAGACGTCGCCGCTATCCCACTCCTCGAGCTTGTTGAGACAACAGAGGCCACAGCCGTCGCAAAGGCTTTCCCATTCCGACGGGCTCATCTCCGCCAGGGTCTTGCTTTTCCAGAAGGGTATCTCGTCTGTCATCATCGTCGTCCTCGCCACCCGAGAGGAATTCGGGCTGCGGCATGCATGTCTCTTGTTCTTTTCTCTAAATCAACCAATTATTCAATTAGCCGTCCTATGAGATAATGGGCTTTGCGTGTGCCACAAGAAGACACGCGGCAGTAATGTGGTCGGGAAGTAGAGCGTGGAAGACCCATCCAATCCAGAAAACGGGCCGAAGATGGAGCCCGAGACGCCTAGGGATAACGGGGCCGAAAAGCCGCGGCGTCGCAAGCGCTATTTCTTTTTGCGCCTTGATTCATGGATCGACTCCACTTTGTGGAATGCCGGCTTCGGTCTCGCCGAGGCATGGGAGGAGATCACCATCTTCTTCCGCCGCTTCCGCGTCCGCGGCTGGAAACGCATCTTTTTCGAACTGCTCGGTGAAGGCTTGACGCTGGGAACAGCCGGTTCCGTCGTCATGTTGATGCTCGCCATGCCGGCCTTTGAGGCGACGCAGGGCGACTGGCGCAACCGCGGCAATTTCGCCGTCACCTTCCTCGATCGTTATGGCAACGTCATCGGCCATCGCGGCATCATTCACGAGAATTCCGTGCCGGTAGACCAGCTGCCGGACTATTTCATCAAGGCAGTGCTGGCGACCGAGGACCGGCGCTTCTTCGACCATTTCGGCATCGACGTCATCGGCCTGTTCCGCGCGGTCACCGTCAACGCGCAGGCCGGCGGCGTCGTCCAGGGAGGCTCGACGCTGACGCAGCAGCTTGCCAAGAACATCTTCCTCAGCAATGAGCGCTCCATCGAACGCAAGGTCAAGGAAGCCTTCCTGGCGATCTGGCTGGAGGCCAATCTCTCAAAGAAGGAGATCCTGAGCCTCTATCTCGACCGCACCTATATGGGCGGCGGTACCTTCGGCGCAGCGGCGGCGGCGCAATTCTATTTCGGCAAGAGCATTACCGACGTCAATCTGGCGGAAGCCGCGATGCTCGCCGGCCTCTTCAAGGCGCCGGCGAAATATGCGCCGCATGTCAACCTGCCGGCGGCGCGCGCCCGCGCCAACGACGTGCTGTCCAATCTCGTGCAAAGCGGGCTGATGACCGAGGGACAGGTGATCGCCGCGCGGCGCAACCCGGCTTCGGTGGTCGACCGCGCTCAGATCGAATCCCCGGATTATTTCCTCGATTGGGCCTTCGATGAAGTGCAGAGGCTTGCTACGCGGTTCCCCGAGCGCTCGCTGATCGTGCGCACCACCATCGATATGGGGCTGCAGAAGGCGGCGGAGGATTCGGTTCAATCCAGCCTGATGGAGTTCGGCGAGCGCTATAAGGCTAAACAGGGCGCCTCCGTCGTCATCGAAAATGGCGGCGCTGTGCGCGCCATGGTCGGCGGCAGCGACTATGGCGAAAGCCAGTTCAACCGCGCGACCAAGGCGCTGCGCCAGCCCGGTTCGTCCTTCAAGATCTATACCTATTCGGTCGCGATGGAGAACGGCATGACGCCGACGTCCACCATCGTCGATGCGCCGATCAGCTGGGGCAACTGGAGCCCGCATAATTACGAGAACCGCTACGAAGGCAAGGTGACGCTCACCCAGGCGCTGACGCAATCGATCAACACTATCCCCGTGCGGCTTGCCAAGGAGAAATTCGGCATTCAGCCCATCCGCAACATGGCCAAGGCCATGGGCGTGGAAACGCCGATCCGAAACGACAAGACCATTCCGATCGGCACTTCGGAAGTGACGGTGCTCGATCAGGCCACGGCCTACGCGGTGTTCCCGGCCAACGGCATGCAGTCGCGCCGCCACGGCATCGAGCAGATCACCGGCTATGACGGCAAGGTGCTCTATGATTTCGGCCGTGACGAGACGCCAGCCAAGCGGGTTCTGAGCGAAAAAGCCACCTCCTACATGAACCAGATGCTGACGCAGGTTCCGGTGATCGGCACCGGCCGCAGAGCGGCACTCGACAATGGTATCGTGGTCGGCGGCAAGACCGGCACCACGCAGGCCTATCGCGATGCCTGGTTCATCGGCTTTACCGGCAACTACACCTGCGCCGTCTGGTTCGGGAATGACGACTATACCTCCACGAACAACATGACGGGGGGCACGCTGCCGGCCATGACCTTCAAGAAGATCATGGACTACGCCAATCAGGGCATCGTGCTGAAGCCGATCCCGGGCATCACCAACCCCTTCCCGGTGCAGAAGCCGCAAACAGTTGCCGCCAAGAAGCCCGCCGACACCGCCAGTAGCGCCCTGCCGCCGCTGGTGCGCCCGCGCTCGCTTTCGGTAGACTCCACGAATATCCTGCGCGGTATCGGCGAAAGGCTGAAGGCGGCGACACCGCTCGGCGCGCAGAAGGTGGCGACGGCGGAGCATCGCAGCACGACTGCGCCTGAGTGACCGACCCTCCCCGAAACTGTACTGCAGCGCGAGGCAGATGACGGCGGCAAACCTGCCGTCGAATCGAAGGATGGAAGCCGGCGTTTTGGATGCCTACTGCCGTTCCCGATCTTGCCTATTGTTCCCAAGACAGCCGTAAATGGTGGCTTGCCCTTCCCCCTACCGCCAGAATCAGGAATAAATCGACACCGATTTGTCACGAGGACGATCCCAGGGTGTTCCGAGTTCCCCTTCTTGTTGCGCTTTCGCTTGTCATCGCCTTTGGCGGCGGTATCGTGTTCACGCTTCTGGCGTTGGATGTCACCTCCGGCTTCGGCGCGATCAAGCTTGGCGCCTGGCAGGCGTTCCCCGAAATGCAGACGACGGATGCGGACCCTTATGCGAAATCGCATCGAGCACGCGCGGGGCGTTTGCTGTACGGCACAGCCGAGGGGCTGGTGTTTACCGCCTCCGACGATGACAGCAAAGCGCGGCTGACCGCAAATTGCACCTACCGCATCAGCGGCCAGACGCCGCCGGCAAGGCTTTGGACCCTCTTCATCGCCGGCAATGACGGCCGGCCGATCGAAGACGCTGCCGGTCGCCCTTCCACCATCAATTCCTGGGTGGTGCTGCGCAAGCCGGATTCGACCTTCAACATCACGGTTTCATCCAATCCCCAGGCGGGCAACTGGCTCGCCCTGCCGCCATCCGGCAATTTCCGCCTGGTATGGACGCTCCTGGATTCGCCGGCGGCCAGCAATTCCGGCCTGATCGATCTCGGCATGCCGAAACTCGAGAAGATCGGATGCGGCAATGTTTAGATTCGTCTTCGCGATCCTCACCGGCCTATTCGGCGCGGTGCTGTTGCATATCATTATCATTCTGTCGCTGCCGCATTTCTCCGATCGGGACGCCTATACGCGTGTATCGGACGAGGGTGACGAAAATCATTTCTATATGCTCGACAACAAGGATGACGATGCGGGGCTTTCCAATACCGATCCCTATATCCGCACGGCTGTCTGCGCCTTCGACATCGAGGATACGCCCGTTCATCTGACCGCGAAGGGCAAGGTGCCGTTCTGGTCGCTTGCCATCTATGACGCGGCATCCAATGAAGTGTTCAGCATGAGCGACCGTACGTCGGTCGGCGGAACGCTCGATTTGCTGCTTGCATCGCCTGTCCAGCTGACTGGCATACGCAAGGCACTGCCACCCGCGCTTACCCAATCGATCCTGGTGGAAGTGCCGCGGGCTCAAGGCTATGCGGTGCTGCGCACCATGGCGCCGCAAGCGAGTTTCGACGATGCGGCGCAAGAATTTCTCTCCGAGGCCGGCTGTGACGAATTCGACAATGGCTGAAATCTTTTGGGGCTGAGATCTTAGGAGCTAAAATCTTTGGCTGAAAACCCTGAATCTGGAATTATGCGGCGGGAAGCTGGCGGCCCGTGGCGAGTGGCGCCAGCAAGCGCTATTCGGCTGGACAGCGACGATAACCGGCAGGCGCGAGAACTCGCCACGCGCTTGCATATGTTGAAGCGCTTACTTTCCCTTTGCCCGCTTCGGGCCTGCCCCGGGGCGATGCGTTGGCGTATCAAGATGCTCGTAACGTACGCCGGTGAACAATAGTATCTTTGCCTCCACCGGTTCCTTCTGGGCGCGCGGCGGCAGGCGCAATCGCCAATCCGAAAGAGATATGATCTTTGCCATTCTCGTCTCCATTAACGTCTCGAGACGGATGAACCTGCGACTTGATTTCACCCTGCCCGCCACTGAAGCGGGCTAGCGCTCCCCTCCGTTCCAGCCTTTGTTTTGGGCTTCAATGGAGGCATCCGCGCCTTCTCACGGCATTTCCCTTACACCGTGGCATGAGCACCGATTTTTCGGCTTCCATGCTGTCTTTACACTCGATCACATTCTGCCAATGGCTGCTTTCAATCGGAATTCAGACATATCGCAGTTAACAGAATGCTAATTCCCGTCGCTCGTCATTCCCGGCATCACTCGTCGTGCTCTATTAACGCCGTGACGGCGGCTTTGGTTTCATCGGCCGTTGAAAAATTGCAGAACGCGCTTTTGCCATGAAATCAAGAAATATCATGTACTTAACTCAACATATAACCCGGCGGGCACATGGAAAGCGCGAATACCACGTTGCAGAAAAGCGTCACACAAATATTATTTGCGCTCACGAAAAATTAACGTAATGTAAGGCCGTAATTCGAGGGCAATCAATGTTTGCGGCGGGTAGTTCCGTCTTTTTACCGGAGGACGTCACCGTCCTGCGCGATGCGCTGGATGGGTGGTGCCTGGAAAAGCGGATCGATATTAGAAGCACGGAAGCCCAGTTCGCGGCCACGGCGGCAATCGGCCTTTTTCAATCCGGCTACAACACCTCGGAAAAGCTGCTCGCAGCCTTGCGCGAGCATAAGGACATCTGAAGAATCCCACCTGCATCAAGAAGCCGGATCTCCGCTTTTGCAGCGAGTGACATCGCTTTTGACTATCTCCACAGCAGAAGCACTCATAGGTTGAATTTGTCTGTAAGCACCCATGCCCAGAACGGTTTTCCACAGGTCCGCTTTCGCCCCGAACTGCTGTCCCTGCGGCCAAAAAGCCGCTGGACTCCTCGCGCAAGCTTAACGCGCAATTTTTATTCGGATTTTAATAAAGTTTTCACGAACCATTAACCCTGCCGGCCTTAGTCTTTCTCGAAAGCCAGACAAGGACGACCGTGTCCATACCCGTTTCGACAGTCATCATCGAGGACGCCCTCTTTATCGAAAGAGTCGTCCCGTTCGACTGGAGTGAAGTAAAGCGGAGGCCATGGGCGACCTTCGGGCTCCCTGCTTTTTTGTTCGGCGTATCAGTATGGGTGTTGGCGTGCGTGATCGGTTTAGAGACCTTGAAGAGCCTGCGACTGTCCGCAAGAAGGACGTGGTTCTAATGGCGACGATCACCAGCTTCGAAGGCATGGGCCATCCGTCCAAATCGGAACTTCGCCAGTTCGCCGAGCTTTTCACCCCCGTTTTCCAGGCATCTTCGGACGAGGCAAAGCGGCAGGCGGTTGCCGCTCTCTCCCAATGTGAAACCGTGCCCCAGGCCGTTGCCCTGTTCATCGGCTGTCAGCCGATCGCCATTGCCGCTCCGTTCCTCACGAGTTCGCAGGCGATCGACGACGATACACTCATCACCATCGCACGCACGCAAGGGGCCGCCCATGCACGGGCAATCGTGCGCCGCTCCTCGCTCTCCCCCAAGGTCATCGATGCGCTCGTCGGTCTGCATCAGGCCGAACCGGAACGCGGCATGACAGTGCCGGAACAACCGGCAGCCGTCGCTGCATCCCAAGTCGAGGCGACAGAAACCGCACGGCAATCGCGCGAAGAAATCTTGCGCCAGCAGATCAAACAGGCTGCACGCCATCTCAACCGCGATGACAGCGACCGGCTCGGTCTGCGCAGCCTTAGCGAGACGCAGGAAGCGCTGCTCGTCCGCTTTGCGCGCGAACGCGATGCGGTGCAATTCGCAACGACGCTTGCCGATGCCCTCTCCTCCAGCTACTGGCTTGCTGAACGCATTCTGCTCGACACTTCGGGGCAACAACTTGCCGTCACGCTGGTGAGCCTCGGCATGGGCATCGCCGATGCCGTCTACTCGTTGGAGCGCTTCTATCCGCATCTGGCCGAACGGCATGGCAGCGTCAGCCGGGCGTGGCTGGTGCTCGATGATATCGACTCGGAAGAGAGCCAGGCGCGCGTCGAGGCATGGCGCCGCGCCGACAGTTACACCTATCTGCCGCAGGAAAAGCCGGCGCAGCGTCCTGAAGCGCCGTTGTTCGGGGCAAAATCAGGTTCTCTTCGCGAATTGCGTGCGGCAAACCGTCGGTAAAGACGGCTCAATCCAGCGGATTGGCGCGGAAACCGGCCAATGGGACGATATCGGCGATATCGTCCGTTTCCAGTTCGACGATCCATAAATCAGGATCGAATTTCAGCTCGCGATCAAGGGTTTCACGGATTTCCTGCGGTTCCTTCCGCTCGATGCGGATCTCGAAGAGCCGCGTCCCGCTCTCCTCCTCATCGAACAGGCTCTGCGGTGCCGGCGCATAGAGGGTCTCCGATCCATCGCGGAAACGTTGGCGGATGAAGATCGCGCCAGCCTGCTCCTCGCCCTTGTGCTCGACAGCGGCAAAATCCCCACGCGCAAACAAGCGGCGGACAAGGGCGGAAACAAAGATGTCGCTGCGCAATCTCATGCTCGAGCTATAGCGATGCATGCTCGCCAAGGCAATTGAAGCCGCCTGCAGCGCGTAGTCGTCACCAGGTTTGCGGCAGAGGCTTGTACCGCTGGCTTCAGAGCGCGCCGATATCCTGCAGCTTCTTGAGGACCGCCATATTCGGCTCGCCGGTTTCCGGCAGGCGATAGTGCTTCTGGAAGCGGCGGATCGCTGCCTTCGTCTGCTCTCCGGCTACGCCGTCGATGCTGACATTGCTATAGGCGATGTTGCTCAGACCCTTCTGGATCTGCATGACCATATTGACCTTGTTGACCGCATCGCTGGGCGTTGCTTTGGCCGCTACCGCGCCGGTCTTCGAGTTCTTTTCGGCATTCTGTATGGCGGCAGCAACCGGGTCGATTGCATCAGCCGTGGCGGAAACGTTGACGGGGCGCTCGGCGGGGACGGCAGCCGTCGCATTCGCTCTGCCGCTGGCCGGCTGTGCAGCGGCGGCATTGCTGGCCTTGAGGGCGGCCAGAAGCTCCGGTGTCGGCGTGCCGGTTTGCGGAAGACCAGACGCCTCCTGAAAGAAGAGGATGGCCGATGTCGTGCGCGATCCCGGCTTCCCGTCGGCTGCGCCATCATAGAGGCCGTGACGGCTGAGTTCAGCCTGTACATCGGCAATCAGTTTCGACGGCGCGCTGGACGACTGTGCTGTCGAGGGTGCCGTGGCGGAATTGGAAGCCGAATCCTGCCTTTCTATCCGAAAGGTGGTGACATTGCCGGCATCGGCCTGCTGCGCGTGCAGGAAGGATTTGCGGCCGGGGATCTGGTAAGGAGATGCGGGATCGCGGGTACGCATTATGGGCGATGGATGCGCACCCGTCTGATACCAGAGCGCGTTGGCGGTGACGAAACCGAAAACCCCGAAGAAGAGCGCGACGCCGCCGGCAATGGCGGGATGACGGCCGACTGCACTGCCGATCAGAGCGGCGAGCGCACCCACACCGCGAAGGCCAAGGCCGCCCAGCGCAGTGCTGCCGCGCAGGCTCAGGCTGCCAAGGGCAACCGCACCACGGGAAGCCAGGCCGGGCTGCTTGCGCTTGCCCTTCCCTCTTCCGTTAGGCGATTTTCGCTTTTGCGGGGCCATTCATCAATTCCTTGTTTCGCCCTTCATCTATCTCCACAGTATGTTTCAGGCGCGGCGGAAAATCGACAGGGCGATTAACATCCACAGGCTGCTGCATTGTCACGGCACCGGAGCCGTCGAACGGAATGAGGATGGTAATGACTGTGCCCTCGCCCGGCGCGCTGGCAATCGAGAAGTTTCCGCCATGCAGGCCGACGAGACCCTTGACGAGCGACAGGCCGAGACCAGTGCCGGCATAACGGCGGGTGTAATCGTTCTGGATCTGCACGAAGGGCTGGCCGAGCGATGCCAGCCGTTCGCTGGCAATGCCGATGCCCGTATCGCCGACCGACAGCTTCAACATGCCATCGGCCAAGGCCGCATCAATGGTGATCGCGCCACCCGCATCGGTAAATTTGATGGCGTTGCCGACGAGGTTGATGAGGATCTGCTGGATCGCCCGCTGGTCGGCGACGATCTCGCCGAGGCCGCGCTGGATGCGGCTTGTCAGCGTCAGCCCCTTTTCCTTCGCCTGCAGCCCGAGCATTGCTTCGCATGTCGCAATGGTATCTTCGATCGCGAAGGATTCGAGCAGCAGTTCGTAGCGGCCGGCCTCGATCTTGCTCATATCGAGCATGGTGTTGACGACCGACAGAAGATGGGCACCCGACTGGCGGATCAGGCCGACATATTCGCGCTGGCGGTCATTTTCCAGCTTGCCGAAATATTCGCCGCTCAGAATATCGGAAAAGCCGAGGATGGCGTTGAGCGGGGTACGCAGCTCATGGCTGACGGCAGCCAGGAAGCGCGACTTGGCATCATTGGCCGATTCCGCCTCAGCCGCCTTGCGCGCCGCATCCTCGCGGAGCTGCTGGTCCTGAGAGATATCGCGCAGTTGGCTGACGATTGCCGTCAGGCGCCCCTCGCCATCGCGGCGCGCGGTCAGCTCCATGCGCACATTGACGAACTGGTCATCACCGCCGACGACCGCCGACCGTTCCAGGCGCAAATCGGCGCTATGGGCATCCCTTCCCTGGCGCAGTACATCGATCGCCTGCAGGAAGACGATTCTGTCTGATACGTGGATCTGCTCGACGAAGCCACGCCCGGCGGGGTCGCGCATCCAGCTCAGGAATTCCGCACGATCGCGACCACCGACCGTGGTTACATTGCCCTGGGGGTTGAGCAGCAGGACGAGGCCGAAGGCCGACTCCAGCATCAGATCGCGGTGCTCGACGACGACAGCCTCTGCCGGGTGGAGGGCAGGCCGCTGACGCGACAGCGCGATGCTGCCCACAGCCGAAAAGAGGAAGGCGGCGCATACCGTGGCCACGCCGGCAGGCAGCGCCACGGCCGGGCTGGTAAGGAGGGAAAGACCCGCCGGAACGGCAAAGAGCGCGACGGAAGAAGCAAGCGCAAGCCGGCGCAGGATCGCCAATTCCTGCCCATGGACTTCGCCATCCCCGCTCGTTCGGGAAAGCCAGCTTCGGCCTACCCGGTCCACGAGGGCTACAGCCCCGACAGAAATGTCACTCAATACGCGCACACTACAACCCGTCAAAACGGTCACTTATCGGACCGCACAATAGGCCCCGCCGACTTAAGGAAAGAATAAAGAAGGAACGCTGAAGACGGCCGAAAAGGGCTCAAAATCCCGTTTTGACGCAGAATGAGGGACCATTGTTTTTTGTGGTTAACAGCAGGTAAGCAACGGATTTTATTCGTATTTCTGCCGCGCGTTAACTTTTGCGGCAAGGCTTGCATTCGCAAACCCCTGTATATCAGGTGGATAGGGCGAGACATGCTTAACGGCAATCGCTACAATTTGAACCAAATGCTGGTCAAAGCCGGAAAGCTAAAATTTGAATCAAAATTGCAGAAAATGCTGCCGACTTTTGAAAAGCGCTGTTGTCCTCTGCCAGATAGGGTTCGAACCAGATCGGACGGGCAAGTCCGAATCGGCGATCGAGCCGAGCGACAGAGAGGATGGGGCTAGGCGATGTGGTTTCTGATTAGAGCAGGGTTCTGGTTTTCGCTGGTTCTCATGTTCCTGCCGATCTTTGCAAAGCCCGAGGGTGCGCCGCGGCCGGCAGGTGAAGCGACGCTGCAGGTTACCGATGCGATTTCGGCTGCATCGGGCGTCGTTCAATATGTCGGCGCCATGTGCAACGAGAAGCCGGATGTCTGTGCCAAGGGCGGCGAAACGCTGACGGCGCTCGGCTATCAGGTCGGCGACGGCGCTCGCGTCGCCTACGACATGCTCGGCCGTCATTTCAAGGATCACGACGCAAATCCGCAGGCAGCTGCCGCAACGGCTCACACGGGCACCGATCAGATCGCCGCCATGGCGCAGCCAATGCCGGCCAAGCGCATCACGGGTACGGAAACGGCCGACGTCGTCGTTACCGGCACGGTCAAGCTGCCGTCCTCCATTCCACTGCCGATGCCGCGCCCACATATCTGACATTTCTCCATTGGCCCCAACTTCAGCGCCACCGACCCCTATGGTCGATGGCGTTCTTTGTCGTCCCGGGTTCAAATCGGGTACCGTTTCGCCTATATCCAAGACAATGGACAATCTGGACTGCTGCAATGACACCGCTTGAGAAGATCATCGAAGACTTTTCCTTCCTGGACGAATGGGAGGATCGCTACCGCTTTGTAATCGAGCTCGGCAAGGCGCTGCCCGACCTGCCGGAGGAAAAGCGGACGTTGGAAAACAAAGTGCAGGGCTGTGCGAGCCAGGTCTGGCTCGTCACGCATGCATCTGGCGATCCGGACAATCCGATATTGACCTTTGAAGGCGATTCAGACGCGCATATCGTGCGCGGGTTGGTGGCGATCGTGCTTGCCACCTATTCCGGCAAGCCAGCTTCGGAAATCGCGGCTCTCGACGCACTCGATGTCTTCGGGAAGATCGGGCTGGTGGAGCATCTGTCCTCACAGCGCGCCAACGGCTTGCGCTCGATGATCAAACGCATTCGCGAAGAGGCTCGTGTCAGGGCCGTGGCATAGGCCGCTCCTGCAGCCAACATGCGGATAACCCGGCCCAAAAGCCGGGTTATCTTTAAGGTCGTTATGGAACTCTCAGCGGCCGCGCTTGCGACGTTGGCCGAGGCCCATTTCCTTTGCCAGGCGCGAACGGGCTTCCGCATAGGCTGGCGCCACCATCGGATAATCGGCAGCGAGGTCCCACTTTTCGCGATATTCTTCCGGCGAAAGACCATGATGGGTCATGAGATGGCGCTTCAAAGACTTGAAGCTGCCACCACATTCGAGGCAGGTGATCTGGTCATCCTGCACGGATTTGCGAACGGATACGGCCGGCTTCTGCTTTTCGACCACGGTTACGGCAGGTGCCGGGGCCGAGGTGCTGCTCAAGGCGGAATGTACGTCGGAAATCAAATTCGGAAGGTCGCTGACCGGTACGACATGGTTGCTGACATAGGCCGCAACAATGTCGGCGGTCAGTTCAACCAGTAACTCCTGCCCATTGCCAAGGGCCGCATCTGTCATTGTGTTCTCCTGTTCATCGGCTTGCCTGCTGCGTCCGCGCCTCCGGAGAGCACGCAGGGCACAACGTTGCTATATATTTCGCGCTCGGCTACGGAAATCTGTCGATTTCGCTATGTCCCAGCGCCGAACAATCCGCACAAACGCATTGCTCGTATTCGTAGCAGTCACCAGCAAGAAAACGGTGGATAAAACCAAATTTCTTACCGCATGAAATCCACCCCTAGACCTCACGCGAGAGAAAACCGCCCCTTGCCGCCTGACATCAGAATTAGCGACCGCGATAGCGATCTTTAATCGCTTACCGGAAGAAAGTTTTGCTCAGCTTTTCATCAAAGAAAGATAAAAGCATCGAGAGCTTAAACCCGGTCGAGACTAACTCAACATCAGAACTCTACTTGAATCTGAATTAGCACTCTTTATCCAAATGTCCAGTTTTTAATCCCTACATTTCTTCGCAAAAAATTCATCTATTAAAAAACAGATAACTAATAACGCGAACAGCTATTCCTTTCTGAACAATTTCCACGTTTGTTAGCCCTTCTTTCTATACGCGCTTTTGGTGATCTGCTCCCTCGCCAGCAGTTCATCCCGCACGGAAGGCGGCGTCAGCCGGTGTCCGGCCCTATGTGCAGCCCGCGCGAGAAGATGTGCTGCGATCGGTGCCGTCAGCACGAAAAAGACGAAACCCGCCAATGCTCTTGCCAGGACCGATATGTCCTGCGAGTGGATACCGACTGCAAGTAGTAGCAGGCCGGAGCCGACCGTACCCGCCTTCGACGCCGCATGCATGCGGCTGTAGAGATCGGGAAGGCGCACGATGCCAATCGCCGCGATGAGCGAGAACAGCGCACCCGAAAGTAGAAGCACGGTTACTATGATGGCCCAAAGCAAATCCACTATCGCCCTTCCTTCTTCCGCCCGCGGTGCTTACGCCTCTTTTTGCCTTCGGCTGCGATATTCTCATCCGGTCCTGCGCCAGCCTGTTGCACGGCATCCGATTGCCCCTGTGTCAGGATGAACCGTGCGAAGGCGACCGTCGCGAGAAAGCCGACGAGACCGAGCGAGATGGCAATATCGATATAGAGCGTGAAACCCGTCTTGATGGCGATGATGGCGATGAAGCCGATGGCGATCGCCACCAGCATGTCGAGCGCGAGAACCCGGTCCGGCAAGGTCGGGCCGGCCACCACACGATAGACGGTCAACAGGAAGGCAATGCTCAGAATGCCGAGCGCCACCATCGCGGCGGCCGAAACGACGGACGCGGCCATCATCGGAAAGCCTCCATGATCCGGCGCTCGAAGCCATCGGCGATGATGCGCCTGATGGCCTCCGGATCGGAGCAATCGAGCGCATGGACGTAAAGCGTCTTGCGATCTTCGGAGACGTCGACGGACAGAGTTCCCGGCGTCAGTGTGATAAGATTGGCAAGCAGCGTGATTTCGAAATCGCGATCGACCGTCAAGGAAAAGGCGAAGATACCGGGCTTCACGTCCATCCTGGGGCTCATGACGGCGACGGCGACCGCCCAGACCGACTTGGCGAGCTCCCGTATGAACAGCAACAGCAATGCCAAAATGCGGCGGGCACGGCCGAGATAAAGCACGCCGCCATAGGACGAGCGGACGATCGCCAGCGCAATTGCCGCAAGGACGAATCCGAAAACCAGATTGAGGAAGGAAGCGCTGCCGGTAATGGCTACCCAGACGATGGCGAGCAGCAGATTGAAGACGAACAGGATCATTGCGCGCCTCCTGCCGTGGGAAAGACGGAGCGCAGATAGGCCGACGGTTGCTCAAGGCCGGCAGCGGCGGCCTGCGTCAGGTGCAGGAGCCATTCCGGAAACAGGCCGAAGCCGACGACAAGCACAGAAAGAGCAAGGAGCGGCAGCGCCGCCTGCCATGCAATCGGCTCCGCTGCGATCCCATCTGTCGCCGCCGGGCGCCAATAGGCCAGGAGAAATACCCGCCCGAACACGATCGTCGTCAGGAAACCGGCCAAAAGGATTGTTGCGGCAAGCCACCATGCGCCCGTCGCGAGCGCCGCCTTCACGAGCACGACCTTGGGCCAGAAGCCGGAAAAGGGCGGCAAGCCGCTAATGGCGAAGAACAGCACCAGCGAGATGCCGGCAAACCAGCCGTTGCGGCGATAGAGGCCACCGAGGGCGCTCAAGGAAAAGCTGCCGCCGAGCCGAGCCGCCTGCCCTGCGAGCAGGTAAAGTGCCGTCATCAGCACCATCGAATGCAGTGCATAGAAGATCGCCCCGCTGAGGCCCGCGGCACTGCCGAGAGCGACACCCGCAAGCATGGTTCCGATACCGGAGATGACGATATAGCCGAGCATGCGCCTGACATCGTTTGCCCCGAGCGCGCCGACGACGCCGACAAGCATGGTGGCAATAGCAACGACCGCGACGAGCGGGCCAAGCTCCGCCCGCTCGACAGGCAGCAGCATGACCAGAACCCGGATCAGCGCATAGACCCCGACCTTGGTCAGCAAGCCGGCAAAAATCGCCGAAACGGTTATGCGTGGCGTGTGATAGGAGGCCGGGAGCCAGAAATTGACCGGAAAGGCGGCAGCCTTGATGCCGAAGGCCAGCAGGAACAGGCCGGCCAGCGTCATCAGCGGTACGTTGCTATGATCCGCCCTCGCCCTCATCGCGATATCGGCCATGTTGAGCGTGCCGAAGACGGCGTAAAGATAGCCGACGGAGACGAGAAAGAGCGTGGTGGCGATCAGGTTGAGGACAGCATATTTCAGCGCACCGTCGATCTGCTCCGGCTCCGAGCCGAGGATCAGCAGGCCGAAAGACGAGATCAGCAGCACCTCGAACCAGACGTAGAGATTGAAGACATCGCCCGTCAAGAAGGCGCCGCTAACGCCGGCGAGCAGCAGCATCAGGAATGGAAAGAAACCGTATCTCCGACCACTCACCGTGATTTCGCCAAGAGAATAGAAACCCGCTGCGAGTGCAACGACCGCCGCCGTCAAAGCCATGAGCGCGCCGAAAATATCGACAGTGAAGGCGATGCCGAAGGGCGGCAGCCATCGCCCCATGACCATGGTCACGGCGCCGTCGCTGACGACCCGATAGAGCAAGGCGGCATCGATCAGCACCAATAGCACAAGGCCGGGAATGGCGATCGCAGCATGCCATTCGGTACGATTGCGCAGCATCAGAAGAAGCGCGCCGAGCCCGATACACAAGACGACCGGCAAAATGACGAGCCAATGTCCCATCGGTATCGGCGCGGCAACCAGCGCTTGGGAAAGATCAACTGCGGTATCCGTGGGTCCAGCCATGGCGTCAGTACCCCAAGGGCGGCAGCGGCCGCTCCTCCGGTTCAGCGAGCCGCATCTCGCCTGTGTTGTCGGTCTTCAAGGCTTGGTAGGCCCGATAGGTCAGGACGAGCAGAAAAGCCAGGAACGAGAAGGAGATGACAATCGCCGTCAGGATCAAGGCCTGCGGCAGCGGATTGGCGGCGGCAAGATCGAGCGTGGCCGCGCCTTTCTGAATGATCGGCGGCACTTCGGGCGTGACCCGACCGGCCGTGAACAGCAAAAGGTTGACGGCGTTGCCGAGGATCGCGATGCCAAGCATGATGCGGATGGAGTATCGCGACAGCATCAGATAGATCGCAGCGGTGAAGAAGATGCCGACGACGACGGCGAAGACGGCTTCCATCAATCCACCTCCCGCTCTTCGAGCGCGAGCGCGATCGAGGTAATAGCGCCGACGACGACCAGATAGACGCCGGTGTCGAAGAGCATGACGGTGGAAAGCGGCACCTCGACACCGAAGAGATGCGGATAGATCCACAACCCCGTCATGAACGGCACGCCGGCAAAGACGGACACCAAGCCGGCAAGGGTCGAGGCAAGCAGACCGAAACCGGCAATCGCCAGCGGATGAAAGATGATCGCGCGGCGGACCGCAGTCACCCCGCAGGCAATGCCATAGATCGCGAGCGCCGAAGCCGCGATCAGGCCGCCGATAAAGCCGCCGCCGGGCTCGTTGTGACCGCGCAGCAGCACGAAGATGGAGAAGAGCAACATCAGGGCCGTCAAAAACGGCGCGGCGGTGCGGAAGATCAGCGTGTTCATGAGCGCTCGGCCTCCATCCCTTCCTCGAAACCGGGCTTCTCCTCAAGATCGGGATCGTTGGTTGCAAGCTTGCGCTCGCCGCCGGCGCGGATGCGGATCAGCGCCAGGATGGCAAGCCCGGTCATGGCGACGACAGCGATTTCGCCGAGCGTATCCGTGCCGCGGAAGTCGACGATGATGACGTTGACCACATTATCGCCATGCGCGATGAGCTTCGAATATTGATTGAAGAAGGTGGTCAGCGTCAGATCGAACGGCGCGTCGGTCGCCTTCAGCAGCAGGAGCGTAAAACCACTGCCGCAGGCAATGGCGAGCACGGCATGGGCGATCCTGGCGAGCGGCGGCCGGCGATCGGACGGCGAAAGCCGCAGCCGCGTCATGACAAGCGCCAGAATCACCACCGCAAGCGTCTCGACCATGAACTGCGTGAAGGAAAGATCCGGTGCGCCGAACAGCAGGAAAATGACGGCGACGGCAAAGCCCTGGATGCCAAGCGAAACGATCGCCGTCAGCCGGTCGCGTGCAAACACCACCGCCCCAACGCCGATGACCGCGATCAGGAAGATCGTCGCCTCATGCCATTGTAGGTTCGGCCATGCCGGCATCGCGGGCAGCTCGCCATGAGCAGCGAGAGGGATCAGCAACATTGCCGCCAGGCAAAGGAAAGTGACGGTGACGTAGATTTCCAGTCGGCCAGGTTGTAGCATCCGCGAGACGATGTGCGACAGCCGCACCAGACCGGAGATGAATCCATCAAAACCGCGATCCGGCCCCGGTCCAAGGGCGCGCAGAACGACGGACATCAGGAAACGCGCACGATCGAGCTGCCAGTAGACGATGACGCCGATCAGCACGGTCAACAGAGAAAGCGCCAGAGGCAGACCAACATGCGGGATCAAGGAGACCGAAATCTCCAATCCCTTGCCGCCGACCGCGCTTGCCATCGGCGAAGAGATATACTCGTGCCAAAGGCCTGAGAACAAAGCCGAAGCGATGCCGAGTAAAGCAAGCGTGACCGGTCCGAGCCAGAGCAATGGCGGCGCCTCATGCGGCTGATGAGGCGTATCGGTCAGCGGGCCGACGAAGGGCTTCAGCGCCACGGCAAAGGCGATGGCAAACATCAGCGCATTGCCGGCCACGGCGATGATGGTGAGGATGATCGCAGCCGGCGACGCCTGTGCCAGCGCGGCATAGATCTCTTCCTTGGCAAGGAAGCCGAAGGCCGGCGGCAGACCACCCATCGACACGGCGGCGACCAAGGCAGCGGCAAAGGTCAACGGCATGGCCGAGCGCAAGCCGCCCAGCCGGGTGATATCGCGTGTTCCCGTTTCATGATCGACGATACCGGCGACCATGAACAGGGCGCCCTTGAACAGGGAATGCGCCACCAGATAGAGGACGGCAGCTTCGACTGCATAATCGGTGCCGAAACCGGTGAGCATCACCAGCAGGCCGAGCGAGGAGACCGTCGTATAGGCGAGCTTCAGCTTCAAGTCGGTCTGGCGGATGGCAAGCAAAGTTCCGACGAGCAAGGTCGCCGCGCCGAATACCGGCAGGATGGTCTGCCAGGCCATCGTCCCGCCCATGATCGGATTGAGCCGCATCAGCAGATAGACGCCTGCCTTCACCATGGTTGCCGAATGCAGATAGGCCGAGACCGGAGTCGGCGCCTCCATGGCATTCGGCAGCCAGAAATGAAAAGGAAACTGCGCCGATTTGGTGAAGGCACCACCAAGCACCAGGATCAGGGCCGCCAGATAGAGCGGGCTTGCGCGCAGGACATCGCCAGCCTTCAGGAGATCGGACATCGCGCCGATGCCTGTGATCTGCCAGATCAACAACAGGCCCGCCAGCAACGGCAGCCCGCCGCCGCCGGTCACGACCAGCGCCTGCAGCGCCGCCCGTCGCGACGCTTCCCGATGATGATCGAAGCCGATCAGCAGGAAGGAGGTGATCGAGGTCAGTTCCCAGAAGACGAACAGCGTGAGGAAGCTGTCCGAGACGACGAGGCCGAGCATCGAGCCCATGAAGAGGAAGATGAAGGAGAAGAAGCGGCCGAGATCGACATGCCCCTTCAGATAGCCGCCGGCATAGAGGACGATCAGCGTGCCGATGCCGGTGATGAGCAGCGCAAAGGTCAGCGACAGGCCGTCAATCAGCCAGGAGAACCGGAGATCAAGGCTCGGCACCCAATCGAAACCGCCAGTTTGGATGCCGCCGGCTGCAACGGCGGGAAGGAAGCTCGAAAAATGCAGAAAGGCGAGAGTGGGAAGCAGCGCCAGGAGCCACGCCGCATTGTGGCCCAAACGCCGAACGACAACCGGCGCGGTCAGCGCACCGAGAAAGGGCAGGCATAGAGCCAGGAATGTCAGGCCCGCGGTGGCGGCGGCCATGCTCCCCCCTAACTGAACGTTCATGCGGAATCCGGCAAAGCCGGAGCGGTCTTGAAGGGATAGGCGAAAGGACACATCGCCTCAAGCCCTGACAAGGGAAAACCGGACGTAAACCAACGAAATCGATTTTTGCTGCCAGCAGCCGTGGAGGTTGCAGGATTCAATGATCGTCCGGAAGCCCGCGATGCCGGTTTGAACGTCGCAGCATTGCAGAATTCCTTGCTATTCCCGCATGGCTCGCAATGAAGTTGTAATGAATTTGCGCTAATTTATCGGTATTTTCCGAACCGCTATGGAAATTGCGCTCAAAAAAGCGCTAATCTTGATCGGTTTGCAGATCTCGCCTCCCGGAAACCGCAATGCTCGCCCGCCTGATCGCCCTCCTGCTTCTTTTCGCCGTCCCGGCCTTTGCCGCGGACTGGTGGTCCTATGACAATGCAGGCTTTGGCTACGCGATCGAGCTGCCGTCGGAATTCCATCTTGCCGCCTCTTCCGAGGATACCGATCGGCTGTCGCTGTCGCCGGCAGATCGCTCCGCTTCGCTGCAGGTCTTCGGCACGATGGTTGCCAATGGCGATTTTGCATCGGAAGCGAATGGGCGTGTGGCGCTTGCCAGAGACCAGGGCTGGAAGATTTCCTATTCGAAATCGAATTCGCGCGGCATCAGCTTTTCCGGCACCAGACAGGGGCGGATCGTCTACGTGCGTGGGGTTGCGCTCTGCAACGGTGCCGCGGCCTTCTTCCAGATGGATTACTCGAAGGCGGACATGCAGCGCTACGACGCCATCGTCATGCGCCTCGTGCGCAGCCTGCGCTCGACGAAGAAATGCGCGCCGACGGCGGAGATCGTCAAAAGTTTTCCGGCGACAGGCTGAAGCAGGTCAGTACCGCCGAATAATGCACGGCGGCGGCGGCAACCACGAAGCCATGCCAGATGGCATTCTGGAAGCGCAGCCTTTCCCATACGTGAAAGATCACGCCGAGCGAATAGATGACGCCGCCGATGATAATGAGCAGCATCGAGGCGAATGGAATATGCATGGAAACCGGCTTGGCGACGAGGATGCCGCTCCAGCCCATTGCAAGGTAGAGCAGAATCGCCAGCCGATCGAAGCGTCCCGGAAAAAGGATTTTCAGGACGATACCAAACGCCGCAAACACCCAGACTGCGATCAGCACGCCAAGCAGCAGCGGGTCCTCGGATCCGCGCTCCAGAAAGGGGGTGTAAGTAGCGGCGATCAGGACATAGATGAAAGAGTGGTCGAAGCGGCGCAGAAACCATTTCGTCCTGGATACCGGCCATAGATTATAGGTAAAGGACATTCCGAGCGTCAGCACCAGGCCGACGCCATAGATCCAGGCGGCGGCAATTTCGCCGTAGGAGCTCCAAACCGTCGCATAGAAGATCAACACGGTGGCGCCGATCAGCGCGAGGACCACGCCGACACCATTGACGATGCCGTCCGCGATAATCTCATAGCGGTCATAGGCCCAGCGGATGCCTCTGTATTCGGTCATTTCATCCGGCTCCGTTTTCGTTGGAAACCGATCCTTGCACTAGAAACAGGAGGAGACAACTGCGCCAAACGCGCACATCGATCAATCTTCGTGAACGGCTTGCCATAGGCCTAGTTGTCGCTTGTCAACGGAAAGCGAACGCTCAATCCGCAATTTATGGTCTTCTGTGAACAATCGAAATCCGCCATATAAATATGCAAGTACAACGGACCAGAGGATCAAAAAGGCATATCAACCGGCGAAACCCTCCTGTCCGCTACCGGCGGCCCTTGCCGCCGACGCCGGTTGCCTTTTCGAGACCCCACCCCAAGGTTGGAACTGACACCATGACCGAAACTGCCCCCTCCTACGCCCTGACCCGTCCCGCCTATGTTGGCCAGTCGCACCTCGTCGTTACCGACATGGCGCTGGTATCCCGCTTCTATCAGGACATGCTGGGCTTGAAGGTCATCGAGAAGACAGCGAGCGGCGAAGTACTCGGTGTCGCCGGTCTTCCTCTTCTGACGCTGACGACCGATCGGGCTGCGGTGCGTGCACCGAAGACGGCGGCCGGCCTGTTCCATACCGCGTTCCTGCTGCCGAGCCGTGTCGAGCTTGCGCGCTGGCTTCGTCATGCCGCTCATAAGAATGTGGTGCTGGAAGGCGCTTCGGATCATATCGTCAGCGAAGCCATCTACCTGTCCGACCCCGAAGGCAACGGCATCGAAATCTACGCCGACCGCCCGCATGAGGAATGGACCTTCCACGATGACGGCACGGTCGAAATGGCGACGCTCCGGCTTGATCTGCAGAAGCTCTACGAGAGCGCCCCGCAGGATCGCTGGGACGGTATGGCCGAAGGATCGGCCATCGGCCATATCCATCTGCAGGTCGGCGATGTTGCCGAAGCCAACGCCTTCTATCGCGACGTCCTCGGCATGAAGGTCATGGCAGCGCGCTATCCCGGCGCGACCTTCCTTGCGACCGGCGGCTATCACCATCATCTCGGCGCCAATACCTGGAACAGCCGCGGCGCCGGCATACGCAGCGAACATATGACCGGCCTTTCCGACTATACGTTGCGCTTCAACGACAAGTCAGCCCTGGACAAGGCCGTAGCGGCCCTGGAGCAACACGAAATCAAGACGGAGAAGCGCGACGGCGGCATATCGCTGCGCGATCCGTGGGGTATCGGACTTAATCTCATCGCCTGACTTTTCCGATCCGACCGCCATTCGACAAGCCCGTTGCGGAACCGCGGCGGGCTTTTCGCGTTGAAGTAGCGAGGCAATCCTGCCTTCGGGGAACTTTCCGGGGATGGAATTCGACAAAATCGCCGCCGGCCGATCGGATGCAGCAACCGCGTCGCAGGATGTCGGCCCGGGTATCGATCGCAACGCATCCCGGGCACAAGACGACGAAACGGAAATTTTCGGTCTCTCCGACCAGCGAGGACGCGACAAGCTCGACATTGCCGCCTCCTGGGCAACGATCGGCATCTTCCTGATGTTGGCCTTCGCCGCCGTCTACACGATGTCGCTGATCCTCATTCCGGTGACGCTTGCCGTCGTCGTCGGAATGATCCTCGGCTTGGCGGCCGAAAGGCTCAGCAAGCTCGGCATTCCCCGCGTTCTGAATGCCGTCATTCTTTCCTCCAGCGTTGCCCTGGTGATCTTCCTCATCATCAATGCGCTCGCCGAACCGATCGCCAAGCTCGCACAGCAGGCGCCCGACTTCTTCCAGCGCACATCCGACCGGCTGATGCCCTATCTCGACCGGTTTCAATGGCTGCACATTTCATCCGAAACCTTTCAAGGCAGCCCGATGTCGATCAACACCTTGCTGGAGAACAGCGGCAACGTGCTGCATGTCGTGTCCACCAGCCTGACGCCGGCCATCGTGCAGATCCTGATCTTCTTTGCAGCCCTGCTGCTATTCCTTGCCGGCAGGGTAAGCCTGCGCAAGACGATCATCATGACCTTTTCCAGCAGGGCATCTCGACTGAATGCCATCCGCATCATCAATGCCGTGGAGCGGGTGCTCGGCTTCTATTTTGCGACGGCTTCGCTGATTTATGCCGGGATCGGCCTCGTGATGACCTTGATCGCCTATGTCGGCGGAATGAGCGTGCCGGTGCTGTGGGGCGTTTTCGCCTTCTTATCCAGCTTCATCCCATTCCTCGGCGTCACGACCATGACGATTGCACTCGCGATCGCCGGCATCATCACGCATTCGGACATCATTTTCGGTCTCGCGCCGGCCGTCGCCTTCTTCGCAGTGCATCTGACCGTGGAAAACCTAGTCTTCCCGGCAATCATGGGCCGCCAATGGGAACTCAATCCCTTCGTCGTCTTTCTGGCCATCATCTTCTGGACATGGATGTGGGGCGCGGTCGGCGCCATGCTGGCGCTGCCGCTGTCGCTGATCGTCATGACCGTCATTGACGAGCTTTTCATCGAGGAAAAAACGCAGCCGCAATTGCCGGGCTAGCACTCGAGCGCTCAGTTGGTCGTGTCGTCGTCACCCTTTTCGGGGATATCCTGCAGACGAACGAAATCGACGCCCTTGGCCTTCAGCGCGAGGATGCTGGCCGCGACCCCCTCGCCTGCCGTATGCGTCGGCTGGTTGATGTGGGAGATGATGACATCGCCGTCCTTGGCGGAGGCATATTGCTTTTCCACCATCTTGGCCGGCAGAAGCGAACCGCTGTCGCCATTCACCGAGTAGCCGGCGATCCGATAGCCCATGCCACGGATCTGCATGATGGCGGCAGGCGTGTATTTCGCGGTCGCGCCACGGAACCAGCGCGGTTGTGGAATGCCGGCTGCGATCATCGCGTCCGCACCGCCCTTCACCTCCAGAGTGACCGCCTGCGGCGAGCCAGCGGCGGCGATACCGTAAACCTTGGTCGGGACATCGACGGCGGGGATATGATTTTGACCGTGATTTTCCAGCTCGAAGAGATCCGGATGCGCAAGGAAGACCTTCAATGCATCCGGATTGGTACGCAGCCAACGCGCGGTGACGAAGATCGTCGCCGGAATGCGCTGATCGACAAGGGTGCTCAGGATGCGTGGGTCGGTCTTGCCCATGCAGGCATCGAAGGTGAGCGCGATGCGGGGAGCTCCCTTGCCAGCGCGATCGACATGCAGATGCGGCTCCACAAGCTTGATCTTCGAAACCGGCGCCTTCGGCGGCAGTTGCGGCCAACCGGCAGGCGGCTGCTCGGGTTGCGCGGCAAAGGCGGCCGCCGCGACAAGAAGGAGTGAGGAAGCGAGCAACAGGCATTTCATCGGACGGCCACCGGTGGATCAGGCAAACAAAATTCGGCGGGCGCTTGATTACCAGCCCAGCCACACCGCTCGCCATTATCCGGCAAGACGCCGGAAATATGGCAAAGCGGCGGCGGCAGCGCCCATTTCACATCACAATGACGACGGACATGAAAGCTGCCAAGTCCGGGCTTCAACCTGACCGCGTCTATGATACGATTGATATGAGCCTACCCTAGCACTATCTGCGTATCTTTCCGTGCTCCCGAAGAGAGACATGTATGAGTCGCGATCCCTATGAAATTTTGGGCGTAAAGCGGGACGCCCCGCAAAAAGACATTCAAAGCGCCTATCGCAAGCTTGCCAAGAAGCTGCACCCAGATCTCAACCCGGGTGACAAGCAGGCCGAGGACAAATTCAAGGAAGTCTCGGCGGCCTATGGCATTCTCGGCGATGAGGAGAAACGCGGACGGTTCGACCGTGGCGAGATCGACAGCAGCGGTGCCGAGCAGGCACCGCGCAACTACTACCGCGATTATGCAGCGCAGGAGGGCCAGCGCGGCCGCTATCAGAATGCGGGCGGCTTTGCCGATTTCGGCGATGCCGACGATATATTTTCCAGCTTCTTCTCGCGGCGCAGCCGAGGCCAATCGCAAATGCAGGGTCAAGACCGTCACTATACGATGGAGGTCGACTTTCTGGACGCCATTAATGGCGCGAAGAAGCAGATCAGCCTGCCCGAGGGGCCGGCGCTCGACGTCCAAATTCCACCAGGGACACGCGATGGGCAGACGCTGCGGCTGAAGGGTAAGGGCGATCCCGGCTTCAATGGCGGGAAACCCGGGGACGCGCTGATCGCCGTGCATGTTCGGCCGCACCGCTTCTACACGCGCGATGGCGACGATATCCGATTGGAAGTGCCGATTTCGCTGGCCGAAGCTGTGCTCGGCGGCAAGATTCGCGTCCCGACACCGTCGGGAGCCGTCACCGTGACGCTGCCGCCGAACTCCAATACGGGCAAGGTGTTGCGCTTGAAGGGCAAGGGCGCACCCGTGCGCGGCAAGGACAATGGCGATGCCTATGTCTCGCTGAAGATCGTCCTGCCGGATACGCCGGACCCCGAGCTGACGCGCTTCGTTTCAGATTGGGAGGCAGGCAAGGCGCAAGATCCCAGAAAGACCATGGGAGGATAAGCGATGAACGAGAACGAGTTTCGACTTCACCTCCGGATCGAAACCACGGTGCTGGAAGTCTGGATATCTCAGGGCTGGGTCGTGCCCGAAGTCACCGATCAGGGCCGCAATTTCCATGACTCCGACATTGCGCGCGGCCGGCTCATCCTCGATCTCAGCAAATCGATGGGCGTCAACGAGCCAGGCGTCGATGTCGTCATGGATCTGGTGGATCAGCTTCACAGCCTCAGAGCGACGCTGCGCGACCTGACGGATGCCGTGTGCCGGCAGCCGCCCGATGTACAGGACCACATCCTGTCGGAGCTGACACGTGTGGAATCGCTGAGACGGCGATAGGTAGGAAACTACCTTAGGATGGAGTGTGGCCACCCTAAAGTGACGTCCGCGGCCCCTGCTGCTTGATCCGGGCGCTCAATCGTAAAGATAATGCTCCTGCCAAGCGTCGCGCGGCACCTTGTCACCGATCTGATAGCTCAGATCGCGGACATGGATGTGCTGCGGCCCGGTCACACACGTATAGGAGAGGTGATACCAGTCACCCTTGCTGCGAAAGACGGCGCCGGGCGCATTCATGGCATCCGGTTTCATATCCGGATCGCCGAATGTATAGGCGATCACCTTGTCCGGTTTGAAACCCGTCTTGTCCGTACCGATCCGCTTCATGGCCTCTGCATCGCACGCCTGCTCCATTCGCTCCGACGGATCGAGCTTCTCCAACTGCTTCTTGATAGCCGCATCGACGGCGAAGGCGGAGGTGGCGACGCTAACCAATGGAATCAGGATGGCGAAGAGTTTCAGCATGAGGACCGGTCCCTTGCATTGTTTTGGATTTGAGTGCGTTCGCTCTACTGGAGAAGGCTTTGACCGCCCTCATGTCGACGCACTGTATGCCGACTTCGATAAAGAATGTGGTCTCATCAAGGCAGCGCCACGATGCGGTCTCCCGCAAGCTGCCTGTTCGAGCAAAACTAATATCGGCTGCTTGCATGAAGCTGGAGGGACGGACTTGCCGCTTGAACCTCACCTCGCTGCCCTCTATTTCTCTCTTCACTTCACATCCGACTTTCACTCCAGAGAAAGCGCCCCTCGTGTCAGTTTTCAAGAATCTTCCCACCCCGCCCGCCGCTGCGAAAAAACCGTTTACGGATACACGTCATGGCATTACCCGCACCGACGATTACGCGTGGCTGCGGGCCGACAACTGGCAGGCGATGTTCAAGGACCCGTCGATCCTGGCGCCGGAAATCCGGTCGCATCTGGAGGCGGAGAACGCCTACATGAATGCCGCAATGGCGGACACGAAGGAGCTGCAGAAAGTTCTCTTTGCCGAGATGAAGGGCCGCATCAAGGAAGACGACAGCTCGATACCGATGAAGGATGGCCCCTACGCTTACGGCACGCTCTTCGTCACCGGCGGCGAACAGCCCCACTTCTTCCGCGAACCGCGCAACGGCGGGGAACGCAAGCTGCTGCTGAATGGCGACAAGGAGAATGAGGGGAAATCCTATTTCCGCCTTTCCGGCCTCGATCATTCCTCCGATCACAGCCACGGCATCTGGGGCTATGACGACAAGGGCTCGGAATATTTCACGCTGAAGATCCGCAATTTCGAGACCGGCGAAGATCTGCCCGACGTGATCGAGAACACCGGCGGCGATGCCGTCTGGGCACCCGACGGCAAGAGCTTCTTCTACACGCTGCAGGACGAAAACCATCGCCCCTCGAAGATCTTCCATCATATCATCGGCACAGCGCAGTCGGACGACCGGCTCGTCTATGAGGAGGAGGATCCGGGCTTCTTCATGGGCGTCGGCGGCTCGCTGTTGGACGACTACATCTTCATCGACATTCACGATCACGAGACCAGCGAATATCGCATCATCCCAACCTCGGATCTCACCGCCGAGCCCAAGATCGTGGCCGAGCGCGAAACCGAGATCGAATATGAGATCAGCGAAGGCGGCGACGTCTTCTACATTCTCACCAATGACGGCGGCGCCAAGGATTTCAAGATCATGGAAGCACCGGCAGAGAACCCGGGCAAGGAAAACTGGCGTGAGGTCGTGCCCCACAAGCCGGGCACGCTGATCCTCAGCCACCTCGCCTATGCTCGCCATCTTCTCTGGCTGGAGCGCAAGGACGGCCTGCCGCGCATCGTCATCCGCGACCGTCGCACTGGCGAGGAACACGCGATCGCTTTCGAGGAGGAAGCCTATGCACTCGGCCTGCAGGGTGCAGCAGAATACGATACGGATGTCATCCGCTTCTCCTACTCTTCGATGACGACGCCGAGCCAGCTCTACGACTACAACATGGTGACGCGCGAGCGCACGCTGCTGAAGACACAGGAAGTTCCTTCCGGCCATAATCCGGAAGATTATGTGACGCGCCGTGTCTTTGCCCCGGCCTGGGACGGTGAGACCGTGCCGGTGACGCTGCTTTACCGCAAGGACACGCCGCTCGACGGCTCGGCACCCTGCCTGCTCTATGGTTACGGCGCCTATGGCGTCACCATTCCGGCAGGTTTCAACACCAACTGCCTGTCGCTCGCCGATCGCGGTTTCGTCTATGCTATCGCCCATATCCGTGGCGGCAAGGACAAGGGCTTCGCCTGGTACGAAGACGGCAAAATGGAAAAGAAGACCAATACCTTCAAGGACTTCATCGCAGCCGCCGACTATTTGAATCAGCAGAAGTTCACCTCTTACACGAAGATCATCGCCGAAGGCGGCTCGGCCGGCGGCATGCTCATGGGCGCCGTCGCCAACATGGCGCCGGAAAAATTCGCCGGCATCATCGCCGCCGTGCCCTTCGTCGACGTGCTCAACACCATGCTCGACGACACCCTGCCGCTGACACCGCCGGAATGGCCGGAATGGGGCAATCCGATCGAAAGCAAGGAAGAATACGAGCAGATCGCCGCCTACAGCCCCTACGACAATGTCGGCGAAAAGCCCTATCCGCCAATCCTCGCACTTGGCGGGCTGACAGACCCGCGCGTTACCTATTGGGAGCCGGCGAAGTGGGTTGCCAAGCTGCGCGAGAAGACGACGAGCGAAGCACCCATTCTCCTGAAAACGAACATGGACGCCGGCCATGGCGGTGCTTCCGGCCGCTTCCAGCGTCTGGAGGAAGTTGCGTTCGAATATGCCTTCGCCGTCAAGGTCGCCGAGAAGATGTAGGCCGGACAGGGGAGGAAGCCATGACCGTCTTCATCGCCCTGCTGCGTGCCGTCAACGTCGGCGGCACCGGCATGCTGCCCATGGCCGATCTCAAGGCACTGTGCGAAGAGATCGGCTTTACGGATGTGCGCACTTACATCCAGAGCGGCAATGTGGTTTTCCGCGCCGAAGCGGATGAGGCAACGGTGCTGGCTCAACTTGAAAAGGCGCTGGCGACGAAGATGGGCAAGCCCCCCGGCGTGATTCTGCGCAGCCGCGAGGCTCTGGAAAGGGCAGCGGAACATTCGCCTTTTCCGCATGCCAAGCCGAACTACCTGCTGATCACCTTCCTGCAGGAGCCGGCACCGGAGGATGCGCTGGAGAAACTCGTCGCACCCGGCGGCGAGGAAGTGCATGTCGCCGGCAGGGAGATCTACGTGCATTACCCCGATGGCTCGGGACGCTCGAAGCTGAAGCTGCCGGCGCTGAAGGCGGGAACATCGAGAAATCTCAATACGGTGCGCAAGCTGGCGGAGATGGCACGGGAGCTGGAGGAAGACTAGGGACGCGCCAACAGGGTCTCATAGTCTCGGCTGCCAAAAATTATGTTGGTGATGCGCACGCGATCATCTTCCACGAGGTAAAGAATAACAATGCTGCGCTCGAAGACGGCCATCCGTATGCCGGCAGCCAGATCGGGCCGCGCAACACCGCCGAGTGGCGCGTTGCCAATCTTCATACATTTATTCCGGATGCGCTTGATATAGCCCAGGGCTGTTTGCCTGTTTTTGCTTTGGTCCAGCACGTAGCCGAATATCGACTGAAGATCAGCTTTGGCTGTCTCACGAAACGCGACGGTATATCGCTTCGTGCGGTTACTGTTTCTCCGCAGCCAGCGTCTCGATCCAGTTGTCGATATCCTGCATGTTCAAATCCGGCCTGGGATCATCGAGCGATGTTTTCACTCGCTGCCTGATCGCTGCGATCCGCTGCTGATATTCCTCTTCTTCCCTTAGCCAGACCCGGACTGCCGCCCGTAACACCTCGCTCGTAGAGGCATAGCTCCCCGCATCGACGCGAGCTTTGATCGCGGCAACCATTTCACTGGGGAGCGAAATGCTCAGTTTCTCGTTCATCGCAAAATCCTCTTATCCGGTGGGATAAAGTAGGATGGTTTCCTACCAAGGGCAAGCGCCTTGCGTCGCCTCTCCGTCGGCCCTACCTTAGTAACATGAGCTCTCCTCTTCACGATGATACCGCCCTTCGGGCGCCGACGGCCGCCTTCGACAACAGCTACGCGCGCCTGCCACCGCAGTTTTTCACGGATCAGGCGCCGACCCCGGTTGCCGCGCCACAGCTGATCAAGTTCAACGAGGTTCTGGCGCGGGAACTCGGGCTGGATGTCGATGCGTCGAAACAAAATGCGGCGGCAATCTTTTCGGGCAACGAGCTGCTGCCGGGATCGCAGCCGATCGCCATGGCTTATGCCGGTCATCAGTTCGGCAATTTCGTTCCGCAGCTTGGCGATGGACGCGCGATCCTGCTCGGCGAGGTGAAGGATCGGAATGGCAGACGCCGGGACATCCAGCTCAAGGGGTCGGGGCCCACGCCGTTTTCCCGCCGCGGCGACGGGCGCGCCGCACTCGGTCCGGTTCTGCGCGAGTATATCGTCAGCGAGGCGATGCACGCGCTCGGCATTCCGACGACGCGGGCGCTTGCTGCTGTGATCACTGGAGAGCCTGTCTATCGCGAGGAGGTGCTGCCGGGTGCAGTGTTTACCCGCGTGGCGGCAAGCCATATTCGCGTCGGCACCTTCCAGTTCTTTGCGGCGCGGGGCGATACGGAGAGCGTACGGACCCTGGCGGATTATGTCATTGCCCGGCACTATCCCGAGATCCGAGACCGCAAGAACCCTTATCTCGCCCTGCTCGAAGCCGTGGCCGACCGGCAAGCTTCATTGATCGCGCGCTGGCTGCATGTCGGCTTCATTCACGGCGTAATGAACACCGACAATATGACCGTATCAGGCGAGACGATCGATTTCGGTCCCTGCGCCTTCATGGATGCCTATGATCCGGCGACTGTCTTCTCATCCATCGACCGCAACGGCCGCTACGCCTATGCCAATCAGCCGGCGATCGGGCAATGGAATCTCGCGCGCCTCGGCGAGACTCTGATTCCGCTGATCGACCCCTCCGTGGATGCGGCGATCGATCTGGCAAACACGGTTATCAAAGCCTATGGCGAACGCTTTCAGGCCTATTGGCTTGCCGGAATGCGCGCCAAGATCGGTCTTGCAAACGAGGAGGATGGCGATCTCGAGCTGATCCAGTCGCTGTTGGCGACGATGCAGCAGCAGGGCGCGGATTTCACCCTCACCTTCCGCCGGCTAGCGGCACTCGCCGCAGACGAAGACGTCGGCGATTTTGCCGCGACCTTCAGCGATCCGCAATCGCCGGCACCTTGGCTCGAACGCTGGCGCGAGCGGCTTGCTCGCGATCCGCAGACGCCGGCGGCGCGGGCGGCGGCGATGCGCAAGGTCAATCCTGCCTTCATTCCCCGCAATCACCGGATCGAGCAGGCCATCGAGGCTGCTGTGGAGGACGGCGACTTTTCTCTATTCGAAGCATTGCTGAAGGTGCTCGCCATCCCATACGAGGATCAACCAGGCTTTGCGCCCTATGCAGAACCACCATTGCCGACAGAACGGGTGCTTCAAACCTTCTGCGGCACCTGAGGAAGCTTGAGCGCACAAGCCCCGGGCAGGCTTGCGGAGTCATCGTCCCCACAACCTGTTGGGAGACATGATGATGAAAGTGCACAGCAGCACCCAAAACTATTTCAGTGCGCCGATCCGCAACCAGCAGAGCGGCGACAGCGACGACAGCGCGCCCTTTTCGCTGCCGGGCGACGGTGGCGGCGACCAGGACGATATGCAGGGGCCTTCCATTGCCTCCAGCGGCGTCCCCTCCTCCATTTCGTCCGGCCTCTGGCTCAGCCAGTTCGGTGATTCCTCGTCTTCGACATCAGGCTCCGCTGACGACCAGTCTGGCGCGGGTGCTTCCAGTAGCTCGGCATCGTCAAGCGGGCAATCCGATCAGGATATTCTCGACGAGTTTGCCAAATGGGCAAATATGACGCCGGCCCAAAAGATCCGCGCACAATATCTGGAAGCGCATGGCCTGACGGAAGATTCTTTCAAGTCCTTGCCGGCCGACCAACAGAAGGCGATCAACGACCAGATTGCCGATGAGATCAAGCAGAAGCTCGGCGCCGGCAATGCCGATGGTGACGGCGATCAGGAAACGGACAGCGCAGCCTCGGCACTGTCGCTGGTCTAAACATACTGCCAGATTACATGAAGACGATACGAAGCCGATTCACATCTTGAGCGTATCGCCTTCTATTTATTATCAATCTCGCTATTGCCCGACCATGTCTACGATGATCTTGCCGACCTCGGCAAAGACGGCTTCCACATCTTTTGCAGCCGCAGTTGCCTCGGCCACGAAAGTCGTGACCAGAACGGGACCGCGTTCCGGCGGCCAGATGACCGCGATGTCGGCATAGGAACCATTATTGCCCGTGCCGGTCTTATCGCCGACCTTCCACTCCTTCGGCAGACCGGCCCGCAGGCGATTGCTGCCTGTGGTATTGGCGACCAGCCAGTTGACCAACTGCTCCCTCGATGTTTCCGACAGCGTATTGCCGAGGGTCAGAAGGCCGATCGAATCCAGCATCGCATCCGGCGTCGTCGTATCGCGCGGGTCGTCCTTGACGGCCTGATTGACATCGGGTTCGTTGCGATCGAGGCGGGTTTCGGTATCGCCTGTCGTGCGCAGCCATGAGGTCAACGCGGCAGGCCCGCCGAAGCTTTCGAGCAGAAGATTGCCGGCTGTATTATCGCTCAGCGTGATTGCGGCTGCGCAGAGCTCGGCAACAGTCATGCCATCGCCGTCGGCATGCTTTTCGGTTTCGGGCGAATAGGTGACGACCTTGTCCTTGCCGTAGGTGACGCGCCGGTCCAGCTTTTCCGTGCCCTGATCGACGCGCGCCAGCACAAAGCCAACGGCAAGCGCCTTGTAGGTGCTGCACAGGGGAAAATGCTCCTCCTCGCGATGGCCGAGCGAAATATTGGTTTCGGTGTCAAGCACGGAGACGCCGAGACGACCGCCGGTCTTCTTTTCCAGATCGGCCAGCTGCTTGTCGACATCGTCGGAGAGTTGCGAATTGTCCTGCACTCCGCTGTCGCCTTGCGGGCTCTGGCCGCTGGCGTCGGGCGTTGCCGGATTGTCCGTTGCGGGAGGCGTCTGCGCCGGCGTGCCGCTATCCTCAGCGAAAAGCCTATTAGGGCGGAGCGTCAGGGCGGGAAAAAGCAGCGCCGAGCCCACCATGAGGCGGCGGCGCGTGAGCAATGTGGGCATATGAGAGGCCTCCAGCAAAATCGGCAGGTCTTGGGCTATGCGAGGAATGTGTCAAGCCTCTGACCTGACCGATTGCTAACGGATTCTATGCCGCCTTGTCGACGGTAACTTCGACCGTCACGTGTGAGAGTTCGTGGATCTCGGCAAGCCGAGCCTTGTAGAAGGACGGATCGCGCGAGACGGGCGTTGCGACCGCGACGATGGCGGCATGATGCCCCGGGCCGACCTGCCATACATGCAGATCGGTGATGCGATCCTCATCTGTCTCGATCGCCTCGCGGATCTCATCCGGCAGATCCTCGCCATGCGGGATGAAATCCAGGAGAACGGCGCCGGAAGCACGCAGCAGGCTCCATGCCCATTGCAGAATGACCAGGCCGCCGACGATGCCCATGACCGGATCGAGGAAGGTCCAGCCGAAGCGGCTGCCGAGCAACAGGGCGACGATGGCCAGAACCGATGTCATCGCATCGGCAATGACATGGACATAGACCGAGCGCAGGTTGTTGTCCCTGCCGCCTTTTTGGCCATGGTCGTGGTGATGATGATGGTCGTCATGCGAATGGTGATGGTCATGCTCGTGGGCATGGGCATGGCCGTGCCCGGCGTGACCGTGGTGATGATGGCTATGGTCGTCGCGCAGCAACCATGCACTGGCGAGATTGACGAGAAGACCCACTACCGCAATAGCAATCGCTTCGCGGAAATTGATCGCCACCGGATCAAGCAATCTCAGAATGCTCTCCCAGCCCATGATGAGCGCGATCAGCGCCAGCACAATGGCGCTGGCAAAGCCCGCGAGATCGCCGAACTTACCGGTGCCGAAGGTGAAGCGTGTATTATGCGCATGCCGGCGCGCATAGAGATAGGCGAGCGCCGAAATCAGCATGGCGCTAACATGGGTCGACATATGCCAGCCGTCGGCAAGCAGCGCCATCGAACCATAGATCGTGCCCGCGCCGATCTCGACCACCATCATGACGGCGGTCAACGCGATGACGGCCCAGATGCGGCGCTCGTTGCGCTGATGATCGGAGCCCAGAAAAACATGGCTGTGGCCCATTTCGGAAGAAATACTCATGACATTAGTCTCTCTTTGAACGCGCGAATCGTCACCGCAGATAGGTCTTCAGCACGTCGGCAATCTCATCGACCGCCTGCCGGCGGGCCTCATCAGTTTCGGCATGCAGCACATGCTCCTGCAGATGGTCTTCCAAAACCTCCCCGGTCAGCCCCGTCAGGGCACCGCGAATGGAGGCAAGCAGCTGCAAGATTTCCCCACAGGGACGCTCGGCCTCAAGCGCCCGCTCCACCGCTTCCATCTGTCCTTTGAGACGGCGGACGCGAGAGAGGAGCTTGGCTTGCTGACGAATGGTATGGGACATCGTGGCCTCGATTATAATATAGGGGGGTATAGTATTTATGACGGCAAATTGGAAGCACCTTCTTGCGACCACGACCTGAGCAATAAGAAAGCGGAGCACTATCCGGGGGCAGTTAGCCCTACCTGACCCTTGCATTTTTGCGATGCCGGTCGCATATATTGCTCTAGAGACTAGAGGTATTGGAGGCCACTCAATGCTGACCATTGGCGATTTATCGAGACATACAGGCGTGAAAGTGCCGACGATCCGTTATTATGAGCAGATGGGCCTGATCTCGGAGCCCGAGCGCAGCGAAGGCAATCAGCGGCGTTATTCCAAAGCCGATCTCGAACGCCTCGCCTTTATCAGACATGGCCGCGACCTCGGACTGACGATCGATGCCATCAAGGAGCTGATTTCGCTCAGCCAGCATCCGGACCGCCCCTGCGTCGGCGCCGACCGCATCGCCAAGGAGCATCTGGATGACGTTCGCATCAAGATCGCACGGCTGAAGAAGCTGGAGCACGAACTGGAGCGCATCGTTTCGCATTGCGACGGCCACAGCATCGAGGACTGCTATGTGATCCGCGCGCTTTCCGACCACAGCCTGTGCGAACACGAGCATTGAGGCCCATTGACAAACGTGCTGAACCGGATCATTGATGCGCCCATGATCACGCACGCGCTCCACAACTGCTCGTATTTTTGGCTGTACCTGTAACAGGCGGCCAAGACAGATCATATGTCAACAAGCCGCCGTCAGGCGGCTTTGTTGTATCGGCAGCGTCCTGACGGCTCATTTGAAAAACAAGGACGCAAAATGCCATGCTAGACGATAGCGACATCTCACTTCTCCGCCCTCCGGTTCTGACCATTCGCAATGCTCAGCCGCGTGACCTGCCTGAGCTCAACGACATGATCCGGCTGCTGGCCGCCCACCACGGCGATCCTTCCGGCACGACGCCGGAGCAGCTCGAGCGCGACCTCTTCGGCCCCGTGCCCTGGATCACGGCGCTTGTCGCCGAAGGCGAGCAAGGGCTGATCGGCTACGCCATCCTCGTGCCGCTGTACAAGGCACAGGAAGGCCAGCGCGGTATGGACCTGCACCATCTCTTCGTGCGCGACGGCCACCGCGGCCATGGCGTCGGGCAGCATCTCGTCGATCGCGCCCGCGATATCGCCCGCAAGGCCGGCTGCAGCTACCTTTCGGTCGGCGCCGCCACGGGCAATTTCCAGGCCCACCGCTTCTACGAAAACATGGATTTCAAGCCGCGTCCGGTCACCGGCATGCGCTACCTGCAGGCTCTCGCCTGATGCCGGCCTTTAACAGGATCGCCATCCGATATTGATTTTTAGAGTGTTTCTGGTTTCGCGCATTCCGGACTACAAACCGATGCGCATTGGAAATGCTTCAGTGATCGATGGCGATCCCGCGGCCTGCAAAGAACTTCTCGAATATCTCAAGTGACATTTCTGCGTTCTCGCGCGTCGCATCGACGTGGCCGGAGGGATTGTGGAAGCGGATGCTGTTTCCGTCGACGGCCGTTACCAGCACGAGATTGGCCGCCTTTGGCCGGCGGCTCGGTCTCTGGCCAGCGGATCGAATGATGCACCGACGCGATGAAGAACTCCGAATGCGTGAGGATATCGGCGATATCAGCGACAGCAATCCCGGTGACGACACGGGCATCGAGACCGAAGCGATCGCGAACGAAGGGAACGAACGGCGCGTAGATCAGCCCCTTGATCCTGCCATCCGCCTCCTCGACATAGCCGCCATACTCCCTGCAACCCATGGCCAGATCCATGATCAGGATGGTTTTGCCGGCGCGGGCAGCGAGCACCATCTTCAGGCAGGCCATGCCGCAAAGATTGCCGGCCCAGCGGGCATAATCCTCGACGCTGCTTGCGCCGGATGACGCCCAGAGCGGGTCCTTCAGCAAGGCTGATTGTGCGCCCTCGGCGACGACCGCCAATGTCATGTCAGGCGTTTCCCATTGACTGAAATAAGGAACCTTCCGCGCCACCCTTGCGTCCACGACCACCCTCTCCCGTTGCCGAATCCCGTGGCTACAAGCTTGATCGGAAATGCGCTAGAAAAATGGCTGTCGACTTCGATCTGCAACTGGAGGTGCGCCTTGGAGCAACGGTTCACATTCGATGGCGTCGCCAGCCTCTACAATACTTCCCGCCCGCTCTATCCCGATGCGCTTTTTGCCGATGTCATCGATTTTGCCCGGCTGGAAACCAAGAATCAGGTCCTCGAAATCGGCTGCGGCACCGGACAGGCGACAGAGGGCTTTGCCCGCCGTGGCCTTTCCATTCTCGCGCTCGATCCCGGCGCGGAACTGATTGCAGTTGCCCGGGAAAGATTGGCGGAATTTCCGCGAGTGCGATTCGAGCAAACCACCTTCGAAGCATGGCCGGGCAAGCCGGAGAGCTTCAGGCTGATATTCGCGGCGCAATCCTTCCATTGGGTTTCGCCGGAACTGCGCTTCGCTGCGACAGCCGCCCTTCTCGCGCCGGAAGGAACACTCTGCGTCTTCGGCAATGTGCCGATGAAGCCGGAACCGCCCCTATCCGACAAGTTCGCGGGGATCTACGCCCGCCATGCCCCGCAGCTTGCCGGCCCGCCCGTCGAGGCATGGTATCTGCCTGATGGCCCTTTTGCTCGGGAGCTGCAGCAGTCCGACTACTTCGAAGCTCCAGCGCATCACTGTTACTACTGGAGCCGATCGCACACGTCACAGAGCTACACCGACCTTTTGCGCACGCTCTCTGGCTACCGGCTTTTGGCCGAAGATCGGAAGGAACTCCTGCTTTTCGAACTTGCCGATGCCATCAACACCCATGGCGGCGTATTCGAATTGCATTATGAAACCCATCTCTATCTCGCACGACGCGCAGGCGCGGCTTGAGCGCCTTGCGGCTTTACTTCGCCGGCAGCGCCTTCAGGTAGGCTGCGATCGCCTCCCGGTCGGTTGCCGGCAGATGGGCGATATTCTGCTGAACTTCGGCCATCGAGCCGCCTGCGGAGTCGTAGTCCGGGGTGAAGCCGGTTTCAAGGTAGTTGGCGATGTCGCCGGCGCTCCAGCTGCCTATGGCCTTCGAGCCGGGCGTGATATCGGGGATCTGCCCCTTGCCTTCCGGATTGGGCGCACCCGCCAGCCATTGGCCGCTTACGAAGCCGCCGAGGCTGTCGCGCGGCGTGTGGCATTCGCCACAATGGCCTGGCCCTTCCACAAGATATTGCCCGCGCTTGACCTTCTCGTCGGCACTGGCGAGCACGATACGCGGCTGGTCGTTGAGATAGAGGAACTTCCAGCCGCCCAGCGCCAGCCGGATGTTGAAGGGAAAGGGCAGCTCGTGCGGCGGGGCGACATTGTCGCTCTTCGGCAGCGTCTTCAGGAAGGCCCAGAGATCGTTGATGTCCTTGTCGCTCATGCGCGTATAGGAGCCGTAGGGAAAGGACGGATAGAGGTGCTCGCCGTTTTTACCGACGCCGCGCTTCATGGCATTGCCGAAATCGGCAAGCGTCCAGCTGCCGAGCCCGGCTTTCTCATCCGGCGAAATATTCGGCACATGGAAGGTGCCGAAGGGACTCGTCAGTGCCAGACCGCCTGAAAGCACCAGTTTGGCGTCGCCCTGAGCGCTCGGAGCCGCATGACAGCTCGTGCAGCCGCCCGCCCAGAAGACGATCTGACCGTTCTTGACGTCGGGATCACCGAGATTGGCCCAATGGCTTGCCGGCAGAGACGACGGCGCGGTGATGACATAGACGGCGCCACAGCCAAGGATGATCACGCCGAAAAGGCAAAGCAACCATCGAATAAACCGCGCCATCATGCTACCCCCAGTAAAGCCAAATGCTCCGCACGGGCAGAACCGGTGCGGATGCCAAAATCGATTTTAAGAGCCTTGCCACTTTTCTTCGAAATGTGAAAAGGCTCTAGGCTTTTGCCTTTACACAATTCCGGACGGAAAACCGCTCTGCGCTTTTCCGGGAATTGCTGTGGATGAAGCCGACCTACCGCTTAGTCCTTCTTGATGCGGTAGGCCTGATGACAGGCGCCGCAGCTGGCGCCGAGGGTCTTCAGCGTCGCGCCGACGCCCGCCTTGTCGGCAGGAAGCTGGGCGAGCGCCGTCTCGGCATCGGTCGAAAGCTTGGCGGCATGCGCCTTGAAGTCATCGAGATTGTCCCAGATCTTCGGATTGACCTCGGGATCGGTCTTGTCGCTCTGCGGGTTGAACTGATCCGGGAAGGCCTTGGCGGTTTCGGCGATCGTCGTCAGCGATGCCTTGACGATATCGGCGTCATAGGGCTTGTCCCCCTTGGCGATCGCGCCGAGAGCTCCGGTGGCGCCGCCGATCTTCTTCATCATCCCGATGCGGGAGTCATGCGTGCCATCGGCTGCGACGACCGAACCCAGTGCGATGCCGGCCAAAGCCGTCGCCATCACAATCGCTTTCCACTTCATTTCGTTCTCCTACCTCTCGGGTGTTCAAGACCGCGCATGCGGCCGGCGCATGATTACGGCGATATGTTTGCCGGTTTCCTTTCCGGCAATGAAGTCACAAAATGGTGAGAGTTCAGTGAAATCAGTGTCATGCAATAGACACACGCATTCGCCGCATCAGCCCTCACGCCAATTTCAGGCCCTCCCAGACCGTAAACACAGAAACTGCGACAAGCAGCAGCCCGGCTATGCGGCCCGCAAAGGCGGTTGCTCTGGGATTGGCGACCAGCAGCTCGCGGCTGCGCCCGGCGGTGATGGCAAGTCCGCCATAGACGGCAAATTGCGTTGCGATGGTCATGGCTCCCATGATGACGGCCTGTATCCACATCGGCCCGTAATCCGGCTTCAGGAACTGCGGATAGACGGCAAAGATGAAGAGATAGGCCTTGGGATTGATGAGGCAAGTCACCGCTCCCTGCCGGAAGGCTTTCCAGGCGGAGCGGCTACCGGCCGGCCCCTCGCCTCCCACGGTGATGGAACTGCGCATCAGCGTGTAGCCGATGAAGGCCATATAGGCGCCACCAGCAATCAGCAGCGGATTGAAGAGAACGGGCACGAAATGCATCAGCAAGCCAATGCCGACGGCACCGTTCAATGAATGCACCGCACCGCCGAGCATGATGCCGCCTGTCGCGGCAAGGCCGCGATTGCTGCCGCCGGTCAGCGAATTGGCGAGCACGAACAGCATGTCCATGCCCGGCACGATGATGATCCCTAAGAGAAGGATGAAGAAGAGCCAGAGATTTTCTGCGTAACCCATGTCAGTTGCCTATCGCCCTCTCCATGGAGACAAGAGAGGAAATGGTTGATTTTCAAGCTAATAGGCAGTCTTATAAATTGAGCCAACTGACGGGGTGTTGTCAGTAGCCTTCATTTTGAGGGTAATGAAATGCGCAAGGCATCGCGCCTGTTCGAAATCATTCAGATCCTGCGGCTGGCCAAGCGGCCGGTGACGGGGGCCGATATCGCCGCCCGGCTGGAGGTGACGGTTCGCTCGGTCTATCGCGATATCGCGGCACTTCAGGCGATGCGCGTGCCGATCGAGGGCGAGCGGGGCATCGGCTATATCCTGCGGCCCGGCTTCGACCTGCCGCCGCTGATGTTTTCGATCGAGGAAATGGAAGCGATCGTGCTGTCGCTGGCGCTTTTGGAGCGCACCGGCGATGCCGAGCTGAAGCAGGCAGCCAAGCGCGTCACCGCGAAAATTGCCGGCGCCGTTCCACCACCGCTGCGCCAGACGCTCGACGCCAATGCGCTGCATGCCTGGGGCTTTGCCGCACCTTCCGCCTCAACGGTCGATCTCTCGCTGGTGCGCCGCGCCATTCGCGACGAGGAAAAGCTCGACCTTGCCTATCGCGACGAGCTTGGCCGCGCCACTGAACGCATCATCCGGCCGATCGCCCTCATCTATTATTCGGAGACCGCCAACATCGTCGCCTGGTGCGAGCTGCGCCAGGCGATCCGCAACTTCCGCAGCGATCGGATCGAAAGCTGTGAGGCGACCGGATTGTGGTTCAAGGGCGAAGGCGATGGCCTCAGGCAGATCTGGGTGAACGGCTGGCAGATAAACACCCCAACCGCTGCCGGCTGAGGTGCTGCAGATCCCACAGATCTAACGTTCCGAATTAGAGGACCATGCCACCCGAGGCCTCGATGCGCTGCCCGTTGACCCAGCGATTGTCGTCCGACAGCAGCGAGGCGATCATCGGGCCGATATCGTCAGGCAGGCCTGCCCGGCCGAGTGCTGTCATGGAAGCGACCATCCTGTTGACCTCGGGATTGTCGCGAACCATGCCGCCGCTGAAATCTGTCTGGATCGCGCCCGGCGCCACCGTGTTGACCGTGATGCCGCGCGGGCCGAGCTCCTTGGCAAAATAGCGTGTCAGTACCTCGACCGCACCCTTCATCGCCGCATAGGCCGACGAGCCCGGATAGCTGACACGAGCAAGGCCGGAGGAAATATTGACGATACGGCCGCCGTCGTTGATGTGCGGCAGCAGCTTCTGCGTCAGGAAGAAGACGCCCTTGAGATGAACATTATAGAGCTTGTCGAACTCGGCTTCCGTCGTTTCGGCGATGGAGGCGTGATAGGACGTGCCGGCATTATTGACGAGGAAATCGAAACGATCGCGGCCCCAACGCTGCTGCAGCACGCGGCCAACTTCGGCAACGAAAGCGTCGAAGGATGCAACGTCACCGGTGTCGAGCCGCAAGGCAACAGCCTTTTGACCGAGCGCTTCGATCTCGGCAACGGCGTTAACGGCTTCTGCCTTATTTGCGTTATAGGTCAGGATGCTATCGACACCGCGCCTGGCGAGATGAATGGCGGCATTGCGACCGAGGCCGCGGCTGCCGCCGGTGATGATCCCAATCTTTGTGTTTGATTTATCGGTATTTTCGGTCGTCATTGCCGTTCTCCAGGGAATATTTGGTGGCCGGAAACTACGCCCGCAGAGCCATTTCGCTGAATGCCGGAACTCTCGAATTTCTTGCCTATTCCTCCAACTACCTTGTTCGCTGCTGCCCCGCTGCTATGATGCCGCAGTGGCACTTGCCCCGGAGACCACCAATGTCCTCAGCCCTTAAAGATGCGATCACACAATTTATCGAAGCCAATGACGGCGGCGACAATGGCGTCTTTCCCACGGGCATCGATGGCCTGCTGATCATGCGCTCGACCGAGCCGAAAATGCCGCATGCGATGATCTACCGACCGGCACTCTGCGTCATTCTGCAGGGTGCGAAGCAATTGGTGCTCAATGAAAGGGTGATCGATTATGCCGAGATGCAGGCGCTCATCATCAGCATCGAGCTGCCCGCAGCAGGCAGAGTGATCCAGGCAAGTGTCGAAAAACCCTATATCGCCATCTCCCTCGAATTCGACGCGGGCATGATGCGTGAGGTGATGGAGCAGCTCGACAAGCCGCCGAAACCCGCAGGCGGCACGCAGCTTGGCATCTTCGTCGAGAATCTCGGCGATGAGCTTGCCGATTGCCTGGTACGATTGACCCGACTGCTGTCGAACCCGAGTGCCATTCCGGTGCTTTATCCGGCGATCATGCGCGAAATCTGCTTCTGGATGCTCACCGGCCCGAATGGCGGCGAGGTCTGCAAGCTGGTGCTGCCCGATGGCCAGACACGGCGCATTGCGGACGCCATCCGCCTGTTGCGCGACAATTTCACGGAGCAGGTGCGCATCGAGCAGCTGGCCGCTGTCGCACGCATGAGCCCCTCCTCCTTCCACCAGCATTTCAAGACGCTCACCTCGATGACGCCGCTGCAGTACCAGAAGCAGATGCGCCTGCTCGAAGCCCGCCGCCTGATGGTCGCCGGCCACGCCAATGTCGAGACGGCAGCCTACCGGGTCGGCTATGAAAGCGCCTCGCAATTCAGTCGCGAATATACCCGTATGTTCGGCACGCCGCCGAAAAGGGACGTGACCGAGATGCGGATGGCGGCGGAATAATAACAGGTCAACTCTCGCTTTTGCGCGCCACTAAAGAGCAATCGCGGTCACCAACAGAATAAAAGCCAGTAATCCCAAAACCGCTCGCGCGGCATGCGACCATTCCCAGAGATCACGCAGCATAGTCCAGTCCGCCTCGGCATCAGCCTCGATCCGATGACCGCCGACTGAAACGTGGGAAAAGAAGCCTGCGCCCAACCCTTTCAGCTCGGCATCCTTGAGCCAGAAATTGTTTACGGGCTGTATCAGCAACCAAAAGACTGCATGCATGGCAGCCATGGCAGCAAAAGCCGCGGCAAACAGCCAGAACGCAATAACGTTGGCTGGCGTCAGGAACAGGAGAAGCAGAAGCAAAAGAGTGCCGATCGGCTCGGCAACTCCGCCGATCGTGAATCCGGGATAATAAATCCGCTGAACCGTCATATAGTCTTTTTTCGACAGTCGCATTTTGCCCGGCAGCTCCAGCAGATGTGCCAGCGCCAATGCCATGGCAACCGCCACGACCATGATTGTCAGTATTTGCAATACCGGAAACATCGGCTCCGCCTCACAGCAGCCCCGGTTCCTAAACTTTCAACGGTGCGGATCGTTCCCCGTGTCAAATCATCCAAGGGATTCATCAAGCGCCCGGCAGCGCCAGCACCCGGCTATCCTCGCGTCCGAAGCCCATGACCTCCAGCCGATCATTGTGGACGGCGACGATCGCATAGGCGCTCGTATCTTCGGTATCGACCATGCCCTTAAAGTTGATGAAGTATGTGCCACCCGACACTCCGAAGTTGCCGGCGTGATTGTGGCCATTGAGGTAGGCGACGACATGCTCGTGCTCCGCCAGAAGCGCCAGCAAGCGGTCGCTGTTCAGGGCGTTATGGGCATTATCCGGGAAGATCGGATAGTGGTTCATGACGATGACCTTCTCGCCCGCGGCCTTTGCTTCCCTGAGCTTTGCAACAAGCCAGTCATATTGCGTGTCGCCTATCGCTCCGTTCCATCGCTGGCCATTGAGCGCGCCGGTGCTTTCCAGCACCCGCATCATGTTCTTTGCCTCCTGCCGTCGAGGATCGCCTTCCGGCGGGGCAAAGACGCTGATTTCATTGCCGTCGAGCGCGATGAAGCGATAGCCGGAATGGCCGAAATCATAGTAGGCGGACGGCATGCCCACGCGTGCCGGCACCGTGCCGAGATGTTCCGATGCAACGGCGAAATCGTGATTGCCGAGGAGGAAGTGCTTGCGATGACGCAAGGCTTCGTAGACAGGCAGAATGGCGTCGAAGCTCTTCCATTCACGATCGATAATATCGCCGAGGGTCACCACGAAGGCGAGATCATGCCGATTGAACTCCTCAATGGCCTCCCGAAGCTTGTCGAGGCTCTTCGCCGGATAGCGATTGAGGGTGAGATTGGGCGCGAGATCGGCATATTGCGGATCGGCGATGACACCGAAGCGGAAAAGCGGCGCTGATGGCATTCAGCCTCCTGTGGCAATCTCCTGAGCCGTCATGCGGCACACAGATATATCAACAAGGCCGCTCATAAGAAAACACCCGACGCTAGGACGACGCCGGGTGCGAAAGCCAGCCTATGCGGCGAACCTTACTTGGTAGCGGCTTCGTAGCGCTCCAGGACGTAGTCCCAGTTGATCAGGCTGTCGATGAAGGCTTCGAGGTACTTCGGACGCAGGTTGCGGTAATCGATGTAGTAGGAGTGTTCCCAGACGTCGACGCCGAGGATCGGGTCGGCGCCATGAACGAGCGGGTTTTCACCGTTCGGGGTCTTGGAGATTTCGAGCTTGCCGTTCTTGACGGAAACCCATGCCCAGCCGGAGCCGAACTGAGTGGCGCCGGCAGCGGCAAAATCGGCCTTGAACTTGTCGTAGCCGCCGAGATCGGAGGCAAAAGCCGCTTCGAGCTTGCCCGGCAGCTTGTTGCCGCCGCCGCCCTTCTTCATCCACTTCCAGAAATGGATATGGTTGTAGTGCTGGGCTGCATTGTTGAAGAGGCCTGCATTGGTGCCGAACGACTTCTTCACGATTTCTTCGAGCGAGAGATCGGCAAGACCTGCTTCAGCAGCGAGCTTGTTGCCGTTGTCGACATAGGCCTTGTGGTGCTTGTCGTGGTGATATTCGAGCGTCTCACGCGACATGAAGGGCGAAAGTGCATCGTAATCATAGGGAAGTTCAGGCAATTCGAAAGCCATGGTCATATCTCCTCTTGGCAAAAAATTGCGTCGGCAGGTGAAGCGGAACATAGGAGCCGTCGCCTGGAAGAGCAACCGGCGACATGCCAAAAAAGTTGGGTACCGGAGCAAAATTGCCCTATTTTTCAATCAGGTATAGCATAGACTTAGAAATGAACCTTGATGCATATTCCGACGCCCGAATACAGGGCGAGGTGCTGCACTGAAATGTCGACAAGGCAGATTGCCGAGGCTAGGTTTGCGGATCTCATTCGGTGATGAGGAATGTCGGTGACGATCGCCTGTTTGCACACAGCCGAAAGCAACATCGCCGTCTATGAAACGGCGGCGAAGGCACTCGGGCTGCCTGACGGCATGCTGCGTCACCACGTACGCGCCGATCTTCTTCTTTCTGCCGAAAAAGTGGGGCGCCTGACGGATGAGATCTCTGCCGAAACGGCAGCGGTTCTCTGGCATCTGGCGGAGGATGCCGATGCCGTCGTGCTCAACTGCTCGACACTCGGCCCGGCGGCGTCGAAGGTCGCTGCCGGTGCCGAGGCACCGATCATCCGGGCTGATGCGATGCTGGCCGAGCAAGCGGTCCAGGCAGGCGGCAAGGTTATCGTGCTGTGCACCGTGGAAACGACCATCGCCCCGACGACCGCACTTTTCGAAGCGGCGGCTGAGGCGACGGGTGCTGAAATCGAGGTTCGGCTGGTGCCGGGCGCATGGGCCTACTTCCGGGCGGGCGATCTGTCGGCCTATCTCACCTCGATTGCTGATGCCGTAAAAGCGGCCAGCGGCGAAGGCGCTGTTACGATCGCTTTCGCTCAGGCTTCGATGACCGATGCAGTTCATCTTCTTCCAGCAAACTGCCAGAAACCTATGACCGGTCCGGCGGCCGCACTTGCCGTGGCAATGGCGAAGACTACAGAGGGCTGAAGCGCTACAAATTCCGTCCGAAATAGACCGTCACTTCGGCGATGCGGTCGCCGGCGAAGCGGATCACTTCGACATTGCGAAAGCTGCCGCCATCCGTCTTCTCGGCACGATAGCCGACGATCACATCATCGCCATCGGGCACAAGATGTTCGATATGAATGTCGCGAAAGACCTTTTCCTTCGGCCAGCAGTGCTGGAAATAGCGTTTTCGGTCGATGTGATCGTCCCGCGGGCTGGAAAAGGTGAAATCCGGCGTCAGCATCGGATCGACGATATCGGGATGCTGCGCGACATAGGCTGCAAACAGCCGCTTGACCGTATCGCAACGGGCATTTTCGAGAGAGTTCATAATCTGCCTCCTCCTTGCATTAATGGGGCTTTTGCTCCGCCAACCATAAACTGATTGCATAACGCAATCAGTTTATAACATCAGCCGGGCGAACCGACAAGGCGCTTTGCGGACTTGGCATTGCCGCCCGCGTGGTCCAAACTCCTCGATACCCCAATCAGCAGAAAGCCATCGCAGTGTCCGAGGCTCATCACCCCATGTTGGAAAAGCTGCGCCGCCTGGCGGCAAAGGACAATCGTCCGGCGGTCGAACCGACCGGCGTCGGCAGCTATTCCACACTTTTCACCTTCGTCACGCGCGAACGCGAGCGCATTGCCGGCTCGGCCTTTTCACAGGTTTCAATCGTCGCCATCCTCGAAGGTTCCAAGGAAATCGTCAGCATGGGACGGCAGCGGCATTTTGCGGCCGGTACGGTGCTCGTGCTGCCGGCCGGCTGGAGCGGCGACGTGGTCAACGACCCCGATCCGCAGACCGGCGTCTATCGTGCAATCTTCATCACCTTCCCGGAGGAATTGACGCGCCGTGCAGCAAAAGCCTTTCCGCCTGCGCAGATCGCATCGCAGATAGACTTGCCGCTCGATCCGCTGCTGGCTGCCGCGATCAACCATGCTGGCGAAGGCATCGCCGGCGGCAATATGCCGATCCCTTTGATCGAGCACCGGCTTCTCGAAATTCTCATGGTGCTCGGCATGCGCGGTGCCCTGCCCGGTTCGCCGGAGACCACAGCCGAGGCGGTGCGGGCGCTGGTGCGCTGGCAACCGGACCGAGCCTGGACAGCCGACCTCATCGCCGCAGAGCTCGGCACCAGCAACGCCACGCTACGCCGCCGCCTGTCGCGCGAGGGCGCCTCCCTGCGAGAGGTACTGGCAAGCGAGCGCGTGGCGTTGGCCACGACCCTCCTCGCCGAGGACGGGCTGTCGCTGCGGGAAGCCGCGCTTGCGACGGGCTATCGCTCGCCCCGACGCTTTGCCGATCGACTTCGCAGCGCGTGAGCGTTTCCGACCGCATTTTGAGCGTTTGCGCGCGCAACCGCTCGGCACGAATTTGTTAGACCTGCCCTCGAAGCTCACTGGAGCGAACCGCGAAAGGGCAACATCATGAAAATCATGCTCAAAGTTCTGAACACCATCGTCATCGCCGTAGCTGTCGCCACCCCAGCCCTATCGGCCGATCTCAAGGTGACGTTTCCGAAGAGCAATGACCGGATGCTGCAGCCGGAAAACGCCTCCTGCATTTCGACATCTTCAGACAAGTCGGCACCCGGTCCCAACAAGAGCCTTGCCGTTTCCTGGTTGAACGGGCCGAAGGGCACGCGATCCTATGCGCTGACGATGGTCGACCCTGACGTGCCCACCGATTTCTCGCTGTTCAACAGAGCGGACAAAACCATTCCGAAGAATTTCAAGCGGATGGAATTCGTTCACTGGGTGCTGGCCGATATTCCCGCATCGCGCACCAGTCTTGCCGAAGGCGCGGACGGAAACGGCCCTTCAGCCAAAGGGCTGCCGCTCGAACGCACGGCCTATGGACGCCGCGGCCAGAATGGTGCTGGCGGCGGCAATTTGAAGGATGGGCCACATGGCGGTTATATGGGCGCTTGCCCGCCCTGGAATGACGAGCGGGTCCACAGCTATCACGTCACCGTCTATGCGCTCGATGTCGACCGGCTGAACCTGCCGGATCTCTTCACCCGCGCCGATCTGCTTGCCGCCGCGAAAGGCCATATCCTGGCATCGGGCAGCAAGGAACTGTTTTATACATTGAATGCAAAGGCTGAGAAATGACTGAGACGAGATGGGATGCAGCCGCACCGGCCGAGCCGGAAACCGCGCATTGGATGCGGAACCTGATCATCTGCCTCGTCGGCTCGTTCACGACGATCGTGGCGATGACGTTGCTGCTCCCCTTCCTGCCGCTCTATGTCGAGGAACTCGGCGTCAGCGACAAAGCCGCGATCGTGCAATGGTCCGGCATCGCCTATGGCGCCACCTTCTTTGCCGCCGCCTTCGTCGCGCCGCTCTGGGGACGGTTGGGCGACATCTATGGCCGCAAGCTGATGCTGATCCGCGCAAGCCTTGGCATGACGGTCGCCATCTCGCTGATGGGCATGGCCGGCAATGTCTGGCAGCTGGTGGCGCTGCGCCTCTTCACCGGTCTTGCCGGTGGCTATGCCTCGGGTTCGATGGTGCTGGTGGCAGCGCAAACGCCGAAGCATCGCTCGGCATGGGCGCTGGGCACGCTGTCCGCCGGCATCATGGCCGGCAACCTCGTCGGACCGCTGATCGGCGGCGCGCTGCCGCCGATTATCGGTATTCGCGGAACCTTCCTGCTGGCCGGCGGCGTGATCTTCCTGACCTTCCTGGCGACGACCTTCCTGATCAAGGAGGAAAAATCAACGGCGCGCAAGAAAGCGGCAAAGGCCAGTGGCAGCTGGGCTTCGATTCCGGACAAACGCCCCGTCGTCGCCATGCTGTCGCTCGGCCTCTTGCTGATGCTCGCCAATATGTCGATCGAGCCGATCATCACAGTCTATGTCGCGCAGTTCGTCACGGACGCCAATGTGACGATGGTCTCGGGTGTCGTCATGGCGGCCGCTGCGCTGGGCAGCATCCTGTCGTCCTCGTGGCTCGGCAAGCTCGCCGACCGCATCGGCTACTGGAGCGTCATCATGGCGGCGCTTGCTGTTGCGGCGCTGCTGCTGATACCGCAGGCTTTCGTGACCTCGGCCTGGCAGTTGATAGGCCTGCGTTTCCTGATGGGCGTGGCGCTCGGCGGCCTTCTGCCCTGCATCACCGCCGTTATCAGGCACAATGTTCCCGATGCGGCCACGGGCAGCATCCTCGGGCTCTCCATCTCCTCGCAATATGTCGGTCAGGTGGCAGGCCCAGTCCTGGGCGGCTTCGTCGGCGGCCATATCGGCATGCGCGCCGTGTTCCTCGGAACCTGCGTGCTGCTGGCGATCGGCGCGATCTATTGCTGGCGGGTCAGCCCGAAGAAGGAAGTGGAATAATCTGCCTTCGATAGAGGATATTCGAGATCGGAATCGCGGCCTGATCGCCGCGATTCTACCCAAGCCGTGTTGAACTCGGATGCGCTTTCGGTACTCTTTTCACCATTGGCAGTTGTGGATATCCGCTATGACGCTTCCAAACTTTGAAACCGAGCGACTGATCCTCATCCCTCGCACCATGGCCGACCTTGACGACTGCATCGCCATGGATCGCGACCCGGAAGTAACGCGCTTCATCCCAGGTCCGTGGCAGGACGTGGATGCGCACCGAACCTTCGTAAAAAGCCGGATCGAGGCGAATTTCGGCGATGGTTTGGGATATTGGTCGATCCGCGCCAAAGAGAATCTCAAGCAATTCCTCGGCTGGATATTACTGATACCTGCCGACGCCATCGGGCCTGACATCGAGATCGGATGGCGGCTGAACAGGCTTGCCTGGAGCAAGGGCTACGCGACGGAAGCGGCAAGGCCCGTTCTTGCCCATGCCTTCCAGACGCTCGAACTCGATCGCGTGATTGCCGATATCGCTCCTGGAAATGCGGCGTCCATTCGCGTTGCGCAAAAGCTCGGCCTCTCGCAGCCGCGCGAGACCACCTATCACGATGAGCCCTTTGCTTCGTACAGCATGACGAGAGCTACCTTCGAGGCTGAGCTTACGAGGCAGTGAACCCATTGCCTCGGCCGATGATAGCGGCTCACTCTTCGCCAGCGCTACGGCCGTGTGCCCAATCCATATAGAGGTCCAGTGCCTTGCGGGCGACCGGTCCTTCCTGGAATTCGCGATCATCGAGACGATTGACGCTGACGACCTTGGAATAGTTGCCTGTCGTGAAGATCTCGTCGGCGGTCATGAACTGCTCGACGGACAGGGTTTCCTCGCGCACGTCGAAGCCATCCCGTCGCAGCAGACCTATGACGCGGGCGCGGGTGATGCCGGCAAGGAAAGTACGATTTGCGACGGGCGTATAGACGATACCGTCCTTAACCATGAAGACGTTGGAGGATGCCGTCTCGACGACATTGCCGTTCATGTCGCGCACCAGCGCATTGTTGAAGCCGCGGCCCCTCGCCTCCAGGATCATGCGGCCGCTATTCGGATAGAGCGAGCCGGCCTTGGCGTCGGTCATCGCCGTTTCCGGCGACGGGCGGCGGAAGGGCGAGACAGTCAGCGTGATGCCGCCGGTGCCGCCGAGCGGCGCCTCGAACAGGCAGAGGGCGAAGCGCGTCGATTCCGCATCGACGGCGACGACGCTGCCCGGCGAGCCGTGCTCGCCCCAATACATGGGCTTGATGTAGATCGGAGTCTTGCCGTCGAATCTTTTGATGCCTTCCCAGGCGAGCGCTTCGATCTCCTGCGAGGTCTTGACCGGCTTCAGCCCCATGGCCACGGCCGAGCGATTGATGCGCTGGCAATGGAGATCGAGATCGGGCGCGATGCCATCGAACCAGCGGGCGCCATCGAACACGGTCGAGCCGAGCCACATGGCGTGCGAGGTCGGCCCAATCAGCGGCGGATTGCCGGAAAGCCATTCTCCTTCGACATAGGTCCAGGTGGCGGTGCGGGGCGACGTATCGACGGACATGGGGGTTTTCCTCTCCTAAAACAGTTCAGCTCACGGGATCTCTGAACCGCTCTACCTCTTTGTTTTCTCGCAATTCCGGGCACAAAACGGCTTCGTACTTTTGCTGGAATTGCTCCGGGTGGCGGAGAGCAAATAACCGTGCAACCCGCGGGTCAAGCAGAAACTGCGCGGCAAAATCCATTTGCAACAAAGCGCTTGATATCGCATTCATAACGCAATTTTCATGCGTCGAAACAACAGCTTGACGAATGGGTCCATCAGCAAAAGTGATGAACCATAGGGATCGTCAGGAGAGAGGGAGAACTCCCATGAAAGCGATGTATTACGAGGCCTTCGAGGCAACACCCGAAATCCGCACCCTGCCCGACCCGACGCCCGGTGAGGATAGCGTGGTCATCGCCGTCGGCGCGACCGGCCTTTGCCGCAGCGACTGGCATGGCTGGATGGGTCATGATCCAGATATCAAGCTGCCGCATGTGCCGGGCCACGAGCTCGCCGGCAAGGTCGTGGCAACCGGACGCGGCGTCGTCCGTTTCAAGGTCGGCGATCGCGTCACCGTTCCCTTCGTCTCCGGCTGCGGCCGCTGCGTCGAGTGTCACTCCGGAAACCAGCAGGTCTGCCCCAGCCAATTCCAGCCAGGCTTTACCCATTGGGGTTCCTTTGCCGAATATGTCGCGATCGACTATGCCGACACCAATCTCGTGCACCTGCCAGAATCTGTCGATGACGCGACGGCGGCAAGCCTCGGCTGCCGTTTCGCCACCTCCTTCCGTGCCGTTGCCGATCAGGCCAAGACGCGCCCCGGCGAATGGATCGCCGTCCATGGCTGCGGCGGCGTCGGGCTGTCGGCGATCATGATCGCCAGCGCGCTCGGCGCCAATGCCATCGCCGTCGACATTTCCGACGAAAAGCTCGCCTTTGCCCGCGAATGTGGCGCGGTCGCGACGATCAATGCGGCTGAGGTCACCGATGTAGCCGAGGCGGTGCGCGAGATCACCAAGGGCGGCGCCCATGTCTCGATCGACGCGCTCGGCCACCCCACCACCTGCTTCAACTCCATCAAGAACCTGCGCCGGCGCGGCCGGCATGTGCAGGTCGGCCTCATGCTCGGCGCCCATGCGACGCCGCAGATCCCGATGGCGCAGGTCATCGGCCATGAGCTGGAAATCTACGGCAGCCATGGCATGCAGGCCTGGCGCTACGATGCCATGCTCGACATGCTCGCCGCCGGCAAGATCACGCCGCAGAAGCTCATCGGCCGCAGGATCAGCCTGGAAGAGGCCGTTCCGGCACTGATGACGCTCGATAAGGCCGAGGGTAAGGGCATCAGCGTCATTACACGGTTCTGATATATCCCGGTGCTATGCGCATCGGGGGAAACGGTAATCCAGGAAGAGGATAGGCTTATGGCATGGTCTGCCGGCCAATATGTAAAATTCGAAGATGAACGCACGCGCCCGGCGCGTGACCTGCTGGCACAGGTGCCGCTGCAGCATGTCGAGCGGGCGATCGACCTTGGTTGCGGCCCGGGCAATTCGACCGAGCTAATCGTCGAGCGCTATGGCATTGCCGGCGTCTCCGGCCTCGATAGCGACGACAATATGCTGGAGGCCGCCCGCAAGCGCATGCCCGGCACGAGTTTCATCAAGGCCGATCTTGCCACGTGGCGGCCGGAAAAACCCGTCGACCTGCTCTTTGCCAATGCCGTGTTTCAGTGGTTGCCCAATCATCTCGACATTCTCGACCACCTGATGGACGGGCTGAAGCCTGGCGGCGTTCTTGCCGTGCAAATGCCCGACAACCTCACCGAACAGAGCCATCTGATGATGGAGGAAACGGCCAAGAATGGTCCTTGGAGCGAGGCCTTTGCGAAGAAGAGCGTACGCCGCAATCCCCTGCCCACGCCCTCGGTCTATTACAACAGGCTGATCGGCAAGTCGGCCCGGGTCGATATCTGGCACACGAACTATAATCATGCGCTGGAAAACGCGGCAGCCATTGTCGAATGGGTGAAGGGCACGGGCCTGCGCCCCTATCTCGACCATGCCGGCGCCGAGCATCGCGATGCCTTCACCGCCGAATATCTGAAGCATATCGAGCAGGCCTATCCGCCGCTTGTCGACGGCAAGGTGCTGTTGCGCTTTCCGCGGCTCTTCCTGGTCGCGGTGAAGAAATAGGATATTTATCAGCCGCGAAATGCCGACTGACGGCGGTGCGTCGATCCCATCGACAACCGGCATCGGCCCGCGCTACAGCGCCGCGCGCCACATGTGGCGCGCAAAGGCCGCTGTAACAGTTTAAATCTGCTGCATAATTTTATCCTTAAATCGATTCCGATTTGCGGAATTATGCAGTAGAACACCCACAGCCAAAGCTGAAACAGCAATAGCTCCGAGGAGATAGTCGATGTCGTCCAGAAGCCCCGAATATGGCCGCCAGAAGGAGATGCGCGCATGACCACCCCGGACGTCGCACCGGCTCCGCCGCTAACATTCGTAATCTTCGGTGCTGCCGGCGACCTTACGCGGCGCCTGCTGATCCCGACGCTGATCAACATGACCCGCAGCGGGCTCGTCGGCGAAGACCTGCATATTCTCGGCATCGGCATCGAGACCGGCGGCGTCGACATGCTGCTGGATCGTCTGGAATCATTTCTGAAGACCTCGGGCGACATGGACGATGCTGAGCGGCAGGCGGCATGGCAGAGCCTGCGCAAGCGCATTAGCTACATCTCCGGCGATTTCACCCAGAACGGCGTCTACAAGGAAATTTCGGATTATCTCTCGCATGCGCCGACCGCCAATGCAGCCTTCTATTTCGCCGTGCCGCCGCGCTTCTTCGGCGATATCGCCGAGAAACTCTCCGAAAACGGGCTGATGAACGAGGCGACCGGTGCCTTCCGTCGTATTGCGATCGAAAAGCCCTTCGGCCATGACCTTGCCTCGGCACAGGCTTTGAATGCGCGGCTGCTGAACCATGTGTCCGAAAGCCAGATCTATCGCATCGACCATTTCCTCGGAAAGGAAACGGTGCAGAACATCATGACGACGCGCTTCGCCAACATGATGATCGAGGCGCTATGGAACAACAATTATATCGACCACGTGCAGATCACGGCGGCAGAGCTTGTGGATGTCGGCACGCGCGGCAAATTCTACGATGCGACCGGCGCGCTTCGCGACATGGTGCCGAACCATCTTTTCCAGCTGCTGGCGATGGTGGCGATGGAACCGCCGAACAGCTTCGATGCCGAATCCATCCGCAATGAGAAGGGCAAGGTGCTGAAGGCGCTGCGCGTCTATTCGCGGGAGGAGGCAGTCAAGAACGGCGTGCGCGGCGCCTATACGGCCGGCCCGATTGCCGGCAGGGATCTGCCGGCCTTTACCCAGACACCCGATGTCGCGCCCGACAGCAACACCGAAACCTTCGTGGCGCTGAAGCTCTTCGTTGATACATGGCGCTGGGCGGGCGTGCCCTTCTACCTGCGCACGGGCAAGGCGATGAAGGCACGGGATACGGAAGTGGTCATCACCTTCCGGCCGGTGCCCTTCGCCCAGTTCCCGCGCCACGAGTCGCGTCCCGAGCTGCCGCCGAACAGGCTCATCATTCAGGTGCAGCCCGACGAGGGCCTCGACATGGAAATCTCGATCAAATCGCCGGGGCTGGTGCTGAAAACCGCGCCGGTTTCGCTCGATTTCCGCTATGCCGACAGTTTCGATATCGGCAAGCAGACCGGCTATGAAAGCCTGTTCTACGAACTCTTCGTCGGCGACCAGACGCTCTTCCAGCGTGCCGACGGCATCGAAGCCGGCTGGGCGGCCGTGCAGCCCTTCCTCGATCTCTGGGCAGAGGGCGGCAAACCCGATCCTTACGCCCCCGGCAGCACCGGCCCGGCCTGCGCCGACGAACTCATCGAACGCGACGGCCGCAAATGGCATGAGATCGACGGGACGCCGAAGGGTAGGAAGGTGTAGGATTGCCCGCTGGTCTGGGTGGCGGAGGCGCTCATGCCGACGCCGCAATCTGGATGGCCAGATCCTTGCCCATGAAGGGACGGTCCGCAACTCCGCCTTGGCCATGGCCCATAGCCCATCGTTCAGGCCATATGCTGCGCTCGAGACCGGTTGCCGATGCACCCTTGAGCGAGCTCCACCCGTGGTCGGTCGGCATACGAAAGAGCATGCCACCGGGGCCCATGCCGGCGTGCAGGGCGATATCTATATCGAATGGTCGGCCCGGAGCGAGATCAGGCCCGAACCAATAATGCGGACTGCGGCCTGGATCGCGGCCAAGAACCAAAGTCAATGTCTGCCGGGGGCCACGCAAGCCCAGCCATACGGGGGCGATCTCTCCGGGTCCGAAAGCAGAAAATAGCGTTTGCGCCGAGGCATGCGCCTCGTCCGTCAAGCATCCAGATATCCGGAGGTGAACGATATAATCATCGCCCTTGAGACCGCCAAAATCGGCTTCATTCAATCCTGGCGATAGATGTCGCAAGGTCTTGGCTGATTTGAACGGCCATTGCAGCCGCTCGCGAACGATGCCGTCGGTGTCGAGCACCTGATAGCGGAATCCGTCCGCATCCAATGCGGCCTGAACGCAATGGAGATATTCCACGCCTTCCGGCATGCGGTGCGCCGTCCCTGCTCCCGCAGTGCAAAGCTGCAGGACGCCGCGATGAACTTGAATGTCGAAAACCAGCATATGGCTGCAGACATAAGCCAGGACATCGGCGTCCACGAGAATATCCCAGAACGGCTTCGCATATTCGTGACCGATCTCCCGCTGGTATGTACCGGAATAGCCGTTGACGGGGAAAACAGGGTGATGACCCAGCACGATCTTATGCCTGGCATCGGAATGCGCCTTCAGCGTCGCTTCCAGCCATTCCGTCTCGACGTGCCCTTCGCCACCCAACCCCGTCCACAACGTATGTACGAACACCAGCAGCAGATCATCGCGACGAACCCAGTAGGATAATCCCTCCTGCCCTTCCGGCCCGTTTTCGGGCAGCTGAAGGACTTCGCGGAAAATCCGCTCGCTCATCTCGTCATAGGTCGTGTGGTTGCCTGTCGTATGCCAAAGCTGCGTTTGACGGCGATCGAGCCATGCCATCTCATGATCAAGCCAATGCCGCCATTGCGCCCGCAACGCATCCGGATCGGCGGTTAGCCCGATGATCTCGTCTCCCGGAAACAGAATGAATTCCGGGTGCGGATCGAGCCTGCGCAGGATCTGATTGACGCTGGCGAAAGTGCTTTCATGAAGGGCGCCAGGGATACCGGAACAGGCATCACCATAGAGGACGAACTGGTGACCGGACCTGCTTGGCATAAGGGCCGGGATAGGGCTGTCTGGCACGAATCTGCCTCCTCAAAAACGACGGCCCTCGCCCAAGGGCGAAGGCCGAGATCGAAGTAATCAATGCTTAAACTGCGGAACGTACCCATGAAGTCAACGGATGAAACCGATGGCTATCGGCCAGTCGGCTCTCTCGTCATCAGGAGAACGCTTCTTCAGCCTCAAATGAACTGGTGCAGGCCCGGGACGGAATTGACGACTTGGTCGACAACCTCGTCGCCGGCGTGCTGGCGAGCCGTTGCAATCGTTTCCTTGGCGAGCGAGCCGATTTCACCCATGCTGAGACCGCTGCTCATCAGCTGCTGGCCGAGCGCCATCAGGCCGCCGCCACCGCCGACTGCGCTAAGCAAGCCGCCGATCAGGCCGCCGCCACCCGTTTCCTCGCCGTTATATTGTGCAACGAGATCGGAGGCGCCCGGGATGGATTCGATCATCTTGGTGACGGGGCCATCCGGAGCTTCGCGCTGCAGGAAGCCGAGAATCATGCCGACGGCCTTTTCCGCGAGATCGGGAGCGATGCCGGCTTTGGTCGCGATCTGATCAATAACTTCGTTCACTGTGGCCTCCTGCCTTTATAACGTTAACGTCAACGTAACTGAATGCGGCAACCGGCACAAGACGCCCCCGCGGCTATCATTCTACCAGAAGCGGAACCTCGACGCGAATGGTTGTCCCTCTTCGCGCGAGTTCTTATAACAGTGTCAGGGCAAATCGATGAATGGCCCTTGCAGCTTTCTGAAGCTGCTGTGCCGCCGCCCTAGAACCGGATGATTTCGGATCCAATCGATCCGAAATCATCCGGTTCTAGAATCATATAGGTAGAGCGTGATGTCGTCTGAAAACCGGTGACATTTTTCGGCAGCATGCTCTGGAGCATTTCCGCTTTTCTTCGAATCGCGAAAACGCTCTATCTTTTTGTTTTTATGCAGTTCCGGACGCAAAACCGCTTCGCACTTTTGCTGGACGTGCTTTAAGGAGACGACACCATGCCGCAGCAGGATGGACAGATTTTCGTGGGCGCGAGCCGCAATCCGGATGACAGCATCAACAAGGACGAGTTCCTGACGCTAAAATTCGGCAACCGTCACGGCCTCGTCACGGGCGCCACCGGCACTGGCAAGACGGTGACGCTGCAGGTGCTGGCGGAAGGATTTTCCAAGGCCGGCGTGCCCGTCTTCTGTGCCGACATCAAGGGCGATCTTTCAGGTATCGCCGCCAAGGGCGAGCCGAAGGACTTCCTGCTGAAACGCGCCGAGGAAATCAACCTGTCGCCCTATGAGTTCGACCAGTTCCCGGTGATCTTCTGGGACCTCTATGGCGAAAAGGGCCATCGGGTGCGCACCACCATCGCCGAGATGGGGCCGCTGCTGCTGGCACGCTTGATGGATGCGTCCGAGGCGCAGGAGGGCGTGCTCAACATCGCCTTCAAGATCGCCGATGAGAACGGCCTGGCACTGCTCGACCTCAAGGACCTGCAAGCGCTGCTGAACTATATGGGCGAGAATGCCAGCGAGCTTTCGACGAAATACGGCCTGATATCGAAATCGTCAGTCGGTTCGATCCAGCGGGCCATGCTTGTTCTGGAACAGCAGGGCGCGGAAAACTTCTTCGGCGAGCCGGCGCTCAAAATCTCCGACATCATGCGGATCAGCAATGACGGCTACGGGCAGGTATCGGTGCTGGCAGCAGACAAGCTGATGATGAACCCGCGCCTCTATGCCACCTTCCTGCTGTGGCTGCTCTCCGAGCTGTTCGAGGAACTGCCCGAAGTCGGCGATCCGGAAAAGCCGAAGCTGGTCTTCTTCTTCGACGAGGCCCACCTGCTCTTCAACGACGCGCCGAAGGTGTTGATCGAACGCGTGGAGCAAGTGGTGCGATTGATCCGCTCAAAGGGCGTCGGCGTCTATTTCGTGACGCAGAACCCGCTCGACGTCCCGGAGACGGTGCTGGCACAGCTCGGCAATCGCGTGCAGCATGCGCTTCGCGCTTATACGCCGCGCGAGCAGAAGGCCGTGCAGACGGCGGCCTCGACCTTCCGGCCCAATCCGGCCTTCGATTGCGCCACCGTCATCACCACGCTCGGCACGGGCGAGGCGCTCGTGTCGATGCTGGAGGGCAAGGGGGCGCCGTCCGTCGTCGAGCGCACGCTGATCCGCCCGCCATCCGGCCGTATCGGCCCCGTCACGGATGGCGAGCGTCAAGCCATCATCAACGGCAGTCCGGTTGCAGGCGTCTATGACCAGACGATCGACCGCGAATCAGCCTATGAGATCCTGACGGAGCGTGCGCGCAAGGCGGCCGCACCGCAGAACGACAGTGCCGGCGATGGCTGGACGCTGCCGGGCTTCGGCGGCGACAGCAGCAAGCCAGCCGGTCGCCGTTCGGGCTATCAGCGCGAGACGATCCTGGAAGCGACGATGAAAAGCATGGCGCGCACGGTGGCAACGCAAGTCGGACGGGCGCTGGTGCGCGGTATTCTTGGCAGCCTGAAGCGGTAGAAGATTACCCTCCCCTTGAGGGGCAGGGGTATCGCATATGGAGGCGGACGAGCACCATAAGCTCCTTCTCCCCAGCGGGGAGAAGGTGGCCCGAAGGGTCGGATGAGGGGGTTATCGATTTGAATTCATGGATTTTTGTGGTCTTGGCGGCCCCCCCCCCTCATCCGCCTGGCGGCACCTTCTCCCCGCTGGGGAGAAGGGGGACAGCGGCGATCTCCGCTCATATGCGATAGCCCTCCCCTTGAGGGGGAGGGTCGGAGCGAAGCTCTGGGGTGGGGTGATCCGCGGCGACCTTTCCAGTTCCGAATATCGCCCCCACCCGCCGCTTGCGGCGGCCTCCCCCTCAAGGGGAGGTGCTACTTCCCTCAAGGGGAGGTAAAGATCAGCGCACCGGCGCGACCAGCGAGAAGAACGCGCCCTGCGGATCGGTTGCCTGGACGATCCAGCTGCCGCCGGGCACTTCCATCGGGCCGTTGGCGATCCTGCCGCCGCCCTCCGTGATGCGGGCGATCGCGGCGTCGATCGCCGGAACGTTGATGTAGAAATTCCAGGCCGCCATCGGCATTTCCGCCGGCTTGGTCATGATGCCGCCGAAGTCTCGATCGCCGATCTTGAAGATCTTGTATTTGCCCATCGGCCCCATGTCGAAATCGGGTAAGCGCTAATTTCGGGGGTTATTAAGAGGCGATTTTGCGGTCTTCGGCCTGGGGATTGCCGATTACTTTATGATTTGAGGTTGGATCGTCGCGAATCAGACGGCGGCTTCAACACTCGAGCGCTTGGGGAAGTTGAAGGGGAGCAGGTCGTCAATATTGTCGTCGGGACGCCGCTGGGGCAGTTCCGCGAGGACGTGTCGCAGCCACGCAAGGGGTTCGATGCGGCATGCGCGGCAGGTCAACATCAGACTATAGATGACGGCACTGGCCTTTGCTCCGTCTACGGTATCGCTAAAGAGCCAGGATTTTCTTCCCGTTGCAAAGATTCTGATGTCTCGTTCCAAAAGGTTGTTGTCGATCGGCATGTTGCCATCTTGGGTGTAGCGGATCAGGTATTCCCACTGGTTCCGCGTATACGAGACCGCATCCTCAAGCTTGCTTTCCGGCAAAACCTTCGGGGCAATCTTGTCGAGCCATTCCTTGAGGGCATTCAGGACGGGAATGCTGTGCTGTTGACGAAAGCGACGAATACAGTCAGCCTGCGTTTCACCATCATTTGGCTTTTCCTCGCGAGCCTGTTTTTCAATCCGGTAAAGTTGCTCGAAGAATTTCAGCGCCTGTTCCGGTGGTCCCCCGCCTTTCTTTCTGGCTCGCAGCGCCTCGACAAAGCGCCGCCGTGAATGAGCCATGCACCCGATATGGGTGGCACCTTTCAAGGTGCGCCAGGCCGCATAACCGTCGCTCACCAATATACCGCGATAATCTCCAAGGAAGGCTTGCGGATATTGCTGCCCTCGACCGGGCTGATAATCGAGCAGCACGATCGGTTCGTCACTATCCTGGCTGCTGCGATACGCCCACATGTAGGATATGCTGGTGGGAGTCTTGTCCTTTTCCTTCAGCACCTGAACCGTGGTCTCGTCGCCGTGGATGAGGGAATGGGATCTGAGCCGCAGTTTTAGCGCGTCATAGATCCGATGCAGATGCTTCTCGCTGGAACCGATCACCCAATGTCCGAGAGCCCCACGACTAACGGGAACGCCAGCCCGTTCGAAGGCCTTGCTCAACCGATAGAGCGGTGTGCCGTCAACAAACTTGTGAACGAGCGCGAAGGCCAGCGTCGAAGCCGTGGCGATGCTGCCCGGCAAAGGTTGCGCAGGCATCGGGGCAATAACGATCGGTGTTTTGATGCCGGTACGGTCGCAGTTTCGGCACGCATATTTGGCACGCGCATTCTGCAAGACCTTGGCCTTCACCTCGATGTGAAGCTGCTCGGTGACCAGTTCACCCATGCGATGCAGCCGGCGACTGCAACATGGACAAATCTTCTGATCGTCGGGGAGGTCGTATTCGACACGTTCGCGTGGCAGGTTTGAAGGAAGCGGTTTACGTCCGCGCTTTTTGCCTTGCCCCGCCTCGGTGTCCGGCAATCCCGTCTCTGGCAATTCAGCGGTGTCCACATCATCGGTATCGGCGAGGTCTTCGTCCGCATCTGCCTCAAGGGCAGCCTGTTCGGCTTCGTTGAAGACGCGATCAACACCCTTCTCACTACGCGGAGCAAAACGGTGCAGTCGCGCCAGGGCCAATTCTTCCTCAAGTTTGAAGACACGTTCGGAGAGCTTCTGGTTCTCCGCTTGCAGCGCAGCTATCTGCGCCATCAGTTCTTCAACAGTGGGGTTGTCGGTTCGATTCATCCCAATGCTTGAATCGAACGCGACCAACGGCGTCAATAAATGAATTCAGATTTTGTTACGATATTCGCATCAACCAGCAATTCTATATTGCCGTACCGGATGGCGAACCATCGCATCGATATCGATACCGTCAAGTAACCAGTGTAATTGTTCCGTCGTAAGCTGCACTATTGTTTCCTGACGCTGTGGCCAGCGGAATTTGTCGTCGGTCAATCGCTTCAATATGAGCACAAAGCCGGATCGATCGAAGAACAAAATCTTCATTCGGTCCCGACGCCGGTTGCAAAATGCAAAGATCGCTGGCGTGAACGGGTCGAGTTCCATCTCCTCCTGGACAAGGACTGCAAGGCTGTTGATCCCGCCCCGGAAGTCGATGGGATCACGGTGCAGATAGACCTGAACGTCAGAGGCAAACTTAAACATCCCTAACCGCTCCGATGACGGCTGTTAATGTCCGTACATCATCGCATTCCAGCGATAACGTCACACCGTTGGGCAAAGTCACATTCAGCTTGGTGACAGAAGAGAGTGACGCCACCTTCGCAGATGCCAGCTGCATCGCGCCAGGATTGCTCGCAGCCAAATCCAGCGCGTGAGCACTATTATGTCCAGGTATGACGCCACTTGTAGCAGGCTCGATGCGAACCGGAATAAAAGCCGACGCCAAAGGTGGCGATGGTGACAAGGCTTCCATTTCCGCTGCCTTGTGCTTACGCACCCATTTGCGCACAAGGTTCGTATTTATCCCGTGATCAATGGCAACGCGCGACAGCGATGCGCCGGGCTCAAGGGCGCAAGCAACAACCTGCTTCTTCCATGCACGATCGTAGTGATGGTTGCCTTGCCGGTCGACAAACAGCACGTGCGGTTTGTCTCCATTCGCTCCCATAGTTCCCATCGGTGTCCACCCTTTCAGTCGGTGGACACCCTTTGCACCACTCCATTCAACCAATGAAGGTGCTTAGAAATGAGCGTTTACGAAATCGGAGCTCAGCTCCCAGCCGAACATCTCGCTATAGAAATCGAAGGCCTTCGGGCCGTCGTTGGAATAGAGCTCGTGCCAGCCGAAATAGCCCGGTGTCGCAGGCGCAGGCGGCTCCCAATCCTGGCCCGGCAGCGGGGTGAACAGGCAGAAGGCAGCGCCATAGGGATCGGAGACGACGGAGAACCGGCCGACGCCTGGAATATCCGTGGGCTCGCGATAGGTCTTGCCGCCCTTGGCGACAACGGTGTTGGTGGCTTCATCGACATTGGCAACGCCGATATAGCCGGTCCAGCACGGCGGCGTGCCCATGGCCTTTGCCTCGTCAGGCAGGATCATTAAACCGGCAACAGGGCCCGCACCGGCGCTGAACAGCGTATAGTCCATGCCGACATCAGGCATGCCGGCATCCGCCGCATCCCAGCCGACGACCTTGGTATAGAAGGCTTCCGCCGCCTTCATGTCCGTCGTCATCAGCTCGTACCAGACAAAATATCCCTTCTCAGCCATAACATCGCTCCCTATCGTGATTGTTGCGGTCATCCGTCTCATCCTGAGCCTGATGTCGGCGCAAGCACATCATGGCCGATGAAAGTGACGGCCGAACGATGGTCAATCGGTTGATCCGTCGTTCCCCGGCGAGCAGGCTCCAGGTCTTAACTAGGCGCAAGGCATAATAATTCGACCCCTTGTGCCGCATGGCATGAATTTGGCGGTCTCGTCACGCCCTCAATGGCAGCAGGAATGCGCTTTCGCGGCATCCTCATATTCGTCATGGCGGCGAACGAAATCCATGGTGTGGCCTTCATTCCGGCCCTTCGGCGCATTGTCGAGGATCATCAGCGTACCGATCATTTCCTCGCCGCCGCGGGCATAGCTGGAATAGGTGTGGAAGATATTGCCCGCTTCATCCTTGTAGAAAGCGCTGAGACCAGGCAACTCGTCATTGCCGTCGGCGGCGTCCATATCATTGAAATTATAGAACACCTTTTCACCGGCGAGCTGCTCTTTGGTGAAAGAGACGTGATAGTCGAAATTGAAATCGTTGGAGAAGGACGACACCCAGGGGAATTTCCAGCCCATGCGTTTCTTGTAGACCTCCACCTTCTCCAGCGGCGCGCGGGACACCGCAACCAGCGTGACATCGTGGTTGTTGAGATGCGGCAAGGTGCCATCGAAATGATCGGCAAGGAAAGAGCAGCCGGTGCATCCGGCATCCCAATCCGGGCCGAGCATGAAATGATAGATGATCAGCTGACTGCGTCCGTCGAAGAGATCGGCGAGCGTCTTTTTGCCGGCCGGCGTGTCGAAAACATAGTCCTTCTCGACCTTCACCCAAGGCAAGGCCAGGCGTTCCGCATTGACGCGATCGCGAAGATGCGTGGCTTCCTTTTCCTTGGCAAGCAGTTGACGGCGGGCCTCGAGCCACACTTCCCTGGAAACGACCTGGTTCATTGTCCGCGCCCTCCTCCGGCGTTTTCATTTCCAAATCTTGACAAATATATTGATATCAATATTAATGAATCATGTCAAACGCAGTTGAAATACCCTTTGAAACCACGCTATTAGTCCGCGACACGTGCCTGTGCCTGCATGTTCAGCGGGCGGCGCGCGCTCTTGCCCGTCGCTTTGACGAGGCGCTGCGGCCGTTCGGACTCACCAACGGCCAGTTTTCCCTGATGATGTCGCTGAACCGACCCGCGCCAGCGCCCATGGGATCGGTCACGGCACTCCTGGCAATAGACCAAACGACGCTGACGGCGGCCTTAAAGCCGCTGGAACGGCGGGGATGGGTGAGCATCGTGCCCAATCCAAAAGACCGCCGTGCCCGCCTGCTCAGCCTCACGCCATCGGGAAAGGCAGCGCTTGCTGCCGCCGTGCCGATCTGGAAGACGACGCACGCCGCCCTCGAAGAGCGATTGCCCGATGGCAATGGCGACCGCCTGCGCAGCGATCTTGCTATTCTGCTTTGAACTGCGGTTCAGACAATCGCGGATCGCCCTCGAAATCCTGCCTTTCAAAGCCGATACGGCGCCGTGGGAATTCGCACAGCGCCTGCACCCCGACGCGAGACAGCCGGATGCGCCAGGTCTGGCGCTCGATGGGCTCTCGGGCAGAGAAGGCTTTGGCCGTGAGCAGCGCTATATTCATGCCTCCGCGAGGATCACGGACAGAACGATAGAGGATTGCCTCGATGCCACCGGCTCGGGCCGCTTCCGCAAGCGACTGGCAGGCTTCGTAGTTGACCGGATCGGTCCACAGTTTCCGATCGCGATCCAAGGGAGGCGCCGCCAGATCGATGGCCGCCTTCGTCGCAATCGCAGCAGAAAAGGCGGTATATTCCGCAGCATTGGCAGGCAACGGCGTGTCAGGGGAATCACGGAAGAAGAGCAGCCGATAGAAGCTCATTTCAGCCAGCGCCGTCTCCACCTGCTCCGAGGCATAGAAAACGCCGAGCGTACGGCCGGCGCGCCGGAAACGGGAACCGTGGGGATAGATCGCCCCATAGCGGAAGGGTGTGGCAAGGAGATAGTCGAGCCCGGCGCATTCAGGCGGCAAAACCGGCTTGCTTTCCTCCAGGATGCTTTCGAGAAGCGCCTGCTCTTCCAGCGTATCGACAAGCTTCAGCGTCGAGACCTGATGCTGCGATTCCACCAGCCGCCAATATTGGCCGGAAATGGACCTCGCCTCAGACGAGAGCGCGGCGGGCGTCCAGATAGGCAAGGACATCGGTCAAACCAGAAATCGAGACGATCTTGTCGATCGGTGCTGCGCCAAAGGCGATATTGCTGTTACGCAGCCATTGCCGCGCCACAGCCTCGTCGCCGCCGACGATAGCGTCGAGCGAACGGAAGAGACGAACAAGAAGCACGGCAAGCTCGAAAGGCTTGCTATCACGCTCCAGTAGATGATCCTGCCGCTTCATGCGCGATACCGTCGCCTCAGACACGCCAATGATGGCCGCAAGGATGCGGGCGTTCAATCCCAGCCTCTCGGCGGCATTGACGACGGCCTTGGTGATGACTAGCGCTTCGCCGGCCATCGGCTGGCCTATTGTCTGGGCTTTTATCATAACCGCTACCTTTCCTAAGAAAAGATATAGCATTTTTCTTGCAAAAGAAAAGGAGCCACAGATCAAACTGCCGCTCCTTTTCAATATATTCGATATTTCCGGCCTTCAATCAGCCGGTGGCGCGTTTTGCATCAGACAACAGCAACCGGCACTTCGGTCGAGGTGCGCATGGCGTGGCTGTAGGGGCATACGATATGGGCGGCGGCAGCAAGCTTTTCAGCTTCGGCCTTGTCCATGCCGGGAATGTGGACAGCCAGCGAAACTTCGATGCCGAAGCCGGTTCCATCCGCGCGAGGACCAATCCCGACAGTTGCCGTGACCTTGGCATCTTCCGGAATCTTGACCTTCTGCTGGCCTGCGACAAATTTCAGTGCACCCAGGAAGCAGGCGGAATAGCCGGCTGCAAAGAGCTGCTCCGGATTGGTGCCGGTAGCGCCGTCGCCACCGAGCTCCTTCGGCACGGTCAGCGTGACGTCAAGGACGCCATTTTCGGAAACTGCATGGCCGGCGCGGCCACCGGTGGCGGAAGCTTTGGTGGTATAGAGAATAGGCATGTCATGTCTCCTTCGGTTGGATGGATTTTATATACGTCACGATTTAATCGTGCGCAATATATATTTCAAAAATTAATTCGTCACGGAAATAGCTGATCCGCACGACTAGCGCCGGCAGCCCGAGGTCAAGTCAGCAGCGGTTTGAATCGGTTTCGGCGCGCCGGGTACTTCCGGTCAGGACTGCAAACAAAAAGGGCGCCGGTGACGCCCTTTTTTATGATGCGGCATCAGGCCGTGACCAGGATCGGCGCCCGCTCGGGAACGCGATCATAGAGATCGATGACATCCTGATTCAGCAGACGGACGCAGCCGGAGGAAACAGCCTTGCCGATGGAGCGCCAGTCGGGGTTGCCGTGCAGGCGATAGAGCGAATCCTGCTTGTCCTCGAAGATATAGAGAGCACGCGCTCCCAGCGGGTTCTTCAGACCCGGGTCCATGCCGCCATTGGCGATGGAATATTTCACGAGTTCCGGCTGGCGGGCGACCATTTCATCCGGCGGATTCCAACGCGGCCATTTCTTGCGCCACTGAATGACGCCCCGGCCCTGCCACGCAAAGCCTTCACGGCCGACGCCGATGCCATAGCGCATCGCAGTGCCGCCTTGCTCGGTGACGTAGAGCATGCGCTGGGTGGTGTTGACGACAACGCTGCCGGGTGCCTCGCCTGTTGGGTCGATTACCCGCTGACGATAGAAGCGCGGATCGATCTGCTGGTAGGGAACCGCCGGAATGATGAAGCCCCCATCCTCGACGGAGGCATAAATTACGGCCGGATCGGGTTGCTCGCCGTCATAGCTGGAGAACCATGTGCGGAACGGCCGCGGCGAGCCGGTATATTGAACCGGACTGACGACGGGGCCGCTGTTGATGGTGGAGGCACAGCTGGCGAGCGTCGAAACTGCGCCAAGACCAGCAAGAGCGAGGAAATTACGTCGGGATAGGGATGAAGGAAGGCTCATGTCGACAGCATAGTTCCTTTTGTGGAGGAAGCGAAAACCCGTACCAACAGGCTGATTCGGCTCCCCGAGAGGTTCGCAGAGACAAACGCAAAACTAAAGAGCGCAAATCACCCCGACTATCGCACTTATGCAACATCACGAAAATTTGTGGTAAAATACCGCTACAGAACGACGATTTCCGCCTTATCGGGCACCCGGTTGTAAAGGTCTATCACGTCCTGGTTAAGCATGCGAACACAGCCGGAAGATGCAGCCTTGCCGATCGACTGCCAATCCGGCGTGCCGTGAACTCGATAAAGCGTATCCCGGCCATTCTGATAGATATAGAGCGCACGCGCGCCGAGCGGATTGGTCGGCCCTGGATTCATGCCGCCGCGCTCGGCCGATAGCGGCCTCATCTGCGGGTCGCGAGCGACCATTTCTGCGGGCGGGGTCCAGCGCGGCCATTTCTGCTTCCATTGAATCAGGCCCCTGCCGTGCCAGGCATATCCTGCCGCGCCGAGGCCGACGCCATAGCGCATCGCCTTGCCGCCCGGTTCGATGAAATAGAGGAAGTGGTCGCGCGTATCGACAACAATGGTGCCGGGGCGTTCCCTGGTCTGGTAATCCACCTCCTGGCGCAGGAAGCGCGGATCGATGCGCTTGTAGGGAATGGCCGGCAACGTGAAGTCGTCTTCACTGCGCTGCGCATACATGGCCTGGTGCACTGGATTGAAGGTCGGCAGGCCATAGGTCTGGTGGAATTGGGTGCGGAAGAGATCTCGCGATTGCGGCACGGGCTGCACCGGCAGGCGCCTTACCCTGTTCGGCTCGATACCCTCCGGACGATAGAAGACAGGCGTCGTCTCCTGCACGAAGCGATCCGGATCAGTGGCGCCTGTATCGGGAATGATGCTGCAGGCGGACAACGTCGCCAGCGCGGCAGCGGCAAACAGGTGACGGGAAACGGGCAGCAGGTCGGCCATTATCGGAAACCAGTTGGGACACATCGGATCGGCCGCATAATGACTGCCGCGGCTGGAGCGAGGCTGGCGTCGATCGCCAGACGGTTCCAACGAAGATATTGCACCGATCGGCCAAACTCCTGTTTTCCCTTGCGACATCATGGGCTAGACCAATGCAGTACGGAGGAGCGCATGAATATCGACAGTCTCGACCCGGGCATCTTCGGCCAGACCGACCAAAAGACTTGGCTGAAGCTGGTGGAACGGGCGCTGAAAGGCAAGAATTTCCAGGAAGCGCTGGTCTCGCGAACCGATGACGGCATCGCAATAGAGCCGCTTTACGAGCGACTGCGCGACGGCAAGCCGCTATTTCGTCAGCGGGCCGAGTTGCCCTGGACGGTGATGCAGCGCATGGACGATCCAGACACCGAGCGGGCAATGGTGCAGCTCAGCGACGATCTTGCCAATGGCGCAAGCGGTATCAGCCTCGTTTCCAGCAGTTCCGCTTCGGCCTTCGGCATCGGGATGGATGCTCAGTCGCCAATCTTTTCCGAAGTGCTGGCAGCAGCATCCGCCAAGACTACAACCCTGCGCCTCGATGGCTTTTCTTCCGGCGTCGCGAAAATGGTTGCGGACGGTGGTGCCCAGAGATTGCACCTTGGACTCGACGCTTTCTTGACAGCCGCGCATTTCGCCAATTTTACCAGCGACATCAAATACTTCAAAGAGTTGAAGTCGGTTGGTACGATCGTCAATGCGGACGGCCGGGCCGCGCATAACGCAGGCGGGACCGAGGCGCAGGAACTGGCAGTGATGGCGGCAAGCCTCGTCGGCCATTTACGACTGCTTGAGGAAGCGGGACTATCGCCGGAAGCAGCGCTTGCGGCAATCAGCCTCTGCCTTTCGGCCGATCAGAACCAGTTTATCACAACCGCGAAGATGCGCGCCGCGCGGCTGATCTTCACCCGGATCGCCGAGGCCTGCGGCGTTACCGACCCACGACCGGCACATCTCTTTGCTGAGACCAGCTATCGCATGTTGACCCGCCTCGATCCGGAGACGAACATCCTGCGCTACACGATCGCGGTCTTTTCAGCCGGCGTTGGCGGCGCCGACGAGATCGGTGTTCTGCCGCACAGCCTGACGCACGGCATTCCTGATCCGCTGGCGCGGCGCCTGGCGCGCAACACGCAGACGATTCTGATCGCCGAAAGCCACCTCGATCATGTCGCCGATCCAGCTGCCGGGGCCGGCGGCATCGAGGCGCTGACCGACGCGCTTTGCGAACGGGCTTGGGAGATTTTCACCCGGATCGAGGACAAGGGCGGATTGGCGAAGGTCATTTCCAGCGGCGAACTGGCGGCGATGATCGCAGAGGCGCGGGAGAGCCGTGCCGCAAGGCCGATCGTGGGCACGACGCTGTTTGCCATGAAGACCGAGCGGCCAGTGACGGTTTTGGGGCCTTTAGGTCCGATTGTTGGCGGGATGGGGTTGGTGCCGATACGATTGGATGAGGGGATGGAGGCATGAGAATGGACATCGTGTTCGAGACAAGTGCGATACCCCCCTCTGTCGCTTTCGCGACATCTCCCCCACAAGGGGGGAGATCGTTCGGAGAATGTCGCACACCTCACAGCAGAACCCTATACCATGTCAGCAAGGCGCAAGAATTTTTAGGGCAGACACCCGCCGCAAGCTGCCAATCTCCTCCCTTGTGGGGGAGATTTCACGAAGTGACAGAGGGGGGTGCCGTACTTTCGACGTCCACGGAGGCATCGGCTCCATGACCAATATCCCCGACTTCGCCACCATCCCCTGGGCCAAGCCGCAGGCAACGACGCCAACAATCGGCGCCCACGTCTGGGAAACTCCCGAAGGCATCAGCGTCAAGCGCGCCTATGGCGAAAGCGATCTCGCCGGCCTGAAGTTTTTGGACACCTACCCCGGTGCTGCGCCGTTCGTGCGTGGCCCCTACCCCACAATGTATGTCCAGCAGCCCTGGACCATCCGCCAATATGCCGGCTTCTCCACTGCCGAGGAGTCCAACGCCTTCTATCGCCGCAACCTTGCCGCCGGACAGAAAGGCCTTTCCGTCGCCTTCGATCTTGCCACCCATCGTGGCTATGACAGCGATCATCCGCGTGTCGCTGGCGATGTCGGCATGGCGGGTGTGGCGATCGATTCCATCCTCGATATGCGCCAGCTCTTCGACGGCATTCCGCTTGACGAGATGAGCGTATCGATGACCATGAACGGCGCTGTGCTGCCGGTCATGGCGCTTTATATCGTTGCGGCCGAAGAACAGGGCGTTTCCGAGGATAAGCTGTCGGGCACGATCCAGAACGACATCCTCAAGGAGTTCATGGTTCGCAACACCTATATCTATCCGCCGCAGCCCTCGATGCGGATCGTCTCGGACATTTTCAGCTATACCAGCCAGCGTATGCCGAAGTTCAACTCCATCTCGATCTCCGGCTACCACATGCAGGAAGCCGGCGCGACGGCGGATCTGGAGCTCGCCTACACGATCGCCGACGGCATCGAATATGCGCGGGCAGGCGTGGCAGCCGGGCTCGATATAGACAGTTTCGCTCCCCGCCTCTCCTTCTTCTGGGCCGTCGGCATGAACTTCTTCATGGAAGTCGCCAAGATGCGCGCGGCACGGCTCATCTGGGCCGCGCTGATGCAGAGGAATTTCGCGCCGAAGGACCAGAAATCCCTGGCACTCAGGACCCACAGCCAGACCTCCGGCTGGTCGCTGACGGCACAGGACCCGATGAACAACATCATCCGCACCATGATCGAAGCCATGGCGGCGACGCAGGGGCATACGCAGTCGCTTCATACCAATTCCTTCGACGAAGCGCTGGCACTCCCGACCGATCATTCCGCTCGCATCGCGCGCAACACGCAGATCCTGCTGCAGAAGGAATCCGGCACGACAGGAATCATCGATCCCTGGGGCGGCTCGGCCTATGTAGAACGGCTGACCCATGATCTCGCCGCGCGCGCCCTTGCCCATATCGAGGAAGTCGAGGCACTTGGCGGCATGGCAAAGGCGATCGAGAAAGGCATCCCCAAGCTTCGCATCGAGGAAGCGGCGGCACGCACGCAAGCACGCATCGACAGCGGCCATCAGACCGTCGTCGGTGTCAATTTTTCCAGGCCGGAGCAGGATATCGAAGTCGATGTGCTGAAGGTCGACAATTCCGAGGTGCGGGCACGCCAGCTTTCCAAACTGCAGCGATTAAAGGGCACACGCGAGACGGCCGCTGTCGAGACTGCGCTCGACGCTCTGACGGAAGCCGCGCGAAACGGCACCGGCAATCTGCTCGATTTTGCCGTCAAGGCAGCAAGGGCGAGAGCCACCGTCGGCGAAATTTCGCTGGCATTGGAAAAGGCCTATGGCCGGCATGTCGCCGAGATCAGGACCATCTCGGGTGTGTACCGCAAGGAAGTTGGGGATGCTGACCCCATCTTCAACAAGGCCGTCGCCAAGGTCGAAGCCTTCCGCAGGGCACGCGGCGAAAAGCCCCGCATCCTCATCGCGAAGATGGGCCAGGACGGCCATGATCGGGGACAGAAGGTGATTGCGACGGCCTTTGCCGATCTCGGTTTCGATGTCGTCGTCGGCGCCATGTTCCAGACTCCGGAAGAAGTGGCCGATGTCGCCGTTCGCGAAGGCGTCGATATCGTCGGCGCGTCGTCCCTTGCCGCCGGCCATCTGACGCTGGTGCCGGAACTGAAGGAAGCGCTTGCGCGCCGTCATGCCGGCGATGTGCTGATCGCCGTCGGCGGCGTCATCCCGCCACAGGATTTCGCGGCGCTGGAAGCGGCCGGTGCGGACGCAATCTTCCCGCCCGGCACGGTGATTGCGGAAGCGGCAACGGCGCTGATCGAGAAGCTGATGGCGTAAGCATCGACTCGCAGAGCGGTTCGGATTATCTCCCGCGCCGCTCTTGCGGGCGCTGGTTCAGACAGCCACGCTCTTGAAGAACTCGATACTTTGGGCGATTTCGCCCGGCAAAGCCGAATTGTGGCTGCCCGGCACCGTCGCCATTTCGATCTTCACGCCGGCGGCCGTTGCCCGCTTGGAGAGCAGCGACAGGCGCGAGTCGAAATGTGCCTCTTCGGTTCCGTGAAACAGCTTTATCGGGCTTTTGAAGCTGTGCGCGTAGCAGAGCGGCGAGCGCATCTGGTATTCGCGCGGGTTCCTGGTGTTGAAGCGGATGTCCTGCGGGTAGCGGCTGAAGAAGGCGTAAGCGTCGGGGTTGCCGGATATCGGCGCGACCGCACGGAAGCGCTTCGTCGACATGGCGGCGAGCATGGCGAGCGTACCGCCGATGCTGTGGCCAGCCAGGAACATGCGATGCGGATCGACACCAGGCAGATGCCGCAGCCGGTTGGACGCGGCCAGCACATCGGCAACTTCGTCGTAAAAGCCGGAAAAATTGCCCTTCTGGCCGTTTTCGCCGCGCATGGAAGGGATCATGACGACGTAGCCGGCCTCGACATAGGGCTTCATCAGCTGCCAATGTCCCTGGCCGATGGCGTTGCCGCCATGCAGGAAAAGTACGGCCGGCTTCGGTTTCTCCGAACGCGTGTAGCGGGAAACCCAGGCGACGAGCTCCAGCTCCTCGCCGACACCGCTGCGATAGAAAAGCCGTTCGGCGGTCGATGGCGTCACCAGCGGTTCGTAGATATCGGGAGCAGGTCCCTTGCTCACGAGATCGGTGCGAAACAGATGGCGCTCCTTGGCATAGTCGCCCGAAAGCAGCGGCGGCGCATCCTCGGCCTTCTTGTCGCTCCGCGTGGCGACACTCTTGTTCTCGGCAGGCTTGCCCGCAGTCGTACTGTCATCGGCAGCTCTGACGATGTTGGGCGCAAAGAGCGTGAAGGCAATACCGGCTAGAAGGCTGCGGCGATTGGGACGAAATGCGTGGTCGTCGGACATGGTCGTGGGCTCTGTCGAAATATCCCGGCGCAGATCGAATCTGCACGGGTTGGAAGGCTAGGCCAACTCACTTTGTGGTGAGGAATCGCCCTCGCTATTCATCGACAACCGGAGCCTTGGCGTCAATCATCGCGATCAAAGTTTCCAGCCTGTCGGCCTCGTAGGGCGGTTTGTCGGGCCGCAGTCGGGCAATGCGGGGAAAGCGCATGGCGACACCCGATTTATGCCGGGTCGAGCGGTTGATGCCTTCAAAGGCCACCTCGAGCACGAAACCGAAATCGCGATCGGCACGTACGGCACGCACGGGGCCGAAACGGTCGACCGTATTATTGCGCACGAACTTGTCGAGCACCTCAAGCTCCGCATCGGTAAAGCCGAAATAGGCTTTGCCGACAGGCACGAGCTGCTCGCCCTCCGGAGTCGTCGCCCAGACGCCGAAGGTGAAATCGGAATAGTAGCTGGAGCGCTTGCCGTGGCCGCGCTGGGCGTACATCAGCACGGCATCGACATTATAGGGATCGCGCTTCCACTTGAACCATGGGCCTTTGGCGCGGCCTGCGAGATAGGCGCTGTCCCTGCGCTTGATCATCACGCCTTCGATCACCGGATCGGGCGGCGAGGAACGAAGGCGGTCGAGCTCCTCCCAGGAAGAGAAATCGACGAGTGGCGACAGATCGAAACGGTCGTGCGGTGCTGCTTCGATAATCTCCGTCAGCCGCTCGCGCCGATCGAGGAAACCGCGGGCGCGCACGTCCTCCGCGCCATCGAACAAAAGATCGTAGGCGCGGATGAAGGCCGGAAACTCGTCCAGCATCTTTGCCGTCACGGTCTTTCGGTTGAGGCGCTGCTGCAGATCGGAGAAGCTGCGTGTCGGGCTGTTGGAGCGAACGGTGCCGCCAACCAGCAACTCACCGTCCATGACGCCCTCGAAATTCATGGCGTCCACAACGTCGGGAAAGGCACCGGATATGTCATCGCCGGAACGCGAATAGAGCTTGCTCGTCTCCCCTGAGCGCGAAAGCTGGACGCGGATGCCATCCCATTTCCATTCGGCGGCGAAATCCCGTGGATCGAGCCCATCAAGATCGCCTGTTTCAACGGGATTGGCGAGCATGACGGAATGGAAGATTGCCGGTGTTGCCAATACCGGTTTGTCCGCCTTGCCTTCCAGCCAGCGGAAGAGGCTTTCATAGGGCGGCTGCAGTCCATGCCACAGCGTTTCGATTTCTGTGACATCCTTGCCGCTGAGTTCGGCCAGCGCTTGTTTGGCAAGCCGGGCCGAAACACCGATGCGCATGGCGCCGGTCGCGAGCTTCAGGAAGGCAAAGCGGCCCGACGTATCCAACCGATCCAACAGGTCGCGGACGAAGCTCCGCACTTCGGTCCGCCCAAGCGCATTCATGCGCCTGATAACCTCGCCGAGCTTCGGCTGCTCGCCGGCGGGACGCTCGATATCGCTCTCCTTGTCCCAGACCAGCGAGATCGTTTCGGCAAGATCGCCGACATAATCGTAGGAATAGCGGAACAGCACCTCGTCCATGCGCTCGAGAACGAGCTCGCGCAGCATCGCGGGCTTGACGTTGCGCACCTCGAGCGTGCCGGCGATGGCGGCCAGACCATAGCCGCGATCAGGATCGGGCGTATCGCGGAAATAATCGGTCAGCAGCTTCAGCTTGCCGTTGCGGCTCGGCGTCAGCACCAGGCGATCGAGAAGGTCGGCAAAGGCTTTCATCAATCGCCCTCGTCTTCATAGCCGATGAGATGCAACGGCTTGGCGGCGATGCCCTGCAGCTCGCACCAGCGCACCAGCGCCTCTTCGCGGCCGTGGGTGACCCAGACTTCGCTCGGCTTCAGATCGGAGATCGTCTCGGTCAATTCGGGCCAGTCGCAATGATCGGAGATTACAAGCGGCAGCTCGACACCGAGCTGCTTGGCGCGCTGACGCACCATCATCCAGCCGGAGGCGAAAGCCGGCAGAGGATCGTGAAAGCGCCGCGCCCAGCGATCCTGAAACGCGGAGGGCGGACCGACGACGACGGCGCCCTGAAAGATCGACTGATCGCGGGTTTCGATAGTGGCCGGCTTGAGTTCGCCGAGCGCGATGCCCTGACTGACATAATAGTTGCACAGGGTTTCGAGCGCACCGTGAATATAGATCGGCTTGTCATAGCTCGCATCGCGTAGCAGACGGATGACACGCTGCGCCTTGCCGAGCGCATAGGCGCCGATAAGATGCGTTCGCTCCGGAAACTGGCGAAGGGAGGCCAGGAGCTTGCGCGTTTCGGACATCGGATCGGGATGATGGAAGACCGGCAGCCCGAAAGTGGCCTCGGTGATGAACACATCGCAGGGAACCGGCACATAGGCTTCACAGGTCGGATCGGGCCGGCGCTTGTAATCGCCTGAGACCACGATGCGCAGTCCATCCTTCTCCACTGCGATCTGAGCCGAACCCAAGACGTGACCAGCGGGATGGAACTGCACCTTGACGCCATTGATCGTCACTTCCTCGCCGAAGGCAACCGCCTGCTCAGAGCCGGCAAAATCATCGCCATAGCGAATGCGCATGATATCGAGTGTCTGGCGGGTGGCGAGCACATGCGCGTGGCCGGAACGAGCGTGGTCCGAATGGCCATGCGTGATGAGTGCGCGAGCGACCGGCTGCACGGGGTCGATATGGAAGCCGCCGATCGGGCAGAACAAGCCCTCGGGCGCCGGATAAAGCAGTTGATCGGGTCTCATGACTTAGAAGGATAGCGCGATTTGCACGATTAGGTAGCGACGACAGCAGCTTTTTGATCGAATCCGCGCGTCAGTTGCCGATCCGGCAGATCGAAAACGAGGACATCCTCACAGTAGGGCTTCGCCTTTGCGACGACGACGCCGTTCGGAGCGACGATGGCGGTGCTGCCGTAGCTCACCCACCCATCCTCGTTGCTGCCAATCACATCCGATGCCATGACCCAGCATCCCGTATGCCTGGCGCATATCTGCAGGCTCGAAATGCACGGCCTATGCCATTTCTCCGCCTTATGGGGCCGAAGCATCAGGTTGACGGGATTGCAGATGAGGCCCGCTCCCTTTCGGGCCAAACGAGCTGCGGTATAGGGATATCGGAGATCGGCGCAGATATTGATGCCAAAGCGCCAATGGCCCTCCTGCCAGATCGGAAAATCCTTTCCCGGCGTGCAGCCGCTTTCGAGCGGGTGAGCCTTGGCATAGACGCCGGCTATCCGGTCGGACTTGACGACCATGGCGCTGTTGTAGAGCGCATCGCCTCTCTTCTCGAAGAGGCCAATAACCGCCGTCGTCCTGCTCGAGGCGAAACGAGCGACAAGCGCGTCCAAGCCGGGATCGTCGAGGGGAAGCGCGCGGCGTCTGGCGATGGCTTCGTTGTAGCTGTGTCCCTGCAGATAGCATTCTGGAAAGAGGGCGAGATCGATGCCCTGCCTTTCCGCCCAGGCGAGATCGCGCGCCAAAACCGCGGCCGCCTGCTCGACGGCGTCGAAAAGTGCCAGACGTTGAAAGGCCGCGATCCGCATGCGACAGGCGTAACATGCGCGGCGAGTCGCCCCTAGCGCAAATGGATCAGGTGCGGGTCATCGCCTCTACCGGACTGGTAAATGAAACAAAAAGAGGTCGAGGCTCTTGGCCGATCGAAAGCGTTTGAAGAACAGCTTCTGTATCAAAACGGCACAGATGGGCCTGGCATGATTTCTGCTTCGTAAGTGACGTTCCAGGAGTTCATAATGATCCAACGCCGCGCCTTTATCGCTTCCCTCGCCGCCTCGACAGCGGCTGGCGTGCTTGCGCCGCGCGTTTTCGCGACACCACTTGCCAAGATGGCCGGTGCTGAGCTGCGCGGTCCGATCGATGCCATTGCGCTGAAGACGACACCGGGCGCCAGCGATTTCAAGAGCGGCAAGCTGCAGGCGATGATCGACAATGCGGCGCGAAGCAACATGCCGCTTTTCCTACCACCGGGCACCTACAACATCTCAAATCTGACACTCCCCAATAATACGCGCATCACAGGCGTTCCCGGCGCCTCGCGGCTCATCTATAGCGGCGACGGCCATCTGATGAATGCGGACAAGGCCAGGCGTATCGAGCTTTCCGGCCTGGTTTTCGATGGCGGCAATCGCTGGCTCGCCGATTATGCGGGTGGCCTCCTGCAATTTACCGGCGTCGACGAAGTACTGATCGACAATTGCGAAATAACCGGGAGCCGCAAGCACGGACTGCAGCTGGAGCGCTGTGCCGGTCGGATCGAACGCAGCCGCATTTCCGGCGCCGCCGAGGCCGGCATCTATTCCGTCCAGTCAACCGGATTGACGGTGACAGGCAATCGCGTCGAGGATTGCGGCAATGGCGGCATCCTGATCCATCGTTGGGACAAGGCCGAGGATGGCAGCAGCGTCATCAACAACCGCATTGCCCGCATTCGCGCCAATGGCGGCGGCACCGGTCAGAACGGCAACGGCATCAATGTCTTCCGCGCCGATGGCGTGACGGTTTCCGACAATCAGATCGCCGAGTGTGCCTTCACCGCCATCCGCGCCAACTCGGCATCGAATGTGCAGATCTCGAACAATCAGTGTCTGCGCTCCGGCGAAACGGCTATCTACTGCGAATTCGAGTTCGTCGGCGCCACGATCAGCAACAATCTGGTCGACGGTGCTGCCAACGGCATTTCAGTCACCAATTTCGACAAGGGCGGAAGGCTCGCTTCGGTGACGGGCAACGTCATCCGCAATCTGTCGCTCATCGCCCCTTATGCGCAGGATGGCGGTTTCGGCATCGGTATCTCGGCCGAGGCCGATACGCTTGTCGCCGACAACGTCATCGAGAACGCGCCGCTCTGGGGCATGCGGCTCGGATGGGGTCCATATCTCCGCAATGTCGTTGCGACCGGCAACATCGTCAGACACGCCAGCATCGGTTGCGTCGTCTCCGTCGCCGACGGTGCCGGCTCGGCGGTGATTGCGGGCAATCTCTTCCAGGAAATGCGGCAAGCTGCGATCATGGGCTTTCGCTGGGACAAGCCGGCATCGGGCGACCTCATCAAAGGAAGCGCGCAGTTGCCGCAATTGACCATTGAGAACAACAGATTGGTTTAAACCGTTCGCCAGTTCGGCTGCCGCTTTTCGAAGAAGGCGGTGATGCCTTCCTTCGCCTCGTCGGTCTCCCAGGCATCTGCCAATTGCTCGACGACGTGATCGATCATGCTATCGGTAATCGGCTTGCCGACGGAGCGCGCCAAGGCCTTGGCACGAGCGGCAGCCTGCGGTGACGCTCCCAGGAAATGGCGGACCTCGGCTTCTACAGCCTCGTCCAGCGCCTCCTCCGCCACCACTCGTGACAGAAGGCCGGCAGCATGCGCCTGCCAGGCATCGATGATTTTGCCAGAGAGAAACAACGGGCGCGCATTCGCTTCGCCGATGCGCGCGACGACATAGGGACTGATCGTGGCCGGAATGATGCCGAGGCGCACCTCCGTCAGGCCGAAACGGGCCGTCGATGCCGATATCACCATGTCGCAGACGCTGAGGATGCCGATACCGCCGCCGAAAGCATTGCCCTGGACGCGGGCGATCAGCGGCTTCGGCAATTCGTTCAGCGCCTTGAACAGCATGGCAAGTCGCCGCGCCTCGGCCATGCGCCCATCCCGCGTAGCATCGAACTGGGCACGCATCCAACCGAGATCGCCGCCAGCGCAGAAACTTGCGCCCTCACCCGTGAGCACGACGACCCGGACCGCGCTGTCGTGGGCAAGGTCGTCCATTGCCGCTGTCAAGTCATCGATCATCTCCGCCGAAAGGGCATTGTGCTTTTCCGGGCGCGCCAGCGTCACATGGGCAACACCGCGCTCGTCGGTGGCGATGCGGATCGTCTGCGATATCATGAGGCACTCCTGAGGCTGCGGGCAAAGGCGGCGGCGCGGGCAAGCCTGTCCTCGTCGAGACCGGTCTCGAAACCCCGCGCCGATAAATAATCTTGAACAGAAACGGTATCGACATTGCCCTTGGCGCCGGGAGCGAAGGGACAACCGCCAAGGCCGCCGGCCGACGCATCGAATACCCTCAAGCCGCGCTCCAACGCGACGCCGATATTGTCGAGTGCGCGGCCGGACGTGTCATGAAAATGGCCGGCAAGGACTGCAGCGGGGAGTTCTCCGAGCACTGCGCCAAGCATCCGGTCGACGGCCTCGGGCGTGCCTTTGCCGATCGTGTCGCCAAGGCTGATCTCATAGCAACCAAGCGCACGCAACTGCCACGCGACGCTGACAACATTTTGCGGCGGCACCGCGCCCTCATAGGGGCACTCGACGACGCAGCTGACATAGCCGCGCAACGGAACGCCGCGATCCCGACTGGCGGCCGCCACCGGCCGAAAGCGCTCGATGCTCTCTGCGATCGAGCAGTTGATGTTGCGCATTGAGAAGGTTTCCGAGGCGGAGGCGAAGATCGCCACTTCATCGGCGCCAGCCGCAAGGGCCGCCTCGAAGCCCTGCATGTTGGGCACCAGCGCTGCGTAACGAACGCCTGGACGCCGCTCTATGCCGGCCATGACCGAAGTGGCATCCCCAAGCTGCGGCACCCATTTCGGGCTGACGAAGCTGGTGACTTCAATTCGCTCGAAACCACAATCCGAAAGCAGATTGACCAGCTCGATCTTGTGTTCGGTATCAACCTGCCGCTTCTCGTTCTGCAGCCCGTCACGCGGTGCCATCTCGACGATGGTGACGTGGTTGGAAGGCTTGTCGCTCATGCCGCATCCTCCGGGCGGAGTGACAGAAGCACGGCGCTTTCGCTGGTCTGATCCCCCTCGCCGACATACAGACCTTCGACGATGCCGTCGCGTGCCGCCGTCAGCGTCAGCTCCATCTTCATGGCCTCCATGACGATCAGCGCCTGGCCCCTCGCCACCGCGTCGCCCTCGCGCACACGTACGATCTTGACGAGGCCTGGCATCGGCGCAATGACGCGATCGCCTCCGCCGGCCGCCTCTTCTCCACCGTCGAGCAGATCGAGTCGATGGAAATGATGCGTCTGTCCATCGAGGAATAAAGTCACGCCTGACGATGTCTCGAAGATATCGACATGGGACTGCCGGCCGTCGATCTCGACGTGGCGGGAAAGGCCCTCGCCTGCGAGCAAGCGAACGAGAATGATGCGATCGTCAAAGGTGACGCTGAACAGCGACCGACTCTTTGCAGCCACGCGGCAATTCTGATGACCACCGGCAAAATGCAGCGTGACGGGACGGCTTGCTTCGCCCCAGAGCTGCCAAGGACCGAGCGACAGCCAAGGATCACTGCCATTGGCTTCTGCGAACCCACCCGCCTCCACAATGGCAGCAATGGCGAGGGCGGCATCGTCTGGCGGTTGCGCCGAGGTCAGCGCCTCCACGTCACGATCGATCAATCCCGTGTCCGGATGGCCGGCGGCGAAATCCGGCTGGCGGCTCAACCGGATAAGGAAATCGAGATTGGTGGTGGTTCCGGCAACCTGTGTCTGCTCGAGACCGTGCGTGAGCTTGGCAAGCGCCGCCGCCCGATCGGCCGCATGCACGGTCAGCTTGGCGATCAGTGGGTCGTAATGCGGGGTGATGCTGTCGCCCTCGCGCACGCCGGCATCGATGCGGACATCGCCTTCGGGAAACCGCAGATGGGAAAGCGTGCCGGTTGCCGGCAGGAAGCCGCGCGATGGGTCTTCGGCATAGATGCGGGCTTCGAAGGCCCAGCCGTTTATGGTGAGCTCAGCTTGCGTTTTCGGCAGCGGCTCGCCGCTCGCAACACGCAATTGCCATTCGACAAGATCGACTCCGGCGATTGCCTCTGTGACGGGATGCTCGACCTGTAGGCGGGTGTTCATCTCCATGAAGAAGAAGCGATCCGGCGACAGGCCGTCGGAGACATCGGCGATGAACTCAACGGTGCCGGCGCCGCGATAATCGATGGCGCGGGCGGCGCGAACCGCCGCTTCGCCCATGGCGCTGCGCATCTCCTCCGTCATGCCGGGCGCCGGTGCCTCCTCGATCACCTTCTGGTGCCGGCGCTGCAGGGAGCAATCGCGCTCGAAGAGGTGCACGGCATTGCCCTGGCTGTCTCCGAAGACCTGGATCTCGATATGGCGCGGCTTGACGAGATATTTTTCGATGAGCACGGCATCGTCGCCGAAAGCGGATTTCGCCTCGCGCTTCGCCGCCCCCAGCGAAGCCTCGAAATCCTCTGGCCGGTCGACGCGGCGCATGCCCTTGCCGCCGCCGCCGGCCCTCGCCTTGATAAGAACGGGAAAGCCGATGCCGTCGGCCTGCTCGGCAAGAAAGCCGGGCTCTTGCCTATCGCCATGATGGCCGGGAACAACGGGCACGCCGGCCCGCTCCATCAGCGCCTTGGCCGCATCCTTGAGCCCCATGGCCCGGATGGAGGCCGGCGACGGGCCGATGAAGACCAGACCGGCAGCTTCGACGGCCTCGGCAAAAGCTGCATTTTCCGAGAGAAAGCCGTAGCCCGGATGGATGGCCTCCGCGCCGGTTCGCTTTGCGGCTGCGATGATCTTTTCCTTCGAAAGATAGCTTTCGCTCGCTGCCGCCGGGCCGATATGGACGGCTTCGTCGGCCAGCACCACATGCAGCGCATCCCGATCGGCGTCGGAATAGATGGCGACCGTGCGGATGCCGAGGCGCCTCGCCGTGCGGATGACGCGGCAGGCGATTTCACCGCGATTGGCGATCAGTATCTTCGAAAACATCGGCGGACCCTATTGCGCGGCAATGACTTCGACTTCGAGCAGCCAGGCCGTATCGAAAATACCGGCGATCACGACAGTCATGGCCGGCGTGAGCGAGCCCAGATATTCGCTGCGGATCTCGCGGTTCTCCATCGTATGATGTCGATCGGCGAGAAAGGTGGTGACCTTGACGATATCGTCCTTCGTCATGCCGGCCGCCTTCAGCTGCGCATCGATGTTGTGCCAGACCTGGCGAGCCTGCGCCTTAAAACCCTCCGGCAAGGCATCGTCGACGTCGGTCGGTATCTGTCCGCTGATAAAAAGCAATCGTTCGAAATTCTCGAGCTTTACGGCTTGAGCATAGCCGCCGCGGGGCTGCGGCGCATTCTTGGCATTGATGGCATCGCGTTTCATCTCCGTCTCCTCACATCCTGAACAGACCGAAGCGTGTGTCTTCGATCGGCGCGTTGAGTGCTGCTGAAAGCGCAAGAGCCAGCACGTCGCGGCTCTTGCGCGGATCGATGATGCCATCGTCCCATAAGCGGGCCGAGGCATAGAGCGGATGGCTCTGGGTTTCGAACATCTTGAGTGTCGGCGCCTTGAAGGCGGCCTCTTCTTCCAGCGTCCAAGGCTTGCCGGCACGCGCCAGCGCCTCGCCGCGTACGGTGGCGAGCACGCCTGCCGCCTGCTCTCCGCCCATGACCGATATGCGGCTGTTGGGCCAGGTCCAGAGGAAACGCGGCGAATAGGCCCGACCCGCCATGCCGTAATTGCCGGCGCCGAAGGAGCCGCCGATCAGCATGGTGATCTTCGGAACCTTGGTCGTCGCCACAGCCGTCACCAGCTTGGCGCCATTCTTGGCGATCCCTTCCGTCTCGTATTTGCGGCCGACCATGAAGCCGGTGATGTTTTGCAGGAAGATCAGCGGGATCTTGCGCTGCGAGCAAAGCTCGACGAAATGCGCGCCCTTCAGCGCCGATTCCGAGAAGAGAACACCGTTGTTGGCGATGATGCCGACTGGGATGCCATGGATATGGGCGAAGCCGCAGACCAGCGTCGTGCCGTAGCGCGCCTTGAACTCATCCAGCCGGGAGCCGTCCACCATGCGGGCGATGACCTCGCGCACGTCATAGGGCGTGCGCAGATCCGAGGGGACGATGCCGAGAATATCCTCCGGATCGTAGAGCGGCGCCTCGGGCGTGCGACGCTCGACACTCTCGGGCTTGCGGCAATTGAGGTTGGCGACCGCTTGCCGGGCGAGTGCGAGCGCATGGGCATCGTCGCGCGCCAGATGATCGGCAACACCGGAAAGGCGCGTGTGGACATCACCGCCGCCTAGATCTTCGGCCGAGACAACCTCCCCCGTCGCCGCCTTGACGAGCGGCGGACCGGCGAGAAAGATCGTCCCCTGCTTTTCGACGATGATGGTTTCATCCGACATGGCCGGCACATAGGCGCCGCCCGCCGTGCAGGAGCCCATGACGACGGCGATCTGCGGGATGCCGGCCGCCGACATATTGGCTTGATTGTAGAAGATGCGGCCGAAATGATCGCGGTCGGGAAATACCTCGTCCTGGTTCGGCAAGTTGGCACCACCGGAATCGACGAGGTAGATGCAGGGGAGATTGTTTTCCGCCGCAATCTCCTGCGCGCGCAGATGCTTCTTCACCGTGATCGGATAATAAGTGCCACCTTTGACGGTGGCATCATTGCAGACGATCATGCAATCGCGACCGGAAACGCGGCCGATACCGGCGATCAACCCGGCTCCCGGTGCTTCGCCACCATAGAGACCGTGGGCTGCCGTCGCACCGATTTCCAAAAACGGGGTGGCAGGATCGATCAGGCCGGCGACACGATCGCGCGGCAGCATCTTGCCGCGGCTGACATGGCGCTCGCGCGCCTGCGCGCCGCCGCCTTCCGCCGCCTGCGACGCCGCAGCCTCAGCGACGCCGATCGCCTCCAGCATGGCGGCGCGATTGTCGCGGAAGCGATCCGTATGCGTCGATATCTCTGATTTCAGGACGGTCATTGACTTGGCCTATTTGCTACCATATTTTGATACCACTTGTTTGCCGTTGCGGAACAATCCATGAATTCAAAGCAGCGGCAGACGCTGGAAGCCATTTTCAGCAACCCGGTGAAGGCCACGATTAAATGGCAAGACATTGAGGCCCTGCTGGTGGCAATTGGCTGCGAGATGTCGGAAGGAAGCGGCTCGCGCGTTCGTTTTACGCTAAGCGGCCGAACATTGTTCATCCATCGGCCACATCCGAAGCCTGATACGAAGCAATATGTGGTGCGCACGGTCAGGGAGTTTCTGACAGATTTGGGAATAAAGCCATGAGATCTTACAAGGGATATACCGGTTCGGTGGAATTCGATGAGGATGACATGGTTTTTCATGGCAGAATCGTCGGCATCAGAGACATCGTGACTTTTGAAGCGGAAACGGCGCAAGAACTGGTGCAGGCCTTCCGCGACAGCGTCGATGACTACCTCGCATTCTGCGCGAAAAGATCGCAGGAACCCGATCGACCATTTTCGGGGAATCTTTCCCTGCGCATGACTCCGCGCCTGCATGAACAGGTCGTTCGCGCCGCAGGAAACAAGGCTCAGTCCGTCAATCAATGGATCACCGATACTTTGACGGAAGCCGCCTCTCGAGATGCAGAGTCGGCTTCCATGGTTGTGAAGGCATAGGCACGCGTCTTTAAATTCGTTGATGTCTCGATCTCGCAGTCAGGCCGTTTCGCCGAACAGCTCGCGGCCGATCAGCATGCGCCGGATTTCGGATGTGCCGGCACCGATCTCATAGAGCTTGGCGTCGCGCAGCAGCCGTCCAGCGGGATAATCATTGGTATAGCCGTTACCGCCGAGCGCCTGGATGCATTCGAGCGCCAGCGCCGTTGCCTTCTCGGCGGAATAGAGGATGCAGCCGGCCGCATCCTTGCGGGTCGTCTCGCCGCGATCACAGGCGGCGGCCACGGCATAGACATAGGCGCGGCAGGCATTCATGGTGACATACATATCGGCCAGCTTGCCCTGCATCAGCTGGAACTCGCCGATCGACTGACCGAACTGCTTACGCTCATGCATGTAAGGCAGCACCACATCCATGCAGGCCGCCATGATGCCGACGGGGCCACCGGAGAGGACCACGCGCTCGTAATCGAGACCCGACATCAGCACGCGCACGCCGCCATCGATGTGGCCGAGAACATTCTCCTCCGGAACCTCGCAATCGAGGAAGATCAGCTCCGAGGTGTTCGAGCCGCGCATGCCGAGCTTGTCGAGCTTCTGGCCGACTGAGAAGCCGGGAAAGCCTTTTTCGACGAGGAAGGCGGTAATCCCGCGCGGACCGGCATCCGGAGAGGTCTTGGCGTAGACGACGAGGACATCGGCATCCGGGCCATTGGTGATCCACATCTTGCTGCCGTTCAGCACATAGCGATGGCCGCGCTTTTCGGCATGCAGCTTCATGGAAACGACATCGGAGCCTGCACTCGGCTCCGACATGGCAAGAGCCCCCACATGCTCGCCGGATATCAGCTTCGGCAGGTAGCGCTCCTTCTGTGCCGCCGTGCCGTTGCGGTAGATCTGGTTGACGCAGAGGTTGGAATGAGCGCCGTAGCTCAGACCCACGGAAGCCGAAGCACGGCTGATCTCTTCCATGGCAACCGTGTGGGCGAGATAGCCGAGGCCGGCGCCGCCATAGGCTTCGTCAACCGTGATCCCGAGCACGCCGAGATCGCCCATCTCCCGCCACAGATGCATCGGGAAGCTGTTGTTGCGATCGATCTCGTCTGCAAAGGGTGCAATGCGATTGCTGGCAAAGCGGCGCACCTGCTCGCGCAGCGCATCGATGTCCTCACCCAGTGCGAAGTTCAATCCCCCAGAAAACATCCGGCTTCTCCTCCCGACCTTCCCGAACGTCCAATTTCTTTGAACGTATGTCTCGTTATGCCTGCTTCAAGTTTCCGCCGCCGGCGTCATGCCGCATCTGCGGGTACATGCTGCGCCTCCCGCGGCATTTCATAGGCTTTCAGTCTGTCCGCTATCCTCACCATGATCTTCCGGCGAGCCTCCTCCTTGACCGGGCCGAAGCCTCTTATCTCATCAAACAGCGAGAGAATGGCAAGGGCTTCTGCCTCGTTGTCGTGGCGCAGACCGGAAAGCACACGCCCGGCGATCTCTTCGTATTCGGCAATCAGGCGGCGTTCCGTTTGCCGCTCCGCCATGTAGCCGAAGGGATCGAAAGCGGTGCCTCGCAGCCGTTTCATCGGTGCAAGCATCCGCAGCAGCGGCAGGATCCAGGCGCCGAACTCGCGCTTTCTTGGTCGGCCGTTCGGATCCTTGCCGCCGAGGACGGGTGGGGCAAGATTAAGGGCCAGCTTGAAATCTCCCTCCATCTCCTCGCGCAATTGCGCTTCGAAAACAGGATCGGTGAGCAGCCGGGCAACCTCATATTCATCCTTGTAGGCCAGGACCCGCGCATAAGTGACGGCGACGGCAAAGGGCACCTTGTCCGAAAGCCGCTCTTTCGTCGCCAGAGCATTGGCCTGGGCGACGAAAGCACCATAGCGCTCGGCAAGGGCCGCATTCTGATAGGCGGTCAGATGCGCCTTGCGATGCCTGATGAGATCATCGAGACTCATGTCAGCCAGCGTCTTGCCGGCATCGGGCGCGATCATCAAGGCATGCACGGCCTGCGGATCATGCGCGAGAAGCCGGCCCCAATGAAACGCGGAGAGGCTCGCCTTGACGGCGACGCCGTTGAGCTCGATCGCCTTTTCGATCGCCTCCAACGACAACGGCAGCAGACCGCGCTGCCAGGCAAAACCGGTCAGCAGGATATTGGTCGAGATCGCATCGCCGGTGACCTCGGCCGCGACACGACCAAAATCGAGGAAGACGGACTTATCGCTGACAGTCTTTGCAATCGTATGCTGGATCGAACCGGTCCTGAAGTCGAAATCACGGTTGCGAACGAAATCGGCGACCGGCATGAGCCCGGTGTTGACGATGGCGGTCGTACGCGTCGTTGAGCAGAGCGTGACCGCATCCTTGGAGGCCCCAACCACTTCGTCCGCCGACAACAGCAAGTCCGCGCCGCCATTGACGATGCGCGAGGACGTGACGTCTGCCTGGTTGAGACCGATGCGCAGATGGCTCATGACGGCGCCGCCCTTCTGGGCGAGGCCTGCCATGTCAAGGATCATCGGCACCTTGCCATCCAGATGCGCGGCCATGCCAAGGATGGCTCCGATGGTCAGGATGCCCGTGCCGCCGACGCCGGCTATCGCGATGTTCCAGGGACGATCGGCGATGGCAGGAATTTCCGGCATCGGCACGTCGATGTCGGCATGATCAAGCGCCTTCCGCTTGCGGCGCTTGCCGCCATGAACCGTGACGAAGGAAGGACAAAAGCCTTTGACGCAGGAGAAATCCTTGTTGCAGCTCGACTGGTTGATCTGGCGCTTGCGGCCGAATTCCGTTTCCAGCGGCTCGACGGAGATGCAGTTCGACTGTACCGAGCAATCGCCGCACCCCTCGCAGACAGCCTTGTTGATGAAGACGCGCTTGGCCGGGTCCTCCATCAGTCCACGGCTGCGGCGACGGCGCTTCTCGGCGGCGCAGGTCTGGACATAGACGATCGCCGAACAGCCTTCGGTCTCGCGCAGCGTCAGCATCACCTGATCGATGTGGTCGCGATGCAGGACCTTGACGCCGGGCGCCAGCTCCGAAGCGCGATAGGCATCGGGATTGTCCGACAGCAGATAGATCGGCTTGACGCCCTCGTCATGCAGCTGCTTGGTGACCAGCTGCGGCGTCAGATGGCCGTCGATCTGCTGCCCGCCGGTCATCGCTACGGCATCGTTGTAGAGCAGCTTGTAGGTGACGTTGACCTTGGCGGCGACAGACTGGCGGACGGCAAGAATGCCGGAGTGGAAATAGGTACCGTCACCGAGATTGACGAACATATGCTTTTCGTCGGTGTAGCGGGCGATCGCCGTCCACGGCACGCCTTCACCGCCCATCTGGGTGAAAGTCTCGGTGTTGCGGTCCATCCAGGTGGCCATGTAATGGCAGCCGATGCCGGCGATGGCGCGGCTGCCTTCGGGAACGCGGGTGGACGTATTGTGCGGACAGCCCGAGCAGAAGAAGGGCGTCCGGTTCAGCGGCGCCACATAGCTGCGGCTGATCTGGCCGCGCTCGGCGAGATAGGCAAGCTTGGCGGCAATGCGATCGTGCAGGCCCTGATCGAGATCGAGCTTGACGATGCGCCCGGCGATGGCTCTCGCAACCGCGCCGACGGTCAGCGCCGAAGACAGGCTGAGATAGGGTTTGTCATGCTCGTCGAACTTGCCGACGATGCGCGGGCGTACATCGGCGCGCCAGTTGAAGAGCTGCTGTTTGATCTGGTTTTCGATGATTTCGCGACGCTCCTCGACGACAAGAACTTCGTCCAGCCCTTCCGAGAAATGACGCACGGCCTCCGGCTCCAACGGCCAGGGCATACGCACCTTCAAGATACGCAGGCCGATATCGGCCATTTCCCGCGGGCCGATCTCCAGCTCGCGCAGCGCCTGCAGCACATCCTCATAGGCCTTGCCAGAGGAGATGATGCCGAAGCGGGCATTGGGAACATCATGCGTGATTTCGTCGACGCGATTGGCGCGGGCGAAAGCGATGGCCGCATAGGCCTTGTAATTCTGCAGGCGATCGTCCTGCACCAGCGGCGGATCGGGCCAGCGCAGGTTGAGGCCGCCGGGAGGCAGTTCGAAATCCGTCGGCAAGACGAACTGCCGCTTTTCTCCCGATAGATCGACGGCCGCCGTCGTCTCGACTGTATCGGCAATGAATTTCATGCCGATCCAGCAGCCGGAATAACGCGACATGGCGATGCCGAGCAGGCCGTATTCGAGGAATTCGTGGATCGAAGAAGGATAGATGACCGGCATGACCGCCGACATGAACTCATGGTCGGTCTGGTGCGGAATGGTCGAGGATTTGGCGGAATGATCGTCGCCGGCAAAACAGAGGACCCCACCATGCCTGGAGGTGCCGGCGGCATTGCCGTGCTTCAGCACGTCACCGGAGCGGTCAACGCCGGGGCCTTTGCCGTACCAGATGCCGAGCACGCCGTCCTTGCGGGCGCCAGGAGAAAGGCCGACCTGCTGCGAACCCCAGACGGCCGTGGCTGCAAGGTCTTCATTGATTCCGGGCTGGAAGGTGACGTCATGCGCGTCGAGGTAAGTCCGGGCCTTCAGAAGCTGCTGGTCGTAGCCGCCGAGCGGCGAGCCGCGATAGCCTGAAATGAAGGTTGCCGTATTGAGCCCGGCGGCGCGGTCACGCCGCATCTGCGTCATGGGAAGCCGCACCAGCGCCTGCAGGCCGGTCATGAAAACGCGGCCATCCTCAGCGGTATATTTGTCGTCTAGCGAAACGCCGGTCGCAAGCATCTGCTCTCCTCCCGAGATCGCAGTTACCGATTGCCCATGTACCTTTCATCGGATGCCTCCTACCGCATCCGATGAAAGCCGTAACCGAACGGTAACATGCAGCGACGCTAATTTCTGAACGAAGGCTAGGCCTCGGCAGCATGATTTGCAAAGATTTAGACGGGCTGGCGGATATTTTCGTGCTTGCTCGGCGCTAGCCATCCGCCATCCATCACGAGCTTTCATCGCAGATATCAGCGGCAGGGTCTTTTACTCGCCCAAGCTGCCCAATAAGGTCGCGCCGACTCGAATCTGGGAGACCCATATGCTGACGATCTACGGTGTCTATCGCTCGCGCGCCTCGCGCAATTACTGGATGGCCGAGGAGCTCGGCCTTGAGTTCAAATCCGTGCCTGTCATCCAGGCCAGCCGGCTTGCCAATCCGCTCGCTGCCGATGCGCCAATCAACACGATGTCGCCGGAGTTTCTGGCGGTCAATCCGATGGGCATGATCCCCTGCATCAAGGATGGCGATCTCGCGATGCATGAGTCGCTCGCCATCAACCTCTATCTCGCACGCAAATATGGCGGCCCGCTGGCTGGCAAGACGGTAGAGGAAGAAGGACTGATGTCTATGTGGACGATGTGGGCGGCGACGGAAGTCGAACCCTATAGCGTCGCGCTGGTTCGCATCTATGACAATGCGCAGGAAAATAGCGACGCAGGCAAGGCCGGGATCGCAGTCGCCTGCCGCTCGCTGAAGAAACCACTCGACGTGCTCGAAAAGCACCTGCAAAACCAGGACTATCTCGTCGGCAATCGCTTTACCGCCGCCGACCTCAACCTGGCCGAAGTGCTGCGCTATGCTCAGACCGAGCAGGACTTGTTCGACGCTCGCCCGAAGATGAAGGCCTGGATCGAGCGTTGCCAGTCGCGCGACGCCTACAAGGCCATGCAGGCGACCCGCGGCAAGGAGCCGGTCTGACATTATTGGAAGAGACGCATGCTCTCTTCCATTTCCTCACGGATCCAGGCCTTGAAGGCGGTGACCTTCTTCGGCTCACGCACGCCTTCGGCCGTGACGAAATAATGGCCGAAGCCCGTCTTTACGCGGATGCCGAAGGGATCGACGAGGCATTTCTGCTGGAGGGCATAGGCAGCCAGCGTCTGCCAGGCGAGCATCACCCCTTGCCCCGCTATGGCCGCATCCAGACAGAGCGACGCGTCGTTGAAGATGTGACGCTCTTCCATGCAATGGCCCGGGAGCCCGGCCTCGCGCAGCCACACCTCCCAGCCGAACATCGCATGTCCGTCGATGACGGCGGGGACTTTCAGTATATCGGCAGGCTCCCGAAGCATGGCGGCAATCTGCGGCGTAACGACCGGGAACACCTCCTGGGCCAGTAGCAGCTCGGCCTTGACGCCGGGCCATTGCCCATTGCCGACCCGAATGCCGATATCGACATCCGACGTCGCGGGATTGATGAGCCGCGTGGTGGCATCGATGCGCAGCCGAATATCGGGATGACGGCTGGCGAAGCGATCGAGCCGGTGCACTAGCCAGCGCGCCGCAAAGACCGGTGCCACCGAAATGGTGAGGATGTTCTCATCCTTATGCTGCGCAAGCGCGATTGCCGCCGAAAGCGCCTGAAATCCCTCGCCCAGCCTTGCCAGCACCGCCAGTCCCGATGCCGTCACCGTCATCCCCTTAGGCGTCCGCTCGAACAGCGGCCGACCGAGTTGCGCCTCGGCCTTGATGACCTGCTGGCTGACCGCACCGACCGTCACGCCGAGTTCATCGGCGGCTGCCTGCAGCGAACCGAGGCGCCCGACCGCCTCCAGCGCGCGCAAGCCATTCAAGTGAACGTTGTTGAGGTTTCTCATTGTAGAATATCTATATCAGCATCCCCGCATTCTCAATTGCATCGCGCGCATATTCGCGCGATTATTGCACCATGAAATTGAAGACCGCCGTCGCTCGCTCGGCTGATTCCCTCATGGTTGCATCGATGCGAGCACCCAGGGAGGCATGCCATGTCGATCTTGAAGCTTTTCTTCAATCATCATCTCGAAGAAGATCGCAAATCGGACAGCGATCCGTTGCAGCATCCCATGCTTGCGGCCATGTCGCTGGAAGAATTGGCCGATCTGCCGCTGATGCCGGAAAACCTGGGGCGGCCTCTGGACAAGCGGACCATTCAGCCCAAGGAATGCGCATAAGAGAGTTAATCATGGCACTCAAACGCGCATGACATCGAACGTAGGTATGGACGCCATAGCAGAACGATTGCAGCGGCTGGTGGCGCAAGCCAGGCTGCTCGAGGTCGAACCTGGCCTTCATTATGACTGCCGGCCTTCAAAGTCGGCGGCAAGGCGTTCGTGACCGTCAAGAATAACGAGACCATCGTGCTGTCGCTGCCGGTCGACCGTAAGGAACAGCTGATGGAAATGGCGCCGGAGATCTATTTCCAGACGGATCACTATGTCGGCTGGCCATCACTACCGTTGCGCATCGCCGCGATCGGCGACGAGGAACTGGAGCTGCGCTTAGTCGAGGCGTGGCGATACCGCGCCCCGAAAAAACTTCTGGCAATGTTCGGCTGATCGATCAGCCCTGTTCGACGGCAAGCGCCTTCTGAACGGCCGGGCGCTCGAGCATACGCTGATAATGCGCGCTGACCTTGGGGAACTGCTTGATATCGACATTGTCTCCCGGCAGCCACTTCTCCATGGTAAAGAGATAGCCGTCTGCGACGGTATATTGCTCGCCCATCACCCAGGGGCCCTTCAGCATCTTATCCTCGATCAAGGCGAAGCTTTCGGTCATGGTCTGCGGCACCTTGGCCTTCATTGTCTCGATGGCGGCGGCATCGTCGGTCCAGCGGTAGCCACGTCCCTTGTGCGAATGATTCACATGAACGGTGGAGACGATGTAACTGTTGAAGGATTGCATCTGCGCGAATTCGAAGGGGTCGTCGAGCGGTGCCAGCTTCGCGGCCGGTGCGATCTGGGCGATATAGGCCATGATCGCGATATTCTCGGTAAGGACGCCACGATCGGTCACCAGGGCCGGAACGCGACCTTTGGGATTGATGGCCAGATAATCCGGCTGGCGCTGATCGCCGTTGGCGAGGTTGAGGCGTCGGGGCTCGTAGGCGAGGCCGGATTCTTCCAGGGCGATGAGACTGGCGAGCGCGCAGCTTCCGGGCGCATAATAGAATGTCAGCATGTTCCGTTCCTTAATTGAATTCTGCAAGGAAGCTAAAGCGAACCGGGCCGATACGGAAGTGGTTGATGCTGATGGGCGCTACAAAAGGTTTTGATCGATCACGCCGATATCCCCATCCCCATTGGCTGGCTCAATGGGGATGGGCGGTTGATCTCAGGCGCAGCCCGGCACGTCTTCCAGCCCGTACCAAACGGGAATGCCGCGCTCGCGGGCAATGCGGACATCATTATCGGCGCCCTTGGAATCACCCGGCAACCTGAGAACACCCTCGCAAAGCTGCAGCAGGCGGCCGGCTGTCGGATGGAAGATCTCTTCATAGAGATCGTCGCCGATGCTCTTGCCGCCGGCGGCATGCCAGACCGGCAGGGCGACCCATTCGCCGATCATCGGGAGATGGCCTGCCTTGAACAGGGCATAGGACGGCTCCTCAAGGCGCTTGAGGTTTTCGGCCATCTTCTTCGGATCATCGCCGGTGCCGGAGCGATAGGGTCCCGCAATCAGAATCAACATGTCATGCCTCCATTCTGAATACCTGCTTCCTGCAGGAATTTGCACGAATATGCGCATATTTTCTTGAATGTCGAATCGATTCTGATAAATTCATGATTATTCGTGATATATCGTGCAGAGCATCGACATGCTGACCAGCCAACGCAAAGCCCTCATCCTCGACAGATTGCGCCGGGACGGCCAAGTGATCGCCAAGGTTCTGGCCGACGAACTGGATCTGTCCGAAGACACGATCCGCCGGGATCTGCGGGAAATGGCAACGGAGAAGCTGCTGAAGCGCGTGCACGGCGGCGCATTGCCGCTGTCACCTGAGTTACCCGATTTCACCGCGCGGCAGGCGGTTTCATCCGATGCGAAGCGCCGGCTTGGTGCCTATGCAACCAAGATGATCCAGCCGGGCCAGACCGTATTTCTCGACGGCGGCACCACCAATGCCGAGATCGCCCGGCAGCTTCCGAAAGACCTTGCCGTCACCATCGTCACGCACAGCCCTACGATTGCTGGCGAGCTGGAGCATCATCCTTTGGCCGAGGTGATCCTGATCGGTGGTAAGCTCTATAAGCATTCGATGGTTGCGACGGGTGCTGCCGCCATGGCGGCCATCGCATCGATAAGGACCGACATCTTCTTTCTGGGCGTCACCGCCATCCATCCCGCCCGCGGCTTTTCGACCGGCGATTTCGAGGAGGCGGCCATCAAGCGGCATATCGCCCATTGCTCGGCAGACACCTACGTACTGGTGACAACCGAGAAGCTCGATGCGGCCTCTCCATGCCAGATCCTTCCATTGACAGGCGTCTCCGGCGTGGTCGTGCCGTCCGATATTCCGGAGGAGAGCCTGACACCCTATCGAGATATGGACGTGCCGATCTTCCTGGCCTGACCGGCGACCGGAGATCGGTATGTCTTGTCGTCGCCGCCGATCAAGCCTACCTGAATAGGCCCCAGAGGTTGTGATCGCCCATGAACGAACGACGCATTCATCAGCTCTTCGAAATCAGCGTCCTGTTGAAGGGCGCACATGCCCTGATCGAATGCCTCGGCGGCCTTGTGCTCGCGCTCGTCAGTACCGAGTCGATCCTTCGGCTGGCTAACCGGATCACTCAGCCCGAGCTGCTCGACGACCCGCATGATTTCATCGCGACCCATCTGCTCACATGGGCACAGGATTTCTCGGTCAGCACCAAGAATTTCTATGCCTATTACCTCTTGAGTCATGGGCTGGTGAAGGTACTGCTGGTCATCGGCCTGCTCCGGGGCAAGATGTGGGCCTATCCGGCATCGCTGGTCGCCCTGGGCGTTTTCATCGTCTACCAGCTTTATCGCTTCACCGACACGCATGGCATCGGGCTCATCATCCTGACCATCTTCGACCTCGTCGTCATGGTTCTCATCTGGCAGGAATACAAGGTCGTCCGACACCATGTACCAGCTCAGAAAATGAGCGGCTGAAGCGAAGAGTAACCTATGCCGTCAACGCCGCTGCCGGCCTGATATCGCCGACATGAATGCCGTTCCAGTTCTTGAAGGATCGGTCGGCCATCGCCATCAGGCCGGCATGAACCGCGCCGTCCTTCTCGAAGAAGCGGGCCAAGGTTGCGGCCACCATGACTTCGGCGGCACGGCTGTTGCCATCGTCGCATTTGAGCGCGATAGCAATGCCCTCCTCGGGGATAGCGGCGCAAAATACGCCCTCGGCGCCGGTCTTGGCGAAGATGCGGCCGGGGGCAATCTGCATCAGCCTGGTGCAGGCGCGGTCGGTGCCGGCAACGTAGAAGGGTTCGGCCATGCATGCCTCGAACAACCGGTGTGACGCCTTGGCGCGCAGCGGCTCCAGGCCAATGCCGGTCGCCATCTTGGCAAAGCCATGCGCCAGTCCCTTGAGCGGCACGGCATAGGTCGGTATCGAGCAGCCATCCGTGCCGCAATTGTCGTGCGCCAGAATAGCGCCGGTCAGGCTCTGCATCATCTCGCGGATCTGCTGCTGCAGCGGATGGTCATAGCCGACATAGCCCTTGGGATCGATGTCCTGATGACAGCAGGCGCAGACGAAGCCGGCATGCTTGCCGGAACAATTGTTATGCAGCGCCGTCGGCGTCTCAATGGTGCGGGCCTGACGGATTGTTGTTTTCAGGTCGGAGGACCAGTGCGCGCCGCATTCGAGCGTGCCGACATCGCGGCCGGCGCGGGCCAGCATCAAGGCGGCAAGTGCTACATGTTCATCCTCGCCATTGTGGGAGGAGCAGGCGAGCGCCAATTCCTTGTCACCGAAGCCATAAGCGTCGGCAGCACCGCTTTCGACCAGCGGCAGGGCCTGCATCGCCTTGCAGGCAGAGCGCGGAAAGACGCCGCTTTCGATATCGCCGAGCGAGAAGACCAACTTGCCACCGCCATCGACCGCAACGATGGAACCGCGATGGCGGCTCTCAACCAGATTGCCACGGGTGACTTCGACGCAGACGGGATTGGACATGAGGGACGCAGCCTTTGATTTTGCTAGACGGCCAGTGATAGCCGCTGCATTCTGCATTGCCAATCGCCGATGCCGGCGGGCAGCATCGAAAAGCGATCTCTCAGGCCGCGTCGCGGATCCTGTAGGCGCAACGCCGGGCGCCGAGCAGAATATGCTCCTCCCGTTCGACATCAGCGCCGAGCACCATGCGAAAAGTCTCCAGCTCCGATCGACAGAAGCCGGCACAGGCAGATGCGGCGGCGCAGATGGGACAATGGTTCTCCACCAGCACCAGCGAACCGTCATCGTCCTGCCAGTGATCGGCCATATAGCCTTCCTGGGTGCGGATGGCAGCAAGGCTCGCGACTCGTGAGGGCAGATCGGCCGTCAAATCGATTTCGCTGCGATAGCGCCGAAGCGTCTCCGTTTCGCGTGCCGAGATGACAGCATCGACGGCCCCCTGCCCCAGTTGGCTGGCCATGGTGGCAAGGAGGGTGGCGGTCAGATCTGCATGGCCATCGGGAAACTGCCGATTGCCGACCGCCGTCAGATGCCAGAACTGGCGCGGTCTGCCTCTGCCGACGGAAGCTTCCGCTACAGGCTCGACCAACCCTTCCTCCGCCATCTTCGTCAGCTGCTGACGGGCTGCTTCCGACGATATGCCGAGCGCATCGCCGACGGCCGCTGCCAGCTGCGGCCCGTCGGTTTTCAACAGGATCAGAATTCGATTGGCAGGTGACTGACGCATTTTTCCAAGTTTTCTCTTGTTTTAATCCGACAAGGATGTAATTTTCCAAATTATAACTTGGAAAATAATCAAGCGCTAGGGAAAATACCGAGGATTGCCCGATGTCCAGCATCGAAACCACCGCTCCCCTCAAATCAGTCTCAATCTTCACGCTGTTCTCGCCAAAACTTCTGCCCGCGACACTGATGCTGGGCGGAGGCGTCACGCTTTATGCCGTCGAATCCTACATCACCGCCACGATTGCGCCCTCGATCGTCCGCGATATCGGCGGCCTCGAATTGTTCTCGTGGATGACGACGCTTTTCGTCGCCGCAGGCGTGCTCGGCTCGATCACGGTTGCGACCCGGCCGAAGGGAATAGGCTTGCGTGCCGTCTATGTTGCAGCGGCGCTCATCTTCGGCGTCGGCAGCCTCGCTTGCGCCATCGCACCGACCATGCCGGTGCTGCTGATCGGTCGCGCCGTTCAGGGATACGGCTCCGGCATGCTGTCCGGCCTCGCCTATGCCTTCATTCGTTTCATCTATCCGGAACCCCTGTGGCGCAGGGCCTCTACGCTCTACGCTGCCATCTGGGGTGTAGCGACCGTGCTCGGGCCGACGCTCGGCGGCCTCTTCGCCGCAGGGAGCGCCTGGCGGGAGGCCTTTCTCATCCTCGTCCCGGTGGCTGTCCTCATGGCGCTCTCGGGGCGCTGGCTGCTGCCCGATGTCGCGGACGATCGGATCGACACCAGAACGCCGCTGATCCAGATCATACTTCTGATTGCCGCAGTTCTATTCGTGAGCATTGCCGGCACGATCGAAGATGGATCCTACAAGATGATGCTGATCGCAGCTTCGATCGTGCTCGTCGCAACGATGGCGCTGATCGAGCGCAAGAGCGAAGTGCGCCTCCTGCCCTATGGCGCCGTCATGCTCAGCAACCCCATCGCGCGGCTCTACCTGACGATATTCACGATGATGCTGGTGCTGACGAGCGACATCTATATCCCCTATTTCCTGCAGACGCTCCATGGCGTAACGCCGCTAGTCTCAGGCTATCTCGTGGCGCTGGTAGCGCTCGGCTGGACCATCGCGGCCTTCTTCAGCAACTCTTTCTCAGGTCGGCCAGCGGCCATCGCCATCGTCAGTGGCTGCATTCTGGAAACGGCCGCAACCGCATCGCTGATCCCGTTCCTGGCAACGAATACGCCCTTCGACACCATCGTCAGGTTCGCGCCGGCCGTGATCGCCATGTTCCTGATGGGATTCGGCGTCGGTCTCGGCTGGGCGCATCTTGTAACCAGGATCATTGGCATCGCCCGCAGGACCGAACAAGACAAGGCCTCGGCGGCGATCTCGATGACACAGTCGCTGGGCGGCGCATTCGGTGCAGCGCTCGCCGGCGTCATCGTCAATGGAGCGGGCCTGACCCATCCGGGTGGCATTGCCGGCGGCCTCTCTGCCGCAACATGGCTCTATGCGCTGATGGCCATACCCGGCCTTATCGCCGTCGTCCTGTCGCTGACGATCAAGCCAGCTGCAGCATGATCTTGCCGATGTGATCGCTGGTTTCCATCAATCGATGCGCCTCGACTACATCGTCGAAAGAAAAGGTCCGATAGATAACGGGGGCAACCGTGCCCTCGTCAAACAGCGGCCAGACTTGGGACAGGAGGTCGTCGCGGATGGCCCGCTTTTCCTCAGCCGTGCGCGGGCGCATAGTCGAACCGGTCACGGTCAGCCGCTTGACCATGATCGGCGCAAGGTTGGCCTTTTCCGCAACCGCGCCGCCAAGGAAAGCAATGATGGAAAGGCAGCCATCGCGGGCAAGCGAAGCGAGGTTCTTTTCCAGATAGGCGGCGCCGATCATGTCGAGGATGATATCGACGCCATGTTCCGTCTCGGCCTTGATGACCTCGGCGAAATCCTCTTCTTTATAATTGATCGCCCGCTTGGCGCCGAGCTTCTCGCAAGCCTCGCATTTTTCTTTCGATCCGGCGGTCGCATAAACGGTCGCGCCGAAAGCGCGGGCAAGCTGGATCGCCGTCGTGCCGATGCCGCTGGAGCCGCCGTGGATCAGCACGCTTTCGCCTTCGGTGAGGCCCGCCATTTGGAAGAGATTGGCCCAGACCGTAAAGAACGTCTCAGGGATGGCCGCAGCACGCACGGCGTCATAGCCGTTCGGGAAGCGCAACGCCTGGCCAGCGGGAAGAGCGCAATATTCGGCATAGCCGCCGCCATTGGCGAGGCCGCAAACCTTGTTGCCGATCGAAAACTCCGTCACGCCGGGCGCGACATCGACCACTTCGCCCGATATCTCAAGGCCCAGGATCGGGCTTGCATCCTTCGGCGGAGGATAGGTGCCCTGCCGTTGCGCCACATCCGGCCGATTGACGCCGGCGGCCTCGACACGGACCAGGATCTCGCCCGGCTTCAAGACCGGCAGAGGCTTTCGGGCGATTGTCATGACCTCTGGTCCGCCAAAGGACGGCAAATCCACGAAACGCATTTCAGACGGCAAGGGCATGGCGCTATCTCCTCTCCCAGCAAAGCAGTGGAGATAGTTTAGCGCAAAGCGCTTGAAAAGGACCGAGTGCCGGAGGGCGTCAATTCGTCTCGGCCAAGCCGAGGAATGCCACGCCCATGGCGCTTTCCTTTGCCTTCGCCTTGATACCCGCAATGGAGGTGCTGACCCGGCTGATATTGTCGATCACCAGCCCCTCCGGCAGTTGCAGGATGCCGATCGAGCAGCGCATCAGCGGGAACTCGGTCTCGGCGCCACTGCGGTCGTGGCCGCGAATGCGACCCGCGGCACGATCCTCCACCGAATAGAGCTCGCGGACGTCGGCGTGGAAATCGGCAAGCAGCCGGTCCAGAACCTCGCGAAGCTCCTGCATATTCCAGCCGGTGACACCGATGAAGAAATCGTCGCCGCCGACATGACCGAGGAAATGGCGCTCCGCAAAGAAATAGCGGCGCATCAGGGCCGCAAACAACGAGATGGCATGGTCGCCGAGATGGAAGCCATAGGCATCGTTGAACGGCTTGAAATTATCGAAGTCGCAATAACAGAAATGCCTGATTTCATCGCCATCTCGGCCGGCGCTCTGCATGAAGTCGTGGATCGCCCTGTTGCCGGGAAGGCCAGTCAGCGGGTTCTGGTCCTGCGCGATCTTGAGTTGCTTCTCGTTGATGACCTTGATGAGCGAGGCAGCGGAGACGATGCCGGCATAATGCGTGCCTTCGGTGACGATCAGGCAATCGCTGCTTTCCATGTTGGCGAAGATCGTCATCAGCGTGTCGGCATCGGAATCGAGCCCGACGATCGGCGCCATTTCGACGAAATGCGAGATCGACCGTTTATAGACCTTGTTCTTCAACAGGTCGCGGCCGAAAGGCTGATAGATATATTCCTTCAGCTGATACTCGTGGATGATGCCGCGCGGCTCGTCATTGGCATTGACGACCGGGAAATAGGCCCGGCGCGGATTGCGGCGAAAGAGCTCGAAGACACTGTCGATGCTGTCGCTTTCGCGGATGGTCGGCAGCACTTCGATCTGCTTGCGGATGAGGATTTCATCGAGCGACTGGCTGTTGCGGGCGACCTTACCGAGATCCTGCAGATGCGGAAAGCTCTGCTTCAGCTCGTTGACCAGCACCGTCGGACGGGCGATGAACCAGCCCTGGACGAGGTCGACGCCGAATTCGCGGCAGGTCACGAACTCCGCCTCAGTTTCGATGCCCTCCGCGATCACGCGCGTCCCGAGGACATGGGCGATATTGACGAGGTTCCTCAGGATATGGCGCTTGCGGGCGCTGCGGTCGATATCGACGATGAAATGCCGGTCGATCTTGAGATAGTCGACCGGATAATCGGACAACAACTTCATCTCGCCACGGCCGACGCCGAAATCATCGATCGCGAGCTTGAAGCCGGCATTGCGCATCTTGGCAACCAGCGCCGAAAACTCCGGCACGATGGTATTGTCGAAACGTTCGGAGAATTCGAAGCAGACGGAGGACGGCGCGATGCCGGCCTTTCTCATGTGCTGCAACAGGCCGTCGACCAAAGCCGTGCCCTGCGCAATCAGCCGGACATCCAGATTGAGGAAAAGTGTCGTGGTAGCAATATTGGGCAGGGTGGCAAACTTCGCCAGCGCGCGGCTCGTGACCATCTGCTCCAGCCCGAGAAGCTGGCCGGTGCGCTCGGCCTCATCGAGAATGTCGACCGGGCTGTCGAAACCGATGCGTTCCTGGCCGCGCATCAGGGATTCATAGCCGAAAACGGCGCCCGTACCGGCCTCCACGATCGGCTGGAATGCATTTTCGATGACGAGTTTGGCGAGAGTGACGATCTGGTCGCTGGCATATCGGCGCAATACGCCCGGTTCGACTGCGGCAGTCACGGACATGCCCATCTCCACTTGCGGATTCTAATCTAATTTATTTAAGTAAAACTTTGGATTTACCGCGTTTTCGACCCAAGATTGCGCCATAAAGCGTCAACGAAACCTTTCCCCTATGTGAAAGTTTCATGAATGGTAAAGCAATATTAACCATTCGCCGGGACGCGGACCCGGCGCACGGCAGCCGAGGGCTGCCGTGACGAGCGGGGCTCAGTGCTGATTGCTCGAGTGCCGCTCTGCTTCGTAATCGGCAAACATATCGGCGACGCAACGGCCGCTCTTTGCCGTCTCGCCGCCATCGTTGGCGGCACGTGGCACCTCGCAAATGTCACCGCGCTTGCGCGCCGCATCCCACATGCGAAGAGCTTCCCGCACGACTTCGCTGCTCGAGGCATAGGTGCCGGTGTCGACCGCTGCCCGGATGCCGGCAGCCTGAAGCGGAGAGATGGAAACCGTTACCATCGGCATGATATTCCTCCCTTGACGTTATCTAGCGGAAATTTGTCTGGAATCATGTTCCGCGGCTTCGACCAGTTTCTTCGAGCATGTCCCTCGACATGCGGACTTCCAGATGAAGATACTGCCGTTACATCAACGCAACGCCGTTCTGCCTGATATGGCAGAGGCGCAAAGAGTAACGCCGCTCACGCTTCTTGTCAAAAAGTAGCAGTGCGTTACCCCTTTTGGGAGATGCACTACCGCCTGAGCACGAGACCGAAGACCACCAGCGTCCAGCCCTGGAAGATCAGATCGAAAGCCAGGAAAAGGCCGAGGATCCAAAGGCTGTTGACCGGCCAGCCGAGAGCGATGGCGATGCCTGCAACGGCAGTCGCAAGACCGCTGATGACGATCCAAACCCAGCCGCGCTCAGGTTTCAGCTTGCGGCCGACCCAGACGCGGAACGTGCCGGCGATGAGGAGCGCGATGGCAAGGAACAGCGTCAATGCCTCGGAAGTCAACAGCGGATTGGCGAAGGCAAGGATACCGGCAACCGTATAGAGCAGGCCGCTCAACACCCAGAACAAGATATGCTCCCAACCCCTCACCTGAAAGGCATGGGCCAAATGCACGATACCGCCGATCAGCATCAGCATGCCGACATAATAGACGGAAGCCACCGTGGCGATGAACAGATTGCCAAGGGCGATGCCACCACAGATCAGCAGCAATATGCCAAGTCCGACAAACCAACCCCATTTGCCGCGCATCGCGGATGGGGGAACTTCATCAAGAATATCAACCATGACTGCACCTCCTCCTCTTCGGAAGTATGGCACAGAAATGCTGTGCGGAAAGAGGTTGCGGATTTTTCGCCAGGGAATGCCGGTCCCGTGATTTTTTTATTGATTGATCAGTCAATCAAAAATACACTCATCTTTAATCTTGGGGATTGACGCAATGCCGAAAGTCGGAATGGAGCCTGTGCGCCGCAAGGCGCTGGTGGATGCTGCGATGCGCGTGATCGGCGATCACGGCTCGCTTACGGTCACCATGTCCGAAATCGCCAAGCAGGCGGGCGTTTCCCCCGCCCTTGCGCATCATTACTTCGGCAGCAAGGAACAGCTGCTGATCGAAACCGTCCGCGTGCATCTACAGCGGCTGCGCGACAGCGTCGTGACGGCGCTCCGAGAGGCGAAAACGCCGCGCGAAAAGCTCTCCGCCGTGATCCGCGTCAGCTTCCAGGCCGATCAGTTCGCGCCGGAAACGATCGCCGCCTGGCTCGCCTTCTACGCCGAAGCGCAACGCTCGGAAGAGACGCGGCGCTTTCTCGTCATCTACGCACGCCGCCTGCACTCAAATCTCGTTGCCAATCTCAAGGCTCTGTGCCCGGCCGGCGACGCCGGGCGGATCGCCGAGGGTGCAGCTGCCATGATCGACGGGCTTTATATCCGCCAGGGCCTCAGATCCGCGCCGATCAGCACCGAGGCGTCGATCGCGCTGACGGAAGATTATCTGACGACCCACCTCAACGCGCTGAAAGGCTGAGACCATGCTGACCGTATGGGGCCGCAAATCGTCATCCAACGTGCAGGCGCTGATGTGGTGCATCGGCGAGCTCGGCCTTGCCTATGAGCGCATCGATGCCGGCTTTACCTATGGCGTCAATGACACGCCCGAATTCCTGGCGATGAACCCGAATGGCACCGTTCCGGTGCTGCGCGATGGTGATGACGAGCCGCTTTGGGAAACGGGCGCCATCCTGCGCTATCTCGCGACGCAATATGGCGAGGATGCCTTCTGGCCGAAGAGTGCGCGCCATCGCGCCCAGATCGATAAATGGGCCGAATGGGCGAAGATCAATATCGCCTTGAATTTCACTGGCCCGGTGTTCTGGCGCGCGGTGCGGACTGCCCCTGCCCTGCGTGATGAGAAGGCGATTGTTGCGGCTGTCGCAGCACTCGCTGCGAAGCTAGACATCGCCGAGTCGCAGTTCGGACGGCACCGCTTCCTTGCGGGCGATAATCTGACGCTCGCGGACATACAATTCGGGCACGTTCTCTATCGCTATTTCGACATCGACATCCAGCGCCCTGCCCATCCGCGGCTGCAGCGCTACTACGAAAACCTCACCGAGCGGCCTGCTTTCCAAGAGCATGTCATGGTGTCCTACGAAGAATTGAGGGTTCTATAATGCGCGCACAACCGAAAGCCTCGCATTTCATCGACGGAGAATATGTCGAGGACACCGACGGCACCCTTATCGAAAGCATCTATCCGGGGACCGGCGAAGTCATCGCCCGCCTGCACGCAGCGACGCCTGCCATCGTAGAAAAGGCGATCGCCAGTGCCAAGCGTGCGCAGCCGGAATGGGCGGCCATGAGCCCGACGGCGCGCGGTCGCATCCTGAAGCGGGCCGCCGAGATCATGCGCGAACGTAACCGCGAGCTTTCGGAACTGGAAACGCTGGATACCGGCAAGCCGATCCAGGAAACCATCGTCGCCGACCCCACGTCCGGCGCCGACAGTTTCGAATTCTTCGGCGGCATCGCGGCAGCCGGCCTCAACGGCTCCTATATCCCGCTCGGCGGCGATTTCGCCTATACCAAGCGGGTGCCGCTCGGCGTGTGCGTCGGCATCGGCGCATGGAACTACCCGCAGCAGATCGCTTGCTGGAAGGGTGCGCCGGCCCTCGTCGCCGGCAACGCCATGGTGTTCAAGCCTTCGGAAAACACGCCGCTCGGCGCGCTTAAGATCGCCGAAATCCTTATTGAGGCAGGCCTGCCGAAGGGCCTTTACAATGTCATCCAGGGCGACCGCGAAACCGGGCCTCTGCTCGTCAATCATCCTGATGTGGCGAAGGTTTCGCTGACCGGCTCGGTGCCGACGGGCCGCAAGGTGGCGGCTTCGGCGGCCGGTAACCTCAAACATGTCACCATGGAACTCGGCGGCAAGTCGCCGCTGATCGTCTTCGACGATGCCGATATCGACAGCGCCATCGGCGGCGCGATGCTCGGCAATTTCTATTCGACTGGCCAGGTCTGCTCGAACGGCACGCGCGTCTTCGTCTCCAGTAAGATCAAGTCCGAATTCCTGAAGCGCCTGAAGAGCCGTACAGACGCCATGCTCATCGGTGACCCGATGGACGAGGCGACGCAGATCGGCCCTATGGTCTCCTGGGCGCAGCGCGAAAAGGTGCTGTCCTACATCGAAAAAGGCAAGGCCGAAGGCGCAACGCTGCTGACCGGCGGCGGCATCCCGAACAATGTCTCCGGCGAAGGCTATTACATTCAGCCAACCGTGTTTGCCGACGTCACCGACGATATGACGATCGCCCGCGAGGAGATTTTCGGGCCAGTCATGTGCGTGCTCGACTTCGATGACGAGGCCGAGGTGATTGCCCGCGCCAACGCCACCGAATTCGGGCTTTCCGGCGGCGTCTTTACCGCCGACCTCACGCGCGCCCACCGCGTCGTCGACCAGCTCGAAGCCGGCACGCTCTGGATCAACACCTACAATCTCTGCCCGGTCGAAATTCCCTTCGGCGGCTCCAAGCAATCCGGCTTCGGCCGCGAGAATTCACTGGCCGCATTGGAGCATTATTCGGAACTGAAGACAGTCTATGTCGGCATGGGGCCGGTGCAGGCGCCTTATTGATCCACCTCCCCCTTGAGGGGAGAGGTCGCCGCATAGCGGCGGGTGGGGGTGACCAGCCGCAGCGCGTATAGCAGCAATCACCCCACCCCGGCCTGCGGCCGCCCCTCCTCCTCAAGGGGAGGGTGCATATCCTTCGATTTACGCCTGTTGCCACTTGGAGCATATCGTCATGCAAGCAGATTTCGTCATCGTTGGCTCAGGCTCAGCCGGCTCCGCCATGGCTTACCGCCTGTCGGAAGACGGCAAGCATTCGGTCATCGTTCTGGAATTCGGCGGCAGCGACTTCGGCCCATTCATCCAGATGCCGGCAGCCCTTGCCTGGCCGATGAGCATGGACCGTTACAATTGGGGCTATCTCTCCGAGCCGGAACCGCAGCTCAACAACCGACGCATCACCGCCCCGCGCGGCAAGGTGATCGGCGGCTCCTCCTCGATCAACGGCATGGTCTATGTGCGCGGCCATGCGGAAGACTTCAATCGCTGGGAGGAGCTGGGCGCGCAAGGCTGGGCCTATGCTGACGTGCTGCCCTACTTCAAGCGGATGGAGCATTCTCACGGCGGCGAAGAGGGGTGGCGCGGCACGGATGGCCCACTGCATGTGCGCCGGGGCGATGCCCGCAACCCATTGTTCCACGCCTTCATCGAAGCCGGCAAGCAGGCGGGCTTCGAGACGACGGAAGATTATAACGGCAGCAAGCAGGAAGGCTTCGGCCTAATGGAGCAGACGACGTGGATGGGCCGGCGCTGGTCTGCGGCGACAGCCTATCTCAAGCCTGCGCTGAAGCGGCCGAACGCGACGCTCATCCGCTGCTTCGCCCGCAAGATCGTCATCGAAAATGGCCGTGCGACGGGTGTCGAAGTCGAGCGGGACGGCAAGATCGAGATCATTAAGGCAAACCGCGAGGTGATCGTCTCCGCCTCCTCGTTCAATTCTCCGAAGCTGCTGATGCTATCCGGCATCGGGCCTGGGCAGCATCTGCGCGACATGGGGATCGAGGTGAAGGCCGACCGGCCGGGCGTCGGCGCCAACCTGCAGGACCATATGGAATTCTATTTCCAGCAGACCAGCCTGAAGCCGGTGTCGCTCTATTCCTGGCTTCCCTGGTACATGCAGGGGATTGCCGGCGCGCAATGGCTGTTCTTCAAGAAGGGCCTCGGCACCTCAAACCAGTTCGAGGCCTGCGCCTTCCTGCGCTCCGCGCCCGGCGTCAAACAGCCCGACATCCAGTATCACTTCCTTCCCGTCGCCATCAGCTATGACGGCAAGGCGGCCGCCAAGAGCCACGGCTTCCAGGTGCATGTCGGCTACAACTTATCGAAATCGCGCGGCAACGTCACGCTGCGCTCTTCCGACCCGAAGGCGGATCCCGTTATCCGCTTCAACTATATGAGCCATCCGGAAGACTGGGAGAAGTTCCGCCACTGCGTGCGCCTTACCCGCGAGATCTTCGGGCAGAAGGCCTTCGACGAATATCGTGGACCGGAAATCCAGCCCGGACCGAACGTTCAGACCGACGACGAGATCGACGCCTTCCTGCGCGAACATCTGGAAAGCGCCTATCACCCCTGCGGCACCTGCAAGATGGGTTCGAAAGACGATCCGATGGCGGTGGTCGATCCCGACACGCGCGTCATCGGCGTCGACGGCCTGCGTGTCGCCGACAGCTCGATCTTCCCGCATGTGACATATGGCAACCTGAACGGGCCTTCGATCATGACCGGCGAGAAGGCGGCCGACCACATTCTCGGCAAGCCGAGGCTGGCACGCTCGAACCAGGAGCCCTGGATCAATCCGCGGTGGGAGACCAGCGATCGGTAGGATGGGCGGGCATCAGTGGTAATCCTCCTCTCGCTGATGCCTGATCGCCAGTATTGTCACCGTCTCGCTGTCCTCGATTTCGAATAGAGCGACATAACCGGACGAGCCGAAAGGAATGAGGAGTTCGCGGAGAAATGCATTGTCCGCTGACGCTTTGCGGCAACTGAACGGAAAATTCTCCAGAAATTCCGTTGCCTTGGCGATCGCCTGACAGGCTTTTTCCGCAAGCTCGATGTCTCTTACCAGAAGATAGTCATAGAGTCGTTCGAGATCATCAAGCGCGCCTTTGGAGTAACGCACGGCAAAGGTCATTTTTGTCTAGACGCTTTTGCGGCTTCAAGTTTGCCCTTCAGCATTCCCAGCACGTCGTCAGCGCTGTGATACACGCCAGTTTTCCTCGCATCCTCCCGCGCAGCAAGACCGCGAGCGATGAATTCGGCCTTCGTTTGGCGGTGTTCAATCTGCGCACGCAGCGAGCTTTCCACAAATGCCGACAAGGTCTCGCCCTCTCGCAGCACGCTTTCAGCAGCGGCGCGCAAGGCGGGATCAACCCTCAAGGGCGGTATGGAAGCGGATTTCATTCATCGGCTCCTTTGCATTGCAACTGCAATACATTTTATTCGATCACTCGAAACGGTCAACACGTGGATTAAACCTTGGCCGCAAAGGGAAATTCTGTAAGAAAGATCGATATCGCAATTCTCCCTACGAGGTGTGCGGCCCGGAAAATGCCTCCAAAGGGCATGCGGGCCAGCATAACGGTACACGTCCCATGCCCCCTATCTACCGCAAGTCCAAGCTGCTCCGCCGTTCCCGCGTCATCTGGGGCTCATTCAATCTCTGGCGACCGCGTTTGGTGTTCTGGACGGGTGCTCTAGCGATCGGTGTTATCAGTGTCGGCTTTGCCAAGCTCGCCGATGTGGCGCAGCGGGCTTTTACCGGTGTGACGCAATCGGGCGAATGGATGTGGCTGCTGCCGCTCGCGCTGACGCCGCTCGGTTTCGTTTTATCGGCGTATCTGGCTGCGACGCTGTTTCCCAATTCGCAAGGGAGCGGCATTCCGCAGGCGATTGCCGCGCGACATCTGCATCATGAAGAGGATCGCACCAAGCTGTTGTCGCTGCGGCTCGCCTTCGGCAAGATCGTGCTGACTATATTGGGCCTTTTGAGCGGCGCCTCGATTGGCCGTGAGGGGCCGACGGTGCAGGTCGGCGCGTCCTTCATGCTGGCCGTTGCCCGCTTCGGCGGCATGGCGCAGGCGAAGGGGCTGATCCTTGCCGGCTCCGCCGCCGGCATCGCGGCCGCCTTCAACACGCCGCTTGCAGGTATCGTCTTTGCCATCGAGGAAATGAGCCGCACCTATGAGTCGCGCGCCAACGGTCTGGTTCTGACCGCCGTCATTCTTTCCGGCCTTGCCGCACTCGGCCTTTCCGGCAGCTATAATTATTTCGGCACGGCCGATGCGGCGCCGACGATGCTTCGGGACTGGATTGTCATGCTGATCTGCGGTGTCGGCGGTGGCGCACTCGGCGCCACCTTCAGCGGGCTGGCGCTTTATGCCGGCATTCGCATCCGTCGCTGGGCACAACCGCAGCCGCTGAAACGCATGCTGATCCTTGCCGGCCTCTGTGGTTTTATCGTTGCCGCCGTCGGCGTGCTCTCCGGCGGCCAAACCTTCGGCACCGGTTACGAGCAAGCCCGCGGCGCGGTGGAAGGACATGCCCTGCCCCTGCTCTTCTTCGTCGAGAAGCTGCTGGCAAGCTTCCTGTCGATGATATCAGGCATTCCCGGCGGCATCTTCGCCCCCTCACTTGCCGTCGGCGCCGGCTTCGGCAGCACGGTCGGCACGCTGATAGGCGGCGGCGTGGCGCTTGCGGCGATCCTCGGCATGGCCGGCTATTTCGCCGGCGTGGTGCAGGCGCCGATGACCGCCTTCGTCATCATCCTGGAAATGACGGGCGATCATCAGGCCGTTATCCCGATCATGGCTGTATCGATGATCGGCTATGTCACGTCACGGCTACTGTCGCGCGAGCCCTTGTATCATGGGCTGTCCCGTGTCTTCATCGCAGCAGCAATCCGCGCCCGGCGTGCCATGGAAAAGGAAGGCGGCGAGGAACATGCCACCCACTGAATGCCGAAGCTCTGCCGATGCCGGAGAAAGGCACATGGTAGGCCTTCCCGGCCTTGACCTGCCGGAGCATTTCCGCTTTCCTTCGAATCGCGAAAACGCTCTATCTTCTTATTTTTACGCAGTTCCGGACGCAAAACCGCTTCGCACTTTTGCTGGAACTGCTCTAAGCCATCAGCCTGGCGACTTCCGCGCCATCAGGCTGAGCGATGGCATCGGCTATGGTCGTAGAGAAGAGAACCTTGCGGGTCGCATCCGCCACCCGGGCAAAGACGTGGCGGATCTCGCAGTTCTGCTCACCGTCGCAGTCGTCGCAGCGACGATAGGCGGTGAGCGAGAGACAGGGTAGCGGCGCCAGCGGCCCATCGATGACCCGCAGGATTTCGCCGAAGGTGATCTCATCCGCCGGCTTGCGCAGGAGATAACCGCCCTGCTTGCCGCGACGGCTGATGACAATGCCCTGATGCTTCAGGTCGAGAAGGATCTGTTCGAGGAATTTCTTCGGGATCTTCTGCTGGGCGGCGATGTCGGAAATCATCATCGGCTCGCCCGCCTCGGATTGGGCCAAGGCAGACAGCGCCCGCAGCGCATATTTTGCTTTCTGAGTAATCATTTCGAACCGCTTCACACACACATGCGATACGTCCGGTCGAGCGATTCGGCCGGTCCGCTATAGAACTCCTCAGCCCTCGTCCCCGGGGCAATGTCGAAGCACTCACACCCTTGGCGCACGGCCAGGAAACGTTAGCAACCCAGACTTGTTGTCATTCTTCGTCGCTATGCCAATAGTTTAGCGCAAAATCCACCGCAGCGCATCATTTTGGGCATCACTTCCGATTTCCATTTGACAAGCTATGTGTAACTCTACTATTTCTATAGACATTAAAGCAAGCACTTAAACATGGTCAGTCATATCGAGTGCTTCCGAAGGGCCGCTCCGGCGGCAAAACGCCTCGGTTAACAGCCGAGGCGGTCGCTTTTCCTTATCGGTGCTGCTTCATGGAGATATTTACTCTCCAGCCGCTCCCTTTCGAAATCTATTTTTCTGTCCGCTGCCGTTACGAACTGCGATACTCCCGGCAACATCAGGACAGGATTCCCATGACTGCCATTACCTTTATTGAAGATGCCGCGACGCTCAACAGCCAGCTTGCATCGCTCGATCTTGCCGGCCGTCTGTCTCTCGTGGCCGGCCTCGGTGGCCGTACCGTGTTTACAACGTCGCTCGGGATCGAAGATCAGGTGATCACGGCGGAGATCGGCAATCACCGCCTGCCGATCGAAGTGGCAACCCTGCACACCGGCCGTCTCTTCCCGGAAACGCTCGCCCTGATCGACGAGACGGAAAGCCAATACGATATCAAGATCGTCCGCTACGAGCCGGAACAGGCCGATATCGACGCCTATGCCGCAAAATACGGTCTGAACGGTTTCTATGAGAGCGTCGAAGCCAGGCATGCCTGTTGCGGCGTGCGCAAGCTGAAGCCGCTTGCGCGAGCACTTTCGGGCGCCAGCATCTGGATCACCGGCCTGCGCCGCGGCCAGTCCGCCAACCGCGCCGATACGCCCTTCGCCGAATTCGACCCCGAGCGCAACCTGGTCAAGATCAACCCGCTTGCCGATTGGGATATCGACGCGATCCGAGCCTATGTCGCCGACAACAGCGTTCCGGTGAACCCGCTGCATGCACGCGGCTATCCCTCGATCGGCTGCGAACCCTGCACTCGTGCCATCAAGCCGGGCGAGCCCGAGCGCGCTGGCCGCTGGTGGTGGGAAAACGATGAAAAGCGCGAATGCGGCCTGCATGTCCACGAAGAAGGCACTGCCGCAACAGCACAATAATATGTCCGCCGGCTCCCGGGATCGATCCGAAGCGCGTTTCCTACGCCGCTGTTCAACCGGGAACCAACGCACCCATTCTCTCCGACCCAGTTTCGGTCGGGACATTTGAAAGTTCTGGAGTCATCAATGCCCGATAGCCGTCCGGATACGGAAATCTCCAATCCGCAAAGCGTAAAGCCGCCCCTCGATCCGCATCTGAAGGCGCTCGAAAACGAAGCGATTCATATCTTCCGTGAGGTTGCTGCCGAGTTCGAGCGTCCCGTCATGCTCTATTCGATCGGCAAGGATTCGTCGGTGCTGCTGCATCTGGCGCGCAAGGCCTTCTATCCCGGCCGCGTCCCCTTCCCGCTCCTGCATGTGAACACCGGCTGGAAATTCGCCGAGATGATCACCTTCCGCGACGAGATCGTGAAGAAGTACGATCTCGATCTGATCGAGCATATCAATCCGCGCGGCAAGGCGGAGAACATCACGCCCTTCACCTATGGCTCGGCCCGCTATACCGACATCATGAAGACGGAAGCGCTGCGCCATGCGCTCGATGCCGGCCAGTTCGACGCCGCTTTCGGCGGTGCTCGCCGCGACGAGGAAGCCTCGCGCGCCAAGGAACGCATCTATTCCTTCCGCACGCCGGACCATCGCTGGGATCCGCGCAATCAGCGCCCGGAACTCTGGAACATCTATAACGGCCAGATCCGCAGGGGCGAAAGCGTTCGCGTCTTCCCGCTCTCCAACTGGACCGAAGTGGATATCTGGCGCTACATCCAGGCCGAGGAAATCCCGATCGTGCCGCTCTATTTCGCGGCCAAGCGCCCGATCGTCGAGCGCGACGGCATGATGATCATGGCAGCAGATCCAAGGCTCGAGCTGCTGCCGGGCGAAACCAAGCGCGAGGAAGTGATCCGCTTCCGCACCCTCGGCTGCTTCCCATTGACCGGGGCCATCCGTTCCACTGCGACGACACTGGAAGACATTATTGCAGAGCTGGAAATCGCCACGGTTTCCGAACGGCAAGGCCGCGCTATCGACCGCGACCAGTCCGGCTCCATGGAAAAGAAGAAGCGTGAAGGATATTTCTGAGATGACCGCAAACGCCAACATCGTCACGATGCCTGTTGTTGGGCCTGCTGTTGGGTCTGCCGCCGAACCGGCCAAGGCTCTCCGCGATTCGCGCCCGCTTCGCCTGATTACCTGCGGCAGCGTCGATGACGGCAAGTCCACGCTGATCGGCCGCCTCCTGTGGGACACCAAGGCGGTCAAGGAAGACCAGGCCGCCACGCTGCAGCGCGATTCCACCGGCAAGCAGAACGATCTCGGCCTGCCCGACTTCGCGCTGCTGCTCGACGGTCTGCAGGCCGAGCGCGAACAGGGCATCACCATCGATGTCGCCTATCGCTATTTCTCGACCGACAAGCGTTCCTTCATCGTTGCCGACACGCCCGGCCACGAGCAATACACCCGCAACATGGCAACCGGTGCCTCGACCGCCGATCTCGCCGTGCTGCTGGTCGATGCACGCATGGGCATCCTCGAGCAGACCCGCCGCCATGCGACGATCGCGTCGCTGCTCGGCATCAGGCAGTTCGTGCTCGCCGTCAACAAGATCGACCTGACGAATTACGACCGCGCCGGTTTCGAGAAGATTTCCAACGACTTCCGCGAGTTTGCCTTGTCGCTCGGCGTCAAGCAGATCACCGCCATCCCGATGTCGGCGCTGAAGGGTGAAAACGTCGTCTATTCCGGCCAAGCCGCCATGCCGTGGTACACCGGTCCGACGCTGGTCGAAACGCTGGAACTGGCGACTGTTCGCTCGTCGCAGACGGTCGGCTTCCGACTTTCGGTGCAACGCGTCTCCCGCCCCGGCGAAAGCTTCCGCGGCTATCAGGGCACGGTTGCCGGCGGCTCGGTCAAGCCCGGCGATAGCGTCATGATCCTGCCCTCGGGCATGGTCGCCAATGTCTCGAAGATCGTCACCTTCGACCTCGTGCGCAACGCGGCGGTTGCCGGCGATGCCATCACCCTCGTTCTCGACCGCCAGGTGGACGTATCGCGCGGCGACATGATCGTCGCCATCGACAGCCAACCGCAGACGGGCCTTTCCTTCGATGCCCAGATCGTCGCGCTGCAGCCGGAAGGCATCGAACCCGGCAAGCGCTATTGGCTGAAGAGCGGCAGCCGCCGTCAGCGTGTTCAGGTTCAGCCGATTGCCCAACTCGAGCTGAAGACCGGCGCGTGGGCACCGGCGCAGGCGCTCTGGATGAACGCAATCGGCAAGGTTCGCCTGACCTTCGACGAGAGCGCCATCTTCGACCCCTACGAGCAGAACCGCTCGACGGGCTCCTTCATCCTCATCGATCCCGAAAGCAACAACACGGTCGCCGGCGGCATGATCACCGGCAAGCGCTCGGACGTTGGTGGCATCCACAAGGAAGGACAGCGTGTTCTCCTGTCGCTGCCGGCCGATCTCGCCGAGCAGATCATGGCAAGCGAACTCTTCGCCAGCCGCCGCGATGAAACGGACGTGCGCCGCGTCACCGCCGCGCAAGCCGCGGAAATCTGGGCGAACGCGGCAAGCGACATCTGATCGCTATCGCATGTAATGAGAGAAGGCGGCGGGCTCGGCTCCGCCGTCTTTTTCACTTGCCGCTTTGCGGCGGCAGCACGACCACAGTTGGTTAGATTGAAAGCAAATCACCACCTTTAACAGCAAGTCTCGGAGCAGTCCTTTCGCGGCTGCCAATCAACTCAATATCTCGCCAAGGGCCGCCAACAGCCGGTCGCATTCCTCATCCGTACCGATCGTGATACGCAGGAAATCGTCGATACGCTCCGCCGAGAACCGTCTTACCAGGATGTTTCTGCTTCGCAGCTCTGCGGCCAGTTCCGAGCCTGGCCGGCTCGGATGCCGCGCGAAAAGAAAATTGGTGGATGACGGGAGGACGTGAAAGCCCAGTTCTCTAAGGTCGACAGCCAGCCGTTCTCGGCTGGCGATGATCATGGCGCGATAGCGCTCGAACCAGTCCCGATCCTTCCAGGCCGCTATGGCACCTGCCTGCGCAAGCCGATCAAGAGGATAGGAATTGAAGCTGTCCTTGACCCTTTCCAGTGCCTCTATGAGCGGCCTTTGCCCGACGGCGAAGCCCACTCGCAAACCGGCAAGCCCACGCGACTTCGACAGGGTCTGAATGACAAGCAGATTCGGATATGTGCGGACGAATGGAACCGCGCTCTCGCCGCCGAAATCGACATAGGCTTCGTCGATAACAACGACCTGATCGGGATGATCCTTGAGGAGGCTTTCGATATCTGCCAGAGGCAGGCCGATCCCCGTGGGTGCATTGGGATTGGGCAGGATGATCGCGCCGCAGGGCTGGCGATAATCGTCAAGTCGGACGCGCATTTCGGCATCGACCGGAACCTGCCGGAACTCGATCCCATAGAGGCGGCAATAGGTGGGATAGAAGCTATAGGTAATATCGGGGAAAAGCAGGGGCTCTTCATGATTGAGCAGCGCCTGGAACGTATGGGCCAAAACCTCGTCCGATCCATTGCCGACGAAGACCTCGTCCTTATCGAGCCCGAAACTCTCGGCGATTGCGACGCGCAGTTCCCGCGCGGTCGGATCGGGATAGAGCCGAAGCGTATCGAACGTCGCTTTCGAGATCGCCTCCAGGGCAAGTGGCGAAGGACCGTAAGGGCTCTCATTGGTATTGAGTTTGGTTATTCCACCGGTCGTCGGCTGCTCGCCGGCGACATAGGGGATCAAGGAATGAACAATCGGGCTCCAGAAGCGGCTCATTGGGATTTCCAGATTAGGCTGCATAAGCCGCGGATCAGCGCGACAAATCTGCATGTGAAACCGACACCGTCGCAAAATCGAACTCCTGCGACAACTGCTTCCCAGGCAATTCCAGAAATTATTTCTCTGATCAAACAGACGCTATTTGAATCAGCGGCAAAACCTTTGGCCTAAGCCGCAGTCGTTGCCGGCAAAACATCGCAGCTTTTCGCGAAAAGCCTCTCGCTGAGGAAATCGACAAGAACTCGAACCTTGGGCGACATATGGCGGTTGGATGGCCAGAGCAGATGGAAATGGCCGGGTTCGTCGATGAAATCGCCGAGAACCGTTCTGAGCTTTCCTTCCGCAAGCGTACTGCGCACGAGGAAATCCGGCATGCAGCCGATGCCGAGGCCGGCAACGGTCGCGCCGCGCACCGCTTCCATATTGTTGCAGGAGAAGGCCGTTCGCATGCGCAGATCCGGCTCGCCTTCCGGCATGGTTAGAGGCCAAGCCAGCAGCTTACCGCTATTGGGAAAGCGAAATCTGACGGCCAGATGCTCGTTGAGATCACGCGGGCAATCGGGAATGCCGAAGCGATCGAGATAGCTGGGCGCGGCGCAGAGCAACATCTGAAACGGGCGCAAGGTGCGCGATATCAGCCGCGAATCCGGCAGATCGCCGCTGCGGATCGCGACATCGACCCCCTCCTCGATCATATCGACGATACGGTCGTTGAAATCGATGTCGAGCTCGACCTCGGGATAACGAGCAACGAATTCCGGCACGACGGGCAAGAGGAAGTGATAACTGACGATGGGCACGCTGACCCGCAGCCGCCCGCGCGGCACCGCGACCGCCTGCGCAAGCGAGGCTTGCGCATCGTCGAGATCGTCAAGCACGCGCCGGCAGCGCTCGTGAAAGAGCCGCCCTTCCTCGGTCAACCGAATGCTGCGCGTGGAACGCTGCAGCAACCGGACGCCAAGCTGATGCTCCAGATTGCTGACCGCCTTGCCGACAGCGGAGGCCGAAAGGCCGAGCACGCGTCCGGCAGCGGCAAAGCTGCCGAGATCCGCAGTGCGAACGAAAGCCGTCAATCCGCTTAAACGATCCATGGGCGCGCTCCATTCGAGAGTTTTCTTCCGGTATATATGGAGAAATAGGGCAATTATCATCCGATTGCAGCAAATATATCTTGCTCAGGTCATTTGAAGTGCAGGCGCGGGCCTTCGGCCAACATCACTCCCAGGGTTGCCTGTCGCTTCCTTCCTTGCTCGAACCCAACGGTAATCCGATGACCTCTCCCCAGACAAAGGTCGCAAGTCCGACCGAGAAATTCTTCGTCCTTGTCGCAGTCTGCTGCGCTGCAGCGGCGATGCCGCTGACATTCACCGGCCCAGCCGTCGCCCTGCCGGCCATCAGCCGCATGCTCGGCGGCAGCCCGATCGCGCTCAACTGGGTCACCAACGCCTTCATGCTGAGCTTCGGCAGTTGCCTGATGGCCTCGGGCGCGCTGGCAGACAGCTTTGGCCGCCGACGCATCTTTCTGACCGGCGTCGGTTGCTTCGCGCTGTTCTCAGCCGGATTGGCGCTGGCCAACAACATCGTCTGGTTCGATATACTGAGGGCACTGCAGGGTCTCGGCGCCGCAGCCGCCTTTTCCGGTGGGATGGCTTCGCTGGCTCAGGAGTTCGATGGGGCGGCAAGGATGCGTGCTTTCAGCATCGTCGGCTCCAGCTTCGGCGTAGGTCTCGCCTTTGGGCCGATCGCCTCCGGTCTGATGATCGATGCCTTCGGCTGGCCTTCCATCTTCATCCTCGTGGTTGCGCTGGCATTGCTCGCACTTGGCCTCGGCGCCTGTTTCCTGCGCGAATCCAAGGATCCCGATGCGACGGGGCTGGATTGGCCGGGCGCACTGAGCTTCACACTTGCCTTGACGCTCTTCACCTATGGCGTTCTGCGCGCGCCGGAAACCGGCTGGAGTGACCCGGTCGTCATCGCCCTGCTGGTCGGCGCCGCACTGTTCTTTCTCGCCTTCGCTATCATCGAGCGCGTTGTGAAGCGACCCATGCTGGATCTCAGCCTGTTTCGCTATCCGCGTTTCGTCGGCGTACAGCTTCTGGCGGCAGCACCCGCCTATGCCTTTGTCGTTTTGCTGATCCTGCTGCCCGTACGTTTCGTCGGCATCGAAGGCATGAGCGAGACCGCCGCCGGGCGGATGATGGTCGCGCTTTCGGCGCCGCTGCTCATCCTGCCGATCGTCGCCGGGCTCCTCACTCGCTGGTTCAGCCCCGCAACGATCTGCGGCACCGGCCTCATCATCTCGGCGACGGGCCTTTTCTGGCTTAGCGATTTTGCCGCCGGCTCGGCCCCATCCGCTCTTATCGGTCCGCTGCTGACGATCGGGGTCGGCATCAGCTTGCCCTGGGGCCTGATGGACGGGCTTGCCGTCAGCGTGGTCCCCAAGGAGCGGGCCGGCATGGCGACCGGCATTTTCAGCACCACCCGCGTCGCCGGCGAAGGGGTGGCGCTTGCCGTCGTCAGCGCCATCCTCTCCGCCTTCATTCAATCGAATCTCGGCGTATCCGCTGGTGAGCACGCAGCTATGGCTGCGCAGCAGCTAGTAACAGGCAATCTGACCGCCGCGGTGTCGACTGTGCCGGCAATCGGGCATGACACGCTTATTCTGGGTTATAGCAACGCCTTCGGCGCGCTCCTCTGGCTTCTGACTGCCATCACTGTCCTGACGGCGACCGTCGTCTTTTCCTTTCTCGGCCGTTCATCATCAACCGTTGCCGCAGACGATGAAGAGCAATTGGACGAGGATGAAGATGCGCTTCGCGTATCGAAAGCTTAAGCAGCATTGATGACTGTCCGGAAGGTAACGCGGCCAGTCCACTCACTGACGGCGGCACAGCAGGAAGGCGAATCGAAGGCCGAACACCTTAACGCGCCGCAACAGAATATTTCGAAACCACATAAAATGTGCGCGCTAGATTCGTGCGCCAACGATCTTCGCAGCGGCGTCAGGCTGGCGTTTGTATTCGCCGCTGCTATATCATATCCCCATGATATCAGACCGATTTTTGAAGATTATTGCCTGGACGTATATTGCGGCGCTTATCGGCGTAACGCTTGCTCATCTCAATTGGCAGGCCGCATTAGGCAATCCGTTTGACATCTTTCGCGCCGTTGCGCTCTGCGTAGCAGGCATGCTTGCCCGCCTCGCCTACCCGCAGTCCCCCTCCTTCACTTGTCTCCTGATGATCGGCAGCGTGCTGGCACTTTCCCTTTCGCATCTGTTGGCAAGCGGCAATTATGGTTCGCCGCTCGACATCATCGTCGGCATGACCAGCGGGCTCTGGGGCATCATGATCGGCTCTATATTGAGCAAACTCATCGTCTCAGCCTCGAAGCGACCAGCCTCATACTAACCGACCGGAAGAGCTGGCGATGGCCTGAATAGACACCCTTCGATTGCCGCCGAGGTGTGATAACAGCCGTCTACGCCATTAAAAGTGGCAACTGCATTCGGCCGAGTACGCCGCGATAAATATTATCAAATAATATTTGAATACTATAAAGAATGTTATTCTACCTCAAGATGACTATTGCGCAGCCAATATTATGCAGAACTTAGCATTTTGTTTGTGCATGTTGCATTCTTGCAACTTGAACTTAAATTTCACGAAAAAGTCATTCTCACAAAAATATATCATATAACTTTGCAGGAATTCGTCTTTAATGCGACCAGAAGCGGGTGGGGCCCGTTTCTCCCGAGTCGGGGTTTTTAAACAGGGATAGGGTTAAGGCACGTCGATTTTTCGGCGCGATTGCCTATGCCCAATCTATATTGGATTGGAGTTTTTATGAACATCAAGAGCCTTCTTCTCGGCTCCGCTGCTGCCCTGGCAGTAGTTTCTGGCGCTCAGGCAGCCGACGCTATCGTTGCTGCCGAGCCGGAACCGCTGGAATACGTTCGCATCTGCGACGCATATGGCGCTGGCTACTTCTTCATCCCGGGCAGCGAAACCTGCCTCAAGATCGGCGGCTATGTCCGTACCGAAGGCAAGTGGTACGACGCCTACAACCCAGCCAGCCACAATGGCACTCTCTGGCACACGCGTGCTCATCTGAGCCTCGACACTGCGACCGATACCGAATATGGCCCGCTGAAGACCAACACGGTCATCCGTTGGGACTGGCAGGATGGCGGCGCGACCACCACGAAGCTGCTGTTCGCAAACATCAGCCTCGGCGGTTTCCTCATCGGTAAAGCTGACTCCCAGTACAACTCGTATATCGGTTACGCTGGCGGCGTCATGAACGACGACGTGGTCAATGACGGCCCGTACGAACTCAACCAGTTGACCTACAACTACGACGCCGGCAACGGCTTCACGGCTGTGGTCTCGGTTGAAGACAGCAACTCCGGTTCGGGCGCCAAGGGTGCCAACGGCGAAGACAGCACCAACCACTACCTGCCCGACGTCGTTGCCGGTGCTGGCTACAAGGCTGGCAACTTCGGCTTCAAGATCGTCGGTGGTTATGACTCCATCGTCGAAGAAGGCGCCATCAAGGCTCGCGTCGATGCCGACTTCGGCGTCTTCAAGGCCTTCTTGATGGGCGGCTGGAACACCGATGGCGACAAGCTGAACAAGTATGCAAACGCCAATGGCGCCGGCCCTGCCAAGGGTATCGGCTGGGGCGACTGGGCTGTTTGGGGCGGCGTTACCGTTCCGATCGACGCAAAGCTGCAGGCGAACGCTCAGGTTGCCTACACCGACTCGAAGATCTTCGCCGCTACCGCGAACGTCAAGTGGAACCCGGTCAAGAACCTGCAGATCACGCCGGAAGTATCCTACACCAACTGGGACTCTATCAATCAGGACCAGTGGGCTGGCATTCTCCGCTTCCAGCGTAGCTTCTAAGACCACTTTACTGAGATCTGATCTGACTTGACCCCTGATCGGATGGGGATCGGCCTTACTTCCAGCGAAGTCGGGCCGATCCTTCCGAGACAGGGGTAAGTCATTTTTTCTGAAGGCCGGCTCTGCAGTATGCCGTCTGGAATCTCAATCTTCGTCATCGACACCAGGCATTTTTTATCGTAGAGACAGTCCATGTCTTTCGCTCATGCATATTCCGCACGATTTTATTCGTACCGCTGCTCTCAGCGGAGACGGGCCTGTGCGTAGTTAGAAAAGACACGACAGCAAAGACCCGAACAGCCGCTAGTTATACCTGGCGGCTTTTTTGTCGCCACGGTATGACCCCAAAAAGGAACCGATACCGTGTTGAATTCCACTGACGACTTGCGCATTGTCGAGATCACGGCGCTGACGCCGCCATCTCGGATCATCGATGAAATCCCCCGCGACGAGGCGGTGACAGCGACCGTCACCGGGGCGCGCAATGCTATTCATAACATCCTGCGCGACGACGACGACCGACTGATCGTCGTCATCGGCCCTTGCTCCATCCACGATCCAGTCGCAGCGCTCGATTACGCCGCGCGGCTGAAGGAGCAACGGGACCGCTTCGCCGATGATCTCGAAATCATCATGCGCGTGTATTTCGAGAAGCCACGCACGACGGTGGGCTGGAAGGGTCTAATCAACGACCCGCATCTCGACGGCAGCTACCGCATCGAGGAAGGCCTGCGCATCGCCCGCAAGCTGCTGTTCGACGTCAACGAAATCGGTCTGCCGGCAGGCTGCGAATATCTCGATACGATCACGCCGCAATATATTTCCGATCTGGTGAGCTGGGGCGCGATCGGCGCGAGGACGACCGAAAGCCAGGTGCATCGGCAGCTCGCATCCGGCCTCTCCTGCCCCGTCGGCTTCAAGAACGGCACGAATGGCGACGTGCGCATTGCGCTCGATGCGATCGTCGCGGCATCGCAGCCGCATCACTTCCCGGCCGTGACCAAGGAAGGTCTTGCCGCGATCGCCTCGACCCGCGGCAACGAGGATTGTCACATCATCCTGCGAGGCGGCAGAGAGCCCAATTATGACGCCGAAAGCGTGCAGGCGACAGCGGAACAGTCCATCAAGGCCGGGCTCGAGCCGCGTATCATCATCGACGCAAGCCACGCCAACAGCAGCAAGAACCCGGAAAACCAGCCGCTCGTCGTCACATCGGTCGCAGGGCAGGTTGCAGCCGGCGACCGGCGGATCAAGGGCATGATGATGGAGAGCAATCTGGTGGCCGGCCGCCAGGATCTCGTGCCGGGCAAGCCGCTCGTCTACGGGCAGAGCATCACCGATGGCTGCATCGACTGGCCGACCTCGGTGCGCACGCTGGAAGATCTGGGAAAGGCAGTACAGGCACGGCGACGGAAACGCTAGCACCAACTCCCATTCCGGAAATTGGCTTGGGTCAACTGCGTCGGTAGTGCGCGAGGCTCAGATAGTTTTTTCTGGGTCCGCGCACGCGCCACATCTCAGCCCACGCATCGGGCGTGCGAAAGAACAGGCGGCCCTGATAAAGATCAGCCCCACAGTGGTGGGTGACGCGCTGTGAGGCGCCCTCGCCGATGCGAATGAATTCCGAAAGATTGGGGAAACGCACGACGAGATCGCCGGCTGCTTGGTCGAGCCGGTAGGTACGGCTGCTTCTGAGCGTCGCATGGCCGCTTCGCGTATCGCCATGCTCCTCGAACTGGACAGGCGTGACGAACGCCTGCCCTTCAAATGTGACCAGGGAACGATTGGAGCGATCGATGATCCGCCGCTTCACCTCCCATGAGCCGAGGAAAGGGCTTAGCCGGCCAGCGCCGGCCGATCCCTTCATCAGGACGCCGCGCGCTGCGCTGCGTCGGGCTGCCGGCGCGGCAGTTTCCAGCCTGGCCGGATGAAGTGGCAGGTATAGCCGTTCGGATAGCGCTCCAGATAATCCTGGTGCTCCGGCTCTGCCTGCCAGAAATCGCCGACGGGGGCGACCTCAGTGACGACCTTGCCGGGCCAAAGGCCGGAAGCGTCGACATCGGCGATCGTATCCAGCGCGACCTGCTTCTGTTCTTCGCTGGTGTAGAAGATCGCCGAGCGATAGCTCAAGCCGACATCGTTGCCCTGGCGGTTGCGCGTGGTCGGATCGTGGATCTGGAAGAAGAATTCCAGCAGATCGCGATAGCTGATCTTCTGCGGATCGAAAATGATTTCGATCGCCTCGGCATGGGTGCCGTGATTGCGATAGGTGGCGTTGGGGACATCGCCGCCGCTATAGCCGACGCGCGTCGAGATGACGCCGTTGTAACGGCGGATGAGATCCTGCATGCCCCAGAAGCAACCGCCGGCGAGAACTGCGCGTTCCGTTGTCATCTTACATCCTCCACTTGATCGATATAGGCACCATAGCCCTCTGCTTCCATGCGGTCACGCGGCACGAAACGAAGCGAGGCGGAATTGATGCAATAACGCAGGCCGCCGCGATCGATCGGTCCGTCCGGGAAGACATGGCCGAGATGGCTGTCGCCATTGGCCGAGCGCACTTCGACGCGCACCATGCCATGCGACATGTCGGTCAACTCGCTGACATTGGCGGGTTCGATCGGCTTGGTGAAGCTCGGCCAGCCGCAGCCGGAGTCGAATTTGTCGGCGGAAGCAAAAAGCGGCTCGCCCGAGACGATATCGACATAGATACCCGGCTGCTTGTTATAGAGATATTCACCGGAGCCGGGACGTTCCGTGCCGCTCTGCTGCGTCACGCGATACTGCTCAGGGGTAAGCTTGGCGATGGCCTCTGCCGTCTTGCTGTATTTGCCCATTGTTGTTCTCCTTGCCCCTCGGCACGCCCTCCGAGCTTGGCCTGGTCCTGGGGACACGGAGAGGGTCGGATGAAGCTCGAGCAGCGCTGAGGGAGTGTTTGCAGGGCCAATATAGGTATCACGCGATCGATTTGCCATATCGATCACGACTGCGTGACACCCTGCCCTTCCTGCAGCTTAGCCATTTGCCTCGCTTGAGGCCGCATAAATCGCGGCGAGCGCCTCGATACCGGCCTGATCGTCACCATCGAAGCGGCCGGGCAGCGGGCTGTCGAGATCGATGACGCCGAAGACCTTCCCATCGCGGAAGAGCGGCACGACCAGCTCCGATCGCGAGGCCGCATCGCAGGCGATATGCCCGGGAAAGGCATGCACATCCTCGACGAGGACCGACTGCGCCCTTTCGACCGCTGTTCCGCAGACGCCGCGACCGACGGCAATGCGGACACAAGCGGGCTTGCCTTGAAACGGCCCCAACACAAGCTCGTCTTCCCTGTGAAGGAAATAAAAGCCCGCCCAATTCAGCTCCGGCAGCATCTGGAAGATCAGCGCCGAGGTATTGGCCGCATTGGCAATCCCATCACGCTCACCATCAAGCAAGGCCTTCAGCTGATCCGCAAGCTCTCGATAGAATTCGGGCTTGCTGTCGCGTTGGATCGCTTTTTCTACGAACATGGGTCTGTTCTTTCGAAGTTCTGTCACGAAGAGACTGTCAGTCCTTCTCATCGGGCGGGCAAGGCCAGCTGGACGGCGCCTTCAGCCAGGACGGCAATATAGTCGTATTATCTCCGCACGCTAGATTGATCTGCGCCTGCTGCAGACCGCTTGCCTTCGAAAGATCAAGACCCTCGATGCGCGTCAGATACATGAAGGCGCCGCTGAAGGAAGTCGATCCGTCCATCACTGCGCCGTTCAACGTCGCGCGCGACAGATTGGCGAAGGAGAAATTCGCGCCGGTCAGCACGGCCTTGTCGAAATCGGCACGGCCGAGCTCCGCCTTCTGAAAATCGGCGTTCTTCAGCTGCGCGCCGGCAAATTCGGCGCGCTGCAATTCGGCATTGGCAAAGGACGCGCCATTGGCGGAGGCATTGCTGAAATCGGAGCGATATGCCTCGATCTTTGCGAAGTTGGCGCCATCGGCCTTGGCATTCTTCAGCCAGGCACGCACCAGAGTCGCTTTCTCGAGATTGGCCGAGGTCAGATTGGTGTCGCTGAGATCGGTGCTGTCGAAATGCGCGCCGGCCAGATTGGCACCGTGAAGGTCGCTGCTCTGCAGCATGATATTGGTCTTGCTGCAGCCGCTCCAGTCCAGCCCAGGTCCGGCGACATTGCCGCAATCGGCGGCACGCAGGGCATTGCTGCTGGAACCCAAAAGAAATGCGGCGCTCAACGCCAGCACACTGAAGCCGGTAGCGATTCCCAATCTCTTCCCAACGGCCTTACTGCGCAAAGCGCTGTTGGTCTGCCGTCGCCCCATGATCGTCTCCCCAGCCAATCTGGCCACCCCGTCAACAAGATCCATTCCGTTACTCCGCTCCAGCACCTGCCAGCCGAACTCTCGCCTGAGTCGGATGCACGTCCCTCTTCCTTGTATATGGTGCTTCGGGCGACAAAAAGAGCCGGTTTTGTAAAAGCGTACCTGAGGCGCGGTTTGGATGTGAGCTTATGAAAGGGGAAATAGGCGACAGGCACCAGAAGGATTGCGGCAAAGCCTCATAGGCCCGTCCTTGAGGAGCGAGACGGCCTGATCGAAACGCCGCCATCAGGCATTGGCAAAACGCCGCCCGGCCTTGCAAGGCGAGCAGACTGCACTCTTAAATGGGAGATTTTTTCGGGAACAAGATCAGTGGCTTAAGCTGGTCGGAGTGGAGTGATTCGAACACTCGACCCCCACGTCCCGAACGTGGTGCGCTACCAGACTGCGCTACACTCCGTGACCAGCGGCGCTTCTATAGACCAGCCATTTTTGATGCACAAGCACCAAAATCAAAAAAAGCATCTGATTTTTGACGAAAAAATTACAACCGCATCTGCCTAGAAAACCGGCAGGAAACAGCGGCCGAAAATGCCGGCGTGCAAAAGACGCAACAGATCAGGTAAAATCCCGTTTGTACACGCTGATGGGAATTTTCTTTTGCCGGCTTTGGCGCTAAAGCCCTAAGCGGGACAGGTGGAAAATGCCGTGGGACAGCGGCCTTTCCGCAACCTTATGCGTGACAGAAGCTCAAGGACGACACGATGAATATCCGCATGATGACCGCGGCTGGACTGTTGCTGGCGCTGGCCGGTTGCAGCACCACGACGACAACAACGACAGCAGCCCTGCCGCTGCTTGCGAAGAACCCCGTTCAGGATCGCTGGCAGGGCCAGTCCGCAGGCCGCTTCTTCGCGGCTTACGGCCCGCCAATCTCAGATCGCGATGAAGGCGGCAATCGCGTCTACACCTGGCGTGGCGGCTACAAGAACGTCACCATCGTCAACAAGGACGGCAAGAAGACCGGCAAGCGCTCCCTCAGCTGCAAGGCCGACATCGTCACCAACCAGAGCTACGAAATCCGCTCGGTCAAAATCCTCGGCGACCAGCCCGGCGTCAGCGGCTCGTCCTACTGCGCCGAGCTTCTGGCGCCGCCGGAAAAGACTGAGAAAGCGAGCTGAGGCTGAAGCTTCATCACGAGGCAATGCCAGCAGGCGGCACGCAAGGGTCGCCTGTTGCGTTTTAAGGCTTTAGCCGTTTGCAGCGGCGAGTGCGGCGCAGCTTTTCGGCTTCGGCGCATCGGCAGCGGACACAAAGGTCTTGTCGACGGCATAGAGCTTGGCAAAGTTCGTTTCGGCAGCAAGCTTGACGCCTTGCGGAATAGCGCCGCCGAAACGGTCCTTGACATCGGCATTGACGAGCAGAACGAAGTCGAAGCGATGCCGCCAGTCCTTGAGATAGGGTGCAATGCCGCTGAATGCCGAAATCTCGTCGGGGCAATCCAGCAGGCTTACGGAGAACAGATTGCCTTCCGGCACTGCGATGTCGCTCCAGGGCGGCAACACGGTTAGCGGCTGCTTACCTCTGGCGGTGAAGATGGTCGGCACGAAGGCGTGGGCGTAAGGGACCGCCAGCGCGGGCAAATGTCGGAACGCATCCTGGTTCCAGGCGAAATAACGATGATCCGCAAGGCCGTGCTCGTTCTGCTGCCGCATGACCGGCAAGACGGCCGCTCCCTCGGGCACGGCCGCAAGCACAGTTCGAACGGCCGCGGCGTCGGCATCCCCCTGCCACCAGTTGAAGCCAATCCACGCGGCTCGACCGAACACGACCATCGAGAGCATCAGCATGACGAAAAAGGCCTGGTGGCGCGGCAGGCGCGGCAACGGGCAGATCATCACCATGGCCGCCAGCGCCGTCATGATCGGAAAACGCCAGCTGATCCAGCCGGTGCCGAGCACGTGACGCGGCGCAACGCAGGCCAGCAGCAGCAGACCGGCAGTCGCGATCGCCATGCCGGCATGAACTGACAGGCGGCGCGTGCGAGCCGCATAGCTGCAGACAAGGATCAGTGGGATCAGGAGCAGCATGTCGGCCAGCAGCGCATAACTCCACAGTGCAGACATGAGGTTGGCCAGGATCAGCACGAATGAATCGTTCCAGGATGCATCCAGGCCGCCGCCGCCATCCGGCAGGACAGGCTGGTAGAGGAATAGACAGATCGCCGGAAGGGTGCAGGCCAGCATCGCGATCAAAATCCTGCCGCACAGATGCAGGCATGCGCTGGGCGATCTCAAGACCGCCATCGTCGGCGAGAATTCGAGACCGCAGACGAGCGCCATATAGAAGCCTAGCGAAAAAATATGCATCACGGTCAGCAGCAGGCCGGCAAACAGGCGCCAGACGAACAGCATAGCCGGATTGCGAGACTGCAGCGCATGGTCGGCAGTCGCGAAAAGCAGCGCCATGCCGAGCCCGACCTGGAAATTGATAAAGCCGCCAATCAGTGTCGCGCACCAGGCGAAATACAATATGCCGATCTGCCAATAATAACCGCCGCCATGCAGCCGCCTATGCAGGGCGATCGCGCCAAGCGGCGGCAGCACGATCGCCAAAAAGAGGAAGCCGCGTGCCAGTAGCGAAACGCCGATCAGCGGCCCCAGCCAATAAGCGGCGAGATCGATGCCAACATTGGTAAAGGTCCTGTTCCAATCGAGCGCATAGATTTCGCGAAAGGGCGGCGTGTCGATGCCGCCGGCGAGCAGCCACATGCGGGCATAATGGTTGGGATAGTCGAGGATCGGCGGGAATTTGAAGACGGTGACGAAAATCGTGACAAGGACTAGAAAGACGGCAATCGCAAGACCCGGCTTCTGCCTGACGATGGCGGGGTCCGTATCGGCTGTTTCACGCATAGCCGCGGAAACAGCCCCGCCTTCCGATAACGGCAAACTCGCGAATGGTTGCGGCATCAGCGGACCACCCTTACCTGTTCCGCCTTGTCAGCTATTTCGCCGGTGCCGCTCAGGGCACGATCAAGCGCGTGCCGTTTGCCCGCCGCGTCCAGATCGGAAAAATCACTGGGCATCTCGATCGAACGGCCGCCCTGCAGCAGGCTCTCGATCATGAACATGGGCCGCCGCTTATTTTCCTGCACCAGGCGGCCGACATATTCGCCGATGATGCCGATGCAGATGAGCTGGATGGCGCTAAAGGCGGTGATGGCGGCCATGATGCTGGACCAGCCGACGATCGTTTCGCCGGCAAGCCAACGGATAAGCGTATAGACGAGCAGCAGAGCGGCACAGCCGGCGCTGGCAAGGCCGAGCCAGGTGCTGATGCGCAAGGGTACGGTGGAGAAGCTGGTGATGGCGTCCAGCGCGAAATTGATCATCTTGCGCAGCGGATATTTGGTCGTGCCGGCAAAGCGCGCATCGCGCTCATAAGGCACTGCCACCTGCGTGCCGCCGATCCAGCTCACCATGCCACGGATGAAGCGGTCACGCTCCGGCATCGCCAGCAGGATATCGACGACGCGCCGCCGCATCAGCCTGAAATCGCCGACATCGTGTGGGATCGCCACCGAGGCGAGCCGCGACAGCAGCCGGTAGAAGAGCGACGCCGAGGCGAGCTTGAACCAGCTCTCCCCCTGCCGGCGCACACGCTGGCCATAGACGACATTCGCGCCGCGATCCATGATCGGCATCATCAGCAGCAACAGTTCCGGCGGATCCTGCAGATCGGCATCGATCAGCAGCACCCGCTCGCCGCGCGAGGCGGCAAGGCCGGCGGTCGCCGCAAGCTGGTGACCGTGATTGCGCATCAGGCGCACGCCCAGCACCTGCGGCGTCTCCGCAGCAAGCGAGGCAATCACCTCCCAGGTGCCGTCGGTCGACCCGTCATCCACCAGGATGATCTCGAAAGCCTCGCCGGCAATCCCCCGCGCCGTCGCCACCGCCCGCCGGCAAAATTCGCCAAGCCCCTCCTCCTCATTGTGGCAGGGGGCAACGATGGAAAGCAGCAATTCGTGGGGAGCGTGGTTCATGATCGCCTGTATCGAGATGATGGCGAACAGGATGGAGAAAAATGGTCAAACAATATTTAAGTTGGAATAACGGAGGCCGCGACGGCAATTTCTTCAGACAATGTCTTTGATGTTGCAAAGACTATTGTTCAGCCCGCTGAGGATATTGAGTGTGGCTGGGGCGCCAGGATTCGAACCTGGGAATGCCGGTACCAAAAACCGGTGCCTTACCGCTTGGCGACGCCCCAACAGAGGAACTGGCTGTCATGCCAGCCAAATCGGCGTCTGATTAGCAAAGGTCGCATCGCGCTACAATGACTAAGTGATGCGCGGATGCATATTTCTGTGTGCTTTCTGCGCGGCTATGATAGGTCTTGCTGCACCGCATTTGAAGTGAAGAGGTCCGATGAGCCAGTTTCGCGCCCGCCCTCCGGCCATGCCTACCGTGCTTCTCGATGATGCCATCTGCCGCATTACGCGCTGGGATTTCGAGCCTGGCGCCGATACCGGGCATCATGTCCATGGCCTTGGCTATGTCGTGGTGCCGATGACGGATTGCCAGTTCTTGCTGGAGGAGCCCGGCGGTATCAGGCGTGTCGATATCGCCAAGGGCGCTGCCTACCGGCGCGAGGCGGGCGTGGAGCACAATGTCGTCAATGCCGGCACCGAGCCGATGTCATTCATCGAAATCGAATACAAGCAATCATGAGCACGCCTGACTTCGACCTCGCCTTCGAACCCGCCTATGGCCGCGCCATCTCCGTCGCGCCTGGCATCGAGCGGATGACGGTCAACAATCCCAGCGCCTTCACGTTCCACGGCACCAACAGCTACATCGTCGGCGGCTCTTCCGTGGCGGTCATCGATCCCGGCCCGGAGAATGACGCGCATTTCGCTGCCCTGATGGCAGCACTGAAAGGGCGCGAGGTCACGCATATCTTCGTCAGCCACAGCCACCGCGATCACTCGCCGCTGGCGAAAAGGCTGAAGGAGGCGACGGGGGCGCTGACCGTCGGCGAAGGGCCGCATCGGGCCGCGCGGCCGCTGCATCAGGGCGAGATCAATCCCTTTGCCGAAAGCTCCGACATGGAGTTTCAGCCGGATATCGTGCTCGCAGATGGTCAAAGCGTCTCGGGAGACGGTTGGACGATGACGGCGCTGCTGACGCCCGGCCATACGGCAAACCATGCGTGCTTCGCCCTCGACGGCACAGGCATTGTCTTCTCCGCCGATCATGTCATGGCCTGGGCGACCTCGATCGTTGCGCCTCCTGACGGATCGATGGCGGATTACATGGCCTCGCTGGAGCGGCTTCTCGCTCGCGACGACCGGCTGTTCCTGCCCGGACATGGCGGGCCGGTGCAGGAGCCTGCCTCCTTCATGCGCGGTCTCAGAACCCACCGCCGCATGCGCGAGCGCGCCGTACTGGAACGCATCAAGGCCGGCGACCGGCTGATCCCGGATATGGTGAAAGTCATCTATCGCGATACGGACCCGCGCCTGCATGGCGCGGCGGCACTTTCGGTGCTGGCGCATCTGGAGGATCTGGTGGAGAAGGGTCAGGTGGAGACAGATGGACCGCCGGCGCTGTTGGGGGCTTATCGCCCCGTCTGAGCCAGCTCAGCTTCCGGCGATGCCGAGCAGTTCGGCATCCAGTGCCTTCAGGTAGCCATCGGCCAGATCGGCGCTGACCCCGAGATCATCCTGACCGTAGCGGGAGGCAACACGGATATCGACGAGCGTCGTTTCCGCCTCCTCGCGAATGCGGATCAATATATCGCATGGCAGACCGAAGATGCGGGTTCGTACCTCGCCCTGCAGGATGACGTCGGTATTCTGACGGATGAGTTCCGCCACTCCATCACGGAAGGGACGTGGCGTCGGCACGGGAACGATGGCGGGCACACCGCCGGCGGCATTGTCATCCTGCGTCGGATTGACGGTCTGCGGGCGTGTACGACGTTTCGGCCTCACATTGCCATTCGGATCGGCCACATCGGCGCCTTCGGCCTTGACGACGGTGATGTGATAATCATGCGCAACCTTGCGCACCGCCTCCAGAACACGGTCGGCAGCGCCCTCGTAGCGGCGGCTGATCAAAGCGGGATAGGCATCGAACTGCGCCTCGCGTTCCTGCTGCGTCACCAGATGGCGCGGCGGCAGCCATAGCTGCCGCGCATCGGGCGTCGCCAGCCATTCCGGCGGATCGTTGAGGTCGGTCGAAATCTCGTAGATATGCGGGCGGGTCCAGTAGCGCTCGGCACCGAAGCCGAAAATGGCAAGCGGCAGGGCGGCATAGACGAGCGCCTTGACGGCGGAGACACCACCGATGGCGGCACTCTGCCAGAGCTGCGCAAGGCCCACCACCGCGAGCAGCACCGCCAGGATGGCGCAGCCGGCAGAAATCAAGAGCAGCAGAACGAAGTAAGGCGTTTCCAGCGGCCCGAAGCGGTGGCCGATCAGCGTCACTCCGCAGAGAACCAATGCAAACGATGCAATCAGACGCGCGGCGCGGGCGGCATGTGAAACAGGACGGTCGAAGCGAATGGTCATCAGGGGCTCGTCGGCGCGTCGGATCGGAAGCCGGACGCACCGAATCCCGGAAAGCGACTTATGTGTAGATCAAGAAACGACGAAAATAAATCGAATGTCACGGCACCAACACGTAATGTTCTCTCAAGGCTGAAACCAGTAACGCCTAAAGTGCGTCGCGATCTCTGAAATTCGCCCTTCGCGCTTCAGGCCCTCGTTTCTTCGCATGACGTTATCGCAAAACCGCTACGCACTTTTGCGCGCCACGCTTTAGACCAAAAACGTGAGCGCTTGCTTAAATTCCTAAAAAAGGCCATTCTTTAGCGTTTTATCGAGGCGTTGAAAGGACTTGATGAGATGGAACCGATGCTTTCTCAAGATGTCGCTGCCAAGGCCCCGCCGGGCGCGGCGATTGCCGGAGCCGATACGGTCGACCCTATTCTGCCGTTGGAGCTCCTGGAGCTGGAGCTTTCGCTCGAAGGTTTTTCCGGCGGGGAACCGGGCTTTTGCGAGGCTGTACGGCATGCCGCCTCGGCGGTGCACGGCGATTTCCTTTTCGATCTTCCCGCAGCAGGACTGATCTCCGATTGCCGCAGACTGGCCGTCATCCGGATTCCGGAAAGCGATGCGACGATGCGCACGCTCTTTGCCGCACTGGACGAAGACGGCGCGGAAATCCGTTTACTGCAGCCGGATGAAGAGACCGAGCACCTATTGCGCTTCGCCGATGCCTTCGTCGATCTCTTGCAAAGGCTGCCGGCAAAGCCCAAGGAAGCAGCGTAAGCTACCGGACTGCGGCGGTAATACGTCTTTCGCGCCATCAAGCGCGGCGCTATAATTCGTGCCGCACACCTGTATCAGGACATCAAGTCATGCGTATCGCTACTTCCGCCCTCTCTCTTCTCGCCATTATGCTTGTGCTCTCCTCCTGCCAGACGGCCGAGGAAATACGCGCGGCCGACGAGGCCAGATGCAGCGGATATGGCTTTAAGCCAGGCACCCAGAACTTCGCCAATTGCCTGATGAACCAAGACCTTAGCCGGCGGGCGGATCAGCGGGCTTTCATGGAAAGCAATGACGACTTCTTCTGGGGTCCGACCGTCATCGTCGGCGGTCCGGGATATTACTACCATCGCGGCTACTGGCGCCACTGACCTGCATATTTCAGAATTAGAGAATCAGGCTCGCCCCTTGATCGCGGCTTGCGCCGCCGCAAGCCGCGCGATCGGCACGCGGAACGGCGAACAGGATACGTAATCCAATCCGATATCCTCGCAGAAATGGATAGACGCGGGATCGCCGCCATGCTCGCCGCAGATGCCGAGCTTCATGTCGTTGCGCGTGCGGCGGCCGCGCTCCGACGCGATACGGATGAGTTCGCCGACCCCGTCGAAATCGAGCGATATGAAGGGGTCATGCTCGATGATGCCCTTGCGCTGATAGGTCGGGATGAAGGCGGCAGCGTCATCGCGTGACATGCCGAATGTCGTCTGCGTCAGGTCGTTCGTACCGAAGGAGAAAAATTCGGCGGCCTCCGCGATGATATGGGCACGCAAGGCCGCGCGCGGCAGCTCGATCATCGTGCCGACGAGGTAGTCGATCTTCATTTTCGCTTCGGTCATCACGGCGCGCGCCACCTCGTCGATGCGGGCCTTGACGTAATCCAGTTCCGAGCGCAGGCCGACGAGCGGCACCATGATCTCGGGCACAACGGCAGCCCCCGTCTCGCGTGCAGCGAGGACCGCCGCCTCGAAGATGGCGCGGGCCTGCATCTCGACGATCTCCGGATAGGAAATCGCCAGACGACAACCGCGATGGCCAAGCATGGGATTGAACTCGTGCAGCGCATCCACCCGCTGGCGCAGCGCGGCCGGCTCCATGCTCATGATGCCGGCAACCTCGGCAATCTCCTCATCCGTTTTCGGCAGGAATTCGTGCAGCGGCGGATCGAGCAGGCGGATCGTCACCGGCAAGCCGTGCATGATGGTGAACAGGCCGGTGAAATCGAGCCGTTGCATCGGCATGAGCTTGGCGAGGGCGGCACGGCGTCCCGCTTCGTCCTCTGCAAGGATCATCTCGCGCATCACATGGATACGGTCGCCTTCGAAGAACATATGCTCTGTGCGGCAAAGGCCGATGCCTTCGGCGCCGAAGGAACGGGCCGCGCGCGCATCGGCAGGTGTGTCGGCGTTGGTGCGCACCGTCATGCGGCGCGAGCGATCCGCCCAGGCCATGATGCGCCCGAAATCACCTGACAACTCCGGCTGGATCATCGGCACTTCGCCCTTCAGGACCTGGCCGGTAGAGCCGTCTATCGTAACGATATCGCCCTTCTTCAAGGTGACGCCAATGCCGATCAGCTTCTCATTGCGCATATCGATGCGCATGGTGCCGGCGCCGACGACGCAAGGAATGCCCATGCCGCGGGCAACGACGGCGGCATGACTGGTCATGCCGCCGCGCGTGGTCAGGATCGCCTCGGCGGCATGCATGCCGTGAATATCTTCGGGGCTCGTCTCGATCCGTACGAGAATGGCTTTGCGGCCTTCTTCCTCGGCAATAATCGCCTCTTCCGCGGTGAAGACGATTTCGCCCGTCGCAGCACCCGGCGATGCCGGAAGACCGGAGCCGATGACCTCGCGGCGGACACGCGGGTCGATCGTCGGATGCAAAAGCTGATCCAGCGACGTCGGATCGATGCGCGAAACCGCCTCGTCCTCCGTGATCAACCCTTCGTCGACCATGTCGACGGCGATCTTCATCGCCGCCTTGGTGGTGCGCTTGGCATTGCGCGTCTGCAGCATCCAAAGCTTGCCGCGCTCGATGGTGAATTCCAGGTCCTGCACGTCGCGGTAATGCGCTTCCAGCTGAGCGCAGATGTTCCGGAACTCGGCAAAGGCTTCCGGCATCAGCTTTTCCATCGACGGCTTGTCATAGCCGGAGGCGATGCGGGCAATTTCCGTGATGCTTTGCGGGGTGCGGATGCCGGCAACGACATCCTCGCCCTGCGCATTGACGAGGAACTCGCCGTAAAGCTCCTTCTCGCCGGTCGATGGATTGCGCGTGAAGGCGACCCCCGTCGCGGACGAATTGCCGAGATTGCCGAACACCATCGCCTGAATATTGACGGCGGTTCCCCAACCTTCAGGAATATTGTGCAATTGACGATAGGTGACGGCGCGCGCATTCATCCAACTGGCAAAAACGGCACCGACAGCACCCCAGAGCTGAACCTCCGGCTCCTGCGGGAAGGCCTCGCCCAATTCTTCCTCGATGACCGCCTTATAGATCGAGACGACATGCTGCCATTCGACGGCGGTGAGATCGGTATCGAACTCATGGCCGAAACGCGCCTTCTCATCCTCCAGGATCTCTTCGAAGACCTCATTGTCGAGACCCATGACGACATCGGCATACATCTGGATGAAGCGGCGGTAGCTGTCCCAGGCGAAACGAGCATCGCCGGCATCGTGGCCGAGCGCCTGCACTGTAGCGTCGTTGAGACCGAGATTGAGGACGGTATCCATCATGCCCGGCATGGAAGCGCGGCCGCCGGAGCGCACAGACACCAGCAGCGGTCGTTCCGTATCGCCGAACTTGCGTCCGGTAATGGTCTCCATCTGCTGCAACCCACGCATGACCTGCGGCTTCAGCTCTTCGGGAATCTTGCGGCCGTTCTTGTAATAGAAGGTGCAGACATCGCTGACGATCGTCAATCCCGGCGGAACCGGCAGGCCGAGATTGCACATTTCAGCAAGATTTGCGCCCTTGCCGCCGAGCCGTTCAAAATCGCCGGCGCCCCCCTCGGCCTTGCCGTCGCCGAATGTATAGACCCAATTCGTCATTGTCCCCGTCCAACTCCTCCGGTTGAACTTAATTCACTGCAGCACAAATGAAAATCGACAAATATGGCAAAATGTTGCAGTGCACAATAAATATGGCCAAGAGGCTCGGGATTTCAATCGATTGATCGAAATCGGGAGCCTCCGGGTCCATCCAGAGCGACTTGGCGGCTAAGCTTGCGGCTCGCGCTTGGCGAGAATCTTGTCGATGCGCATACCATCGAGATCGACAATCTCGAAATGCCAGCCGCCGAAGGAGAAACTTTCGCCCACTTCGGGCAGATGGCCGAGCTGGTAGAGCGCAAAGCCCGCGAGAGTATGGAAATTGACCTCCTCCTCGCTGAAACGCAGTCCCAGCCGCGCGAAGGCATCATAGACGGGCATCATGCCCTCCATCAGCAGCGATCCATCGGCGCGCTCAACGACATCGGGCGTTTCGTTTTCCATATCGGGCAGATCGCCGGCGATCGCCTCCAGCAGGTCCGTCTGCGTGACGATGCCTTCGAGACTGCCATATTCGTCGATGACCATGGCGAGGCGGACTGGCGCACGCTTGAAGTTTTCCAGCACTTTGAAGACGGCCGTGGATTCATGAACGACCAGCGGCTGGCGGATGACGGCCATCGGGTTCAGCGGCTCGCCGTTCAAAAGCTGATCGAGGAGATCCTTCTTCAGGATCATGCCGATCGGCTCGTCGATCGAGCCGCGGCCGACGAGAAGCTGCTCGAAGCGGCTTTCGCGGATGGTCTTCTGCATTTCCTCCGGCGGATCGTCGGCGTCAATCCACTCGACCTCGAGCCGCGGCGTCATGATGTCGGAGACGTCGCGATCACCGATATTGAAGACGCGTTCGACCAAATCCTGCTGTGCCTGTTCCAACAGGCCGGCCTCCTGGCTTTCGGCGATCAGGAGCTTGATCTCCGCCGGCGAATGCAGCGAACCCTCGCCGGCACCGGGACGCAGCCCGAAAAGACGAAGCACGAGATTGCCGAGGCCGTTCAGCACGGTGATGGCCGGGCGCAGCAAGAAGAGGAACAGGCCGAGCGGGCGCACGACACCAAGCGCAGTGCCTTCGCTGCGCTGCAACGCCAGGCTCTTCGGCGCAAGCTCGCCAAGGACGATATGAAGCGCCGTGATGATGATGAAGGAAATGGCGACGGCGATCGCATGCGACCCAGCCGCAGCCCATGTTCCGGGGAGAAAATCGAGCAGCGGCTCGAGCAGATGAGCAAGAGCGGGTTCGCCGACCCAGCCAAGCGCCAGAGATGAAATGGTGATGCCGAGCTGCGTGGCGGCAAGGTTGGCATCGAGATTGTCAACCGCCTTCTGCAGCGCCTTGGCGTTCATCCGTCCTTCGGCAACAAGCTCCGTCACGCGGCTGCGGCGGACGGACACCAGAGAGAACTCCGCCGCAACGAAAAAGCCGTTGGCGGCGACGAGCAGCAATACGGCAAGTATTCCGAGGATATCGAAAACACCGCCAGTCGAGTCAGACATACTTCCCTTCCGGGCGGATCAACGCCCATGTTGTTGATTTAAAGACGACGCTAGCACGCTTTAGGGCTGTGCGGCAGACGACGGAGCAATTTCTTGTCGAAACGGGAACAGTTTTATCATCGCGCTCAAGCGATTTCGCGCAGCCGTTCGGCGGTCTGCAGGTCGACGGAGACGAGCTGCGAGACGCCCTGCTCAGCCATCGTGACGCCGAAGAGCCGGTTCATGCGGGCCATGGTGATCGGATTATGAGTGATGACCACGAAGCGGGTCTCGGTGGAAGCAGCCATCTCGTCCATGAGGTTGCAGTAGCGCTCGACATTGTGGTCATCGAGCGGTGCATCCACTTCGTCCAGAACGCAGATCGGCGCGGGATTGGTGAGGAACACCGCAAAAATCAGCGCCATGGCCGTCAGGGCCTGCTCGCCGCCGGAAAGCAGCGTCATTGTCTGCGGCTTCTTGCCTGGCGGGCGAGCAAGGATTTCGAGGCCCGCCTCCAGCGGATCGTCCGACTCGATCAGCTGCAGCTCGGCCGTGCCGCCGCCGAAGAGATGAGTGAACAGGCGCTGGAACTGCGCATTGACGATGTCGAAGGCGACGATCAGGCGTTCGCGGCCCTCGCGGTTGAGGCTCTGAATCGCGCCGCGCAGCTTTCGGATGGCGTCGATGACGTCATCGCGTTCCTTGATCAGCGCCTGCAGCCGCTCCGTCAGCTCCTTGCTCTCCTCCTCGGCGCGCAGATTGACGGCACCGAGACGCTCGCGCTCGATCTTTAGCCGCTCCAGCTCGCGTTCGACTTCGCGGAGGTCAGGCATGCTTTGCGATACTGAAAGGCCGGTCAGGCGCATCGCCTCATGCGGCTCGACGTTCAGGGCTTGGCGGATGCGCAATTCGCTTTCCTGCCGACGCTCACGCGCCGACACCAGCCGCTCCTCGACGCGGCCGCGCTTTTCCCGGCTTTCGGCTAGCTCGGAGAGTGCCGTCGCCGCATGACGATCGGCTTCGCGCTGGATGCCTTCAGCTTCGGCAAGACGGTCTGCGGCCTGCCGGCGGGCATCCTCAGCCTTCTGCAACTCGTTCATCAAGGCGCGGCGCTTGTCATCGAATTCATCGGGTGCCAGATCGAGCTCGGCCGCCTCTTCGCGCGCTTCCTCTTCACGGTCGCGCAGCGTCTGAATGTGCTCCTCGGCGCTGGCGGCGCGCTGATGCCAGGTATCGCGCTCCTGCCGGATCGCCAGGATACGACGTTGACGTGCCTCGTTTTCGCGGTTCAAGCCCTCGTGGCGGGCGCGTGCTTCAGCCAGCACGCCACGATCCGTTGCGACTTCGGCCTGCTGGTCGCGCAACTTCAGATCGATAGCGTCGAGATTCGGCGCATCTTCCAGTTCGATGCGGGCATTCTCATCCTGCATGACAATGTCTTCCAGCTGCTCCTGCAGCCGGCTGACAGCCTCGACGATGACGTCGCGGCGGCGGATAAGATCGCCGGAAGCGCGCTCTGCGGCAGCGAGCGCTTCGCGCGCCTCGACCAGATGCCGCACGGCAAGGCGGCTGGCGTCACGGGCGGTCGCGAGATGTCCTTCTTCTGCGCGGATCGCATCGGCGGCTGCCGACAGGCGCTCCTCGGCTTCGGCTAGCACGTCGCGCGCAAGCTCCGCTTCAGCTTCCAGCTCGGAAAGACGGTTCTTCTGGGCGAGCCGCAGGGCAGCCGCACTCGGCGCATCCGCTCCGGTCACGTGACCATCCCAGCGAAACACGGCGCCATCCCTGGTCACCAGCCGCTGTCCCGGCTTCAGCTCGGGCATCAGCCGCAGCGCGTCTTCCACCGAGACAATGCCGATCTGGCGCAGACGCCGCGTCAATGCCGCCGGCGCGCCGACATGGGCAATCAGCGGCGCGGCACCTTCCGGCAAGGCCGGGTCATTCGCACCGCTGCCATTATCCGACCAATAGACGGGTGCCTCGGAGCTGAGCGAGGATTCCAGATCATCGCCAAGGGCTGCGCCAAGCGCCGTTTCGAAGCCACGGTCGACACGCAGCTCTTCGGCGACAGGGGAAAAGGCACCGGACGTGTCGCCGGCCGCCAGCATCTTGGAAATGGTCCGCGCCTCGGTTTCCAGCGCATTCACACGCGCCCGCGCCTGCTCGACCGGGCCACGCGACAGCGCCTCGGTTTCACGCGCCTTGGCAAGAACGGCTTCGACACGCTGGATCTCGCTTTCCGCATCCGCAACGACGTTTTCCGCCGCCTCGACCATGTCGCGCTTTTCACTCGGGTCGGGCAGATCGGCCATCTTTTCGTCAATGGCGGCAAGCTCGCGGTTCGCTTCATCGGCCTGACGCTCCAGCCGCATCTTGCGATCGGCCAGATCGCGAATGGCACGCTCCAGCTGATGACGGGCAGCGGCAGCTTCGGCGCGTTCTGCGGTCAGCATCGTAAATATCCGCTCGCTTTCGGCGAGCTTGGTGGCCGCTTCCTCGAAGGCTAAGCGCGTTTCTTCGGCAAGCCTGCCGGAATCGGCAAGAATATCGGCGAGATCGGCTTCTTCTGCGTCGAGTTTTGCCAAAATAGCAGCGTTGTCGGCAACAAGCCGCTGCTCGCGGCTGATGTCCTCCGCCAGCTGTGCCAGCCGACGAATCAATTCATCCCGCCGGCGGAGGATGCGGTTGACATCTTCCTCCAGCTGGGAGCGGGCGATCTGCAGACGCTGCAAAGCGGCGGCGGCTTTCGCCTCTTCGTCGCGCAGTTCCGGCAGCTTGAAGCTGGCGATGCCCTGTGCTTTTGCCGCTTCCATCTGGATCTGCGCCTTTTCGGCGACGAGCACTGTTGCCTGGTTGAGCGCACTATCGGCTTCGGCTTCGGCTTCCTTCGCCTGTACCCAGCGAATATGCAGCAGCATCGCCTCGCGGGCACGGATATCGGCCGAGAGCATCTTGAAACGGTTGGCCTGTCGTGCCTGGCGCTTCAGGCTCTCGATCTGGCTTTCGAGCTGCGAGGTCACATCGTCAAGCCGCTCGAGATTGCTTTCGGCGGCGCGCAGACGCAGCTCAGCTTCATGGCGGCGCGAATGCAGGCCGGAAATGCCCGCCGCCTCTTCCAGCAACTGGCGACGCGCCTGGGGCTTTGCCTGGATCAGCTCGCCGATGCGCCCCTGCCCGACCATGGAAGGCGAACGGGCACCGGTGGAAGCATCGGCAAACAGCAGCTGCACATCCTTGGCACGCGCTTCCTTGCCGTTGATACGATAGACCGAGCCCTGCTCGCGTTCGATGCGGCGCGTGACCTGGATTTCGTCGCTATCGTTGAAAGCGGCGGGCGCGGTGCGATCGCTATTGTCGAGGTAGAGGCCGACTTCGGCGGTGTTGCGAGCCGGGCGATTGCCGGATCCGGAGAAGATCACGTCGTCCATGCCGGAGGCGCGCATGTTCTTGTAGGAATTCTCGCCCATCACCCAGCGCAGGGCTTCGACAAGATTGGATTTGCCGCAGCCGTTCGGGCCGACGACACCGGTCAGTCCGCGCTCGATGACGAATTCCGCCGGTTCGACGAAGGATTTGAAGCCGACAAGTCTCAGCCTGTTGAATTTCATCGGCTGATCTCCGCCCTCCCCTTGAAGGGGAGAGTCGGACCGGAGGTCCGGGGCGGGGTAATCATGCGTTCACCTCGGAAATCACCCCCACCCGCGCGTTTCACGCGACCTCCCCCCTCGAGAGGGAGGTAATGGAAAACAGGCGTGCGATCCCGGCCGCCCGCCTGTGATGTAAAAAGGCGCGGATCAGAGCAGGCTGTCGATAAGCTTCGACATGGCAGCAACAGACATGTCCCCTGCATAGCGCTTGCCATTGATCAGGAAGGTCGGCGTGGCATTGACGCCGAAATCCTTGGCTGCGCGTTCCCGTACGGAATTGACATCATCCAGAAGCTTCTGGTTCGTCAAGCATTTCGTGAAGCTATCCTCAGTAAAACCAGCGAGTTTCGACATCTGGAGCAATGCGGCACGGCCGTCGACATCTGGAGAAGCCCAGGCGATCTGCTGCTTGAAGAGCATTTCGACCATCGGCATGTACTGTTCCTGCGGGGCGCAGCGGGCCAGCATGAAGGCTGCGGCAGCACGCGGATCGAACGGGAATTCGCGGATGATGAAGCGAACCTTGCCGGTATCGACATATTTCTGCTTGATCGTGTCGAAGGTCGTGACGGCAAAATGCGCGCAGTGCGGGCAGGTCAGCGACATGTATTCCACGATCTTCACCGGCGCATCTTCCTTGCCGAGTGCGATCTCCGGCAGCGGGCCGGGCTTCAGCACTTCATTCATGTCGACATTGCCGTCCGACGGCGGCACTTCGTCTTCTGCAGTTGCGGCGGATGCGGTACCTGCAACGGCAGAAAACGCCACGGAAAGGGCTGCAACGGCAGAACCGCCCAGCAGGTGGCGTTTGGTCAAGAGCATGTCGGACATCGGCATTGAGTCACCCGTCGTTAAAGAGGCTTCGAATATTTCATGCGATATAACGGCAGCTTGCCGCTAACAAGGCACGGTTGGCCAACTTTCTTCAAAGAATTGTGACCGGGGAAAGACAAAGAGCCAAAATTGCTGCTGGAATCGCAACGAGACAATTAGCTGTATCGAATACAGCATGGTCGGATTATTTTCGATAGACTTCACGTCCGTTGCCGATTCGAACGATCAGTATCCGCACGGCTCTATCTTCTATGTGCGCGATAATACGATAATCCCCTACTCTGTATTTCCAGAAATCGCCGAGTTCCGAGCCCTTCAGCGCCTCTCCGATGGCACGCGGATCATCCAGCTTGGCAACACGGTCGTAAAGAAACTTCAAGATTCGGCGGGAAACCTCATGTCCGAGTTTGTCTAGTTCGCGCTCGGCGGCTCGTTGAAATTCAATCCGCCACGCCATAACGCGCCATCAGTTCGGCCAGCGAAACGGTGTCACTCTCACCACGGCGAAGCTCTTCGAGACGCTTTTCCGCCAAATAGATATCCTCAAGATCATCAAGATGCTCGAGAATTGCTTCGCGCGCATAAAAACTCTTGCTACGCCCCGTACGCTTGGCGAGCTCATCGAGCCTTGCTTCAATTTCCGGCGGAAGCCTCAGGGCCAGCATAACATTGAACTCCGTTTGCTATACAAATATAGCAATTCGGGAACGGATATCCAACCGGATTTCGAAATTCAGCTTCGCTATCTTCTAGCGCCGCTTCCAAGCCATGGCCGTTCCTAAACGCTGGACGGCGGCCCTGATCTTCTCATCTTCAATGCCGTCCATCATGTCAGCCAGCTTGCGCGCGGCCTCGCCCTTCAAAGGCGGCGGAGTGCGGGAGCGTTTCGAGGCGATCGATACCGGCTTCTGCACGATGCGGATCTGGTTGACGGCATAGAAACCGAAGAAGCTGTTGATGCGCTGGATGAGTTCACCCTGGGCATGGGTCAGGAAGAGCGCGCGGGCGCCCTCGCAGGCGATCGTCAGCACGCCGGGCTGATAGCGATCGTCCATGCCGGGACCGGTTCGCTTCGCCCACGCGATCTTCTCCGGCCGTGTGCAATCGGCAAAATCCTCACCGGCGATCTCGTCCCAGCAGCCGAGCAGCGTCGTATTGATGCCGGCCCGCTTTGCCAGCACCGGATCGACGATGCCGTTGGTCAGCTCGGAAATCTGCTTTTCGCCTTTTCGGGGATAACTCATTTCAACCGGGTCTCTACACAGGCTTTATGCGTCCGGCACCTTGATCGTCCGACGCAGCTTGGCCAAGTATAGAGCACTTCCCTTCGACGCGGCAAATCATGACGACGACTTTAGAATCCCCCACGGCCGCATCGCTGCTTGCCTGGTACGACCGCCATCATCGCGACCTGCCCTGGCGGGTCTCGCCGCCGATGGCCGCGCGCGGCGTCAAACCGGACCCCTATCGCGTCTGGCTGTCGGAAGTGATGCTGCAGCAGACGACGGTGCCGGCGGTCAAAGCCTATTTCGCGAAATTCCTGGAGCGCTGGCCGACCGTCAATGATCTCGCCGCCGCTGTGAATGAAGACGTCATGGCCGCCTGGGCGGGGCTCGGCTATTATGCGCGCGCCCGCAATCTGAAGAAATGCGCCGAGGCGGTTGCCGCAGACCACGGCGGCCGCTTTCCAGACACCGAGGAAGGGCTGCGGGCGCTTCCAGGCATCGGCGATTATACATCCGCCGCCGTCGCCGCCATCGCGTTCAATCGCCAGGCAGCCGTGATGGACGGTAATGTCGAGCGGGTCATTTCCCGCCTCTACGCGATTTCGGCGCCGCTGCCCGGCGCCAAACCGCTGATGAAGCAGAAGGTAGCTCTGCTGACACCTGCCGACCGGCCGGGCGATTTCGCCCAGGCGATGATGGATCTCGGCGCGACGATTTGTACGCCCAAGCGTCCGGTCTGTTCGCTCTGTCCCTTCAACGGCGCCTGTCAGGCGCTGGCTGCACATGATCCTGAACGTTTCCCGGTCAAGGCAGCCAAGAAAGAGAAGCCGGTGCGCCAGGGCGCGGCCTTCGTCGCCGTCAATGACGAGGGGGAAATCTTCCTGCGGCGGCGTGTGGAAAGCGGGTTGCTCGGCGGCATGACCGAGGTTCCGACGACCGGCTGGACGGCCCGGATCGACGGCGAGACCGGCATCGAGGCTGCGCCCTTTCCGGCCGACTGGCAGCCGGCAGGCACGGTAACGCATGTCTTCACGCATTTCGAATTGAGATTGTCGATCTGGCGTGCCAAGTCAGTGACGCAGAATGACAACCATGACGGATGGTGGGCGCCGGTTACAAATCTTGAAGAGCAGGCACTCCCGACAGTCATGAAAAAAGCAATCGCTCAGGCTATTCCCAATGCGTTCGCAAAAATGCCTTTAGAGCAAAAATCAGGAATTCATTCATGACGACGGAAATACGGCACATCGTTTTCGATATCGGCAAGGTTCTCCTCCACTATGATCCAAACCTTCCCTACAGCCGGATCATTCCGGACGATGCCGAGCGTGAATGGTTTTTCGCCAATGTCTGCACTCATGAATGGAACCTCGAGCAGGATCGCGGTCGCACCTGGAGCGATGCCGAAGCGTTGCTGATCGCCGATCATCCAGAGCGTAAGGAGCAGATCCGCAGCTTCCGTAAATATTGGCATGAGATGGTTCCGCATGCCTATGACGACAGCGTCGCCATTCTGGAACAGTTGATCGCGGAAGGCCGCGACGTCACCATGCTGACCAATTTTGCCTCCGATACCTTTCGCGAGGCGCAGGAGCGCTATCCCTTCCTCAAAAAGCCGCGCGGCGTGACGGTTTCGGGCGATATCGGCCTGATCAAGCCGGATGTCGCGATTTATGATACCCACGCCAAGAGCTTCGGTCTCGACCCTGCCTCGACGATCTTCATCGACGATTCCTATCCGAACGTCGAAGGCGCGCGGGCTGCCGGCTGGCATGCTGTTCACTTCACCGGCGCCGAGAAGCTGCGCAGCGATCTCGCCGCCCATGGCATAAAGGTTTGAGCCGATGACCTTCGATCCCGCAGAACGCATCGATCTGTTTCATGACGCAATCAATCGTCTGGACTATGAGGCGATCGAGAATTTCTTCGCCGAGAATGCCACCTATGTTTCGAACGGCGTCGGCAGCCTTGCCGGCCGCGCGGCGATCATGGAGGCCTTTCGCGGCTATTTCGATACCTATCCGGACCAGACGGCATCCAACTCCCTGGTGGAGACGCTGACGCCGCTGTCCGGCCGCGCCGTCTGGTCGGTACGAGCCACTAACAGCAAGACGGGCAAGCCGCTGATTCGCGAGGGCGAGGAAACGATCACCTTCGATGAGGAAGGCCGCGTCGTGCGCGTCGATGTCACGGATTACCAGGACTTCTAAAATCTGAAGCTCAAGACGCGCAGGGCCTTGCCGGATAGATCGTCCGGCAAGGCCCTGCGCATTTCACCTTCTTCCCTGACTGGAGGTACACGGCGGAAGAAGGCGGATATGTTTGCCGGAAATGGCTGAGGCTACTCAACCTTCGCCAGATCGCTGCGGATGATAGCTCTGAGTTCGTCGATCGGACGCAGGGCACGGCCGTCGTCGAAGTGCCAGAACATCCACCCATTGCATGCATCAAGGCCCTGAACTTTCGCGCCAAGGCGATGAATGGAGCCGGCCTCGCCGCCGGAAGCGACCGTGCCGTCGGCACGCACGATGGCGCTATAGCGACGCTTTGCATCGGTCAGCACCTGGCCGGGTTTGATGAGGCCGCTTTCGATGAGAACGTTGAACGCAACGCGCACTTCCGCCTTCTTGCCGGTCATGACGGTCAGTTCCGCCTTGCCGAGCGGTTCGACGGCCGCAATGCGGGCGCTGGCCGCATCGATATAATCCTGCTCGCGCTCGATGCCGACGAAGTGGCGGCCGAGACGCTTGGCAACCGCGCCCGTCGTGCCCGATCCAAAGAAGGGATCGAGAATGATGTCGCCGGGCTTGGACGAGGCCATGATGACACGGGCCAGCAGCGCTTCCGGCTTCTGCGTCGGATGCACCTTCTTGCCGTCGTCGCCCTTCAGCCGCTCATTGCCGCTGCAGATCGGGAACAGCCAGTCGGAGCGCATCTGCACGTCGTCGTTGGCGGCCTTCATTGCGTCGTAATTGAAGGTATAGCCCTTCGCCTTGGCGTTCGGGCTCGCCCAGATCATCGTCTCATGCGCGTTCTGGAAGCGGCGGCCCTTGAAATTCGGCATCGGGTTGGTCTTGCGCCAGACGATGTCGTTGAGGATCCAGAAGTTCAGATCCTGCAGCGTCGCGCCGACGCGGAAGATGTTATGATAGGAGCCGATGACCCAGATCGTGCCCGTCGGCTTCAGCACGCGGCGGCAGGCGAGCAGCCAGGCGCGGGTGAAGGCGTCGTAGGCTTCGAAGGAGGCGAACTGGTCCCATTCGTCATCGACAGCGTCGACCAGCGACTGGTCCGGACGATGCAGCGTGCCGCCAAGCTGGAGATTGTACGGCGGGTCCGCGAAGATGACGTCGACGGATTGATTGGGCAGTGCCTCAAGAGCGGCCACGCAATCGCCCTTGATGATCGTGTCGATCCAGGACCCCGGAACGGCTGAAGTCCTGAGGTCGGCAAGCGGGAAAACTGACGCCATTTGATACTCGCTGTTACACTTACTCGGTGCTCTTAACTGAGTGTTATGGTTACCCAACTTGGTTACCAAAGGCTAAAGCGACGTCATATTTTCTGCATTCCCGGCGAAACCGCCGGGAATACAGGTCTCTCGAAAGGCGCTATCGCGCCGAAAGCCTTAGATGTCGTGGACTGCGTGGCTATCGTTGGGCGCTTCGGCCCGTTCCGTCATCCCGTAATCGCGAAGCACCTGAGCGACACGCAAACGATAGTCGGCAAAGACAGTCTTGCGCCCCGCTTTCTGGGCGGCGCGATGCGCTTCGCGGTTTCGCCATTCGCGAACTGCGGTCTCGTCGCGCCAGAAGGACAGCGACAAGATCTTGCCCGGCTGGGTCAGGCTTTCGAAGCGTTCGATGGAGACGAAACCGTCGATCGCTTCCAGTTCCGACCGCAGCCCTGCGGCAATATCGAGGTAGTGCTGGCGTTCGTCGGGATGGGGAATGACTTCGAAAATGACTGCGATCACGGCGATATCCTCAGAGCATGCGGCAGCGAGACATTCTTCAGGAAAATGCGGTCTTCCTGCAAGATGAAGCGCTCGCGGCGGGCAAAATCGAGATTGGCCTGCGCCAGGGGATCGGCGGCGAGGCTCTTGCGATAGGCCTCGTAGGCGGCGAGATTTTCGATGTTGTAGATGCCATAGGCCGTTGTCAGCGAGCCTTCATGCGGAGCGAAATAGCCGATCAGGTCCGCGCCATTGCGTGGGATGACCTGGCCCCAGGCTTTGCCATACTCTGCGAAGGCGTCGTGCTTGAACGGGTCGATCTGGTAGCGGATGAGACAGGTAATCATGGATTTTCTCCTTTGCTGATGCCGCTGTTTTCGCACATTGCAGCACGGAGATGGTTCGGTTACGATCGAAGTATGAAGGAAGGTCCAGACATAGCACAGATCGGCTCGCTGATCGGCGATCCCGCGCGAGCGAACATTTTGACAGCGCTGATGGGCGGCCGGGCGTTGACGGCAACGGAACTGGCGGCGGCTGCCGGCGTGACGTTGCAGACCGCCAGCGCCCATCTTGCCAAACTTGAAGCGGGAGGCCTGCTGACACAGCGCAAGCAGGGCCGCCATCGCTATTTCACGCTGGCGGACGATCGGGTCGGCAAGCTGCTTGAGGGTATCATGGGTTTTGCAGCCAGCCGTGGCCATCTGCGCCATCGTCCCGGCCCGAGGGAGCCGGCCTTGCGCAAGGCACGCATCTGCTACGACCACCTGGCCGGCGATTACGGCGTGCGCATGCTCGACAGCCTGATCGAGGCCGGGTCGATCTCCGCGGTGGGCGAAGGTCTGAACCTGACAGCCGATGGCGAAAGGCATCTTGGAACGATCGGCATCGACGTCTCCGGATTGCGCTCGAGCCGCCGCCCGCTTTGCCGATCCTGCCTGGATTGGAGCGAGCGGCGCGCGCATCTCGCCGGCAGTCTCGGCAAGGCGCTGCTTTCGAACTTCCTCGATAAGGGTTGGGCGCGGCGCACCGAAAACAGCCGCTCGATTTTCTTCACGCCCGAGGGCGAGCGCCGCTTTCTGGCGCTCTTTCCACTTGAGTTGAGCGATGGCGCCCGGCAGCCAGAGGCCTCATCAGAGCTGGATAACACGCCTTAAGCTGCCTTGATCAGGACACCGCTGAAATTGCTTGCAGCAATGCGGCTGCAGAGCTCACCCCATTCGCAGCCGATGCAGGCGTGACGGATCTCACCGCTGGCGAAATTCCGGCGGAGTTTTGCAAGCAAGCTGGCATCAGGCACCAGCACCGCGCCTATGCCGATCTCTTCGCCCAGCAAGGCCGCGACATCGGTAAGGGCAGCCGTATCCCGCTCGATGACCGAGGCCTTGAAGCAGTGCGGCTCCTCCCCGTTCAGGAGCGGAGCGCAGATGTCATCAGGGCCGGAGACCAGTTTGATCTCCTCCCCTTCCGACAGCCGCTCGGCGATGCGGCGATAATTGTCGGTGAAGGCCGAGGTATAGCCTTCACCGACAAAGGTCAGCATGCAGAGCAGATGGTGGGCGCGAAGCCTGACGGTCAATTCAGACGCGCCTTGCCGCTATAGGTTTGGATGGTCTTCAGTACTGCGGCTGCAAGTGCGGACTTGAGGACGGCGCCGAGGATGAAAGGCGCCACGCCAAGCAGCCAGCCTTTTTCCGCGCCGATCAGCGCTGCAAGCCATGCGCCGCCGATCGCAAGGCAGAGAATGTTGGCCGAGAGATGCGCCAGGAAGCTGCGCACGACACGGTTGCCGCTCCAGCCTCGTTCGGTAAGCCAGCCGACGAGGGCGGCAATGATCGGGAAGGAGGCGAGATAACCGGCCGTCGGACCCATGAAGGGCGCAATGCCGCCTGCCCCGCCGGCGAGCACCGGAAAGCCGATCGCAGCTTCGCCCAGCCAGGCGAGAACGGTGACCGCACCGAGACGCCAGCCATAGAGAGCGCCGATCATGGTAATCGCGAATGTCTGCATGGTGATCGGCACCGGCACCATCGGCACCGAGATTCGCGATGCCAGTGCCAGGATCAGTGTTCCGGCGAGAACGAACACAGTCTTGGCAACAAGCGAACGCTGCCCGAGGCGAAGCGGATCGAAAGCGACTTCATCGTGATGCTGCAACAGGGACATAGGCTCTCCTTTCAAAATTATAGATAATTTTTAAGTCTCATCTATTTTATGAGAGAGATTGCGAAATCAGGCAAGTGGCAAGCTCCGGATATTTTGAGTAAGCGCGAAATACCATTGAAAATTAAGAGTAATAAATCAAAAAGTGCGGCGCACCGCAGCTGAAATGCCGATCGGGATGCAGCCGCGGCAAAACGAAGAAACTCCGCGCGGAGCACAGCTCGCGAGGCACGCCCTACAAGGCATCTCAAAATTATCTATAATTTTTAGCCGACGATTGCGAAAGCGTCGCGTGTCGATCCGGTAGGCGTGCGCACCGGCGCGCGGCCGATCCATTGCACATGTTTCTGCAGAATAGCAGCCGCCTCGTCGGCCCGCCCTTGGCGCAGCGCCGCCAGAATGGCGCGGTGGTCATGATCCGTTCGTTTTTCCCAGCCGGATTGCCAGGCAGAAAAGAGAAAGCGGGCGCTCGCCGCATGCAAGTCATCGATGGCGGCAAGAAGACGCGCCATGCCGCAGGGCGCCAGAATCAGGCGATGGAAACGACGGTTTGCTTCCTCCCAGGCGTGGACATCACCGGCAGCATCGCCATCGCGTGTCGCCTGCTCGGCCTCGTCCAGAATGGCTGACGTCAGATGCGGGGTCGCATGCTTGAGTGCAAGACCTTCAAGGGCTGCGCGCATCTCCGCGACCTCGCGGACTTCCTTGAGATCGAAGGAGGCGACGCGCACGCCGCGACGCGGGAGGCTGATCGCCAGCCCCTGCGCCTCGAGCCGCCGGAACGCCTCGCGCACGGGCACATGGCTGGTGCCGAACTCCTCGGCGATGTGATCCTGCCGCAGGCGGGCATCGGGCGCGATCTCGCCGCGGATGATGCGGTCGGCAAGCACCCGGCTGATGCGGCTGGCAATGGTGTCGTCGCGCTCCTTGGCCATGGCCGATCCTTAATGGCGACCCTGTCCGATGTCGAGCGACAAGCAACAGTCATCACCTCTTTTGCGAATTTTGACCCTTTCGCTCACTGCAGCGCAGCCATGCCCGCCGATTGGTTGAGCTTTGCTCACATATCGTGTAAAGCCCGGCGGTCATTTTTCAGAGCATGTCCCGAAACACCAATGGTTTCCTGGAGCGTGCCGAACCCAGCCACATCAAAGGCAGCAATTTCATGAGCAATGGCTTCGACCTCATCATCTTCGACTGCGACGGCGTTCTGGTCGATTCGGAAATCATCGCGGCACAAGTCGAATCCAAACTGCTGACCGATGCGGGCTATACGATCAGCACCGAGGAAATGGGTGAACGCTTCGCCGGCATGACCTGGCGCAACATCCTGTTCGAAGTCGAGCGCGAGGCCAGCATTCCCCTCTCCGCTTCGCTGCTCGACAAATCGGAAAAGCTGCTCGACCTGGCGCTTGCCAGCGACGTTCAGCCTATCCCTGGCGTTCCGCTGGCGCTGTCACGCCTGCCGATACCGCGCTGCATCTGCTCGAATTCCAGCTTCGCCCGCATCGAGATGATGCTGACGAAGGTCGGCTACCTCAAACTGTTTGCGCCGAATATCTTTTCCGCCAAGGATCTCGGCGCCGACCGCGTAAAGCCCAAGCCGGACATCTTCCTGCATGGCGCCAAGCAGATGAACGTCAGCCCGGCCAATACGATTGTCGTCGAGGATTCGGTTCACGGCGTTCAGGCGGCGCGCGCCGCCGGCATGCGCGTCATCGGCTTCACGGGAGCATCGCACACCTATCCTTCGCATGCCGACCGTCTGACCGATGCTGGCGCCGAAACCGTCGTCAGCCGCATGGCCGACTTGCCGGGCGTGGTCATGGCGCTCGCCGAATGGGACGGCGTGCTCTGAGGAATAGGCAATAGATGTTGCGGCCATAGTGCCGGCGGCAGCAAGGACAAGGTGATCTTTTCCTACTGCCTACTGCCTACTGCCTACTGCCTACTACCCCAACCTTAGTGACGCTTCTTACGCGCCGGCTTTTCGCCCTTTGCCGGCTTCTGCGGGCCTTGATCGAAGCCGATCTGGACGATGGTGAAGCCGCCCGAGCCGCCGGCAACCTGGATGTCATCGTCCGTGAAGAGGAACTGCGCCGTGCTTTCGCCCGGCGGGATTTCCGCCGTATACATGATGGTCTTGCTGTAGAGTGCGTTGTCATTGTCCATGACCGCAACATGGATCGGCAGGGTTACCTTGCCGGAGCTGCCCATGGGACCAGCAACCAGGCGCCCCTGCGCCACGACGTGAATGCCGAGGCTTGTTCCGTCCGTGGTGCACTGGCGGGTCGCCTGAGCCAGCGAAGCCTGGTAGACCAGCTGTTTCGGATCATCCTTGGCGCCCTTGGTGTAGGTGCGATAGACCGAATCCTCGTCACGGATGACAGCTTGCGGGCACTTGCCGGCGACATAGGTCTGACCGCCCGTAGGTGCGGCAGTCGTGGTTCCGGTTTGCGGCGCTACCGTTACATCCGTTGCCGGCTGTTTTTCACTGTTGCCGCCGATGCCGAGAGTGCTGCAGCTCGTCAGCAATGCCAGAAGCGAAGCGGAGAAAAGACGACGCGAAACCTTGCCAAACACTATAATTCCACCCTCTCCATATAATTCACATTATCGGCCTGCAGCCTGTCAAACGGGCCTTTTATGACACTTGGCGATGGTCTATACCAGCGACGCAGCGAAAAATCGATTGGGTAGACACCGTTTTGGCTCACTTTTCGAGATCGACACATTGCCACAAGCAGACGCTACATGGCGCCGATCCCACGCGCCTTGCGCAAACGCGAAAACCACGCGGCTGATCCGACGCAAAAAGACCGGCCGCCGTCGCTTCGTTCCTCTACCCTCTCAATCGATCACTCAGGCAATTTTGCGACCAAAGGAATTCTAGACCGTGGACTACATTTCAACGCGGGGAGAAGCCCCTGCCCTTGGCTTCTGTGACGCTCTTCTGGCCGGCCTTGCTCGTGACGGCGGGCTGTATGTTCCCCGTGAATGGCCGGTCCTGACGAAGAAGGAAATCCGCGCCTTTCGCGGCAAGAGCTATCAGGATGTCGCCTTCGCCGTGCTTTCGCCCTTCACCAATGGCGAAATCCCGGCCGATGTCTTCCGCGGCATGATCGACGATGCCTATGCCACCTTCCGGCATCCGGCGGTGGCGCCGCTCGTCCAGACGGGGCCGAACAGCTTCGTCATGGAGCTTTTTCACGGCACGACACTCGCCTTCAAGGATGTCGCCATGCAGCTGCTGGCGCGGTTGATGGACTATGCGCTGGAGAAGCGCGGCCAGCGGGCGACCATCGTCGGCGCGACCTCGGGCGATACCGGCGGCGCGGCAATCGACGCCTTTGCCGGCCGCGAGCGCACCGACATCTTCATTCTCTTCCCGCATGGAAAAGTCTCGCCGGTGCAGCAGCGGCAGATGACCACCTCGACGGCAGCAAATGTGCATGCGCTGGCCATCAAGGGCAATTTCGACGATTGCCAGAACCTCGTCAAAGCCATGTTCAACGATGCCCCCTTCCGCGACAAGGTGAGGCTCTCCGGCGTCAATTCCATCAACTGGGCGCGAATCATGGCGCAGGTGGTCTACTATTTCACCACCGCTGTTGCTCTTGGCGGTCCTGACCGAAAGATTTCCTTCACGGTGCCGACGGGCAATTTCGGCGATATTTTCGCCGGCTACGTCGCCAAGCGCATGGGCCTGCCGATCGAAAAGCTGGTCATCGCCACCAACGAGAACGATATCCTGGCGCGCATGCTGAAGTCAGGCCGCTATGAGATGCGCTCGGTAAAAGCCACCACCTCGCCGTCGATGGATATCCAGATCTCCTCCAATTTCGAGCGGCTGCTCTTCGAGGCCAACGGCCGGGATGCCTCCAAGGTGCGCGCCGCCATGGAAAGCCTGAAGCAGTCGAACGGATTTTCAGTCAGCGAAGAAGCCTTGAAGTTTATCAAGAAGGACTTCCGAGCCGGCCGCGCCAGCGAGAAGCAGGTGGCCGAAACGATCCGCAAAACCCTTGCCGACACAGGCTATCTGCTCGATCCGCATACGGCGATCGGCGTCTTCATTGCGGACAAGAACGAGCGTCCCAGCAGCCCGATGGTAACGCTTGCGACAGCACACCCGGCAAAATTCCCTGCCGCAGTAAAATCCGCATCCGGTATTGACCCGGCGCTTCCGACGTGGCTTGCTGGTCTGATGACCAGGGAGGAGCGTTTCGACATTCTCGATCCGGAACTTAAAGCCGTTGAAAGCTTTATCGGCAAGCATGCCCGGACCGGCGAATAACAGACGCGGAAAGACAGGCGATGACAGTGGAGTGCACCCGGCTAGCGTCCGGGCTGACAGTAGCGACCCAATCGATGCCACACCTCGAAAGCGTGGCACTCGGCGTTTGGATCAAGTCGGGTTCGCGTAACGAAACCGAGGCAGAACACGGTATCGCGCATCTGCTCGAACATATGGCGTTCAAGGGCACGGCGCGGCGCTCCGCCCGGCAGATCGCCGAGGAAATCGAGAATGTCGGCGGAGAAGTCAATGCCGCCACCTCGACGGAAACCACGTCTTATTATGCCCGCGTGCTGAAGGATCATGTGCCGCTCGCCGTCGATATCCTTGCCGATATCCTGACGGAATCCGCTTTCGACGAGGAAGAGCTGGCGCGCGAAAAGCAGGTCATCCTGCAGGAAATCAATGCCGCGAACGACACGCCCGACGATGTCGTATTCGACAAGTTTTCCGAGGTCGCCTATCGCGGCCAGACGCTTGGGCGCGCCATTCTCGGCACACCGGAGACCGTCGTCTCCTTCTCACCGGAACAGATCCGCCATTATCTCGGCCGCAACTATACGACCGACCGCATGTTCGTCGTGGCGGCCGGCGCTGTCGACCATGAAAGCTTCGTGCGTCAGGTCGAGGAGCGCTTCTCCAGCCTGCCGATCAAACCGTCCGCTCCGCCCGTTATCGAACCGGCGCGTTATATCGGCGGCAACATTCGCGAAACCCGCGACCTGATGGATGCGCAGATCCTGCTCGGCTTCGAAGGCCGCGCCTATCATACCCGCGATTTCTATTGCTCGCAGATCCTCGCCAATATCCTCGGCGGCGGCATGTCCTCGCGCCTTTTCCAGGAAGTGCGCGAATTCCGCGGCCTCTGTTATTCGGTCTATGCCTTTCATTGGGGCTTCTCCGACACGGGCATCTTTGGCATCCATGCGGCAACCGGCGGCGAGAACCTGCCGGAACTGCTGCCCGTTATCGTCGACGAGCTGCATAAATCCTCGCATGACATTCAGCAGCAGGAAATCGAGCGCGCCCGCGCCCAGATCCGCGCACAGCTGCTGATGGGCCAGGAAAGCCCGGCCGCCCGCGCTGGCCAGGTCGCAAGACAGATGATGCTTTATGGCCGCCCCATCCCGAACCAGGAGATGCTGGAGCGCCTGGAAGGCATCACGATCGACCGCCTGACGGATCTTGCCGGCCGCCTGTTCTTCGATACAGTACCGACGCTTTCTGCGATCGGGCCGCTGGAGCAGCTCGCGCCGATGGAGGACATCGTAACCTCGCTGTCGGCGCCGGTCCCTGCCTCCAGAAGCGCAAGCGGCTAAGGGCACGCCGCGAGCCTATGGGTGCAATTCTCGGGGGAGTGCTTGGCAGCATGCAAAAATCTGTCTTTCGGTTTCTCTCACGTCATACGGACGCGGTTGAACTCGAAAACGACAGTTATTTGCTGCGTCTGCCGCGCTACTCCGATTTCAATCAATGGCATAAGCTTCGGGCGGAAAGCCGGCGCTTTCTCGAACCCTGGGAGCCTACCTGGCGACATGACGAGCTGACCGAGGGCGCTTATCGGGCACGCATCATCCGCGGAAAGCAGGAATACAGCTCCGGCCAGGCCATACCGCTCTTCATTTTTCTCAGGGAAAACATGACGCTGGTTGGCGGCATCACGATCGGCTATATTCGCCGCGGTGCCGCGCAGAGCTGCATGATCGGATATTGGATGGGCGAGCGCTACTCCGGTCAGGGCCATATGTTCGCCGCACTTCAGTTGGTTATACCCTATATCTTTTCCGGACTTGAGTTGCACCGAATTGAAGCAGCCTGTATTCCGGATAACGAGCGTAGCATGCGGCTTTTGGAAAAAGCCGGTTTCCAGCGGGAAGGTCATTTGCGCGGTTATCTTAAAATCAACGGTCAGTGGCGCGATCATGTGATGTTTTCAAGGTTGGCATCCGACACCAACCCGAACCGAAGCTTCGACCAGCGATGATCGCCGGAATGATGCAGACGTGGCCAACGGCCCGCCGGCTATGCGCCGTGATCGCAACGCTTGCGGCCGCCATGCTGCTGTTGATCGCCGGGATGGCCGATGCAGCCGAGCCCGTGAAGATCTCGCGCGACGATACTGCTCTCGATCTCACAGCGACGACCGAAATCTACACCAATCAGGGTGAAGCCTTCCAGGTTTCGACGGCGGCCGGCGCCGACGGCATCCGCCGCCGCATCGAGGTTCGCTCCTCTTCGCCCAATCATCAGGGCGACTGGGCGGTTTTCGCGCTCGCCAACGTTTCCGAAGAGCAGCTTGAGCGCGTCATCGTCGCGCCGCATTTCCGTCTCGTGAATTCAAAGGTCTTCTGGCCCGATCTCGGCTCGCAGCGCATCGTCGCGATCACGCCGAGCGAAGGTTTTGCGCTCGATCGTCAGCCGAGCGACGAGGCTGACGTCTTCCGTATCACGTTGAACCCCGGCGCCGTTGTCACCTTCGTCGCCGAACTTTCGTCACCGAACCTGCCGCAGCTCTATCTCTGGGAACCGAATGCCTACAAGGATACGGTCAACGCCTTCACGCTGTATCGCGGCATCGTGCTAGGGATTGCCGGCCTGCTGGCGGTGTTCCTGACCATTCTTTTCGTCGTCAAGGGCACGTCGATGCTGCCGGCGACGGCCGCGCTCGCCTGGGCAGTACTCGGCTACATCTGCGTGGACTTCGGCTTCCTCGGCAAGCTCATCAGCATCACGTCAAGCGACCAGCGAATATGGCGCGCCTGTGCGGAGGTGGCGCTCGCGTCTAGCCTGGTGATCTTCCTGTTCACCTATCTCAATCTCAATCGCTGGCACGCCCATCTCGGCTATGTAACGCTTGCCTGGGTGCTCGGCCTTGCCCTCCTCTTCGGCGTGGCGATCTACGATCCGTCGATTGCGGCAGGCATTGCGCGGCTGTCGCTGGCGCTGACGGCAACAGCCGGCCTGCTGCTCATCATCTATCTCGGCTTCAGCCGTTATGACCGGGCCATCCTGCTCGTGCCGGCCTGGGCGCTGATCCTCGTCTGGTTGTTCGGCGCCTGGATGACAGTCATGGGCAAGCTCGACAATGACATCATCCAGCCGGCACTCGGCGGCGGCCTCGTTCTCATCGTCCTGCTGATCGGCTTCACCGTCATGCAGCACGCCTTTGCCGGCGGCGCCTTCCAGCAGGGCCTGTTCTCGGATCTGGAGCGGCAGTCCCTGGCGCTGACGGGCTCCGGTGATACCGTATGGGACTGGGACGTGGCGCGCGACCGCGTGGTGACGACGCCCGATATCTCGGTGAAGCTCGGCCTCTCGCCCGGAACCATGCATGGCGCGGCGCGCAACTGGCTGCCGCGGCTGCATCCCGACGACCGCGACCGCTTCCGAGCGACGCTCGACGTCCTTCTGGAGCATAGGCGCGGCCGATTGAACCATGAATTCCGCATCCGTGCGGAGGATGGACATTTCCACTGGCTGTCGATCCGCGCCCGGCCGGTGCTGGGGTCGAACGGCGAGATCATTCGCTGTGTCGGCACGATCGTCGATATTACCGAACAGAAGAATTCAGTCGAACGATTGCTCCACGACGCCGTGCACGACAATCTCACGGGATTGCCGAACCGTCAGGTCTTCCTCGATCGCCTGCAAGCCGTTCTGACGCTGGCTTCCGATGGAAATCAATTGCGGCCGACGGTCATGGTCATCGACATCGATCGCTATAAACTCGTCAACGATACGCTTGGCTTTGCCGCAGGCGACAATATCCTGATCGCGTTGACCCGTCGCCTTCGCCGCCTGATGAAGCCGCAGGATACGCTGGCGCGTCTTTCGGGCGACCAGTTCGGCCTCATCCTCGTTTCCGAACGCGATCCCGCCAAGGTCGCCGACTTCGCCGACGCGATCAGCAAGGCGATCATGGTGCCGATCAATTTCGCCAACCGCGAGATCATTTTGACGGCATCGGTCGGGTTGACCTCGTGGGTCGACCAGCAGGAAAATGCGGCCGGGATGCTGAGCGATGCGGAACTCGCCATGTATCGCGCCAAGCGCGCCGGCGGCAACCGCGTCGAACCTTTCCAACCTGCCTTCCGCAGCTTCGGCACCGACCGGCTGCAGCTCGAAACCGATCTGCGCCGCGCCGTCGAACGCAAGGAGCTTTCGCTCGTCTATCAGCCGATCGTTCGGCTTGAGGATGCAGAAATCGCAGGCTTCGAGGCGCTGATGCGCTGGGAACATCCGAAGCGCGGCAACATTCCGCCATCGGAATTCATCCCGATCGCGGAGGCTTCCGACATCATCGGTCCGCTCGGCATGTTCGCACTGGAGCAGGCAACGAACGACCTCAAGGCATGGCAACGACAGACTGGCGACCTGCCGCTGTTCGTCTCCATCAATCTTTCCAGCGTACAGCTGCTCAACAACGAGCTTTACGACGATATCCGCGCCCTGCTCGCCAAGACCCATTGCGATCCAAGCCGCATCAAGCTGGAGCTGACGGAATCGCAGGTGATGGAGAATCCGGAACAGGCGCGGCTCGTGCTCGACAAGCTGCGCGAAGCCGGCATCGGTTTGGCGCTCGATGATTTCGGCACCGGCTATTCCTCGCTCGCCTATCTCACCCGCTTCCCCTTCGATACGATCAAGCTTGACAAGGCGTTGGTCCGCGACGATAGCGACAAGAAGGCGGTGCTGCTGCGTTCGGTCATTTCCATGGCGCGTGAACTCAACATGCGCGTCGTCGCCGAGGGCATCGAATCGGAAGAGGACGCGCTGGAGCTCGCCAAGATCGGCTGCAGCTACGGCCAGAGCTTCATCTTCGGTCCGCCGATGGGCTCGGATTCGGTGGTCCGTCTGCTCAAGGAACGCTTTCCGCTGACGAAGCGCGCTTAGCGTCATCAGTAACGGCAGCGCCGATCAGGCGTTGTCGATCAATTCCCTGATATAGTCGAGCTTGGCGACCACCGGCGGCGAGAGAATGAAGGGATAGGAATCCGGCTGCCCCATGCTGCGCTGGATGGAATTGATCGCTACGCTCAAAGGGATCCAGGCGCTGACGAGCTGCTCGGCGCTTTCTGCCTTGTAAGGATTGAAATCCACCTCGGCCGCCATGTCGTGATAGCGATGGGGATCGATTGCCAGGCCGAAGGAACGAGCCGTTTCCAGCGTATCCACGATGTGCAGATAATGCGCGAAGCACTCGGCAAAATCCTCCCAGGGATGGGAGCTGGCATAGGCGCTGATGAAACTTTCCTGCCAGTTTGCAGGCGGGCCATGGTCGTAATGGGCCTGTAGTGCGGCGCCATAATCGGCGCGCTCGTCGCCGAAGACGGCGCGAAAAGCATCGAATTGTCCACGATCGCGGACAAGCTTGTTCCAGATGAAATGACCGGTCTCGTGGCGGAAGTGGCCGAGCAAGGTGCGATAGGGCTCGTTCATCAACGTGCGCGCCTGTTCGCGCGTCACATCGTCGGCCTCGGCGGCCCGAATGGCGATCAGTCCCTCCTCGTGACCGGTCATCGCCGGTACCACGGTATTGCCCTGCACCTCATCCTCCAGGAAATCGAAGACGAGCCCACCTTCGGGGTCCTGCTGCCGATCGGGATGCGGTAGGTTCCACCTCAAGAGCGAATAAAACAAATGCCGCTGCGCCTGGCTGATGCGCCGCCAGCGATCTATACCCTGTTGCGTGCCGGTGTTCGGCACGAGACGATTGTGCCGGCATGCAACGCAATAGGGCTGCGGATCGTCCGCATCAATGAGCCAATTGCAGATATCGAGTTCGGCATTCGCGCAGAAGCGAAGATGCCGCGTCTGTTCGGAGACCGGATGCCAGTTCGTCTCAGTTTCTGCTTCCAGGGCATATATCGCCAAGTGATCCGGGACGAAACCGAGCTGATGACCACATCGAATACATTGCCTGTTATCGAAATGAACAGGCTGTCCGCAATGATCGCACGTGAAAAGCCGCATGCTCCCCCTCGGAAAACTTATTGGCCGGCAATAAAGAGCCTGCCACGTTTCCGTAACAGGCTCTTCCTCCCAACATCGCCGCTTCGACGTCAATTCAGACGGAGCAGCGACCATGGATTGACAAAAACAAGCAGCCGGTCACATCCGGTCCACCGCCCCCTTGACCTTATCCTTGGCCTTGCCAACGGCGGTTTGCACCTTCCCCTTGGCTTCCTGTGCAGCGCCCTTGGCGCGCATTTCCTTGTCATTCGTCGCCTTGCCGGCCATCTGCTTGGCCTTGCCGGCAATTTCGTTCGCCTTACCGGACACCTTGTCGGTCGTGCTGCTCATGTCTGACGCCTCCTTGGCTGCGACAGCGGAATTGCCGTCGCTCTGTCGGGAAAACGTCAGGCACGCTATTTCGTTCCGAAACAAGGCAAATCGGCTCAGCTATGACCGGCATGCGGTGATAGCATGACCGGATTGATACCCATGAGAGCCAGCGCACGATCATACTTGTTCTCGAGGCTGCGATCGAAGATCAATTCTTCGTTTGCAGGGCAGTTCAGCCAGCCATTGTTGCCGATCTCCGCCTCGAGCTGGCCAGCGCCCCAGCCGGCGTAGCCGAGCAACATCGTCGCGCGCTTCGGACCGCTCCCCTTGGAAATCGCCCTGACAATGTCGAGCGTCGCCGTCAGGCTGATATCGTCACTGACCGGGATGCTGCTGTCGCTGATGTAATCGTCGGAATGCAGGACGAAACCTCGGCCGCTTTCGACTGGACCGCCGGTCTGGATCGGGAAATCGCGCGCCATCTGCGGAAGCACGATAGCATCGTCGTCCTTGATCATTTCGAGATGCAAGAGGACGTCGGTGAATGTCAGCTTCTGAGCCCGGTTGATGACGAAGCCCATGGCACCGGCATCGGAATGGGCACAGATATAAACAACCGTGCGATGAAAGTTCCGATCCTCCATGCCGGGCATGGCGATCAGGAACTGACCGTCGAGAAAACCTCTTTCGCGTCTATTCTTCAGCGTCGATAGGGACATCGTGCCTCCTGACCGCAGTTCGCAACTGCGCCGCCTCATACCAAGATGGGGCAATGTCATAAATCAATCAACTGAAAATGATCATTTACTTCTTCGGTCGTGCTGGCTCCCGGCGACCCAATCCGCTAAATCCTTGTTGCATGATCGAAATAAGTACCGTTGCCCGCCTGTCGGCGCTTTTCGCCACTTTGTTTTTCAGCACCGCGGCGGCTCATGCCGCAACGAGTGAGTGGATAGACAATCAGGGCGGCAGAATGCGTCTGATCGCACTGGCACCGGACGCAGAGGGGCATATCCGCGCCGCCTTGCAGATCGAGCCGGAGCCGGGCTGGATCACCTATTGGCGCGAGCCGGGTCAGGGCGGAATTCCGCCGCAAATAATGCCGGCAGCCGGCAGCGGCGTAACACTGGAAAGGACAGACTATCCTGTGCCGAAGCCGATCCGCATCGGTCCGATCCAGGAAATCGGCTACGACGCGCCGGTCACGTTTCCGCTCGATCTGCGCGTCACCGGCAAGGCGCCGGCAAAGCTTGAGCTGACGGCCTTCATCGGCCTCTGCAAGGATATCTGCATCCCTTTTCAGGCCGAATACTCCCTGCCCTTGCCGGCAGATGTGCAGTCAACCTCGCATGAACTGGCTTTGCTCGATGCGGCAAAGGCCGTGCTACCTCAGCCTCCTTCCCCGGATTTCGCCGTCCAGAGCCATAAGTTCTCCAAAGACGGCAAGAGCCTTTCCCTGCATCTCACACTGCCGGAAGCGAGCGGAAATGCACCCGAGATCTATGTCACGGGGCCATCCGGCTATGTGTTCTTTCAGCAAGCGAATGCGAAGCGGGAGGGAACTTCCTTCTCGGCCGATATAGTAATCGGCAAACTACCAAAGGATTATGATCCGAAGGGCCAAAGCTGGGGTATTCTGGTCGTCGATGGCGATCGGGCGATGGAAACCACCCTTGCGCTCGAATAGGCCGGATCTATAGTTCTCTGAACCGTCTTCAAACCATCGGCGGCGAGCGCCCCGAAACAACGACCCAAGGAGAGAGCCATGACTATCGCCATCGGCGACACGCTGCCTGCCGCCACCTTCAAGGAAAAGACCGCCGACGGCCCGGTCGAGATCAGCACCGAGCAGCTCTTTGCCGGCAAGCGCGTCGTCCTCTTCGCTGTTCCCGGCGCGTTTACGCCCACCTGCTCGCTCAATCACCTGCCGGGCTTCCTCGAAAACCGCGACGCCATTCTTGCCAAGGGCATCGATGACATCGCCGTCGTTTCCATCAACGACTGGCACGTCATGGGCGCTTGGGCGCAATCGTCCGGTGGCCTCGGCAAGATCCACTTCCTCGCCGACTGGGACGGCGCCTTCACCAAGGCGCTCGGCCTCGACGTCGATCTCTCGGCCGGCGGTCTCGGCATTCGCTCCAAGCGCTATTCCATGCTGGTGGAAGACGGCGTGGTGAAGAGGCTGAATATCGAGGAAAGCCCCGGCCAGGCAACGGTTTCGGGTGCGGCTGCGATGATCGAGCAACTTTAAGATTTTTGATGGATATAAGAAACTGGGCGCCTCAAAGGCGCCCATTATTTTATTCTTCCTCGTTGAAATGAGTATCGAAATCCCGATGTCCTTCAAGCACGTTCAAAACCTCGAAGACATCGTCGATATAGCGGAAAAAGATCACGTACCCTCGAAATGCGAAGCTGCGGATATCGTCTCTCAACTCCGGCCGTAGACGGCCCATTTGACCGGGTAAGACCGCAGGACTTGCGCATTTGCGGCGTAGCTCTTCGGTAAGTTTCAAAGCGACCTTTGGGCTGCCGCTTTGGCGCGTTATAAATGCGAGAATGTCCAGGATGTTATCCTGGGCTGCGGCCTTATAACGAAGCCGCGGCACTCAATGGCCTTCCTTTGCCAGCTCGGCAGCCTTGGCTTCCAAAGCGGCACCAAGCTCATCATCAGATATATCGCCGCCCCGAGCAATCGATGCGTCCAGAGTACGCCGTAGCGCTGCGATTTTCGCCTCACGCTCCTCTACGAGCCGAAGACCCTCGCGCACAACTTCGCTGGCGGAGCTGTAACGGCCCTCTTCCACGGTTTTCTCAACGAACTTTTCCCAGCGTTCACCGATAGAAACATTCATATGCCACCTCCTACCGGCTCGATGAACCGTCGAATAACAGATAATGCGCGATATATAGCATCACCAGTGAAAAGCACCAATTGCCGGCGCTCACATTCCCAATTCACCGCTCGCCTCTTTTTCGCCGCATTTTATCGACTACTAGGCGTAATGTTATTACATAAATGAAAGCCCCGAAATGCCCTTTGACCGTGATCCCTTCGCTTCGTCCCTCATGGGGCGCTCGGCCTTGACGCGCCTTGCCTATGTTGCGGTGGGCATTGCAGTGCTTTGGGCTGCTATCGGCTGGGCGGTGGCTTTGGCATGAACGATCTGATCCGCCTCAACAATCTCACCGTAACCTATGAACGTCATCCAGCCGTACACCATCTCTCTGGCGGCTTTGCTGCCGGCAGCCTCACGGCGATCGCCGGGCCGAACGGTGCCGGCAAATCGACCTTGCTCAAGGCAATCGTCGGAGAGCTGCGGCCGGCGGAAGGCTCGATTGATCGCGGGGCGCTGATACGCAACGATTTCGGCTATCTGCCGCAGGCGGCCGATATCGTCAGACGCTTTCCGATCTCGGTTGCCGATACCGTCATGCTCGGTGCCTGGAAGAATGCCGGCGCCTTTGGGCGGTTCTCGCGGAAAGACGCCGAGCGGGCGCGCGAGGCGCTCGGCATCGTCGGGCTTTCGGGCTTCGAACGGCGGCATATCGGCTCGCTTTCGGCCGGACAGTTCCAGCGCGTGCTGTTTGCGCGGCTGCTGCTGCAGGATGCCCGCGTCATTCTGCTGGATGAACCCTTCACCGCGATCGACCAGCGTACGACGCGCGATCTTCTCGACCTCGTGCTGCGATGGAACCGGGAGGGACGCACGGTCATCGCCGTGCTGCACGATTTCGAGCAGGTGCGAAGCTATTTCCCCGAAACGCTGCTGATCGCCCGCAAACTCGTGGGATGGGGCAGGACGGAAGATGTCATGAGCCCAACGAACCTCATCAAAGCGCGCGCCATGGCCGAGCGCTGGGATGAGGAGGCCGCGACATGCCTGCCCGAAGAAGAGCACGACGAAGGCGGCCTCGTGAAGCGGGAGCCGGCCGAATGACCGTCTACGATATCTTCCTCGCGCCCTTTGCGGACTATGGTTTCATGCGGCGCGCGCTGATTGCCTGCGTCTGCCTCGGCCTCGGCTCCGGGCCGATCGGCGTTTTCCTGATGCTCAGGCGCATGAGCCTGATGGGCGATGCCATGAGCCATGCCGTTCTGCCTGGCGCCGCTATCGGCTACCTCATTGCCGGCTCGCTGTCGCTGACCGCAATGGGGCTTGGCGGGCTCGTGGCCGGCCTTACGGTGGCGCTGCTCTCCGGGCTCGTCAGCCGCGCAACCGTGCTACAGGAGGATGCGAGCTTTGCCAGTTTCTATCTGACCTCGCTGGCGCTCGGCGTCCTCATCGTGTCACTACGCGGCTCCAACATCGATCTGCTGCATGTGCTCTTCGGCACCATTCTCGCAATCGATGCGCCGGCCCTCTACCAGATCGGTGCGATTACGACGGTGACGCTGCTGGCTCTCGCCGTCATCTACCGGCCGCTGGTCATGGAGTGCTTCGATCCGGGCTTCCTGCGTGCCGTAGGCGGGCGTGGACCGCTTTATCACTTCCTCTTCCTGCTGCTGGTCGTGCTCAATCTCGTCGCCAGCTTCCAGGCGCTCGGCACATTGATGGCCGTCGGGCTGATGATGCTTCCGGCCGCCGTGGCGCAGCTCTGGTCGCGCAGCCTGCCCGCCATGATGGCGATCGCGGCGGGTACAGCGACAGCGTCCGGCTATCTCGGCCTTATCGCCTCCTACCACCTCGAATTCGCCTCTGGCCCGACGATCATCATCACTGCCAGCCTGATCTACGGCTTCTCCATTCTCTTCGCACCCGCGGGCCTTGCCCGGCGGCTCTTTCCCCGTCCCCATCTCCGGGGCTAATCCGAACAAGGAGACTCGCATGAACAAACAAAGACTGCTTCTCTCAGCCGCCGCGGCAGCCTTCGTCGCCTTCGGCGTCGCTGCACCAGCCTCCGCCGAGACACTCAATGTCGTTGCGTCCTTCACCGTGCTTGCCGATGTCGTCAAGCAGGTCGGCGGCAATCATGTGAAGGTGTCGAGCCTCGTCGGCCCGAATGGCGACCCCCATGAATTCGAGCCTTCGCCAGCCGATGCCAAGACGTTGAATGCCGCCAAGGTCGTCTTCGTCAGCGGCGAAGGCCTGGAAGGCTGGATGGACCGGCTGATTACCGCGTCCGGCTACAAGGGAACGCCCGTTGTCACCTCCGAAGGCGTCCACACCCGCACCATGATCGACGATGGCAAGACCGTCACCGATCCGCATGTCTGGAATAGCCCGGTCAATGTGAAGGTCTGGGTCGCCAATATCGAAAAGGCTCTTTCCGCCGCCGATCCGGCTGACGCCGCCGACTTCAAGGCCAATGCCGAGCGCTATACGAAGGTGCTGACCGAACTCGACGCCTATGCGCACGGCAAGTTCGACAAGATCCCGGACGATCGCCGCAAGGTGCTGACCAGCCATGACGCCTTTGGCTATTTCGGCCGCGAATACAAGGTCAACTTCCTCTCGCCGCTCGGCGTTTCGACGGAGACGGAAGCGTCGGCCGCCGACGTCGCCAAGCTGATCGAGCAGATCAAGACCGAGCATGTGAAGACCTATTTCTTCGAGAATTCCAACGATCCGCGCCTCGTCAAGCAGGTCGCCAAGGCAACCGGCGCCGAGCCCGGCGGCGAGCTCTATGTCGAATCGCTGTCAAAGGCCAACGGACCGGCTTCGACTTACGAAAAAATGTTCCGTTATAACGTTGACCAACTTGCCGCTGCGATGGCGAAATCGAGCTGATCGACCGGATCCGGTCGGAGGCTTACCCCGTCTGCGGCCGGATCCTGGCGACTATTTCAAAGATTGAAATCAAAAACCATTAGGCCGGCCAGACCGCCGTCGGTGGAGGAAACGATGCGTTCGCCGACAGCCACATGTTCGGGATGGATGAGATAGGCATCACGCGCCTCCACACTCTCGAATGTGACGACAAATCCGTCTGCGAAGCCGCCATGCAGGCCCTCTGGCGAGACGTTCGGCCCATATTTCACGTCGACGATGCCCGGAACGACCTTCTGCAAGGCGATGACGGAGTCGAAGAGCGCGGTCTTCTCATCCTGTGTCAGGGCGGATTTGAGTCTAAGAAAAACGCAATGCAGGATCATAAAACAATCTCCCTGGAAGTCGGGGGCAGCATAGAGGGAAAGGACAGCCGGGCAAGGCACCAATTCGCGAACATTGCGTTCCGGCAGCGAGGCGAATGGCAAGGTGTTTAGAAGCATTGCTCATGCTGACAGATGAGCTTTGGCTGCCGCTGTGATCTCGCGCGTCAGCTCGGCAAGCCGGTCGGCTGCGAGACGATTCACCTGCCAATATAATGGAATATCCAGCGGCGTGTCGGGGATCAGTTCCACCAAGCGCCCAGCCTCCAGATGCTCCCGCACAAGCTGGATGGGATTCATGCCCCATCCCATGCCTGCAAGGCTGGCATCGACGAACCCCTGCGTTGAAGGCAGCCAGTGGCTCGGATAGGCAAAATCCTTTCCGAAAGCCTGGCGTAACCACCGGCTTTGAAGCCTGTCCTTCTGGTTGAAGGTCAGGGCCGGCGCATTCCGGATCGCTTGCGGGGTAACGCCCTGTGCAAAATGCCGGGCAACGAAATCCGGGCTCGCCGTCGCATGGTAGCGGAGTGCGCCGAGGGACATGCGCCGGCATCCCTGAATCGGCTTCTCCAGGCCGGTGACGGCGGCGATGACCCGTCCCCGCTGCAGCCATTCGGCGGTATGATCCTGGTCGTCGATGGCGATATTCAGCAGATAGGGGAAGCGTTTGGCAAAACCCGATATGGCTTCCACGAACCACGTCCCGAGACTGTCGGCATTCGTGGCAATGTGAAGCGTCACCCTTTGCTTGGGCTCGCCGGGATCGACGAGCGCCGGCAAACGTCCGAACAGCTCGTCTTCCAGCATGCCGACATTCTCCATATGGCGGCAGAGCCATTCGCCCTTCTCCGTCGCGGTGCATGGATTGCCCCTGACGACCAGGACGATGCCCAGGCGTTCTTCCAGCTGCTTCACCCGCTGCGAGACGGCCGAAGGCGTGACGTTGAGAAGGGCTGCCGCCTTTTCGAAGCTGCCGGTCTGGACGACGATGGAAACGGCACGGAGAGCAGAATAATCGAGCATGGATTAGTTTTTCTTAATCAGGATTAGCAACATTAACTAGCCTAAATCTTCTTATGCCGATACCGGAAATGCTCATTGGTTTTGGAGCATTTCGGCCAGGATGAATTTTTCGATCTATATGACGGGCCTGATGATGGGGCTCAGCCTGATTGTCGCGATCGGCGCGCAAAATGCCTTCGTCCTGCGTCAGGGCCTCCGCAACGAGCATGTATTCGCCGTATGCCTTGCATGCGCGCTCTCCGATGCAGCACTCATCATCCTCGGGGTGACGAGCTTCCGCCAGATCTCGGCGCTTTTGCCCTGGCTCGATCCTGTCATGCGCTATGCCGGGGCAGCCTTCCTCATCTGGTACGGAGCCAGGAGCCTCTACTCCGCCTTTCGTTCCTCCGCGGTGCTGGCTGCCGGAGAGGCGAAGTCATCGAGCTTCCGGCAGACGCTTGCCATGTGCCTAGCACTCACCTGGCTCAACCCGCATGTCTATCTCGACACGGTCGCGCTGCTCGGCACGATTTCGACCCGCTTTCCGGGAAACGAGGCTTCATTTGCGGCGGGGGCCATGACCGGCTCTTTCATGTTCTTCTTTTCGCTTGGCTTTGGCGCGCGGTGGCTAAGGCCGATCTTCGCGAAGCCCGCCTCCTGGCGCGTTCTGGAAACACTCATCGCGCTTACCATGTGGATGATCGCCACCAAGTTGCTGAGCGGAGTATGATTTTACAACATATTCCATCGACAGCCATACGGCGCTCAGCATAGGAGGATTCCAGGCTCTGCTTTTCGGACGCTACCGCTGCTCATAGCCTGACAGAGAAGGAAAACAATTGTGACGCTCTTTACAGGACTTTCGGCCTTTCCAATTACTCCGACCGACGCTTCCGGACGGGTGGATGTTGCAGCACTCACCCGCCTGCTTGAACGCATTCAACGGGCGGGCGCTGATTCCATCGGGTTGCTCGGCAGTACAGGCGGTTACGCCTTTCTGTCACGCGACGAGCGCCGGCGGGCAGTACAGGCGGCGATGACAAGTGTCGGTGGCAAGATCCCGGTCATCGTCGGTGTTGGAGCGTTGCGGACCGACGAAGCGCAGGCATTGGCGCGTGATGCCAAGGCGGCCGGCGCGGATGGGCTGCTGCTGGCCCCGGTATCCTATACTCCACTCACGGAGGAAGAGGTCTACCAGCACTTCGCAGCCGTCGCGGAGGCCGGCGAGCTGCCGCTCTGCATCTACAACAATCCCGGCACGACGAAATTCACATTCAGCGATCGACTGATTGTACGGCTGGCAAAGGTGGCGAACATCGTGGCGGTGAAGATGCCTCTGCCGCAAGATGGCGATTTCAAGGGAGAGATAGGGCGCCTGCGCCAGGAAACGTCAAAGGGTTTCGCCATCGGCTATAGCGGCGATTGGGGAGCGGCGGCCGGGCTACTGGCCGGCGCCGACGCCTGGTACAGCGTGGTTGCCGGCCTTCTGCCCGCCGAGGCGCTGGCGCTCACACGAGCTGCCCAAGCCGGCGACATCGCCGAAGCGGAGCGGCTCGATCAAAAATTCCAGCCGCTATGGAGCCTGTTCAAGGAGTTCGGCAGCTTCCGCGTCATGTACACGATTGCCGAAGCGCTCGATCTTTGCAGGGCCGATCCGCCGCGTCCGATCCTGCCCTTGCTCCCCGCCGAAAAGTCGCGCGTGAGAAGCGCGCTCGATCATATCTTGGCGTGATCGAGCTCTATGTGACGCGGGTAGTCCGAGTTCATTGCCACGAGCTACTTCCGCTTAAACGGCTCCATGCCCTTGCGCGCCAGCTCGTCGGCGCGCTCGTTCTCCGGATGTCCGGCATGCCCCTTGACCCAATGCAGCGTCACCTTGTGGCGGTTATAAGCCTCGTCCAGCGCCTGCCACAGCTCGGCATTCTTCACCGGCTTCTTGTCCGCCGTCTTCCAGCCGTTCTTCTTCCAGCCGAAAATCCACTTGGTGATGCCGTCCTTGACGTAGACGCTGTCGGTATAGAGATCGACCTCGCAGGGGCTTTTCAGGGCGCCGAGTGCCGAGATCGCGGCCATCAGCTCCATGCGGTTGTTGGTCGTCTCCCCCTCGCCGCCGGAGAGCTCCTTCTCCACCTCGCCGTAACGAAGCACCGCCCCCCAGCCGCCGGGGCCGGGATTGCCGGAGCAGGCGCCGTCGGTAAAAATGTCGACGTGCTTCATGCCTTCAGCCCATATTCGGCAGCCGAGGCAATCTGGCGGTGGAAGCGCAGCTTCCGCAGATATTCGATCGGGTCTTTCTTGGTGACGAGAGCGCCGGCCGGCGTCGTCAGCCAATCATAAAGCCGCGTCAGGAAGAAGCGCAGCGCCGAACCGCGGGCCAGCGTCGGCAAGGCGGCAATTTCAGCAGCGCTCAGTGGCCGCACGCTTTGATATCCTTCCAGCAGCGCCATACCCTTGGTGATGTTATAGGCATGATCCTTCTCGAAGCACCAGGCATTGAGGCAGATCGAGACATCGTAGGCGAGCTGATCGTTGCAGGCGAAATAGAAATCAATCAAGCCGGACAGGGTGTCGCCGAGGAAGAAAACATTGTCCGGAAAGAGATCGGCATGGATGACGCCCTCGGGCAGACCCCTCGGCCAATGCTTTGCGAGGAAATCGAGTTCGTCGCGGATCTCACCCTGCAGGCCGGCCTCGACTTTGTCGGCGCGCGCTTCGGATTTCTCCCAGAGCGCTTGCCAGCCCTCGAGCGACAATGCATTGGGGCGACGGATCCCAAAACCTTCACCGGCGATATGCATGGCGGCCAGCGCCTTGCCGACTTCGCGGCAATGATGCGGTTCGGGCTTGCGCAGCCACATGCCTTCGAGGAAGGAAATCAAGGCGGCGGGGCGCCCGGAGAGATGGCCGAGCAAGGCACCGTCCCGGCGCGGCAGGGGCAGCGGGCAGGACAGGCCGCGGCTCGCCAGATGCTGCATCAGCCCCAGGAAGAACGGCAGATCGCCCTTATCGACGCGCTTTTCATAGAGCGTCAGGATCAGCGGATCGCGGCTCGTATGCAGCAGGAAATTCGAGTTCTCGACGCCCTCGGCAATGCCCTTGTAGGAGAGCAACTCGCCGACATCATATTCGGTCAGGAACCACTTCAAATCGTCTTCGGTAATATCAGTATAAACGGCCACGAAACAGTCCCGAACTTGAGCGCCTTAGGTCGGCTATTCGCCGTTGACGAAAGCCATATCAGCCGTCGTCAGCTCTATACTGCGAAGCTCGCGATTGACGAGGAAATTCTCGGTTTCCTTCACAGTTTCAGCGAGTTCCACCACAGCATTATAGCGGGCGCGAAAAGCTTCGATGATCTCGTTGACGATGACTTCTGGCGCAGATGCACCAGCCGAGAGGCCTACCGTCTTGATATCGCCGATATCGTCCCAATCGATCTCGGCGGCGCGCTGGACGAGAACGGATTTCTTCGCCCCTGCCCTCAACGCCACTTCGACGAGGCGCTTGGAATTCGACGAATTCGGCGCACCGACCACGATGAAGAGATCGCAGCCCGACGCCGCCTCCTTCACCACCTCCTGGCGGTTGGTCGTGGCGTAGCAAATCGAGTCCGCCGCTGGCGCAGTCAGGTTGGGGAAGCGCTCCTGCAGCCGCGCGATGACGCCGGCGGTATCGTCAACAGAGAGCGTCGTCTGCGTGACGAAGCCGAGATTGTCCGGGTCGGCAGGCTGATAGACGTCGGCATCTTCCACCGTCTCGATCAGCGACACGGCACCCTCCGGCAGCTGGCCCATGGTGCCGATCACCTCCGGGTGGCCGGCATGGCCGATCAGGACGACGTGGCGGCCAAGGCGATTGTGGCGCATGGCCTGCTTGTGCACCTTGGAGACCAGCGGACAGGTGGCATCGAGATAGAAGAGATTGCGCGCATCGGCATCGGCCGGCACGGATTTCGGCACGCCATGGGCCGAGAAGACGACGGGCTGTGCGCGATGCTCGGCCGGGATTTCATCCAGCTCCTCAACAAAGATGGCGCCCTTGGCTTCCAGACCTTCAACGACATAGCGATTGTGCACGATCTCGTGGCGAACATACACAGGCGCGCCATAGGCCTTCAGCGCCAGAACGACGATCTGGATGGCGCGGTCGACACCGGCGCAGAAGCCGCGCGGCCCGCAAAGCCGGATGGTCAGGTCAGGTTTGGAAACGGCTATGTTCATATCTCTTCCGAAATGCACGACACTGGCTTGAGCCATAGATAGGGCTGCCCTGCCGCCTGCTCCATTCAGTCCGCATGATCTTATCCAAAAACCGCTGCGCACTTTTGGGATGATGCTCTAGCGGAATATTCCATCGAAATGAAGCTATTCTATTGCATGTCTCTATTGTGGGGCCTCTATTGTGAGGGCGCGTCCGGATGGCGTTTGCGCCACCAGGATATGGCGACGATCGCTGCCAGCGCCACCGCCAAGCCATACCAGGTCACCGCATATTGCAGGTGATTGTTCGGCAGATCGATGATGGTGACGCCGCCGATGGGCAAACCTGCCGGATTGGACGTCTTGTCGGCGTCGATGAAGAAGGGGAGCACCTTGTCCTTCGGCAGGCCGACACTGGCAGCCATGACGTCCAGGTCCTTCCAGAAGAAGATGTTCTTGCCGAGATCATTGTCCGGCATGCCGTCGGGCCGCCCGGCAAGTTTGGCGCGGGCAAGACCGGTGACCGTCTGTTCGCCCGTCAGTTCGCCTTGCTTGCGCTTTTCTGGGTCCTTCGCCTCTGTGGGAACGAAGCCTCGATTGACGAAGATGAAGCGGCCGTCATCCAGCTGCAGCGGCGTATAGATGTGATAGCCGGGATCGCCATCGTAGGTGGCGAGGAAATGCCGCTCCTTGTCGTTGAGGTAATGGCCGGTGGCGGTTACGACGCGATATTCGATATCGCCGCCGGATGCCGCCATCGTCTCGATCGCCGACAAGGGCATAGCCGGTGCGTCCTTGCGGGCGGCGATGTCAGCCAGCAGGCCCTCTTTCCATTGCAGCCGCTCGACCTGCCAGGTGCCGAGCCCGACCAGGATGACGAATGCCACAAGCAGAAGTAGCGCCTTGGCGATTTGCCACAAGGGATTGGCACGGCGCACAGGCACTGCGGACTCAGTCACGGTGGACGCGCCCTTCGGCGGCGTTGTTGCGATATTGCAGGGCGATCAGGATGCCCTTGCACCAGCGTAAAGATAGAAGCGAAAGGATGATCGTCAGCGGCGCGAACAACACGATATAGACCCAGATCGGCGGCGCATAGTTGATCTGCATCCACAGGACCGAGCCGATAATGATGAAGCCGACGATCAGGATGACGAAGACCGCCGGGCCATCGCCCGCATCCGCGAAGGCGTAATCGAGATCGCAGGCGGCACAGCGCGGCTTCAGCGACAATAATCCATCGAAGAGCTTGCCTTGGCCGCAACGCGGGCAACATCCCTGTATGCCGACCTTAAAGGGATCGACGGGCGCAAAGAGGGCGCTGTCGCTATGGGATGCCTCGTTTGGCGTCTTGTCTTGCTCTGAGCTCAAAGTTCTGTCTCGATCGGTCTGCCATTTGCGGGCGAGCCTATCGATCTCGCCCCTGTCATTATCAGTAACCGCGATGCAGGCATCCGTCCAATCGAAAAGCGCGGTTAGCCGCGTAAGCAACCCGGGAAAAGCATGCAGAAAGGATTGGATTTATGGCCCCTAGTGAAGGCTCGGCACGCGGCCAGATCATCATTCTCAACGGCGCACCGCGATCCGGAAAAAGCAGCATCGTCGAGGCGATACAGGCCGAATTTGAAGGCGTGTGGGTCAATCTCGGCGTCGACGCCTATGTGCGGCATATCACGCCTCCGCGCTATCGTCCGGGCATCGGCCTGCGTCCCGGCGGCGAGCGGCCCGATCTCGAACCGTTGGTCCAGCGCTTTTATGCCGCACTCTATGCCTCGATCGCCGCACATAGCCGCATGGGATTGAATGTCATCGCCGAGTTCGGTCATCATGACAGCTATTCGCGACCGTTGGGCATTCTCGCCGATTGTGTCCGGCTGCTGACGGGGCTACCCGTTCTGTTCGTCGGCGTGCGCTGCCCACTCGATGTCGTGATGGGGCGGCGGCTGGCCGAAGGGCCGGAAAGACGAGACGCTTACGTCAAGGTCGAGGCTGGCATGCCTGTCCCCGCGCCGGTCATTGCCTGGCAGGAACAGGTACACCGGCCCGGCATCTATGATCTGGAGGTCGATACGTCCGTGAGCAGCCCCAAGGCATGCGCCGAGCAAATCCGACAATTGCTCGCTAGAGATCTGCCTCATCCGACGGCATTCGAGAGGATTGCCTCAAGGGATTGATGGCAAAAAATAAAAGGCGGACGTCCAGCGCCCGCCTTTTGTTTTCCAGAGATCGATACCGATCAGCCAGCTGCGAGCGGTGCACCCCAGCTGCCCCAGACATAGATGCAGAAGAACAGGAACAGCCAGACGACGTCGACGAAATGCCAGTACCAGGCGGCCGCTTCGAAGCCGAAATGCTGCTTGGGCGTGAAGTCACCCCTGATGGCGCGAACGAGGCAGACCAGCAGGAAGATCGTCCCGACCAGAACGTGGAAGCCGTGGAAGCCAGTCGCCATGAAGAAGGTCGCGCCGTAGATCGAGTTTCTGAACTCGAACGGAGCGTGGGCATATTCATAGGCCTGTACGCAGGAGAACAACGCGCCGAGCAGGACGGTGAGCGTCAGGCCCTGGATGAGGCCCTTGCGATCACCATGCAGCAACGCATGGTGAGCCCAGGTGACGGTCGTGCCCGACAGCAGCAGGATGATGGTGTTGTAGATCGGCAGGTGCCAGGGGTCGAGAACCTCAACGCCCTTCGGCGGGAACTGGCCGCCGAGGAAAGCCGTGCGCGATGCCTGGATCGCCTCGTTCGGGAATAGGCTGACATCGAAATAGGCCCAGAACCAGGCGACGAAGAACATCACTTCGGAAGCGATGAACATGATCATGCCGTAGCGCAGATGCAGCGAGACGACGCGGGTATGCGCGCCCTCATGCGCCTCCTTGATCGTATCGGCCCACCAGCCGTACATGACGTAGAGGATCACGGCGAGGCCGATGAAGAACAGCCAGGGCTGCGCGAAATTGATCCCGAACAGATGCAGCGCGCCGCCATTCAGGTAGCGCATGAAGCAAACGCCGCCGAAGGTGATCACGAAGGCCCCAAAGGCCGCAATGATCGGCCACGGGCTGGGATCGATAATGTGATAATCGTGTTTTCTCTGATGCGCCTCGGCCATATCAGCAATCCCCGAATAACTTTTTCCCATATTGCTTCCGGTCAAACCGAGAAGCACTCTCCATCAAAGTTTCTTTTCCACCGGCTTCGTACCGCCGTCATTGGAAGCCACGGGCTTTGCGCCTTCCCGTGGGTAATAGGTATAGGACAGTGTCAGCGCATTGATCGTCTTGGTTTCCACAGCCTTGGTGATCTCAGGATCGACATAGAAAACCACCGACATCTCGCGCTTTTCGCCGGGCGCGAGATCCGTCTCATTGAAGCAGAAACACTGGACCTTGTTGAAATAGACACCGGCTTCCAGCGGCGTGACATTGAAGATCGCCTGACCACGCTCCATCTTGTCCGACTTGTTCTCGATCTGGAACTTGACCTCGACCGTCTCGCCGATCTTCGGGTTCACCGACTTCTGCAGCGGCTTGAAATCCCACGGCAGGCCCGGCGCGACATTGGCGTCGAACGAAACCTGGATCTGCTTGTCGAGGATGACGTTCGAGACCTGCTCGACGCGCTGCGTCGTGCCGTTATAGCCTGTTACCTGGCAGAACATGCGATAGAGCGGCACGGCGGCGGCGCACATGGCGCTCATGCCGACGACGAAGCTCAAGCACATGGCAACGATCATGCCGTTGTTACGGCCGCCGCTTCTCGCGCTCTTTGTGACCTCCCCCTCCATGACGCCTCCTCAAACGTGTCCGGAACCGACCTTGATAATGGTGATTGCGTAGAACAGCACCACCAGACCGGCAAGCACCAGCCCGAGCGCGATATTGCGCCCTCGCCGCGATTTCTTCTGCGCCTCGGTCAGCTTGACGAGTTCGATCATAGCCAGCCTCCGGCACCGCCCGACATCATCACAGCAATCAGCCGGTCGATCAGCAGCGCGGAAAAGATCGCGAAAAGATAGAAAATGGAAAAGCCGAAGAGCTTCTTTGCCGGCACCATCTTCATGTCGCCATCGGCCATGCGCCAGACGGCGATGGAACAGTGCACGAAGATCACGCCGAGGGTCGCGGCAACAACACCATAGCCAAGGCTCGCAAAGCCCATGAAGGCCGGCACGACGCCGACGATCGCGGTCAGCACCGCATAGATGACGATCTGGTTCTTCGTCGTCTGAATGCCGGAGACATTCGGCAGCATCGGGACGCCGACGGCCTCGTAATCTCCCATTTTGAACAAAGCCAGTGCCCAGAAATGGGCCGGCGTCCAGAGGAAGATGATGAGGAAGAGGACGATGCTTTCGACCGGTACGCTGCCGGTCACGCAAGCCCAACCGATCACGGGCGGGAAAGCGCCGGCGGCACCGCCGATGACGATGTTTTGCGGCGTCGAGCGCTTCAGCCACATCGTGTAGACGACGGCATAGAAGAAAATGGTGAAGGCGAGAATGCCGGCGGAAAGCCAATTGATCGCAAGACCGAGAATCGTCACCGAGAAGCCCGACAGCACCAGGCCGAAGGCCAGGGCTTCCGACGGATTGATACGGCCTGAAGGTATCGGCCGGCTCTTGGTGCGGGTCATGACGGCGTCGATATCGGCGTCGTACCACATGTTTAAGGCACCGGATGCACCGGCACCGACCGCAATGCAGAGGATAGCGATGAAGCCGAGAACGGGGTTGATATGACCGGGGGCCAGCACCAGGCCCGTGAAGGCGGTAAAGACGACCAGCGACATCACGCGTGGCTTCAGAAGCTCGAAATAATCGCGCGCACCCGCTTCCGACAGGCCGGTTTCGCCTTGCTTCGCGAGCGCTTCGTGATTGTCGATGACCGTCATTCTCTCTTCCAATTATCCGTTGAGCCGGACGCCGCTCACCACGGCGTCCGGAAATGAGCTACTTGATGCGCGGCAGCTCTTCCCACTGATGGTGCGGCGGCGGCGACGACAGCTGCCATTCCAGCGTGGTCGCACCATCGCCCCAGGGATTATCGCCTGCGACGCGCTTCTTCGCGAATGCATCTATAACGCCCCAGAAGAAGAAGCAAAGGCCTACGGCTGCGACATAGGAGCCGATGGAGGAGACGAAGTTCCAGCCGGCGTAGGCATCCGGATAGTCGATATAGCGGCGCGGCATGCCCGCACGGCCCAGGAAGTGCTGCGGGAAGAACACCATGTTGACACCGATGAAGGTGATCCAGAAGTGCCAGTTGCCGATCCGCTCATTGTACATGTAGCCGGTCATTTTCGGGAACCAGTAGTACCAGGCGGCGAAGATGGCAAAGACGGCGCCGAGCGACAGAACGTAGTGGAAGTGAGCCACCACATAATAGGTCGCATGCAGTTCGCGGTCGAGGCCCGCATTGGCGAGCTGGACGCCGGTGACGCCGCCGAGCGTGAACAGGAAGATGAAGCCGAGCGCCCAGATCATCGGCGTGCGGAACTGGATCGAACCGCCCCACATGGTCGCAATCCACGAGAAGACCTTCACGCCTGTCGGAACCGCGATGACCATCGTCGCGAAGACGAAGTAGCGCTGCGTGTCGAGCGAGAGGCCGGTCACGTACATGTGGTGGGCCCAGACGACGAAGCCGACGGCGCCGATCGCGACCATGGCGTAGGCCATGCCGAGATAGCCGAAGATCGGCTTGCGCGAGAACGTCGAGATGATGTGGCTGATCATGCCGAAACCGGGCAGGATCAGGATGTAGACTTCCGGATGACCGAAGAACCAGAAGAGGTGCTGATAGAGCAGCGGGTCGCCGCCGCCTTCCGGCGCGAAGAAGGTCGTGCCGAAGTTGCGGTCCGTCAGAACCATGGTGATGGCACCAGCCAGAACCGGGAGCGACAGCAGCAGCAGGAAGGCGGTGATCAGAACCGACCAGGCAAACAGCGGCATCTTGTGCAGCGTCATGCCGGGAGCGCGCATGTTCAGGATAGTGGTGATGAAGTTGATCGCACCGAGGATCGATGAGGCACCGGCAATGTGCAGCGCGAAGATGACCAGATCGATCGCCGGGCCTGGATGGCCGACCGTGCCAGACAAGGGCACATACATCGTCCAGCCGCCGCCTGCGCCGTAGGCGCCTGCCGGGCCTTCGACGAACATCGAGAGGATGAGCAGCAGGAAGGCCGGAACGAGCAGCCAGAACGAAATGTTGTTCAGGCGCGGGAACGCCATGTCTGGCGCGCCGATCATGATCGGCACCATCCAGTTGGCAAAGCCGCCGATCATCGCCGGCATGACCATGAAGAAGATCATGATCAGCGCGTGGGCAGTGACGAAGACGTTGTACATCTGCTTGCCGCCATCAATGGCAGCATCGCCCGAAAAGCCGTAGACCATCGACGCCAGACCGCTGAAGATCTGGATACCGGGCTCCTGCAATTCCATGCGAATGGCAACGGAGAGGAGGAAGCCGATCACGCCCGCGAAGATCGCGAAGATCAGATAGAGCGTGCCGATGTCCTTGTGATTCGTCGAAAACAGCCAACGTTCAGCGAAGGTCTGCTTGTGTGCGTGATGATCGTCGTGCGCGTGAGCGTCGTGAAGCTCATGCGAGTGATCGTCGTGTGCCTTGGATCCAGCCATTGTTCCTACCCTCTTACTTCGCCGTGTTTTCCGCGACATTGACGGTCGTCGGTTGATCGACGGCGGCCATCAGAGCCTTGTTCGCCTTGCCGACGTCGGTTGCAGCAGCGGCAAGCCACTGCTTGTACTGATCATCGGAGACGACGCGGATGGCGATCGGCATGAAAGAGTGATCCTTGCCGCAGAGCTCGGAACACTGTCCATAATACAGGCCTTCGCGGTCGGCGTTGAACCAGGTTTCGTTCAGACGGCCCGGAATGGCATCGATCCTGATGCCGAAGGCGGGCATGGCGAAGGAATGGATGACGTCGGCCGGTGCGGCGGTGACAAGAAGGCGAACGTTCTTGCCGACAGGCACGACCATTTCATTGTCAACAGCAAGCAGCCGCGGATATTTCGCCTTGTCATCCTTGCCGGCGGCGGTGCGGTCCTGCTCCTTCAGCATGAAGGAATCGAAGGCAACCGGCGTCGCGCCGCTGCCCTCATATTCATAATTCCACTGCCATTGCGTCGCCGTCGCCTTGACGGTGACATCCGTCTTCTCCGGGAAGGTCAGCTGATCGGTCAGTAGATTAAAGGAGGGAATGGCCAGGAAGAGAAGAATTAGGACCGGTCCGATGGTCCAGATGACTTCGATCAGCGTGTTGTGGCTCGTCTTGGACGGAACCGGGTTCTTGGAAGCCCGGAACTTGACCATGACCACCACCAGGAGGACCAGAACAAGCAGCGTGATCGGAATGATAAACCAAAGCGTGTATGCCTCAAACCAGCGGATTTGATGCATGTTGCCGGTTGCCGCCTGCTGCATACCGGTTTCCCAAGGTCTCGGCTGATCGGCGTAGCTACCTGTCGCAAAAAGCAGACAGATCATAGCTGCCAGAGCCGCGTAAGCTCTCTTAATCACGATGTCTCTCCCTCCAGCGTTTGATCCCAGATCTTCCTCAAACGCAGTATCCCTACAATCCATTGCGCTTCAAACCACAGTTTGGGGTGCTCCGCAACAACTCAAGACATTTGTTAGTGCGGCATTTTTGCGCGAATATCCCCCCATGCTTGTCCCGGACATGGCAAGCATTTCATCATCATACGAAAAATTGCATCGCGGTCCATGGCGTCGCCGGGACAAAATGGAGTAGACGTCGTATTTCCGCCGTAGTCGGTTGGAATCCAGCAGCCGGGGCTTTTCATTTGCCGGCCTGGGCTTCAACAATAGCGGCACTGATTCGAATCTAGAGGTTTCCATGGGTTTTCGTTCCCTCGCCCGGCTTTTGCTTGTTACCGGCAGCGTCGCTGCCGCAGTTGCCGCACCCGCATGGGCGCAACAGGCACAGCAGACTCAGCCGCCGGCGCAGCAGACCCAACAGTTGCAGCCGGACCAGCCGGGCCAACAGCAGCCGCATACGCAGCAGGTGCCAACGAGCCAGGTTCCGCAACCGCCGGGTACGGTTCGCTCCAGCCATGGCGCATGGTCCGTCGTCTGCGACAAGCCGGCAGGCGCCTCGACCGAGCAATGCGCGCTGATGCAGAACGTGATTGCCGAGGATCGTCCGGAAATCGGTCTGTCCGTCGTCGTGCTGAAGACGGCTGACCGCAAATCCAAGATCCTTCGCGTGCTGGCGCCGCTCGGCGTGCTGCTGCCGAACGGTCTCGGCCTCAATATCGACGGCAAGGATATCGGCCGCGCCTATTTCGTGCGCTGCTTCTCCGACGGCTGCTACGCAGAAGTCGTGCTGGAGGACCAGTTGCTGAAGACGCTGCGCAGCGGCGCCACGGCAACCTTCATCGTCTTCCAGTCGCCGGAAGAAGGCATCGGCATTCCTGTGGACTTGAAGGGCTTCGCGGACGGCTACGACGCCCTTCCCTGACCGGATGGGCTTGCTCTTGCGTCATGCGAAGCCTACATCGGCTCTGAACGGAGCACCTGACCATGAATACCGATCTCCTTACCCTTTTCGATGCCGATGAAGCCAAGCTGCGCGGCATTGTTGCCGAGGCGTTGTCCGGCGCCGACGACGGCGAACTCTTCGTCGAGCATGTCCAGGCGGAATCGCTGACATTCGACAATGGCCGGATGAAGGGCGGCAGCTTCAACACCGAACAGGGCTTTGGCCTTCGCGCCGTTGCCGGCGAAGCGGTGGGCTATGCCCATGCGGGCGACCTGTCCGAAGCCGCCCTCAAGCGCGCCGCCGATGCAGTACGTGCGGTGACATCGGGCTATGCCGGCTCCTATGCAGCCGCGCCACAGCGTACCAACAAGGTGCTCTATGGCGACGAGAACCCGATCGGCACGCCGAGCTTCGAGGAAAAAGCAAAGCTCCTGCAGCGGATCGACAGCTATCTGCGCGACAAGAACGACAAGGTGCGCCAGGTGACGGCATCCATCGCCGCAAGCTGGCAGGTGGTCGACATTCTGCGCGCCGACGGTCATCGCGTCCGCGATGTCAGGCCGATGACGCGCGTCAATATCTCTGTCATCGTGGGTGACGGCGACCGGCAGGAATCCGGCTCCTTCGGCACGGGCGGCCGCATCGGCTTCGGCGATTTCGTCACAGAAGACAATTGGCATCACGGCGCCGACGAGGCGCTTCGCCAGGCGCTCGTCAATCTCGAGGCGATCGAGGCACCCGCCGGCACGATGGATGTCGTGCTCGGCTCCGGCTGGCCGGGCGTCATGCTGCACGAAGCCGTCGGCCACGGGCTGGAAGGCGATTTCAACCGCAAGAAGACATCGGCTTTCGCCGGCCTGTTGGGTCAGATGGTGGCCGCTCCCGGCGTTACCGTCGTCGATGACGGCACGATCGAGAACCGCCGCGGCTCAATCACCGTCGACGATGAAGGCACGCCTTCGGCCTACAACGTGCTGATCGAGAATGGCAAGCTGGTCGGCTACATGCAGGACCGACAGAATTCCCGGCTGATGGGCATGAAGGCGACCGGCAACGGCCGTCGTCAAGGCTATGCCCATACGCCGATGCCGCGCATGACCAACACCTATATGCTTGGCGGCGACAAGACGCCGGACGAAATCATCGCCTCGGTGAAAAAAGGCATTTACGCCGTTTCCTTCGGCGGCGGTCAGGTGGATATCACCTCAGGCAAATTCGTCTTCGGCTGCACCGAAGCCTATCTCATCGAGGATGGCAAGCTCGGCGCTCCGATTAAGGGAGCTATGCTGATCGGCAACGGGCCGGATGCGATGAAGCGCGTTTCGATGATCGGCAACGACATGAAGCTCGATACCGGCATCGGCAATTGCGGCAAGGCCGGCCAATGGGTTCCCGTCGGCGTCGGTCAGCCGCATCTGCGCATGGACCAGATCACGGTGGGCGGCACCAAGGCTTAACCGCCCGGCCTGCTATGCCTGAGGGCGAAAGAGCCATTTGCGCTCGATGGCAGCCGGCAGATCGAGGCGGCTGCGATGCGCGAATAGAAGAATATGGCCGAGCACATCGGCCGTTTCATCGGCAAGCGCCGTCGCAAGATCCGCGTCGCTCATGCCCTTGCGCCGCCCGCGGCCGGTGACCCTGTTCCAGATCTGGACCAACTCGCCCATTTCTTCCTGGAGTTTCAACACGAACCAGTCGTCGTCACGCTCCATGCCGTTGTCGGCGGCGTAGCGTGCCGAAGCCGTTTCGAATTGCTCCATCAGATCTTTCAGCATCGAAATCGTTCCCTTTATGTTCTATTCATCAATGAACGATTCCCGCAAAAAAGTCGAGCCGGCGGAGATTTGCTCCGCCGGCTCGCTTCTATCCAATAAGATTATGTTCAGCCCTTGCTCGGCAGGAGCATGCAATCGAAGTCCTTGCGCTTCAGAGCGGAGCACGCCGAACTTGCATCGTCGCGGCTCGCAAAGCCGGTGAAGCGGGCGCGATAGACCGTGCTGGCGCCCTTGCCGACGGCTTCGGTATAGGGCGAGGCATTGGCGAGCGCATTGCCGCCCTTGGACTTCGCTTCCGAGAGCAGATCCTTGGCAGCCTGGGCGGTTGGGGTCGCGGCGATCTGTACCTGCCAGCTTCCGGACACCACCGGCTTGCTGGCGGCTGCCGCCTGCTTGCTGTCGACGAGGATCTCGTCCATCGCGGCCGGGCGATCCATTGGCACGGTGACGTTCGAGGCGGCGGCGAATGCCATTGGGACGACCTCGGTACGCTTGCGCGCCGGCGCAGGTGTCGTCGTGGCAGTGGTCTGGGTATCGACATCGACGGCAACATCGTCCGACGCAGACGCCACTTCAACCTGCTTGCCCATCTTGCCGCCGCCTACGCTCGCCATCAGGCGCGATGTTGCGATGGGGGCTGCCTTGGGCACATAGCGGTCCAGCAGCGACGCCATCATCGCATCGCGGCCGCGCGCCGTGGCACCGCCCATGACGACGCCGATCACCCGGCGATTGCCCTGGCGCACGGCGCTGACAAGATTGAAGCCGGAGGCATTGGTATAGCCGGTCTTGATGCCGTCCATGCCTTCATAGCGATACATCAGGTTGTTATGGCCGCGCACGTAATGGCCACGGTAGTTGAAGCTCGTCTGCGAGAAGAGCCGGTACTCCTGGGGATAATTGTTGATGAGCGCGACGGCGAGCGTCGACATATCTCGCGCCGTCGTCCACTGCTGCATGTTCGGCAGGCCCGAGGCATTCAGGAAGGTGGTGCGGCGCATGCCGAGTTCGCGCGCCTTCTGCGTCATCATCCGCGCAAAGCCGCTTTCGCTGCCGCCGAGCGCTTCCGCCATGGCGGCTGCGGCATCGTTCGCGGATTTGATGATCATGCCATCCACGGCTTCGCGGACAGTCACCGTACCGCCGGGCTTGAGGCCCAGCTTGGTTGGCGGCTTGGCGGCGGCGAAGCGCGAAACCGGGATCCGGGTATTCCAGCTCAGCTTACCGCGATGGATCGCCTCGAAGGTCATGTATAGGGTCATCATCTTCGTCAGCGATGCCGGATGGTTGAGGTCATCCGCATTGCTCGATGCCAGCACTTTGCCGGTCTTCGCATCCATGATGAAATAGGCGCTGCCGGCGAAGCTCGCTACAGGAGCGCTCAACAGCAAGACGGCCGCAGACAAAGCCATCAGAAGTCGTTTCATAATTGTCCCCAACCGAAAGAATGCCAACACACCGCATCAATCCCTGTATGATTTTGCGACAAAAAGCCTGATACCGGTGCGATATTGAGGCAACAGCCTCGATAGTTCTTCAATTTTGCCTTTCCTGGTAAAATAAGCATTAACGCATTGGGAATTATGACGAAGATTCAGTAAGGTTTAACGGGGATGCGCTACAGCGTTGACATTGGTCAACCGGGTCGAGCCGTATGGAACAGGGCATCGAGGTCCGCCTCAAGCGCACAATGATCTTAAGCGGGCTTGAGGCTGCCGCGCTTTTGAAGGGTGCGGGGCTGATGCGCGATGTTGCCGGCCTCGGCACGATCTTTACTCTTCATCACGTCCGCCCTGCCCTCCCCCGCCGTTTTGCGCCCAATGCGCATCTGGAGGTCTCGCCCGACTTTCTCGATCAGGCGATCGCCCGGCTGAAACGGGACGGTTATGAGTTCATCGCACTCGACGCTCTTACATCACGGGTAAAAGAGGCTGCCGGCAGGCCACCTTTCGTCGCTTTCACGCTCGACGACGGCAACCGGGACAATCTTGACCACGCCCTGCCAATCTTCGCACGTCACGATGTACCCTTCACCGTCTTCATCGCCCAGGGACTTTCGGAGCGGACCCATAGCATATGGTGGGAGACGCTGGCCGAACTGCTGGGCCGGCTTGAGCGTCTGACATTCGATTTCGGGTCGGGAGAAGAGTTCTTGCCACTCGGCAAGGACAGCCAGAAGCATGCCGCATTTGCCCGCTTCGCCGCCTTTGTCCATAGTCATGAGGAAAGTGAAGCTGTCGGCCGGATCGATGAGCTTGCCCGGCGTCATGGCCTGGCACCGATCGATATCGTCCGTGCATTTATCATGGATCGGAACGAATTGCGGCAGCTCGCCCGCCATCCCCTTGCCTCGCTCGGCGCCCATACGGTGAGCCATCGGGCCTTGGCAAGGCTCCCCGAAGCGGAGGCTGTCGCGGAGATGGCGCTCTCGGCCGATTATGTCGCCGACATCACCGGAAAGCGGCCAACCACGATCGCCTACCCCTATGGCACGAACGAGGCAGTCTCGGCGCGCGAGGGACGGCTTGCGGCCGAACTCGGCTTTTCTGTCGGAGTCACCACCCGCCCCGGCACCATCGAGGCATCGAGCGGCGGCACACTGATGCTGCCGCGGCTATCGCTGAACGGCCATTACCAGAAGCCCCGCTATGCGTCGGCGCTTGCATCCGGCATCCCCATGCGGCTGATGGGACGCCGGGAAACGGCATAGGATTTACGGATACATCCGCACCTTTTGCCAGGCTCCCTCCGGTACATCACGGCGAAATTCGATACGGTCGTGCAGGCGGAACTGGCGGTCGTGCCAGAATTCGATCGACAGCGGCCGGATGCGGAAGCCGGACCAGTAAGGCGGGCGCGGGATATCGCCGATCGCGTAACGGGCGGTATATTCGGCAACGGCCTTTTCCAGCGCGAAGCGGCCTTCCAACGGTCGCGACTGCTTCGAGGCCCAAGCGCCGATGCGGCTGCCGCGAGGCCTTGTCTTATAATATTCGTCGGCTTCCTTATCGCTCACCACTTCAACCAGGCCACGCAGGCGCACCTGGCGACGCAGCGACTTCCAGTGGAAGCACATGGCCGCTTTCTTCTGGGAAAGAATTTCTTGGCCTTTCTGGCTCTCGAAATTTGTATAGAATACGAATCCGTCGCTATCGAAACCTTTTAGAAGAACCATGCGGACATTTGGCAAACCATCCTTATCCACCGTTGCCAGCGCTACCGCATTCGGATCGTTGAGTTCGGTGGTCTCCGCCTCACGCAGCCAGGACGCAAAGAGACTGAAAGGTTCATTCTGCTCGGTGAAGTCACCGCTTGTTAACTCGTTTTCCGACATATTAATTCAAAAGCTCCGCAATTCCTAATAACCGCCGGCCCCTCTGGCTGGCCAAGACGTTCGGGTGGAAGTCATAGCAAAGTCGATCGTTCATACAAAGCGCAAGCTTGCAAAAGGCGTGACGATGGCTGTCGCCCTAGTCTCCCTTTTCACCCTTGGCGGCTGCGTCGGCGGCGGCATGGACTATCTGAGCTCGGCCAAAGTAGATCGCAGCGTATCGACGGGCACCGTACCGACGGCTCCCGTAACGACGGACAGCATCTCCGACGAGACCACGGTGCGCAATGCCGTTACCTCGGCGGATCTCCACAAACTCAACGGCCAGCCCATACCCTGGGCAAATACCTCAACCGGCAGTGCCGGTGTCATCGACACGATTGTCGAAAGCAATGCGTCCGGCGTGGTCTGCCGCCAATTCCGCACCAGCCGGCACTCTTATCAGGGCGTTGCCAATTTCTCGGGCAGGACTTGCCTTGTCGGCCTTGGCGAATGGCAGTTGCTAAGCTTCCAGCAGGCGGGCTGACCACCTTTCTCCCTTTTCATCCCGCCCTCAAATCAGTTCACGCTGATAGGCATTCTATTATCATCGGCGATCTGGCTCCGACTGCAAATCCCAAGCATCGGCCGTTAGCGATCGGCTAACCATGCCTTGAAATGCAGGCCTTCAGGTTCCATCCGCCGTAACGCCTGATTAGCAACTCTTCCCGCAGGATCGGCTCATCGGCGCACCAGCCTTGCCTCCCATGACAGGGGGGCAGGATGGCGAAGCGCTACCAACTGGTTCTTTGCTTGGGGTGCTGCGATGGGACTCGGCACACCCACGAATGATGGCGGGAAAGATGCGCGATCCGTATAAGGTGCTGGGCGTTCGGAAAGATGCGGAGGCGGACGAAATCAAATCGGCCTGGCGCAGTCTGGCAAAGACCGCCCATCCCGATCACAATCTGGGCGATCCAACCGCGTCGGAGAGGTTTGCCGAAATCGGCCGGGCCTACGAGACGCTGAAGGATCCGCAAAAGCGCAGCCGCTACGATCAGATCGCGCGCATGGCAGAGGCAAAGGGTCAGAGCCAGGAACAGACGATTATGCAGCAGCGGCAGGCGGCTCGCGAGGCAGCCGAACGAGCCAAGGCCGCGCGTGCCAATGCCGACAAGATCATGGAAGAACTTGCCAGGGCTAATGCCCGCAAAGCGGCAGCATCTGCTGCATCCGGCCAGCAGGGCAATGCCACCGAATCTCCGGAAGATATGGTCGAACGCATTTTCGGAGTGAAGACCGGCCAGGCGCAGGCCACGGCGGCAGCAGGCGCAAAGCAGGTCGAAAAACCGCAGGAGCAACCCGACACCGCGGCACCGGAAGAGCCGCAAGTGGAAGAGGAGCAGCTTGCCACGGTTTCGGCAGCTGCCGGCTCGCGCTCCGCCTTCGGCATCCTCGGCTCTCTGGTACGACGCATCACGGGCGGCAGTGCGCCCGAAAAGCCGCCGGAGAAAACCCCGGAGGTCGCCGCCGAAGCCACGGTAACGCTCGACGACATGCTGAAGAGCCGCTGGATTGCCGTACCGTTGCCCGACAACCGGGAGGCACGCTTCCAGGCGACGACTGATATCTCCAATGGCCAGGTGCTTCACCTCAAGGGTCAGGGACTGAAACTGCAGGGCATGTTGCGGGGCGATGTCGCCGTCACCGTCCACCTGTCGACCGACGGACGCTTCACGCTCGACGGCAGTGATGTGCGTACAATATTACCCATTACTATAGAGAATGCCGTTCTCGGTTGTGAAACCACGGTCGAAGGCTTGAACGGGCCAGTGAAGCTTACGGTGCCGGCCTGGTCCGGTTCGGATCAGGTCGTACGCATTTCCGGCGAGGGATTGCCCGACGGCAATGGCGGAAAAGGTGATCTCATTGTCGAATTGCGGCTGATGCTGTGGGAAAAACCCGACGATAAGGTCACGGATCTCATGCGCAGCATGCGCGAGGGGCTTTTCCTGTGAAATTTTGGTGACAACAGCACCCTTTGTTACGATCCCTAACAGTTGATGATCTTTACGATGCTTGAACAGGGGAACGGCCTATGCCATAGGCAGGTTCATCTAAAGTTCAAGGGAGCAGAATATGGCTCAATCCACTGGCCTCATGGCAGGCAAACGCGGCGTCATCCTCGGCGTAGCAAACAACCGTTCGATAGCGTGGGGTATTGCCAAGGCCTGCTCGGATGCCGGAGCCGAAATCGCGTTGACGTGGCAGGGCGATGCCCTGAAGAAGCGCGTCGAGCCGCTCGCTCAGGAACTCGGCGCCTTCATGGCCGGCCATTGCGACGTAACCGAGCCGGCAACGATCGATGCCGTCATGGACACGCTTGAGGCGAAATGGGGCAAGATCGATTTCGTCGTGCACGCCATTGCCTTTTCCGACAAGGACGAGCTGACCGGCCGTTACCTCGATACCAGCCGCGACAACTTCACGAAGACGATGGACATCTCCGTCTATTCCTTCACGGCGGTTGCACAGCGCGCCGAGCGAATCATGAATGACGGCGGCTCGATGATCACCCTCACCTATTACGGTGCAGAGAAGGTCATGCCGCACTACAACGTCATGGGTGTCGCCAAGGCTGCTTTGGAAGCCAGCGTGCGCTACCTCGCAGTCGACCTCGGCAGCCGCGGCATCCGCGTCAACGCGATCTCGGCAGGCCCGATCAAGACGCTCGCTGCGTCCGGTATCGGCGACTTCCGCTATATCCTCAAGTGGAATGAGTACAACGCGCCGCTGAAGCGGACTGTCACGATCGACGAAGTCGGCAATTCCGCCCTCTATCTGCTGTCCGATCTGTCGACGGCCGTGACCGGCGAAATCCATCACGTCGATTCGGGCTATCATACGGTCGGCATGAAGGCCGTGGACGCGCCCGACATTTCCGTCGCGAAGGACTGACCAACAGGAAGCTGACCGTGTCGCCCATCCTCTATGTGATACGTCACGGTCAGACCGACTGGAATGCTGAGCGTCGCCTGCAGGGGCAGAAAGACATCGATCTCAACGCCATCGGCCGCGAACAGGCGCGGCAGAACGGCATCGATCTCGCCGAAATCCTCGCATTCGAAAACCGGCCCTTCGATTTCGTCGCCAGCCCCTTGCGGCGCACGCGCGAAACCATGGAAATCGCCAGAGATGCCATGGGCCTGCCGCCCAAGGACTATGCGACCGACGACAGGCTCGTCGAACTGTCCTTCGGAGCCTGGGAAGGCTTTACCCTCAAAGAATTGAAGGCAACAGCGCCCGATCGGCTTGCCGAACGCAAGGCGAATAAATGGGACTTCATCCCGCCTGGCGAAGATGCCGAAAGCTATGAAATCCTGTCCTGGCGCGTCGGCTCATGGCTGGCATCCGTCGACCGCCCGACGGTCTGCGTCACGCATGGCGGTGTCATCCGTACGCTGTTCCGCCTGATCGGCGATGTCGAAAAGGAAGAGGCGGCGGAAATCCCCATCCATCAGGACCAGATCCTGAAGGTCGATCCACAGATGAAGATCATCGGCTGGATGTAGACGGTTCCCGATTAAAGCATGTCGCGCAAAAGTGCGCAGCGGTTTTGCGACAATGACATACCCAAATCAAAGATCATAAGCGCAAGAAGCGATTCCGAAAGATCGCGATGCGCTTCAGGCGCGGATGACTGCGTGATTTGGGAGCGAGCGAAGAAAAATACTCACCTTGAAGGCGGGAAAACCGTCCAAGACCCCCGGCTGCCCGGCAGCAGCGCTATTTACTGGACGATATCCAGATCGTTGACGACGCGCTTGCCGTCGACTTCCGTATAGAAGACGACAACCTTCACTCCGGCCTGCAGGCCGTTGAAATCGAAATCCTCGGGCACCTGATAGCTCTTGCCGTCATCCAGCGTGATGTTGAAGTTCTTCGCGTCGACCTTCTTGATGACGGCTTCGACATCCGCGCTTTCAGCAAAACCGGCGACAGGAGCAAGCAGGCTTGCCGTGGCCAAAAGCGTCGCTACAAAGAAGCGCATCGTCGTCACCCTTCAGGTAAATTGATTATGATTTCTTATGCGGTCTAGAAAACACGTCGAATATGGCGGAAGTTGCCCCCAATAATGACTTCGCCCGCCCAAATGGTGAATGCTTCGTCACAATCCACAGCCCAGGTTAATCTTTGTTTACCATGCAGTATGCGCAAGAAAAGCGAGAGGCGGCGGCAGATCCGCGCGGCTGAAAGAAAGATCTTGCATTGCCGGCTTTTAGGCTCGCCGATATCGAGGCCGAACTGGTCTCGATCATGAGGATGATGTCGCCCGAAAACCGCTTACACTTTTTTGCGTCATGCTCTATGAGTGGGCCGAAATTGCAAGAGACAAGACGCGGCCTGCCGGTCAGGCTGCGCTAATCCGGTCGTTTTACATGTCGCACAATACATTCGGTCACCTCTTCCGCGTCACCACCTGGGGCGAAAGCCACGGTCCGGCGCTCGGCTGCGTCGTCGACGGCTGCCCTCCAGGCCTCCGTTTCAAGCTGCAGGACATTCAAACCTGGCTCGACAAGCGCAAGCCGGGCCAGTCGCGCTTCGTGACGCAGCGGCGCGAGGACGATCTCGTCAAGGTTCTGTCGGGCGTCATGATGGACGAGGACGGCGAGACGATGATCTCGACCGGCACACCGATCTCGATGCTGATCGAGAATACCGATCAGCGCTCGAAGGATTACGGCGAGATCGCTAGGCGTTACCGCCCCGGCCATGCAGACTACACCTATGACGTCAAATACGGCATTCGCGACTATCGCGGCGGCGGCCGCTCATCAGCCCGCGAAACCGCGGCGCGCGTCGCCGCCGGCGGCATCGCCCGTCTCGTGGTGCCGGGCGTGACGATCCGTGGCGCGCTGGTGCAGATCGGCAAGCACAAGATCAACCGTGCCAACTGGGATTGGGCTCAGGTGGATCAGAACCCGTTCTTTGCGCCTGATCCCGAAATCGTGCCTATTTGGGAAGACTATCTCGACCGTATCCGCAAGGCCGGCTCCTCGATCGGTGCCGTGGTGGAAGTGGTGGCGGAAGGCGTGCCGGCCGGTCTCGGCGCTCCGATCTATGGCAAGCTCGACCAGGATATCGCCTCGCTGCTGATGTCGATCAACGCCGTCAAGGGTGTCGAAATCGGCGAAGGTTTCGCCTCCGCTGAACTCACAGGCGAAGAAAATGCCGACGAAATGCGCATGGGCAATGACGGCAAGCGCATCTTCCTGTCCAATCATGCCGGCGGCATCCTGGGCGGCATTTCCACAGGCGAGCCCGTCGTCGCGCGTTTCGCCATCAAGCCGACTTCGTCGATCCTGACGGAACGCCAGTCGATCGATGCCGATGGCAACAATGTCGATGTGCGCACCAAAGGCCGCCACGATCCTTGCGTCGGCATTCGCGCCGTGCCGATCGGCGAGGCGATGGTCGCCTGCGCCGTTGCCGATCATTATCTGAGGGATCGCGGCCAGACGGGCCAGCAGAGGTAGGAACTTCGAGATGTCTTACGACCAGAAGCGTGTTGTCGATGCCATCCGGGCTTTCGAAGCCGGCGAGATCGTCGTCGTCATGGACGACAATGACCGCGAGAACGAAGGCGATCTGATCGTTGCCGCCGTTCACTGCACGCCGGACAAGATGGCTTTCATCGTCCGGCACACTTCCGGTATCGTCTGCACGCCGATGCCGCGCGAGGAGGCCAAGCGGCTCAACCTCAACGCCATGGTCGCGGAAAATGATTCCGCCCATACGACGGCCTTCACCGTTTCCGTCGATTTCAAGCATGGCACCACAACAGGCATTTCCGCCGACGACCGAACCCTGACGGTTCGAAACCTCGCCAATCCGAATGTCGGGCCGACGGATTTCGTTCGGCCGGGCCATATTTTCCCGCTGGTTGCCCGCGAAGGCGGCGTGCTGATGCGTTCGGGCCATACGGAAGCCGCCGTCGATCTCTGCAAGCTTGCCGGCCTGCCGCCGATCGGCGTCATCAGCGAGCTCGTCAATGATGACGGTACGGTGACGCGCGGCCAGCAAGTGGTGGAATTCGCCGAGCAGAACGGGCTGAAGCTCGTTTCCGTCGCCGACCTCATCGCCTATCGCCAGCGCAAGGAAACCCTCATCGAGCTCGGCACCAGCTTCGACATCGAAACACCGTTCGGCAAGGCGCGCGCCCATACCTATTCCCTGCCTTGGGACCCGATGCAGCATCTTGCCCTCGTTTTCGGCGATATTCGCGACGGCGTCGATATCCCGGTCCGGCTGCATCCGGAAAATGTCGCCGAGGATCTGTTCGGCAAGCGCCGTCCGGTCGATTTCTACATGAAGAAGATCGCCGAGGAAGGCCGGGGCGTCATCGTCTATTTGCGCGAAGGCTCCGTCGGTGTCGGTCATTTCGACAATGGCCGCAAGGCGCGTCAGGCCGAGCGCGAGAGCCATGCCGAGGCACAGGCGCGCGACAGCGAATGGCTGGAAATCGGCCTCGGCGCGCAGATCCTAAAGGATCTCGGCGTCAGCTCGATCAAGCTGCTCACCAGCCGCGAACGGCACTATGTCGGCCTGGAAGGTTTCGGGATCAAGATCGCCAAGACGGAGATTTGCTGATCTTTGTCCTCCCCTCGAGCAGGAGGAGTCTGGGTGGGATGATGTCTCTCGGCACTCATGGGTCATTCCACCCGCGCGCTCCGCGTGACCGCCCCTCAAAGGCGAGGTGATGAAAACTCGCGATCCAGCAGGCCCATCATGATGTCGTCGTGCCAGCGGCCATTAACGTAAGCGGTCTCCCGCTCCCTCCCTTCGACGATGAAGCCGCATTTTTCATAGGCGCGGATGGCGCGCTTGTTGTAGGCGAGCACGCGTATTCCGATGCGATGCAGTCTCATCTCGCCGAAGGCATGATCCAGCAGAAGCGTGATCGCTTCCGTACCAAAGCCTGTACCAAGCAACGCCGGATTATAGATCCCGATTGCCATTGTCGCACGCCGGTCCTGGTGATTGACGTTGTCCAATCGGATTACGCCGGCAAAGACGCCGTTGATTTCGATAACCCAGGCATGAAGGTGATCGGCAAGGCCCTGAACCCATTGCGTTGCGCCCTCGCGGGTGATGGGCTCGACGTCCTCCTTGTTAACGCCATACATCTCCGCGATCTCGGCATTCGTACCTAAAGCGAAGCGCACATCGGCGTCCTCGGCACATGGCGGGCGGAGCCTAACATTGCGGCCTGTTAGAATCAGCGACGACAACGAACTCTCCTCTTCGGGTGTTCTTCTGCCTATTGGCCTCTGTTAGTTATGTCCCTACAAGGGGGAGGTGGCAAAGCTTACGATCGATCCGGCCATGTCGCATCGAATAGACGAAGCCAATTGTCATAGGCGAATTTTCGCAGGGTTAGTTCATCGAATCCGCTTTGGCGCATGGCCTCCACGAGCCGCGGCAAGCCGCTTGCGTCTCCGATCTCACGAGCCATGACGGCGCCATCGAAATCCGATCCGAGAGCCACCCCATCCGATCCGACGCGGTTGACCAGATAGTCAATTTGGCGAACGACTTCATCGAGCGGGGTATCCTCGTCAAGATTGGCGTCCGCGCGAATGTCATTGACGGCCAAATTCAACCCAACGACCCCGCCGGTGTCGCGGATGGCGTCCAATTGCCGGTCGGTCAGGTTCCGGGTCGATGGACATATGGTGTGTGCGCAGGTGTGCGTGGCCACAAGCGGAGCGGTGCTCAATGCGGCGACATCCCAAAATCCGCGCTCGTTCAGATGAGAAACGTCGATCATGATCCCGAGTTCATTGCATTTTATGACCAGATTCTTTCCCAAATCCGTCAGCCCAGGTCCCGTATCGGGCGATCTCGGATAGGCGAACGGAACGCCATAGCCGAAGATGTTGGGGCGACTCCACACGATGCCCAGGGATCGAAGGCCGGCATCGTAGAGGCTATCCAGATAGGCGAGATCGGGGCCGATGGCGTCGGCACCTTCCATATGGAGTACGATGGCGAATGCGCCGTCATATTCAGCCGCCTTGATCTCCCTTACGCTCGTTGCCACGCGGATTTTATCGCCCGAGCGTCCAATCAGCTTCCTGATCGCCGCAAGCTGCCCGTCTATCTGCCGGCGGGCATGGTCCCGATGCAAAGCTTCGGCATAGCGAACTTCGTAGCCATTTTGGGTGATCGTCAGATCATCTACCGGCTCATGCTCCGGCGCGGCGTACATCGCAAACAATCCACCCGCCAGGCCTCCTTCGAGTGCTCGCGGAAGATCGAGATGTCCGGCTTCGGACCGGGCCAAAAAATCACGGCCGTCAGGCTTGTAATCCAGCATGAACTGGACCGCATCATTGTGCCCATCGAAGATTCGGATAGTGTTCATGCGATCGCCGTCCCGATAGGTCAGAGGCAGTTTCGCTCTCGCGTCAACGCAATTCGCATTCCCCGAAAAAGGAATACCGGTTATCCCCGCCAGCCGTCGAGAAACACGACCTTCTCGACGCCGGTGAAACGGGCAATACGCTCCAGCTCCGCTTCCAGCTTCTCCAGCCGGCCGGCCGATGCCTTGACGCCCGGTTCGAGCCACAGGCGCTTGACGTCAAGCGTTCCCGCCTTGCGGTCGGCCTTCATATCGATCCGTCCGATCAGCCGGTCGCCCTCCAGCAATGGGAAGACGTAATAGCCGTATTCGCGCTTCGGCTCGGGCACGAAAATCTCGATGCGGTAGAAGAAGCCGAAGAGACGTTCGGTGCGGTTGCGATCGCGCAGCGTGGGATCGAAGGGGCTCAGCACGCGGATGCGCGCCGGCGCTTCGGCATGGCTGTCGAGTGTGTCATGAAAGTCGAGGAAGGCGAAGGACGGGCGCGGCTTGCCGCCGGCGGCATGCTCGATCAGCACTTCGGTCAGTTCATCGCGATGCGTTTCGACCCAGCTCTTGGCCTCCTGCGGCGTGACCAGATCCCAAAAGGCTGCAATTTCGCCCGAGGTAGCGAAGCCCAGGCGCTGCAGCGCGCTGCGGCAGGCCCAGTCGACAAATTCGTCATGCTCCACTTCGGGCTCATGGAAATGGGCCGGCAGGACGCGTTCGACAAGGTCATAGACCTTTTGAAAATTGGTGCGGCCGGCGATGGCGAACTTGCCGGTGCGCCAGAAATATTCGAGCGCCGTCTTGTTGGGATGCCAGTTCCACCAGCCGCCGGAGACATGATCCTCCGCCTTGACCTCGCGGGCGGTGATCGCGCCGTTCTTCAGCACGCGCTCGTAGGTTTCTTCGAAAGCCGCCTCGAAGCCCTCCCCGCGCCATTTGCGCCAGCGTGCGATGATTGCCTCATCCTCGCGGCGGAAGCGATGCTTCCAATAGACGAAGAAGGCGCTCGGCAGGATGGAGGCATCATGCGTCCAGTTTTCAAAGAGCGCGCCGTCCTTTTCCAGGAGTTCCGTCAGGTGCTCGCGCCGATAGGTCTGGTTGCGCGAAAACAGGATCTGATGATGGGCGCGCTCGACGGTGGCGATACTGTCCACCTGCACGAAGCCGATGTCGTGGATGAGCTGCAGCAGCCCCGCCTTGGTCAAGGCGCGGTTGGGCGGATTGGCAAGACCTTGCTTGGCAAGGAACACCCGGCGGGCGTCACGATTCGAGAGCAGATTCGTCATTACGGGATCATAGGCATAAATTCCCATGCTTTCAAAGAGGCGTCGATTTGATAATTCGATGCAATGCGCTATAGCTCCGCGATCACATGACCGAACAGGAAAGCCGCTTGGACATCCGCTTCGAAACCGCTGGCGTCGATTATGGCAAGCGCACTGCGCTGTTTCCTCTGAATCTCACGCTTCAGGAGCGCCGCATCGGGGTGATCGGCCTCAACGGTTCCGGCAAGACGACCTTCGCGCGGCTGATCAACGGACTCATCAAGCCGACAACGGGGCGCGTCGTGGTTGATGGGCTCGATACCGTCGGCGACGCTGCCAAGGTGCTCGGCAAGGTCGGCTATATCTTCCAGTCGCCGCAAAACCAGATCATCCTGCCCATCGTGCGCGACGACATCGCCTTCGGCCTCAAGGCGCGCGGATATGACAAGGCGCAGATCGATGCGGCGGTCGAGGGTATTCTCGGCCGCTTTGGCGTCGGTCATCTCGGCGCGCGGCGAGCACACGAGCTCTCCGGGGGCGAATTGCAGATGGCTGCCCTTTGCTCGGTGCTGGTGACCGGCCCGGATATCCTCATTCTGGACGAGCCGACGAACCAGCTCGACCTCAAGAACCGGGCGCTGGTGCAGAAGACCATGATGGGGCTGCCGGAAAGCGTCATCGTCATCAGCCACGACCTGCCCCTGCTCGAAGGTTTCGAGCGGGTGCTTTTGTTCGACCAGGGCCGGCTCGTCGCCGACGCGCCGGCAGAGGAAGCGATCGCTCGTTACCGGGAGATGGCAGGCTGATGCAGACGCTGCATGTCGATGCCGACACCTGGCTGCACCGGCTTTCGCCGCGCGTGAAGCTGCTGGCGCTGACCGCGTTCGGCATATTGCTTTTCCTGACGCAGTCCATTGCGCTGCTTGCCTGCGCAAGCCTTGTCGGCGCCGCTCTTTATCTTCGCAGCGGTCTGCCGGTCGGAGACGCAGTGAGGCGGCTGCGGCCGATCCTGATCTCGATTGCCGTGCTCGCTGTTTTCGCAGCGCTCGTCGGCCCGCTTCACGCCGCCATCGTCACGGTGCTCAGACTGACGGCGCTGGCACTGTTCGCCGCCACGGTGACAGCCACGACCTCGATGGCCGCCTTTATCGATGAAATCACCGCGCTTGCCATGCCGCTCGAAAAGATCGGCTTGCTCAAGGCCGCCGATATCGGACTTGCGATCGGCCTCGTTATTCGTTTCGTCCCAGAGATCCTTGATCGTTACCATGCGATCCGCGAAGCGCATCAGGCGCGCGGGATCAAGGTTCGCCTGGCAACCACGCTCGCGCCGCTCATCATCCTGACGCTGCGTGATGCGGACAATATTGCGGCGGCGATTGACGCACGCGGCATTCGGCGTCAATGAACATGGATCTTTTTCGGAAGGAACCGCCATGAACACCCGCGATCTCGTGCTTTCGGCACTTTTTGCCGCCATCATCGTGGCGCTCGGCCTGTTGCCGCCGATCCCCATCGGCATCATTCCGGTTCCGATCACCGCCCAGTCGCTCGGCGTCATGCTCGCCGGCGTCGTCCTCGGCGCCAAGCGCGGGACGATCGCGGTGCTGCTGGTAGTGGTGCTTGTTTCAATCGGCCTGCCGGTCCTTTCCGGCGGCCGCGGCGGCCTTGCCGTCTTTGCCGGCCCGACAGCCGGCTTCTTCGTCGGCTGGATCTTCGCTGCCTTCATCACCGGCTATCTCTCCGAACGACTGGTCAAGCCGGAACAGAGCGGCCTGGTTCAAGGTGTCGGCTTCTTCATCGCTGCTGTTATCGGTGGGGTGGTGGTGCTCTACGCGTTCGGCATTGCCTGGCTCGCCATCAATATCGGTTTCAGCAAGGCGTTTATCGGGTCCCTGGGCTTCGTGCCGGGCGATGTCATCAAGGCCGTCGTCGCTGCCCTGGTCGGCCGCGCTGTCATGGTCGGTTACCCGCTTCTGCCGCAGCGGAGCTAAATCGAGACTAAGCCAGATATTTATAGAGCCAGTCGCGCGTGTCTTCCGGCAGCGGCACCGGGTCATGCTCATCGCCGCGCACCGCGAGCCAGAGGATTTCCACCTCCGCCGCAAGTTCATTGCCAGTCTCGACCGCCACGACGAAACCAATCGACTTGCCGCCGATCTTATTGACGCTGATCGAGTAACGGGCAAGATCATCATAGTGCAAGGCGCGGTGCAGCGAACAGGACGCCTTCTTGGCGATATAGACAGGCTCGTCCTCGACCAGCGGCCGCGTGCGCCAAAAGTTGGAGAGTGCGGTCTCGGCCTGCGAGATGTAGGAGGCGATAAACATCTGGCCGTGCCGGTCGACATCACGCGGCGGCACCCTTACCTCGATGACATCGGATCGTTCTACTCTCGCCATCACGCAATAACCCTGGCCAACGCCGTACTGACCTTAATGAAAGCTTAACACCGCGCCTCGATAAGTAAACGGCGCCACTTCAAAGTGGTTAAGATGGATTGTTGACATTGTAGTGACATTGTCCATGTCCTGTAATAGGCGTCACACCTCATTTATAGATTGGCCCCATGAGCACACGTCTTTACGAACATCCGATCTTTCTTGAACACATCGTTCCGCCTGGCCACCCGGAGCGGCCCGACCGGCTTCGCTCGCTGAATATCGCGCTGGAGCATCCGAATTTCGAGAGGCTGGACCGGCGAAAGGCGCCGCCCGCGCATGAGGATGCGATCCTGCTTGCGCATCCCGAGGAGCATCTGGATTTCGTGCTGCGTTCGATGCCGGACAGAGGTGACGAGGGCGAGATCAACCAGCTGGAAGCGGATACCTATGCCAGCCCGAAGACGCTGCAGGCGATCATGCATGGCGTCGGCGGCGCCATGGCGGCGGTCGACGACGTCTTCTCCGGTGCGGCCGACAATGTCTTCGTCGCGGCCCGGCCGCCCGGCCACCATGCCGAGAAAACCAAGGCCATGGGCTTCTGCTTCTTCAACAATGCCGCAATCGCCGCCCGCCATGCGCAAAAGGCCCATGGTGCCGAGCGCGTCGCCATCGTCGATTGGGACGTGCACCACGGCAATGGCACGCAGGACATTTTTTGGGACGATCCGTCCGTGCTCTTCTGCTCCACCCACCAGATGCCACTCTATCCCGGCACGGGCAAGAAGGACGAACGCGGCGCGCACAACACCATCGTCAATGCGCCGCTGTCGCCCAATACCGGCGGCGATCATTTCCGCGAGGCCTTCAAGTCCCGCGTGCTGCCGGCGCTCACCGACTTCCGGCCCGACCTCATCATCATCTCGGCGGGCTTCGATGCCCATCACCGCGATCCCCTGGCGCAGCTGAACCTGACGGGCGAGGATTTCGACTGGGCGACGGGGCGACTGCTTGAGATTGCCGACCGCAGCGCCAAGAACCGGGTCGTCAGCCTGCTCGAAGGCGGCTATGATCTGGAAGGTCTCGCCGAGTCGGCGGGAATGCATATTCTACGCATGATGAAAGGTTGACGATGAGCGAGAACGCCAAGGCAGATGTATCAGGCTATTCCTTCGAGAAGGCCGTGGCGGAGCTGGAAAGCATCGTTGCCCGGCTCGAACGCGGCGATGTGGCGCTGGATGAATCCATCGCCATCTACGAACGTGGCGAAGCGCTGAAGAAACATTGCGAGGCGCTGCTTTCGGCTGCGGAAAACCGCATCGAGAAAATCAGGCTCGATCGCGCCGGCAAGCCACAGGGCACGGAAGCGCTGGATGGCGCGTGAGGCGTGCGGCGTGCGGCTGGCTGAAGAATAGGCAAGATCACAGCGGCGAGCCAAACATATTGTAGCCCTCGTAGTTGAGTATGAATGCAAAATTGATGGTCTTCCAATTTTCAACCGTCGTGTAGGAGACGCTGTTTTCCCGAAGCCGGCTGGCGAGCGGGTATTTCGTGTGGATCACCGCTGCGAATTGATCTTCGATGGTCTTGTCGTCGGCCATACCGGGATGGCGACGGTCCTTAACAGTGCACAATCCCTTTGGATTGATACTGACGATGAGCGACCCATCATCCGTGGAGCCTTCGGAATAGGTATATTTTCCAGACAGCCAGCTCGAATTTTGCTTGGTTTCGAACTTCTTTATACCGTATCGCGCCGCCGCGGCGTAGCTTTCGGTATAAGGTGCCTTGAACGCGAAGCAGATATCGCGAAATGCGGCGACACCGCGATCCATTGCGACTGGACCTGCGGGCTTTGCGACTTCCGTGGCGGACTTATCGGTCGTCGTGCTGCATCCCATCAACGTCGTTCCCAACAGAACGGCGATCAACGCTTTATTTCTCGTGCTTTCCATGCGTATCGGCCCCGAGTGAATACCTTGAGCCATTCGCATAAGTTGAATGGCGAGACAACCTACACGCACATCTCATACAGGAAATTTGAGTTTCCCAACCTTTCTCGCTAGGTTGAGCCCCAACCGAAAGGAAAGCCTTCATGTCCTTCTTCCCAGGAAACGATCCGCAGGCGGGCGACGCCTTCGCCTGCGATGCGATCGAGAATCTGATTATCCCGCGCACCAGCGATCTCGGCGGCTTCTCCGTGCGGCGCGCGCTTCCGAGCAGCCGGCGCCGGCTGGTGGGACCGTTCATCTTCTTCGACCGCATGGGACCTGCGATTTTACGGCCGGGTCAAGCGCTCGATGTGCGCCCACATCCGCATATTGGCCTTTCCACGGTCACCTACCTCTTCGACGGCGAGATCCGCCATATGGACAGCCTCGGCACGGCCAAAGTGATCCGTCCCGGCGACATCAACCTGATGACGGCCGGGCGCGGTATCGTGCATTCCGAGCGCACGCCGGAGAACCTGCGCGACCATCCATTTTCCATGTCCGGCTTGCAGACATGGCTGGCGCTGCCCAACGACAAGGAGGAGATCGATCCCTCCTTCGCCCACACGGAAAAGGACGAGCTGCCTGTCATCGCCGATGGCGGCGTGGGCGGGCGCGTGGTGATCGGTAATTTCGAGGGCCTGAAATCGCCGGTGAAATCCTTTTCGGATACTCTCTATGTCGATCTTCAGCTGCAGCCGAACACGGCGTTTCCTTTTGGGGCAGCGCATGAGGAACGGGCAGTCTATATTCTCTCCGGTTCGCTCGTCGTCGCCGGCGACCGTTTCGAACAGGATCAGCTTCTCGTCTTCCGCCCAGGCGACGCGATAACGCTGGAGGCCGGCGAAAAAGGCTGTCATCTCATGCTTTTTGGCGGTGCAGCGCTCAATTCGAAGCGCTATATCTGGTGGAATTTCGTCTCGTCCTCGAAGGAGCGTATCGAAAAAGCCAAGGAAGAATGGCGCACGGGCCGCTTCGATATCGTGCCGGGCGACGAAGAAGAGTTCATTCCCCTGCCGGAAGGCTAACGCGTTCATAACACTCCCACATGTTTCTTGTTCGGGAGCACCTTGAATTCGGCGTCTTTTGTCGCAATCTGTTTTGACGTAAAGGCGGACGACCGCCCAAGAATAGCAAGAAAGAGGCATCAGCCTTGACACAAATGCCAAAGACGCCCCTGCTCGACCGGGTCCAATATCCCTCCGACCTGCGAAAGCTGGAGGATCGGGAACTGCCGCAGCTCGCCCGCGAAGTCCGCGACGAGATGATCGATGCGGTTTCGCGCACCGGCGGACATCTCGGCGCCGGCCTCGGCGTCGTCGAATTGACCATTGCCATCCACAGCGTCTTCGATACGCCGAACGATCGTTTGATCTTCGATGTCGGGCACCAGTGTTATCCGCACAAGATCCTGACCGGTCGTCGCGACCGCATCCGCACGCTGCGCCAGGAAGGCGGCCTTTCCGGTTTTACGCGGCGGGCCGAAAGCGAATACGATCCCTTCGGCGCCGCGCATTCCTCGACATCCATTTCCGCCGGCCTCGGCATGGCTGTTGCCGCCGAACTCGAAAACACCGACCGCCGTGTAATCGCCGTCATCGGCGACGGCGCCATGTCAGCCGGCATGGCTTATGAGGCGCTGAACAATGCCGGCGCGCTCGATGCGCGGCTGATCGTCATCCTCAACGATAACGACATGTCGATCGCCCCGCCGACGGGGGCAATGAGCGCCTATCTCGCCCGCCTTGCTTCCGGCAGCACTTATATGGGCTTCCGAGATTTCGGGAAGAAACTGACAGCCTATCTCGGCAAGAAGGTCGATCGCGCCATCACGCGGGCAGTCGAACACGCACGGGGCTATGTGACCGGCGGCACCATGTTCGAGGAGATGGGCTTCTACCATATCGGCCCGATCGACGGCCATTCCTTCGAGCATCTGCTGCCCGTGCTGCGCAATGTGCGCGACAATGCGCAAGGGCCGGTGCTGATCCATGTCGTGACGCAGAAGGGCAAGGGCTATCCCCCAGCCGAAGCGGCTGCCGACAAATATCATGGCGTCAACAAGTTCGACGTCATCACCGGCGCTCAGACGAAGGTGAAGCCGAATGCGCCGAGCTACACAAGCGTCTTTGCGGACGCTTTGGTGCAGGAGGCGACCCTCGACGACAAAATCGTCGGTATCACCGCCGCCATGCCGAACGGCACCGGCCTCGACAAGCTGCAGGAGTTCTTCCCCAAGCGCTGTTTCGATGTCGGTATCGCCGAGCAGCATGCGGTGACTTTCGCCGCCGGCCTCGCCGCCGAAGGCTACAAGCCCTTCGCCGCCCTTTACTCCACCTTCCTGCAGCGCGCCTATGACCAGGTGGTGCATGATGTGGCCATTCAAGGGCTGCCGGTCCGTTTCCCGATCGACCGCGCCGGCTTCGTCGGTGCCGATGGCCCGACGCATGCGGGCTCCTTCGACACCGCTTTCCTCGCGACTCTGCCGGGCTTCGTCGTCATGGCCGCAGCTGATGAGGCGGAACTCAAGCACATGGTGCGCACCGCTGCTGCCTATGATCTCGGTCCGATCTCCTTCCGCTATCCGCGCGGTGAAGGCGTCGGCGTCGATCTGCCGGAACGCGGCCAGATCCTCGAAATCGGCAAGGGTCGCGTCATCAAGCAAGGCACGAAGGTCGCCCTACTCTCCTTCGGCACGCGCTTGGCTGACAGCCTTGCCGCCGCCGAGGATCTCGATGCCGCCGGTCTTTCGACGACGGTTGCCGATGCGCGCTTCGCCAAGCCCCTCGACCGCGATCTCATTCGCCAGCTTGCCGCCCATCACGAGATCCTCATCACCATCGAGGAAGGCTCGGTCGGCGGCTTCGGCAGCCAGGTCATGCAGTTCCTTGCCAATGAAGGCCTGCTCGACAGCGGCCTGAAGATCCGCTCGCTGGTCATGCCCGATATCTGGATGGAACAGGCCAAGCCCGAGGCCATGAATGCCATGGCGGGCCTTGATCGCGCCGGCATCGTACAGACCGTATTCCGTGCGCTCGGCCATGGCCGTATCGTCGAGGCAGCCGGATAAGGCGCGAAAATCAGGCGGCCCTACGGCTGCCTGATATCATCAGGTCCGAGCACGTCAGGCATCGAGTGCGTTGAAGACCGCTACGCGGTCCCGTCCTGCTGCCTTCGCTTGATAGAGCGCAGAATCGACGTTCTTCAACAGCGGGATACGCGTCGCACCATCATGTGGCGCGAGCGCGGCGCCGATGCTGAGCCTTGCGAAAATCGATGCGCCATCCACAGCGAAAGGGGCCCTGAAGGCTCCAAGCAGCCGTTCTGACAGGGACACGAGTGCATTCTTGTCAGGCGAGTCCGGGACGAATATCGCAAACTCGTCACCCCCCATGCGTACCACGATGTCGTCCGCGCGCAGGACCGAACGGATACGCACCGATGCTTCGCACAGCACTTCATCGCCGACATTGTGACCGAAACGGTCATTGATCGATTTGAAGCCATCCATGTCGAGATAGAGGACGCCGAAATTGCTGCCTGTCGCTATCGCCGTGCTCAACGCGCCATCCACGACAGCTTCCAGCGCCGACCGATTGAAGAAACGGGTCAGCGGATCGGTCATGGCCGCCGCGCGCAAACTGTTCTCGGCTATTCCCATCAGCAGGTTCGTTTTCTGCAGACGCAGAAGTGCGCTTGCGATCTGGGCAAAGCGCCTGAGACTTTGCTCCTCGCTCGAGGAAAACTGCCTTGGCTTCTGATCGAGAATGCAGAAGGCGCCCACCGGCAGGCCGTTCTCCAATCGCACCGGCGCACCGGCATAAAAACGAAAATGGGGATCGTCGAGCACGAAAGGGGCCGCCTTCAATTCCGGTTCTTCCATGAGATCCGGAAGGACCAGCAGTTCGTCATCGAACACAACCCGCGTGCAGATCGACATATCGCGCGAGCATTCGGCGATCTTCAGGCCCGCCTGGCCTGCTATGCGCTGCCAGTCCTCATCGATAATGTTGATTGCCGCATAGGGCGTCTCGAACACGCCTCTTGCCAGTTCGGCGAGAGTCGCAAGTTCCGGCGTCGGACTGCTATGAACCGCATTCAACGAGCGTACCGCCAAAAGTCTCTGCGTCTCATTGGCCGGAACCCGGACGAGCTGTCCCATTCAGATCTCCCTCAGCGTCATCATGCGTTCTATAAAGAGAGAGGTTCGCCGCTGACGGCAACCCTGCCGCCGATCAAATATTTAATAAATCTTGACCAAAGAATGGTCCGCTGCGAAGCGAGCAATGGCCGGCACCTATTCTTCAAGAAAAGAGTAGTCCAGCCACGGTGTCGCTGCCCCAAAGTCGGACAGGCCGCAGAAAACTGTGCCCTCATGCAAATTGTAAAAAACGAAGCGGCCCGTCGCAAAGGGACGGGCCGCCAGATGGGTCATAAGGGTGGTTCGCCGCGAGCGCCTCGCAGGCGCCCACCAAGCCGCCGCGGAACGATCAGAACTCTTCCCAATCATCCCGTGCGGCAGCCGTAGCACTCGTCTTTCCGGCGAAGGCCTGAGCAATGGTTCGACCCAGGGCGCGAGCCGGAGATGCTGCGGGCTTGGAACGCACCGTCGCGGCAACGGGCTTGGCAGGTGCAGGCTTGCCAGGGGCAGGCTTGGCAGGCGCAGGCTTGGCAGCATTGCCGAGTCGGAATTGCTGGAGCAGCTCATTGAGTGCTGCAGCCTCGCGAGCAAGCGCATGGCTGGCCGCCGTCTGTTCCTCGACCATGGCAGCATTCTTCTGGGTGCCCTGGTCCATGTTGTTGACCGCCGTGTTGATCTCCTGCAAGCCGGTCGACTGCTCGCGGGTCGCCGTGACGATCGCGCCGACATGGCGGTTGATTTCCTGCACCTCGGATACGATCAGTTCAAGGGCCTTGCCAGTCTCGCCGACCAGCGACACACCCGTATTGACCTGATCGCTCGATGTCGTGATGAGCGACTTGATTTCCTTGGCGGCATTGGCCGAACGCTGTGCAAGCTCGCGCACTTCCTGGGCGACGACGGCAAAGCCCTTGCCGGCATCCCCGGCACGTGCTGCCTCGACGCCGGCATTCAGCGCCAGAAGATTGGTCTGGAACGCGATGTCGTCGATGACGCTGATGATGTTGCTGATCTCGCCCGAGGATCTTTCGATCTGCTGCATGGCCGCGACGGCTTTGCGAACCACTTCGCCCGACCGTTCCGCACCCTGGCGGGCGCGCTCGACGAGATGGCCGACATCTTCCGCACGCTTGGCGGAATCGCGCACCGTGGTCGTGACCTGCTCCAGTGCTGCGGCTGTCTCTTCAACGGCGGCAGCCTGCTGCTCGGTGCGATGTGCCAGATCATCGGCGGCGGATCGGATCTCGTCAGCACCGGCATTGATGGCGGAGGCATTTTGGCCAACGGACCATAAGGCCGCTTCAAGCTTCTCGACCGCATGGTTGAAATCGGCGCGGACGCTGTCGAACTGCGGCGCGAAGCTGGCGTTAAGACGGGTTGCGACATTGCCCGACGAAAGGGCCGAGAGTCCGCCGGCGAGCGCTTCCATGGCGAAACGGATTTCGCCTTCTTCACGCGCCTTCTGCTCGTCATTCATCAGGCGCTGACGTTCAGCATCACCACGCATGCGCTCGGTCTCGCCGGCAAGACGCAGCTTCTCGATGCCGGCCTCCTTGAAGACGAGGACGGCATCCGCCATGCGGCCAATTTCGTCGCCGCGGCCGACCGCCGGGACTTCGATGTCGTGCTCGCCGTTTGCCAGACGGCCCATGGCTGCCGTCATACCGACAATCGGGCGCACGATAATGCGCGAGAGCAGCCAGGCAAGCACAGCGGCTGCGAGAGAGGCGAAGATACTGCCAAAAATGAGGGTCAGGCGAAGATCGCCATTGGCGTCATCCTGCGTGGCTGCGAGGCTGCTTGCCTTGGCTCGAGCAGCCTGCTTGATCTTGGCTGCGGCATCGCGGAAGCCGTCAAGCTGGCCCTTGGTTTCGTTCTGACCGATCTTGACGATCTGATCGAGCGGCATTTCTGTTTCTTTGCGCGCCTTCGCCTGTGGCTCCGCGAGCTGATGGAAATAGAGATCGGCAGCCTTCTGCATGTTGTCGATCGCCTGCAGGAGATCCGGTGAATCGGCGGCGGCCTCCTTGGCGGCGGTGATGCTCTTCAGCATCCGCTCGCGATTGTTGAAGATATCGCCATAGGTGCTGTCGCTGCGCAGAAGCAAAAAGCCGCGCAGGTTGACGGCCTGTTCCAACATGGCCTGCAGCGAATCATCGATCAGGCTGACGAGCTGCTGCGACCTTTCCTGCTCGATGGCAGCGCCAGAGGAAATCTCTTCCTTGGAATAGACGAATGCGGAAACGCAGGCGAAAATGACGATCAAGGCCGTAAATGTGATGGCAAGCTTGCCATTCAAAGAGAGCTTTTTCGCGGACATGAGCGGGCGCCTCCTGAGCGCAGGTCCTGGCGAGCATTTTGGACCGCGCTTGGAGGGACGCAGCTATGCTCGGAGAATTCAGGGAGGGGGCATGATTGGGACGCTGACGCGCGAAGCCTTCATGGCAGGCGGCGATCTTGAAACGGATCACCGCAATCACGGGCATCAGTAGAGGCTTTGGCTTTAAATTTATTTAATTGCGAAGGTGGCTTTTGCGCCACCGGCGTCCCTTTCGAAGGGCTTAACCGAAACGCTCCACTCCTTTGCTCTCAGGCAAAACTGCTCCGCGCTACTGATGGAATTGGTCTAATTCACCGCACGGCAGCGAGAATGAGAATATCCAGATCGTGTTCGGGATAGAAATCCTGCGCCGTCATCTGGAAGGTGGTCGAACCGGTCTTTTTCACGTTCTTGCCGCAGAAACTGATGTAGTTGTCAGGGCTGCCCTTATCGACCGTCAACTCGAAATGCTTGATCGGACCGGACCAATTGGCGCCCGTCGTCAGCACATAAGAAATCCAGCTTTCGGTATAGCCGCGCCCGCCCTTATCGACTGCGGCGGCAAGCTTGGTCGCCGTCTTCAGGAAGGGCTCATCGAGACAGTACTTGGCGCGATAGGCCTGCAGCTGCTGCTTCTGATAGTCTTCGTCGCCGGCGAAGGTGATGGCCACGGTGCCGCCGACACTCGGCTTGTAGCGATGTTCGACCGCGATCTTCGCCTTGGCCGGAAACCTCGTGCGCCACCAATAGGTGGTGTGCAGCGTCCACATCGGCGTTGGGTGATGCTTCATGCCCTGACCGTCAGCGTCGTATTCGTCATCGGCGATCAGGCCGCGGGCCGTCCAATCATCGAGCACGTCGGCTGGCAGCTTGGCGACAGCATCTGCCGCCGCCTTGCTCAGCGGCAGCAGCGGGACAGCGCGAGCGTTCAGCTCGTCCGTCATGTCGACCCCGGCAACCGATACGCGTTGCTGCAAGGTCGGCGTGATGGCCTTACCATCCTGCGTTACGGTGAAACCCAGGAAATTGTCGGAATCGACATTTCCGGCATCGACCATACTGTCTATGTCGCCTTTAATATCGGGCATCGGAAAAGCGACGACGCTTTCGACATCCTTGTCGGAGATATTTTCGAAGACGTAATCGACGCGGACCTGTTCCGCCGAAATGAACAGCTTTTCCTGCGCCATGCTGATATCGCCGGTGCGGACATAGGCAAGACCACCCGTCCTCAACTCGGCCATCGTGTCGTTCGCCATAGCCGGAACGGCGAACATCGCCATTAGCGCCACATAGCCACCGATCTTCCGCATGATGCCCTCGCCCGTTGATTGCAGCGATTATGGCCGGTTGCGGTCCGCCGTCAACGCCGATTGCCGCATAAAAGGCTTGCAACATAATGCATTGCCCGGCATGGACAGCCCATGTCCGAACCGCAACGCCTCGATCAGCTTCTCGTCACCCTTTCGCTCTTCGCCAGCCGCTCGCGCGCTCGCGATGCGATCCAGCGCGGCACGGTCACCGTGAACGGCAAGATCGTGACGAAGCCGGGGGCACTTTTTTCTGAAAATGCCAAGATCAGCATCGACGATCCGGCGCAGGATTATGTTTCTCGCGCCGCGCTGAAGCTGGTGGCGGCACTCGACCATTTCGGCCTCGATCCGAAGGGACAACATTGTCTCGATGTCGGTGCATCGACAGGCGGCTTTACCGAAGTGCTGCTTCAGCGCGGCGCTACCCATGTCACGGCAATCGATGTCGGCCACGACCAGATGCACCCGCGCATAGCGGACGATCCACGCGTGACCAATATCGAGGGGCTGAATGCGCGCAACCTGACGGCAGAAGATATCGGCGAACCTTTCACCTTCGTCGTTTCCGATGTCTCCTTCATTTCGCTGAAGCTGGCTCTCGCGCCGGCGCTCGCGCTCGCCGAACCCGGCGCGCGGGCGGCGCTGCTGGTCAAGCCTCAATTCGAGGCGGGCCGCGATGCGATCGGCAAGGCTGGCCTGTTGAAGGACCCCTCCTCCGCCCCGGCGGTCGCGGCCGAGCTTGAGCGCTGGTTCACCGAAGACATGGGCTGGCAGAGCCTCGGCCTCATCGCCTCGCCGATCGCTGGCGGCGACGGCAACCAGGAATTTCTTCTCGCAGGGATCAAGCCATGAGCACCGAAACCGTTACCATCCAGAAGCTCGGCACCCAGGGCGACGGCATCGCGCAGGGCACCGATGGCCCGATCTACGTGCCCTTCACGCTGCCGGGCGAAAACGTCGCCATCGCGCGGGTGAAAAGCCAGGGCACGCTGATGTCGATCTCAGTCGCCTCGCCGGATCGCCAGGAGCCGCACTGTCGGCATTTCGGCCCGCATGGCGTCAACGGCGCCTGCGGCGGCTGCACCCTGCAGCATTATGCCGATGCGCCCTATCGCGCCTTCAAGCGTCAGCTCGTGGTCGATGCCCTGCGCTCCAAGGGCCTGACGCCCGAAGTGGACGATATCGCCGCCGCGCATCCGGGCGAACGCCGCAGGGTCGTCTTCGCCGCGCGCAAGACTGAAAAGGATATGCTGATCGGCTTCAATCAGGCCGAAAGCCACCACATCGTCGCCATCGACGAATGTCCCATCGCCTCGGCCGGCATCATGGCCAGGCTGCCCGCCATCAAGACGATTGCAGCGGCAATCGCCATTAATGCCGAAGCCTTCCGCATCTCCGTATTGGAGACGCAGACGGGCCTCGACCTTGCCGTCGACGGCATCAAGTCTCTTTCGGACAAGCAGCGCCGCAGCACGATCGAAACGGTGCTGTCGCTTCGCGGCATCGCCCGCGTCTCGCTGAACGGCGAAATCCTGGTGGAGCCGGTAAAGCCGATCATCGATTTCGGCGGCGTACAGGTTGCGCCGCCGCCGGGTGCCTTCACACAGGCGACCAAACAGGCCGAGGACGCCATGGCGGAACTGGTTGCAACCCATGTCGGCAAGGCAAAACGTATCGCCGATCTCTTCGCCGGCAGCGGCACCTTCTCGCTTCGCCTGGCACGGATCGGGCGGGTGCATGCGGTCGAAGGTGAGGCCAAGCCGCTTGCCGCTTTGGATCATGCTGCCCGCAACACGCAGGGACTGAAGCCGGTAACCGTGGAACGCCGCGATCTCTTCCGCCGGCCCTTGATGGCGCAGGAATTGAAGGTCTACGATGCCGTTGTCTTCGACCCGCCGCGCGCCGGCGCGGAATTCCAGAGCAAGGAACTGGCCCGCTCCCAGGTCAAGAAGATCGTCGCCGTCTCCTGCAACCCGCTGACCCTCGCCCGCGATCTCGCTATCCTGGTCGAGGGCGGCTACCGCATTACGCGGGTGACGCCGATCGACCAGTTCCTGTGGACCTCGCATGTCGAAGTTGTTGCGGCGCTGGAGAAGTAGCTCTCTTCGCCAGAAGTTTGGTGGCCGACCCTCGTGGTTCAGGGCTAGGTTATTTGGACTTCGCACCTCACCATGCGGGCGGAGTCGCTCACGATCGAGATGCGCCAGAGATTAGCCTTCATGCTGAGGAGGCCCGAAGGGCCGTCTCGAAGCACGAGGGCGGGTGAGCTTCACCGCTTCATGAAGGCTTCGAAAGCCGCGCGGGCCTCGGCGCTTTTCAGCTGGGCGGCGAAATGTTCGGCTTCTTTCTGGATGCGGTCGAGGACGGCATCCGGGGGACCGCGCATGAGGTCGCGTGCGATCCGGAGCGCCTCGGGTGGCTTGGCCGCGAGTTTGGCCGCCAGCGACAGAGTTTCGGTCTCCAACGCTTCCGGTGGCATTACCTTCCAGATCAGGCCCGCCTCCTTCGCTTCGGAAGCGGAGAATCCTTCGCCGAGAGCAAGCAGGGCGGAGGCACGTTGATGTCCCATCACGCGCGGAGCAAGCAGGCTTGAAGCCGCTTCCGGAACCAGCGCAAGATCGACGAAGGGTGTCTTGAACAGGCTGCGGTCGGAAGCAACAGTCAAATCGCAATGAAGGTGGATCGTGGTGCCGATGCCGATCGCCAGGCCATCGACACCGGAGACGACGGGCTTCTTTGTGCTCGCCAGTGCAACGAGAAAATCAATGACTTCGCGCCCCATATTGCCGCTCATGGCGAAGGCGAGGAAATCGGCCAGATCATTTCCGGCGGAAAAGCAGCCTTCGGTGCCGAGAAAGACGTGGACACGGATATCCGGCGCAGCTTCCGCTGCCTTGAGCGCATCGGTCATGGTCTGATACATGGCGAGCGTGATGGCATTCTTCTTTTCCGGCCGGTTGAAGCGGATGATCTGGACCTGCGGCGCAGTCTCGGGGCGTTCGATCAGGATGTGGTCGGTCATGGCTTTTCCTCAGGCTAGTGCGGCGCGGGCGGCTTCGAGGCTGGATGCGCCGGCGATGACCCGATCGGAGAGAGCGGCGGTCTCGGCCAGAAGATTTTCGGCAGCGAAGCGGCAGAGTGCTATGCGCTTGGCGCCTTCGCCGTCGCCTGCATCGGCAAGGCCACCCTTGGCCAGATACGAGCCGGTCAGCACCAGGCCGAAAAGCCGCTGGTAAGGCGTGGCGCCCGCCAGAGCTTCGGCAACGGCGCCTTCCGCCTGTTTCGACAGGAGCCATTCGCTCGTCTTTTCGAGATCGGCAATGGCTGCCTGCAGCCGCGGCGTCGTTTCACCGAAGCCTTCGAGATTGGATTTCGCGACACTATCGGCAATCTCACGCAGTTCGGCAATGACGCCGCGCACATGATTGCCATTGCCGATCGTCAGCTTGCGCGTCACCAGATCGATCGCCTGGATGCCGTTGGTGCCTTCATAGATCGGTGCGATACGGGCATCCCGCAGCAGGCGCGCGGCACCTGTCTCTTCTATGAAGCCCATGCCGCCATGAACCTGAATACCAAGTGAAGCGGCATCGACGCCGGCATCGGTGGAAAAGGATTTGGCGATAGGCGTCAGCAATGCTGCACGCTCCTGCCAATATTTTGCCCTCTCGGGATCGCGATGTGACATGTCGATCGCCTGTGCACAGGCGTAGCAGATCGCGCGCGCCCCTTGAGTCAGGGCTTTCATCGTCAGCAGCATACGCGCGACATCGGGATGTTCGATGATGGGGCTCATGCCTGATACGGCCGTGCCCGGCGCGCGGCCCTGGGTGCGCTCTCGGGCGTAGGCGATGGCCTTCTGCGTAGCGGCCTCGGCAATCGCGACACCCTGGATGCCGACAGCCAATCTGGCATTGTTCATCATCGTGAACATGCAGGCGAGGCCCTTGTTCTCCTCGCCCACAAGCCAGCCGACGGCGCCCTTTTCCGCACCATATTTGCCATCGCCATAGATCATCGTACAGGTCGGTGAACCATGGATGCCGAGCTTATGTTCCAGCGAATGCACGAAAAGATCGTTGCGGGCGCCGAGCGAACCATCCTCATTCACAAGGAATTTCGGCACGAGAAACAGCGAAATACCGCGCGTGCCGGCCGGCGCATCCGGAAGGCGGGCGAGAACGAGATGGATGATGTTCTCGGCCGCTTCGTGATCGCCCCAGGTGATGAAAATCTTCTGGCCGAAGATGCGATAGGTGCCGTCATCGCGGCGTTCGGCGCGGGAGCGCAGAGCACCGACATCGGAACCCGCATGCGGCTCCGTCAGGTTCATGGTCCCCGTCCACTCGCCCGAGACGAGCTTTGCCAGATATGTCTTCTTGAGGTCTCCGCTGCCGTGAGCCCGCAGCGCTTCGACCGCTCCCATGGTCAGCGTCGGCGCGAGGCCGAAGGCCATCGAAGCGGAATTCCACATTTCCAGCGTCGCGATGTTCAGCATGTGCGGCAGACCCTGCCCACCGAACTCCTCGGGCGCGGTCAGGCCATTCCAGCCGCCAGCGATCCAGTCGCGGTAGAGCTTCTCCCAGCCATCGGGAAGAACCACCTTGCCATCCGCCAGCCTTGCGCCTTGCTTGTCGCCATTCTCGGCAAGCGGCTCCACCTCCTCGCCGGCGAAACGCCCGGCTTCCGACAGGATGGCATCGACAAGGTCGGTGCTGAGATCGCCGAGAACGCCCTCTTCCATGGCGCGCTCCATGCCAGCGACATGTTTCAGGGTGAACGCGATTTCTTCGACAGGCGCCTTGTACATGATGATTTCCTCCGGATCGATACTGGCGATGGCCCGCCTCATCCGGAACCATCGACCATTTGTGGTTATAGCTAGTTTATTTTTACGTAAACGTCAATTTTTCTCAAATTGCAGGAATCCGCGATTATTCCGCTAAAGCAGCGACTTGCATAAACAATCGTCATGAACGAAGACTAAGGCAACTGTTCAGACAATGCGAACGATGCCCCCATGAACACGCTGACGTCAGCCAACACCATACCAGGCTTTATCTGGGCATACCGTCTCCGTCCCGGCGAAACCAAGCCGGAGCGCCTATCTGACGATACCGACCGTTCGAGGCTGTTCGGCGACGAGGGCTTTCTCTGGCTGCATCTCAATCTCGTGGATGCCCGGGTGCCGGCCTTCCTCGAGGATGCGCCGGGGCTGAACGAAGCCGCCCGCATAGCGCTGACCACGCATGAGACACATGCAACGATTACGGTCGACGAGCAGATGCTTTTCGGCACATTGGTCGACTTCCAGCGCGACTTTGCCCACAACACCCACGACATCGGCTGGCTGCATTTCGCACTGACCGATCGCCTGCTGATAACAACCCGGCTGCAGCCGCTGCGCAGCCTGGACCGGACCCGGGTGCTGATCGAAAAAAACGCCGCACGATTTTCCAATCCCGTTGATATTTTCGAGCTGATCGTCGTCGAGTTCCAACGAACCCTGATCTCCGTCGTCATCGAAATCAGCGAAGAGCTGAATGGCATCGAGGATTTCGTCCACGGCAATACGTCGCGCGACGAGCGTGTCAAGCTGCCGCCCATCCGCAGGACCATCGTGCGCCTGCATCGCCATCTGCGGACCGTTCTCTCGTTGATGCGCCACGCCGCTGCCTCCGACGATGAGGAAATGCCGCTCGGCTTCGAGGATGTCGCCGGCCGGCTGACGGGGCGCCTCGAAGCGGTCGAGCACGACGTCTATGCACTGCAGGAACGGGCGAGGCTGCTGCACGAAGAGATCGATTCGAAGCTTGCCTCCGAGATCAATCGGCATCTCTACATCCTGTCGATCATGACCGCGTTTCTGCTGCCCCCGACATTGGTGACCGGCTTCTTCGGGATGAACACATCAGGGTTGCCGCTGGCGAGCGGTGCAAGCGGCACCGGATATGCGGTTGGCTTCATCATCGCCTCCATGCTGCTGGCGTGGTGGTTGCTCAAGCGGGTCAATATTCTCTGACGTCGAATCATGCAAAAAGCCGCCCGGCGAAAAACCGGACGGCTGGCACTTGTCGTTCTGAAATTGCCGCTTAGAAATACGGCGAATAGCACTGACGGCGCGGACCATAGTTCGGCTGAAACGTATTGTCGTAAGCGCGATAGGAGCGATAGCGCGACTCGCACCAGGCGACGTGGCGCGGGTTGATGCCCGCAGACGGAGCCGGAGCCGGCGCATAGTAACGCGGCTGGCTGGCTATCGCGCCGCCGATCAGCGCACCGGCGCCGAAGGCAGCCAGCGGGAACCAATAGCCGTCATGATAGCGATAGCCGTGACGATACCCTCGATAACCACGATAGCCGCCATACCAGCCGCGGCGGTAGTAACCGCCATGGCGCCACTGCACCTGTTCGACATTGCCAGGCGCGGCCTGGGTGGGCGCGGACTGTTTTACAATCGGTGCGGCCGGCATCTGCATGGCGAAAGACGGTGTGAAGCTCGTCAGGGCGACGGCAGCCGTTAAGGCGACTGTCGCGATTTTTGCACGGAAACCAAGCATTTTCATCTCCATTCCCTGGTTCGACTTGATACTCAAGCCAATAGCGTTTCATGTCGGGAATGCTTCCCGAGCAAGGTTTCGCCGCCGGCTTCGTCGCATATCCGAATAGACGGCGAGAAACGCGGCAGCGCGTTATTTAGTTCCTCAAATCCCTACCGATTTAAGGAGTTACGAGGGGCTCCACGATGAATTTATAGTGATTGCTTTCTTAACCCAAGATTAACCAGCAATCCTTACTATTATTTCATGAAAGGATACCGAAAGAGTAACCTCCTCATTTACAGCTTGCTGACGATCCTGGCCCTGATGGGGCCGGTCTCCAAGCCTTCGGCCGGCGAAAGCCAGCCCTGGGGCGATCCGAAAAACGCCCTGATTGTCGATGCTTACGAGCTGAACACCATCGACTGGAACGCGTTTCTGCAGGACAAACGGATAGCCGGCTTCATCTCCAAGGCGTCCGACGGACTTCCTGAAAGCTTCAGTTGCGCAGGCGACCATGGCGGCGATACGGTGGCCCATTGCAGGACGATGTGGCGCAAATACGCAGTCAGCCGTGAGCTCTTTCAAACCCGCCGCATGCTGGCAAAGACGAATGGCCTGTTATGGGGCGCCTATCATCTGGGGCGGCCTGGCAATCCGATCGACCAGGCCAATCATTTTCTCGACTATGCCGATCCGCAGGCGGACGAGCTGATGGTGCTCGACATAGACGGCATGGACGCGACGCAGTTCATGTCGCTGGACGACGCGCAGATCTACGTCGCCCACATCAAGGTCAGGACCGGGCGCTACCCCATTCTCTACGTCAATCACAACACGGCGCGATACATAGCCGACCATCGCGGCACCTATCCGCTGCTGTCGCGGCTGCCCTTGTGGTATGCGCGCTACAAGCCCGACGTGAAAGGCACCTTCCCGCTCGGCAACTGGGACAATTATGCCCTCTGGCAGTTTGCGTCGTCAGACAATTGCTCGGAGAAAAGCTGCCCCTATCGTGTGCCGGGCACGCTCACCGATATCGACGTCAATGTCGTGCCGATAACGAAGGTCCAGCTTGCCAAGATCTGGCCGCAGGGTGATCTCCTGCCGACCAAACCCCTGCCCGCGCCGGACGTGACGATCGCGCTCGCACAGATGTGCAGCGGACCGCGGCAGACACTCGTTTCGCTCATGGCCGACGTCGACCCAGTCGTCACTGCATCGACCCCGCAATCGAAGCCAGTCGAGATCAACGAGCTGAATTACCAGGATTTCTAGAGTATCTTCGCTTTTTCTCGAATCGCGAAAACGCTCTATCTTCTTGTTTGTTTACGCGTTCCGGACGGAAAACCGCTTCGCACCTGAATATGCTCTACGCCTCGATCTGCACATCCGTCTTCGGACGCGAGCAGCAGGCGAGGATGTAGCCCTCGTCGATCTCGTCATCGAGGATGCCACCATTATGGCTCATCTCGACTTCACCGGAGAGCTTCATGACACGGCATGTGCCGCAAAGACCGGATTCGCAGGCCGCGCCGATGCGCACGCCGGCGCCACGGGCCGCCTGAAGCACGGTTTGCCCCGCTGCGCAGGCCACTTCCTTGCCCGCCATGGTGAAACGGATCGTGGTCGCCGCCTCGCCCGATGCACCGTCTGAGACCTCTGCAAGCGGCGTTGCCGCATTGGCCGGCTGGAAGCTTTCCTGATGATAGCGCGACATGTCAAAACCATGCGCCTCCAGCATGGAACGCACGGCATCCATGAAGACTTCCGGACCGCAGCAGAAGATGGTCCGATCCATGAAATCGGGCGCCAGCAGACCGATCTTCGCCTTGTCGATGCGGCCCTTCAATCCCGACCAGAGATCGGTGCGGCCGCAGCCTTCGACGATGAAGCCGAGATTGAGGTTCGGCATGAAGCGGGCGAGATATTCGAGCTCGGAGCGAAAGATGATGTCCGTCGGGCTGCGCGAGCAGTTGACGAAGGTGATATCAGACAGCGGTGCAATGTCGGACATGTAGCGCGTCATCGACATCATCGGCGTGATCCCGGAGCCGGCCGAGACGAAGAGATATTTCTCGCCGGGATGACGGACATGACTGAAATCGCCGAGCGGGCCGAAAGCCTTGATGCGCATGCCCGGTTTCAGGTTCTCGAACATCCAGCGCGTGCCGATGCTGTCCTTCTGCGCCTTTACCGTCACGGCGACGGAGAAGGGCCGCGACGGCGTCGACGACAGCGTATAGGTGCGCATGACCGGCTCCGGAGCCGTCGGCAGCTCCAGCGTCACGAACTGTCCCGGCAGATAGCGGAACCAGTTGTCCTTGTCGGAGCGGAACGTGAAGGTCATCACGTCGGGCGCTTCGGGCGTGACCGAGAGGCATTCGAGCACATGCTGCTTGTCATTCCAGGGCTGCATCTGATCGAGGTGGCGATGCGGAAGGGAGACGGTCATGTTCATGCTCAGGCAACCGCCGACAGCTTGGCCTGGTCGCCCTGTAGCCGGTTGATCATGAACGTCGTGTACCATTCAACGAACTGCATGACTCCCCCTTCATGGACCTCCGAATAGGGACCGGGCTCATAGGCCGGCGAGCGGATGCCGAAGGCATTTTCCTCGACGATGCGGCGGTCCTGATCGTTGGTTTCGGTCCAGACGTGGGTCAGCTCTTCCAGATTGTAGTCGACACCTTCGACGGCATCCTTATGGACGAGCCACTTCGTGGTGACGGCCGTTTCCTCGGCGCTGATCGGCAGGACACGGAAGGAAATCGCGTGGTCGCCGAGCATGTGGTTCCATGTCGTCGGGTAGTGGAACAGCAACATGGTGCCGATGCCGTTGATCGTCACGTCGGATGAGAGCGGCCGCCTGACGGCATTCTGACCGGACATGGTGTAGCTCTCGGCACCTTCGATCAGCGGCATGCGGGCCGTGCGGAACTGTCCATCCGGCGAGATCTTGAACTCGCTCGGCAGGCCGGCAGCTTCGCAGCGCTGCCAGTGTTCAGCGATAACGGGGTCGTTCATCGCGCCCTGCACGCCGGTGACGGTCGGAGCTTCCGGGAAGGTGCGGCAAAGTTCGGGATGATTGGCCGCGCAATGGTAGCATTCGCGGTTGTTTTCCCAGACGAGCTTCCAGTTGCCCTTTTCGATAATGGTGCTCTGAAAGGCGACCTTGGCTTCGCTGATGCGATGCGGCGCCATATAGGGCTCGATCGTGGCGCGAACCGGCGCGAAATCGGGAGCGTTCTGCGCGAGGCAGATGAAGATGTAGCCGCCGACGCTTTCGCAGTGAACCGGCTTCAGCGAATACTGGCTCTTGTCGAAATCCTCCGCCATCTGGCGGGCAAAGAGCAGCGAACCGTCAAGTTCGTAGGTCCACTGGTGATAGGGGCAGACGAGCTTTGCCGAGGAGCCGCGCTCCGTCGTGCAGACGCGTGAGCCGCGATGGCGACAGCTATTGTGGAAGGCGCGGATGACCTGATCGCGGCCGCGGACGATGACGACGGGATAATCGCCGATCTGGACGGTGAAATAATTGCCCGCGCGCGGCACTTCGCAATCATGGCCGATGAACAGCCAGTCGCGATAGTAAATCGTCTCCATATCGAGCTTGAAGTAATCCGGATCGGTGTAGAACGGTTGCTCAAGGCTAAAACCCGTCCGGTGGTTCTTCAGTTGCCGCAGAACTTTGCTGCCGATGTCCATTTGCCTATCCTTAGCAGTACCAGGAGGCGGGCAAAGGACATGCGTGGCCGATTGGGAGCGGCCAAAAGCAATGTCCCGACCACCCGCCGCGGTCAGTAAACCTATGTGCCCAAGGCTGGTTTCCGGGCTCTGGAGCGGCCCTGTTTCCAGAGCCCCATGGCACCTTCCCAGGTCGATCGACCCAGTGGCTTTATCCGCCATGCCTCACTCCACCACCGTTGCGGGGGCAGCGCCGGATTTTGACCGGCTTCCCAATTCTCCGTCTCCCTAGCGGACGGCACCTTGAGATTAAGGGCATCATAGCTCCCGGCTCCGCCAGCCGCTGCGCTGCAATGCGACATCGGCTCCGAAATTGACGACAGGCGAAACGGGACGCCGGGACGGCTGCATGTCGTGAGAATATTGGAAGGTGATTCAATTATTTAGTCACCCGCGCGAGAAGTGGCCCGAGCATCGCATTTGCATTCTGCCAATGACGCTTTATTCTGATTGCGACAAGCCCGCGAACAGCTGCTAATCAGGAGAACAAGTGGGCGGCGGAGAGCGCCTGCAGAGTCGGTAGCCGTAGTCTTGGCTCAGGCGCGATCAAGCTCGGCTCAAGCTCCGTAATCCATCATGTCCTCCAAAGAGTTTTATAGCGAGATCCGGCATGGCCAAACTCAGATATTTCGACGCTGGGAAGCCCGCCGAGCCCGAACCGGCGCCACCGGTATCGACGACGGGCTACAGCGAATTCCTGCGCACCGGCCGCATCAACCGCAACAGACCACATTGGCTGGCGGAAGAGCGGGAATATCTTACCCATGAGCAGGTAGCTGTGCGCACGGCACAGAAGCTCAGGGATGCCGGCGAAAAGACCCATGACCGGCTCAACAGCTTCCACAAGTCCATCCGCTTTCCGAAGCTCATCTTTCATCACACGCTAAAGGACACGCCGCATCTCGGCTATTGTCACGTTACCGCGGCGCGGACGCAATTCGCGCATTACGAAGACGTGAACTGGGCCTTCTATATCGCCAATTTCTTCGCCCGCATCGGACAGGAAGAGAACTTCTTCGAAGACATCAGCCTCAAATATTCGCGGATGTATTTCGCCGTCGCCATCCACCCGGACAAGGACACGGAAGACAAGAAGCTGACGATCAATCGCGACGTCAGAGGCAATGGCGTCCTGTTCCATACCCACGATCCGCAGATCGCCATCCGCAATGTTCTGTTGCTCGGCGCCCGCAACGAGCAGCTTCGCGACATCATTCGCCAGCTTTGACGATTGATCCGAAAACTCGAAGAGCATAAGAAACGGCCTGAACTGCAAGCAGGCAGGCCATGGCACGACACATAGACATTCTCGAACATCCGCAAACGGCAATAGAAGTGGCGACGGCGACTCTCGCAGAGGGTCTACCGATCGGGCTGCCGACGGAGACGGTCTATGGTCTTGCCGCCGATGCTACCAATCCAGCCGCCATTACCCGGATCTATGAGACGAAGGGCCGTCCGCGCTTCAATCCACTGATCTGCCATATGAGCGATCTCGCCATGGCCGAGCGCTATGCGATCTTCGATCCTATCTCCCGTAAATTGGCGGAAGCTTTCTGGCCCGGCCCGCTGACGCTGGTGCTACCGCTGAGACCCGACAGCGGCATCCATCCGCTGGCAACCGCCGGGCTGGATACGGTGGGCATCCGCGTGCCTCAGGGCTTTGCCGGCGATCTGATCCGCGCCTTCGACAGACCGCTTGCGGCGCCGAGCGCCAATACTTCAGGCAAGATAAGCGCCACAAGCGCCGATCATGTGAGTGACGACCTTGGGGAGCGGATCACGCTCATCCTCGATGCCGGGGCCTCGGTCGTCGGCGTGGAATCGACCATCGTCAAGGTCGAGGATGGCGAGATGCGTCTCCTGCGGCCCGGCGGGCTGGCGGCAAGCGAGATCGAACGAGTGGCCGGCAAGACGTTGAAGCGCAAGAAGAAGGCTTCGGCTGCCATCGAGGCACCGGGTATGATGGCTTCGCATTATGCGCCGGGCGCTGCCGTGCGGCTCGAGGCGACGGAAGTATCCGCGAACGAAGCGCTTATCCGCTTCGGGACGCCTGATATTCCCGGCAGCGAAAAGGCCATTGCCGTGCTGGATCTGAGCGCCAGCGGCGATCTTTCGGAAGCTGCCGCAAACCTTTTCGATTTCATGAAGCGCGCCGATGCTACGGGTGCTGCGACCATTGCCTTTTCGCATATTCCCGACGAGGGCCTCGGCGAGGCCATCAACGACCGGCTGCGCCGCGCCGCCGCACCCAGAGAATAAATCAGCCATCGGCAAAGGACACGCCATGAGCAGCTCCGTCCCCTCTTCCGACCTTCTCGATCGCTTCGCCGCCATCGTCGGCGAGAAACACGCCGTACGGGACCCGGCGGAAATTGCGCCGCATCTGGTGGAGAACCGCGGGCTCTATCACGGAGCCTCGCCCATGCTGCTGAAGCCCGGCTCGGTAGAAGAGGTTTCGGCCATCCTCAAGCTTGCCAACGAGACCGGGACGGCGATCGTTCCGCAGACCGGCAATACCGGCCTTGTCGGCGGGCAGACGCCGCGCGAGGGCGGCTCCGACATCATCCTCTCGCTGGAGCGCATGAACCGCGTCCGCGATATCGATCCGGTCGGCAACACCATGATCGTCGACGGTGGCTGCATTCTCGCCGATGTTCACAAGGCTGCGGCCGAGCATGGCCGCATGTTTCCGCTTTCGCTTGGCTCCGAAGGCTCCTGCCGCATTGCCGGTAATCTTTCCACCAATGCCGGGGGTACGGCCGTTCTTGCCTATGGCAACATGCGCCAGCTCTGCCTCGGCCTCGAAGTCGTGCTGCCCACGGGCGAGATCTGGAACGGATTGCGCCGTCTGAAGAAGGACAATACCGGCTACGACCTGCGCGATCTTTTTATCGGCGCGGAAGGCACGCTCGGCGTCATCACCGGCGCGGTGCTAAAACTCTTTCCCCAGCCGCTCGGCCATCAGGTCGCCTTTGCCGGCCTGGAATCGGTCGATGACGCGCTGACTTTATTCAAGAATGCCTCCAGCCTCTGCGGCACGGCGCTGACTGGCTTCGAGCTGATGCCGCGCATCGGCGTCGAGTTTACCACGCGGCACATTCCGGGTGTGCGCGATCCGTTGGAAGCGGCGCATCCCTGGTATGTGCTGATCGACATCTCCACTTCGGATTCGGCGGAGACCGCCGAGCGGATGATGACGGCTCTGCTCGAGCAAGGCTATGAAGCTGGCCTGATCCAGGATGCGACTATTGCCAGCTCGGAAGCCCAGCAGAAGGCCATCTGGCATATGCGCGAGAGCATGTCGGACGCACAAAAGCCGGAAGGCGGCTCGATCAAGCACGATGTTTCCGTGCCGGTGGCGCAGATCCCGCAATTGATGGCGGAGGCCGAAAAGGCTGTTGTCGCCGCCATGCCGGGCGCGCGCGTCTGCGCCTTCGGCCATATGGGCGACGGCAATATTCACTACAACATCTCGCAGCCCGTCGGCGCCGACAAGGAAGAGTTCATCGGCCGCTGGCGCGAGATGAACAAGATCGTGCATGGGCTGGTGCTGCAGTATGGCGGCTCGATCTCCGCCGAGCATGGCATCGGCCAGCTGAAGCGCGACGAACTGGCTTCGATCCGCTCCGATATCGAGATCGACCTGATGCGCCGGATCAAGACAGCCTTCGATCCGGCAGGCATCATGAATCCGGGCAAGGTCCTCAAGGTCTGAGGCTCAAACCGTCACGACGACCCGCTCCGAAGCGAAGCAGCCGATCTGACAGGAAATGACAGTGCCATCGGCATCAATGTCTTCGCCGGCATAGGCAAGCACAGGCACGAGGCGCGATTGCTGCAGCAGACGGGCTTCGGCTTCTGTCGGCATGCGCGCGGTGATGTCGGTGGAGCGTCGCCAATAGTCAGCCACGTCATAATCCTTCAGCGCCGCCGTGAATGAGCCCGTTGCAGCGAACGTTTCCGCCAGGCCGGGGAAGCGCTTTGCCGAGCAGCTGCGCATGACCACAGAGACGGGAAGCGCATCGGCATAGGCGATCAGGCACATTTCCAGCACCGCCTCGCCCGGCTGAAGATTGAGCCGCATGGCGACATCGGCAATTGCCGGAACTTCCCTGGCCGAGACAACCTTGCGCGTGAGGTTCGCATCCGTCGCGGTCAGGTCCTTGCTGAACCGTACCTTGTCGCCCAATTGGAAACGAACGGGCATATCGGCGCGGACATAGGCGCCGCTGCCGCGTGCCACGCGCAGCAGGCCCTCCCCTTCCAGCTCTGTGATCGCGCGCCGCATCGTTACCCTGGAGACACCGAATTGTTCGGACAAAGCGCGCTCGCTGGGCAGGCGGCTACCCGGGGCGTGGCTGCCCTTTTCGATGGCGTTTCTAAGTTCCGCAGCTACGGCCGCCCAGCCTCCCGTTGCCCTTACGCCTTGGCTCTGTCGATTTTTCTCAACCATCACAATAGTGTCGCCTTGAAATTGGTATATACCAATCTATAAAGATCCAGATTGTTTATGGAAGGGTTCGGCATGGGCGACAAGCGCATATATGTGACGTCAGTCAGCAGCAGTGGCGTTCACGAGTTCAGCAAGCAGACCAAGGATTATATTCAGCTGCAAACGGGGCTCGGCGTCGAAGGCGATGCGCACATGGGAGTGACGGTGCAACACCGTTCCCGTGTCGCGGTCGATCCGACCCAGCCGAATCTGCGCCAGGTACACCTCATCCAGGAAGAGCTGTTCGACGAGCTTACTGGAAAAGGTTTCTCCGTTTCGCCAGGCGACATGGGCGAGAATATTGCCACCCGAGGGATCGATCTGCTTTCCCTGCCGCAAGGCACGCGCCTGCATATCGGCGCGAAAGCGATCGTCGAAGTGACGGGTTTGCGCAATCCCTGCAAGCAGATCGAAAATTTTCAGAAAGGCCTGCTGCATGCAGTGCTCGACAAGGATGCCGATGGCGGGCTGATCCGCAAGGCGGGCATCATGGGCATCGTCTCGAGGGGCGGCCGTGTGCAGCCCGATGACGAAATCCGCGTCGAGTTGCCGCCGCTGCCGCATGCGAAGCTTGAGCGGGTTTGATGCGCTCCGTATGAAAAGAAGTTAGCCTTGAATATGTTGTGCCTCTGATACCCCCTCTGTCACTTACGTGACATCTCCCCCACAAGGAGGGAGATTGTTGGGAGTATGTCGCACCGCTTTGCCAGATCATCGTGCTCTGGTTTCTGCAGGCGGGAGGTTCGTTTGCGGCGACAAAGTGCTGCGGGTTACCAATCTCCCCCTTGTGGGGGAGATGTCACGACAGTGACAGAGGGGGGTGGCGCACTCTCCGCGGCAAGCGTCATCCCCCAACTATATCAATCGAAATCCTCATTGCCCGAATTGCCGCCGCCATTGCGGTTGCCCGAGATGATCTCGCGCTTACCGACGTGGTTGGCGGGACCGACGAGACCGTCCTTTTCCATGCGCTCGACCAGCGAGGCGGCGCGATTGTATCCAATGCCGAGGCGGCGCTGGATGTAGGAGGTCGAGCACTTCTTGTCGCGCATGACCACCTTGATCGCCTGTTCGTAGAGATCGTCGCCGTCTTCCGAGGCAATCGCGCCCTTGTCGAAGACGGCTGTGTCTTCTTCCTCGTCTTCCTCATCCTCGTCGGCGGTGACCGTGTCGAGATATTCCGGACGGCCCTGTAGTTTTAGGTGCGCCACGACCTTCTCGACTTCCTCATCCGAAACGAAGGGGCCGTGCACGCGGGAGATGCGGCCGCCGCCGGCCATATGCAGCATGTCGCCCTGGCCGAGGAGCTGTTCGGCCCCCTGCTCGCCGAGAATGGTGCGGCTGTCGATCTTCGACGTCACCTGGAAGGAGATGCGGGTCGGGAAGTTTGCCTTGATCGTGCCGGTGATGACGTCGACCGAGGGACGCTGCGTCGCCATGATCAGGTGGATGCCGGCGGCGCGCGCCATCTGCGCCAGGCGCTGGATCGCACCTTCGATCTCCTTGCCGGCGACCATCATGAGGTCGGCCATTTCGTCGACGATGACGACGATATAGGGCATCGGCGTCAGGTCCATTTCCTGTTGCTCCTCGATCGGGGCACCCGTGCCCTTGTCGAAGCCAGTCTGGACCATGACGTGGATCGTCTCACCCTTTTCCTTGGCGGAGGCAACGCGGCTGTTGTAGCCGTCGATATTGCGCACGCCGAGGCGCGACATCTTCTTATAGCGATCCTCCATTTCGCGCACTGCCCATTTCAGCGCCATGACGGCCTTCTTGGGATCGGTGACGACGGGGGTCAGCAGGTGCGGAATGCCGTCATAGACGGAGAGTTCCAGCATCTTCGGATCGACCATGATCAGACGGCACTGTTCCGGCGTCATGCGATAGAGCAGCGACAGGATCATCGTGTTGATGGCGACGGACTTGCCCGAACCGGTGGTGCCGGCGACGAGCAGATGCGGCATCTTGGCGAGTTCGGCAATCACGGGCTCGCCGCCGATCGTCTTGCCGAGGCCAAGCGCCAGCTTGTAGCCGCTCTTCTCGAAATCGGGCGAATCGATCATCTCGCGGAAATAGACCGTCTCGCGGTTGACGTTCGGCAGTTCGATGCCAATGACGTTGCGGCCCGGGACGACGGCGACGCGTGCCGAGAGCGCCGACATCGAACGGGCGATATCGTCCGCAAGGTTGATGACGCGCGAGGATTTGACGCCTGGCGCCGGCTCGAATTCATAAAGGGTGACGACAGGGCCTGGACGGACATGAATGATCTCGCCCTTGACGCCAAAGTCCTCGAGCACGCTTTCCAAGAGGCCGGCATTCTGCTCCAGCGTTTCCTGCGTCATGATCACGCCGGAACGGGCGACGGGCTCCTGCAGCAGCTCGCGCGGCGGCAGCTCGTATTCTCCATCGGCGGTGCGGGCGATCGGGCGCCATTCGGGCGGCGTCAGGGAGACGGGACGGCGCGGCGAGATCGGCGAAGGCGGCGCGTCGATCAAACGCTGAGCAGCGGCCTCAACGGCGGGAATGGTGGATATAGCCTTGGCAACTGGTCCAACGGCTGCCGGAGCGGCGACCTTTGCCGGCATCGGCGCCACGACCATGACCGGAGCGGGGCGAGTTTCGACAGCCGGAGCGGTTTCAGCGCCATAAACAGCGGTGACAAAGGCAGGCGGTACGAATGTCTCGGCGGAGGCCTCAAGGACAGGCTCCGGCTGGGGCGCTTCCTCAGCGACCGCCACACCTTCGATGGTCGGAGCCAGAACGGCCGCCTCCAGCGCTGCGAGCTCGTCCAGGGCGGGGTTGCTCAGATCTGCCGCCGGTTGGCTGGAAATGGTTTCGACTGGTACTGCGACCTCTACTGCCGAAGGCTGCACGGCAACGGGCTGCGGCTCGATGGCCGCTGCCGGGCGGCGGCACTCGACGACGCGGAACTTCGCGATGATCGATTCGGCATCGACTTCCGGCTTGGATGCCGCCGGCTGCTTCGGCTCACCCTTAAGGGCAGAGACAAATTCGCCATCGAATGGCATCGCATCCCAGAAGGCAAAATCGGAAAGATGGGCAAGACGCGACTCGACCACAGGCGCGGCTAAGGACTCAGGAACACTTGACTGTACAGGGGAAGCATCCAGCGCGATCGCGGGAGCTTTCGAGAATGCGGTAGCGATAACGGTCATCTCCAATGCGTCCGGCTCGGTTGCCGGGGAATTCTGAATTACTGTCGGAATATAGCCTTCCACCACCAGCGGCATGTCTTCGAGCGGTGGCAGATGGAACTCGTCCTGCCGCACGGGCGGGACGACAATGGCTGCAGCAGGTGCCGCGGGTGCTTCGGCCACAACAGGCGGCTCCATCACCCGCATCGCGGCATGCGCGGAAGCCTGCGGCCGGATCTCGGGCTTCGGCTCGGCAGGCGGACGGCGGCTGATGATTTCGTTTTCGCGCGTGCGGGTAAAGCGCACGTTCGGCCCCATCAGGAAGGCATTCTGCCAACCGGGTGACGCGAGATCTTCCGCAGAGATCCCCTGCGGCAGAACCGGCATTTCCTGTTCGCTCGTAACCGCAGCGGCCTGCAACGCCTCTACAACGGGCGGTGGCGCAGCGGCGGTGCGCTTCCTCACCTCGTCGGCAAGGCGCTTTTCCTCGGCCTGGCGCTGCTCTTCCGCCTTGCGCTTGGCTTCGCGGGCATTGCGAATCTTCTCTTCCAGAAACGCGCGGCGAGCAGCGATCTGCTCGGCCCGGCGGGTCTCTTCGGCCGCCTGCTCCGGGTCGAGATCCCCCTCCGGCTGGACGCCTTGCGAGGCATTGGAAAGTGTCGTTCGGGAAAGACGCATGAGACCTGCAACCCAGTCATTGATATTGCCGTTGGCTTCTCAAATCGAATAGGGCAAGGATGGTTAATAAGTTCCTTCCTGCCGTTGTGGAAAGCTGCCATTCCACACCTGAAAAACACGTCCGAATATGCTCGGAAACCCTGCGAAAACAAGGGCATGGCAAGCCCATGCCGCGCGGAAGCGCAACAGGGAGACAGGTTAGATTTTTTGTGGGGACCTGCTACCGCGACGAGGACAGCTGCGCGATGGAAAGCAGCGTATCGGCGCTGATGCCGGAGCTCGACGACGAGCCCGTGAGAATCGATAGCGCCGGCGATGTCGAGGAGGTCGTATTGTTCTCCATGTCATACATCGCGGAGAATCGCTGTAGCAGCTGATTGACCTTATCCGGGTCCTGCAGATCACTCACATTGACGAACTTGCTCAGCATGCTGGCCTGGGTATCGACATCCATATTGGAGATCGAGCTTGGCAGGTTGTAGGTGGTGGTGATGACCTCATAAAGCGCCGAATCGCCCATGATGTCATAGATCGAGTTGATATCGGGCGCCTTGCGCTGGAAGTAGAGCGCAAGACGCACGCCGGGATTGGTCTCGCCTTGCTGATCTTCCAGCGTTTGATGCAGAAAGAGATCATTGGTCGCCGCAAGGGCGCCCTGGTTTTGCGCGGTGCCGAGCTTGCTGTCGGTCAGCTTGCCGTCGGTGCCGAAATTGAACGCCTCGACGATGCTCTTGAACTTGGCGCCATCGGTCGTGTTGATGAAGCTCTTCGAATCGGACGGATCGGAGGCGAAAGCCTTCTTCAGCGTCGCCGTATCGACCGTCTTCGGATCGATGCCATTGGCCGTCAGGATGAAATTCGTAAGCTTGCTGTCGGCCAGGAGATCCGTGACGCTGGTCACCTTGACGATATTGGTGGCGAAATAGGTCCCTGCGGTTTTGGCATCGCTGGTGGCTTTGGTCAGTTCCGCGCCCGACAGCCCCGCCGTGGTGCGGCTGGAATATTCCGAGATATAGCTGTTGATCTGCGTTTGCGACAAAGACTGCACCGGCGCCTTCAGATTGCCTTTGCTGTCGAAATTGAAGGCCTTGGCAAGCGCGGTAAAACGAGAGTCCTTGAGCGAGTTGACATAGCTCTTCGGATCGTAAGGATCGCTTTCGAGAATCTTCGTCAGCTGAGACTTCGTGACTTCGTTCTCGCCGATGCCATAGGCACGCAGCGCCATCTGGTAAAGTTCCGGCGCGCTGTCGTTGGCGGCACTGCTGTCGGACGTATTGCTCGCAAAGAAATCCTTGATGGTCTTCACGCTGGCGATGCGGTTCTTGTAGTTGTTGACCGCATCCGTGGTCAGGGTCGATTGCGATGACTGATAGTTGCTCATATAGGCCTTGGAGGCCGCGTCAATCTCAGACTGAGATTGCGCGGTCTGACCGGAAGCAAGCGTCCCGTCCGACTGGAAATTGAATTGGGAGACGACGTCGGTCAGACCGAAGATGGCGGCGGTCGTCGAATCGCCGAAGGCGTTCTTGAAGACGACGGCCGGCGTCGTCGGATCGATGCCGTAAGCCGTCTTGATGTAATCGAAAAGGCGCGTGTCCGACGTCAGCTGGTCGACCGACGTGATGGAGCCGATATGATTCTTGTAATAGAGATCGTTGTCGGTTGCGCCGACGCTCGTCGTGAACGAGGGCACGGTGGAATTGTAGGCACTCATCACATCGGCCTGCTGGCTGAGCGTCTGCGGTCCTCCGGGATAGTTCGCGGTATAGCCTGCCGTGGTCGCGCTTATCTGGTCAGATGTCTGTGCTTGTGAACCGGATGCGACGGTGCCGTCGCTCTGGAAGTTGAATTCCGCCATGACACCGGTCAACCCGTTCGAACTTGCGGTGCTGGCATCCTTGGCCGAAGCATTGAACTGATCCGCCGTGATATAGGATGGGATATTGAATGCCGTCTTGACGTACTGAAACAGCTGCGGATTGGACGTCAGCTGATCGACCGAGGTGACGCTGCCGATATTGGCCTCGTAATAAGCCGTGTCGCCGTCCGGCGTTGATGTCTTGACCGTGCCATCGGCATTGAAATTGAATTCCGCCACCAGAGCCTTGTCGGCAGTGCCGCCATTCTGGTTGACGTAGCTGTTCGGATCGCTGAGATCGCTCGTCAGCATCTGCTTCAGAGCCGAATTCGACACATAGGTCGGGTCGATACCGTAGGCCTGCAGCACATAATTACGCAGGCGGATATTACCGAGCAGGTCATCAACCGTCTTAACCGAGCTGATATTCTGGCTGTAATAGGTCGTTTCGGTCGCCGCCGACGTTTCCTCATTCGTAAAGGACTGTTGGTAAAGCCCGATGAGGTCGTCTTCCTGCGTGCTGGTTTGTGCCGTATTCGTCGTACCCGTCGCGCTCGTGCCGAAATTGAACGCCGCAGCGAATTCTTTGTAGCGCGGATCGGTGAGCTTATTGGCGAAACTGCTGGAGTCGCTGAGGTCGCTGGTCAGGACCTGTTTCATAAAGGCCTTGGCATAGGTCATGTCGGAAAGCCCGTAGGCTTCCATTGCGTAACTGTATAATTGATAGTCATTCAGAAAGCTGTCGACGTCAGTTACTTTGCCGATATTGGCGTTGTAATAGTCGATCAAACGCTTGCTTTGCGACTGCTGCGCCACCTGGTTGAGTGAGGTCGCCATATCTCTGGTTGCGATCGTATAACCAAGATAAGTGGAAATCATCAGCAGAATCCCAATAAATCTCTAATAAAGGGGGCGAATCTGGCTGACATTATTTCATACAAACCTTACCTGAGACTTACACGCACTCACCTTATGCGTGCACTATACTGACGCACCACCCTGCCCTGTGTTCACCTTATGGAAACCCTGATGCATTCGAGTTTGCTAACCATTTGAGGACGCAAAGTTTTCTTAACCTCGATTTTTAAGCTGTCTGGAAGGGACGGCGCCTAATCTGCCCAACAACGAGAGGACAGAAGTTCTCCGGGAGAAGACCGGAACAACCGGCTCTCAGGTAAAGCAAGGGTAGAAAATCGATGACTAATACCGTCCTGAAGCCCGACTGGGCTGGAACCACACTGCGGCTTGATCCGGCGCGCTTCCCGCAACAGGTCAGCTACGCCATGCGAGGTGCCGAAGGTGATGTCACCATTACGATCGACGAGCGCGGCGCAGTGCTGCGCAAGATCCTGCCGTCCAGCGGCCTGCCGCTGTCCGTTGCCTTGCCCAAGCGTGCATTCCAGGGTGTAGCCGCCCGCGCCATAGATCACGGCGACGGCGAAGTCACCGTCACGCTGGAACTGCATCACTCCGATCCGGATCTCTGCATCCCTCTTCTCGTGGCCCACGATTTGAGCGACATCGCCGCCGACTGGCGCTCCTGGTCGGAAGCCTTCCGTATTCCGATGCTGATGATCGAAGCCGACGGCGTGGCCCGTCCGCTGGAAGAACATCTCGGCGGCGTCCGCTCGCAGGACAGCCAGCCGCGTCGCCGCCATTCCTATTTCGCAAATCGCCGCCCACGCTTTCTCGTGCGCCGCACGACCGGCAAGCTCGGCATCAAGATGAAAATCCAGGGTCGCGAGATCATCGCCAGACATTAAGCCGATAAGGCTTGAAACCGAATATCGCCAGAAACCGGCCGTGGGAAACCGATTCCGCGGCCGAAATCTTATGGTATCAGCGAGCGCTCCATGATGATCGTTCGTTCATCGCCATGGAAACTCTCGCCGACAGCATGGAAGCCGAGCTTTTCGTAAAAGCCCTGCGCGGTAATCGACGAGGGGACGGACAGGGTAGTATTGCCACCTGCCCTCGCCGCCCGTTCGATTACCGCCATCAGGTAGGCGCCAATGCCACGTCGCTGCGCGGAGGGAGAGACGAACACCGTGCGCACGACGGCACGGTCAAGGCTCGCGGTGCCGACAATGCTTCCATCTTCGACCGCCACGAAGACCGTTCTGCTGCTCATGAGCTTGCGCACGCCAGCGGGACTAAAGCTTTCGGCAACGCGCGCGATGATATCGGGAGAATAGTCCCGTGCGTTGCTCTCGTGAAGTGCGGTCAGGATTACGCCGCTGATCGCCTCGGTGTCCGCCTCTGAGGCCAGACGGATTTCGCATGCCATGACGCCCTCCTCTGGAACCTGATGCGGCACATCCCTTCCTTCAGGGAGCAAGAAACAGGAACGACAGGAAAAGACCGGCGAAGATGATCAGCCCCACCCGATTGTTTGATTTGAAGAGGGCCAGGCATTGTGCGCCGTCGTTGATATCGAGCACGGCGATCTGATAGGCGAACATGCCGCCAGCGACGGCCAGGCCGAGATATGCCAGCCAGCTTGTACCTGCGAGCGCAAAGGATAGCAGCATCAAAAGCAGCGTCGCCCCATAGAGTCCGACCAGCCAGAGGCGCGTCTGATCGCCGAAAAGCCGGGCGGTCGAGCGCACACCGATCAGCTCATCATCCTCCTTGTCCTGATGCGCGTAGATCGTATCGTAACCGATGGTCCAGAGGATGGCGGCGAGATAGAGCACGATCGGGGCAAGCGACAGGCTGCCGAAGAGACCCGCCCAGCCCATCAGGGCGCCCCAGGAAAAGGCAAGGCCGAGGAAGAATTGCGGCCAGTCGGTAAAGCGCTTTGCAAAGGGATAGAGCGCAACGATGCCGAGCGACAGGACACCGAGCACGACGGCAAACCAATTGAACTGCAGCAGCACCAGCAAGCCGACTAGTGCCTGCAATGCGATGAACACTTTGGCCTGAAGGCGCGTCACGCGGCCCGAGGGCAGCGGGCGCGAGCGGGTACGCGCCACGGACATGTCGATCTCGTGGTCGACCAGATCGTTGTAGGTACAGCCGGCACCGCGCATCGCGACGGCGCCGATGAAATAGAGGAAGAGATGGTAGATCACCACGAAGCCGGGGGAGCCATGTCCCAGGGCGACGGAGGTATTGGCCGCAAGCGCGACGGACCAGAAGCATGGCCACATCAGGAGCTGCCAGCCGATCGGCCTGTCCCAGCGTGCAAGCTGGGCGTATGGCCAAAGCGTCGGGGGCAGAACGCGGTAGACCCAGTTGCCGGATGGCGCGTCAGCGACGCGCCCGTTGATGTCGCCTGTGTTTTGCATAGGCGAGTAGTAGTGATATCCGGCACCCGAGGTCAAGCGGCGAGGCCATAACGAGACATGACCTCGCCCGTTGCTCAGTTCATCGTGAAATTGAACTTGTAGCTGGCGGAAACCCCGATCAGCAGCTGGTTACGGTCGCCGCGCTCGCGCACGAGGCTGCTGTCGGCAGCCGGGCCTGTGAGCCGGGTATATTCGAGGAAGGTGCTGGTGGTCCAGTTCTGCGAGGCCTTCCAGGTCAGTGCGCCGCCGAAACCGACCGATTTGACGCCGCCGCCGGGCTTGTAGCCGCTGAGGCCGGAGGCAGCCGATTCGCGCGCATTGACGCCGTAATAGGTGTCGAAATAGTCGCTGCTGGCGAGCGTCATGCGTGGACCGGCCGAGGCGCGAAGCTCCGGCGTGATGTCGGTAAAGGCATCCACCGCGGCATCGGCGACGACGCCGCTATGGGCGCGAATGCCCTGGCGAACTTCGACGCGGGCACGCAACCAATCCGTGGGATAGGCCTCGGCAAAGCCGCCAGCTTCCACACCCCACTTGACCTTCTTCAATCCCCTCAGCTCGTGCCCATCGCTGCTGTCGCGGCTCGGCACGAACTTGCCGACGATGCCGACGCGGAATGCATCGCTTTCGATCAGGGCGAAGGAGGGATTGTCGTTGCGCGAGGAAAAGCGAGGGCCAGGACCCTGCCGGCCGATGGATACCAACGGCGACCATTGCAGCTTGTTGTGCTTGCCGCCTTCGAATTTCGGTGCGGAGAAACCGGCCGCACCGACGCTTAGGTACCAGTCACCCGACCACAAATGCTGGCCGTCGCCCGCCTCAGCAGCGCCGGCATAGGCGATAGCGGAGAGGCCGCCAATGAAAAGGAACCTTAACTTTGCAAACACAACGAAACTCCATGATACGCAATACAAAGGGCCGGAGGACCCGAGAGTTGCCTCAAATTATGCGGATCGCGTTACCGCTCCCTTAACCACAAGACGCCGAATCCAGGTCAGAACATCAAATTCAGGTTGCTCTAACCGGATGCCATCCGACATGCACCGGCCTATCGTGCTGATTTAATTTCTGTATAGATGCTCAATCGTGGGTAATGGTCGCGATTGCCAGGTGCCCGCCATCTCATAGCCCCCAATTTCAAAAGATGAGAAACGAATGAAGAACATATCCCTGATCTCCTTAGGTCTGATGCTGGCTGCCGGCGTGGCGCTTTCCGGCTGTGTCGGCACTCCCATCGGCGGGGCGAAACAAAGCCATTTTTCGGGAAGTGCCGCCCCCGGCAAGAAGACGAAGATTACGAGTACTTCGCTCGTGAAACAGGACTGCACCTTTGCGGGATTCCCCTATACGGGCGTCATCAAGCAGCCTGCCCACGGCAAGGTTGACGTCGAGCACGGCCCGGTCGCGGCAAAGTTCCCGAAAGACAGCAATGCCTATCTGTGCTCGGGCAAGACGGTCCAGGGCAATATCGTCTACTACACGCCGAATCCCGCTTTCTCGGGCACCGACCAATTCACCCTGCGCCTTGCGGGACTGAATACGGATGGTACGGTGCAAGACGGCACCTTCACCGTCCATGTCGGCAGATAGCAACTTTGACGACCTGCAGGCATGAATAGAAAAGGCCGGACCGTGGCTTTCCGCGGTCCGGCCCCATCAAACGGCACGATGACAGGGGCTCAGAACGTCACCTTCTCCAAAGGTGCGCGCCCTGCCTCGAATCCCTTCAGCTTCGCCTCGCGTTCCGCGATGTAATTGCGGTTGTCGGGGACGGCGAACTGATTCTTGGTGATCTGGAGCTGCATGATGAAGAGCTCATCCCAGCGGAAGCCCATTTCGGAGCCGGCCAGATAGAACTCCCACATACGGAAGAATTTTTCGTCGTAGAGCGCGACGGCATCGGCCTTGCGCGCCACGAAGCGGTTGCGCCAGTGCCTCAGCGTATAGGCATAGTGCATCGGCAGGGTCTCGACATCACGCGTGAGTAAGCCAGCCTTTTCCAGCGGCGGCGTGGTCTCGCCGATCGACGGAATGTAGCCGCCGGGGAAAATGTATTTTTCGATAAAGGCGTTGGTGGCAAAGCTCGGCTTCGGGCGGGCAATGGAGTGCAGCAGCATGACGCCATTATCATCAAGCAGCTCCGAAACCTTGCGGAAGAACTTGCCGTAATCGCCGATGCCGACATGCTCGAACATGCCGACCGAGACGATACGGTCGAACTTCTTGCCGGTCATGTAGCGATAATCCTGCAGCTCGAAGCGGACGCGATCGGAGAGGCCGCGCTTGGCCGCCCGCTCACGCGATACCTTGAGCTGTTCTTCGCTGAGCGTAATACCGGTCACGTCGAGGCCCGGATAGGCCTCGGCAAGATACATGGCCATACCGCCCCAGCCGGAGCCGATCTCCAATACCTTCTGGCCGGGCTCGACCAGCAGCTTGGCAGCGATGTGCCGTTTCTTGGCGACCTGCGCTTCATCCAGGCTGATGCCAGGCGGATTGAAATAGGCGCAGGAATATTGCCAGTCCTCATCGAGGAAGAGGTCGAAGAGTTTCGCTGAGAGATCGTAATGATGCGCAACATTGTGCTTGTTGCGGTTGATCGGCGAGCGGCTCTTGATCTGCTGCCAGGCGATGCGGCCGATCAGCAGCGCCGCCATGCGGAAATCGAAGACCTCATTGGTGGTATTCTGCTTCACCAGCGACAGGAATTCGTAAATGTCGCCCTGCTCCAGGATGAAGCGGCCTTCCATATACATTTCGCCGAGCTTGAGCGTCGGATCGCGGGCAACGGCATCTTCAGCCTGCTGATCGGCAAACCGGACGGCTACCGTCTCTCCGGTTCCGTCGCCGACCACATGGGTCTCGCCGGATGCGAGCGTAAGCCTGAGTGAACCTTTACGGATGATTTTCTGGACGAGAGGAAAAAGGGTCGACGCCATGGACGCCTCGAATGTTATGACATGACATTAAGGCAAACTTTAACGCCTCCCAGCATTGTGGCAAGCTCACCTTTCCATAGTCATTGGCACTCTGGCAACAACTCTGCCAGAGTGTGACATTCTTGCACGAAGTTCCGCTAAGTCCTTATTTTCGTTTGAGTGCATCGGCCAAGGCGGCGCCAAAACTACCTTGCTGCTCGGCCTTCGGACGGGTATTTCCCTTAACGCCAGCGTTGCGCGCACCACTCTGCTCGCGTGTATCCCGTCCGGACGGGGCTGCCACAGTGCTGCCATCTTTGCGCATGGAGAGGCCGATTCGCTTGCGTTTCGCGTCGACTTCCACGACCCTGACCTTGACGACATCGCCGGCCTTCACGACCTCATGCGGGTCCTTGACGAAACGGTCCGCCAGCTGCGAGACATGCACCAAACCGTCCTGATGGACGCCTATATCGACGAAGGCGCCGAAGGCCGCGACATTGGTCACGGTTCCCTCCAGCAGCATTCCCGGCTTGAGGTCGCTGATCTCGTTGACACCGTCGGCGAAGGTTGCGGTCTTGAAGCTCGGGCGCGGGTCGCGGCCCGGTTTTTCCAATTCGGCGATGATGTCACGCACGGTCGGCAGGCCGAATTTGTCATCGATGAACTGCCGGGGATCGATGGCCTTCAGCGTTGCCGTATCGCCCATCAGCGTGCGGAGATCACGGCCGCAGGCAGCGACGATCTTCTTAGCCACACCATAGGCCTCCGGGTGCACCGAGGAAGCGTCGAGCGGCTCCTTGCCATTCGGGATGCGCAGGAAGCCGGCGCATTGCTCAAAGGTGCGCTGGCCGAGACGGGCGACTTTCAGGAGATCGCGCCGCGTCTCGAACGGCCCCTCGCCGTCGCGATGCCTAACGATAGCATCGGCGATCGACGGCCCGAGGCCGGAGACGCGGGCAAGCAGCGGCGCCGAGGCCGTGTTGAGATCGACGCCCACCGCATTCACCGCATCTTCGACCACGGCGTCCAGCGAACGGGACAGCTTCTGCTGGTCGACATCGTGCTGGTACTGGCCGACGCCGATCGACTTCGGCTCGATCTTCACCAACTCGGCCAGCGGATCCTGCAGGCGGCGGGCGATGGAGACAGCGCCGCGCAGCGAAACGTCGAGATCGGGAAATTCGAGCGCAGCCGTTTCCGAGGCGGAATAGACCGATGCGCCGGCCTCCGAAACAATAACCTTGGTCGGCTTCGGTGCCGGTAGTTCGGCCAGCATGTCGGCCACCAGCTTTTCAGTCTCGCGGCTGCCGGTGCCGTTGCCGATGGCGATCAGCTCGACCTTATGCTTGCGGATCAGTGCCGCCAGCGTCGCCTGCGTACCGCGCACGTCGTTCTTCGGTGGGAAAGGATAGACTGTCGTCGTCTCCAGGAGCTTGCCCGTACCGTCGACCACGGCGACCTTGACGCCCGTGCGGATGCCCGGGTCTAGGCCCATGGTGGCGCGCGAGCCGGCGGGAGCCGCCAGCAGCAGATCCTTCAAATTGCGGGCGAAGACGTGGATCGCTTCTTCTTCGGCACGTTCGCGCAGTTCGCGCATCAGGTCGAGCGACAGCGACATCGAAAGCTTGACGCGCCAGGTCCAGCTTGCGACCTCCGTCAGCCAGCGATCGCCGGGCCGGCTTGCGCCGATGTCGTAGGCCGAAGTGATCATGCGCTCGACCGGCTTGTTGGGAGAGACGGCATCCGTATCAACCTCGATGGTCAGCGTCAGCACCTCTTCGTTCCAGCCGCGCAGCATGGCGAGCGCGCGATGACCGGGCGCCGTCGCCCAGCGCTCCTGATGGGCGAAATAGTCGGAGAACTTGGCGCCTGCCTCCTGCTTGCCATCGACAACGGTGGCCTTCAGCGTGGCATGGGTCTTCATATAATTGCGCAGCTTACCGAGCAGATCGGCATTTTCAGCAATGCCTTCGGCGATGATATCGCGCGCGCCTTCCAGCGCCGTCTTTACGTCAGGCACATCGGCTGTAATGAAGCTTTCGGCGAGGACCGTGGGCTCCTTGGAACGATCCGCAAGGATCGTGTCGGCCAGGGGGCCGAGGCCGCGCTCTCTCGCAATCTCGGCGCGCGTGCGGCGCTTCGGCTTGTAGGGCAGATAAAGGTCTTCCAACTCGGACTTGGTTGCGACCGTGGCGATCTTGCCCATCAACTCGTCGGTCATCTTGCCCTGGCCGGCGATGGATTCGATGATGGCGGCGCGACGTGCTTCCAGTTCGCGCAGATAGACGAGACGTTCCGACAGCGTGCGAAGCTGCGTATCGTCGAGGCCGCCGGTCACTTCCTTGCGATAGCGCGCGATGAAGGGCACCGTTGCGCCTTCGTCCAAAAGCTCGATGGCGGCCGTGGCCTGATCCGGGCGGGCCTTGATCTCGGCGGCGATGGTTGCGGCAAGGGAACGAATATCAGCGGCCATGTGTCTCTCTGAACTGAACAAGCGTGATGGGACCATAAGCATGATCCCGCGGACATAAGAAGCGGTTTTCGCCACGCAAAGCGCTAATCCCGGCGGAGGGCGAAAGCCGTTTCCGCTTTAGCGGGATAAAAAGGCATGGCAATGTTGCCGGCCCTGCCTCCACAGGATTTGCCGCTTGACCTTTGGCTCATCCCCCCTTAACCGCGCAAAAGGACGCAACGAAAGGGCAAGCCATGAGAGTTCTGTTGATCGGATCGGGCGGACGCGAGCACGCATTGGCCTGGAAGCTGGCGCAATCGCCTCTCATGACGGAACTCTATGCCGCGCCGGGCAATCCCGGCATTGCCGAGCATGCAACGCTCGCGGCGCTCGATATCGACAATCACGATGCCGTTGTCACCTTCTGCAAGGAGAAGGCCATCAACTTCGTCGTGGTCGGCCCGGAAGCGCCCTTAGTCGCCGGCATTGCCGATGCGCTGCGTGCGGCCGGCATCGCCGTCTTCGGACCTTCCGCAGCAGCAGCCCAGCTCGAAGGATCCAAGGGTTTCACCAAGGATATCTGCGCCCGCTACGATATTCCGACAGGTGCCTATCAGCGGTTCAACAATGCACCGAAGGCGAAAGCCTATGTTCGCGCGCAAGGCGCGCCGATCGTCGTAAAGGCGGATGGGCTTGCAGCGGGCAAAGGCGTCACCGTCGCCATGACCATCGACGAGGCGCTAGCCGCGATCGACGATTGCTTCGAGGGCGCCTTCGGCGAAGCCGGAGCGGAAGTCGTGATCGAGGCCTATCTCGATGGTGAGGAGGCAAGCTTCTTCTGCCTTTGCGACGGCAAGCACGCGCTGGCGCTGGCGACCGCCCAGGACCATAAGCGCGTTGGCGATGGCGATACCGGCCCGAACACTGGCGGCATGGGCGCGTATTCCCCTGCTCCCGTGATGACGCCAGACATGGTCGAGCGCGCCATGAAGGAAATCATCGAGCCGACGATGCGTGGTATGGCGGAAAGCGGCCATCCTTTCAGCGGCGTCTTCTTTGCGGGCTTGATGATTACGGCGAAGGGGCCGGAACTGATCGAATACAATGTCCGCTTCGGCGACCCCGAATGCCAGGTGCTGATGATGCGGCTGAAGAGCGATCTGCTGCCGCTGCTCCTTGCCTGCGCCAACGGCACGCTGGATCAGGTGACGGCCGAATGGAGCGACGACCCGGCGCTGACCGTCGTCATGGCCTCGAAGGGCTATCCCGGTTCCTATGCCAAGAACACGCCGATCACAGCGTTGCCGATAGGCGGCGAAGGCGAGAAGGTGTTCCATGCCGGCACAGCCCTGAAGGACGGAGCGCTGGTTGCAACCGGTGGCCGGGTGCTGAATATCACGGCAACGGGTAAAACAGTGGGCGAAGCAAAAGAACGGGCCTATGCCCTGGCGGGCAAGGTGAAATGGGATAATGGCTTCTATCGGAATGATATCGGATGGCGAGCAGTGGAGCGCGAAAAGTAAACATCGCTGCGGCTCTGCAATCGCAAATCCATTAAATTTTTACCTAATCTCCTGACGGGATCGAAATAAAGCTACACTAATGTCTTCGTCACTATAGAGCCATTTCGCTTTTCTTCGAAACGCGAAAATGCTCTATCCCTTTGTTTCTACCCAATTCCGGACGGAAAACCGCTGCGCACTTTTCCTGGAATTGCTCAAGGCGGAGTTCTTGGTGATGCGTTGCTTCTTTGTGACCGTGGCGTGCGTACTGGCCGGCGGCTCCACCATGGCCTCATCGATCCAGCCGATCGACGGCACGATGATCGGCGGCAGGGGCAGCATTATCGACAAGAGCTGCACCGAGTGCCCTCCGCTCAAGCCGCCAGTCACGGAAAAGGAATATACCGTGCCGACGCTGGAGCCTGGCACCCAATCCGTGGTCGTGCGTGATATCGATGGTCAGAAAAGGGTCGTCCGCACCGAAGCGTGGATGGGCGGCTCGCCTGTTACCTTCGTCAGCAAGCCGACGCCAGAAGCGCTTGCTGCGGCCGGTGAACCTGCCGATGGGATCGACACGACCGCTCAGACGGCGGCTTTACCCAACTCCTCCGTAGCTCGCGAACCTGCGCGGCTCGATATCTCCGGCTTCCAGCTTCGCCAATAATCTTCAAGGCGTTCCCGCGTTTGGGCGCTTGCGAAGTGCCGACTATATTCATAAATCGAAATATATCCTCTTCATATTCGGAAAAACTAAATAATCTTGCGCAAAACACAAGTTTCACTGGCGTGATCTTCAAATATAATTACGTATTACTTACAATGATTGCGCATATCTGCGGTTTAATTCGAAATTAAATACAACCAAGTTCCGCAATTAAAGCTTTTTTAGACATAAACAGCGATTTTACTGCCACCGGACAGCAGCATGTCATTTAAGCGGCGGCAAGCGTATTGGGATTCTCTCAGGCGATCGCACAGGCGGTAGGAAACCGCACCGGTATTCACCCCTGTGGGAGGCATCATGAAGAATCTCAAGATATCGCATCAATTGTTTGCCCTGCTTGGCGTCCTGATGGCCGCCTTCGCGGTGGCCACTTATTTCCAGATCCGGTCCCAGGCCGATTCCATTTACGACGACCGCTTCGACATGCTGCGCACGCAGGTCGAATCCGGCATCTCGGTTTTGAACCAGTATTATCAGCGCGAAAAATCCGGCGAGATGAGCCATGAGGCGGCCCAGGCCGAAGCCTTCAAGGTTCTGTCGCATGTGACCTTCGCGCCGGCAGGCTATCTCTTCGGTTTCGATTACAATGTGATCCAGCGCATTCACCCGAGCCCCGTCAATATCGGCAAGGACATGTCCGGCCAAGTCGACAAGAACGGCACCCATTTCAGCAAGGAAATGGTCGAGAAGGGCATCAAGGGCGGCGGCCGCACCATCTATTACTGGAACAAGCCGGGTCACTCCGACAGCGAGTTCTTCCTGAAGGGCAGCTATTCGGCCGCCTTCGCGCCCTGGCAGATCGTGCTCGGCTGCGGTGTCTACATGGATGACCTCGAGGCGCAGATCAATGCCACGATGTTGCGTGCGCTCATGATCTGCGGCATCGTCTTCCTGATCGGTATCGGCGCCGCGTTCTACTTCATCCGGGGCATCACCAAGCCGCTCGCCAACGTCCATGCAGCCCTGAAGGCCGTAGCCGACGAAGACGTGAAGACCGCCATCCCGCATACCGAGATGCGCAATGAAATCGGCCTGATGGCGAAGGCGACCCAGGCGCTGCAGGAAAAGGTTCGCGAACGTCATGCGCTTGCCGACCGTCAGGCGGCACAGGAGCTGGAAATCAGCAACGAACGCGAACAGAACCTGCGCCAGCAGCAGGACGAGGCCCGCGAACAGGCCCGCGTCGTCGCGGTCATCGGCAAGTCGCTCGAAGAGCTTGCTCGCGGCGATCTGACGGTGCGCTGCGGCGATCTCGGCGCCAGCTATGCCGGCCTTCGCAACAACTTCAATGAGGCACTGTCGCACCTCGAAGCCGCGATGGGACGCGTCAATGCCAAGGGCAACGACATCGGTCTCAGCAAGGAAGAAATCCGCCGCGCCTCAAACGAGCTGTCGCAGCGCACCGAGCGTCAGGCAGCAAGTCTGGAAGAAACCTCGGCCGCACTCGATGAACTCACGGTCGCCGTCCGCCAGACCGCGGAAGGCGCCGATGAGGCCAGCAAGCGCGTCCATGCCGTCAGCGCCGAAGCATCGCGCAGCGATGCCGTGGTTGCCCAGGCGATCGAAGCGATGAGCGGCATCGAGAAATCCTCGGCCGAAATCGGCAAGATCATCGGCGTCATCGACGAGATCGCCTTCCAAACCAACCTGCTGGCGCTCAATGCCGGCGTCGAGGCAGCCCGTGCCGGCGAATCCGGCAAGGGCTTTGCGGTCGTCGCCCAGGAAGTGCGTGAACTAGCCCAGCGCTCCGCCGCAGCCGCCAAGGAGATCAAGGACCAGATTGCCCGCTCTTCCGGCCAGGTCGATCAGGGCGTCCGTCTCGTAGGCGAGGCAGGCGAAGCGCTGAAGCGCATCTCCGGTCAGATCAAGGCAGCAAACGAGATTGTCTCGAAGATCGCCCACAGTGCCTCCGAGCAGGATACGACGCTGCGCTCGATCTCGTCCTCGATGAACCAGCTCGATGCCGCCACGCAGCAGAACGCCGCCATGGCTGAGGAGACCACCGCATCGGCCGAGACGCTCGCCGCCGACACGGAAGATCTCCTCGCGCTCATCCGCGGCTTCCGCGTCAACGAAGGCCGCGCAACCATGGATCACCGCCGCGCCGCCTGAGCGGGCCAGGTCATAAAATGAGAAACCGCCGGGCTCACGTCCGGCGGTTTTCGTTTGAGCAAACGATTGGCGGTTTAGTCTGCCACCTTCAACCGCTCCACCAAACTATCGATCTCGCGATCAGAATAAACCTCGATACCAGCCTGCTGCAGCAGCGCCGCCGTGACGCCCCGGCCGCTCTGCCGGCCGCCGGAAAATGTGCCGTCATAGATGAAGTCCGAGCCGCAGGACGGGCTGCCGTCGATCAGCAGAGCGTAGCGGCAGCCGGTTTCATTGGCGAGCGCCAGCGCATTTTCCGCCGCCTGACGAAACTCGGCCGTGACATCGCCGCCGGTGATTTCCATCACGCGCGCAGTGCCGGCAAGCACGTCCTCGCCGGTCGCACCGCCTGCGATTTCGGCCGGCGGCCTTGGCACCGCCATGCCAGCGGACATTTCCGGGCAGATCGTCACAAGCCGCCCCTCCTCGCGCCAGCGATCGATCGCCGGATGGACAAGCGGCTTGGAACGGCCGTCATAGCGGACGGCATGGCCCATGAGGCAGGCGCTGACGAGGATTTTTCCGGTCATCGCGCCCCCATGTCTTATCCTGCGATCTTCGAGAAGTCGGCGACCGTGCCGGTCGCCTCGCGGATCAGGCGCAGCAGCGCCAGGCGATTGGCGCGGATGGCGGCATCTTCATCATTGACGAGCACATCCTCGAAGAAGCGGTCCACGGGCGCACGCAGCTTGGAAAGCGCTGCCATGGCCGAGCGGAAATCTTCCTTGGCGATCGCGTCAGAGGCCTCCGCAGAGGCGGCCTTCACGGCAGCAAAGAGATCCTTTTCGGCATCGAGCTTCAGCAAGGCTTCCGAAACGCCGTCGGCAACGACGGTGCCCTTCTTCTCTTCGGCGGCCAGAAGCTGGGTGGCGCGCTTGGTGCCGGCGAGCAGATTCTTGCCGTCTTCGGAGGTGATGAAGGCGGTCAGCGCCTCGACGCGGCGGGCGACCATCAGCAGATCGTCGGCCTCCGGCGTCAGCACGGCGTCGATGAGGTCATGACGGGCGCCGAGATCGCGCAGATAGACCTTCAGGCGGTCATGGAAGAAGGCAAGCAGATCGGCATCCCTGGTGGTCGCCAGCAGCGGCAGGCGCACACCGCGCTCGAGGAGGATGCGGACGACGCCGAGGGCCGCACGGCGAAGCGCGTAGGGATCCTTCGAGCCTGTAGGCTTTTCATCGATCGCCCAGAAGCCGACGAGCGTATCCAGCTTGTCGGCCAGCGCGACAGTGATTGCAACCTTGTCTTCGGGAACGCGGTCGGACGGGCCTTGCGGCTTGTAGTGATCTTCGATCGCTGTTGCCACAGAAGCATTCTCGCCCTGCAGCGATGCGTATTTGCGGCCCATGACGCCCTGCAGTTCGGGGAATTCCCCGACGGCTTCGGTGCGCAGATCGGCCTTGGCGAGCACGACGGCGCGGTCGACCAGAGCGGCATCGGCGCCGGTGATCTTGGCAAGTTCAGCGGCCAGCGCGCGGATGCGGGCGACGCGCTCGCCCTGGCTGCCAAGCTTGGCATGGAAGGTGACTTTCAGGGCATCGAGCTTGGCCATGCGCTGATCGAGCGGCTTCTTCAGATCGAGGCCGAACTTTTTGGCGGAGGCTTCCAGTGTCTCAAGATCGGGCAGATCGCCCTGGTCGCGCTTCCAGAAGTGCAGCGCGTCGGACAGACGAGCGCGCACGACCTTGCCGTTGCCGTGGATGATTTCCTTGCCGCCATCCGACGCCTGGATATTGGCGACGAGAATGAAGCGGTTGGACAGCGCACCCTCCCCTTGAGGGGGAGGGCCGGCACGCAGTGCCGGGGTGGGGTGATTTTGTTGGAACAAGTGGTCACCCCCACCCGCAGCTTCGCTGCGATCTCCCCCCTCAAGGGGGAGGTGAGAGCCTTGCGGCCGCGTGACGAAGCATTTCTGGTTGGTCTTGATGGTCAAACGGATGATCTCGGACGGGATCGAGAGATAATCCTCCTCGAAAGAGCCCATCAGCACCTGCGGCCATTCGACAAGTCCGGAAACTTCCTCCAGGAGGCCTTCATCCTCAACCAGTTCGAGGCCATTGGCAAAGGCGACATCGCGGGCGTCATGCAGGATGATGTCCTTGCGGCGCTCGGCATCGAGAACGACGTAGGCCTTTTCCAGGCTCGAGGCATAATCCTCGAAACGCTTGACCGTGATCGGGCCTGGCGCATGGAAGCGATGGCCATAGGTCACGTTCGACGCAACAATGCCGTCGATCTCGAAGGGGATGACGACAGTCTCTTCATGCTCGGTGCCGAAGGTGCAGACGATCGACTGCAGCGGGCGCACCCAGCGCAGCGAGCCGGGCTTCACCGAGGCCTTGCCCCAGCGCATCGACTTCGGCCAGGGGAAGTTTCGGATGATGTCGGGCATGACCGCGGCGACGATTTCCTCGGCAGCGCGGCCGGGCTTGGAAATGATCGCGACGAAAAAGTCGCCCTTCTTCGGGTCGCTCTGTACCTGCGCCTCTGAAATGGAGGACAGGCCGGCACCGCGCAGAAAACCTTCGATCGCCTTCTCGTTGGCATCGGTGCGCGGCCCCTTGCGCTCCTCGCGCACATCGGCCGAGCGCGCCGTCAGGCCGCGAATATCGAGCGTTAGGCGCCGCGGCGTCCAATATTCCCTGGCACCTTCGTAGGAAAGACCTGCTTCGACCAGGGCATCGGTCACCAGCTTCTTCAGGTCGCCGGCAGCCTTGCGCTGCATACGGGCGGGAATTTCCTCGGAGCGGAGTTCGAGAAGGAGATCGGGCATGTCAAGGTTCCTCACCCTCTCCTTGAGAGAGAGGGTCGGCACGGCGTGCCGGAGTGGGGTGAAAACGGTCGGCCTCTGCTAGCAAAATTTGCCGCTGCTGCACAATGGCAAATATCGTATCCAGAACAGCCTCAATCTCGTCCATGACCTCGGCATTCCAAAATCGGACAACGTGGTAGCCCTCACTTTCGAGAAATGCCGTGCGCGCGGCGTCATAACGTCTTGCCGCGTCTTCGGCATGCTGGCTGCCGTCAAGTTCGATAATCAAACCTATTTGATGGCAGACAAAATCGGCAAAGTAGCGCCCGATCGGAACCTGGCGGCGGAAGTGGGTGCCTTCGATCGGGATGCGCCAAAAATGCTTCCAGAGCTTGGCTTCCGCATCGGTCGAACCGGCGCGAAGGCGGCGGCTGTTGGCAATTTTGAAGCGATCGAGCTTGGAGGCGGTTTGGGGCATCGAAGATCTCCGTGTTGCTGAGGCAGCGAAGTTGATGCGTCGGGAAGTACACCCTCCCCTTGAGGGGGAGGGTCGGCACAAAGTGCCGGGGTGGGTGATCGCGGCAACCTCCGCAGCCAAAGAATTGTCACCCCCACCCGCCGCTTCGCGGCGACCTCCCCCCTCAAGGCAGGGCTATCGCATATGGAGGCGGACGAGCACCATAAGCTCCTCTCCCCTTGGGGAGAAGGTGGCCCGAAGGGTCGGATGAGGGGGTTGTCGATTTGAATTCATGGATTTTTGTGGTCTTGGCGGGCACCCCCTCATCCGCCTGGCGGCACCTTCTCCCCGCTGGGGAGAAGGGGGACAGCGGCGATCTCCGCTCATATGCGATACCCCTGCCCCTCGAGGGGGAGGTGGTCAATTACCACCCGCCGCCGCCTCCACCGCCGCCACCTCCGCCGGAGAACCCACCACCGCCGCCCCCACCGCCGAATGCGGAAGACGAACGCGATACAGGTGCGGGAATCGTCGAGGCGATCGTGGATGCCATGGAAGAGGAAAAGTCGCCGATCGTGCCGCCGATACTGCCAGGGCGGAAATCGCCGGAATACCAGACCGGCGCGTAGGCTGCCGCGGCTGCACCCGCAGCGGTGGCGAGCCAGGTTTCGAAGGCACTCGACCAGGGCTTTTCGACACCGAGCGCGACAGCATAGGGCAGCAGCTTTTCGAAGTGCTGCGGCGACATCTGCGGCGCGCCCTGCATGTTCATCCGGTCGCGTTCGGCCAGCGTCAGATATTGCCGGAGGCCGGCGATGCCATCCATCATCTTGCGTCCAAGCGGTGTCGGCGCGCCCATCAGGAAATAGAAGACGACGTTGAGCGCAAAAATGCCGACGATGCCCGCCACTAGCGGCAGCAGGCCCGCTTCCCACAGTGGCACGACCGCGGCGGCAAAGCCGTTGACCGCGACGGATACCAATACGAAGCCGAAGAAGGCGCAGATCAGAACGGAAAGAATTCGCTGGCCGAGACTGGCGTTGGGACGCCGGAATCTTCGACCGATGATGTTGGTGAAGATGGTCACGAAAATCGACAGGACACCGGGCATGACGATCAGCGGCACCGCATTTTCATGCAATCGCCCAAAGATGATGATGGACGCCAGGATCAAAACCGAGAGAGCGATACCGGTCACGACATAGAGCGAATTGGCCTTGTAATATTCGCCGCGGTGATTGCGCTCTATCGCGCTGCGGAATTTCGCACCCAGCCGCTGCACCACCTCGCCATTTTCCTTGTCTATGACGAGCGGAGAGAATGGTCCGACGGCCTGCATCAGCACCTTGTCGCCGCCGCTGAGATCGCCGCCGGCCTTGCCGGTGGGGCGGATAACGACCTTTTCCTTCAGATCATCGAGAATGACATAGCCGCGCACGGCAAGGTCGATCGCAGTTGCGGAGAATGCCGTCCAGCCGGAACTGGCGAAGCCCCTGTTATCGATATAGTTCACGAGCGCCGGCGAAATACCGTCAGGCGGGTCCCAGCGCGGGACCATAACACCCGCAGGTGGGTCTCGGCCGACCGCGATCCAGCTTCGCATGTAATAGGCAAACAGCAGGAGCAGCCCGCCGATGGCGATGATCGTATCGAGATGATCCCGAAGGAACCAGCCCCATTGCTGGCTGTCGCTGGGCGGCGCAATCGCTCCTTTGTCCAGCTTGATGGCGATCGTCAGGCCCTCGGCCGTGGCGAGCGGCTTGGTTGTCGCGAAGGTAACAATATTGCCCTGTTGGCTCGCACTCGCGTTCTTGCCCGTAGCGCCGAGCGGCCCCGTAAAGAAGGCAAGCTGCTGCGGCTGCACGCCGTCGGGCAAGGTGACGGTTGCCTTCGCATTGATGATCGGGAACAGCCAGCCGTTGCCCGTCACATTCCAATAAAGTTCGTCGTGGTCACCGAAATAGCGCATCTGTCTGTTGGTGTCATACGTCAGGCGGAATGTATGCGGGCCTGCGTTCAGGATACGATCGGCCTTGCCGATATAGATGCGTTCGCCGCCGCTGATACGCTCGCTGCGCCAATCTTCCGGCTGGCCGTCGCGCTCGACGGAGACCACCTTGAAATCCACCTCGATTTCGCGGCCGTTGGCATCGGTCATCGTCAGCGGGAAGTCCCGGAAGATGCCGCGGCGGATATCACGCCCCTCTGCATTGACGGAGATCGTTTCGACGACCCGGATGGAGCCGTCGCGATGCAGCGCGATTGCCTGATCGAAATTCGTGATGAGCTCGGCTGCCGTCACCGCCGTTGCGCAAAGCAGCAGGCACAGAGCCAGAAAGAATCCGCAAAGCCGTGTCATCACTCCCCCCAAAGGATGGCCGCGGCGCCGCTGCTGCCGGCGCCGCTTTGCGTCGGGAATATGCCTGCGCCCAGCCTTCCCTAAGATGGCGGAGCGTCAGTCTTCGTAGGTGACCCCCAGCGACGCCAGCACGTTCCAATAGGACGGGAAGGTCTTGGCGACGCAATCGGGGTCGAGAATGGTGATGCCGCCGATCTTCAGGCCGGCGAGCGCAAAGCTCATGGCGATGCGGTGATCGGCGAAGCTGTCGATCTCCGCTGGCAGAACCCTGCCGGCAAGGCTCGGATCGGAAGCAACGATCAGATCATCGCCCTCTTCGGTGCCGAGATCCGGGACGATGCGCGACAGGCCGCTCGACAGTGCCCGGACGCGGTCGCATTCCTTGACGCGCAAGTTCTCGATGCCGACGAAGCGCACCGGCGTTTCGTTGAAGGCGGCGAGAACGGCGAGCGTCGGGATCGCATCCTGCATCTGCGAGCCGTCGATGACGGCGGGCAGACGCGGGAACTTCGAGATCAGCTCATAGGCTTTCGCATCCGGCTGAGAGAACTGCTCCGCCGGCGTGCCGAGATCGATCTTGCCGCCGCTGAGAACTTCCGCCGCCCAGAGATAGGTTGCGGCGGAAGCATCCGGTTCGATCAGGAAATCGGCCGCATGATAGCCTGTCGGCTCGACGCGCCAGGCAACCGGGCTCACGCGCTCGACCTTGGCGCCGAAAGCATGCATGGCCGCGACCGTGAGGTCGATATAGCCGACGGCACCGATATGTTCGCCAAGCAGCTCGACATCGACGGCGCGGTCGCCGCCGGCAGCCATCATCAACAGGGCCGAGACATACTGACTGGACAGGCCGCCATCGATTTGTACGCGGCTTGCTTCGAAGCGGCCGATGCCGTTGATGGTGACGGGCGGGCAGCCGGTTTCCGTGGAGGCATCGATGCCGAGCGAGCGCAGCGCGTCGACGAGCGGGCCAATCGGCCGCTTGCGCATATGGACGTCGCCGTCGACGACGACCTTGCCCTCGACCAGCGCGGCAGCGGCTGTCAGGAAGCGTGTCGCGGTGCCGGCATTGCCGAGAAAGAGAGGGGCAGCCGGCGCCTGCAGCTTGCCGCTGCCGGTCACGATGAAGGTCGTGTTATCGGGCTCATCGATGACAACGCCCATGGCACGCAGCGCTTCGGCCATATAGCGGGTATCGTCGCTCTTCAGCGCGCCGGTAAGCCGGCTCGTGCCCTTGGCAAGGCCGGCAAGCAGCAGGGCGCGATTGGTGATCGACTTCGATCCCGGCGGCATGGCGCGTCCTGTCAAAGGCTTGCCCGGCGGGATAATCGTGAGTTTGGCTCTACCCATCATCATTCTCTTTGGTCAGTCAGGAAGCCAGCCGGCGGCCAGCAGTCGGCATCCTTTACCGCCTCACATGAAAAACCGATAGCGGAAATCTCAGAACTTTACCGTGGGAACGGCGCGGTCCGCCTCGTTGGTGATCTCGAAATAGGCCTTCTTGGCAAAGCCGAAGGGGCCGGCGATGAGATTGTTCGGGAAGGTCTCGACCTTGACGTTCAGATCGCGCGCAGCGCCATTGTAGTAGCGGCGGGACATCTGGATCTCGCCTTCCACGCCCTCCAGCGAGCGCTGCAATTCGAGAAAGTTCGTGTTGGCCTTAAGGTCGGGATAGGCTTCGGCGAGCGCGATCACTCGGCCGAGTGCCTGCGACAGCAAACCCTCTACCTGACCTCGGGCGGCGACATCCCCAGACGGCACGGCCTGCGCCTTGTTGCGCAGTTCGACAACCTCTTCCAAGGTCTGGCGTTCGTGGCCGGCATAGCCTTTGACCGTCTCGACCAGATTGGGAATGAGATCGGCGCGGCGCTTCAACTGCACATCGATGCCTGACCAGGCCTCCTCAGCCACCTGACGTGCGCGGACGAGCCCATTATAAGCGAAGACGACATAGAGCGCGGCCAGCACTATGATCGCGAGAAGAATAAGCATCTGAAATCCCCACGGCGACTGCAACCATGAGGACACTAGGCAGATTTGACGGCGATGTCACCCGGCTTTAGCGGCGATACCAACCCACGAGCGGGCCAATGCGGCCCAATTTTGGGAAAATCCGCTTCGGGATCGCCGGGGAAAGATAATATCGCAGCCGCATCGCCGAGGAGCGCGGATGTTCCACGCGCTCCTGCCGCATCCGCGGCTCAGGCCGCCTGCTGGCTCCAGTTGATGCCGCCGGCATCCGTCAGCAGGAATGCCTCGCCGCAAGCCTTGGCCAGCGTGCGCACGCGCAGGATGTAGCTCTGGCGCTCCGTCACCGAAATGACGCCGCGGGCATCGAGCAGGTTGAAGACGTGGCTCGCCTTGATGCACTGGTCGTAAGCCGGAAAGACGCATTTGTGCAGGCGATGGTTTTCGCTGTCGCCGGGGGCGCCGGCTGCCAGCAATGCCTGGCATTCCTTTTCGGCATCGATGAAGTGGCGGTGCAGCATCTCGGTATTGGCATATTCGAAATTATGCCGGGAATATTCCTGCTCGGCCTGAAGGAAGACATCGCCGTAGGTGATCTTATCTTCGCCTTCGAGACCGTTAAAGTTCAGGTCATAGACGCTGTCAACGCCCTGAACATAGGTCGCAAGACGCTCCAGGCCGTAGGTCAGCTCACCGGCGACCGGTGCGCATTCGATGCCGCAGACCTGCTGGAAATAGGTGAACTGCGAGACTTCCATGCCATCGCACCAGCATTCCCAACCCAGACCCCATGCGCCGAGCGTCGGGCTTTCCCAATCGTCCTCGACGAAGCGGATGTCATGCAGCAGCGGATCGAGGCCGATCGCCTTCAGCGAGCCGAGATAGAGTTCCTGCAAGTTTGGCGGATTGGGCTTCAGGATGACCTGATATTGGTAATAATGCTGCAGACGGTTCGGGTTCTCGCCATAGCGGCCGTCGGACGGACGGCGTGACGGCTGGACATAGGCAGCCCGCCAAGGCTTCGGACCCAGCGAACGCAACGTGGTGGCCGGATGGAACGTGCCGGCGCCGACCTCCATGTCGTAGGGCTGCAGAACCGCGCAACCCTTGTCGGCCCAATAATTGTGCAGCGTCAGGATCAGCGCCTGAAAGGAGCGCTTCGGGTTCATATGGTCGGGCACGTTGGCAGTCATGGGATCAGCTACTATCTGCTTGGTGTAGGGTGGCGCGACAGGTGCCACGATAGGAGACAAGGGTCAAGACATGACGTATAGATAGCGCTATGCGTCTCCGCCTTCCTGGAGAAGATAATGAACATCAAAACCGAAATCACACTATCCGAATACCATCTTCGCCTTGCTGAAAAGATAGTCGAGGAAGGTGCGTTTCCATCGATTTCCAGCCTCGTCGAAGCTGCGATCGAGCAGATCGACCAAATAACTCACCATGATGATGCACCCAATGATGCGGTATCCGGCATGGCGGATGAAATTCGCCGGCGCATGGAATTGCCCGAGGATCGGTGGCTCCCTTGGGACGGCAAGGTAATGGCCTCCAGAGTGAAGGATCGGCTGCGCCAGAAATACGCCAAGTAAGTCGGCCCATGCGTTACGCGATAACCAAACATCCGCTTGTCGAAGGTGATCTCTTCGACATCGTCGATTTCATTTCCAGCTATTCAGGTATCGAAGTCGGGCTAGCAAAAATCGATGAAATCACGGAATTCATCGATAAGCTCGCCGACTTTCCACATGTAGGCACAGTGCGCACCGATATCGGGCCAAAGCTGTGAGCAATTCCCGCTTCAGAAAAGGCGGTCGTATGCTTCACGGTAGATGATGCGACCCAGGTCGTCCACATTATCTGCATCAGCTATGCGGGAGCGGATTGGATGTCACGGGTGGAAAAACGACGCTGAGATCCGAATGATTGCTACGCATATTGGCTTCATCGCGATCAAACTTCCAATCGGCGGGAAACTCCAACCTGAACGACTTGACTTTCTCCAAAGCCGACTTCCGCCGCTCTGCTTCGTCCATACTACTTATCCTCGCGCTTCACATGATACTCGCCGGTTTTCGGGTCCTTAACCAGCGTTCCCATCGCGCCGGTGCGGCGTTCCGTTTCGGCACGGCGGGATTTTTCGGCGAGCCGCTGGGCATCGCGGACGAAACGCCGATACAGGAACCAAATCCCGCCGACTGCGATGATGAAGAAGATGATCCGGGACATTAGCCAGCGCTCCCGCTTACAATCCGTACCGGCTCCACAATGCTCTCTCCTCTGCCGCTTCCGCAAGCCCGGATGCAAGCCCGGCGCCGAGGCCATCCATGCTCCCAAGCGAGATGCCCGGAGCCTTGCGGCCGAAAAGGCTGCGCGGCGCGGTAATCAACATAGGCTTGACCTTGTCGCCGAAGCGCTTCCTCAGCTCCTGGCGCATGTCGCCGACGCCATCGATCAGGCCGAGCTCCAGCCCGCGGCTGCCGGTCCAGAACAGGCCGGAGAACACCGTTTCGTCAGCCGAGAGTTTTCCTGTACGACGCTCGAGCACCATGTCGATGAAGACCTTGTGGATCTCCAGCTGCAGGCTCTTCAGATATTCAATGTCCTTTTCCTTCTCCGGCTTGAAGGGATCGAGGATCACCTTGTTCTCGCCGGCGGTATAGACGCGGCGCTCTACGCCGATCTTCTTCAGGAGCTCCGGAAATCCGAACCCGCCGGAAACGACGCCGATCGAGCCGACGATCGAGGTAGCATCGGCAATGATCTCGTCGCCGGCCAGCGCAATCATGTAACCACCGGAGGCCGCAACGTCCTCGACGAAGACAAGGACCTTCTTGTTTTTCTCGGCGGCCAGATCGCGGATACGATTATAGATCATGCGCGACTGCACCGGAGAACCGCCCGGCGAATTGACGACGATGGCGACAGCCGGCGCCGTCTTTATGCCGAAGGCTTTTTCAAGCGCCTGCGAAACACCGGCGAGATTCAGCGACTGACGCAGCGGCCCTCCACCGGAAGAGATGACGCCGCTCAGGCGGACGACGGGGACGATCACCTCCTCCTTGCGGAAGCGCTTCGGAAGCATGCGTCTCAAGAACCCAACCATTCGTCATCCCTGTTTCATGATGTTTGTTGCCCGTGATGTATGCATGGAAATGGCAAACGCAATATTGCGGATCGTATTTGATGCTCTGACGCTGAGGGTGGCCGAATGGCTATCGGCGCGGATACGAAGCGCGGCCGTTGTTCATATCATCGACGAAATCGGTGAATTTATGTGTCCCCTCGCCATGCATGATCAGGGGCGCACGCAGTACCAGTCTTGCCCTCGAACCCTTGATCGCCGTCACCAGGATGCGCACGGCATTCTCACCTTCGCGGGGATGGACAGGGGTGATTTCTATGCCGCCGAAGCGGCGGCCGCAGGCGGCGATGATCTCGCCGATCGATTCCGGCCTGGCGATCAGCGACAGCTGACCGCCAGGGATCATGATCGCGCCTGCTGTGCGGATCCATTTCTCGAAAAGTCCATCCGTCATGGCATGCGCCTCGGCCTTCAAAGTATCGGGCGTCAGCCTGTCGCTGGCATCGTTGAAGGGCGGGTTCATGATGACATGGTGGAAACTGTCGTCGACAAGCCCCGCCTCGTTGCGATCCTTGCCGGTGAGCGTCACATCGGCTTCGATGACCGAGACGCGGCTGGCAAAACGGTCATTTTCCGGCAACGAAAGGCTCTTGCGCGCAAACTCGGCCATATCGGAGGAGCGCTCGAACAAGACGACCTCCGCATGGTCGAGTCTCGAGGCCACAGCCATTCCAGCCGCTCCAGCACCTGCACCGAGATCCGCCACCCGGATCGTTCGCTCATCTGCAACGAGCGCCGCCAGCAACATGGCATCCATGCCGGAGCGGTGCCCTCTACCCTTCGGCTGCACGACATGGAAGGCGCCGCGGTGGAAGGCATCGATGGTTTCGGAGGGCTTGCCGGTCATGGCCGACCTCAGGTCCGCACCGGGCGCAGTTCGTCGCCGAGACCGGCATCAATGAGGATGCGGCGGGCCAGATCGGCACGCTCTTCCTCCACCAGAAAGCGGCGGGGCAGCATGCCGAGCGAACCCTCCAGAACGCTCATCGCCTGATCCGCCACCAGGCAATGGATTCCTGCATCCTTCATCAGACTCTCCGCGAATGAGAGAAGGACCGGGTCGTTGGTGCGGATCAGCTCGTGCATAAGCCTTAGAATTCCTGTCAAATTTACGCGACGAGACAATTCGCCTCTTGCCGCCTCTTTCGCCCCTTCTTATTGTGCTTTGCAGGAAATGAACAGGAGTCCGGATCGTTGGGCGTCGTGATACCGCTGGAAGAAAGCAAGAATAAACTGGCATCCATCAAGCCTTTGGTGGACCTGACCAAGGCGGACATGGAACGCGTCAATCAGCTCATCCTGTCCAAGGCCGGCTCCGATGTGCAGATGATCCCCGAGGTTGCGGAGCATCTGATCTCCTCCGGCGGCAAGCGTTTGCGGCCGATGCTGACGATCGCCTCCGCCGCTCTTTACGGCTATCAGGGCGACAATCACATCAAGCTCGCGACCTCGGTCGAATTCCTGCATACGGCGACGCTGCTGCACGACGACGTCGTCGATGAAAGCGATCTGCGCCGCGGCAAATCCACGGCCCGGATGATCTGGGGCAACCAGGCGAGCGTTCTGGTCGGCGATTTCCTGCTCGGTCAGGCTTTCCGCATGATGGTGGAAGTCGGCTCGCTCGAAGCGCTCGACGTGCTCTCGTCGGCCGCCTGCGTCATTGCTGAAGGCGAGGTGCTGCAGCTTTCCGTTTCCAAGAACATGGAGACGACGGAAGACGATTATCTCTCGGTCATCCGCGCCAAGACCGCTGCGCTCTTTGCCGCGGCGGCCGAGGTCGGCCCGATCGTTGCCAATGCCGGCAAGGCGGAGCGCAATGCGCTGAAGTCCTACGGCACCAATCTCGGCCTAGCCTTCCAGCTCGTCGACGATGCGCTCGATTATGGCGGCAAGGCTGCCGATCTCGGCAAGAATGTCGGCGACGATTTCCGCGAAGGCAAGATCACGCTTCCGGTGATCCTCGCCTATCGCCGCGGCACCGAGAAGGAACGCGCCTTCTGGCGTGAGGCCATCGAAACCGGCGATAACAGCGACGAGAATCTCGAAAAGGCCCTCGGCCTGATCACGAAATACGGCGCGCTGGCCGACACAATTGCCCGCGCCGTACACTACGGCACGATTGCCCGCGACGCCTTGGCGCCATTGCCGGAAACGCCCTGGAAATCGGCACTTCTGGAAGTGATCGATTTCTGCATCGAACGCGTTAATTGATAGCGGCGGCCTGAATTTGTTGCAGGGCCGCTTCAAAAAAGCCATCCTGTTGTGAATCAGTTGACACGAATGCGTTGTGCCGCCGGCGAAGTCGCCGGCCATTCCCTTGATGAAAGGCTTTCTAATGCGGCAGAGACTTGCCATCCGTTTCCTTTCGGGCGTAGCCTTGGCGGCAATCCTTTCGGTGTCCGCCCTGACTGGCGCGCGCGCAGAGGATAAGCCGGCAGCGCCGGAGGCCAGTGCTCCGGTCACTTCTTTCGATCCGGATAGCGTCGATACGTTCGCAGGCGCGTTCCTCGCCGCCCGTACCGCAGATGTCGATCACGACTACGATACTGCCATTGCGCTCTACAAAAAGGCGCTGATGATCGATCCGAGCAATCCGGAAATTCGCCAGCGGCTGATGATCTCGCTGCTGCTGAACGGCAATCTGGAAGAAGGCGTCAAATACGCCAACGAGTTGAAGAGCGATCCTTCGGTCGAGCGTGTCACGACGATCGTGCGCGGCATGGATGCCATCCGCCGCCATGAATACCGCACCGCGCAGGAAATCCTCAAATATAATGGTCCGAACGATCTCGACCGGATGATGACCAACCTGCTCGCCGCCTGGGCGCGCGCCGGATCCGGCCGCGGCAAGGAAGCGATCTCGATGATCGACAAGATGAAGGGCCCGGATTGGTTCAACATCTTCAAGAACTATCATGCCGGCGCCATCGCACTGACGCTGGGCGACCTGAAGTCGGCGCGCTCTCACCTTAACGATGCCATCCTCGACAAGACGGGCGGCGCTACCGCACCTGACACCTTCATGCGCGCCGTCATGGCGCTCGCACGCCTCGAAGCCAAGGCCGGCGACAAGCAGAAGGCCCTGGATGCGATATCCGTCGGCGACAACCTCGTCAGCAATTATGCGCCGCTGAATGCACTGCGCGACAGTATCAGCAAGGGCGATACGCCGGATCAGCAGGTCACCAATGCCAGCGAAGGTGCAGCCGCCGTGCTCTTCACCATCGGTGCCGCGCTGAACCGCGATGGTGCCGAGGATGTCGTCTCGCTCTATCTGCAGATCGCCAATTCCCTCGACCCCAAGGCAGCCGATACGCTGGTCCTGCTCGGCGGGCTGGCCGAAAAGCAGGAACAGACCGATCGAGCGATCGCCTTCTACAAGAAGGTGCCCGATAATTCGCCGATGGCCCGCATCTCCGAGCTGCAGCTCGGCCTCGCACTCGCCCAGGCAGGTAAAATCGACGATGCACGCAAACATCTGAAGGCACTGATCGATTCCGATCCCAACGATGTCCGCAGCTATCTCGCCTATGGCAGCGTCCTTTCGGATGCCAAGGACTTCCAGGCCATGGCCGACAATTACGACAAGGCCGTGCAGATCATCGGCCCGGTACCGAAGCGCAGCGATTGGGCGGTGTTCTTCCAGCGCGGCATTGCCTATGAGCGGCTGAAGAAGTGGGCGGATGCCGAGCCGAACTTCAAGAAAGCCCTCGAGCTCAATCCGGATCAGCCGCAAGTGCTGAACTATCTCGGCTATTCCTGGGTCGACATGAACATGAACCTCGACCAAGGTTTGGACATGATCAAGAAGGCCGTCGATCTGAGGCCGGATGACGGCTATATCGTCGATTCCCTTGGCTGGGCCTATTTCCGCCTCAACCGTTTCGATGATGCGGTGAGCGAATTGGAGAGGGCAGCGCAGCTCAAGGCCGGCGATCCGACGATCAACGACCATCTCGGCGACGCCTATTGGCGCGTCAATCGCAAGCTTGAAGCCGTCTATCAGTGGAACCGGGCGCTCGCCTCGAAGCCGGAAGAAGCCGATATTCCGAAGATCAAGGAGAAGGTCGAGAAGGGCTTGCCGCCGCTCGACAACGACCCGAAGACTGTCGACAAGAGCAAGCTGCCCGATCCAGCACCCGCGCCCTCGCCCGACACGAACGCTCCGGCGCCGGTCGACAAGAAGTCCTAAGATTTCCATGAGCACGATCTTGGCTGCGGGCGATTTCGACCTCACGGAAGAAGCGCCCGCAAAGATCAATCTTGCACTGCATGTCACGGGCCGCCGAGCCGATGGCTATCATCTGCTCGACATGCTCGTCAGCTTTGCTCGCCACGGCGACCGTCTTTTCTTTCGCGCAAGCGAGGATGACGATTTCAGTCTCTCTGGACGTTTTGGCCCGTTGCTTTCGGCCGATGCCGAGGCCGGCGACAATCTCGTTCTCAAGGCGCGCGATCTCTTGCGGCAGGCAGTCAACTCGGCCGGCTTCGATGCCCCCCCTGCCCATATTCATCTGGAAAAGAATCTACCGATCGCATCCGGCATCGGCGGCGGCTCGGCGGATGGGGCGGCGACCTTGCGCGGGCTGATGCGGCTATGGCGCGTTACCCTGCCGGAGGCGACGGTCAAAGCTATCGCCTTGAAACTCGGCGCCGATGTGCCGATGTGCCTTGCCAGCCAACCGCTGGTCGCGCGGGGGATCGGCGAGGCGATAGACCTGCTGCCGGGATTTCCCGCCTTTGCCGTTGTTCTCGGCAATCCGCTTGTCGGCGTCTCGACATCGGACGTGTTTCGGCAGCTCACCCGAAAGGACAATCCGCCACTCTTGTTTCCATCACAGATGCCGCAGCGACACGGCGAATGGATCGACACGATCAAGACCCTGCGCAACGATCTCGAACCGCCGGCACGCTCGATCTGCGGTGAGATTTCAGCGCTCTCCGGCCTGATCGAAAGCCAGGCGCCGATCATGACGCGCATGTCCGGTTCCGGTGCGACGTGCTTCGGTATTTTCAACGATATCGAACAGGCGACGGCGGCCGCCGCTTCGCTTCACAGGCAGCGGCCGGACTGGTATTTCCAGGTAACCGAAACGATCGCGGGAGAGGCATGATGGCAGCGTCAGGCAACGAAAGATCCTTCATTCCCATAGGCATCGCCGTGTTGACCGTTTCCGACACGCGCACGCTCGCTGACGATAAATCCGGCGATACGCTGGTTGCCCGCATTGCGGAGGCGGGCCATAGGCTTGCTGCCCGCGCCATCGTGCCCGACGACAAGGAGCGCATCCGCACGCAGGTGGAAGCCTGGACGAAGGACGATGCGGTCGATGTGGTGATTACCACCGGCGGCACGGGCTTTACCGGCCGCGATGTCACGCCCGAGGCGCTGGAGCCGCTGTTCGAGAAGCGGATGGATGGGTTTTCCGAGGTCTTCCATCGCATTTCCTATGACAAGATCGGCACGGCGACGATCCAGTCACGGGCGACCGGCGGTGTGGCCAATGCCACCTTCATCTTCGTACTGCCGGGTTCGCCTGGCGCCTGCAAGGATGCATGGGACGGCATCTTGAAGGCGCAACTCGACTATCGCCACATGCCTTGCAATTTCGTGGAGATCATGCCGCGCCTCGACGAGCATCTAAAGCGCGGCGCCGGCTCGAGATAGGTCTTCTGCTCAACGCGATATTGCGCGTCGATCATGCCTTCGGCAGAACAGGAATTGATTCCCAAGAATCGCCGGTGAGAATGATGCAGCTCCGGCCGGACACATCGCTCATCAGCAATGTCCAGTTGCCGCTTTCGGCGGCGTAGATCTCAACAATCGTGCTCTGATCGAGCTTGCCGACGGCCGAAAGCTTTTCCGAAAGATGGTCGCCAAGAAACGCGACGATATCGACGCGTTGAGCGCAGGCCAAGGTCACCTGAGCGGCGGCAATACCGGGGAAAAGAGTTGCACTTGCAACGAAGATCGTTGCCATGAGGCGGTAGAGCATCGTGCGTTTCATAACGCACCTCCTTTCGCCGAAATCCCGGCAGAAAAGGAGAGTTCCGCTGACCAGTTCCGCCTGATATCGGCATCTTCATGGTCGGCCGCCTGACGCGACACGCATAAGGTGCCGCCACACGCGAATTATCGCAGCTATTCGCGCGTTTACAAATGGAATCTGCGCGCTAGCGCAGTTCCAGCAAAAGTGCGAAGCGGCTTTGCGTCCGGAGCTGCGTAAAAACAAGAAGATGAAGCGATTTCGCGATTCGAAGAAAGCGGAAACGCTTTAGGCCCTACCGCGCAGCGCGCGCCACCCAGGACGGAATGAGCTCGCTTGAAAGCCGTCGGCCCTTCTGTCCCTTGGCGAACTCCGCCAGCCCCATGCCCGACCTGGCGACGGCGATCGCCTGGTGCTTGGAAAGCAGCAAACCCAGTTCCAGCGGCGCCGTACGGCGGCCGATTCGCTTCAGGAACGGGCGACGATAGCCGCGTGATGCTGTAAAGCGCGCCGGCACCTTGTTCAGCGAGACATATTCGGCGATCTCATCGATCCAGCCGGCTTGCGGCCGCGCGCCCGGCTCGACCAGCAGCAACCATTCGCCCCTCGCAGACCGCAATATATCCTTGATATCCCACTGCGAATAAAAACGGCAGCCGGCAGCATCGGCCACCTTCGATGTGCCGTCCCTGGAACCATGATCAAGCACGACCACGTCGCTGACCAGCCCTTCGACCGCTCCTGCCACCAATGCCGCCAATGTCTGCGCCAGCTCGGGTTCGTGATCCTGGCATTCGATGATGACCGTCAACATTGCCCATTTATAGTGCGGCGCATAATTTATTGCCAGCACCTAACCCTCAGGCTCAAGCGTTTAAGAAAAGCATCATAAACGGCCGAAAATTCTCACAGCCGGCACCGCCGAATGCCTCCTGTGAATGAGATGAAAAATGACGGTCGCGGATTTTTGTTCTTGCAATGTTCTCATTTGTCGGATAGGAATTTAATCATCTTAGACGCGGCATGCGATGGCATGAGCCGCCCTGGAGCTACCGATGAACGAGCAGTCCCTTGCAGGGCAGGCCGCTTTCGCGCCTGCCAATACGGCAGACGTTGCCAACGCTTTGATCGCCGACTCCGGTCTCAGGATCGACGCCGAACGCCGGCGTGGGCGCGGTGCCGGATTGAACCCCAGCGGCCGCTTCGAGCCGCAGCAGCGCGAAGCCTTCGATGACGGCTGGCAGAGCTGGGAGGAGTTGCCGCCCTTCAAGACCGAGGTGCAGGTGGAGAAGCCGCGCACGGCCATTACCCGTAACGAATCCCCCGATATTTCTTTCGATCGTTCCATCAATCCCTATCGCGGTTGCGAGCATGGCTGCATCTATTGCTTCGCGCGGCCGACGCATGCCTATATGGGGCTATCTGCCGGGCTGGATTTCGAATCGAAGCTATTTGCCAAGCCGGATGCGGCCAAGCTGCTGGAGCGAGAATTGGCAAAACCCGGCTACAAGCCGCGCGTTATCGCCATCGGCACCAATACCGACCCCTATCAGCCGATCGAGAAGGAATGGCGGATCATGCGCCAGATCCTTGAGGTGCTGAACCGGGCAAACCACCCAGTTGCCATCGTCACCAAGTCGGCGCTGGTCATGCGCGATATCGATATTCTGAAGGAGATGGCCGCCAAGAACCTTGTGCGGGTGGGAGTATCGGTGACGACGCTCGACCGGAAGCTCGCACGCACCATGGAACCGCGGGCAGCGACACCGCCACGGCGGCTGGAGGCGATCCAGGCTTTGAACGAGGCCGGCATCCGCACCGCGATCATGGTGGCGCCGATTATCCCTGCCCTCAACGATCATGAAATCGAACGCATCCTCGATGCTGGCAAGGCGGCCGGCGCGCAGGAGGCGAGCTATGTCATCCTGCGGCTGCCGCTGGAGGTGAGCCCGCTGTTTCGTGATTGGCTGCTGCAGCACTATCCGGATCGCTATCGCCATGTCATGTCGCTGATCCGCTCCATGCGCGGCGGCAAGGATTACGATGCCGAATTCGGCAAACGCATGAAAGGTGCCGGGCCTTATGCCTGGCAGATCAGCCGCCGCTTCGAAATGGCGACGCGCCGGCTCGAGCTCACCCGCCGCAATATTGCGCTACGCGACGACCTGTTCGTGCCGCCGGATGGCAGCGGCGTGCAGCTGTCGCTGCTCTGACGATCCCTGCGGGTTTTCCCTGTACCCGCTGGAAAAGCCCCTGGCTTCGCCGCCATGATCCACCGGGGGCTTGCAGGAGATCGGGTGGTGTGCGAGCTTCGCCGCATGTCACGCCGTGCACCACCCGATTCTCCAATGCTGTTCGAGGATGTTCCGCTCGTCCCCACTTTCGAGCTGGAGCTGATCGCGCGCCGTGCCGGCCATTGGCCGGTTGCGGGGGCCGATGAGGCCGGTCGAGGCCCGCTTGCCGGACCGGTCGTGGCGGCCGCCGTCATTCTCGATCCAGAGCGTATCCCGGATGGGCTAAACGATTCCAAGCAGTTGACAGCCGCCAGACGTGAGGAACTGTTCGTCGAAATCCTGGCGACGGCAACCGTGTCCATCGCCTCATCAAGTGCCGGCCGTATCGACACGACCGATATACGCAAGGCAAGCCTCGATGCGATGCGCCGTGCCATTTGCGGGCTTGCCGTACCGGCAAGCTATGTGCTGACCGATGGGCTCGATGTACCAGCCGGGCTCGCCTGCCCAGGAAAAGCCGTGGTCAAAGGCGATGCACGCTCCTTCTCCATTGCCGCCGCTTCGATCGTCGCCAAGGTGACACGCGACAGAATGATGGCGCGCGCTGGTGTCGTTTTTCCGGCCTATGGCTTTGCGGCCCATGCCGGCTATGGCACGGCGCAGCATCGTGCAGGTATCGAAGAGCATGGTCCCTGCCCGCTGCACCGCATGAGCTTTCGCCCCTTGCGCAAAGAGGTCGTCTGAGCACTCAGCCCGTCAGCCCCGCGGCGATTTCAGCCGACCGCTTTCTGACATAGGCAACATCTTCTCTGTAGATGCGGTCATGTCCCTCGTGGAGATTCCGACGATATCTCTCGATGCCGCGTGCAGCTTCCCGTTCCATGAAAGCCAAAAGAGCCTCAAGCCGCTCGATTATGACGTCAGGCAACGAGGCGCGCTCGCCAATGGACAGGCCATAGGCATCAACAAAGATGCGGGCACGACCGACTTGGGCGGCAAGTATGTCCATTCCCTCGACGGCGACGCTGGAGGACAGCGGCGCCCAGCGATAGATGGCATAGGCCAGATCCCACATTCGCGGACCGGGATGCGCAGCCTCGAAATCGATGATACCGGTCACTTCGCCATCGTTCAGGACGACATTGTAAGGAGCAAAATCCCCGTGGCAGATGACCTCGCAAGGCGAGCGGGCCGGCAGTTGCCAGTATGATCGGCCTCAAGGTCCCTTACGAACAAGCCAGAACAATCATGATAGCGACGCAGCAGCGATGCAGCCGACCGCAGCGCCATCTCGCCGCGCATATCAATGCAGTCATCGAGATCCCCAGTATCTCCGGGTAGATAGGTTACCCGCTCCCAGGCCTCGTCATATCCAGCCGAAATCGGAGCTGCATCGAATCCATACCGATGCAGCGCAGCCAGCAAGGCGTGCACGCCCGGTGTCCATGCCGCAGCAGGCCTCACGATGAGATCGCCTTGACGAAACGGTTCATCGCCTGCCGCTGCCTGCATCCGGCCCTCCTCAATCTTGTGATTTTGCTGTTGGTTCCGGCAATGATCAACCCGGCAGTGCGGAAATAAAAAACCCCGCCGAATGAACTTACCCCCGAACGTTGGGTGTCCAACTTTCGGGGGTCAGTTCACGAAGCGGGGCTCTTTCGAATTTCGATATTCCCGGAGCTTAGTTCAGCCGCGTCTTCACTTCCTTGACGGCATCGCTGAAGAGACCGGACTGGACGTTTCCATCGGCCTTCTTGGCAAGCACCGATTCAGCAGCGGCGATTGCGAGGTCGACAGCAGCGGAGCGGACCGCCTTCATCGCATCAGCTTCTGCCTGCTTGATCTTCTGCTCGGACAAAGCCGTGCGGTTGGCAACGAATTCCTCGGTCTTCTTGCGAGCCTCGGTCGTCAGCATTTCCGCTTCGCGCTCGGCTGCGGCAACGATGTGTGCTGCCTCAGCCTCGGCTTCCTTGCGCTTGCGCTGATATTCGGCCAGCAGGTGCTGGGCCTCTTCGCGCAGGCGCTTGGCTTCCGCCAGCTCGTTGCGGATCTGATCAGCACGGTCGTCCAGCGACTTTGCCATCATGCCCGGAACCTTCAGGTAAACGATCAGGCCGAGGAAGATGAGAAGGCTCACAAAGGCGAAGAAGGTGTTGTCTAAAGCGAACTCCATGGATCACCCCTCCTGCTTGGCGGCGGCTGCTGCAACCGCAGAGGCGACATCGGCCTTGCCGGCGACATTGCCGACCAGCTGCTCGACGACGGCACTAGCCGTCTCCTCGGCAATCGCACCGACATCACCGAAGGCTTTCGCCTTGATTTCAGCAATGCGGCCTTCTGCGGCCTTGAGCTTCTCAGCCAGGCTTGCCTCGATCGCCTTGCGATCCTCTTCGGCCTTGGCCTTGGCGGCATCGCGGGCAGTGGCGCCGATGGAATTCGCCTTGGCGCGCGCAGCGGCCAATTCGCTTTCATAGGTCGCGACGGCGGCATCGGCTTCAGCCTTCAGACGCGAGGCCTCTTCGATATCCTGAGCGATCCGGTCGTGCCGGCTTTCCAGAATGCTGCCGACGCGCGGAATAACGATCTTCTGCATGGCCACGTAGAAGATGACGAAGGTGATCACCAGCCAAAACAGCTGTGACGGATACGTCGTATGGTCAAACGGCGGGAATACGCCGCCGTGATGGCCTTCATTCGGCGCACCCGTTTCCGTGTGCACCGCTCCGGCGGCCGGCGGTGCTTCTTCAGCATATGCCGGGGTCACAAACATGCTCACCTCCAGGTGGTCTGCAAATACAAAGAATCACGGCTCGCTGCCCGCGAACCGTGATCTATGACGCCGCTGATATCAGACGGCGAAGAGCAGGAGGAGAGCGACGAGCAGCGAGAAGATGCCCAGAGCTTCCGTAACGGCGAAGCCGAATACCAGACGGCCGAACTGGCTGTCAGCAGCCGACGGGTTGCGCAGTGCGCCGGACAGGTAGCTGCCGAAGATATTGCCGAGGCCGAGAGCCGTGCCGGCCATACCAAAGCAAGCCAAACCTGCGCCGATGAACTTTGCTGCTTCCGCGTCCATGTTGAACTCCTTTGAAATGGTTGTGCGGTGAATGACTGACGCCTTTAGACGCCAATGTCTTTATCCTTAGTGGCCGCCCGGATGGATTGCGTCGTTGAGGTACATGCAAGTCAGCACCGCAAAGACGTAAGCCTGAAGGAAGGCGACAAGGAACTCGAGACCGGTGAGGGCGACGGTCATGATAAGAGGGAGAACAGCCCCGCCGATACCAAGCGCGCCGAGTGCTCCGAGCGAGGCGACGAAGCCTGCGAACACCTTAAGCGTGATATGACCGGCCAGCATGTTGGCGAAAAGACGAACGGAGAGCGAAACCGGACGGGACAGGAAGGAGATGATCTCGATCGCCACCACCAGCGGCAGAAGAACACCCGGAACACCCTGCGGGACGAAGATCTTGAAGAAGCCGAAACCATGCTTGATCAAGCCGTAGAAAATAACGGTAAAGATGACAAGCAGCGCAAGCGCCAGCGTCACGATGATCTGGCTAGTGACGGTATAGAAGTAAGGAACAAGGCCGAGCAGGTTTGCCGTCAGGACGAACATGAAGAGAGAGAAGACCAGCGGGAAGAACTTCATTCCCTTTGTCCCCGCCCCTTCTTTCAACATCGAGGCGATGAACTCATAGGCCATTTCCGCCACCGACTGCGAGCGCGTCGGGATGACGCCGCGCGGCGCACTGGCGAAATAAAGGAAGCCCACGGAGATAACTGCGGAGGCAACCATGAACAGCGAGGCGTTGGTGAACGAAAAATCAATTCCGCCGATATCGATCGGGATAATCTTGAAGATCAGGAACTGATGGGTAGGATCGTTTGCCACCGCTTGTTCTCTTTCATTTTTCCGCTCCACCGAGCGGATGCTTCTCATCTGGAAACAGCGCCGCAGCGTTGCTTCCGCTCATTTCTTATCAGGCCTGCCCTCGCCGGGCACCGGTGTCGCCACCTTGCCCGCAGAGCGCAGCACATTCAAAACGCCGGCACAAAATCCGAGAAGCAGCAAGATAATCATGCCCCACGGCGTCGTACCGACAAAACGGTCGAAGACATAGCCCAGAACGGCGCCAACGATGATTGCGGCTATGAACTCGCTGGAAAGCTTCATCGCCTGAGCGTAGCCCTTACGGCTTTCCTCGGCGCGAACCTCCCCGCGTTCACCCTCTCTCACCGCAGCGCGCTTGTTCGCCAATTCGGCTCCCAGCTGCGCTCGCCGCTGTTCCAGACCCTCGTCGCGGTCATCCGTCATGATGGCATCCTCCCCAATTTCGCTGCGCGTAATCCCTATACCCCGGTCAACGCGTAAACGAACGGCAGGTTTCGCCACCTTTCGGCCCGTTTTGAAGTCGCGCGCAACATAGTTTTAGGAAAAAGCATAGTCAAGGCGTAGACACCATCTGTCCAGCCATAAATTAGCCCAATTAAATCATGAGTTTAGACTGAAAGAGCCATATTGACCGAAAACTGAGCGGAAGAATCCTCTTCAGCCCACGCTTTCCTGTGGCTTTTTTGCGAGGGGAAGCGGCCCTGCCTAGGGTGTCAATCTGCCGGAACCGGGCGCATCAGCTCCAGCCGCCGCCATAGGTCCTGTAAAAGATGTGCATGCCTATGCGGCCGACCTTCACCATTTCGGCAGCCCATTTCGGCCGGACATAGACAGCATGATAATGAGTGGCGGAACCGACTTCCGGCAGCCAGATCTTGCCGGCGGTCACGGCCATGGCGACCTGACGGGCAATGCGCCAGTGTTCGGGAGAATTGACGCGCTCCTTGACGTTGTCGCAGGCGAAGGAAAACTGGCAAGCGTTGGTCCAATCCTCGTTCTGATAGACGACGCCGCAAATAGTCTTCGGGTAAGCCGGGTTGCGGACACGATTGAGGATGACCTGGGCAACGGCCGCCTGCCCTTTCACAGACTCGCCCCTCGCTTCGAAATAGATGCCGGTGGCAAGGCACTGCTGCTCGTCGGGCGAGAAAACCGATGGCGGCAGGACATTGGCGGCCCAGGCATGATCCTTCGGGCCGATCTGCGGCACGAAGCGGCCCTCGCCGTCCTGATCCTTGGCGAGAATGGAATCGAAGGGCGAGACACGGGCATAGTCCGGCGCCGGCGAGGCATAGGCGGCGGCCAGAACATCGGCATTCTCATTGGTGACCAGATTGGCGATATAGGCCGGCACGCTCTCGTCCGGCTTCGGCGGCTCTTTCTTATAGAAAGCGGTGGCAATCTGGATTTCCTTGCCGCCGAGTTTCGGCTTCAGGAAGGCGGTGCGCTCGCCGGTTGCCGATTCCGGCCGAAGCAGCAGGCTTTGGCGCTGCAGCACGGAGCCTGCGGAGAAATCCTTTGGCGGCTGCATCGGCGTGATGGCCACCACCCTGCCTTTCTTGTCCTGCCGGTTGATGCGCTCCTCATCGGGCCGGGGATCGCTACCCTTGGCTTCGGATTGGAACGCGACGCGGCGTCCATCTGCCAGCATCAGACCGCCATCGCCAACGGCAGCCGACGCCTTGACATCACCGAAGGCCAGTTCCGCCTGGTGGGTGGAGCCGGCTGGCGAGTCGGTCATTACCATGCGCCAATTGGCCCCTTCCCTATCGATCCCGGCAAGCAAGCTGGCAAGATCGCCATAGGCTGCCGTCGATGGAAAAATAAGCCAGGCGCAAAGCCCGAAGACGGCTGGAGAGGTCCAATTTTGTGGCAGGAACCGCGACTTGCGGCTGATGGAACGCGAGCGAGACAACACCGGACTCCAAACGGCACTCGAAACTAGGAGCCGGAATAATCTCCCATTAACCTTGATGGATGGTTAATTCGGGCGAATCCATGGTTATGCAGGCGGTAAACGGAAAACAAAAAGGCCCGGCGGATATCCACCGGGCCTTTGAACAACCAGCAAGGATATCCGTGTCAAATGATGACGTGCGAGCCCAGTTCTACAACGCGGTTGGCAGGCAGGCGGAAGTAGTCGGAGGGGTCGGTCGCGGCGTTGGCGAGGGCGATATAAAGCCGGTCCTGCCAGTGCGGCATGCCGGACTTCGCGTCCGGCACCAGCTTGCGCCGGCCGAGATAGAAGGAGGTCGACATGATATCGAACTTCAGGCCCGTCTTGCGCAGGGTTGCGAGCGCCTGCGAGACATTCTGCGATTCCATGAAGCCGAAGCGCAGCTCGACGCGCGAGAAACGGTCCGAAACTTTCTCGACCGTATAGCGGTCCTCCTGGGCGACGCGCGGCTTGTTGATGGTGCGGATCGTCAGGATGACGTTCTTGTCGTGCAGGACGTGATTGTGCTTCAGATTGTGTAGCAGCGCGGCGGGCGCAGATTCCGGATCGCTGGTCAGGAAGATCGCCGTGCCGGGCACATGCGCGGGCGAATGATCGCTCTTGCGCTCGATGGAACTAACGAAGGACGACAGCGGGATATCGGTGTGCCGCGTCTTTTCCATCAAGATCGAGGTGCCGCGGCGCCAGGTCCACATGATCACGGTGAAGGCCGTTGCGATCATGACCGGAACATAGCCGCCGTCGTGGATCTTCAGGAGGTTGGCGCCGAGGAAGACGAATTCCAAGAGCAAGAGCGGCGTGAGCACGGCAACCGCCATCGGCAGCGTCCAGTTCCAGCGGACCCGGACGAATTCAAATGCCATGATCGAGGTGACGACCATCGCGCCGGTCACCGAAATACCATAGGCCGTTGCCAGCGCATCCGAGGTCTTGAAGGCCAATACGAGGAAGATGACGCCGAAGAACAGGACCGTATTGACCGATGGCAGGAAGATCTGCCCGGTATTGGTCTCGGAGGTAAAGAGGATTTCCATGCGCGGCAGGAAGCCGAGGTGAATCGCCTGACGCGTGAGCGAGAAAGCACCCGTGATGACGGCCTGGCTCGCAATGATCGTCGCCATCGTGGCAAGAATGACCACCGGCAGAATTGCCCAATGCGGATACATCAGGAAGAACGGATCCGACATGGCCATGGGATCGCGCAGAACCAGCGCGCCCTGACCGAAGTAGTTCAAGGTCAGCGACGGAAACACCAGTACGAACCAAGCCCACTGAATCGGGCGGCGGCCGAAATGGCCGAGGTCAGCATAGAGCGCTTCCGCGCCCGTCACCGTCAGGAATACGGCACCGAGAACGACGACGCCGAGGAAGGCCTCGCGCATCAGAAAGCTCACCGCGTACCAGGGATTGAGCGCTGCCAGAATGCTGTAATCATCGGAAATGTGCATGATGCCGGCTAGGCCCATGACGATGAACCAAAGCGCCGTGATCGGGCCGAAGAAGCGGGCGACCGCGCCGGTACCATGTGACTGGATCGCGAAAAGCAATGCCAGGATCGCCACCGATATCGGCACGATATAGTCGGACAGCTTCGGCGTGACGAGCTTCAGCCCCTCGACAGCGGAGAGAACGGAAAGCGCCGGGGTGATCATCGCATCACCGAGGAAGAGCGCGGCACCCAAAAGGCCCAGCAGCATCAGGATGGCCGTGTGGCCATTCGCCGTCTTCATCAACAGCGCTAGCAGCGACAAGGTGCCGCCTTCGCCGTCGTTGTCCGCACGCAGCAGAAAAAGGACATATTTGATCGTGACGATGATGGTCAGCGTCCAGAACATCAGCGACACGACGCTGATGACTTCGCCGCGCGTCAGACCGTCGGCGGCCACCGGCTTCAATGCTTCGCGAAAGGCATAAAGCGGGCTCGTACCAATGTCACCATAGACAACGCCGATCGAGCCGAGGGCGAGGTATGCGAGGTTACGAGCGTTCATTTTCCCGTCGGGAGAATGATGGGTTTCGTTAGACATTCAGGATCACTAGACTCTCAGAGCCAGCCTTTCCAGCGAAAAAAGAAAAACGGAACGATGGCGGAAACCACCATCAGCAACAACGATGTCGGGTAACCGTAGGCAAAGTGCAGTTCGGGCATATGCTCGAAATTCATGCCGTAGACGGACGCTACGAGCGTCGGCGGCAAAAACACCACCGAAGCGATCGAAAAGATCTTGATGATGGCGTTCTGCTCGATATTGATCAGCCCGAGCGATGCATCCAGCAGGAAGGTGATGTTTCCCGCGACGAAGGATGCATGCTCCGACAGTGACTGCACATCCCGCGAGACGTTGCGACACAGTTCCCTGGCCTCGTGGTCCTGCTGCATGGCGGGGATGGTATGAAGAAAGGTCAGCAGCCGGGACAGCGAACTCAGACTGTCACGCACCTTGCTGAGCGTACGGTGATAGCCTGCGATGTCCTTGAGCTTTTCTTCCAGATAGTTCGCCGGGCGGCGGATTTTCTTTACACGATCGCCGAACACGTGCACCGACAATATATCGATACCCGCCACGGTCTGTTCAAGGACCTCGGCGGTACGGTCAGCGATGGTTTCGAGAAGCTTGGCAAGAAGCGCGACACCCGTGCGCCGCTCCTGCGGAATACGCTGCAGTGCTGCGATGAAGAGCGCGAAGGACTTCGGCTGCGCGTAGCGGATGGTGACCAGCCGATGTCCCGTCAGGATGAAGGCGACATCGGTGAGCGTCGGCAGATTGGTGTCGGCCTTCCACAGCAGCGAGGCCGTGAGAAAGACAGAGCCGTTTTCGACATAGAGGCGGCTCGACGGCTCGATGTCCTTCATGTCCTCGCGCGTGGGAACCTCGAGCCCAAGCAGGCGCTCGATACTGGCCTCTTCCTCACGCGTGGGATCGACCATATCGATCCAGACGGCATTGTCAGGCAAGCGGTCGGCGGCCGAAAGATCGGGCAGCTGAAGCGGCTTGGAATCTGAGCAATAGGCAGTTATCAACTGCTTGCTCCCACAGCAGCGAAGAGGAAGCCGCCATCAAGGCGCCTTGCGCGCGCTTGCCCCGATCCCACTGATGGCCAATGAAAAAAGCTCATAAAACCCCGGTCGTATCCCGCCGGTCCGGCCGGGAATCCGTGTCCATGTTCCATTGCGCTGCTGTACCAATCCTTCGCCCGTCCTGGCGAAGCCGCCTGCTCGGACGAAATAAAACCACCATGCGGCGGAGGGCGGTCATCGGAAATGCCTGACCAGTTCCACGCCGGCGGCGCATATGCAGCAAAGCTCGCAAAGAATCAAGTCACAACCTCTTCATTGCGCGATTTCACCGCAGTTTGGCTAAACTTGCGAAGTCATAGCACAGGACGCCGACAAGACAATCCGTCACTATACGGAAAGCAGACATGTCTTTGTGAATTATTCAAATACGATCGACGGCGCCGCGCGCTGCGGCGCGCCTGACACTTGCTTCCAGACATTGGCTGCGATCTCGCGATAAATATTCGCAACCACTCCATTAGGCTCGGCCACGACGAGCGGCGTGCCGGCGTCCGAAGTTTCACGGATGCCCATGGTCAGAGGCACCTCCCCCAGGAAAGGCACGCCGATACGTTCCGCCTCCTTGCGGGCGCCACCATGGCCAAAGATATCGTAGCGCGCACCGGTATCCGGAGCGATGAAATAGCTCATGTTTTCAACGATGCCGAGAACGGGAACCTCGACCTTGCGGAACATGTTCAGGCCCTTGCGCGCATCGATCAAGGCCAGATCCTGCGGCGTCGAGACGATGACGGCGCCGGCAAGCGGCACCTGCTGCGCCATCGTCAACTGCACGTCGCCGGTCCCGGGCGGCATGTCGACAACCAGGACATCGAGTTCGCCCCAGGCGACTTCGCGCAGCATCTGCAGCAGAGCGGACTGCACCATCGGCCCGCGCCAGATCATTGCCGTTTCCTCTTCGACGAGGAAACCCATCGACATGACCTTGAGGCCATAATTCTCCATGGGATTGATGATACGCCCATCGATCTGGGTGGGCCGCCCGGAAATCTTCAGGAGGCGCGGCATCGAAGGGCCGTAGATATCGGCATCCAGGATGCCGACCTTCAGGCCGTTGGCAAGCAGCCCCAGCGCCAGATTGACCGCCGTCGTCGATTTGCCGACACCGCCCTTGCCCGAGGCGACCGCGATGATGGCCTTGACGCCCGGCACACCGATCTTGGCGGCGCGGGGCGGCTGTTGCGGCGCGTGCTGATGAGGATGCGAATGGGAATGGCCCTGCGGGGCAGCTTGCGCAGGCGCGGCCCGAGGCGCAGGAGCGCCAGCCTTCTTGTCGGCCGTCAGCGCGACCATGGCGCCCTTGACGCCGGCCATATCCTTGACGACACGCTCGGCGGCAAGACGCATCGGCTCCAGATCCTTGGCGCGCTCGGCGGGTACGGTGATGGAGAAATAGACCTTGCCATCGGAGATGAAGACATCCGACACCATGCCGAGTTCGACGATGTTGCGCTCCAGGTCCGGGCCGCGAACCGTCTTCAACGTTTCCAGCACCTGTTCCTTGGTGATGTCTGCCATTTCATCCTCACTGCAGAATCCTTTTCGGCAGCGCCGCAGGGAGCGCACGCTTTTCCGATATCATTCTGGCTTAGATAGTGGAGAGGCGGGACTTCGCCAAACGAAATTCGGGACGCCGTCGATAAAATGCGTCTTCGTTGCGGCCGGCAGGTCCGCCGGGTCCACAAAGAACCCTTACCAGCCGCAACGCGCTCCCAATTCGGGAAGACATGATCGCGGGCCGACATAGAACACCCGTCTGAAAGGAATAGGGCAAAGGCGCGAAAATCGTCCCACAAGCGCGCCCGAACTTGCTAAGCGTGTTAAATGAGCAACAACCGCCGCCGATCCCCTCGCCGGGAGAAGCTGTGGCGACGGGCATCGGCGACGGTCATTTGATCCGCGCACGTTTCATCGGCGCTGTTATCAAAGTCCCCTCTGGACCTCTGTCTTTTCAGAAGCAGGAAGCGTGCCAGTTTTCAGAAAATCCGGGAAATAAAGGCATTTCAATTGGTTATTCGCCGTCCGCCTGGACCGGCAAGATCGATCATCGCCGCAGGGTTCATCATATTTTATTCGCAGCGCACAAAATTCATTCACACGCTGCTCGAATCTCGATCATCGCGTCGAGACGGCGACGTCATTATTTGATCAATCCAACGCGCAAAGCCTTGGCGACGGCCTGAGTGCGGTTGACGGTGTCGAGCTTCTTGGTGGCGCGGTTGAGGTAGTGATTGACCGTATGTTCGGACAGAGACAGGATTTCGGCGATCTCGGCGCTGGTCTTTCCGGCCGCTGTCCAGTTCAGGCAATCGATCTCACGGTCGGTCAGGGCATCGACGACGCGAACATCGAGATTGCGGATTTCCGCAAGCCGGTCGTAGACGTGAACTGCTATGTAGAAAAGGTCCTTGACCTCCTCCACCGAAAAGACCTCGCGATCGCCAGCCAAACAAACCGCGCTGCGAAGCCCGGAGGCATCGTGTGTCGGGAAATAGACAAAGCGCGTCATGCGGAAACGTTCGAACAGAGCCACCACGAGCTGCGACTTGCTCTCCTCGCGATTGGGGCTTGTTGTCACCTCATAAAGAAAGGGCAGCGTGGAGCCGCGCAGACGCTGCAGCGGAGGGCTGGTCGACAACAGGTTTTCCTGATCGTAGATCGACAGCAGCTCTGCCGGCCAATTGTTGATGACTGAATTGCTCTGCAGGTCCGAGGACGTAATAGGCGGCAGATTGAGCACCATGAAGGCCCGGCAACGATACGCCTCAGTCAGGCCCTTCATGAAACGGAACACATCGAACTGCGTCTTAAGCCTGCTGATTTCCTCGATAAAGTCCTCGCTACGAGGGGACATGCCCGCCTGTATCAATGCCGCCATCATCAGTCTTCTTTATGTAAAAGAGGAAAAAAATACGAAACTTCCGTCTCTTGTCCCTCACGATTATCGTACGGCAGCCGGTCTCAGCCGCTCGGCAAAATATAAGTTTTCCAAAATCAGGACTGCATCAACGCCCGTTACTATTATGTCCGCTCAACACCTCGCCAAATCCTATATGGTTCCAATAATCACTTGCGGATAATGGCAGTTCTTCCGCATATCTCAACAGTAAAATTCAAGATAAACGAGCAATTTCGCTAAGGTTAGGCGCCGACAGCATTAAATTCGCGAGTTTCCGACAGCCGTTGCGCGAAATTTATGGAGTTAGCGCTTGGGGCCCATGCGGTTGCGCATGTCCGTCATGATCGAATCAGCAGCGGCAACCACCAAAGGCGCCCATGCCTGCAACTTTTCCAGTGTGACGCGATAGGCCGGACCGGTCACTGAGACGCCGGCCAGCATATGCCCGTCGTCGGAACGGATCGGGGCGGCAACGCAGCAAATACCGCTTTCATGCTCCTCGAGATCGAAGGCATAACCTCGCTTCCTGATTTCCGAAACATCGAAAAGCAGCTCCGAGACATCGCGAAGCGTATGCTCGGTATAAGGGCGATATTCGAGGCTTGAGATTCTCGCATCCAGCTCGGCATCGTCGAGCGCGGAAAGCGCCGCCTTGCCGACACCGGTACAATAGGCCGGAGATGCATTGCCGACCTGCGAATACATGCGTACGGATTGGCGACCTTCGACCTTGTCGAGATAGATGACCTCCGTGCCACGCAGGACGCCAAGATGGACGGTTTCGCCGGTTACTTCCTGCAAGCGGTGCAGATGTGGCTCGGCAACCGCGCGAAACTCGTTGCGCGCCCAGCTGCGCGAGGCAAGCGTCAAGAGCCGCAACCCAATCAGATAACGACCATCGCGGTCGACCTCCAGAAGCCCTTCCTCGACAAGGTGCGACAATTGGCGATGCAATGTGCCGCGCGGCTGATCGGAGAGCGAAAGGATGTCGGTAAAGCGCATCGGGCCATCGGCGAGCGCGACAAGATCGAGCAGGGAGACGAGCTTTCCCAGCGTTCCGGTTTCCCGGTCGCGATGCCCTTTATTTTTTCCACCCTCTGAACCTAGATCCATGTTCATTCATTTATCTCTGGCAGAGCCGCACTATCCTTGACACCGCGCAAGGGTAGATCGATAATTCCATATAGTCAAATTATGTTCCGAATAATGGAACTTTCAATTGATCGGGAGGAAACATTTGGTGGACACTCAGGCGCAATTTCCCGATCTGAAAGATCGCACCGTCCTCATCACCGGCGGCGGCTCCGGCATCGGCGCAAGCCTTGTGGAGGCCTTTGCCAAACAAGGCGCAAAGGTTGCCTTCATCGATATCGTCGAAGAAGCGAGCAAGGCACTGGCGGCCAAGCTTTCGACGCAATCCGCCCATCCTGTCTCCTTCTATCACGCCGACCTGCGCGATGTCAGCGCGATCAAAAGCACGGTTGCTGCGGTTGAGTCCGATCTCGGGGCGGTCCGCGTCCTCGTCAACAATGCAGCCTGGGACGACCGGCACGATATCGACACCACGACCGAAGAATACTGGGACAACAATCAGGCAATCAACCTGAAGCAGGTCTTCTTCGTCTCGCAGGCGGCTGCACCCGGCATGCGCGCCGCCGGCGGCGGGGCCATCATCAATTTCTCCTCGATCGTCTTCAAGATGAACCCGCCGCTGCTGTCCTCCTACGCGACCGCGAAGTCCGGTATCATCGGGTTGACCAAGAGCTTTGCCGGACGCTTCGGTCCCGAGAACATCCGCGTCAATGCCGTCCTGCCGGGAATGATCGTCACCAAGCGACAGCTCGACCTCTGGCTGACCGAAGAGGGCATGGCCAAGACGATAGACCGGCAATGCCTGAAGCGCGTGCTGAGCGCCGACGATCTGGTCGGGCCGGTGCTCTTTTTGGCTTCGGACTGCTCCGGCGCCATCACCGGACAAGCCATCACCGTCGACGGCGGTATTTTCTAATCTCAAGAGTTCTGACGTAAGACTTGGAGCATTTCTCATGACGAAACCCGCATATGTCGCGGTGGACTGGGGCACCAGCAGTTTCCGGCTGTGGCTGGTCGGCGAAGATGGCAGCATACTGGCGGAGCGCCGCAGCGGCGAAGGTATGACCACGGCGGCACAGACCGGCTTTGCCAAGGTCCTGCAATCGCATCTCGACGCCATATCCGCGCCGGACGCCCTTCCCGTCATCGTCTGCGGCATGGCCGGAGCACGCCAGGGCTGGGTGGAAGCCGGATATATCGACACGCCGACCTCACTTGCCGCCATCCTGACAGGCGCCGTTTCCGTGCCCGGACAATCCCGCGACGTGCGCATCCTCCCGGGTCTCGCACAGCGAAGCCAGCAGGTGCCCGATGTCATGCGCGGTGAGGAAACGCAGCTGCTCGGCGCGATTGCCGCCGATGCGAAGGGCGAACAGCTCGTGTGCATGCCGGGAACGCATTCGAAATGGGTGCGCGTGCTGGATGGCCAGGTGACAGGTTTTTCCACCTTCATGACGGGCGAGCTTTTCGACGTCATTACCAAGCACAGCATCCTGTCGCATGCCGTTGCCGGCGCCGCGGACATGCCGCCCGACACGAAGGCGTTCGAGGCTGCCCTCAAGACGGCCCTCGACAAGCCGGCCCTCGTCACCAACCTGCTGTTCACGGCCCGCTCCGGCCAGCTCCTGAACGGGCTTACGGCCGCCGGCGCCCAGGCACTGATCTCGGGCACCCTGATCGGCGCGGAAATCGCCGGTGCGCTCGCTTCGGCGGGGCAGAATGCGGCCATCACGCTGGTCGCTTCCGGCCGCCTCCAGGCGCTCTATGAAGACGCCTTTCGTACCCTTTCCCTCAATTACAAGACCATCGATGCCGATGCCGCCGTCCGTCGCGGACTGTCCGCTGCGGCCGAGGCGATCTGGTTCAAGAAAGAAAGCAAAAGCTGATGACGACCCGCATCCCCTTCCCACCCATGAAGCGTCCGCTCATTGCCATTCTTCGCGGCATCAAGCCGGAGGAAACGGCCGATATCGTCGGCACGCTGATCGAGACAGGTTTCACGGCAATCGAAATTCCGCTGAATTCGCCGGAACCGTTCCGCTCTATCGAGACCGCCGCCAAGATGGCGCCTGCCGATTGCCTGATCGGCGCAGGCACGGTGCTGGCCGTGGAAGACGTCGACAGGCTGGATGGCGCCGGCGGCAAGCTCTTGGTGACACCGAATGTCGAGCCCGCGGTCATCAGCCGCGCCCGCGACAAGGGCATGGTGACGATGCCCGGCGTCTTCACCGCCACGGAAGCGCTTTCCGCCGCCCGCGCCGGTGCCACCGGTCTCAAATTCTTCCCCGCCGGCGTGCTCGGCGCCTCCGGCATCACTGCCATTCGCGCGGTGCTGCCGCCGGAACTCGTCATCGCCGCGGTAGGCGGCGTTTCGGACAAGAATTTTGCCGACTACACCAAGGCAGGCATTCTGGCTTTCGGTCTCGGCACCAGCCTCTACAAGCCGGGAATGACGGCGGCCGAGGTTGCCGAACGCGCCAAAGTCACCATTTATGCCTATGATGCAGCAATAGGAGCCTGATGTATGACCGATATTCACGACTTTCAGGGGAATATTCTCTGCAACACCTCCTCAGTCCTCGGAGAAGGCCCGACCTACGATCCCGATACGGATACCGTCTGGTGGTTCAACATTCTCGGCAAGGAATTGCATGAACTGCACCTGCCGACCGGCAAGAAGCAGGTTCACGAGCTGCCGATGATGGCGAGCGTGCTGGCTCGGGTCGATGCGGAACGGCAGATGATCGCGACCGAACAGGGTCTCTTCCTTCGCAACATCGCGACGGGCGAATTGACCTTCTATACGGCCATCGAAGCCGACAAGCCCGAAAACCGCTCCAATGACGGGCGCACGCATATTTCCGGATCGCTCTGGATCGGCACCATGGGCAAGCGCGCCGAGATGCAGGCAGGCGCGATCTATCATGTCGCCGGCGGCAAGGTTACGAAGATCTTCGACCAGATCAGCATTCCGAATTCCATCTGCTTCTCCCCCGATGGCACGATCGCCTATTTCACCGATACCCGCGTCAGCCAGCTGATGCGCGTGCTCGTCGACCCCGAGACGGGACTCCCGAGCGGCGAGCCGATCGTCATGGTCGACAGCATGGAAGATCCTGGCGGTCTTGACGGTTCGGTCTGCGACGCGGACGGCTATATCTGGAATGCGCGCTGGGGCTCCGGCTTCGTCGACAAATACAGCCCGGACGGCCTGCGCATCGAGCGGTATCGCGTGCCCGCAATGCAGCCGTCCTGCCCGGCCTTCATCGGCAAGAACGCGGACCGGCTGGCCGTGACGACTGCCTGGGAAGGCTTGGATGAGGAGGCGCGCTCGATGCAGCCGCAGGCGGGTGCCCTTCTGGAACTTGGCCTGACAGTCAAAGGCGTTTTCGACCCCCCATACAAGCTTTGATTGAAGGCCGCCTTCAGCCAATCTCGCTGAGGGCGGCATTATTTTGATGGGTCATGTGAGGCGCAAGACACGTTGGGCCTCGAAAAAAGAATTGAAATCTGAGTTGGATCGTTTTTTGTGGTCCTAATAATCTTTCTGGTTGTTTTTTGAAGCTGTATCTATTGATTTTCCAACATATTCCTTTTGCTTCCGAGGTGAGTGAAGCAATTTTCTGCAACTTTTGACGGAACCAAAACTTCCCTGAGCCATTGCTTCTAGGACCGGTACGAAAACGGCCGGCAGCACAAAAGTTCCACTCGCGCTGGTAAGCATGCGCGTATGACGAAGCATGCCCATCAGAATGAAAGGTAGGTTCACGATGACTGGGAAACTCTTCACTTCCGTTGCAGCAGGCGCCATCTTTGCTACGGCGTCGGTGCTTTCACCCATGGCTTTTGCCCAAGCGCAACAGCCATCAAATGGCGGCGCGGGCAATAATGCGCCGGTGACACAAAGCGCGCCGGCAACGCCGGATGCCACCAAACCCGATAGCTCGGCAGCACCGCAAAGCGCTGAGGCTCCCGCCCCCTCCACGGGTGGTCAGGCGGGCTATCTGACCACGCAGTCCGCCGATCAGATCAGCGCCAAGACCTATATGGGCCAGTCGGTCTATAATGGTCAGAACGAAAGCATCGGCAGCATCAACGACCTGATCCTGCAGAAGCAGGGTGGCGTCGTCGCCGCAGTCGTCGGCGTCGGCGGTTTCCTTGGCATGGGCCAGAAAAACGTCGCCGTTCCGTTCGATAAGATCAGCGCCACCCAGAACCCGCAGGACGGGACGGTGAAATTGACGACGACGGAAACGGCCGATTCCCTGAAGGCCGCACCAGAGTTCAAGACCCTTTCGATGCAGGCATCCGAAAAGGCGGCTCAATCGTCCGGCACGTCGACAATGCCGGCCACCGACAATACCACGACTTCGTCGACCACCAACAAGTAACTATTGGCAAAGGTTGGACGAAATACAGAAGCGGCGGTCTTATGGGCCGCCGCTTTCTTTGACCATTTCTTCACCCTGCTTTTTACGCTTAGGCAATTTCGCGTTCGTGGCTGAGATCGAAATAATGGGTCTGCAGGTAGCGAAGCGTCGCAGCGCTATCGACCGGCTTTCCAAAATAATAGCCCTGCCCCATAGCGCAGCCCAGTGCCTTCAGCTTCGCCGCTTCAGCATGATCCTCGATACCTTCCGCGACCACACGCAGGTCAAGTCCTTCGCACATGGCAAGAACAGCCTTGATGATGTGCTCGGAGGCCCTGTCCGAATTCATGCGCGAGACGAAGGCCCGATCGATCTTGACCTTATCGAAAATGAATTCGCGCAAGCGTCCAAGGCTGGACTGACCGGTGCCGAAATCATCGAGAGAGATGCGCACGCCGACCGCTCGAAGATCGGCGATGATGCGATGGGCGGTATCGGCCGAGCTCATGACCGCCGTTTCCGTGATTTCAAGTTCGAGGCGGTGCGGGTCCAGACCGGCGCGCGTCAGGATGGCGAGAATGCTGCTGCTGGTGCCGGGATCCATCAGTTGCGCCGACGAGAGATTGAAGGACAGAAACAGTTCGCGCGGCCACGAGAGCGCCGCCTCCGCCGCTTTTCGTAGCAGCGTTTCGGACAGCGCATCGATAAAGCCTCGTTCCTCGGCAAGCGGCACGAAGACAGCCGGTGAGACAAAGCCGAGATCCGGATCGTTCCAGCGCGCCAGAGCCTCGAAACCGAGAACCATGTCGTTGGCAAGCGAGACGATCGGCTGGAAATGCACGTCGATGGAGTCGGAAATGATGGCGTTGCGCAGCGCCTGCTCCAGCTGCGTCGCACGCTTCATCTCCTGCGCAATCTCTCTGGAATAGACGGTGATCTGGCCGCGGCCTCGACGCTTGGAGCGATAAAGCGCCGTATCCGCATTTTTCAGGAGATCGTCGAATTCTTCTCCGGCGAAAGGATGAATGGCAAAGCCGAAGGATGCGGAAAGGCGGACATTGCGATCGCCGAGATCATAGGGCGCCGACAGCACTTCCCGGATCATCTGCCCGAATTTCTCGGCGCCGACGCGTTCGAAGACAAGCGGCAGTACAAAGGCGAATTCATCGCCGTCGTGACGCGTCACCAGTGCGCCGTCGGGTATGCAGGCCTTCAGACGATGAGCAACCTGGCAGAGGATCTCATCGCCCGCGTCGACGCCGAACAGGTCATTGATCGGCTTGAAGGCATCGAGATTGACGATGCCGATCGTAAAGGGTGCGGGATCGCCGGCACGCTCGAGCGAAAGCGCGCGCGCACGCTCGCGCATGCGATGGCGGTTGCCCAACCCGGTGAGCGGATCGGTATAAGCGATTGCCTGCGGCTGCTGATTGACTGGCCCCGGCAGCATCTCAGTCGATTTCATATTTGGTTCCGGCCTTTTCTCCACCCGGGGGAAGAGCATGCCGAGGAAGTCTTAACAAAGGATGCCAAGACGACAGTCATTCGGCGTCGGCGATAAGTTGCCGTCGGGAATGATATCATTGTAACATTTATATATTTTGCGCCTTCAGAGCACCGCGCATATGCTTCTGAAATACCGTTTCGATGATATCGGGACTAACCGGTTTCAGGATGACGTCGTCCATGCCGACATCGGCGCACTCCTTGCGGTCGCGCTCGAAAGCCTGCGTCAGAACACCGATGATCGGCGTATGGGAGCCGGTACCCTTTTCCGCGCCGCGGATCAGCCGGGTGGATTCAAAGCCATTCAGTCCCGGCAGCGAAATGTCCATCAGGATCAGTTCCGGACGATGCTCCTGCCACAGGCGCACCGCCTCGTCACCACTTGCGGCGATCACATAGCTGTATCCCAAGCCCTCGAGGATCTGCGAAAAGACGATCTGATTGATATCATTGTCTTCCGCGACCAGAATCTGCGCCCGACGCTCCTCTCCGGTCGCACGCCGCCATTCGGGCGCGAGCCCCGGCTCCATGCTCTCGTCAAGCTCGCCACGGATGTTGCGATTGAAATGGCGCGCGATCAGGAAGGCAAGCTCGGTTGCCAGCTGCGAGCCGTTCAGCGACAACGCGGCTAGGTTCTGCCGCTCGGCCAGCTCAATTCCGCGCTTGCCGAGCTGGTTGTCGACGATGACCAGATCGATCTTGACGCCATGCGCGCTGGCCACGTCCAGAAATGCCGCCTCTTCGTTCTCGTTGTGCACGACGCAGGCTTCGAAACCGTATTTCTCGAGCGTCTTCAGAGCCGCCGTTTCGGCAGCGAAATCCGGCGTGACGACGAGCATCCTGCGGCCGCTGAAATTCTCCGGAACGAAGGTTTCCATCGCCGCCGGACGGCGCGAAATGGTCTGCAGCGCGACCATCGGAACATAGGCGCGGCGATAGGAGCGATCGCCGTTTTCCCGAATGCTCGACGCGAGCGCGAACTCGTCGAAGTCGCCGCCATCCTTGGGCAGGTCCTGCATGGTGCAGACCAGGAAATAGCGGCCCGGCTTGCCGATGCGCTGCTTGCGGGTGACGATGTCGCGCTCGACGCCGTCGCGGGTGATCTGGCGCTGCCGGGAGATCGACATTTCGCCGGTCTCGATCACATGCCGATCGCTTTCATGGAAGCGATTGGCAAGGTCGGTGGAAAATATATCGATGCTCTTGCGACCGCGCACTTCGTCAGCCGCCGTCTGATACTTGTCGCAGAACGCCCGGTTGACTGCGACGTAGACGAGGTTCTGGTCCTTGACGAAAACCGGAAAGGGCAGATTGTCGAGAATATCCTCGGTCAGCTGCACGCGCTCCATGTCGACGCGCCATTGCTCTTCGCGCTTCTTGACTTCGGAAACGTCTGACATGATGCAGAAGCCGATACCCGAGGAGAGCCGCCGCTTGAAGATGCGCACCCAGCGGTCGTCGGTGAAATGCTCGGTCGTCTCGTAGCGTTCGCGCCAATGGGTGGCTATGCGCTGCGATATCCAATCGTCGCGATTGGCGGCCGTTTTGGTCTGGTGGCGCTGATAGCGTACACCCGTGTCGAAGACGGCGCTCAGAAAATCCCGCAGTCGCGTCGAAGGTTGCAGGAAATCAGGCGCGATCGGGAAGAAGTTCAGAACCTGACGGCTGGCAAACAGCAGGAGGTCGTTCTTGTCGTAGGCAAAAAAGGCGCTGGATAGCCCATCGCAAAAGGCATCGAAGAACATCGTCTGCAGACTGCCGCCGAAAGGGGCATCAGCCGTCATCATTGCCAAAGCTGCCTTTTCAGTCTCGGCAGTCATTCGTCGGATTCCTACGCTCAACCAGTTTCACAACACGGCAAATCGACAGGGCGGCATTCGCTCTGCAAGGCAAGTTCATGGGAGTTGCATGCTGGCCTTGGCACTTGAAGCAGATGGCACCTGGCTCCATTTTCACTGATGGCCACCAACCTGCCATCGAGAGCCGTCAGCATGCACGAAACGCGCCACCTGCGGTCATTTCAAGTTCTGTCTCCGCAACCTGTCATCATTCCCTTAAACATTGATTAAATTTCTTAACAAAGTCCCCATGTAAACGGGTGGATCAAGGCCGGAAAATTGCCTTTCCTCTTCCCTCGCCGCCGCGAATCCACGAGAATGCAGCCATGACCATCAAGCAACTTTCCGAGACCCTGATCAATCAGATCGCCGCCGGCGAAGTCATCGAACGCCCGGCGAGCGCCGCCAAGGAACTGATCGAAAACGCACTCGATGCCGGTGCAACCCGTGTCGAGATCGCGACCGCAGGCGGCGGCAAGGCACTGCTGAGGGTGACCGATAACGGCTCGGGCATGGAGGAAGCCGACCTCGAACTTGCGGTACGGCGCCACTGCACCTCGAAGATTTCCGATACGCTGGAAGACATTCGTACCCTTGGTTTTCGCGGCGAGGCCCTGCCCTCCATCGGCTCGGTGGCGAAGCTTTCGATCGCAAGCCGCAGAGTGGGCGCGGCCGGCGGCGCCGAGATCACGGTTGCAGGCGGCAAGGTTCTGCATCTGCGCCCAGCGGCCGCCAATCCGGGCACGATCGTCGAGGTACGCGACCTGTTCTTTGCGACGCCGGCGCGCCTGAAATTCCTGAAGACCGAAAAGGCGGAGGCGGCCGCGATCACCGAAGTCGTCAAGCGCATGGCGATTGCCTTTCCGCGCGTGCGCTTCGTTCTGTCGGGCACCGACCGCTCGACGCTGGAATTTCCCGCGACCGGCGATGATCATCTCGCCCGCATGGCACAGATACTGGGTGCCGATTTCAAGGACAACGCCATCGCGCTCGATGCGGTGCGTGAGGATGTGAGCCTTACCGGTTTTGCCGGCGTGCCGACCTTCAACCGTGGCAACTCCGCGCATCAATATGCCTTCGTCAATGGCCGGCCGGTGCAGGACAAGCTGATCCTCTCGGCGATCCGCGGCGCCTATGCCGAAACCATCCCCGCCGGACGCTATCCTGTCGCGGTCCTTTCCCTGAGGCTCGATCCGGCGCTTGTCGACGTCAACGTACATCCGGCGAAATCCGACGTGCGCTTCCGCGATCCGGGGCTGGTGCGCGGCCTGATCGTCGGCGCCGTGCGCGAAGCGCTGGCGCGCGAGGGCGACCGCGCGGCTACGACCGGCGCAGACGGCATGTTGCGCGCCTTCACCGCCGGACGATCCGCCTTTCAGCAGGGTTGGCGACCCTCGCCAGCGCCGACCCCTTGGACGACCGAAACGTCGCCGTCCCGTCCCTACGAAAGAGCGGCGGCAACGGCAGACTACGGATTTGCCGAAAACCCGCAGACCACTTTCGAAGGGCTTGCCATGCCCACCGCGCGTGCCGAAGTCGCCCCGCCGCTGCAATCGGCACGTGCCGAGGAACCCGCTCGCTTTCCGCTGGGTGCTGCCCGCGCCCAGCTGCATGAGAATTATATTGTCGCCCAGACGGAAAACGGCCTTGTCATAGTCGATCAGCACGCGGCGCATGAGCGGCTGGTATTCGAGGCCATGCGTAAGGCGCTGCATTCGAAGCGGCTGTCATCGCAGGTCCTGCTGATTCCGGAAATCGTCGACCTGCCCGAAGAGGACTGCGACCGGCTGATGGTGTTTGCCGAAGAACTCGGCGAACTCGGGCTCGCGATCGAACGCTTCGGCCCCGGCGCTATCGCGGTACGGGAAACGCCGGCCATGCTCGGCGAAGTCGACGCACAGGGCCTGATCCGGCAGTTGGCCGACGAGATCGCCGAATGGGATACAGCCTCTGGCCTTGCCGCCAAGCTGGAATATGTGGCTGCGACCATGGCCTGCCACGGTTCGGTGCGATCCGGCCGGCGCCTGCGCCCGGAAGAGATGAATGCGCTTCTGCGCCAGATGGAGGCAACGCCAGGTTCCGGACAGTGCAATCACGGCAGGCCGACCTATATAGAATTGAAGCTCTCGGATATCGAACGGCTGTTCGGGCGCAGCTAACCTCAGCCATTTCCAAAAGAAACTTTTCCGGGAAATAGTCTGGAAAGTCGCGCCTGCTGCGTAATTTTAAGTGCCACAGCGACCTTTGCGCATCATATTTGACGCGCGGCGCTGTTGTGAGGTATGGCAAATAGATGACAGAGATCAAGGACTGCATCAGATGAATCTTTTCGAAGGACATGGAAACCGCGAGGCGAAAGTTCGCTATCTCGACGGCGATTTCCAGATCCTGATGCCGGGCTCCTATGTCGTCTGCGCCATGACCGGCAAACATATCGCGCTCGATGAACTGCGCTACTGGAGCGTTGCCCGCCAGGAGCCCTATGCCGACGTCATCACTTCGCTCGAGGCCGAAAAGCGCGCCGGCGCGCTGCCCAATCAGAAGCGCTGATTTCCCGCTGAGCAGCTGATCTAGTTTTAAGCCGGTTTGCCGCGCTTTTCCCGCAGGCGACGCTCTCTGGCGGCTGCAACAGCCCTGTCGATAATCAGGGCCGGAGCCAGCGGATCGTCAAAGACCATATCGATCTCGATTACCCTGCAGCGCCGCAAGAGTTCATCGGCCCGGCCATGATGGCCGATCAAGCGCACGTAGTCCTTCGAGGTGGTGACGATCTCGAGCCCCTCGCGCGAGGCTATGTCGAGCATGTCGGAGACGTCGTCTTCGCCGGGATGCTCGTGATCTCCGAAGCTGCGCCGGACGGCGATCTCGGCCCCCAGCGTCTCGACCGTGCGGAAGAACTTGGCCGGATCGGCGATGCCGGCGAAGGCAAGCACCTTGCGGCCGCGCAAATCCTCCTGCCCACGCACCCTGACGCTTGCGGAAAAGAAGGGCTTCCCTGCCCTTGCCGCAAGGCGAACGACGCGATCGGCGGCAGTGCCCTCGCCGACTTTCAGCAGGCCGGACGCATAGAGGAGCTGCGTGCGCAGCGGCGCGCGCACTGGACCGCCGGGAACGAGATGACCGTTGCCGATGCCTCTGCCGCCATCGATGACGACAAGCGCGTAGTCGATCGCAAGCTGCGCGCTCTGGAAACCGTCATCCATGATGATGATGTCGGCGCCCTCGCGCACCAGCCTTTCCGCGCCATCGGCCCGGCGACGGGCAATCACCGTCAGCGCCTCACGGGCAAGCAGCAGCGGCTCGTCCCCGACGGCGGCGGCATGGTGATGCGAGGGATCGACAATCGTGGTGACATCGAGCGAGCCGCCATAGCCTCGACTGAGGAAACCAGGCTTCAGCCCCTTCGCCTTCGCGGCCTGGGCAAGCGCAAGCGCCGTCGGCGTCTTGCCGGCGCCGCCGACCGTGAAATTACCGACGCAGATCACAGGCACCGGCACGGAGGCCCGTTTGCCATTCACCATGCGGCGCCCGGCAATGCGGCCGTATAGGAACGAAAAGGGTGAGAGCCCCCAGGCACGCCAATCCGGCTTTCGCCACCAGAAAGGTGGGGCTTCCGATACCATGCGTCTAATCCAGCCCTTCGCCTGTGCCTGCAACAAAGCGGCAAGAAAGGCCAGATTGCATGAAAAAGCAAGCCATTGCCGGGATCAGGCCGATTGCACCAAAGGCATGAGCAGGCTTTCCAGCTCGGTAATGTCGTTGAGGCAATAGTCCGATGCCGCCGTCAGCGTTTCGCGCGAGCCGGTGCCCGTCAGCACGCCGACGGTCAGGCCGACGCCCGCATTGCGACCCATGTGGAGATCATGATTATTGTCGCCGACGACGGCGACCTGTGCCGGCGAAAGGCCGGTCGCGGCGTAAAAGCCGAGTACCATTCCCGGCTCCGGCTTGGTGCCGAAGCCGCTGTCATAGCCGGCGATATAATCGACATAGTCGATGAAGCCGAAGCGGCGCGCCGTCTGGCGGATGGAGCGCTCATTATCACTGGAAGCAACGCCAAGCTTGTAGCCGCGCTCGTGCAGGCGCCGGAAGAATGCGGCGAGATCGGTCACGGGCGAAGAGAAATCGGCCGCATGCGCAAAAAGCGCATCGAGTTTTTCCACCAGCTCCGCGACATTCACTTTCGAGCCGGCGGCCACCAGGCCCTCGGAAATCTGCCGGGTGTTACCTGCCGCAAGCAGACTGTCCGGCACGATATGGCCGGTGACCGGGTCCATGCCGCAGGCGGAGAGAAGATGATCGGCAAGAATGGGATCGTCTTGAGCAGCGATGCGTGCGAGCTCCCGATTGACCGGCAGCCAGCTCTGGTCATAGTCGAGCAACGTTCCGTCCTTATCGAAAAGAATGCCCGCAATCGCTCCCAGCTTGGCCGCTGTCATACCCTTCCCTTCTTATCCGTTCGCCATCGTCTTCGGCATCAGCCGCGCCTTGACCGAAAGCGGATTGATATAGGGCTCCAGCCCCTTCACCGTTGCTGCCAGTGCACCACGCATTTCATGCACGGCTGCGAAGCCGGCATCGATCATGCTGCGCCGTGCCGTGTCGTTGGTAAGCAAATAATGGACGCCGCGCGCCAGCATCTCGGTATCGCGCACCATGCGGGCGCTGCCGCGGCGGGCGAGCAGCTGATAGGAATCGCGGAAATTCTGGACATGACCGCCGGTCAGGATCGCGCAACCGAGCATGGCCGGCTCAAGCGGATTCTGGCCGCCTTCATTGAACAGCGACTTGCCCATGAAGGCGACTTCGGTCATCCGCAGATAAAGCCCCATCTCGCCTATGGTATCGCCAAGGAAGACATCGACATCGGACGAAAGGATATCGTTGCGAGTGCGGCGCGCCACTTTGAGACCCTGTTCAGCGAGCATAGCCTCGATCGCGTCGCTGCGCTCGGGATGGCGCGGCACGATGATGGTAAGCTGGCCGTTATGCCCCTTCAGCATCGAGTGGACGGAGGCTGCAGCACCTTCCTCGCCCTCGAAAGTGGAGACCGCGGCCCAGGTCTTGCGGTCGCCGATCTGCTTCATGTAGCCGGCGAGCGTCGGTGCATCATATGACGGTGCATCCGTATCCACTTTGAGATTGCCCGATTTCAGAACCTGCAAAGCGCCGAGATCGCGGAAGCGTTCGGCGTCGAGGTCGGACTGGGCCACGACCAGCGCCAGATTCTCAAACAACGCCTCGGCAAGCGAGAGATGCCGGCTCCAGCGTTCAAAGGATCGATCCGACATGCGGGCGTTGACGAGGATCTGCGGGATTCGCTTGCGGCCAAGCTCCATGATCGTCGTCGGCCAGATCTCGGATTCGGCAAAAATGGCGCAATCGGGCTGCCAGTAGTCGAGGAAGCGCTTGATGGCGGGCTTGAGATCGAGCGGCACGTATTGATGGATGACCTCTTCGCCAAGACGTTGCTGCGCAACCTTGGCCGAGGTCATCGTGCCCGTCGTCAGGATAACGTGAATGTCGCGGCGACGGATCTCGCGGATCAACGGAATGACGGCCGAGGTTTCCCCCACGCTCGCGGCATGGAACCAGATCAACGGCCCCTGCGGACGGTTGGCGCTCGCATAACCCGAGCGCTCCAGCCTGCGGGAACTATCTTCCTTGCCCTTGGCCGCGCGAACCGCGAGATAAGGCCCGATGAATGGATAGACGGCGATTCCACCAAAGCGATAGGCGCTCAAGGCAAGACGCGCCCTGAGGCTACTCATTTCGTTCGCCTCCTATCCCAGCTGATCACCATCAATGCCAAATCCCGATTATGAACCGGCCGAATAAACGGCCGAATTTTCGTTCTTATTGTGTCAAAGATACTGCTTCATGACCGGATTTAAAGCGACGGGGCTGTACCGGACAGAGATATCAAATGCAAAATTCGGTGCGAGGCGATCTCAGGATGCCGCTTTTTCCTGCGGATCGAGCAAACGATGCAGGTGGACAATGAAATAACGCATATGGGCATTGTCGACAGTCTGCTGCGCCTTGGATTTCCACGCCGTCAACGCGCTCGCATAATCGGGATACATGCCGACGATATCGAGCTCGTTGAGATTGCGGAACTGGACCTCTTCGAGGTTTTCCAATTCACCGCCGAAGACAAGGTGCAGGAGCTGCTTTTTGCCGCTGGTATCAGTCATTTTCGTCTCTTTCTGCTGTCATCCCCCTCCGCCTTTCATCTGCGGGATTTTGACTGAAAGGTCAACCGTCTCGTCGATGTGAAAGCTGACGGAGAAACTCCGGTAATTGCGATGCCGATGCGCCGCAAAGCTCGTCATGCGATACTTCGGCGCGATTGTAGCTGAGGGTATTGCCCGAAAGGTCCACGAGCGCGCCGCCGGCCCGCTCCAGAATGAGATCGGCGGCGGCCAGATCCCAGTCATGCGAGTTGCGCTTGACGATCGTTCCTTCGAGGCGCCCGTCCGCCACCATGGCGAGGCGATAGGCAAGTGACGGCACGTGCTTCACCCGCTCGACGGTCTTGCGGAAATCCGGATCAACGCCCTTCAGCATATCCTCGCCGGTCGCCAGCCGATGGATGTCATCACCGACTCTCTGAGACACGCGGATCGGCTTGCCGTTCTTCAGGGCCTCCCCACCAGTCGTCGCCACGAAAAGCTCGTCAAGCGCCGGCGCGTAGAGCACGCCCGCCACAGGCCGCCCATCGGTGACGACGGCGACGCTGACGCACCAAAGATCCAGGCCCGCAAGAAATCCCCTGGTGCCGTCGATGGGATCGACGACGAAGACGGTCTCGTGCTTCAGACGCTCGGCATCGTCGTCGGTTTCCTCGGAAAGCCAACCATAGTTCGGGCGCGCCGAGCGCAATATGACGGCAAGGCTTTCGTTGGCGGCAAAATCGGCAGCACTGACGGGGGACTGACCGTTGTTCTTCCACCAGACTTCCGGCGATTGCCGGAAGAAACCAAGAGCGATCTTGCCCGCCTCGAGCGCGGCACCCACAATCAGGTCCACGTCGCTCAATTGGCCGGCCTTGCTATCGATCATTGACTAATTCCAATCTCCGCTCGTTTTTCAGCGGCCCGCCAGCGTCATGCCCTCAATGGCAAGCGTCGGAGCAGCGATGCCGAAATCGCGGTCGATGTCGTTTGCCGGCGTTACGCGCATGAACATGTCCTTCAGATTGGAGGCGATCGTCACCTCCGAAACCGGGAAGGTCAATTCGCCGTTCTCGATCCAGAAACCGGTGGCGCCGCGGCTGTACTCGCCTGTTATCATGTTGACGCCCTGGCCGATCAACTCGGTAACATAGAAGCCGGTTCCGACGTTGCGGATCAGGTCCTCCGGCGAAATATCGCCCGGCTCCAGCGCCAGGTTGGTGGACGCGGGCGATACGGATGTGCCGCCGCGTACGCCGCGGCCGTTGGTCTTCAGTCCGCCGCCGATTTCCCGCGCAGTCGCTGTCGAGAGGAACCAGGACTGCAGCACGCCGTCCTCGATCATGACGAGCCGCTTGCCCGATACGCCCTCGCCGTCGAAGGGGCGCGAGGATGGGCCACGCACGATCAGCGGATCGTCCGTGATCGAGAGGCCCGATTTCAGCACCTGCTGGCCCATCTTGTCGCGCAGGAAGCTGGTCTTGCGGGCGACGGAAGCGCCATTGATCGCGCCGGCAATATGGCCGACGAAGCCGCGGGCGACGCGCGGGTCGAAAACGACGGTGACGTTCTTGCCCGTCGGAACCTGGCGCGGATTGAGCCGTTTGACGACTCGTTCGCCGGCGCGGCCGCCGATCTCCTCGGCCGCATCAAGATCGGCGAAATAGAGGCGGCTGTCGAAATCATAGTCGCGCTCCATGCCGGTGCCTTCGCCGGCAATGACGCTGACGGAGCGCCCGAAGCGCGAGCCCATATAGTAGCCGGCAAAACCATGCGAGGTGACGAGCACGAGGCCGCCCATGCCGGCCGAAGCACCGGCACCGGAAGAATTGGTGACGCCCGGAACAGCGAGTGCCGCAGCTTCGGTCGCAAGCGCCGCTTCGCGCAGCTGCTCCGTGGACACTTCGGTCGGATCGAACAGTTCGAGATCGGGATAGCTCTTGGCGAGATCCGCTTCGTCAGCGAGGCAGGCAAAGGGATCTTCCGGAGAAACTTTGGCCATGGCGACCGCGCGTTCGGCAAGAGCGTTGAGATCGAAGCCGGGATTGGCCGAAACGCTCGCCACGCGATTGCCGACGAAGACCCTCAGCGAGAAGTCGTCGCTCTCGGAGGATTCCGTGCCTTCGACCTTGCCGAGACGGACGCTGACGGAATGGGCCCTCGACCGCACCACGACGGCATCGGCGGCATCCGCACCGGCTTTCCGGGCGAGGTCGATCAACTGGCTGGCGCGGGAAAGCAGAGTGGCGGAATCGATTTCAGAGGTCATGACTTGGCCTTTCCTTCGCGTTCCATTTATTGTGCACTACATAAAGCATCAAGGGCGGCAAAGCCGATTCTTGTTCTAATCGCTTCACGCATGGTTGTTTATCATGACCAAGCGTCGCAACACCGCCTGCCCCACGGAAAGAAACAGACGATGTCCGCCCCCAATACGCTTTTCACCGAAACCCTGCTGCTGCTCGGCGGCGCCGTCGTCACGGCGCCGATCTTCAAGAAACTGGGGCTTGGCACGGTGCTCGGCTATCTCGCTGCAGGCGTTGTGATCGGGCCGATTCTCCACAGCATCAGCGACAGCGAGGCTGTTCTGGCCGTGGCCGAACTCGGCGTCGTCTTCCTGCTCTTCATCATCGGCCTGGAACTGAAGCCGTCCCGCCTCTGGCAGATGCGCCGGGATATTTTCGGCCTCGGCACGGCACAGGTGGTTCTCAGCGGACTTGCGCTGATGGTGGCCGCCTATTTCGGCGGCATTGCCGGCTGGAAGGGCAGCATCATCATCGGTTTCGGCCTGGCGCTTTCCTCGACCGCCTTCGCGATGCAGATCCTCGAACAGCAGGGCGACGTCAACACGAAATACGGCCAGCGCTCCTTCTCGATGCTGCTGCTGCAGGATCTTGCCATCGTGCCGCTGCTGGCGCTGATCACCGTGCTCGACGGCGCGCAGGAAACCGCCAATCCACTGCCAAGTCTCGCCATTGCCATCGGCGCAGTGGCAGCGATGATCATCGCAGGGCGCTATCTGCTGACGCCGCTGTTTCAGGTGATCGCACGCACCGGCGCACGCGAGGCGATGATTGCCGCCGCCCTCTTCGTCGTCATGGGGTCGGCTACGCTGATGCAGCTCGCCGGCCTCTCCATGGCGATGGGCGCATTCCTCTCCGGCGTGATGCTGGCCGAATCCTCCTATCGGCATGAGCTGGAGGCGGATATCGAACCCTTCCGTGGCGTGTTACTCGCGATTTTCTTCATTGCCGTCGGCCTGTCGCTGAAACTCGAGGTCATCCTCGACAACTGGGTGATGATCGTGCTCGCCGTCCCGGTAATGATGGTCATCAAGGCGGTCGTGATCTATGCGCTCTGCCGGCTCGCAGGCTCGCCGCACAATGATGCCGTCCGTATCGCGGGGCTGCTGCCGCAAGGCGGCGAATTCGGTTTCGTGCTCTTCAGCGCGGCCAGCGCCAGCGGCAATCTTTTCTCGGCGAACACGGCATCGATGCTGATCGCCATCGTCACACTATCGATGGCGCTGACACCGCTCAGTTCCGCGCTGGCGAAACGGCTGGTGAAGGGCGATACGCAGGAAGAGCTGGACGAGGATTTCGAAGGCGCCGGTTCCGATGTGCTGATGATCGGCTTTTCGCGTTTCGGCCAGATTGCCGCACAGATCCTGCTTGCCAGCGGCCGCGACGTGACGGTGATCGATTTCTCGGCCGACCGCATCCGCCAGGCATCGAGCTTCGGGTTCCGGATCTATTTCGGCGACGGAACCCGCAAGGACGTGCTGCGCTCGGCCGGCATTGACCGCGCCAAGATCGTCGTCGTCAGCACGCATCTGCGCGAGGTGACGGACAAGATCGTCGAACTTGTGCAGACGGATTATCCGCATGCGCGCCTTTTCGTGCGCTCCTATGACCGTATTCACTCGATCGAGCTGCGGCATAAAGGTGTGGACTACGAGCTGCGCGAGACGCTGGAATCCGGTCTGCTCTTCGGCCGCCGCACCCTGGAAGCACTTGGGGTCAGCGAGGCGGAAGCCTACGAGATTGGCGAGGATATCCGCAAACGCGACGAGCAAAGGCTCGTACTGCAGGTGAGCGAGGGGCTGCAGGCCGGCAGCGACATGCTCTATTCACGCCCCGTCAAGCCGGAACCGCTGGTCAAGCCGAAGCGTGCCGCCGATACCTACAGCGACGCCGACGATCTCGTTGTCCTGCCACAAGAGGAGCCGGAGCGAGCTTAAACATCTTCGCTTCACGATTTCTGACGCAAGCCGCATCCCGCGCTTCTTGCCTGAATGCTAATTCTTCGCCGTCATCGCCCGGTCGAGCGCGAATTTCAGCTCGTCCTTGACGCCGGCCGACATGGCGAGGATATCGCGCGCCTTCAGGAAGTCGAGGACGCCGGTGCGGCCGACGGTGGGGCGCAGGAAGATTTGCGGTGCCTGCAGCCGCAGCTTCAAGGCAATATTGGACTGCATGGTCAGCTGGCCGGCGCCGAACAGGCTCTCGATACGGTTCGGAACCTGTCGGCCGCTTCCTTCCGGCCCGCCGACGACGTCGATGCCGATGATGATATCGGCAAGACCGGCCAAATGTTCATAAGGAACCGGATTCATGATACCGCCGTCGATCATCACGCGGTCTCCGAGCTTTACCGGCATGAACACGGCGGGAATGGCCGCAGAAGCGGCGAGCACGGGGAAGAGTTCGCCCTTCTCGATGACGACCTCCGCCTGGTCGTAATAATCGGTGGTGACAACCTTCAACGGGATATGCAGCTCGGAAAAGCTCTCCGGAATAGCCGGCGGCAGGAAGGTGCGCAGAATGCGTTCGAGATTGAACTGACCGAAGCGGATGCTGCGCATGCTGACCGGCCGCAGGCTCCAGATCTTGTTGAGAACGGCCGGGCGATTACCGACGGTTGCCAGGGTATAATCGCGGATCTCAGCACCGCTCATGCCGACGGCCATGGCCGCGCCCATGATCGAGCCGATGGAGGAGCCTGCTATGGCGACGGGGCGAATGCCGAGTTCGTCCAGCGCCTCTATGATATGAATATGGGCGAGACCGCGCGCACCGCCGCAGCCGAAGGCGACTGCGACGCTCGGCGTGCCGGAAGCGGCGAGCGGATAGTCGCTGCCGACGAAATCAGCATAATCGCCCATAGGGTTCTCCTTCCTCCGTCAGGCCGCCAGCGGCTGGTAACGGAAGAAATGCATCTTGCTGTCGCCGAAGGTTCGCTCCTCCAGAAACAGGAAATCCGATGGCGCGGCAACTGTGACATCGGCGCGCTCCTCGAGGATTGCCAGAGCGCCCGGCACCAGCCAGCCACCGGCGGCAGCGGCCGCGAAAGCTTTCTCGCCCAGCCCCTTGCCGTATGGCGGGTCGGCGAAGAGAAAATCGAAGGGTTCGAGATTGCCGACGCTGCCGAGGTCCGTCGCATCACGACGCAGCATGCGCGTGCGGCCATGCAGGCCGAGCGCATCGATGTTCTCCCAGAGAAGGCCCCTGCCCTCGACGCTGCTTTCCACGAAGAGCACATGGCGGCAGCCCCGCGAGGCTGCCTCCAGCCCGACGGCGCCGGTGCCGGCAAAAACGTCCATCATCCGCGTGCAATCGATGGCCTCGGGATAGGCGTGGTTCAGAATGTTGAACAGGCTTTCGCGCGTGCGATCCGCCGTCGGACGAATATCGTTCGACTTCGGCGTTGCAAGCGAGCGACCGCGAAACTCACCGCCGACGATCCTCACCGCGCGTCAGCCCCTGCCGCCCTTGGGGCCGCCCCTGCCGGGGCCACCCCGACCGGAACCGCCGCGCGGACCGCCGGATGGGCGACCTGCGCCACCCGGCTTGCCGCCAAAGCCACGCGAGCCACCGGGCTTTCCGCCCGGCTTGCCGCCAAAGGATTTGCCGCCAGGCTTCTTGCCGAAGGGCTTGCCGGCCGGCCGATCGCCGAAGGAACGTTCGCCCTGAGGGCGATCACCGAAGGGTCGGTCACCACGGGGCGGACGATCACCAAAAGGGCGATCGCCGCGGGGGCGTTCGGAGCGCTGTTCACCGCCGAAAGACTTGTTGCGCGGACGCTCGTCCCCCTCGGCACGCGGACGCCGGTCGCCACGAGGCTTGTCGCCGAAAGGCCGGTCGCCGCGCGCAGGTCGATCTCCGAAGGACCGTTCGGAGCGGGCTTCACCGTGGAAGGATTTCGCACGAGGACGGTCACCACTCTCCGACCGAGAACTGCGTTCGCCGCGCGGACGATCGCCAAACGCCCGATCGCCGCGGGGACGATCACCAAACGGTCGTTCCCCACGGGCGGGACGATCACCCTGGGGGCGATCGCCGCGCGAGCGCTTGCGATCAAAGCCCTCGTCGTCGCCACGCGACCTGCGCGGCGCTTCCTCGCTCGAACGAATCCATTCGCCATCGCCCTCGTCGACACGATTGATACGGACGCGCGGGCCTTCGTCCGGTCGGTCGAAGCTGCTGCGCTGCGGGCGCTCGATCTCGCCGCGCCGGGAAGCGGTCTTTGCATTCTTTGCGGCCTTCGCTGCCGCCTTTTCACCGAGCGGGCGGGCGCCCGGCGCCATCCAGACATTGGCGCTGCGGCGCGGGCCGAGCGGCTGGCGCTTCGCCCGGTCGTCGTCCTTGTGGCCGCCTTCGCGGCGATCATCACGCTTGGCATCGCGTTTGGTATCGAGACGGCTGAGCGCTCGCTCGCGCTTGTCCTCGGGGCGCTCTCGGCGCGGGCGTTCTTCCCTGGTCGTCCGAGCCGGATTGGCATCTGCCTCTTCGGGCTCGGCCACGGCCGGGGCGTTATAGAGCGGTGCATCGAAATTCGCCTTGGCATCCTCGACCAGACGGGGACCGAGCTGGTCGCGCAGCGTGCGGCCGCGCACCTCGAGCACATGACCCTCAGGCAGCTCGCCGAGCTGGAACGGGCCATAGGAGATGCGGATCAGGCGATTGACCTCGAGGCCGAGCGCGCCGAGCACGTTCTTGATTTCGCGGTTCTTGCCTTCGCGCAGGCCCATGGTAATCCAGACATTGGACCCTTGCGTGCGGTCAAGCGTCGCGTCGATCGAGCCGTAAAGCACGCCATCGACGGCAATCCCTTCCTTCAGCTTGTCGAGCGCTTCCTGATCGATCTCGCCATGGGCGCGCACGCGATAGCGGCGCAGCCAGCCAGTGGTCGGCAATTCCAGAACGCGGGCAAGGCCGCCGTCATTGGTCAGCAGCAGCAAACCTTCGGTGTTGATATCGAGACGGCCGATCGACATGACGCGTGGCAGCTCGTCCGGCAGATTGTCGAACACCGTCGGGCGGCCCTCCGGATCGGCATTGGTGGTCACGAGGCCTGCCGGCTTGTGATAGAGCCATAGACGGGTGCGCTCGATGCCGCGGATCGGCACGCCGTCGACCTCGATCTTGTCTGTAAGGGTGACGTTGACCACGGGCGTATCGAGCAGCACGCCGTTCAGCTTGACACGGCCATCCAGGATCATGCGCTCGATATCGCGGCGAGACGCCACGCCGGCGCGCGCCATCACCTTGGAAATGCGCTCAGCCTTTCCATCCTCGACCGCGGTCGCTTCCGCAGCTTTAACGGCTGCGGCCTTCAGAGGCTTCGCACCATCTCGCTTTATCGTCTTCTTGTCGCCAGCAAAGGGTTTAGACCCAGGCCGCTTGGGCTTGTCATTCATCGTCATTTGTTGTTTGCCTGAATTTTTAACGCGTGTTCCTATCAGGTCACGCCCTTGCGGTTAAGTGGAAAAACTTGAATGGCGGCTACAAATCAATTTATAGAGCTTGCTTTGGCCGAAGCGCGCCGCGCTGGAGAGCGTGGCGAAGTGCCGATCGGCGCCGCAATCGCACTCGACAACAAGGTCATCGCCACTGCCGGCAACCGCACCCGTGAGCTCAACGACGTCACCGCCCATGCCGAAATCGTCGCCATCCGCCTGGCCTGCGAGGAGCTGGGCCAGGAACGTCTTGCGGGCGCCGATCTCTATGTGACGCTGGAACCCTGCACCATGTGCGCCGCTGCCATTTCCTTCGCGCGCATCCGCCGTCTCTATTATGGTGCCGAGGATCCGAAGGGCGGCGGTGTCGACAATGGCGTGCGCTTCTATCGTCAACCAACCTGCCACCATGCGCCGGAGGTCTATTCCGGCCTCGGCGAGACAGCATCCGCCGACATCCTCAGAGCTTTCTTCCAAGCGAAACGTTCCGAAGACTGAAAAGCGGCGGTTTACAGCACCGCGCGTCTTTCAAGACGCGTAAAGGACGCGGTAGCACTTTAAAATTATGCAGCTGCCGCCGCCTTGAGAGCTTTTACTGGAAAGGCTTCCACCAGCTGCTGTTGCTGGTCTGCTGCGCGGCTTCGGCATCCTTCTTGCGCTTCTTTTCCTTCTTCGACTCGGGCGTGCCGAGATCGTTCAAAGCAGCCTGATCGGATACCTGGCGATATTGCTGCGGCGGGTCGATCAGATAGCGACGCTGATCGATATAGGTGCCGGCCTGGTCCTGACGGGCAGCGCGATAGGCAGCGGTCTGCTGCGCTTCGCTCATGTGATTTTTGGCGCTGTCAGCCTGAGCCAGCGGCGAGCGATAATTGACGTCGCTCTTCTTCTCGTCGGCTTCCGCGGCAAGGCGCTTGCGGGCTTCTTCCGGCGATTCCAGCCAGGCCGGGTTGTCCTTGCTTGCCAGAGACTGCTGCGGCGCGGTGAGATTGTCGCGATCCTTGTCGGAAGGCAGAACGAGACCCGGACGGTTCGGATACTTCACGCCCTTGTCCTTCGGCGTCGCCGCCGAAACGGAGGCGATGTCGCCGAGGTCATCGAGGAGCTGGACGCCGGCCGTCTTGTCGGTGCCGTAAGTCGGGCTGCTAAGGCAGCCGGACATGGCGCCGCAGCCAACCACAAGTGCCGCCAAGCTGACGCCGACACGAACCTTATGCATCGCTCTCATGAAAACCCTTCCCAGCCATGCCGGAATAAACGCGATAGGACCCCATTCAAGGCAACTGCCGTAAAATTCAGGCCATTTTCAGGCAGCTTTTACCGGATGAACGCCGCAAAGGCAATTCATCCGGCAATTTTCTTCAGTTGATAGCTGCAAGCTCGCGCAGCGCCGCAGCATCGCGCGCCGAGACATCCGGATATTCCGGATCGGAGCCGACATCCGTGGTGATGCGCCACGAACGGGCGCATTTGCGGCCTTCGGCAAGCTTGGGCACGACGCTGACCTTGGCGGTGTCATCAAGACGGAATGCATCGGCCGGACCTTCGCCACCGAGGATGGTGATGTCAGACGTGATGCAGATTTCCGAGAAATCCTGCCCTTCGAGCACCTTCAATAGCTCCGGATCGGCGACGTAGACGACCGGGGCAGCTTCGAGCGAGGAGCCGATCCGCTTGTCCTTGCGTTCGATTTCCAAAGCACCGGTGACGACGCTGCGCACAGCGCGGATCTTCTTCCACTTCTCGGCCAGCGCCTCGTTTTTCCACTCGGCCGGAACGGTAACGAACTGCTCGAGGTGAACCGAGACCGCCGAGGGATTGCGCGAGAGCCACGCCTCTTCCGTGGTGAAGGGCAGCATGGGCGCCAGCCACGTCACCATGCAATCGAAGATCGTACGGATGACGGCGAGCGAGGCGCGGCGGCGCAGGCTCGACGGCGCATCGCAGTAAAGCGCATCCTTGCGGACGTCGAAGTAGAAGGCCGAGAGCTCGACATTGGCGAAATCGATCAGGGCGCGGGCGATGCGCTTGAAGTCGAAGGCGTCGTAGCTTTCGCGCACCAGTTCGTCGAGCTCGGCCAGACGGTGCAGCATCAGCTGCTCCAGCTCCGGCATGTCGGCATAGGCGATCACTTCGCCCTTGTCGTGTGCCAGCGTGCCGAGCATCCAGCGGATGGTGTTGCGCAGCTTGCGATAAGCGTCGACATTGGTCTGGATGATAGCCTTACCGACGCGCAGATCTTCCGAATAGTCCGACGTCATGACCCAGAGGCGGAGGATGTCGGCGCCCGCATCCTTCATCACCTCTTGCGGCGACGTGACGTTACCCTTGGACTTCGACATCTTTTCGCCCTTCTCGTCCATGGTGAAGCCATGGGTGAGGACGGCGTCATATGGCGCGCGGCCACGCGTCGCAGCACTTTCGAGCAGCGACGAATGGAACCAGCCGCGATGCTGGTCGGAGCCTTCGAGATAGAGGTCTGCCGGCCACTTCAGATCCGGACGGTCCTCCAGCGTGAAAGTGTGGGTCGAACCGGAATCGAACCACACGTCGAGGATGTCCATGACCTGCGTCCAGGGCTCGTTAGCCTTCTCGCCAAGGAAGCGCTCGCGCGCACCTTCGGCAAACCAGGCATCGGCACCTTCCTGCTCGAAAGCCTCAAGGATACGGGCGTTGACGCCGTCATCCTGCAGGATGTTGCCTTGCTCGTCGACGAAGATCGCGATCGGCACGCCCCAGGCGCGCTGACGCGACAGAACCCAATCCGGACGCTGCTCGATCATGGCGCGCAGGCGGTTCTGGCCGGCAGCCGGCACGAAGCGGGTGTCGTCGATCGCCTTCAAGGCACGCGAACGCAGCGTCGAACCGTCAGCAAAGTCCTTGTCCATATAGACGAACCACTGAGGCGTGTTGCGGAAGATGACCGGCTTCTTCGACCGCCAGGAATGCGGATAGGAATGCTTCAGCCTGCCGCGTGCAAACAGCGTATTCGTCTCGATCAGCGCCTTGATGACGAGATCGTTGGCATTGCCCTTCTTGCCGTTGTCGTCCATGACGCGGCCGCCTTCGAAGCCGGGGGCATCGGCGGTGTAGAAGCCGGCATCATCGACCGGGAACGGGATGGCGGAGGAGATGCCGCGCTTTTCGAGATCGCGTGCATGCGACATCCAGGCATCAAAGTCCTCGCGGCCATGGCTGGGCGCGGTGTGCACGAAGCCCGTGCCGGCATCGTCAGTAACATGATCGCCATCGAGAAGCGGCACCTTGAAACCGTAGCCGAGCGAGGCGAGCGGATGAGCGCAGGTGAGCGCGGCCAGATCGGCAGCGGTCACATCGCCAAGACGCTTGTACTGCAGCTTTGCCTTGGCAAAGGACTCTTCCGCCAGCTTGTCGGCGAAAACAAGTTTCTCGCCGGGACGCGGGCCGAAATCATTGACGGCTTCCGTGACCTCATAGAGGCCATAGGATACGCGCGAGGAGTATGCGATCGCGCGATTGCCGGGGATCGTCCAGGGGGTGGTCGTCCAGATGACGACGAAGGCACCGGCGAGATGCGCCGGGCCTTGAGCCACCGGGAACTTCACCCAGATCGTGTCGCTTTCGACATCGGCATATTCGACTTCGGCTTCGGCGAGCGCCGTACGCTCGACCACCGACCACATGACGGGCTTGGAGCCACGGTAAAGCTGACCGGTGCGGGCGATCTTCAGGAGTTCGCCGGCGATACGGGATTCCGCATGGAAGTTCATGGTCAGATAGGGATTGTCGAAATCGCCCGTGATGCCGAGGCGCTTAAACTCCTCGGACTGGATCTTGATCCAGCCGGCGGCAAAGTCGCGGCATTCCTGGCGAAACTCGTTCACCGGAACCTCGTCCTTGTTCTTACCCTTCTCGCGGTACTTTTCCTCGATCTTCCACTCGATCGGCAGGCCGTGGCAATCCCAGCCCGGAACGTAGTTGCTGTCATAGCCGCGCATCTGGAACGAGCGGGTGATGACGTCCTTGAGGATCTTGTTCAGCGCATGGCCGATGTGGATGTGGCCATTGGCGTAGGGCGGTCCGTCATGCAGCACGAACTTTTCGCGGCCGGCGGCGGAAGCGCGCAACTTCTTATAGAGGTTCATCTCTTCCCAGCGCTTCACCAGCTCCGGCTCCTTCTGCGGCAGTCCGGCGCGCATCGGAAAATCGGTTTCCGGCAGGTAAAGGGTCTTGGAGTAATCCATCTTTTCAGCGGTATCGGTCATAGTCGTGACAATTGCCTCGGTGTCTCGGGCGTCTTGCGCCTGAACTGGCGCAGCCATACGGGGATTTTTCGGCGGCGGAAAGCGCCTCGTGAACGAAGCGCCAAAAACCCGGACCTTCCGGCAGCTTAGAGCGCGCGGAAGGCCGGGCCAATAATTCGTATCGATAGGCTCAGCCGAAATTGGGTCATGGTCGCCGGTTCATAGGCGTTTTTTCCAAGGAAAGGAAGAGGAAACAACGCAGCCGGCATAGAGAAAGGCCGCGAACGTTTCCATCCGCGGCCATAAGGGCATTGTTCGGATCAGGCCCGTGCTTCTGCCCGCGCCGGCATCACCGCATTGACGACGATCGCCACGACGATATTGGCGAGAAGCGCCAGCAGTCCGGTATAGACAGTGAAACCCGCTTCGCCGAGGGGGACCATATGCAGCGGCTTCCAGCCGGCATCCCAGACCAGATAGGTGCCGCCAAAGAAGCCGACGAACCAGCCGACAAGCAGGGCCGGCGCACGGAACCACTTGGTGTAGAGGCCGAATACAAGGGCCGGCAACGTCTGCAGGATCCAGATGCCGCCGAGCAGTTGCAGATCGAGCGCGAATTGCGTCGGCAGGAAAATGATGACCAGAAGTGCGCCGATCTTGACGACGAGCGAGGTCATCTTGGCAACCTTCGCCTCACCGGCATCGGAAACCTGCGGATCGACATAGGCCTTCCAGAAGTTGCGCGTGAAGAGATTGGCAGCGCCAATGCTCATCACAGCTGCGGGAACGAGCGCGCCGATGGCGATGGCCGCGAAGGCGAAGCCCGCAAACCAGCTCGAGAACAGCGTCTGGAACAGCGCCGGCACCACGTCATTGGCGCTGTCCAGCTTCAGCTGCGCGGCATGGCCCATATAGCCGAGCAGCGCCAGAAGCCCGAGCAGCAGGGTATAGGCCGGCAGCAACACGGCATTCTTGCGGATGGTATTGCCGCTGTTGGAGGCGAAGATACCCGTCAGCGTATGCGGATACATGAAGGCCGCCAGCGCCGAGCCGAGCGCCAAAGTCGCGTAGGCGACGTACTGGTTACCGCCGAGCAGCAGGCTGCCCGCCCCTTTGGCCTTGAAATCCGCATCGGCGGCCGCAAAGACATTGGCATAACCACCGAGCTTGGCCGGAATGAGCGCAATCGCCGCAATCACCACGATATAGATCATGATGTCCTTGACGAAGGCGATCAGCGCCGGGGCGCGAAGACCGGCCGAATAGGTATAGAGCGCCAGGATGATGAAGGCGACGGCGAGCGGCAGTTCGCCATGAAGCCCGAGCGCCTTGAACACCGCCGTCATGCCGACGAGTTGCAGGGCGATATAGGGCATGGTGGCGATGACGCCCGTCAGAGCGACCGCCAGTTCCAGCGCCCGCGAGCCATATTGCCCGTGGACGACATCGCCCGCCGTGACATAGCCGTGGTCCTTCGCACGCCTCCAGAGAAGCGGCATAACCATGAAGACGAACGGATAGACGACGATCGTATAGGGCAGCGCGAAGAAGCCATAGGCACCGACGGTGTAGACCAGGGCTGGAACTGCGATGACCGTATAGGCGGTGTAAAAGTCGCCGCCGACGAGGAACCAGGTGATCCAGGTGCCGAAGGTGCGGCCGCCAAGACCCCATTCGTCAATATGGGCAAGAGTCTTCGGTCGGCGCCAGCGGGCAGCGACAAAGCCCATGACGGTCACGAGGGCCAGGAAGAAGATGAAGACGGCAAGAGCTGTCGGATCGATATCAGTCATCATGGCGCATGCTCCGATAGGCGATCCAGGTCAGAATAGCGGTGATCGGCACCCAGGCCAGCTGATACCAGTAGAAAAAGGGGAAACCCAACAGCACCGGATCGTGGCTGTTGTAGAAGGGGACCCAAAGCAAGCCTATGTAGGGAATGACGAGCAGCCAGCAGGCCGCCGTTCCGAAACGTTTGTCCATGTCCGATACCTCTCACACGGTGTCTGCGCGCCACCTTGTTGCAGTTGTCAGAGTGGAAGGGGTGCATCAGTCTGCGATTGCAATGTAGGCCCTAGGACCGAAGCCGAGGAGCTTTGGCTATGCAGAGCCAGACCAACGAATGTGAATTCCTCCCAACGGCCCGCCTGCGGGCAGCCGCTGATAAAGTCCTACGGCGAGTCTGCCGGCCGAACAAGATATTAGCTGATGCGAAATCGCCGAACCTACCCAGAAGTGGGTAGGCGAGGTTAGCCCACCGCGGTTGCAATGCCGTGGTCAAGCGCGTAGCGGATCAGACCGGCGGTCGTTGCGATGCCAAGCTTCTTCTTCAAATTCTTGCGATGCGTTTCCGCCGTCGCAGGCGTGATCTGAAGTTCTTCGGCAATCTCGCGATTACTCCTGCCTGTAACGATCAAGCCCAGAATGCGCCGCTCGCGCGGGGTCAGAGGATCAGCCTCATTTTGCGCCGTGTCTGCCACCAGTATGTCGCGAACGCCGGACGAGAAATAAGTCCCGCCGGCTGCTACCGTCTCGATGGCGCAGACGACTTCATCCGTCGAAACATCCTTGAGGATATATCCGACCGCACCGCGCATGATCGACGAAGAGATGTACTCGCGGCTGTCATGCATGGACAGCATCACGATCCGCGTCTCCGGAAGCTCCCGGCGAAAGAGCTCGATCGCCTCGATACCGCTCAGCTTCGGCATATTGATATCCATCAAGGTAACCTGCGGGAGCGTCCGTCGCCCGACCTCCAGGCCGATCTGCGCAAGGTTTGCCGTCCCGACCACCTCTATGTGGTCGAACGTCTCCAGCACGGCTTTCAATCCGTCCAACACCACGGGATGATTGTCGATCAACAGAACACTGATCCTGTTGCTTTTCATGCTGCATCCACCTTTGCTCTTGGCGAGGCGTTGGCCGATTTCGGCAGCATCGCAATCAGTGTGGTACCATCCGCCGTGCTTTGGACGAGAAGAAGGCCGCCGAAATGTGCCATCCGCTCCTGCATGTTCCTCAGCCCAAGTCCGCCCTTGCCGTCGCCGGTGCCGTCGAAACCAATGCCGTTGTCCGAAATTCTCAAGCGTGCGCGCCCGCGATCACTCCAAAGTTTGATCGCAAGAACAGTCGCCCCGGAATGGCGCTCCACGTTGTTCAAGGCCTCCTGCGCGACACGGTAAAGCGCGGTATTGGCTTCCGGCTTCAGCATGCTGGTGAAGCCGGAAGCCTCGATCTCGGTTGCGATCCCGGTCCGCTCGGCGAAATTGTTCGCGAGCGCGGTCAGCGCCGCCGTCAAGCCGAGATCATCCAGCACGCGGGGACGCAGATCATGCGAGAGCCGCCTGATGTCCTTGATCGCGCTGTTCAGAGTATCGATACCCTTCTCGATCGTCGTAGCGGCATCATCGACCTGGTTTCGTACCTTGCGGTTGGCAAGGTCCATGACATAGCGCACGCCGAGGAGATTCTGTGACACGCCATCGTGCAGTTCACGGGCAAGGCGGGCGCGTTCCTCCTCCTGCGTATCAATCACTCTTTGCGTCAGCTCCTTCAGCCGACCATCGGCCATGCGTCGCTCACGGAAGGTCAAGAGCATGCAAGTCGTGAAGACGACCAGAACAGCAGGGACGGCAATGAGTGTGACGACGACAAAGGTTCCTTTTATGTTTGCCCGCATGGCGGCATTGGCCGCCGCAGTCTGGGTGAAAATATCATCCAGATAGACGCCGGTTCCGACAACCCAGTGCCATTTATCAAGGCCGACAGCGAATGAGAGCTTATCGGCGACACGGCCGGTGGAAGGCTTCTCCCATTTGTATTGGTGCAGGCCCCCGCCAGTTTTTGCGGTCTTGATGAGCTCCGCGATGACCTTGTCGCCGTCCGGATCGGTCAAATCGATCCAATTGCGCCCGTTGCGAAATCTCTCGCGCGGATGAACGACGTTGTTGCCATCGTAGTCGTAGACAAAGAAGTATCCGTCCGGTCCATAATCAAGCGACGTCAGGATCGCGGCTACCTTGTCCTTCGCGGCCTGATCGTCCGGGGCTGCGTCCCGATAAATCGCCTGAATGGCCGACACGGCAAGATTCGTAAGGTTGACGATCTCCGTTTCCTTCGCCCTCAGCATGTTCTGTTCGAAGGTCTCGATATTGCTCTTGGTAAGATTGGTCGACTGCCAGGTAATGAAGGCAGTGATTGCCAGGATCGAGATGACGAGAGGCGCGAGCGCGAGCGCAATAATCTGGTTGCGTAGTGTCAACGACTGCTCCTCCCAAGAACCGGCGCGGAACAATGACCCTTGTCCGGCATGAATTCAACAGTCTCTCGGCGGCGTTGATGTCAGCCCGAAATCGGAGCGATGATACAAGGCGGAAAACCTTTCCCACCCCATCACTTCGCGAATATCAGTCGAAGGCGATGGCGCGATCAAGCTCGCTGAGCGGCTGGACGCCGGCAAGCAGCGCGCGTGCTTCGTCCTCATCCTTGCGGATCTGCGCGACCAGCGGATCAAGACCGTCGAACTTCAGTTCGGGGCGGAGATAGCCGAAGAAGGAAACCGAACAGATCTGGCCGTAGAGATCGCCGCTGAAATCGAAAACGTAGGTCTCCAGCAGCGGCGAGCCGTTGTCCGTCACCGTCGGACGCCGGCCGTAGCTGGCGACGCCATCGCGGACGATACCGTCGGCCGTTCGAAAGCGAACCGCATAGATGCCTGCCCTCAGCGATGACTCCGGCGGCAGCTGCATGTTTGCCGTCGGGAAGCCGAGCGTGCGGCCGAGCTTCTCGCCGCCGATAACGGGCGCCTGAACGGTATAGCGATAGCCAAGCAGACCGGCGGCTTGGGCTACATCGCCTTCCGCGAGCAGCGCGCGAATGCGGCTCGACGAGATGACCTCCGTGTTTTCGTCGCGGAAGGCATCGATCAGCGTCACGCCGAAGCCGTTATGGCTACCGGCATTCATGAGGAAGGCGGGGCCTCCCTGGCGATCATGGCCGAAATGGAAATCGAAGCCGGTGACGACTTCCGACGCGTGCAGCCAGTCGATCAGGATCGAATGCACGAATTCATCCGCCGAACGCTGCGAAAAGAGGCGATCGAAGGGATATTCGATGACGGCGTTGAAGCCGAGCGCTTCGAGGAGACGTGCTCTGAGCGGCGCAGGCGTCAGACGGAAAACGGGCTGATCGGGTTTGAAGACGGTGCGCGGATGCGGCTCGAAGGTCAGCACCAAAGCAGGCAGGCCGCGCTCCCTGGCAATCTCCAACGCACGCGTCAGCACCGATTGATGGCCCCGATGCACACCGTCGAAATTGCCGATGGCGACCACCCCGCCCCTCAGGGCATGGGGAAGCGGCTCGCGGGTTTCGTTGCGATGGAAAACGGTCATCGACTGCCACTCTCCTCAGACAAGGCGCGGCATCCACCACTTCGGCGAGGCCTGCTCGCGCGCCAGGAAGGCGCCAACAGCGGCCTCATCCGTATGCCCTTCGACGACATATTCCCGGGCGTGGATGCCATGGCTGATATAAAGAAGATCGAGGCCGTAATCGAGTGCGCCACGCACGTCGGTCGGCATGCCGTCGCCGATCGCCACGACGCGCGACAGCGGAAATTCGCTCTTTACCTCGCGCGCTGCCGCAATTGCCGCATCATAGATCGGCTGGTGCGGCTTGCCGGCGATGCGCGTCTGTCCGCCGAGCCGCTCATAATAGGCGGCCATGGCCCCGGCACAGGGTATCATGCGATGGCCGCGCTCAACGACGAGATCCGGATTGGCGCAGATCAGCGGCACCTTGCGAGCCGACCAGGCCGTCAGCATGTCGGTATAATCGTCAGGTGTTTCGGTCTCGTCGTCAAAGAAACCGGTGCAGACGATGCTTTCGGCCTCGCCAGCCTCGACGCGCTGAACGTCAAGGCCTTCGAGGATGCCGATGTCACGCTCGGGGCCGAGCAGAAACACTTTTTTCGGTCCCTCGGCAATCAGCCTGCGGGTGACATCGCCCGAGGTGATGATGCGATCGTAAACGCTGTCGGGAACCCCGATCGCACGCAGCTGCTCGACGACCTTCGGAGCAACGCGTGGAGAGTTGGTGATAAGGACGACGGCAAGGCCTTCGCCGCGGGCCGCTTCGAGCGCGATGGAGGCCTCCTTGTAGGCCGTGACGCCGTTATGGAGCACGCCCCAGACATCGCAGAGCGCGACATCATAAAGTCCGCCGATGTCGCGAAAGCTCTCGATCCGTTTGCCCATGCCATCCTCGCAACAAATAAATCACGGGCTGACATCGCAAACCGGCCGGCAAATTACAAGAGCGGCATGCAAGGTTTTTGCGGCGCACAAGTCCTGAGAAGCAGACGTGCGCAAGATCGGCGAGCGGCAAGATTGCGCAGCGGAAGCAACAGCATGACACTCTGGAAAAAGCGCGATCTGACCCTTTCCGGAGAGGAGAAAATGAGAGGAACTTCGCAACGACGTGCTACACGCCACCGCCATCGGCGTTAATCATCCTCAAAACAAGCCGTTACGCGCCGTAAAAAATTCACAGTGCTGTCCTTGACTCGCTCGGAAGCCACCCCTAAATCACCGTCGCTAGCACTCGCCAACAGTGAGTGCTAACAAAGTCCATACGGATCCCCCGCTGATCCGTGAATGTCATTTGATCGAGGGATTAGACAATGGCAAGCACCAATTTCCGCCCCCTTCATGACCGCGTCGTCGTTCGTCGCGTCGAGTCGGAAGAAAAGACCAAGGGTGGCATCATCATTCCCGATACCGCCAAGGAAAAGCCGCAGGAAGGCGAAATCGTCGCCATCGGCTCCGGCGCTCGCGATGAATCCGGCAAGGTCGTAGCACTCGACGTCAAGGTTGGCGATCGCGTTCTGTTCGGCAAGTGGTCCGGCACCGAAGTCAAGCTCAACGGCGAAGACCTTCTGATCATGAAGGAAGCCGACATCATGGGCATCATCGGCTAATCCGGCCGGTTCCCTTTTCCGATACAGCTGACGGGTCTTAAAGCCCGGAAAACGCGAATTCAGGAGTTTCAAACATGGCAGCTAAAGAAGTAAAATTCGGCCGCGGTGCCCGCGAAAAGATGCTTCGTGGCGTCGATATCCTCGCTGACGCAGTGAAGGTCACGCTCGGCCCGAAGGGTCGTAACGTTGTGATCGACAAGTCCTTCGGCGCTCCGCGCATCACCAAGGACGGCGTTTCGGTCGCCAAGGAAATCGAACTGGAAGACAAGTTCGAAAACATGGGCGCCCAGATGGTCCGCGAAGTCGCTTCGAAGACCAACGACGTCGCCGGTGACGGCACCACCACTGCAACCGTTCTCGCCCAGGCCATCGTTCGCGAAGGCGCCAAGGCTGTTGCAGCCGGCATGAACCCGATGGACCTGAAGCGCGGTATCGACCTCGCTGTTGCAGAAGTCGTCAAGGATCTCCAGGCCAAGGCCAAGAAGATCAACACCTCGGAAGAAGTTGCCCAGGTCGGCACGATCTCCGCAAACGGTGAAAAGCAGATCGGCCTCGATATTGCCGAAGCCATGCAGAAGGTCGGCAACGAAGGCGTCATCACGGTTGAAGAAGCCAAGACCGCCGAAACCGAACTTGAAGTCGTCGAAGGCATGCAGTTCGACCGCGGCTACCTCAGCCCCTACTTCGTAACCAACCCGGAAAAGATGATCGCCGACCTTGAAGACGCGTTCATCCTCCTGCACGAGAAGAAGCTCTCGAACCTGCAGGCAATGCTCCCGGTTCTCGAAGCCGTCGTTCAGACCGGCAAGCCGCTCCTCATCATCGCTGAAGACGTCGAAGGCGAAGCTCTTGCTACGCTCGTCGTCAACAAGCTGCGCGGTGGCCTGAAGATTGCTGCCGTCAAGGCTCCCGGCTTCGGCGACCGCCGCAAGGCCATGCTGGAAGACATCGCCATCCTGACGGGCGGCACCGTCATCTCCGAAGATCTTGGCATCAAGCTCGAGTCCGTGACCCTCGACATGCTCGGCCGCGCCAAGAAGGTTTCGATCTCCAAGGAAAACACGACGATCGTCGACGGCGCTGGCGCCAAGTCCGACATCGAAGGCCGTGTTGCCCAGATCAAGGCTCAGATCGAAGAAACCACCTCCGACTACGACCGCGAGAAGCTGCAGGAACGTCTTGCCAAGCTCGCTGGCGGCGTTGCCGTCATCCGCGTCGGCGGCTCGACGGAAGTCGAAGTGAAGGAAAAGAAGGACCGCATCGACGACGCTCTGAATGCGACGCGCGCCGCTGTTCAGGAAGGTATCGTCCCGGGCGGCGGTATCGCTCTCCTGCGTTCTTCCACGAAGATCACTGCCAAGGGTGAAAACCAGGATCAGGAAGCCGGCATCAACATCGTTCGCCGCGCCCTGCAGTCGCTGGTTCGCCAGATCGCTGAAAACGCTGGTGACGAAGCTTCGATCGTTGTCGGCAAGGTTCTCGACAAGAACGAAGACAACTACGGCTACAACGCCCAGACGTCGGAGTTCGGCGACATGATCTCCATGGGCATCGTCGACCCGGTCAAGGTTGTTCGTACGGCTCTGCAGAACGCAGCTTCGGTTGCTTCGCTGCTGATCACCACCGAAGCCATGATTGCTGAACTGCCGAAGAAGGATGCCCCTGCTGGCATGCCGGGCGGCATGGGCGGCATGGGCGGCATGGACATGATGTGATAGGCCAGCGGCCTAATCGCGGGAATGTCCATAAAGCTTCGCCCATGCACTTCAGTGCTCCAGGCCGCCAAGCGGTCTGGAGTGGCGGCATGGACATGATGTGATAAGGCCTCTGCCTAATTGCGATCGTTCAATCCGACATCCGTAATTGACGAAGGGCGGCCCTCGGGTCGCCCTTTTCGTTTCGGCATCTAAGATTTCAAGCAAGGTTGCCAAGTTTTACGATAGCGCAAATTTACGCAATTTGCCCCATTGCCGTTTTCAAAAAAGCTCTTATAAATCGCAGCGCAGCGATTTGAGATGGTTAGCTGAAATGCGCGTAAATTTTACTTATTTTCGGCGCGATTAATCGGCGCCCATGCATGGATATGATCTTCCGAGTTTATGGTTGTCCGGATTTTTTACTTGAAATGACTTCATAATCGGAATCGGCAAGCCGGAAGAAGCATGGCAAAAAATGGAAGCAGCAGAGAGGAATGTTCTGCTTTTCATTCAGCGTGGCATGCAGGAAGACATCCCATCCGGAAGAGGCATGGGAACTTGGACGAAGCGCAAGGGGGACCTAGCGCTCAAATGGGGATCATCTTGTTCAAGATTGCCAAAGCCAATTTTTCCGCACCATTTGCTCCCGGCTCGCTGGAGTTCGAAGGCCATGACCCCGATCTTCTGGTACAATTCTGTGTTTCCGAGGGATGGACGGGCGATCTTTCAAGCGGCCTCATCAAACTTGGGCAGTGGAGCACGATGCTGCACGGGCTGAGCTCCTCGGAATGTGGCTTGCTGAGCCTCATGCATTGCTATGATCCGCACGATCGAGCGCGTATCCTCGATCTCTTCGAGCAAGCGGCAACCGCGAACTCTTCTTTCTGTTATTCCACGACGACGCTTGGCATCGGCGGCCATCGCCAGCCGGTCTTTTGCGTTGGCGAATCCGTTGCTGCCGACAAGCAACGTGCCGGCAGCATGGTCGGCGTCTTCCTGTTTCCACGCTTCAAGCTGGAACCGGGCAGCCAGCTCGCCACCCGGCAGTAAACGGCTGTCGATGATGGTCGGGTGAGTTCGCCTGACCAGTTACTTGGTTCAACCTGATCAATCCCGCTTAGGAATGCTGAGACCACGCTGGCTTGCCGGGCGCGCAAGGGCTCGCTCCAGCCAGGCCATGACCGAGGGGAAACTTTCGAACTCCAGCACCTCGCGGCCGCCGTAGAAGACGTCGACGCCGCGGACCCATGGGAACGTGGTGATGTCGGCGATGGTGTATTCATCACCCATGATCCACTCGCGCCCCTGCAGGCGGTTCTCCAGAACGCCGAGCAGGCGCTTGGCCTCATCGCGATAACGCTCGACCGGATAGGAGTTATTGGCAACTTTTTCGGCGGCGAATTTGAAGAAGTGGCCGAACTGCCCGAACATCGGGCCGATGCCGGCCATCTGGAAGAAGACCCATTCCAGCGTTTCATAGCGCATGGCTGCGTCGCTTGGCATGAGCTTGCCGGTCTTCTCCGCCAGATAGACTAGGATCGCGCCGGATTCGAACAGGCCGATCGGCTTGCCGTCGGGACCATTGGGGTCGATGATTGCCGGGATGCGGCCATTCGGGTTCAACGAAACGAATTCCGGAGACTTCTGGTCGTTGGTGCCGAAGGAGATCAGATGCGGCTCATAGGGCAGACCAAGCTCTTCCAGCGCGATCGACACCTTGACGCCGTTCGGCGTCGGCAGCGAGTAGAGCTGGATAATATCCGGATTGCTGGCTGGCCAGCGCTTCGTGATGGGAAACGAGGATAGATCGGCCATGGGATTTCCTTCCGAAGATCATGATTTGGCGGATAAATTCGCGCCACCATAGCCGATATGGAGCCGATGGGAAGAGCGCGCGCACAATACCATTGTTCAATGATTGTGAACTAATTGTGCGCAGTTGTTTATCTTTCCAACCTCCCAAAAATCACGAATATCTGTCTCCAGAAATTGTCGCCACCCGATCCCGACTGAATTTACTGGAGACTGTCATGTCCAACACCAACACCAACAACATCATCATTCTTGTGGCGCGCATTCTGCTCGCCTTCATGTTCATCTTCGCCGGTTTCGGCAAGCTGACCGATCCGGCCGGCACGGCTGGCATGATTGCCGGCGCCGGTATGCCTGCTGCAACGCTGCTTACCTATCTTGCCGGCGCGTTTGAATTCGTCACCGGCGTCTGCGTCCTCATCGGCTTCCAGGTCCGTATCGTCGGCTGGCTGCTCGCCCTCTTCTGTGTCTTCACCGGCATCGTCTTCCATCTGGGTACCGTCAACGTTCCGGACTTCCCGGCTGCCGCCAACGGATGGATCAACGGCCTGAACTTCGTGAACTTCCTGAAGAACATCACGCTCGCCGGCGCCTACATCATGCTCGCCACCAACGGCGCAGGCGTCTACTCGGTCGACGCACGCCGCGGTGCCTACGCCGCCGCCTGATTGCCGCAGACTTTCCAAGACAAAAGGCCCGCCGGAATTCCGGGGGGCCTTTTCGCGTGAACAGGAAATTGGAAAATCAGAGCGCGCTGCGCACGGCAGATATGATGCGCTCAACCATCGGATCGCCATTGTGGCTTTCCTTGCGGGCACGCACCAGACACGCCTCAGAGCGCAGGATGACGCCATCCGACAGGACCTTCAGATGGTTCGCTCTAAGCGTCGAGCCGGTAGAGGTGATGTCGACGATGATGTCGGCCGAGCCGGCAGCGGGTGCCCCTTCCGTCGCACCGAGGCTTTCGACAATGCGATAGAGCTGAATGCCATGCTGGCTGGAGAAGAACTGCTGCGTCAGCCGCCAGTACTTCGTCGCGACCGTCAGCCTGTGACCATGACGGGTACGGAAATCGGCGGCAACGTCGCCAAGATCGGCCATGGTATCGACATCAAGCCAGATTTCCGGCACTGCCACGACGACATCGGCGTGACCGAAGCCGAGCCTGGCGCAGAATTCGACGCGGCGATCAGCCTCCGCCATGCCCTCGCGCACGAGGTCTTCGCCGGTAATGCCGAAATCGACGCTGCCATTGCCGATCTCTCGCGAGATTTCCGAGGCCGACAGAAAGGCGATCTCGACGCCATCCCAACCTTCGACACGGCCGCGATAGGAGCGGTCATTGCCGACGGCGACGATCGGCATGCCGGCGCGCTCGAAAACAGCCGAGCAATCGTCCTTCATCCGACCCTTGGAGGGAAGCGCAATGGTGATGGTCATCAGGCCGTCCTCGCGGTTTCGATACGGTCGAGCCAGAGCGCGAAGCCGACGGCAGGAATATGGTCCTTGGCGCCGAGCAGGGTCATCAGCCGATCGAAGCGGCCGCCACCGGCCAGCACCGCGCTCGATCCCTCCACCGTCACTTCGAAAACGAGGCCCGTATAATAATCAAGCGGACGGCCGAAGGCGGCGCGATAATCGATCTTCGAGGCATCGACGCCGGCTTTGGCTAGTGCCGCAACGCGGGCATCGAAGCTCTTCAATGCGCTCCCGAGCTTTAACCCTGCAGCGTCGGCAAAACCTGCCAGTGCCGCGGAAGCATCCGAGAGCGGCACGCTCAGGGACAAGAACTCCTCCAGCACGCGGAAGGCCGCATCGTCGAGCCGCGTTTCCGACAGGACCAGCTTCTCACGAAGGCGGCGCGCGATCTCCTGCGGCGAGCGGCTGGCATTGGTGGAATAGCCGGTTGCGTGCATGGTAGCATCGATATGCCTGACCAGCCCCTGCTCGTCGCCCCGGCTCAGGAAATCGAGTACATGGGCATCGAGCCCGGTGACCGGCTGCGGGCTTGCAAGATGCGCCAGCAAGGTTTCGAGCTGCATCATGTTGCCGAAAGCGTGTATCAGGCGCTTCTGCCAGCCGGATGGCAGGCCGAGCGCCTGCACCACGGCCTCGAACACGGCCTGATCGCCAAGCGTCACGGAGAGCGGTTTGCCGGGCACCACGCGATCGAGGATACCGATGGCATCGCTGATGGCGCGGGCGTCGGCACTCGCCGTATTGCCATCACCCAAATCCTCGATGCCGGCCTGATAAAACTCATGGCCGCCTTCGCGGCGCTGGCGGAAGATTTCACCGAGATAGGAATAACGCTTCGGCGTGCCGGTGGCGGTCTCGATATGGCGCAGGCAGACCGGAATGGTGAATTCCGGGCGCAGGCAAAGGCTGGCGCCGGTTTCGCTTTCGGTCATGAAGATGCGCCGGCGGAGATCCTCGCCGGCCATATCGAGAAAGGGTTCGGCGGGCTGAATGATGGGCGTATCCACCCTCTCCGTTCCGCGAACGGAAAATTCGTCCAGCAGGTCGCCGGCAAAATCCGGGAGGTTGATCAGGGGCATGGGGCTATTCTCCCCTTCTCCCCGGCGGGGAGAACGGGAAAGCGAGACTGCTCGATCCACTCAGCCATTGCCGAGCGCCCTCTTCCGGTCTTCCGCCTGCGCCGCCAAGATAGCTTTGACCTTCTCGATCAATTCGGCCTCCGGCACGGTTTCCTGCGCGACACGGGCCTCGCGCCAGCTGGCATTGTCCTCGATCTCGCCGGAAAGGCGCTTGCCTTCGATCAGATCCTTGATCTGGACGACGCCCTGGGCACGTTCGTCGCCGCCCTGGATGATGGCGATCGGGCAGCCGCGGCGGTCGGCATATTTCAGCTGGTTGCCGAACTTCTTCCAATTGCCCTGGAACATCTCGGCGCGGATGCCGGCGGCGCGCAGCTGCTGCGTGAAGCGCTGGTAGCGTCCCATGGCATCGACATCGCCGTCCATGACGGTGACAAGCACGGGCTCGATTACCTCGTCCATGCCGAGCTTGCCGAGATTTTTCAGCGCCGTCATCAGGCGCGACACGCCGATGGAAAAGCCTGTGGCCGGCACCGGCTGGCCCATGAAGCGCGAGACTAGCCCATCATAACGGCCGCCGCCGCCCACCGAGCCGAAGACGACCTTCTCGCCCTTCTCGTTGGTGACGTCGAACAGCAACTCGGCTTCGTAGACGGGGCCGGTATAATATTCGAGACCACGCACGACGGACGGATCGATCTTGATGCGATCCGCTCCATAGCCGGCGCTTGTCACAAGGCTGCCGATGAAATTCAGCTCCTCGACGCCTTCGCCGCCTTTGGACGTGCCGGCGACAAGCTCGGCAAGCTGGGCGGCACTTTCGGCATAGTCCTTGATGCCGACGAAGAAGAGCACCTTCTCGATCTGGTCGCTGCTGAGGCCGGCACCCTTGGTGAAGTCGCCGGACTCATCCTTGCGGCCGGGGCCGAGCAGCAGCGCCACGCCTTCCGGACCGAACTTGTCGAGCTTGTCGATGGCGCGCAGCACGTTCAGCCGCTGGGCAGCCTTGTCATCGCCGCCAAGACCGATGGCTTCCAGGACGCCATCTAGAACCTTGCGGTTGTTGACGCGAACCACATAGTCGCCCCGCTTGATGCCCAAAGCCTCCAGCGTGTCGGCCATCATCATGCACATTTCGGCATCTGCCTGCACGCCCGGCGCGCCGACGGTATCGGCATCGAACTGCATGAACTGGCGGAAGCGGCCAGGACCCGGCTTTTCGTTACGGAAGACATAGCCGGCGCGATAGGTGCGGTAGGGAAGCTGGATCTCGTTGAAATTTTCCGCGACATGACGGGCGAGCGGCGCCGTCAGATCATAGCGCAGCGACATCCACTGCTCGTCATCATCCTGTAGCGAGAAAACGCCCTCGTTCGGCCGGTCGCTATCGGGCAGGAACTTGCCCAGCGCATCGGTATATTCGAACAGCGGCGTTTCGACGGGATCGAAACCATAATGCTCGTATACCCTACGGATCTTGGAGGTCATCTCGTTGACGGCGCGAATGTCGCTGGCCGAACGATCGACAAAGCCGCGCGGCAGGCGGGCCTTGAGCTTCTGCGGTTTCTTTTGTTTGTCGCTCATCTCTAGGGTAATCCGGTATGGGAACAGTCGCGGTTAACTAGCGGATTGGGCTGAATGCGGCAAGGATTGTTATATGTTGGCGGCCGACAAACCGACAAACGACGGATGACAGACGGACAAGAAAGATCTATATTTGGGATACGTGCATCCCAATCCCTACCGAGGCCACCTCGATGAGCAAACAAACCGCCATCCGTCTGCCAGATGAAACCTACGAGCGCCTGCAGGCTCTGGCCACGCGAACGGGCCGGACCGCAACCTTCTACATTCGTCAAGCCGTTGAGGCTCACTTGGACGAAATGGAAGACGTATACTTAGCAGAACGCGCCATGGAGCGAATTAAGAACGGTGAAGACGAGGTCGTAAGCTCCGAGGAATTCTGGCGTGGCATGGACGATTGAGTATGCGCGATCTGCTCGCAAATTTGTCGAAAAACTGAATCCGGAGACACGTAAGAGAATAAGGAGTTTTCTCGAGGAACGTCTCGCCACTTTGCATGATCCCCGTCAGGTTGGCGATGCTCTGCAGGGTGCGCGGTTGGGGAATTACTGGCGTTATCGAGTCGGCGATTACCGAATTATCTGCGACCTGCAGGATAGTCGCCTGGTTGTGCTTGTTATCGAAATCGGAAACCGTCGCGACGTCTATCGTTAGGCGCAATTTTGGATTTGCAACAATAACGGAAAATGGCGGCTTGGCGCCGGATTCGCTTCATCCTATGTTGATTGCATGCGTTTCTTTGCGATCCTGACAATGGTGATTGCCTGGCTGTTCTACGGTGCCATGCCGGCGCTGGCGAACTGTCCTATCTGCGATTCCGTCACCGCAATTCCCGCCACATCAACCATGGCCATGCATGATGGCAAGACCGATATGCCTGGCATGGCCGGTCACGGCAACATGGGCGAGCCCCAGCAAACGAAGCCGGAAAATCCTTGCGCCGGCGGCATGGCGCATGTGGCCTCCTGCGCTGCCTGCCTTGCCTTGATGCCGACCCTTGCAATAGAAGAGGGCAAACACGCCATCTCCTATCCGGTGCCGGCGGCCGGCCAGCGCCTTGCCGGTTCCCTGCCGCAGCCGACAGCGCCCCCTCCCCGTTTCACCTGACGATCTCCTGCATTCAATCGACGAGCGGCTGCCGCTCAAATCCAGATACCGTCCAGAAACGGAGAGAATACCTATGTCCACCTCAAAATCGCTGATGATTGCCGGCGTATTCGCGCTTGCCATCGCCCTTCCCGCCTTTGCCGACGATATGAAGGGCATGGACATGAGCAAGCCGATGGGAGACCAAGGCGCTTCCAGCAAGGCGTTCAACGACGCCATGGGCAAGATGCACAAGGACATGATGATCCACTATAGCGGCGATGCCGATGCGGATTTCGTCCGCGGCATGATCCCGCACCATCAAGGCGCGATCGACATGGCTAAGATCGAGCTCAAATACGGAAAAGATCCCGAACTGCGCAAAATGGCGGAAGGTATCATCACTGCGCAGGAAGCCGAGATCAAGGAAATGAAGGCCTGGCTGCAGAAGCACGGCAAGTAATTCACCCGATCACGGGAGGCGGCATGTCTGCCGCCTCTCTCACATGCTCAGTCCATGATTGCAGGCAGGCGTGCGGCGAGCAGGTCGATGACCACGCGCATTTTCAGCGAAAGCTGCGGCACCTGCGGCCAGACGGCATAGACGTTGACGGGCCGGCTTGAGACATTGAGCACCTGCATGAGCTTGCCGGCGCGCACATAATCCCGCACCAGCCAGCAGGGCAGCCAGGTAATACCCATTCCGGTAGCGGCTGCATCGGCAATGACCTCCAGGTCATCAAGACGCAACCGCGTCTGCGGAAAATAGTCGACGGCCGCTCCATCGCCCTGCAGAAAGGTCCATCGCTTGGCTTCCCCCGATCTCGCATAGACGACGAGATCGTGGCTATCGAGATCGGCAATGGTCTGCGGCATGCCTCTTGCAGCGAGATAATCCGGCGCGGCGCATAGCGTCATGCGATGGAGGGCGATCTTGCGCGCGGCAAGGCCGGCTTCATCCCGCAATATGCCGTTGCGAATGGCGAGATCGAAGCCCTCGTCGAAGAGATCGACCACGCGATCACTGAAGGAAAGATCGAGTTCAAGCTTGGGGTGAATACGCGCCAATTCCAGCAGCAGCGGAGCAGCGCAGCGACGACCGAAAAGGACAGGCATGGAGATACGAAGACGTCCGGTCACCTCGCGCTTGCCCGATTCCAGCATGGCCTCGCCAGACTGTATCTCGTCCAGCGCCCGGCGGCAGCGCTCGTAAAAAGCTTGCCCCTCGTCGGTGAGGCTCTGCATGCGGGTGGTGCGGTGAAACAGGCGCACATTCAGGCGCCGCTCCAGTTTAGCGATGGTCTTGCCGATCGCCGAGCGGGAGAGATTCATGCGCGCCGCCGCCGCGGAAAAGCCGCCGGCCTCGACCGCCTCCACGAATTCCGGAATGCCGTTGAGCATGTCATTCATGATGATTGCTTCCCTTAAGGAACCAGTACGCGGAAATAATATCGCCACTGGCGATCGGAAAGCAACGATATGCTAGGCCCATTGCTTCCAATTTCTCTCAGGAGATCATGATGACGAAGACCATGAAGCGCTGGACTCTCGATACGATTGCCGTCGGCGCTCCCTTGAACCTCACGGAAACGGCAGTACCCAAGCCCGCGCGCGGCGAAGTGCTGGTGCGGGTCAAAGCCGTTTCGCTGAACTATCGCGACAAGCTCGTGCGCGAAACCGGCATGGGCCTGCCGCTCCAGTTTCCCTTCGTGCCGGCCTCCGATATGGCGGGCGTCGTCGAAGCGGTGGGAGACGACGTAACCAGATTCTCTGTCGGCGATCGGATCATTTCAACCTTCCACCCCGGCTGGATCGACGGCAAGCCGCTCGGCGATGCCCGTACACCGCCCTACAAGACGCTTGGCGGCTTCTATCCCGGCGTGCTCTCCGAATATATCGCCATGCCGGAGGGTTGGTTCGTATCGGCACCCAAGAGCCTCGATTATGCCGAGGCAAGCACCTTGCCCTGCGCCGGCCTTACGGCCTGGTTCGCGCTGGTGGAGCGCGGCAAGATCAAGCCCGGTGATAGCGTATTGGTGCAGGGTACGGGCGGCGTGGCGCTGTTTGGCCTGCAGATCGCCGCGGCCCAGGGTGCCGAGGTCTTCGTAACCTCCTCTGGACCGGAAAAGCTCGAGCGGGCCAAGGCTTTGGGCGCTCGTCACGGCATCGACCGCAACAAAGCCGATTGGGTGGAAGAGGTCTATCGCCTCACCAACGATCGGGGTATCGATCATATCATCGAAATCGCCGGCGGGCCGAACCTCGGTCAGTCGCTGAAGGCGGTTGCGCCGCATGGCCGGATTTCCGTTATCGGGGTCCTCGAGGGCTTCGACATCTCCGGTCCGGTGGCACCGCTGCTGCTGAAGTCCCCCACGGTACAGGGCATCGGCGTCGGTCATCGCCGCTCGCTTGAAGACTTCGTGCTCGCGGTCGACAGCATCGGCCTGGAGCCGGTCATCGACCATCGTTATGGACTCGGCGAGGTACCGGCCGCCTTCGATCATCTCGATCGCGGCCCCTTCGGCAAGATCGTGATCGAGCTTTGACGTGGAGCCGGGCCGCCGCGAAAAGCTGCGGCCCGGCTTTGCATGATATCAGGCCTTCGGCTCGAAGGGCTGCGGCACGCGCTGGGCGCCCTGACGGGCCAGCATCCAGCCGGGATATTCGGGCGCAAGCGCGCTGACGTCATCGAGCTTGGCCATATCGTCGGCATCGAGCTTCAGCTTGACGGCCGCCAGATTCTGATCGAGCTGATCGAGACGCTTGGCGCCGATGATGATGCTCGTGACGAAGGGCTTCGCCAGGATCCAGGCAAGTGCCACCGTGGCGACGCTTGCACCGTGCTTCTCGGCCACTTCGCGCATGGCGGCGACGCAAGCCCAGGCGCGGTCCCTGTCGACGGGCGGGAAATCGAAGCTCGCGCGCCGTCCTTCGCCGTTGCCCGGGGCGTCCGGACCATACTTGCCCGAGAGCAGGCCGCCGGCCAACGGCGACCAGACCATGAGCCCGAGCTTTTCCTCAGCCATGACAGGCACGATTTCGCGCTCCAGATCGCGGCCGGCGATGGAATAATAGGCCTGCACGGTTTCAAAGCGGGCGAAACCGCGGCGCTCGGAAATGCCGAGCGCCTTCGCGATGCGCCAGGCCTGCCAGTTGGAGACGCCGACATAGCGTACCAGACCGCGCGAAACGAGATCGTCCAGCGCCCGCAGCGTCTCGTCGATCGGTGTCACGATATCCGTGCCGTGGATCTGATAGAGATCGATATGATCGGTTTGGAGACGATCCAGGCTGGCCTGCACCGAGTCCATGATATGGCCGCGCGAGGCGCCGCGATCGTTGGGCTTGTCACCCATGACGCCATAGACCTTGGTGGCGATGACGACATCCTTGCGGGGAACGCCGAGGTTCTTCAGGGCCTGGCCGAGCAGCTTTTCGGAATTGCCGAAGGAATAGACGTCGGCGGTGTCGATGAAGTTGACGCCGGCGGCGAGCGAGCCTTCGACGATCTTATCGGCCAGCGCCTGGTCGACATCTGCGATCGAGCCCCAGGGCGTGTTGGGATTTGCTTCACCGAAGGTCATCGTGCCCAGGCAGAGTTCGGAGACGAAAAGGCCGGTATTGCCGAGTTGGTTGTAACGCATAGGAGAAATTCCCTTGTGGTCAGCCGGAAGACTCTTCCGGCCGGTGAACGCTTATCTTTTCGCTATAGATTGGCCTCGGCACGGCAGCCGCTGTCGGCGCTGCCCTGGGAGGTCATAAGACAGTCGTCGAGGCCGGACTCTGGCTCCGCGGCGATCGAGACAACAAGGACATAATGCACCGGAAACCGATTTCAACGCGAGACCTCGGACCGATCACGATGCGGTGACCGACGCTTGCTCTTGCGTCCGACCGGGCGCGGATTATATCATGCGCAGAACGGATAGACCGATGACGCAACGTCCCCTCACGACAATCGGCTTCGACGCCGATGACACGCTCTGGCAGAACGAACAATTCTATCGGCTGACGGAACTGCAGTTTACCGAGCTACTCGCCGATCACGCCGCAAGCGATGTCATTTCCGCGCGCCTGCTGGAGGCGGAAAAGCGCAATCTTCGTCACTACGGCTTCGGCATCAAAGGTTTCACCCTCTCGATGATCGAAACGGCCATCGAGATCACGGAAGGCGAAGTGCCATCGACCGTCATCGCCCAGATCCTCGATATCGGCCGCGATCTCCTCGCCCACCCCGTCGAGACATTGCCGCATGTGCGTCAAACGCTGGAGGCCCTCTCGGGAAAGTATCTGTTGGTGCTGATCACCAAGGGGGATCTCTTCGATCAGGAGCGCAAGCTTGCGCAATCCGGACTCGGCGACCTCTTCGATGCGGTCGAGATCGTTTCGGACAAGAACGCGTCGACCTATCGCCGCATCTTTTCCAAGGTGGGCGACGGGCCGGAACGGGCGATGATGATCGGCAATTCGCTGAAATCGGACATCGTGCCGGCGCTTGCTGCCGGCAGCTACGGTGTCTTCGTGCCCCACGAACTTACATGGTCGTTCGAGCATGTCGAGGAACCGACCGACGCACCACGTTTCCGCAAGATCGGCCATCTCGGCGAATTGCATGGCGTGATCGAAGCGTTGCAGTAACCCTCACTGTCCCTGCTTCGAACGCGGCGGAAACAGCATCGGTCCCTGATCCTTCTGCTGATCAGCCGGCGCCTGCTGCGCGGCCGGCGGATTGGGGTCGATGAGGATCTCGTATGGCGCACCGAGACCGCGCCGGCGCGTGACGCGCGAATAATAGGGCTTGATCAGCCAGGTCGTATCCTCATTGACGGTGACGTCGGCGGTGTTGCCGTCTTCATCCGTGCCGAAGAAGGATTCATCCTCGCTCGACGAGAGGTCGAAGATTGCCATATAGGCATATTTGCTTTTCGAGCTGAAGGTGATCCGCACATGCTGGCCCTTCTTCAGCGGCAGCATGTACACCTTGCCCTTGCCGAATTTCGTCCAGCCCGTCAGCCTCTCGAGGACAGCCGGCAGGGCGATCTTTTCAAGCTTTTCGCCACGGTCGAGCTGCGGCAGCTGCTGTTGCTGGGTATTGCTTTGCGCATGGGCCACTGCGGCGTTGAACAGCGCAACCATCGTCAGCGAAAGACAAAGAAGCACAGCTCTCACGGCCGCACCAATGCGCAGCGCATCGCCTCCACCTCTTTCCGGCAATAGCAGCCCTCGATATGGTCGTTGACCAGGCCCATGGCCTGCATGAAGGCATAAACTGTGGTCGGGCCGACAAAGGTCCAGCCGCGTTTCTTCAGATCCTTCGAAATCCGCACCGAAGCCGCCGTCGTCGGATTGGCGCGCAGATGGGCAAGGTCAAAGATCTCCGGGCGCTCGGCGGCGGTCGGCTCATGGCTCCAGAAATAGCGGGCGAGCGAACCGAATTCGTCGCGCATCTCAATGGCGCGGCGAGCATTGTTGATGGTGGAAACGATCTTGCCGCGATGACGGATGATGCCGGCATCGGCGAGACAGCGCTCGATATCCGCCTCGCCAAACTTGGCGACTTTCTCGAAATCGAAGCCCGCAAAAGCGGCGCGAAAATTCTCGCGCTTGCGCAGTATCGTCAGCCAGGACAGGCCTGACTGGAAGCCTTCGAGGCAGATCTTCTCGAAGAGCCTGATGTCATTGACAACAGGCCGACCCCATTCCTCGTCGTGATAGCGCTGATATTCCGGCAGATTGCCGTGCCAGAAGCAGCGGTCCTTGCCATCTTCGCCGGTGATAATGCCTGTTTCGGCCATTTTCGCGTTTCGTCCCCTATTTCAGCACGCGCTACCGGGAGCCGGTAAGCCACTATCGGATAAATTGAGATCAATCAAACGCTTAAATTCATAGACTGACTTCGACGACTGCGCATTCCGATTCATGATTTACCACTTGCAAACCATCTTTCCAAACCAAGCGGTAACCCTGACAAAGCTTTATCGGCTTCGCGGCATTTTGATGAATAGATGTTTACCATTCGCTCGCGTGCAAGTGGCACCATGGTTTCGACCGGGTGCTTTCGCGCCCATCTTCGGCCCATGTGTAGAGAGTTTGTCCGATGATGAAACATGCCGTCCTGTTTACCGCGGGCGCTCTAAGCCTGCTTGCCTCCACCGCCTTTGCCGACGATCGCTATCAGTCGCGCCCGCCCGTCATCGTCAGTCCCGATCTGACCGCCCCCTGGGTGATGCAGCTTGGCGGCGGCAACGTGCAGCCGGTCGTCTATCCCCGCCCGATGGCGCGGCGCGCCGCCGATCCCCGAATGGAGCAGCAGGCCAATCCGCAGGTGCGCCAGGTCGTGCAGCCGCGCGGGCTGTTTGCACGTCCCGCCGTGCAGCAGGTCGCCATGGCCCGTCCGCAATATCCGGCAATCCGTGGCCAGATCGATCCGCAGTTCCTGCCGCAGATCGTCGACTATCAGACGAAGGAAAAGCCCGGCAGCATCGTTATCGATACCAACAACCGCTTCCTTTATCTGGTGATGGATGGCGGCAAGGCGCGGCGCTATGGCGTCGGCGTCGGCAAGCCGGGCTTCGAATGGGCCGGCGCCCACACCGTGACCCGCAAGCAGGAATGGCCGGACTGGACGCCGCCGGCCGAAATGATCTCCCGCGAAGCAGCCAAGGGCCATTATCTGCCAGCGCATATGGAAGGCGGTGAAGGCAATCCGCTCGGCGCCCGCGCCATGTATCTCGGCTCCACCCTCTATCGCATCCATGGCACCAACGCGCCCTGGACGATCGGCAGCGCCGTCTCCTCCGGCTGCATCCGCCTGCGCAACGAGGATGTCATCGACCTCTACAACCGCGTCAAGGTCGGCACCCGCGTCACTGTCATGTAATCTTGAACTACGGGGACCTGTGCGGCGATACTATCCCATCGAAGGGGCAGTATTCGCCGCACCGGAAAGCCCTTCACTATAGTTCAGACTATAGTCTGAACCGTGATAGAAGAGAGGCCGGTTCTTCCTGGCCATTCTCCTCATCGGGCATTTTGATCTTGATCCCTTCGTCGGTTCCGGTAGTTTCCTAGCGAATTCAACGAGGGAAATGCCATTATGAAAGCAGCATTGTCGATCGTGACGACAGGTGTCGTTGCGGCGTGTCTTCTTGCAGCATCGAACGCAGCAGCCTTCACCGCTTCAGCACCCATTGCGACGTCGCTCACGCGCACCGACGTAATCAAAGTGGCGATGGAACCGCAGGGCCAGGTGAAGCCGCAGTTCCAGCGGCGCATGGTGCGGCTGGCAACGAACGAGGAGCCGGGCACAGTCATCGTCGACACCAACAACAAGTATCTCTACCTCGTCGAAGGCAATAATCGCGCAAGACGCTACGGCATCGGCGTCGGCCGCGACGGCTTCGGCTGGTCGGGCGTTGTCAAGGTCGGCCGCAAGGCGGAATGGCCCGGCTGGACTCCGCCGCCCGAAATGATCGTTCGCGAAGCCAAGAAAGGCCACAAGCTGCCGGCCTATCAGGAAGGCGGCGAGGACAATCCGCTCGGCGCGCGCGCCATGTATCTCTATCGCAACGGCAACGACACTGCCTTCCGCATCCACGGCACCAACCAGCCATGGAGCATCGGCCTCAATATGTCTTCCGGCTGCATCCGCATGATGAACAAGGACGTGATCGATCTCTACGATCGCGTTCCGGTCGGCACGAAGGTCATCGTCGTGGGTCCCGGCAACAAGCAGGGCGAGGTCAGCTACCAGGATCGCGGCGTCGATGTGCTGAGAACCCTGTTCGGCGGCTGATAGACTCCGCCCGAATCAGGCATCAAGATAACGGGCGTCCCTTCCTGGCATGGCATCACTCACGCCACGGAAGGACGCCCGTATCACTTGCAATAGCCTATTGCACGCAGGCGCGGATGGAGACACTGTTGCGCCGGTGTTACAGCCTGAAACTTATCACGCTGCACCGCTGAAAAACGGCGCGTCGCCTTCAGTTTGACGTCAGTTTTCCCGCCTAAGCCGTACTTGCCTACCCATGACTGCAATAGAAGTGTCATGGAAGCGCGTTTAGATGGCGGCACTTTGGCATTCGGGGATTTCATATGCATCGTGCATTTCGCATCAAGCAGCCGGCATTCGCCGCGCTTGCAACTTCCGCATTCATATTTGCCGCAAGCTCTGCCTCGGCAGAGATGCAATTCTCCGCATATGGCGGCATCCAGGGCGCGACGGGCAGCAATGTGACCACGTCGGACGGCGCCGATTTCGACCCGAACTGGTCGGGCAAATCCTTCAAGATGCCGCCCTATTTCGGCTTCCGCGGCATCTGGTGGCTTGACCAGTTCGACAAGCCGAACTGGGGCGTGTCGCTCGATTATACCCATGCGAAGGTCTACGGCGATCTCGGTAATACGCCCGGCTGGTCTCATTTCGAGTTCACCGACGGCCTGAACATGTTGACGCTGAACGCGCTCTATCGCTTCCAGGACCCTACCCGCAACTGGACGCCCTATGTCGGCCTCGGCGCCGGCATCAACGTGCCGCATGTCGAAGTCACGCGCGCTTCCGGTACGACTTTCGACTACCAGTTCGGCGGCGCTTCGCTGCAGGCGCAGGCGGGCGTCAGCTACCAGTTCGCCAAACACTGGTCGACCTTTGTCGAATACAAGGGCAACTACAACTTCGTGAACAACGTCTCTATCGATAGCGGCGACACGCTGAAGACCCGGGTCTTTACGCACGCCCTCAACTTCGGCGTTTCGTTCAACTTCTGACGTTGCCCAGGCTGAAGTCGCAATCGATCCCTCAAGCCGGTTCAGGCTTGGGGGATCTTGTGCTATGTTTCAGCCATGAGCTTTTTCTACTACCGATGTGACTGGATCCATCCGGAAAGCGAGGAGCCAGTCATCGTTTATTATGAAGTCGATGTCGCCGGCGATGTTCCGCGACTGATCGACGTGTTCGCGGACGGCCGCCGGCATTGTATGTCGGTTGCTGACTATGCTGCATTTGGCCGTGAGAGGCCGCGGCTCACCAGCCTTGTGGAAGGCTCGTTCTATGACGGCATCGCCGGCCTGGTGGATGGCCTCTTCTTCGAGGAAGGGCAGGATCGCATCAGCATGACGCAGATTGCCGCCGACCGGTTCGAGGTCGAATGGCAGGCTCATCGCCTGCCCACGCCGGACAAGCTGCATTAGTACGCAATTCCGGACGGAAAATAGCTCTGCACTTTTCCTGGAATTGCTCTAAGCCGCCGCCGGCTGCAGGCCCTTCAGTTTCGCCGGCATCTCCCCGCCATAGGCCCAATCCAGCAATTCCACCGTATGCAGGATGGGAATGCCGGTTCCGGTGGCGATCTGGGTGATGCAGCCGATGTTGCCCGTTGCGATGATATCGGCTTTCGTCGCTTCGATGTTCCTGACCTTGCGTGCCTTCAGCTCGGCCGAAATTTCCGGCTGCATGATGTTGTAGGTGCCGGCCGAGCCGCAACAAAGATGTCCCTCCGCCGGGTCGCGCACCGTGAAGCCGGCCGCCTTCAAAAGCAGCTTCGGCGCCATTGTGATCTTCTGCCCATGCTGCATAGAGCAGGCGGAATGATAGGCGACCGCGATGCCGCGCGGCATATGTGACGGAAGGTCGAGACTTGCGAGATATTCCGTGACGTCCTTGGCAAGCGCCGAGACCCTTGCCGCCTTGTCTGCATAGGCCGGATCGAGGCGCAGCATATGACCATAATCCTTGATCGTCGTGCCGCAGCCTGAGGCGGTGACGATGATGGCATCAAGCCCTCCGGCCTCGATCTCGCGCAGCCACACATCGACATTGGCGCGGGCGGCGGCGAGCGCCTGTTCCTCGCGGCCCATGTGATGAACCAGCGAACCGCAGCACACTTCCCCCTCCGGCACGACGACCTCGACACCGAGGCGCGTCAGCAGGCGGATGGTGGCTGCGTTGATTTCGGGATCGAGCACCGGCTGGGCGCAGCCGGTCAGGATCGCCACACGACCGCGCCGTTCAGCCTGCGGTTCGTAGCGGGCGGGCTTGGCAAAGGTAGATGGCGCCGGGATGCTGCGCGGCGCAAGATCGAGCATGGCGGCGAAAGCCTTCAATGCTGGAACGCGCTTCAACAGCCCCTTGAACGGTCGGCCGAAATTCGCCAGCTGCAGGGCCAGCCGGAAGCGGCGGGGATAGGGCAAAACAGCGGCCAGCACATTGCGGGTCAGCCGGTCCATCAGCGGACGTTTGTAGGTATTCTCGACATGGACGCGCGCATGATCGATCAGGTGCATGTAATCGACGCCGGAGGGGCAGGTCGTGGTGCAGGCAAGGCAGGAAAGGCAGCGGTCGATATGCGTCACCACTTCGGCATCGGCCGGCCGGCCGTTTTCCAGCATGTCCTTGATGAGATAGATGCGGCCGCGCGGGCTGTCGAGCTCATTGCCGAGCGTCACGTAGGTCGGACAGGTGGCGGTGCAGAAGCCGCAATGCACGCATTTGCGCAGGATCGCCTCGGATTCGGCCACATGCGGATCGGCAAGCTGTTCGGGCGTGAAATTGGTTTGCATCGGACTCCCCTACTTTCTCACCGAAAGAGAGAGTGTTGCGCGCGGCGTCACCCAAAGCCCCCTCATCCGCCCTGTCGGGCACCTTCTCCCCAAGGGGAGAAGGGCGTAAGGGCGCCATGACCCTCCACTTTCGAACCCGACCATCGAAAGGCAACGCAACGCTGGGTCATCCCCTCTCCCCCGCGGGGAGAGGGTTAGGGTGAGGGGGTCACCAGCCAAAGACTCCATCCGCATCACCCCATCTTCCCCGGATTGAAAATCCCCGCCGGATCGAATTTTTCCTTCACGCGCGCCGAAAGCAGCGCCACCGCTTCGGGCTGCGGCTGGAACGAAGCTGTCGTCGCGCGGTGGGCCGGGGTGGCGCGCATCAAGGTGGCATGCCCACCGCCTAAAGCATGAATGTAGCGCCTGAGCATATCGCCTTCGGGTTCTGCTTCCATGCGCATCCAGACAAGACCACCCTGCCAGTCATAATAGGCATCCACGCCCTCTTCCAGGCGAAGTGCCGCGACGAGCTGGTGGCCGATGCTGGGTGCCACGGACACACGCCAAACGGGGCGCGTCGTACCATCCGCATAGGGCTTTACATCGCGGATCTCGCGCCAGAGCCTGCGGCTGTCGTCTTCTGCAAGGCGCTTCACCGATCCGAGCCGGCCCATGGCAGCCGCAAGCTTTTCACTCCGGACCGAGACGGAGCCCGGAAGACCCTCAATGCGCAGCACGGTCGCTTCCCCTTGCGGCAGCTTGCCGTCGAGAAAGGACCAGGCTACGCTCAGCGGCAGATGGGCGGCACCCGATACCTCGAGCGGCAGAGCCATGGCCGCGGCCATGGCATTGGCGGCTTCCGCATCGTTGAGGCCGGAGAGGACGATCGTTTCCTCCGTCTTCGCCTTTGGCGGCACGCGGAACGTCACTTCGGTCAGAAGGCCGAGCGTGCCGTGCGAACCGGCCATCAGCTTGACGAGATCGAGGCCGGTGACATTCTTCATCACCCTCCCGCCGGCCTTGACGATCTCACCCTTGCCATTGACGAAGCGGACGCCGAGCAGGCTGTCGCGCGCGGCACCGCTGACGAAACGGCGCGGCCCGGAGACATTGGCCGCGAAAATGCCGCCGATCGTCGGCTCGCCTTCGGTCGCCATCAGTGGCCTGTGATCCATGGGCTCGAAGGCCATCATCTGGCCGGCCTCGGCAAGAGCGGCCTCGATCTCCGCGGCCGGGGTGCCGGCACGGGCCGTCATTACCATCTCACCAGGATTGTAGGCGACGATGCCAGTCAGGCTACGTGACGAGAGCACCGCTTCGGACGCGACCGCATTGCCGAAGCCGGATCGCGTATCGCCACCGACGATCGCCAAAGCCGCGCCGCGTGCCGTATGATCGCCGATAATCGAGGCGGCTTCCTCCTCGGTCCTGGGATGAAATACGGTCATGCAGCGTTGCGTCCGTCGAGCGGGAAGACCTTGGAAGGATTGAGGATCCAGCCGGGATCGAAGGCCGCGCGGACCGACATCATCTGGGCGAGATCGACATCGGCATATTGGTGGCGCATCAGGTCGCGCTTCTCGATGCCCACACCATGCTCGCCGGTGAGGCAACCGCCGGCATCGACGCAGAGCCGCAGGATATCGTTGCCAGCCGCTTCCGCCTTGGCTGCCTCATCGGGGTCATTGGCATTGAAGAGGATCAGCGGATGCATGTTGCCATCGCCAGCGTGGAAAACATTGGCGACGCGCAGACCGTAGCCGTCGACGATCTCGCTTGTCTTCTTGAGTACATAAGAGAGCTGGCTGAGCGGCACGGTGCCGTCCATGCAGATATAGTCGGCAATGCGGCCGGTGGCACCGAAGGCGGATTTCCGGCCTTTCCAGATCAACGCCGCCTCGGTTGCCGACTGGCATTCGCGCACGGTCTTGACCTTGTGGGTGCGGGCAATGGCGACGATGCTGGCAAGCATATCGTCCATCTCCGCCTCGGAGCCCTCCACCTCGACGATCAAGAGAGCCTCAACATCAAGCGGATAACCGGCTTTGGCGAAGGCTTCGCAGATTTCGATTGCCGGCTTGTCCATGAACTCGATCGCGACGGGCACGATGCCGGCGGCGATGACATCGGCGACACATGCGCCGGCCTCCTCGGAACTGTCGAAGCCGAAGAGCACCGGCCGGGCGCCTTCCGGCTTGGCGATGAGCCGCACCGTCGCCTCTGTGACAATGCCGAGCTGGCCTTCGGAACCGCAGACAAGGCCGAGCAGATCGTAGCCGGCCGCATCCAGCGCCTTGCCGCCGAGATCGATGACGGTGCCGTCGGTCAACACCAGCTTGACGCCGAGCAGATTGTTCGTCGTGACGCCGTATTTCAGACAGTGGGCGCCGCCGGAATTCATGCCGATATTGCCGCCGATGGTGCAGGCGAGCTGCGAGCTCGGGTCGGGCGCATAGAAGAAGCCGTCGGCCGAGACGCTTTCGGAGACGTGCAGGTTCGTCACCCCTGCCTGTACCGTCGCGGTGCGATTGGCATAATCGATATCGAGGATGCGGTTCATCTTGGAGAGGCCGAGGACGACGGCATCCTCCTGCGGTATCGCGCCGCCGGAGAGCGATGTGCCGGCACCACGCGGCACGACGGGAATTCCGTAGCGGTGACAATATTTCATGACGGCCGCCACTTCCGCCGTCGAGCGTGGCAAGGCGACGGCGAGCGGCAGGCGGCGATAGGACACGAACGCATCGGTTTCGAAGGGCACGAGCTCGCGCTGCTCGTGGATCAGGCATTCCGGCGCGAGAAGATCCGCGAGGTCGGCAACGATCGCGCTGCGGCGGGCCAGAACATCCGCACGCGGCTCCAGAAATGAAATGGCCTCGGCCATGCCGTCCTCCTTCTGCATCCCATTACGGACACAGCCCCTTTTAGCGCATTACAGGCTTAGCGCTTTCCCAAGTTTGGAGCAAATGATAAGCACTTATTCCAAAACAGGAAATAATTCTGCATGACCAATTTAGGGGATCTCGAAATCTTTGCGAGTGTCGTGGCGACCGGCAGCATGTCCTTGACCGGCCGCGCGCTCGGTTTCTCGCCCGCCGTCATTTCCAAGCGCATCAAGCGCCTGGAAGACAGGCTCGGCACGCGGCTTCTGCAGCGCACCACGCGGCAGATTTCGCTGACGGAAGCGGGTCAGGGTTTCTACGATCGGGTGCTTGCCATTCTTGCCGGGCTGGAAGAAGCGGAAGCCTATATTGCCGGGCGCTCTTCGCAGATGCACGGCACCCTGAAAATCTCCGCTCCGACATCCTTCGGCCGGATGCACATCGCACCGCATCTGAAATCCTTCATGCAGGCCCATCCCGAACTGGCGCTCAATCTGGTGCTCAGCGACGAATTCGTCGATATCGTCGGCGGCGGCTTCGATCTTGCCATCCGCATTGCCGAGCTCACGGATTCCAGTCTCGTCGCGCGCAGGCTCGCGCCGGTGCGCCGCGTGCTTTGCGCCTCCCCTGCCTATATCGAGGCCCATGGCATGCCCGAGGATATCGACGATCTGCGCCGGCATATCTGCCTACCTGCGCACAATCTCGATCCGTGGCGGCTGGAGGGACCGAAAGGCAGCCTGATCTTCCGCCCCGAAGGCAGGCTCATCACCAATTCCAGCGAGGTCGTGCGCGAAGCCGTCATTGCCGGCCTCGGCATTGCGCTGCGTTCCACCTGGGATATCGGGCCGGAATTGCGGGACGGCTGCCTCGTTCAGGTGCTGCCGGCCTATGAAGGCTCGCACAATGTGACGCTCTCGGCCGTTTATCCCAGCCGGCAGTTCCTGCCGGCGAAAGTGCGCGTCTTCATCGACTTTCTGGCGGAACTTTACGGCCCTGTTCCCTATTGGGAGCGATGAGCACCCTTTATAGGATCGAGGAGACATCATGTCCGCGCCCGAGAGCATCCGTTCCGATCTTGATCTCAACTCGAAGACACGCCTTACCGTGATGCTTGGCGATATCACCAGGCTTTCGGTCGATGCCATCGTCAATGCGGCCAATAGTAGCCTGCTCGGCGGCGGTGGCGTGGACGGGGCGATCCATCGCGCCGCCGGGCCGGATCTCCTGGCGGAATGCCGGACGCTGAACGGCTGCAAGACCGGCCAGGCAAAGATGACCGGCGGATATCGCCTGCCTGCAACGCATGTGATCCATACGGTCGGCCCCGTCTGGAATGGCGGAAACCATGGCGAAGAGAAGCTGCTTGCCGACTGCTATCGCAACAGCCTCAACCTTGCCCGGCAACACGATCTGAAGACCATCGCCTTTCCTGCCATTTCCACCGGCGTCTATCGCTTTCCCGCCGAGCCGGCGGCGGCGATCGCGATCCGCGCTACCCTTGCCGAAAGCGAGGATGGTGCCTTCGATGAGATCATTTTCTGCTGCTTCGGCGGCGAAATGGCGGCACTCTACGACCGATTGCTGCCGCAGGCGCTGTCCGGAGCCTGATGCCTATCGCGCCAGGTTGAGATAGGCGGAAGCGACCAGGGCATCGATGTCAGTGGGAACGGGGATGACGCAGGCTTCCTTGCCGAGGCTGCCCCTGGCGACCCGCTCCAGGCATCGCGCCTGCAGGGCAAAGCCGAGATCCATGGATTCGACAGTATTCCCCAGCGGACGCGGGCCGGCCAGATTGGCCATGTGGCCGCCGCCGAGAATGTGGAAGGCACGGCCATCTCGCATGCGGACGGTCTCGATCTGCTCAGCTTCGTAGCGATCGACGCCGATGACATCGGGACTGTCGCGGAAGCCTTCGACGTCGATCTCATGCGGGAAGTGGCCGCCGTTCATCAGGATCGCGCCGTCCTTGATCAAGGGCAGATCGGCAACCGTGATGATGTCTGGATAGCCTGTCACGGTGATCAGGATATCGGCAGAGCGGATCGCCGATTCACGCAGCGGCGTCGTGAAGCCGTCGAGATGTGCTTCAAGCGTCGTAACCGGATCGATATCGACGACGCTGACGGTGGCGAATGCGTTGCGGAAGCACGCCGCCGTGCCCTTGCCACAAGCGCCGTAGCCGAAGACGGTCACACATTTGCCATTGGTAGAGCGGTTGGTGAAGCGCAGATAGCTCTCGAACAGGCTTTGCCCGACAGCATGCCGGTTTTCGGCGAACTGCTTAATCGGGCTGTCGTTGATGACGAGGATCGGCATGTTGAGCTTGTCGCGCATCGGCATCAGCCGGGTGCGGCCGGATGTGGTTTCCTCGGTGCCGCCAAGCAGATTGGCATAGGGCCTGTCGGCCGCGCGAGCGAAGAGATCGCCGCCATTGTCGAGCAGCAGGTCCGGCTTTTCCGCCAGGATTGCGTCGAGGCTCGCACCATGCTCCTCCGCATCGCGGGTCTGTGTCGCAAAGACCTTGATGCCCTGAGCGCGCAGATAGTCCACCGTTTCCGGCTGGGTGCTGTTGAGATTGCCGGTGCAGACGAGATCCGCGCCGCCGGCACGCAGCGTCATCAGCAGCGCAACGGTCTTCGGCTCGAGGTGAATGCCGGTGCCGATTGTGAGGCCGGCAAAGGGTTTTGTGTCACGAAATTCCGCTGTTGTGGCCGCCAGCAGACGGCAGCTGCGCGCCACCCAGTCGATACGCGAAAGAGAAGAAGGCTGATCCATGATGCGCTCCTGCCGGTTGGTTCGATGCCGCGATCTGGCATGATCGCAAAGGAGGTGTCGATGGACATTGCATTGCGTTGCATGGCAGAAAATCTGCCATGTGAAGCGTCTTTCTTTGATGCTGTGCTAAGCCGGTGCGGCCCCCGCCTCGCTTAGCCAATCCGCCAATCGTACCAACGCCGGCTCCTTCACATCGCTGCTGCGAATGCTGAGGCTATAGCCCGCCGGCCTACGGATGAAGCCGAATGGCGCGACCAAAGTACCGCGATCGAAATCCTCGCCAATGGCGGTGCGCGGGGCGATGGCGACCCCGAGGCCCGAGCGGGCGGCGCCGATCGCAAGCAGCAGGTCTTCGAATTCGCGATTGCCGGCAAAGCGGATGGGGACATGACCGCTTTCGGCAAACCAATCCTCCCACAGGGTTGGGGCGGAACGGCTTGCAAGGGCAACGGCTCCGGCAAGCGCAGGAACACCGTTGGCAAGTCCGAGGCGATCGGCGACATCGGGCGTTGCGATGGGACCGAACTCATCCTCCATGAAGCGGATAGCGGTGATATCTCGCATCGGCCGGTATTCGCCGCCCATGATGACCGCTTCCAGGTCGGGGCGCTTGACAAGCGGCTCGACTGTCGCCATCGGCACGATGTCGATGTCGATATCCTGAAGTGCCGTCTGAAGCGCGGCGACGCGCGGCATCAGCCACCAGACGGCAAAGGCCGAGGGAACGCCGAGCCGAATTGACCGCCGATCGCCAACGGAAAGTTCGGCGGAGGCCCGCGCGAGGATGCCAAAGGCGACGCCAACGGAATCCGCGAATGTCCTGCCCTTCGCCGTCAACACCAGCCTGCCATTCTCCCGATCGAACAGGGGTACGCCAAAATGTGCCTCCAGCAGGTTCAGCTGTTGCCTGATAGCCCCGCGCACGACGCCGAGCTCATCGGCTGCCTTCAGGATGCTGCCGCAGCGCGCAACCGCATCGAAGGCACGCAGCGCGTTCAAGGGCGGCAGGCGTCGAGGCGGGATGCGTTCGGACATAATAAGTTTTTCTTTCTTTCCAAAACGATAGCAGCCACATCCATGCGATTGCGCCATCTGCGGCACGAAAATGCTGTTGAATGTCGCTTTCAGCACAATCGCTGGCGAATATCAGAAGACAAATCTTTGCATTTTTCTCTACGCAACACTCAATAATTTTGTGGGGAAATACCATATAGCCTTATATGGAGCGCAAAATTTTTCCGCACCGTGATAATATAGATTCCAGCCTTCACTCCAACTCTCAAAGGTGAACCGACAATTGGCCTTTCTCAGCCGCATAGCAAATGATGTGCAACTCATGTTTCGGCGTCCGCCGCGACAACAATATGCTGCGCTTTGTTATCGGGTGAAAAAGAAAACCGGTCATCTTGAGATGTTGTTGCTGACCAGCCGCGACACCGGTCGCTGGGTCATCCCCAAGGGATGGCCTATGCCCGACAAGCTCTCCCATGAAGTTGCTGCTCGCGAAGCCTATGAAGAGGCAGGCGTGCGCGGCGTGGTGGAAACTGAGCCGCTCGGCTCGTTCGGCTACGACAAGGTGCTGAAGGACGGCATCCAGGTGCCATGCCGCGTACAGGTCTACGCTCTCGAAGTCAGCGAACTCGTCAAGAACTTCAAGGAAAAGGGCGAGCGCTCCATGGAGTGGGTCTCCTGCGAGGAAGCAGCCGAACGCGTTCGCGAACCGGAACTGCACGATCTCATTCTCGCCTTCGCGCGCCGGATGCCGGCCGCTCCGGTGGTTTCGCAGGCCGAATAAGCCACATTACTCACAAAAAACTGTGCCAGTATGCTTGGTGGATATTGCGCGCCTTATCGGTCAGCGCAATACGAGAGTTTTGATTCAGAGAATTGCATGCCCGACCGACCGGCCACACCTGTAAAAAGGACGCTCGACAAGGACCTCGACAAATTCACCTATGTCGAGGACGCGACGCATCACGTCACGAGGCGTCTGGTGGCGCCGGGTATCGGCCTGATCTTCCTCGGTCTCGCCATGGTCTTCGCCGGCATCTACGTTTTCAACCAGCCGCGCGCGACGCTGATCTTTGCCGCCGTAGCCCTTGCCGGCTACATGGCCATGAACATCGGCGCGAAGGACGTCGCCAACAATGTCGGCGCGGCGGTCGGTGCGCGCGCGATCACCATGACGCAGGCCCTCATCATGGCCGCCATCTTCGAGATCCTCGGCGCGACGATTGCCGGCGGCCCCGTCATCAACACGATCTCGACCCATATCGTCGATACCAATCGCATCGTCAGCATCGGCAAACTTGCCTGGCTGATGATGGCGGCCCTGCTTGCCGCGGCACTCTGGATCAATTTCGCCACCTGGCTGAAAGCCCCCGTCTCGACTACCCATACGATCGTCGGCGCCGTCGTGGGTGCAGGCTTTGCCGCTGTCGGCCCGGAACTCGTGAACTGGAACACGCTGGCGGCCATCTCGGCCGGCTGGGTGATAACACCCTTTCTTGGCGGCACCATCGCGGCCAGCATCCTCTACTTCATAGAGACCTTCATCATCTATCGCGACGACAAGATTGCCGCCGCCAGATATTGGATTCCGATCCTGATCGGACTGATGGCCGGCTCCTTCTCGGGTTATCTCGTGGTCCAGCTCGAACCCAAAGGTACGATACCCAATATCCTCAATCTTGCGATCGGCCTCTGTGTCGGCATCATCGCGTGGCTCGGCGCATGGCCGCTTGTGGCGGCGCAATCGGTGGGATTGGAAAACAAGAACAGCTCGTTGCGCAAGCTTTTCCGACTGCCGCTGATCTGTTCGGCAGCCCTGATGTCCTTTGCGCATGGCGCCAACGACGTCGCCAACGCCATCGGCCCGCTCGCTGCGATCGTTCGCGATGTCGGGCTTGGCGGCTCGCTCACCGTGCTGGCCGAGACAACCACGCAGAAGGCGCCCTTCTGGGTCGTCATGATCGGCGGCTGCGGCATCTCCGTTGGCGTTCTGCTCTATGGGCCGCGACTCATCCGCCTGCTTGGCGAACAGATCACCAAACTCAATCCGATGCGTGCCTATTGCGTCGCCGTGTCTGCGGCCCTCACCGTCATCGTCGCCGCCTGGTTCGGTTTCCCCGTGAGCTCGACCCACATTACCGTTGGCGCGGTCTTCGGCATCGGCTTCTTTCGCGAGTGGTCCACCGTCCGTTCCAAGCGGCGATTTGATTATATGCGTAAAAAGGCCGAGGCGGCGGGCATACCCTGGAGCGAGCCGGAAGCCACCGATGAGCGCAATCCCGATGAGGTTCATCGTCGCCGGCTCGTGCGCCGCTCGCATTTCATGACCATCATCGCCGCCTGGGCGATCACCGTGCCGGTCGCTGCCCTGCTTGCCGCCGCCGTATATTGGGTTATGGTCGCGCTCTTCATTTAGAGCGGTTCGGCTTCTCGCCGGATCTTCGAGCCGCTCCATCTCAGTGTTCCAGTTGATTCCGGGGGTAATCCATGCGCGCCAATTTCCGCATGCAGCGGCTGTACGTGACGTCAGACATCAAGGCTGGTACCACCATCGAGGTTGACCAGGATCAGTTCAACTATCTCGCCAACGTGCTGCGCATGGAGGATGGTGCTGAACTTCTTGTCTTCAACGGCCGCGACGGGGAGTGGAAAGTCAGTGTCTCCTTCCCCACCCGCAAGCGCATCCTGCTGACGCCGGTCGAGGAGACACGCCCGCAGCCGCCCTCCTCCGACCTGCACTACCTTTTCGCGCCGCTGAAAGTCGGGCGACTGGATTATCTCGTGCAGAAGGCGGTCGAAATGGGCGCCGGCCTTTTGCAGCCGGTCATGACTCAGCATGTGCAGGGTAAGATCACCAACCTCGACAAGGTCAGGGCCAATGTCATCGAGGCGGCGGAGCAATGCGGCATCCTCGGCATTCCCGACGTGGCCGAACCTGTGAAGCTTGCCGATCTGCTCGCCCGCTGGCCGCGCGAACGCCGCATCATCTATTGCGACGAGGGCGATGCCGGCCAAAATCCGCTGCCGCTTTTGACGCAGGTAAAGGAGAAGCATCTGGCGCTGCTGGTCGGCCCCGAAGGCGGTTTTTCGGAAGAAGAGCGCTCCCTCTTGCGCAGCCTCGATTTCGTCACAGCCATTCCGCTTGGCCCGCGCATCCTGCGTGCCGATACGGCGGCTGTTGCCGCCATGGCGGTGATCCAGGCGGCGATCGGCGACTGGAACTGAGCCTTCACTCCAAGACGGCGGCGACGGTCGCAACGATCAGCAGCATCGCCAGCGAGATGTTGACGATCCGTGAGATCTTCGGATCTTGAAGGAAACGGGCTAGGGAAGCACCAGCGAGAAGCCAGACCATATGGATCGCGACGATCATGGCCGTGAGCAGCGCGATCTTGGCGGCGGCGTCGAGCAGCCTCTGATCCTGAAACAGGCTGACACCGGCAAAGACGGCGGCGATCGCGAGATAGGCCTTGGGATTGGCGACGGCCAGCAGGAACCCACCGGAAAAGGCAGGCGCCGCGACCTGATCGTCGCGGCGAGACAGCGGCGGCGCGGTGGCGATCTTGAAGGCGAGATAGAGGATATAGACGGCGGAAATCATCGTCAGCAGCAATGCGCCGTTTGGCACGGACAAGAGAAAGGCAACGACGCCGGCGGCAACGGCCAGCAAGACCGTCACGGTGCCTGCGATGAGACCGGAGACATAGGCCAGCGATCGCCGGAAACCATAGGCCGCGCCCATTGCGGTCGCGCTGATCGTGGACGGGCCTGGGCTGCCCATGATAACCACCGAAGCCAGCAGCAGTGTGAGTATGGAATAGTAAAGGGCGTTCGGGCCGTTCATCGATATGCTCCGCTTGATGTCAGTGGAAGCAAAACTATCGGCGTGAATAGCGAAACGTCTTGAACGCTTGTGCAAATATGCTTGTGCCTGCCATCGGTGTGATGCAGTTGCGAGACATAAAATCCTATTTTTTTGAACGACCCTTGAAAGAAATTCACTTGCACCGTACGTCAATCCGCGTCAATCACCCTCCTGTTGACCTGCGGCAGGCGCGGGTTCTTCTCCGAGATCTAAGGTAATACCATGGCGCGCGATACCACCGACCAGACCCCGCTCTCCTCGGTCTCGGAAATGACAGCGTATCTGGCTGCTGGCAACAAGCCGAAGGAGAAATTCCGCATCGGCACCGAGCATGAGAAATTCGTGTTCTTCCGCGCCGACAACAGCCCGGTCCCCTATTTCGGCGAGGCCAGCATCTCCGCGCTCTTGAAGGGGCTGCAGGCAAAGTGCGGCTGGGATCCGATCATGGACGGCGACAATATCATCGGGCTTGGCGAACCCTCGGGCATGGGCGCCATCTCGATCGAGCCGGGCGGGCAGTTCGAGCTTTCCGGCGCGCCGCTCGAAACCATTCACCAGACCTGCAAAGAATCGAATGCCCATCTAGCGACGGTGCGCGAAATCGCCGAGCCGATGGGCATCCGTTTCCTCGGCGTCGGCGGCAGCCCGAAATGGACGCTCGCCGAAACGCCGCGCATGCCGAAATCGCGCTACGAGATCATGACCCGCTACATGCCGAAGGTCGGCACCAAGGGTCTCGACATGATGTACCGCACCTGCACGATTCAGGTGAACCTGGACTTCTCGTCGGAAGCCGACATGCGCCGCAAGATGCGCGTGTCGATGAAGCTGCAGTCGCTGGCAACGGCGCTCTTTGCCTCCTCTCCCTTCACCGATGGCAAGCCGAACGGGCTTTCCTCCTGGCGCGGCGAAATCTGGAAGGATACCGACAATCGTCGCGGCGGCCTGCTCGATTTCACCTTCCGAGACGATTTCGGCTTCGAAGACTATGTGAAGTGGGCGCTCGACGTGCCCATGTATTTCGTCGTTCGCGACGGCCGCTATCACGACTGTACGCACGTCACCTTCCGCCAGTTCATGGACGGTGCGCTGAAGGGTGAGATCGCTGATTGGGAGCCGACGATGGGCGACTGGACGAACCATCTCTCGACGCTGTTCCCCGATGTCCGCCTCAAGCGCTTCCTTGAGATGCGCGGCGCGGACGGCGGCCCCTGGCGCCGCATCTGTGCGCTGCCGGCCTTCTGGGTCGGCCTGCTCTATGACGACGAGGCACTGACAGCCGCCGACGAGCTGACCAAGGACTGGAACTTCCAAGAGGTCAATGCGCTGCGGAACGTCGTACCGGCACAGGGCCTGAAGGCGGCGATCAAAGGCCATGGCCTCCTCGACATCGCTCGCGAAGTGGTCGGCATTTCCCGCCTTGGCCTGAAGAACCGCAATCGCTTGAATGGCGACGGGCAGGATGAAACCGTCTTCCTCGCACCGCTAGACGAAGTGCTCGCCAAGAAGGGCACGCTCGCCGACGATCTCTTGATGCTCTACAACGGCCGCTGGAACCAGTCGGTCGAGCCGATCTTCGAGGAATATCAGTACTGATAGGCGCTTATCTGCCGTCGCTGCCCGGCGACTTCACGGCAGAAACCGGTATGCGCCCTCCCTTTTCCGCTATACTATCGGAATCAAGCGCCGCCTGATTCCGAAGCGGCCTCATAGCGGGGAAAGGGACTTCGATGCTGCCACTCTTCGACATGATGATGCAGGCACAGAATGGCGCCGCCACGGAAGCCATGGCCAAGCAGTTCAATCTGGCGCAGGAGCAGGCGGCGAAGGCCATGGCCGCGCTGATGCCGGCCTTTTCCTCCGGCTTCAAGCGCAGCGCCACCGATCCCTATAATTTCGTCGGCGTGATGCGGGATATCTCGTCCGGCAATTATGCCAAATATTTCGAGGACATGACCAAGGCCTTTACGCCCGAGGGCATTGCCGACGGCAATGCCGTGCTCGGACGGCTGTTCGGCTCGAAGGACGTTTCTCGCGCGATCGCTGCCCAGGCCGCACAGATGACCGGCATCGGCCAGGAGATTTACAAGCGCATGCTGCCCGCCATGGCCGATACGCTGATGGGCGGTCTCTTCAAGGAAACCAGCGGCCAGATCCCGCAGATGGCCAATCCCTTCCTCAACACCGATATGGGCGAGATGATGCAGGGCTGGCTGCAGAGCATCGGCTTTGCGCCCAAGCAGCAGCCGACGCCGCAGGCGAGCATCTTCGACAATCCCTTCACCCAGGCGATGGAGCTGATGTTCGGCGCCGATTCGGTCAAGCGCGAGAAGCCGGCGCCGACCAATCCTTTCCTCGACAATCCCTTCGCCAAGGCGTTTCAGGACATGATGAAGAACTTCCCGATGCCGTCAGAGCCGCCGAAGGAAGAGCCGAAGGCCAAGCCCGCCGCCGCCGTCGACATGACGGCCTATACCGAGATGTTCAACGCCATGTTCGACAGCGGCCTCGAAGTGCAGAAGACCTATCAGAAAAACATGGAAGCGATCTTCGACAGCTATTTGAAGAGCGAGGACAAGCCTGCTCCGAAACAGAAGTGATGCTTGCCTACTCGCTTTCGATTCCTGCTCACTGTTCGCAATTCCGCACAGCCCGTACACATTGCACCCGGTTATCATACACTGCGACTGAGCCTATTTCTGCTTCATCTTGAAAAGGAGATAGCCATGTCCAGCATCGATCAATCCGGAAGCTTCGCTCTCGGCAACCTCAAGGTCAAACGGCTCGGCTACGGCGCCATGCAGCTTGCAGGGCCTGGCGTGTTCGGCCCGCCAAAAGACCACAAGACGGCGCTTGCGGTTCTGCGCGAGGCCATCAGCTTGGGCGTTGACCATATCGACACCAGCGACTTCTACGGACCGCATGTGACCAACCGGCTGATCCGGGAAGCGCTCCATCCCTATCGCGACGATCTCGTCATCGTCACAAAAATCGGCGCACGGCGCGGCGCGGATGCCTCCTGGCTCCCGGCCTTCTCCGCCGATGAGCTGAAGCAGGCGGTGCACGACAATCTAAACAATCTGGGGCTGGATGTACTCGACGTCGTCAATCTCCGCGTCATGATCAACCCGCATCATCCGACAGAGGGCTCCATCGAGGCTCCGCTGACCGCCCTTGCCGAGCTCAAGCGGCAGGGTCTGGTGCGCCATATCGGGCTGAGCAATGTCACGCGCAGCCAGATCGCCGAAGGCCGTAGGATTGCCGATATCGTCTGTGTCCAGAACCTCTACAATCTGGCTCAGCGCGCGGATGACGCGCTGGTCGATGAGCTTGAGCGCGACGGGATCGCCTATGTGCCCTTCTTCCCGCTCGGCGGCCTCACGCCGCTGCAGTCCTCAGCGCTTTCCGATGTCGCTGCCCGGCTGAACGCGACGCCCATGCAGGTGGCTCTTGCCTGGCTGCTGCAGCGCGCCCCCAATATCCTGCTCATTCCAGGTACGTCGTCGCTTACGCATCTCAGGGAGAACATCGCGGCGGCCGAGCTAAAGCTGCCGGAGGATGCGATCGCCGAACTCGATCGCATCGCCGGCGCCGGCCACGCCTGACGCGCCTACTTACCGATCCGAAACGGCTCGAGCAGGCAGTTCGAGCCGTCTCTCTATGCCGATATTGTCGAGAAACACCTCGTCGTGGCTGACGACCAGAAGCGCGCCGTCATAGGCCCGCAGCCCAGCTTCGACCGCCGCGATCGAATCGATGTCGAGATGGTTGGTCGGTTCATCGAGGATCAACAGCGATGGCGGCACCGTGCCGCCGAGCACGCAGGCAAGCCCGGCGCGCAGAAGCTGCCCGCCGCTCAGACTGGAGACGATCTGCAGCGCGGCATCAGCCCGGAACATGAAGCGCGCCAGGGCGGCTCGGCAGGCATTTTCGTCCGCATCCGGATTGATCCGCCGGAAATTGTCGCGGATCGAAATCGATGGATCGAGAAGGCTGACCCTTTGGTCCAGCAAGGCGGAATGGACGACCCGCACCGTGCCGCTCCAGGGTTTTAGCGCGCCGGAGACCAGCGCCAGCAGTGTCGTTTTGCCCGAGCCGTTCGGCCCGGTGACGGCAACGCGTTCCGGCCCCGTGATGATGAAATTGAAGTCGCGCAGGATTGGCCGTTCTGGCTCGTAGCCAGCGGTGACGCCCTCCATCCTGAGGACGATCCTGTTTGACGGCAGCCCTGATGTCGGAAGCTTGACGGTCAGCGGCTGCAGTATCTCGATCTTCTCGCGGGCGGCAGCGGCGTCCCGCAGAGCCTGGGCGCGGCGGCGTTCGGCGAGCCGCGTATTCTCCGCGCTTGTCGTTTCAGCCCGCTCCTTCAAGCCGCCGAGCATGATGCGCGGAATACCGCCCTTGGCCGCCATCTTCCGGCCCGCCTTGTCTCGCCGTGCCTGCCGTTCGACGGCCGCCTGGGCGCTTCTTTCCACTTCGGCGACACGCTTCTCTGCCTCGGCAAAGTCATGCTCGGCGGCGGAAAGCTCCAGCGCCTTGCGCTCGCGATATTGAGTCCAATTACCGCCGTAGCGCGATGCACCGAGCGGGGTCAGTTCGACGATCGCATCCATGGTGTCGAGCAATTCGCGATCGTGGCTGATGACGATCGCGCCTGCCCTCCAACCGGCAAGCAGATCGATGACAGCTGCGCGACCGTCGCGATCGAGATTGTTTGTGGGTTCGTCGAGAATGAGGAAATCGGGATCGTCGACGATGAGGGCAGCAAGTCCGCAGCGCGTACGCTGTCCTCCCGACAGCGTCATGAGAGGCGTTTCTGGGGTGACATCGAGCCCGATGCGGTCAAGGGCTGCGGCAATGCGCGCCTCAAGTGTCCAGTCGGCCGAGGCGAGCTCGTCATTGGTCGCCTCGCCGGCTTCCGCCCGCTTCAGGACGGTAAGCGCTTCGCTTGCACCGAAGAGATCGGCGACAGTTTCGTCCGCCTCCACCTGCACGCTCTGGCGCAAAATCCCCAAGCGACCGTTGAACGAGATGTTGCCGGATTGCGGCTGCAGCTCGCCGGAGACCAGCTTGATCAGCGTCGTCTTGCCGACGCCGTTGCGTCCGACAAGGCCGGTGCGCTCGGCGCCGAAGCTCAGATCGAGATGAGAAAGAAGCGGCCGGCCGTCAGGCGTGGACCACGAAAGATTGGATAGAACGATGGATATGGGCATGAGCAAGAATGTCCTCGATGGCAAGGCTGAACGGCATTGCGGTCGAGGTGGAATCCATTGCTGCACACATCCTGTTGGTATCAACGATGCTCATAATTAGGCGAGCGGCATCTTCAGTTCAAGTCCTGCGAGCGAAGATGCAGGCATTTCAAGTCTTGGCGTCGATGGCATCAAGGAAGTCGATGACACGTTTCCAGGTGAGATCGGCGGCCTGGGCGTTATAATCCGGCAGGCTGGCATCGGTGTATAGATGGCCGCCGCCCGGATACCGAAAGATTTCTGCCGCGACACCGGACTTGGTGATGCCTTGCCGCCAGGTGGCAACGTCTTCCTCCGGTTCGAATGGATCGGGATCTGCCAGATGAAGCTGCAGGGGCAGACCCTTGCGGGCATTTTCGGCGATGGAGGCAATCCCATGCAGGAACAGGATGCCGGCGGTCTTTTCCCGCTTGGGCCAGAGGCTGGCCGCGACGGCGGCGCCCATCGAAAAGCCGGCCAGCACGGTCGGAGCCGGCAGCCCGGCCAGCGCCCATTCGGCGCGCTCGCAGATCGTTGCCCAGCCGATCTCGTCCTTGAATTCGAACCCTTCTTCGATCGACCGAGCGATCAGGCCGTCATAGAGATCCGGCGCGAAAGCCTTGTGTCCGGCCGCCTGCACACGCTCGACCGCCTCGTGCTCAAGCGAGCGCAGACCATAGACGGAATGGAAGAAGATCACAGTTGCCATCATCGCTTCCCTATTATCGGATCAGGTCGTTAGATAAGACAGTTGCCGCCGGAAGCAACTTGCCCGCGCGTGACCTATGACGGAAACCCGGTCTCCAGAAAGAAAAAACCCGGTGTTGGCCCTTGGGCCGAACACCGGGAAAGAGGCAGGGCTTATTGGCTATCACCCTGCGGGGAAACTATGATCCGCCATCAGCCTCTTAAGCTGCTGGAGGCAGAGAGGCGCGCGCAGCGACGCGCGGAATTGGTGAGATGGCCGGACGGATCCCCGAAGAAGGTCGAGGTGGTCAGCGCAGCGTTCAGATCCTGCCTGGTGAGGCCGATATCGTGCAGCTGACTGTCGTTCAGCTCATTCAGATATTCGATTTCCTTGCGATTTCGGATTGCGCGCCAGATCGATGCGACATTGCTCAAAGCAAGCACAACGCGTGCCGTTAGCGACAGCGATGGCGTTGCGAGGCCGAGGTCAAGGGTCCGATCTGTCGTGCGCATTTCCATATTCCTTCTTTGGGCACACGCAAGCCGAGCCCCTTCCCGATGATCCGGAAAAGGGGCGCAGGCCGGGAGGAGTTCGACAGGGTTTCAGTTCGATTGGTGTGCTGAATTGCATTCAGAAGATGCCAAAGGCCTATTGATCAGTCCAACGAATGTTTCTAATGATAACTATCAAAGTCCTTTATAGGTGAGCCCATGTCCGCGCCGCTTGATATCGATCAGTTGCAGACCTTCATCGCAATCGTGGATTCCGGAAGCTTCACCAAGGCGGCCGACCGCGTATTCAAGACGCAATCGGCCGTCTCCATGCAGATGCGGCGACTGGAAGAACGCGTCGGCAAGCAGCTTTTCATCAAGGACGGCCGCGGCAATCGACTGACGGCGGAAGGCGACAAGCTGCTGAACTATGCCCGCCGCATCATTCGCCTGAACAACGAAGCCATCGCCGCTTTCGATGACAACCGTCTCGAAGGCACGCTGCGCATCGGCACACCGGATGATTATGCCGACCGCTATATGCCGGAAATCATCGGCCGCTTCGCCAAGACGCATCCGAATGTCGAGCTCTACATCGTCTGCGAGCCGTCGGTCGACCTTGCCGAGCGCATGCATCGCGGCGAGCTCGATATTGCGCTCGTGACCCACAATCCGCGCGAACGCATGTCGGACGTCGTTCGAACGGAGCCGCTCTGCTGGGTCGGCTCGGCCAACCATCCGCTGCGCGACGATGCGCCCATTCCGCTCGCCGTCGGCCGTCGTGATTGTCAGTGGCGCCAGCTCGCCTGCTCGGCGCTTGATGCCGGCGGCCGCGACTATCAGATCCTGTTCACCAGCTGGTCCTGCACTGTCGTTGCCGCAGCCGTGCTGGCTGGCATGGCGGTATCGGTCATGCCGGAATCGGCGTTGCGCACCGGCATGAAGGTGCTGACCCAGGCCGATGGCTTCCCGCCGCTGCCGCCGGTGCAGATCGGCATCATGAAGCGGGCCGGCCTTTCCGTATCGCTGATGAACGCCATCACCGCGCATATTTCGGCCTGCCTCGACAACATCACGCCGGCTGCGGTGGACGACGATCTTGATGGCGAGGTGAAGACCTATACGCGCTTCTATCCGCGCCTGCGCGCTGGGCACATTCTACCGGGCTGGTGAGATCGAAGCGCACCAGCCTGTTACTTTCGAGTGGTTACTGCTCCGGCTCCGCCAGCAGGGTGGCGCGGATCACCTGCTTCCATTCGTGCAGCATGCGCTTTGCCATCTCGTCGTCGCTCATGATGGCAAAGCGAACGGATGCGCCGATCAGATGACTGAACAGCTGCGTGCGCGCCTCGAGGTCGATGCGGCTTTCAGCCGGCAGAAAAGGCCGAATGCTGTCCAGAAAAATTTCGGCGACACGATTGCTGTGTTGAATATTGAGCTGAAGGATATCCCTGTCGATGTCCGTACCTAGCCAGACGCCGAGATAGGCGGGGTCGCTGCGAAACTCGCGATAATACCAATCGATCATGGTGCAGACGAGCTCGATGGCGTGATCGAGCGATGTCACGAAGGCAAAAGCCTCTCCGACCTTTAGCCTGATGCGGCTGGAATGCCGTTCGAGCAAGGCACGGACGATCGCCGCCTTGTCCGGAAAATACTGATAGACGGAGCCGATCGGGATCGCGGCAACCGCAGCCAGCTCGGTCATCTTCATTGCGCTCACCCCCTTCTCGGCGATCAGCGCGGCCGCGACCGACAGAATGGCATCGACACGCTGGATGCTTCGCTCCTGCTGTGGCCTCTTTCGGAACGTAATGCGGTCGGGACTATCCGGATTCATGCTCTTCCCGTTTCATTCTCACACTGAACGGCGCTCAAGCGCGCAGACGCTATGACACTAGACGCGTTCAATGCGCGTAAACGGGAAAAGCTCAATTTTAATCATCACTTAGGAGCCGTAATCGGACTCCGGAAAACGAGGCCGAAACATGGTTTCGCCCACGTAACCAACCGATCGCCGACACGTCGACATCGGTGACTTGCGTCGTTCTAGGACACGTATTTCTTCAAGAATTCCACCGTCCTTCCCCAGGCGAGATCGGCTGCCTTCTTGTCGTAACGGGCGGCCGAGGTGTCATTGTTGAAAGCATGATTGACGCCGTCATAGACGAAGATTTCGAAGGTCTTACCGCCTGCCTGCAGCTCCCTGCGATAGGCATCGATACCGGCGTTAATGCGATCGTCGAGGCCGGCATAGTGTAGCAATAGGGCGGCCTTGATTTTCGGAACCTCGCCCGCGGGCGGCTGCGCGCCGTAATAGGCGACGCCTGCCTTCAGCTCCGGCGAGATGGTCGCAAAACGGTTGACGAGGCCACCACCCCAGCAGAAGCCCACAGCGCCGACCTTGCCGTTGGCGCCATCCGTCTTTGCGAGGTAAGTCAGGCTCGCTTCGGCATTGGCGGCCGTCAATGCCGGATCAAGATTGCTGAACATGTCGCGCGCCTTGTCCTCATCCTCGGGCGTGCCGCCGAGCGGAGACAAGAAATCCGGCGCCAGCGCTACGAAACCTTCCAGCGCCACGCGGCGGGCGACATCGCGGATATGCGGGTTAAGGCCTCGGTTTTCGTGGATGACGATGACACCACCGAGCTTGCCGGCCGCATCCTTCGGGCGGGCGAGATACCCCTTCATCTCACCCTTGCTGCCGGCAAAAGTCACATCCTTCGTTTCCAGCCTGCTGTCATCGGCGGCAATGATCTCGGCACTCGCCTTGTTGGCGGCAAGCAGCGGCGCGATGGCGGCGGCGGCCCCGGCCGAGCCAGCAAGCTTGGTCAGCTTTTCCATGAAACCCCGACGATCGAGCGTCAGATGCGTATATTCGTCATAGGCGTTGATCATCGCCTGCGTCACAACGGGCTTTTCCGTGCTCATGGTCCTGTTCTCCCTGTTTCCCCGGCAGCAGGCAACAAACGACCGGCCACCCGCTGACAAGATAGGTCAGCGGATCTCAGCGCAATGGGAAAGGAAAAACACAAACGCGTTACCGCAGGTTGCGGCTTGGAGAATGCAGGCAGCCTCAGGAGAAAGCGAGCCAGATACCGAGCCAGCCCCACATGCAGACCAGGGCTGCAAAGCCGAGAGCGAAAAGCGGACTGCGATAGCGCAGATCGTTGCTGGTCACATGCACGAGGGCATGAGCGTAGCGTGCCGCGACAAAAATCCAGGCGAGGATCACGGCCGCCAGATTATCCGCCTGGGCGGTGTAGAGCACGATGCAGCCGACATGGAAGAGCAAGGGAAGTTCGAATTGATTGGCGAGGCTGTTTCGCACCACCAGGCTTTCCGCTGGCTCATCGGCTGCATGGTTTTCGCGGAATTGGTCTGGCTGAATGCGGCCGGCCTTCACCAGCACACGGCGGCGCCATCCCAGGAGCGCATAGAGGATGAAAACCAAGACCGCATGCGCCACCATGGGCCAGAACATTTCATAGCCTGTCACGCGGCCAACTCCTTTGGAACTTCCGAAAGCTATACAGTAGATCTCAAATGCTGCAGCGACCTTTGCGCGTCACATATGACGCGCGGCACTGTAGTCGATCAGGACGGTTTGGAACCGTCGCGCGATAGGTAGCGAAAAATCGCAAAACGGGCCAGCAGAATCGCTGTCACAACCAGCGTCAGGAATTTCAGCCTGATGATGATGGGCAGCAGGGTCGCAAGCAGCGATACCGTGGCATCGGAGGGCATTGCCGGCGGATAGAGCATCAGGCCGGCGATATTCTCGGCATAATCGACAAGCGTATAAAAGATCGGCAGGCAGAAAATGACCGTGGTCCCACCCGGTGGGATCGGCCGGCCGAAGAAAAAGCCGCCGGGGCCGACCAGCCGCATCAGGCAAAACAGCAACCCGCCCAGCACCAGCGGGAAGATCAGCTCCGGCCCGAGATACATGGAATGCAGGATCGCGGCCGGATCGGGATGCTCCTTGAGATAGCGCAGCATGGCGATGACATCTTCGCTCTCATAGCCGCCGATGCGCACATCGAGCATCGACTGGCCGGCGGCGGCATCGCTGAATGCTCTGGCGAAGCCGGCCTGGATCCAGGCGAAGAGTGCCAGCGAAAGAGCCGCAAGGATCGCCGCCAGGCCCTCTACAGCGCCGCGTGTCATATGTGACACGCAAAGGTCGCTGTAGCACTTTTAATCTGCTGCATAATTTTATCCTTAAATCGATCACGATTTAAGGAATTATGCAGTAAGGACCTGGCATTGCCCAAAGCGCGATCCGCCATCAATCAGCCGCCTGCGCCCGGATAGTTCGGGCTTTCGCGGGTGATCGTGACGTCATGGGCATGGCTTTCGCGCAGGCCCGCGCCGGAGATGCGCACGAAGGTCGCGCGCTCCTGGAAATCCTTGAGGTCGGCACCGCCAACATAGCCCATGGCTGCCTTGAGGCCGCCCGCGAGCTGATGCAGCACGCCGGAGACGGGCCCCTTATAGGGAACCTGGCCCTCGATGCCTTCCGGCACGAGCTTCAGCGTGTCGCGAACCTCGGCCTGGAAGTAGCGGTCAGCCGAGCCGCGCGCCATGGCGCCGACTGAACCCATGCCGCGATAGGCCTTGAAGGAGCGGCCCTGGTAGAGATAGACCTCACCCGGGCTTTCATCCGTACCGGCAAGCAGCGAGCCGATCATCGCGGCGGATGCGCCGGCGGCGATCGCCTTTGCCAGGTCGCCGGAGAACTTGATGCCGCCATCGGCGATGACGGGAATGTTCTGAGCCTGCGCAGCCTCGACCGCCGACATGATGGCTGCGAGCTGCGGCACGCCGACACCGGCGACGATACGGGTCGTGCAGATGGAGCCGGGGCCGATACCGACCTTGACGGCATCCGCGCCGGCATCGATCAGCGCGCGCGTGCCGTCATAGGTGGCGACATTGCCGGCCATGATGCGGACGGAGTTGGACAGCTTCTTGACGCGGGTGACGGCATCGAGAACGCGCTGCGAGTGGCCATGGGCGGTATCTACGACCAGAAGGTCGACGCCAGCCTCAATCAGGCGTTCGGCGCGTTCGAAACCGTCATCGCCGACGCTGATGGCGGCGGCAGCGCGCAGGCGGCCCTGGGCATCCTTCGAAGCGTTCGGGTTCAGCTGCGACTTCTCTATATCCTTGACGGTGATCAAACCGACCAGACGGCTGTCAGCGTCAACGACAAGCAGCTTTTCGATGCGGTGCTTGTGCAGCAGGCGCTTGGCTTCCTGCTGCTGGACGCTTTCTGCGACCGTGACCAGATTTTCGCGGGTCATCAGCTCGTAGATCTTCTGTGAGGGGTCGGAGGCGAAGCGGACGTCGCGGTTGGTGAGGATGCCGACGAGGCGATGCGACTTTTCGACGACCGGGATGCCGGAAATGCCGTGGGCCTTCATCAGCGCGAGCGCTTCGGCAAGCGTGGCGTCGGGACCGATGGTGACCGGATTGACCACCATGCCGCTTTCGAACTTCTTGACCTGACGGACTTCTTCTGCCTGTTGCACCGGTGTGAGATTGCGGTGGATAACACCCATGCCGCCGGCTTGGGCCATGGCGATCGCAAGACGGCTTTCCGTGACCGTATCCATGGCGGCGGAAAGGATCGGCAGGTTGAGCTCGATATCCTGGGCGATGCGGGTGGCGATATTCGTCTGGCCCGGCATGACCTCGGAGTGTCCCGGCTGCAGGAGCACGTCGTCGAATGTCAGAGCATCCAACCCGGTTGACGTTTCAATAATGCGTGCCATGGCCAATTCCTTCGTCTGTGAAAAACAGGAAAGCCCGGAACGAATCGTCTACCGGGCGATCTTGCAAGTGTTGCTTGGAAGTTGGCGAGGGCTGGTAACACGTTCATGACAGGAAGGGAATAGCAAAAAGCGCGGGGCAGATATGCTAGGCCTTGGCATGCTCCTGTCCGAGCGGTCGCGCTGCTAAGAACCGATCTGGCGAAGCAATTGCCGCCCCATGCAAGCCGAAGATTTTCGCTTGTTGTCAAAAACCGGTTTTGTCATGCTCAAAAGCCTCTCGCATCCGCATTTGGCCGGAGGAGGAATGGCACATGAAGACAGTCACAGCCGGCGTTCTGGAAATAGCTTATCGGGAAAGCGGGCCGCCCGACGGCCAGCCGGTGATCCTTTTGCACGGCTTTCCGTATGACATTCATGCTTACGATCAGGTGGCCGAGGGACTCGCGGGAGACGGATGGCATTGCTTCGTGCCGTTCTTGCGTGGATTCGGCTCGACGCGATTCCTTTCCGACGAAACCTTCCGGTCAGGAGAGCAAGCCGCTCTCGGTTCGGACCTTCTGGCTTTCATGGACGCGCTTGGCATCTCTTCGGCGACGCTTAGCGGCTATGATTGGGGTGGCCGGGCAGCCTGTATTGTCGCTGCCCTTTGGCCCGAACGTGTTCGCGGTTTGGTAAGCTGCGGGACGGGATACAACATCCAGAACATCACCGCCGCCGGCCAACCCGCGTCGCCCGAGGAGGAATATCGCTATTGGTATCAATATTACTTCCATTTGGAGCGTGGCCGAAGAGGACTGACCGAGAAACGCCACGAGCTTTGCCGTTTCATCTGGAAGCTATGGTCTCCCACATGGAGTTTCGATGACGCAACTTACGAACAGAGCTTTGCGGCATTCGAAAATCCGGATTTCGTCGACATCGTCATTCACTCCTATCGACATCGGTTCGGCGGCACTCCCGGAGATCCAGAGCTGCAGTCCATAGAGGCAGAACTAGCCAAGCAACCTGATATCGTCGTGCCAACCTTTGTTCTGCAAGGCGCCGACGACGGGGTCGATCCACCTGATGCAATCGACCATGCCGCGCCGCATTTCAAGGCCGCGTTTTACCAACGACGTATTATTGCAGGGGTTGGACACAATCTGCCGCAGGAGGCGCCTGCTGCTTTTGCAGACGCCATTCGTGCCGTTACGCATCAAGATAATGGTCTCTTTCGCGACCGTTCTTGAGCCTGCATCCCGCCGTCAAGTCGCTGTCTTCAAACATCGAACTGGTAGCTTTTCGGAATGTAGCGAAAACCTTCCGGCTGCTTTTCGACGAAGCCGACGGCGGGGAAAGGCATGTGGAAGCCGAGGAAGGGGATGCGGTCGGCGGCGATCATATCGAAGATACGGCGGCGGGTTTTCGCGGCCTGCGCCTTGTCCGCATCGAAACGGACTTCCCAATCCGGGCGGCCGAGCGATAGGACATAATGGTTGGCGGTGTCGCCGGTCATGACGAGCTGCCTGCCATCGGATTCCAGGTGGAAAACGAGATGGCCGGGCGTGTGGCCGGGCGCCAGCATGGCGGTCATGCCGCCCACGATCTGGTCGCCATCCCTAAGGAAGGTCATCTTCTCGGCGAAGGGCACGACATTGGTAAGGACTGCCTTATGCCCGCCTTCCGCCGGCGTTCCCTCGCGCGCCTTGTCGGTCCAAAATCCGTATTCGATCTCGCCGGCAACGTAGCGGGCGTTCGGAAAGGCCGGGCCATCCTCTTCCATCAATCCGTTGATATGATCGCCGTGCAGATGCGTCAGCGCAACGACGGTAACCTGTTCCGGCGTGTAGCCGACCGCCTTCAGCCCCTCGCGAAAGCGGCCGAGGCCACGAGCGCGACCGGCCGCACCAAAGCCGGTATCGACGACGATCACGTCGGAGCCGGTGTCGATGATGGCGGGCGCATAGCTGTTGACGAATTTTTCCGTCGGCAGGAAATTCTGCTCCAGCAGTTTGCGAACGGTGTCCGGCGTCTGGTTCGAGCCGAAAGTCTCCCAGGGGTTGTCCATGATGTTGGCGCCGTCCTTGACGACGGTGACGGTGCAGGATCCCAATTTGAACCGATGCGTATCCGGGGGCAGGACGGCAGTCATGATTTCACTCCTTCTGCTGATGCGCAGCGTAAGCCGCGCCTGTCGTCGCCGTCGGCAGCAGTAGTTCGGGAAAGTCGTTCTGTCCGGCCAAAATTTGGTCATGACAAGACAATCCAATTCCGCTAATACACCGGCGACGTTTTATGCGCTTAGCATTTCCATGCTCTTAGCATATGTCAAACCCTGCTTTTCACGCCCTGCGGTGTCGGACATCACGAAGACGTGATCCCCTGTCGTCCATCGAGCGAAATCCAGGATTGGCAGCGACCGCGCATAGGACTACAGAGCGGCTGATCGCGCCCTGAGCGACGGCCTTACCGTACACAGACTCATCAAGGCAGATGCCCATGAATCGCATCGTTCCATTGATCCTCGCCGTAGCCCTTTTCATGGAACAGATGGATTCCACCGTCATCGCGACAGCGCTGCCGGCTATCGCCAATGATCTGCATGTCGGTCCGATCACGCTCAAGCTGGCGCTGACCTCCTACATGGTGTCGCTGGCCGTCTTCATCCCGATCAGCGGCTGGATGGCGGATCGCTTCGGCGCGAAGAACATCTTCCGTGTCGCTATCTGCGTCTTCGTCATCGGTTCCATCATGTGCGCTTTTTCCGGCGGCCTTCTGGAGTTCGTCTTTGCCCGCTTCCTGCAGGGTGTCGGCGGCTCGATGATGACGCCGGTCGGGCGGCTCGTGCTGGTGCGCACCACGCAGAAGAGCGATCTCGTTTCGGCCATGGCGCTGCTCTCCATTCCCGCGCTCGTGGGCCCGCTTGCCGGTCCTCCGCTCGGCGGTTTCATCACCACCTATGCTTCCTGGCACTGGATCTTCCTGATCAACGTGCCCGTCGGCATCCTCGGCGTGATCTTGGCGTCTATCTTCCTGCCAGAGGTGGAAGCGACCAAACCGCCGAAGCTCGATGTCATCGGTTTCCTGCTGACATCTTTTGCCGCCTCCGGTGTCGTCTTCGGCATGTCCGTCATCAGCCTGCCGGCGCTGCCGCCCTATATCGGCATTTCGGCTGTCGTCATCGGCTTCGTCTGCGGCATTCTCTATATCGGCCACGCGCGCCGCCATCCGGCGCCGATCCTCGACCTATCGCTGTTGAAGAACGCCACCTTCCGCGCCTCGGTCACCGGCGGCACGCTGTTCCGCATCTGCATCGGCGCCATGCCCTTCCTGACACCCTTGATGCTGCAGCTCGGCTTCGGCCTCAATCCATTCCAGTCCGGCCTGATTACCTTTGCCGGCGCCATCGGCGCGATTTCGACGAAGTTCATCGCGCGGCGCGTCTTCACCGCCGTCGGCTTCAAGACGGCGCTGCTTTCGGCTGCCGCCGTTACGACAGTTACGACGATCTGCACCGGCCTTTTCCAGCCATGGACGCCGCATCTCATCATCGTCGGCATCCTGCTGATCGGCGGCTTCTCGCGCTCCTTCTTCTTCACCGGCATCAACGCGCTCGCCTTCGCCGATATCAACGACAAGCAGGCAAGCCAGGCGACGTCGATGAGCTCGGTCATGCAACAGATCAGCCTGGCGCTCGGTGTCGCCGTCGCCGCCATGATCCTGGAAACCTCGACCTTCTTCAGCGGAACGGAACTGCAGGTCCGCGATTTCCATATCGCCTTCTTCTGTATCTCGGTTCTGACCGTGCTTGCGACCATCCCCTTCATCCGGATGGATCGCAGTGCCGGTGCCATGGTCTCCGGCCACAAGGCCGGTCTCAAGCGCGTCGCCGCCCTTCAGCCGCAGGTGCAGCAGCCGGCCGCAAAATGACAACACGATCCCTACGCTTGGGCAACGCCGTAGCGTAATCGAGATCTCGCCGATTCATGGATCGAGAGCCGCCGAACTTAACGCACGGCGGCGGCTTCCGCCTCTTCTGCCTTGCCTTCCGGCTTCCGGCCCTTGAAGCCCTTTGCCAGCAGGAACATTTCCACCGACTCGGCTCTGGATGCGCCCGGCTTCACATGGATGACCTGACGGAAATTTTGCTTGAGGAAGGTCAAGAGGTCTCGCTCGGTCCCGCCCTGGAAGGTCTTGGCAAGAAAATGCCCGCCTTCCGCCAGTACCTCGACGGCGAAATGCGCAGCCACTTCGCAAAGATGCATCGTGCGCAGGTGATCTGTACGGTGATGGCCCGTCGTCGGCGCCGCCATATCGGATATCACGAGATCCGGCGTACCGCCGACGGCTTCAATCAGCCGCTGCGGCGCTGTCTGATCGAGGAAATCGAGCTGCAGGATACTGACGCCTGGGATCGGCGCCATTTCGAGGAAATCGATGGCGGCGACGCGGATATCCTCCTCGGTCGATCCGGTCACCTTGGCGGCGATCTGTGACCAGCTGCCCGGAGCGGCACCCAGATCGATGATGCGTCGCGCGCCCTTGAGGATCTGATGCTTCTCGTCGATCTCCAGCAGCTTGAAAGCGGCGCGGGCGCGATAGCCTTCCAGCTGGGCGCGCTGCACATAGGGATCGTTGATATGGCGCTGCAGCCATTGCCGCGACGAGGCCTTCAGCTTCTTTTTCTTGACGCGCTGACCGAGCTTGCGGCCCGTACGGTTGCCGGCGATGGTTGGCTTGGTCACGTCTGCGGCCCCTTCATATCCCTCGGTCGATGACCCCGGCGCGAGCGGCCCCGCCGCCATACGCCGTCGTCTGCCATCATATCGGTCAGCAGTCCCTCGCGCAGGCCACGATCAGCAACGCGCATGCGCGGGCTCGGCCAGCGGCGGCGGATCGCCTCCAGAATGGCGCAACCCGCCAGCACCAGATCGGCACGATCCGGCCCGATGCAGGGATTGGCGGCCCGACCGGCGAAATCCCATGACAGGAGCTTGGCCTGCATCGCACTCACTTCGTCATCCGACAGCCAGACGCCATCGACCCGGCGCCGATCGTAGCGCGGCAGATCGAGATGGACGCCGGCAAGCGTCGTTACCGTGCCGGAGGTCCCGATCAGGTGGAAGTCGCCGCTGTCGCGTGCGGCGCCATGAACCGGCGGGCAATCGAAACGCTCGAGCATGCGCTGAACCTCACACACCATCGTCTCGAACAGCTCCGGCGTTACATCGCGCCCACCATGCCGCTCCGAGAGGGTGACGACACCGACGGGCAGCGAAGTCCAGTGGGTGATGTGATTGGCCAGCCGGCTGGAGCGATTCTCGCCGATGCGAATGACGGCAATTTCAGAAGAGCCGCCGCCAATATCGAACAGCACGACCGAGCGCGCCTCCGGCCCCACAAGCGACGAGCAACCGGAAACGGCAAGCCGCGCCTCGGTTTCGCGGTCGATGATTTCGAGCTGCAATCCGGTCTCTTCGGTCACCCTTGCTAGAAACGCTTCGCCGTTGTCAGCGGCGCGGCAGGCCTCGGTCGCAATCAGCCGCATGCGCCGGATCTCGCGGGTCTTCAGCTTGGCCGCGCAGATGCGCAGCGCTTCCACGGCGCGGTCCATGGCATCGCTGGACAGGCGGCCACTGGCGCCGAGCCCTTCGCCAAGACGCACGATGCGGGAAAATGCATCAACCACTCGAAACTGACCCGGACGAGTCGGCTGTGCGATCAGCAGACGGCAATTGTTGGTGCCGAGATCGAGAGCGGCATAGAGATCGAGCGGACGGGAATCGGTGTCGGCATGGTGATGATGCTGCCCCTGGCCTTCACGTCGCGGCTGAGGCTGCCGGTTTTGACGGTGATCGTCATGGGCCGGCGCGTGGACATTAGCCTGCGTATTCGCTGGAGCGACGATCTGCGCCGTCTTCTCATGCACGAGAGGCCGACCCTGCAGGCCGCGCTTGCTGCGATGCTTGCGCCGATTCTTGCCGCTCTTATGCGAGGAGGGATGACCATGCTCAGGCGAAGCGCGATGCTCCGCCTGTGATGAAAACTGCTGTGTTGACGAAGAAGGCTGCGCGCCACCCTGGGCTGCGCCGCGTGCACGCCGGCGGCGCTTGCGCTTTCTGGCCGGCGAGCCAGCCTCATCTTCTGCTGGGCGCTGCGCCACCTGGCTGGACTTACCTGCCTGGCTAGCCTCCGCAGAATGAGCGTTCGGGCGACCATGACCGCGCTTACGCTTCGCGCGCCGGGAGGATTTACCCTTCCTGCGCTCTGCTGCCGGCGCCCCGTCTGCGTGCGGCGCTAGGCCGCTTTCGGGGTCACTCACGTATCTTTTCCACCGCACCGCGCAAGGCCTTGGGGGCATGCTGCTGGCGCTCGTTCGATTTTCGTTGGGCAAAGAATACCAGCAGGATGGGTTTTCGCCAAATTCTTTTTGAATTACGCCATTTCACTCGCGCCGGAAACAGCCATCAGGCGATGAGGTTCGCCTTGACATCAGCCGCAAGTTGCTGCATCCGGTCTATCGGCGCGTGACCGATCAGCATGAAGGCGTGTGTGGCGCTCGACCAATAGACGACATTCATGCCGCGACGATTTTCCATGTCCGGCGCGGCCATACCCCTGGTGGACTGAACGATGCAGAGCGCCATCGGGCCGCTTTCCGGGTCGAGATAAGCGATCTGGGCGAGTGGCTTGCTGTCATAGTTCAGGATCTGAGCACGCTTGAATTCTATGCCCGGCATGGCAATCGCTTCGGGCGCCAGCGGCAGATCCAACTTGGCACCGACCTCATTCAACTGCGCCACCTGCTGCGCATGGTCTCCGGCCGGAGCACTCAGTGTATCCGCCGTATAGAGTGAAAGATATTCCGCCACTACGGCACGCCATTCGGCATCCTCGTCCGGCTTCGAAAGCTTACGGCCGATACCGATCACCGCGCGGTCGATAGCAATGGCGGCTACGAAACTCGCGGCCATTGCGGCCAGGAAACCACGGCGGCCAATGCCAGCGGCGCGGACCTTGCTTTCCTTTGACGAGGGAATGGCGGCAAGCATGGCATCCAGCTTCGCGGCCGGCGCCTCGGCGAGTATCGGCTGAAACGCTTCAGAAAAGGGCAGCGTGCCGCGCGACAGAAAATCGAAACGCTCCGCCACGTGCTCGTCGCTGGCGATTAGCCCCTCGATCCTTTCGCGGTCGGCAGCATCCAGCTCGCCATCGATGAAGGCGGTGAGCTGTTCGTCCGTAACCGTCTGTCCTTTGTTCAATTCACTCATTTTCATTCCCCAGTCGCCCACCTCCGGACGCTTTTCCGTCAGCCATCGCCCCCATGCCATCCGCAAGTTTCGCCCGCGCTGCCGCCAATCGGCTCATGACGGTTCCGATCGGCACATCGAGAATTTCGGCCACTTCACGATAGGAAAGCCCCTCGACATAGGCCAGGAACACGGCAGTGCGCTGTGCTTCCGGCAATGCCTGCACGCGCTGCAAGACCTGCCCGGCGAGAACACGCGTTTCGGTTTCCTGTGCGCCGTCAAATACGAGCGTCTCGTCGGCATCGACGAAGCCCTGCCCCATACGCACCCGGCGCGAACGGACCTCGTTCAGCCAGATCGAGTGGAGGATGGCAAACAGCCAGCGGTCGAGCCTCGTGCCGGCGGTAAACTGCGCCGCCCGCTCCAAAGCCCTGACGCAGGTTGCCTGCACGAGATCATCCGCCACATCGCGCTGACGCGACAGCACCACGCCATAGCGCCACAACCGCGTCAGGTGCTCGGACAGGCCTGCCCTGATATCCTCTTCGCTCGCTATGACATCCTCCGCGGCATTCGCAGGTCCGGAAACCGCCGACCTTTTCGGCGGCTCCGTTGCTGTCAGACTATAAGCAGAAATAGCACCACGAGCGACCGGCATCACTCCCATATCTCTCGCAAAGCTCCCTGCTTGCCGTCTTTATCACTGACCCGGACCTGCGATCACAGGCTGGACGGGTTCATGATCGCAGCGTGGAGATCGCGATACTCCTCGCAGCTCGTATTGCCGCAGAGCGTCTTGATCGTGTTCAGCTGATCCTTGGCGAGGTCCATCTGGCCCTTGATGACGTAGGCTTCGCCGAGATATTCACGAACCAGCGTGTACTTCGGATCCATGGCGACGGACTTCTGGTAATAGGAAATGCCTTCGTCCGTGCGGCCGAGCTTGCGGGTAACATAGCCGCGATAGTTCAGCGCTTCTGCCGTATTGGGGTTCTTCATCGTGTCGAGAACCGCCAGGGCTTCCTCGTAACGATGATCCTTCTTGGCGAGCGAATAGGCGTAGTCGGCGCGGTTTTCGTCGGTGACATTGGCGCTCTGCTGCTTGACGCACTTCTTCGCCTTCTGATCGTAGATCTCGCCCTTCTTGCAAGTCGGTGTCGTGCTGGAATCGTCGCCGGCGGCGAAGACGGGAACGGCGAAAGCGCCGAGGGTCAGGCCTGCACCGAGGGCGATGGAAGCCAGGCGAAATGCTTTGGTCGTCATGAACTGTCTCCTTGGCAAAATGAACGTTGCGAGGAGAGAACACACCGTCCGGACATTTTATTCAGAGGGCGCGCGAATTTTTTTCTGATTATCCCTGGGGCCGAGCGCCGTCACTCTTTCGTGACTGTTCCGGCATCGAATAGACCGTGGCCAGCGCGTGTTTCCACCACATGCCCCTCAAGGGCACAGGAGAAACCCGTGACTGATAGCATCAAACTTCTAAGCCTCGCTGTAGCAACACCGGACAACATCATCCCTCAAACGGAAGCCGCCGAGACGGCGGGCCGTCTGTTCTCGGATCGCTTTCAGGATTTCAAATATCTCGCCCGCGTGTTCGAGAGCACCGGCATTCGCAAGCGCCATGTGGCGCGGCCGCTTTCCTGGTTCGAAGAGCCGCATGGCTGGCAGGACCGCATGGCCGCCTATGCGGAGGTGGCCTCCGAACTTTTCCGCCGTTCCGCAACAGCAGCGCTGCAGCGGGCCGATCTGGAGGCCAGAGAGGTCGACTGCATCGTCACGGCTTCGTCCACAGGGCTTGCGACGCCGAGCCTCGAGGCACGGCTTGCCGGCGAAATGGGCTTCCGTAGCGATATCGAGCGCGTGCCGATCTTCGGGCTCGGCTGTGCTGCTGGCGTATCCGGCCTCGCCGTTGCGACGAAGATGGCAAGAAGCCGGCCGGGCGCCGTCGTGCTCTTCGTCGCGATCGAGCTCTGCTCGCTCGCCTTCCGCCTGGACGAACTGACACGGCCCAACATTATAGCCACCGCGCTGTTCGGCGATGGCGGAGCGGCCTGTGTGCTGCGAGCCGGCGAAGGCGGCATTGCTAAAATCGAATCGACCGGCGAACATCTTTTCCCCGACAGCCTCGGCATCATGGGCTGGAAGATCGACGATACCGGTTTTGGCATCATCCTCGAACAATCACTGCCGGTCTTCGCTGAAACGCATCTGAGGCGCGCGGTTGCCGGGATTCTGGAGCGATCGCGGCTACTACTCTCGGATATCGACCGCTTCATCTGTCATCCCGGCGGCGCCAAGGTATTGGCGGCGCTCGAAAGCGCACTCGGCCTGGAAGAAGGCTCGCTCGATATCGAACGCGAGGTGATCCGCGACTACGGCAACATGTCCTCTCCCACGGTGCTGTTCGTGCTGGAGCGGGTGATTGCGGCCGGATTGCCGGAGCGTTCCGCCCTGCTCGCCATGGGGCCGGGATTTTCGGCAAGCTGCATCACTCTCAGGAGGCTAGCTTGATGCTGTGGCCGTCAATCACGCTTCTGACCTTCGTAACGCTACAGCGGTTGGCGGAGCTTATCTACTCCAGGCGTAACACCGCCGCCCTGCTGGCTCGCGGCGCACAGGAATATGCACCAAAACATTATCCCATCATGGTGGCGATGCATACGGCATGGCTGATGGGGTTGTGGTTGCTCGCCATCGGCCGGTCGGTCGATCCCGTCTGGTTTGTGCTCTTCATGGTGCTGCAGGGACTGCGTCTCTGGGTGCTGGTGACACTCAAGGATCGTTGGACGACACGCATCATCATCCTGCCCCGCGCGCCGCTGGTGACCAAAGGACCCTATCGCTTCCTCAGCCATCCGAACTATGCCGTTGTCGTCGGCGAGATCGCCGTCTTGCCGCTCGCTTTCGGCATGCCGCTTTATGCCGCGATCTTTTCGCTGCTCAACGGCATCATTCTTGCTATCCGCATCCGCGCCGAAAACGCCTGCCTGCGACAGGCTGCAAGCTGATCCGCATTTTTCAATTGCGCCACTGAAATTTGGCAGGCATTTTCGATGCTTAGAGCGCGGTCAGGCAATGCGGAACGAACGACCGGGCGGCAATGCAATGAGCATGCGGATAGCAGGGTGAGATGACAAAGGACGCAATCGTTCTCGGTGCTGGTATCGTCGGGGTTTCTACGGCAATCCATCTGCAGCGGCGGGGACGGCAAGTTGTCCTCGTCGATCGCCAGCCACCGGGTCAGGGAACGTCCTTTGGCAATGCCGGCCTTATCCAGCGCGAGGGCGTGGTGCCCTATGGTTTTCCGCAGCAGTTCGGTCTGTTACTGCGCTATGCCTTCAATAACCGCATCGACGCGCATTACCATCTGCGCGCGTTGCCGGCGCAGATCGCCTTTCTTGCCCGCTATTGGTGGAACTCCAACACCAAGCGCCATGAGATGATTTCGCGCGCCTATGCGCCGCTGATCGAACATTCCGTCAGCGAGCACAATGACCTCATCGAAGCCTCGCATGCCGAGGAGCTCATTCGCAAGAACGGCTGGGTGGAACTGTTCCGCTCGAACGAAAAGCGCGATGCGGAATTTGCCGAAGCCGAGCGCCTCAACCGTGAATTCGGCATCGGCTATGATGCGCTGAGCAGCGCAGAGATCGCAAGTGCCGAGCCGCATCTGAGAGGCAGCTTTGCCGGAGCACTTCGCTGGCGTGATCCCTGGTCGGTGCTGGACCCGCACGGATTGACGGCCGCCTATCGGCGATATTTCGAAAGCATTGGCGGCCATGTGACGACCGGGGATGCCGTCTCGCTCGGCATGGCAGGTTCGGCGTGGAGAATGGTGACGGCGGAGGGATCGATCGAGGCGGAGGATGTTGTCGTCGCACTCGGCCCCTGGGCCGATATCGTCACGAAACGCTTCGGCTACGCTTTCCCGCTCGGCGTCAAGCGCGGCTACCATATGCATTACGCCGCCGAGGGCAATGCCATCCTCAACAACTGGATGCTGGATGCCGAGCGCGGCTATCTGCTGGCGCCGATGAGCCGCGGCATTCGTCTGACGACCGGCGCCGAATTCGCCCTGCGCGATGCACCGAAGACCCCGGTGCAGCTCGATCGTGCCGAGGCCGTCGCCCGCACCACCTTTCCGCTCGGCGAACGGCTCGATCCGGAACCCTGGATGGGCGCTCGCCCCTGTACGCCCGACATGATGCCGATCATCGGCAAGGCGCCGCGCCACAACGGCCTATGGTTCGCCTTCGGCCACGCGCATCATGGATTGACGCTCGGCCCGGTGACCGGCCGCGTGCTTGCCGAGCTCATCACCGGCGAGACACCCTTCATCGATATTTCCGCCTATGCGCCGGGCCGATTTGCACCCTGAGCTTTTGGCTTAAGAATTGTCCGGAGGCTTTTGACGGAGGCTTCGACAATGCCTTCGATCGTATCCTCGATATCGACAGTCACGACACCGGCTTCGCCGGTCGGCACTTCCAGCGTCTGCAGCTGGCTTTCGAGCAATGACGTCGGCATGAAATGCCCTTTGCGCTCGCCCATGCGCTTCGTCAGCAGCTCTTTCGAGCCTTCGAGATAGATGAAATAGAGGTGGCCGCCGGCAGACGCCCGCAGGCGTTCGCGATAGACGCGCTTCAGCGCCGAGCAGGTAACGACAACTCCCTCGTCTTTCGCAAGGCTTGCCGATATTTCCTGGCCGATCTTTTCCAGCCAGGGCCAGCGATCCTCATCCGTCAGCGGAATGCCCTTGCTCATCTTCTCGACATTGGCGGCCGGATGCAGAGCATCGCCTTCGATGAAATGGATGCCAAGCTTGGCCGCGACACCCTCACCGATTGAGGATTTGCCGCTGCCGCTCACACCCATGACGATGATGGCAAGGGGAATGTCTTGATTATCGCGCATAAGGCCTGTCCGGAATGATTGACTTGAACCGGGCACGACCGGTCTTCTCGCCAGCCGTGCCCGACTCACAACTTGGATCAATCCAGCGGAAAGAAACAGGAAAATTTATGCGTTCCTTCACCCGCAAGCTGCGGCTCGACCTGGCGGCACTTGTCCTGGGCACGCCAGCAGCGCGGATTGAAGTGGCAACCCTTCGGCGGATTGAGCGGCGACGGCAATTCGCCCTGAAGGCGGATACGGTTCTTTTCTCGATCCGGATCTGCGATCGGCGTCGCCGACAGAAGCGCGGCCGTATAGGGATGGCGCGGCCGGGTGAAGACTTCTTCCGCCGTGCCGGTTTCGACCGGTCGGCCGAGATACATCACCATCACGTCGTCGGCGATGTGGCGGACGACGGAGAGGCCGTGCGAGATAAAGAGATAGGCAAGCCCCATCTCCTTCTGCAGATCCATCAAAAGGTTCAGAACCTGCGCCTGGATCGACAGATCCAGCGCTGAGACCGGTTCGTCGAGCACCAGCACCTTCGGCTTCAGCATCAGGGCACGCGCAATGGCGATACGCTGGCGCTGGCCGCCGGAGAACATATGCGGATAGCGATCATAATGCTCCGGGCGCAGACCGACGCGCGCCATCATCTCCTCCGCCTTGCGGCGTCGTGTGGCGGCATCATCATCGGTGTTGATCTTCAGCGGCTCTTCCAGGATAGAGCCGACCTTCTGACGCGGATTGAGCGAACCATAGGGGTTCTGGAACACGATCTGCACGGCGCTGCGCAGGCTGCGGTCGCCAAGCTTCGCGGGCTTGCCGTCGATCAGCAATTCGCCAGCCGTCGGATTTTCGATCATCGTCACCAGACGGGCGAGCGTCGATTTACCACAGCCGGATTCACCGACGACAGCGAGCGTGCGGCCCGACTGCAGGCTGAAGCTGACGCCGTTCAGCGCCTTGACGGTAGCTTCCGGTTTGAAGGTGCCGCGCTTGACAGTGTAGAAACGGGCGAGATCGCGCCCTTCGAGAACAGCGCCGGTCATGCGGCACCTCCTGCTTTTTGCGTGACGGCAACGCCGGGGTGCCCGAGCGGCTTGCCATGTTCCAGCGGATAGTTGCAAAGGGCCAGACCCAGTTCAGACCCCTGCCGCTTGACGCCCTTGTCGCACTCCGGCGTGGCAAAGGAGCAGCGCGGCGCAAAGAGACAGCCTCTGGGACGATCGTGCTGACCGGGAACGACGCCAGCAATCGATGGCAGGCGCTCGCCGACTTCGGCACGCTCCGGCAGAGCCGAGAGAAGGGCTGCCGTATAGGGATGATGCGGATCGCGGAACAGGGCCTTGACCGGCTGCTCCTCGACCTTTTGACCGGCGTATTGCACCTGCACGCGCTCGGCGGTTTCGGCAACGACACCCATATCGTGGGTGATGAGCACGAGCGCCATGCCCTGCTCCCGCTGCAGGCGCACGAGCAGGTCGAGGATCTGCGCCTGGATCGTCACGTCGAGCGCGGTGGTCGGCTCATCGGCGATCAGCAGTTTCGGATTGCAGGCGAGCGCCATGGCGATCATGACGCGCTGGCTCATGCCGCCGGACATCTGATGCGGAAAGTTCGACAGCCGATCCTCGGGCGCGGGAATGCCGACCAGATTCAGCAGTTCGATCGAGCGCTCGCGGCGCGCCTTGCGGTCAAGCCCCATATGGATGCGCAGGGTCTCGCCGAGCTGGAAGCCGACCGTGAAGCACGGATTGAGGCTCGACATCGGCTCCTGGAAGATCATCGCCATGTCTTTGCCGATGATCTTGCGGCGCTGACGCGAGGAGATGCCGCGCAAGTCCTTGCCATCGAACATCATGCGGTCGGCGGTGATCTTCGCCGTCCAGGGCAGAAGCCCCATCATGGCGAGCATGGAAACGGATTTGCCGGAACCGGATTCGCCGACGATCGAGAGAATTTCTCCCTTGTCGCAGGTGAGCGAAACGCCATCGACCGCCCGGAACAGGCCGGACGAGGTCTGGAATTCAACGGATAGGTTTTCAATATCGAGGAGTGCCATTACGACCTCTTCAGCTTCGGGTCGAAGGCATCGCGCAGGCCGTCGCCCATCAGATTGATGGCGAGCACCGTGATCAGGATGCAGAGACCGGGGAAAGTAACGAGCCAAGGGTTGCTCTGGAAGAATTCACGCGAATCCGCGAGCATCGTGCCCCATTCCGGCGTCGGCGGCTGAGCGCCTTGGCCGAGGAAGCCGAGGGCTGCAGCATCGAGAATGGCGGCCGAGAAGGCGAGCGTCGCCTGTACGATCAGCGGACCGAGGCAATTCGGCAGGATCGTCTTGAACATCAGCCGCAGCGGACCGGCGCCGGCAACACGTGAGGCGATGACATATTCCTTGTCGCGCTCGGCCATGACGGATGCTCGCGTGAGACGAACGAAATGCGGCTGGTTGACGATGGAGATTGCAATCATCGCATTGGTCAGGCCCGGGCCGAGGATTGCCACCAGCACCAGGGCGAGCAGCAGAGAGGGAACCGCGAGGATGATGTCCATGATACGCATGATGATCGTATCGGTGCGGCCGCGAACATAACCGGCCACGAGGCCGATCAGGATGCCGGCCAGCGCCGAAAGCGAGGCAACCACCAAGCCGATGAACAGCGAGAACCGCGTGCCGTAGATTAGGCGCGACAGAAGATCGCGGCCGTTGGCATCGGTGCCGAGCAGGAAGCTGGTGGTGCCGCCTTCCGCCCAGGCCGGCGGCAGTCGCTGCATATCGCTGCCGTAAGCGGCATCGGGATTGTGAGGCGCCACGACCCCGGCAAAGATCGCCAGAAACAGGACGAAGAGGAAGATCGCAAGGCCGATGACGGCGCCTTTATTGCGAGAGAAATAATACCAGAACTCCGCAAGAGCGGAAGGACGGTCGGATTTGACACTAACCGTTTTGACGCTAACCGTGCTCATGGGGCCGCTCCTAGTGACGAATACGTGGGTTGACGAAGCCGTAGAGCAGATCGACAGCAAGATTGACGAGCATGACGATGCCAGCGATCAGCAACAGGCCACCCTGGACCACCGGATAATCACGCTTGAAGACGGCATCGATCATCCATTTGCCGATGCCTGGCCAGGAGAAGATGCTTTCCGTCAGGATGGCGCCGCCAAGCAGCACGCCGACCTGCAGGCCGATCGTGGTGACGACGGGGATCATCGCATTTCGCAACGCATGCACGGAAACGACGCGCAGCGGTGAGAGCCCCTTGGAGCGCGCCGTGCGCACATAATCCTCGCCCAGCACTTCCAGCATGGCTGAGCGCGTCTGGCGCGCAATGACGGCGAGCGGAATGGTGCCGAGCACGATGGTCGGCAGGATCAGCGAATTCAAGGCGGACCAGAAGGCGCCCTTCTGACCGGAGAGGAGGCTGTCGATCAGCATGAAGCCGGTGATCGGCTTGAAGAAATAGATGAGGCCGATGCGGCCGGAAACCGGCGTCCAGTGCAGATAGCCGTTGAAGACGATGATCAGCAGCAGGCCCCACCAGAAGATCGGCATTGAATAGCCGACAAGAGCCACGCCCATGACGCTTTGATCGAACCATGTCCCCCGCTTGACGGCGGCGAAAACGCCGGCCGGAATGCCAAGACAGATCGCAAGGATCATGGCGCAGATCGACAATTCGAGCGTTGCCGGGAAGAAGGTCAGGAAGTCGGTGAGCACGTCGCGCTTTGTCGTGATCGACGTGCCGAGATCGCCGTGCAGGGCGCTCCAGATGTATTTGCCGTACTGGACGATCATCGGCTGGTCGTAGCCGAGATCGTGGGAGATTTGCGCATGACGTTCCGGCGACATGACGCGTTCGCCCGACAGCAGCATGACAGGATCGCCGGGAAGCAGGCGGATGAAGGAGAAGGCGACGATCGATACGCCGAGAAATGTCGGGATCAGCACCGCTAGCCGGCTGAGAAGAAATCGCAACATGGCAGATGTCCAAATTTTTCCGGCGGTCAGACAGGGTGTCTGACCGCCGGGTCGCCCGGTCTTAGCCGGGCATTCTCACAGATTTTTCGTTATTCGGCGATATCGACGCCGTCGAAGCGATGAACGCCGACCGGATCCTGGAAGTAACCGGAGACATTCTTCGTCATCGGGATGAACTCTTCCGAATGGTCGATGGTCATCCAGGGAGCTTCGCGCTTGAAGACGACCTGAGCCTGTTCGTAGAGCTTGGTGCGCTCCTTGACGTCGGCTGTCTGCTTGGCCTTCTTCACGAGATCGTCGAATTCCTTGTTGCACCACTGCGCGCGGTTGTTGCCGCCGACGGCATCGCAGCCGAGAAGCGTGTCAAGGAAGTTGTCCGGGTCGCCGTTGTCACCGGTCCAGCCGAGGATGGCCGCACCGTCGCGGTCCTTGGCTGAAGAGAGCTTCAGGTACTGAGCCCAGTCATAGGTGACGATCTCGACCTTCACGCCGATCTTGGCCAGGTCTGCCTGCATGAGTTCGGCGGCACGGCGTGCGTTCAGCATATACGGACGCGAAACCGGCATTGCCCAGATCTTCATGCTGAGATCCTTGACGCCAGCCTTTTCAAGCAGCTTCTTGGCTTCGTCCGGATTGTAGGCGTCGTCCTTGATATCCTTGTTGTAGGACCACATGGTCGGCGGGATCGGGTTGGTCGCAACCTTGCCGGAACCCTGGAAGACGGCATCAACGATGGCCTGCTTGTTGACGGCCATGTTGATAGCCTTGCGCACTTCGACCTTGTCGAACGGCGCAACGAGCGTGTTGTAGGCGAGGTAGGAAACGTTCAGACCGGCCTGTTCGAGAACCTTGAGGTTCTTGTCAGCCTTCAGATCCTTGATGTCGGCGGCGTTCGGGTAAGGCATGAGGTTGCATTCGCCGGACTTCAGCTTCTGCGCGCGGACGGATGCATCCGGCGTAATCGCGAAGACGAGATCGTCGATCTTCTCCTTGCCCTTGAAGTAGGTTTCGTTCGCCTTGTAGCGGATGACGGCATCCGGCTGGTAGGCGACGAAGGTGAACGCGCCGGTGCCGAGAGGCTGCTGATTCATCTGCTCCATCTTCTTGTCGGCCTGCAGCTTGTCTGCATATTCCTTCGACAGGATCGAGGCGAAGTCCATGGCGAGGTCGGCGAGGAACGGAGCTTCCGGACGGTTCAGAACGAACTTGACGGTGAGGTCGTCAACCTTGTCGATCGACTTGATGAGCTTGGGGAAGCCCATGCCGTCGGCATATTCATAGGAACCGCCGGCAACATACTTGGCCCACGGATTGTCCGTACCGAGCTGACGGCCGATCGAGAAGATGACGTCGTCGGCATTGAGGTCACGCGTCGGCGTGAAGAAATCGGTCGTCTGGAACTTCACGCCCTTGCGAAGCTTGAAGGTGTATTCCTTGCCGTCGGGAGAAACGGTCCAGCTTTCGGCGAGGCCGGGTTCGATCTCGGTGCTGCCGTGCTTGAATTCGACAAGACGGCTATAAACCGTGCGCGAGGAAGCATCAAATGTGGTGCCGGCGGTATAGATGCCGGGATCGAAACCTTCCGGCGAACCTTCCGAGCAATAGACAAGCGTTTTCGACCAGGCGGACGTCGCCATGACCGAAGCCAAGGCTGTCACTGCCAGCAGGACAGAAATCTTTTTCATGATATCGTTTCCCAGATTTGTTATTCTTTTGAAGCCGTGGACACCACCAGAGGTTCCCATCCGGATCGCGCCGATGGAACTTTATTTTAAGTTTGAAAGCAACAAGCGCCGCCTAAAATTTTTCCAATTTCTATAGTTTGGAAATTTTTGGGCGAAAAAACCTTTGAATTGGTAATTTTCTGGCAAAAAATTACGTCCTTTTGGTTGATTCAGAATGATTTGCCGTTTTCCTCTTCCATCCGCCAACGGCTTATTGCCCGGATAGGAGGCAATACAAACGAAAATCCGCAGCTACCGGCGGTAACTGCGGACCAAAACATGACCGAACTTCGGATAACCGATCAGGCGGCCGGAGCCGCGACCACCGGCTTCTTCGCAATCGCCTTGTGATCCTTGTCGGTGAGGCCGAGCAGGAAGTTGATCTGCGGACGGGCCTTGACGAGGTCGTCGATGGAATATTCGGTCAGAACGTCGAAGAAAGCGTTTAGCGCCTTGCGCAACGCCGAGTTGAGGCCACAGCTATCGACCAGCGGGCATTCCACCACGCCATCCTCGAAGCACTCCGCCATGGCGAAACTGTCCTCGGTGACGCGGACGACGTCGAACAGGCTGATATCGGTCGCCGGCTTCGCAAGCCGCACACCGCCATTGCGGCCACGCACAGTTTCAACGAGACCTGCCTTGGTCAGCGGCTGCAGGATCTTGAAGAGGAACAGCTCGGACACGCTGTATGCCTTGGCGATCTCCGGGATGCGGCTCAGATGGCCATCATTGGCGGCGCAATACATCAGCATGCGCACGGCGTAATTGGTCTGCTTGGTCAAGCGCATACCGATCTCCTGGAATCGAGGCTGCTTAGGGGCTGGACCCGTATATAGTGGCTTTCTTAGTTTTGAACAATTCCAAAATATGAAATTCATATTCAGCTTATTTAGAAAGCCTGCCATCAAGCCCCTGCCGATCTCCAATCGGCGATGCCCCGAAGCTCATGGCACGGAAATCCAGACCGCCATTTCGCAGCCGCCCGGCTCGCGGAAATGAAACCGACGACCGCCCGGAAAATCGAAGGCAGGACGGGTGATGACGCCGCCGGCAAATTCGACGGCGCGCTGCGCGGCCTCCAGATCGGTGGTACGCACGACGGGCAAAGGCGTGCCGGCCGCCTCCCCCGCATCTCCGTCAATGCCGGCATCTATTCCGGCCGCCTCGATGACATGGTAGGTCGGCCCATAGCTGACAAAGCTCCAGTCGAAGGCTTCCTCGAAGAAGCGGCGGGTCTTCAGGCCATCTTTCGACGGAAATTCGAGGTAGTCGATCTGATAGGTCACGGCCATCGCTCGGCCCTCCCGTTGTTCTTGTTTTGTTCTAGATGAAAACAGCGGCCATGACAAGATGACTCGATCGAAAACAAACGCAATAAAAAAGCCGCCGCCCGAAAATACCGGACGACGGCTGATAAGAGCCGGTGATTGCGATGCTTACTTCATGGTCGGCATCACGAATTCCGCACCGTCCTTGATACCGGACGGCCAGCGGGCGGTGATCGTCTTGGTGCGCGTCCAGAACTTGATCGAATCCGTGCCATGCTGGTTGAGATCGCCGAAGCTCGATGCCTTCCAGCCACCGAAGGAGTGGTAGGCAAGCGGAACCGGGATCGGAACGTTGACGCCGATCATGCCGATGTTGATGCGCGAGGCGAAGTCGCGGGCCGCATCGCCGTCACGGGTGTAGATGGCGACGCCGTTGCCGTATTCGTGCTTCATCGGCAGATCGAGCGCTTCTTCGTAGTTCTTGGCGCGGACGACCGAGAGAACCGGTCCGAAGATCTCGGTCTTGTAGATATCCATGTCCGGCTTGACGTGATCGAACAGCGTGCCGCCGACGAAATAGCCGTCCTCATAGCCCTGCAGCTTGAAGCCGCGACCGTCGACGACCAGCTTGGCACCTTCCTCGACGCCGCGGTCAATCAGGCCATTGACGCGGTTATAGGCATCCTTGGTGACGAGCGGGCCCATGTCGGCCTTGTCATCGGTATAGGGGCCGATGCGCAGGGATTCGATCTTCGGCACCAGCTTCTCGACGAGACGGTTGGCGGTCTCTTCGCCGACCGGAACTGCGACAGAGACCGCCATGCAGCGCTCGCCGGCGGAGCCGTAGCCGGCGCCCATCAGTGCGTTGACGGCCTGGTCCATATCCGCGTCGGGCATGATGATCATATGGTTCTTGGCGCCGCCGAAGCACTGGGCGCGCTTACCGTTCATCGCGGCCGTGCCGTAGACGTAGCGGGCGATCGGCGTGGAGCCCACGAAGGAAACGGCAGCGATATCCGGATCGGTCAGGATGGCGTCGACGGCCGCCTTGTCGCCGTTGACGACGTTGAGGATGCCGGCAGGCAGGCCGGCTTCGATCATCAGCTCGGCCAAGCGGAGCGGCACGGACGGATCGCGCTCGGACGGCTTCAGGATGAAGGCGTTGCCGCAGGCGATTGCCGGGGCGAACATCCACATCGGGATCATGGCCGGGAAGTTGAACGGCGTGATGCCGGCACCGACGCCGACAGCCTGACGGATGGAATACATGTCGATCGCCGGGCCGGCGCCTTCAGTGAACTCACCCTTCTGCAGATGCGGAATGCCGCAAACGAATTCGCAGACTTCGAGGCCCCGGATGATATCGCCCTTGGAATCCTCGACCGTCTTGCCGTGCTCCTTGGAAAGAAGCGTCGCCAGCTCATCCATGTTCTGATTCAGAAGCTCGACGAATTTGAAGAAGACGCGGGCGCGGCGCTGCGGGTTGGTGGCAGCCCATTTCGGCTGAGCGGCCTTGGCATTTTCGACGGCTGCGCGCAGTTCCTCGACGCTGGCGAGCGCGACGGTCGCCTGCACTTCGCCGGTTGCCGGATTGTAGACGTTGCTCGCGCGTCCGCTCGTGCCGGCGACGTGCTTGCCGCCGATGAAATGACCGATCTCACGCATGGATGTGCCTCCTCGTTTTCTTGGATGCTGACAGGATGGCACTTCAATTTGCACAAATCAATGAGCTGCTATAAGCAACCGTTGTGCAAAAATTGAAGTCCTTCTTGTGCAAGAGAGAAGTGTAAATGGATTGGGATGATGTCCGGATGTTTCTGGCCGTGGCGCGCACCGGCCAAATCCTGGCCGCTTCGAAACGGCTCGGCGTCAACCACGCCACCCTCTCTCGTCGCGTGACGACGCTGGAAGAGCGCTTGAAGACACGGTTGCTCGTACGCCGCACCAATGGCTGCGACCTGACCGCTGAGGGCGAGATCTTCCTGCATGCGGCGGAGCGCATGGAAACGGAGATGCTGCGCGCGCAGGCGAGCGTCGGCCACCTCGACAGCGCGATCACCGGGACGGTGCGCATCGGCGCGCCTGATGGCTTCGGCGTTTCTTTCCTCGCGCCGCGGCTCGGGCGGCTGATCGCCCGTTATCCGGAGCTGCGTATCCAGCTTGTGCCTGTTCCCCGCTCCTTCTCGCTGTCACAGCGCGAGGCCGATATCGCCATCACGCTCGAACGTCCCGAGCAAGGTCGCCTGGTCTCATCGAAACTGACGGATTACACGCTTGGGCTCTATGCTTCCAAAGCCTATCTGGAACAGGCTGGATTGCCCGACAGCGTGGAAGCACTCAAGCTGCATCCGCGCGTGGGCTATGTCGAAGACCTGATCTTTACGGCTTCGCTCAATTTTTCCGGCGAGATCATGCGCAGTTGGGACGCCTCCTTCGAGATTTCCACCGCCATCGGCCAAACGGAAGCGGTGCGCTCCGGCGCCGGCATCGGCATCCTGCATGACTACATCGCCAGGCAGTTTCCGGAGCTGACGCGCATCCTGCCCGATTTGTCCATTAAGCGTGCCTATTGGACGACCTATCATGAAAGTGCCCGCGACCTGGTGCGCGTGCGCACCGTCGCGGACTTCCTGCAGGAGCTTGTCAGCGAGGAGCGGCGGATCTTCCTGTAAAATGATGCCGATGGACGCGCTTCCTGCTCGCATGCAGAGGTCACGGCATCAAGCTGCACCACCATGACGGCGCATGCGGCGGCTGAGCCTCCGCATGCTTCGGCGGCTCCTCATTCTCATCCGGATTGGGAACGGGAACCTCATCCGGCAGCCTGTCCGGATCCGGTTCCTCGACAGGCGGCTTCGGCGTCCAGCCGGGTTCGGGCATCGGAGGCGTCTCGGGGATCGGCTCGTTCGGTACAGACATGTCCGCTCCTTTTGTCTCGTTGCCGATATGGACACAACGACCAGCGATGCGGACGGTTCCAAGATATTTCGGCATGCGGCCCGCATTGTGGCGTGGGCGCGGACAGCCACTCCTTCCCGTTCGTCCCTTGCTGCTGGACAAAGGCCGGACGAAGCCTAGTATTTCGGACAGAGAACAGGGAGCAAGGACGATGAGCGACAAGAAGCAGCAGAAACTGGACGAGAAAAAGCACAAGGAACAGGACGATTATCTGGAGGAAGCGCTGGAAGAGACGTTTCCGGCAAGCGATCCGATATCGCCAGGTCACGTGTCCAAGAAGCCTGAAGACAAGAAATAATCCCACGAGGCCAAAGGCGTCGGTATCTTGTAAAGGATGGATCGGGAGAGAATGGTACGGTTGAGTGGGGTCGAACCACTGACCTCAGGTGCCACAAACCTGCGCTCTAACCAACTGAGCTACAACCGCACATGATCGCGTTGCCGCGTCAACGGGGGTCACATACGAGGACTTTGAAATTATTTCAAGTCCTATCTCCCCGCAATATAAAAAAGCTTTGCAGATATCCAAATGATGATGCTGGGCCGGATATCGGTCAAGCCGGCTTGAGCTGCAAATGAAAAGTCCCGCCCCAGGGTTTTCACCTGGGAACGGGACATTCATGCCTTGGGAGGCTTATTGGAAATGATCAGGCCTTGAAGGAGGCCATTGCCTTTTCAGCGGCGTCCTTGGCGGGCTTTGCCAGCTTTTCGGCAACCTTCTTGGTGGTGTCCTGAATGGACTTGGCCTGCTCGACGGTGACTTCGGCCTGCTTGCGGATGAAGGCGGTCTGAAGTTCGAAGAGTTCTGCAACGGACTTGACGCGAAGCAGGGCTTCCATGTGAGCCAGCGAGCTTTCGGCATTGGTGCGCAGAACGTCGATGGCCTTGAGGCCGATTTCGACCGAGCCGGCCTGTGCGGTCTGCACGGTTGCTTCAACAGTCTTGCCTGCTTCTTCGGTGGCAGCCTTCAGCTTGGCAAAGGCTTCCTTGGACTGGGCAGCACCCTTTTCCGCGAAGTCGCGGAAGGATTCGGAGAACTTGGACGGATCGAATGCAGCCGTTGAAAAAACGTCGTCTTTCTTTACAGTAGCCATGATTACGCTCCTAAAAGGGCCCTCCCTGAGGCGCCCGTCGTGAACTTGTGTGAGGGGTATATAATATAAATTATTGTGCAGTGCAACATATTTGTGCGCCGCACAATACATTAACCTTTCCGGCCGAAAAATGGGCCGCTCGCTGGACCGAAAAGCGCAGCGCCGTTATTAATAAATTGTTAAATCACGAGAGGCGATCACGCCCGCAAAACAGGTTGGAAAATGCCCGCAATTCAATATCCGTTCATTGACATTGCCGTGCATCCGCGCGTTCGGGAGCGTTTCGCGCGCGGTGAAGCCATGGTCATGTTCTCGACCGGCATGGATCGCGTGCTCTGGGCCAATGGCGCCGGCGCCAACCTTTTCGGCTATGATGTCATTTACGATTTCGTCGAACAGGGACCGAAGCCAGGCGACGTCTCGTTCCGCCAGATCGAGGCGACGGCGCGCGGCCTTGGTGCTATCGGCGATCAGCGCACATTCCTGATCCGCATGGCCTCCGGCTTCCAGCGGGCTGTCGTCAATGCCGCCGTCGAGCTGATCCGCATTCAGGCCGGCGAAGAGGCGGTGCTGTTTTCCTCTCCAGTTTCTTCGAAGCCGCTTTCCTCGGCCGAATGCGCCAAGCGCATGATCGACGGGTTCGACGATCCTGATACCCATATTGCCGTCATCGGCCGCGACGGCGAAATCGTTACCGCCTCTGCCGGCTTCAGGACACTCGGCGTAACGCCGCAGACCGCACGGATGCTGACGACCATGGCCGGAGCCCAGCCGGACCGGCTGATCAAGCGACCGATCCCGACCGGACGTGGCTACCTGCCCGCCGCCATCGGCAAGCTCTCCGAAATTCCGGCCCTACACCTGCTCTTCGTTGTCGAAACAGTGCTTGGCCATCTCGACCCGACGGGCGGCCTTGCCGAGGAGACCAGCCTTGCCGCCATCGAGCCGCAGGCGGAGGAAGTCCGTAAGGAGCTGGAAGCAGCGGCGGCGGACGAGGAGCCGAAAGCTGCTCCGGCCGCACCCTTCGGCGATATCATCGATGCGGTAGCTGGCATCGAAGAGCTGGACGAAACGCCGGAATATCGCGAGGACGAACAAGCGGAGGCGCCACCAGCCACCGGAAGCTCCGGTGAGACCGGAACGGACGCGACCGCCGATGCGGATGGCACGCCCGGCGCAGTTGCCGAGACCGAAGTTCACGCCAATGAGCATCAACCGGAAACCGTGCCGGATAGCGAAGATAAGACCGCCGCAGAGACAAAGACGGCAGCGGAACCGCCTCCGCCGGAAACTCACACCAATCCGGAAACCCGCACCGATATTGAAAACACCCCTACGGAAGGTTTCAGCTTCAAGCACAACGGGCGCGCCACCCGTTTCGTCTGGAAGATCGATGCCGCCGGTCATTTCAGCGAGGTTTCCCGCGAATTTGCCGATGCGGTGGGGCCGCATGCCGCCCAGATTGCCGGCACGGCCTTTGCCGATGTCGCCCGCCGCTTCAATCTCGATCCGGACGGCAAGATCGCGGAACTATTGGCGCGGCGCGACACATGGTCCGGCCGCACGATCTACTGGCCGGTGGAGGGTACGAGCCTGACCGTGCCGGTCGATCTCGCCGCTTTGCCGACCTATACCCGCAGCCGCGAATTCGATGGCTTCCGGGGCTTCGGCGTCGTCCGCCTGGCGGATGCCATCGAAGATCCGATGAAGCGCGGCATGACCCTCGGCACACAGGCAGTTGAAGACACCGCGCCCATCGCCGAATTGCCCCCCGAAGTGAAAGCTGCATCCAACGAGCAATCACCCGCTACCGAAGCTGTACCATCCCCAGCGGAAGAGATTGAAAATCCCGCTCAGGATAGCGCAGAATCCGCCTCGATCTCGCAGTACGAACCGCCGGCACTGCGGATTTCCGAGACGCCGAACCGTCGTGAGTCGGACAAGGTCGTTCGTCTGCATGAGCGTCGGACATTGACGCAGACTGGCCTTTCGCTGAGCGAACAGGCAGCGTTCCGCGAAATCGCACGACAGCTCGAGCCCTTCGGCAAGCGCACGGAACCGCCGGCGGAGCAGCCTCACGACGGGCAGCATGAGGCGGGTACGGATACTCCTCCACAACCGAATGCGGCCGACGAAATCCTCTCCGAGGCATCTGAAACTACGGACGGACACGGCCATGCCGATGACCAGTCGCCAGCAGCGACAATTGCGGAAGAGAATGTCGCGACGCCAGTCGTGAAATTCGTCGAGGCTACGGATGACAACGGCTCGAAAACGGCTGACGGGGCCGCAGCCGAAGCGTCGCCGACATCGGCCGAGCCGGAGGAAGACTTCGATCCCCTCGAGGTTCTGAACAACGCCATTCCGCCGCGTGTGAAAATGCGCACCGGCCTGTCGCCCGATATCGTCGACCAACTGCCGCTCGCGATTCTCATCCACGCCGGCGACCGCCTGATCCACGGCAATCCGGAATTCCTGCGGCTGACCGGCTATGACAGCCTCGACGAACTCGAGCAGGTCGGCGGGCTGGATGCGTTGCTGCAACGCAACGATCTCGAAGGCAAGACCGAGCAGCCCGGCACTATGATGGTCGTACGCGCCGACGATGCGCTCGTGCCGGTGACGGCCCGCCTGCAGTCGATCCGCTGGGAAGATGGTACGGCCTTGATGCTGGCGTTGATGCCGGTGGGAAGAAGCGAACCGGTACCGCCGCCAATTCCTGAAGAAGCCCGCCCCGAGCGCATCCTCGAAAAGGTCGCCAAGCTGCAGGTCGAAATCGAGGAACTGCGCTCGACGCTGGAAACGGCGACGGACGGCGTGATCATCATCGGCCAGGACGGCGAGATCCGCTCGATGAACCGCTCGGCAAGCGCCCTCTTCAACTACGACGACCAGGAGACCCGCGGCAAGCCCTTCGTCATGCTGTTTGCGCATGAAAGCCAGAAGGCAGTGCTCGACTATCTCGGCGGCCTTTCGGGCCATGGTGTCGCGAGCGTGCTGAACGACGGCCGTGAAGTGATCGGCCGCGAGGCGTCCGGCGGCTTCGTGCCGCTGTTCATGACCATGGGCCGGCTGAATTCCTCGAACGGTTACTGCGCCGTCATCCGCGACATCACGCAATGGAAGCGGACCGAAGAGGAGCTGCGCAACGCCAAGCGCGCCGCCGAAACCGCCAATGCGCACAAGACGGATTTCCTTGCCCGCGTCAGCCACGAAATCCGCACGCCGCTCAACGCCATCATCGGCTTTTCCGACATGATGGCCGGAGAGCGCTTCGGGCCGATCGGCCATTCGCGCTATATCGAATATGCGACCGATATCGGCCGCTCCGGCCGCCATGTGCTCGACATCGTGAACGACCTTCTCGATATCTCGAAGATCGAAGCCGGCGAGATGGATCTCGATTTTGCGTCGGTCGGCCTGAACGAAGCGATCACCGAGGCAGTGTCGCTGGTGCAGCCGCAGGCCAACAGCCAGCGTGTCATTATCCGCACCGCACTTTCTCAGTCTGTGCCGAATGTCGTGGCCGATCTGCGCTCGATCAAGCAGATCGCGCTCAACATTCTCTCCAATGCCATCCGCTTCACGCCATCGGGCGGGCAGATCGTCGTGTCGACGGCGTATGAGGGCAATGGCAGCGTCGTGATGCGCATCCGGGATACCGGCGTCGGCATGACACGCTCGGAGCTGGAGCAGGCCATGAAGCCGTTCAGGCAGGTGTCCACGAATTCCCGCAAGCGCGGCGACGGCACCGGCCTCGGCCTGCCACTGACCAAGGCGATGGTCGATGCCAACCGCGCAACTTTCTCGATCAATTCCGCCCCGAACGAGGGCACGCTGGTCGAGATCACCTTCCCCTCGCCGAGGGTGCTGGCGAACTGAGACAATCTCGGCTCGTGATCAAAACCAGAGATCGCGCACGCATCGTCCGTCGGAAGGAAGATCTTCAAACGTGTCGAGCCCATCGAAGTGATCGACCGGCAGGTCGGCAACGAGATCCGGCGGCGCCAGCCGCACATTGACGGCCATACGCCGGCGCCCATCCTTTTGCAGCCTTAAGCCCCGCCAGCTCACGACGCAGGCGCAGGATGGGCAGAACAGTATTTCGAGAGATGGCTTGTCCTTGCCGACGCGGGTATAGGAGGCAGTCCGGCCGGTCACTGAGATCCGCTCCCCTTCGTAGTCATAGGCCCACAGCGTGCCGTAGCGCCGGCAGAGCGTACAGTTGCAGGCCGTGATCGAGCCTGGAACGCCTTCAAGCGTCCAGCCCGCCTTGCCGCAATGACAGGAGCCGATCAGCATGGGTGCACCACTCCATTCGCTGCCTGGTCGAAGGAGCGGCATTCTGCCTTAGTCACGAGATCCCTGCAAATGCGCGGGAGGACACGAATTCTCACTTCGGGCTACCGACGCCGCGAATGCTCGGCTTTCAGGAAACAAGGACAGTCCAGCCAACACCCAAAGCGGCAGACGCCAGCAAGGTCGATATCACTGACATCTTCAGGCGAAAGATGGCCATCGCGGCCAACAGGGTCAGTAAGAGCGAGGGCGGTGAAAGCGAGGTCAGGACGGGCACATCAATCGTCCAAGAACCATAGGTGAGACTCGTGGTCTCACGGAACAGCACGTGGAGCCCGAACCAAATAGCAAGATTGAGGATGACGCCCACCACCGCCGCCGTTATTGCCGACATGGCGCCGGTCAGCGCGACATTCCCACGCATCTTCTCGATGAATGGCGCGCCTGCGAAAATCCAAAGGAAGCTCGGCAGGAAGGTGACCCATGTTGTCAGCACGGCGGCAAAGGTTGCTGCCGCAAGGGGGCTGAGGGTGCCGGGATTGCGATAGCCCGCCAGGAAACCAACGAACTGCGTGACCATGATCAGCGGTCCAGGCGTCGTTTCCGCCATTCCCAGACCATCGAGCATCTCACCCGGCCGCAGCCAACCCAGCTGCTGCACGGCCTCCTGCGCGACATAGGCCAGCACGGCATAGGCGCCGCCAAAGGTGACGACTGCCATCTCGCTGAAGAATATCCCGATTTTGGAAAAGACGTTGTCGGGGCCGAGCGTAACCACCAGAGCCACAACCGGAATGAGCCACGCGGCCGCCAGCACACCTGACGTCTTCAACGACCAGGCGAGGTTCGGTCGCGCGTGCAAAGGGATCTCCTCGCCAAGAACGGAGTCCTTATCCTCCAGAATTGCCCCGGAGCCCGACTTGTGTCCGCCGCCCATCGTGAAGGCCGCGACTCCTGCCCGAGACGCCAGGTAACCGATAAGTCCGGCTCCAACGATGATGACGGGAAACGGAACATGCAGGAAGAAGATCGCCACGAAGGCGGCGGCGGCCAAACCAACCATAGTCCTGCTCTTGAGGGCTCGGCTCCCGATGCGAAAAACCGCCTGAATGACGACCGCCAGGACGGCGCATTTGAGCCCGAAGAACATCCCTTCGATAAAAGTCAGGTTTCCGAAGAGGACGTAGACATAACTGAGCGCGAGGATTGCCAGGAAACCCGGCAGGACGAACAGAATGCCGGCGATCAGGCCGCCCAGCGTCCTGTTCAGCAGCCAGCCGATATAGATGGCAAGCTGATGCGCTTCCGGACCCGGCAGCAACATGCAGTAGTTCAGGGCATGAAGGAACCTGTGCTCTCCTACCCATTTCTTCTCGTCGACGACGATGCGGTGCATGACGGCGATCTGCCCCGCCGGTCCGCCGAAGCTCAGGGCGGCAACACGGATCCACACCCTCACCGCCTCACCGAGGGGCACGATATCCCGTTCGGCCGCGCTTGGTCGTGCGACCATATTCTTTACGAGATTCGTCATGCTCTCTTACACCTTCCTCGGATTTGGCCAGTTGTGCGTCTCTTCCGTTGCATCACGACACCAGCGATAGAAGGCATCGTAAAGCGTCATGCCGGCTTCCAGCTGCTGCAGGTCGTCGTTGAACATTCGCGAAAGCCCAAGCGAGGCCGCAAGCAGCCCGGGCACCTCAGGCGCGAGCTCGGGCCGGGCGGTATCGGCTCCCCGGACGATGGTTGCAAGATGAAGTAGAGGTTCGCTTCCAAGGCCAAATTCCTCGATCATGACATCGAAGGTGCATAACTCACCACGATGGCTCCAGAAGACGTCTTCGATATCGAATGGTGTTGCCTTAAAGCGATCGGCAACAGGCGCAACTTCGGTCGCCGGAACGAACAGGAAGATCGCTGATGGATCGATAAAGCGCCGGATCAGCCATGGGCAGGCGATGCGATCGATCTTCGGCCTTGCCCTTGTTACCCATACCGTCCGGCCGCTAGCATCTCGCGGAGGCAGCTTTTCCTCGGCGATCAACAGGTACTTCGCGCTGCGCCACGCTTCGAACCCACCTTCAAGGACCTCCGCCTCCTTTCCGACGACACGCAGATGGGCAGCAACTCCGTGAGCGAGTTTCTGTCCTTTTTGGCAGAGTATGATGGCAGGTCCCGCCAATTCGTTCGCCCAGTCCGCCACCCTTCGATAGTCGCGGCGGATGGAGCCGGGAATAAGACGGGGATCGGCGGCGAAATCCTCGTCATTGCGGACATCGATAATCGTCGGCAAACTGGGCGTGCCGATAATACGATTGAGCTTGTCGGGTGTGATTTCCAGAAATGACGGCACCGCGCGTCCTCCGTTGGCTCGGTTTTAAGGACGCGATTCTTCAGCCGTGGCCTCGTGGGGTGATCGCAACCCCATAATCGATTTTCTGCCTGACGCGTTCCAAATGTCAAGCCGAATAAGCGCGTGCTGCACCGGCAGGCGGGCATGCTCTCAGCGTCCGCAGCCCAATCACCGATTGCCCGCGACTTCACTGCCGCTGCGACGCCCCGGAAGACGATGGGAGCGCCGCGCTGGCCTGAGCGCGGCGTTCGAACTCACTCCCCGCGTGCCTTCGCAGCCTTGCGAGCTGCCCTGGAATTCGGATTGCCACCTTTCGGCGGGCCTTCGTTCTTGGCGAAGGCCGGTTTGCCGGGCTTTTTCGTCCAGGGCTTCTTGTCGGAACGCTCGGAAACGCCGCCCTCGCCTGCATGCGCCCGCTCCGGCTTGCGGTCGGACTTCCATTTCGGCTTCGGGCCGTCATTCGAACGCGGTCCCTTGTCAGCGAAGGGCTTCTTCTTAGCGAACCCGCCTTCCCGCTTGGCCTGGAAATCCGGCGTGCCTGCAAGCGGCTTGACGCGGATGCCGCGCTCGAGCGTCTTGTCCGGGCCGATGGCCGCGAGGAAGCGCTCAAAACTTTCCTGCGAGAGCTCGACGAAGGTCTCCTCGGGCTGCATCTTGATGGCGCCGATGTCGCGCTTGGTCAGATTGCCGTTGCGGCAAAGCATGGGGATCAGCCAGCGCGGCTCGGCATTCTGCTTGCGTCCAACCGAGAGCGATACCCAGAGGCCATCGGTGAAGTCGTTGCGTCCCCCCTCATCGCGAGGCGTAACGGGAAAATCGTCGCGGCGGGGCTTTCTGCGTTCACCTTCCGCCGGCACGTCCTGCAATTCCTCGGGCGCGGAGTGACCGGTGCGGTATTGCCGCAGGAATGCTGCCGCCACCTGCTCGGCGCCATGGCGCTCCAACAGCTGTTGGACGATCGAGTGCTCGTCTTCGGCAAGCGGCGCTGTAAAGACCGGATCGGCGAGAAGACGCTCGTCGTCCCGCTGGCTCACCTCGTCGGCTGACGGCGGCTTTGCCCAGGTGGCGTGGATACGGGCGGCTTCCAGCAGGCGCTCTGTGCGGCGACGGGCGCTTAGCGGCACGATCATGGCGCTGACGCCCTTGTTGCCGGCGCGGCCGGTGCGGCCGCTGCGATGCAGCAGCGTTTCCGGATTGGTCGGCAGATCGGCATGGATGACCAGTTCCAGGCCCGGCAGGTCGATGCCGCGGGCAGCAACATCGGTTGCGATACAGACGCGGGCGCGGCCGTCTCGCATGGCCTGCAGAGCGTGCGTGCGCTCGTTCTGGCTGAGTTCACCTGAGAGCGCAACGACCGAAAAGCCGCGATTGTTGAAGCGGGCCGTCAGGTGATTGACGGCGGCGCGCGTCGAGCAGAATACGATGGCATTGCGCGCCTCATAGTAGCGCAGCACGTTGATGATGGCATTCTCCTTGTCGCTCGGCACCACGGTCAGCGCGCGATAGTCGATATCGACATGCTGCTTGGCTTCGGAAGCGGTGGCGATGCGGACCGCGTCGCGCTGGTAGTTTTCGGCAAGCTTGGCGATCGAGCGCGGCACCGTGGCGGAAAACATCAGGGTGCGGCGCTCGGAGGGTGCTGCTTCCAGAATGAATTCCAGATCCTCGCGGAAACCGAGATCGAGCATCTCGTCGGCTTCGTCGAGCACGACGGCCTTGAGTTCGGAGATATCGAGCGAGTTGCGGCGGATGTGATCGCAGAGGCGACCGGGTGTGCCGACGACGATATGAGCGCCGCGCTCGAGCGTGCGTCGCTCCGTGCGCATGTCCATGCCGCCGACGCAGGAGGCGATCGTCGCGCCAGTCAGCCCATAGAGCCATTCCAGCTCGCGCTGCACCTGCAGCGCCAGTTCACGGGTCGGCGCGATCGCCAGTGCCAGTGGCGCTCCTGCGGGGCCAAACCGTTCCGCGCCGGCGAGGAGGCCGGGCGCCAGCGCCAGGCCGAAGGCAACCGTCTTGCCCGAGCCGGTCTGGGCCGAGACAAGCGCATCCTTGCCGGCGAGGCCGGGATCGAGCATGGCCTTTTGCACCGGCGTCAGCGTTTCATACCCGCGCTTCGCCAAAGCCTGGGCAATCGCAGGAGCGATGCCTTCGAATTCAGTCATCATCTGTCTTTCGGAATTCTTCGCACACCATCAGGCGGCGATCATCGTGGTTCGCACGTCGCGAACCTCTTCTTCAAGCGTGCACATACTTGCTCAATGCGGCAATGTACAGAGCAGAGGCGGATTCGCGGCGAGGAAACGAAAAAAAGGCAGCGAACCGCGCTGCCTTTGAAGTTTATGCTGTCGAAAGCAAGCTCGAGTCGGGGAACTTCATGTCTCGGGAGCCGAGATTGACTCCAATCCGCTCCAGCTCATGCGAACGGCCTCAAGTTGGGCTTTACTTTTGACCAAGCTTTCTTAACGCGAGGTTAGCAAACGATGGTCATCGTTTGCCCCTCAATTTTAAGGCTGACCTTAACTTTTGAGTTCTTCCAGCCCGGCAAAGAGATCCAGCGCTTCCGGATTGGCGAGCGCTTCCTTGTTCTTGACCGGGCGGCCATGCACCACCTCGCGCACCGCAAGCTCCACGATCTTGCCGGATTTCGTGCGGGGGATATCGGCAACGGCGATGATCTTGGCCGGCACATGGCGCGGCGAGGCGCCGGTGCGGATGCGGGTCTTCATCGCCTTGACGAGATCTTCGGTCAGGGAGACGCCGGCGGCAAGGCGAACGAAGAGCACGACGCGGACATCATCGTCCCAATCCTGACCAATGCAGAGCGCCTCCAGAACCTCGGGAATCTGCTCGACTTGGTTGTAGATCTCGGCCGTGCCGATGCGCACGCCGCCGGGATTGAGCGTGGCATCGGAGCGACCGTGAATAATGAGGCCGCCATGCTCTGTCCATTCGGCGAAATCCCCGTGGCACCAGATATTGTCGAAGCGCTCGAAATAGGCGGCGCGATATTTGGCACGCTCGGGATCATTCCAGAACATGACTGGCATGGAAGGGAAGGCTTTGGTGCAGACAAGCTCGCCCTTCTCGCCGCGTACCGGCTTGCCTTCGTCGTTCCAGACATCGACGGCAAGTCCGAGGCCCGGCCCCTGGATCTCGCCGCGCCAGACCGCTTGCAGCGGGTTGCCGAGCACGAAGCAGGAGACGATATCGGTGCCGCCTGAAATCGAGGCCAGCTGGATATCGTCCTTGATGCCCTCATAGACGAAGGTGAAGCCCTCCGGCGACAACGGCGAGCCGGTGGAGGTCATCAGCCGCAGGCTTGAAAGATCGTGCGAGTTTTTTGGCGTGAGGCCGCTCTTGTGAACCGCGTCGATATATTTGGCAGAGGTGCCGAACAGCGCGAATTTTTCTTCCTGCGCGTAGTCAAACAGGATGTTGCCGTCGGGCGCGAAGGGCGATCCGTCGTAGAGGCAGAGCGTCGCGCCGGCGGCAAGGCCGGTCGCCAGCCAGTTCCACATCATCCAGCCGCAGGTGGTGAAATAGAAGACCTTCTCACCAGGCACGACGCCGCAATGGAGGCGATGCTCCTTGAGGAGCTGCAGCAGCGCGCCTCCGGTGGAGTGCACTATGCATTTCGGAACGCCTGTGGTGCCTGAAGAAAACAGGATGAAGAGCGGGTGGGAGAAGGACACGGGCACAAATTCGACCGGCTTCGCCTCGAAGGGCGCGACCAGATCACCAAGGGTCCTCGCGCCCGGTGTCGCTGCCACGACGGCTTCGGCATTGCCCGCGTAGGGCACGATGATGGTAGGCGCTTTCAGGCGCTGGGCGATGGCGCTGACCTTTGCTGTGACGTCCTGCAGCTTGCCGCCGTACCAATAGCCGCTGCACGCGATGAAGAGCTTCGGCTCGATCTGGCCGAAACGATCCATGACGCCCTGCTCGCCGAAATCCGGCGAACAGGAGGACCAGATCGCACCGATCGACGCGGCCGCCAGCATGCAGGCAATGGTTTCGGGCATGTTCGGCATCATTGCAGCGATGCGGTCGCCCTTGCCGATACCCTCGGCGCGATAGGCCTGCTGCAGGCGGGAGACCATGGCGGCCAGCCGATCCCATGACCAGCGATCGCGCACCTTGTCCTCGCCCCAGAACACAAGCGCATCGCCCTCGCCGCTTCGCGAGAGCAGGTTTTCCGCGAAATTCAGCTCGGCATCGGGAAAGAAGCGGGCATCCAGCATGACATCGCCATGGATCAACGCCCGTTCACCGCGCTTGCCCTTCACACCGCAGAAATCCCAGACCGCCGACCAGAAGTTCTCACGGTCGGCGATGGACCAGGCGTGGAGGCTGGCAAAGTCGGACAGCGGGAGGTCGAAACGGCGGTTGCATTCCTGCATGAAAGCGAACATCGGACTCTGGCGGCGAAATGTTTCCGATGGTGTCCAGAGCGGCTGCTGATCCTGCATATTTCTCTCCCGCTTTTTGCACTATATAGCAATGCTGCAGCGCATTAATAAAATCACGGTGTTGTGGGTATTGCCAGTGCGTGACGTTTGCATCCGACAAACATTTCCTATATCCGGCAAACTCAGGCAGATTATCCCTACCAGTTCAAGAGTCTCCACGGGATCATGAGAGCTTCGAAAAACAACAAGTGGCGGTTGACGATGCGTTCGGCCTCGCGCTGGCTGCCTGCCGTTGCTCGCACGACCGGCATCATTCTTCTCACGATCCTCATCGTGTTCGCTGTCTTCAGAGCGACCGCGCCTTTCCTGATTTCAAGCGGTCTGGTGCGCTCCGGCATCGAGAAGGCATTGTCGGACTGGACGGGATATCGAGCCCAGATCGAAGGCGACCCGACGCTCGAATTCTGGCCGACCCCGCGCGTCACGCTCAATCAGGTCACCATCCGCGAGCCGTCGAGAAACGGCAAGGTCCTTGGCCATGTCGACAGCCTCTCTGCGGATTTCTCGCTGTGGTCGGCGATCCGCGGGCATGCGCATTTTCACGAATTCCATTTCCTGCGCCCGATTCTCTATATCCGCCGCGACGAGAACGGCCTGATCGACTGGACGAACGAAGGCCGCCTTTCCAAGGCGATCGAACAGGCCGAAACCTCCTCCGGCCAGGGCATGCGGATGAGCAAGGAACAGGATGCAGCCATCGGCATGCTGACCATTGAGGACGGAAGCGTCGAAATGACCGACGAGCGTAGCGGCAGCATCTACAAGCTGAACGCCGTCAATGCCGACATCGCCTGGCCGCGGCTTTCCCAGTCGCTGAGCGCTGTCATTCTTGCCCGCTTCAACGGTCAGGACATCAAGCTGAACTTCGACTCGACGCAGCCCCTGCTCTTCTTCGCCGGCAAAAATGTGAACACCACGACCAGCTTCGTTTCGCCGCTGATCAACTGGACCTATACAGGCATTACCAGCATATCGGATTTTTCGGCACTTTCGGGCAATCTGGATCTCAGTGTGCCGAACGTGCCCTCCTTCATCGCATGGAGCGGGCAGCGCCTGCCGGCAGCCGACGCCCTCAAGAATATTTCGCTCAGCGCCAATATCGCAGCAATCGACAAAGGCCTGCGCTTCAACAACCTCAGCTTCAAAGTCAACGATTCCGCCGCTTCCGGCATCATGGATCTGAACTATACGAAATCGGGCAAGCCGAAGATTTCCGGTACGCTTGCCTTCGACCAGATGAACCTCAATCCGTTCCTGGCCGCCTTCTCCATGCGTCTGGCCGCGGAAACCGCGATTGACGCGCTGTTGAACGGCAATCCGCTGCAGCGGCTCGATCTCGATATGCGGCTGTCGTCGAACAAGGCGGCTCTCGGCCCCTTCCAGTTCGAGAATATCGGCGCCAGCCTGCTGGTGGCGGGCGGCAAGGCAAAATTCGACATAGGCGACAGCAGCTTCGAGAGCGGTTCGCTGACCGCGCATCTGGAGGTCGCACCAGGCGATTTCGATGGCGGCGGCAAATTGCAGATATCGATCCGCAACGCCGATTTCGGCGGCCTCTTCACGCGCCTGAAGCTGATAGGCCCATTGCCGATGCCCTCATCGGCTTCACTGGATCTTTCGCTCAGCACCTCGAAGCCGATCTGGGTTGCCACGCTCAGCGACGTCGCCGGCACGCTGCACTTCACCTCGTCGGCAGGATCGTTTCGCCAATTCGATATCTCGACCTTCCGGACGCTCGCCGCCGAGAAGGCTTTCTTCCGGATGAGCGATATCGCCGATTCTTCTTTCGACTTCGATAGCATCAGCGTGGATGCCAGTTTTGCGAAGGGTTCCGCCGAGGTGCAGAACGCGGCCATTGCGGGCCGCAACGAAACGATCAGCTTTAACGGCGTCGTTCCGTTCCGCACCAACGGGCTGGCACTCTCCGGCGCGCTCGAGGCGACCTCGCCCTCCGACGCGGACGAACTGCCGATGCTGCCCTTCTTCATCGGCGGCAGCTGGCCGAATCCAGTGATTTCGCCGGTCGCAACGCTTCTGCAGAAGCCCATACAACAGCCGTAGTTCTTTCACGCCGTCCAGCCGCAGCACTTCAAGCTGCCGCAGCCGCCTGCTCGTCCCTCTGCCGTTGGACCTCCCGGCGCTTCGTCGCGATGGAGGCGCAGATAACGCCCACGGCGACCACGCCGATCAGGATGGTGCAGATGGCGTTGATCTCCGGCGTCACGCCAAGCTTCACCTGACTATATATCAGCATCGGCAGGGTCTTGGCGCCGGCACCCGAAGCGAAAGTGGCAATGACCAGATCGTCGAGCGATAGGGTGAGTGCCAGCACCCAGCCGGAGAAGACCGCCGGTGCGATGATCGGCAGCGTCACCTCGAAGAAGGTGCGCACCGGCGGCGCACCGAGATCCATCGCCGCTTCCTCGATCGAGCGATCGAAGGTTAGCAGGCGCGACTGCACGACAACGGCGACGAAGCACATGGTGAGCGTCGTATGCGCCATGACGATCGTCCAGAAGCCGCGATCGACGCCTGAGGTGACGAAGAGCAGCAGCAGCGACAAGCCGGTGATGACATCTGGCATGACCAGCGGCGCATAGATCATGCCCGAAAACAGAATGCGGCCGCGGAAGCGCGTATAGCGTACCAGGGTAATGGCCGCGAGTGTGCCGAGCACCGTCGCAATCGTCGCCGAGAGCAACGCGATGCGCACTGTCAGCCATGCGGCATTCAGCATCGTGTCATTGCTGAAAAGATGCACATACCATTGCGTCGAAAAGCCACCCCAGACGGTGACGAGGCGCGAGCTGTTGAAGGAATAGATGACCAGCAGCAGGATCGGCAGGTAGAGGAAGGCCAGACCGAGCGTGACCGAGACGATGTTGAAGCGGGACCAGCGGATCATAAATTATCTCCCCTTCTCATCGGCTTTCGCCTGGAAATGCTGGAAGAAGACGATGGGCACCACCAGCACCAGCAGGAGGATGGTCGCCACCGCCGAGGCGAGCGGCCAGTCTGTATTGCTGTAGAATTCCGTCCAGAGCACCTTGCCGATCATCAGGGTTTGCGAGCCGCCGAGCAGGTCGGGGATGACGAACTCACCGACGGCTGGGATGAAGACCAGCATGCAGCCGGCGATAACACCGGGAAGCGAGAGCGGAAAGGTGACCCGCCAGAAGGCGCCGATCGGCGTGCAGCCGAGATCCTGCGCCGCCTCGATCAGCGTGCCGTCCATCTTTTCCAGCGCGGAATAAAGCGGCAGCACCATGAAGGGCAGGTAGGAATAGACCATGCCGATATAGACGGCGGTATTGGTGTTCAGGATGACCAGCGGCTCATGGATGATGCCGAGCGCCATCAGAAGCTGGTTCAGGAGGCCCGTCGTGCTCAGGATCGACATCCAGGAATAGACGCGGATCAGGAAGCTCGTCCAGAAGGGCAGAATGACCAGCATCAGCAAGGTCGGCCGGATCGTGCGCGGCGCCTGCGCCATGCCGTAAGCGATCGGATAGGCGATGATCAGCGTCAATAACGTGGAGATGCCGGCGATCTGCAGGCTCTCGATATAGGCGTTCATGTAGAGCGGGTCGCCGGCAAGCCATGTGTAATTGTCGAACGACATGGTCTGCAGCTTGTCCCACCAGTCGCTGAAACTGTCGCTCCAGGCGAAGGACGGGTCGTAGGGCGGCACCGACAAGGCCTTCGTCGACAGCGAGATGCGGAAGACGATGAGGAAGGGCGCGAGAAAGAAGATCAGCAACCAGGCATAGGGAACGATGATCACGAGGCGCTGATAGATTAGGGAACCGAGCGCTTTCATGATCAATCCTTCAGCAAGACGCCGGCATTTTCGTCGAAGGAGACCCAGACGTTCTGGTCGTAGGCGAATGGCTCTTCCACGGCGCGGACAGCGTTCAGCGACGAGGCCTTGACCACCTGCCCGCTCTTCAGCTTGACGTGGAAGACGGTCATGTCGCCGAGATAGGCGATATCCCATATCTCGCCTTCGGCCGCATTGACCGAGGCATTGGCCGGCGGGCGCGGCGTCACTCTGAGCTTCTCCGGACGGATGGCGAGGCTGGCTCGGCTTCCCGCGGAGGGCGCGTCTCCCGAAGCCGTGCGCACCGTGAAGCCCGATTCGACCGCTATCTCGACGATGCCGGATTGTGCCGAGGTGACGTTGCCGTCGAGGATGTTCACATCGCCGATGAAGTCGGCAACGAAGCGGCAGTTGGGCGCCTCGTAGATCTCGGCCGGCGTTGCCACCTGCACCACCTTGCCGTGGCTCATGACCGCGATGCGATCGGCCATGGTCATCGCTTCTTCCTGGTCGTGGGTGACGACGACGAAGGTGAGCCCCAGGCTCTGCTGCAGATCCATGAGTTCGAACTGCGTCTCTTCGCGCAGCTTCTTGTCGAGCGCGCCAAGGGGTTCGTCGAGCAGCAGCACCTTCGGGCGTTTCGCAAGCGAGCGGGCCAAGGCCACGCGCTGGCGCTGGCCGCCGGACAGTTGGTTAGGCTTGCGCTTGGCGAATTGCTCCAGCTTGACGAGCTTCAGCATCTGCGCGACGCGATCGTCGATCTCGGCTTTCGGCATGCCATCCTGGCGCAGACCGAAGGCGATGTTCTTTTCCACCGACATATGGGGAAACAGCGCATAGGACTGGAACATCATGTTGACGGGGCGGCGATAGGGCGGCGTGCCGGCAAGATCCTGGCCATCCAGCACGATCTCGCCCGTCGTCGGCTGTTCGAAGCCCGCGAGCATGCGCAAAAGCGTGGACTTGCCGCAGCCGGATGCACCGAGAAGGGCAAAGAATTCACGATTGTAGATATTGAGGGAGAGGTTATCGACGGCGGTAAAATCACCGAACTTCTTGGTCACGTTCTTGAAGGAAATGTAAGGCTTGGCCGAAGGATCGATCCAAGGAGCAAAGGAACGCCGGATATTACCGAGTGACTTCATTATCTATCCCCAATTGAACGCCATTGTGGCGCGCGTCGCGCCGGCTCTTCCCCATCCCGGCACGCTCGTGATTCCTGACTTTATCCTCATAAGGAAAGGCCCGGACGTTGCCGTCCGGGCCGCTTCGATTTATTGGCCTGTCGTGACCTTTGTCCACAAGCGCGTCGCCACGCGCTGCGTTTTAGAGTCCCAGGGGGTCAGCGTATACAGTTTCTCGCGAACCGCATCCGTGGGATAAACGGCCGGATCATCGAGTACATCCTTGCTCACGAACTGCTGCGACGCCTTGTTGCCGTTGGCATAGGCGGTGAAGTTGCTGGCCTTCGCGATGACCTCAGGTTTCATGATGTAGTTGAGGAAGATATGCGCCTCTTCGACATGCGGCGCATCGGCGGGGATCGCCATGACGTCGAACCACATCTGCGCGCCCTTCGTCGGGATCGAATAGGCGATGTTGACGCCGTTCTTCGCTTCGGCGGCGCGGTTGCGGGCCTGCAGCACGTCGCCGGAATAACCAAACGCCAGGCAGATATCGCCATTGGCAAGCGCGTTAATGTATTCGGAGGAGTGGAACTTGCGCACGAAGGGACGGATCGCGGTCAGGAGATCCTCGGCCTTCTTGAGGTCCTCCTGCTTTGTCGAATTCGGGTCGAGGCCCAGATAGCGCAGCGCGGCTGGGATGACGTCGGTCGGCGAATCCAGCACGTAAATGCCGCAATCCTTGAACTTGGCGGCGAGCTTCGGATCGAAGATGACGTTGATATCGGGAGCGTCGTCGGTGCCGAGGATCTGCTTCACCTTGTCGACGTTGTAGCCGACACCGCTCGTGCCCCACATATAGTCGATGGCGTATTGGTTACCAGGATCATAGGTGGCGATGCGCTGCTGCACCGTATCCCACATGTTGGAGATGTTTGGCAGCTTGGACTTGTCGAGCTTCTGGAAGACGCCGGCCTTGATCTGGCGCTGCAGGAAATAGGCCGTCGGGACGACGATGTCGTAGCCGGTCTTGCCGGCCAGCAGCTTGGTTTCCAGCGTCTCGTTCTGGTCGAAGGTATCGTAGACGACCTTGATGCCGGTTTCCTTGGTGAAGTCCTCCAGGATCGAGTTGTCGATATAATCCGACCAGTTGTAGATATTGACGACCTTGTCTTCTGCCTGAGCGACCGTTGCCAGCGAAACGACGGCAAACGCCGTTGCTGCAAGCCGTGCGAACATGGACTTCATAGTCTCTCCTGTTTTGTTCAAGGGCATCCAGGCGATACCCAACCCTCTGTTTTTCCCGCTAGACTAGAAAGGAAATCGGAAGGCGACAAGGAAAAAAGCAAGCCGGCATAAGCTTTAGCCGTTTTCCCTGAAAACGGCCGATCTCCCCGCGAAATTGCCCGCCAAGAGACAATGCCGTTCGCACGCAATTGTGAACGCAGGGCTTGCTTCGTACGTGAATGCGCAAGCTGGCTTTGCTAACATCGAGGCGTTCTCGTCCGCGGACATTCTCAAGCTTGTTTCGCCATCCTGCCCAGCGGGCAAACTCAAACCCATCATCGGGGACCTATCATGCAATATCAAAAATTCGGCAATACCGGCCTCAGCGTCTCGCGCCTGTGTCTCGGCACGATGACCTTCGGGCTGCAGATCGAGCAGGAAGACATCGCTCATGCCATCCTCGACAAGGCGGCCGATGCGGGCGTCAATTTCATCGACACCGCCGATGTCTACCCGCTCGGCGGCGGCGAGCAGCTTGCCGGCCGCACCGAGGAGATTGTCGGCCGCTGGCTGAAGGGCAAGCGCGACCGCATCATCATCGCGACGAAGGCTGTCGGAAAGGTCGGCCCGTCTCCTTGGAATCAGGGCGCATCGCGCAAGCATCTTCTCGACGCCATCGACGCTTCGCTGCGGCGGCTGGGCACCGATTATGTCGACCTTTACCAGCTGCATTCGGACGATCGCGAGACGCCGATCGACGAGACGCTGGAGGCGCTCGATACCATCGTGCGCTCCGGCAAGGCCCGCTATGTCGGCGTGTCGAACTTCCTCGCCTACCGGCTGGCACTTGCGCTCGGCCGCGCCGATTTTCTGCGTACTGCCCGCTTCGTTTCGGTGCAGCCGCGCTACAATCTCTTGTTCCGCCAGATCGAGCGCGAGCTGCTGCCGCTCGCCGAGGAACAGCGCCTCGCCGTCATCCCCTATAACCCTATCGCCGGCGGCCTCCTTACCGGCAAGCACAAGCACGATGTAGCCCCAACAGAAGGGCGTTTCAGCGCACAGCTTCGCAGCGCCGGCAGCAATTATCTGCAGCGCTATTGGCATGAACGCGAATTTGCCACGATCGAGAAGTTGCGCGGCATAGCCGAAGAGGCCGGGCAATCGCTGACCAAGCTTGCCGTCGCCTGGGTTGCTGCCAACCCGGTCATCACCTCAGCCATTATAGGCGCCAGCCGTCCCGAACAGCTCACGGACACGCTGGCCGCCATCGACCTGAAACTCGATTCGGAACTGAAGGCGAAGCTTGACGAGGCCACGGTCGAATATCGCTGGGGCGACGCGGCTCGGTGAAGAAGCACGAACGGCGGTCAATTGCCGCCGGTTTCTTTACAGATAGGTCGGACGCTTGCCGGCAAAGAGCTCGGCGTGGCTTTTCAGCAATTTGGTCATGCGGTCGACCACGGTGCGGATCTCCCGGCGATGACGGTCGGCATTGTTCATGACAATCCACTGCCGATGGCGCAGCTCCGGAATTTCCTCGCCGACCCGCGCCAGCCGCGGCTCCTGGTCGCCGACGAAGCAGGGTAGTACGGCAATGCCGGAGCCGGCAAGCACCAGATCGTGCAGCGAACGCGGGCGACTGACGGTAAAAACGATTTCCTCGCGCTTGTTCTGGTGCGGCCAGCGCAGATAGGCCGAGATCGCCTCCTCCTCCGCTACCGCGATCCAGCGCTGCGGGCCGGAAAAACGCATGTTGCGGGCCTGATAGGCGGCATAGGCGACATCGCCGGTCTTGATGGCGGCGAGATTGGTCTCCTCCGGCTCGAAGGCGCGGATGCCGATATCGCTTTCGCGATGGGCGAGGCTGGCACGGCGTTCGCCGAGATGAAGGTCGATGCCGAACCCGTCACGCTCCGAGCAGATAGTCGGCATGTTCTGGCTGAGCAGCCAGCCGACCCAGGTGCCGGCAGCGATACGCACGATCGATGCGCCCTGAGCATCGCGCTGCCAGCTATCGACCTTGCGGGCGGCGGCTTCCATCTCCAGCAGTTGGTCGAACAGGGCCTGGCCGTTGCCGGTCAGCGTGTAGCCCGCCTGGCTGCGCTCGAACAGCGGGCGTCCGACCTGCCCCTCCAGCTCCAGCATGCGCCGGCCGATCGTCGCCGGGCTCAAGCCGCTGGAAGCAACCGCGCCGGTCAGGCCGCCACCACGGGCGACATCCAGAAAAAGCTGATAGGAATCCCATGTCGTGTTTTTCATAATTGAAAAACATAAGATGATCATGGCTGTTTATAAAGCAAATTCGCATGTGTAGTTGAAGGGATGCCTCACGGAAGGAGACATCTCATGATGGACAGCATGGCCCTGGCGAAAGCCATAGAAATACAGAGCCTGGCGCGCGAAGAGCAATGGCGCTGCGACGAGGATTTATTCTACCTCGACTACGGGCTCGAGCCGCCGCGGCTCTTCATATGGATTGAGCGGATATTTGTCGCTTTGAGCACCCGACTCCAGGCAATGAAAAAGGCGGACCGGCCGGAAATGGGCCGATCCGCCTGCGATAGCAACACCAGCTGCGGTCAGGCCGCCTGCTCGCGCATGTAGTTCGCGCTATAGCCGGTCTCGATCTTGAACTGCAGGATAAGGTGCAGCAGGGCATCGGCCTCGGTGGCGAGCTCGCGGCTCGCCGCCGTGGTTTCTTCTACCATGCCGGCATTCTGCTGGGTCATCTGATCCATGTGATTGACCGAGGAGTTGACCTCCTGCAGCGCGCTTGCCTGATCGTGGCTGGCGCGGGCGATCATTTCCACATGGTGGCTGATCGTCACGATCTGGCTGCTGATCTGCGCGAGCACCGAACCGGCCTCCTGCACGTACTGCGAACCGGAATTGACCTCCTCGGTCGACTTGTTGATGAGCCCCTTGATCTCCTTGGCGGCAGCGGCCGAGCGCTGTGCCAGCTCGCGCACCTCCATGGCGACGACCGCGAAGCCCTTGCCCGCATCGCCCGCGCGGGCGGCTTCGATACCGGCATTGAGCGCAAGAAGGTTGGTCTGGAAAGCGATCTCATCAATGACGCCGATGATCTGCTCGATCCGGCGCGAGGCGTCTTCGATACGCGACATGGCATCGATGGCGTTGCCGACGACGACGGAGCTGTCATCGGCGCTGCGCTTGGCTTCGCGCACGATTGCATCGGCGTCCTTCGCGCGCTCGGCAGATGAACGGACCGTCGTGGTGATCTGGTCGACGGCAGCGGCGGTCTGCTCCAGCGAAGAGGCCTGCTGCTCGGTGCGCTTGGAGAGATCCTCGGCGGAAGCCGCCATCTGAGCGCCGTTGCTCTGGATCATCTCGACATTGCTGCGGACCTGGCTCAGCGTCTGTTGCAGGCGGGACAGCGAACTGTTGAAGTCCTGGCGCAGCTGCTCGAGCCGGCCAATGAAAGGCGTGTCGATCGTCGCCGAGATATCGCCCTGGGCAAGGCGCTCGAGACCGGCGGCAAGCTCGCTGACGGCATAGTCGATCTGACGGTCAAGCTCGCGCTTTTCGGCATCGTTGCGCTGGCGTTCGTGCTCTGCGGCAGCACGTTCCTCGTCACTCTGCTCCTCGATGCGGATCTTCGAAATGGCGTTTTCCTTGAAGATGCCGAGGGCTCTGGCCATGTCGCCGATCTCGTCGCGGCGCTGCTCGCCGGAGATCGAGGTCTCCAGCATGCCATCGGCGATGCGGCGCATGGCGGCGGTGATCTGCCCGATCGGACGCTGCAGGGTCAGGACGAGCGCGATGCCACCAGCAACCGAGAGGATGATGCCGAGTGCAGTTGCCAGGATGGATATGGAATTTGCCTGGTTGCGCTCGCTGCCGGCGCTCTGCTTCTGCGTCTCGGCGAAAGCGGTCAGCTGGCCCCAGACCTGATCGAGCTGCTGGCGGGCACTGGCATATTCGCCGATCCGCTGATTGATGGTATCGACCAACTTGCCGCCGGCCTCATCCATGGACTTGATGGCCGGACGAATGGCCGAGTCGATGTCGCCGGCGAAATCCATGCTTTTCGCGCTCTGGTTCAGCGTATCGATATCGCCACCGAGCTTGGAGACTTCCTGGCGCAGGCGGACGAGATTGTCCTTGTTCGTATTGGCGTTGAAATCGGCCAGCACGAGCTGCAGCGAATAGATCGAGTCTTCAAGGCGGCGCGTGTCCTGCAGGACCGAATTGGTCTGTGCGACGCGGGCGTCGAGGGAGACGAAGGTCGTGGTCGCCTGGCGCATCATCTGCGTCGCCGTCAGCTGCGTATAGGTCGAGGTCTGGCGGAAGCGCGAAAGCAGCCGGCTGATATTGGTGATTGTATCGTCGGTCGGAACATCCGTGCTTTCGGTGAAGGCGGCAAGATCCTTGATGGTACCCACGAGCGACTGGACAACACTCTTCTGGTTTTGCGGCAAGGCAAGGTCGATGGAGCGCTGTGCCTTGTTCAGATCCGGCAGGCGATCCTTCAGAAGCTTGACCTTGTCGGCCGGCGTCGCCGCGTTATTGAAGTCTTGCGCCACGGCAACCAGTAGGTCGCCGCCCTTCAGCAACCGATCGGCCGAGCGCAGGGTCGAGGTCGCATCCGCCTGGTCCTTCCGCATCTGGTCTTCAAGCTGCTGGCTATTGAAATTGACGTTGAAGCGGGCGCTGATCAACGCACGCTGGGCGTCGTCGATCGTCTTGCGCAGCGAGAGTTCCTGTTCGTGCAGAGACCACAGCCTGCCGACGAGGTTGGACATGTCGGCGGTCTTTGCCATCGCGTCGGTCAGATTGTCGCGGCCATCCGCATCCGCACCGAGCTGGCCGAGGGTCGCATTCAGCACGCCCTGCTGCGACTTGATGTCCTCATAGAGCTTGTCGCGCTGCTGCGTGTTGGTGATGCGCAGGAAGTCATCCATGGAACCATAGAGGTTCTTGAACCCGGTCAGGGACTGCAGGACGCTGTTGGAGATCTCCATGCGGCCCTGAAGCAGGCCCGACGCATAAAGCCCGGTGAGGCCCACGGCGGAAATGCTGATGACGAACGGCAGGACGAATATCAGGACTTTCGTCTTGATGTTGAAACGCGACAATATCTTGTCAATGAACATTTTGGCCCAGACCTCTCACACACCGCTCCCCCCGTCGACGCCGCCTCGGCGCTGACCGGATGTATAATCATCGCTCTTGAAATATCGGCAGGCGGGGTTCCCGAGTATAAGTCGGGAAGCAATCATTGCTTCGGCTCCAGCTTGCAGTAGAGCGCCCCAAGAAATCGACAGGGATTGTCGGCGTGATTAATTAATTTTCAGATAAGGACGTAGTGTGACCCGCAGCATACAATCAAACGCTGAAAAGCGGAGGGAGAGATCTATCTCTGTGCGCGAGCCAAGGCTGCCGTTCAACGACGGCCAAGAGCAATGTGGCGGCTGAAATCAGAAGCCGCGTACGGTAAGGTAGGCGATGCAAGCGGCGGTAACGCCGGTCGCCAACATCAACAGCCTTGCCGCCAAAAGCTTGGCATTGTCACGGGTCTGAGCGATTGCAATGGCGCGGGCGCGACGATGTGTTCTGTTCATGAGTATATTCCCATTTTCGCACTGACACGATAACCGGCAAACGGTGCGTTCGGCAACTGCCAATGTATTCACTAATAATGTAGGGAAGGAAAACGCGAGAAACAGAGGCGGGTTCCATTTTCTCAAGGTGCCGATAAGGCCTTGAAACGGCGGTTCAAGCCGCTTCGCCGGCTACATGCCCGGAGGCCCACGCCCATTGGAAATTATAGCCGCCGAGCCAGCCGGTCACGTCGACGCATTCGCCGATGAAGAACAGGCCGGGATGGGTTTTCGCCTGCATCGTCCGCGAATCGAGGCAAGCCGTGTCGATGCCGCCGAGGGTCACTTCGGCGGTCCGATAGCCTTCCGATCCGGAAGGTTTGACCGGCCAGGACTGAATAGAAGCCGCGAGCTGCTGCAGGCGTTTGTCCGATAGATCGGCCATGTTGCCCGAGATGCCTTCGCTCTCGACAATATGCTGAGCCAACCGTTTCGGCAGAATTTCCGCAAGCGCCGTCTGCGCCGATTGCCGGCCATTGACCTGCTTGGCCTTCTTCAGCAGTGCGAAAATGTCGATATCGGGCTCGATTACGACGGTGATCTCCTCGCCCTCTCGCCAATAAGATGAAATCTGCAGGATGGCGGGGCCGCTGAGGCCGCGATGAGTAAAAAGCAACGCCTCACGGAACGCCGTCTTGCCGTGACGGATCTCCGCAGGCGCGGCAATGCCGGAAAGCGGCGCCAGACGCTGAAGCAATTGCGGATCGAGGGTCAGCGGCACAAGGCCGGGCCGGGTTTCGACAACAGGCAAACCAAATTGCTCGGCGATGCGATAGGCGAAACCGGTAGCCCCCATCTTGGGGATCGACTTGCCGCCGGTCGCCACCACCAGCGAGGATGCCTCGAAAACGCCTTCGGAGGTGCCGACACGATAGCCGCCGGCGGTTTGCTCGATGTCGCCGATTTCCGTTCGCAACCGCAGCGCTGCCCCAGCCGCGCGCATCTCGTCCGTCAGCATCCGGATGATGTCCTTGGCGCTGTCGTCGCAGAAGAGTTGGCCAAGCGTCTTCTCATGCCAGGCGATGCCATGGCGCTCGACCATGGCCAGAAAATCGGCAGGCGTGAAACGCGCCAGCGCCGATTTGGCGAAATGCGGATTGGCGGACAGGAAGTTCTTCGGACCGGCATGGATGTTGGTGAAATTGCAGCGGCCGCCGCCGGAAATGCGGATCTTTTCGCCGGGTGCGGCGGCATGATCGAGCACGAGAACGGACCGACCGCGCCGGCCGGCGCGGATGGCGCACATCATGCCGGCAGCGCCTGCGCCAAGGACGATCACATCATATCTGCCGGTCACGCTTCAGCCCTTTATTCTTCGCCGCGCTCTCTGTCATTTTTCCATCATACGGCGAAAGTCCGAGCGGTTTTCCCCCTCGCCAATTGGCAAACTGCAGTTATGATGCACTCACCGATCAACCCAAATACGGTGTTTTATGCCCGCGAGAAAGACCCCGCTGAAAGCTTCCATACCCGTCTCGAAAGCACCAATAGTACCCCCCAGTCTGAGATCGGCACGCGGCGTGGCAAACTGGAAGGAAGCGGCTCAATGGTTGCGGGCACGCGGGATCGAGGACATAGAATGCATCACGCCGGACCTTGCCGGCGTGCCACGCGGCAAGATGATGCCGACCTCGAAATTCACCTCCAACACGTCGCTGGCACTCCCCTCGGCGATCTATCGGCACACGATCTCCGGCGAGTATCCGGAAGAGACCGAAAGCTTCCGCTACGAGCCGCGCGACAACGACCTGAAGCTGGTCCCCGACCTGTCCACGCTGTCAGTCGTGCCCTGGGAAACGGATCCGACCGCGCAGGTCATCTGCGATATCGTCAATTCCGAGGGACAGGAAGTCTCCTATACGCCGCGCAACGTACTGAAGCGCATCATGGGGCTCTATCGCGATCGCGGCTGGAAGCCGGTGGTGGCGCCGGAAATCGAATTCTATCTCGTCGCCAAGAATGACGATCCGGATTATCCGCTGCACCCGCCGAAGGGTCGTTCCGGCCGCTCGATCCTCGGCGGCCAGGGCTATTCGATCGCCGGCATCAACGAGTTCGACGAGTTGATCGACGATATCTATCACTTCTCCGAGAAGCAGGGTCTCGAGATCGACACGCTGATCCATGAAGAAGGGCCGGCGCAGCTGGAAATCAACCTGCGCCATGGTGATCCGATCGAACTTGCCGACCAGGTGTTCATGTTCAAGCGCACGATCCGCGAGGCGGCGCTGAAGCACGGCATCTATGCGACCTTCATGGCCAAGCCGATGCAGAGCCAGCCGGGATCGGCGATGCATATCCACCAGTCGGTCGTGAACATCGAGACGGGCAAGAACGTCTTCACCAATCCGGACGGCAGCCCCTCGCCCGAGTTCTTTCATTTCATCGGCGGCATGCAGCGCTTCGTGCCGAATGCGCTCGCTATGCTGGCGCCCTATGTGAACTCCTATCGCCGGCTGGCGCCGAACATGTCCTGCCCTGTCAACAATGCCTGGGGCTACGACAACCGTACCACGGCTTTCCGCGTGCCAATCTCCGATCCGCAGGCGAGGCGTGTGGAAAACCGGCTGCCGAGCTCGGATGCCAATCCCTATCTGGCGCTCGCGGCCTCGCTCGCCTCCGGCCTGCTCGGCATCATGAAAAAGGTGGAGCCGACGGCGCCGACCGAGGATTCCGCCAACGAAGGCTCTATCGACCTGCCCCGCGGTCTCCTCGAAGCCATCGCGCTGATGGAAGACGAGCCGGCCTTCGAAGAGGTCTTCGGCAAGGATTTCATCGGCATCTATGCCGGCGTGAAACGCGGCGAATTCGAGACCTTCATGCAGGTGATCAGCCCGTGGGAGCGGGAATTCCTTCTGCTCAACGTGTGAGGAAGCTGTCCATGACGCTACAGGAAACATGGCAGAGTCCGATTGCGCCGGGCCTTTCCCTCTACCAGGCGACCGTCGGCCCGCGTCCGATCTATCCGAAGCTCGACGGGTCGCGCCGGGCGGACGTCGCGATCGTCGGTGGCGGCTATACCGGCCTGCAGGCCGCCTATAATCTCGCCAAGGGCGGCGTCGACGTCGTTCTGATCGACGCCAACCGCTTCGGCGACGGGGCTTCCGGCCGCAACGGCGGACAGCTCGGCACCGGCCAGCGCTGGTGGCCGGAGGAGATGGAAGAGAAGATCGGCTACGAGCGCTCGAAGGCTCTCTTCGATCTGGCCGAGAATGCCAAGCGCCATCTGCTCGATTTCGCCTCCGAACATGACATCGACATCGACTTCCTGCCCGGCCAGATGAATGTCACGCATAAGCGCGGCTACAAGCGCGACTATATGGACAATGCGGAGATCGCCGCGACCCGATACGGCTACCCGCATATGACCTTCATGGATCGGGCAGAAACCCAGGAGCGGCTGGGTTCGCAATTCTATCTTTATGGCGTCCGGGATATGGGCACGGGCCATATCCATCCGCTGAAGCTGCTCATCGGTCTCGCCCGCGTCGCGGCTGAGGCCGGTGCGTCTCTCTTCGAGATGACCAAGGCGAAGGGTTTTCGGCAGCCCGGCGGCAAGACGATCATCGAAACGGATGGCGGCGAGATCACCGCCGACCGGGTGCTGATCGCCTGCAACGGCTATATCGGCAATCTGGAGCCGGTGACGGCAAGTCACGTCATGCCGATCCGCTCCTTCATCGGTGCGACCGAACCGCTCGACCGCTTTCCGGCCGTGCTGCCCGGCAATGAAGCGGTGGCCGATTCGCGATTCGTCGTGCGCTATTTCCGCAAATCGAGGGATGGACGCCTGCTGTTCGGCGGGCGCGAGGCTTATACGTCAGACAATCCACGCGACATAACGCAGCACATCCGCCGGCAAATCACCGAAATCTATCCGGCTCTTAGCGATATCAGGATCGACTATGCCTGGGGCGGTTCGGTCGGCATCACCATGCCGCGCCAGCCCTTCGTGCGCGAAGTCATGCCGGGTGTCACTTCGATCGGCGGTTATTCCGGCCACGGGGTGATGCTGTCAAATTATTGCGGTAAACTCTATGCGAAAACGGTTCTCGGGAATGCGGACGAGCTTCATCTCTTTAAGGAGCTGAACATTCCGCCCTTCCCCGGCGGTGCACGCATGCGGGCGCCTCTGCTGTTCCTGGCGCTCTCGTGGTTTGCGTTGCGCGACAGGTTTTGAAAACCGGAAGATGATTTCTTTCGCCGGTAATCCGCTCTAGAAACCGAGTCTGAATTTTGCGATGCACACTGGCCTTTTTAAATCGATTAGATTAAAAGGGGCCTCAACCAAGACCGATTGAGAGATAGCTCATGAGCAGCCAGATCATTCCCGTTGAACCATTTGATTATGTCGTTTTCGGCGGCAGCGGCGACCTTGCCGAACGCAAGCTCCTGCCCGCTCTTTACCATCGTCAGGTCGAAGGTCAGTTTTCCGAGCCAACCCGCATTATCGGCGCTTCGCGCAGCGCGCTTTCCAATGAAGAATACCGCAAATTTGCCGACGCCGCCCTCAAGGAACACCTGAAGAAGGGCGAATATGACGACGCCGAGGTCAAGAAGTTCCTGGCTCGCTTGTTCTACGTGCCGGTCGACGCCCGCAGCGACGCCGGCTGGGATCAGCTCAAGAAGATCCTGGACGAAGGCAAGGAGCGCGTGCGCGCCTTCTATCTCGCCGTCGCTCCGGGCATCTTCGGCGACATCTCGCAGAAGATCCACGATCACAAGCTGATCACCAAGCAGACCCGCATCGTCGTCGAAAAGCCGATCGGCCGCGACCTTGCATCCGCCCTGCAGCTGAACGACACGATCGGAAAGGTCTTCAAGGAAGAGCAGATCTTCCGTATCGACCATTATCTCGGCAAGGAAACCGTGCAGAACCTGATGGCGCTGCGCTTTGCCAACGCTCTCTACGAGCCGCTATGGAACGCTAACCACATCGACCACGTGCAGATCACCGTCGCTGAATCGGTCGGTCTCGAAGGCCGCGCCGGCTACTATGACACCGCTGGCGCCCTGCGCGACATGGTGCAGAACCACATCCTGCAGCTGCTTTGCCTGACCGCGATGGAAATCCCCTCCTCGATGGATTCGGAAGCCGTTCGCGACGAGAAGCTGAAGGTGCTGCGCGCGCTGAAGCCGATCGACGCTTCCAACGTCGAGCAGGCGACCGTTCGCGGCCAGTATCGTGCCGGCGCTTCGGCAGGCGGCCCGGTCAAAGGCTACCTCGATGAGCTGGAAGGCGGCGTTTCCAATACCGAAACCTTCGTCGCCATCAAGGCCGAGATCGGCAACTGGCGCTGGGCTGGCGTTCCCTTCTACATCCGCACCGGCAAGCGCCTTGCGGGCCGCATGTCGGAGATCGTCATCACCTTCAAACACATTCCGCACACCATCTTCGACCAGGCCGCCGGCCGCATCGTCGCTAACCAGCTCATCATCCGCCTGCAGCCGGACGAAGGCGTCAAGCAGTCGCTGATGATCAAGGACCCTGGCCCGGGCGGCATGCGCCTGCGCAACGTTTCGCTCGACATGAGCTTTGCGTCTGCCTTCAACGTCCGCAATCCGGACGCCTACGAGCGCCTGCTGATGGACGTCATCCGCTCCAACCAGACGCTGTTCATGCGCCGCGACGAGGTGGAAGCAGCATGGAAGTGGGTCGACCCGATCCTCAAGGGTTGGGAAGAAGCCGGCCAGCAGGTTCAGGGCTATACGGCCGGCACCTGGGGGCCGAGCCAGGCCATCGCGCTCATCGAGCGTGACGGCCGCACCTGGCACGACGACATCTAATCCGGGGCGATAACGATGACAGCGAATATGCATGCTTTTGCCAATGGTGCCGAACTCGCCGGCAAGCTCGCGGACAAGGTGGCCGAGACCCTCTCGGTCGCCGTCGCGACGCGCGGCTCCGCAAGCATCGCGGTCTCCGGCGGCTCGACGCCGAAGGCCTTCTTCCAGGCGCTGTCATCGCGCTCGATCGAATGGGGCAAGGTGACGATCACCCTCGTCGACGAACGGTTCGTGCCGGCGGACAATCCGCGTTCGAACCACCTGCTCGTTCAGGAAAATCTGCTGAAGGACAAGGCGGCAGCCGCCAAGTTCCTTCCGCTCTATCAGGCTGCGGCCTCCGTCGAGGAGGCTGCCGTCATCGCCACGGAAGAAACCAAAGCGGTAGGCCATCCCTTCGATATCGCCATCCTCGGCATGGGCAATGACGGCCACACCGCTTCCTTCTTTCCGGGCGGCAGCAATCTCGCAACCGCACTCGATCCGAACACCCCGCGCGGCATCATCACGATGGAAGCGGAAGGTGCCGGCGAGCCGCGGCTGACATTCACCTTCTCCAGCCTTCAGGATGCCCGATTGCTGGTGCTCCATATCGAGGGAGAAGGAAAGAAAGAGGTTCTCGCCAAAGCCGAAGCGGCGGGCGAGGAAACCGAGATGCCGATCCGCTCCATGCTGCGGCGGGCGGCTTCCCCGGTCGAGATTTATTGGGCTCCCTGACACGGCCGACGGGCCTCGTCATCGAACCCTGAATGACACAGCAACCATGCTGCGCCATGTGCCCTTGCGGGCGCAGCGACAAAGCATTGACTTTTGGATCCCGCGCCGCGCCCTTTACCGAAACAGATCTCACGGGCACCGCGCAGAACAGACGGAGGCAGATCGACCATGGCCGCTGACGCCCGCATATCAGCGATTACCGCACGCATCGTCGAGCGCTCGAAACCGACGCGCGAGCGCTATCTGGACCGCCTGCGTAGCGCCGCAAGCAAGGGAGCACAACGCTCCGTGCTTGGCTGCGCCAATCTTGCGCATGGCTTCGCCATCTGTTCCCCCTCCGAGAAGGACGCACTGGCCGGAGACCAGGTGCCCAATCTCGGGATCATCACCTCCTATAACGACATGCTCTCGGCGCATCAGCCGTTCGAAACCTATCCTGCGATCATCCGCGAGGCTGCGGCCGAAGCGGGCGGTATCGCCCAGGTGGCCGGCGGCGTGCCGGCCATGTGCGACGGCGTAACGCAGGGCCAGCCCGGCATGGAACTCTCGCTCTTCTCGCGTGACCTGATCGCCATGTCGGCTGCCGTCGGCCTGTCGCACAATATGTTCGATGCCGCCGTCTTCCTCGGCGTCTGCGACAAGATCGTCCCCGGCCTCGTCATCGCCGCCCTCTCCTTCGGCCATCTGCCTGCCGTCTTCATCCCGGCCGGCCCGATGACCTCGGGGCTGCCGAATGACGAGAAGTCACGCGTGCGCCAGCTCTATGCCGAAGGTAAGGTCGGCCGCGCCGAACTCCTCGAAGCGGAATCGAAATCCTATCACGGCCCCGGCACCTGCACCTTCTACGGCACGGCCAATTCCAATCAGATGCTGATGGAGATCATGGGCTTCCATATGCCGGGCGCCTCCTTCGTCAACCCCGGCACGCCGCTGCGCGAAGCCCTGACGCGCGAGGCGACCAAGCGCGCACTCGCCATCACCGCCATGGGCAATGAATTCACGCCGGCCGGCGAGATGATCGACGAGCGTTCGATCGTCAACGGCGTCGTCGGCCTGCATGCGACCGGCGGCTCGACGAACCACACGATGCACATCGTCGCCATGGCGCGCGCCGCCGGCATCGTGCTCACCTGGCAGGATATTTCCGAGCTTTCCGACATCATCCCGCTGCTTGCCCGCGTCTATCCGAACGGCCTTGCCGACGTGAACCATTTCCATGCTGCCGGCGGCATGGGCTTCCTCATCAAGGAACTTCTGAAGAAGGGGCTGCTGCACGACGACGTGCGCACCGTCTACGGCCAGGGCCTCGAGAGCTACTCCATCGACGTCAAGCTCGGTGCTGACGGCAATGTGGTGCGCGAGCCCGCCCCGGAAAAAAGCCACGACCCGAAAGTGCTGGCAAGCATCGACACGCCCTTCCAGAGCAATGGCGGCCTGAAGATGCTGCGCGGCAATATCGGCAAGGCGGTCATCAAGATTTCCGCCGTCAAGCCGGAGCGCCACATCATCGAAGCGCCGGCCGTGATCTTCCACGACCAGCTCGAGATGCAGCAGGCCTTCAAGGACGGCAAGCTGAACCGCGATTTCGTCGCCGTCGTCCGCTTCCAGGGACCGAAGGCCAACGGCATGCCCGAGCTGCACAAGCTGACGCCGGCACTCGGCGTGCTGCAGGATCGCGGTTTCCGCGTGGCTCTGTTGACCGACGGCCGCATGTCGGGCGCATCGGGCAAGGTCCCGGCCGCCATTCATGTAACGCCGGAGGCCGTCGACGGCGGCCCGATCGCCCGCATCCGGGAAGGCGACATCATCCGCATCGATGCGATCGCCGGTACGCTGGAAGTCCTCGTCGATGCCGCCGATATGGCGGAGCGCGAGCCGGTCGTGGCCGATCTCTCGGAGAATGAATTCGGCATGGGCCGCGAACTCTTCGCTCCCTTCCGTCACGCCGCAGGGCCGGCGGATCAGGGCGCAAGCGTCCTGTTCCGCCACTGAGATTGTCCGCCGGATTTCGGCAGGGCGACATCGAAGGCTGATCAAGGAGCTTTCGTTGCAGTATTTCCTGCTTCCGGTGGAGCCTTGTCCGTCCAGGCAGGCGGAAGGCCAAGTCGTGCTCCCACAAAGCCCGTTACGCCCGGTGACTTCCCGAACGCCTTGCAGGCCTCATACTTGGGCGCGCGGCCGACGAGGGCCGCCAATCTCGCCCGGGATGGGAAAGAGGGTGCAGCGCCGAACGGCGTCTTGCCCTTGACCAGCATCTTGCTGAAATCGCCGCCGAATTTGGCGGCGAGGCTATAGGCATCCCCTTCCTTGGCGATGGTGCCCGAATCAAAGAATGCGTTCGCGCCTCGTCCCCAGATCATGACAGCTTTTTGTACGCCTTGGGGATTGAAAGCCTCCGCCTCAAGCGAGAGGCTGCCCATGCCGATCGGAATGCGCGGAACGGGAACCGGTACACCCGGCAGCAATACGCTCTTGCCGACGGACGCGACTTTCGAGACTCCGACGGCGGTGGCATTGGTGGCCTTGACCTGCGTCACGACGGCGCGGACGGTCAAATCCGCCGGCTCGGACAGACCGACGACGGCAAAGCGCTCGCCCAACCCGGAACAAAGCGCCCTGTCGACGGCATTGGTGACGAGATCGCGCTGCTTAAGTGTGAAGGCGGCGCTTTCGGCGCGCATGGAAAAGGCCGTGGGAATGATCTTCACGGTTTTGGCCGCAAGAACATCGTCCTTGCTCACCCTCAGAAGCGAGTGTGCGGCCAACCCGTCCGATCGGGCCAGGCCATCATAGGATCGCAGGGATCCCGCCCGATCCAGCGGCGCGGCGGCACAGCCCCCCAGCACGCTCAACAGCAGAGCCATCGAGCAAATATCGCGCGTCCTACGGCTTTCGGCGGCATATGGACCATAGGTCTTACTTCCAGCGTGATTTGAGATTGCATTGGCTGCCATGGATGTTTGTGCTCCTGCACCGGGTTATGAACATCAGCATCAACATTAAATATCGCACTGAGTGTAATATTAATATCGGCCGATTTGCGGCAATCGGGGAGCGAGGCGGAGAATTTATTTCACCAGAGATTGAGACCACAGAGAAGGAGCCACGGGGCATGCGCCAGATTTGAGCGGCGTTGCGACTCATGCCAAGATGATCCAATGCACGATGCACCATCCAAGCCGGAAGGCCTGCGCCAGCAGAAGCGCCGCGTGACCTTTCAACGCATAGCGGACGTCGGAATGAAATCCTTTCTTGAGAAAGGTTATCAGGAAACGACAATCGAGGAGATTGCGGCGGCGGCCGGGATTTCCCGCCGGACTTTCTTTTATTACTTCAAGAGCAAGGACGATATTCTTCTGGCGCATCAGCGCCGATATATGGACGCGCTGCGGACTGGCATCATGGAGAATGCCTCAGCCGGGCGACCCCTAGAGGTCGTCCATCAAGCCACCCTGGGACTTGTGGCCCGCATCGAGGCGGAAGCGCCTCGGCTTCTGGAGACTGCCAAGCTTTTACGTCAAAGCGAGATCTTGCGCGCCCGCGCACGAGGCAACTCTTTGCAGCTCGAGCAAATCGCCTACCAGGCCCTGTGCGAATTGTTTCCGACGAAGGACCCGGACGGTCTGCGGCTGGTTTCGATGATCGCAGTCAGTCCGCTGCGCCTGTCGGTCGACAAATGGTTGCGGGAAAATGGCAGGCTGCCGCTGATCAAATATCTTGAGGAAGCGCTCGAAAAATGGCGGACGGAAATCTGAACCGTCTGCCGTGTGGATCGCTATGCCTGTTTCTTGTGGCCGTCGATCAGGCGCGGATATCGAGCACGCGGTTCTTATGGGCCGGATGCGTGCTGTAGACGAAGATCTTGTTCATTTCCCTCTCGGTGAGAAGACGCAGGAAACGAACTTCGACGGTGTTGTTGGAGAAGACCTTCATCAACACGCAGCCGATCTTGGTAATGCGCGCGTCGGGGATATCCAGATAGAATTGTTTCGGCAGATTATACTGGGTGAGGATCGCGAGAACCGCACTGCTCTGCGAGATACGGATAATATCGCAGCGGCGGGACGCAAGGTTCATCACGCCCTTTTCGGTGTATTCGAGGCGCGCCGCGTTCATCGTATCTTCCATGCGAAACCGCACCTCGCGGTCATACATGAAAGATTCTTCTTTGTTGAGGAAATGCTGACCCGAATTAGCTCTGCCGAACGCGGCCATCTTAGGAGACCCCTGAAGTATATTATGGAGGGAGACTATCAGCCGGTCTTTAACAGAAGGTTTGAACGCGCCGGCCCAAGATGAATTTTGTTGTTCACCTTTGTTTGAGCCGGCGACGCTCCCGTAAGCCACTACTTGCGATAGGAATGGCCGCTGGCATCGAACAGATGCAGCTTCTGCCGGTCGGCCGTAAAGCGCATCTTCTGCCCGCGATGAATATCGGCAATGCCGGGAATCTTGACGATAATCGGCTCGCCATCGACCAGACCTTCGAGATAGAGCTGGGTCACTTCGCCGAGCGCCTCGACGATGGAAACCTCGCCTTCGAAGAGATAGTCGTCACCCGTCGCGACACGCAAATCTTCCGGACGCACACCGAAGCTCGCCGCCTTGCCCTTCTCGTCGGCCGTCGTGGGAACATCGAGCGTTACGGCCTTGCCGCCTGTCAGCGTCACGGTGGTCGTCGAGCCGGTTTCGGTTACCGTCGCCGGGATGACGTTCATGGCGGGCGAGCCGATGAACTTGGCGACGAACAGATTGGCCGGGCGCTCGTAAAGCTCGAGCGGTGCACCGACCTGTTCGACGCGGCCAGCCGACAGCACCACGATGCGATCGGCCAGCGTCATGGCCTCCACCTGGTCGTGGGTGACGTAAATCATCGTCGTCTCCGGCATCGACTGGCTGAGCTTGGCGATCTCGATGCGGGTCGCGACACGCAGGGCGGCGTCAAGGTTCGACAGCGGCTCGTCGAACAGGAAGACTTTCGGATTGCGGCAGATGGCGCGGCCGATGGCGACGCGCTGGCGCTGACCACCCGAAAGTGCCTTCGGTAGACGCTCCAGATATTGCGTGAGTTGCAGGCTCGCTGCCGCCGCCCTCACGCGCCGGTCGATCTCCTGCTTGCTTTCGCCGGCGATGCGCATGCCGAAGGCCATGTTGTCGTAGACCGTCATATGCGGGTAGAGCGCGTAGGACTGGAAGACCATGGCAATGCCGCGCCGCGACGGCGGCACCTCATTCACCTTCTGTCCGGCAATCATCATATCCCCGGCCGTAATGCTCTCCAGGCCGGCGATCATCCTGAGCAAGGTGGACTTGCCGCAGCCGGAGGGGCCGACGAAGACGATGAATTCGCCTTCGTTGATCTCCAGATCGATGCCGTGCAGCACATGCACGCTGCCGTAGGATTTTTTGATATCCTTCAGAACAAGTCCCGTCATTATGCTTCCTCCTCCCAAAGGTCAGGCAAGACGCGCGAAGTAGGCGCCCCAAGCCGGAATATCGATCCTGCTGCCGTAGTTGTTGCTGGTAAAGCCGTGTCCCGTCAACGCCTGCCAATTGCCATCAGGCAGGGTTGCCAGCGTTTCGACAGGGCTCATGTTGAAGACGCAGAGAATGGTCTCACCGGCATAAGTGCGGGTGTAGATCAGCACTTCGCCCTGCGGCTCCGAAAAGGCAATCTCGCCCTTGGCGAAGGCCGGATGCTGCTTGCGGAAGGCGAGGAAGCGACGGTACTGCTCCAGCACCGAATTTTCATCGCCCTGCTGGACGCTGACGGCGCGCAGGATATGCTCGACCGGCACCGGCAGCCAAGGCTTGACGGTGGAAAAGCCTCCCTGCGCCACCTGGCTGTCCCAGACCATCGGCGTGCGGCAACCATCCCGCCCCTTGAATTCCGGCCAGAACTGAATGCCATAGGGGTCCTGCAGGTCCTGATAGGCGAGATCGGCTTCCGTCAGCGCCAGTTCCTCGCCCTGATAGAGGCAGACGGAACCGCGCAGGGTCAGCAGCAGCGCCGCATAGAGCTTGGCGAAGGCATCGCGGTCCGCCACCAGATTGCCCCAGCGGCTGACATGTCGCACGACGTCGTGGTTGGAGAAGGCCCAGCACGCCCAGCCTTCCGGAGCAGCCGTATCGAAGTCATTCATCACCTCTTCGACGCGATCCGGCGACAGGGCATCCGGCGCCAGGAATTCGAAGGCGTAGCACATATGCATCTTGTCGCCGCCGGAGGTGTATTCGCCGACGATTTCGAGGCCGCGCTGACTGTCGCCCACTTCGCCGACGGCAGCAATGGCTGGATATTCGTCGAGGACGGCGCGGAAGCGCTTGAGGAACTCCAGGTTCTCGGGGCGATTCTTGTCGTAGAGATGCTCCTGGAAGTTATAGGGATTGACCGCCGGTGCAGTGGAGGCGTTGCGGCGCGAGGGCTCCAGCGCCGGGTTGTCGCGCAATTCCTTGTCGTGGAAGTAAAAATTGATGGTGTCGAGACGGAAGCCATCGACGCCACGGTCGAGCCAGAAACGTACGACATCAAGCAAGCGATCCTGCACCTCTGGATTATGCAGGTTCATATCCGGCTGCGAGGTCAGGAAGTTGTGCAGGTAATATTGCATGCGGGTCGGATCCCACGCCCAGGCCGAGCCGCCGAAGATCGACAGCCAGTTGTTGGGCGGCGTGCCGTCCGGCCTGGCGTCTGCCCAGACATACCAATCGGCCTTGGGGTTATTCTTGCTCGAGCGGCTTTCAACGAACCATGGATGGCGATCCGAGCTGTGAGACAGCACCAGATCGATCATCACCTTGATGCCGAGACGATGAGCCTCCGTCACCATCGCATCGAAATCGGCGAGCGAACCGAAGATCGGATCGACGTCCTCATAATTGGAGACGTCATAGCCGAAATCGCGCATCGGCGACGTGAAGAACGGCGAAATCCAGATCGCATCGACGCCAAGCGATGCGACATGCGGCAGGCGGACGGCGATGCCCTTGAGATCGCCGATGCCGTCGCCGTTGGAGTCCTGATAGGAACGCGGATAGATCTGATAGATCACGGCGCCGCGCCACCAGTCCTTATCAACTTCCGAAGCCGATTGAAGAGCAATGCTCATGCTGAGTGGGTCCTGTAGTAAGTAGGTGTTTTTGAATCAGCCCCCCTTCACCGACCCGGCAAGCAGACCGCGCACGAGATAGCGCTGCAAACCAAAGAAGACGAGGAGTGGGATAAGGATGGTGACGAAGGCCGAGGCCGTCAGGATTTCCCAGTTGCCGCCGCGCGAGCCGAGCAGCGCGTTGAGGGCGGCCGTGAGCACGAGGTGATCCTTGTCGGTGCCGAGGAAGACCATCGCGATCAAAAGGTCGTTCCACACCCAAAGAAACTGGAAGATCGCGAAGGAGGCCAGTGCCGGGAATGACAACGGCAGGATGATCTTGACGAAAATGTCGAAATCGCTGGCGCCATCGACGCGCGCGGATTCGATGATTTCCTTCGGCAGGCCGGCAATGTAATTGCGCAGGAGATAGATGGCGAGCGGCAGACCGAAGGCCGTGTGCGCCAGCCAGATGCCGGGATAGGTCTTCGACGGCACGCCGAACATCTGGCCGATCTCGTTATAGATGCGCAGAAGCGGAATCAGCGACATCTGCAGCGGCACGACGATCAGGCCGACGACGAGCGCAATCAGAACCGCGCGGCCTGGAAACTCCATCCAGGCAAGCGCATAGGCCGCAAAGGCGGCTATCAGGATCGGAATGACCGTCGCGGGAATCGTTACCGTCAGCGAGTTGATGAAAGACTGGCCGATACCCTCGCCGCCTAGCACGTTGCGATAGTTGTCGAGCGTGAATTGGGGCGGCGTGGCAACCGTCAAATAGACGCGCTTCGCCCGCGCATCAGCTTCGAACGGACCATTCTTCTGATAGCGATAGCTTCCGTCGGAGTTGATCGTCAGCGTCTCACCATTTTCCAGCGCGGCGGGAGCGCCAGCCTTGTAGGCTGCCGGCTCCTGTACGCGCAGGCCGAAGGACTGGATCTTGCCGCCGCCTTCGATGGCGAGCGTGCCTGATATCACGAAATTTGCGCCGTCCGGCTTTGCCTTATCCGGACCGTCGAGGCGGGCTGCCGTGGTGCGCGACGAGCCGGCAAAGGCCGTCCACCAGCCGGAAGCGACGATCTGATCCTTGTCGCGCAGTGCTGTGACGAAAATGCCGAGCGTCGGCAGCAGCCAGAGCAAGACGATGAGCAGCACCGCGGCGTGAACGAAGATGCGGGCGGGGCCGATGCGACCGAGATTTCCAACCATGTCAGCGCCCCTTCGTTTCTGCGTTTGCACGGCGGATGTTCCAGATCATGATCGGCGTGACTGCGATCATGATGACGAGCGCGATAACGGCGCTTCGACCACTGTCGCCGCCGCCGCGGAACATCCAGTTGAACATCAGATTGGCGAGCACCATCGTGTTCCATTGACCGTTGGTCATGGTGAGCACGATGTCAAACACCTTGAGGACGAGGATGGTGATCGTGGTCCAAACCGTGGCAATCGTGCCCCAGACCTGCGGCACCATGATTTTCCAGAAGATCTGCCAGCCATTGGCGCCGTCGATAACGGCTGCTTCGATGGTTTCTTCCGGAATGCCGCGCAAAGCCGCCGAGAGGATGACCATGGCGAAGCCTGTCTGAATCCAGATCAGCATGACCATCAGGAAGAAATTGTTCCAGAACGGAATGGTGATCCAGACCTCTGGCGTGCCGCCGAACAACTGGACGACGGCGTTCAGAAGGCCGATCTGCGCATCCGTGCCGCCGCGATATTCATAGATGAATTTCCAGATGACCGAGGCGCCGACGAAGGAGATCGCCATCGGCATGAAGATGACGGCCTTGGCGATATTGCCCCACCAGATGCGGTCGGTCATGACGGCGATGACGAGACCGAAGAAGGTGCAGGCGGCCGGCACGACCGCCAGCCAGAGGATGTTGTTGAAGATCGACTGACGGAATTCGATGTCGTTGAGCGCCCACATATAGTTGGCGCCGCCGACGAACTTGCTGCCGTCCGGGCCATAGAAGGACAGAATGAAAGTCGCGACGACGGGATAGACGAGATAGACGACGAGCAGGAACAAGGCCGGCCCCAGGAACAGCCAGGGGCGGATGAGACCGCGGCGGCGAAGGTTGACGGCCGCTCGATGAACGTCGTCCCCCTCTCTTGCCGGAAAGATCAAGTCCAAGAGCTTGTTGGAAAACCAGAAATAAGCGGCGCAAATGGCAACGCCGAATATCATGGCGCCAATCGCCGATACGATCTGCGAAAACATCCCTTCCCTCCCCGAATTTACCTGCTTTTGTCCATCAGCCCGCCGTCGGCCACGCGTAAGGGCGCGCCGTCATATGCCTCATAGCGCCGCCGGCTTCGACCGGCGGCGCCGGAGCTATAATGTCTTACTTGATGGCGTCCCAGGATTTCTGGATACCGTCGGCCACATCCTGCGCGGACTTGCCGCCGACGAAATCCACCATGCCGGTCCAGAACGAGCCTGCGCCGATCTTGCCCGGCATCAGGTCGGACCCGTCGAAGCGGAAGGTGGTGGCCGTGGTCAGGATTTCGCCTTCCTTACGCAGCGTGTCGTTAGCGTAGGCAGCCGTGTTGACGGATTTGTAGGGCGTCAGGAAGCCGGACTGGGCCATCCAGACTTCCTGGGCGATCGGCGTTTGCAGGAACTGGATAAAGGCGCGGGCGGCCTTCGAATCCTTGGTTATGGCTGCCAGCGTGCCGGCGCCGAGAACCGGCTTGCCGAGTTCAGGATGCGCGGCGCTGGGCGGGAAGTAGAAGAAGTCCGCATCCTGGCCGAGCTTGGTGCCTTCCGGGAAGAAGGACGGGATGAAGGATGCCTGCTTGTGCATGTAGCACTTCGGTGGAACCGTGAAGAGACCCTTCGGGCTGTCACGGAAGTCGGTCGAGGCAACGGCCGCAACGCCGCCGGCAACATATTTCGGATTCTTGGAGAACTTGCCGAATTCCTCGATGGCGGCAACGACCTTCGGATCGTTGAACTTCAGTGAGTTATCGACCCAGTGGTCATAATCCTGCGGCGTGTTCAGACGCAGCATAAGATCTTCGACCCAATCGGTTGCCGGCCAGCCGGTCGCACCGCCCGAACCGAGGCCGATGCACCAGGGGGTGCCGCCGTCCTTGACGATCTGATCCGAAAGCTTGATCAGATCCTCCATGGTCGTCGGAACCTTGTAGCCGGCTTCCTCGAAATTCTCCGGCACATACCAGACCAATGACTTCAGGTCGGCCTTGTAGGGGAAGGCATAGAAGGCGTCCTTGCCGTCCTTACCCTTGTAGGTGCCGTAGCCGACCCAGCTATCGCCGGCGCCATAATTGGTCTTGACCCAGGAAGCGAGATCATCGCCGAGCGGCGTCAGATAACCCTTGCTGGCAAGGTTGGCGAGCAGGCCCGGCTGCGGGAGAATAGCGACGTTCGGCGGCGAGCCCGCCTGCGTGTCGATGACGATCTGCTGCTCGTAATTTTCCGAGGACGAATATTTGGCGTTCACGCCGGTCGCTTCGGTGAAGTAGTTCAGAACGCTGGTGAAGAGAGCCTCGTCCTCGCCGCGCCAGGGGCCGAAGATGGTCAGCGTCTCGCCCTTCAGGTCGGCATGCGCCGCCTTGAAGTCGTCATAGCTCTTCCAGTTGAACTTGGAGTCCTGGCCCGGCTGGAACTTCAGATCGGCAGCCATCGCCGTACCGGCCACCAGGGCGGCGGCAGCGACGGTCATCAGAAACATTTTCTTCATGCGGTTGTCCTCCCTAATAACGAAACCCATGAGCCCAGGCACTGTTTTGTGCCGCGCGCGCTATTCCTCAAAGCGCTTTGGCTACTTCTGTCATCCATTGAGAGCGGGATAAAGTCAAGCGATTTTCAGATTTCAGCCAGTATACACAGCAATTCTCGCGTTGCAGCATAGAATGCATGTCGATTTTTCACTAATTATCTTGTCTCCCATGCTTCTGCTGCTACATAATTGAAAGCGCTTTGAAAGCCTGAGACTTTTCGGGAGGTTGTCTCGGCATCGTGGCCGCATGCAGTGGGAGGAGCTGGAATACCGTGAATCTGAAGCAGCTATCGCAAATGCTGGGGCTGTCGCAGACGACAGTCAGCCGGGCATTGAACGGATATCCGGAGGTCAATCGCGAGACTCGCGAGCGCGTTCTCAAAGCGGTTCGGGAAACCGGCTACCGACCGAACAAGGCGGCCCAGAGACTAGCCACCGGCAAAGCCGGCTCAATCGGGCTCGTCATGCCGACTTCACCGGGAAATTCCTCGGATGTGCACTTCTCGGAGTTTCTGACCGGCCTTGGCGAGGAAGCCTTGCGGCACGACTTCCATTTCGTATTGACGCCGGCGGATCCGAACGATGAGGTCGGCGCCTTGCGACGGCTCGCCGCCAGCGGCAACGTCGACGCGCTGTTCGTCAATTATATGCGCGGCCACGACCCGCGCCTGGAGATGCTGAAGTCGCTATCCATGCCCTTTCTCGTGCATGGACGCTCCATCGGCTCCGAGCCAGACTATCCCTTCCTCGACATCGACAATGAAGCCGCTTTCTACGACGCCACGAAGCTGCTGCTGCAGCTCGGACACCGGCGCTTCGCCCTCTTGAACGGCCCGATCTATTTCGATTTCGCCATTCGCCGGAAGAACGGCATGGATGCGGCTCTTGCCGAGCGTGGCCTGGCGCTTGACGAAGCCTGCGTCAGCCATACGCCAATGACGGATGAACAGGGCTTGTTAGCCATGGAGCGCATTCTGCAAATGGAAAAGGACAAGCGCCCGACCGCGGTGCTCTGCTCCAGTACCGTGCTGGCGCTCGGCGCCGTTCGCGCCATCAATCAGGCAAAGCTGAGACTGGGCGAAGACATCTCGATGATCGCCCATGATGACGTGCTGACCCTGCTCAAGCCAGAAAATTTCACCGTGCCGCTAACGACCACGCGCTCATCATTGCGCGCAGCCGGCGTGCGCATCGCCGAGCGGCTGATCGGCGAAATCAAGCGTACCGAAACATTTCCCGCGCAGGAATTGTGGAAGGCCGAATTGATCGTGCGCGCATCGACCGGCGTTGCACCGACCGACTGAAATCTGTTTAGAATTTCGGCGGCTTCTTACCCGCGGCGCGATGGGCTGCAATGACGGTATTGGCCATCAGCATGGCGATGGTCATCGGTCCGACACCGCCTGGAACCGGCGTGATCGCGGCGGCAACATTCGAGGCTTCCGCATAGGCGACATCGCCCACCAGCCGGCTCTTGCCTTCGCCACGCTCCGGTGCCGCGACCCGGTTGATGCCGACATCGATGACAGTGGCACCGGGCTTGATCCAGTCGGCCTTGACCATCTCGGGACGGCCGACGGCCGCCACCAGAATATCGGCACCTTTGGCGACCGAGGCGAGATCCTTCGTGCGCGAATGCGCCGTCGTGACCGTCGCATTGGCATTGAGCAGCAGTTGCGCCATCGGCTTGCCGAACAGGTTGGAGCGGCCGATGACGACGGCATTCAGCCCCGACAGGTCCTCGCCATGGATGGAGCGCACCAAAAGCATGGCGCCGGCCGGCGTGCACGAGATCAGCCCGGTTTCGAGATCGCCGGTCGCCAGCTTGCCGGCATTGACGACATGCAGGCCATCGACATCCTTCTCCGGCCGGATCGACTGAATGATCGCATCGGCATTCAGATGCTTCGGCAGCGGCAGCTGCACGAGAATGCCGTGGATGGACGGATCGTCGTTCAGCGATTGGACGAGTCTTGCCAGCTCTTCCTGCGTCGTTTCTGCCGACAGCGTGTGCTGGATGGACTTGAAGCCGCACTCCTTGGCCATCTTGCTCTTGGAGTTCACATAGGCGTGGCTGGCCGGATCGTCGCCGACGATGACGACCGCAAGCCCGGTCTTCACGCCGGCCTCCGCCTCAAGTCCCGCTGATGCCGCCTTCACGGCCTCGATCACCGAAGCTGCCGCTTGTTTCCCGTCGATCACTGTCGTCACGCTCGTCTCCCGATCATGAATTCGCTGGCAATCTACAGGCCATCCGCCCGACGGAGTTGCCTGCCAACGCCCTATGGTGTCTGAAAGCGGTAATTGCAAGGGAAAACGATGGGGCGCTCAGCCGCGATCCTGATGCCGGCGCACTGCGTAGGTTTCGACCTTGGCACGGAGGGATGCAAGCTCCTGCTGGATGCGGACCCACTCGTCCGCCATATCGAGCTGATCTGCACCATCGGAAACAAGAGCAGCCGATGGTTCCGGCGTGATCGCCGGCAATGATGGGAGCTCCATATCATCGTCATGATGCAAAGCGCGAGCCATCGGCATGATGCTCTCTTCGTCCGCTTGGTCTTCTGCCAATTCCGCGCCAGCCAGCCACTTGCGCAGGAATATGGCGCAAAGTGCCAGGCCAAGCCCCGCGAGGAAGCCGGCAGCCTGATTGCTCGCCAGATGATCATCCAGCGGCGCGGCGGAAGCGACCGCCTGGGACAATACCGTCAGCGGTGGCTTGGCTTCCGACACCGTCATGGCGGCATTCTGCTGGTCCGCCTCATAGCGGCTCTGCGCTGTCGCGACGGCATCCTGGAGCTGTGCGAGACGGCCGAGATCGACATCGCTCCCCGCCGGGCTGGCGGCAGTCATTTGCGAAGAGAGAGAGGCCTGTTTCTCAAGAGCCGCTTTCACGGCCGCGTCGCTGCTGACGGCCAGACGCTGCAGCTGGCTGCGCATATTGGCCGCAAGATCATCGACGGTGGCCTGCTGTGCAAGCAGGCGAGGATGGCGCGGGCCGAGCTGCACCGAGAGCTGGGTCAGCTGTGATTTGGCGGCGTTGTAGCGGCTGCGCAGATCATCAAGTCCCGGCGACGAAAGATCGCCTGACAATGCGCCGGTCAGCACCGATGCCAGCGTGGCCGATTTGACGGCCGCGAGACGGGCCTTGGCGGTGCGTACCGCCAGATCGGCTGCCTTTATCTGTACATCCAGCTGCTGACGCTGCTGCCGGAGCGCTTCCGCCGCAGCAATCCTGTCTTCGCCATAGCGCGCCTTGAATTCGGCAAGGGCAGTGGAGGCGCGATCGAGCTCCTTTCGGCTGCGATCAGCCGCCGTTTCTACCTCAAGCGACGTACCGGCCGCCTTTGCAACGGCGGGATCATAAAGGGAAGCGATAACAAGCCGGTTGGCAATATCGGCCGATCTGGCAGGATCGCCCGACGTAACGCTCAGGCGCAGCAGACCCGTCTGATTATCGATATCGACGGTAATATCTTTGCGCAGCGTTGCCTGCGCGCGTGACGGCGCGTCGGATGCGTTGCCACTGCCGGAAAGCAGCTCGACGGCAACCCCGAGAGCGCCTGCGCGACTGCCGGTAAATTCCGGATCGCGGTCAAGCTTCATCCTGGCGACAATGTCGGACAATACGGATGGAGCGACGAGACGCGCCGCCGCGACATCCAGCAGGGCCTGACGCCCGCGACCTTCGCCCTCCGCATGCAAAACAGCCTGCGACACATAGAGCGGCGGCGGAGCAAGCAGAGTGGGAATAGCCGCTCCCATCAGCGCGGCCGCGGCAATGAAACAGAGAGCGCCAAAGCTGAGGGACCAGCGTCCGGCCCGGGATACTTGTTCAACGACAACCGGAGCGGGGACGACCTGCTGCGGAAGCTCCCCTATGCCTTCAAGCAGATCGGGCACGAATTCCAGCAAATCGGGCGTAGGCTCCGATGCCAGCTCTGATATTTCGCGGCGTTCCGGGCGGTAGGCGTGCGAGACATCTTCCGTCTGCTCGGCCGCCGTTCCGATCTCCGGCGATCTTCGTCTACCGGACACCGGATAGGGATCGCCATTCAACCGTCTGCGCAGGATGGCGCGCAGTTCCGCATCGCGCGGGTCGTCGGAGTTGGCAGCGCGTAAGTTCACCGCGCTACCCAAGCCATCATCTTCATCGTAAGGGGAGACATGCCGGACGGGTCGCCGCGAAACCGTTTGGGTTTGCGCATCGTCGGGGTGGAATCCGGTCCTGGCTTTGCTTTCAAACATGGCGGGTTATCTCGCGCACATGGTCCGAGACCAATGCAAATGGTTAACCCACTCTAAAATTTCATGCCAAATAAAGAGTTAACGCCAAGCCCGCAAATACTAGCTTGCTAATTTATTCGGCGGCGCAATACGCCGCTGCGGCAACGGATGCGGCTCCGCGCGAAGGACGCGCTCCTTGCGGCCGAACTGATGCCTGACAACCTGATAGAAGAATAGCGGTATGCCCAGCATGTAACGCCGCCAGAGCCTGTTCGGCTCCAACACCAAACGGAACAACCATTCGCTGCGCATCGCGCGCACGAGCCTTGGCGCCCGCGGCACCGTCTCGGAAATGAAATCGAACAACGCGCCGACGGTCAGAACAAGACGGGCGTGCTGCGGGCCGACATGCTCGGCGACCCATTTTTCCTGCAGCGGCGTACCCATGCCGACGATCAGCACATCGATCTTCTGGCGGCTGATTTCCGCCGTCACGACACTGCTCCGAGCCGGATCGAAGAACCCGTCCGATACGACGACGAACTGGTGCCACGGGGCATGCCGGCGAAATTTCTCCGCTGCCTGCTCGACGACGGAGCGCTTGCCGCCCAAGAGGCCGATCCGTTTCGGCTTCTCCATGAATGTCAGCAGCGCGGGGACGAAATCGGTACCGTTCAGATTGGCGGGGAAGGGTTCGCCATGAGCAACGCGCGAGGCGATATCGAGGCCGATACCGTCGGGAAGCACCAGATTGCGCTCGAGAACACTGCGGTAGGTTTCATCGCGCAACATGACGAGCATGTTATGCGCATTGACGAAGGAGATCGAGGTCTGTCCGACTGGCAGGGAAGCGAGTTCGTTGACGAAGGTCAGCGCATCATCCCAGTCGAGATCGCATACGGGCAGATCGAAGATCATGCGGCGCGACGCGACGACGGCAAAATCGGCTACCTGGTTCAATCCAACACCCTCCTGCCCGGCATCGCTAACGCGCATGATGCCGGTACGCATAAAGCCCATGCCCCTCACCGTTCATCGGTGCGGCGACTGGGAGGCATGGCTTGGAGGAGTTTATAGCAAGACAAATCCAACTTTCCGTTAGGAAGGAAGGTTGGATTTGCCGGATGTCATCAGGGATCTGTTAAGCATACTTGCGGAATATAAGATATTGCTTACATCCTGCGTGAATCGGCATCTTCCGGCCGGGAGATATTACTCGACCGGCACCTTGTCCTTGGCCGCATCCTGCACGATCTTGACAGGCTTGACCGTTCTCTTGCCCACGCTTTCCCCACCGTGGGTTTCTTCCTTGGAGAGATAGTCAAGTTGTTCGATCAGCACGTCGGCGACGTAATCACCGCCGAGCCGCTCGTTCATCCGCTTCTTCAGATCGGCACGGAAGGCGGCAACGTCGAAATTCTGCGTATGCGAAATATCGATCGTCTTGTTGCCGATCAGCAGCGAAAAAAGTTCGTCCGTCGTCAGCTCCGGCAGGGGAATCTGCAGAGCATTCGCCTTGCCCTTTTCCATCATGAAGGAAATGCGCGTCAGGAAATAGCCGGTCACCTGGCCGTTGGAGATAACGGGGACATTGATCGACTCGCCCTTGACGAGCTCCCGCTGCGCCTTCTTGGCGTCATCAGGACTGATCGCGGGCGCCGTCGCCACCTGCACCGAAAAATAGACCGAGGCCAATGTTACGGCGCAGACCCACAGGCCGGTGATAACGAGCTTGATCATCCGGCCTCACGGACGCGGAATTGCTCCTGCGAATAGGTGCCATCCGCATCGGCATTCTGCACGGCATTCTTCAAAATCTCGGCGACGGCGCGCACGGCCTCGAGATGAGCCTCGACGCGGCGGGCGTTCAGAACCAGCTTCTTCTTCAGATCATGCAGCTGCTCGATATGGGCGGCGGCGAGATCGGCCGGATCGGTATCGCGAAACAGCATCGACAATTCGTAAAGGCAGCGGCTCTTGTGTGCGTTCGATACCTTGAGATCGAATTCCGGGTCGGCGCCGATCCGGTTGTTCTCATTGTCGATGATCATCTCCAGGCGGCCAAGGACAGACTTGATCCGATAGTCCTGCGACATCATTTCCATGTTTGTTACCTCGCTCATGCTTTCTGGGACGTCAACGAATTCTGGTTGGTGATGCTGTTGTTGCCGTCGTTATCGGCATCGGCGGCGGCCAGCGTCTTGCGCTGAAAATCGGTAATCGCACTGAGTGCCATCTTCTTGTCATTCTCATCGGTCGCGGAGTGGATGGCGCCAGCATTGCGCATTTTGTCGACCTGCTCCTTGTACATTTTCTCGGCGATGCCCACGCCGCCATTCTTGGAGATCGTATCGCCCAGCTGCTCGGCCATCATGCCCTTCCAGATTTCGCCGGCGGAACCCTTGCCGTAGAGCGTCTCGCTGCTCGGCAGCATGTTCTTCACGAAGTTCTGCAGCACCATGGACTCGAACTTGCGATAGGCCTGCGGGACCTTGGTCCCGGCCACATGGGTATTGGCGTTGGCGAGGCCCGCCTGGGTGGCGGCGCTGTTCATCGCATCCACCGTCGCGCCGAAACCATTGCCGTTTTCGGCCAGGCTGGTGGCGGCGAAAGCGGCCCGATTGGCAGCAAGCTTGGCCTGCGCGGCCTCGACATCGGCGGGATTTGCCGCCTTGACGACATCGAGGACCAAATCACTCGGAGGCGAAATAGCCACGTCACGTCTCCTTCTGCTCTCGCATATCCTCAAAATGCGCGGCTCAGCGCCCATTTCAGGACATGTCGAATCAAACTGTCAGAGCAGGTCGGCAACCCAACGATGCGAATCCCGCTCCATGATCGCGATGATTATTATTTTTGAACCTTGCTGGAGGCTGGCGTTGCGCCGGCGAAACGCTGATCGATGATATCGTAGACGGCATTGTCGTCCGATTCTCGCAATTCGAGCTCGCGCGCATCCTTCATGTGCTCTTCCAGCCTATCGGCCTTGGTGCGCTCCTGCTGGACCTTCATCTGAATGAGCGTCTGGATGCTTTCCAGCTGCTGATCCCGGATCATCAGGCGGCCGTAACGCTCGGCGTAATGGATCGAGAATGCCATGTGCACGGGATCGACCGAACCGATGGCAACCATGACCCGCTCCATCGCTTCCGTCACTTCGGCGCGCTGCCGGGTCGTATCGGCAAGCTCGTTTTCCGCCATCCGTTCCAGATGGCGCTGCACCGCGACCAGGCGCTTCAGTTTTTCGGAGCGGTTTTTCTCCGCCATCGTCTACCTACCCGCCGGCTGCTTTCGCCGGCTCTGCCCGGTTCGGGCTTCGTCATCTGTCCGCCTACGGGCTAATGTCCGTTAAAGACGGTGAGGAACGCACTTGAAAACTGACTGACCAGAGCCGCGATGCTGAGATAGAGCATGAACAGCCCTCCCATCAGCAGATACGGCGTGGAAATGAAATAGATCGGTATCTGCGGTGCCAGCTTGTTGATGAAACCGATCGAAATCTGGAACATCAGGCCGTAGAGCACGAAGGGGCTTGCCAGCCGCAGCATGATGAAGAAGGTCGTCTCCAGCGTATCCGTAATCGAGATCAGCGCGGCGCGCGGCTCAATGTGGCCGCCGAAGGGAATGACCGAATAGGAATCGACCAGCGCCTGCAAAACATAATGGTGAAAATCCATAATGAAGAGAATCATCAGTCCGCAAAAGCTGACGAGGCTGGTGAGCGATGTTTCGTTCGATTCCTCGATGATGTCGGCGCCGCCGGGCGCGTTGAATCCGATCATCATCGATATGACCGTGCCGGTGAATTGCAGGCCCAGCGTATAGATCCTCGCCATCATCCCATACATCAATCCGATGACGGTTTCGGTAAAGATGAGGCCGATATAGTTCGCATCGCCCTTCGATACCTGCGGATAGATCGTGTTCCAGAGCAGCGGCAGGATCGCCATCGTCAGAGCCGCCGAAAGCAGCAGCCTGATCTGCGGGGGAACGCGACCGGAGGAAAATCCCGGGAGGACCATCATGCAGCCGCCGATGCGGCAGAAGGCGACGAACAGCGCCAGAATGGTCCCCTGCGGGTCTGAAATCATGAAATCGAACCTAGAATCTTGATCTCGATCCCCTTGGCCAATTCCACATGCGACAGGACCGGAAGCGTCGCGAACAGGCGTTCGATGATCATGCGCACATAGGAGCGCGTTTCCGGCGACGTGACAAGAACGAAGGGCATGCCCCGGTCCATGTATTCACGGATAACTTTGCCGGCCTGCTCGCTGAACTCTTCCAGGCTGCGCGGGTCGATGTCGAATTCGACGATTTCGCCCTTCTGGTCGCGCTTCAGCGCCTGGTGGAAAATCAGATCCCATTTGCTGCCGAGTCTGAGGACGCGCAGCACGCCGTTATCGGCCAGATCGCCGCAGAGTTGCTGCGCCATGCGTACGCGCACGTGCTCGACGATCTGCTCGGTCTTGCGCACATGCGGCGCGAGTTCGGCGACCGCTTCGAGGATGAGATGCAGGTTGCGGATGGAAACACGCTCGGCGAGCAACAGCTTCAGCACGGCCTGCAGGCCGGAATAGGACATATGCGACGAGCAGATTTCGTCGGCGAGCTTCTTGTATTCCGGATCGAGACGCTCGATCAGGATCTTGACGTCCTTGTAGGACAGCAATGCCGGCAGGTTGTTGCGGATGACTTCGCTCATATGGGTGAGCACGACCGAGACGTTGTCGATCGGCTGGAAACCCTCGCGCTTCAGATCCTCGGTAAAGGCTTCGAGAACGGAGACGGCGGGCATGCCGAAAGCGGGCTCGCGAATCTCGTCGCCCGGAACGGTCGGCTTGCGGCCGGAACCGGTGACGACAAGCACTTCGCCGACGCGCAGCATGTTGGAGGCGATCGTCGTGCCGTGGATGCGGATCTGATACGACTTATCGGCAATCGCCATGTCGTCGATCACCTTGATCTCCGGCACGACGAAGCCGTATTGCGTCGCGAACTTCTTACGCATCTTGCCGACGCGGAAGGCCAGCTCCTGGTGAGCGCCGAGCAGGCGGGTGGAGACGATCTTGCCGAGCGCCAGTTCGATTTCGGCAGTCTTCAGAACCGACTTGACAGAATCCTTTTCCATTTCCTTCGTCTGCATCACCTTCTGCTCTTCAGCATCGCGGCGAAGCTTGTTCTCGGCTTCGATCTGGCGCGGAATGAACCAGGCGCCGGCGGCCATCAGGCCGCCAAGGAAAACGAAGGGAAGGAAAGGCATGCCAGGCATGATGGCCAGGATGCCCATGAGAACCGCCGAGACGGCGAGCGCGCGCGGATAGCCGCTCAGCTGGTTGACGACGGCCTGGTCGGTAGAGCCGGAGGTGCCGCCGCGCGAAACGAGAAGGCCGGCAGCAAGAGAGACGATGAGCGCCGGCATCTGCGAAACCAGACCGTCGCCGACGGAGAGCTTCACGAAAACGTCGGCAGCCTGGCCGATCGGCATGCCATGACGGAAATAGCCGATAATGATGCCGCCGAAGACGTTGATGCAGGTAATCAGAAGGCCGGCAACCGCGTCGCCGCGCACGAACTTGGAGGCACCGTCCATCGCGCCGAAGAAGGAGCTTTCCTCTTCCAGTTCGCGGCGGCGGCGCTGCGCTTCCTTCTCGTCGATGAGGCCGGCGGAAAGATCGGCATCGATCGCCATCTGCTTGCCGGGGATGGCATCGAGAGTGAAGCGGGCGCCGACTTCGGCGATACGCGTCGCACCCTTGGTGATGACGATGAAGTTGATGGTGATGAGGATCAGGAAGACGATCAGACCGATGACGAAATCGCCGGACATGACCAGGCTGGAAAAGCCGGCGATGACGCCGCCGGCGGCATCATGCCCTTCATAGCCGTGCGAAAGGATGACGCGGGTCGTGGCGATGTTCAGCGCCAGACGCGTCATCGTCGCGATCAGCAGGATCGTCGGGAAAGACGAGAATTCCAGCGGCTTCTTGATCCAGAGCGCCACCATGAGGATCAGCACGGAGAACGCGATCGAGAAAGCCAGTCCAAGGTCGATCAGAAACGGCGGGATCGGCAGGAACAGCACGCACAGGATGACCATGATACCGAGGGCAAACCCGATATCGCGTATGCTGGGATTGGCTTTGGGAAGTGCTATTGCGGGTGGTTGTGCCATCGACCGGTTCCGTCTCTTCATGAGAGGTGGCAAACGGCCGAGCCGTCTGCCCTATGGGAACCGACCTCTAAAGGTCGAAGCTTGCGCGAGCATGGCCGTTGCCATCGATGCGCGCGATCCGGAGGCCGAAATGGCCTTCAGACTTACCTTAGAAACCCGATTGGATGCGGGAGAAGACGAGATTGGTGAAGATCGAAATCTGCGCGCCGACGAACGGTGCCGAGACGCCGATCGTGACCATGACGGCGACGATCTTCGGCACGAAGGTCAAGGTCGCCTCCTGCACCTGGGTGAGCGCCTGAATCAGCGCGATCACCAGACCGACGACCATGGCGGCGACGACAGCCGGACCGGAAGCCACAAGCACCGTCCAGATAGCAGCCTGGAAAATATCCAAGGCATCAGCTTCATTCATAACCTGTCCACTCCCGGTTCAGCGGCACATCATGTGCCGCTGGTCTGATCCGTATTCGACGAATCACTGCTGCTACTATCACTCGACGTGGCCGAGGTATCAATGGTCGTGCCTGCCGGAGCGATCGTCACGCCGGCCTGGATCAGAATCTTGTCGCCGGCATTTGTTTCGGCGATGATACCGTCCGTATAGACGCTTACCTGTTTGATCGTGCCGGTGGTCTTGCCGTCGGCGCTCATGATCTGCTTGCCGATATAATCGGAAGCCTGCGAGATCCACTGGTTCTGCAGCACGGTTTCCAGATGCGAGTTCGTCTGGATCTGCTGCTCGACCTGCGAAAAACTGGCGAGCTGGGAAATCTGCTGGCTGGCATCCATCGGACTGGTCGGATCCTGATTCTTCATCTGCGCGATGAGGAGTTGCAGGAAATCGTTATAGTTCAAGGTCGCCTTTGCGGATGCGGCGGCAGCATTGTTGGCGGTGTTGGAGGTGTTGGTGCTGGTGCTGCTGCCGACGCCGTCTACCGCTGCCATGGGGCGATCTCCCGGCGGATGTGCTCGATCGTGGCCGCCGGCATTTCCTGGCTGTTCAGAATATGGTCCTCGATCGGATACAGGCTGCGAATCGCCTTCAGCGCATCGAAAGCGCGGCCGGTGGCGACGAGGCCGTCGATGCGTTTCAGCTCGGCCAGCACTTCCTCATTGTGGAAGCACGACAGCAGCATGACGATCGACTTGCGGAACATCGCCGTCGACTGTTCCTTGCCTTCCGGATTGATGAGAATCATCTGCGCGATGAAATAGAGCTGACGCAAGGGCGTCGTCGCGTCCTCCGGCTGGAGCACGTGGTTCTCGAGCAGGAATGTCACGTCATTCAGGAATTCCAGAGCAACCTTGCGATCGACGCGCAGGACGGCCCCGTTGATAAAGATCTTTTCCCCGGCTTTAAGCGATATGCGAAGCGTACTTTTCATTTAAGTCCATCCCTGATGATGGTGGTGACATCGATGATGCCTTGATAGTTTTCCGACTGGCGCCGCCTGATCCGTTCGCATTCCTTCAATATCCAGATGGCGATCGAAATCAGATTGGCGCGCAGCTCGACGTTGAGCTGGTTCTCCGGGCTTTTGAGATCCTCGACAAAGCTTATCCATAGGCGTCGCGTATAGAAGAGAGCCTCGATCGCTTCGCGGCCGTATTTCCCCGCATCACGGGCCGCAGAGAGAAGAGCTACCGACCGGTCCAGAACTTGTCGTTCTCGTTCCTTGGCGTCGGCCACTGCATCCTGCATGACTTCCGCATATGAGAACTGATACATTCATGCATCCTTCCTGGTCATTACTTCCCTTTGATCATCAAAGGTAATTTACAAGGCTTAACTGCTGGATCTTTGAAACAATCGTGTAAGCCGTTTCGAGTTGTGTCTGGAGACTGTTGACCTTGGTCGACGCCTCGTAGGGATCGACTCCGGTCAAGTCGCCGATACTGGTATTGAGAATAGTCTTCTGGGAGTTCAGCGTCGTATTCGCGTCCGACAGGCGCGACTGCGAGAGGCCGAGCTGGCTTGCCTGACTATTCAACCCGTCGATCGACTGGCGCGTATAACTGATGGCCTGCTGCGTGACGGCATTCACCGCGCTTTGATTGAGGCCGGGCGGCGTACCCATTAGTGCATTGGTCACGCTGGTCGCCAGTGCCAGATACCTCATGCCGGACGAATTCGAGTTCGTCGAGGTTTCGATGACTTCCGAATTATTGATGCGGCTCGTCATATTCTGATCGGAAGCGCTCGACCAGCTCGACCAGCCGCTGTCGGACGTGAACATCGGCGCGACGGTATTGGTGATGAAATCCGTTATCTGGCTCGCTGATATGGTCTGTGCGGTTACCGGCGGAGATAGATTTGCCATGTAAGTCGCAAGCTGCGCCTGAATATCCGCGTTCGTTGCAGAGGAATTATCCGTCATCGGCTGGACGTCGGTATTGGTTCCGGCAAAAAGATACTCGCCATTCACCATCGTATTGGCCGATGCAATGACGCTCGACAGGGTCGACGTCGCAGTCTGCTGCGCCAGGGCGACGCTGCTGCCGTCGGTGTTGCCGCTCAGCGCCACAAGCTGGTCCATCAGGTTCTGCGCCTGTGTGCCCATGCCGGTCAAGGCGGTTTGCGACGTCGTCATACGCTGGTTCGCAATGGAATTGCTGCTGAGGATGGAGTCGATGCGCGAAACTTCCCGTGTCAGATTCACGTTGAGCGATGTGCTGCTGCCGAGCGCGACCCCGATATCGGCATAGACGCCGGTGGTGGCCTCCGTCGAAGCGCTCGTCATCTCGTTCTGCGCCTGACGGATCGTCTGGCGCATCGCGTTCTGAATGGCCGTGCTCGAAATGAAAGAAAGTTTCATGGCTTATCTCACAATATCCAGTACCGATTGGAGCATTTCGTTGACGGTGTTCAATATCTTCGTTCCAGCCTTATAGGACTGCTCGATATCCATCATCAGCGTCAGTTCTTCATCGAGATTGACGCCCGTCGCATTCGAATAGGCGCTCGAGGAGCGCGAGAGAGCAGCAGAGGTATTTTCCCCAGCCGTCGTTGCCGTGCTGCGCTGGCCCTCGAGCCAACCGATGGAGCTCGCCGAATAATCCATGAGCGTGGCATTGGTGTCGGAGCCAGCGGCAGGATCGAACGCCATCTTCGTATTCATGGCAGTGATAAAGCCATCAAGCTGGGTGGAATATCCACTGTCGCCGCTGGTATTCTTGGTATAACCGGTTTCACCAGTAGTACTATCGTTATTAATACCACCATCACGCAGCAACGTCGGGTCACCACCTTGAGACGTGATTAATTTCGAATTAACGGCTATCGAGCCCGCCAAGCCCGTGACTGCCGTACCGCTGGCCGGAACGGTGCCACCGCTCCAGGTGAACAGGCCAGGCAGAGTCGGTTTTGAAGAATCGCTGTTCGTTTCCGCAAAGACGGTAACCAGCCCTCGAGCCATTTCATCAAGCTGCTTCTGATAGGTCGGCGCGACATCATCGCGAATCTGAAGTGCCGCCTGAAGCGTGCCTTGTGCCGTCGTATTCGCGCCCTGGCCTGGAGTCAGCGCAACGCCATCGATGTAAACGCTGTTGCCTGCCGTGTCTGCCGTGTAGGTACCTGTCGGCTGGAACGTCACCGAGCGCGGAATGGTCTCGAACAATGTTGTTCCGCTCGTGGTGTAAAGCGCCATATCGTTGTTGCCGCGCGTCACGGTTGTCACGCCGACGATCTTCGAAATCTGGTTCAGGATCGAGTCGCGCTGGTCCATTGCATCGGCAAGGGCGCTCGATGTCGGGCCAGCCGTGGTCGTTGCCGATTTCACCGCGTCGTTGGCGGTCTGGAACTGCTTGAGCAGGCTGTTCAGCGTATCGACGTCGGAGCTGATCTGCTTGTCGGCGTCGGTACGGGCGCTCTGCACTGCCGCCGTGGCATTGTTGAGCGATGTCGCCAGGCTCTGGGCCGCATTGATCGCAGATTGCGCCGCCGTCGCGTTGGATGGCGATCCCGCATAATTCTGCATCGCATCCTGAAATGCCGACAAATAGGTCGCCGGCGCGATCTCGTTGTCGTTGCCACCAAGCGTGGCCGACTGAAGGTTGCTGTAGGCATTCAGCAGCAGCTGCTGTGCCGAATCCGACGAGGCCGAGCTGAGATAGGCCTTCTGTAAAGCCGGTTCGCTGCTGCGGGCGATCTGCACTACCTGAGCACCAGCCATATTGGTCGTCACCACCGCCTGACGACGCGAATAATTCGTGTTGTTGGCATTGGCGATATTGTTCGACACGACGCTGCTCTGCGTGCCGGTATTGTTGAATATTGCCTGCGCGTTATTGAGAGCTGTTGTGAGCGACATGACTGACTCGATACCCTATTCGTTTTAGCGCGGCAGATTGGCCGAAGGCGCGCAGGAAGTGTCGGAATAGCCTGTCAGAGCAAGGCCGGCGAAATAGACCAGATTTTCATTGGCAGATGGACGATCACCGGAACGAACCGGCGCCACCCTCCCGCAAACATTGCGCAAGACGAGAGCACCGTCGCCTGCAGAGATAGCACGGCGGACCGGCGTTACACCGACACAGCCGCCAAAAACGGCGCCGAGGCGAACCGCCTGCGCATCCGCTTCCGCAAGTGCAGTCTTCATGCTGCCGAAATTCCTCATCTGGAATCCTCGTTATCCTTCATACGACTGAGAGTAGGTGGCGGGCCTTGCGTGAAGCTGTCTGAGAGGACGAAAAACCGATCATCGCGAAAAGCTTCGTCAACAGCGCCATCGGGCGATCATGCTACGGACTGCCGTGCACCGAAATGGTAAGGAACAGCGTACCTTCCGGCGCCGTGCCGATCAGGCAACCGAAAAGGAACAGGCCCGAGAATCAGCTGATTCTCGGGCCTGTTCATGGGTTTAGTACGGGGATGCGCGACCGGAGCATCAGCTCCAGTCGATGCAGTAGCCGAGGAAGCGCTTCGAATCGACCGGGTCGAAGCCGAGCTTCTTGCGCAGCTTCTTGCGCAGCTTCGAAATATGGCTTTCGACGACGTTCTCTTCGACTTCCTCATCGAAGATGCCGTAGATGGCGTTGAAGATCTGGGTCTTCGTCACACGGCGACCGCGATTGGCGATCAAATATTCGAGGATGCGGCGCTCGCGGCGCGGCAAGGCGAATACGGAACCGTTGATTTCCGGATCGCGCCCATCTGCAAAGACGCGAATGGGGCCGATATCGGTATAGTTGCTGATCGCCTTCAACCGGCGGCGGATCGCCGCGGCCCTGGCAAGAATTTCGCGAGGATGCACCGGCTTGCGCACGACATCGTCGACGCCACAATCGAAAAGTGCAAGCGTGGCTTCCAGCGAGGGCTGGTCGCTAACCGCGATAACAGGTGCTGCCGTCCGGTCGCGAATCGCCCTTGGAAGCTCATGCACCTGCTGACCCTGTCCGATCAGAAAGGCTTCCACCGCAGCAATATCGCCCTCTGCTGCCGTCGTCACCCATTCGCCGAATTCACGCGGATCAAATCCCGTCGAAGGGATGCCCTCGCGTCCAAACAGTGATGTATATCCGTCCTTAACGAGCTCTCGCTCATCAACCACTACGATCATTCGTCCGCCTCCGAATCAGTGTGGTGTTTCGATGATCTATGGGTACGAATCGGGCGAATCACGAACAACTGTCGGAAATGAGTGGCAGAAATTAATAATTGATTAACTTTATAGGGGCGATTTGCACTAGATATAGTAGGTGGCCGGCGTTTTACACCGATAAAAAAGTTGTTAGCGGACGTATTATTAACATGCGCATTTTAGGCAAATCGACGGCAGTCAACCGCTTCGATTGGGTTAGCGCCGGCTAACCGGAGAGGGTATGCAACCTATAATTGCTTATTCCCGGCAGAACGTCGCCGCATTGGGCGTCCATTTTCCGTAGCCTGTGGCGACCAGGTTAGCGATCACACGGCAGACATAGACCTTCTGGGCCGGGTCATTGTTCGGGCCGGCATGGTATCTAGCTACCGCCATTGTCCAGGTCTCATGCCTGTCATGCAGATTGCGGAGAAACTTTGCGGCGTACTCGACATTGCTGCGCGGGTCGAACATGGCGTTGACGGATGTAAAGTTTTCGCCGTGGAAATACTGATTGATCTGCATGCAGCCGACATCGATAAGCTTTGCCCCGTTCTGCCGTGCGGCGGCGAATATCTGCAGGGCGGCGTCCTCGGATGGCGGAAAGATCGGACGTCCCTCCACATTGAGAGCGTAGGGATAGAGCGATCCTTTGCGACCCGTTTCCGTTAGACCCACCGAATAAAGAATCCCTTCCGGTATTCCGTATTTCGCGGCGGCAGACTGGATTTCGCGTTCGCAAAGACCGACGGCACCATTGTCAGGCGGCGCCGGATTGCCCGAGGCATGTGCCTCAGAGGTAAACCGCCCCAGAGCGAGAACGCTGCACGCCACCAGCAGCGCCGTCCTCAACACCGCGCTCACCCGAACTGCGATTGCCATCGTTTCCATTTGCCTGCTGCCCTGAATAGTTCTGGCCTCTGGGGCGTGCGTCGCCCCCCTGTCCCTGGTTGAAAAGGGACTGCTGCTGTGGCTGGTTCGATCCGGAATTGCGCCCGCTATCCGACTGCTGGTCGGCATTGGACGCCATGGAGACGGTGATATTGTCGACCTGATAGCCTTGTGCGCGCAATGCATCGACCATGCGGCTTTGATCGGCGTGAAGCTGCCTGTAGGCTTCGCTCGTCTGAACCTTCAGGTCGACGCTCAGCTGGTCTCCGGAGAGCCGCATCGTTGCCGTCACGTCGCCGAGATTGTCGGGGCGCAGCTGGATCTTCAGCGTATTGACGACCTTGCCGGTGCTGGTCAGGTTCGCGGCATTGGAGAGCGCCGAGCCTGGCTGCATCGCCGCCGACCATTCGTGGTCGCCCGCCAGGGTTCCAGCAACGAGTGCCGAGTTGGAATTGGCGGCAAGCCCGAGATAGCGGCGCGAATCCAGCACGGTGACCGCCACCGCATCGCCGCCCGCAGCAGCACCGACTTTGACATCGGCAACGTCATCGCCGCTCTTGCTGATCGACAGGTCGAGCGCGCTGCCACGGCCATCCGCCCGCGTCAGACGGAATGTTTGCGCGGCATCCGCTCCCTTGCCGTCGTCTGGCAGCGTCAAGGCCGTGTCCGAGGCGTCCGCGAGGGCAGCTTTGCCTGATGGCAATATCTGGACCTTGGCATCGTCTATTGTCTTGCCCGCCAGCATCGTGCTGGCCTGGATTGTGCTGGCCCGGGTCGTGCTGACCTGCGTCGCCACGATAGGCTGCGCGACGTTCAGCAGCGACCATGCATCAGAAATCGTATTGGCCGGCTGGCTGCCTTGCGTCGATGCAGACTTACCGTCATCCGTGGACTGGACATCCTTTCCATCCTTCACGGCGGGCATCTTACCGTCGCCCTTGACCGGCGCCGTCTGACCGTTAGTCGTCGCGGCATCGGCCAGTTGCTGCGCGATCTCGGTCAGCTGATCGAGCGCCGTCGGGGGCACCTGCACCTTGCCGGCGTCAATTGTCGGTGTGGCGGGATCGGCGGCTGCGGACGGCTGATCGCCATCAATAGGGATAGCCTCGCCGTCGGCAGCCGCGGAGGCTGCCTTCTGCAACTCGATCAGCGATTTCGAGAGCGAGGCGACACCGGCGGGCTGCGAAGCTTTCGTGCCCTTGGCAAGGCCGGCGGGATTGGCGAGATTGGCTCCGGACGTATCGATCATTCCAACTCCGGCATTGGCGCTGTCATCGACGGTAAGGGTTATCGCGGCGAGATTGCTCGCTGCCGTCTTCACCGCGCCAGTGTCGTCATCCGCATTGTCGCCGGTTGTCGTGTTCGCATCCGTCGCCACATCGGTTCCGGTATTCGAACCGGCGGATTTGCGTCCATTGCCGAGCGAACTGGTCAGAGCATCGATAAAACCCTTGCCGTCATCCTGCTTTGTTGAGCGAGTGCCTTTGGCAACAGCAAGAATATCCGCCCCCGATGAGGCGCCAGACACACCGATGTCGTTCATATCAATGACTTTCCTGCTTCAACAGGCCGTCGATGGCATCCAGCTTCGAGCGGCTCGTCGTGACGAATGCGTTGAACGAAGAGTCGGCCTCCTGCCGCCCTCCTTCCGGGACGGGAGCCGCGTTTGGCGGGACTCCCTGCTCAACACCCGCCGTGCCGGGAGATTGGCCTCCCGATTGATTCGTCACAGCAGCATCGTGTTCAGTCTTCTGTTGATTGGGCAAGTTAGGAACATTGCCTTGCCCGAGGCTTGCAGCGTCGGGCGTGCGCAGTATCTCCGCCGCCACAGCCTTCGCGGCGTCGCGCAGAGCCCGGTCGCGCGCATTCAGTTCGCCCGCCGGCATCTGGTTCACATCGTTGATCGCGGACTTCCATTCAGGCGTGGATATGCCCGCCACGCCGCCATAGAAGTTCGCCAGCGCGCCAAAGGCATCGCTGCCGTCATTGGAGATCGCCTGGGCGCGGTTGGCTGCGAGCGCGGCAAGATCGGCCTTGCCGGCGATCGCGGCACGGCGTGCCATGCGCAGATAGATCTCCCGCTGTCTCGGCGGGTCCATGAAGGACAGGATGTCGATGATGTCCTGTTGCTTGACATCGGAATCGTGATCCACCACCAGTTGCACGAAAAGATCGGCAAACTGGCTGGCGTAGGGCGAATGCAGGAAGCGCCGCGTATAACGCTGCGCATAATCGAGCCCTTGCGGCACCATGCCCGCATCGGCGCAGAGAGCCAGCGAGCGGCGTAGCGCCGATTCCTCGACGATCGTGCCGGGCGCCATCAGCCGCGCCCAGTCGTAAAGCGGCAAGGCGGCCTTGGCGTTCTTGCCCGACATGACATTGCCAGCAACCAACGAGAGGTACGACCCGATCGGCTTGTCGCGATATTCCTTGGAGATATCGACAAGCGTGTTGACGACGAGCAGACCCTTGCCGTTCAGGTATTTCCTCAGAACATCCGCAACGCGATTGTCGAAATTGCCATTGACGTCACGCGACATCAAATATTCGAGCGTTTCGGGATTGCCGCCGCTCATGGTGTAGATCAGTGCCGCATCGACGTTACGGTTATCCTCGAATACGGATTTGTCCGCATTGCGCAAGCGCTCGTCTATGGTGGCGAGCAGAAAGCGCTGCATCTCTCCGGCGGAACTGTCGCCGGCAACAACGGAATCCTGGACGAATTCGAGCGAGCGCAGCATCTTGTAGAGCGGCAGGTTGTCCTGCCCCTCAGCGCTTGCAGCCCCCGGCATCAACATGCCGAGGGTGAGCGTGAGCGCAAGGTGATGACGATGCTGTTTGCGCGCCATGGACTATCCCTGCTTGCCTTGGCTCGACTTGCTCTTGCCCGAAGCGGGCTTCGCGGGAGCCTTCGTTCCCGAAGCCGCGGGATCCGTCGCTGCCTGGTTCGAGGGGTTAGCGATCAGGATCTCGATACGGCGGTTGGCATCGTTGAAGGGATCGTTGGGCAGTTTCAGACGCCTGTCCGCAAAACCGGACACTTGAACGATCCGCTTCTCGTCCAGCCCGCCGCTCGTCAGCATGTAATAGGCGCTCTGGGCACGATCGAGCGACAGGCGCCAGTTGTCATTGCGACCGCCGACCATATAGGGGCGTCCATCGGTATGGCCGCGGATCAGGATCGGTCCCTTGCGTTCCGCCAGGATCTTTCCGATCTTTTCCATCGCCAGCACCATCTCGCGCCGGGGAACCGCCGAACCGATATTGAACATCGGATCGTTTGTCTGATCGGAGATCGTTACGAGCACGCCGCCTTCCGCGGCGCTGACCTGCAGCCCTTCGGCCAGCTGACCGGCAACACCCTTGATCTCGGCCTGGATGGTCTGCTGCAGATCCTTGGCCTCCTGCTGCTGCGCCGTCGTCGGCTGAACATCCTTGTTCTCCGGCAAAGCGGCATTGTCCTCAGGCGCGGAGGCGCCGCTCTGCGCGGAAGCCTTGGCGACCTGTTGTGCCTGCGTCTGCTTGTCCTGCTGTTTGCCGGTTGCCTGCTGCTCGCTTACCGTCGGCTGCTGCTCGGGCGTCTGCGGCCGATCCGCGGGCTGGCCTGTATCGGCCGCCGTTGCCTTCGACAATGCCACGACTTCGCCCTTGGGCGATTGATCCGACTTGGCGGACTGTTCCTCGTTCGCCTTCTTCGACGCACTGGAAACCTGAACCTGCTTGGTCCAGAAATCCGGATCGAACGGATCGCGATAGGCTTGGCCGCCATCGGCACCGGTCGCTGGACCCGACTGAGCCGCGCCACCCTCGCCCTTGGCGCTGACATTGGCCTGCTGCCCGACCTCCTGTGCGATCTCGGCCAGGACCGAATAGGGGTTTTCGAAGAAATCCGCTTCGGAATAGTTCGTCTGGTCGCCCGATGTCGAGGTCAGGTCCTCGCCGGTCTTGGCCGATTTGCCGTCATTCGGCTTTTCCTGCGGCTTGTCGGACTTCTGCTGATTCTTTTCGCCCTGAGCCTGATCGACGGGCTTCTTGAGGCCCTTTTCCGTCGGCTTCTCGTCGGCAAGCTTGATGGGATTGAAATAGGAGGCGACCGAGGCCTTCGTCTCCTCATTGGCAGCGTTCACCAGCCACATGACCAGGAAGAAGGCCATCATGGCCGTCATGAAGTCGGCATAGGCGATTTTCCACGCGCCGCCATGGCCGCCTTCGTGATCGCCGCCGCCGTGGCGCTTGACGATGATGATCTCGTGCTTGCCGTGATTTTGATCGCCGTCGCTCATTTCAGGATCTCTTTCAGGCTAGCGGCCCAGGCGGACATACGGGTCACGAGAACGCTCTCGCCGATCGCAACGGTGAGATCGACATCGTCGGCCTCCACATGGCGCAATAACGCTCCGTCATCGCCGAGATGATCGTGAAGGGCCTCGAAAAGATGACGCGGACCGCTGACAGAGATCGGCCCGGCGCTGCCGTCGAGGATCGCGGCCCTGACCAGTTCGGCAAGATCGGCGACGGCCTTGGCAGTCAGCGTCTCGGTCATGATCGGCGCAAGAATGGCGGCGGCTTCGGTGCTGATCGCCTGCCCGAGCATCGTGGCGATGCGCGTCATATCCGCAGCGATCTTTTCCGCCGCCTGCTCTTCGTAGCGTATCCGCAGCGCATCCATTTCGGCGCGAAACGACTGGGCCATGGCATCGATCTCGGCCTGATGCCTTTGCGTCAGTTCCTGCGTCGCCGCCTCATGCCCTTCCGCATAGGCGACACGGCGCTCGGCCTCGACATCAACGGCCGGCTCGAGCGGGCTTTCGGCAAACTCGACCGGTTCCGCAAACGCCATATCCTCGACATGGGGCGGCGGGGCCTGTTCGGCGCTGAAATCCTTGAGATATCGGGACAGTGTCAAGCTCACGCGCGCATCTCCCCGTTCGCGCCGCAGAGACGCTGCAAGTCGATGCCGACAGCCGGCCGATCCATTCCCATTCTCAAAACGTCGATCATCACGCTTCCGGTTTCCGTCCTCAGGCAGCACCTTCCGGGACCAATGTCACCGGCACATTGTGCAGCCAAGCCACTGCGAAGGACCGTAGGCAGCCAAACTTGTGCGAGGATGAATGCGATGCGGTATTACCGATCGGACGGCGGCGCCCGGCAATCATTTCGACTGGAGAATAATCAGCACCTTGCTCGCCATGCTATTGGCGATCGACAATGCCTGCACACCCATCTGCTGCGCCGTCTGCAGGGCGCTCTGCCGCGCAGAGGCCTCTTCCATATTCGTATCGACGAGATCGCCGACGCTGCTCTTGATGGCATCGCTGAGCTTGGAAATATAATCCGACTGATCGTCGATGTTCGACTTCATCAGGCCCAATGTCGAATCCGCCGATGTTGCCGACTTCAGGAGCGAGTTGGTAACATTGATCATATCGGTCAGTTCGTCATCGGTCGTGCTGCTCGATAGGGCGATCTCGTTTCCGCCCGTCGGCGTCGTGCCGCCGGTGGCGGAGAGGAGGTAATAATTGCGGGGCGTGCTGCTGCCGCTGCTCGAAGCATCGAAGGTGCTTGCATCAACATTCTTCGTCAACAAACCCCGCTCGGGTTTGACAGTATCGACCATCAAGGTCTGGGAACTGTCATAGCTGATCGTCGTGAAGCTGATCTGGCCGCCCGTTCCACGCGTGAAGTTGCTGATCACCGACTGCTGAGTGGAGGGTTGCTGCTCCGTGTTATAGAGCCAGTTCTCGCCGGAAAATGATGCCGACTGGGTGACGGATTGCAACTGGTTCTTGAGCTGCTGTATGTCGGAGTTGATAGCGTTCTTGTCGGTGCCTGGTTCCTTTGCCGAAACCAGCTTGGACTGAATCTGGGTCAACAGGCTGACGACCGTATCCATGGCGGTGGATGCGGTATCGACCTTGGACGCACCGAGGCCTAGCGCGTCCGTAATCGTGGCAAGGCTGTTCTGGTCCGTGCGCATGGTGGTCGCCATAGACCAATAGGTGGGATCGTCGCTCGCCGTCTGGATGCGGTAACCGGACGAAACCTGCTGCTGCACGACATCGAGATCTTTGTTGATACCGCGCAACACGGTCAGCGCCGCCGACGTGGTGGGATTCGTCGTCACATTGCTCATCTGAAAATCCGTAGTTCCATTGGGACTGGCAAGCCGGACCGATCCGGCAGCAACGATTGGCCTCATGCCCACCAGCGGGAGATATCCCAGCGCGGCCCGTCGCTAAAGCGCGATCCGGCAATCGCTTGGAAGGAGAACGGAGCCGGATCTGCGCAGAGACTGCAAATCAATTAGCGGCAACGTTAACAAAAGCTTATACGCGGCGACAAGAGGGAAAAGCCGCCGCGCCATTTCCACGCAAGCTCCAGTCAAGGCTCACTTGAAGAGAGCAAGAACATTCTGCGCGCTCGTGTTGGCAATCTGCAGCGACTGAATGGCCAATTGCTGCTGGGTCTGCAGCGCCGAGAGCCTGCTCGATTCTTCTTCCATATCCGCGTCGACGAGCTTGCCGACGCCGGAATCGATGGTATCGCGCAGAGTGGAGACGAAGCTCGTCTGCAGATCGATGCGGGTCGAGAGAGAGCCGAGCTGCGACGCCGTGCTGTTCATGGCGTTGAGGGCGCCCTGCACCAGGTTCATCGCCAAACCGATATCGCCGCTCGTCATGTTGGTGATATCCAGGCTGAAGACGGAATAGTCGTTGCCGTTGATGGTCTGCTTGCTGCCGAGGATGCCCGAGCTCGTATCGATCGTCCCGCTGCTGTTCGCGCCGAACAGGACGTTGCCCTGCGAGCTGGTATCGAAGGCGTAGCTGGTGCTGTTGACGGAAACCGTACCGTTATTGTTGCGCACGAAGGAGGAGACGACGGAGGCGGAGGCGCCATTGACCGCATACATCCAGTTCTGCCCGGAGAAGGATGCGGATTGCGCAATGCTCTCCAGCTGCTGTTGCAGCTGCGTGACCTCTTCCTGGACGTCGGCCTTCGACACGCTGTTTTCCGTTGCCGCGACGAGCTTGTCCTTGATCTGCTGAACGACCGTGATGGCGTTGTCCATCGCCGTATAGGCGGTGTCGACCTTTGCCGCGCCCAGGCCCAATGCGTCCGAAACGGCTGAAAGCGCGCTATTGTCGGATCGCATGGTGGTCGCGATCGACCAATAGGCGGCATTGTCGGCTGCCTTGGCCACCTTGTAGCCCGAGGAAACGCGGCTCTGCGTATCCTGCAGGTTCGTGTTGATGGAGCGCAGAGTCTGGAGAGCGGACATCGCCGCGTCGTTGGTGAGAATGCTGGTCATCGAAAAGTGCCCCTTATGGCTGAATTTGGAAGGGACATTCCGGTCTGCGGCCGGGAACGGCAATCAGCCTCATGCTTGTTAACCGCCTCTTAGGGGAGGTTAACCAACCGTTGCGCTAGCTGCAACTGACAGGAATAGGGTTAATAAAAGATTAATGCCGACCACAAAAGTTAACGGAATCATCCTTTCCGTTAAATGGCCGTCAGGCATCGCGCCATCGCCCCCGCTACCTTTCATTGAGCCCGAGGGAGGCCTATCCGCGCAGCGTGCGTCGACATGCCGCTTTCCAGCCGGATATCATCGTCTGATGCGCAGCAAGTACCGCAAGTCAGCCTCGCGCCACCTTCGGCATCGTAGATAGCCGCTATCAGTCCAATGTCGGACGAAGACGGCCGTCTTCTCCAGCGTCCCGGCGATGATGCCGGCACCAGCGGCCATATGCGAGGTTGAGATGTTCAGTTTGCAGGACGCCGGATGCGCGGCGGTTGATCGCCAAGAGCGAACAAGCCTCGACCCCGACGACTGGCAGGCTCTGCGCAGGCAGGGTCACCAGATGCTCGACGACATGTTCGATCATCTCCAGACGCTCGGAACAAAGCCGGTCTGGCAACACGCCCCCTCCTCCGCCCGCGCCCTGTTCGATGCGCCGCTGCCGGTCGAAGCCAGCGACCTGGCCGAAGTCCACGCCATTTTCCGGGAAAATATCCTCCCCTATGGCAGCGGTAATATTCACCCGGGTTTCATGGGCTGGGTCCAGGGCGGCGGCACGGTTACCGGCATGCTGGCCGAAATGCTCGCCGGCGGGTTGAATGCCAATCTCGGCGGACGCGACCATATGCCGATCGAAGTCGAGCGCCAGATCATCCGCTGGGCGCGCGAGATCTTCTCCTTTCCGGAGACGGCAGGCGGTATTTTCCTCACCGGCGCATCGCAAGCCAATTTCGCCGCGGTGCAGATCGCCAGATGCCGGAAGCTCGGCCGCGATGTGCGCGCGACCGGTCTGTCCGACGAATCCCGGCTCGTCGCCTATGCATCGAACGAGGTTCATGGCTGTGTTCCCCGCGCGTTCGAAATGTCCGGTATCGGCAGCGCTCAGCTCCGGCGCATTGCCGTCAATAATCTTGGCCAGATCGATATCGCCGCGCTGGAAGAGGCGATCCTTCGCGATAAACGGGAAGGTCTTATGCCGTTCCTCGTCATCGGCAGTGCGGGAACGGTCAATACCGGCGCCGTCGACGACCTCGCCGGTTTGCGGCATATCGCCGACAGTTACGAGCTTCACTTTCACATCGACGGCGCGCTGGGCGCCCTCGGCGTGTTGAGCCCCGACCTTGCGCATCTGTTCGCAGGGATCGACAGTTGCGATTCGCTCGCTTTCGATTTCCACAAATGGGGCCAGGTGCCATACGATGCCGGCTTCCTGCTCGTGCGCGACAGTGAATGGCAGCGGCAGACCTTTGCCTCGGACGCCGCCTATCTAAGCCGCGCAGCCACCGGGCTTGCAGGCGGAGACTGGTGGCCCTGCGACTACGGTCCGGATCTGTCGCGCGGCTTCAGGGCGCTGAAGACCTGGTTCACGCTGAAAACCTACGGCGTCAAAGCTCTCGGAGACGCCATAAGCGCCAACTGCCGGCTGGCCCACAGCCTGGCCGAGCGCATCGAACAGGAACCTCGGCTGACATTGCTCGCACCGGTCGCGCTCAATATCGTCTGCTTCGCCTATGTCGGCGAGGATGGAACTGTACCTGCATCCGTCAACTCCCAGATCGTCGAGCGGCTGCACGCCGAAGGCCGCGTCGCTCCATCCCTGACCCATCTGAACGGACAACCGGCGATCCGCGCCGCGATCGTGAACCATCGCACGCGACAGGCGGATATCGACGAGCTCGTTCATAGCGTTTTGACAATCGGCTCCCGACAGGATTTCCCCCAATGCTGATGACCAAAGCCCCAGGCATCGAACCGGCTTCGACCAATATGCCGGACGCCTCCCGAATTCTCGGCATGCAGAGAATCGTCTCGCTCGTCTATGCCGGCCGCGACGTGACGCCGCTATGGAACGAGCTCATGCAGCGCGTGACGGCCGATTCGACCGATGCGGCCGCACTCATGGACCTGGCGATCATCCTGCAAACGCTCGGCCGCACCGAAGAGGCACGCCAGATCCTGAAGAACGCCGTGCAGCTGCGGCGGGACTTCCGCGTCGTCCACGGCAACGGAACCGGGCCGCGCCTCTTGGCCTTCGTCACTGAAGGCGATTTCATGGCCAATACGCCGCTGGATTTTCTGCTGGCGGGCAGCGATTGCGTACTGTGGCTGCGCTATGTCGACCTGCAAACCTCTGCACTCATCGGTCTGCCGGAGCATGACGTCGCGTTCATGGCAATCGGAGAGTCAACTGAAAACGCGCCCCTGCTCGCGCATATGCGGGGACTCCTTGCGAAGTTCGACGGTCTGGTGATGAACCGCAATCCGGAACTGATCGCGAGGCTTACGCGCGACGGGGTAAGCGGAATGCTGGCAAACGAACCGTCGATCCTCTCCCCTACCACCCATCGCGTATCGCGCGACGATCTCGCAGCCGTCGGAGCCGGCGCCAAGCGGCTGAAAGACTGCGCCCCATGCCTGGCCTTCCCGCTGGTCGTGCGCCCGCTCAGCACGCATGCCGGCAATGGAATGGAGCGCGTCTCCGATCCGGCTGAACTGGCGGCCTTTCTCGCGACACAGCAGGCATCCGAGCTTTACGTGGCACCCTTCATCGATTTCCGCGGGGCCGACGGCTATTACAACAAGCAGCGCGTCGTATTCATCGACGGCAAGGCCTTCGCCAGCCACATGGCGCTCTCGGACCATTGGATGGTGCACTATCTGAGTGCCGGGATGGGCCAGAGTGCGGCAAAACGAGCTGTCGAACAGGCATGGATGGAAGATTTCGACTGCGATTTCGCCGTCCGCCACGAAGAGAGTTTTGCAGCGCTCTGCCGTCATATCAAACTCGACTATTTCGGCATCGACTGCGCGGAGCTTCCTGACGGTCGCCTGCTGGTATTCGAGCTCGATGTGGCAATGGTGGTCCACAATATGGACGACCCTATCGTCTATCCCTACAAGCAGGTTGCCATGCGCAAGCTGTTCGATGGCTTCGTCGATGCCATCAGGCGAAGGACGGATAGCGCGCTTTAGGCAATTCCAGGAAAAGTGCGCAGCGGTTTTCCGTCCGGAATTGCGTGACCAAAGAGATAGGCGGCTCAGAGATTCTGTGAAAAACTGAACCGCTCTAAAGCACGTCGCGATCTTTCAGATTCGCTTCCTGTGCTTTAGGTCCTTGATTTTGCGCATGTCGGTCTCGCAAAACCGCTACACACTTTTGCGCGACATGCTTTAGGCTCGCAGCCGGATTGCGGCGTTGCGCAAAACGAAAACCGCGCCTTCCGGGGAAGGCGCGGCAAGGTCGTTTTCCTGTTTGGCCAACGTGTGCTGGCGCTTCCTATTAACGGAAGAGCGACAGGATCTGCTGGGTCGAGGAGTTGGCGATCGACAGGGACTGAACAGCCAGCTGCTGCTGCGTCTGCAGAGCGGACAGCTTGCTCGATTCTTCTTCCATGTCGGCGTCAACCAGCTTGCCAACGCCCGACTGGATCGAGTCCGACAGCGAGGAAGCGAAGCTCGTCTGCAGGTCGATACGGCTGGAGATGGAGCCGAGCTTCGAACCCAGGCTGGTCAGCGAGTTCAGAGCGGTCTGAACCATGTTGAGCGCGCTGGAGATCTGGCCGCCCGTCATGTTGGTGATGTCGAGGCTGAAGACCGAAGCGTTGACGGTGCTGTCCTGCGTGCCGAGGATGCCCGAAGACGTGTTGATCGTGCCGTCTGCATTGGCGCCGAACAGAACGTTGCCGGTTGCGCCGGTGTTGAAGGCGTAAGAGGTCGAGCTGACCGAAACGGTGCCGTTGGTGCCCCGGATGAACGAGGAAACAACCGAAGCCGAGTCGTTGTTTGCAGCCATGACCCAGTTTTCGCCGTTGAACGAAGCCGACTGGGCAACACTCTGAAGCTGCTGCTGCAACTGCGTGATTTCTTCCTGAACGGACTTCTTGTCGACCGACGGTTCCATCGCGGTTGCAAGCTTGTCCTTGATCTGGCCGACGACGTCGATCGCGCTGGTGACGGCCGTCGATGCGGTGTCAACCTTGGCGGCGCCGAGGCCGAGAGCGTCGGAAACGGCGCCGATGGCGCTGTTGTCGGACTTCATGCTCGTGGCGATCGACCAGTAAGCAGCGTTGTCGGAAGCCTTGGAGATGCGCAGGCCGGAAGAAACGGCGTTCTGCGTGTCCTGCAGGTTCGAGCCGATGGTACGCAGCGTCTGGAGAGCAGCCATTGCGGCGTTGTTGGTAAGAATGCTCGTCATGATATTTGCCCCTTTGGCAGTGGTTGAATAAGGGACATTCCGGACCTAAAACCGGTAACGGCATTCAGCATCATGCCTATTAACCAAATTCGTTAAGGTTAACTCGCCGCTTCGATGGTCCTAAGAAACAGCAATATAGTTAAGAAAAGCTGAACCGCATTTAGCCAAAAAATATAAAAAAAACCGCGCCTTAGATAGGCGCGGTTAACTTGTTGTTTAGGATTTTCGACCAACGCGCAGCGTTGGCGCTTCCTATTAACGGAAGAGCGACAGGATCGACTGGGTCGAGGAGTTGGCGATCGACAGGGACTGGATGGCCAGCTGCTGCTGCGTCTGCAGAGCGGACAGCTTGCTCGATTCTTCTTCCATGTCGGCGTCAACCAGCTTGCCAACACCTGACTGGATCGAGTCCGACAGCGAAGAAGCGAAGCTCGTCTGCAGGTCGATACGGCTGGAGATGGAGCCGAGCTTCGAACCCAGGCTGGTCATGGAGTTCAGAGCGGTCTGAACCATGTTGAGCGCGCTGGAGATCTGACCAGACGTCATCTTGCTGATGTCGAGGCTGAAGACCGAAGCGCCGACGGTGCTGTCCTGCGTGCCGAGGATGCCCGAAGACGTGTTGATCGTGCCGTCTGCATTGGCGCCGAACAGAACGTTGCCGGTTGCGCCGGTGTTGAAGGCGTAAGAGGTCGTGCTGACCGAAACGGTGCCGTTGGTGCCCCGGATGAACGAGGAAACAACCGAAGCCGAGCCGTTGTTTGCAGCCATGACCCAGTTTTCGCCGTTGAACGAAGCCGACTGGGCAACACTCTGAAGCTGCTGCTGCAGCTGGCCGATTTCTTCCTGAACCGACTTCTTGTCAACCGAGCCTTCCATGGCGGTTGCAAGCTTGTCCTTGATCTGGCCGACGATGTCGATCGCGCTGGTGACGGCCGTCGATGCGGTGTCAACCTTGGCGGCGCCGAGGCCGAGAGCGTCGGAAACGGCGCCGATGGCGCTGTTGTCGGACTTCATGCTCGTGGCGATCGACCAGTAAGCAGCGTTGTCGGAAGCCTTGGAGATGCGCAGGCCGGAAGAAACAGCCTGCTGCGTGTTCTGCAGGTTGCCGCTGATATTCTGCAGCGTCTGGAGGGCGGCCATTGCGGAATTGTTGGTGATAATGCTGGTCATAGGAGTGTCCCCTGGAAACTGGATACAAAAGGAGGACATACCGGACTGGAAATACCGGCGATGACGGAGCAGCTTCATGCCCCTCGATCCATTTTCCTAGAGGACCAAACCCGTCATGTCGCGAGAAAGTTCGCATCCATTGCTTGCCAATTTCTTAAATCAGAAGCCGGTGGAAACCGCCTCTCTGGAACGTGGCTAAGAATCCGTAAAAGCAATTTCGACCGGTGCTTCGGTTTCAGGCAAGCTCCGTGAGGGATCATGAAGCGAATCCATGATGCCGGCCCTCGCCCTTCGACGGGAGCCAGTCAACATATCGCTCGGAGTTCTCGCTCGTGAATACGAAAAATGCCTTTGTGACAGCGTCCGGCTTCTACCAGAAGGGCCAATATACGCGCGCACTCGAAACGCTGAACGAGCTGCTGAACGTCGACAGATCGCCCAAGACTTATGCGCTGCTGGCAAAGACGCTGCTGAAACTCGGCTTCCGATCGGATGCGGCGAGCGCCTACGAGCTAGCCGGCCGGCAAAAGCCCCAGCGCGACGACTATCTTCGGGAAGCTCTGCTGCTGCACGGCGATTGCGGCAACGACGATCAGGCTCTCGCGATCGGAAGCCTGATCCTGCCCCTGGCATTCAAGGATCCGGACCTTGCCTTCGTCCTCAGCCGCATCTTTCTCGCCCGTCAGCAAAAGGATTTGCTGACGGGCTTCAAGACGGTGCTGGTCGAAGGACCGGAACTCAAACATCGCCAGATGGCCGCAAGGCTGCTGACCGACGATCTCTATGACGAAAGCAACCGGCACATCGTCACGACCCTGTTCAAGAAGCATCCCGACCATGTCATTTTCCGCGCGCTCTACCTGATCTTCGCGCGCGAGGTGTCCGATCTGGCCGCCGTCGAAAAACATATGGCCCCCGTCATGGCATCGCTTGCACAGGGCAAGCTCGAACATGTCATTCCGGACAATCCCTTCTTTCATCTCCACTGGTGCGGCGACGAGGCGCTTAACAAGCTCGCGGTCCACGACACCGATCCATTGCCGGCGGGCCATGCGGAAGCCCGCCGCAAGCTGCCGCATACATGGGGCGGCAAGATCCGCATCGGCTATCTCTCCTCCGACTTCTGGCCGGGACACGCGACGATGAAGCTGATGCAGCGCGTCCTCGAGTTGCACGACAAGGATCGGTTCGAAATCACCCTTTTCGACCACTCGGAGGCGGCTCACCAGAAAGAGGAGGCTTTCGACTATTCGGCACTAGGGACGACGGTCGACATTCGCGGCCTTTCCAACCAGGCTGCGGCAGAAGCGATCCGCGCCCGCGGAATCGACATTCTCGTCGATCTCAAGGGGCATACAAAGGGAAGTCGCGCTTTTATCCTCAACTACATGCCCGCTCCGATCCATGTCGCCTGGCTGGGCTTTCCGGGCACGACCGTCAACATCGACCTCGACTACATCATCGGCGACCAGTACGTGCTGCCGGATCAGTCGAAGGCGCATTTCTACGAAAAATATTGCCGCCTGCCCGAATGCTACCAGCCGAACGATCCGCTCAACCGCCCGAAGCCGCGGCCGACAACGCGTGCGGAGCACGGGCTGCCCGAGGACGCTTTCGTCTACGCTTCCTTCAACGGCAACCGCAAGATCACGCCGCAGATGGTCGACGTATGGTGCAATATTCTCAAGCGCAGCAAGAACAGCGTGCTTTGGCTGCTGTGCAACGGCCCTCGCGCGGAGGCCAATATCTGGTCGCGCCTGGAAGCCCGCGGCGTCAACCGCAAGCGGGTCGTCTTTACCAGCCGCATTCGCTACGAGGACCATATCGACCGCCAGCAGCTTGCCGATCTCGGCCTCGATACCTTCCCCGTCAACGGCCATACGACGACCTCGGAACAGCTCTGGGGCGGCCTGCCGGTTCTCACCGTCAAGGGCACCAATTTCGCTTCGCGCGTCAGTGAAAGCCTGCTGAATGCCATCGGCCTGCCGGAATTGGTGGCCGACGACGTCCAGGCCTATGAAGACATGGCGGTGCAGCTCGCCGGCCAGCCTGAGCGGATTGCCCAGTTCAAGGAAACGCTGGCGGCCAATCGCTACATCAAGCCGCTCTTCGATGCCGAACGCTTCACGCATCATCTGGAGACGGCCTTTGAGATGATGGCGGCGCGGGCCAAGCAGGGGCTTGCACCCGATCACATGGACGTGCCGGCACTGCCGGCGCGCGCGGAACCGTTCATGGAAGACGACCGGAATTCGGCGGCAATCGCGGCCGAATAAGTTCCAGCGATCATCGGGGCAAGGGCTCCGGTGATCGCCTTCCGCTCATAACATCAGTGGAAAGAGCGGACCAGGCTGCCGACCAGAAGGTTCCAGCCGTCGATCAGCACGAAAAAGAGAATCTTGAACGGCAGAGAGATCGACGTTGGCGGCAGCATCATCATGCCCATCGCCATGACGATGGTGGAAACGATCAGGTCGATGACCAGAAACGGCAGGACCACAAGGAAACCGATTTCGAAGCCTCGGCGAATTTCCGAGATCATGAAGGCCGGGATCAGCACGCGATAATCGATCTTGTTGTCGACCACCGTCGTCTGGCCGCGTTCCTGCGCGAGGTCGACGAAAAGCTTCAGGTCCTTGTCGCGCGTATTGTTGGACATGAAGGTGCGGAAGGGCTCGGCGATGCGCTGCACGGCATCTCCTTCCGAAATCTGATTGGCGAGCAGCGGCTGCACGCCGTCCTTCCAGGCCTGATCGAAGGTCGGCGACATGACGTAGAAGGTCATGAAAAGGGCCAGGCTCAGCAGGATCATGTTCGACGGCGTCGTCGCAAGGCCCATGCCGGTGCGCAGGATCGAAAACGCGATGATGAAGCGCGGAAAGCTCGTCACCATGATCAGGATACCCGGCGCGATCGACAGGATCGTCAGAAGCCCGAAGGTACGGATGATCCAGGCGGCAACCGAGCCGTTGACCGGCGCGTTCAGAAGATCGGTGGGAAGCTGCTGCGACAATTGCTGCGCCGCCGCGAGCTCCGGCGACAATGCAGCAATGACGAATATGGACAGGGCAAGTGCTAATCGACTCATTCGATCACGAAAGTTCTGAAGATAACTTTCGATACCCGTCCTTCCGAGCGCAGGTCAACACGCTCCTGAATGTCATCCCTAAGATATTGCAGGCCCCGTGCACCTTCGATCTGCTGCAAGGAAACCGTGCGGATATAAGCCAGGATATCCTGATGGATCGCCTGGGCGAGCTGTGCGTCCGGCGGCCCCTTGAAAACCAGCGCAAGCTCCAGCCTGATCCAGCTCTGCGAGGGATAAGCAAGATTGGTGGTGATCGGATCGAGCGCCACGATGCCGTTTGCCTGGGCGGCTGCAGCAGCCTGCTTGCTGTCGCCGCCGGCCTTTGCAATCGCCTGCACGGCCGCGGTGGCCTCCTTGATCCGCGGCGCCACCATGGTTCCCAGGACCCAGCCGCCGCCGCCGCCGAGCACGGTCAGCACCAGTAGCCCGACGATCATCATGATCATCGGCGATCCCTTGCCCTTTGCCGATTCGTCTGCGGCTGCTGCCATATTCCCTATCCGTCCACTATCAAATCAGAGCGGCGAGAGCAGGTCGACGGCCTGCTGCCCCCTCGGCGGCTGCTGTATTTCCGTAAGGCGGCCACGGCCGCCATAGGAGATGCGCGCCTCGGCGATCTTGTCGTAGGAAATAGTATTCTCGGACGTGACGTCCTGCGGCCGGACGATGCCGGCGACGTTGAGAATACGGATTTCCTGGTTCATGCGCACTTCCTGCGAGCCGCTGATCATCAAGTTGCCGTTTTCGAGGATGCCCGTCACGACGGCTGCGACCAGAAGGTTGATCTGCTCGGAACGCTGCATCTTGCCCTTGCTGTCGGTGCTGGTGTCGGAGCCTGAAGTCGCGTCGGCATTGGTGCTTGGCTGCCAGCCGAAGATCTTGGCGGTGATGTTCCAGTTCATATCGCTCTTGTTCGTGCGATTGCGATTGGTCTCGTTATCCCAATTCGCCTTGTCATTGATCTGGATCGTAACGGTCAGGATGTCGCCGACATTGAGTGCGCGCGCATCCTTGAACAGGGCGGCCTGCGAATCATTCCAGAGCGAATAGCCTTGCGCGACCTGATGGGGCCGCTTCGGATACTGCGACATCTGCGGCGTCTGGGCATATTGCAGGCCGCTGCCGATCGGGCTCATGGCAGGCGCCCTGCCGATTTCCCTGAGGGCCTGCGACTGGCAACCGGCGAGGAAGACGACGATCGCACAGGCGGCCGTTAGACGCGTGTTCATGAGGGGTCCTTCGACTTCGATGTATTGGGGTCGGATGCGCTGGCGATGATATTGGTGATCATGGCCGCCTTCTTCGCATCCATTTCCGCCAGGATCAGGCTCGACTGGCGCGCGGAAAGCTTCATGATGATGGCTGCGGCAGTTACGGTCCTGACATCGTTGAGGCTTGCCGCTGCTGCATCCGGCTTCATGTTCTTGTAGATATCGACCAGGCCGAGATCGGCCGTCTTGAGGAAGTCGTCGCGCTTTTTCAGCCAGTCCTCATATTCGGCCTTGCGCTTGTCCATGGTGGCAATGCGCTGATCGACATCCGCCTGCAGCTTTTCCAGTTCCTGCTTTTGCAGCAGATAGCGCTGGTCTCGAGCCGGATCTGCGATATTGGTGCAGAACTGGCGGATCTCGTCCTGGCTCGAAGCTGGATCGGCGACCGGTTTCGGCGCCTCTTGCGCCGCGGCCGTCGTCAGCGACAACAGCGCGGCGAGGCTGCCGGTGATCAGCATTTTTCTGGCAATGGCGGTCGAGATCATTGCAATACGAGCTCCGCTTGCAGGGCGCCGGCCGACTTGATGCCTTGCAGGATGGCGATGATGCCGTCCGGCTTGACGCCGATGTTGTTGAGGCCGGAGACCAGCGTCTTCAAATCAGGTCCTTCCAGCACGGCCACGCGGCCGCCGCTCTTGGTGGCAGTGATGTCGGTCTGATCCTGGATCGCCGTCTGGCCGTCGGAGAAGGGTTCCGGCTGGATCACCTGCGGGTTCTCGCTCACCTGCACGGTCAGCGTTCCGTAGCTGACGGCGACCGGCGAGACGCGGACATCGGCGCCGATGACGATCGTTCCGGTGCGCTCGTTGATGACGACCTTGGCCGGCGTATCCGTCTGAACGTTGAGATTTTCAATGTCGGCCATCAGCCGTGTCAGATCCGCCATTTTCGGCTTGGCGATCGTCACCTCCTGCGAATCCTTGGCTTCCGCGATCGGCGCACCGAAACGCGAGGTCGCCCAGGTATTGACCGTATCGGCGATGCGAATCGAGGTGGAGAAGTCCGGATTGCGCAGTTGCAGGACCAGGTTAACGGAATCCTTGAAGCGCGACGGCAGTTCGCGCTCGATGATGGCGCCGCCGGGCACGCGGCCAGCCGTCGTGACACCTTCGGTCACCGTAGCGGCGGCGCCCTGCGCCTGGAAACCGGATACGATGACCGAGCCCTGCGCCACGGCATAGATCTGCCCGTCGGCGCCGCTCAGAGAAGTCATGATCAGTGTGCCGCCGCGCAGCGACGTCGCATCGCCGAGCGAGCTGACCGTCACGTCGATGCGACTGCCCGGGCTTGCAAAGGGCGGCAGGTTCGCCGTCACCATGACGGCGGCGGTGTTCTTGGCGGCAGACTGGCCACCCTGCGTCGAGATGCCGAGGTTCTGCAGCATCGCGCGCATAGACTGTTCGGTAAACGGCGAGGAACGCAGACCGTCGCCGGTCCCCTGGAGACCGACGATCAGGCCGTAGCCGATCAGCTGGTTGTCGCGGCCGGATTGCAGCGACGCAATATCCTTGATGCGCGATTGCATCGCGAGAGCCGGATCGGCCGCGATCAGGCTCGGCAATGCGAACAGGATTGCGAGTAGTTGACGAAGCCGTTTCATTTCGCGACCACGCGGATCGTACCGTTTTGAAGGACCGTGCCGTTGACGATGATGCCGGAGTCCATGTTGCGGGCGCGGACGTTATCGCCGACGGCGCCATCATCCAGCGGCGTGCCGGCCGCCGTGATCGTCATGGTACCCATGCTCATCACCAGACGGACATTGGAGCCGCGCGTTACCGCATAGGGTTGGCGTAGCGCGGAGATGGAAATCGTGCGGCCGGGAAGAAGCGTGCGCTTCGATACCAGACCGGTGACCTCCCGGAGCCGCTTGGCATAGTCTCCGCTCAGATTTGGATTGGTGACCTCGACCTCTTCGAGCTGGCCGCTGCTGATGATATCGCCCGGATAGATCGTCTCGGTCGGCACCACGGCAGTTCCGAGGCTGGAGCCGTCGGCACTCATTGCGCCGGCCGGCGCAGCCGACGCGAATACGACGGAGAGGCTCGCTGCGGCGAACCATGCCATTGCCAAGCTTTTCATCCGGCGAAACCTCATGTTCGGCCCGTCCCTCTTGCTACTTCAGGTTCTTGCTGACGATCTGCGCCATTTCGTCGGCCGTCGTGATGACCTTCGAATTCATCTCGTAGGCGCGTTGTGCAGTGATCAGATCGGTGATTTCCTTGACCGGATCGACATTCGACGATTCCAGATAGTTTTGCTTCAGATAGGCAAAGCCATTCTGGTTCGGATCGGAGACGACGGGATCGCCGGAGGCAGGCGTCTGCGTAAAGAGGTTGCTGCCCATCGGCTGCAGGCCGGCTTCATTGACGAAATTGGCGATCTGCAGCTGGCCGAGTACAGTCGGCGTGGTCGCCGTGCCGATGATCGCCGACACCTGGCCGGATTGGCTGATGGTGAGGCTGCTGGCGTTGTTCGGGATCGTGATGCCAGGCTCCAATACGTTGCCATCGGGGGTGACGATCTGGCCGGTGTCGCTCTTGTTGAAGGAGCCGGCGCGGGTATATGCGGTCGTGCCGTCGGGCATCTGGATCTGGAACCAGCCGCGACCTACGAGGGCTATGTCGAGCTCGTTCTGGGTCTGCGACAGCTCGCCCTGCACCTGGATGTTGCGCACGGCAACGGTCTGAACGCCAAGGCCAATATTGGCGCCTTCCGGCACGACTGCCTGATTCGGCCTGTTGGCGATGCCCTTGGCGCGCTCGGTCTGGTAGAGAAGGTCGGAAAACTCGGCGCGCGAGCGCTTGTAACCCGTCGTATTGATGTTCGCGATGTTGTTCGCGATCACTTCGAGATTGGTCTGCTGGGCGTCCATGCCCGTCGCGGCAATTGCGAGCGCTCTCATGCTTTCGTCCTTCGAGCCAGGGCGGAACCTTCGAAACCGCGAAGCGGCCTGCGAACAACTCACGCCAAATCAATTAATTAGAGCGGGAAACCCCGCGCTAGATCTGCATCTTAGTAATATCGAGGAACGCCGAGACCACCTTGTCGCGCAGTGCGATCGCGGTCTGCAGGGTCTGATCGGCCTGCATGACCTTGTCGACGACTTCGCGTGTACTCATCGTGCCCTTGATGCCGGCGAAGGAGGCGTTTTCGGCGTCCTTCAGCGAGTTGATGGAATCTTTCGCGACATTCGACATGACCGACGCGAAGCTCATTCCAGCATCCGCGCCCGCAGCGACGGCCGGCGAGGCATTCAGGGCGCTGGAAGCGGCGGAGGTCAGATCCGTGGCGATGCTGCCGAGGCCGCGGGTCGCCGAAAGAGAGGCTACATTCTTAATCGAGTCGATCATTGGTTCTTCAGCAGATCAATAGTGGAGGAAATGAGATCACGGGCCTGTCTGACCGTCTGCAGATTGGCCTCGTAGGAACGATTGGCCTCCCGCATATCGGCCATCTCGACGAGAATGTTGACGTTGGGCATCTTGACGTAGCCCTTTTGGTCGGCGGCCGGATTACTGGGATCGTATTCTTCGACGAATTTGCCCGTGTCCTCCCCGAGCTTCTTGACGCCGACCGTGGTGACGCCGTTGGCGCGATCCATCTCGGCGCCGAAGGTCACGGTCTTGCGCCGATAGGGATCGGCACCCGGCGTATCGCCCGTCGAACGGGCATTGGCGATATTTTCGGAGACAATGCGCAGACGAGTCGATTGAGCCTCCAGGCCGGAGCCCGCAATCTTCAATGCGGCTGATAAAGGGTCCATGACATCTTCACTTCATCTATTGTTTTACGGTCATCAACATCATGCGATGAAAGGAGCCGACGAGAGCGGTGTTCAAGCTGTACTGGCGCTTGATTTCACCGGCCTTGGCGAGCTCGTCTTCCAGGCCGACGGTGTTACCCGACTCCTGGACACCAATTTCCTGATTGAGCGGCGCTTCCTCCACGTTGACGTTGCCGCTCGTGCTGAATTCGCTGCCCGAAAGATGCGCGGGATTGGTCCGGACCATACCGACGTTCTGGTTGTCCAGAACGGCCTGGAACGGCGTGACATCCTTGGCGTGAAACTTCGGCGTATTGGCATTGGCGATATTGCCGGCAACAACCTGCTGACGTACCTGGAGCCACTCGGCTTGTCGCGAGGCCAGGTCAAAGAGCTGAATCGGTTGCATGGGCTTCTCTCCGTTCTTACACTGTGAATCTAGCGGGATAATCTTGCGTGGGACTTGCGAGAAATGCGTTCCTGCAAAGTCTTCGAAGTGCCTGAAATCCGGGCGATTCCGGGTTTTCCTCAATTGTTGCCGTAGACATCGCCCGTCGAGGTGACGATGACCCATTTTCCCTCTCGCTGTTCGATCGAGGCCAACCGGCTGTTGTCGGGCAAAAGCGATCCGACGCGCACGACATACATGCCGGTGTCGTCCTCGATCAGCGCGCGGCCATTGGCGACATGCAGCAGCTGGAAGGCGGACTTGCCGGGGAACGGCTGCTGATCGGCCGGCGGCCCCTTGTCGTCCTCACGGCCGGCATTGCTGACCGTTGCCGTCGTCAGCGGATCGGGAATCAAATCTTTCGGCTCGGAGGGATTCTTGTTCACCATGGCGAGCGGCGACACGCTGACGATGGTGCGGCCAGGCCAGTTCGGAAGATCGCGGGTTCGATCGCCTTCGGCCACCTGAATGCCGAACTTGTCGGGGTTCAGGAAGACATACCAGGGGAAGAAGGCAGAGGCACCGGCAAGCGCCAGTCCCGCAAAGGCGAGAGCCTTGTCCGTAACGGTTCGCCTTCTCGCCGATTTCGGCGGGGCGACCGGTTCGTCAGCGTCGGATTCTTTCACTTCTGGTCCCTTTTTAGGCATGACATTCGGCGATATCCGGCAGACCGCGGACAAGGAAAAATCGAGGTAGTGCTGTGTCGACCATCACTTGGCTCTGGCGGGGACACCGCTCGAAGCGTTTCTGAGAGCCGTCGCAAGATCGGTGAAGGCATCCGCCGACGGTTCTTCGCCCGGGGTTTGCTTCAGTATGTCGTAGATGATCGGCACCTGACGCACGGCGATGTCGAGATCGGCGTCGCTGCCTTGGCGATAGCCGCCGATCAGGCGCAGATCGCGCGTTTCCTCGTAGCGGTGCACCAGCGCCTTCAGGCGCGACACAAGCTTTTCCTGGTCGGAAGTCCAGGCCTTGCGGGCAAGACGCGATACGGATGCCAATGGATCGATCGGCGGGTAGCGCCCCTCTTCGGCAAGACTGCGCTGCAGGACGATGTGACCGTCGAGAATGCCACGGGTGGAATCGGCGATCGGATCATTGTGATTGTCGCCATCGACGAGGATGGAGATGATCGCGGTGATGGTGCCGGTGCCTTCCGGTCCGGGGCCTGCCCGCTCGAGAAGGCGCGGCAATTCGGTGAAGACGGACGCTGGATATCCGCGTGCGATCGGCGGCTCGCCGGAGGCAGTCGCCACTTCGCGGATGGCATGGGCGAAACGGGTGACGCTGTCGACGATCAGGAGAACGTTGTCGCCCTTGTCTCGGAAATGTTCGGCGATTGTGATGGCCGAAAGCGGCGCCATCTTGCGCAGCATCGGGCTTTCGTCGCTGGTCGCAACGACGGCGACCGACTTCTGCATGTGGGAACCGAGCGTATCCTCGATGAACTCACGCACTTCGCGGCCGCGTTCGCCGACGAGCGCAATCACCACCTTGTCGAAGGCTTCGGCCCTCGCCAGCATCGACAGCAGCGTCGACTTGCCGACGCCGGAACCGGCAAAGATGCCGAGGCGCTGTCCCAGGCAGAGCGGCGAGAAGATATCGATGGCGCGCACGCCGGTCTTGAAGCCGGTTTCGACGCGCTTTCGCGTCATCGAAGGCGGAGCCGTATTGGAGATTGGGCGTGCTTCCAGACCCGCTGTCAGCGGCCCCAACCCATCGATCGGCTCGCCGAGCGAGTTGATCGTGCGGCCGCACCAGCTGTCATCGGGCGCGATACGGAAGGCGCCCTTGCGAATGATGGTATCCTGGATGCCGATCGGCTCGCCGGGCTCGATCGGACAGACATAGGTGAGATCCGGTTCGACGCGGACGACCTCGCCGAGGTGGATGCCCGTCTGCGACCGATGCGCAACGAAATCGCCGAGACGCACCTGCCTGGAAAGGCCGGCAACCGTATAGTGTCCGGCAGCGATGGTGCGCACATGACCACCATGGGCCACGGCATTCTCCGCCATCGCATACTGGCCCGCCAGAAGGGCCATATGCGAAAGCTTCGGCGATATTGCGCCCTCCGGCAACCGATCCTCGACCATGACAAGCCCTCTTTACTGGCTGCCGCCGAGGGTCTTGATGGCATCGGTGAGCGTGCCTTCACTGCTGCTGGTGAGCGTGCTGATATTGTCGAAGGCACGGCTGACCTCGATCAGATTGGTCATTTCCCGCATGCCGTTGACGTTGGAATTTTCGAGATAGCCCTGGGCGATGCCGATGTTCGAGCGGTCGATGACAGCCTGTGGCGTATCGGTCGGCAGGATGCCGCTGTTTTCATAGCGCAGGAAGCCCTTGCTGACATCGGCGCTATAGAGACCGATCTGGCCCATGCTGCGGCCGTTCTGCATGATGGTCCCGTTCGACGCGACACTCGGCGGACCACCGGCGGGGTCGAGCTGGATCGGCGCACCGCCAGGATCGAGGACCGGGAAGCCACGCGTGGAAACCAGCGCGCCGCTTTCAGTCATGGTGAAGCGGCCATCGCGCGTCAGCACCAGGCCAGCCGGCGTGTTCATGCCGAAATAAGCGTCACCCTTGACGGCGAAATCGAAGAGATTGCCGGTGTTCTGAAGTTCGCCATTGTCAGTGGAGAGATAGTCGTTGCCTTGCGAGACGAAGGCGACCTTGGCGTTGAGCTTGTTTTGCGTATTGCTGAGGACCTGATCGAACTTGACCTCGGTACCGCGGAAGCCCGTCGTATTCACGTTGGCCAAATTGTCGGCGATCGTCGTCAGACGCCGCTCGAGCGCCATCTGGGACGACAGCGCGACATAAATACCAGACTGCATTTTCAACGCCCTCCGGACATTGGAGAATAACGGGAAAGGAAACGCCGCCGGCGCTCCTACATTTCGTTAGCGGGGCATGGATGCCCTTACCCGCCATCCTGCAGGGCTTGGCTTGTGCGAAGCTGACAAGGCAAAAAGGGATGTTCGGAGACCCATCGAACAGCCTCACGCAAGGCAGGTCCCCTAGTTCATCGTATGAAGCAACGTTCAGGTGTGGACCGACGATGAATATTATTATCGGATTTGTAGTGACCTGCGGCTGCATCATAGGCAGCTTCATGGCTATGGGCGGAGACGTAGGCGCGCTGTTCCAGCCCTTCGAATTTGTCATTATCGCAGGCGCCGGTCTCGGCGGCTTCATCATGGCCAATCCGATGAAGGTGGTGAAGGATTCGGGCAAGGCGCTCGGCGAGGCCTTCCGTCATGCGGTTCCCAAGGAGCGCGACTATCTCGACACGCTCGGCGTGCTCTATGCCCTAATGCGCGACCTGCGCACCAAGTCGCGCAACGAGATCGAAGCCCATATCGACAATCCCGACGAATCGACGATCTTCAAGGCCGCTCCGACGGTTCTGAAGAACAAGGATCTGACCGCCTTCATCTGCGATTATGTCCGCCTCATCATCATCGGCAACGCGCGCTCGCACGAGATCGAGGCGCTGATGGACGAAGAGCTCGACACGATGCAGCACGACAAGATGAAGCCCTATCATTCGATCACGATCATGGGCGATTCCTTCCCGGCGATCGGTATCGTCGCCGCCGTTCTCGGCGTCATCAAGGCGATGAGCCACATCAACGAATCACCGGAAGTGCTCGGCCACCTCATCGGCTCGGCGCTGGTCGGCACTTTCCTCGGCATCATCCTGTCCTATTCCGTCTGCGCACCGCTGGTTTCCCAGATCAAGGTCGTGCGCAACAAGCAGCATCGCCTCTACGTCATCGTGAAGCAGACGCTGCTTGCCTACATGAACGGATCGGTGCCGCAGGTCGCACTCGAATACGGCCGCAAGACCATCTCTTCCTACGAGCGTCCATCGATCGATGCCGTCGAGCAGGAAATGATGAACCCCGGCGGTGAAAGCAAGGCAGCCTGACGATCATGAGCCAGCAATCCGCGCATAGGGCACAGACGATGGACCGCACGCTTTTTGCCAAGCTCACGGGCAATCTCGGCGATCAGGCAACACTTGCGAAACTCGGCACCGCCTTCGCCCAGGTCTATGCCGAATTCCTGCCCGACATCATCAAGAGCGAAACGGGCCTGGATATCAACATCGCCTATGCCGGCTGCCAGTCCGGTTCGATGAACGAGCTGATCGCCAAGCTGGGCGGCAACCACGCGCTGGTCAACGGTTCGCTGCGCAACTGGGCCCCGAACTTCATTCTCGGCTGCGGCGCTGGCTTCATCATGACGCTGATGGAGCATATGCTTGGCGCGCGCGCCGAAGATATGGAAGCGCCGGTCGCGCGCCCGCTTTCGGTGATCGAACTCGATCTTTCCGTCATGGTGTTCGAAAAGATCGCCAAAGTGCTTCGCTCGGCGGTGAATGCTGCCGGCGGTTTCGAGCCCTACCTCGATCCGCCCTACAATATCGAGGATCGCCCGGTTGCCATCGGTGACAACGGTAACGACTTTGCCGCTGCGATCACGATGACGATCTCGCTCGGCAAATCGCTTTCCCAGATCGTCATCATCGTACCGCAACGGGATCTGCTGCGCACCGTCGTCAGCACGCCTCGCGCCAAGAACCCGACCGCCGCTTCCCAAGCATGGTCGGAGCAGCTCAGCGAGCAGGTCCGCCGCTCGCAGGTGACGCTTGAGGCGCGAATTCGGCTCGAATCGCTGACGCTCGACACCATTTCCAAGCTTGCGGTCGGCGATATCATTCCTTTCATGGACACGGGCGATGTCCGCGTCGAAGTCAGCGCCAACAGCAAAGACCTTTACATCTGCGAATTCGGCCGCTCTGGCGAAAATTATACGGTGCGCGTCAAGGACAACGTCAATTCCGACGACGAGCTTCTCAGACACTTGATGAATTGATCGGCTGGCGCGTGGCCCCGCACACGGCAGCTTGAGGCAAGTTTCAACTGGAATAGTGATTTCATGGCTACGAAGACGACACAGCAAAGCAGCGAGGAATCGCTGGAGATTTCAAACAGCGACGCCGCCTTGGACGAGGCCATCGATGGTCTGCGCGGCGTCCTGAAGAAAGACAATGAGGGCGGTCTGCCCGATTTCGAGGCCGACGCATTCGGCGCGCAAACAGGCACGGATCTCTCCACCTTCGGCGATTTCGGGGACGACAATTCCACTCCAGCCTTCGATGACGGCGAGTTCGGCGGCGTGTCCGCGGCACCGGCTGCCCCCGGCAGCGCGCTCACTGCGAATATGGACCTGATCATGGATATCCCGATCGACGTCCAGATCGTGCTCGGCAGCAGCCGCATGCCGGTGTCCGGCCTGATGAACCTGGCCGAGGGCGCAATCATCGCACTCGACAAGAAGATCGGCGAACCGGTCGAAATTACCGTGAACGGCCGCAAGATCGGCCGGGGCGAGATTACCGTTCTGGAACATGACGACACCAGATTCGGCATCAAGCTCACTGAAATTTATAACACGAAGAAAAGCTGAACCCGGCTCAGGATGAGCCCACTCCCCCTCGCGGGACGGAGACGAAGACCATGATGGACTTTGACGATTTCAGCGGCGCAATCGCCGAGAAACCGTTATCTCAGACTGAAAAAGCAGCCGCCGTCCTTCTCGCCATGGGCAAGCAAGTGGCAGGACGGCTGCTGAAATACTTCACGCAGGCCGAGCTGCAGATGATCATCGCTTCGGCGCAATCACTGCGGGTTATTCCGCCGGACGAGCTGGCACAGCTTGTGGCTGAATTCGAAGACCTCTTCACCGAGGGCGCCGGCCTCATGGACAACGCCAAGGCCATCGAGAGCATTCTCGAAGAAGGCCTGACACCGGACGAGGTCGACAGCCTGCTCGGCCGCCGTACCGCCTTCCAGGCTTACGAGACCTCCATTTGGGATCGCCTGGGCGAGGCCGATCCGGTCTTCGTCGCCAAGTTCTTCCTGCGCGAGCATCCTCAGACGATCGCCTATGTGCTTTCCATGATGCCTTCGGCCTTCGGCGCGAAGATCCTGCTGCAGCTCCCCGAGGCCCAGCGCGCCGACATCATGAACCGCACCGTCAATATCAAGGACGTCAGCCCCAAGGCTGCCCAGATCATCGAAAACCGCGTTCTCGGGCTGATGGCTGAGATCGACGCCGAACGCAACGCGTCGGGTTCCACGAAGGTTGCCGATCTGATGAACGAACTCGACAAGCCGGTGGTCGATACGCTGCTGAGTTCGCTGGAATCGATCAACAAGGAATCGGTCGAGAAGGTTCGCCCGAAGATCTTCCTCTTCGACGATCTCACCCGTATGCCGCAGCCGAGCCGCGTCCTGCTGCTCAACGACATCGCCGCCGACATACTGACGATGGCGCTGCGGGGATCCGGCAACGAGATCCGCGAGATCGTGTTGTCCTCGATCAGCCCGCGTCAGCGCCGCATGATCGAATCCGACCTGCAGATGGGCAATGCCGGCATCAATCCGCGCGAAATCGCGATTGCCCGGCGTGCCATCGCCCAGGAAGCCATTCGTCTGGCCAACTCCGGCCAGATCGAGCTCAAGACCAAGGAAAATACGCCTGTGGAAGAAGCGGCGTAAACGCGGCGCGACTCAGCTAAAACATCATAGACTGACAAGCTATGGGCCGCGCATGATGCGCGGCCTCTTTCCGTTTCGCAGAGGGCGGCTGCTTTGGCTGACGAAGACAAGGACAGTAAAACAGAAAAACCGACGGAGAAAAAACTCCGCGATACGATCGAGAAGGGCAATGTCCCTCACTCCAGGGAAGCAACGCTCTTTGCTTCCATGCTCGCGACCGTCATCTACGTTACCTTCTTTCTGCCCGAACGCATGGGCCGCATGGGCGAGGTTCTGCGCGATCTCTTTGAAAAGCCGGATCAATGGCAGCTGGAGACAGGCCCAGACGCCATCTCGCTGTTTACGCGCATAGGCTGGGAAGTCGGCAACATGGTGCTGCCGGCGGTCGTGCTCTTCTTCGTCTTCGGGATCGGCGCCTCGATCTTCCAGAACCTGCCCACCCCCGTTCTCGAACGAATCAGGCCACAGTTTTCGCGCATATCGCCGGCGAAAGGTTTCACGCGCATCTTCAGCGCGACCGGCATGGTGGAATTCGGCAAATCCCTCGCAAAAATCGTGCTGGTCAGCATCGTCATGTTTTTCGTGCTCCGCAGCCAGTTCTTCCATGCGATGGATTCGATGGTGTCCGACCCGCAGACCATCTTCGTGCGTCTGTCGACGATCGTTCAGCGCATCCTGATCATCGTGCTGATGGCAACCGTCGTCGTCGGCGTTGCCGACCTGTTGTGGAGCCGGCATCACTGGTTCGACCAATTGAAAATGACGAAGCAGGAGGTCAAGGACGAGCACAAGCAGTCGCAGGGTGACCCGATCGTCAAGTCTCGCCAGCGCTCGATCGCGCGCGACCGCGCCCGCCGCCGCATGATGAAGCAGGTGCCGCGCGCCACCCTCGTCATCGCCAACCCGACTCACTTCGCCGTCGCACTTCGCTATGTGCGCGAGGAAAACGACGCCCCTGTCGTCGTCGCCAAAGGCCAGGACCTGATTGCTCTGAAAATCAGGGAGATAGCCGAGGCCAACAATATTCCCGTTTTTGAAGACCCGCCGCTCGCGCGCTCCATGTTTGCGCAAGTCTCGGTTGATAGCGTCATACCGTCAGTATTTTACAAGGCTGTCGCAGAACTCATCCATCGGATCTATGCCGCGCAGTCGAATAGAAAACGGGTACGATAAACCAAATGAAAAAATGCCCCTACTCTGCCCAGCGTGAACAAATACTAGCCGAAGCCATCAGCCCGGTCGCAAGCGAGCTGCGCCTCCTCGATGCCGCCGATTTGATCTCGCTGCTGCGCTTCGAACGATATGGCAACCTCGCTGACCTCGTCGCCTCGGCCGCCGAGCTCTATTTTCTTCCCGGCACGGTCAATTTCGGGCTCGGCGGCGACTATAAGCTCGATTGGGGCGGGCCGGCGGAGGTGACGCTCGATCTGGAGATCAAGCCGCTGGGCGTTACCATCTATGCCAAGCTTTCGCTGGCGGAGCACCATGCGGGCATCGAGATCAACCACATCGCCTTCGACAAGGCCTCCGTCGATCCCGACGAGAACACGGCGCTGCTCGCCCGCAGCCTAAGGGACGCGCGTTACGTCGTCCGCGGCGAGGCCGCACACGCATTCTGAGGAAGTCCTTTTTCAAAAATCGGCAAAGTGATTCGCGAGAGCGGCGTGCATCCGGCAGAAACCGGGGCGCCGCTCTATTCATTTATTCAGTAACGTGTCGCAGGTGATTTCGTCTTGCGGCAGTGCCCCAAGGCGCCGCTATCTCAGCTAATATAGCCGAAGCGGATCGCCTTCGCGATGGCCTGGATGCGGTTGACGCTGTCGAGCTTTATCGTCGCCGATCCGAGATAAGCGTTGACTGTGTGCACCGACAATCCAAGCTTCTCGGCAATCTCCTCGCTGATGCGCCCGTCGCCGGCAAGCTGCAGGCAGGCGATTTCGCGCTCGCTCAGCGCTTCGGCCGCCTGGGAGCGCCGCTCATCCAGCGACAGGAGCTGCATCATGATCTGGCAGCTGCGGCCGTGCAGCTCGACGATCATATCGCTCGAGAGATCCATGAACTTAGCCGTGAAGACGGTGTAGCCGTTGCCGACGGCGCCGAGCCGCACGGGAAAGGCGGCGCCGGCAAAAGGCAGGAGATGCGGCTTCAGGCGCTGCGTGAAGACGGCAAAATCCGGCGTCTCGGCGGTGCTGTCGCTGTCGCGCCCGTTCCACATCAGCGGCAGCAGCGATTTGTCGATATGCTCGATCAGTGCTTCGCCATAGGCCTCTACAAAGGATTTGCCGACGACGGAGTTGGCCGAGCCCCAATTATCGATTTCGCATACCAGGCGCTGCTTATGCGGCAGGCCGGAGCCGTGCAGGCGATAAACGGCAAAATGCTGCGCGTCGATCAGCTTTTGCATCGACACCAGCTTCGGGAACAGATCGGAGCGGCCGGAGATCCGCCCGGAACGGGTAAGCCGTGATTCGCCCGGCATATCCGTCGTCCTGTCTGGCTGATAGCGCATCCGGTCGGCCCTTAAACGAGATTATTGCGCACGGCAAAGGCGATAGCCTCCGAGCGGGTCTTGGTGGCGGTCTTGCGCATGACGCTGGTAATGTAGTTGTTGATGGTATTGCGCGAGATCCCGAGGATCATCGCAATCTCATCGCTCGTCTTGCCTTCGGCGATCCAGAACAGGCATTCCAGTTCGCGCTCGGTCAGATCGAAATCGCGCTCCAGCTTACCCTCGAAGCAACGCGTGGAGCTGGCGAGGTAGCCGGCCAGGAGGCCGACATCCCTCAACCGCTCGGGCAGAAGCACCGCCGCTTCGCTCGCCAGCAACAGCAGGGAGAAGCGGGTGCGACCGACATTGAACGTCAAGGCATGATATTGCCGGCCCACACCGTCAGGCAGCGAGACATCATCGGGAAGCAGCGCCAGGCTTGGCTGAAACAGCGCCATGCACTTTTCAAGCTCGCCGATGCGGCCATAGCCGCTTGTCAGCTCCGCCGCCAGACGCCGGACGAGATCGAAGGGCCAATCGGAGGAAATCACGAAATCGACCCCGCTTTCCTGGATGAGATCGGACCTGACAAGAAGATAATGGGAGGCGCCGGCGTAGCTCGCCAAGGCGTGAAGGCCTGCCTGAAGATAGGCAGGACCTGAAATGGCATTCAGCTGGAGAATGAGCTGCTCGCGCGACATAGCTCCGGCGGACGCGATCGATCGCGCATCCCTATCGCCTTTGCTCATCTGCGATATCTGCATGTCCATACTTGCATTTCCTGCCGCTGTTGGACGATCGGCCGTCAACGAGAGCATTGTTCCGTCAGAACCCAATCCCTTCACCTCAGAGAATCGGCAGCCAATCTCAACGAGGCATCGAAGCCGGATCTTTCTCTACCGCGACCAAACACTTCCGGCGTATACGGATGGATGGGCGCATGTCCCATCCCTGAATTCGACACCCGCAATCGCACCGGCGCGCATTGCCGCAAGCACGACTACGAATCATGAGCTAATTTCCCGCTCCGGAATCTACAAACTTAAAACATGCGAACCGCGGAAAACGATGGTCGATTTGCTCGGAACACACAGTTGTTACGCAATAGATACAGTATTTGTAAGTCGATTCTTTTTACCCAGCAACCGTATATCATTGAAATTCCATCTTACGAACACGTCAATTCGTCTGGCAGCGACTAATTGATCACAGGTAGCATCGACAATGACGCAAGCTCAAATACAGCCCACTGGATAGAAAAGGACCGGGAACTTCCCGGTCCTTTTGTCAGGCGGCCTGGTCGACGGCCCATTTCCTGAGGATCTTTGCAGCGCGTTCTTCGCTGATTTCCACCATACGGGACAGACGGCGCTCCGGCCCTTCCTTGACGCGGCGATTGAATGTGCCGCCATCGTCGCCCATCGTCAACAGGTCGTCGGTACTGTCGAAGCCGAAGTCCGAGCCGAAGCCGTCCATCAGTGCCGCGCCGGGGCCGCCGACCGCCGGCGCGAAATCCGGCAATTCCAGGCCCGCTGCTTCCGGAAGAGCCGTGCTGCTGGACGAGCCGCCGAGCGAGCGGATCAGCGGACGGAAGCCCATCCAGACGATCAGGAAGGCGACCGCGACGAAGGCCAGCGAGTTGATGATGCCGGCCATGTTGCGGCTCAGCATATCGGTAATGCTGAAGCCGGAGGATGTGTCTTCAAGCAGCTGGCTGTCGAGGAAGTCCATGGCATTGACGGTAACGATGTCGCCGCGGGCCGGATCGACACCCGCTGCCGTTGCGACGATCTTCTGCATTTCCGCAATATAGGCGTCGATCTTGGCCTGATCAGCGCCCTGGCCGACCATTTGCGCGATGCGGCCCTTGTTGACCACCACGGCGACGGACAGTTTTTCGATCTTGTAGCTGGTGCGGGTCGTGGCCGTCGTCTTGCTGTTGATTTCGTAGTTGGTCTGCTCCTCGCGCTTGTCGGACTGATCGTTCGACGTCGGCGTGTTACCGCCGGACTGCGGGGCCGCCTGCGGAATATTTTGCTCCACGGTCGCGGCGCTGTCGGGCTGGCTCTGCTGCGACTTCTGCGCTTCCTTCACGGTGCGGACGGAGCGTTCGACCTTCGAGTCCGGATCGTATGTGGTTTCCTGCACCTGCTGGCTGTCGGTATTCAGCTGTGCCGTCACGCTGGAGCGGAAATTATCCATGCCGAGGAAGGGCGCCAAGGCCTTGTCGATGTTGGATTCGACTTCGCTCTGCACGTTCTGCACGATGCCGAGATTGCGGCTGAGAGCGCCGTTGCCGGGATCGTCGCCCGATGCGAGCAACTGGCCCGTGGAGTCGAGGATCGTCACATCATCGACCTCCAGGCCGGGAACGGCTGAGGCGACGAGGTGGCGGATAGCCGAAGCCGATTTGCGGGCAGCTTCCGCACTCGCGCGGATCATGACGGATGCGGTCGGCTTCTGATCCGCCTTCCGGAAATTGCCGACATCCTGCATGACGATGTGGACGCGGGCAGCGCTGATACCGGCGATCGAGGTGATGGTGCGGCTGATTTCGCCCTCGAGAGCACGGACGCGGGTGACTTCCTGCATGAAGGAGGTCAGACCGAGCGAGCCGACATTGTCAAAGAGCTCATAGCCGGCCTTGCCGCTGGTGGGCAGGCCACGTTCAGCAAGAAGCGCGCGGGCCTTGCCGGTCATGCCCGCCGGGACGGTCAGGCTGGAGCCATCCGTACCGACCTGGAAATTGATCTTGGCTTCCGCGAGCGCGATGCTGATCTGGTTGAGATCCGTCGCATCCAGGCCGACATACAGCGTCTCCTGTGCGGGCTTGTTGACATAGAGGGCCGCAAAAAGGATCAGCAGCATGGACACGGCGCCCACGCCCCCCAGGATCATCAGCCGCGTTCTCCCGAGATTCTGAAGATTCCGAAGCAGGGGAACTAATTGATTTAACAGATTCATTCTGTTCTCGCACGATTCGTCAAAGACCTGATGGCTTTGTGCTACGCGGCGAAAATAGAAATCGAAACTTGTGCGAGCGTTTCGTCCGGCCAGAAGAGCTCAGGAAAAAGCCGGGAAAAAATGCAGGAGATTATATAAAAAACAGTTCTATTGCTGACGACGCAGTCAGAAGAAATCGAAGTCGCCGGCAGCCTTTGCCATGGATTGGGCCAGGGACGGGGAATGCGCGTGAAAACTGCCACCGCCAAGCGCCCTTTGCATTTCCGTGAGCTTCACGAGGCTGAGCGCCGTTGCCAAATCCACCGTCCACGCCTCGGGCATGGCTCCGGCGATGTTATCGATGAATTCGGCGATGCCGCGCGTCTTCTGCACGGCGAGATCAATACCTTGGACGACCTTCATGGCCTCCGGCGAGGCCAGTATATTGGCGTCGCTGATGTCAAGCAGCTGAGGCTCGATGCGTTCGATCAGATAGGCGATGTCATGCAATTCGGAAACGATGCGCAGAAGGATAGCCGGAAGCGTCTCCTCAGTGGCAGCCGTCTCGACATGCTGTAGGGGGGTCATGCGGTTGCCTCGCTGATCAGAAAAATTCGATCGTGTCGTCGACCGGCTTGGGAGCAACGACCGGACGCTGCTCCAGCGCTACGGTCTTCTGTGTCTCGGCACCAGTCAGTGGGTATTGCCTGGCCCTTCCGGAGATCGGCCAATATTCGATCTTGCGTCCATGCTCGCCGCCCGTGCTGGAACTGACGACCGGAATACCCTCGTCTTTCAGAAACTGCATGGCAAAGATCGCGTTCTGCTCGCCGACATTGGAGAAGGTCGCGATCGTCTTGGCGCCGCCGAAGACTTTCGCCTCCAGCCGGTCGCGCCTCGCGCCCTTCTTCAGCAGGCCGTTGATCAGAAGTTCCATCAGGTGCACGCCGTAACGCGTCGCATCGCCACCGCTCATCGGCGAGTTCGCCATTCCCGGAAGGAGGAAATGGTTCATGCCGCCGACGCCGGCGATGGGATCGCGCAGACAGGCCGCCACGCAGGAGCCGAGGATGGTCGTCAGCACCACTTCGGGATCGTTGACGACCTTGTACTCACCCTGAATGATATGCACGCGGCGGGCCGCACCCTCAAGGATCATTTCAATGCTCCGAACACAGCCTCGATGGCTGCCTTCATCTTTTCGATGGTAAAGGGCTTGGCGAGCACGTTGTTGGCACCGAGCTGCGCCGCCTTCTGAACCAGCGCACGGTCGCCCTGCGCCGTCAGGATGATGAAGGCGGCCTTCTTGGTCGCCGGATTGGTGCGCACGGCCTGCAGGAGGCCTAGCCCGTCCATCTTCGGCATGTTGAAATCGGAGATGACGAGATGATGCGGCTGCTGCTGCATGATCTTCATCCCCTGCTCGCCGTCGCCGGCAGCCGTGATCTGCTTGAATCCGAGCTGCGTCAGCGCATCGCTCAGCAGCAGGCGGCTGGTGACCTGATCGTCAACGATCAGAACTTTGATTTTCTCCGCTAGAGACATTATTCGCTCCCTTCCTTTCGGGCGGCTGTGGCTTTCAAAATTTCCTCGCCAATGGCGTTCAGCGGAAACTGCTGTTCGACTGCACCAAGCTCGTGGGCGACCCTCGGCATGCCGTAGACCACACAGGTCTTCTCGTTCTGGCCGATGGTACGCGCGCCGGCATGGCGCATCTTGAGGAGACCGGCAGCGCCGTCGCGCCCCATGCCGGTCAGGATTACGCCGACGGCATTGCGGCCAGCCAGTTCGGCAACCGAATCAAAGAGCACGTCGACGGAAGGGCGATGGCCGTTCACCGGCCCGCCGTCCACCAGACGGCAATGGGGTGCCGCAGAATTGGCAACCCTGAGGTGCCTTTCGCCGCCCGGCGCCAGATAGATCTTGCCGATTTCGAGCCGCGCACCATCGGTCGCCTCCTGGACGACCGGGGCGCAGAGGCGATTCAGGCGCTCGGCGAAGCTGCGCGTGAAGGTCGGCGGCATATGCTGCGTGATGACCGTCGGCGGACAATTGGCCGGGAACTTCTGCAAGACGTTGATCAAGGCTTCGACGCCGCCGGTGGAGGAGCCGATGGCGACGATCTTGCGGCCCACACGGAAATCCGTGACGGCTGGCGGCTGCGCGCGCTGGGCGGCGGGCTTCACATATTGCCGTTGAGAGCGGGCAGCCGCCTTTACCTTCTCTGCCAGATCACAGAAAGGATGCGGCTCGCCAGGCGAAGGCTTTCCCACGCAATCGAACGCACCGATCTCGAGAGCGGCAAGCGTCGCGTCGGCGCCACGATGGGTCATCGTGGAGACCATGATGACGGGCATGGGCCTGAGCGTCATGATCTTTTCCAGGAATGCGAGGCCGTTCATGTTCGGCATCTCGATATCGAGCGTGACGACATCCGGATTGAGCGCCTTGATGGCGGCGCGCGCTTCCATCGCATCGCCGGCCTGGCCGATGACATCGACCTCTGGATCGGCACGCAGGACGGCGGTGATCAGACCGCGCATCGTCGGGGAGTCATCGACCACCAGAACACGAGCAGGAGAATTCATGGCTTCCTTCCCGCGGTCTTGCCGAGATAGCGATAGGTGGTGATACCGATATTGTCGAAGACGTGCTTGGCCTCGCCGGCGACCCGCTCGGAGTGGCCGATATAGAGATGGCCGGCATCCTGCAGCTGGCCGGCGAAGCGCGTCCAGATCTTCGTCTGCGTCGGCTCGTCGAAGTAGATGACGACGTTGCGGCAGAAGATGACGTCGAACAGGCCCTTGAAGGGCCATTGCCCGAGCAGGTTCAGCTCGTTGAAGGTGATGAGCCGCTTGACGCGATCGTCGATCTGGAATTTGCGGCGGCCCTGGACGTTGACTTCCTGGAACCACTGCTTACGCATGGCCGGAGAAACCGTTTCGAGAGAAGACTCGTCATAGGCGCCAGCGCGGGCAAGCCCGAGGATCTTGGGATCGATATCCGTCGCCAGGATCTTGAAATCGAAGTCCGCAACATTCGGCATCAAGGCAAGCACCGTCAGCGCGATCGAATAGGGTTCCTGGCCGTCCGAGCAGGCGGCCGACCAGATGCGCACCCGGCCTCCAGCCTTGGCGCGCGCCAACAGACCAGGCAGAACCTCGTCGCGCAGATGATCGAAATGATGGTTTTCGCGGAAGAAACGCGTGAAATTGGTCGTCAGATGCGACAGCATCTCGCGACGCGCAGCACTTCCCGCAGGCGAAGACACCAGCTGACAGTAGTCGCGGAAGCCGGAGAGCCCCAGCGCGCGGATATGCTTCGACAGCCTGGAATAGACGAGCGACGCCTTGCTCTCGTTGAGAGAAATGCCCGCATCCGCATAGATCATGGCGGCGATTTCCGAGAGATCGCGGCGTGTCAGCGGATATTCACCGCTCGCCAGTACCTCATCGGGAGACGCTTTGAAATCCATTGCTCCCATCACGCTCATGCAGCCTCGCTTTCGCCTTCGGGGAACAGGACTTCCAGTTCGATCAGGCAGATCATGCGGCGGTCGATCGCCACGATGCCGCGGGCAAACTGCCGCTCGTGATCGGACGAGACTTCCGGCGTCGGCTGGATGCTGTCGTCGGTGATCGTCAGAATGTCCGATACGGCGTCAACAAGAAGACCGACCACCTTGCGCTTGACTTGCGCAACGATGATCACATGCCGCGCCGTCGGCTCCGCCCGCTTCATGCCGAGCCGAGCGGAGAGATCGATGATCGGCAGCACGGCGCCGCGTAGGTTGATGACGCCGAGCATGTAACCGGGCGCATGCGGCATGGCCGTTGCCGGGGTCCAGCCGCGGATTTCACGAACCGACATGATGTCGACGCAGAATTCCTGGTCGCCGATGCGGAAGGCGATCAGCTCGCGATTGCCCTGGCTCAGGCTCTTGACGGCATAGGACATCAACTCACCCCACCGCCGCATAAGACATTTCAGGCTTCAGCGACTGGCCGCGCGAAGCGCCGACCACTGCATCGACGTCAAGGATCAGCGCCACGCGGCCATCGCCGAGGATGGTTGCCGCCGCAATGCCCGGAACATGCGTGTAGTTGGCCTCAAGGCTCTTGATGACGACCTGGCGCTGGCCCTGAATGGCATCGACCATGAGGGCGCGCTGACCGCCGCCTTCCGATTCAACCAGCAGCGCGACGCCTTCGACCGGATTGGCCTGGGTAGCGCGGAAATTCAGAATACGGCCGACATCGACCAGCGGGCAGAAGCTGTTGCGGATCGAGATCAGGCGATGGTTCGCACCGAAGGAGTGGATAGCGGAAGCCTCAGGCTGCAACGTCTCGACGATCGCCGTCAGCGGCACGACGAGCGTCTGGCCGGCAACGGTGACCACCATGCCGTCGAGAACTGCAAGCGTCAGCGGCAGGCTCATCGTGAAGACGGAACCCTGCCCCGGCTTGGAGCTGATGTTGATGCGGCCGCCGAGCGCCTGGATCGAACGCTTGACGACGTCCATGCCGACGCCGCGGCCCGAGATGTCGGAGATCTTGTCGGCGGTCGAGAAGCCCGGCAGGAAGATCAGGTTGTCGACCTCCTCATCCGAAAGATTGGCATCGGCTGCGATCAGATCGTTATCGATCGCCTTCTGGCGGACTTTCTCGCGGTTGATGCCGGCGCCATCGTCGGCAAGCTCGATGAGGATGCGGCCGGAGCGATGCTTTGCCGTCAGGCGAACGGTGCCTTCCGGGTTCTTGCCGAGTGCCGCGCGTTTTTCCGGCGTTTCGACGCCATGGTCGACCGCATTGCGGATCATGTGGGTGAGCGGCTCGGCAAGCTTGTCGATGACGGTCTTGTCGACTTCGGTGTTCTCGCCCTCGGTGATCAGGCGGATCGACTTGCCGGTCATGTCGGCGATTTCGCGGACGATACGCGACATACGCTGGAAGACCGGCTTCACCGGCTGGGCGCGGATCGCCATGACGCTGTCCTGAATCTCGCGGGTGAGCTGCTGAAGCTCTTCGAGACCCATGTTGATGGAGGATGCGCCGTTATTGTCGTTCTCGATGACGCTCTGGGAAAGCATCGCCTGATTGATGACAAGCTCGCCGACGAGGTTGATCAGGCGGTCGACACGATCGAGATCGACACGGATGGTCTGCCCGGCGGCGGCAGCGGCGGCACTGTTCTGTGCCGCGGCTGCGTTGGAAGCGGCAGCGGCGGCAAGGGCGGCTTCCTTCTTCTCGACGCGTGCGGCAGCCGAGGCCAGCTGCGTGACGTTGCTTGCGGTTTCCGCAGCAGCCACGGCGGCAGCGACATCGTTTCTCGGCGCGGATGTCTCCTCTACGGTTTCGGCAGCCGGTGCGGCGCCGTCATGGAGGATCGAGAGATCGAAGGGCACCGGTATCATCGGCAATTCTTCGCCGCTCGAAGACCCGCCGCTTCCAGCCAGCTGGACATCGAGATCGCAGTCCCATTCAGCAAATTCGAAGACAGTGCGAATGGCATCTTCGCCCTTGTCTGTCTTGATCGAGATTGCCCACTTGAAATAGGCGCCTTCGGGATCGAGGTCGATGAGACCCGGCAGCGCATCCATGTCGCAGAAGATATTCATCTCGCCGAGCCGCGAGAGATCGCGCAGCAGCAGCGTCGCATCGTTGCCCTTAGCGTAGAGATCAGAGCGCGGCTTGAAGTTGACTTCGTATTCCGGCGTCGTATCGACCGCCGGCTCATCGCTGCCGAAATCGTCGTCGAAGCTGAAGGGGATCGGCTGGAAACCACTTTCATCCGTTGGCGCGGGCGCGGCCACAACGGGCTTCGGAGCAACATCGGCAAGCACTGAGGCTGACGGCGCGGGAATATCGCCGTTTGCCAAGGCTTCCAGTTCCTTGACCAGGCCGCGGCTGCGGGCCTGATCGACGCTGCCGCCATCACGCGCGGCGTTGGTGAGATCCGCCAGGACGTCGGCGGCCTTGAGCATGACCTTCAGGACATCCTGGGTCGGCTCCAGCTTGTTGGATCGAACGCAATCGAGTGTGGTCTCGAAGACGTGGGCGAATGCGACCAGGTCGTCCAGACCGAAGGCACCTGCCCCACCCTTGATGGAATGAACGGCGCGGAACACGGCATTGACGGTTTCCGGGTCGCGGTCGCCATCATTCATTTTCAGGAGACCGGATTCCAGTTCGGCGAGCTGCTCTTCGCACTCCTGGAAGAAAATCTCTTTGATTTCGTTCATGTCCATGAGGGATGGATCCTGTCTAGGCGGTTACGCGCTCGATGGCATCGATCAGCTTGGCGGGATCGAACGGCTTGACGATCCAGCCGGTCGCACCGGCCTGGCGGGCACGGTTCTTCTTTTCCGCATCGCTTTCGGTGGTCAGAACGAGGATCGGAACGGCGCGGTATCTGTCGTTGCGGCGAACGCCCTCGATGAAGCCGAAGCCGTCGAGCCGCGGCATGTTGATATCCGTGACGATGACGTCGGGATTGGCTTCTTCCAGGATTTCCAGGCCCTCGACACCGTCTTCGGCCTGAATGGTCTCGAAACCCGCATTGTTGAGGGTGACGAGAAGCATGTTTCGAATGGTCCGTGAATCATCCACGGTCAGCACTTTTTTCTTCATTGCCGGATCTCCTTGGCAAGCAGATGGGAGATATCCACCCCGATCACCTGCATCGTTTTTTGAAATGCATCCGACACCTTGGAGAAGGTGAAGGAGAGCTTGTCCTCATCCCAGGTCTTGGCGGCGGCCATGATGACCTGCACGCACAAGGTCCCGATCCTTTCGACGCCGGACGCATCGATCGCGACATTGCTGCCGCGCAACCCCATCAACGTGCCGCGAAGGGCGGAGGCCTCGTTGAGGTCCAGCACCGCGGCCAGACTGATTGTCTTTTCGCCTTTCCTGCTCGGCATCGCTTTATTCCCTGTTGTCTGAAATCGGGCCGATCGGCCCGCATGTGCATGAAACTGAAAAATCAAAAGGCATTGCGTTCGCCTCCCGTCGCGGTCCTGCGAAGCGGGAAGCCGAAATCGGCCATCTCGTCTTCGTCCCGCACGGTATTGAACTCATCACGAGCCGAAAGCTGCCGTTGCGGCGCGGCCTTGACCGAAGTCGCATGGCGCCGCTCGCGCTCGATGCGGAATTCGCGGACGGTCCGGCCAAGTTCGACGACGACGGCATGGAGGTGATCGGCATCTTCCTCGGAGCGGCTTGCCTCGTTCCCGGCGGCTGCGGCACGCTCGCTGTAGCCGCCAATATCGGAAATCAACGCCTTGAGGCCGGCGAGCTGTTCGTCGCTTGCCGCAGCAATGCCTGATATGGCGTCGTTGATATCGGTCACCTGGCGGACGATGCTGCCGATCGCATCCTGGGTGCGACCAACCATCTGGACGCCCGCATCCACCTGCGCCTTTGTTCCCGTCACCAAAGCCTTGATCTCGCGTGCCGCATCGGCGGAACGCTGGGCAAGCGCGCGAACTTCCTGCGCGACGACGGCAAAGCCGCGGCCGCTGTCACCGGCGCGGGCTGCCTCGATACCGGCATTCAGTGCGAGAAGATTGGTCTGGAAGGCAATCTCATCGATGACGCCGATGATCTGACCGATCTTTTCAGCCGAGGTCTCGATATCGGCCATGGCCGAGATTGCCTGACCGACGATCCGCCCGCTGTCTTCCGCCGCCGTACGCGTAGATGCGGCGACGCGCTCGGCCGAGCGCGTATTGGCAGCATTGCCGCGGACCTGTTCGGCAAGCTCCGCAAGCTGCCGGGCGGACGCCGCAAGGCCCTGCGACTGCTCCGATGACGTTTCCGCCAGGGATTTCGAGGCGCGGGCGATGGTCTCGGCCGTCGTCTCAGCCGCCAGCACGCCGCCGGATAGAACCGAAAACTGCTGCTGGATATCCGCCATCGCCGCATTCAAGGCTTCCGCAACCTCGGCATAGGCTTCGGGACAATCCATCGGCAGGCGCGTCGTCAGATCGCGGTCGGCAAGGCCGCCGGCAAGCTCAGCGAGGAAGGCTGCAGCCTCGGCGCGATCAGCCGTCCGCTGTTCCGCCAGAGCGCGCTGGTGGCCGACCCGCAATTCGTTGAACCGCAGCGATACAGCAATCTCGACATCGACCATGACGAGCCGCACGATCGCTGTGACGAGTTCGTTCAGTTCGCGGGCGCGGCGCTTGGCTCCCGGCAGGATGGCGCGGCCGCCCATGTCTTCCAGGAGCCCTGCAAGAATGTGCTCCAGCATCACGCCATGGCCCGCGACGTGCCAGCGCGGGTCGAGACCCATCTTGCTTTCGCTGTCGGACAGAACCTTGACGCGCTCGGCATAGAGGCTGTCGAAACGCGCATCCGTCAGCACATCCCAGTGCGACGACTGCAAATCCTGGAGCCGTTCGAGCTGGCTTTCACTGGTGAAATTGCGGGCGGCATCCGGAAACGTCTGGAAGCGATGGAAAAGATCGCGCAGGCCGCCTTTGAGATGTGCCTCTAGCTTCGGCCGGTGACGGCGCAAGGTTTCGCATTGCTCGGCATCGAGACCAGCAAAACGCAAGCGGTCGCGAAGGCTGCCAGCCTGCGCCTTGCCTGCCTGATCTGACGGCGAATCGTGCGCCAAAGTCGTCCCTGCCGAACTGCCGCGCATTCAAGCGCCGGCGAAGCCGCTGATGATCCGCGCCAGGCGCAATGAGGAGGCGAGGAAAGGCAGACGTAGCCGTCGATCATTTGATCGAGGCACCGAAGCTCGCTCGTTCATCAAAGTCTATTGCGGACCTGTTTGATGACATGGATACCGGATCGGACCCGGTACGACGGGGCGGCTTCATGCCTGCTGAGAACGAGTCACAATTTTCCCATTCCGACGTTCAGGCTCAATATTTATGGTTAATTCCTTGCCCGAAGGTTAATGACGGAAGAAGGCATGTCTCCTACTGATCTACACTAAATTAGCGATTACTTTCCGATATAGTTTGTCGTCGTGGAAGAACATCGATCGCAAGTCACGAGCAAGCTTCATCCCTTACTCCCCAAGGGATAGACAGTTTCGATGTCGCTACGGAGAGAGCAATGATTGTTCTTGGTTTGACCGCCTCGCTGATGGCCAGCTTGACGCTTGCTGCCTTCATGCTTCTGTACCGCATCGAAGAGGCGCGCGGCAAAGCTACCCCTCGCATTCTCTAGGCAAGCTTTAGCGGACATCTGATATCCGAAATCGGACATACGGCACTTCGCGGCCACGATGCGAGCGCTGCTGTTCCCGCGGATGGCAGGGAGCTAGCTTTGGCCTCAATAGTTCCGTATTAAGCCTCACGATCAGGCACCGAGACCCATCCTTTAATGCTCGACACGACCCATTCCCGAACAAATGCCCAGAAACTTTCGCTGGGCCTCGCCCTTGCGATTATCTTCGGAGTAACGCTCTGGCGCGTGCTCATGTTGCTCCTCAACAGGACGGACCTCTTCGTCGATGAGGCGCAATATTGGTTTTGGGGCCAGAATCTGGATTTCGGCTATTATTCGAAGCCGCCGATGATTGCCTGGGTCATCCGCTTCTTCAATACGATCTCCGGCTCGGATTCGACCTTCTGGATCCGCATATCGGCGCCGCTTTTCCATCTCGCCACCGCCCTGATGCTGATGTGCACGACGCGGCGGCTGATCGATGACGAGACGGGACGCGAGATCGCGCCATGGGTCGGCGTCATCTTCATCACGCTGCCGGCTGCCTCGCTTTCCGCCGTGCTGGTATCGACCGACACGATCCAGATCCTGTTCGTGACCATCGCCATATGGGCTTTTATCGGCCTGACCAGGCGTTCCTCGGTGCTGGAAGCTGTCATCCTCGGTGCCAGCCTCGGCATCGCCTTCCTGACGAAATATTCGGTGCTCTTCCTTCTGCCCGGCGTCGGCATTGCCATGCTGACGATGCGTTCGGCGCGTATCGCGTGGCAGGACGTTGCCATTGCCGCCATTATCGGGGCCATCGTCGTTTCCCCCAATCTCTGGTGGAATCTCACCCATGATGCGACGACCATAAAGCACACCGAAAACATCGCCCAATGGAGCAAGAGCGGCGGCGGCAACACCCCGCTGAAGCACATACTCAACGGACTGAGCTTCTTCGGCGCCCAGTTCGGCGTGGTGGGCCCGGTCGTCTTCTATGCGCTTTTGTGGGCGACGTGGCGATTGATCCGCGGGCAGAGCGACGACAGGGAAAAGCTGCTGTTCTGGCTATCGGTGCCTGTCGTGGCGCTGATCACGCTGCAGGCCCTCCTCGCCAAGGCCTATGCCAACTGGGCCGTCTCGGCCTATGCCGCAGGCACCATTCTCGCCGTCTGGCTGCTCTATCGCCTGACGAAAAAGGGGCTGAGCACCTCCCTGATCATAGGCGCCGTTATCGCCTTCGTGATCCCGGTGCTGACGGTGTTTGCCTACGACATCAAGCTGCCGAACGGCGATCTCGTCATGAAGCGCTATGTCGGCCGCAGCGTCATCAGTGAAGAAATCGCCAATATCGCCACGGAGGCGAAACTGACTGAAATCGTTGCCCAGGACCGCGACATCCTCGCCGATCTCTACTACACGCTGAAAGGCAAGCCGTTCCACATCTATGCCCGCCACTTCGGCGGCTTCCCCGCGAATTATTACGAGCAGGATTTCTCCCTGCCGGCCAGCGTGACCGGTCCGGTCTTGTTCGTCGACAACGATCCGATCGATTGCCCGGAAGGCCAGGCCGAGCTCATCAAGAGCTGGTCGCCACCCTATGGCGAGATGAAGGGCAAGACGCTTTATGCCTATCGCGTGCCGGCATCCTGCCTGGCGCCTAAATCGTCGGCAGCGGGTGCGACGGAAAATTAAGAAATCGAGCCGGGACTGTTGACCGGCTCGTGCAACTGCATCATGACAGGCCACACTAGGAAGACGCCAAGCGTCCTGTTATCATGACCGAACCGCTGGAGTTCGCTCCGGCAAAGGAATGAAGGCATTTTGGACCGTTGAGCCCGCTCGAATTCGGCGCCGCCGACAGCGAAGATAGAGAAGACAGGACGCACCGCGCCGGAGCGCGCGTGATCGCCTCGCTGTTCGTCGCATTCTTCGCCTATATCGGATTGGCGCTTGGCGGTGGCATCAACCTTGCCGCGCGCGCCGATGCGGACGCGCTCTCCTCGGGCAAAGACACCCAGCCTCTCTATCTATCGCTGCGTGACCCGGTCCGCGGAATCGTCGTTGCCGATCGGCTGGTGACGCCGAAGGCCACATGGCACGATATTGGGCCTGCAACGCTTGCTGCCCTCCCTACCCTCGGATATCCCGCAACCTCGTGGCAATCGTACCGCCCGAATGATGCCACACGCTTCGAATCCCTGGCGTTTCGCGCCTATCTCGCACGTGCGCCTCCAGGCGCGCTTGCCTAAGCGTTTGGCGCAGACGCGCTGCATTTCCGACACGACCTCAAGTCCGCCCGCGGCCAGACCGTCGGCATAAGCCTATTTTCAAGGATAATACCCATGCGTACCTCACCATGGCTCGTGGCACTCTATACGGTGATCATCGTCATTGGCTTTCTGATCGCACTGCCGAACGCGCTGCCGCCGTCGGTTCTCAGCAAGATCCCATCCTGGCTGCCTCACAGCCAGGTGTCGCTCGGCCTCGACCTTCGCGGCGGCTCCTATCTCGTTCTCGAAGTCGACGAGAAGGACCTGACGAACGGCCGGCTGCAATCGCTGCAGCAGGACGCGCGCCGCGTGCTGCGCGACAAGAACATCCAGACCCGCTCGATCGTCCGCAATGGCGACCAGATCGTCGTGACGCTCAGCGACGCCTCGCAAAGCAGCGATGCCGTGACGCAGCTGCAGACGCTGGCCAATACGATCACGTCGGGCCTCTCGGCCGGCCAGTCCGATCTCAACATCAAGCCGAATGGCGCGACGATCGCGATGTCCTTCTCGCCGGCCGGCATTTCGGCCAACGTCGATTCCGCCGTTCAGCAGAGCCTTGAAGTCATCCGCAAGCGCGTCGACCAGGTGGGCGTTGCCGAGCCGACCATTCAGCGCGTCGGCCCGAACCGCGTTCTCGTCCAGCTTCCCGGCGCACAGGATCCGTCGCACCTGCGCGAGCTTCTCGGCTCGACCGCGAAGATGTCCTTCCACCTGCTGGCCGACAACGTCGATCCGAACAATCCCGGCCCCGGCGTCACCATCATGAAGGACGAGCAGGGCAACAGCTATCCGGTTCTCGACCGCATCGAACTGTCCGGCGACCGCCTGACGGATGCCCGCGTCAGCTTCGATCCGAACACGCACGAGCCGCTCGTCACCTTCCGCTTCGACAGCGCCGGCGCCAACCGGTTTGCCGAAATCACCCGCGAAAATGTCGGCAAGCCCTTCGCCATCGTCCTCGACAACAAGGTTCTGAGTGCGCCTAATATCCGCGAGCCGATCACCGGCGGCTCGGGCCAGATCTCCGGCAACTTCACCGCAGACAGCGCCACCACGCTTGCAGCCTTGCTGCGCGCCGGCGCCCTGCCGGCCAAGCTCACCGTCATCGAGGAGCGCACCGTCGGCGCCGACCTTGGTAGCGACGCGATCCAGAAGGGCATCTATAGCGGCCTGGTCGGCTTCGTTCTGGTTGCCGCCTTCATCTTCGTGCTCTATGGCGCCTGGGGGATTCTGGCGAATGTTGCCCTGCTCATCCACACGGTCCTGACCTTCTCGGCCCTGACGCTTGTCGGCGCCACGCTGACGCTGCCCGGCATCGCCGGCGTCGTCCTTGGTATCGGCCTCGCGGTTGATGCCAACGTTCTCATCAACGAGCGCATCCGCGAAGAAACCCGCAAGGGCCGCGGCGCCTTCGCCGCCATCGATAACGGCTTCAAGAAGGCTTATTCGACGATCATCGACGGCAACATGACGGCGCTGATTGCCGCCGCCATCCTGTTCTACTTCGGCTCCGGCCCGGTTCGCGGCTTTGCCGTGACCATGGGTCTCGGCCTCATCATCTCAATGTTCACCTCCGTCGCCTTCGTGCGTGTCGTGATGATCGCCATTACCCGTCGCCGCAAGCTGAAGGTGATCAACATCAGGCCGCTGATCCCCTTCAGCCCCTATGACAAGCACATCCAGTTCATGAAGGCCCGCTTCTTCGGCGTCACCGTCTCGGCGATCCTGTCGCTCGCCTCGGTGGTCCTGTTCATCCATCCGGGCCTCAACTACGGCGTCGACTTCCGCGGCGGTATCCAGATGTCGGTCAAGACCAAGGACGCGGCCGATCTGGCGACGTTCCGCGAGGGCCTGAACACGCTCGGCCTCGGCGAAATCGCACTGCAGTCCTTCGGCGACAATAACAGCCTCCTTGTCCGCGCCCAGCGCCAGGACGGCGGCGAAGAGGCGCAGACGGCGGCAGTGACCAAGCTCAAAGCCGAAATCGTCAAGATCGACCCGAGCGCGACCATCGAAGGCACCGATGTCATCGGTCCGAAGGTTTCGGGCGAGCTTGCCTGGGCCGGCATCCTGTCGGTCGTGATCGCCAGCCTGGCGATGCTGTTCTACATCTGGTATCGCTTCGAATGGCCGTTCGCGGTCGGCGCCATCGTGACGCTGGTGCTCGACGTCACCAAGGCGATCGGCTTCTTCGCGATCACCGGCCTCGATTTCAACCTGACGGCCATCGCCGCGATCCTGACGCTTGTGGGATATTCGGTAAACGACAAGGTCGTGGTCTATGACCGCATGCGCGAAAACATGCGGCTCTACAAGTCGATGCCGTTGCGAGATATCATCGACAAGTCGATCAATGAGACCCTGGCGCGAAGCCTATACACCAATGCCACCGCCTTCCTGGCGCTGGTGCCGATGGCAATCTGGGGCGGCAGCGCCGTCTCCAGCTTCGCGATCCCGATGGTGTTCGGCATCCTCGTTGCCGGTGCCTCGTCGGTCTTCATCGCAGCACCGATCCTGCTGTTCCTCGGCGATTGGCGCCGCCGTCACGCCAAGCCGATTGCCAATGATGCGGCATCGACAGACGGCAAATCCGGTAAGGACAACAAGCAGATTCCTGCCGCATAATAAATGAAAAGAGGACATGTCCGGCGTCCGGGCATGTCCTCCACCGCCCTACGAAATCGGCGGCATATGCAAAGGCAAGCCCGGACGCGGCGCCGTAATCTTTTCCACGACACCGTTTTCCTGCTCGCTGACGAGCAGATGCTTGCCGTCGACGGTAAAGGCAATATTAGCTGGGCGCGCGCCGTCCGTACGGATATGACCGGCCATTTTTCCCTCGGCGTCCACCATGGAAATTTCACCCAGGCCGTACATGGCGCAGTAAAGCACGCCGCTGCGATCAAAGGCGAGGCCGGCCGGCCCGCGCAGCGCGTTCACGGCGGGCGATGTCATCGACTGGACAAACATTTCCTGCCTGCCGCCAACGACCTGCCGATAGATTTTTCCAGTCAGTGTTTCACTATAATAGAGCAATCCATCGGCATCGAAGGCAATGCCGCTCGCAAAGAGCAGACCGGCTGCGAGGACACGGATGACCCGCCCCTCAGCCGGATCGATCTGATAGACGCAGCCATTGTAAGCCGCCTTGAAGAAATCGGGATGGATGTGGCCGCCTTCGAGAAGATTGGCAAGACGGATGCCGGAATCAGTCATGTAAAGCAGGCCGTCGGGTCCGAAAGCGAGTGCATTCGGATGCAGAAACGGACCATCCGCGCTACCCTCGATGACTTGCAGGACGCGGCCTTGCGCCGATAATCTGACAAGGGAATTCTCCGGGCCGTTGGCTACCCAGAAACATCCGTCGCCATCGACCGCAATCCCCATCGGCCGGCCGCCGACACGGCAAAGTTCCTGCGGTACGCCGCTTGCGTCGAAAAGTTTCAGACAGCGGCGGCTGGCATCCATTTCCACGGCCGCCAGGCGGCCGTCCGGCAAAGCCACGAGGCCGCTAGGCAGACGCAGCCCGGTGGCAATCGTTTCGTTCATGTTTTGAAACCTTCATTCTACGCATTACGAAGCCCCAAAAACTCAAAATGCTGCGCCGGAATGATACATAAGCACGAAGAAGATCCTTTTCGAGCCGGACGAGTGCAAATCCGGATAAGATTCTTGTGCCAGAGGTCACATCCGCGTGCAGGCCCTGTTCATCTTGACAGGCTTTGGCGATTCGGAACATCCATAGAACGTCCATATATTTTCGCGCTTGCGATTCGCCGCATGCCGCGCTCCGCCTGCCGCCGGAGGTTACTCAGGAGAGTCGATGACCGCCGCCTATCTGGAAAAGCTGAACCCGGAGCAACGGCTGGCGGTGGAACATGGCACGAGCGGTGACGGCCATATTGCCGGGCCGCTGCTCGTCATCGCCGGGGCCGGCTCCGGCAAGACGAATACGCTTGCCCATCGCGTCGCGCATCTGATCGTTAGAGGTGCGGACCCGCGCCGCATCCTGTTGATGACCTTCTCGCGCCGCGCTGCCGCCGAGATGGGCCGCCGCGTCGAGCGGATCTGCCGCGAGGTGCTGGGTGCGAATGCCGGCATTAACGCCGACGCGCTGGCATGGAGCGGCACGTTCCACGGCATCGGTGCACGTCTGCTCAGGGACTATGCCGAGCAGATCGGCATCGATCCGGCCTTCACGATCCACGACCGGGAAGATAGCGCCGACCTGATGAATCTTGCGCGCCATGATCTCGGCTTCTCGAAGACGGAGAACCGCTTCCCGACCAAGGCGACATGCCTTGCGATCTATTCGCGCTCCGTCAATGCGGAAGCGCCGCTCGACAGCGTGCTGCGGGATTACTTCCCGTGGTGCGCCATGTGGGAGCAGCAGCTGCGTGATCTCTTCGCCTCTTATGTCGAGGCGAAACAGGCGCAGAACGTGCTCGATTACGACGACTTGCTGCTCTATTGGGCGCATATGCTGCAAGAGCCGCTGATCGCCGAGGATATCGGCAGCCGCTTCGACCATGTGCTTGTCGACGAATATCAGGACACCAACCGGCTGCAGTCCTCCATTCTGCTGGCTCTCAAGCCCGATGGCCGCGGACTGACCGTCGTCGGTGACGATGCGCAGTCGATCTATTCCTTCCGCGCCGCGACCGTGCGCAACATTCTCGACTTCCCGAAAGCCTTCACGCCCTCGGCCGATATCGTCACGCTCGACCGCAACTACCGTTCGACGCAGCCGATCCTTGCTGCCGCCAACGCTGTAATCGATCTCGCCTCGGAGCGCTTCACCAAGAACCTGCGCACCGAGCGGCAAAGCACGGAACGGCCGCGGCTGGTGACGGTGCGCGACGAGGCCGATCAGGCGCGCTACATCGCCGATCAGATACTGGAAAATCGTGAGGGCGGCGTAAGGCTGAAGCAACAGGCAGTGCTATTCCGCACCTCCAGCCATAGCGGCCCGCTGGAAGTGGAACTCACGCGGCGCAACATTCCCTTCGTCAAATTCGGTGGGCTGAAGTTCCTCGATAGTGCTCATGTCAAGGACATGCTGGCGGCGCTTCGCTTCGCCCAGAACCCGCGCGATCGGGTCGCCGGCTTTCGCCTGATGCAGCTCTTGCCCGGCGTCGGTCCCTCCACGGCACAGCGCGTGCTCGACCAGATCGGCGAAGAGGCAAGTCCGATTACGGCGCTCACCGAACTGCCGCCGCCACCGCGCACGGGAGACGACTGGACCGCTTTCGTCGAGACGATGCGCGAGGTCAAAAGCGGCAAGGCCGGCTGGCCGGCGGAAATCGGCCTCGTTCGCCAATGGTACGAGCCACATCTGGAACGCGCGCATGAGGATGCCGCGACCCGCCAGGCGGATCTCGTCCAGCTCGAACAGATCGCCGCGGGTTACGGCTCGCGCGAGCGCTTCCTCACGGAACTGACGCTCGATCCGCCTGACGCCACGAGCGATCAGGCCGGCGTGCCACTGCTTGACGAGGACTATCTGATACTCTCGACCATCCATTCCGCCAAGGGTCAGGAATGGACGAAGGTCTTCATCCTGAACGCCGTCGACGGCTGCATCCCCGCCGATCTCGCCGTCGGATCGTCCGCGGAGATCGAAGAAGAGCGCCGGCTGCTCTATGTCGCGATGACCAGAGCGAAGGACAATCTCGATCTTGTCATTCCGCAGCGCTTCTTCGTGCACGGTCAACATGCGCAGGGCGACAAGCATGTGTTTGCCTCGCGCACCCGTTTCATTCCCGCGACCTTGCTGCAGTTTTTCGAGGTCTGCGGCTGGCCGCAGGCACGGGCTGAAAGCGCGGCCGCTATCCGGGCGCGGGAGGTACGCGTCGATGTGGGAGCGCGGATGCGGGGTATGTGGCGGTGAGTTTGGCGGTTGTGAGCAGCAGGTCAGGCATGTTTTGTGATGCCGCCTCTTTGTGCGTGTCCCCTCACCCTAGCCCTCTCCCCTTGTGGGCAGGGCTATCGCATATGGAGGCGGATGAGCACCATAAGCTCCTTCTCCCCTTGGGGAGAAGGTGGCCCGAAGGGTCGGATGAGGGGGTTATCGATTTGAATTCATGGATTTTGGTGGTCTTGGCGGGCACCCCCTCATCCGCCTGGCGGCACCTTCTCCCCGCTGGGGAGAAGGGGGACGGCGGTGATCTCCGCTCATATGCGATACCCCTGCCGCCTGCGGAGAGAGGGTCGGGGTGAAGGGCAGCCCTGCCCCGTCTGACCATCCGGCAATCCTCACTTCGCCTCGCGAAATATCTCGATGATCGCCGAAAAATCGCGACCGCCATTGCCGAGCTTTTCGAAGAGCGCGTAAAGTTGCGCCGCCTCCGCGCCCAGGGGCGTCGATGCACCGCTCGACAGAGCTGCCTCCTGCGACAGGCGCAGGTCCTTGAGCATCAGAGCTGTCGCAAAGCCGGGCTTGTAGTCGTTATTGGCGGGCGAGGTTGGTACCGGGCCAGGCACCGGGCAGTAAGTATTGATCGACCAGCATTGGCCCGACGACGTCGAGGCGACATCGAAGAGAGCCTGATGCGAGAGGCCGAGCTTTTCGCCAAGCACGAAGGCCTCGCAGACGCCGATCATCGAGATACCGAGGATCATGTTGTTGCAGATCTTCGCGGCCTGGCCGGCGCCGGCATCGCCGCAATGGACGATCTTCTTGCCCATCACCTCGAGCAACGGCTTGGCGGCAGCAAAGCTCTCCACCGAGCCGCCGGCCATGAAAGTCAGCGTTCCCGCTGCCGCGCCTCCAGTGCCGCCGGAAACGGGCGCATCGAGCGAAAGGCAACCGGCATCCCCTGCCATGGCATGCGCCTTGCGGGCGCTATCGACATCGATGGTGGAGCTGTCGATCAACAGGGTCCCCTTGGGCACGGAGCGCAGCACGTCGGTCCAGACGGTGAGGACATGCTGGCCCTTCGGCAGCATGGTCACGACCACCTCTGCATCCGCCAGGGCTTCGGTGAGCACGCTGGCAGGCTTTACCCCCGATGCTTCGGCTGCCTTCAGCACATCATGCGAAAGGTCGAATCCTGTGACGGCGTGGCCGGCCTTGACGAGATTGGCGGCCATCGGGCCTCCCATATTGCCGAGGCCGATGAAGGCGATCCGTGTCATGATGTTTTCCTCCCATGATCGGTTATCTTGCGAAAAGCGGTGGCTGCGCCGGTATGAAGAAGCGGTCGATGGCATCCGCCGTCACTTCGGCAAGGCTCGCCGGAGACCATTTCGGATTGCGGTCCTTGTCGATGACGGCAGCGCGCACGCCTTCGTAGAAATCGTGATTATACAATATGCCCTTGCAGGCGCCGAGTTCCCGATTGAGGCATTCGGCAAGATCGGCACTCGCCCGCCCTGCCCTGAGCAGCCGCAGCGTCAACTTCAAGCTCGTCGGCGAGCGGCTGGCGAGCGCGCCGACGGCCTCAGCGGCAAACTCCGAGGGTTCGCTCGCCAATGACTGCAGGATGCCTTCAACCGTATCGCCGAAAAAGGCGCGGTCGATCACATCGCGGTTTGCCGCAAGCCGGCTTTCGCCCGCATCCATCGCCATTGTCTTGATCAGTGCATGCACGTCTGCGGCAGAGACCGAGAGGGGGAGTGAGGCGACTGCATCGACCAGAGCCGGCAGCTCCTCGGACGAAACGCAGTGATCGGCAAAACCGGCATGGATCGCATCTGCGGCGCCGATCGCAAGGCCGGTCAGCCCCATCCAGGTCCCTGCTTCGCCCGGCGCTCGCGGCAACAGCCATGTGGCGCCGACATCCGGGAAGTAACCGATACCGGTCTCGGGCATGGCAAGGCGCGTGCGCTCGGTAACGATGCGATGGCTGCCATGCGCCGAAAGTCCGACGCCGCCGCCCATGGTGATGCCATCCATCAGCACCACATAAGGTTTGGGATAGCGCGAGATGGCGTGGTTGAGCAGGAATTCCTCGCGCCAGAAGGTTTCCGCTTCATCGGAGCCGTCCTTGCCGCTCTGATGCAGCAGGCGGATATCGCCGCCAGCGCAGAAACCACGCTCCCCCTCGCCCAGAACGATGACGCTCGCAATCGCCGGATCGGCGGCGAAACGCTCCAGGGCTGGCGCGATGACCCGCACCATCGGCAATGTCAGGCTGTTCAACGCCTTCGGGCGGTTGAGCCTGATGATGCCAGCCGATCCGCGCCGCTCGATGATGACTTCGTCCGTGCTATCCATGCAAATCTCCTGTCCCTGCTGCCATCGATCCTCAGGGATTCATCTATTGTCGGCAAGGATCATTTCGGCTGCCTTTTCGGCGATCATGATGGTTGGCGAATTGGTATTGCCCGACGTGATCGACGGCATGACGGACGCATCGGCGATGCGCAGTCTTGCCAACGCCCTGAGCCGCAGGCGCGGATCGACGACGCTTTGCGCATCGCCGCCCATGCGGCATGTACCGACCGGATGGAAAATCGTTGTGCCGATATCGCCGGCGGCACGCTCCAGGTCCGCATCGGTTTCGTAGGTCGGCCCGGGCTTGAACTCCTCCGGTCTGAACCGGGCAAAGGAAGGCTGCGCCACAATCCGCCGCGTCAGGCGAATGGAGCGTACGGCTATCTCCCGGTCCCGTGCCGCCGAAAGATAATTCGGGCTGATGGCCGGCTGCATGGCGAAATCGGGGCTGCGCACATGCACCGAGCCGCGGCTTTCGGGTCGCAGATTGCAGACGCTGGCGGTGATAGCAGGAAAGGGGTGGACGGGATCGCCGAACTTGTCGAGCGAGACCGGCTGCACATGATATTGCAGGTCGGGCGTTTCCTTGTCCGGCCCGGAGCGCGTGAAGATGCCGAGCTGGCTCGGCGCCATCGCCATGGGGCCTGAACGGCGAACCAAATATTCGAGGCCGATCGCAGCCTTGCCGATCAGCTTCGTGGCCTTCTCGTTCAACGTGGGCACGCCGGTCACCTTGTAGGCAAGGCGCAGCTGCAGATGATCCTGCAGATTCTCGCCGACGGACCGGACCTCGCGGACGAGGTCGATACCGGCTTTGCTCAGCACCTCGCCGTCGCCGATGCCTGACAGCTCCAGAATATGCGGCGATCCGATGGAACCGGCCGATAGCACCGTCTCGTTGTTCGCATAGGCGCGTTTCGCCACGCCATCATGCTGGAACTCGACGCCGGTCACGGCATCGCCCTCGACGATCAGGCGGCGGACCTGTGCCTTGGTATAGACGGTGAGATTGCCGCGCTTCATCGCCGGACGCAGGAAGGCTTTCGTGGTGTTCCAGCGGATGCCGGCGCGCTGGTTGACGTCGAAATAGCCGGAACCTTCATTGTTACCGCGATTGAAATCCGCCGTTTCGGGGATACCGGCCTCTTTGGCGGCGGCCTGGAAGGCGTCGAGCACGGCCCAGCGCACGCGCGCCTTCTCGACGCGCCATTCGCCACCGGCGCCGTGCATCTCATCCTTGCCGCGATAATGATCCTCGGACTTGATAAAATAGGGCAGCACATCGTCCCAGCCCCAGCCCGCGCAGCCGAGTTGGCGCCAGAGATCATAGTCTCGCGCCTGGCCGCGCATGTAGATCATGCCGTTGATCGAGGAGCAGCCGCCGAGCACCTTGCCGCGCGGGTAATTCAGCGACCGGCCATTCAAGCCCGCTTCCGGCGATGTGGTGAAGCACCAATCGGTGCGGGGATTGTTGATGCAATAGAGATAGCCGACCGGGATGTGGATCCAGTGGTAATTATCGTTGCCGCCGGCTTCCAGCAGCAGCACCCTGTTGTTGCGATCGGCCGAAAGCCGGTTTGCCAGCACGCATCCGGCACTGCCGGCCCCGATGATGATGTAGTCAAAGCGGTCCATTGGCATGCCCCCTCACCCTAACCCTCTCCCCGAGGGGGAGAGGGGACTATTTCGGCATTTGCCTCGGCCCCGTATCCGATGATCGTCAAAGACAGTTCCCCCTCTCCCCTCGGGGAGAGGGCTGGGGTGAGGGGGTGCACAACAAGTACGCATAGGTTTGATCATTACCGCCGATATTCAAACCCCAGCTTCCGTCCCAGCCGCGAGGCATAGAATTCGCCGATAACCCCGCGGCGGAAGAGCAGGACGCAAACCATGAAGACGATGCCGGTGATGATGGTGACGGGGAATTCCGACGTGGCGAGATAGTTTTCCAGCGTCGCCACGAACCCCGCGCCGAAAATCGGGCCGATCAGCGTGCCGATGCCGCCGAGGAGCGTCATGAGAATGACCTCGCCGGACATCTGCCAGGCGACATCGGTGAGCGTCGCGAACTGGAAGACCAGCGCCTTGACCGCCCCTGCCAGCCCGGCAAGGGCCGCAGACATGACGAAGGCGCCAAGCTTGTAGCGCGCCACGGAATAGCCGAGCGAGATCGCCCGCTGCTCGTTCTCACGGATCGACTTCAGGATCATGCCAAAGGGCGAATTGATGAAACGCCAGATGATCAGCACGCCGATCAGGAAAATGGCGAGAACGAAATAATACATGTTGAAGGAGTTGTTGAGATCGAGAACGCCGAGGAGATAGCCGCGCGGTACCGACTGAATGCCATCCTCGCCATGGGTAAATGCCGCCTGCAGGCAGAAGAAATAGAACATGTAGGAGAGCGCCAGCGTGATCATGGCGAAATAGATGCCCTGCCTGCGGATGGCGACGAAGCCCATGATGAGGCCGAGCAGCGACGCGCCGGCGACGCCGATCAGGATGCCGAGTTCGGGCGGCAGGCCCCACTCCTTCACCGCATGGGCCGTGAAATAAGCGGCCCCGCCGAAGAAGGTGGCGTGACCGAAGGAGAGCAGGCCGGCATAGCCGAGCAACAGATTGAAGGCGCAGGCAAACAGCGCGAAGCAGAGCACCTTCATGACGAAGATCGGGTAGATGAAGAATGGCGCCCAGATCAGGCCGACAAGGCCGAGGATCAGCAACAGCTTCTGCACGGAAAGCTTCGGACGCTCCTTGGAACTCAAGCTGATCAATCCAGCCATATCACGCCTCCCGACCGAAGAGACCCGCCGGCCTCAGAAGCAGCACGATTGCCATGATGACAAAGATGACGATGTTGGAAGCTTCCGGATAGAAGACCTTGGTGAGGCCTTCGGCGATCCCGAGCATGTAGCCTGTCACGATCGCTCCCATGATCGAGCCCATGCCGCCGACGACCACGACGGCGAAGACGATGATGATCATATTCGAGCCCATCAGCGGCGAGACCTGATAGATCGGTGCGGCCAGCACGCCGGCGAAGGCAGCAAGCGCCACCCCGAAGCCGTAGGTCAGCGTCAGAAGCACCGGCACGTTAACGCCGAAAACCTGGACGAGCGTGGAATTCTCGGTCGCGGCGCGCAGATAGGCGCCAAGCTTGGTCTTTTCGATCAGCAGCCAAGTGCCGATGCAGACGACCAGCGAGGCAATGACCACCCAGCCGCGATAGACGGGCAGGAACATGAAGCCGATATTTCTTGCGCCCGCCAGCTCCGTCGGAACGGCATAGGGTTGACCGGAGGAGCCGTAGAGATAGCGGAAGGTTCCTTCGATGGTCAGGGCCATGCCGAAGGTGAAGAGCAGGCCATAGAGCGGATCGATCCCGTAGAGCCGGCGCAGGCAGAGCCTTTCCACCAGCGCGCCGAACAGACCGACGATCAGCGGTGCCAAAACGAGGGCCGGCCAATAGCCGATGCCGGCATAGGAAAGCAGCAGATAGGCGGTGAAGGCGCCGAGCATATAGAGCGCGCCATGGGCGAAATTGATGACTCGCAGCATGCCGAAGATGATCGCGAGGCCAAGGCTCAGCAATGCATAGAAGGAGCCATTGATCAGCCCGATCAGCAATTGACCGAGAAGAGCTTGGGCGGGGATGCCGAATATCGTCGTCATGTTCAGACCCCCAGAACCTTGTGGAGCATATCCATGCGCTCGGAAAGCTCGCCGACCGGGAACTCCGAGACCATCTGGCCGTGATCCATCACATAGAAGCGATCGGCGATGCGGCTGGCGAAGCGGAAATTCTGCTCGACGAGCAAGATGGTCATGCCACGGCCTTTCAGCTTCTGCAGGACTTCGCCGATGCGCTGAACGATGACCGGGGCAAGGCCCTCGGTCGGTTCGTCAAGCAGCAGCATACGGACGCCGGTGCGCAGGATGCGGGCCATGGCAAGCATCTGCTGTTCGCCGCCGGAAAGCCTTGTACCGACGCTATTGCGCCGCTCATGCAGGTTGGGGAACAGCTCGAAGATCTCGTCGAGAGTCATACCACCAGCGGCGACGACCGGCGGCAGCATCAGGTTTTCATAGACGCTAAGCGTCGAGAAGATGCCGCGCTCTTCCGGCACGAAGCCGATACCCTGATGCGCCGTCTTGTGCAGCGGCACCTGCATCATGTCCTTGCCGGCAAAGGTGATCCTGCCCTTGCGGGCGCGGACGATGCCGACGATGGTGCGCAATGTCGTCGTCTTGCCGACGCCGTTGCGGCCGAGAATGGTAACGGTTTCCCCCTCACCCACGCGCATATCGACGCCATGCAGGATGTGACTTTCACCATACCAGGCATTGAGTCCCTGAACGTCCAGAAGCGGCGCCATGGTCAAGCCTCCTCCGTGCCCATATAGGCTTCGCGGACGCGCGGATCCCGGCTCACCGCGGCATAATCGCCTTGAGCCAAGATCTCGCCGCGCTGCAGCACAGTGACATGATGGCAGATATCGGCAACGACCGAGAGATTGTGCTCGACCATGAGGACCGCCCTGTCACGCGCCACATCGCGGATGATAGCAGAGACGGTGTTTACGTCCTCCAGGCCCATGCCGGCCATCGGCTCGTCGAGCAGCAGCACCTTCGGATCGAGAGCGAGCGTGGTCGCGATCTCCAGTACGCGCTTGCGGCCGTAGGAAAGATCGGCTGCTACAGCATCACGCTCCTTCGACAGACCGACAGAGGCGATGAGCTGTTCGGCGCGGGCATTGAGGCTGTCGAGAGCGGATAGCGGCCGCCAGAACTGGTGAGCGAGATTGCTCGGCCGCTGCAAGGCGACGCGGACATTATCCAGTACCGTCAGATGCGGGAAAACAGCGGAAATCTGGAAGGAGCGCACGAGACCCATGCGCGCAACCTTATCAGGTCTTGTCCTGGTGATATCGGTGCCGAGCAGCGTGATCGTGCCATGCGTCGGCTGCAGGAATTTGGTGAGCAGATTAAAAACCGTCGTCTTGCCGGCGCCGTTCGGGCCGATCAAAGCGTGGACCTGCGCGTGATGTACATCGAGATCGACATTCTTGACGGCGGTGAAGCCGCCGAAATCGCGACGCAGTCCCCGGGCGGATAAGACCACCCGGGGCTCTTCATGCGGATGTGTCGCGGCCATCGCCATGAGCTGGTCCAAGCCCTATTGCTTGACGAGGTCGCAGCCGCTTTTGGCCGGATCGATATAGGCTTCCTTGCCGGGGATCGTCGCCAGCACGTTGAAGTAATCCCACGGCTCCTTGCTCTCTTCGGGCTTCTTGACCTGCAGCAGATACATGTCGTGGATCATGCGGCCGTTGGCGCCGACCGTACCGCCGCGGCCGAAGAAATCATCAACCGGCATCTCATGCAGCTGCTTGGCAACGGCGTCGGTATCATCCGTGCCGGCCTTCTGCACGGCCTTCAGATATTGCATCACAGCGGAATAGGTGCCGGCATGGATCATGTTCGGCATCTTGCCGGTGCGGGCAAAAAAACGCTTGCCAAATTCGCGGCTCTTGTCGTCGAGGTTCCAGTAATAGCCTTCCGTCAGCGTCAGCCCCTGCGCCGCCTGCAGGCCGAGGCCATGGACTTCGGCAAGCGTGAAGAGCAGTGCCGCCAGATGCTGGCCACCCTGGGTGATGCCGAATTCGGACGCCTGCTTGATGGCGTTTGACGTGTCGAGGCCGGCATTGGCGAGGCCGATAACCTTGGCGCCCGACGACTGTGCCTGCAGCAGGAAGGAAGAGAAGTCATTGGTCGACAACGGGTGACGGACGGAGCCGAGCACCTTGCCGCCGCTTGCCTTGACAAAATCGCTGGTCTGCTGCTCGAGCGAATAGCCGAAAGCATAGTCGGCTGTCAGGAAGAACCAGGTGTCGCCACCCTGCTTGACGAGCGCGCCGCCGGTACCGACGGCCAGAGCATGCGTGTCATAGGCCCAGTGGAAGCCATAGGGCGAGCATTGCTTGCCGGTGAGATCGGTCGTGGCAGCGCCGGTGACGATATCGATCTTCTTCTTTTCCTTGGCGACCGCCTGCACGGCGAGCGCGACCGACGAGGTCGTCAACTCCATGATGGCGTCGACCTTGTCCTGGTCATACCATTGGCGGGCGATATTGGAAGCGATATCGGGCTTGTTCTGGTGATCGGCATCGACGATCTCGATCGGCACGCCGAGAACCTTGCCGCCGAAATCCTCGGCAGCCATCTTGGCGGCCGCCACAGACGACTTGCCGCCGAAATCCGCATAAACTCCGGACTGGTCGTTGAGGATGCCGATCTTGACGACACCATCGGACGGGCCGGCGGCGAAAGCCGCGGTGCCGGCTGCAAGCAGAAATGCAAGGGACGCAATAAGACTCTTTCGCATATCCTCTCCTCCCAGAGATTTGGCAAAAACGAATCTGTTCAAAATTGGCCAGCCGCTTTCCTCAAAACGGCTTTTCCCGATAGGCAAGATCACGGAATTCGCGCGTTGACGCAAGTCGCGATTGCAACTAATTCCAAACAAGGTCTGTTCATTTTTGAACAGAGGAGGATGCATGAAGCGCACGCCGCATTTTACCTGGGACGATCTGCAGTTCTTCCTCGCCGTTGCGCGAACGGGGCAGCTTTCGACCGCGGCGCGACAGCTGCGTACCAGCCACGCCACGGTCTCGCGTCGTATCGACCGGCTGGAATTCGCCTTGAAGGTCAAGCTCTTCGAGCGTAATCCGCGCGGCTATATGCTGACCAGCATGGGCCAGCGCTTCGTCGACACAGCCGAAAGAATGGAGCAGGAAACCGAGCGTCTGCGGACCGACCTTTCGACGGGATCGGCAGCCCAAGGCGGCGTGGTGCGCATCAGCGCGCCGGAGGGGTTTTCCAATTTCTTCTTCACCGGCGTTCTGCCGGAATTCACTGCGAAACATCCGAATATTTCGCTTGAGTTGATCACGATCCAGCAGATCATGTCGCTCTCTCGCAAGGAGGCCGATATCGTCGTGGTGCTCGACCCGCCTAAGGCCGGACCCTACTTCACCGAGAAACTGACGGACTACCATCTGCAGGTCTACGGATCGCGCAATTACCTTGCCCGCCATCCGCCGATCGAAAGCCGCGACGACCTGCCTGACTTCACCTTCATCGGCTATATCGAAGACATGATCTTCGCGCCGGGCCTGGATTACCTCGATGACGTCCATCCGCGCATCAGGCCGCAATTCCAGAGCTCGAGCATCTTTGCGCAGCTGACGGCGACGAAGAACGGCCAGGGGCTGTGCGTGCTGCCGTTCTTCATCGCCGGCAAACATCCGGACCTGCAGGTCGTCCTGCCACATGAGGTGGATCTCAGGCGCCACTACTGGATCACCTGCCACCGCGATCTGCGCCAATCGCCACGCGTGCGCACCGTCATTGACTTCCTGGCGGAAGCCGTGCGCAAGAATGCTTCAGCCTTTCTGGGTCCCTGGAGAAAAACCGAGAACTGAGATCGCTTCAGGCTATAGCGTGCTCGGGGCAGCATAGATCTTGCCGAGCCCGGCGGCATCGAAGCTCGCCCGTTCGACGAGGCGAAGCTCCCAATCCAGCGACGAACGCACGATCGTTTCCAGGCTGTCGTGTTTTGGAACCCAGCCCAGCTCGCGACGAGCGAGCGTCGCGTCCGCAACAATGCTCGCCATATCGCCAGGCCGGCGCGGAGCGATATGGATGCGGAAGGAACGGCCATGGATGCGCATGACCATGTTGAGCACGTCAAGCACGGAGTAACCGTGGCCATAGCCGCAATTGGCAACCAGCGAGCGGCCGCCATCGCGCAGATGACGCAAGGCCACGAGATGCGCCTCAACAAGGTCGCTGACGTGGATATAGTCGCGCACGCCGGTGCCGTCATGCGTCGGATAATCCGTGCCGTAGATATCCACCTGGCGGCGGCGGCCGAGGGCCGCCTCGCAGGCGACCTTGATGAGATGAGTGGCACCGTCGGTCGACTGCCCAGCCCTTCCCTCTAGATCAGCGCCGGCGACATTGAAGTAACGCAGCGCGACATAGCGGAAATCATAGGCCGCGGCGGCATCGCGCAGCATCAGCTCGGACATGAGCTTGGATTGACCATAGGGGGATTCAGGCCGCAACGGCACATCTTCGCTAACAGGTCTTTCCGCGGGCTGCTGACCATAGACGGCAGCGGTGGACGAGAAGACGAAATGGCGGATGCCGGCCCTCACGGCGGCGCTCATCAGGGCGCGGGTCTTGCCGGTGTTGTTTTCGTAATAGGCAAGCGGGTCCTCAATCGACATCGGCACGACGGCAGAGCCAGCGAAATGGATGATGGCTTCTATATCGTTCTCGGCGAAAATCGTTTTGAGCAGCGCCTCGTCAGCGACGTCGCCGAGATAGAAGCGGGCCGAGGGCGGGACTGCCCAGCGAAAGCCTGTGGAAAGGCAATCGAGAACAACAACGTCCTCGCCCGCATCAAGCAATCTCCAGACCATGTGGCTGCCGATATAGCCGGCTCCGCCCGTCACCAAGACAGTCATTCTTCGCGTCCCCGCCAAGTCTTATCGGCGATATATGAGGCCGCTTCACCTGCGAAATTGATTAAAAGCCGGAGGCGGGGCGGGAAAGATTGCGGGGATGGTTAGAGGGGTGTTTCGTGGTTTGATAGGATTTTATGGATTGGGTGTGCGACGGCAGGCCTCGCATATATCGGAGAGTGCATACCCCCCTCTGTCACTTCGTGACATCTCCCCCACAAGGGGGAGATTGCTGCCCCCTCCACCAAAACAATGAGGTTTCGGCTTCAGCAGATATGATGTTCATTGGGTGTGAGAAGCTGCCGTGAGTTTCCAATCTCCCCCCTTGTGGGGGAGATGTCGCGAAAGCGACAGAGGGGGGCACGGGACCAGCCAATCAAACGCTGTCAGCCGCAGCACACGGATCGTTCCTACAAACTCAAAATATACCTACTCAACCTTTCCGCGGCATCCGCCACCTGCACCGGATCGCGCAGGAAGCAGGCGCGCATGAACAGCTCTCCGCCCAAACCGAAGGCCGTTCCGGGTGCCAGGCCGACGCCGGTCTTGTCGACGATGTCGATGGCGGCCTTGCGGCTGTCGGTGACGCCGTCGATTCTGAGGAAGGAATAGAGCGCACCATCTGGCTTCAGCGTCTGTACGCGATTGGTGGCGATCAGCGCGTCGCAGAGAATATCGCGCGAGCGAGTGGCCTTTTCGATATTGGAGCGAACGAAATCATCGCCCTCGTTCAGCGCTGCAACCGCGCCTCTCTGCATGAACTGCGCGACGCCGGAAGTCGAATATTGCACGAGGTTTTCGATCACCTGCCCGAGCTCGGCCGGTGCGACGATCCAGCCGACACGCCAGCCGGTCATCGACCAGTTCTTCGAGAAAGAATTGACGAAGAGAATCTTGTCGTCGGCTTCCTTGACATCGAGGAAGCTCGGCGCGCGGCCGCCGGCATAATAGTAGAGCGCATAGATTTCGTCGGCCATGATCCAGAGATCATGCTTGCGCGCCAAAGCGAGGATATCGCGAAGATCCTGATGTGTCGCCGTCCAGCCTGTGGGGTTAGACGGGGTATTGATGAACAGGCCCTTGGTCTTCGGCGTAATCGCCGCTTCCAGCCGGTTGAGATCGAGCGACCATTTGCCATGCTCGAACTGCAGCGGCACCGGCACGGAACGGGCGCCTGCGATCTCGAGCGCCGCAGCAATGTTCGGCCAGGCGGGCGACAGATAGACCATCTCGTCGCCGGGAGCGGTGATCGCCTGCACGGACAGCTGGATCGCCTGCATGCCGGAGCCGACGACATAGAAGTTCTCCATCGGCAGCGAGGTGCCGAAATGCCGGCCATAATAATCGGCGAGCGCCTGACGCAGTTCCGGAATACCGCGCTGCCAGGTGTAAAAGGTTTCGCCGGCGTTGAGCGAGGCCATGGCGGCGCGGTTGATGAAATCCGGCGTCGGCAGATCGCCCTCACCGACCCAGAGTGGCAGCAGCCCCTCACGACCGCGGGCATAGTTGACAACTTCCACGATCCCGCTTTCGGGTGCTGCGAGCGCGCGTGGGCTGAGGCTATCTAGTATCGACATGCAAAGTCTCCGGTTTCTGCCTTCATAAAGCAGAGCGGCGGACAAATCCCATGACTTTGCCTTAGTGACCGATCGATTTTGGTGATGAATAGAGCCCCGGTCCTCGCCTGCACCGAGGCTTCGAAAGAGGTTGAATTGGACCTATCACCGCTTGGCGAGAAGGTCGCGGATTTCGGTGAGCAACTGAACGTCGGCCGGCGGCGGAGCTGCCTCGGCAACCTTCTCTTCCTTGCGCTCAAGCTGGGCACGCAGCGTGTTCACGCCCTTGACCATCAGGAAGATGATCCAGGCTAGGATGAGGAAGTTGATGAGGACGGTGATGAAGTTGCCGTAAGCGAAGACTGCCCCCTGGGCACGGGCGGCTGCCAGCGTCGGCGCGTTGACCGCCGAGGAAAGGCCGATGAAGTAGTTCGAAAAATCGAAGCCGCCGAAAATCGCACCGACGATCGGCATGATGATATCGTCAACCAGCGATTTCACGATGCCGCCGAAAGCGCCGCCGATGATCACGCCGACTGCGAGATCCATGACATTGCCGCGGGCGATAAATGCCTTGAATTCATTTAGCATTGAGCAGTCCCCTTCGCGTTGCCGTTGAATTCACTGTTGATAATTAGCACCATCTTTTGCCTTATTTTTCAACAGCAAATCGACCAGGAGCCTTGTCCAGGCATGCATATCCCATGATAATTTCGCCGCATTAGCAACTTTAGGGCGCATATATTCGGCAGCTTGTTCGTCAGTTGCGAGCAACCAAGCCGAGGCCCCTGGATGTACATCAGGGATCTCGGGTGAGTCGTTCGGCATAGTCGGCCGCGCTTCAAGCGCTGACCGCATTCTCCCGCATCACCTTCGCGACGAGCTTGCGAGCGTAGTCAGGACCGGGCGCCTGGTCGAAGAGAATGCGATAGATGATCGGCGAGATGACGTGATCCATCAGTTCCACCAAAGTCGGAAAGGACTCGCCGGCCGCCTCCGCCCGCGCAATAAATACGCTTAGTTGGCAGCGTGTATAGGTGCAGCATTTTTCCGCATTTGCGCTATCGGGTACCGCGAGAACATCGCGCAGCAGTTGCCGTCCGACTCCCGAGGCCATTTCATCGGCATATTGCTCGACCCAGGCCTCCAGGTCCTCCCGGGCGCTGCCAATCCTGGCGGGCTCGCCTTCAGGCTGCAGGCGTGAGGCGGCAACATCCGCCAGAAGCTTTTGAAGGTCACCCCAGCGGCGATAGATCGTCGACGGCGTGACATTGGCGCGCTGTGCGATCAGCGGGATCGTCACCTCGGCGCGATCCATCGTCGCCAGCATGTCGCGGACGGATTGATGCACGGCCGCTTGCACTCTGGCGCTGCGCCCGCCGGGGCGGGGATTTTCTCTGTAGCCCATAAGCCCTTGCCAATTTTTCCCGTTTTGCGGATCGTGAATGACCGAAGGCATCTACTGACGCAAAGTATTTGCTTTTATACGCCAGGCACCTATATCCGTCTAACGCAATCTTTTAGCTTTAGGTAGGATATAGTCGATGCCCAAACTCGATTCCACCGCCAGCGCCCCGATTTCATCAGCCAGACGCCTGGCGCCTTTCTATTATGCAGCAACGAGCGCCTTGTTTTTGGCCGCCTCGTCGGCACCGACGCCTCTCTACCGCCTTTATCAACAGGCCTTTGCCTTTTCGCCGGTGCTGCTTACGGTGATTTTCGCCGTCTACGCCTTCTCCCTTCTCGCCGCGCTCCTCATCGTCGGCTCGATCTCCGACCATCTCGGCCGTCGGCCGGTAATCTTCGCATCGATCCTGCTCAATATGGTGGCGATAGTCCTGTTTTTAATGGCCAGGGGTTCGGATTGGCTGATTGCCGCCCGCCTCGTGCAGGGCTTCGCGACGGGCACCGCCGTCAGTTCCGTCGGTGCCGCCCTTGTCGATCTCGATCCGATCAGGGGATCGATCACCAACAGCCTTGCCCCGCTTGTGGGCATGGCGATCGGCGCGATCGGTACGAGCCTGCTGATCCAGTTTGCGCCGGCCCCGACCGTACTCGTCTATATCGTCACGCTTGCCCTGCTGGCGCTGCAAGCCGCGCTGCTATGGCTGATGCCGGAGACTACAAGCCGACGGGCCGGCGTGCTCGCATCGCTGAAGCCGGAAGTCGCCGTTCCCCAGCAGGCGCGGCGGACGCTGCTGGCGCTGACGCCAATCAATATCGCCGTCTGGGCGCTCGCCGGCTTCTATCTGTCGCTGGTGCCCTCCCTGGTCACTGCGACGACCGGCAGCACGGCGCCGTTGGTCGGCGGCTCCGTGGTCGGGGCATTGACGATCAGCGGCGCGGCCGCGGTGTTCCTGTTGCGTAAGCGATCCGCCGCCGCAATCATGAAGTTCGGCATACCAACCATGTGCCTCGGCATACTGACCATCATCGCCGGCATGCATGCGGCTGAAGTGTCGATCCTCGCCCTGGGAACTGTGATTGCCGGCGCGGGCTTCGGGGCGGTTTTCCTCGGCACGGTCAGAAGCATCATGCCACTGGCAAAGCCCGACGAACGCGCCGGGCTGCTCTCCGCCTTCTACATTCAGAGCTACCTCGCCTTCAGCGTCCCCGCCATCCTCGCCGGCTTCCTGTCGAAAGCGCTCGGCTTTGCCGAGGCTGCCGATATCTATGCGGCGGCGATCCTTCTGCTCATCGGCTGGGGCGTCGTTGCGCTGAGGGCGGGGCAAGAGAAGCCGTTAGGTAATGCGTAAGCATAATCTTACGTATTGCCCTTTGATCTACGCTGAACCAATCAACAAAAAGGGCCGCTCCTGACAGGGCGGCCCATGATTTCTCGCAAGCAATAGCTCTCCGGTTCAAGCCGCCTTCTTCGCACCATAAGGATCGAAGCGGCCGTAGAAGGTCTCGCCCTTTGCGGCCATGTCCTTGAGCAGCGCCGTCGGCTGGAAATGCGGACCGTAGGCAGCCGCCAGCTTGTCGCAGAGCTCCACGAAAGCCTTCGCACCCATGCCGTCGATGTAGGACAGCGCGCCGCCGGTGTAAGGTGCGAAGCCGAAGCCGAGGATGGAGCCGACATCGGCTTCGCGCGGATCCGTGACGATGCCTTCCTCGATGGTGCGGGCCGCTTCCAGCGCGATCGTGACGAGGAAGCGCTGCTTCAGCACGTCGACATCGACTTCATCTGCCTTCTTCTGCGGATAAAGATCCTTGAGGCCTGGCCAGAGCGACTTCGTCGCCGGCTTCGGCGGGTAATCATAGAAGCCCTTGGAGTTCTTCCGGCCCAAACGACCCTCACCTTCGACGAGACCGCTGATCAGCTGCATGTGACGCGGGTCGACGGCTTTCCCGCCGAGATCGGCAACCGTCGCCTTCAGGATCTTGTAGGAAAGGTCGATGGCGACTTCATCGTTCAGCGCCAGAGGCCCGACCGGCATGCCGGCCATCTTGGCGGCGTTTTCGATCATGGCCGCGGGCACGCCCTCGATCAGCATGTCATAGGCTTCGTGGATATAGCGGAAGACGCAGCGATTGACGAAGAAGCCACGCGTGTCGTTGACGACGATCGGCGTCTTCTTGATGGCGGCGATGTAATCGAGTGCGACGGCGAGCGCATGATCGCCGGTTTCCTTGCCGAGAATGACTTCGGTCAGCATCATCTTCTCGACCGGCGAGAAGAAGTGGACGCCGATGAAATCCGCCGGGCGCTTGGAATTCTTCGCAAGACCGGTGATCGGCAGCGTCGAGGTGTTGGAGGCAAAGACGGCGCCGGCCGGCAGCACGGCCTCTACGGCCTCGATGACGGCCTTCTTGACGTCGCGATCCTCGAACACGGCTTCGATGACGAGATCCGCATCCTTGAGATCCGAATAATCGGCCGACGGTGTGATGCGAGAGAGCAGAGCTGCGCCTTCGTCCTGCGTCAGCCTTCCCTTACCGATGGAATCCTTGACCAGCCCCTCGCCGACGCCCTTGCCCTTGGTTGCGGCTTCGATATCGCGGTCGATAAGCGTGACCGGGATGCCGGCTGCTGCGGTGACATAGGCGATAGACGCTCCCATGAAGCCGGCGCCGACCACGCCGACCTTCTTCAGCTCCGTCTTCGGCTGGCCGGCCGGGCGGCGGGCGCCTTTGCCGAGTTCCTGCATGGAGATGAACAGCGAGCGGATCATCGAATAGGCTTCGGTGGTCTGCAGCACATGGGTGAAATAGCGCTGCTCGATCTTCAGGCCGGTATCGAAGGGAACCTGCAGGCCTTCATAGACGCATTTGAGGATGGCGAGGGCTGCCGGATAATTGCCCGATGTCTCGCGGCGCAGGATGGCCGGGGCTGCCGGCCAAAGCTGAGCTGCGGCCGGCGTCCAGATGCCGCCGCCTGGTGCCTTGAAGCCCTTTTCGTCCCAGGGAGCTACCGGCTTCAGGCCATCCTTGATCATCTGCTTGGCGGCCGGGATCAGCTGATCCGGCTCGACAACCTGATGCACCAGGTTCATAGCCTTGGCGCGAGCCGCCGTCAGCGACTGGCCCGTCGTCATCATCTGCAGGGCGGATTGTGCATCCGTCAGGCGCGAGACACGCTGCGTGCCGCCGGCACCGGGGAAGATGCCGACCTTGACTTCGGGCAGCGCGATCTTGACGCTCTTGGCGCTGGACGCGACGCGGCCGTGGCAGGCGAGCGACAGCTCGAAAGCGCCGCCCATGCAAGTGCCGTTGATGGCCGAAACCCAGGGCTTGCCGCAGGTTTCGAGCTTGCGGAACAGGCCCGTCATGCGCCCCACAAGATCGAAGAGTTTTTGCGCGGCTGCCGCTGGGTCTTTCGCCTTCTCATCCTGATAGAAGGAGAACATCGACTTGATCATCGAAAGGTCGGCGCCGCCGGAGAAGGAGGATTTGCCCGAGGTGAAGACCACGCCCTTGACGGCTGCATCGGCAACCGTGGCGTCGATGATGGCGTTCAGCTCTTCCAGGATCTCGGCGGTGAAGACGTTCATGGACTTGCCGGGCATGTCCCATGTAACGAGGGCTATGCCGTCTGCGTCGGTTTCGACGGTGAAATTCGTGTAAGCCATTGGGTTCCCCTCCTCAGACGCGTTCGATGATCGTGGCCGTGCCCATACCGGCACCGATGCAGAGCGTGACCAGCGCGGTGTTGAGGTCGCGGCGTTCCAGCTCGTCCAGCACGGTGCCGAGGATCATCGCGCCGGTCGCGCCGAGCGGATGACCCATGGCAATCGCGCCGCCATTGACGTTGATCTTGTCATGCTCGATATCGAAAGCCTGCATGTAGCGCAGCACGACGGCGGCGAAGGCTTCGTTGAGCTCGAAGAGATCGATGTCAGCAAGCGTCATGCCGGTGCGCTTCAGGAGCTTCTCGGTGACGTCGACCGGGCCGGTCAGCATCAGCGCCGGGTCGGAGCCGATATTGGCGAAGGCCTTGATGCGGCCACGCGGCTTCAGCCCCATGCTCTGACCGCCCGCCTTGGAACCGAGCAGCACGGCAGCGGCGCCATCGACGATGCCGGAGGAGTTGCCTGCGTGATGGACGTAGTTGATGCGCTCGACTTCCGGATGGGCCTGGATGCCGACGGCTTCGAAGCCGCCCATCTCGCCGGGCAGCTGGAAGGACGGATTGAGCGAGGCGAGCGCCTGCATATCGGTGCCGGGACGCATGTGCTCGTCGCGGTCGAGAATGGTCAGACCGTTGATATCCTTCACCGGAATGACGGAATTCTTGAAGTAGCCCTTTTCCCAGGCATTGGCGGCGCGCTTCTGGCTCTCAACTGCGTAGGCATCGACATCATCGCGCGAGAAGCCGTATTTGGTGGCGATGAGATCAGCCGAGACGCCCTGCGGCATAAAATAAGCCGGGAAGTTGACCGAGGGGTCCATGAACCAGGCGCCGCCGGACATGCCCAAGCCGACGCGCGACATGCTTTCGACGCCGCCGGCGATGACGATGTCATCAGCCCCTTGCGCTATCTTGGCCGCGCCGAAATTCACGGCATCAAGGCCCGAAGCGCAGAAGCGGGAAATCTGCATGCCGGGCGCCTTGGTGGAATAGCCGGCTTCGAAGGCAGCGCCCCTCGGGATAACGGCGCCAGCTTCCATGACAGGATCGACGCAGCCCATAATGATGTCGTCAACCGTTTCGGTATCGAGGCCGTTGCGGTCGCGGATCGCCTCCAGCGTCTTGGCGGCGAGGCGCACGGAGGGCACTTCATGCAGCGCCCCATCCTTCTTGCCCCGTCCGCGCGGCGTGCGCACGTGGTCGTAAATGAAAACCTCGGTCATGTCTCATCTCCCTGCAGCGGCAAGCCGCCTTCCGATTCAGTATATAGCGACCAACGCCGCGAATTCCCCTTTCCCCTCGGGGAGAGGTGCTCGACAGAGCAGATGAGGGGACCCAAGGGCACCCATACGGTGCAACGCCCCCGCATCCTGCGCTTCGCGCGTCCTTCTCCCCGAGGGGAGAAGGAAAAACTCAAAAGGCTTCCGCCGCCAGTTCCATCATCGTGTCGGCACCGGTTTCGATGCGGGCCTTGCGCAGCGCCGTTTCCGGCATGATGCGCTCCATGTAGAACCGCGCCGTGACAAGCTTGTTCTTCAGATAATCCTCGCGCGCACTGTCGCCAGCCGCAAGGCCTGCCTGCGCCGCCTTGGCCATCTTCGCCCACATATAGCCGAGAACGACGAGACCGAAGAGGTGCATGTAATCGGTCGAGCCGGCACCGGCATTGTCGGGCTTGGCCATGGCGTTCTGCATGAACCACATGGTCGCCGCCTGCACATCGTTCAAGCCCTTCTTCAGGTGCTTGGTGAAGAAGGCCATCTGCTCGTCGTTGCGGTTTTCCTCGCAGAAATCGCCGATTTCCTTGAAGAGTGCCATGACGGCGCGGCCGCCGTTCAGCGCCAGCTTGCGGCCGACGAGATCGAGCGCCTGGATACCGTTGGCACCTTCATAGATCATGGTGATGCGGGCATCGCGGACATACTGGCTCATGCCGTGCTCTTCGATATATCCGTGGCCGCCGAAGACTTGCTGCGCCATGACGGCATGGTCGAAGCCCTTGTCGGTCATGACGCCCTTGAGGATCGGCGTCGCGAGGCCTAGGATGTCGTCGGCTGCCTGGCGTTCCTTCTCGTCCGGAGAGCGATGGGCGATATCGGATTTCAGCGCCGTCCAGAGCAGGAAGGCGCGGCCGGCCTCGTTGAAGGCGCGGATGGTCATCAGCGAGCGGCGGATGTCGGGATGGACGATGATCGGGTCCGCCTTCTTGTCCGGTGCCTTCGGACCGGAGAGCGAGCGGCCCTGTATGCGTTCGCGGGCATAGGCGGCGGCATTCTGATAAGCGATCTCGGCGATGGAGAGACCCTGCAGACCGACGCCGAGGCGAGCCTCGTTCATCATCACGAACATGGCGTTGAGGCCCTTGTTCTCGGCGCCGATCAGGAAGCCGGTAGCCTCGTCATAGTTCATGACGCAGGTGGCGTTGCCGTGGATGCCCATCTTGTGCTCTATCGCGCCGCAGGAGACCGGGTTGCGATCGCCGAGCGAACCATCATCCTTGACGAGGAACTTCGGCACGATGAACAGCGAGATGCCCTTCGTGCCCTCAGGCGCACCTTCGATGCGGGCGAGGACGAGATGGACGATATTATCCGTCATGTCGTGCTCGCCAGCCGAAATGAAAATCTTCTGGCCTGATATCTTGTAGCTGCCATCGGCTTGCGGAACCGCCTTGGTGCGCAAGAGACCGAGATCGGTGCCGCAATGCGGCTCGGTGAGGTTCATGGTGCCGGACCAGCTGCCCTCCACCATCTTCGGCAAATAGGTCTGCTTCTGTGCATCGGTGCCATGCACGAGGATGGCGGCAATCGCGCCCTGCGTGAGGCCCGGATACATCATCAGCGACATGTTGGCGGCGGAGGTATATTCGCCGACGGCGCAGTGCAGTACATAGGGAAGCCCCTGCCCGCCGAATTCTTCCGGTGCGGCGAGACCCAACCAGCCGCCTTCGCAATAGGCGCGATAGGCTTCCTTGAAGCCCTTCGGCGTGGAGACGGTGCCGTCGTCATGTCGCACGCAACCCTCCTGATCGCCGGAATAATTGAGCGGGAAAAGCACCTCTTCCGACATCTTGGCCGCTTCACCGACAATCGCCTCGATCATGTCAGGCGTGGCATCGGCATAGCCCGGAAGATTGTTGTAGCGCTCCAGCCCGAGCACATCGTTCAGGACGAAAAGCGTATCGTTCACCGGGGCCTTGTAGACTGGCATTTCTCGAATTCCTCCAATTCGCCGCCGGACCTTGACTTTCCGGCCACTGTCACACTCTTACAAAATATTGACGTTTGCGTAAACGTCAAATTCGTGTCTCGCTGTGAAATTTTGGTGAAGCCGATTGGGGGAGAGCATTCCGCATATCGCCGATATGTCCCCTCTGCCCAAGCAAATTGGTGCTGCCTCAGAACAAGAATATCGGGCTGCGGGACAGCAGAACCAAAATAAAAGGTTAAGACATCAGACAAACTTAACGAGTTGTTTACCACGTTCCGTAAATTGTACGAGTTGAGCAGCAGTGCTTCGCGTTTTTTCAACTTATGCTTGGAAATCGCGCTGCCTATGCCGCTCTGTTTGAGGAAAGCCAATAGATTTATCCCTTTCCGAATGGCGGGATGCAGACAGCAAGGCGATGCAGCAACGTCTTCTTTCGTCAGCATGACGGCCCGGGTGGTCCACAGTTCGAGGCGAGCAAAAGATATGAGCGGATCGCGATCAAATCATACCGGAACCAGCGACTGGACGTCGCTGGATGCTCTGAGCCGCACGATCGAGGGGCTGGAGGCACGCATCGAGGGGTTGATGGGAACCGCCGCCGCGCGCGATACGCGCCAGCGCGTCGCTGCCGGCTATGCGCCTGCTCCCGAACCAGCCGCAACGGAGCGGATGCCGCCCCGCCCCGAACGCGAACAATATGCCGGCCGCGCTTACGAGCGCCCGGTGCGCAACGAACGCCATGAGAGCGACCTGCGCTCCGATCCGCTTGCCGAAATCCGTCAGCGTCAGCGCACGCTGGAAGCAAACCGAGAACGTCTGCAGCCACGGCGCGAGGAAATCACGCATGCAGAACTGCAGCCGGCGCGGCGTCCGATCGACAGCTACCCCCAGCGCCAGCCGATGCGGGCCGCTGCCGCCGACGCGCCGGTCGACATCGCCCAGGCGCTCGTCAACCTTCGCCAGGATCTGAAGCGCGACATCGCCGATAGCGTGAGCCGCGAAGTCACCGCCTTGCGTGCCGAAATCCGCGATATCCGCGAAAACGCCGAGGACAAGCATTTCGTCGCCGATGTCCGCCAGGACATGGCCAGGCTTGCCGACAGCATCAACCAGCTCGCCGGTCAGCCGGAGACCTCCGGGCTGAAAGCGGAATTCGACGAACTGCGCTCGCTGATGGACGGCCTTGCCCGCGAGGAATCCCTGCACCATGTCGAGCGGCAGGTGAAGGCGATCGACACGTCGGGCCTTCAGGACGAGCTCGTCTCGCTGGCCTATCGCCTTGATGACATCAAACAGCATCTCGGCGGCATGAACGACAGCCCGGCCGTGCACGCGCTGGAAACCAAGCTGCTGACGATCGCGACCGCGATGGAAAGCCTCGGCTCGATGATGCAGCCGCAGGACCAGGCCATGCAGCGGCTGGAAGGCCGCCTCAGCGGCCTTGCCGATCAGATCGACCTGATGAGCCGCGATGCAGGCCGGCGTCAGCCTGCCGACGATCTTTCCGGCCGCCTCGAAGCGCTCGCCATGCGCATCGACGAACTCGGCAGCGCCAAGGCCGTCGCCCGCCTCGAAGAGCGCCTGGACCAGCTTTCGCTTCTGATGGAGCGTTCGCAGAAGGCCACGCCGCAGCCGGAGCTCGTCACCTATCTCGCCGACATCTCCCATAAGATCGATGCGCTGGAACATGGGTCTGTCGGCAACGCGCTGGCCGACCGGCTGGATTATCTCGCTCGCCGCATCGACGAGATCGATTTCCATCCGTCCGCGCCGGCAGCAAGCCTCGACGACAGCATGGCGCGTCGCCTCGAAGGCCGCCTCTCCGACATCGCAGCCCGGCTGGAAGCGAGCACCGCCGCTCCGCCGACGGATACGCAGGCGCTGCGCAGTCTCGAAGAGCAGATCGCCCATCTCTCGACATTGCTGACGGCCGAGCCTCGCGCCGGCGGCGATCATCTGCCTCCGGATTTCGATCGCCGCATGAGCGCGATCGAGGACTATATGGCGACCAACGACGAATATATCATCGAAGCGGCCCGCCATGCGGCGGAAACCGTCGTCGAAGCCTATTCGCGCGAAGGCGGAATGGGTCATGGTGCGCAGGCGGCCGATATGGCGGCATTGACGGCACTTGCCGAAGACCTTCGTCATCTTGAGGACCTCAGCCGCGCCAGCGACGAGCGCACACACCGCACCTTCGAGGCTCTGCACGATACGCTGCTGCAGATCGCCGACCGTCTCGATCATATGGAACAGCTCAAGCCGGCGCCCGCCATGCCGGCCGCGACATTCGAAAGCGACGTCTTTGCCGAAGAGGATGCTCCGGCGCTGAGGCCGCCAATGGCCGCGCAGCAGAAGGCGGGTCCGATCATCCGCACGATGGCGCCTGCCGAAGCCTCGGTTTCCGCCGAAGTCGCGGTCGCGCAGGCGATCGACGCCAATACGAAGGCTGAAATCAAGGCGGCAGCCAAGAAGAGCGGCAAGACCAGCCTGTTTGCCAGCCTCGGCAAGCGCTTCTTCATGCCGGAAAAGGCCGAACCGATCTTTCTGCCGGACCGCCCGGTCATCGAGCAGGCGCCGTCGATCGATCCCGCCGACGTGATGCCCGGCGAAGAGGCCAACGAACTGCTGGAGCCGGGCTCCGGCGCGCCTGACATCAAGAAGATCCTCGAGCGCGTGCGCGCCAGCCAGAACACTTCGCGCAGCGGAAGCGCCCGCCAGCCGAGCGAGAACGAACGGGCCGATTATATCGCGGCCGCCCGCCGCGCCGCGCAGGCCGCGGCCATGGAAGTCGACCAGACGCAGCGCTCGGCTCCTGCTTCCAAGAAAGATGCCAAGAAGGGCGGTGCGTTCTCGCGCTTCCGCCGGCCTATCCTGCTTGCGCTGGGCGCAGTCATGCTCGCCATCATGGCCTATCCGCTGGCGAACACGCTGACACGCGGCCAGAAGGCGCCGGCACCGGCTCAGGTATCGACGATGGTCGCGCCCGCCGATAGCGCCGCGACCAATACCGTCGCTGCCAACGCGAACCCGGCCGCCAGCAATCAGCAGCCTGCTGCAAACCAGGCCGCCGCACCCTCGGTTTCCACGACGGAGACGGCGGAAGTCCGGCCTGCACCCACGGCCACCGATCCCGCCGCCGCACCCGCGAATGATCACCTGACGGCAGCGGCGCCGCTCGACGGCAACCAAACGGCAAGCGAAGCCCTTACCCCCGCCGGCAGTACACCCGCGCAACAGGCCTCCGCCTTCGCTCAGACGGACAATACCAATGCCGCCTCCCCCGCCGCCACGCCGGCAGCGCCTGATATCACCGTGCCCGACGGCATTCAGCCGCCGTCGCTCGTCGCAGCTGCTAAATCGGCCGATCCGGTGGCGCTCTTCGAAATCGGCGCACGCTATACGGATGGTCGCGGCGTTGCGGCCGATATGAAGCAGGCTGCAACCTGGTATCAGCTTTCAGCCGACAAGGGTTATGCTCCGGCCCAGTATCGCCTCGCCAGCATGTATGAGAAGGGCAACGGCGTCGATCGCGACCTCGTCAAGGCCAAGCAATATTACGAACAGGCCGCCAATCAGGGCAATGCCAGCGCCATGCACAATCTCGCGGTTCTCTACGCCTCGGGCACCGTCGGCCCGCAGGATTATGATAGCGCGGCGAACTGGTTTGTCCGCGCCGCCGATCTCGGCGTCTCCGACAGCCAGTTCAACCTCGCAATCCTCTATGCGCGCGGCAACGGCCTGAAACAGGATCTGCAGGAATCCTACAAATGGTTCGCGATCGCCGCCAAGAGCGGTGACAAGGACGCCGCGCAGAAGCGTGACGAAGTGGCCAACGCCATGAAACCGGCCGATCTCGAAAGCGCCCGCGCCAGGGTCGATCTCTGGAAAGTGCAGTCGGCCGATCCGAAGGCCAACGGCACCGATATCCCCGACGAATGGACCACCGGCAAGGGCGTGAACACCGCCTCGATCGACATGAAGAAGGCGATCCGCAACATTCAGGCCATCCTCAACAAGAATGGCTTCGACGCCGGCGCACCCGACGGCACCATGGGAGACAAGACGGTAGCCGCCCTGAAGAGCTTCCAGAAATCCGTCGGCTTGCCGGCGGATGGACGGGTCACCGATCAGGTGGTCAAGGAGCTTCTCGCCCGCAACAAGTAGCTTCGTTGCTTTCGTACGAAAGCGATCAACCAAAATGCCGGCGTCAGCACGCCGGCATTTTGCTTAAGGGGCTCTGGGCGCCTCCCCGCCATTAGTGCCCACTTGCGGAAATGGCGTCACAGAAAAGTGGAAAAAGTCGGGTTAGGGTGAAATCCGGCAATTCGAAAACTGTGGCAATGCGACCTTTCCTAAGGCTCTGGCAATGATTTCAGATTAGAATCCGCCATTTAAGGGGAAATGGGCTTCGGTCACCGCGCCGAAAAGCCTGCAAGTGGGAACAAGGCGTGACGATCTATCTGCCGATCGCAGAATTGTCGGTGAATATTTTGATTATTCTCGGCATGGGAGCAGCCGTAGGGTTTCTCTCCGGCATGTTCGGCGTCGGCGGCGGTTTTCTCATCACGCCTCTTCTGATTTTCTACAATATCCCGCCGGTCGTTGCCGTCGCCACCGGCGCCAATCAGGTCGTCGCCTCCTCGGTCTCCGGCGCGCTCAGTCATTTTCGCCGTGGCTCGCTCGACCTGAAACTGGGCTCGATCCTGCTGGCGGGCGGTCTCGCGGGGGCGACCTTCGGTCTCTGGCTATTCGTGCTGCTGCGCAGGCTCGGCCAGATCGACCTGATCATTTCCCTGATCTACGTGATTCTCCTCGGCACCGTAGGCTCGCTGATGCTATGGGAAAGCGTGCGAGCCATGCGCCGCGCAGCCGGCAAACTGCCCCCGGCAACCGGCAAGCCGCGCCATCACAACTGGGTACAGCGGCTGCCGCTGAAGCTGCGGTTCAAGAAATCCAAGCTCTATCTCAGCGCCATTCCGGTGATCGGCCTCGGCTTCTTCGTCGGCATGCTGACGCCAATGGGTATCGGCGGCGGCTTCATCCTTGTGCCCGCCATGATCTATCTGCTGCGCGTGCCCACAAACGTCGTTGTCGGCACGTCGCTGTTCCAGGTCATTTTCGTGACGGCCTTCACGACCATCGTCCAGGCAGCCACCAACTATTCCGTCGATATCATCCTGGCCTTCCTCTTGATGGTGGCGGGCGTCGTTGGCGCGCAATACGGCGTGCGCGTCGGCCAGAAGCTACGCGGCGAGCAATTGCGCGCGCTCCTCGGCCTCCTCGTCCTGGCCGTCGGCCTTCGCCTCGTCATCACTCTCGTGGTCACCCCCGCCGACGTCTACTCGGTTGTCATGGAAGGGGTGAGCCGATGAGAATATCCGGATTGCTCCTTGCCGCCGCGCTTTTATTTTTGCCCTCTGTTGCGCAGGCGCAAGTCCTGCTCGATCAGCCCACGACCTCGACCACGGCGCGGGAGACGATGGAGATCGGTACATCGACGAGCGAGATCGCCATCACCTCGGACTTCACCGGCGCCGATCTGACGATTTTCGGCGCCCTTTCCAACACCGACCAGCTGCTTCTGGCCATCGGCCAATATGATATCGTCGTCGTGCTGGAGGGGCCACGCGAGAATGCGACGGTACGCCGGAAAGAGCGCGTCTTCGGCATATGGGTCAACACCCGCTCGATGACATTCGAGCACGTGCCGGAAGCCTATTCGCTCTCGAGCACGCGCGCGGTCGACAATATCACCACGCCGCTCGAACTCAGCGACCGCGGCATTGGCGTCGACCATCTTCCGCTGACGCCGGTTGGCTTCGTCGGCAATGTCGGCGATGTCCCGGAATTCCGCAACGCCTTCCGACGCTTGCAGAAAGCTGGCGGGCTCTATGAAAGCGACCCCGCCGGCGTTCGCTTCGTCAGCTCCTCACTCTTCAAGGCAACGCTCAGGGTTCCCGCCGACGTGCCGAATGGCGTGCATATGGTGCGTGCCTATCTCTTCAAGAGCGGCAAGTTCCTGAGTGAGAAAGCGCTTCCGTTAAGGGTCATCAAAACGGGTATAGAGCAAACGATCACAGATGCGGCGCATCAGCGGCCGATCACCTATGGCATTTTCTCGGTGCTGCTCGCCCTCGTCACCGGCTGGGGTGCAAGCTTCATCTTCCGGAAGAATTAGAGCGTTTCCACTTTTCCTTGAATCGCGGAAACGCTCTATCCTCTTGTTTTCTTGTGCATTCCGGACGGAAAACCGCTGCGCACTTATCCTGGAAATGCTCTAATCAGCCGTCTTTCCGACGATTGGCGACTTCGAGATAGGCCTCGGTCAACCGGCCGAGCACCGAGGGTGTGCCCGGGGGCAGCACCTTGCCGAGATGCTTGGCGCGCAACTCCTCCATGAAATCATCCCAGAGCTTTTGGCCGCCATCCTCCAGGAGCTCGGCCCGGATCGACAGCTCTTCCGAAACAGGAAGATGCTTGCAGCCCCACGCGCCCATATGGGCAAAGAGTGGCACGAGGTCGATCGCCATTTCCGTCAGGCTGTAGATAGCCTTCTGCTTGTGGGTCGGATCCTCCTCTCGGGTCAACAACCCGCGCTCCACCAGCCGCTTCAGCCGATCGGCGAGGATGTTGGAAGCAATCCCCTCCTGCGAATTCTGCAGCAGCTCGCGAAAATGCCGGCGATTGCCGAACATGATGTCCCTGATGACGATCAGGCTCCAGCGGTCGCCGAGAATTTCCAACGTCAGATTGATCGGGCAGCCGGAACGATGCAGCGCGTCCATAATGATCTCCAAAAACCGCTTGCATTTTGCCATCAGTCTAGTTAGCTTGCAACCAATTGCTTTTTGCAATCAGTTTTGATTTTGATGTGGTTATTCAAACGGGGGAAGTGATGAGGAAGCTGGTTATCTGGAATCTCATGACGCTCGACGGCTATTTCGAGGGGACCAAGCCGTGGGATCTTAACTTTCATATGCTCGCCTGGGGCGATGAGTTGGAACACTATGCGGTCGAACTCGGCAAGGAAGGCGATCTGCTGATCTTCGGCCGCAAGACCTATGAAGGCATGGCTGCCTACTGGCCGACCGCGACGGAAACGCCCGACATCGCCGCCTACATGAACGGAATCGCCAAGATCGCCGCCTCGCGGACGCTCGGCCAAGCAGACTGGAACAATACCCGCGTCGTTGGTGACATCGTCGCTGAGGTGAAGAAGCTGAAGCAAGAACCCGGCAAGACCATGTTCGTCTTCGGCAGCGCTGAAGTGACCGATACATTGCTCAAGGCGGGGCTGGTCGATGAGCTCAGGATCTGCCTCGTTCCTGTCGTCCTCGGTGCCGGCAATCCGCATTTTAAACCGGCGGCCGAGCAACGCCCGATGAAGCTTATCGACTCCACGCCTCTCAAGACCGGAGCTGTCATCCTGCGTTATGAACCGGCGAACGCGGCCTAGGCCGAGAGATTGCCGAACCGCACCGAGTAGATGCGGTCGCGGCCCAGCAGGTGCGCAATCAGGCTTTCCCGCTCGAAAAGCCCGGCCATTGCCTTGTGGCGAAGATCGAGGCCGCCGGTCATCACGCCGAAGGCCGGCATCAACAGGCGGGCGCCATCCGTGGCAAAGCACGGGCGGCGCACCGATTTCTCACGGCGCCGAACGGTGGCCGAGGGATGCAGGTGGCCGGCGATCTCGCCGGCCTGCAACCCGGCCTTTGGCTCATGGCGGAACGTTAAACCACCGTAATGCATCTCATCAACCGAATGGCCGGGCAGGTCGACGGTACCGTCCGGATCGTGATTGCCGTTGATCCAGATCCATTCGCGGCCGCGGGCCATGTTGACGATCAGGCTGCGAAACTCGTCCGGCAGATGCTGCGAACCGACCCGATCGTGGAAATTGTCGCCCAGCGACACCACGAGTTTCGGATCATAGCGGGAGATGACGGCGGAGAGGACTGTAAGGGTCGCCAGCGTATCGTAGGGCGGCAGCATCATGCCGCGGCGCGCAAAGGCCGCGCCCTTTTCCAGATGCAGATCGGAGACGACGAGAATGCCGGCCTTCGGCAGGTAGAGCGCGCCCAGCGGATCACAGACGGCGGTGACGCCATGAATGACGGCCTCAACGCCCGCCGCACTGGTTGCGCCGTTGCCTTCATTCATATCTCGCGCTAGCGCCAGGCGGTTCATCACTTTAACAATCTACCTTCGTGGTCTGCTTTGCAGCATTCCTATTCCATCGCTTCGCGGATCAGGTCGTCAGCCGCTTCCGCAAGCAGGGAATCGTGAGCCTCGCCCGGTACCGGCACCTTGCCGATTTCCAGCATCACCGGCACGGCGAGCGGGGAAATATGGTCCAGCGCGCGATGGATGATATGGCCCTTGATTCGCTTCAGCATATCCGCAAGACGGCCAATATCCAAAAGCCCGGTGGCGGCATCCTGCCTCGTTGCCTGCAGCAAGATATGATCAGGCTCATGGCTGCGCAGCACATCATAGATCAGATCGGCCGAGACGGTCACCTGCCGGCCGGTTTTTTCCTTGCCCGGATGCCGGCGCTCGATCAAGCCGGCAATCACGGCGCAATTACGGAAGGTGCGCTTCAAAAGAAAGGATTCGTCGAGCCAGGCTTCGAGATCGTCGCCGAGCATATCCTCGTCGAAGAGATCGGAGAGGCTGAGACGCCCGTTGGCGATCATCAGCCCCATATCCTCCAGGCCCCAGATGCCGAGCGAATAATCGGTCGCGACAAAGCCCATCGGCTTGGCGCCTGCGCGTTCCAGCCTTCGGGTCAGGAGCATGCCGAGCGTCTGGTGGGCGAGCCTTCCCTCAAAAGGATAGGCAACCATGTAGGCGCGGCTGCCGCGCGGGAATGTCTCAATCAGAAACTCGTCGCGCTTCGGCAGCAAGGACTTCTCGTTCTGAATTTCCAGCCAATCGCGCACCTGATCCGGCAGACGGTGCCGCCGGTCGGGATCGGCTATCATCGCCCGCACCTGATCGGCCAGATAGGTGGACAGTGGGAACTTGCCGCCGGCATAGGAGGGAATTTTCGGATCCAGCGAGAAGGCCTGCGAGGCCAGGCATTCGCTCTCGCGAATGCCTTCGAAGCGCAGAACCTTGCCGGAAAACAGGAAAGTATCGCCGGGTGACAACTGCTCGACGAAATATTCCTCGACCTTGCCAAGCGGCGCGCCGCCTCTTCCGAGCGAGCCCAGCGCGTTGCGCTTTACCAGGCGGATGTTCAGCATCGCCTCTTCGACGATAGTGCCGAGGTTCAGTCGGTATTGTTGGGCGACCTGCGGATTGGAAACGCGCCAGCGCCCATCCGCCGTCCTGCGGATACGGGCATAGCGCTCGTAGGTTCGCAGCGCATAGCCGCCGGTGGCAACGAAATCGACGATGCGCTCGAAGGTCTCCCAGGAAAGCTCGGCATAGGGTGCCGCACTCTGCACCTCGTCATAGAGTTCGAGCATGTCAAAGGGCTCGGCGCAGGCCATGCCGAGCACATGCTGGGCGAGAACGTCGAGCGCTCCGGCGCCGATCGGCGGCGTGTCCTGCGCGCCTGTATAGTTGGCATCAAGCGCTCCCTGGCATTCCATGACCTCGAAGCGGTTGGCGGGCACAAGGATCGCCTTCGAGGGTTCATCCATGCGGTGATTGGCGCGGCCGATGCGCTGGGCAAGGCGGCTTGCGCCTTTCGGCGCACCGACATGGATGACGAGATCGACGTCGCCCCAATCTATACCGAGATCGAGCGTGGAGGTGGCGACGACGGCGCGCAGCCGGTTTTCCGCCATGGCCGCCTCCACCTTGCGGCGCTGGCCGACATCGAGCGAGCCGTGGTGCAGGGCGATCGGCAGATTGTCGTCATTGGCCGACCATAGCTCCTGAAACAGCATTTCGGCCTGCGAGCGTGTGTTGACGAAGAGCAGCGTCGTGCGATGGGCCTTCAGCTCGCGATAGATATCGGGAATCGCATATTTGGCGGAGTGGCCGGACCAAGGAATGCGCTGTTCCGTCGCCAGGATCGAGATATCGGGCTTGGCGCCACCCTCGACGATGACGAGGCCGGCGTGGCGCTCTTCCCCCGGCCGCTGCGCTACCAGCCATTTCTGCAGGTCCATGGGATCGGCGACGGTCGCTGAAAGACCGATGGTCTGCACGCGCGGCGCCAGCTTGCGGATGCGAGCAAGGCCAAGGGACAGCATATGACCGCGCTTGGAGGTGACGAGCGAATGCAGTTCATCGAAGACGATGTATTTCAAATCCTTGAAGAAGCGCTCGGCCTCACGATTGGCGAGCAGCAGCGCCACCTGCTCCGGCGTCGTCAGCAGGATATCCGGCGGATTGAGCTTTTGCCGCTGCCGCTTGCCGCTCGGCGTATCGCCGGTGCGGTTTTCGACCGTGACAGGCAGGCCCATCTCCGAAACGGGCTTCATCAGGTTGCGCTCGATATCGACGGCGAGCGCCTTCAGCGGCGAGATGTAGAGCGTGTGGATGCCGGTGAAGGCGGAGCCGGGGGGAATCTTGCCACGCCGGGTGAGATCGGTGAGCGACGGCAGGAAGCCGGCGAGCGTCTTACCCGCACCGGTCGGGGCAATCAGCAGCGTGCTTTCGCCGGCTTCGGCGCGGGCCAGCAGCTCCAGCTGATGCGCACGCGGCTGCCAGCCCTTCTCCGCAAACCAGCGGAGGAAGGGGGCAGGCAAGGCAAGGGGGTACTGCGCGTCGATCTGGTCCACGGGATTCAATGTAATGGATATGCGGCGGATGAGAAGCGGGGAGACTTCGTGTCCTTTCGTTTCAGCGTTTGCGGAGAGCGCAATACCCCCCTCTTTCACTTTGTGACAGAGGGGGGTATCGGGCGCACGACAGGCTCCAAACGCAGCTTCCATGCAACCCCAACTTCTAAGGCTATTGACTCCCATCATAATCGCGGATAAAAATTATCCATGATCTGAAAGGCACAAAGATGAAGCTCGGAGACGGTGTCGAACAATCCATCCATTGCGTTGCCATGTTGGCGGGTTTGTCCGATGGTGGCGTGCTTTCGGCAGCCGCCCTTGCGGAATTTCACGGCGTTTCGGTCAGTTATCTTCTCAAGCATCTGCAGGCGCTTTCGGGCGCCGGCATGCTCGATACCGTGCCGGGGCCGAAGGGCGGATATCGGCTGGCGCGCAAGCCGGAGGAGATCACCCTTCTCGATATCGTGCTGGCGGCCGAAGGCCCCGCACCCGCCTTCCGCTGCGCCGAAATCCGCCAGCGCGGCCCGAACCCGCTGGAAGGGCGCTACTTCGCCAAGCCCTGCGGCATCAATGCCGCCATGCTGGCAGCCGAACGCGTCTATCGCGCCGAATTGGCAAAGACAACGATCGCCGACGTGCTGACCGACCTCCGGCAGACGGACACGGACGGTGGCATAGCCGCGAGAGGCTGCGCCTTTCTCGAGCTGCATGAACGCAAGACCAAAAACTGAACCTCAATTTAAAATCCAAGGAGAAGACCCATGCATCCGCGTTTCAATTTCGCCAAAGCCTCCCCGGACTCCTACAAGGCCGTCGTCGCGCTGGAAAACTTCGTTCAGAGCAGCGGCCTTGAGCGCCGCTTCATTCACCTGATCAAGCTCCGCGCCTCGCAGATCAATGGCTGCGCCTATTGCGTCGACATGCATGTGAAGGAAGCCCGCCACGATGGCTTGAGCGAACAGTGGATCAATCTGATGTGCGTCTGGTGGGAATCGCCAGTTTATGACGACCGCGAGCGTGCCCTGCTTCGTTGGGTCGATTCCGTCACCAAGATCGCCCAGACCGGCATTCCGGATGCCGATTTCGAGCCGTTGAAGCAGCATTTCAGCGAAGAAGAGATCGTCAAGATCACGGTGGCGATCGGCACGATCAACATCTGGAACCGCCTCGCCGTCGGCTTCCGCTCGCAGCATCCGGTAGATGCGGCAAGCAAGGCTGCTTGAGTACGCTCTTGCCGGGCATGTGATGTGCCGCCGCTTGCTGCGCTGAGCTTTCCCTTGAGCTCCGTCATCCTCGGGTCAAGCCCGAGGACGACGCGCTGTGGGGTTAGCAGCGGGGAGCCAAGGAAGTCTGGGTGACAGCGGCTACTTGATAACCTCAAAACGAAAAACGCGGGGCCAGAAACCCCGCGTCATTCATTTGTTCTCTTATGCTCGGGGAACCGAAGCTGAGAAGTCTTAGGCAGCAACCGAGCCGAAGCCAGCCGTCGGAACTTCCGAGATGGTCTTCAGAACCTGGGAAGCGATCTGGTAGGGGTCGCCTTGCGAGTTCGGGCGACGATCTTCGAGGTAGCCCTTGTAGTCGTTCTTGATGAACGAGTGGGGAACGCGGATCGAGGCGCCACGGTCGGCAACGCCGTAGCTGAACTTGTTCCACGGAGCCGTTTCATGCTTGCCGGTCAGGCGCATGTGATTGTCCGGACCGTAAACAGCGATGTGGGCTTCGAGGTTCTTGTCGAACTGAGCCATGAGCGCTTCGAAATAGGCCTTGCCGCCGACTTCGCGCATGAACTTGGTCGAGAAGTTGCAGTGCATGCCCGAGCCGTTCCAGTCGGTGTCGCCGAGCGGCTTGCAGTGGAACTCGATGTCGATGCCGTACTTTTCGCACAGACGCAGCAACAGGTAGCGCGCCATCCAGATCTGGTCGGCGGCCTTCTTGGAGCCCTTGCCGAAAATCTGGAATTCCCACTGACCCTTGGCCACTTCGGCGTTGATGCCTTCGTGGTTGATGCCCGCTTCGAGGCAGAGGTCGAGGTGCTCTTCAACGATTTCGCGAGCAACATCGCCGACGTTCTTGTAGCCGACGCCGGTATAGTACGGACCCTGCGGAGCCGGATAGCCGGATTCCGGGAAGCCGAGCGGACGGCCGTCCTTATAGAAGAAGTATTCCTGCTCGAAGCCGAACCATGCATCTTCGTCGTCGAGGATCGTTGCGCGGCTGTTGGACGGATGCGGGGTAACGCCATCAGGCATCATGACTTCGCACATGACGAGCGCGCCGTTGGTACGGGCCGGGTCCGGATAGATAGCGACGGGCTTCAGCACGCAGTCAGAGCTGCGGCCTTCGGCCTGCATCGTCGACGAACCATCGAAGCCCCAAAGCGGAAGCTGCTCGAGCGTCGGAAATGCGTCGAATTCCTTGATCTGCGTTTTACCGCGCAGGTTCGGTACCGGGGTGTACCCGTCGAGCCAGATGTACTCGAGCTTATATTTCGTCATTACGCACCTCATAACAGTTAATCAGGCGAAGTAGGAAAACTTTCCCGGCGCGCCCGCCGGAAAATTCCTCACTACGAACGGCTGCCAAGAGAGATGCATGTGCCGTGCCAAATCGCATCGGCACCCGGCCTGTCAGGCGAGATTTTTATAATTCAGCCGTGTTCGGGCGAGATTTCCCAGTGCCAAGCATCAGATTCTTTTCAAATCGCAGCCATGGCTCCAATCGAGCTGCCAAAGTGTCGCAGGCTCGACCGCGCCCTAAAATCGATTGGAAAATCGGCAGATCAAAGAAACGGCATCGGCCGCGCCATCGTTGAATTGCCTATAATTTCATCATTTAGCATTTTTTTTAAGCGGAATGGTGATATTCGCCTTCGGCTTTGCTATATATGAGTTGTCTCTTGAAGCGCGCCCGCTTGAACACCAAAAAGGGAGAGACAAAGAATGGCAATCGGTACCCGGCACGAAACCGCAAAGATCTATAAGTTTCCCGTCACGGCTCGCCCGACGGCGCTCAGCCAGCGTCCGAAGGTGAACCTCACCCCTGATATCGGCCCGTCCATTGCGACGGCCGCATTCGACAGCTGGTATCACGAAGCCGCAATCGTCGAATCCGACGAGACCCGCAAGCAGTAGGCTTCAGCTTTACAGCGCTATATAGCGATCCGAGCGATGATTGATCGCGACGAAGAGATTGAGCGCGATTGCGCCGATCACCGAGCAGATGACCACAGCAGGCGTGGTCACCGCAAAAGCGACGGCGAGCACGCATAGGTCGATCGCAAGCTGCACCAGCCCTGCCCTGATGCCGAAACGCTCCTGCAGATAAATCCCCAGAATGCCGACGCCGCCAAGGCTGGCGCGATGACGATAGAGTGCGAGCAGGCCGAAGCCGAGGAGAATACCGCCAAGCACCGCCGACCAGAGCTCATTGATATGTGCGACATCGAAGAGCAGCGGCTGCAGGTTGGTCAGCAGCGAGGTGAGCGCAATGGCGATGAAGGTCTTGATGGTGAAGACCGGGCCGAGCTGTTTCAGCGAGAGATAGAAGAACGGCAGATTGACCACGAAAAAGGCGAGGCCGAAATTCACGCCGATCGCATAGTGCAGCAGGAAAGCGATGCCGGCGGTGCTGCCGGTCAACAGGCCGGCGCTTGAAAGGCAGAACAGCCCGAGCGAGGAAATCAGGCTGCCGGAGACGATGCCTTGAACATCCTCGATCCACGAATGCCGGGTCGCGGAGGTATTCCAGATACCAAATGCGCTCTTTGCGTTTGCCATGTGATTTCCCCTGGGTTTCAAGGCGTTTTGCTGAAAGCTCAGGCGATAATCAAGCGAAAATACGTAAGTAATGCTGACCTATTTCAAATTCGCAAGATTCGAAATTATCAAGCCGATTTCCGGGTAATGAAAAGAATGCCATGGACCGGTTTTCCGCCATCCATGCGAATGACGCCGCGGGTGAGATCCAGCACCGTAAAGCCGTGAGCGGCCAAAACCTTCCTGACATAAGCTTCGGAATGGGCAAAGCGTAAGGAATCGCGCAACACATAACCGTCCGCCTGCTGTGCATCCTCGACCGAAAAGGCAAAGACGGCGCCATCGGCCGAAAGTTTCTGCACGATCGCCGTCACGCCATGCAGATCGCCGAGATACATCAGCACGTCGGCCGCAGTGATCAGATCTGCGCGGCCAGCCTCAAGCTCACCACCGAAAATGCCTGACAATTCCGGCTCAAGCGCGAGATCGGCCTGGCCGAGGTGATCGTAGACATTCTTTTCGGCCGCCTTGGCGAGCATGCCCTTCGACAAGTCATAACCTTCCAGCCGATCGACCCGGGCGCGGATTTCCGGCCCAAGCAGGCCCGTGCCGCAGCCAAGGTCGATCGCGAGACGGAAATGTTTCGGGATACCCGCCGTTTCGGCAATAAGCCCGGCAAGCTTGCCGGGCACGCTATAGCCGAGCTTCTCGACCAGCGAGGTTTCGAAGCGGTCGGCGTAGTCGTCGAACAACCGCTCGACATAGAGGCTCGGCGGGCGGTCCGGCACATCGGCACCGCCGAGAACGGCAAGCTTGAGGCGGGCGCCGAAGACATCGCCTTGATCGAGCATCAGCACTTCGTTCAGCGCCGCGATTGCGCCGGATGCATCGCCGGCCTTTTCGCGATAGGTCGCAAGCGTGAACCAGCCCGCCGCCCAGCGCGGAGCCAGCTCCAGCGCCTGCTCCATCAGCTCGGCGGCACTCGCCGGCTCTCCGCTTTCGGCAAGCATCTTCGCATAGTCGGCACGGCGGTCGGCGATGACATCGCCGGAGGAAAGCTGGCTTGGCAGCATGTGTTTCATCCTGTTTGATGCTCGCCTTTGAACGCGGCCATAAAAAAACTCAAGTCCTATTTCAGGCAGGCGCTGGTTTAGGGTGTAGGCTGGGCGAAAGTGCTTGCGAGTCGCAGGTGCCGGCCCTATCTCAGCACCGACCGACTGCCATATGGAGACGTTAGCATGTCCGATCAGGTGAACAGATTCCTTGGCGACTCGCCAGGCAGAACGCTGGTGAAGCTCGTCATCGTGTCGCTCGTGGTCGGCTTCGTGATGAAGTTCTTCGGCTGGCGGCCGCTCGATTTCCTCTATGGCGTCCGCCGCTTCCTGCTCGATCTCTGGCACAGCGGCTTCGCTGCGCTTGGCGAGTTCGGCGATTATGTGCTGCTCGGCGCATCTATCGTCATTCCTATCTTTATCATCCTCCGCCTGTTCAACTACCGCCGCTGATATGACGTCTCAGACACCGAACTATTCGCGCCGCGATGCGCTGCGCCTCGCCGCCCTTGCGCTCACCGCATCCGTCGCAAGCTGCGCCACGCCGCCCGCCCGGATTTCCAATATCCCCGCCAGCGACCAGACTGCCTCCGCCCTGCCGCTCGTCAATGCACTACGCGCCAAGAACGGCCTGCCACCGCTGAAGGTCGATACGGCCGCCAGCACCGCCGCTGTCTATCAGGCGAGGCGGATGGCGGATTCCGGCAAGATGGAGCATCTGATTGGCATCGGTGATGATTTCGGCAAGCGCGTCAAGGCAAGCGGCGTCAAGCTGCCGGCGGCAGAAAACATTGCCGAGGGCCAGCACGACGTGAGCGCCGCGGTGACGGCCTGGATCAACTCGCCGAAGCATTTGCACAACATGCTCGGCAAATATGACGGCCTTGGCGTCGCTCTGGCCTACAACCCCTCTTCCGGCGGCAGGCCCTATTGGTCCATGGTGCTGTCCTCGAACTGAGGAGGCGTAAGGCAACATGGATGTCCAGCAGGAGAGCCGGAAGGTTCTGCCCTTCGACGTGACGCATCGGCTCGTGCTGTCGATCGCGATTCCAATGACGCTCGGCTTCATGACGACACCGCTGCTCGGCCTTGTCGATACGGCCGTGGTCGGCCATATGGGCCAGCCCGACGCGCTCGCCGGCCTTGCGATCGGCGCTGTGCTCTTCGACCTTCTCTTTGCCAGCTTCAATTTCCTGCGCGCCTCGACCACAGGGTTAACCGCGCAGGCCTATGGCCGCCATGACCGTCGCGAACAGCAAGCCGTGTTCTGGCGGGCGCTAATATCGGCGCTTACCTGCGGCATCCTGATCGTCATTCTTTCGCCGCTGCTGCTCTGGATCGGCATTAAGCTGATGGGGCCGGAAGGCGGCATTGCCGATGCGACGCGCACCTATTTCTCCATCCGCATGCTCTCCGGCCCGGCGGCACTTGCCAATTACGCGCTGCTCGGCTTCGTGCTCGGCCGCGGCCAAGGCCGTATCGGGCTCCTGCTGCAGACCGTCATCAATGGCGTCAATATGGTGCTCGCCATCCTGCTCGGGCTCTATCTGGGCTGGGGCGTCGCCGGCGTTGCCTGGGGCACACTGATCGGCGAAGCGAGCGGCATGCTGCTCGGACTTTTGATCGTGCTGCGCAGTTTTGCCGGCGAGGAGCGCCCGGCGCGCGCGGAACTGCTCTCGCGCACCAAGCTCATGCAGCTCTTCGCGCTCAACCGCGATATCCTCATCCGCACCTTCGTTCTGATCGGCGCCTTCACGCTGATGACGCGCATCGGCAACAGTTTTGGTGCAGTCATGCTCGCCGCCAATGCCGTACTGATGAACTTCTTTTTGTTATCTGGCTACTATCTCGACGGGCTCGCCAATGCCGCCGAGCAGATCACCGGCCGCTCTATCGGCGCCAATTACAGGCCCGCCTTCGAGCGCGGCTTGAAACTGACCGCGCTCTGGTCCTTCGGGCTGGCGCTTGCCGCCGCCATCTTCTTCTTCACCGTCGGGCCTGCCCTGATCCGCCTGCTGACCACCTCGGAGGAGGTCCGCACTGCTGCCGAAACCTATCTGCCCTGGGCGGCAATCACCGGCTTGACCGGGGCACTCGCCTTTTTGATGGACGGGGTCTTCATCGGCGCCACATGGTCGCGCGAGATGCGCAACAAGATGCTCCTGTCGTTCGGCGGCTATCTCGTAGCGCTTGCCGTCTTCGTGCCGACGCTTGGCAATCATGGCCTGTGGATGGCCATGAACGCCTTCCTGCTGTTTCGCGGCATCTTCCTGGCCATGGGCCTGAAGAAGCGGGCGGATCAGACGTTCCGGTTCGCCCAGTAATCCAGCTTGGCATCGCGCAGGTCGCGGATCGAGCCGGCGCGCTCGCGATCGAGCAACTTCGAGAGATCCCCCACGATGCGGCCGGGCAATCCCGGGCCTTCATAGACCATGCAGGAATAAAGCTGCACGAGATCCGCGCCGGCCTTGATCTTTTCCAGCGCTGTCTCCGCTGAGGAAACGCCGCCGACACCGATGATCGGCAGCGCGGCACCGACGCGGCGGCGCATCTTGGCGAGTACCACGGTCGATTTTTCAAAGACCGGCTTACCGGAAAGGCCGCCCGCCTCCTTGGCCTGCCGCTGATCCTTCAACCCGTCACGCGACAGCGTGGTGTTGGAGACGATCAGACCGTCGAGCGCATGCGACAGCACTTCGGCGGCGATATCGTCCATACCCTCCTCGGTGAGATCCGGAGCGATCTTGAGGAAGACGGGGATGCGCTTGCCGGCCCTTGCCGCTTCCTCATCGCGAGCTGCGAGGACGGCCGACAACAGGGCGGACAGGCTTTCGCGCGCCTGCAGATCGCGCAGGCCCGGCGTATTCGGCGAGGAAATATTGGCGGTGAAATAGCGCGCCACGGAGTAGAAGCGGCGGATGCCGGCGACATAATCGGCGATGCGGTCGGCACTATCCTTGTTGGCGCCGATGTTGACGCCGATAATGCCGTTGCCGTGGATGGTTTTGAGGCGCTGGAACGCCGCCTCATGGCCCTCATTGTTGAAGCCGAGGCGGTTGATGACGCCTTCGTCTTCGACCAGGCGGAAGATACGCGGACGTGGGTTGCCCGACTGCGCCTTCGGCGTCACCGTGCCGATCTCGGTAAAGCCGAAACCGAGCTTCAGCAGCGCCTCCGGCACTTCGGCATTCTTGTCATAGCCGGCGGCCATGCCGATGGGGTTGGCAAAGTCGAGCCCTGCCACGGTCTGGCGCAAGCGGGGATCGTTGCGTGTGCGGCAAGCCGGAACGAGGCCGGATTTCAGCGCCGCAATCGACATGCCGTGTGCCGTTTCCGGATCGAACAGGAACAGGCCGCGCCGGCCGAGATCGCGAAAGGCGCCGATCATTCCGCCATCTCCGGAAAGAGGTGAGCTCCATCGTCGCCAATCGGCAGCGGCTTTTCCCAGAGGACGGCCGAAAGTGGCAGTGGCGCATAGAGATGCGGGAAGAGATCGCCGCCGCGCGAGGGCTCAAACACCAGCTTGTCGCCGAGCGCGTCGCCGTCCACCGCCACCAACAGCAGGCCGGTCTGCCCCGCAAAATAGAGTTCCGCGGTTTTCTTTGCCTGTTTCGCGGTGGAGAAATGAATGTAGCCATCGGTCAGATCGATCGGCGCGCCATGAAAAACGCCGGTTTGTCTGGCTTGCTGCCAGAGCGCATCCGGCACGATCTTGTAAACCACTGGCATGGCGGTCATCATCCCTCTGTAAAGCTGTCCTGCTAGGGCTTTGCACGAAAACATCAGCCGATGTCCACGGTTTCCGTGATGGATTTGGGGTTTAACGCAGAAAATCCGGAGGATGACATGACGAAGGAACTGAAAATCGGCCTTGCAGCCATGCTGGTGCCCGCTGCTTTTCTTCTCTCCACACCGGCTCTTTCAGCCGAACCGGATGCGGAACGCTTCCAGCTGGAGCGCAGCGGCGATCATTTCATCCGCCTCGACAAGCAGACGGGCGCCATGTCCATCTGCCAGGACCAAAGCGGCAATCTCGTCTGCCGCATGGCCGCCGACGAGCGCAGCGCCTATGACGACGAGCTCGACCGGCTGGCCGACCGCGTGACGAAGCTGGAAAAGACCGTTGCCGCAAACAAGGGATCGAGCCTGCCCGACGACGCCGAGATCGACCGTACGCTCGGCATCATGCAGAAATTCATGCGCGGCTTCATGGGCATGGCGAAGGAATTCCAGAACCAAGAGCCGGATAGCAAGCCGCAGCCGCAGAAGACCTGATCCAGGTGAAGGACGCTGTCGCGAAAGCACGGGGATAAAGGACCGTATTCCTATGCCGGCCTTTACTCGCCAAAATGCCTCGGTTAACCTTTTCTAAAGAGCAAAGCGCCGGGCGAGCCGGCGCGGATACCGAGCGGCGATGCTGTCACACGAGCAGATATGGGGTGCGATCGACCGGCTTGCCGAGCGGCACGCCTTGACCCCTTCCGGCCTCGCCCGCCGCGCCGGCCTGGATGCCACCTCCTTCAACAAATCGAAGCGATTGAGCCAGGACGGACGCCTGCGCTGGCCATCGACGGAATCGATCGCCAAAATCCTGGATGCGACCGGAGCAAGCTTGGAACAATTTCTGAGCTTCATTCGCCCGGCCGAGCCGCCGACCGCAACAGCCGTGAACGGAATCCTGCCACCCGGCACCTCCATCCCGCTGATTGGCTTTGCCCAAGCGGGCGCCGGCGGCTTCTTCGACGATGGTGGATTCCCAGCCGGCCAGGGCTGGGACATGGTGGAATTTCCCGTCGCTGCCGGGCACAGGACCGGCGCCTATGCGCTGGAGGTACAGGGCGAAAGCATGTTGCCGCTCTATCGCGACGGGGATATTCTGATTGTCGAGCCAGGTGCTCAGATCAGGAAAAACGACCGTGTCGTTGTGAAGACCCGCGAGGGCGAAGTCATGGCCAAGGTTCTGCTGCGGCAGAGCGCCAAGTCGATTGAGCTTTTGTCGCTCAATCCCGAACACCCCAACCGCAGCTTCGATCTTGCGGATGTGGAATGGATTGCGCGGATCATTTGGGCCAGCCAATAGGAAAGTTTTCTCGTTATGCGTCGAAACATTTGGCTTGCAGGTGCGGCAGGCGTGATCGTCGGTTCTTGGTTGACCCTCGTCGCGATTCAGGTCAGCGAGCGTGGTTTCAGCCTGCCCCACCGAGGCCACCGAGGCCACAGCGACACGACAGCTCAAAGCAAGCCGGCTGCGACTGTGCCGGGCGAGACCGGCAGGGCCGGCACCACACCACCAGAAGCTATCGAGGCACCCAAGCCAGCCGAGACCACGAAGCAGAACGACGCAAATTCAGGGCAGGCGCAATCGGAAGGCCAACCGGTAGCGCAAGCCGGCGGCTCGGCCACGCAAGCAACGAAGGATAAGACAACGATCCTCGCCACAGCGTCCCCATCGACAAGCAGCTCCGACGGCAGTCCCGAGCTGTCCGCCGCTGCCATGGCGGCGGCGGCGCAGCCGGTGACGCAACAGGACGACAAGGTTCCGACCGATCCTGCCCGTTCGAACGACGTATCGACGAAGCCAGAGGGAACACAAAAGCTGCCGCCTGCAACAGAGACGGCGAGCAGCAAGGATGCCGCCACGTCCCAGGCCCAGCAGCCAAACGAAGACACGCCGGGCAAGGCGGTAGCCGCTTCATCGGAGACTGCGTCTGACGACCAGGCCAAGGCCGATCTCATCCCGGACAACCGGATACCGGCCGACCAGATCGACAGGGAGACGGCGGCGGCCGAACATCGAACCCTGCCGCCGGAATTGCCGCGGCAGCAGGTTCAGCCGGCGTCTCGGTCCGAACAGGCAGCGCTTGATCCCGCATCCAAGCCAAAGGAGCAGACGACAACGATCGAACTCGTCCGCCCCTTCTCGGATCAGGCCGGCATATTGACCATCACCGGTAGGAGCGTACAGCTCACCGGGATCATTCCGACCGATGTCGACCGAATGTGCACCGGCCCGAGCGGGAAGGACTGGCCTTGCGGCCAAGCCGCGCGCACGGCATTCCGCATGTATCTGCGTGGCCGGTCGATCGATTGCGATGTGCCCGATGCCAACTGGAAAGGCACCGTCAAGGGCGCCTGCCGCTATGTCCGCGTCGATCTCAGCGCCTGGCTGGTGCGCTTCGGCTGGGCCGATCCGGAGCCGGGTTCGCCGCTTGCATCGCTCGTCGACGAGGCCAAGCAGAAGAAGCGCGGCATGTATGGCGACGATCCGCGCAAGAATGGAAAATCGACGCTCGGGCCGGCCTTGCCCAAGGAAGACCCGCTCAACCCGATCTGACGCCTTGCTTCCGGCACCACAGCTTTGCGCGTCATATATGACGCGCAAAGCTCGCCACAGCACTTCCAATCCGCCGCATAATTCCTTAAATCGATTCCGATTCAAGGAATTATGCAGTAACTTTTGCCATGGGACGCGCGACTTTTCAGCTTGCCAAATTCAAAGGACTTCGCCTGTCATGAACAAGCCGCTTTCTGCTCACGAGGCCCTGATCTACGTCATGGTACTGGCCTCGGCCGTCGATCGCACGATGAACGACCGGGAGCTCAGCCGTATCGGAGAACTCATTCACGCCCTGCCGGTCTTCAAGGGGTTCGACGACGAGAAGCTGATTTCCGTCTCTCGCGATTGCGCCAAGCTTCTTTCGAACAATGAGGGATTGGACATCGTGCTCGAAACCGTGCGCGATACGCTTCCCGCCCGTCTCTACGACACGGCCTACGCTCTTGCCGTCGAAGTCGCTTCGGCCGACCTGTCTGTCAAGGCCGAGGAATTGCGCCTGCTCAGCCTGCTTCGCGACCGTCTCGGCCTCGACAAGCTGACCTGTGCGGCCATCGAACGCAGCGCAATCGCCCGCTATCGCAAGGCCTAGAGGCTTTTTCCGAAATTGCGCTAATCAGTAAAGCCCGTAAGGGAAATAGCGCAGATAGATTTCCTGCAGCCTGCCATCGCGCGAAAGGGTGGCAAGCGCGTGGTTGATCGCGGCCGTCAGATCGGCATCCTGCTGGCGCAGCATGATGGTCATGCCTTCGCCGAGAAATTGCTGCGACAGGTAGGGACCGTCGAAAAGGGCACAGCATTTTTCCGCCGCCGGCGACGAGACCCAGAAGGAAAGCTGCAGGCCATCGGCAAATGCCGCATCGATCTTGCCGTCCTTGACGGCGGCCAGCAGCCCATCCTTGTCATCGAAGGGCATCGGCTTGATCGCCGGGAAGAAGGCCGTCAGCATCGCCTCATGCACCGTTCCCTTGACGACGCCAACGGGGTGTCCGGAGAGCGAGGCAGCAGTCGTGCCGCCGATCGACGCCTTGAGATTGCGCACGAAACGGGCCGGCAACATCAGGAACGGCCGTGAAAAGGCGAAGGTCTTGCGCAGTTCGGGCGTGACTGCAACGCCGGCGATCACGGCATCGCCTTGCGAAGCGGCAAGCGCGCCCTGCAATTCGCCGAAGGGCAAGGCCTGGATCTGGCATTTGTCCGCTATTGCCAGCTCGTCGCAGATCTTGCGCGCCAGCTCGACATGGAAGCCGGTGAGCTTGCCGTTCTGATCGAGGAAATTGAAGGGCGGAAAGTCGATCGACGTCAGGAAGCGCAACCTGACCAGCGAGGACAGATCCGGCTTCGGCAGGCGCTCACGCGCATCGAACAGGATTGGCAGGCTCTGCGGCTTCGTCTCCTGAGCGGCAAGCGGCAGGGTGCAGGACATGGCGATCAAGGCCGTAAGCGCAAGATGCCGGGCGACCGACATGATCGAGGAAAGGCAAACACGCATGGTCTGGATCCGGCCTCCGGTCGTGGATGCACATTTCTGGTTTCACGAATCCGATGTAGCAGAGTCATGCCGCAGGGGGAATATCGCGGCCTACTGATGGTCGAAGCGGCTCCGGGATGAGCGGCGTTCGAGCCTTTTACTTTTTCGGCAGGACGAGCCGTTCAATCTTTGCCGATCGGGTGCCGCCCGCCTCCCCGCGCCGTTTCAGCAGCCGTGCCGGAGCGCCGACATAGATGCCATAGGGCTTGGTCCGGCCCTTGACGACGGCATTCGCACCGATGACACATCCTTTGGAAATATGGGAGCCACCGAGGATCTTGGCGCCTGCTCCGATCCAGACATCGTCTTCGATGACGATGGGTTTCTTCGTCACGCCCTGCAGACGAATTGGGCGGGAAATATCATCGAAATTGTGATCGAAGGAAACGATCATCGCATGCGCGGCGATGCGTACATCATTGCCTATGACGATCCCGCCGCGGCCCAGCAGAATGCTGTAATCATTGAAGGAGACGTGATTGCCGATCTCGATGCTGCCTTCCTGTGCATCGATGACGACTCCCTTGCGGAAATGCACCCTCTCACCGATGCGAACATCGCCGCGCCGCCAGATGATCCTGGTGCCGAGAGGTACTTTCGTGCTGCGGGCAATCTTCAGCGCACCGCTTCGAAAGAGCGCCCTCAGCCTGTAAAACCATGCTATTCCACGCATTCCGACGCTCCTGACAAGAGGCGCCTGTTTTTGCATACTTGTCTGGCGGCCACCTGAATGCGCTACAGATGGCGATGCGGCAGCGCAGCCACAAGTGCTGTCCTTGCATTGCTCAGGTGCGCGCAGCAAGACCCGTGATCAATGCAATCACGCCAAAGCCCGCCGCCCCTGCGCACACGGCAGCCCAGCCGCCGAAATCCCATGCCGTGCCGGCGAGCGCCGATCCGAGAGCTCCGCCGAGGAAGAAGATGCCGACGAACAGACCATTGATCCGCCCGCGCGCCTCTGGCTTCAGGAGATTGACGGCACGGCGACCCAACGTCTGATCGCCGGTGACGCCGACATCGAGCAGGACGGCGCTCACGCCCAGAAGGATCAACAAGGCCACGGAGCCACCCGAGCGTATTCCACCCACCCAGGCGGCCAGCGCCATCGCGGCAAGCACGATCAGATGCGAGACCAATGTCGCCGTCCGTGTCCAGCCCCTGTCGCCCATACGGCCGAAGACGGAGGTCGCCGCAGCGCCACCGGCACCCACAAGGGCAAACAGCGCGATGCCGGATTGGCCGAGCGAGAATGGCGGCTGCGCCAGACGCAGTGCGACGGAAGTCCAGAACAGGCTGAAGCTCGCCATCATCAAGGCTGCCGTGAAGGCGCGCAGCCGCAGCACCGGCTCCTCCCGCAAAAGCTTGAAGAGCGAACCGATCAAGGCCCCGTAGCTCGCGCTGATCAGAGGGCGCCGCTCGGGCAGGCGTAAGGCAAGCACAGCGGCGAGGAGCGCAAGCGTTGCGGCGCTCAGCGCATAGAAACTTCTCCAGCCCCAAAAGTCGGCAATCAGGCTCGCCAAAGGGCGTGAGACAAGAATGCCGACCATGACGCCGCTCATGACATTGCCGATCACCCGGCCGCGATGTTCGGGCGGCGCCATCGCTGCCGCGATCGGCACGAGGATCTGGATGGCGGAACAGGCCGCTCCCAGAAGGAAGAGGAAGATCAACAGGCTCCAGCCGGTCGGCGCGAAGGCGGCCGCGACGGCCATGGCCAATGCGGAGAGGAGCATGCGCAACACCAGCTGCCGGTTTTCCATGAGATCCGCCAGCGGCACCAGAAAGAACAGGCCGGCGGCATAGCCGAGCAGCGAGGCCATGGCCACCAGGCCGGCACCGCTTTCGGAAAAGCCGAGCGACGGACCGATGATGCCGACCAGTGTCTGAGGCGCGAAAAGATTGATGATGATGACACCGGTCGCGATGGCGAACAACAAGGTCGAGGGAGCAGCCGTTGCTGCGGAAACCTCTTCCTCCGGCTCGCTCGTGATGCATTCCGGGACTTGCGACATGATCTCTCCAATAATTTCTGATAATAAAGATAGCCATCATTATCGCTTTGTTGCATAATGCGACAACTGAAATGAACTAATAATGATTATGCGAGTTCAGCATGAACATTCATGACCTGGAAGCCTTCGTCGCGGTGGTGGAAACAGGTTCGATCGTTGCCGCCTCCGCGCGCATCAATCTGACCCAACCCGGCATCACCCGGCGCATACAGAACCTGGAAGACAGTCTCGGCATCGCTCTCCTCGATCGGCAGTCCAAGCCCTTGCGACCGACGGCGGCGGGACGCGAGGCCTATGAGCATGGCCGTCGGGTGCTGCGCTCGCTCGACGATCTTAAGGCCGGCGTTTCGCCCGGCGGCACGATCGGCGGCGAATTCCGTCTCGGGATCATGCCTTATCTCTCCGAAGCGGCCTTATCGGCCCCGCTCGACGAATTGCGCAGCCAGTTTCCGCAATTGACGCTGCGCATCGTCACCGGCTGGTCGCCGCAACTGATCGAACAGGTCGCGCACAGTCAGCTCGATGCGGCCACCGTCTGTCTGGCAGAGGGGCTGCAGCCGCCGGACAATGTCGTCGGCGAGATGCTCGGAGTCCATGCCGTCATTCTCGTCGCGGCACCGTCGCTGGGCGTCCCCAAGGAACCGAAATTGGAAGATCTCTCCCGCTTCCCCTGGATCATGAACCAGAGCGGCTGCGGCTTTCGCGCCTTCATTCAGCATCGCTTCGAAGCCGAACACCTGCCCTTCGACGTCGGCGTCGAGGCCATGAGCGCCGATCTGCGCATGTCGCTGGTCGCTCGCGGCCTCGGCATCGGCGTTATCACGCCCGCCGCGTTGGCCGACAGCCGCTGGCACGATGCCATCGAGATCGTCGAGGCACCGGATTTCAGCCCGAAAGTCGTCAACTGGATGATACATCGCCCGCCGGCGGGGCGGCTTGCCCGTCCGATCGCAATTTTTGGGGAAGCGCTAAAGGAAACGCTGAAAACGAAGAGACCGCTTCTGGCGTGAAGACTATGGAGCGGGTGAAGGGAATCGAACCCTCGTATTCAGCTTGGGAAGCTCGACCTAAAACCTATAGTTCAAGCACTTAGCTGTAAAACTCCGCCGTTCGCGCGAGAAAAAGCCGTTTAGTATCAATAGGGCTGTAAAACGGCGCGGACTGCTAGTTCGGCATTTTCTTGTGCTTGTCGAGTTCGTTTAGCAACGGGATGAGACCTTCGGCGACATCAGGAGAAAGGCTCTCAAAAATCAAGCCGGCCCGCTCGATCACCTCGTAGGTGCGAGCGTCCACGATGGCGAAAGTGCCGTCGTCATCTTCGACCAGGGCATAGCGTTCTCTCATGCCTCACGATAACACGCTTTCGCGCGGCGAATCCAGAAGCGCTGTCCCGGCGCTTGACTCTTCTCGAAAATGAGAACATTTTGAGAACAAATTGAGGAAGACGCCATGAGCACCGCCGAGAAATTCATCATCCTGCCGTATCGAAAGAACCGTGGCAATTTGGTTCCGGGCGAGATGCGCCAGGCAACCAGCGTTCCATCCGCAGAGAAGATCGCGGCCTCGATGGCTTCCCGATTTGTTGGCGTTGCGGCTTATGCCGTCATGGTCGACGAGGAGACCGGCGATATGTCGTCGCCCCGGCTGCTCGCGAAGCATGGCGAAATCGCCGACCTGAACGCCGCCTGAGATAGACTGAAAATTTGATGAGAAAGGCCCGCCGAACCGGCGGGAGCGGAGACGTGCGCAACACTGAACCTGCTGCTTCCCCACCAAATACGCTTGCAGATCATAAGGGGGAAACGGTCGATTTCATCTGCGAGGATTGCGAGATCCTGAAGCGGCTGAAACCATCGGCTCTCTTGGAAGAGTATGGCAATCAGACGATGCCCTCCCTTCCACCGCTTGTCGCGAAGTCGCTGGGGTGCAATCGCACCGAGAACGCGTTCTATGACCGATGCAGGATGCATTTTCACTTCTCGCCGGACGAATGGGCGAAGCGGTTGGGCTACATCGATCCGCGAGAGCGGAAACGTGAAGAGCTTCGCTTTTCCGATCTGAGCCGATGGCATAGGCTCTACGTGCATTGCAGCTGCGGACGGAAAAACGAGCTGGATCGAGAGCGACTTGAGAAATCATTGGGAAAGGATGCCTTGATTTCTGCCGCCGCCGGCAAGCTTGTCTGCAAAAAATGCGGCGTCAAAGGTTCGGCAAAGATCATCGTCCGCTCGCCGCCACGGGATTAGGGGGAAAGACCATGTGCAATCTTTATAATGTGACGACGAACCAGGAGGCCATCAGGCAGATCAGCAGAGCGATGATCGACAACATCGGCAATCTTGAGCCGGAGCTCGATCTTTATCCCGACCAGATGGGGCCGATTGTTCGTAACACACCGGCCGGCCGAGAACTGGTGAAGGTTCGCTGGGGATTGCCGTCGTCTCAAAAGGCGCAGCTCGACGCCGCCACGAAGCGAGCCGACAAGCTGCGCGCCAAAGGCAAGGAAGTGAACTTCGAAGAGCTTCTGAGGATGGAGCCGGATGGCGGCACCACGAACGTCCGCAACACATCAAGCAAGCATTGGGCGCGATGGCTTGGCGTGGCAAACCGCTGCGTCGTGCCGTTCACGCGGTTCGCCGAGCCAGATCCGGCAAGCAAGGTCGAGGGAGGGAGGACGCCGAACGCCTGGTTCGCAGGCAGCGCGGACGAGCCGCTGATGTTCTTTGCGGGCCTATGGGTGCCGCAATGGCGATCCGTGAGGAAGGTGAAAGAGGGAGAGATTACCGTCGACCTCTATGGCTTCCTGACGACGGAACCGAATGGGATCGTTGGGCCTATCCATCAGAAGGCCATGCCCGCAATCCTGCGAAATCAGGATGAGGTCGAGACCTGGCTTACCGCACCATGGGAGGAAGCGAAGGCGCTTCAGCGGCCCTTGCCAGATGACGAGCTGGTGCTGTTACCAGCCGTGAAAACCGCAGGAGAAGAACAATGACCGAAGATAGAATAGGGAAACTGGAAAGACGAGTTGCCGAGCTCGATGGCCGCTGCGTGATGCACGAGCTGCTTATCGCGCAATTGTTGGGCACCGTTGGCTCAAGCACCGGCGACATAAAGGGTTTCGTCGGACGCGTGCTCGGCAACGTCGCACGCGATCTCCAATCCGCCTCGAAAGCTGCAGGCGCTGCGCAAGAGACACGCTTTGCCTACGCCATGAAGACACTGGAGAACTTCGCGGGGAATATGGCGGGGTCGCTCGGCGGCGTTCCGAAGGGTGATCTGAACTGAGATGCCCGAAGAACTTGAGCGCCCGATAGATACCGTCCACGTCAATCACTGGTGCGAGCATCCCGGCTGCAAACAATGGGGCGGCTTCGGTTACGATATCGGCAAGGGCGAGACAAAGTGGTTTTGCTTCGAGCATCGCTGGCTGGACTATCGCCAGCCGCGATATGGTGATCGGCCGAGAGGCTGATCAGTGCCATCCTCAAAGTTTCAGCCAGTGCCGGACGATCGCAGAAGCCGTGTCGCTCGCCCAAACTATGAGCGACCCGACAGAGATCCCGAACAATAGAAGAAGTGCACCGACGCCCGTACCGAGAAGCTTGATGCGCCGCCATTCCGAAAGGGCCGGCTCGACTTCCTTGTGGTTTTTAGTAACGGTTTCCTGAAGGATTTTCACCTCGTCGCGGATCTGAGCGTCGACAAAGCCGGCTATGGCAATGGTCTCTTCGGTTTTGGCAATCTGCTTACCTTGCTCATCGAGCCGTCTATGGATCACGGCCCGGCTCTCGTGAGCATTTTCCTTCTCCTCCTGAAAATCTTCCCTTATCCGATCGAGCCCGTTTTCCAGGCGGCCGAGGGTGCGCACGATTTCGTGCAGGAGATCGCTTTGCGTCGGCATTCAATTCTGTCTTTCACTGCAGGAGGGAGATCAGGCCGGGCGCGATCACGCAAAGGAACGCGCCTGTCGACAGAACGAAGAGGATGAGGCTCACGCGCGCAGGCATCACGGATGCCTCTCGAAGTTGGCCTTGGTATCATCGTAGAACGACGCGCAGCGCTCACCACGCGCATTCGCTCGATCGAGGGCGCTACGCTCCCTCACCACGACGGAGCGCAGCTCGTCGCCTACCCTGACGGCGGCATGCGGCTCCTTCTTCCGGCAATCATCGGGCAACGGCGGCAGATTGGTGCCAGCCGCGATGACACCACTTTCCGATGATGCCTTTTCCAGCCGGTCAGTGAGACTGCAGGAACTGAACGTCAGCGTCATCAACAAGGCACTGGCGATCGGCAGCAGCGAGCTTCTTTTCATAGTCGGCGATCTCGATATCGGTTTGTGCGTCTTTGGTAAGCTGGGCGGCATCATCGGCCGCCTGGCGCTTTCTGGCCTCTTCTAGGGCTTGGGATGCGGCGTTGCGCTGGCGTTCCAACTCTGCCGTCTTGGCTTCCGCTGTCGTCTTCTCGCTTTCGAGCACATAGCCCTTCAGCGCCTCGTCCTTCACCGTCTGCACGCGCCCCACGGCAATGTCGCCGATTAGCGGGACGGCCTTGAGGATGGGATAGTCGTTGAGGATCGGCAGGCCGGTCCAATAAATCGAGGTGAGTAGGACGCCGACAGCTACGCCGGCGCCAATTTTCAGATAGTCGAGTATGCCGAACATCATTTCACCTCCATATCCGGCGGATCGGCCGGCGCGGCGCTATCGTCGCGGTAGGGGAGCGCCCGGCCGGTGCGCCAGATGGCGATGACATCCTGCACGGTGGCGAAGCCGGTATAGCCAAGGATGAGGATCGCGATCAGCATGATCCAGCCATAGGCGATCGTCTCATTGACGCGCGTATCAGGCGCGCTGATGAGCAGATGTAGCTGGTAGCAGGCCCAGCAGACGACAGGAAAGATGATCACCCGCCGCCACATCCATGCGGGCTCACCGTGTTTCTTCCTCGCCATCAGCGCGCCGCCTCGATCGCAGCGGCGAACTTCTTGGCGTAGCCGGCGATATCGGCGGCGCGATCCGTGCTGTTGATGATCTTGCGGGCGCCGATCCAGTCACTGGCCGTGCCGCTGAAGAAGTCGGCGAGCTTCCTGCCCGTGAAGCGGCCATTGATCATGCCGTCAAACAGGATCTCGACGGCCTTGACGCGATCGAGCGCCATGTCCGGATGATCGGCAATGCCGTATTTGGCGTAATTGTCCCGGCCGGTGATCTGCACCAGGCCTCGACCGCGATAGCGCCAGCCGTCGCCGCTCGCCTCGTCGCCATTGCCTATGCGGTTCGCATAGGCGCGATTGGCGATCCGCTCCGGCTGACGGGCATAGGCGGTCGCCTGCGCGGCGCTGAAGTATTTCGGGAATGTGGCGCGAAGGCGATTGGCCGAGTAGTTGAGGTTTTCCGAGATGGCGCACATGGTGCTGTCCGTCTCGTGATAGACCGTCGCCAGCATATAGGCGAGCCAGCGGTTATCGACGGGCTTGGCCTGCCATTCGTCGAGAATGGCTTCCATGCCGTTGACCTGATCTGGCGACAGGCGGCCGCCAAACAGCGACGCGCGCACCGCCGCGAAGAATTTCGCGTGATCCATGATAGTTGATCCTGATTTGATGAAAGATGAGCGCCGACTAGGAGACGGACTCGTAAGTGCCGTTCATGGCGAAGGCCATGCCGTTGGTGCCGGGATAGGAGGCGTCATAGTTGGTGATGAGGATGGTGGGTGTTCCGGGGTTCATATAACCGAGCAACGACTTGCCGTTGAGCGCGGTTTCCCGGCCGACATAGGTAAAGATCTCTGGACCGCTCGCGACAGGAAAATTGTCGACGATGATCGCACCACTGCCCGTGCCGTTGGTCGCAACGCTGCCCGTTATCTGGAAATGAACCTGACGGCCAACCTTCTTGTATTTTCCCGTCACAGTGGCTGTTGTGAGCGTGCCGTTCTGCGAACGGATCGTTGGCGAGAAAGCCGTCCAGGCTGCCGCGACGTTGTCAGTCGCGGGATCGGAGCGGGACCAATCGATAAACCTCACGTCGGCCGGATTGAACGCCATGAGCAGCGGGATCGTCGCGCCAACGGCGAACCGCCCGGAGGCGTCGCTGACACCGAACATATCGCCGTGCGCGAACGCCACGCTGTCGCTCCGCGATAGATCCATCGACACGCGAACCGCGCCCTTGGATTTCACGCGGCCCCACTGACCCGGCCGGATATCTTCATAGGCGATACCGGCAAACAGGCGAGCTGCATCCGTGCTGGTCATGGTGCGCACGCCAGGCCGACCGGTCGTTGCCCATGCGACGGCCGTCTTGCGCAGGATCGTGGTCGCACTGGAATTATAGACGCGCTCCTCCTCGTCGGTGAAGCGCGGCCGGAACAGCTCGTTGACATTGAAGAGATCCGCGACGGCCGAGCTGCCGAGCGCGGTGTTGATCGACGCTAGGATCGTGGCATTGGCAACGGCGCGATAGTCGCTGTTGAAGGTGACCGTCTTTGTCGTTGCGCCGTCTATCAGCACGGTCAGCGTCTTCGCTGTGGTCGAGCAGTCGCCAAGGCGCTTGCCGAGCTGCGTTACCGCCTGGTCCGCATTCGGTCCGATCAGGTGATCGCCCACGTCAAGGAACCCGTAGACGCCACCGGCAAGGCCTGCCGCTCCGGCGACGGTCGTCGTGCCGCCAAAGAGCGCGTCCGCCCCGGTTCCGGAGACGGTTACTGAAGAGCTCGTGCCAGTGGTTGCACTCGTGATCCGCAGCGCGCGAGAAAAATCATCGTCGAGCACATAGGGAGCCGGCGTATTGCCGTAGCCGGTAACCGTCGCCAACATCTTGTTGGCGGGCACCTTTGCCGGATCTGTCGGCATCCATGGCCATGAACCCAAGACCACCGGACCGCCAAGGCGGTTGCCGACGAGCCGCACGACATCGTTCTGAAGCGAACCGATGTTTGCCCAATAGAATGACGCGAAGGTAGAGCCGGGCGTCGCCGCGCGTGGATCGAGGTCATTGCCCTCAATATCGATCGTGACAGGCGCGGCGGCCAGTCCCCAATTGTGGCAGTGCAAGGCATCGAAATTATAGCCGAGCAGCGTCGAGCGGCGCACTTCAAGACCGCCGCCATCGCTAATACCGGCCCCGATCGCGCTGCAATTATTCCAGACCAAAGATCCGCTACCGCCGTTCGCATCCTGGTAGGCCTTGGCAGCGTCATTGCCCAAATGCTCCAAGTGGCAATCTTCGATAACCTGGCGACGGCCAAAAAGCGTGTTAATGCTGTCGGCATGAATGACGTATCGGGCGTTCTGGGCGGTCAGCCTGAGATTGCGGAGCGTGATCTCATTATGGAGGTCTACTGTCGAATCGTTCGCAATACTTGCAAGCGAGGCATTCGCCGGAAGAGCAAAGGCGAGGATCGGCCTCTGCAAACCAACACCAGCGAATTCCAGATTATCGATGCTCGGATAAAAGAAAGGATAATTAGAGCCGCTATAGCTACCGGCGCCATCGATTGTAAAGCGTACGCCAGCCGGCGAACCGGCAATGGCGCTCGCAATCGTGGTGAAGTCGCCGCCAGCCGGAGCGATCTTGACCGTTGCGCCCTTTTCTCTCGAACGAAGACGGGTTTTGCGGGCAGAAAGCCTGGTTGAGAGATTATGGCGCAGGCGCGCAGTCGCTGCCGCACCTGTGATGCCGGCTATTGGCGCATCCAGAACCTCCACGATAACGTCGAGGATCTTCATGGTATCCGTCGTCAACGTCACCATATCGCCGCTGACGACACCGCCCGTCTGTACGCCATTTTGAAGAGTAACGACGAATTGCTCGACGCCGGCGACGGTTGTTCCCTCAACGATATAGGCGCGGACGGTACTCGACCTTTGCTGCGAAAGAACGCGGTAATTGGTCAGAAAGCCGCCGCCCGTTGGACGCAGGGATGCCCCGACCAAAGGGGTAATCACGCGCGCATAATCCGGCGACGTCTCAAGCAAGATCGTCACCCGGATATTGGCGCCGCCGAGATAACGAGCATCGTCATCCTGCGGATACCAGATCCAGTTGATATAGGTGAAGCCGCCAGGAGTACCGGCCGGAATAGACCAGCCAACGATATTGTTCGTCTCGGAATCGCGAAGCCAAGAGAGCCCGCTTGCGAGCGATCCGACGCCTTCATACTTCTCAGCGGCAAGCGAGGCCCCAAAGCGCGACTGTGCCAGGCCGCGCAACGCAAGGCCAATATTCTCCGAACCCGACGACGCATCCGGGGTGCTGACAACGCGATATGTCACCGATCGCAGGGTCAACGACGCAATTGACGGGGCAGCGACGGCCGCAAGCGAAACCTGCGCTATCAGCCCAATCGCCGGCTCATTGCCGACGACGGTATAGCTGACCGTTCTCGTCAGAGTGCCGCCAATCTGTTTCTCGGAAACCAGTGCGCCGCCGGTAACACCCTGGCCGCGACCGATATCGACATATGCTGTACTCAGCGGAGCGCGAGACAAAAATCCCGCCGTCGCATCGAAAACGGCGGTGATGTAAATTGTCCTTCCCGCCAGAGCGGCAATCTCTTTCGCGTCCGAGAGGGGATATGTGGAGATGTTTGCCGAACGGCCGTCCGAATTGGCGGGAATGCTGAAGCCGATCGGATATCCCTCGCTCGACAGGATCACCGTTGCGCCAGACACCGGAAAATTGAGATTGAGCGCCTTGCAGTCATCGAACCGTTCACCAACGCTCGGCAGATCGTCCGGGCTGATCAGTGATCCAGACGCCTGCAGGTCGTCGACGATGGCCTCTAACGCCGACAGACTGGTCTGTGTAGTTTCTATGTTCTCCTGAACTTCCTCACCCCAGGCCTGGGCATCTTGATTTAAGACGCGGCGTGCGCGGCCTTCCTCATCATATCCCGCAAACACATCGTTTGCCGTTTTGGTGTAACCCGACATTGCAATTGCCCCGATTTTTATGAGAGTAGAATCGATCAGCTGCCGCTGTGATTTATGACTATGTCGTAGTCTTTCGCAGCACCTGGCGTGCCGTCGCTAGTGATCGTCTGAAACCGCCAGGTGCCACTTGCGCCCGAGCTATCAGCGAAATGGACCTGTTGCCCTGGCCGGACATTGACTTGCGAGAGCGTGACAAAGCCCGCGCCGATATTCCGTTGAAACCGAATGGCTGCGGCCCTGACTTCGGATGCCGTCAAGGTTATGTCGATCGTCGCCGGCTGCGCGCCGGAGCCGGAAATTCCGGGCTCTAGATGGACACTGACCACGGTCGGCTGCGCGCAGGCGGCATTATCAACCCCGACGACCGTATGAAGCGGATCGGAGAAATAGGTTCCGTCGTCATCGTCGAAGACGCGCACGCGGGTATCGATCGTTCGCCCTTGATAGTCTCCGGCCGCATACGCAAGATTTGTGGCGGGCGGGCTCGGATAGCCGAAATCCTTCACCAGGGGATTGAGCTTTTCCTGCGCGGCCGTTTGCGCCTTCAGAAGATCGGTATGCTCCTGAATTTTCCGCGACTCTCGCTGATACTCATCCTCGCTTGACCCACCGCCGCCTCCGCCTTTCTTCTGGCCGGTGACCGGATAATCCGCCAGGGTAACCGGCTTGACCTTATCCTCTTTTTTGCCGGCGTTCGGGTCGGCCGGCAGGCGCGGACCCGCTTTACTGGCGGCAATCGCTGTTTTCCCGGTCAGGCTGGCGCGAATGGCGTCGGCGGTCAGCGCAGCATTGTCCTGCGATTGGCCGGCGTTACTGAAGGCATCATTGATGCGATCAGTGACAGCCTTGGTCGAATAGAAGAGTTTGCCTGTTCCCGGATCTGCGGCGGTCTGGTCGCCATTGATGGCGCCGGCAATCCACTTGCCGACGTTGTTCAGGCCGGTTGCTTCGCCGAAGTTCTGACCGCTGTTGCTGATGGCGTTTTGAAGACTGATCCACTTATTGTAGAGCTTGTCTATCTGACCGAACAGCGCATCGAAGTTGATTGCGTTGATCGTGCCGGCGGCCTCGTCCACAAACGCGGCAAAGGTCTTCGAGGCCTCTCCGGATTTGTTGAACTTTCCGGCCGCATCAACAAGGACGTTCTGCAGTCGGACAAAGCTCCCCGATATCGTGGTTTCGGAGCTGGCGACCTGCTGCGCAAGGACAGGTGCGCCGGCAAGGAAGGCGCGGAAGAAGGCCTCAGACGAAACCTTTCCCGATTTGACGAGCTTCGTCAGTTCCGAGACAGAGCCGCCAGCTTCCTTCAAGCCGGCCGCCGTCGCCTGCAGGATGGAACGACCGCCATCGAGCAGGGAATTGTATTCTTCCGCCTGAACGGTCCCGTTTCCGAGCGCCTGGCTAAGCTGCAGCAACGCGCCCGCCGATTCTTCTGCCGAAGAGCCCTGCACACGCAAAGCAAGCGCCACCTTGTCGGAAAAATTCAATAGATCCGACTGGCTGGCATGCAATTCCTTCGACGCCATCGAAGCGCGGCTATAGAGCGTGACCAGCGTTTCCAGCGGCGTATTATTTTGCTGCGCCGACGCGAACAGCTTGTCATAGACATCTGTGAGCTGCTGGCCCGAAAGCCCGGTCACCTTCAGCGCATTGCTGATCTTGATGGATGAATCGATCAGCTCTTTTCCGCCGGCCGCGCCGCCGATCAGGGCAAAAGCCTTGACGCCGATCGAGGCAAGGCCGTCGAGCTGACCCGATACATTCTTGTTCAACGCGGCGAACCGGCTTTCGATGGCCTTGGCATTCCGGGCGGCCAGCGAATTCGATCGATTGAGCGCGTTTTCGAATGTCTTCGTGCGCGCCTCAAGCGAGACTATGAGCTGTTCGATATCAGTTGCCAAGGCAAGACCCCATGCGGCCAGTGGATTGCGGATCGACGGCTAGAAACCGTCGATACCAAGTTCAGCGAGGCGATCCTCGTCCATGCCGGGCGGAGGATCGTCCTTGGTGCGATTGGCGAGGCGATACCCCTCAACAGCGCAGGAAAACTCCCACAAGGTCATCGAGCCGATGTCGCGGCCGATTACTCCACCCCACTTGTAAAAGCGGGACCATCGCCATTTTCCGCGAGGGAGTGGGTCGGACTCTGGTTCTCCCCCGCTTTCGACTCCCCCGGCGGATCATCCTCAGCGCCGTAAAGCGCTGCCATAAGGATCGTTCTCGCCAGGAGCACGAAGGAGGTCAGAGGTTCGTCATGGCCGATGTAGCGTTTCACGAGATTGCGAGCGGCATCCTTGGGCAGGCCACCGCCTTCCAAGCCGAGACGAATGGTCTCGATGATGTCATCCACATACCATTGGCCCGATGAGAGGCGCTGCAGGATATGCATCGGGCCGGCGTCGCACTTCACCTCAAGGGCGCGAAGCAGGTCGAGACCGAGCAGGAAGGTGTGCTCGCCACCAGCCCATGTAAGATCGACGCCACGCATCAGGGACCAGCCACGGCGGCGGTGCGCACCGGCAGGCCGTCGAACTGAATGTCGATCTCAGCCGTAACCTTCTGGCCGCGCTCAGCCGTATTGTTGAGGTTGACCAGGTAGGCCGGGCCGGTCTCGTACTGCGTTTCGCCGACATCAGCTTTCAGGTGGCCGATGCGGATATTTTTGGTCGCTCCACTGTACCACCAGTCCGTCATCATGCCGTGCGACTGCTTCGCCCATACGCCAGTCGCGGAAATCGTGACTTCCTGCGATTGGACGGCGCGCTCCACGGCGGCGGGCAGCGCCTCGTCGTCGCAATCGGGAACCTCGCTCGTGCTCATATTCGATGCACGATTGACGTTGCGGGACGTGAGGCCGCAAATCCTAGCGAAAGTGCCGGCCACTTCCGTTTCGACCTCCAGCACCATTTCCGCGAAATTCTCGGTAACTGCTCTTGCCATTGGCTTTCTCCATGGGAAATCGCGCCGGCGAACGCCAGCGGAAGAATGGGCGAGTAGCCCGGTTGCAATCAGGTGGTTGGGCGGCTGCGGCGGGGTGACACGGTGCGTTCCGCGCGGCCCGTATTCACCGCGTACTCAACGACATCACGCGGCCACTTGCGGATCGACAATTTCCCGCACGGCCAACTCTTCGACGAGTGCGGTTATGCCCCACGCATCGACACCAACGCCGCCGTCATCCGGCAAGAGACCCGCGTCGCGGACACGAGCGATGATCGCTGCAGCCTCCTCCGCATCCTGCGTTGGTCGATCACAGATGACGAGATCACCGCCTTCTTTAGCGAAGCCGTTCAATAGCTCCGCGATGTTCTTGCGAGCTTCCAAGACGGTCGGATGGCACCAGGCCTTTATCCAGAGCAGCCATTGCCGTGTCACTTTGTGCCGACCGATGAGAGCGAGGCCCCAAAGGTCATCAAGGCCACCAGCATCGCCGCCTGCGACGATCTCTGCCCATCGTGGTTTCGAGGTCGCCGGCGCTGTCGATTTCATGAAGATCTTCGATGGTAGCGTCGCGCTACTCGGTAGCGTCGTAGGTGAGGTCCCGTCCGGGCCGTGGGCACGTGAAGAAGGTAGATGCTTTGAACGTGTGCTCCACCTGGAGAATGAGACGTCGTCGCCAACCCAGGCGATATCGGTATCTGCCTGTCAGGGCCATCGCGTCACCAACGGGGCCGAGCCCGCTCCAGCTTGAAACTAGATACGATCATCATCGACCACTGCATCAGGCTTCGGTGGGCACCTGGCCGACCTCGACCATGACAGGTGGGTGCATGGTACCGAGGAGGCGGAGGTGGACAGATGCGCCCGCATTGAGGCGGGCAAGTTCGTCAGGCGTCGGCTGCCATGCGGTGACCATGCATGGCGTGCCTTCGCCACCAACTGTGCAGTTGATGGCTTCGTCCCTGATCGGCAAACCGAGATAGCCTTGGCTCTTGCCGATGATGCGGGTCGCGCCTTCGATCATTGCAATCTGCATGTCACCAACTCCGAAACGATTGACGTTCCTGCTTCTGCTTCAGGCTGTCGTGGCAGGGCTTGCACAGGCAATGCAGGTTGTTCTCATCCCAGAACAACACCTCGTCGCCGTGATGCGGCGTCTTGTGGTCTGCCACGAGCTGCGATGTGTCAGCCTCGATGCGACCGCATCCCTTCATCTGGCAGGTGAAGAGATCGCGGACCAGCACGCTTATGCGCAGCTTCTGCCAACGAGCCGTCTTGTACCAGGCGCGCCATGGCTGCGTGCGGTCACGCTCACGATGGCGCTGCGCTTCCGCTTCCTGCCTGGTCGATATCGACGGCGCAGCAATGCGTGAGCCGAGCGCCTGAAGACGCGGCTTGATAGACGATAGCCTTGCCATGAACCTCGACCGATTGCGGCCCCAGAAACGCGAAACCCGCCGGGCTTTCGCCTAGCGGGTTTCGTCTAACCTTTTACAGTGTGCTTAATGTGCACCAAACATGTGCCGCGTGTCAAGCGGCTATCTCACTGCAGTTTCCGTTGCATTTTCAGTAGCTTGAGCGTTCGGTGCGCTTCTGCGCGATGGTGCCCACGGTTGGCGATTTGGGGAGAACGGAAGCAAATCATGGGCAGCCATAGCGCCGGAGAGCGAGTCGTGCAGCGCTTCAAGCGCAGATTGCCAGAGCTGCCATTCGAGGCGCGCAATCACCGCTGATCTGATCGGATCTGCAAGCCGATACTTACGGTAGGCACCACGCATAGGCCGTTGGCGCTTCACATGGAAACCATTGTCCTCGTACTCGATCGTGCCGCCGAAGGCGTCTTTGGCATAGCGCTTGATAAACCAGGCATCCTTGCCGCCATTCTTCACCGTGACGACCTTCGGCTGTTCCGCTGTCCAGTCCGGCCCGCGCTTCAGGATCGCTGCGCTGGTGACGAGCGTGACGATATGGCGGCCGTTCAGCCTCCCGCCGCGCTCATAGACCTGCTCTGCGGCGATGCGGTCGACTTCGGCGCGAATGACACCGTGGGGATCATCCCATTCAGGGAACGGCCACCAACCGCTCATGATCTCGTAGCCGTTGCGATCAGCCAGCGCCCGCACCGCATTGCCGACGATCAGCGCGTCGGGATGCGGCTCGCCAATGTTCACGAAGTTGCCGACGACGCCATAGCCGTTCGGGCTCTTGTCGATATTGGTGCCAAGCGTGATCACGTCAAACATCATCTGCCAGACGGACGGAGCGGCACTCGGTCCGACAGAACCGCTTTCAACCTTCGGCAGTTCCTCAACGAAGGCCCAGGTCAAAAGGGCTTCGATACCAATCATCTTCTTCATTTTCACCCTCTTTTGATCACTTGGACATGTAGGACAGCAAGCAATTTCACTTGGACAGGTAGATCAGTAACTGGACTGAAATAACTCAATAAAAACAACGATTGGAACGCTAGGACAGGTATTTCGACGCGGCATCATGAAGACAGCAATTGCTTGTCGTTACAGTGCCCCACACCCTTTACTACGCGCGCGCATAGCGACATGCGGAAATTGCTGCCCTAGCGTTCCAATCATTGTTTTCATTGACAAATCTCTGCCCAATGCCTCGTTATTGATGTCCACATCATCGCCTCTATCTGTCCTAGCCGTCCGGCCCGAACCCCTTGGATGGACACAAGGCAGCAAAGCGGAACGCTGCCCGCGATGTCCATTCAGGGGGTCCGGGTGAAAGTCAGTCTTGGAATGGATCATCGTCGTGCCGCTTGTAACCGCCGCTGGCGTGCCGATACTCATCCTTGATGCGGATGCCGCAATAGATCGTGCCGTTCGATCTCGCCTTCCAGAATTGCCGTTTTGTGCCATCTGGAGCGTCCCAATCCTTTTTCGCCTGGTCAGGTAATCGGCGTGTCAGCGTCGCCTGCTGGAACTCCGGAAGACCGTTGATTTTCGCGTAAACCTTGAACGCGTCAAACAGCGATCCTGGCGTCTCCCTATCCTCCGCGGCTCCAGTAATGATGCAGCCATTGCGCAGGAAATCGCCAATCGGGTCGCTGTCCTGTCGATATTCATCGGTCGCCTCAACCACCTCAGTTGGTGGATTGAGACCATGCTCCAGGTAGTCGATTGCGCCTCGCACCATCCACGCGAAGATCAGGTCTTTCTCGGCTCTCAGCTTTTGCGGCAGCTCCCGATCTATCTTCGTCTTCTGGATCTGGACGTTGAACGGGATCATATGGACGCGTGCCCACATGCCATCCGAATCGTCGATGATGACTGGCTTATGGTTGCCGGAGATGATGATCTTGAAGTGCGGCGTCAGCTCGAAGAATTCCTGATTGAGGCGACGAACATCCATCTTCGTGCCGCCCGTCATCTTCTTGATCAGCGCGCCCTTCAATTTTACGCCCTGCTCCGGCTCCTCGGCCGTCACCAGTCGCACGCCGGGGAGGCGGGCAAGATCTGGTGTTGCGTCCGAGCCCTTGCGCTGCTGATCGCCGGCAAAACTGTCGATCGACATGGAAACGGCATAGTCCCCGAGCACATCCAGCATCAGCTCCGCCAGCGTGGATTTGCCATTTCGACCGCCGCCATAAAAGAAGAGCAGGCAATGCTCGGTTGTGAGACCTAGAAGGCAATAGCCGAAGAACCGCTGCAGAAACCGCCGCATGTCGTCTGATGGCATCACCTCCCGAAAGAAGCGCTCGAAGGTGACGGGTATCCCATCCGGATCGAACGTGACGGGCGCCAGCTTGGTAAGGTAGTCCTCCTGGCGGTGCGGATCGAGCCGTGCGGCCCATCGCCCGTCCCTGCGAACGAAACGCAGCGTGCCACTCATGGTGTTGATGGCGTACAGGTCGGTATTGAGATCCTTGACCATCTTTGCGCAGTGTGGCGCGGCTTCCGTCAGCATATTGTTGATCTTCGATGTACCGGCCGAGCTTTTGGCATGCGCGTGGCGGGAGGATATGCGGCCCTTGCGTGATTTGTCGGCGGCATCCATCGCCTCGATGGTCGCCTGAAGCTTCTCAAATTCCTCAAGCTTTTCCGCGTCCCAATCCTTGGCCTTTTTTCCGAGGATCTTCATTTCGGCGAGCGCCAGTCGTCCAGCCTCAATCTTGGCCCGCTCGTCATCCGTCGCATCCAGTAGAATAGCCTCATCTTCGATGAATTCCGCCGTTCTTTGAGCTAGAGGACGCACACCGGAGCCGTCCTCATCCTCTTTGAACCGCATTCCGTCATAGACGTGCCACCCGACTCGCGCCACGTTCAAAATATCGTCGCCATAGCGAATGCGGAAACGGTTGCCATTGCCAATATCGGTCTCGGGCTCGCGAGCGCACCATTCCAGTATTTCTTCCGGAGATAGCTTTAAGGACGGCTCTGCGATTTCCGGCTCTGCAATCGGCAAGGGGTCCGGGTTCTTTCCGGAACGCTGCAACGCAGCCTCCGCCATCTTTCTCGCGACCGCCTCCGGCAGCGTCGGTCTATTCGGCTTGTCAGTCATCTATGCCCCGATCAAATGCGATGTCATGAGTTTGGAAAAGTCCGCGCCTTCCGGCGGCCACCATGTTTCGATGGCGCGTCCATCCCGCGAAAAGCGCTCTTCGGCGCGCGCCATGGCGGAGGCGGTAAACACCGGCTCGCTATCGCCATCGGCAAGCAGCACGAGCTGCGTGACGTGGTCCGCGATCTGCAGGGCCTCGTCCGGCGCCATATCCGCTTTTGGAACCGGCCCCGGCACGCGCTGGCGAATGGTCCGGCCGTTGGTGCTCTGCTTTGTCAGCGTCGGATGCGCGAAGGCCGATTTCGGATCAGCCGGCCCGGCAAGGTTGCCGAGATCGCCGGCCGCGTAATAGAACGTATCCTCGCGAAAGCCCTCGGCGCCGGCAATGGCAAGGCCGTTCTCGATCCCCTCACCGCCAACCCATCGCGCCGACGCCATCAGCCCGAAGAGCGGGATCAACGAGCCCTTTTTCGTGCCGCGCATCTTCTTTGCCGGTAGTGGATTGCCGTCCTCGTCGGCCCCGAGATCCGCGCGGAACTTCGGCGCCCGGCGAATGTCGATCCATGTCTGGTGACAGCCGGTAATCCGCATATCGAGGTTCACGAAGGGCGCGACCATGGCCGGGCCGGTATAGTGCGCGATCTCGAAGCCGCGCCCATCCTTGCCGTGCCAATAGGTGCTGCTCGGCAGAAGCCTCAGATTGGTAAAGACGCCGTCATGCATCTGAAATCCGGTGCGCAGGTAAAGATATTGCCGCAGCAGATCCGTTTCCGGATACTCAGGTGCCCGCAGCCATATGCCGCGCGCCTTCTCCACCTCGCGCTGGCGAAACCAGTCCTGGTCCTTGTTCGCCTTTTCGGCATTGGCCTTGTTGATGCGCTTGCGCTCTTCGATCCGATCGAGTCGCGCATGCCGATCCGCCTCGCTCTCGCGCTGCGCCTCATCTGGAACCGGTTGCCCGAGCGCATCGGCGCAGGCGGCAAGAAAGCCCTCGCGCGTCGAGGTATCGTGATGGTTCGCCAGCGCCATGAGGCTGATGCCGTCCCGGCCCTTGCCGCCGCATTGCCTGCAGTTGAAGGCCCCGGCCAACGGACTGATCGAGAACCTATCCTTGCCGCCGCAATATGGGCATGGGCCGGCATGGTTTTTCGTCACCTTGTCGGATGCGATGATACCGAGCGCGACGGCCGCCTCTATGACGGTAACCGAGCGGGCTTCTTCGATGAATAGGGTGATAGGGTCCGTCATTCTATTTCAGTCCCCATAGCTCGTATAAGGAAGGATGCTCTGGCTGGGGATCTGGCGGCAATCCGAGCCGCAAGAGTGCGGAGCGCATATGCTGCTTCCAGCGGCAAAACTCCGTTTCCGAGCATCCTGAGCTCGTCCACATGGGAGGCCATCCCATCAGCCATTCGACGAACCGAGGGTTCAAGATGCGGCGATCGTTCGAGGACTGATCTCCATGTTTCTGTGTCTGCTGGACCGGGAGGGAAAAGGCTTGGCCGGTCAAGGTTGCTACTGGATTTGCCTTGTTGCTCCGGCTGTACTGATATTGACCCACTTCGTGCGACCGAGGCGTCATCCAGTTCCGCGATAGATCCGCCGCCTGACCAGCAAGCACTATGCCGTGAGTTCGGCCGTGCGATGGAGCCATCTTCGTAGTCCGGTTCGAGTTTGCTGATGCTGTTGGGGTGGCCCAAAGATGGGCCACAAAGTTCGGAAGCTGGCCGGTATGCTTCTTTCCCTTCCCATTCTCCATGTGATCGGACGAATTCGCCCCCTTGTAGTCCCTCGCTGCCGGTGTCGGCCAAGCCGAGAATGAAGATGCGCTCTCGGACATGCGGCGCACCAACTTCCTGCGCTGTGAACAATCCCGCCTCAACCTCGAAACCAAGTTTTCGAAGGTCTCGAATAACGCGCGCGGCGCCAGCGACTTCGTCATCCCCCGCCGAGAGCATTCCGCCGACATTTTCGATGAGGACGAGGCGTACACGCGCCTGAACGATGATGCGCCTTGTTGGGGACCAGAGATCTCGCTCGTCAATGCTCCCGCGCTTCTTTCCCGCAATGCTATGTGGCTGACACGGGATGCCACCAATGAGCCCATCCACGCATCCACGCCAGCGTCTGCCGTCGAAGGTTCTGACATCGCTCCAGATAGGCGCCGGAGCCAGGAGTCCCGCTTCCATCGCTGAAACCAAATTCGCGATTGCGAAGGCTTCCCTCTCGACCATGCAAACCGTTCGAGCGCTTGGAATTGCCAGCTCGACGCCGAGATCAAGCCCACCCCCCCCTGTACAAATGGAGAGGAGGTTGATGTGTTGGGGACGTATATCCACATTCACGCACGAGCCTCCCGCAACGGTACGTCATGAAACGCGGCATAGTTCGGCAGGTCGTCATCACCCATCGGCCGCACGCGCCCGAGCCGCTGCAGCGCTGTCAGCGCCTGGTCGAGTTCAAAGCCTTCCGGCGTCGCCGACCAGCTATCGCGGTTGATGCAGATGAAAGGCGTGCCGGGCACGACACCGCGCAGCTCGATCGCCTTCGTCACATTGCGAAAGTTCTCGATCTGCCCCGGCGTCAGGCCCCATTGCTTGGCGGCGTGGTAGCATTCGTATAGGCTCGGCGCGATAATCAGCAGCACGCGCGGGCTGCGGCGGGGAGCGGTCAACATCAGGTCCACCTCTGCGATTGCACAAGGTTGCGGATCTCGGGTTTCGGGGTGATCGTGCTCGGGATATCCTGAATTTTTTCGGGAATATCCTCGTCAGCGGATATCCGCCTGCGGGATATCCATGCTTCCAGCTTCTGCCAGTCGCCGTCTTCAAGCCCGATGACGCCGTCCATCAGCCGACGCTCGCGCCAGGCAAGCTCGGCCTGCGACATGCGCTTGCGGCTGGAAAACCAGACGGCGATGCACTTCGCGCCGTTCGGGATCTTGAGGATATCCTCCGGATCGCTGACGACGCGCACCCAGGAAGGCGCATTGGTCGTCGCGCATTGCAGCGTGCGCGCCAGCGCCTCTTCCGGGCATTCCGTCACGAGGTAAAGCCGGATCGCGTCAGGCATCTTCCGCCTCCATCGTCTCCGCCTCGTCCTCGAACAAGCGATTCTCCGGAGGCTTGTCGAGCTCGGCGAGATTGCGGACGGACTGACGGAAGTAGGATGGCTTCAGCTCAAAGCCGATGCCCTTGCGGCCCATGTCGACGGAGCAATAGACCTCTGAGCCGATGCCAAGGAACGGCGTCAGCACCGTCTCGCCCGGCGCCGACCAAAGCTCAAGGCAGCGCTCGATCACGTCGAGCTGCAGCGGCGAAATATGCTGCTCGTCCTGATGGTCGCGCGCGCCGCGATATTGCAGCGTCCGCGTCTGGCGGATATCCGTCCAGACCGGTGATGCATAGCGCTGCCAGACGAGAACGGAACGCCACATGTCCATCGGCCACGGCTTGAATTCCGGATCTTCGAGGCGGCCGATACGGCAATATTCCGCATAGCCATCCTGGCTGATATCCAGTCCCTCGCCGATGAAGCGGTCAAACATGCCGTCGACGGGCACGAGGTTCGCGCCCGGCTTGCGGAAGGTGACGACATAATCCGCGAGCCCCATGCCCGAGAGGGTGCTATCCTTGACGATCTGCTTGTGCAGCAACCGAAGGCTCTTGGTCCGCTGCTGCGCGACGACGGGATCTTTCCAGATGCAGACTTCGGAATGGAAGATCCACCCCGCCGCCCGATAGGCTGTGATGATCTCGCCGCGAAAGTCGCGCATGCCGATGAAGCCATCGCGGTTCTTGCTCGTCGGCAGCTGCATGCAGTGAACCGAATGCAGCCGGCCGGATTTTGTCACGCGCAGTAGCTCGGCAATCAGATACCCGTAGTGTTCCCAAAACTCCGCGCCTTCACTGTTCGAGATGTCACGGTCGTAATTGGAGAATTTGAAAAGCCCTTCAAAAGGCGGTGAGTGAATGCCGAAATCGACGCTCGCATCCGGCAGCCCCTTGATGAGATCGCAGCAATCGCCCTGATAGATGGCGTAGCGATCATTGACGATCTGGTCGACGGTCTTTGCCTTCTTCATGCGGCGATCTCCTTGAGCCATGTCGGGATTGCCATGCGCTGCGTCGGCGCATAGGTCGGACGGTCGCGGACAAGGCCGCGCACCTGCGTGCTGGAAAGATCGGCCATGTGGCGCACCATCGCCGCCGCCATGCGGTCGGCGTCTGCTTCCTTGCGGCGGAAGTTGGCGACGACGGCGCCCTCGCGCTCATCGGCCACGAAATGCGCATTGACCGGGAAAAGCTGGCCGAACCGCCAGAAGCGGCGAATGGCCTGATAGATCTGCTCGAAACTATCCGTTAGCCCGACGAAACCGGTATCGGCACAATGCTGCCAGTTCATGCCGAAGCCGGCGATGGATGGCTTCGTCACCAGCACCCTGATGCGGCCCGCTGAGAAATCCTTGAGCTTCCGTTCCTTGACGCCATCCGTATCGGAGCCGGCAAGATTGACCGCGCCTGGAATGGCGGCGACCAGCTGCTCGGCTTCGGAATTGAGGTTGCACCACCAGACGAAAGGCCGGTCGCTCGGCGTCAGCGCGGCAGCCTTGGCAACCCGACCGCCGACGCTGTCGCGCCGTGTCGCCAACCGCTCCGAAAGCGTGCGCGCTTCCATCGGAAACAAGGTTCCGGTCTCGAAGCTCGGTTTGAATTCCGCCGCGACCGTATGGTGATGGTAGCGCAGCTCCGGAAGGTCATAACCCTCGTCGGAATAGCCGAGATCGGAAGGCTTGCGCAGCATGACGGCCCATGACGACATCCATTTCCAGAAGTCGTCTTCCGCATGCCCCTTGAGGCGCCATGCCTTGGTGTCGCCGCCATCGTGAACGAAGAAGGTGGCGAGCATATCGGTATAAGACATGACGCCCAGGAATTCAGCGTGATTGCCAAGTTCCATGAAATCATTCGGGGCCGGAGTTGCCGTCGCAGCGAGGCGGAACGGCAGCTTGGCGCATTCCTGAATGAGCCTGGTGCGATAGTGCCCGTCGACATTCTTGAGGATCGAGCTTTCGTCGAGCGCGACGCCACCGAAAGCGGAGAGGTCGAAGCGATCGAGCTTCTGATAATTGCTGATGTCGATCGAGCCGCTCGACCTGGCATCGACGACCTGGGCACCGATACCCCACTTCTCCGCTTCGGTTCCATGCTGGTGCGACACGGCGAGTGGCGCGAGCAGCAGCACCGGTTTGCCGGTATATTGCGATACGCAATGTGACCACACCAGCTCGATCAGCGTCTTGCCGAGCCCGGTCCCGGCAAAGATCGCCGCCCGGCCGCGCCGCAGGGACCAGCCGGTAAGGTCGCGCTGATGCGGCATCATGAAATCGGGGAGTTCAAAAGTGCCTTCGATACCTGTCGCTGGATCGAGGATGCGCTTGCGCTCAAGGAAACGTTCGTAAGCGCCCATCAACCAGCCCTCGCGCAAGAGATCACGGCGTGGTGAGCACAGTACGAGCTTGTCCACCCTGTTTCAGGCGAGCCTCGGCGCTGGCGCCCACAGCACGACATATCCGGGCCGTCTTCATCCTCGAAATTCGTCAAGGGCCACGAGCATTGCCGGCTTGTCAGGGCGGCAAATGGAGTTACCGCCTTCGGGTCAATCGCTTGCCCGGAATGCTGGTATCTGCGGCCACCGTCACCCACGCCGCTACCACTTGCCCTCAGCCCGAGTGACGCCAACCGTGCGCTGGTCTGCCGTTGCGGCTGGTGATCCTGCGACGGCGGCACTGATCGTTGACGAGCGGGAAACATCTGAGAGTGAGTGCGCCGCGCCATGATGACGCGATCTCGCTTGACGCCCATGATCTTTGCGATCTCCTGATCGCTGCGGCCCTGCTGCCAAAGCATGCTGGCTGTGCTCAGGTCCTCTCTGGACCAAGGGCGCGCCGATTGCTTGAAGTCGCCACCAACCTGACGGGAGGGAAAAAGGTCGCGCCTGCGGTGCGCGATACCGATAACAGCGTTTCTCTGGCAGCCCAGCTTTGCCGCGATCTTCGCCGCGCTCATGCGGGTTTCTTTCCACATCTTGGATGCCGCCAAGATCCGCTCGTCCGTCCAGAAGCTCATCGGCGCGCCCTCGCGACATGGCGCTCAGCAATCGCGCGACGGCGTTGCTCGCGTTCAAAGCGGCCTGTGCCCATCGAGTCGCGCCAGCAGATCGGCCCTTCGACATCGAAGCGCGCCTCGACATCGGTGATATCCTGAGAGACCATCGAGGCCACGGCATTGGGATGCACGTCAGGTTCGACGGTGGCGACATAAGCCAGGATCACTTCGACGCGCGGATAATCCTCTTCAATGACGGCTCGGAAGCGGGAGTTCTTGGCGATCATGCGCGCACCCGCAGTCTTCCAAGCACGTCTTGGAATGCCGAGATGGCCTCGTCGATCTCACGTGTGATGACGCGCTCCTCGGCGCCGTCAATCTGGTCGTCATTGGAAAGCGCTTCGGTGATAGCCTTGACGACATCGGCCGCCTCGTTGGCGATCCGGAGGGCATCCTTGACGGTGACCGGCTTGAGCGAGACGTTGACGACACTGCCGCCATTTGGCACGAGCTTATAGCCCAGCATCTCGGCCATGGCGCTGACGATGATCGGCGAGTTCGCCTCAAGATCCGCCTCGACTGCGACGTCGATCGGCATGAAGCTCTTTTCTTCTGCCTGGCTGCCATACTTCGAGAGCTGACCGCCATTGACGCGCGTCATGTGCTGAAAGCTTTCGCCGCCGCCAGCCATATCGACGGCGCGGCGCGTCGAAGCCTTGAGCGTCAGCGCCTGTCTGTCTGAAATTGAACGCAAATCATCCTCCCTGAGAGTCAAGGAAATATTTTCGGAAAATCTTTCGGTGCAGCGCGCCGAGCGCGCGGGTACGGTCAGCCCATCAGATCAAGGGGGACCGCATGAAGACGCCGAACCATTCATTCCGCCGCCTCCATCGTTCCGTAGATGTCTGGACGCAGAACATGCCTCGAAATCCCGGTTTCTCGTTCAACGGCGATCACGCGATTGACGGGCACACGGTCCCACTGAAGGACGGCGGCTGGCGTAATACCTAGCCGCCGAGCCAACTCGCTCGCGCTGATGCGCTCAAAGACCAGTTTCAAAACAGGAGTAATCGTTCGCATGCTCGGATATAAGCATAACTTAGAAATTCATACAAGCGACAATTTAATGGACGTGAAAGCGGCACATGGGCCAATTATAAGCATGGCTAAGAGAGAACTGCCACTGAAGGTCGGCGCGGCTATCCGTACGGCGCGAAAGCGTCGCGGCTTAGTACAGCGCAATATTGCTGAGTTCCTTGGCATCGAGGTGGCGGCGGTCGGAATGTGGGAGAGCGGCAAGAATATGCCCTCTGCCGAGAACTCATTTCGTGTCGCGGCATTCTTGAACATCGATCCAGTCGCACTATCGCGAGGCGAAGTCGTTTATCTCAATGATGAGGGCCTAGCAGACGCCGAGGTAATCTCGGACCCCGCACCACTCGACGCGGGACCAAAGGACGTGGATCTCCTCGGCGTCACCTACGGCGGCGATGACGGCGATTTCCAATTCAACGGCGAGGTGATCGAGCATGTACGGCGCCCGCCAGGCATCGCGAATGTCAAAAATGTGTTCGCGCTCTACGTTCTCAGCGAAAGCATGGCACCGCGCTACGAGCCCGGGGAAGTCATCTATTGCGGCAGCCGGGAGCCAATTCCAGGCGATTACGTCGTAATCGAGATGCACCCTGAGATCGAGGGCCAGCCAGGCAAAGCCTTCATCAAAAGGCTGAAACAGCGCACCGGCAAAGAGATTATAGTTGAGCAATTCAACCCGCCGAAGCTGATACCATTCGACAGATACACAATCAAAAATATTTGGCGCGTCATCCCGAACAAAGAACTGTTTGGGTTCTAAGAACTTCGATTTCCGCCCGAACTCGATCCGCGTCGCGGTCAAAAAATGCCTGTACAGTTACGTTCTTTCCGGGCAACCCTTCCGCTGCACATGCTGAACAAGTCAGCTTTTGCGCGACCGCCGAAAGCGGGAGATGGCTTGATACTCCACGCCTAACGAGTTGGTGGCGCGCCAACCAGCGTGTACGCCCACAGTCTGCGCACTCCACTCCCAGGCGACTTGCTTGCCCTACAGTCACGTCCTGTTGCATTTTTCTCAACCTGCCATTGTTCTCTCTATGTTCACATAATTGATTCTTTCTCTGCGTGAGTCGAGTCCAATTCCGTCTAAGCGATACTTATAATTTCCGCTTGCGTTGAATTGTAATTATCGCTTATGTTCGCTGACATCGTTCTAATCGAGGATGCAGCGATGATCCGTTTCCAGACAATCGAACCCAAGGCCGCGCCAAAAATCGCGCCGCAGCCGCGCCCGACACGGACGATCGTTGATCGTTTGGCGGATGCCATCTGCGAGCTGGCTGGCGAGCAGCGCCCAATCACCAATCAGGCGCTACTTGATCGCGGCTTTACCGAGCCGGTGATCAAGCGTTTCGCCGATCAGGCCCGCGCGCTCGCCCGCCGCCGCTTCATCAAGCACATCTGAGGGCCGCCTATGCAGCGCAACGCCTTCACCCCGTTCATCGATCAACCGCGGCGCCGTTCCGGCGTCGAGGAGATTGCGACGCTTCTTTGTGAAGCGCACGTATGGCGCATGCGGCTCGTCGAGCTGACCCTCGCAAGCCTGGTCTTTTTCTGGCTCGGCTTTGCCATTGCCGCGAGGTGCCTATGACGGCAGCCGCACGCATGTCCCTCCCCCGCCTCACCGACAAGCAGGTCTGGTCGTTCAACAATGACGGAACGGTCATGGATCTGGCGGCGCCCGATCAGGCCAGCGTCTGCTTTATCGAAATGGGCAACACGCTTTCCGGCGTCCGCCGCTTCAACGGGCGCGGTATTTCCGATGCTCAGCATCTGGTCATGGGCGCGCAGGCAATCATCAATGAAGGCGGTTCGTCGCTTCTTGCCGCCCTCTACATCCTGCACGACGGCCACGAATGGGCGCTTGGCGACATCACCCGGCCGATGGAGTTGCTTCTCTCGTTGACGCTGCCGTCCCTTGCCATTCGCGAGGCGATCCGCCGTGCCAAGGAAGGCTGGGATGACGCCATCTACGCCGCCGCAGGCCTGCCTCTTCCGTCCGCATGGACGGCGGCGCAGAAGAAGACGGTGAAGGCAATGGACGATCGCATGTGCGCGGCCGAGGCTGTCGCCATTTTCGGCCCACGCGCGGCCAGCCAGTTTCCCAAATTCATCGTTCCGAAAACGACCGGCGCGATTCGCCCATGGGGCGCGGCCAAGGCCGAAGAGGAATTTCGAAAGATGCTCACCCGCCTGATCGGCGAGGAGCGGATCGTCAGCCAGGCGGCCCTTGCCGCCGCAGCAAGGGAGTTGAGGTAAGTGACGGATGTCCTTTCAAAAGCTACGCCGGCCGAACTTCTCAAGGCCTATTCCCGCTTTGCCAAGGAATTTCCGGTCGAGACAAAGACCGAAGCGGGCCGCCGCCTCGCCGACGCCTTTGCGACCTTCCTAGATGAAGTCGCCGATAGTCCGGATGTCACGAATACCGACATCAGGGACGATATCAACGCCATAATGGCGCGCAACATCGTCGCCGTCAGCATGGCCTTTCATTCGGCCTGCGTCTGCTTTTCCTGCCTCGGCATGGATTGCGAGGATCTTGGCAACGCCGTCGCGACGCAGGCCAGCGGCCTCGACGACCGCATCACCAAAAGCGCAGGCATGGTGCACTGATGGCGGGATATCTCAACAAGGTCACGCTGATCGGCAATCTCGGCGCCGATCCGGAAATCCGCCGCACGCAGGATGGCCGGCCCATTGCCAATCTCAACCTCGCCACGGCAGAGCAATGGCGCGACAAGAATACCGGTGAGCGCAAAGAGCGAACCGAGTGGCACCGCATCGTCATCTTCAACGAGCAGCTGGCGAAGATCGCCGAGCAGTTCCTTGAGAAGGGCGCCAAGATCTACATCGAGGGCCAGCTCGCCACCCGAAAATGGCAGGACCAGAACGGGCAGGACCGGTGGAGCACGGAAATCGTGCTGCAGGGCTTCGATGCCAAGTTGATCATGCTGAACAAGAAGGACGGCTCCGGCTATCGCCAGGGCGGCAATGGCGCTGGCGACTATGGCTATGACAGCGACCGCGCCGCCGGCTCGTCCTCTTCATCCTCCACCCGAACATCGCAGACGATCGGCGGCAATTTCAGCCGCGACCTCGACGATGACATTCCGTTCTGAGGTGCACCATGGCTGTAGGCACGAAGGAAATCACCATCAACTTCGCTGAGCCGCGCCAGACGGCGCTGCGCGATTGGCTTGCTGCGCTGCCCGAGGATGTTCGGTCGCAGCTACCGCCCCTCACGATCAAAGTCTCCATGAATTTCGACATCAAGGACTTTGACGAAGAAGAGATTGCGGATCGCTATGAGGAGCTATTTGCCGACGATATCTCCTGGGTAGAGCAGTGCTACCGCATGCTCGCCGAAGGGCGAACGGAAGAGGCCATGCAGGTCATGTATGCCGGCACCGGTCGAGAGCTTGCCCCCCCCGTCACACGAACTCGCAGTCGCCGATCTTCTTTCCGGCAGGAAGGCATCCTCCAATGTTCGTAACTGAAAAACCGGCGCTTGCCGAAGCGCTCGGCGTCGTGCGCGATGTCGTCAAAGCCAAGAACAAGTTCCCGATTCTAGACAACGTTCTGATCGAGCACGATGGCGAGCGGCTGACGGCGCTGTCGAGCAATCTGACGATCGAGATCCGCACCCGCTTTGCCGCCACCATCGGCGAAGAATTCATCCCCTTCACCTGCCCGGCGCATATCTTCGCGGACATCGTTCGCAATGCACCGGAGGATCGCATCGCCATCAACGCCATCGAGCAGGCCGGCGTCATGGCACAGGTGCAGATCAAATCCGGCCGGTCCAAGCTCAAGCTGCCGGTCCTGCCCGCGTCTGATTTTCCCAAGCTCGACGCGGGCAAACTTTCGCATGAGTTGAGCCTGAATGCATCGACGCTGCAGAAGGCCCTACGCGGCGTGGAATATGCCGCCGAGACCAATCAGGCGAAGTTCTATCTTTGCGGCGTCCGCTTCGAGCCGGGAGACGATGGCGTCTCGCTCGTTGCCACCAATGGCGTTCGCCTGGAAAAGCGGCTGATCCCTGCGACGATGTTCGATCAGGACGATTTTGCAGGAATGCAGGCGGTCACCATACCGAGCGAGTCGGTCGACAAGATCATCAAGCTCCTCGACGGGGCTGATGATGCGATTGTTCAATGGTCGCGGGACCGCATGCGCGTGACAGCTGGCGAAACAACGCTGACGACCAAGCTGATCGACGGCGAGTATCCGGCCTGGCAGCGCATCGAGCCGGCTCCGGATAGTCTCGTCTCGCGCTTCAGCGGCAAGGCGTTGAGCGACGCGATACAGCGGCTCCTGACCGTCACGCCAGACGCAGGCAATGGCGTCGCCTTCAGCTTCAAGGAAGACATGCTGGCGCTCAGCTCGCGCGACATCAACGTCGGCGAAGGCGAGGACGAAATCCCCGTCGAGACCAATGGCCAAATCCAGACCGGCTTCCACGGCCGCCACCTGCGCGAGGCGATCGCCCATTACGACGGCGACAATTTCGAGCTGCTGATCGGCGTCGGCGCCGCCCCGGCCCTGCTCCGCATCGCCGGCCACGAGAGCGCCTACACCATCCTCATGCCCATGCAGGTCAAAGGGGCCTTCGGCCGTGGATGATCCGTGGACCGTCGTCAAAATTGGTGCCTTCACCTGGGCGACGCTCGTCATCCTCGTGGTCCTCATGCCCATCCTCGTTCACAACTGGAGAAACCGGAAATGAGCCGCATCTACCTCGCGTCCTCGTGGCGCAATAAATACCAGCCTGACGCCGTCGCCATGCTGCGCGCCGCAGGCCATGAAGTATACGACTTCCGCAACCCGCCGAATGGCGTTCCAGGCTTCGCATGGTCTGAGATTGATCCTCACTGGGAAGGATGGAAGGCGACTGAGTATCGCAACCTCCTGACAACACACCCCATCGCAGCGCGCGGATACATGAACGACTTTCGCGGCATGGAGTGGGCTGACACCTGCGTCCTGCTTCTGCCATGCGGAAGATCGGCTCATCTCGAAGGCGGATGGTTCGCCGGTCGCGGCAAGCGCCTCATCATCTGGACGCACGATGGCGAGGAGCCGGAGCTAATGGCGCTGATGGCAAATCACATCGTGACCAGCAGCCAGGAATTGCTTGCCGCGCTTGGCAACCCAACGGAGCGCGCCGCCTAATGAGCCGCCGCGACCGCATCCGCGCGCGCATCATGGCGCGCGTCTATATCGACCCTGTAACAGGCTGCTGGATCTGGACCGGCCCGACATCCGGATCGAGCGGTCGCGGCAAAAACTATCCGCGCATGTCGCTCGATGGGCGCATGGTCGCCACCCATCGCGTCATGTGGACGAACGAGCACGGCTATATCCCCGGCAACAAGGAACTTGACCACGCCTGCCGCAACCGCCTCTGCGTGCGGCCAGACCAAGGCCATCTTGAGCTTGTGAGCCATAGCGTCAACATCAAGCGCCAGTGGCAGGCCCGCAAGGCCGCAACGATGATCGGCCACAACGGCGGCCCAGCGCTCGTCTGCGAGGAGGTGTAGCATGGCACGCCGCGCCGCGATCCGATCGAGCGACATCAAGACGACTGTCTCCGCACTGAAGGAAGCCGGTCTTACACCTCTCGCACTCGACACCTTGCCGAATGGTGGTATGCGGTGGCATTTTACAGCTCCGCAGGGAACCGGCGAGGATGACCTCGATCGGGAATTGAGAGAGTTCGAAGAACGTCATGGTGCTGGTCGATCTTAAAGGCATCCACACGGTTAAGGCTAAGGGCCGCGTCTACTATTACGCATGGCGCGGCGGCCCGGCCCTGCGTGGAGAGCCGGGAACGCACGAATTCATGGCTTCCTACAACGAAGCCATCGCAGATCGTCAGGCGCCAGATGAAGGCAAGTTCCGCTCGATCATCACCCACTACAAGACACACGAGTTTCCGAAGCTGGCGGCATCGACCAGACGCGTCTGGACGCCATGGCTCGACAAGATCGGCAAGTATTTCGGCGATCTCCGTATCGCGCAGTTCGACCGGCCGGAGAAAATCCGCCCGGTCATCCGCCGCTGGCGTAGCCAATATGCCGAAACGCCGCGCACCGCAGATCTCGGCCTGCAGGTGCTCTCCCGCATCCTGTCGCATGCCGTCGACCCGATGGGGAAGATCGCGTCGAACCCCTGCGACGGCATCAAGCATCTCTATTCCAGCACGCGCGCCGAAATCATCTGGACCGATGACGACATCAAGCAGCTGAAAGCGGTGGCGTCGGCGGAAGTCGGCTTCGCCGTCGACCTGGCCGCGCATACCGGCCTGCGCGTTGGCGATCTCGTTCGGCTTTCGTGGTCGCATATCGGTCCCGATGCGATCGTCATTTCGACCGGCAAGAGTAAGCATCGCAAGGAAGCTGTCATTCCCCGCTACGATGCGCTGAACGAACTGCTGGCGCGTATCCCGAAGCGATCCCCCGTCATTCTCACCAACAGCCGCAAGAAAACATGGACCCAGGACGGCCTCGCCAGCTCGTTCTGGACGGCCAAGGTCGAAGCCAAAATGCAGGAGCGGGATCTCCACTTCCATGACCTGCGCGGAACTGCTGCCACTAAGTTCTATATCGCCGGCCTTTCGATCCGCGTGATTGCCGAAATCATGGGATGGGAAGAGGATCAGGTTGAGAAGATCATCAAGCGCTACGTCAGCCGCGGCGCCGCCACGCGTGAGGCTATTCGGCAGCTCAATGAGGCCCGCCAAAGCAAGCAGGCCGAATCGAAAAAGAACGAGGGATGAACAGGTTGCTGTAAAACAGCCTGTAAAACCACGGTTTGTTCTCGATCCAAAAACACCAATTAAGTCATTGAAAAGGTTGCTGGAGCGGGTGAAGGGAATCGAACCCTCGTATTCAGCTTGGGAAGCTGCTGCTCTACCATTGAGCTACACCCGCCTGACATCGTCAGATGTCCAACAGTTGGCGGCCTCTGTCAAGGCCGCCAAATGGTCGATCACAGCCGGAAGTGCTTCGAGAGCTTCAGGCCCTGTGCCTGATAATTCGAGCCGAGGCCAGAGCCGTAGAGGCTGCTTGGCTGTTCCAGCATGTGTTCATAGATCAGGCGACCGACGATCTGGCCATCCTCGAGGATGAAGGGCACTTCGTGGCTGCGCACTTCGAGCACGGCGCGGCTGCCGCGTCCGCCGGCCGGTGCATGGCCGAAGCCGGGATCGAAGAAGCCGGCGTAGTGGACGCGGAATTCGCCGACCAACGGATCGAACGGCGTCATTTCGGCGGCGAAATGCGGTGGCACATGCACCGCCTCGCGTGAGACGAGGATGTAGAACTCATCGGGATCGAGGATCAGCTCGGTCCGGCCGCGGCTGTAGAGCGGCTCCCAGAAGTCAAAGATATCGTGCTGGGCCTTCTTGTCGACATCCACAACCGCCGTATGGTGCTTGCCGCGATAGCCGATAAGCCCTTCCTTGTCGCCGGCAAGATCGATCGACAGCGCGATGCCGCCGCCGGTGATGTTCGGCTTCTTGCTGGCGACCAGCGTCTCGCTCTCGTGCAGCGCCAGCAGTTCCGGCTCGGTGAGCAGGGCCTGGCCGACGCGGAAGCGGATCTGCGACAGGCGCGAGCCGCGGCGAACGACGATCGGGAAGGTGCGCGGGCTGATTTCGAGATAGAGCGGCCCGGAATAGCCGGCCGGGATCTTGTCGAATTCCTGCGCCCGGTCGGTGATGACGCGAGTGAAGATGTCGAGACGGCCGGTCGAGCTCTTCGGATTGGCGGATGCCGACATATCCTCTGGCAGGTCGAGGCGCTCCATCAGCGGCACGATATAGACGCAGCCGGTTTCCAGCACCGCGCCTTCGGAGAGATCGACCACATGCAGCTTCAGCCGGTCGAGCTTGTCGGCGACCAGATGCGACGGGCCGGGCATGAAGCTGGCGCGGACGCGGAAGGCATGCGACCCGAGCCTGAGGTCAAGACTTGCCGGCTGGATCTGATCGACATCCAGTTCTCTCTCGCTTGTCAGCCGCCCCGTTTCAAACAGCGCTGCGATGGCGCGATCGGCCAAAATTCCAGTATTGCGAGCCATCATGCTTCTCTCATAATTTGTCGCAGACAAAACCAAACTCGGGGAATTGACGCAAGCCGTCAACGGCAGTATTGCAACTTATCCCGTGGTGATTTGGCCGGTCGGCTTGCAGCCACGTTAAATAAATGGCTAAAAAGACCGGGGTTGAACCGGTCTGCTTTCGCGACCGGTTTTTTTGTTTTGAAAGTGGTGATGGCATGAGCAAGACTTGGCGCCCCGCAACCCAGCTCGTACACAACGGAACGCTCCGTTCGCAATTCGGCGAGACCTCCGAAGCAATCTATCTGACCCAGGGCTTCGTCTACGACACCTCGGAAGCGGCGGAAGCCCGCTTCAAGGGCGAGACAGATGGATTCATCTACGCGCGCTACGGCAGCCCCACCAATGACATGTTCGAGAAGCGCATGTGCGCGCTGGAAGGCGCTGAAGACGCCCGCGCCACCGCCTCCGGCATGGCCGCCGTCTCCGCAGCCATCCTCTGCCAGCTGAAGGCCGGCGATCATATCGTCGCTGCCCGCGCTCTCTTCGGCTCCTGCCGCTGGGTGGTCGAGACGCTCGCGCCGAAATACGGCATCGAATGCACGCTGGTCGACGGCCGCTTCACCGAAAACTGGGAAAAGGCCATCCGCCCGAACACCAAGGTGTTCTTCCTCGAAAGCCCGACCAACCCGACGCTGGAAGTGGTCGACATCGCTGCCGTCGCCAAGCTCGCCAACCAGATCGGCGCCAAGGTCGTGGTCGACAACGTCTTCGCGACGCCGCTTTTCCAGAAGCCTTTGGAACTCGGCGCCCATATCGTCGTCTACTCCGCCACCAAGCATATCGACGGCCAGGGCCGTTCTCTCGGCGGCGTCATCCTCTCCGACAAGCAGTGGATCGACGAGAACCTGCAGGACTATTTCCGCCATACCGGCCCGGCCATGTCACCCTTTACCGCCTGGACGCTGCTGAAGGGTATCGAGACGCTGCCGCTACGCGTTGCGCAGCAGACGGCGAATGCCTCCAAGGTTGCCGATTTCCTCGCCGAGCAGACAAACAAGGTCGCCCGCGTGATCTATCCCGGCCGCAAGGACCATCCGCAGGCTGATATCATCGCCAAGCAGATGAGCGGCGGCTCGACGCTCGTCGCCTTCGAACTGAAGGGTGGCAAGGAAGCAGCCTTCAAGCTGCAGAACGCGCTGGAGATCGTCAAGATTTCCAACAATCTCGGCGACTCGAAGAGCCTGATCACCCACCCTGCCACCACGACGCACAAGAACCTCACCGACGAAGCCCGCGCCGAGCTCGGCATTTCGCCGGGCACCGTGCGCTTCTCCGCCGGCATCGAGGACAGCGCCGATCTGGTCGAGGACTTCGCCCGCGCTCTCGAGCAGGTTTCCGCCTGATATCGATCGAGCCGCCCGGATTTCTCCGGGCGGCTCGACTATCTTTATTAAGCAATTGCCAGCTCCTCAGCTGGCTGCCTTGAACTCGACCAGACCGTTGTTCAGGAAGATCGTCTTGTCGAACAATTTGAGATCCAGCGGATTCGGCAGGCGAATATCCGAGAGATCGGGCACGGGCTTCAGCGCCGGATCGTAGGAACGGTCGATCTGCGAGATGAAGACAACGATCACGCCCCTGGCGCGCGCAAAGGTCTTCAATATCTGAACCTGGATCATTAGCTCTGGATTGTCCCGCTTCTGATCCAGCAGCTGCAAAAAATCGACCACCGCCAACGTGCCACGCGGCGCCCCGGCCAGCCTCTCGACGATATGATCGGCGCTGATGGCATCTGAATTGTCGAATTCGAACAGATCGGCAAATTCCGCATAATCGGCACCGACGACAGTAAAACGGTCCAGGACGACCTTTTCCGTATCCTCCAGCGTGAAGAAGACACCGCGATTGCCAGCCTTCATGGCTTCGATGGCGAGCCGCACGCTCATCAGGGTCTTGCCGTGGCCGGGCCGGGCGCCGATCAGCACCAGATCGCCCGGGCTTAAACGCGAATACAGTTCGCTGACAGATACGGCCGTGTTCGTTTTGCTTGCAAGCAAGCTCCAGCCTCCAAAACCTTCTCCAGCCGCGACGTGATCCAGCGCGGCATGCAAGGGAATTTTCTGCTGGCGTGACAGGAGCCTCGCCTTACGCTTCAAATGATAAACAGGGGCAGAAAGCCTCATATAAACCTCCTATTGCGAGCAATGACCGCAACCCCTCCTTATGCCAGGTGCTCAAACAGTCGGTTTTGATATCAACGGCCCCGCATGAAATATACTTTCCCGGTTGGAGGGGGGAGGCACGGGCCATGCCAGAATCAGATGATAGCCGAAATCCTGCTGAGAGGGAATCGGGCGCAAGTTCCCTCAGCGGAACATAAAGGAGGGACAATGGGTTATATGGCCGAGAGGTTTTGATAACTAGCGATCAGATGTGACGTCCACTCCCTGAAGTGCACCAGCAATTGCGGCAAGCGTATCCCCACTCCATAAGCTCCATCGGCGGCATTATGGTAGACAAGACTAAATGACGAGCGAAACGAGATACTTTGAGAAGAAAGGACTAACCTTCTTCATTCGCGGTAATAGCTGAATTTCAGAATGATCCGCATCCCTGAGCGAGATTTCATCACGCCGTTCCTTGACGGAGCGGGCCGGTTATAGGATACCGCTAGATATCCTGCTCTTGGCGGGAGTGGTGAAAAGCGGATAATGTGCCGCGAATGTGGAAATGCTGAAGCGGCAGTGAGGCTTGAAGGAGCGCTCGACGTTTCAGGGCAGTGGCAAGGTATCAGGCATGTATCGCGCCCTAACACGCGACATCGAAGTGGTTGTAGAGCCGTTTTACCTGGAGGAGCAATCCGATCCGGATGATGATCGCTATGTCTGGGGATACCGCATCGTCATCTCCAACCATTCGAAGAAAGCCGTGAAGCTGGTGACGCGCTATTGGCACATTACCGACATGAACGGCATCGTGGATGAGGTGACGGGACCCGGCGTGGTCGGTGAGCAGCCGCATCTGAAGCCCGGCGATACCTATGAATATTCCTCGGGCTGCCCGCTGGATACACCGTCAGGCATGATGTTCGGCCATTACCAGATGGAAACGGACGACGGGGAGCAATTCCATGTCAAGATCCCCGCCTTCTCTCTCGATACGCCAAACCTGCTGCGCACGCTGAACTGAGCTGCTCCGCGTACAGCGTCAGGCTGCCTCTATCTCCGACACTTCGAACCGATAGGTGGTCGAGCAGAACTCGCAGGTCACGGCGATCTCGCCATCGTCCTGGCTGGCCTCGATCTCCTCGGCCGTGAAACCCTTCAACACGCCCTTCAGCTTGTCGCGCGAGCACGAACAGCGGTCATAAACGGCCTTCGGTTCATAGACGCGTACGCCACGCTCGTGGAACAGGCGATAGAGAAGGCGCTCGGTGCCAACCTGCGGATCCGTCAACTCATCGGCATCGATGGTTTCCACCAGGCTGCGTGCCTCCGCCCAGGCATCGTCCTCGACATGATCGCGCACACCGGTATCGCCGTCACCGCCATGCAGGTCCGGCTGACGCATACGCTCGGGCGCTTCGGGCAGGAATTGCGCGATCAGGCCACCGGCACGCCAGCGGTGACGCGGCTTGCCGTTCTCATCACGGTCGAAAAGTTCTGCAGCTCCCAGACGCACGCGCGTCGGGATCTGTTCAGACTGGCGGAAATAGGTGCCGGCAATCTCCTCGAGCGACGCGCCGTCAAGCGCGACAATGCCCTGATAGGGCTGGCTGAAACGTCCCTGATCGATGGTGAAGGCGAGCACGCCCTTGCCGAGCAGCTGCTCCGGCTCGGTCCGGCCTTCGGCGACTGCCTTTGCCAGCGCTTCTTCGTCGAAACGGGCATAGGCGCGAACATTTTCCGGCGTCGTGAAATCGGCAACCAGAAGGTCTACGGGACCGTCGCCCTTGGTCTGCACGGTGAACTTGCCTTCGAATTTCAACGACGTGCCGAGCAGGACGGTCAGGACGATGGCCTCGGCCAGAAGACGTGCAACCGGCGTCGGATAATCATGCCGGGCAAGGATCGCGTCCAGCAGCGGACCGAGCTGTACGGCACGGCCGCGCACGTCCAGACCTTCCACCTGGAAGGGAACCACATGATCGTCACCGGCGAAATCAAACTGACCCAGCGTTGCGGCATTTTCGGCCATTGCTTTACTCCTACTGCGCCCGCGTCCTTGAGACGCGGTTTAATATCTTCAGATCGCGCCCAGGCACCAAGCAAGAATCGACTTTTGCGCATGAAGGCGGTTTTCCGCCTCATCGAAGACAACGGATTGCGGGCCATCGATCACCTCGTCCGTCACCTCCTCCCCGCGATGGGCGGGCAGGCAATGCATGAACAAAGCGTCTTTGCCGGCCTGTGCCATCAAAGCCTTGTTGACCTGATAGGGCTGGAAGACGTTGTGACCGCGTGCCCGGTGCTCCTGATTCATGGAAACCCAGGTATCGGTTACCACGCAATCGGCGCCGGCGACCGCACGGTCAGCATCATGCGAGAGCATGATTTCGGCGCCCTCGTTGCGGGCCCAGTTCAGATAGTGATCCTTCGGCTCAGAACCAAGGGGCACCGCCATATTCATGCGATAGCCGAAGCGCGCGGCCCCTTCGATCAGCGAATGCAGCACGTTGTTGCCGTCGCCCGTCCAGGCGAGCGTCTTGCCCTTGATGGGGCCTCGATGCTCCTCGAAGGTCATGATATCCGCCATGATCTGGCAGGGATGCGTATCGTCGGTCAGCGCATTGATGACCGGAACCGTCGCATGTTCGGCCAGCTCCAGCAAACGCGAATGATCGGTCGTGCGGATCATGATGGCGTCGACGTAGCGCGACAGCACCTTGGCCGTATCGCCGATTGTTTCGGCGCGGCCAAGCTGCATTTCGGTGCCGGAGAGGAACAGCGTCTCGCCGCCCAGCTGTCGCATGCCGACATCGAAGGAAACGCGGGTTCGGGTGGACGGCTTCTCGAAGATCATCGCCAGCATCTTGCCGGCGAGCGGCTTGTCGGCAGTGCCGGCCTTCTGCGCGCTCTTTCGCACGATCGCGTCATCGATGATGTTGCGCAGATCGGCAGCCGGAACGGCAGAGAGGTCGAGAAAGTGTTTCGGAGAAGCCATGTCCTTACCTGTGCTCCAGAAAAAACAATAACGCCCGCGTGGGGCGCGCATAAGCCCTTAAATCGGCATCGATTTATGGAAAGCTTATGCGATTCCTAAATGTTACCGCGTCCTTTGCACGTCGCCTCGACGCGCGGCGCAGTAATCGCCCCGTCAGCGGGCGTTGAACTCAAGCCGATTTCTTGGTGCGAGCTGCGCGCGCACGCTCGGCGGCACGCTCCAGGCGGGCAAGACCTTCGCGTGCTTCTTCGGCGGTGACGACCAGTGGCGGCAGCAGGCGGATGACGTTGTCGCCGGCCGGCACGCCAAGCAAATGCTCGGCGCGGATCGCCTGCAGCAGCTCCGCCTGCGGAATCGCCGCCTTGATGCCGAGCATCAGACCTTCACCGCGAACGTCCTCGATGATGTCAGGAAAACGATCCTTGAGCGAGGCGAGCCCCTGGCGGAAGACCAGCGAGACATCGCGCACATGCTGCAGGAAGCCTTCGGCAAGCACGATATCGAGAACGGCATTTCCGACCGCCATGGCAAGCGGATTGCCGCCATAGGTCGAGCCGTGCGTACCCGCCTTCATGCCTGAGGCGGCTTCCGCGGTCGCAAGGCATGCACCGAGCGGGAAACCGCCGCCGATGCCCTTGGCGACAGCCATGATATCAGGCTTGATGCCGGCCCATTCATAGGCGAAAAGCTTGCCAGTGCGACCGACGCCACACTGTACTTCGTCGAGGATCAGCAGCAGGCCGTGTTCGTCGCAGATCTCACGCAGCCCGCGCAGGAATTCGTTGGTGGCCGGACGGATGCCGCCCTCGCCCTGGACCGGCTCGATCAGGATTCCGGCCGTCGCATCCGTGATGGCGGCACGCACGGCATCGAGATCACCGAACTGCACTTGGTCAAAACCCGGTGCCTTAGGCCCGAAGCCCTCGATATACTTCTCCTGGCCGCCGGCGGCGATGGTCGCGATGGTGCGGCCGTGGAAGGCGCCCTCGAAGGTGATGATGTGGAACTTCTCGGGATGCCCCTTGGCGAATTGATAACGCCGCGCCGTCTTGATGGCGCATTCCAGCGCCTCGGCGCCCGAATTGGTGAAGAATACCTTGTCGGCGAAGGTCGCCTCCGTCAGCCGCTTCGACAGCTTCTCCTGACCGGGCACCTCATAAAGATTGGAGAGATGCCAGACCTTGTCGGCCTGTGCCTTCAGCTCGGCGACAAGATGAGGATGGGCGTGACCGAGCGAGTTGACCGCGACGCCGGCGGCGAAATCGAGATAGCGTTCACCACTTTCGGTCACCAGCCAGACGCCTTCACCTCGCTCGAACCGCAGGGGAGCGCGCATGTAGGTGTCATAAAGCGGCGTGGTCTCGGCCATGGCCATATCTCCTCGATCACAACTTTAAGGACCGATCGCTTCCATTTGATGAAACGGGTCCGAAAAAATCAAAAATGCCGCCTTGCGGCGGCCCGGGCACTATTGATGTTTTGCACCGCGATGTCAACAAAACTGGCATTTTGGCAGGTGCGAGATAGCGCTTGCGGGCAAAAGAGATAGGTTCGGCGGCGCCTATTGCAGAAATGCCACGCCTGGGCAGCAAGTTGGGGAAAACCTCGAAATCGATTCCTCAAGATTCTCGCGACTCTTGTCACGGAGTCAGCCTCACACTAGGTTAAAAAGCAATTGCTAGACTGCATGCGGCGGAACTAGTCACCACAATTTTAGAGCGTTTCGCGCCTCGTTCCCATGCGAGGCAATGGTGAGGGATTCTGCCATCGGAAACGCGACAGCGGAGACAGGGCATGAATTGGACAGACGAACGCGTCGAGAAGCTGAAAAAGCTATGGTCCGAAGGATTGAGCGCCAGCCAGATTGCTGCGCAGCTCGGTGGCGTGAGCCGTAATGCCGTCATCGGCAAGGTGCACCGCCTGAACCTTCCTGGCCGAGCGAAGGCAGGCGGCACGGCAACTGCGGCGCGTACGCCAAAGCGCAGTGCCGCGGCTCCTCGCGCAACGACCTACGGCTCGCGCGTCGCTACCCGCACCGTGGTCGCCCGCCAGCAGGGCGCAACCATGCTGAAGGAAGAGATCGAGATCGATTCCGTCAATGAAATTCAGTATCGCCCGGCATCGAACGTCGTCGTTCCGATCTCCCGCCGCCTCGGCCTGACGGAGCTGACGGAACGCACCTGCAAATGGCCGGTCGGGGACCCGCTGAAGGACGACTTCCACTTCTGCGGCAATGACAGCCCGGATTCGTCGCCCTACTGCACCTATCATCAGCGCATGGCCTACCAGCCGGTGCATGACCGCCGTCGCAACAACGGCTGAAAATTCCAGCAAGACAAAGAGAAACGGGCCCCTCGAGGCCCGTTTTTCTATTTCCGCCGCTCCTGCATAATTTCTTAAATCGGAATCGATTTAAGGGAAAATTATGCAGCATTTTAAGATGTTACAGCGACCTTAACGCGTCTTGAAAGACGCGTGGCGCTGTAATGGTAACACCCGAGCGGCAAGCCGCTCAGGCTTCCATGGAATAGCCCGCGCCGCGAACGGTACGGATGACATCCTGCATATTGGAGAAATTGAGCGCCTTGCGCAGACGGCCGACATGGACGTCGACAGTGCGTTCATCGACGTAGATATCGTGCCCCCATACGCCATCGAGCAGCTGCGAACGCGAGAAGACGCGGCCTGGCGAGGACATCAGGAACTCCAGCAGGCGGAATTCCGTCGGCCCCAACCGCACTTCACGGCTCTTGCGATGGACGCGATGGGTTTCGCGGTCCAGCTCGATATCGCCGCAACGCAGCACCGTGGAGAGAACCTCCGGACGGGCGCGCCGCAGCATCGCCTTGACGCGGGCCATCAGCTCCGGCGTCGAGAACGGCTTGACGACGTAATCGTCCGCGCCGGTCGAAAGCCCGCGCACGCGCTCGCTTTCCTCGCCGCGGGCCGTCAGCATGATGATCGGCAAGCGCTCCGTCTCCGGCCGCATACGCAGCCGGCGGCAGAGCTCGATGCCGGACACGCCGGGGAGCATCCAGTCGAGGATCAGGAGATCGGGAATGCGCTCCTGGAGACGCAGCTCGGCCTCATCGCCTCTGAGGATCGTGTCGACCTCGAAGCCTTCGGCCTCAAGATTGTAGCGCAGCAGAACGCTGAGCGCTTCCTCGTCTTCTACAACAGCAACTCTCGGAACCATGCGCCTATGGTCTCCTTTCTTCGCTTCCAGATTATTCCGTCACTGCGCCGACGGTGTTGGCGGTATCGTCCTTCGGGCGCTCGCCTTCCGGCTGAGCACCGGTCGCCATGTAATAGATCGTCTCGGCGATATTGGTGGCATGGTCGCCGATGCGCTCGATGTTCTTGGCGCAGAAGAGAAGATGCGTGCAGGTGGTGATGTTGCGCGGATCTTCCATCATGTAAGTGAGCATCTCGCGGAAGAGCGAGGTGTACATGGCGTCGATTTCCTCGTCACGTTCACGGATCGACACGGCCTTATCGGGCGAGCGGGTCGCGTAGACATCGAGAACTTCCTTGAGCTGGCTTAGCGCCAGTTCGGAGAGATGCTCGATGCCGCGGGCGAGACGGCGGGGAACGCCGGTGCCCTGCACGGCGATAACGCGCTTTGCGGTGTTCTTGCCGAGGTCGCCGACGCGCTCCAGATCGGAGGCGATGCGGATCGAGCCCATGATTTCGCGCAGGTCCGCTGCCATCGGCTGGCGGCGAGCGATGGTGACGATCGCCTTGTCGCCAACTTCGCGCTCGGCATGGTCAAGAACGACGTCGTCGGAGATGACCTTCTGGGCCAGGGCCGCGTCGCTGTTGACTAGCGCGCGTACGCTGTCGCTAACCATCTGCTCGGCCAGGCCGCCCATTTCGGCAATGCGGCGCGTCAGGAACTTCAGGTCTTCGTCATAGGCTGAGAGAATGTGAGTGGAGACCATTTTTCTATCCTCAAGGTGAACTGTGTGAAAGGAGCCGCGCGCCTGCCATCATCAACCAAAACGGCCCATGATGTAATCCTGCGTGCGGAAATCGTCGGGGTTGGTGAACATCTTATCGGTGTCGTTCTCCTCGACCAGGTGGCCGAGATGGAACATTGCGGTACGCTGCGAGACGCGGGCGGCCTGCTGCATGGAATGCGTCACGATGACGATGGTGAAATTCTCCCGAAGCTCGTGGATGAGATCCTCGACCTTGGCGGTTGCGATCGGATCGAGCGCCGAGCACGGCTCGTCCATCAGGATCACCTCCGGGCTGACCGCGACGGCGCGCGCGATGCAGAGGCGCTGCTGCTGGCCGCCCGAAAGGCTCGTGCCGGCATCGTGGAGCCGATCCTTCACCTCACCCCAGAGACCGGCCTTCTGCAGACTGGTTTCGACGATATGCTCGAGATCGGCCTTTGAGCGATGCAGGCCATGGATGCGCGGGCCGTAGGCGACGTTCTCGTAGATCGACTTCGGAAACGGGTTGGGCTTCTGGAAGACCATGCCGACGCGGGCGCGCAATTCCACCACGTCGATGCTGTCGTCGTAGACATCCTGATCGTCGAGCGTGATCTTGCCGGTGACGCGGCAGGTCTCGATCGTATCGTTCATGCGGTTGAGGCAGCGCAGGAAGGTGGACTTGCCGCAGCCGGAAGGGCCGATCAGGGCCGTGACCGTATTGGCGCGGATCTTCAGATTGACGTCGAAGAGCGCCCGCTTGTCGCCGTAGAACACAGAAACGTCCTGGCCGATCATCTTGTAAGGGATCGTCGTCATCTTCTTGGCCAAGGCTTTTTCGCTGGCAGCTTCCGTCATCATGTTCATTTCATGCGCCCTCCCTTACCAGCGCCGCTCGAAGCGGCGGCGCAACAAGATGGCGCCGATGTTCATCGCGACGAGGAAGAAGAGAAGGACGATGATGGCGCCGGACGTCCTTTCGACAAACGCCCGCTCGGCTTCGCTCGCCCACATGTAGATCTGCACCGGCAACGCCGTCGAAGGATCGAGCGGCGATGCCGGATAGTTGGCGACAAAGGCGACCATGCCGATCAGAAGCAGCGGCGCGGTCTCGCCGAGCGCATGGGCAAGCCCGAGGATCGTGCCCGTCAGAATGCCGGGCATCGCAAGCGGCAGAACATGATGGAAGACCATCTGCATGCGCGATGCGCCAAGACCGAGCGCCGCGCTGCGGATCGACGGCGGCACGGCACGCAAGGCGGAGCGCGTGGCGATGATGATCATCGGCAGCGTCATCAGGCTCAGTACAAGGCCGCCGACCAGCGATGCCGAGCGCGGCAGCCCCATCATGTTGATGAAGACCGAGAGACCCAGCAGGCCATAGACGATCGAGGGGACGGCAGCGAGATTGTTGATGTTGACCTCGATCAGATCCGTCAGCCGGTTCTTCGGTGCGAACTCTTCCAGATAGATCGAGGCAGCAACGCCGACCGGCAAGGCAAGTACGAGAACGGTCAGCATCAGGTAGAGCGAGCCGATCAGCGCGACACCAAGCCCGGCCGCTTCGGGGCGGCTCGAATTGCCCGACAGAAAGAGACCGCTGTTGAAGGCCTTGTGAAGCGCGCCGCTTTCGCTGAGTTGCTTCATCCATGCGACCTGGCGGTCGGAAATCTTGCGATCCTTCTCGCTGACGGTCAGATCGATCTGCCCCTTGTTGGCGGAATCGATGTTGGCGCTGGCCAGGAATGTGACGTTCTGTGTCGTCCCGATGATCGAGGGGTTGGCAACGACTCTGTCGCGCAACACGATCCTGGCGCTGTCCGACACCATCGCCATCGCCTCGCGCGCAAGCGTGCGATTGGCCGGATCGATGCCAAGCGCTTTCACCAGCGCATCGCGCACCAGCACGGGGTAATTGGCAACGATCAGCACCTTCGGATCGTTCATGCGCTTACCCGTCGGGTCGATTACCTTCTCGGTAAATTCGATCGGCAAGTTGATCGAAGTCTGGACAAAGGCGGTATAGCCTGTGCGGACCACGGTCGAGACCAGGATGATAAGGAAGACGAGACCGAAGATGACGGCGGTCATCCCATAGGCGCGAAAGCGACGCTCGGCGGCATAACGCCGCTTAATGCCGATATCTCGGTGCACAGACGCACCCGGCGTCAGACCGCGCGGCATGTTGAGCTGAGAGGAAGATACGGCGTTGCTCATTCGTATTGCTCCCTGTATCGACGGACGATGTAGAGCGCATAGACGTTGAGGCACAGCGTCAGGCAGAACAGCGTGATGCCGAGGGCGAAGGCGACGAGCGTCTGCGGCGAAGTGAACTCCAGATCGCCGGTCAGCTGATTGACGATCTTCACCGTGACCGTCGTCATCGGTTCGAAGGGATCGAGCTGCATGCGCGCGGCAACGCCTGCAGCCAGTACCACGATCATGGTTTCGCCGATCGCCCGCGACGCGGTCATCAGCAGCGCGCCGACGATGCCCGGAAGGGCGGCCGGCAGGAGCACGCGCTTGACCGTTTCCGACCGCGTGGCGCCAAGCCCGAGCGAGCCGTCGCGCAGCGAGCGCGGCACAGCCATGATGATATCGTCCGACAGCGACGAAACGTAAGGGATGAGCATCACGCCCATGACAAAGCCGGCCGTCAAAACGCTCTGCGCCTCGATGAAGCTTCTGTAGTTTCCGGTCATCAGCCCGTCGATCTCGGCGGAGATATCGCGCAGGAAGGGGCCGACTGTGACAAGAGCGAAGAAGCCGTAGACGATTGTCGGAATGCCGGCCAGAACCTCCAGCATCGGCTTGGCAATGGAGCGGACGCGAGCCGAGGCATATTCGGCCATGTAGATCGCGGCAAACAGGCCGATAGGTACGGCAAAGAGCATGGCGACGAAGCCGATATAGACCGTGCCCGCCAGGAGCGGGATCAGACCGAAAGTGCCCGAGGTCTGCGCGCCCGCGCCGGTGAAGCGCGGGTCCCAGACAGCACCGAAGAAGAACTCGCTGGCCGGCACCATGCTGAAGAAACGCGCCGCTTCCGAAAGCATGGAAACGACAATGCCGACCGTTGTCAGCACCGCGATGGAGGAGGCAACGATCAGGGCTCCGAGGATGACCTGCTCGACCCGGTTGCGGGCGCGAAAACGCGGCGCAATCGCGCGAAGGCCATGGGCCGCGCAAAGCAACGACAGGACGATCGCCGCCGCCGCCATGACCATGCGGCTCAATTCGCGCATGCCATTATATCTATTCGCGGCCTCGATCATGTAGCCCGTGGGGCGCACGGCAAGTGGAACGCCCTTCTGCGCCAGCAGCAACTGAAGATCGGCCTTGCCGCCATCGATATCGGCAAGCTCCTGGCTGTCGAGCATGCGCATGCCGCGGGCGATGCTGCGCACCATGCCGTAGCTGAGATTGAGCTCAGCCGGCGGCAGAGACTGAACCTCCTCGGGAAAGGATTTGGTCACCAGCCGGTCGATGACGATGGGACTGACGATCAGCCAGACGCAGACGAGCGCCAGGGGCGGAAGTACCGCCCATATGGCGGCATAGGCACCGTGATAGCCGAGGCGGGAATGCATGGACGAAGACCTGCCGCCCGACAGCGCAGCCGCCCTCACCCGCCCCAGCACGAAAGCGGAGGCGCCGAAGACCGACAAGCAGAGCAGCAGCAGCGATACACTCATTCCCATTCCCCGGCGAACCCCGGGGCAGCGGAAAGCCGCCCCGGTGCCCGACCCTTCAGCAGTCACATGATCTTCCCGCCCGCGAAATCCTTGCGGATCTGGTCGCGCTCAGCATTCGGCGCCGGCACGAGGCCATATTCCGCCAGCGGGCCGTCCGGTCCGATCATCTGATCGCTCGTGAAGAAATCGACATATTCCTTGAGCCCCGGGACGACACCCAGATGGGCTTTCTTGACGTAGAAGAACAGCGGCCGCGATACCGGATAGGTGCCATCGGCGATCGTCTGGCCCGAGGGTACGATGCCGCTGACGGTGGCGACCTTCAGCTTGTCGGCGTTGTTCTGGAAAAAATACAGGCCGAACACGCCGATGCCATGCTTGTTGGCATTGATGCGGGCCAAGGTCTCGGGATAGTCGCCATCGATATCGACGGCGGCGCCATCCTTGCGCACGGCAATGCATTTCTTGGCCTGCTGAGCGGCGTCGGAGAAGGCTGCCTTGATGACATCGGCCGCGCCGGAAGCCTTGCAGCCGGCGGCAAGCACCTTCTCTTCGAAAACTTCTCGGGTGCCATGCTTCTCGCCCGGAATATAGGCGGCGATTTCAAAATCCGGCAGCGATGGATTGATCTCAGACCACTTCTTATAAGGATTGGCGACGAGCTTGCCATCGACGACGACATCGGCAGCGAGCGCCTTGTAGAGATCGACCGGTTCGAACTTGATATCCGGATTGCTCTTGTCGAAAGCAAAGACGATGCCGTCATAGCCGATCTTGACCTGCTGGATGTCAGCGACACCGGCAGCCTTGCAGGCTGCGACTTCGCTGCCCTTGATGGGACGCGACGAATTGGCGATGTCGATCGAATCCGTTCCCACACCCTTGCAGAATTCCTTCAGGCCGGCTCCGGAGCCGCCGGACTCGACCACCGGGGTCTTAAAGTTGGTGAAGGTCTCGCCGAAGGTTTCGGCCACGATCTTGGCATATGGGAATACGGTCGATGAACCGGCGATCTGAATTTGATCGCGAGCGGTTGCAGTGCCGGCAAGGGCAACCGATGCAACCAGCGCAAGAATGGATATTTTCAAAGCATTCACAACGAATCCCCCTGATGAGCTTTGAAGAGCGCCGAGGTGGAGGCCACATCCACTTTTTCAGCAGTCCATTCTTACTGGCGAAAACACCGCCCTTTTATGTCAGGCGAGTGAAACAATTATGACAGGCTATATGCCTGATATAATTTGGATAAATTGCCACCCAAACCGGGGCAGGTAGAGCTTGTCAGAAGCGAACCGTAAAGTCGGTTCCCTTTCCGACTTCCGACTTGACGATCAGTCTGGCACGATGGCGGGTCAGAATGTGCTTGACGATGGCAAGCCCGAGACCGGTTCCCTTCTTGGACCGGCTATCCTCAACGTTAACGCGATAGAAGCGCTCGGTCAGGCGCGGCACATGTTCCGCGGGTATTCCAGGCCCCTTGTCCGAGACGACGACCTCGACGGCCTGGCCCGCATTATTCAGCAGCGAAACCTCGACCGATTTCCCTTCCTGGCCGTATTTGCAGGCATTCTCGATCAGGTTCTCGAAGACCTGCACCAGTTCGTCTCGATCTCCCAATACCTCCACCTTGCCCGCCGGCAAATGCAGATTGATGCTCACATCGAGATCCCCGGCCAGCGGCAACAGGGAGTCTCGCACATGGCCGAGCAGGGGTACGAGATCCACCTTCTGATCCGGCGCGATATGCGACTTCAGCTCCAGGCGCGACAGCGACAGGAGGTCGTCGACCAGCCTGCTCATGCGAGTCGTCTGGTCGAGCATGATGCCGAGGAAACGCTGCTGCGCCTTCGGATCGGCCTTGGCAGGTCCCTGGATCGTCTCGATGAAGCCGCGCAGCGACGCCAGCGGCGTGCGCAATTCATGGCTGGCATTGGCGACGAAATCGGATCGCATGCGGTCGATGTGGCGCAGCTCCGATATGTCGCGGAAGGAGAGCAGGAAGAGCGCATCTTCCTCCCTGTCGATCTCCGGCAGATCTATCGGTGCGATGCGTACGACATAAACCCGTTCCGAAGGCAGGCGCTCGGAATGTTCGATCTGGTTCGGCGTATTGGTCGCGATGGTCTCGCGCACCATGTCGAGCAGGCCCGGCGAACGCAGCTTCGAGGAAATATGTGCGCCGATCGGAAAGGCACCGAAGGCTTTTTCGACGGCCATGTTCTGTACCAGCACGGACGCCTCTCGGTCGATGATCAGCACTGGCATATCGAGTGCCGCCAGTCCCGCAAAGGCGGTGCGCAACAGGGCTTGCGCATCGACGGGCGGCGCCTCGGCCTGTGACGGCACCTCGACCCGCTCGACGAGCGGCGGGCGAAGCAGCGTGACAATCATGACGATCGCCCAGATCCAGAATACGGCGCCGGTGTTGATGCCTTCGACCAGGGCGAGTGCGGCAATCAGCGTCGCCAGAACGAGGATGGCACTCTCCTGCCGCAGCCGAACTGCCAACCTCCTGACAAATGACCATTCGTCTTCCAACTGCGCCGTCCTTCGCCTGCCATCATAGAACGCTGGATTCCGCGTCTTATCTGCAATTCATGACAGAAGTATTCGGCTCTATCCACAGAAGCCAGTAACTGACAAAAATAAATGTAGCCGGCAAAGGAGGGTAGCCGTAAAGGGCTTGAAACTATTGAACAAAAGTTCCAGTTTCCTGGCCAAGCTTTTTTACCGCTGCCAGCGGTAGGGTTAACGCCGTGTAAACAGCCGAGGAGCCGACATATGGGGGAGAAGACAGAAAGCCGGGCGGTAGAGTTGGATATCCATGGCATCAAGCGCATATTCGATGTCGATGACCCCGTCCTGCCGAGCTGGATCGAAGACGAGGCGCTGACCTCGGGCGGCTATCCCTACAAGAAGAAGCTGAAGGAAGACGAATATCTCGACGAGCTGAAAGCGCTGCAGATCGAACTCATCAAGGTGCAGTTTTGGCTGCAGGCGACCGGCAAGCGAGTGATGGCGCTCTTCGAGGGGCGTGACGCGGCCGGCAAGGGAGGCTCGATCGCCGCGACGTCAGCCCATATGAACCCTCGTCTGGCGCGCGTGGTGGCGCTGACGAAGCCGACCGATCGCGAGGCCGGCCAATGGTATTTCCAGCGCTATGTCGCCCAGTTTCCGACGGCGGGCGAATTCGTGCTCTTCGACCGCTCATGGTACAACCGCGCCGGCGTTGAGCCGGTCATGGGCTTCTGCACGCCGCAGCAATATGAGCAGTTTCTGAAGCAGGCTCCCCGGATGGAAAAGCTCATCGTCCAGGACGGCATCTACTTCTTCAAATTCTATCTCGATATCGGCCGGGAGATGCAGCTAAAGCGTTTCCACGACCGGCGCCACGATCCGCGCGCCGTCTGGAAACTTTCCTCGATGGATATCGCCGCCCTGCCGAAATGGAAGGACTACAGCGAGAAGCGCGACCGCATGCTGAAGGATACGCATACGGACCACGCACCCTGGACTGTCCTCCGCGCCAACGACAAGCGGCGCGCGCGCCTGAACCTTATCCGTCACATTCTGCTGACGCTCGACTATGACGGCAAGGACAAGGAAGCCATCGGCAAGGTCGACGACAAGATTCTCGGCATGGGATCGGCTATCCTCGCCTGACGAGGTCGAGGCATCGCCCCGGGATTATTGCCCGGGCAGGACGCGGATGGCGTAGATATTGACGCCGCGGGCCTTGCCATCGACATCGCTGTTGATGATGAGGCGTCCCGAACCGGTCGGCGCCATGGCGCGATCGAACTTGACCTGGAACAACGAATCCGTTTTTTGCCGGCTGACGGTGAAACGGTGCCGGCCGCAACGACCGAGAGAACCGAAATCGCATTCCACCGTAATCTGCGTCGGCGCATCCGAGGTGGACTGCAATGTCAGCGCGACCGTCGAAGCCTTGCCGGCCATCTGCTGCAGCACATTGACGGGCACCTCGACCGAGCCACTGCCGTCCGGACCGCTGCTGAGCGAGGTCAGCCTCACGGCCGGCCCTTCGTTCTCCGTTACGTTTTCGGCCTTCGATTGCGAGCTGGTGGTAACCTTCGGCGCGTCGGTGGGCTTTAATACCTCCAACCATTCCGCCGAAAAGCTGTTCTGCGGATCGATGGTCGCAAGGCCCGGATTGACCGGACCGCTGTTGTCGTCCTGGTCCGACGTATCGTCATCGTTGCCATTGCCGCTGAAATCCTGAGAATCGATATGCGCCGGCGGATTGGGCACGCTCGTATCCCGCTGGGCGGCCGACATGAGTACACCCGAGGTCTTGATCCACCAGGCACCGACGCCGAGGAAGGCCAGCAGAATGCAGAAGACGAGCAGGCGCGAGAAGAACTTGCGCGGCTTGCGGCGCACGGCCGCCCGCTCCGGCTTGAAATTCATCGACCGCGGCGGCGGTGCATCAGCCGTCGGACGCACATCACTGTCCGCCCCGAGATGATCGGCGGGGCCGGCGCGCATATCGCCGAAATCGTCTTCACGTGCCGCCAGCTCGGCCGAGGTCGGCTCGGGCGGAACGGCCGGGCCTGCCGACATTGGCGGATCGCGTGTTTCTCCGCGCACGCTCATGACTGGCTCCTGCGGTCGTGCCGCTGCCTGCCTTGCATCGGACCTGGGTACGGAAGGAGAAACGTGCGGAGCATCCAGCTCCGGTGAAACCGGCATTGCCTGCATGGGGCGGGCGCGTTCGTCAGCCTCAATCTCGCGGATCGTCGCCTCCAGACGCTGGCGCTGGGCGGCAATGACGTTGATATCGGTTATGTCCTGCTTGCGAAGGCCGGCTTCCAGAGCCTGCCGCGCCGATTGATAGATGCGAGCCCGAATTTCCGGATTGGCGCGATCAGACCGATCCAAGGCGCTTCTGATAGCCGTTTCTAATCCGCTCACATCCGATCCTTTACGCTCACTCGCAACATACGCGCATACTCTACCGATAAGGCAGCCATATTTTCATCATCCGTTAACCGGATTCGGTAACGCCCCGTTTTGCAATACGCAAGCCTCCGGCATGGGTTAAGGGCACTCGGGCGGGGATAAACGGCAAAGACGACGCAAATGGGGTGGAGGTGAGGCAGTAGGCAGTAGGCAGTAGGCAGTAGGCGAAGGTATCGGACCGGGCCGATCAAGCACTATTGTCTATTGCTGCCTTTCCCTGCCTCTTCCACCATCTTCCCCTTTCGACAGACATCTGCTATCCCTTTTGACGTTTTCGTAAACGTCAAAAGGGATGATGTTCATGGCCCTCCCCTCCATTCTGACCGAGCGTCTGCGCCTGCCGGTCGTGGCTTCGCCGCTTTTCATCATCTCGCATCCCGCCTTGACACTGGCCCAATGCAAGGCCGGCGTCGTCGGTTCCTTTCCGGCGCTGAACGCACGCCCGGAAAGCCAGCTCGACGAATGGCTTGCCATGATCACGGAGGACCTTGCTGCACACAATGCCGCAAATCCGGACCGTCCGGCAGCTCCATTTGCGGTCAATCAGATCGTCCATACATCGAACAAACGCCTCGAGCACGATCTGATGCTCTGTGTGAAATACAAGGTGCCGATCGTCATATCCTCGCTCGGCGCCGTACCCGAGGTGAACGCCGCCGTGCATTCCTATGGCGGCATCGTGCTGCATGACATCATCAACAACCGGCACGCCAATTCGGCGATCCGCAAGGGTGCGGACGGGCTGATTGCGGTTGCTGCCGGCGCCGGCGGCCATGCCGGCCAGCTTTCGCCCTTCGCGCTGGTGCAGGAAATCCGCGAATGGTTCGATGGGCCGCTGCTCCTGGCCGGCGCCATCGCCACCGGCGGCGCCATCCTGGCGGCGCAGGCTGCTGGAGCTGATCTTGCCTATATCGGCTCGCCCTTCATCGCCACGGAGGAGGCGCGCGCGGTTGATGCCTACAAGCAGGCGATCGTCGAGGGAACCGCCGCCGATATCGTCTACTCCAACTATTTCACCGGCGTTCTTGGGAATTATCTGAAGCCCTCCATTCGCGCCGCCGGCCTCGATCCGGACAATTTGCCCGAGGCCGATCCTTCCAAGATGGATTTCGAGGCCGCCACGACCGGCGTGAAGGCCTGGAAGGATATCTGGGGGTCCGGCCAGGGTATCGGCGCCGTCAAATCCATCCAGCCCGTATCCGCCCTCGTCGACAGGCTTGAGAGAGAATACCAACAGGCACGCGCCCGACTGGCACTTTGATCGGACGCGAAAAGCGGTACTTTTTTCACAAGCATCTCGCTTTTTTGCCAATTGGCAATTTGAGCGCTTGAAATCTCGCCACATAGACTGTATCAGCGCCATGCAAATCGCGGGGCCGAACCGAATGCGCCGCAGAATGCCGCTTTAGCTCAGTCGGTAGAGCACATCATTCGTAATGATGGGGTCACGTGTTCGAGTCACGTAAGCGGCACCACTTATCCTGTCTGCCCCGAATACCCTCAGCTCTATTCCAGGCATCGCCAGTCCTCAGCAAGTCCGTCCGCCCGCGCCATCGACCGAATTTGCCGCAAGAAGCACCGATACTGACGTGATCGGTCAGCGACCCACTTAGGCGCGATTATGCTGATATCGCAGGCGTGCGAGCGAAGATTGATCACATATGCCTCAAAGCGGCCGGCGGATTAAGAAAGTTAAATGCGCGCCCAGTGGCAAAAGGGCCAAAACAGCCTCTGCCTTGACGGAGTCTGCTACCATGAACATCGTGCCGCACTTCTCTCCCATCCGCGTCATTCGCAACGGTTCCGGTGAAGCGAGGTCCGTAGGCACGGCCGAGGAAGTCTGGAAGACGCTTCTCGACGACTGGCCTTCGGAGGAAGGCGACTGCTTTCTGTCGGCATTGCTCATCTGCATCGACGTCCAGCGCGGCTGGCGAGCGCCTGAGGAAGCGCGCATCGCCTTCATTGCCGCAGCGGCCGAAGCGGGAGTTCCCTTGCTGTCGTGACGGCGCGGATCCGGCCGACGGGGCTGCGGAACATTCCAGCCAACGGCACGTTGACCGCGGAAGGAGAAACTTCATGGCCCAATGGTGGAGCAAACCCGTAATCGTCGAGACCCGCAAAACGGGCGACCGGCTGGTGATATCGAATGCGGAACGCGCCATGGAATACATGGCGAAGGAGTGGCCGACGCTCGAGGACGGGCAAGCCTACAGGACCGCCAGAAAAGCGCTGCTGGACGCGCATGAGGGTAAACTTGACGCAGAGAAAGCCAGGGAGGCCTTCATCGCGGCTTTGCAGGAAGGCGACATCTTTATTTTCGAGGATTGAGCCTGCATCGGCCCATGATCGGCCGGTGTTCAAATGCAGGCGGGAAGCTCCTCGCCAATAGGTCGGCCGCTGCAATCATCTCACGTCAGGCGCCAAACGGCAGCTGCCTTATTGAGCCCGCATCGGCGACGGGGGTGCCTGCCGGCCATAGGCATGACACCCAAAGCGCGGCGCGAACTTTCAGATTCACTTTTCGCGCTTCAGATCTTTGATTTTGTGCATGTCATTGTCGCAAAACCGCTGCGCAATTTTAGGCGACATGCTTCAAAGCCGCTTCAGCGAGAACGAAAAATGCCCGTGGGATTCCAAGGTCATGTATTCGAACTGCCAATGGAAATCCTTGCAGAACTTGGTGCAGGCTTCGACCACGCCATATGGAATGGCATCGACGACATTGCCGGTGCAGAAGTCGTGGCCGGCAATGCGGCCGTCCTGCTTGACCTTGAAGTGGCTGATCTGCAGCTCCTCCAGAGTCGTCTCGTAGCTGTGATTGGTATCGACGTAGACCCAATCGAAAAAGCTGTTGGGAAATTCAGAAAGCCGGACAGTGGAGTAGCCCTGGACGATGCGCAGGCGGCCTTGATCCAATGCGCCGCGGAATTTTGACCTGATCTGCTCCAGGCCCTCCTGATAGCGGGGCGTATCCCACGCGTCGATCAGGTAAAGCTCTCGCGGCGCGTTCTTTTCAAATATCTCGGCGGTGAAATCGCCGAAAGCCGCGCCGATCTCGGCGCAGACGCCGCCATGCGGCAGGCGGTGCAGCAGCTCGCCGCGATCGGGCAGCAGCCTGGCATTTTCCATGTGATGCAGGCCGAGCTGCGTATGCGGCATGCCGCTCTTGTACTGAAATCTCGAGTCGCGCGTTTGCATTTGGCAGCGGATACCTTCGGTATTGGCTGAAGGGCAGATCGCATAGACGACCTGCTTCTGGACCGTGGATGCTGCAAGTCTTGGCATTCATGGCTTGCGTCAGGCATTCGAGCCGATCGCAAATGCCGGCCTGCGAGACGGGCCCCTCTTTCGAAACGCTCCATCGACGGTTGCAAATGGGTCGGCCGCCGGCAACGAAACAGCTTTTGCTCGCAATCCGTTGAATGCATGCGATTAGCACAACCAAAGATTCAGCTTTTGGTGGTTCCGTGCGCCTTGGGATCATACTCTGAGGATGCATCATGAAAATTGCCGTTGGCGTTGCGACATGCGGTCGCAAGGCGATTCTGGGGGCGATGATCGATAGGCTTGCCGGACAGGCGCGCAAGCCGGATCATCTCTTCCTGTGCCCGGTCAAGAATGACGACATCGATACGGAGCGCTTACGTTCCGCGCCTTTTCCAGTGACGATCGTCTCCTCACCGCAGGGAAGCTGCCCGCAGCGCAATGCCATCATCGATGCGGCCGTCGGCATGGATGTGGTCGTATTCTTCGATGACGATTTCTTCCCGGCAACGAACTATCTCGCCGAAACGGAAGCCCTGTTCGAGGCGGATGAGGAGATCGTCGTGGCGACCGGCGAAGTCGTCCGCGACGGTATCCTTGGACCAGGCCTGACGGCGGACGAGGCGGACGAGGCGCTCGCCGCCGATGCCACGCCCTTTCCGGCGCCATTTATCGAGGACACGCACAACGCCTATGGCTGCAACATGATTTTCCGCCGGAAGCAGATGCTCGCAAACGGCATCTATTTCGACGAGGATCTGCCGCTCTATGCCTGGCAGGAGGATGTGGATCTGTGTCGGCGGCTACGTCCTTTCGGCAAGATCGTCAAGTTCAACCGCCTGCGCGGCGTCCATCTCGGGGTCAAGGCCGGGCGCACATCGGGTCTGCGCCTTGGGTACTCCCAGGTCGCCAATCCGCTCTATCTCGTCAAAAAGCGCTCGGTCTCGCTGAAATGGGCGCTGAAGCTGATGGGCGGCAATATCGCCTCGAATGTTGTCGGCTCTGTCAACCCACCGCCCTATATCGACCGGCGCGGGCGCCTGCAGGGCAATCTCCTCGCGGTCGGCCATCTGCTGAGCGGATCGCTCGATCCGAAATACATCAACCGGATGTGAACGCCGCAATCGGGCAAGAATCCCATGCGCGATAAAAATTGAAGTTCGGCGTTCGGACGAACCTGTTCCGTGGTAATGGTTGAAACCGGCCGCACATCCGGTGGCCTCCGTTATCCTCCATCCGTATTGAATATCGCTTCAAGGACATCTCCATGATTCACGTACTCGCCATCCTCACCGCCCATCCCGGCAAGCGCGCCGAAGTGCTCGAAGCGTTCCAGGCGAATGTTCCGGCCGTCCACGCCGAAGACGGCTGCATCGAATATACCGCCGTCGTGGATGTCGAAGGGGCCGATCCGGCTTTTGGGCCTGACACCTTCGTCGTTGTCGAGAAATGGGAAAGCCTGGCGGCGCTGAAGGCGCATGCCGCCTCCGCGCATATGGCCGCCTATGGCGAAAAGGTGAAGCATCTGATGGCCGAGCGCGCCGTTCACGTCCTGAACCCGGCGTGAACCTGTTGCTGCCGGGCAGCTTATGATGTCATCATGAAACGGCGCCCCGGAGGCGCCGTTTGCCAGCGGCCAGGCCGTCAATTGTGCGAGAAGTGCGGCTGGCTGTAATAGCGCCAGTGGCCACCGCCGCCGTGCCATCCGCGATGGCCGCCGGCATACCAGCCGTGATGGTACCCGCGCCCGCCATACCAACCGTGGTGGTGGCGATAGCCGCCATAGCCGCCGAAAACACCGAATACCCCTAAGGGATAGTAGGGCTGGTAATAACCGTAGTAGGGTCGGTCATAGCCATAATACGGCGCGTAATAGCCGTAATAGGGGCGATAATAGTGATGGCGGTAATAGTAGTGGTGGTGATAATGCCGATGGACGACCATCCGATGGTGATGCCCATGGTGATGAGGACGCGCCTCGGCGTAGGTTGCCGGCAACACGACCATACCTAGCGCGACCAGCGCTGTTGCCAGAATTTTCATTTCCAGCCTCCTTCAATGCCGGACGTAAACGCTACTCGTATTACTCGCGTCCTCCGGACGATACAGTAAACGCAACAACGCCTTCGAAAGTTCCGTTATCCCTTGGAGAGCAGGCGTCTTCGCGACATCGCCATAGGTCCGTTTAAGCACGATCACGCGCTTGTCGGCTGATGGTTTCAACCGGTATCGTCAAGACGGAATGAGGAGGACGCAAGGGATGGAACAGTCGCAAAAACGGCGCCCCAGGGCGCCGTTTTCATACCTCCCGCAGCCATCAGGCATGCGAGAAATGCGGCTTGCTGTGCCAGCGATGATGGCGATGTCCATGGCGCCATCCTTCATGGCGATGCCAGCCATGATGATGAGGGCGATATTCACGATAATGGTGGTTATGCCAGCGGTGGTGGTGATGATCACGCGCCTCGGCATAGGTGGCGGGTAGAACAATAATGCCTAATGCGACGAGCGCAGTTGCAACAATTTTCATCTATAGTCTCTCCTTGGGTGCCGAACGAGCCCCCCGGCTGCGTACGCCCGGACTAACCTAACCCACCTAAACGCGAATATGCCACGTTTGTTCCGCTACCCGCGGGACGACAGCCGCTTTCGTGCCGTTCCTATCTCTCCAACCAGTTCACCAACCGCCTGCTGGATCAACCGGCAGGCTTCCACCGAGGCTTTGCGGCCGTTATGGGCGAGATGATAGGACAGCGGCAATATCTCATCCGGATCGACGATGCGGACCTTGTCGGCGATCGGAAGCGCGCTGACCCGGCCGAGAAATGACACATAGCCGTGATTGGCAACGAGGTCCACGATGACGGGCAGCGAGTCGGCCGAGGTGATGTCGCGGCCGCGAAACCGGCGGCGGTCGCGGCTGTCATAGCCGAACGCCGTCGCGGCATTGCCGATACCGGTCCGGGGGCTCGGCACGCAGAGCGGATGATGTTCGACGAGCGCGGCGAATGTCTGCTCCGTGCTGTCGGGCGGCGCAATCGCCACCATGTCCGTTGCGACAAGCTCCATATGTTCGAAAGCGTCTAGGCCAAATACGGAATCGACGATGGCGACATCGATGCGGCCGGAGCGAAGCGCCTCGCGCAGATCATCGGCGGTCATCAGCGACAACGATAGCATGTTGCGATTGCCCCCGATGTTCCAGCGTGACACCAGGCTTGCCAGCGAGCGGGCAACCCAGCTTTCCGAACCGGTTGGAATGATCGAGCCGATGCGGACCGCTCGCGCTGTGCGCTGAAAGCGTTCGTCCGCCGCCGCCTTCATCTCGTCCCAGGCCTGCGCAATGGCGGAGAGGATGCCATGAACTTCCTGGCCGGCTTCCGTCAGCACAGAACCCTGCGCCTGCCGCGCAAACAGGCGGCAGCCGAACAATTCCTCCAGATTAGCGATCTGCAACGAAAGCTGCGGCTGACCAAGGCGCAGGCGGCGGGCAGCGCGATTGATGCTGCCCTGATCGGCCACCTCAAGAAAGCGTTCGACGGTGGCAATCTTCAACGGCAGGCGTGCGGCCCATTGGTCATAGTCCCCGGGCGCCGGCGGTTCCTTCATCAGGGCGGAAAGCTGGCGCATGCCCGCGAGAATGGGCTGCAGCCCCTTCTGAACCTTCGAACTTGCCAGAAGGGTCGCAAGCTCGCCAGAGGCGCGCTCGACAAGCTTCATGGCAAGCTCGGTCTCGAGCCGGCGCAGCGCACCAGAGACGGTCGACGCTGAAAAAGACAGCCGCCGCGCAGTTTCCCTCACCGAGCCAATGGAGAACACCATATCGGCCACGAACAAAGCACCGAGATACAAATCCCATCCCCTTATCCGCAGCACGCATCCTGGCTCGGCCGCGAGAAGATCAACAATATCCCGACGATATGTCGTGTTCTCGAAAAAAGATATCCCTAAGCCGAAAAGCGGCAGCTATCGTTCCCTTGCCGCCTTACCGATCCAGCCGCAAAAATGAGATCGGAACAGCGCCAAACGGGTAAGGGGAACAAAAACAAACGCACTTGCCCCCGAAAAAAGAAATCCAATTTCGCGCGAATGTCGAGTACGCTCGTCATAATCGCGCGACTGCAACGGGTATCCGAGGCGCATCGACTTTTCCGCGATGAGCGCTACCTGCCTGAAGCAGCCACGAATTCGCCTGTGGGCTGACCGCCCGCTCCAAGCCTGCGCCTGCCTGGACTGCGGCGGGCAAGCAGAAGAACGATTTAACGGGGTACAAAGGGAAACATCATGTTCAAGAAGCTTGCACTTGCCGCCACGCTGACGGCTCTCCTTGCCAGTGGCGCCAGCGCCGCCGACGTCGTCGTCTCCTCGAAGATCGACACCGAAGGCACTCTGCTCGGCAACATCATCCTCGCGGCGCTCAATGCCAACGGCATCAAGGCGCAGGATCGCATCGCTCTGGGCACGACGCCGGTCGTGCGCAAGGCGATTACCGCGGGCGAAATCGACATCTATGCCGAATATACCGGCAATGCCGGCTTCTTCTTCAACAAGGCCGACGATGCGGCCTGGAAGAACCTGCAGCAGGGTTATGACCTGGCCAAGAAGCTGGATTATGACGCCAACAAGATCGTCTGGCTGACGCCCTCGCCCGCCAACAACACCTGGGCGATCGCCGTGCGCAGTGACGTCGCCGGCCCGGCCAAGTTGAAAACCATGTCGGACTTCGGCAAGTGGGTTGCCGGCGGCGGCTCTGTGAAGATCGCAGCCTCTTCTGAATTCGTCAATTCGCCGGCGGCCCTGCCGGCCTTCGAAACCACCTATAGCTTCAAGCTGAAGCCGGATCAGGAAGTGGTGCTTTCGGGCGGCGATACTGCGGCGACGATCAAGGCTGCGGCCGACCAGACCAACGGCGTCAACACCGCCATGGTCTATGGCACCGACGGCGCCATCGAAGCCGCCGAACTGACCGTGCTCGAGGACGACAAGAGCGTGCAGCCGGTCTATGCGCCGACGCCGATCATCCGCGAGGCCGTGCTGAAGGCCAATCCGAAGATCGAAGAGGTTCTGGCTCCGATCTTCAAGGGTCTGACCGCCGACGTGCTGCGCAAGCTCAACGGCCGCATCCAGGTCGATGGCGAGCCCGCCAAGGCTGTTGCCGAATCCTACCTCAAGGACAATGGCTTCCTGAAATAAGGCATTGACGCTGCTCTCGAGCATGATGCCGAAAAGTGTCAATCGTTTTCGGACGACATCATGCTCTACTCCTCTGGTTCCGGAGCGGATTCAGATTTTAGGTCTAGCAGACCTAAAATCATCCGTTCCGGCGGCTCCATTTTGATAAGGTGGAGCCGCGGACATTCGAATGGGCATGATCTTGTCCGAACCCGCCTTGTATTTTGGGCTCATGCGCTGACGGAGCTTGCCTGATGGAAGATGCGCTAGCGGTCCGCAGAGTGGACCGTCTCGGAGTGGTATTGGTGGCCGGCGGCGTGCTGGCAACGGCCTGGATGCCGTTCATCATCGTCAAGGCAAACCGCATCGCCGCCGGCAAGCCACAACTGCTGACGCAGCTCATTGCCCAGCCGTCCGCGCTATGCCTGCTCGTCCTTCTGGCCGCAGCCGCGCTCGCCGCGCTTTTCCTGCGCAACCAGGTCATTCGCCTCGGGATCGCAACACTCGCGATCGCCATGCTGATCGTGACCCTCGGACTGGTCTCGACGGCCGCGACGCCTGCGGGCAGCACCGTGGCACGTATTACGCCCGGCGGCTGCTTCTGGGTGCTGCTCGCCGTAGTGGGATTGATGATTTCGGATGCGCTGGTCAAGCTGCGGCTGACACCTTGGCTGCGGGTCGCAGCGCTGGTAGTTTATGCAGCGCTGCTTGCCATCGTCCTGCGCTCCGGCCTGCTCAACAATCTCTCGATCATGAAAGAATACGCCAACAATGCCGACAAGTTCTGGCACGAGGCGCTCGGCCATGTATTCCTGTCTCTGGGTTCAGTCGCCATCGCCATCGTGCTGGCGCTGCCGCTCGGCATCTTCTGTTATTGGCAACCTGGCATCCGGGCCGTGGTACTGCGGGCGCTGAGCCTGGTGCAGACCATCCCCAGCCTTGCCCTCTTCGGCATTCTCATGCTGCCGCTCGGCTATATCGCCGCCAACGTGCCTTTCGCCGCCGAGATCGGTGTCAAAGGCATTGGCGTGGCGCCGGCGCTGGTGGCGCTTGTCATCTATTCGCTGCTGCCGATCGTCGCCAACACCGTCGTCGGCCTTGCCGGCGTCGATCCTTCCGTGCGCGATTCCGCCGCAGGCATGGGCCTGACGCGCCGGCAGATCCTGACCGGCATCGACCTGCCGCTCGCCTTTCCCGTCATTCTCACGGGCATCCGTATCGTGCTGGTGCAGGCGATCGGCCTCGTGACCGTGGCGGCATTGATCGGCGGCGGCGGCTTCGGCCTCTTCATCTTCCAGGGCATCGGCCAGACAGCCAATGACCTCGTGCTGCTCGGCGCCGTGCCGACGGTCTTTCTCGCCTTCTCATCGGCCGTCATCCTCGATGCGGTCATCGACAGCATCCGGGGACAACGCGCATGACCAGCATGATCGAGCTCAAGGGCGTCACCAAGCGGTATGGCAACGCAACGGTCGTCGACAATGTCAGTATGAGCATGGAGAAGGGCACGATCACCGTCATCGTCGGCACTTCCGGCTCCGGCAAATCGACGCTGATGCGCATGATCAACCGGCTGGTGCCGATATCGGGGGGCCACATCTCCGTTGCCGGCGAGGACATCATGAATGTGCCGGCGACCGAGCTTCGCCGCCGTATCGGCTATGCCATTCAGGGGCACGGGCTCTTTCCGCATCGCACCGTTGCGCAGAATATCGCTACCGTCCCCGAGCTGCTCGGCTGGGAAAAGACGCGCATCGACGGCCGTGTCGAAGAGCTCCTCAACCTCTTCCATCTCGATCCCGGCACCTTTGCCGGCAAATATCCAAGCCAGCTTTCCGGTGGCCAGCAGCAGCGCGTCGGCGTCGCACGCGCGCTTGCAGCGGAACCGGAATTGCTGCTGATGGACGAGCCCTTCGGCGCACTCGACCCGGTCATCCGCGGCAAGGCGCAGGACGACCTGCTCGCCATCCAGAAGCAGTTCGGCACGACCATCGTCCTCGTCACCCATGATATGGACGAGGCCTTTCATCTCGGCGACCAGATCGCCGTCATGAGCGGCGGCAAGCTGCTGCAATGTTCCGAGCCTGAGAAGATCCTGACCGAGCCGGCCGATCCCTTCGTGCAGCAGCTGACCGGCACATCCGACCGTGCCTTGAAGCTGATGTCGCTGCTTCCGCTGAAGGAAAGCATGCAGCCGCCGCGGGCCGGCCTCGGCTACAGCCTGCCGCAGACCCTCAATCTTCGTGACGCCCTAGCCGAACTGATCTGGCAAGGCAAGGACGAGGCCGCTGTCGAGGACGAGCGCAAGGTGCCCGTTGGCTCGATCTCGATCCAGCACCTGATCGAGCTGGGCCGCAAAGCATGAGATTTCTCGCCGCCAATCTCTTTCGCCTGCTGGCGCTGGCGCTGCTGCTGGTGATGCTCTTCCGTCCGGAATGGCTGATACCTGTTCTGGCGCCGCTGACCAAATTCGGGGCGTCTCCGATCTATACGCAGAACAGCCTGCCGAGCCTGGCGCTCAGCCATCTCGAGCTGATCCTTGTCTCGATCGCCGCAAGCGGGATCCTGGCCGTGCTTGGCGGTATCTTCGTCACGCGGCCGATCGGCGCCGACTTCCTGCCGCTGTCGCGGGCGATCGCCAATGCTGGCCAGACCTTTCCGCCCGTTGCCGTGCTGGCGCTTGCGATCTCGACCACCGGCTTCGGTGCGGTGCCGACATTCATCGCGCTGTTTCTCTATGCGCTGCTGCCGATCTTCGAGAACACAGTAGCCGGGCTGCAGCAGGTACCCGCCTCGGTGCTCGATGCCGCCGACGGCATGGGCATGAACGGCTGGCAGCGGCTCTTCCGCGTCGAGCTGCCGCTCGCCCTGCCGCTGATCATTGAAGGGTTGAAGATCGCGACCGTGATCAATATCGGCACGGCGACGATCGGCTCCACCGTCGCCGCCAAGGGGCTGGGTGAAGTCATCATTGCCGGGCTCATCAACGACAACACCGCCTTCATCCTGCAGGGCGGCCTGATCGTCGGCCTGATGGCGGTGCTGATTTATGACGGCATGGAGATGATCGAGCGGTCGGTCACCAGCAAGATCGGCCTTCAACCTCATTGAGCTCGACGCCGATCACAGCTTCCCATCCTTGCCTTCGCCTGACGGCAAGGATGCGCCGGGCAGGTAAAGCGAAATCGGTCTGACTTCATAAACGGCGGTGGGATTGACGCGGCGTAACTCGCGCGCGGCCTCCACCGCGCCCTCAATCGTCGGAAAATCGACGATGTAGAAGCCGAGCAACTGTTCCTTGGTTTCTGCAAACGGCCCATCGATCACCATGCCCGCACCCTTCCCCCGCAAGGTGACGGCGTTCTGGGTCGATCCGAGACGCGCAGCCGGCCCCAGCGATTTCTGCGCGACCATGCGGTCATTGATCTCCAAAAGCTCCTTCATGAGCGCGGTATCCTCCTCCTTGCTCCAGGATTCGACGATACTTTCCTCGTGGTAGGCCAGAATGGCGTAGTACATGGATTCTCCCCTTGAGCCCTATGCTTGAGCGCCAGGAGTTAAGCAGACCGATCGCAATCCGGGAACACCGGATCTATGCCCGGCTGGAGATATGTCGAGTTTCCCCATACTTGCCTTCACTGGCTACCGATGGCATTGGCTGCAATGATATGTCCCGCTGATTTATGGAGGCACCGATGGCCAAGATGATTCACTCGATGATCCGCGTGCTGGACGAGGCGCGCTCGATCGAATTCTACGACAAGGCTCTCGGCCTGAAGGTTGCCGACCGGATTGCCTTCGAGACCTTCACCCTAATCTATCTCAGCAATGCCGAGACCGGGTTCGAACTCGAATTGACTGTCAATCAGGGCCGCATCGAGCCTTATGCGCAAGGGGATGCCTATGGCCACCTCGCAGTTTCGGTCTCAGAACTGAAGGATGAGCATGCGCGCATGACCAAACTCGGGCTCAACCCCGGCAAGATCATCGAACTCAATCGTGATGGGAAGCTTTTTGCATTGCTGTTCTTCGTCACCGACCCCGATGGTTACAAGATCGAGGTGGTGCAAAGGCTTGGGCGGTTCAACTAGCCCAAACAAGGAGCGAGCCCCGCATCGGCGGGGCATCCGGCAGTTCCGCCAGCGCGCTCACATCCAGTAGGGCGGCACGCCAAAATAATCGTGGCTCTTGTGGCCATGATTCTTATGGTCGTGGTCGTCCTTGACGGCGAAGCGGCACGCCTTTTCGATGTCGTTCTTGGTCATGCTGACGCGATAGCCATCAATGTGGGCATCGTAGCGCAGCTTCTCCCACGGCAGCCGGTAGTGCTCCTGACCGATGCCGAAGAAACCGCCGAAGCTCAGAATGACGAAAGCGATGCGTCCATCACTTTTTTCCAGCATCAGCCGCTCAATATGACCAATCTGTTTGCCGTCCGAGCCGTATACTCTCGACCCTTCGACGCGATCGCAGGCGACCAGCATCGACATGTCCTTGATGTAAAGGTCACGACCCGAAAAATCGGCACTCTCTTTATGCATATGCGCACCTCCTTTTGGATACGCGTCACATAAACTAGGGAGCGTCCGATCTGCTCTTTGGGGCAGCACGATGCTCCGATGGGTTTAAACCCACGGCACTATTAACGCTCCGTTGTCATAAAAGTTCCAGTACTTTTTTCAGCATTGTAAAAAAACGTGAGCGCAAGACGATTATTGACGTTTACGTCAAGGTTATTGTAGCTTCGGTTGCGCTCCAATGATTTCGTTGAGAGCAAAGACTGCGGCGATGTGAAAAGCGGGAGACTTTTTGATCGTCCAATGACACTCTGCATAGCCGCCGCATATGACGGCGGGGCGTGGTGATGGTGCGTAGAGGAGGAAATGCGCATGAATTCAGTCTCCGCTCCTTCGGATAGACCGCAGGTCAAGAAAATATGGCTCGCCTCCTATCCGGATATCGTACCGGCAGAGCTGCCGCCGCTGGAACATGCATCGCTCGCCGAACTGCTGGAGGAAAGCTGCGCGCGCTATGCCGACAGACCCGCCTTCACCAGCATGGGCAAATCCATCACCTATCGCGATCTCGATCTGCAGACGTGCAAGATTGCCGCCTGGCTGCAAAGCCTCGGCCTGCAGAAGGGTGATCGCGTTGCCGTCATGATGCCGAACGTGCTGCAAAATCCGATCGCAGTTTATGGCATTCTTCGCGCCGGGCTGGTCGTCGTCAACGTCAACCCGCTCTACACGCCACGCGAACTCGAACATCAGCTGCGCGATTGCGGCGCCAAGGCGATCTTCGTTCTGGAAAACTTCGCCCATACGGTCGAGCAGGTTCTGGCCCATACGGATGTACGCCATGTCGTCGTTACTGCGCTTGGCGACATGCTCGGCGCCAAGGGTCACGTTGTCAACTTCATCGTTCGCAAGGTGAAGAAGCTGGTTCCAGCCTGGTCCATTCCCGGCCATCGCAGTTTCAAGAGCGTAATCGCCGAGGGCTCGCGTCTGCCCCTGAAGCTATCGGAACTGACCGGCAGCGACATCGCCTTTCTGCAATATACCGGCGGCACGACCGGCATCGCCAAGGGCGCGATCCTCACCCATGCCAATCTGCTCGCCAACCAGCTGCAATTGCTGCTCTGGCTCCAATCCGCCTATATCAACAAGCCGCGCCCGGAGCAGCTGACCTTTGTCTGCGCCTTGCCGCTCTACCATATCTTTGCGCTGACGGTGAATTCGCTGATGGGTATGTCGCTCGGCGGCCATAATGTGCTGATCGCCAATCCACGCGACATACCGGCCTTCATCAAGGAGCTCGGCAAATACAAGTTCGACATGTTCCCCGGCCTGAACACGCTGTTCAACGCGCTAATGAACAATCCGGAGTTTAGCAAACTCGACCTGTCCAATACCGCAACGCTTGCCGGCGGCATGGCGGTGCAGCGGCCAGTCGCCGAACGGTGGCAGAAGATGACGGGCGCCTGGATCACGGAGGGCTACGGTCTTTCCGAGACGTCGCCGGTTGCCAGCGCCAATCGTTTCGACAGCCCCGAATTTACCGGCACGATCGGCCTGCCGATTACGGGCACCGATTTCGATATTCGCGACGAGAACGGCAATTCCCTGCCGCTCGGCGAAGTCGGCGAAATCTGCATTCGCGGGCCGCAGGTCATGGCAGGCTACTGGAAGCAGCCGGCAGAGACCGCGCGCGTGATGACGCCGGACGGCTTCTTCCGCAGCGGCGACATGGGCTTCATGGACGAGCGCGGCTACACCAAGATCGTCGATCGCAAGAAGGATATGATCCTGGTCTCGGGCTTTAACGTCTATCCGAACGAGATCGAGGAAGTCGCCGTCATGCATCCAGGCGTTCTCGAGGCTGCGGCAATCGGCGTGCCCGACCCGCATTCCGGCGAAGCGGTGAAGCTCTTCATCGTCAAGAAGGATCCGGCTTTGACGGAGGCCGACGTCAAGGCCCATTGCGCGGAAAACCTTACCAACTACAAGCGTCCGCGCTTCATTGAATTCCGCACCGAATTGCCGAAATCGAATGTCGGCAAGATCCTGCGTAAGGAGTTGCGCGGCTGACATAATTCGATGTCATTCAGGAAGCCGCTCGTGTTTTTTCACGAGCGGCTTTTTTCGTTTTGGGCGATAGGTGAACTTGATTTACGCCCTACATAGGGAATAGTTTTCGCGACCAATCTCAAAGCGCCTGGCCCGGTTTTGAAGGCCAGCAGCGCGAACCGCAAGGAGCCTCCCATGAACGCCCTCGTCGACCAACTGAAGAGCACCGCATCGGCAACGAAGGCCACGGATATTCGCTCCGCCTTCGCCGCCGATCCGAAACGCTTTTCCCGCTTCAGCGCCTCGTTCGACGACCTGTTGATGGATTACTCAAAGACGGCTGTTAACGACGATATCCTCGCCCTGCTCGAGAAGCTCGCAGCCGAGGGCGGCGTTGCGGCCAAGCGCGAGGAAATGTTCACGGGCGTCGCCATCAACTTCACCGAAAATCGCGCCGTGCTGCACACTGCGCTGCGCAACCGCTCGAACAAGCCGGTACTCGTCGACGGTAAGGATGTCATGCCCGACGTTAACGCGGTTCTCGCCGCCATGGGCAAGTTTGCCGACGGCATCCGCTCGGGCGCGCTCAAGGGCTCCACGGGCAAGGCGATCACCGATGTCATCAACATCGGCATCGGCGGCTCCGATCTCGGGCCGGTCATGGCAACGCTGGCGCTCGCCCCCTACCACGACGGCCCACGCTCGCATTTCATCTCCAACATCGACGGCGCCCATATCGCCGATATCCTGAAGCTCGTTAAGCCGGAAACGACGCTCTTCATCGTTGCTTCGAAGACCTTCACGACTATCGAGACGATGACGAACGCCCAGACGGCGCGCAAGTTCATCGCCGACGCGCTCGGCGAAGCCGCCGTGCAGCACCACTTTGCCGCCGTTTCGACGGCGCTCGACAAGGTCGCCGCCTTCGGCATCGACAGCGAGCGCGTCTTCGGCTTCTGGGATTGGGTTGGCGGCCGCTATTCGATCTGGTCGGCGATCGGCCTGCCCCTGATGATCGCGATCGGCCCGGAAAACTTCGGCAAGTTCCTCGATGGCGCGCATGCGATGGACAACCATTTCCGCCAGGCGCCATTCAAGGAAAACCTGCCGATGCTGCTCGGCCTCATCGGCTTCTATCACCGCAACGTGCTCGGCTATCCGACGCGTGCGATCCTGCCCTATGACCAGCGCCTGTCGCGCTTCCCGGCCTATCTGCAACAGCTGGATATGGAATCGAACGGCAAGGGTGTCACCATCGACGGCACGCCGGTCGAAGGCAATTCTGGCCCAGTCGTCTGGGGCGAGCCCGGCACCAACGGCCAGCACGCCTTCTATCAGCTCATTCATCAGGGTACGAGCATCATCCCGGCCGAATTCATGATTGCCGCCAACGGCTTCGAGCCGGAACTGCGCCACCAGCACGACCTTCTGATGGCCAACTGCCTGGCGCAGTCGGAAGCGCTGATGAAGGGCCGCACCTTCGAGGAAGCCAAGGCACAGCTCACCTCCAAGGGCATGGACGACAAGAAGGCCGATTTCATCGCGCCGCACCGCGTCTTCGCCGGCAACCGCCCGTCGATCACTTTCGTCTATGACAAGCTGACGCCCTTTGCGCTGGGACGCCTGATCGCGCTCTACGAACATCGCGTCTTCGTCGAAGGCGTGCTCTTCCGCATCAACTCCTTCGACCAATGGGGTGTCGAACTGGGCAAGGAATTGGCAACGGGCCTGCTGCCCGTCATCGAAGGCAAGGAAAGCGCCGCCGGCCACGACTCCTCGACGCAAGGGCTGGTGGCTGCGCTGGCAAGCCGGGCAAAGTAAGCTGATTATCCACCTCCTCCTTGAGGGGGGAGGTCGCCGCAAGGCGACGGGTGGGGGTGATTGAGCTCTCCGCATCGGAACGACCCAAAGATCACCCCACCTCGGCACGACGTGCCGACCCTCCCCTCGAGGGGAGGGTTTTGCTGGCTGAACGCTCTATCCGAATATGTCGTGAAAGTACCCCCCTCTGTCAGCTTCGCTGACATCTCCCCCACAAGGGGGGAGATCATTGGGAGTTTGCCGCGCGCTCCGCAAATAAAGCAAGCGCAGTCGGTTCGATATCAGCTTGAGGTGATGAAGCGCCGCGAATTACCGATCTCCCCCCTTGTGGGGGAGATGTCACGACAGTGACAGAGGGGGGTGCAGCACTCTCCCCGCTTCCGAAAGCCGATAAACGATTACAGCCCGATCTCATGTGCCCAGGGCGGATTTGCACCCGCACGCGATACCGTCACCGCCGCAGCCTTGGCGCCCAGAGCCAGCGCATCTTGCAACGCCTTCTCGTTCAGTGATGCCACCTGCGCCTTGGTCAGCAGGTTGTTCATCTTCAACGATGCCAGAATGCCGGCATCGAAGGTATCGCCCGCGCCGACCGTATCAACCACGGTGACGCGCTCGCTCGGCACCGAGACCTTCAGCGACTTGGTGTAGCCGGTTGCGCCTTCCGCACCCTTGGTGATGACGACGAGCTTGGCGCCCTGGTTCAGCCAATGGGCGGCCAGCTCATCGTGATCGCCAGATATGCCGAACCATTCCAGATCCTCATCGGAGAATTTGAGAATGTCGGACATGGCCGCCATTCTGCCGATGCGGCCCATATGAGCTGCCTTGTCCTTGATGAAGCCCGGGCGAATGTTCGGATCTAGCGAGATGACGCGGCTCTGGTGCTCGCGCTTCATCAGCGCCTCGTAGGTCGCGCCGCAGGGATCGGGGATGAGGCTGATCGCACCGAAATGCAGAGCTTCGCAATCATTACCGAGCGTCGGGAGATCGGCTTCAGTGATCATGCGGCCGGCCGTGCCTTCATCGTAGAAGGCATAGGTCGCCTGACCATTGACGAGCTTGACGAAGGCAATCGTGCTCGGACGGGGCGTGATAGCGCAATAGCTGAAATCAACCTTGGAGGCCGACAGCGTATCGCGCAGGATTTCGCCCATCATGTCATCGGCAATGCCGGTGAAGAAGCCCGTGGGAATGCCAAGGCGACCAAGCGCGATCGCAGTGTTGAAGATCGCGCCGCCGGCATAGGGGGCAAAGCCCTTCTCACCCAGCGTCGTATCCCGCGGCAGCATGTCGATCAAAGCTTCGCCACAGCATAATATCATTCCGGCCTCCCAAAGAGCGCGTCTGTCTTATCCAGTTACATAAATCGATTAGATAGATTCAATGCAAAAGCAAAGCCTCAGTTTGTCGGCAGCTCCGAAATGCCGCCATTCCAGCCGGACCAGGCGAGTGGCGCATTGAGGAAGGCCTCGACTTCTTCCAGCGTCTTGTCGTCGAACAGCTTCTGCTCCTTGGCGACGGCGAGCACTTCGCGCCAGGTCGTGATGTATTGCAGGCTGACTTTCCGGTTGGCAAAGCGTTCGACCGCCTCGGGGAAGATGCCGTAATAGAACAGCGCCATGCCATGATCGACAATGCCGCCGGCTGCGCGGATCGCGTCGACAAATGTGAACATGCTGCCGCCAGCCGTCGTCAGATCCTCGATGACGAGCACGCGCGCGCCGTCCTTCATGTCGCCTTCGATCTGTGCATTGCGGCCATGGCCCTTCGGCTGCTTGCGCACATAGATCATCGGCAGGTTCAGGCGCTCGGCGAGGAAGGCGGCAAAGGGGATGCCCGCTGTCTCGCCGCCGGCGACGCAATCGAACTGCTCGAAGCCGACATTACGAACGATGAGGCTTGCGGCGAAGTCCATGACCGTCGAGCGGATGCGCGGATAGGAAATCAGCTTGCGGCAATCGATATAGACCGGGCTCGCCATGCCGGACGCGAATTTGTAGGGCTTGTCGGCGTTGAAGTGGACCGCCTTGATTTCCCAAAGCATCCTGGCCATCAGCTCGGCCATGACAGTGCGATCGGTGAATATCATCTGGGTCATGCAGGGGCCTCCTTCGCGAGCGCTAATGTTCCAGCGGCAATAGCAGCAAGCGGCCCGAGTTTCCAGACGTATGAAAGCTTTTGCCAATATCCTCTCGGCTGCCGCCCGCAGGACGAGCGGAAGCAATCAGCGCAGTACACCAAGATCGGCAGGAAGCATGGCCTTGAACAGCTCGATGACCTTATCGCCCTCTTCTCTTTCGATCGAAATCGCATAGCGCACCGCGGCCGCGATGAGTTGCATGGTCAATCGGGCCGTTCTTGCAAGTTCGGAATCGACGCGCTCCGGCCATAGGCGTTTTAGGACGGTCAGAAACGCCTGCGAATGCCATTCCATGTCTTCAGCATCGGCCTGCTGCAGCAGCTTGTCGGCCTGAGTGGCATGCCAGATGTCGCGCATGACCGGCTCATCAAGAAACATGGCGTAGTAGCCATCGACAATGCGGCCAAGGGCGGACTGGAGCTGATCGCGGCTCTTGATCGTCGCCAACTCATCCTCGACGCATTGCCTGCCCTGCTCGTTGAAGCGCTCGGCCAGCACGCGGATGATCGCGGTCTTGTCGGGAAAATATTGATAGAGCGAGCCAAAGGAGACGCCCGCTTTTTCGACGATCTCGCCCATGCGCAGCGCATCGCTGCCGTTTTTCGCAATCAGCTCGGATGCTACCGAAAGGATGAGGTCGACGCGTTCGCGGCCACGCTGCTGGCTGGGTATGCGTCGCGGTGTGCCCGCCTCATCCTTGCTGCGCCTGCGTCTCGCGATCGGTTCCTGCGCCATACCATCCCCTGCCTGTGCCCTGTTGACAAGCAATATAAGAGAGTTTATCACATTTCGCAAATAAGAGAATTTATCACATTTTGCGCCGGAGGAGCTTGAAATGCAGATCTCGACAATTGCCATCATCGGTGGATTGGGAAAAACCGGCGGTCGGGTCGCCGAGCGGCTGAAGGAGCGTGGCATCACGGCTCGCGCGGCCTCCCGCTCAACGACACCACGCTTCGATTGGCAGGACCGCAGCACATGGCGATCCGCGTCACCGCAATCAAACCTACGAACTGACGGGACCCCGCGCTTTAACCTTCCGCCAGGCGGTTTCCGAAATCGGGACGGCTTCGAACAGGCTCATCGAATACGAAACTGTTCCGATCGACGCCTTCATCGCCGAGATGACCGCCTCCGGCCTGCCGCGAGAGACGACGGACCTTCTGCATGAGCTTTTCACGCAGGTTCTTGATGGCCGCAATTCGCCTGTCATGGCCGGCATAAACCAGATCCTTGGCCGACAGCCTAAAGATCTTTCCAACCACGCCCGTGAAACCGCCGCAACCGGCATCTGGAGTGTCCAGTCATGACCTTTCCGATCACGAATATCGCCCTCGTCATCGCAGCACTCTGCAGCGGGCTTCTCGCCGGCGTCTACTTCGCTTTTTCGACGTTCGTTATGCAGTCCCTCGCCCGCCTTCCGGTCGATCAAGGAATTGCCGCCATGCAATCGATCAACGTTACGATCGTGCGCTCGCCCTTCATCGTGCTTTTTCTGCTCACAGCGGCGCTTTCGGTGTTCATCGCCGTCATGGCCATCATCCATTGGCGGGGCGGCGTCAGCGTAATGATGCTGACTGGCGCCGCGCTCTATATCGTCGCGAGCTTTCTTTCGACCATGGTGTTCAACGTGCCGCTGAACGACGCGCTCGACAAGATCGACGGCCATTCAGCCGAGGCGGTACAATTTTGGTCGACCTATCTCAGCGACTGGATGCGATGGAACCATGTGCGCACGGTCGCCTCGCTGCTCGCCGCATGCGCTTTCGTGAAGGCCATGTTCTGAAAACCTGGAACGATCGGGTAGCAGGCAAAGCGACCGGCTAGACAGCCCGCAGATAGGCCGCGACCTCCACACGGTTGCGACCGTTTCGCTTTGCTTCGTAAAGCGCCTTATCGGCGGCGCGTAACACATCGTCGAAGCCGAGCCCTTTGGCGGTACCGGTCGCGATACCGGCACTGACGGTGCAGGCGAAAGATTTGTCTTCGATGCTGATTGCTCGCGCTGCAAAGGCATCGCGCACCCGCTCGGCGACCTGCTCGGCCCGGCCCGGCAGCATATTATCGAGCACGAGCGCGAACTCCTCGCCGCCGAGGCGGGCCACAGTGTCGGACGACCGCAGGCCGAAGGAGAGCTCCTCCGCGAAAAGCTTAAGCACAAGATCGCCGGCAGCATGGCCATGCTGATCGTTGATCGTCTTAAAGCGGTCTATGTCGAAAATGATGACAGCCATCGAGGGACCGAAGGACCGGCGGCCGTAGAGATCGAACAGCGCGCGGCGATTGAGCAGCCCGGTCAGGGCATCGGTGATCGCCTCCTGACGATGAAATGCTGCTTGGCGCCACTGGTGCAAAGCGAGGGACAGAGCCCCGATCCCGGTCATTCCGGCGATGCAGACGGCGAGGCTGACATCCTCCGCCCAATTATCCGGCGCATGACCGAGCACGAGCTTACCATCGGTGATCAGCACGGCCGCGCATAAGACAAAGGAAATAGCCGTCAGCGTGTAAAGCGCCGTAATGCCGTAAAGCGGCGTCGGCGCCTCGCGCCGGCTGAGCCAATATTCGCGTGCCGTGAGGAGCAGCAGCACGCAGATGACAAGATTATCAGCGATGAAAGCCAGACCGTCGTAACCGACAAGCATCGGTCCGATCGATACTGTCATGCCAGACAAGCAACCAAGGGCAAAGCGGATCTTGGAAAGGCGACCCGTGCGAAACTGATAACCTGCCACCCATATCGTCGCGAAGCCGAGGAAGAATAAGACGAACGTCGAAATGGCGAAAATCGGCCTGGGATGGTCAACATAGGCGCCATAGGTGAAGATGCCACCGACGATAGGCACAAGACCGGCAGAACACGTCAGGAGGAAGGTATCGGGCCGACGCGAAAACCAGCTTCCGACCAACGTGACCGCCAGGCATGAGGCGGAAACGCCGAGGGCCAGAAGAAGCGAGTTGTAATCGACCAGCATCATGCTCTTTCAACGGTTGGGTTTCTACCGCAGGGGATTGCTGCCACGCTAGGCCGTCAGGGGTATCAAATTAGTTACGGCAAATAATAAAGAAAATGTATTTCAACAAAATATACGTTTCAAATCCCGGCATACACCAATGGAGTGTCGCAATACGTCTTATATATTTATATTTACTTATGTAGATTAATCTGAAATTAAATCTCGACGTCCCAGTGCAAAGGGAACATCGGGTCGAAGACGGTGACCGGACCGGCACCGGTTTCGATCTTTGCCGGGAAGGTTACAGCCTCGGGCCGGCGCACGAGGGTAATACTGTCCTCGTTGACCGGCAGGCCGTACCAGGCTGGGCCGTTCAGCGAAGCAAAGGCTTCGAGCCTGTCCAGCGCGCCTTCCTGCTCGAAGACATGGGCAAGACAGCTCATGGTGTTGATCGATGTATAAATGCCGGCGCAGCCACAGGCGCATTCCTTCAGCGGATCGACATGCGGAGCCGAATCCGTGCCGAGGAAGAATCTCGTATCGCCGCTGGTTGCGGCCGCACGCAGCGCCAGGCGATGGCTTTCGCGCTTGGCGACCGGCAGGCAATAATAATGCGGGCGGATGCCGCCGACGAGGATGGCGTTGCGGTTGATGATCAGGTGATGCGTCGTGATCGAGCCGGCGAGGTTGGCCTTTGCCGATTTAATGTAGTTGATGCCATCTGACGTGGTCACATGCTCCATCGTGACCTTCAGTTCCGGCAAGCGCTGGCGCAAGGGATCGAGCACGGTTTCGATGAACACGGCCTCGCGATCGAAAATATCCACCTCCGGCGTCGTGACCTCGCCATGAACGCAGAGCGGCAGACCGATCTTCGCCATGCGCTCCAGCACCGGCATTGCCTTGTTCAGATCGCGCACGCCGCCATGCGAGTTGGTCGTCGCGCCGGCAGGATAGAGTTTGACGGCGGTGATAAGGCCGCTCTTCTTACCCTCTTCGACGTCGTCGGGGCTGGTCTGCTCGGTGAGGTAGAGCGTCATCAATGGCTGGAAGCGATCGCCCGGTGGCAATGCCTTCAGAATACGCTCGCGATAGGCAGTCGCATCCGCCGTGGTCACGACCGGTGGCACGAGATTGGGCATGATGATGGCGCGGGCGAAATGCCTGGACGTATCAGCGATTACGCCTTCCAGCATGGCTCCATCCCGCAAATGCAGATGCCAATCGTCAGGACGGCGGATGGTGAGCTTTTGCATGGGCGCGACCTCTGGAAATGTGAGCGCGATCTCGTCAGGAAAACCTTCGGGATCGTGCTCTTTGATATCGCGCTTCGATAGCACCATACGCCCCAGCAAAACAATCCGCGACGGCGCTTAAATGATAGATGGTCAGTCAATCCTGCACGATGTCGATGGTAACGTCGGCCGGGCGGCGGTTCTCCAGAATCAGCCGGCCATTTGGCAGGTCGTTGCCATAGACCTTGGCATGAGCGGCCTCCTCATCGAGCTTGTAGCCCCGCCAGCGTGCCCATAGCCGCTCTTCCAGCACTTCCATCGGTGGGGCGAGCATGATCGAATAATCGAACATGCCTTCCAGCTCAGCCCATTTTCCCTGGTTCAACAGCAGATAATTTCCCTCGATGACGATGAAGCGATGATCGGCCGAGACGATGCGGGCAGAGGCGATCGCAATCTCCCGTGAACGGTCGAAGACCGGCACGAGGACCTCCTGATCGGCGGCACGCACGGCCTTGACGATATCGAGGAAGGCGCGCACGTCGAAACTGTCAGGCACGCCTTTCCGCTTCAAAAGTCCCTTCTCGATCAGGACAGCATTGTCCATATGAAAGCCGTCCATCGGCAGGACTTCGGCGCTTTCACCCCTCGCCTTCAGGGCTTTGGCGACCTTGTCGGCCAGGGTGGATTTCCCGGCGCCGGGCGGGCCGGCGATCGCGACCAGAAAGCGTTTCGCGTTGCCGGCGCGCGCGATGATCTCGCCGGCAACATCGTCAAGAGAGACGCTCATGCGGCGACGTTCTCGACCGGCGGAGCCTTGGCGCCGGTCATGAAGGCAACGGCGTCGGACATGGTGTATTCCTTCGGATTGATGACAGTCAGGCGTCGTCCAAGGCGATGGATATGGATACGGTCCGCAACCTCGAAGACATGCGGCATATTGTGCGAGATCAATACGATCGGCAAGCCGCGGGCGCGTACGTCGAGGATGAGTTCGAGAACCTTGCGGCTTTCCTTGACGCCAAGGGCGGCCGTCGGTTCGTCCATGATGACGACCTTGGAGCCGAAGGCGGCGGCACGCGCCACGGCGACACCCTGGCGCTGGCCGCCGGATAGCGTTTCCACCGCCTGGTTGATGTTCTGGATCGTCATCAGACCGAGCTCAGAGAGCTTGTCGCGGGCGCGCTTTTCCATGGCCGGGCGGTCGAGCATCCGGAAAACCGAGCCGAGAATGCCCGGCCTGCGCACTTCGCGGCCGAGGAACATGTTGTCGGCGATCGAGAGCGCCGGCGACAGGGCCAGGTTCTGGTAGACCGTTTCGATGCCGGCCTCCCGCGCCTCCATTGGCGAGCGGAAGTGAACGGGCTTGCCTTCCAGCTTGATCTCGCCCTCATCGGGGGTGACTGCGCCGGAGATCGCCTTGATCAGCGAGGACTTGCCGGCGCCGTTGTCGCCGATCACGGCAAGGATCTCGCCGGGATAGAGGTCGAAATCGGCATTGTCGAGGGCGGTCACGCGGCCATAGCGCTTGACGAGACCGCGGGCAGTGAGGATGGGTTCGACGGTCGTGGTCATGCCGATACCTTTCTGATCCATTGATCGATCGCGACGGCGCCGATGATGAGCACGCCGGTCAGAAGCACCTTCCACTGCGGATCGGCGCCGAGCATGTTGAGGCCCATGGAAACGACACCGACGATCATGGCGCCGAAGAGCGTGCCGAGGATCGAGCCGCGGCCGCCGAAGAGCGAGATGCCGCCGATCACGGTTGCTGTAATTGCCTGAAGATTGAAATCGGTCACCGCGGAAGACGGCGAGACCGACCCGTTGCGGCCGATGGAGACCCAGGCGGCAAGCGCTGCGATCAGTCCTGAAACACCGTAGACTGCGAGAAGAACCTTCTTGGTCTGGATACCGGCGAGTTTCGCCGCTTCCGGATCGTCGCCGACCGCGTAGACGTGGCGACCCCAGGCCGTGTGATTGAGGACATACCAGAGGCCGATGACCAGACACACCATGGCGATGACGCCGAGGGTGAGCACGGCACCGCCGACGCGGAAACTCGCGGCGAAAAGATGCAGCAGCGGCGCCTTTTCATCGACATCGGTGTCGCGGATGGTTTCATTGGCCGAATAGATGAAATTCGTCGCCATGACGATATTCCACGTGCCGAGCGTCACGATGAACGGCGGCAACTTCATATTGGCGACAAGGAAGCCGTTGAGCAGCCCGCAGATGCCGCCCACGGCGAGGCCGGCGACGATAGCGACAGGTGTCGGCAAGCCGTATGTTACGGCGACGTTACCCATGACAACCGAGGAGATGACCATGATGACGCCGATCGAGAGATCGATGCCGGCGGTCAGGATGACCAACGTCTGGGCAGCGCCGAGAATGCCGACGATGGCGATCTGCTGCAGGATGAGCGTCAGCGTATAGGCGGAGAAGAACTTCCCGCCTATCGTGATACCGAAAATCACGATCGCCAGCACCAAGACGATCAGCGGCACCGCCGCCGGCGTCGAATGCAGAAAGTGCTGCACGCGCTTCAAAAGAGAGACATCGTTGTGCTCGAACGAAGCGACGTTCTTGTCGCTGCCGTCGAGAACACGTTCAAATTCCTGTGCTCCGGACATAATTATTCCTCCGCCACCGCGCACATGCGCGGAAACCGCCGGCTGTTAGGGGCCAGCCAGGATCTAAGCCCGACCGACGTGACTATTGCGATTGTCTTCTCCCTGTCAAAGAGCCGCGCCAGCAGGCGCATGACGCGGCTCCGAAGGGACTATATCACATTCGTGAGGGGCTTAGCCCCAGCACTTGTTGAGACCTTCCTTGGTGTCAATGGACTTCAGACCGGAGACCGGCTTGTCCGTCACCAGGGAAACGCCGGTGTCGAAGAAGGTCTTGCCTTCGGTCGGCTTCGGCTTCTCACCCGAGTCGGCGAACTTCTTGATCGCCTCGACGCCGAGGGCCGCCATCATCAGCGGATACTGTTGGGCGGTTGCGCCGATCACGCCATCCTTGACTGACTTGACGCCGGGGCAACCGCCGTCGATCGACACGATCAGCACCTGCTTTTCGAGGCCGACGGCCTTCAAGGCCTGATAGGCGCCGGTTGCAGCCGGCTCGTTGATCGTGTGGATGACGTTGATGCTGGAATCTTTCTGCAGAAGGTTTTCCATGGCCTTGCGGCCGCCCTCTTCGTTACCGTTGGTGACGTCGTGGCCGACGATGCGCGGATCGGTTTCGTCACCGATCTTGTTCGGATCCTTCGGGTCGATGCCGAAGCCGATCATGAAGCCCTGATCGCGCAGAACGTCGACCGACGGCTGCGACGGCGTCAGATCGAGGAAGCCGATCTTGGCGTCCTTGGCCTTGTCGCCGAGGGTTTCCTTGGCCCATTGGCCAACGAGTTTGCCGGCGAGCAGATTGTCTGTCGCAAAGGTGGCGTCGGCCGCATCGGCGGGCTCAAGCGGCGTGTCGAGCGCGATGACCAGCAGGCCGGCATCGCGTGCCTTCTTGACCGAGGGAACGATGCCCTTGGTGTCGGACGCGGTGATCAGGATGCCCTTCGCGCCATCGGCGATGCAGCTCTCGATCGCCGCAACCTGGCTTTCGCTATCGCCATCGATCTTGCCGGCGTAGGACTTCAGCGTCACACCCAGTTCCTTGGCCTTGGCGGTCGCGCCTTCCTTCATCTTGACGAAGAAGGGATTGGTATCGGTCTTGGTAATGAGGCAGGCGGATACGCCGGCAGCCTTCGCAGGTGCGGCAAAAGCAACGCCGAGCGCCAGGGCGGCAACGGCTGCGGAAATAACAGATTTCTTCATTCAATCCTCCCGATGTTTAAAAAGCCGGACCTTCCGGCAGCCCCGGGCCTCAACCCGGCCTGAAGACGCGCCATGCCTGTCGGATTTATTTCCAGTGGACCTCCTCCACGGCCATATGCGCATCTCCTACCCCTATATCTGAGCCTAAAGATTTCCAGCTGTCAATAAATAAATCGGATTGAATTATTAATTCGATGTGGCATTCTTGAAAAAAATCAGGCATGGCCATGATGGAAGGAGCAGGCCCATGTCTCTCGTGCAGGACTCGGAGGACACACCCACAACACCGGCGATTCTCGACCCCTCCGGGGGCGCGAACCAGCTTGGCGTACGCGCCCATAATGAACGGCTCGTGCTTTCGCTCGTTCGCCGTCACGGCGCACTCTCGAAGGCCGATATCGCGCGGCGCAGCGGGCTTTCGGCCCAGACAGTTTCCGTCATCATGCGCGCGCTGGAGAAGGACGGGCTGCTATCTCGCGATGCTCCGGTGCGCGGCCGTGTCGGCCAGCCGTCCATTCCCATGCGGCTCAACCCGGATGCGGTGCTTTCCTTCGGCGTTAAGATCGGCCGGCGCAGCGCCGACCTCGTGCTGATGGATTTTGTCGGCGGCATCAGGATGCAGCTGCATCAGACCTACCCATATCCGCTGCCGCATGACATTATCGCCTTCGTCACGGCCGGTATCAAGGAATTGGAGGGACGCCTCCATGACGACCAGCGCCGCAAAATTGCCGGAATGGGCGTCGCGGCCCCTTTCGAGCTCTGGAATTGGGCCGAGCAGGTAGGCGCCCCGCCCGGTGCGATGGATGCGTGGCGCGGCTTCGATCTGAGAACCGAAATCGCCTCGCGCGTCGCTTATCCTGTCTTCATGCAGAATGACGCCACCAGCGCCTGCGGTGCCGAGCTGGTCTTCGGTGTCGGCCCGCATTATCCTGATTTCGTCTATTTCTTCATCGGCTCCTTCATCGGCGGCGGCATCGTTCTCAATTCATCCGTCTTCGTTGGCCGGACCGGGACGGCCGGCGCACTTGGCCCCCTGCCCGTGCGCGGCCGCAACGGTGAGAACCGGCAGCTTCTGGAAATCGCTTCGATCTTCGTGCTGGAAAACCTATTGCGGGATCATGGTTTCGACCCACGCCCTCTTTGGTATTCGGCGGATAATTGGATCGATTTCGGCGAGCCGCTGGAGATCTGGATCCAGGATACGGCCAAGGCACTGGCACAGGCGATCGTCGCCTCTGCCTCCGTTCTTGATTTCAGCGCCGCCGTCATCGATGGCGGCTTCCCCGGCTGGGTGCGGGAACGCGTGGTGCGCGCAACCATCAGGGCCGCTGCGGAACTGGATCTTCAGGGTGTCGTCATGCCCGAGATCATCGAGGGCGCCGTGGGGCCGCAGGCCCGCGCCATCGGCGGCGCCAGCCTACCGATCTTCGCGCGCTACCTCATTGACCAAAACGTTCTTTTCAAGGAGATTGAGCATGCTGAAGGGCATTGACCCGCTGTTGAGCCCGGAACTTCTGGCGACGCTACGCGCCATGGGCCACGGCGACGAGATCGCCCTTGTCGACGGCAATTATCCCGGTCTGGAACATGGACGCCGCCTCATCCGCCTCGACGGCCATGGCGTCATTCCCGTGCTCGATGCAGTGCTAAGCGTGCTGCCGATCGACGATTTCGTGCCGCAGGCGATTTTCCGGGCAACCGTCAACCAGGACCGCGATGCCGTCGACCCCGTTCATGCGGAGATGATCGAGTGTTGTGCCCGGCATGTGCCAGATATAAACGTCGTGCCGTTACTGCCGGCGGAATTCTACGAGCGGGTGAAGCAGGCACATGCGCTGATACAGACCAGCGAACCGCGGCTCTACGGGAATATCATTCTGCGCAAGGGTGTGATTTATCCAGCAAAATAGCAGGCCCGCCCCTCATCCGGCCTTCGGCCTCCTTCTCCCCGCATGCGGGGAGAAGGAGATGGGCGCAACCGCAGCCTTCCTTTCCACACTTTACTCAGACGAGGTACAGGACTGGTCCTCTCTCCCCGCGTGCGGGAGAGGGTAGGGTGAGGGGCGAAACTCTCATAGATGGCAGAAGCTGATCATCCGCCTACCCTCAAATATCTCCAGCTGAAGGCCCCCAGACATCCGTCATGGCAAAACCTTCCGCCATCGGGTCGAAGGGATCGAGCGCCACCTGGCTCAAGCCAAAGGTGAAGCCGCGGCCGGTGATCGTCGGGATGATGGCCGGCTTGCCGGCGACTTCGGTCTCCGCCTGCAGTCCCACTTCGAACTCCGAACCGATGATCGAACGGGATTTGAAGACATCGCCGACCTTGGCCTTGCCGCGGGCATGCAGCGTCGCGAGATTGGCGGAATTGCCGGTGCCGCAGGGCGAACGGTCGGCGCGGCCGGGCCACATGGTCGTGCAGGTGCGGATCGCGCCATCGGCGTCGACATCGCGGAACATCACATAGGCAACGCCCGAAATCGCCGGGATTTCCGGATGGACCACGGTCATCGCCCGATTGATCGCTTCCTTGATGACCATGCCGGCCTGCACGAGGGCGGCTGCATTGGCCTTTTCGATCTTCGAGCCGATCTGGTCGACATCGACAAGCGCGTAGAAGATGCCGCCATAGCAGAGGTCGAGCTTGATCCTGCCCCATTGCGGCGTCTCAAGCTCGACATCCAGCTCATGCACAAAGGACGGCACCATGGTCAGGCGCACCTTTTCGCAGCGGCCGTCACGACAGGTCGCAGTCGCGCGGACGAGACCGGCGGCCGTATCGAGCGTGACGACGGTTTCCGGCTCCTTCATCTCGACAATGCCGGATTCGAGCAAGGCGGTGGTCACGCAGATGGAGTTCGAACCCGAGCTTGCATGTGCCTGATCCGGCTGCAGGATGATGAAACCGGCATCGGCTTCCGGGTGCTTGGCGGATAACAACAGGTTCACAGACCCGATCGGCGCACCGCGCGGCTCCAGCACAAGAAAGCGCCGCAGTTCCTGACCCTTCGGATCCGTGTTCAGCCAATGCAGCTGCTCGGCAATGCTGTTGCCGGGGATCTTCGGGACGCCGCCAATGGCAACCTTGCCGATTTCACCTTCGCAGTGGACATCCAGCAGCTGGATCGTGCGCTTCCATCTCATTTCACAGGCTCCCATCGGACGTGTTGCGTCATGTCGCCGCCAACGCGGGCAATCTGGCGGGAAAATCGAACCAACGCCATGCATAGTTCTCTGATATATCAGATCGAGCGGCGTGGCTATGGCGTTTTGCGGCGGCGCTGAAACGCCTCCGCTGAGGGAGATGCCGCGAGAGCGCTATTGCTTCAATGCGTCGCCGACATTGTTGCCGGTCGCCTCGACGCTATCGCCGAGCGAGCCGATGGTATTGTTCGCCGATGCGCCGACGCGACGCCATTGCTCGCCGTAATTCGCCCGCGTCCGAGGATCGAAAATGGCAATCGGAGCGCTGACGGCAGCACCCGCGACACTGCCGACTGTCTGGGCAGCACCCATAGCGACCGCGCCGACGGCATCGCCGATGCCGACGTCGGAATCGGTGATCGTCTGGCCAGCAATCAGCCGCGCGCCGATCAGCTTCACCACTTCCGGGCTTTCGGCGAACTTGCCGTGATTGAGGCCATCGCCGGTCTTGAGCTTGGTGAGATCCAGCACGGTGATCCCCTGTTTTTCCAGCTCGCTGCGATAGGGTTCAGCCGTCGGATCGATCTGGCCGAGGCGATCGATATTGCCGGAGATGCGTCGCGACAGCGAAAGCGCACGGTCATCCCGCGAGACGAACAGCGTGAAATGCGGCTTGTCCTTGCCGAGTGCCGCGAACTGTCTTCCGAAGACATCGACGTCTAGATCCGGTGAAGCGAGGATGACGTTCTTGATCTTCGGCGCGACGCGGCCGTTGCGGATCGCCATCTGCCGCAGCGATTCGACTGCAAGCCAACTGCCCATCGAATGCGCCATGACGGTGATGTCGCCGACAGCCGGATCGGCCGCAACGCGACGCAGTAGCTCTTCCAGGGAGTCGCGGGAATAGTTGGTACTTTCCTTATCGTAGGCATAGTCGAAAATGCTGGCGCGCGACGGCCAGGTGAACACGATCGGCGCGACATCGGCATGCGAATCGTGGACGATCTGCGCGAAGCGGTAGACGGCATCCTCGTAGCGGTTGTTGAAGCCATGTACGAAGATCAGCACACGCTTGTTTTTCGGCAGTTCCGCATGCACCCAGGCACGCCCGTCCGCCTCCGTCGCCAAAGGCTTGACAGCCGTCGTGACGAAACTCTTCAACGGATCGCCTGGCAGACGGCTCGGCCACTGCACCTGGCCGACCTTGCGATTGGCCTCCGGCGGAATGGAGACGCTGACGGCATCCACCTTCAGTCCAGGCCCGCGCTCGCCAGAAAACAGAATGGCCGGGTCCTTGTCCGGCAGGCGTGTCGTCGCGACGAGGAGATCGACCTTGGATGTGCCAGGTACATTTTCACTGATGGGCTGCATGACCCCGATGGGGCGGCCGCATGCAGCCAGCGACAATGTCGCAACAACGGCCATAGTCCGGAAAAACAGCTTTCCCCACCGGTCCGAACCCGCCATGCGCTGCATCATGCAACCCTTCCTTACCGCCGTAACGTCGCGCCACTCTACGCATGCATGTTCACGGTGCAAGTCACTCCAAGGGTTCTTTGGCTCATGACGCAATGCTAATTCGCGGAAGCATTGCAAAGGCGCAACGCCTTTAAGATCCCGGAAAATCACTGAGGAAAATAAAAAAAGAGCCCGATGCGGGAGGAGGATGCATCGGGCTCTTGATCCGGATTGGCAACTGGGAGGAGGAGGAGTGTTGCCAATCATTGAAGGAGCGCTGGGAGGAGGAGTGCGCTGCCTTCGAGGGATTAGATATAACGAGCGGACGGGGATGAACAGACCGGCTTTCGCAATGCAGCAATGCGCTGAGCGCATCTCTTTCTTCTCAGGCGCCGAAAATATCGCATATCGTTGGCGTTCTGGGCGTTTCAGCGCCTATTTTGCAGTCGTTACCGACCCAAATCCCGAGATTCACATGATTGTGATCGGCGTTTCTGCATGGGAAAGCACCCTCGCCGACGCTTGTCCGGTCAGCAACCGCCAACCGGACGAACGAATTTCGGCTTATGCGGCCTTGAAGGCTTTCTTGCCCTCGGCATCGAGCGCCGCAAACTCCTCGTCGGATAGAATGATGTCGACCGCTGCGGTATTTTCTTCGAGGTGTTTGACCTTGCCGGTTCCGGGGATCGGCAGCATCACGGGGCTGCGCTTCAGCACCCATGCAAGAGCGATCTGGCTCGGAGCGGCATTGTGCTTCTTCGCGATGGTATCGAGCAGCGAACCTTCCTTGGCAAGATCGCCGGCGGCCAGCGGGAACCACGGGATGAAGCCGATGCCGTGCTTTTCGCAATAGTCGAGCACGTCTTCGCTGGTGCGATCGACCAGGTTGTAGCGGTTCTGCACCGTGACGACCTTGAAATGCTTCGATGCGGCTTCAATGTCGGCAACGGTCACTTCGCTCAAGCCCGCATGACGGATGATGCCGTCATTTAGCAGCGATTTTACGGCATCGAATTGCTCCGCCGCCGGCACCTTGGAATCGATGCGATGCAGTTGCCAGAGATCGATGCGATCGACGCCGAGGTTGCGCAGGCTCTTGTGCGCCTGCTGGATCAGATATTCGGGACGCCCCACGGGCACCCAGACATTCGGACCGGTTCGGGTGAGCCCGCCCTTGGTCGCGACTACGAGACCGTGGCCATAGGGATGGAGCGCCTCTTTGATCAGACGTTCGGAAACATCCGGACCATAGGAATCGGCCGTATCGATGAAATTGATGCCGAGTTCCGGCAGGCGCCTCAGCGTAAGGACGGCTTCGTCATGATCCTCTGGCTCACCCCATATACCGGAACCGGTAATGCGCATGGCACCGAAACCGAGACGATGGACGGGGAGATCACCGCCGATCTTGAACTGACCGGACTTGGCTGCGTCGAATTCTGACATGGTTATAGTCCCTTTTGCTGATCTGAAATGTAGCTGGCGTTTCCGGCATCCGAGGGAAGCCGAGATTCGAGGGGCAAATCGAGGGTTTCGCGAGGGAGAGATACAGTCGCGACCCAATACTAGATGGGTCTGCATCGCGACATATGCAATGTATCGATACGCGATGCCTCGCGACCGATCAGGGCGATTTCCCTTAGTCTAGCCTGGTGCAGTCATGTAGGCCGTTGCACCTGTTTGCCGAGATCGGCAAGCGTGGCCCAAAGCTCATCGAAGAGGTTACGAGCGAACTGCTCTACGGAAACATCCTGCGGAGATTGCATCCAGCGCTCGCTGCCGATGCGCAGCATCGTCACAACCGCGGCCGCAAGCATGCCAAGACGAAGACGCTCCTCCTGGCTGTCGCTGCCACGGGCAAACAGTGCATCCGCAAGCTTCTTCTCCAGCTTGGCATATTTGAGTTGGTCGCGTGCTTGAAGCGTCGGCGTATTGTGAATCAGGGCAGCCAGAGCAAGGCTCTGCGGATCGGCGATGGCAGCACGAAGGGCAGAATTGACAGCCGCCTCGATGACGTCGACGACCGACGCATCTTCGGGCTGCGCCGCGACCGCGCCGATCAGCTCTCGGGCAAAACCATCCTGCCAGGCGGTGACCACATCTTCTTTGCTGGGGAAATAATCGAAGAAGCTGCGCTTGGAAACATCGGCAGCTTCCGTGATGTCCTCGATGGTGGTGGCCTCGAAGCCACGCTCGAGGAACAGCCGCAAGGCGGCGGATTCGATGCGTTCGCGGGTTTGACGACGCTTGCGTTCGCGCCGGCCTTCCTTCACCGCGCCATCGACATCCGGCTTTTTTGCCATCCGCTACCCCCGGAACTCACTTCGGGCCGCCCCAAATCGGCCTTGCCGGCTCCCTGCGCCTAAGCGCTGATTCCAGCATTCTCTCCGGTGCTACGATATTTGGAGCCGATGATCGAGAGCTCCAGAGGATTTTGCCGGGATATCCTGTAGACGCCGGCCGGCGGAATGTTGCGCACCGTCCCGCCGATGCGCTTTGCAGTAAGCCCAAGGCTTTCAAGGATCGCTTTCTGTACCGGGCAGCGCGGGCCGTAGGTGAACTGATAGAAAGCTCCTCCCGGCTTCATCGTTTCAAAAGCGCCACCGACAATGGCCACGACCTTGGCGGGCGGCATGGACAGCAGCGGCAGACCGCTGATGACAGCGCCGAAAGGCGAGTCATCGAAAAGTCCGCATTGGCCGAGCTGCGCCGCATCCATATGCACCACCCGCGCCGCCGGAAAACGCACCCGCAGGCGGACAGCGAACTCCTCGCCAAACTCGACGAGCGTCAGCGCGCTTTCAGGAATGCCTCGCGCCAGCAGCGCCCGCGTGAATACGCCGGTGCCCGGACCGAGTTCGAGGATCGGACCATCGAACGGCTCGATCTCCTGGGTCATCAGCCTTGCCAGTCTCTCACCGGAGGGCGCCACAGCCGCAACACGCAGGGGATCGCTGACCCAGGAGCGGAAGAACTGCACAAAATCAGCGCATGAGGTCTTTGTCGTCATTCCGCAAATCCAATCTTCGGTCACATAACTTGATGAGGGCCGAACAGCGTGGCAATTCGAAGGCATGCCACGCCATTAGACCGTCGAAAGTCATTGATATGCAAGCATCACCGCATATATATTTTCATTTACTGCAAACTTGCATTTAGTGTAGAATTACCAGATACAATGGGCAATGCCAAAATCTCTTCACAGGAGCTCCGCAATGCCAGACTGGACAATAAAAGATATTCCGCCCCAGACGGGCCGCATCGCAGTCATTACCGGCGCCAACAGCGGCATCGGCTACGAGGCAGCAAAGGCTCTGGCAGGCGCCGGCGCAAAGGTCATCATCGCCTCACGAAACGAGGCCAGGGCCAATGAGGCACTCGCCAGGATCCGTGCGGCGACACCGGGCGCAGACGTGACATTCGAAGCGCTCGATCTTGCCAGCCTCGATTCCGTCGCGCGCACGGCAACCCGCATCGGCGATAGACTGCCGCATATCGATCTGCTCATCAACAATGCCGGTGTCATGGCCATCCCGGACCGGCATGAGACCGAAGATGGTTTCGAAATGCAGATGGGCGCCAATTATATCGGCCATTTCGCCTGGACGATGCGGCTATTGCCAAAGGTTTTTGCTGCGGAAAATCCGCGAGTGGTCACGGTCAGCAGCCTGGCGCATCGCAGCGGCAGGATCAATTTCGACGATCTGCAGTGGCGCAAGGGCTATCGTCCCTGGCCCGCCTATTGCCAATCGAAGCTGGCAACGCTGCTGTTCAGTCTGGAACTCGATCGCATCGCCCGCGCCGAAGGCTGGAAGCTGAAAAGCGTTGCCGCTCATCCCGGCTATGCCGCGACCGGCCTGCAGACCACGGGTCCGCGCATGGGCCGTGATCGGGCCGGCAGCCTCGAAATCGCGACAAAATTGCTGGGGCCGTTTCTATCGCATACGGCAGCAGCCGGCGCCCTCCCGACCCTCTTTGCGGCCACCTCGCCTGCGGCCGAGAGCGGCGCCATGTATGGCCCGAACGGTTTCTATGAGCTCAAAGGCCCGCCGGTGCGTGCCAAGATTGCCGCTCATGCCCGTGATCAGGCGGTCTGGCGTCGGTTGTGGGATGTCTCCGAACAGTTGACCGGTTGAAGGCACCCCTTCCCGCGACGGTCTGAAAAAATCCCCCTCCGCGAAACGGAGGGGGATTTCGATCTATTTCGTATTACGGGCTGACGCACTGGCGGCGCGGACCCTTGCTGGGCTGATAGGTATTGTCCGACGCACGATAGGTCTTGTAGCGGCTTGCACACCAGCGGACATGCGCACTGCCGCGCGGCGGCTGCGAAACGGCTCCGCCAATGATCGCGCCGGCGGTGAAGGCGGCCATCGGATACCACCAGCCATCATGACGCCGATAGCCCGGACGGTGATAGCGATAGCCGCGATGGCCATGCCAATAACCCGGGCGATGATGCGGACGGTGGTGAGGACGATAATGCGGACGGTGCCGCCCGCGATAGTGCCTGTTGTTGTGGCGATATTGAACTTCGGTCAGGCCAGGGGGCTGATTGTCGGTTTGCTGGATGGCCGGCTGGATCAGCGGCTGAATCGGTGCAGCGGCCGCGGGGTCGAAAGACGTTACCGCAAGCAGGGCGCTCAGGGCCGTCACTGTTACGGTTGTCAGGAATCGTTTCACCGCTCTTCTCCTCCTATCGAGTCGTAATGCTGATGAACAACGCGCAATGATTGAAAATCTTTCACAATATTATCGCTTGCGCAAGTACGTGCCGCGCGATAGGTATATAGATAGGAAGCCTATCTATATATATGCGAATGAGGCTATCGATGAGCAAAGCCGACCGTCATCACGGAATCGAGGAAGCCTACGCGCTGGCCGAGGCGTTGCGTCCTGCCCTCCACCGCCTGCATCGACAATTGCGGCGCGAGAGCGACGAGGCCGGACTGTCGCCGCTGCATGCCTTGTTGCTTGTCGCTATCATGCGCCAGCCGGGCATCGGCGTTGCCGAATTGGCGCGGATGGAGAAGCTGCGCGGACCGACGATTTCAGGCCATGTGAAAGCCATGGAGCGGGATGGCCTCATCGCCCGTTCGGAACCGGACCCGAGCGACCGACGTCGCAATGGTCTGATGGCGACGAAGAAAGGTGAGGACATCATCCGCAGCCTGAAACGGCGGAGAACCGACTGGCTCGCCTCCGAACTCGCCAAACTGTCGCCGCAGCAGCGTGACGCCATTCGTGCCGCAATCGAACCGCTCATGGAGATCGGACAATGAATACCGCTCGCCCGAATGTTGTCCCACCATCCGCTCCGGCGGCAGGCGACCCGCCCGATCGCCGCGAGATCCGCGCCGTCATCCTCGGACTGATGATCGTTCTCGGCCTCGGCGCCATAGACCAGAGCATCGTCGCGACCGCGCTGCCGCGTATCGTCGGCGATCTCGGCGGGCTGACGCACCTCTCCTGGGTGGTCAGCGCCTATGTGCTCGCCTCAACCAGCACCATGCCGCTCTATGGCAAGCTCAGCGACCAATATGGCCGCAAGCCGATGATCCATGCGGCGATCCTCATCTTCCTTCTCGGCTCGGTGCTGAGCGGCATGGCGCAGACGCTGCCGCAGCTCATCATCTTCCGGGCGATCCAGGGTATCGGCGCCGGCGGATTGCTGCCGCTGGCCCAGATCATCATCGGCGATATCGTGCCGCCAGCCAGACGCGGCCGCAATCAAGGTTCGATCGCCGCCGTCTTCGCCATCTGCAGCGTCATCGGCCCGATCGCCGGTGGCGTCATCACCGATCTCCTCTCATGGCACTGGATCTTCTACGTCAACCTGCCGATCGGCGCCGTCGCGCTCGTTATGATCGGCCGGGCGCTGAAGCGGCCACATCAGGCGCGCAGCCGCCGCATCGACTATCTCGGCGCGGCGCTGCTGACCAGCTGCACGACCAGCTTCCTGCTGGTGCTGGCCCTCGGCGGCAATGAATGGGCCTGGAATTCGCCTGAGATTTTCGGGCTTTCCGCCCTTGCGTTCGTTCTCTTCGCCTTTTTTATCCTGCACATCCGGCGCGAACCAGAGCCGGTGCTGCCGCCCGATCTCTTCCGCAACCGGCTGTTCGTCGTCGCCTGCACCGTGCTCGCCCTGACCTTTATGGGAATGCTGGGCGCAAGCCTCTTCTTTCCGCTGTTCTTTCAGATGGTCATGGGGGTCAGCCCATCGCATTCCGGCCTGCTCACCGGCCCGCTGATGATCGGCGTCGTCATCTCCTCCATGGTCAACGGGCGGGTGCTGCTGCATCGCTTCGGGCGCTACAAGCCGGCGCAGCTCTGCGGTCTCAGCCTCGCAACCGCTGCCTTCGCCGTACTTGCCTGGGCTGCAGCCACCAGTCAGGGCTTCTGGATCATCGAGCCGACGGTCTTTGCACTCGGCCTCGGTCTTGGCCTCGTCATGCCCACAATGACGATCGCGGTGCAGAATGCCCTGCCCCTTGCCCATCGCGGCGTGGGAACGGCGACGCTCGCCTTCTTCCGCTCGCTTGGCGGCCTCATCGGCGTCACCGGCTCCGGGGCCATCCTGGCCTACCGCGTGCAGAATGCCGGCGGCGTCCTCGACGGGATACATGGCTCCTCATTAACGCAAGCCGGCATGAAGCAGCTCACCACCGCCTCCCCCGAGGCTCATGCCGCCGCGATAACGCTCTATCGTCACGCGATCGCCATGACCTTTGCAACGGGAACCGCCATCGTGGCGCTGGCGTTGATCGTACTGCTGTTTCTGCCGGAATTGCCATTGGCAAAGGATCACGGGCAGGAAAAGGCACGCCCAAGCTGAGCTGCGCACAATATGGCTACGGAAGCAGTAGCCCGATGTCCCTATGCTTATTCGCCGGGACGCCCGCTTCGCTGGGTTCTGAAGAGTGCGTCAACTCTGCAGCTTACGCTGAGCTTCCGCTTTGCCGTCCTCGGGCAGGTCCATGTTGTGCATGACGGCGATCGACCAGATATCATGTTCGCGCACGATCAGCATGTTGATTAGCCCATGGCGTTCAGGCCATTCATTCCCCTGCGGATCGCGCGCGCCCGTCATGCTCCAGTGAATGTCGAGTGCGGCAACATCGGAGCGAATAGGACGTATTTGGGTTTTGGCGGCTTTGAGCTGACTGTCCTTGAACATCGTCTCGAATATGGGCCTGTGAAACTGCTCGATCGATGATCGGCCCGTTGCCTTCATTCCAAATACGTTCGTGAAATCGGCGTCTTGCGCAAATATCGCGGAAAAGGCGCTGGCATCGTGGCTATTCCATGCGGCGACGAACGCATCGACGATTTGTTGCGCGGCTTGTCCAACGTCCGGATGCAGTGACATCTCACACTCCCTCCTTTAGTATGATTGCCATACTATATGGCGACCGGACTTATTTGGAAATATGGTAGCGCCCTACACGCAATCACTTCTACTCTACGCCTATCAGGCTTCCGCACAGGCGCTCACCCAGACGCTGCACGAGCGCGGTCATCCAGCCATCAGACCGAAGCATGGCGCGATCTTTGCCAATATTGATGAAGAAGGAACCCGAGCCAGCCTGCTTGCCGAGAGGGCGGGCATGGGCAAGGCCGCGATGGGCGAACTGATCGATGATCTGGAACGTCTTGGCTATGTCGAGCGGGTGCCGGATCCTACGGACAGGCGCGCCAAGCTCGTCACCGCCAGGCCGGAGGCGCGGCAGGTGATGCAGATCGTTCACGAATTTAACGACGGGATCGAACGGCGATATCGTGAGCTGTTGGGAGAGCAAGCCTATCAAATATTGCGTACGGCACTACGGACCATCGCCGCAAAGGACGACATGCAGCCCAGAATGCGTTAAGGCAAAGGAGCAGGCGGACATTATGGCGGTTACAACCGCTTGCAGCGTCTGCCTCACAACGGCATCGACATTACAGCTATTGCGAATGCCTGCATAGGGCAAAGCTAAAGCATGCCAGGCAAAAGTGGTCGACGGCTTTGCGGCGGCGACATGCACAATATCAAAGACCCAAGGCGCGAGAAGCAAATCTCACGGGTCGCGATACGCTTTAGACAACGATGCCAAGCTTATTCGGAAATAGTAGAAAATGGCGCACCCGAAGAGATTCGAACTCCTGACCCCCAGATTCGTAGTCTGGTGCTCTATCCAGCTGAGCTACGGGTGCGTGGCCGAAACGGAAGAAACCGTTGGCGTGGGCGGTTCTCTAAAGCCTCCCTTGAGGGAATGCAAGTGGATTTCTGAAAAAGATCGCGATTTTCGTGCATATTGACGCCAAGTAACTGAAAACAATCAATTTTCTTGGAAGCTTCTGCTGCGGTAGTCATCGAGGGATACCGGGCGGTCGGGAATTTCGATTCGGAACTGCGTGCCGGCCGCCGGTTTTTCGACGAGTGCGATCGTGCCGCCATGGGCGAGGACGAGTTCACGGGCGATTGCCAGGCCAAGGCCCGTACCGCCGGAGCGGGCTGAGCCACGGAAGGCCGTGAACAGGTTCTCCCGCGCCTTTTGCGGCATGCCTGGCCCGGTATCGTCGACGGTGATGCTGACAACACTGCCGATCCGGTGCGCCGAAACCGTGATCCGCCTGACGCTGTCGGGCTCCGCCTCGCCGAAAGCGATCAGCGCCTGATGGGCGTTGCGGCAAAGATTATGAATGACGCGGAACAGCTGCTCGCTGTCGGCATCGACCTCCAGGTCGGGGCTGAGCTGTTCGATGAACTCGATGCCGCTATCCGGATCGATCGCCAGAATATCGCGAACCTCCTCGACAAGCTCGAATATGCGAATCTTGCGCCGGCGCGGCGCCGATTCGGAGGTCTGGCCAAAGGAAAGAACTTCGGTCGTATAGCCGACGGCACGATCGATGGTGCGCAGCAGCTTCGGGGCGAAGCGCTTGACCATCGGGTCATCGACATCGACCAGACGGTCCGACATCAGCTGCGCGGCCGAGAGAATATTGCGCATGTCATGGTTGATCTTCGACACGGCGAGGCCGAGGGCGGCAAGATTTTTCTGTTGCTTCAGCGTCTTCTGCAGCTGCGATTGCATCGAGGCCAAATGGCGTCCGGCAACAGCAAGTTCATCGCCGCCCTTGTCGGGAACGAGAACGCGGCCGGGATCCTCCGGATCATCGGAATAGGCCTGCATGCTGTCCGTCAGCCGGCGGATGGGACGAATCATCATGCGGTTGATCGCAAAGAAGATCAGCGTTGCGGTGAACAGCGAGATGAGGATGGACACGAAGAAGACGCTGGTCGAATAGGCAAGCATCGCATTGCGGAGACGTGTATCCTTCAGCACAACCTCGATACCGGTGTTGGCATCGCCGCCGACGGGGCCGAAAACGCGGATGATGCGATTGCCGCCGAACAGCAGCGTATCGAGCGCATCCTTGATGGCGGTGAGCTGCGACACGTCGCTGAGATCGTATTTCTCATCGACGGAGGCCGGCATCTCGGCCGTCGCCAGCAAGCGCGACGTGCCGTCCTTGCGCAGGACGATGGCCCGCGTGCCAGTCGCCATCAGCGTCTCCTTTTGCAAAGCACGTGGCAACTCGGCCGGCTGCAGGCCGTCGATCACGATGGCGGCGGCAGCGGCGGTGTTCAGCCGATCTTCCAGCCATCGCAGCCGCATATTGGCGACCGACGGCACGAAGATCAGCACTTCCGCCAACGAAATGAAAACGACGGTGAGAATGAGAAGCTTGCCGGAGAGGCCGCCGAAAATGCCTGTGGGACGGCAAAGCTGGGACAGGCGGCGTTTTTCGACCTTGCCGTCCTTTACGGCACCCTTGTCCTGCCCACTGTCCATTTCAATTGTCCCGCTTCGCCGCAAAGCGATCTGATGCGACCTGATCGAAACTAGATAATAGGCGATTGTGGGCCTTTTTCCAATCGGCTCCGGATTTTGGCAGAAAACGAAGGCCCGCAACGACGCCCAAGCGCCGCAGCCAGCCTCATATTGGTGAGATCAGATCGGCAGGATCAGAACTCTTCCCAACCCTGCGCCGCGGCAGCCGGAGCAAGCGCTCCTCCACCAAATGCAGTCGCGACTCTGTCGATCATGCGCCGGGCCGGCGAAGCGGCCGGGCGATGCGTCTCGGCGCGCGCTGGAACGGGAGCGGAAACATTGGCTGCGTCGACCTTGAAACGCGAAACGAGGTGGACAAGGCCATCCGCCTCGGCTGCCAATCGATGGGTCGCGGCCGAAGTTTCCTCGACCATGGCGGCGTTGCGCTGTGTGACTTCGTCCATCTGGTTGACGGCGTTGTTGACCTCGGACAGGCCAGTTGCCTGCTCGCGCGCCGCCGTTGCGATCGAGTGTATGTGGTCGTTGATCTTGAGGACGCGCGCTTCGATGGACGACAGCGCCTGGCCGGTCGCCTGCACGAGCTTGACGCCGATCTGCACCTCGCCACCGGACTTGCCGATCAAGGCCTTGATATCCTTGGCAGCTGTCGCGGAGCGCTGGGCAAGCTCGCGGACTTCCTGGGCAACTACCGCGAAGCCCTTGCCTGCCTCGCCGGCGCGCGCGGCCTCGACGCCGGCATTCAGCGCCAGAAGATTGGTCTGGAAGGCGATATCGTCGATCACACCGATGATCTGGCTGATCTCGCCCGATGCCTGCTCGATGCGCCCCATGGCATCGATGGCATTGCGAACGACCGTGCCGGAACGGGCCGCATCATCCTTGGCTTCGCTGACCATGACACTGGCCTCGCGCGCCCGCTCGGTGGAATTCTGCACGACGGAGGTGATCTGATCGAGCGCCGCCGATGTCTCTTCCAGGGCGGCCGCCTGCTGTTCGGTGCGCTTGGAGAGGTCGTCGCTGGCGTGGCGGAGCTCGTTGGTGTTGGAGTTGATCGAACCAGTGGTCTCGCGCACCTCGCTCATGGTGCTCTTCAACGTCGCAAGCGTCGTATTGACGTTCTGCTGCAGCTCGGCAAAGGCGCCCTGGAATTCGCCCTTCATCGCCTGGGTCAGATCTCCGTCAGCCAGGCTTGCAATGACGCGGCGAACCTCGCCGATTCCCATGTCGACGCTGATCAGGAGCTCGTTGACGTTGCGCGCGAAGCGGTTGAGATTGACGTCACCGTAGTCCTTCTCGATGCGCTGGCTGAAATCGCCGGCTGCCGCGGCAGAAACTGCGAGAGACATGCTCGATTGAAGCTCGTCGCTCTTGGCGCGCATGGCTGTTTCTTCGGCATTCATGCGGCGCACGGCATTGCCGTTTTCCTTGAAGACGTCGACGGCCGCGGCCATCTCGCCAATTTCGTCCCGGCGGCCGGCAAACGGCACCTCGATGTCGAACTGGCCGTTGGCGACATTCTTTATTGCATCCGTCACCTTGCGGATCGGGCGGCTCAGGTGGACGGTTCCGATATAGGCTCCGAGGCCGACGCCCGCCACGATACCGGCAATCATGATGCCGAGGACGACCCACAAGACGTTGCTGTGAAAAGCTGCAATCTCGGCTTCGGCTTTCGCAAGCTCCGCCTTGTCGGTCTGGACGATCGCATCGATCTCGGCCTGGAAAGCCTTGCGGTTGGCGCGGTTCGCCTCGTTGTTGCCCTGCTTGCCGGCGGCGTCCGGGCCATCGGTCAAGCCGAGCCTGGCCGTTTCCGTGCGAAAGGCGCGAAACTCCTGGGCGCGCGCCTGCAGCTTGGTGAATTCCGCCTCCTGCGTCTCCGGCACCATGGGCGCCCAGCTCGTCAGCACCTTGTCGATTTCGTCGAGATCGGCCATCAGGCCATCGGCAAAGGGTTTGACATCCTTTGCCGCGGCAGCGGCATAGATGCCGCGCGCTTCCATGACCACCGCGGTCACGTAACGATTCAGGCGCTCGCCCATGTAAGCGCGGCTCGCCGTCTGCTCATAGCTCTGTAGCTTCCGGTCATATTGATGCAACGCATAGAGGGCAGTGGCGCCAATCAGAAGCGCCGCCCCGGCCATGACCGACACAAGCAGATTTATTTTGCCGCGAATTTTCACAATACCCCTCCGGCGCAGATCCCATCCCCCATAAATCGATGGGTTTTACGACATAGAGCTAGATATCGGCTAAAATCATTAACGTTATATTGAAGTATTTTTCATCTAAACGTACGACATTTCGGACTGTACTTTTTATATATTTTAGAATATCTGCAATCTATATTTAAGGTTGCGCACACATTCCGGTGAGCATCGTAGCCAAAGCGCGTTGCCGCGACCGAATGGCGCGAATTTGCCTGATTTCAAGGAATTTGCGCTCCTATAATTGACTTCCGGGGCCTTGATCCGTATAAGCCCGCGCACGTCCGGTCACGGAGCCTGCTTTTGCGGGCCAAGTCCGTTCGCCATAATCAACAACGCTCCTTGCTATTCAAAGCAAAGCTCAAGAAGGGCCGCACTCCGCGGTGTTTAAATAAATGAAGCGTACCTACCAACCATCCAAGCTTGTCCGCAAGCGTCGTCACGGCTTCCGTGCGCGTATGGCCACCAAGGGCGGCCGTGCGGTTCTTTCCGCTCGCCGTAACCGCGGCCGCAAGCGTCTTTCGGCCTAAGGGCCGAAGTGCCCGATAATCCAGGATGGCGGGCAAATTGACGAATGAACGACCCAAAAAGACTGTCGGGCGGCTGAAAAGCCGGCCGCAGTTTCTTGCAGTCCGCGAAGGCGAGAAGCGCAGAGGCAGCTTCTTTCTCATCGAAATGCTGGATCGCAAGACCGCCGACGCCGGACCCCGCGTCGGTTTTACCGTTACCAAAAAACATGGCAACGCGGTGGAGCGCAACCGCATGCGGCGCAGGCTGAAAGAAGCCGTGCGGCTTCACGCCGGATTTGCAATGCAGCCCGGACACGACTATGTGGTTGTCGCGCGACGCGAGGTGCTGACCGCGCCTTTCGAAAAACTGGCGAGCGAACTCGTAAGCCGCATCGAAACCAGGCCGAAACACCGGCGGTCGGAAAAGGACCGCTCCAGGAAAGTATGATGGAAAACAACCGCAATTACTTCATTGCAATTGCACTGTCTGTGCTGATTGTTCTCGGCTGGCAGTTTTTCTACATGAACCCGCGCCTCGAAGCGCAGCGCCAGGCCGAGCAAGCCGCCAAGCAGCACCAGCAGGCGCAGCAGGCCCAGACCACGCAGCCAGCTCCCGCGGGCACTGCGGTCAACGGTTCGCTGCCGGCGAATGGTCAGACGACGCCGACGGTCCTCACCCGCGACCAGTCCGTCGAAAAGACCGCATCCGCGCGCGTTGTCATCGATACGCCGGCCCTTGCCGGCTCCATCAACCTGGAAGGCGCCCGCCTCGACGATCTCCGCCTGAAGGCCTATCACGAGACAGTCGACAAGAGCAGCCCGATCATCACCCTGTTCAGCCCGGCCGACACCAAGGACGGCTATTTCAGCGAACTCGGCTATGTCGGCAGCGATGCGACCGGCGCAGTCCCAGGCCCTTCGACCCTGTGGAAGCTCACGAGCGGCGACAAGCTGACCGATAAGACACCGGTGACCCTGTCCTACACCAATGACAAGGGCATCACCTTCAGCCGCACGATCGCCGTCGACGATCGCTATATGTTCACGATCACCGACAAGATCGCCAACGCCAGCCAGGCGCCGATTGCGCTGTCGAGCTATGGCCGCGTCACCCGCTACAACAAGCCCGAGACGCCTTCCGCCTACGTCCTGCATGAAGGCTTCATCGGCGTTATCGGCGATGACGGCCTGATCGAGACCAAGTACGCGTCTACCGAAAAGGAAGCCACGACGCCCGCCAAGGCGACCGGCGGCTGGCTCGGCATGACGGACAAGTATTGGGCCGCAACCATCGTGCCGCCGCAGTCGACAGCTTATGACGCACGCTTCTCGCACTTCGCGGATGGCACGCCGCGTTACCAGGCAGACTACAAGCAGGATGCGATCACGGTTGCCCCCGGCCAGTCGATCGACCTGAAGAACCTCGTCTTCGCGGGCGCCAAGGAAGTTCCGGTCATCGACCGCTATGAGACCAGCTATTCGATCCCGCGCTTCGACCGCCTGATCGACTGGGGCTGGTTCTACTTCATCACCAAGCCGATGTTCAAGCTGATGGATTTCTTCTTCCGCTACTTCGGCAATTTCGGCGTCGCCATCCTCTGCACGACCATCGTCGTCAAGGCGCTCTTCTTCCCGCTCGCCAGCCGGCAATACGCCTCCATGGCGAACATGAAGCGCGTGCAGCCGAAGATGGAGGAGCTGAAGGCCAAATTCGGCGACGACCGCATGGCCCTGCAGCAGGCGACCATGCAGCTCTACAAGGAAGAGAAGATCAATCCGATCGCGGGTTGCTGGCCGGTGCTCTTGCAGATCCCGATCTTCTTCTCGCTCTACAAGGTGATCTACATCACCATCGAAATGCGCCACGCGCCGTTCTTCGGCTGGATCCAGGATCTTTCCGCGCCGGATCCGACCTCGATCGTCAACCTGTTCGGCCTGCTGCCGTTCGCGGCTCCGACGTTCCTGCATCTCGGCGTCTGGCCGCTGATCATGGGCATCACCATGTTCCTCCAGATGCGCATGAATCCGACGCCGCCCGACCCGACCCAGGCGATGATCTTCAACTGGATGCCGCTGGTGTTCATGTTCATGCTGGCAAGCTTCCCGGCCGGACTCGTGATCTACTGGGCCTGGAACAACACGCTCTCGGTCATCCAGCAGTCGATCATCATGAAGCGCCACGGCGTGAAGGTGGAGCTCTTCGACAATCTGAAGGGCCTCTTCAAACGAAAACCGGCACCATCGAAATGACGACAAAAGCCCTGCTTCGGTGGGGCTTTTCTTTATCCGGCGGCAGGTGCGATCGACGCCCCCCAGCACCGATGCCCGCCCATAATGGTTATCGCAATGCTGCGATGGAAGATAGCGCAACGATGGAAAGCCCGCCGAGAGCGGCCGTGACGGCGAGTGACGGCGTGATGCCGATGTTCTCCATCGCGAAGGCCAGAGCGAACGGGGCAAGAGCTGAAAGGATCAGCCGCGCCGCCATCATCTTCCCCTGAAGCTTCCCGTAGCCGTCACTGCCGAAAAGATGCAGAGGCAGCGTCCCGGTGACGATGCTGAGGAGGCCGTTGCCCATGCCGAAGATTATCGCGAAGGCCATGGCGCCGGGCACGGAGGGAGCCGAAAGCAGAAGCACCAGCAGCCCGCCCGGAATCAACGTCGAAGCGATCACGGCCAGATGGAGTGCTGGCAGGTTCTTGCCGAACACCATATTGGTGAGGCGGCTGCCGACCTGCGATGGGCCGAAGAGCGTCCCTACGAGAACGGCGGTCGCACTAAGACCGAGGCCGGACAACAGCGGCACCAGATGCACCAGAACGGCCGAACTGACCAGCGACATCAGCGAAAAACCCGTAACCATGATTGCAAAGCCAAGGCGACGGCGAGCAGGTGGCAACACACCCTCGACGCGCGGAGCTACGGTTGCTGCCTTCGACCCGTGCGTGGTTCCCTGACGCGACAACCACGCGTGGACTGGCAGGCAGATACAGAGGTTGAGGACGGCGAAAACCAAATAGACATTCTGCCATGTGAGATGCGCATGAAGTGCCGTGGTCGTCGGCCAGAAGATTGTCGAGGCGAATCCGCCGATCAGCGTCAGATAGGTAATACTGCGGGAGGCGACCTGCGGTCGCATTTGCACGAGCAGCGCAAAGGCCGCGCCATACTGGACCAGGTTGGCGGAAGCTTCGATCGCAACAAGTGCAGCAACATAGGCTGCCTTGTTGGGCGCAAAGGCACAGGCGGCCAGGGCGACAGCCGCCATGAGAGAGCCGATCGTCATCACCCGGGCGGCGCCGATCCTGTCGAACAGCACCCCGAGCCATGGTGCGGTGAGGCCGCCGATCAGAAGCGCAGCCGACAGTGCGCCGAAAACCCATTCGCTCGACCATGCGAGCTGCGCGACCATATCGGGCGCGAGGATACTGAAGCTGTAGTAGAGGGTGCCGTACCCGATGATCTGCGTGATGCCGAGCGCAAGCACGGCAGGAAGAGGCACCCGTTCAGACAAGGCGCTTGCCGTCAGCATCGAGAACCTGCTCGCCATCTTCCTTGGCGAACGCGCCTTTATGCGTATCGGGCAGGATATCCAGGACGACTTCCGAAGGCCGGGCCAGACGCGTGCCCATGGGCGTGACGACGAACGGGCGGTTGATCAGGATCGGATCCTTCAACATAGCATCGAGCAACTGGGCATCGGTCAGGTCGGGATTGTCGAGGCCGAGTTCGGCATAGGGCGTGCCATTTTGGCGGATCGCCTGCCGGACAGTCAAACCCGCATCGGCAATCATCTTGATGAGATCATCGCGACTTGGCGGATTGCTCAGATATTCGATGACTGTGGGCTCGATGCCGGCATTGCGGATCATCGCCAGCGTGTTGCGCGAGGTGCCGCAGTCGGGATTGTGGTAGATCGTGACATCCATGGTCATGGGGCAAGTTCCGTTTCAGCGAGAGCTTGAGGATTGCGGGCTTCCATCAGCAGCCAGCTCGCGAGCAACACCGCCAGCAATGCGCCGAGGATTTCCGCGACGATGAAACCCGGCAGATCGACAGGACGGATGCCGGCGAAGGTGTTCGTCAGCGAGCGGGCGATTGCGACAGCCGGATTGGCGAAAGAGGTGGAAGCGGTGAACCAGTAGGCAGCCGTGATGTAGAGACCGACCAGCCATGCCACGGCGTCGGCGCGAAACCGCAGGCCGGCGAGGATGACGAAGACGAGGCCGAAGGTGGCCGTCACCTCGGCCAGCCATTGCGCGCCGCCGCTGCGAATGGTGGTCGAGGCCTGCAGCAACGGCAGTTCGAACATGGCATGCGCAAGGATCGTTCCGAAAATCCCGCCAAGGATCTGGGCGACGACATAGCCCAAAGCCGACATTGCGGTCAGCTCGCGGCGTATCGCAAAGACCAGCGATACGACCGGGTTGAAGTGAGCGCCGGATATCGGCCCCAGGACGGTGATCAGTACGACGAGGATCGCACCCGCAGGCAGCGTATTGGCGAGCAGCGCAAGTGCGGTATCGGTTGTCAGCCTGTCCGCCATGATGCCCGAACCGACCACCGTCGTGACCAGAAGACCCGTGCCCAAGGCCTCCGAGACAAGACAGCGCGAAAGCGGAAAAGATGTCATGGTTTCAGGCCCGAGATCAGCATATTCATGGAACGTTTCTCGCAGCTGGTGCGCAGCAGGCAGCGACTTGCGTCGCCGGCGCGCAGACCTCCGGGTGCCCCGCGCAGCAGTCCTCCATCAGGAAGCGGACGAGACCTCCGAGCACATGGTAGTTGGCGGTGTAGACGATAGAGCGGGATTCCCGTTGCTGGCCAACGAGTCCGGCCCGATCCAGTTCCTTCAGATGGAACGAGACATTCGACGGCGATACGCCGAGCTTCTCTGCAATCGCGCCCGCAGCCATGCCATCAGGACCGGCAACGACGAGCATGCGGACGATCTGCAAGCGGGTCTCCTGAGAGAGAGCGCCGAACGAAGCGAGGGCTTGACCTTCATCCATATTTCAATAATCCTTGAAACGTTGAAATATGGAGTACCCCAAATGAATGCGATCGACAAGACCCCAGCTTCGGATATCAGCATCGGCCTTCTGCTTGAGACCTTGGCCGCTTTCCGCGATCTGCCCCTTGTATTCCGCTATAACGGACGGCCGGTGAGGCCAGGCTATCATGTCACAGAAGTCAAAGCCGGGCAGTTTTCGGCACTGGATTGCGGGGCCAATCCGGAAACATGGGCGGAGATTTTCGTGCAGCTTTGGGATATCGACGAAGGCAACCGCACGCATATGCCAGCGGGCAAATTCACCGCTATCATCCGCAAAGTTTCCGAGCATGTGCAGCTCGACGGTTCCGCAAGGCTGACCTTTGAGGTAAGCGACGGGGTGCAGCCGATGCAGCTCTACTGCGCATCGGCTCCCGCTATCGGTAACGGTGCGGTGCATGTCAACCTCATTCCTCGCGCAGCGAGCTGCAAGCCCCGTGACCGGTGGCTGGTCGCGCAAGCTCAAGCGGCCGCTTGCTGTGGCCCAGCAAATGCCGTCACGTGTTGCGGTTAGCCATTACCGACTCTTTGAAGCGGCATCGAAGCTCGGCGGCATGAAGCCAAATGCCGATCCAAACTTGACTTTCGCGGATAAAACCTCGAAGCCAATCCACTCATTCAAGCAAAAGACTGAGTAAATGGCAGATCAGACGACCAAAGACGACAAGCCGCTTTTCGGGCGTCCGTGGATTTTCATCCGCGGCGTGCCCTCGATGAAGTTTCTGCCGCCGGAAGGGCCGCCGGAAATTGCTTTTGCCGGCCGCTCCAATGTCGGCAAATCGTCGCTGATCAATGCCCTGGTCGGGCATAAGGGCCTGGCGCGTACCTCGAATACGCCGGGGCGCACGCAGGAGCTCAACTATTTCGTTCCCGATGGCTTTTCCGGCGAGGGCGGCGATCTGCCGCCGATGGCTCTGGTCGATATGCCGGGCTACGGCTATGCCGAAGCGCCGAAGGATCAGGTCGATGCCTGGACGAAGCTGGTCTTCGACTATCTGCGCGGGCGCACGACGCTGAAACGCGTCTATGTGCTGATCGACAGCCGCCACGGTATCAAGAAGAACGATGGGGAGGTCCTGGATCTTCTCGACAAAGCCGCCGTTTCCTATCAGATCGTGCTGACCAAGACCGACAAGATCAAGGAAGCAGGCATACCGAAGCTGCTGGCCGATACCGCTGAAAAAATCCGCAAGCGCCCCGCCGCTTATCCCGGCATCCTCGCCACCTCATCGGAAAAAGGCGTTGGCCTTCAGGAATTGCGCGAGGCCATTGGCCTGACGGTCGGCATCCAGGTCTGAAGACCGACCGGTCGAATGAGGCCGCCGCCCCCGACCCCGCATAAGGCGACGGCGGCCGTGTTGCCGCTAAGGTTTACATCTTCGGCAACAACACCTTGTCGACGACATGGATCACACCGTTCGACTGCTTGACGTCGGCGATGGTGATATGGGCAATGCCGCCGGCTTCGTCGGTCAACGTCAGCTTGCCGCCCTTGTCCACGGCCTTGATCGTGCAGCCGCCGACCGTCTTCAGATCGTATTCGCCGCCCTTGCTCATTGCCCATTTCTTGATGGCGGCGGCCATGTCATCACCGGCGACGACGTGGCAGGTCAGCACCTTGACGAGCTTCTCCTTGTTCTCGGGCTTCAGCAAGGTTTCGACAGTGCCCGCCGGCAGCTGCTTGAAGGCTTCATTGGTCGGCGCAAAGACGGTGAATGGGCCTTTGCCTTCGAGGGTATCGACGAGGCCGGCCGCCTTGACGGCTGCGACCAGGGTCGTGTGATCCTTGGAATTGACGGCATTCTGGATGATGTTCTTGCTGGCATACATCGCAGCACCGCCCACCATCGGGTCCTTGGCATAGGCTAGGCTGCTTGCGGCCGACAGGATTGCGGCAGCGGCGGCAATGCGAAACACGGTCTTGATCATAACGTACCTCTTCCTCTCTGTTGCCCCGATCAGGCGGGGTCGGAAGAAGATACGGAGCATGCTGGCAGAGAGTTTCAGCCGCGATCGTTTTTTCGGGAGCCGAAATTCCTCAGGGCAAATGGATCGTGCCGGAAGCAACCACATCGCCGGTTGGTTTGCCGGTCGGCGAGCCGCCAAAGGGCTCGACACTGACGGCGATGATGGCGCCTTCAGTCAATTTGGCGTGAAGTTCCGGCGACAAGACGATTTCGCCATCGCCGGTCGGTGGCAGTATGCCCAGCGCCTCGGCGGGATCGCTGCCGCGAATCAGCCAGAGCTCCAACGATTTCTCCTCGGGCTTGCCGGCGGCGACCGGCGTAATTTTCAGGCGCCCATTGGCGACGTCGTAATTGGCGAGGAGATTGAAGGGACTGTTCTGGCCAGAAAGAGATGCGGTGAGCTGCTTACCTGGGCTCATGCGCAAGCCGCCTTCATTCGTGATGGCGAAAACGAGTACGCCGGCCGCCAAGAACAGCGAGCCGAAGGCGACCGAGCGCCACAGCATCAGCGAATTCCAGAGATGAGCGCCGAACGCCGCTTCGCCGAAAATCCGCTTTTCGATCTTCGGAAATACGGCGGCCGCAGGCGTCACCGCCTCGTATTCCTCGTTGAATTCCGAGAGATTCTGCTCCCAGCGGCTGACGATTGCGGCGAACTGCCGGTCGCTGCGCATGCGGCGCTCGACCTTCTGCCGGTCTTCCAGGGAAAGCACGCCAAGCACATATTCTCCGGCCAGGACTTCATCGCGGGAGCGGCCTCCCTTGCTTTGATCGGGCGTACTCATCGGTCCATGCACTCTCTCAGTCTGATTAGGCTTCGGCGCAGCCAGGTGCGCATAGTATTCAATGGCACAGCGTGTTGGTCGGCGAGCTCCTGGTAGCTCAAGCCCTCGACATAGGCGCTGCGAACAGCCCGCGCACGATCAGCTTCCAACTCTTCCATGCACCTGTCAATCCGCCTTCCCTCTCCCTTCACGATTGCTTGCTCTTCGGGGCCGGGTTCGAGGTCGGCGAGATCGTAAGCGCTGTCTATTTCGTCAGCTACGGGCTTGCGGGCGCGGACGAAATCGATGGCGCGATTACGCGCGATCGTCATCAGCCAGGCCATTGCCGGCCCTTCCTCAACGGCAAATTGCTCGGCCCGCTGCCAGACCTTGATATAGACCTCCTGCAAAACCTCTTCAGCATCCACCTTGTTGCCGACGATACGCAGGCAAACACCGAGAAGTTTCGGGCTGGTACGCTTGTAGAGTGCGGCAAAGGCTTTCTGGTCGCGCATGGCGACGCGGCCGATCAGCGCTTCCGTCTCCTCGCTTGCCGCCATCCAACACCCCACCCAGACGCTTGGCTCAACATTAAGACAAAAGTGCGCCTAGGCAAGCTCGCCGACGCGATCAATTTTGACAGCGCTATTGTGACACGGCATCAACTTATGCCGACATCATTATTCCCTCTGTCAAAAACTTGAGATAAAAGGCCCGCGAACAATTCCGAAGGGTGCACCATGTCCGAAGCCCAAAGCGAACTCCAAGCCAACCTGCTCGCACAGGCGCTGCCCTACATGCAGCGTTACGAAAACAAGACCATCGTCGTGAAATATGGTGGTCATGCCATGGGCAATGTCGAACTTGGCAAGGCCTTTGCGGCCGATATCGCGCTCCTGAAGCAGTCCGGCGTCAACCCGATCGTCGTCCATGGCGGCGGCCCGCAGATCGGCGCCATGCTGACGAAGATGGGCATCGAATCGAAGTTCGAAGGCGGCTTGCGGGTCACCGACCAGAAGACGGTCGAGATCGTCGAAATGGTGCTCGCCGGCTCGATCAACAAGGAAATCGTCGCGCTGATCAACCAGACCGGCGAATGGGCGATCGGCCTTTGCGGCAAGGACGGCAATATGGTCTTCGCCGAAAAGGCGCACAAGACCATCAAGGATCCGGATTCCAACATCGAGCGCGTGCTCGATCTCGGCTTCGTCGGCGAAGTGGTCGAAGTCGATCGCACGCTGCTCGATCTGCTTGCCAAGTCCGAGATGATTCCGGTCATCGCCCCGGTCGCCCCCGGCCGCGACGGCGCGACCTATAACATCAACGCCGATACCTTTGCCGGCGCGATCGCAGGTGCGCTCAGTGCCACGCGCCTGCTTTTCCTCACGGATGTTCCCGGCGTCCTCGACAAGCAGGGCCAGCTCATCAAGGAATTGTCCGTCGCCCAGGCGCATGCGCTGATTGCCGACGGCACGATTTCCGGCGGCATGATTCCGAAGGTCGAAACCTGCATCGACGCCATCAAGGCCGGTGTTCAGGGCGTCGTTATCCTCAACGGCAAGACGGCCCATTCCGTGCTGCTCGAGATCTTCACCGAGCGCGGTGCGGGCACATTGATCGTTCCCTGATAGGGCACATTCATTGAGAAAATTCAGGCGCTCCGCAAACAAGATTGCGAGGCGCCGAGGGGCTCGTCAGGACGGCCGATAGATCGCTTCGGCCTCGCTTTTCAGCATTCCCATGACCGAACGATAGGGGGCCGGCCCATAGCTGATGCGGCTGACACCCAGCCTTGCCATGGTCTCATTGTCCGGCGTGGTCGGACGCACCATGATGTTAACAGGCAGGGGCGAGCGCTCGCAGAGCGCGCCGATCAGATCCGGTTCGACCAGGCCCGGCGCGAAGAAACCGCTGGCACCGGCCTCGGCAAAAGCATCGGCGCGCTGAAAGGCGTCGTCCAGCAGGAGCTGATGATGGGCCGTATCGCTTTCCTGCAGAAAAAGATCGGTACGGGCGTTGATGAACAAGGGCATTTCCCGGCGATCGGCCATTTCACGGATGGCGCGGATGCGTGCTGCCTGCGTTTGGACAGGATGAACGCCGTGGCCGCCGATCACCTGATCTTCGAAATTGATGCCGATGGCGCCGTGATCCATGATCTTTTCGACATTGGCGGCGACTTCCTCGGGCTCGACGGCATAACCGCCCTCGAAATCGACCGACAGAGGCAACGGGCTCGTCACCGAAATCAGCCTGGCGGTCACCGCCAGCAGCGATAGCGGGATTGCCTGGCCGTCCCCGAAACCATTGGCAGCGGCAACCGACCAACTCCCCGTTGCCAGCGCCTTGGCGCCCGCCTCCGTGACCGCCTTGGCAGAGCCCGCATCCCAAATATTGAAAAGGATCAGCGGCTCACCCTTCTTGTGCAACCGCGCGAATTCCTGCGCCTTTTCCACCTGACTCATCGCATCCCCTCCGAAAAGCCCGGCCGGGTGATTTCTCCTCCGCGACCTGAAGAGCGTAAGCCCTCCCTCACATGGCAGATAGAGTAAAACCCCGGAAATCAATGGTAAAATCATAGCCGGCATTAGATTGCCCCGCAATCTCCCCAAAATGGTTGAGATGCGGCAGCATGAATATTTCCCTTCCCCCGTCCGGAGCGGGCGTGCCATAAGACAGGCATGAGCCAGACAAAAACGCTATCCGAGCCAGCCGATTTCTCCCACATCCGTGATTGGGTATTCGATCTCGACAACACACTCTATCCGCATCATGTCGATCTCTTCGCGCAGATCGATAAGAACATGACGGCTTACGTCTCCGCCCTTCTGCACATGGAGCGCGAAGAGGCCCGCAAGCTGCAGAAGCAATATTATCTCGATCACGGCACGACACTGCAGGGTTTGATGATCCATCATGGCATCGACCCCAACGACTTCCTGGAGAAAGCGCACGCGATCGATTATTCAGCACTGACGCCGCAGCCGGAGCTCGCCGCAGCCATCAAGGCACTGCCGGGACGCAAGTTCATCTTCACCAATGGCAGCGTCAAACACGCCCAGGCGACGGCCGGCGCACTCGGCATCCTCGACGGCTTCGACGATATTTTCGATATCGTTGCGGCCGACTACGTGCCGAAGCCTGCCGGCAGCACTTACGACAAATTCATGAGCCTTCATCGCGTCGATACGAAGAAGGCGGCCATGTTCGAGGACCTGCCGCGTAATCTAACCGTACCGAAGGCGCTCGGCATGAAGACAGTGCTTCTTGTGCCGCAAAATCTCGAGACGGCCATCGTCGAATGGTGGGAGCGAACGACCGGCGAGGACGATCACATCGACTATGTGACCGACGACCTCACCGCCTTCCTGAAAGCACTGGTTTAACCATTCATTTGAGCACTTCAGGAAAAGTACGCAGCGGTTTTCCGTTCGGAATGCGGAAACGCACACCCAAGGCGGGGTTACCAAAGTTTCATGCGCCTTACAGAGGTTTAATTGGCCGTTTTTGACTGCCAGCCGTATCGTTTGACCATTCCTCGACACGAAAGGAAAAAACGATGAACGGGAAAAAACTTCTTCTCGCCGGACTTTCCGCAACTCTGCTTCTCGGCGGTGCCGCACAGGTGGCGCTCGCCGCTTCGCATGATGGCGACCGTGGGGGCAGGCATCATCACGGCCGCTGGCACAGACCGCATATTTCGCCCGAAGTCCTTTACGTGCGCATGCTGAAGGAATTCGGCAATCCCGGTGACACGAAGCTCACCAAGGATGAGGTCAAGGCTGGCGTCGACAAGATCTTCGACCAGATCGACGTCAACCACGACGGTGAGATCACCCCCGGCGAATATCGCGCCTACCGCCAGGAGCAGATGAAGCAGTGGCGAGCCGAGCATGCCAAAGCCGATGATAATCAGGCCCAAAATGGGCAGGCTCCGGGCGGCGACCAGGCTCCGGGTAATCAGACCCAAGACAATCAGGCGCAGAGCAATCAGGCTCCGGCCGACCAGTCCAAGAGCGATCAGGCTCAAAACGACAATGACAACGACAAGGGTGGCGAAGGCCATCGCCATCACAGACCGCATGGCCGCTTCATGCACGAAGCTATGGTCTTCCGCTTTGCCGATACCGATCAAAGCGGCCAGATCAGCAAGAAGGAGGCCGAAGACGCCATGAACAAGGTCTTCGACCGTCTGGACCGCAACCACGATGGTGTCGTCAACCTCGACGACATGCCGGGCCGCCCGCTGCTCTAAGCCGATCGCTCCGGCAACAATCCCATGAACAAAGGCCCGCCCTCGCCCAAGCGACGGCGGGCTTTCCGTTTTCAGTGCCCGTTTTCGTGGTTACCGTTGTCGTGCTCGTAGAAATCGGCGACGATCTTCCAGGCTTCGTCGGCGGTATCGACAAAGCTGATGAGGTTCACATCGTCCGGCGCGATGGTGCCGAACTCAGCCAGCGCCTCGAAATTGATGATGCTGCGCCAGAACTTCTCACCGAAGAGAATGAGCGGCAGCCGCTCCATGCGGCCGGTCTGGATGAGTGTCAGGCATTCGAACAGTTCGTCGAGCGTGCCGAAGCCGCCCGGGAACACCGCGATCGCCTTGGCTCGCACCATGAAGTGCATCTTGCGAATCGCGAAATAATGGAAGTTGAAGCTGAGTTCCGGCGTCACATAGGCATTCGGCGCCTGCTCGTGCGGCAGCACGATGTTGAGGCCGATCGAGGGTGCGCCTTCTTCGGCCGCCCCGCGATTGCCCGCTTCCATCACGCCAGGACCGCCGCCGGTGACGACGACATATTCGTGGTAATCAAAGCCGGCGGAATAACGGGAGCAGAGTCGGGCGAACTTGCGCGCCTCCTCGTAATAGACCGATGCGGCTTCGAGATTGGCGCGCTGCACCTCGTTGCGGGCGGCCCAGGCGTTGGTGCCGGGGGCGGGAATACGTGCGCCGCCGAACATCACGACGGTCGACTTGATGCCGCGCTCGGTCAGCGACATTTCGGTCTTCAGCAATTCCAGCTGCAGGCGGATGGGGCGCAATTCCTCACGGCAGAGGAAATCCTCATCGGCATAGGCAAGCCGGTAGGAAGGCGACATCGACTGCGGCGTGCGCGGCACCGACTCGGCCCGCTGCTTGTCCGCCGAGCTCGTCTTCAACGGGTCCCAAACCCCGTCCTTGCGCCTCAGCCTGCCGTTCTTCGCCTTGCTCATCTACTCATGCCTTTCGAATCGATCATGACTAGCCGTTTCCGTCCGCAAACGGAAATAGCCAAGCTCTTGCATATGCCCCTACAACGCCTTGAATCCAAGCTCAATCGGCGCGGAAAAGACATTCCATTTTCGGCATGCATGCTATAGGACCAATCGACCGCATCCGGACCTTTATCCGGAAATCACGATAGGCCCTGACGTTGTAAGGAATTCCCATGAGCGCTACCGACCTCGCCTCCCTCGAAAAGTCCATCGAGGCTGCCTTCGACAATCGCGACAATGTGAACACGTCGACGCGCGGCGAAGTCCGCGATGCCGTCGAGACGGCGCTCAATCTCCTCGACAGCGGCAAGGTTCGCGTGGCCGAACGTGGCGCCGATGGCAACTGGACCGTCAACCAGTGGCTCAAGAAAGCGGTTCTGCTCTCCTTCCGCCTCAACGACATGAAGATTGTCGAAGGCGGCTCCGGCGGCGCCACCTGGTGGGACAAGGTTCCCTCGAAGTTCGAAGGCTGGGGTGAGAACCGCTTCCGTGAAGCGGGTTTCCGCGCCGTGCCGAACGCCGTCGTGCGTCACTCCGCCTATATCGCCCCCAACGCCATCCTGATGCCGTCCTTCGTCAATCTCGGCGCCCATGTCGGCGAAGGCACTATGGTCGACACCTGGGCAACCGTCGGCTCCTGCGCTCAGATCGGCAAGCATGTGCATCTTTCCGGCGGCGTCGGCATCGGCGGCGTGCTGGAGCCGATGCAGGCGGGTCCGACCATCATCGAAGACAATTGCTTCATCGGCGCCCGCTCCGAAGTCGTCGAAGGCTGCATTATCCGCGAAGGCTCCGTGCTTGGTATGGGCGTGTTCATCGGCAAGTCCACCAAGATCGTCGATCGCGCCACCGGCGAGATCACCTATGGCGAAGTTCCGCCCTACTCGGTCGTCGTCGCCGGCGCGCTGCCGAGTGGTAATACAATGGCGAACGGCCAGCCGGCGCCCAGCCTCTATTGCGCCGTCATCGTCAAGCGCGTCGATGAAAAGACCCGCTCGAAGACCGGCATCAACGAGCTGCTGCGCGACTAATCTCGCAAAATTTGGGAAGCGCGGTTGCCATATCGCGCTTCCCTCACGCTTGCCGGGTGAGCATGCCTGTGCGATTGCTGGAATCGCGGCAGAGATTTTCGAGTCGTCACCGATCCTTTGCCATCGCTTTGCCATTTCCCGCCGGATAAGTTGCCTCCGATGACTGTTACCAATCCCATTACAAACCTGCAGACCCTGATCCGCTGCGCCTCCGTCACCCCGGCCGAAGGCGGCGCGTTGACCGCACTTGCCGGCATGTTGCAGCCACTCGGCTTCAAGATCGAGCGCATGACGGCGAGCGAGCCGGGAACGCCCGATATCGAAAATCTCTATGCGCGGCTCGGCACGGATGGACCGCATCTGATGTTTGCCGGCCATACGGATGTGGTGCCGGTCGGCGATGCCGCTTCGTGGAGCCACCCGCCCTTTGCCGCCGAAATCGCCGATGGCGAGCTTTTCGGCCGTGGCGCCGTCGACATGAAGGGCGGCATTGCCTGCTTCGTGGCTGCGGTTGCGCGTCATATCGAGAAGCATGGCAAACCCGCCGGCTCGATCTCCTTCCTGATCACCGGCGACGAAGAAGGACCCGCGATCAACGGCACGGTCAAGCTGCTGCAATGGGCGGCCGAGCGCGGCGAGACATGGGATGCCTCGCTCGTCGGGGAACCAACGAACCCCGACCGGCTCGGCGACATGATCAAGATCGGCCGCCGCGGCTCGATTTCCGGCACTATCACCGTCCATGGGGTTCAGGGCCATGCCGCCTATCCGCACCTTGCCGACAACCCGGTGCGTAGCATCATCAAGTTGACGGAAGCGCTGCTCGATCCCCCCTTCGATGCGGGTACGGACAATTTCCAGCCGTCGAACCTCGAAGTGACGACGATCGACGTCGGCAATACCGCCACCAATGTCATTCCCGCCAAGGCGACCGCTGCCTTCAATATCCGCTTCAACGACACCTGGACGGCCGATGCGCTGAAGACGGAGATCCTGGCGAGGCTGGATGCGGCCGCCGCCGACCAGACGCTGCGGCCGGGGCGTCCGCCGGCGAAATACGACATCGTCTGGTCGGAGCGTCCGAGCCAGGTATTCCTGACGCGCAACAATGCGCTCATCGCCTCGCTCTCCTCCGCCATCGAAAACATCACCGGCCAAAGGCCGGCGCTGTCGACCACCGGCGGCACGTCGGATGCCCGCTTCATCAAGGACTACTGCCCCGTGGTGGAATTCGGGCTTGTCGGCCAGACCATGCATATGGTCGACGAGCGTGTGGCGCTCTCGGATCTCGAAACGCTGACCGGGATCTACCAGACCTTCATCCAGCGCTGGTTCGAGAATGCCGAGCTTTAAGGAAGTCCAATACTACCTGTCCGGCCTGTGGCTGCTGATCCGGATGGATGCACGTGGCTTTCAGTATCTGGACATATCGGACCGCGGGATGATGCGCTCCTTCTGGGCAATCCTCTGGTGCTTGCCGTCGATCGGCATTTCATGGCTGTGGTGGCAAAAGGCTTATCTGACCGCCATGCCGCCCGAGACATCGACGGGCCTTGCTTTCTTTCTGCGCTTGGCCTTGGTCGAATTTGCGAACTGGTTGATCCCGCTCGTGCTTGCTGGCGTGTTGCTGCTGATTTTTCGCTTCGGCGACAAGTTCACGCCGATCGTCGTCGTCGTGAACTGGCTTGGCGTGCCGACATCCTATCTGAATGCGCTGCTCATCGCCTTAATCGCTTTCGTTCCCGGGTCCAGCGGGTTGGCGGCGTTGCTGTGGCTGGCGCTGATGATGGCGATCATCTTTTCGCTGGCGCGCATGCTCAGAATGATCTGCGGTACGCATCCGCTCTTCATCGGCACGCTGACGCTGGTGCTGCTCATTCCAACCATGCTGCTGACAGACTTCCTGCAGCGCTTCCTCGGCGTCTATCCGCCGGGCTGAGGCAGTCACGTTCTAGCGGTCGACGACCTCGCCATCTTCGTTGGTAAATAAGCCGATGTCCGGGTTCGGCAGGATATCGAGCACGCGTTCGGAGGGGCGGCAAAGACGCACGCCTTTCTCCGTCACCACGATCGGACGATTGATCAGAATCGGGTGTTCGATCATCCGATCCAGCGGCTGATCGTCGGTGAGATCGGGATTGCCAAGGCCGAGCCCGTCATAGGGCGTTCCCTTCTGCCTGACAATATCGCGAGCCGTTAGGCCCATGGCGGCAATGAGCTCCAACAGCCGTTCGCGGCTGGGTGGCGTCTGCAAATATTCGATGACAACAGGCTCTTCGCCCGACTGGCGAATCATCGCCAGCGTATTGCGAGAGGTGCCGCAGGCGGGATTATGATAGACCGTCACCGTCATCGATATCCTCCCCTTCGCTGCCGGCCGAACCGGCACCGTCACGATAATCCACCTGCATGAAATAGAGCCCATCCGGCGGGGCGACAGGGCCACAGGCCTTGCGATCCTTGGCTTGCAGCGCCGCGCGCACATCCTCGGGCGTCCATTTGCCCTCGCCCGCGAGCTTCAAGGTGCCGGCGAAGGAACGGATCTGATTGTGCAGGAAACTTTGCGCAGTGGCGCGGATCTCGATCAGCTCGCCGCTGCGCGTCACGTCCAGCCGGTCGAGCGTACGCACCGGGCTGTTTGCCTGGCAATGCGCGGAGCGAAAGGTGGTGAAATCATGCCGTCCCACAAGGGTCTGCGCCGCGGCGTGCATGACCTCATGATCCATATCCTTCGGCACCCACCAGGCGCGTCCGGCTTCCAATGCAAGCGGCGCACGGCGGGCGATGATACGATAGAGATAGTGGCGGCGGATGGCCGAGAAGCGCGCATCGAAGCTTGGGTCGACCTCGACGATATCGAGAATGGCGATGCGGTCACCGGCCATCCTCAGATGGGCATTCAGCGCATTGCGTAGCGTATAGACTTTCCATTCCTTGGAAAGGTCGGCATGCATGACCTGCCCCATGGCATGGACACCGGAATCGGTGCGTCCCGCCCCGCGGATCGAAACCATTTCGCCGGTCAAGGACAGGATGGCGCCTTCGATCGCGCCCTGCACAGAGGGACCGTTTTCCTGGCGCTGCCAGCCGACATAGGGAACACCGTCATATTCGACGGTCATCTTGTAGCGCGGCATCAGGCCTGCTCCGAGGCAAGCACCGTGCCCGGCGAGATCGGCGTACCGCGCAGGAAATCGGCTGCGGCCAAGGGCTTACCGCCGGCCTTCTGCAGCTTCGTCAGCCTGACGGCGCCGGAGGCGCAGGCAATGACGAGATCATCCGTCAGGACCTGACCGGAGGCTCCGTTGCCCTCTGCCAACTCCGAGCCCAAAACCTTGACGCGCTCTGGCCGGCCGGCGATTTCGGCCTCGAACCAGGCGCCCGGAAAGGGCGACAGGCCACGGATATGGTTATGGACATCGGCTGCCGGCCTGCCAAAATCGATGCGCGTTTCACCCTTGTCGATCTTTGCGGCATAGAGAACGCCTTCGGATGGCTGCGCGGTCAATGGCAGCTCATCGTGCTCCAGCTTGTTCATGGCCTCGGCCATGGCTTTTGCGCCGACGAGCATCAGCTTGTCATGCAGCTCACCCGCGGTCATGGTGTCACCGATCTCGACTTCGCGTGTCAGCGCGACCGGGCCGGTATCGAGCCCCTTGTCCATCTTCATCACCATCATGCCGGTTTTTTTATCGCCGGCCATGATCGCCCGTTGGATAGGGGCTGCCCCGCGCCAGCGCGGCAGCAAAGAGGCATGCCCATTATAGCAGCCGAGCCGCGTGCCCGACAGAATTGCCTCCGGCAACAACAGGCCATAAGCGACGACGACAGCGACATCGGCATCCAGATCGCGAAAACGCTGGCGTTCGTCGGGATCCTTGAAATTGACCGGCGTGAACACTGGCAGCCCCAACAGCTCAGCCGCCTGATGCACCGGCGAATTCTGCAGGTCGAGCCCTCGCCGGCCGCCGGGACGGGGCGGCTGCGTATAAACGGCACGAATCTTGTGCCCGGCATCGATCAGGGACCGCAATGTCGGCACGGAGAATTCGGGCGTTCCCATGAAAATGATATTGAGCGACATGCGATCCATCCGGCTAAGATATCAGGTTTGGAATGACCCGGCAGAGGCGGCGCGCGCCATCGGGTCAGACGCTAGCCGCCTTCAAACGGGTTTATGAGCTTGAGATCAAGCCCCTCGAAGTTTTTTGTGTTGCGCGTCGCCAATGTCGCGCCATTCGCAAGGCAGATGGCGGCGATCATGGCGTCTTGCACGGAAATCTGATGTCCCGAACGTTCGCGACGGGCGCGAATGCGTCCTGTTTCAATAGCGGACTTTTGATCGAACCGAAGTATCCTACCTTGGAACGAAGCAAGCAATGCATTGAAAATTTGCGCATAACGATCAGATCCGGTGCGGAGTAAGAAGCGCTCCGCACCGTAGGACTGCTCCATCACGACAACATCGCAAAGATAGAATTCCGTGCTGGATCGAACCTTCATCCAGACACCAACATTTTGATCGGGTGCAGGTTTTTGCAATTCCGAAATGACATTTGTGTCGAGCAGGATCATTCAAAATCTTCGACCGGGCGGCCGAAGTCCTTCTTTCTCTCTGCTTCGATCTCATCCATGATACGGGCATATTCCGTTGCCGCCGCGTCATCGCCATCGTAGAGAATTGGCCGAAGAAAGTCCCAGGCAGACAATCGAGGGCTCTCCGTCGCGGCTTTCTCCGCGATCAGCGCCTTTTGCAAAAGCTCTTTTGCTTCTTCCGAGAGGCTGCGCCCCGCCTGCTTTGCCCGTTCTGCAATATCCTGCTTCATCGGTTCGGAAATATCGCGAATCAAAAGATCGCTCACTTGCGCCTCCATTTGATATCAATGATATCATAGGCGTCTCAACTCGATCTTTCAATGGCCGGGGATTAGAGAGCCTTGGACTTGGCAGCCTTGGTGAACTTCTTGATCACCATGTCGCGTTTGAGCCGCGAAATATAGTCGATGAAAAGCACGCCGTTCAGGTGGTCGATCTCGTGCTGCACGCAGGTCGCCAGCAGACCATCAGCCTCGGTGAGCTGCTCCTTGCCGTCGCGGTCCAGATGCTTGACGGTGACGCGTGCCGGGCGCTCCACCTCGGCGTAGTAATCCGGAATCGAGAGGCAGCCTTCCTCGTAAACTGAACGTTCGTCCGAAGACGCGACGATCTCCGGATTGATGAACACCAGCGGCTTCTTCTCTTCGCCTTCGCGCGCGACATCGATGACGAGCATGCGGCGGGGAACGCCGATCTGGATCGCCGCAAGGCCGATGCCCGGGGCGTCGTACATGGTTTCCAGCATGTCGTCGGCGAGGCGCTGAATTTCGGTATCGATCTGCTCGATGGGCTTGGAAGCCTGGCGGAGCAGCGGGTCGGGCAAAATGATGAGTGGCTTGATCGTCATGACGTTTCCCATAACGCATCTTGTTGTGCGATGGAATCGCCAAGATGGCGGTGAGGCAGTGTTTTTTCAACGGCGGCAATCCAAACGGCAGCGGATGGCCTCGAAATTTTGTTCACGGTTTGATCTGGATATTCACAACGATTTTGCTATGCTTGCGCGAAGAACTTCATCAGCGCGCCAGGTTTCATGTCTTTCATCATCTTCGGCCAAGCCATTTCCACGGTCCAGCTTCTGACCGGCCTCGTAATCCTGCTTGCGATCGCAGTCATCGTCCTTTTCTTCCGCGGCAGGGCGCAGGCGGAGGACGATGAGCTCAATGCCGAGCATACGATGGCGGCGCTGCTGCGGTCTCAGGCGGAGATGCAGGGGCGGCTTGCCACCATGGCGGAAGTCTTCGGCTCCAGACAGGCCGAGCTCAATCAGGCCATCGGCCAGCGTCTCGACGGGATGTCGCAGCGGATGACGGCGACCATCGGCGAGCAGACGCGCTCCACCCATGAGAATCTGCGCCGCCTGCAGGAAAGACTCGCCGTCATCGATGCCGCGCAGACCAATATCCAGACATTGGCAAAGGATGTCGTCGGCCTGCAGGCCATTCTCTCCAACAAGCAGACGCGTGGCGCCTTCGGCCAGGCACGTATGGAAACCATCATCGCTGACGGATTGCCGATGGGAGCCTATGCATTCCAGGCGACGCTATCGAACGGCTCGCGGCCGGACTGCACTGTTCGCATGCCCAATGGCTCGCCGCCGCTCGTCATCGATGCCAAGTTCCCGCTGGAGGCCTGGAACGCCATTCGTGCCGCCGCCAATCCCGATCAGGGCCGGATCGCGGCCCAGCAATTCCGTAGGGATTTGGAGCTGCATATTCGCGACATTGCGGAGAAATACCTCATTCCCGGCGAGACGCAGGATACGGCCTTTCTCTTCGTACCCTCCGAATCGATCTTCGCTGAGATTCACGAGAATTTCGAGGCGATCGTGCAGAAGGCACAGCGCGCCCGCATCGTCATCGTCTCGCCCTCGCTGCTGATGCTGTCGATCCAGGTCATTCAAGCCGTACTGAAAGATCAGCGCATGCGCGAGCAGGCTCATGTCATCCAGAGCGAAGTGGCGCGTCTGATGGACGACCTCTCGCGCCTGGATGAACGCGTGCGCAAGCTGCAGGGTCATTTCGCCATGGCGCAGAAGGATGTCGACATGATCGTCACCTCGGCCGATAAGCTGGCAAGGCGCGGAGAGCGCATAGAAGCGCTGGAATTCGAGACGGCGAAAGAGCCCGCCAAGACGCGCGCGGACGAACGGCCCAAGCCGGTCGACAACCGCACGAGCCAACTCAAGCTCAGGGTGGTTGACGAAGACTGATCGCTTCGGCAGTGTCGCGCCCAATCGATGCATGATCCAAAAAGACAAAGGCAGCCTTCGGGCAGGATCATGCAGACGCAACACCCAGGGCAGGATATCGCATGATCACTATTTTCGGCTCCATCAACATGGACCTCATCGCCACCACGGATCGTTTGCCGAAGCCGGGCGAAACGGTTGCCGGCAACGGCTTTTCCACGGCCGCCGGCGGCAAGGGCGCCAATCAGGCGCTGGCTGCCCGGCGGGCCGGCGCAACGGTGCGCATGAGCGGTGCCGTCGGCAATGACGGCTTTGCGGAGCCCGCACTGGACCTGCTTCAGGCCGCAGGCACGGATCTTTCCACTGTCCGGCGGGTGTCCGAGCCGACCGGTACCGCTCTCATTCTCGTCGGCGGCGACGGCGAGAACATGATCGCAGTCGTTCCCGGTGCCAACGGCACGAATACGGCCGAACACGCAACAGCCGCCGTGGCGGCCCTGAACCCCGGCGATACGTTGATGCTGCAGTTTGAGATCCCTGTCGCAGCCGTCGAAACCGCGCTCAACGCCGCGAAGGCAAAGGGCGTACGCACCGTGCTCAATCTTGCTCCTCTGATCCCGGAGGCTGCCCGCCTCGGCCGCCTTGCCGATATCGTCATCGCCAACGAGACCGAATTCGAGAGATTGGCCGGCCAGGACAACATGTCGGCATCCGAGCGCGAGGCTGCCCTCGTTCGCCTGCACGGCGAAACCGGCCAGACGCTAATCGTCACGCTCGGCGGCGACGGCGTCATCGCCATCCGCGACGGCGAGCTTTCTCGCGCCAAGGGTCTCGTGATCGAGCCGGTGGACACCGTCGGTGCCGGCGACACCTTTTGCGGCTATTTTGCCGCAAGCCTCGATCAGGGCCTGGATTTCCACGCCAGCCTGCGCCGTGCTGCCGTTGCCGGTTCGCTGGCCTGCCTGAAGCCGGGCGCACAGCCTTCCATACCGGTTGCTAGCGAAGTCGCCGAAAAGCTTTAAAGCTAAAATTCCATAAGTATTGCGAAGCGCAATTAATTAAATTTTTGCGCTTCCACATCATTCTCCTCTGGCCTGGCGCGCATGGCCTTCCACACGCGGCAGGAATCTCACGGCGGCTCCATGACAGGGCCATCCTGCGCCGACCTTGCATTCGGATAATGTGTATCCGACGCATCGCTTTTTCGAGGAAATGATGTTCATCTTTCGTATGAAGTCGCTTGCGGCCAAGCTCATCTTGGTCACTGGACTGGCGATCGCACTCGTTCTGCTGGTTTCCAATTTTCTGCTGATTTCCCAGACCCGCGACCGCGTCGAGACGCTGACGATGGATCAGGCGAATACCGAGGCCAAGTCCATTTCCAACGAGATTGCGGCAAATGTCGGCGAACTGGCGAGCGCCGCCCGCTCCATGGCCGGTATCCTCGGCCGCGGTCACGAAGGTCATACCTTCGATCGCAAGGGCATCATCAATATCCTCAAGGCGAATGTCGAACAGAATGCCTTTGCCTTCGGCAGCTGGTTCTGCGAACAGCTCGGCACCTTCGACGGCAAGACGACAGAGCTCGCCAACAATAAGGACCAAGGCGTCAACGATAAGGGTGCGTTTACGCCCTATTGGTCGAAGACGAAGGATGGCGGCATCCAGTTCTCGACTTTCGACAATGATTACAGCGCCGCCTGGTGGAAGCTTGCCGCCGACAGCGGCAAAGGCGCGATCACGCCGCCTTATCTCGCGCAGGGCACCGACGTTCCGACGACCATGAGCTCGATCGCTTACCCGGTCATGTCGGGCGGTAAGCTGATCGGCGTTGCGGGCGTCGACATCTCCCTCAATTCGCTCTCCGCGAAGCTGCAGAAAATGCAGCCGTTCGGCACTGGTCGCGTTCTCCTGGTTTCCCAGGACAACAAGTGGCTGGTCGCCCCAAGCGCCAACCTGCTGATGAAGGACTATAACGGCTCCGGCGCCGATGCGATCAAGGCGGCGCTGACCTCCTCTTCTCCAAGCGTCCTTAAGAACCTCTCCGAAAATAGCGGCGAAGCGTTCGACCGCGTCGTCTATCCCTTCGCCGTTCCCGGGCTCAACGCCACCTGGGTTGTTCTCATCGACGTACCGCATAGCGCCATTGCGGCGCCGGTACGCGATCAGACCTATATGATGATCGTTGCCGGCATCCTCGTGCTCGCCGCCGTCATGCTCGCCCTCTACGTCGCTGTGCGCGGTTTCGTGCAGAAGCCGCTCGCCGGTCTCGTTGCTAGCGTCAATCGCCTCAGTACCGGCAATTATGCCGAACCGGTCGCCGGCCAGGCAGGTGCAGACGAAGTTGGCTCGGTCGCCAAGGCCCTGGAAGGTTTCCGCTTTGCGCTTGCCGACACCAAGCGCCTTGAAGGTGAAGCCAACGATCAGCGCTTAGCTGCCGAGGGTGAACGTCGCCGCTCGGAGAGCGAACGCAACGAGAGCGTCGCCCTGCAGCGCCATATCGTCAGCATTCTCGGCCAAAGCCTCGCCGAGCTTTCGAAGGGCAACCTTACCCAGCGGATCACGGACGATTTCCCCGGCGAATATGCCCAGCTCAAGCAGGACTTCAATGCCGCGCTGGCAAGCCTCGAAGAGACGGTTCATACCGTCAATGTCAGCGTCGGCAATATCGGCAGTGGCACGGGCGAAATCAGCAACAGTGCCTCGGACCTCGCCCGCCGCACCGAACAGCAGGCGGCAAGCCTCGAAGAGACGGCGGCGGCCCTCAACGAGCTGACCGCGCAGGTCAATTCCAGCGCGGAAAATGCACGCACGGCGGCCAGCAGCGTCAATGCCGCCTCAGAGGATGCCGAGCATTCCGGCGAGATCGTGCAAAAGGCTATCGCTTCCATGCACGGCATCGAGCAATCGTCGCAGGAAGTGTCGCGCATTATCGGCGTCATCGACGAAATCGCCTTCCAGACCAACCTTCTCGCGCTCAATGCCGGCGTCGAAGCGGCGCGTGCCGGCGAGGCAGGCAAGGGCTTCGCCGTTGTCGCGCAGGAGGTGCGCGAGTTGGCCCAGCGCTCGGCCAATGCCGCCAAGGAGATCAAGACTTTGATCAATGCCTCGGCGGGACAGGTGAAGGAAGGCGTCGATCTGGTCGGCCGCACGGGGGATGCCCTGCACAAGATCGCCCAGCAGGTCATGGAGATCAACGGCCTGATCCGCCAGATTTCGGCTTCCGCGAGCGAGCAGGCGATCGGCCTGAAGGAAATCAACTCGGCCATGAACCAGATGGATCAGGTCACTCAGCAGAATGCCGCAATGGTCGAGGAAACCACCGCTTCCAGCGTCGCCCTCGCCGAGGAAGCCCAGTCGCTCAGAACGCTCGTTGCGCGTTTCCGCACCGGCCGTGCTGCCCAGGACAACGCCAGCGCATTGCGGGCGACTGCTCAGCAGATGCGGGCTCCGGTTACGCCGCGCAGACCGGCAGCGGCCGTTAGTGCACCGGCACGTAAAGCAATTCCGCAGACCCAGGGCGCCAATGCACTCGCCCAGGACGAATGGGAAGAGTTTTGAACTATCGACTAAATGAGATGCAAAAGGCCGCCAGCTCGCTCCGGCGGCCTTTTGCATAGATCTTGATCAGATGCGAGCGAAGCGTTCCGTCAGAAGCGCGAAGAAGCCATCGGCATCGACATCGCGCATGACCTTTGCGTTGCGCTTGCGGTCGGTAACGTGCCACCAGTCGACGACCGTCATGCCGACGGTCAGTTCCGATGTCACCTCGATCTCGACATTGCACTCGCGGCCCTTGAACAGCTCAGGCTTCAAGAGGTAGGCGATGACGGTCGGATCATGCAGCGGACCGCCGTCCGAACCGTATTTCTCGATATCGAAGCGCTCGAAGAATTGCAGCATTTCGACCATGGCTTTGGCCGGCGGCGTGCCGACCGCTGCGATGCGCTCGACGCGATCCTTTCGCGTCAGCAGCTTATGCGTGACGTCGAGCGGCATCATCACGATAGGAACGCCGGAACGGAACACCACGTCTGCCGCCTCCGGATCGACATAGATGTTGAATTCGGCGGCCGGAGTGATGTTGCCGCCCTCGAAGAAGCCGCCGCCCATCATCACGAGCTCGCCCACGCGGCCGACAATGTCAGGCGCCTTCCGGAAAGCCATTGCGATATTGGTCAGCGGGCCGAGCGTGCAGAGGGTCACGGCGCCTTCCGGTTCCTTGCGCAACGTATCGATGATGAAATCGACGGCGTGGCCGGGCTGCAACTCCATTGTCGGCTCGGACAGTTCGGGGCCGTCGAGGCCGGTCTTGCCGTGCACATGTTCGGCCGTGACCAGCTTGCGTTTGAGCGGCGCATCGGCCCCGGCAAATACCTTGACGTCGCGGCGATTGCAGAGCTCGCAGACGATGCGGGCGTTGCGGCTGGTCAGCCGCAGCGGCACGTTGCCGGCAACCGTCGTGATGCCGAGCACCTCGATCTCCTCGCGGCTGCCGAAGGCGAGAAAGATCGCCGCAGCGTCATCCTGACCGGGGTCGGTATCGATGATGATTTTTCTAGGTTCGGTCATGTCTTCAACTTTCCTCCGGTGCAGATCGACAGGCTTTGTCGCGGGTCCGGTCCGGCTTTGTCAAGCGCTCGCTCGTCATGTCACAAAACGATTTTTCACCACGGATTTCGATCTCGCAAATGCGAAGACCTCATGGCTTGCACTCGCAGGCGCGTACTCCCATATTAGGGACAACCGGGTGCTGAATATCAGGTCCGGAACGGTCGCTTGACACCCAAGGACTTTGAGACGATGAGCCGGACGACTCCCTTTGCCAGCCCGCTACTTCTGGGCTTTGATACTATGGAAAAGACGCTTGAGCGGATTTCCAAGGTCAGCGACGGTTACCCTCCCTATAATATCGAAAGAATGCGCGCGGACCGCCTGTCGGGCGAACCGGAACGTCTGCGCATCACGCTGGCGGTCGCGGGCTTTTCCGAAGACGAGCTTGATGTCACGACGGAAGAGAACCAGCTGCTGATCCGCGGACGCCAGATAGAACAGGGCGAGCGCGACTATCTCTACCGGGGCATCGCCGCCCGGCAATTCCAGCGCGTTTTCGTTCTTGCCGACGGCATGCAGGTGCTAGGCGCCACGCTGAAGAACGGTCTGCTCTCCGTCGATCTCATTCGGCCGGAACCGGAGCGCGTGGTAAAGAAAATTAACATTTCGGTCTCACAGTAGAACAACGGCCTAGAGCCGGATGATTTCAGGCCGAATCAACCTGAAGTCCGAATCGGCTCTAGAATCAAAGAACTAGAGCACGACGTCACCTGAAAGCCGCTCTCACTTTTGGTCATCATGCTCTGGAGCCGTTGGTCCCTCATACTGGAGGTACGAGCATGTTGTTGAAAGAAGCCACCGCCCGCCTGACCCAATCCGAACTTGCCAATATCGGCACCGGTGAGGTCGCCTACATCAGAAAAATGGATTGGTCCGAAGTATCCCGCTGCTTCCCGGAAGCGCCCGATATCGATCCGGATGTGGATCTCTGGGCGCTTTTTGGCGCCGACGGCACCCCGATCCTTTTGACGGATAATCGTTCCAGCACCTTCTATCGTGCTGCCGAAGACGAATTGAAGACGGTCAGCCTGCACTGACCATGAGCGTCGTCTGACGGTGAACGTCACCGTCCGCAAGGACCGCATCGAACCGGCCCCACCTGGCAACGCGCGCATGATCCAGACCGCCCAACGGCGGTCGTCACGCAGGATAGTGCGAATATCTCAACCCGAAATTCTCGCCCGCCGTCGGAGCGATCAGACCCTCTTGAAGGTCAGATAGGCCGACGAGCGCCCTTCGCGCCTGGCCTTGGCTTCGTAGCGCGTGCTCGGCCAGCCCTTATAGGGCGTCAGCCAGTCGGCGGCATTCTGCGCAGCCCACTCGAAGCCGCCGTGCGCCTGGCAATGCTGCAGCGTCCAATTGACGTAGGTGTCGATGTCGGAGGCGAAGCAGAAGAGCGCGCCGGGCTTCAGGACGCGATGGAAGCGGGCAAGGTTCACCTGCGAAACGAAACGACGCTTCCAATGCTTCTTCTTCGGCCAGGGGTCGGGATAGAGCAGGTCGATCTGATCCAGGCAGGCATCCGGAAGCCAATCCAGCACCTGCGTCGCGTCGTCATTGTAGACGCGGATATTGCGCGCACCCGCGTCGTCGACGCTAGCAAGCAACTTCTGCATCGAATTGACGAAAGGTTCTACGCCGATGAAGCCGGTCTTTGGCTGCTCCAGCGCCCGGTGAATCAGATGCTCTCCACCGCCAAAACCGATCTCCAAGCGCAGACGCTCGGTCGGCACCGGGAAAAGGTCGTTCAGCGGCTGCGGCGCCGGGGCGGAAAGGTCGATGATGAACTGCGGCAGCAATGCTTCCAGCTTTTCGGCCTGCTGGCCGCGCAAGGCTTTACCCTTGCGCCGGCCGAAGAATGCTTCCGTCGCCCGCGACCGGCGCTCGGTATCGATCATGCGGCTTCCCGGAGCTTCACGGCTTCCTTGAGGGCCTTCACCAGGTCCGTACGCTCCCAGGAGAAGGAGCCGTCACGGCCGGCCTTGCGGCCGAAGTGACCGTAAGCCGAAGTCTTGGCGTAGATCGGCTTGTTGAGGTCGAGGTGGCGGCGGATGCCGGTCGGCGAAAGGTCCATGTTCTTGCGGATAGCCGCTTCGACCTGATCCTCGGTGACGCCCTTGCCCGTGCCGTGCAGATCGACATAGATCGACAGCGGCTGAGCAACGCCGATGGCGTAGGAGAGCTGGATCGTGCAGCGATCGGAGAGACCGGCGGCAACGACGTTCTTCGCCAGATAGCGGGCGGCATAGGCCGCAGAACGGTCGACCTTGGTCGTGTCCTTGCCGGAGAATGCACCGCCGCCATGCGGGGCTGCGCCGCCATAGGTATCGACGATGATCTTGCGGCCAGTGAGGCCGGCGTCGCCGTCCGGACCGCCGATGACGAACTTGCCCGTGGGATTGATGTACCACTTGCAATCGGAAGCGATCTTCAGGTCGCCGAGCGCTTCGACGATATAGGGTTCGACAACGGCACGAACCTTCTTCGAATCCCAGCTCTCGTCGAGATGCTGGGTGGAAAGCACGATCGAGGTCACTTCGGACGGCTTGCCGTCGACGTAACGGACCGTCACCTGGCTCTTGGCGTCCGGGCCGAGCTTGGCAACTTCACCGTCGCCCTTCTTGCGGGCGGTAGCGAGCAGCTGCAGGATCTTGTGCGAATAGTAGATCGGCGCCGGCATGAGATCAGGCGTTTCCTTGCAGGCGTAGCCGAACATGATGCCCTGGTCGCCGGCACCTTCGTCGCCCTGCTGGTCGGAGGCATTGTCGACGCCCTGGGCGATATCGGCAGACTGCGAATGCAGGAGCACGTCGATGCGGGCCTTCTTCCAGTGGAAGCCGTCCTGCTCGTAGCCGATGTCCTTGATGGCGCGGCGTGCGGCAGCCTTGAACTTCGAAGGATTGATGACGTCATTGCCATCCTTGTCCTTCTTCATCAGGCTCGGCGGCAAACGCACTTCACCGGCAATGACGACGCGATTGGTGGTGGCAAGGGTCTCGCATGCAATGCGCACGGTCCATGGGTTTACGCCGGTCTTTGCAGCCTCGCGGTAAACCAGATCGACGATTTCATCGGAAATGCGGTCACAAACTTTATCCGGGTGACCTTCGGCAACAGACTCACTCGTAAACAGATAATTCGCGCGCATGCGGGATTCCCCTCAAAGAACAAATCTCTGCTTTTGATATTCGTCTCCGCCTCGAAAAACAAGCCGCACAAGGACATAAATATATCTTTATGTCCCCGCTCGAGTGATAAAATTTTGCCGTAAATAGCGAAAAGGCGGCCAAAATGACCGCCTCTCGACTTTGTCGGTTTAACCCCGCTTGGAAGGGTTATTCGGCATCCGCCTCGGCCGCGAGGGCCTTGACCAGCTCGACAACCTTGCGTCGGACCTTGCCATCGGAAATTTTCACGAAGGCGCGGTTGAGCTGCAATCCTTCGGAAGACGACAGAAAGTCGACGACGTAGTTGGAGCTGGATGCCTCGGCCATGCCGCCCGCACCGGCGGCGTGCTCGCCCGGCGCATCCTCGAAAAAGAAGGAAACCGGGACATTGAGGATGCTGGAGATATTTTGGAGGCGGCTCGCGCCAACGCGGTTGGTGCCTTTTTCGTATTTCTGGATTTGTTGAAACGTGATTCCGAGGCTTTCGCCGAGCTTCTCCTGGCTCATGCCAAGCATCGTGCGGCGGAGGCGTATGCGGCTACCGACATGAATGTCGATGGGGTTCGGCTTCTTTTTATTCTCAATCATCATTTTACCCTAACATAGGTTGAATTCAGGACCTGCCACCCGGTACCCTTCACCACCCCTATAACGCCACGTTGCAGCCGACGCCCCCAAGGCCTCCAGTCTACGTTCGAAAGGCGGACATCTAGCACTATGCAATTTTAGGGTTTTTTGGTCAATTCACCCTGAAAATAAAACCCATGCGCGAAATCACGGCAATCATGCCGACTGCTCCGATGATCAACCAAAAGTATGTTTTTCTGGCTTTATCGTCGATGCGCGATACGGTTGCGCCACCTAAAGTGGTATCTATAAAGCCTTGCTGATTATAATCGATACCGGAAAGCACCCGTCCGTGTGCATCAACAAATGCTGAAATGCCGGTATTGGCGCTTCGAATCAACGGCAGTCCCTGCTCCACCGCCCTCACCCTTGCCTGCTGGAAATGCTGGTATGGACCAGGCGTATCGCCGAACCAGCCGTCATTCGTGACGTTCAAGATGGCGTCGGCCTGCCAGATCTCCGGCGTCATCTCGTTCGGAAAAATGATCTCGTAACAGATCAGCGGATAAAATTTCAGGCCATCCGGCATGCTCAGCAATTCCCGTTTGGCGGCCGCTGAAAACCCTCCCGGCAGTTCCACGACATTCTCGATGCCGAGATAGCTCAGAATGTGCTCGAAGGGCACGTACTCGCCGAAGGGGACGAGATGGGTCTTGTCGGACGCACCGATGATCTGTCCGCGACCGTCGATGACATAGATCGAATTATAATAGCGCGGCTCGACTCCCGGCCCCATGTCTTCGACGCGGACGGCGCCGGTGATCAGGATCTGATCGTCTTCGAGCTGATCGGCAATCCGCGCCAGCGCATCGCGGTTATCGGTGAGGATGAAGGGTACGGCCGTTTCCGGCCAGACGATGATGTCGGGCCGTTTGCCGCCATTTGCAGGCGGCTGGACCGAGAGCGCCAAATGCTTGTCGAAAATGGCGGCACGGTCGGCGGCCGTATCCATCTTGGTTTCCTGGTCGATGGACGGCTGAACGATACGTACCACAGGTGCCGTCTTGGCATCGGCCAACGGCGCTTCCGGCTGGCCCAGTGCGTAATAGCCATAACCGAAATGAGCGGCGGTGATGAGGACGGCAAGGCTGATCCCCGGCACCCGCCCCTGGCGCGTGCCGAGCAGCGCAGGGGTCGCAAAGACGAAGACGGCAAGCACGGTCACTCCGAGCACGCCGACGACATGCGCTGACTGCATCATCAGCGGAATGGGCATGGCGCCATAGCCAATTGCATTCCAGGGAAAGCCGGTGAAAAGAAAGCTGCGCAGCCATTCCAGGATACCGAAACTGAAGGCAAGTGCTGCGATACGCCCCATGCCGTCGGACCAGAGAGCCCGTGCAAGCACGGTCGCGACGCCGTAGAAAACGGCCAGAAAGGCCGGCAGGCCGAGGATTGCCAGCGGCAGCGCCCAGGCGAACTCATCGGCATCGATCAGCAGCGCATGGCCGAGCCACCACAGGCCGGCGACAAAATAGCCGAAGCCGAACAGCCAGCCGGTGAAGAAGGCGGGCCAGAGGCGCCCGAGCAGACCGCTATCCGGGCCGGCAGCAACGCCATCCAGCAGCCAGACGAGCAGCGTGAACGAGACGAACATTGCCGCGAAGAAGCCGAAGGGCGGCAGCGCCAGCACGCCGATGGCACCGGCCAAAACCGTAAGCAACGCACGTTTGAAACCCCAGACGAGGATCACCCTGCCCGAAAGCCATTCCATGCGTCAGCTCCGTCCAATCGCGAATCAATTGGGCGCAGTCTTTCAAAAATGCAGCGATTTGTCCCGCTCTCGCGCCATTTATTGGCGGGCGGCGTTACGCTCGGCCGGCGTTTCCTCTGCGATCGTTTCCGGTGCCGGCAAATCGCGCTCCGGCGCACCGGCATCGCCTTCCAGCTTGACGGTCGGCCGGCGGCGAACTGCATGGCGCTTACGCGTGATGCGCACCCGCTTGATGCGGCGCGGATCGGCATCGAGAATGTGGAATTCGAAGCCTGGAAGCGCCTGCACCACCTCGCCACGCACCGGAATGCGGCCAAGCGCGGAGAAGATCAGGCCACCGAGCGTGTCCACCTCGTCCACCTGCTCGGCGATATCGAAATCCGGACCGATCGCGGCTGCGATCTCCTCCAGCTCGACGCGGGCATCCGCCACGAAGACGTCTTCGGAGACGCGCTTGAACATGACTTCTTCGTCATCGTGCTCGTCATCAATGTCGCCGACGACCATTTCGACGATGTCCTCATGCGACGCCAGGCCGTCCGTGCCACCGTATTCATCGATGACGAGGGCCATCTGCGTTCGGTTGACCTGCATGCGACGCAGGAGATCGGAGGCAAGCATCGAAGGCGGCACGAACAGGATCTTGCGGATGATACCGGCTTCGACCAGCGTCTTCTGCAGATCGACACGCGATAGATCGAAGTTCGGCTTGGCCGAGCGTGCCGGCTTTTCGGCTGCAGGTGCTGCCGTTGCCGCAGCCGCCGTCTTAGCACTGCCGCTGCGGCGCTTGTTGCGGGCCTGTTTGGCGACATAGGACAGCAGGTCGCGGATATGCACCATGCCGCGTGGATCATCGAGCGTGTCGGCATAGACGGGCATGCGCGAACGGCCGCTTTCCTCGAAGAGGATCATCAGCTCGCCGATGGTGATATTCTGATCCACGGCCTCGATATCGGCGCGCGGCACCATGACATCCTCGACGCGCACCTCGCGGAAGCGCAGGATGTTGTGCAGCATTGCACGCTCATCGGGGGAGAAGGCATCGTTACCGGCAGCGTTGGTCATCAACGCGTCGGCAAGGTCCTCGCGCAAGCGGGCGGCGTCCTGTGTCGGGCGCAGAATGCGCGCGGCACGTGCCCAGAATGAAGAGTGGGATCGCTTGCCGTTGCTACTACTGCCTACCTCGTCGGAGGAGGCTGCTTCGGCTCCGTCTTTGGCCTCGGGGGCCGATCTTGTCGTAAAGTCGCTCATTGTTCCTGGTCAGACAGGGTTCAGATCAAATGGGGTCTTGTCCCGCATAGGGATCAGATAGGCCAAGACTAGCCAAAATGCGAGTCTCCAGCCCCTCCATTCTTTCGGCTTCGCTATTATTCATATGGTCGTAGCCGAAGAGATGCAAGAAACCATGCACCATCAAATGCGTCAGATGGTCGTCAAAACTCTTTTCGAGATCCACCGCCTCACGCTCCACCGTCTCCCTGGCGATGATGATATCGCCCAGCATCGGGCCGGGCTTGCCGCCGGGCTGCAGCGGGAAAGCCGGAAAGGACAGAACGTTCGTCGCCTTGTCCTGAGAGCGCCATTCCGCATTGATCTCGCGGATCGAAGCGTCGTCGGTAAAGACCAGCGACAATTCAGGGGCAATCTTCGGAAATGGCTGCCTCTCATGTTTCTTGAGATAATTCGCAGCCTCGCCCAGCACCCGCTCGGCAAGCGATTGCAATATGTCTTCGGAGGGCCAATCGCCCTCCTCCACGCTGATCTGTATATCGAGTTCGGCCATGAGCTTTCGTGCCGCAGATCAGATCTGCGGATCGCTTTCCTCTGCCTTGGCGGCGTAGGTGGAATCGTAGGCCCGGACGATACGTGCCACCAGCGGATGACGAACAACGTCCGTATCCTTGAAGCGTACGATGGTGATGCCCTCGACGCCATCCAGCAGCTGCAGCGCTTCCACGAGGCCGGATTTGACGCCGCGCGGCAAGTCGATCTGGCTCGGATCGCCCGTCACGATCATCCGCGAGTTCTCGCCGAGACGGGTCAGGAACATCTTCATCTGCATGGATGTCGTGTTCTGCGCCTCATCGAGGATAACGGCGGCATTGGAGAGCGTGCGGCCACGCATGAAGGCGAGCGGCGCGATCTCAATGACGCCTGCCGTGATGGCACGCTCGACCTTGTCGCCGGGCATCATGTCGTAAAGCGCGTCATAGAGCGGGCGCAGGTATGGATCGACCTTTTCCTTCATGTCGCCAGGCAGGAAGCCGAGCCGCTCGCCGGCTTCGACGGCCGGGCGCGACAGGATGATCTTTTCAACGGCACCGCGCTCCAGAAGCTGGGCGGCGTGCGCGACGGCGAGATAGGTCTTGCCCGTACCGGCAGGTCCGACACCGAGGACGAGCTCGGACCGCTCCAGCGCCCGCATATAGGCATCCTGGGTCGGCGTCCGTGCGATGATCGTCTTCTTGCGCGTCGAAATCTGCGCCATCGTCAACTTGGCTTTTCTCTCCATGGTCGGCAGCGTCAATTGGTCGTCGGCGGCAACCGCCATGCGGATTGCCCCTTCCACATCGGAACGCTCCACATTGCCGCCTTTTTGCAGCTTGTCATAGAGGTAATCGAGCGTACGGCGTGCCTGATTGGTGGCCAGTACATCGCCTGTGATGACGACGGAGTTGCCACGAGCGCGAGCATCGATGCCGAGGCGCTCCTCAAGCAGCTTCAAATTCTGGTCGAACTGCCCGAAAAGTTCGCTGGCGAACCGATTATTCTCGAACGTCAGGGTGAAGTGATTGGCGTCGCTCGCGGTGCGGGGCTGGCGCGATGAAGAAGAAACCAATTCCTGTCCGTTCAAGCGGTGCGGCTCCTTGTGCCCGTCCGGAACCTAGAGCAATTCAGCAAAAAGGCTGTTGGTGCTGGTTCCGGTGATTCGTACGTTGATAATGTCACCGATTTGCGATGCTTTTGCATCAACATTCACAGACTGCAGCCAGGGAGAGCGTCCAATCAACTGGCCCGGCATCCGGCCCGGCTTTTCCAGAAGGATATCCACTGTTTTGCCCACACAGGCCTCGGCAAACGCATGCTGCTGCTTCAGCAACAATGCCTGCAAACGCTCCAGCCGCTCGGTCTTGGCCTCTTCGGGCACCTGATCCTTCAATTCCGCGCCGGGTGTGCCCGGCCGCGTGGAATATTTGAACGAGAAGGCCTGTGCATAATTCACCTCCTCGATAAGCTTCAGTGTATCCTCAAAATCCTGATCTGTCTCCCCCGGGAAGCCGACGATGAAATCGCCCGACAGGGCGATATCCGGGCGCGCAGTACGGATCCTCTCGATGAGCGTCAGATATTCCGCGGCCGTATGCCGCCGGTTCATCGCCTTCAGGATGCGATCGGAGCCGGCCTGAACGGGCAGATGCAGATAGGGCATCAGCGTCCGCAGGTCGCGATGGGCGCCGATAAGGCGGTCGTCCATGTCGCGCGGGTGGCTGGTCGTGTAGCGCAGGCGCGCGAGGCCGGGGATCTCAGCCATGCGATAAAGGAGATCGCCGAGGCTCCAGGCTTCGCCCTTCGGGCCGATGCCATGCCATGCGTTGACGTTCTGGCCAAGCAACGTGATCTCGCGCACGCCGCCATCCACCAGCTTCTCGGCCTCTTCGACGATCTGCGCGACCGGGCGGGAGACTTCTGAGCCGCGCGTATATGGCACGACACAGAAGGTGCAGAACTTGTCACAGCCTTCCTGTACCGTCAGAAAGGCAGTAACGCCGCGGGCGCGGATCTTCGTCTTTTCGGCGATCGGCAGATGCTCGAACTTGTCCTCGATCGCATATTCCGTGTCGACGACGCGCTGGCCTTCCTTGGCGCGGCGAAGCGCGTCCGGCAGGCGATGATAGGTCTGCGGGCCGATGACGACATCGACGGCAGGCGCGCGCCGCAGGATTTCCTCGCCCTCGGCCTGGGCGACGCAGCCGGTGACGCCGATCATCATCTCGCGGCCATCGGCAGCTTTGCGCTTCTTCATTTCGCGCAGGCGGCCAAGCGCGGAATAGACCTTTTCGGCCGCCTTCTCGCGGATATGGCAGGTGTTCAAAAGAACGAGATCGGCCTCCTCCATGTCCTCGGTCGGCTCATAGCCGTCGCGGGAAAGCGCATCGCTCATCCGCGTGGAATCATAGACGTTCATCTGGCAACCGTAGGTCTTGATGAAAACCTTGCGGCTGTTGGAGCCATCGCGGGAACCGAGCTGCAAAGCGTTGGCCGCCGGGGCGTCGAGGGTTAGGCTGTCCTTGGTCATGGGCCGCTATGTAGTGGCTTTTGCTTTCGGAGAAAATGAAAAAGTTGGAATCACCTGGAAATCAGGCGATCTCGCGCCCGAGCAGGCGGCCGGCAAGCATATTGCGGATGCGCCTGGCGATGGTGGCGCTGACTTCCTTGCGATTGGTGCCAGCGCGATAATCCACCGCCTCGCCGAAGCAGACGTCGACATCGATGGCACCGCACTGGATGATGCCCTTCAGGTGCGGCACGAGCTCGATATCGCCAGGCCATGCCGTCAGCGGGCGATAATAGCGGCCCATGGGCGTTCCATGGACGCGGGTATAGGCGACCGCGACCGGCTGGACATGCACGACGGCATTCGGCGTCTTCGGCAGGGCGGCAGCGGCCGCGCCGAACAGCGAGGACTTGACTTCGAGAAGGCGATTGCCGTCGGACGTGGTTCCTTCAGGGAACAACACCATGATTTCACCGTCAGCCATACGGTCGGCGATTTCGTTCACCTGCTCGCCGGTTTTGCGCTTCTGCTCGCGCTCCACGAAGACGCTCTTCTGCCACTGCGCAAAAAGCCCGAAGATCGGCCAGTCCCGTACTTCGGATTTGGCGATGAATGAGACATCGGCCACTGCCGAAAGCACGAGAATATCGAGCCAGGACGAATGGTTGGAGGCCAGCATGAGAGGCCGGCTCGTCTCCATCTTGCCGATCACATGAATGCGCACACCAAGCCAATAGCAGACGATGCGATGCCAGTAGCGAGGCAGATAGCGCCGTAGCTTCCAGTCAAAGCGCAGGCAGAGGATCTGCAGCGGCAGCATCACCGCGCTGACGACACAAATAACCACGGCGGCACAGCCGATGCGCAGCCAGGTCATCAAATCACTCGCTCCTGCATGAAAGCCTTCACGTCAACCTTCGTCCTTCTTCAGCGGGATGCCGTAAAGCTCCAGCCGGTGGTCGACGAGTTTGAAGCCGTGTTCGCGGGCGATGCGCTCCTGCAGCGCCTCGATCTCCGGCGAGTGGAATTCGATCACTTGACCGCTCTTCAGGTCGATCAGATGGTCGTGGTGCTCTTCCGGCACGGTTTCGTAGCGGGAGCGCCCATCGCGGAAATCATGGCGGGCAAGAAGGCCGGCGTCCTCGAACAGCTTGACGGTGCGGTACACCGTGGAGATCGAGATTTTCGCATCCACCTCCACCGAGCGGCGATAGAGCTCCTCGACATCCGGGTGATCGCCGGAGCTCTCGATGATGCGCGCAATGACCCGGCGCTGATCCGTCATGCGCATGCCGCGCTCGGCGCAAAGCTCCTCCAGGGATTTTACGGCGTCTTCCATCAATCGCTGTCTTCGGTCCAAATGAACTGTGACAAGGGACTAGCGAAGAACGCGGCGCATGACAAGCGCCGTCGATTTCTGTCCGTTTTCGCCGGCATAATAGGCCTTGCGCTCGCCGACCGTCTCGAAACCGAGCTTGCGATAGAGGCCGAGGGCCGGCTGGTTGCTGCCGTCGACTTCGAGAAACATAGTTTCGCCGCCGCGATTGCGGGTTTCACGCAACGCCGCCTGCATGAGGCGCCAGCCAAGACCGGAGCGTCCAAGTTTGGCGTTGACGGCGATCGCCAGGATTTCGCCCTCGCCCGCCACATGCCGGGCCAGCACGAAGCCGGGAAGCGCCTTTTTGAGGATGGCATTGGTCTGGCGGGCAACGAAGCCGAAGGTGGTCTCCTGCGAAAGGAGACCCTGAAATTCAGTTTCGTCCCATACCCGCGGGAAGCGTTCGCCATGCAGGAGCGCCACTTCGGCGCAATCCTTCAGTTCCATCGGGACGATTTCGTATTCGGCTTTCAAGGTCAGATAGGATTCGAGCATGTCTATTGCCTGGCAACTGCGTATCCGGCCTGCGGTCTGGCATCGGGTCCGCGAAGATAAAGCGGCTTCGGCTTTTCGCCGGCAGGCTTGCCAGCGCCCAGCCGGGCGACGATGGCAATCGGAAATGCGTCTGGCCGCTCCGCAGGCGGCGCGTCGCTCAACCGGGCGACGGCCGTTCCGGTGACGATCCCATCGAAGGCGCCAGCGATTGCCCGCGCTTCGTCGATCATTACCGCCCGAGCCTCGTCCAGCGGCTTGCCATCGGCATCGAAGCTCTGGAGATAAATCTCCTCGCGCTTGGCATCGATGGCAGCCAGAACCGACTTGCCCGGATTCTGCGCTCTGGCGGTCGCGGCCATGACCTCGAGGGTCGTGACGCCAACCGCTGGAACATTAAGGGAAAGTGCAAAACCGCGCGCGGCTGCAACGCCAATGCGGATGCCGGTGAAGGAACCGGGACCGACGGTCACGACAACACGCTCAATGGCCGAAAGCGCCACACCGGCTTTCGCCAGCGCCTCGTCGACAACGTGCATCAGATGCTCGGCGTGTCCCCGTCCGATCGTTTCCGTGACCTCCCCCATCACAGAATCACTGCCGCTATCATACACAGCGGCAGCGCAATCCACACCTGCCGTGTCGAGCGCCAGTACGATCATTTCAATTTTTCCGCTAGGCCGGGATTAGACGGCTTCGACTTCCTGCACTTCCGGGACGAAATGGCGCAGCAGGTTCTGCACGCCGTGCTTCAGAGTTGCCGTGGAGGACGGGCAGCCCGAGCACGATCCCTTCATGTTGAGGTAGACCTTGCCGTCACGGAAGCCGCGGAAGGTGATGTCGCCGCCATCCTGGGCAACGGCAGGACGAACGCGGGTATCGAGCAGTTCCTTGATGGTCAGCACGATCGCCTCGTCACCTTCATCGAAGAATTCGCCGCCGGCATCCTGCACTTCGGACAGAACGGATGCCGAGCCCATGACCGGCTTGCCGGACATGAAGTGCTCCATGATCGAACCGAGGATAGCGGGCTTCAGATGCTGCCATTCCTGATTTTCCTTGGAGACGGAAATGAAGTCATAGCCGAAGTAAACGCCGATCACGCCCGGGATTTCGAAGAGGCGGGCAGCAAGCGGCGAAGCTTCGGCTTCCTCGGCGCTGCGGAACTCGGCCGTGCCGTTTTCCATCACCACTTTGCCCGGCAGAAACTTGAGGGTCGCGGGGTTCGGCGTCGCTTCGGTCTGAATGAACATCTTGATCTCCATGCGGCGGGCAAACGCCCGATCCCGACTTTAGAATATTTCAAAAGAAAATAGGCCTTTTGGCCATTCTATTCAAGAGAGTGTTTCTCAAGAAAAGGCACACGCGATCAACTCAGCGCGTTGATTTCCTCATTGCTCAGCGTATCCGGGAGCACCGTCACCGGGATCGGGAAAGCGGCGGCACGACCGGCGATCGACGAGACGAGCGGGCCTGGGCCTTCCTTGGCGGAACCGGCGGCAAGCACGAGAAGAGCGATATCCCGGTCATCCTCAATGACGGCATTGATCTGCTCGGCGGCAGCACCTTCGCGGATGACGATTTCCGCGTCGATGCCGATGTTTTCACGCACGGTTTGCGCAGCCTTTGCGGTTGCAGCCTCGGCCTCCTCGCGCGCTTCCGCCCGCATGATCTCCTCGACCCCAAGCCATTGCTGGAAGTCGCCCTCGGGGATCACATAGAGCAGCACGAGGCCGCCATTGGAATTCTTGGCGCGCCGGCCGGCATAATGGACGGCGCGCTGGCATTCAGGCGTGCCGTCGATGACCGCCATGAACTTGCGGCGATGACCTTCGAGCCGTGAGAGACGTTTTGAAACCATGCGGCGACTCTGACACCCGAAGGCAGCGTTTTGCAAGCCCCCGTTTGGGACCGAGAAGCTTGCATGACGATATCATCAATAGAGAAAGCCGATAATGTCGCGAATCTGCTTCATGGTCACGTCGGCGCGGGCGCGGGCGCGGGCGCTGCCATCGCGCAGAACGGCGTCGATATGGCCAGGGTCGGCCATCAGGCGGCGCATTTCCATCGTGATCGGCGAAAGCACATGCACGGCGAGATCGACCAGCGCCGGCTTGAAGACCGAGAATTGCTGACCGCCGAATTCCGAGAGAACGTCAGCCTTCGACTTGTCGGCAAGCGCCGCATAGATGCCGACCAGATTGTCGGCCTCGGGACGGCCGGCAAGACCGGCGATTTCGCTCGGCAAGCCATCCGGATCGGTCTTGGCCTTGCGGATCTTCTTCGAGATGTTTTCCTCGTCGTCGAGCAGATTGATGCGCGAGAGATCCGATGCGTCGGATTTCGACATCTTCTTCGTGCCGTCACGCAGCGACATGACGCGCGGCGCCGGGCCATCGATCAGCGGCTCGACCATCGGGAAATAGGCATGCACCGGCTCGTCCCCGACGGTGATGTCGATGCCGTAGCCCGTGCGGCGAATATGCTCCATGTAGTCCAGATTGAACTTCATGGCGATGTCGCGGGTCAGCTCCAGATGCTGCTTCTGGTCGTCGCCGACCGGAACGTGGGTAGCACGATAGAGCAGGATGTCGGCGGCCATCAAGCTCGGATAGGCATAAAGGCCGAGCGAAGCCTGCTCGCGGTCCTTGCCGGCCTTGTCCTTGAACTGCGTCATGCGGTTCATCCAGCCGATGCGGGCGACGCAGTTGAAGATCCAGGCAAGCTCGGCATGGCCGGGCACGGCCGACTGATTGAAGACGATGTGCTTTTCCGGATCGATGCCGGCGGCGAGGAAGGCCGCGGTGATCGAGCGCGTCTGGTTCGGCATGTCCTCATGGACCAGTTGCGCCGTCAACGCATGCATGTCGACGACGCAGTAGATGCAGTCGTTGTTGGCCTGCAGCGCCACGAACTTGCGGATTGCGCCGAGATAGTTGCCGAGGTGGAGGTTGCCGGTAGGCTGAACGCCGGAGAATACGAGCGGCTTGAATTCGGTCATGTCGTCCTCAAAAGGCTTGTGGAGGGCCCAGAGCATGATGCCGAAAAGTGTATGCGGTTTTCGGACGACATCACGCTCTATTTCTTTGATTTTAGAGCCGGATGATTTTCGGTCAAAGCGACCGAAAATCATCCGGCTCTAGGTGAGCTCGCGCTCGACCCCTGGTTTCGAGCGGCTTATGCACGCGGGATCGACTGGGATCAAGGGGCCATGTGACAGAGTCTCAGGAAGAATGCTGGATCAGGTCCCAGGTATTGCCATAGGGATCGGCAAAGACTGCCACGGTGCCATAGACTTCATGGCGCGGCTCCTCCAGAAAACGCACACCCTTTGCCTTCATCGCGGCATGATCGCGGGCGAAATCATCGGTCTTGAGGAAGAAACCGACGCGACCGCCGGTCTGGTTGCCGATCGCCGCGCGCTGGCTGTCGCTGGCGGCCTGGGCGAGCAATAATGCTGCCCCTTCCCCGCCTTTCGGCCTGACGACAACCCAGCGCTTGCCCTCCGGCTGCACCTCGTCGGCCAAGCACTCGAAGCCGAGGGCATCGCAATAGAAGGCTTTGGCGCGATCATAGTCATCGACGACGAGGGCGACGAGGAAGAGAGATTGGGGCATGGGGACTCCGTGTTATTTACTGGCGCGCAGCATTAACTACGATTCTCGGCTCGAAATAAAAACCTATAAAACGGATTCAATCTCGCACCGTTCGATCCGGCGAAGGAGCCTTTGTTATTCCCCGTTCGCCACCTTGGCATCTGGAGCGGTCGCGGCCCGCTTGCGCTTCAAATTGCGGCGTACCATGCCCAAATCCACGCCGCCGATCAGGAAGGCGACAATGAAATACACCGCCATCGCAATCAATATGAGCAAGCCCAGGATGCCGGTTTTGATGAGCAGCGACGAGCCCCCCCCCAGAAGCGGCTCCCAGCGATCAGACAAATATACGATAACGCCGCCCATGACGGCGGAGGATACGAGCAGCATCACAGTGCGGCGCGCCAGCGACCATTCCCAGGCGAGATGTCCTCGGCGATAGAGCGTGACGAAGAGCTGCACGGCGTTCAGCCATCCGGCAACCGCCTCAGCGAGCGCAATGCCGCGTTCGGCCAGCACCGGGAAAAGCAAGATGGACAGCGCCGAATTGACGGCTACCGCGACCGCCGTGTAGCGCATCGGCGATTTCGTATCTTCGCGGGCATAAAAGCCGGGCTGCAGTGCCTTGATCAGCACGAAAGCCGGCAGGCCAAGGCCAAAGATTGCGAGAATAGAGCCGACCAGCTTTGTATTTTCCGAGTTAAAGGCGCCACGCTCGTAAAGCACGCGGATGATATCATCGGAGAGCAGCCAGAGGGCGACAGCGGCCGGCAGGGTCAGGAACAGCACAAACTCGATCGAGCGGTTCTGGATATTGGCGGCTTCCTTGATATGGCCTGACTTCAGCGAGCGGGCTAGTTCCGGCAGAAGTACGATTCCGACCGCGACGCCGACGACGCCGAGCGGCAACTGATAGATGCGGTCTGCGTATTGCAGGGCGGCGATCGCGCCTTCCTTGCCCGAGGCAATTGCCTGGCCGATTACCAGATTGATCTGAGTGACGCCGCCGGTGATGGCCGCCGGGATCGCAAGAAGCAGGAGCCGTTTGACATTGGGCGTGAAGCGCGGAAAGCGCAGACCGATACTGATTCCGGCATGACGCACGCCGATATAGACGACCGCCAGCTGCAGCACGCCTGCCACCAGTACCGACCAGGACAAGTACCAGGCTGTGCTCAGCGGATCGGCGCCGTAGTAAATCGCATAGAACAGCGCACTGATCATCACCAGGTTTAGGAAGATCGGAGCCACGGCGGCAGCGAAGAAATGATGCAGCGAATTCAGCATGCCGCTCATCATCGCCGTCAGCGACATCGACATGAGATAAGGGAACATCACGGCGGCCAACCGGACCGTCAGGTCAAATTTCTCGGCATCGTCGGCGAAACCAGGTGCGATGACCCAACGCACCAGGAGCGGCATGGCCAGTTCCATGACGATGGTGATCAGCAGCAGGACCGAGAAGAGAACGCCGAACACTTCTTCCGAGAAGCGCTTGGCGCCGTCGATGCCATTCGCCTCGATTTCCTTGGCGAAGAGCGGCACGAAGGCGGCGTTGAAGGCGCCTTCGGCAAACAGACGGCGGAAGAGGTTCGGAAAGCGGAAGGCGGCGTAGAAGACGTCGGCCATCGGTCCGGTGCCTAGGGCGGCGGCCATCAGCGTTTCGCGGGCGAAGCCGAAGATGCGGCTGCCAAGCGTCGCGCCGCCGACCGTGATGAATTTCTTGACTAGGCTCATGCGGCAGAACCGGCTTTCTTCTCAGTGTCTGACTTTTCGACAGCGACACCGCGCGTGGCGGCGGGCGCGATGATGCCTGACGGCATGCGTTCGCGCATTTCATCCTCCTCGCCGGCCATGACGGCTTTCAGGCGTGCGGTGATATAGGCTCGCCTGTTCTCGTTGGAAATCTTCTGACCCACCAGGTCGGCGACATAGAAGGTATCGATGACCTTTTCGCCGAAGGTGGTGATGCGGGCAGACTGAATATCGAGCGACAGGTCCGAAAGAACGGCCGTGATTTCCGACAGCAGGCCGGGGCGGTCGAGGCATTCGACCTCGATGACCGTGAACTTGTTGGAGAGGCTGTTGGTGATGATGACCGACGGCGGGATGACGAAAGCCTTGTTCTTGCGGCGGTTCTTCGTCCGGGTCGCGATGACCTCCGGCAGCCGCTTGCGGCCGGCCAGCACGTCCTCGATCATCTTGCCGATGGTGCCGGCGCGGCGCAGTTCGTCGGCATCATCGGGGAATTCGCGGCTGACATGGATTGTGTCGAGCGCGCGGCCATCCGATGTCGTGAAGATCTGCGCATCGGCGATATTAGCGCCCGCGGCGGCGCAGGCGCCGGCAATCACGGTCAAAAGACGCGGATGGTCAGGCGAGAGCACGGTGATCTCGGTGATGGCGTGGAAGCTGTCGGTGCGCACCATGGTGGCGAGGACCTTCCCCGCCTTGTCGGATTCACGCATGAACTGGGTATGGCGAACCTGATCTTCCAGCGGCACGGACAGCAAATAGGGCTGATAGTGCAGCTTGACGTAAGCCTTGCGCTCCTTCTGGCTCCAATCCGCGAGTGCGTGTTCAAGCGCTTCGGCGGCAGCCTCGGCGCGTTCCTTGCGCGAGACTTCGGAGAACCCTCCTGACAGCAGCAGCTCGGTTTCATAATAGAGCGTGCGCAACAGCTGGCCTTTCCAACCGTTCCAGACGCCGGGGCCGACGGCGCGGATGTCACAGACGGTCAGGATCAGCAGCATCTTCAACCGGTCAAGCGACTGCACCCGGTCGGCGAAATCGATGATGGTCTTGCGGTCGGTCAGGTCGCGTGTCTGGGCGACCATCGACATGGTCAGATGTTCCGCGATCAGCCAGACCACCAGCTCCGTCTGCTTCGGCGAAAGGCCGAAGCGCGGGCAAAGCTTGCGTGCAACTGCGGCACCGGCTTCCGAGTGGTCCTCCTCGCGGCCCTTGGCGATGTCGTGCAGGAGGACGGCGACATAGAGAGCGTCGCGATCCTCGATATTGGGCATCAGCTTGTTGGTGAGCGGATGAATATCCTCGGCCTTGCCCTTGTCGATCTCCGACAGCACCTCGACGGCGCGGATCAGATGCTCGTCCACCGTGTAGTGATGATACATGTTGAACTGCATCATCGAGACGATCTTGCCGAATTCCGGAATGAAGCGGCCGAGCACGCCGGCCTCGTTCATGCGGCGCAGGATCAGCGCGGGATCGCGCTTCGAGGTGAGGATGGAGAGGAAGAGCCGGTTCGCCTCCTCGTTCTCGCGCAGATCGTTGTCGATAAGGTTCAGCGAGCGGGTGACGCGCTTCAACGCGTCCGGATGGAATTCCAGCCCATTGATATCGGCAACGAAGAACAGCCGGATGAGACTGACCGGATCGCGCTTGAAGACATCGGGATTGGCAAGCGCGATGCGGCCACGGTCTTCGACGAACTCGACGGTGCCGGGAATCTTGCGCGAGCGGTTGGCAAAACGGCTGATGACGCCGGTGAGGCCTGGAGTGGCCTTCGCCTGCTGATCCTCCAACGCTGCGCAGAGGATGCGGGTGAGATCGCCGACATCCTTCGCGACGAGGAAATAGTGCTTCATGAAGCGCTCGACGGCCGAAAGGCCCGGGCGGGCGTTATAGTCGAGGGCTGCGGCGATATCGCGCTGGATATCGAAGGAAAGCCGCTCTTCCGCCTTGCCGGTCAGGAAATGCATATGGCAGCGCACGGCCCAGAGGAAATCCTCGGCCTTCTCAAAGAGACGGTATTCCTGTTTCGAGAGCACGCCGAGCTTCACCAGTTCGGCTGGATCGCGGACGTGATAGTAATATTTCGAGATCCAGAACAGCGTGTGCAGGTCGCGCAGGCCACCCTTGCCTTCCTTGACGTTGGGCTCGACCAGATAACGGGTGTCGCCCGCCTTGCGGTGGCGCTCGTCACGCTCGGCGAGCTTGGCGGCGATGAATTCCGGTCCGGTATTGGTGACGATCTCCTTGTCGAAACGGGCTTGCAGCTCGCGCTCCAGCGCGATGTTGCCGCAGATATAGCGAGTCTCGAGAATGGCGGTGCGCACCGTCATGTCGGACTTGGCCTCTCGGATGCACTCCTCGACCGTGCGCGTGGCATGGCCGACTTTGAAACCCATGTCCCAAAGCATATAGAGAATGAATTCGACCGCCTTGTGCGTCTCGCTCTCCGGCTTCGGCCGGAAGAGGAAGAGAAGGTCGATATCGGAGCCCGGCGCCAGCGTATCGCGGCCATAGCCGCCGACGGCGGTGACGGAGAAGGCGCCTGCCTGCTTCGGATAGACGTGATGGACGGTGAAATCGTAGAGGACGGTGATGATCTGATCCTGCAGCCAGGAAATACGGTGCGCGCAATTGAGCCCGCTGCCGTCGGCGATCAGCAACCGCCGCGCTTCTTCCCGTCCATCCTGGCTTGCCTTTTTCAACAGCGCCAGCAGTGCGGAGCGCTCTTCATTCTTATCCAGGTGGCGTTTGGCGAGGGCCTCGCACTCCGCCTTCAGCGCGGATACATCGAGAACGGTCGAAAAATCAATATGATGCGTTTCCATGCTCTGCCGATCGGCTTTCTCTTCGCTGACCGCGGCCCGTTGCCGGCGCGCCCATCTTTTCGTCTGCATGCGCTATAGCCTCTTTGCCCAGCGATTGACACAGGCATTCTACGCCCGCATCCCCCAAAGTCAGCTGGAGCCGATCATCTCGAATCGACGATCCTCAAGATTCCTATCGGGCCAAGGTTGACGAAGCGTGGACGGCCATCGACGCAGAAATCGGCAGTTTTAGGGCCTTGCAGGCTCAAGCGTCCGTCTGAGCTCGTTCAAACTATATAATATGTTTCGCGATTGAGCGCCGATCTGCGTCACCATTTCGCGCTCGCATTCCCAATAACCGGCCTTGGCGATCTTCGAGCAAATATCGGAAATGCGGCTGCAGGACAGCGTGATATCGAGGAGGCCGCGGTCAGATTCACAATCCGGGGGCTCCCCCTCGCCGCAGATCTTGCCACGCGCGGCGATCGGAGAGAAGCGCTCACCCAGAGTGCGGACTTCGGCGAGAAGAACTTCGAGATACATCGTATTGCCTTTGGAATATCGCCTGCGGTCAACTGGTCTTGGTAAGCGTTTTCTTCAGTTCATAGAGCACATCGAGGGCGGCTCGCGGCGTCAGATCGTCCAAATCCAGTGCTTTCAGCCGTTCCTCGACCTTGGACGGCTCGCGCCGGCCAACGGCTTCCTCCCTGCGGACGGCCACCTGGAAGAGAGGCAGATCATCGATGAGCTGGCTTGCCGGATTCTTGCGGTCGGCATCTTCAAGCCGCGTCAGGACATCGCGGGCGCGCGCCACCACGGAAGCCGGCAGGCCGGCGAGTCGCGCCACCTGGATACCGTAGGAGCGATCGGCAGCCCCCGGCCCAACCTCGTGCAGGAAGATGACATCGCCATCCCATTCCTTAACGCGCATGGTGGCATTGGAAAGCCGGCCGAGCTTTTCCGAGAGCACGGTCAGTTCATGGAAATGCGTGGCGAAAAGGCCGCGGCACCGGTTGGCTTCATGCAAATGCTCGACGGCTGCCCATGCGATCGAAAGACCGTCGAAGGTCGCGGTGCCGCGACCGATCTCGTCGAGGATCACAAGCGAACGTTCCGTCGCCTGATTGAGGATCGCCGCCGTCTCGACCATTTCGACCATGAAGGTCGAGCGGCCACGGGCCAGATCGTCGGAAGCGCCGACGCGCGAGAAGAGGCGGTCGACGATGCCGATATGAGCCGAAGCGGCTGGCACGAAGGAGCCCATCTGCGCGAGAATGGCGATCAAAGCATTCTGGCGCAGGAAGGTGGATTTACCGCCCATGTTCGGGCCGGTCAGCAGCCAGATGGCGCCATCCTTGCCGTCGGATTTCGGCGAAAGATCGCAATTGTTGGCGACGAACGGACCGCCGGCCTGACGGCGCAGCGCCTGTTCGACGACTGGATGACGGCCGCCTTCGATCGCGAACATGCGGCTGCCATCGACGACGGGCCGGCAATAGGCCTGTTCCTCAGCGAGGAGCGCAAGCCCGGCTGCGACATCGATCACCGACAGCGCGCGCGCACCGATCTTGATCGCCTCGGCAGCGGCCACCACGGCCGCAACCATGCGATCGAAGGCCTCGAGCTCGATCGCCAGCGCCTTGTCGGCGGCATTGGCAATGCGGCTTTCAAGATCGGCAAGTTCGGTTGTGGTGAAGCGCATGGCATTCGCCATGGTCTGGCGGTGGATGAAGCGCGCCTTGGCTTCGCTGGTGTCCGTCATCGGACCGGCATTGCCGGCGGTGACCTCGATAAAATAGCCGAGCACATTATTGTGCTTGATCTTCAGCGACTTGATGCCGGTCTCCTCGGCATATTGCAGCTGCAGGCCGGCGATGACGCGGCGCGACTGGTCGCGCAACGCCCGCACTTCGTCGAGCTCGGCATTCGCTCCTTCCTTTAAGAAGCCGCCGTCCCGTTTCAGCAGCGGCAGTTCGTCGGCGAGCATGGCGGCCAGCATCGCTTCAAGACCGGCTGGCAAAGCTTTCAGCCCGGCCAATGCAGCGTCAAGTTCTTCCGGCAGCAAGGCGCCACCGAGAAGACGGGCGAGATCGGCCGCCGCCGCCAGCCCCTGACGGATCGCCCAGAGATCGCGCGGACCGCCACGATCGAGAGCAAGGCGCGACAGGGCGCGCGGCATGTCGGGCACATGCTTCAATGTCGAGCGCAGATCGCTGCAGAGCGATGGCTCCTCGGTCAGGAAGCCGATCGAATCCAGACGCTCATTGATGCGCTGAGGATCGGTCAGCGGCGACATCAGCCGCTCGGCAAGAAGCCGGGCACCGCCCCCGGTCACGGTACGGTCGATCGCCTTCAGCAGCGAGCCGTTGCGGTCGCCGGAAAGTGTGCGAACCAATTCGAGATTGGCGCGCGTGGCTGGATCGATGAAAAGTGTCGAGGCGCCGCTTTCGCGTTCCGGCAGCCCCAGCGGGGGCCGCTCGGCGAGCTGGGTCTTTTCGACATAGGCGATGGCAGCGGCAGCCGCAGCCAATTCGGCGCGGCTGAACGTGCCAAAACCATCGAGTGTCGACACGCCGAAGTAACGCGTGATCCGTCCCTCGGCGCTGGCGCTGTCGAAGAGCACCGCCGGCTGCGGAACAGCGGTCCGGCCGAGGATATCGAAAACAGGCTTCAGCTCCGGATCATGAAACATCGTATCCGGCAGGATCAGTTCTCTCGGATCGATGCGCAGGATATCGGCGAGCAGCCGCGACGTCTCCGTTTCTGCAAGACGGAAGACACCTGTCGAAATATCGATCCAGGCAAGCGCCAGCTGCGGCTCGGCGCCACCGCGGATGCGCGTGAGCGCCATCAGATAATTGGATTCCGATGGAGAAAGCAGCTTTTCCTCGGTGATCGTGCCCGGCGTCACCAGACGTACGACATCGCGCCGCACCACCGATTTGCCGCCGCGCTTTTTCGCTTCGGCAGGATCCTCCACCTGCTCGCAGACAGCAACGCGAAAGCCGAGACCAATCAGTTTCTGCAGGTAGTCATCGGCGGCGTGAACAGGAACGCCGCACATCGGGATGTCCTGCCCCATGTGCTGGCCGCGCTTGGTGAGCGTGATGCCGAGCGCGCGCGAGGCGTCGATGGCGTCCTCGAAGAACAGTTCGTAGAAGTCGCCCATGCGATAGAACAGCAGCGAACCGGGATTGTTCGCCTTGATCTCGATATATTGCTCCATCATCGGAGTGGCCGAGGCACGGCTTTCCTCCGAGGCAAGCTCGGCGGCCGAGAAAGCATCGATGCTGGCGTTAATACGTTCGTTCACGGAGGTGCAGTTTTTCCAAAAAAATGAGGTGCCACCCTATCCGCGCGCCGCTATAGAAGACAACAGCTATCGGACAAGAGGGACCGGTCGCCCACAGGAGGTTTGGAGGAACAATGGCTGACAGCAAGAGCAAGTCGCGTCCGGGAACGGGGATCACCGATCAGGAAGCGCTGGACTTCCACAAGAACGGGCGCCCCGGCAAGCTTGAGATCAATCCGACCAAGCCGATGGCGACACAACGCGATCTTTCCCTCGCCTATTCGCCCGGTGTCGCCGTTCCCGTAAAAGCGATCGCAGCGGATCCAGCCACCGCCTACGACTATACCTCGCGCGGCAACATGGTCGCCGTCATTTCGAACGGCACAGCCATTCTCGGCCTCGGCAATCTCGGCGCACTCGCCTCCAAGCCGGTCATGGAAGGCAAATCGGTGCTGTTCAAGCGCTTCGCCGACGTCGATTCGATCGATCTCGAGATCGACACCGAGAATGTCGACGAATTCATCAATTGCGTGCGCTATCTCGGCCCCTCCTTCGGCGGCATCAATCTGGAAGATATCAAGGCACCCGATTGCTTCATCATCGAGCAGCGCCTGCGCGAGCTCATGGATATCCCCGTGTTCCACGACGACCAGCACGGAACCGCCATCATCGCCGCTGCTGGCCTCATCAACGCCCTCGAACTCACCGGCCGCGACCTGAAGACCACCAAGCTCGTCTGCAACGGCGCCGGCGCTGCCGCCATCGCCTGCATCGAGCTGATCAAGTCGATGGGCTTCGCCCCGGAAAACATCGTCCTCTGCGACACCAAGGGCGTGATCTACCAGGGCCGCAGCGAAGGCATGAACCAGTGGAAGTCGGCACATGCCGTCAAGACCGACAAGCGCACGCTGGCGGAAGCGATGAAGGGCGCCGACGTCGTGTTCGGCCTGTCGCAGAAGGGCGCCTTTTCCGAGGATATGATCCGCTCCATGGCCGACCGGCCGATCATTTTCGCCATGGCCAATCCGGATCCGGAAATCACGCCGGAAGAAGTCGCCCGCATCCGCGACGACGCCATCATGGCGACGGGGCGCTCCGACTATCCGAACCAGGTCAACAACGTCCTCGGTTTTCCCTATATCTTCCGCGGCGCCCTCGACGTGCGCGCCACCACCATCAACGACGAGATGAAGATCGCCGCCGTCAACGCGCTGGCGAGCCTTGCGCGCGAAGACGTGCCCGACGATGTTGTCGCCGCCTATCAGGGCGCGCGGCCGCGCTTCGGCGCGCAGTATATCATCCCTGTACCCTTCGACCCGCGGCTCATCTCGGCAATTCCGGTGGCTGTCGCAAAAGCCGCGATCGAGAGCGGCGTCGCGCGCCGCGAAATCGCCGACATGGCCGCTTATGCGCGCGAACTCTCTGCCCGACGGGATCCGATTGCTTCGACACTGGCGCAGCTCTACGAGCGTGTCCGCCGGCACCAGAAGCGCATCGTCTTTGCCGAAGCGGAAGAAGAGCAGGTCATGCGCGCCGCCCTCTCCTACGCCAATCAGGGGCTCGGCACGGCGATCCTGCTCGGCCGCGAGGATCTGATCGAGGCCACAGCCGAACGCGCCGGCATCGATCTCAACCGTCCCGGCCTCGAAATCGTCAACGCGCGCATTTCCAAGCGTGGCGACGCCTATATCGACTATCTCTATGCCCGGCTGCAGCGCCAAGGCTACCTGCATCGCGACGTGACACGCCTCATCCACAACGACCGTAATCACTTCGCCGCCTGCATGGTGGCGCTGGGAGACGCCGACGGCATGGTGACGGGCGTGACGCGCAACTATTCGACAGCGCTTGGAGACGTGCGCCGCTGCATCGACGCCAAGCCGGGACACCGGGTCATCGGCATATCGATCGTGCTTGCCCGCGGCCGCACCGTCTTCGTCGCCGATACCGCCGTGCACGACATGCCGACCTCCGAAGAACTGGCCGATATCGCTGAAGAAGCCGCCGGTTTCGCACGGCGCATGGGCTATGAGCCCCGCGTCGCCATGCTCGCTTATTCCACCTTCGGCCATCCCCCGGGCGAACGTTCCGAGCGGGTGCGTGAAGCAGTGAACATTCTCGACAAGCGATACGTCAATTTTGAATTCGACGGTGAAATGGCGGCGGACGTGGCGCTGGACCGCAAGCTCATGGAAAGCCTTTATCCTTTCTCGCGGCTCTCCGGACCGGCAAACGTGCTTGTCATGCCGGCTTTCCACTCTGCGGCGATCTCCACCAAGATGCTGCAGGAGCTCGGCGGCTCCACGGTCATCGGGCCTCTGCTCGTCGGCCTCGACAAGCCGGTGCAGATCACATCGATGGGCGCCAAGGATTCCGATATCGTCAACATGGCCGCCATCGCGGCCTATGGCGCGGGATCGTAACCACTACCCCATAAGACTGAGCCGGCGACCCAACAAAGGTGATGGGCTGTCGCATCAATTCGGTGTAAAATAGGAGGATGAGTGAAGCTCAGGTCCTGTTCGGAGTGCTGCGCCATTCAGCGCAGCCTGACATTGTCGATGCTATCGAGCGGCTCGTTCTTGAGGCACCCGACCGCAAGCTCAACCGTGTGAACGCGCTCGCCTTTGCGGCAGACCACGGCTTCGATGAAGAACAGGCCGTCAATGCCTTCCTGCACGCCTCGCGCCTCGGCCTGTTCGAGATGTCATGGAATGTTCTTTGCCCCGGCTGCGGCGGAGTGTTGGATGCCAATACTTCGCTCAAAACCGTGCAAAGCGACACCTATAACTGTACGCTTTGCGCAGCCGGATACGAGCCGACGCTCGACGAGATGGTCGAAGTCACCTTCACCGTCAGTCCGCGCGTGCGCCACATAGAAGCGCACAATCCGCACGACCTGCCGCCGCTCGAATATTTCCGCCAGATTTATTGGGGCTCAGGCATCGACCTTCCCGACGAGGGTTACGAAGAAAAAGTCGATCAGTTCGTTTTGGAATCCCTGGAACTGCCGCCGGGCGAGAAAGCGGTCATATCGCTTCAATTGCCGGCGGAATTCACCATCATCTTCGAGCCGGTCACGCATGCGGCGCAATTCCTCGATGTGAAGGGAGAACCATCGAAGGAGCGACAGGCTCTCTCGCTCGTTTTCGATCGCATGCACCGTCACAGTCAGGCCATCGAATTGCGGCCCGGCCCCTTGCGCGTTCAAATGGAGAACCACACGGACCTTCGCGTGTTGCCATCGATCTGCGTGGCCAACGAGGCTCTTCACACCCTGCTGGGACAGCGCAGGCCATTTCTGACTGCCAAGCACCTGCTTTCCAACCAGACCTTCCGTGACATCTACCGCACGGATACAATCGACATCGATCAGCGACTGAAGATCACGAGCCTCACCTTTCTGTTCACCGATCTGCGCGGTTCGACGGAATTATACGAAAGGGTCGGCGATCTCGCGGCCTTCGATCTGGTCAAGACGCATTTTGGCATCCTGCACGAGATCGTAGCGGCGGAAGCGGGTGCCGTCGTCAAGACCATCGGCGATGCGGTCATGGCGACCTTCCCGACGCCGGACCGGGCGCTGATCGCGGCGATGCGGATGCGCGAGGCCATGCTCAGCCTCAATGAAGAGCGCGGCAATGACGATCTTCTCCTGAAAATCGGCATCCATGAGGGGCCGTGCATCGCCGTGAGCCTGAACGAACGACAGGATTATTTCGGGCAGACGGTCAATATCGCATCCCGCGTCCAACACCTCGCCACGTCACGCGAAATCTTCGCCACCAGCTCGGTGCTCGATCATCCTCGCGCTGCCGAACTGATGACGAGGCGCGGCCTCACGCCGCAATCGCATCATGTCGCGCTGCGCGGCATCACGGATGCGATCGATATTTTCGCGATCCCTTAGAGCCGTTCAGCTCTTCACGGAATCTCCGAACCGCTCTATCTCTTTGTTGTCTCGCAATTCCGGACGGAAAACCGCTACGCACTTTTCCTGGAATTACTCTACATTCGTCAGCTGGCGAAGCGACCGGCATCCGCGCCGTAATAATTCACGTAGCGATTGGAGATACTGGCGATCGGCAGGACGATCAGAACGTCCGTCGTGTTGAAGGCCTGATCGACCACGGCGGTCGAGCCGACCATGGCGCCCAGGCGCAGATAACCCTTGATCAAGGGCGGCAGCGACATCAGCGCCTTCTTCGGATTGACGGCCTCGACCGGCATCAGATCCATGTTGCGTGCCAGCGATGGCAGTGCACCGACGGCCCATTCGTCCTTGGCGAGAACATTGTGATAGAGGAAGGAAAGCGCCAGCGCATGCTGCTCCGGCAGAATGCCCGGAAAGGATGCGCAACCGAACATGGCGCCCATGCCATGCTTCAGCGCATAGGCCCAATTGCCCTGCCAGAGCAGTTCCACCGTACGCTTGTTGCGGTAATCCGGCAGCACGCAGGAACGGCCGAGCTCCATGAAGCGCTTATCGGGATGACGGGCGAGCAGTGCATCGATGTCGAATTCCGATGAGGAATAGAAGCCGCCATTGGCCATGGCCACTTCCTGGCGCAGCAGGCGATAGGTGCCGACGATCTGGTCTTCCGGATCGCCCTCAAGCGAGCGGTCCAGCACCAGAAGATGGTCGCAAACGTCGTCCCAGCTGTCGACATCACGCTGACGACGCATGGCGTCAGCCGGCAGTTGCGCGTTCATCTCCTCGACGAAAACGCGGTAGCGGACGGCCTGAGCGGCATCGATTTCGCGCGCCGTGCGGGCAAGGCGCGTTTCGAGATTTCCGATGCGTCCGAGCACATCGCTGGCAACCGGCTCAACCGTTGCCTTTGAAGACTGAACCATTTCGCCCTGAGCTTCGCGATTCAAAATTTCGATGGACATGGCGATTCTCCCCCTGCGGGCCGATATAGCGCCATAAACCAAATTCGTGCGACAGGAAAGTGACACGCAGCTTGGCTAAAAGCAAGAACCGTGCCCGTTGCAATTTTTCGAATGGACGCGCCGTCCCCAACTTAGCGATGACAATTGCCATAAGTTGAGCCATGTCAACGGCCGCTATCAAGCATTGATGAGCCGGCTTTGCAATTTTCATCCGCAGATCGCGGATGATTTCTAGGCGCGTTCGAAGACCGATCTCGACAAGCCGCGTAGCGCGGCCGTCAGCTTTTCGGGATCAACCGGCTTGACGATGACGGCATCAGCCCCGGCCAGCAGTGCCTGGCGACGGATCGAATCGCGGCTGTCCGCGGTCAGCACTATAATCGGAAGCGGCGGCAGGCCATGCCTGCGCTCATGAGCGCGCAATTGCGCAAGCACAGCCGCGCCCGTACCGCCCGGCATGTTGAAATCCGTCACCAGCACCTCCGGCCGCGCTTCGCCGTCTCCGGTGCGGGCTCGAAGACCGTCGAAATCCTCGACGAGGCGAACCCTATGGCCAGCCTTGGAGAGCATGGCCCGAACCAGCATCGCATTGACCGGGTCATCCTCGCCCAGCAGGATATCGAGCGCGCGATCCTCCGTCTCGGGCGTCGTTATGCCGATCTCCGAGACGGCCTCGATCAAGGCTTCGCGCTTTTCCATGCCGCGCATGCGGCCTCTCAGCACATCGATCAGCGACTGTTCGCGCAGCGGGCGGATGAGCCAGGCGTCGAAAAGGTCGAGCGGATGAGTGTTGCGCTCCTCGGGATTGACCAGGAAGATCTTGCGCAATCTCGGCACCGCAAGCACATTTCCTTCGCTGAAGTACCATGGGGCCATGCGATGGTCGACGATGAGATCCGTCCAGACCCCGCCCTCGCCCATCGGAAACGAAGGCAGCAGGTCATCCATGTCGTCCGGGCCGATCAGACGGCAATGGCCGCCAAGGGTCTGGATGGTTCGCATGATGGCCGTGCTTGCCGCCCCTTCGGGAGCCAGCAGCAGGATACGGGATCCCCTGAGCATGGTGTTGCGCCGATCGTATCCGTCTTCGCCGGCAATCAGGCCGACCGGGAAGGAGATGACGAATTCGCTGCCCTCGCCGCGCTCGCTGGCAACGCTGAGCCCGCCGCCGAATTCGCGCAGGATGCGGGCGGAGATTGCAAGGCCAAGGCCAGTGCCGGCGCTTCTTTCCACCGTGGTGCCGGCCTGCTCGAATTCGCCGAAGACGCGGGCCTGTTCTTCCTCGGTCATGCCGGGACCGCTATCGCGCACCGATATCGTCAAATCCCGCCCGTTGAGGTCGACACTGACAAGAACACCGCCGGTCTGGGTGAACTTCACCGCATTGCCGATGACGTTGAACAGGATCTGGCGCAAACGGGCAGGATCGAATTCCATGCTCTCGGGAACATCGGCCGCAACGCTCGCGGCAATTTCGATGCCCTTCTCATGGGCTCGATGCGCAAGCATCTCGATGACGCCTTCGAGCAGCGGCCGCAAAGCCTCCGTGCGCGGATGCAACTGGAAGCGACCGACTTCGATCGTGGAGAAATCAAGGAGATCTTCGACCAGCTGCACCAGCGCGTGACCCGACTGACGAATGCCCGTCAGGTAATTTGCCTGTTCCAGGGTCAGCGGCGTCTGGGCAAGCAGATGGTTCATGCCGAGAATGCCCGACAGCGGCGTGCGGATCTCATGGCTGACGGTGGCGAGCAGCCGCGATTTGGCGGCACTGTTGTATTCGGCCTTCAGCCGCGCATCTTCGCGCAGGCGAGCTGCCTGCCGCTCCTCCGTCACGTCGCGCGCGATGCTCTGTATGCATAATTGCCCGGTCGTCGCATCGCGGAACATGACGTCGTACCAGGCGAAAATGCGCCGCCCCTCGGGGGTTGCGATTTCCGCATCCTGATGCTTCGCATCGGTGACTGCTCGGAATACCAGGCCAGCTTCTTCCAGCGTCAGGCCTTCGGGGTGCGACCTTCCGGTCAATCTGCTGAAGGTGGCGTTGGCGTGCAGAATCCGGCGGTCGATGCTGCGCGTGACCGCGATGTCGCCAAGCGCATCGTGGATGGTGGCAAGGAGATTAGCGCTTTCCCTGTGCTCCCACAGGCGATCATGCTCGCTCTCGCTGGCATCGGCAGCGGCAATCTCGGGCTCGCGCGCCGCGCCTCGCGCTGTGACGATGCCGACGGCTGCCAGCGCAAGGACTGCGAGGCCAAGAAAGCCTAAAAGCACCAGAGGACCTCCGGCGAAGCCGATCGCAAGAAAGGCGACCCCGGCCACAAGACCGCCACCATTCAGCCAATGGCTTTGCAGCCACCAGGCTTGCGCAGGCGGCGCCGAGTGCCGGCCTGCCTCACGCGGCACGGTCGATTTTGCAAGCGACGACTCGTTGGCGGCCGACCCTTCGATCGGTCCCGTTTGGTCGTGAACAGCCGCCGCCGCAAGCTTTTCCTGCAAATCTGCCAGAGTGCTCATGCAGTCTGGCTAACATGGGTATTCTTCCCGATGCCTTCAGGGATTCGCTAGAATTTTAAACTTTTGCCTTTTTCGGCATTAGAAGCTCGTCGAGAATGACGCAGCCTGCCCCGACAGTGATGAAACTGTCGGCAAGATTGAAAACGGCGAAAGACCATGTCTGCGTATGAAACAGGATATAGTCGATCACGTGACCGTAGAGAAAGCGATCGAGCAGATTGCCGAGCGCGCCGGCAATGATCAGGGCGAAGCCCATATGCGCGAGCCAGCGATGATCGGGCGTGCGCCGCCAGAGCCACAGCACGAAGGCGACGATGACAAGGCGCATCCCGACGATGAACCAGCCATCCATGCCTGAAAGCATCGAAAAGGCCACGCCGAGATTATAGGTGCGATAGAGCGCCAGCATCGGAATGACCGGGACCATCTCCTGTAGCGGCAGCCAATGATCCACCATGATCTTGATAGCCTGGTCGAAAATGACCGCAACCACGATGAAGATCAGGATCGGCAGGGGCCGTGAAAACAGGGCCGGCTTTGCAGTCGGCTGTTCGTGGGTCTCGCTATCGGTCATCGGGTCTCGCTCAAGGTCAGGATATGGCGGCGGGCTTCAAACAGCATGACTGCCGTCGCGACCGCCAGATTGAGGCTGTCGGCACGGCCGGCCTGCGGGATACGGGCGAGCGCATCGGCCTCTTTCGCCAGGGCATCCGGCAAGCCGGACTGCTCGTTACCCATCAGGATGACGACGGGCTTCTTCCTGTAATCGATGGTGCGGTAATCGACCGCGCCCGCCAGATGGGTGGCGACGACAGCGACACCGGCCGTCTTCTTCCAGATCAGAAACTCTTCCGGTGTCGCCTTGACGACGGGAACGGCGAAGACCGAGCCCATGGTGGCCCGCACGGTTTCCAGCGAAAACGGATCGGTCGTTTCGCCGACGAGGATGACACCGGAAGCGCCGGCCGCATCGGCGGTGCGGATGATGGTGCCGAGATTGCCGGGATCGCGCACGCGATCGAGCGCCACCCAGGTCTCGCCCGCCTTCGGCTTGACGTCGCGAAGCGGCCGCCAGCGCTGCTCGAAGACGCCGACCACCATCTGCGGATTGTCGCGACGTGTGATGGAGCCGATGACCTTTTCACTGACCTCGAGCACCAGCCCACCGGCGGCGACCGTCTTGGCGGCGACCTGTTCGACGAGAGGCTTGCCCTTTGCGGCCTTGGCGTAAACAAGCGTGCGGATCGTCCAGCCGAGCTCGAGCGCATCGATGACGAGCTTCAGTCCTTCGGCCAGGAAGGCGCCGCTTTCCTCGCGAGACTTCTTGACCGTCAGCGCCTTGATATCCTTGACGATCGGATTGGCAAGCGAGGTAACCTCTTTGACCTGTCCGACCTTGCGCGGGCCGTCACTACGAAAATCCTGGTTCATTTCGGCACCCAGCGGCTGAAGAGAGAGGTGGAAAGCGCCCTGCCCGGCGTGCGGCCATCGAGGCCGGCCTCACGGATGACGAGTTCGCCGGATTCGACGACGCCGCCAGCGCCGCGCATGGTCTCGCGCATCAGCTCATGGATCGAGTAGAAGCTGGCGCGGATCGAATAGGCCGTGAGCACCAGGCCGAGCGCCTTCGGCGACAGGATCTCGCGGCAGATATCGAGCATCAGCGGCAAGTGTTCGAAGAGATGCCAGACCTCGCCGTTCGGGCCGCGGCCGAACTTCGGCGGGTCGGTGAGAATGATGTCGTATTTGTTGCCGCGCCGCTCCTCGCGCAGGATGAACTTCATCGCATCCTCGCAGATCCAGCGGATCGGCATTTTTTCCATGCGGCCCAAAGCCTGGTTTTCGCGCGCCCAGCCGATCGCCTTCTTCGAAGCGTCGACATGAGTCACTTCAGCCCCGGCAGCCGCCGCCACCAGGGAGGCGACGCCGGTGTAGCCGAATAGATTCAGGACCTTCAGTGGCCGTTGCGCCGCCTCGACCTGCTCCTTCATCCATGCCCAGTGCACGATCTGCTCCGGGAAGACGCCGACATGGCGAAATGCGGTGAAGCGGCCAAGAAAATCGACGCCGAGCAATTGCAGCGGCCATGTCTCGCCGAGCGCCTCGCGCGGAAAACGCCAGCGGCCCATGCCGTCCTCATCGGTATCACCGGTGAAGATCGCATCGGCATTGTCCCATGTATGCGCGGCAAGCGACGGCGGCCACAGCGCCTGTGCCTCAGGCCGGACTATGCGGTAGGGACCGTATTGCTCGAGCTTGAGGCCATTGCCGCTGTCGATCAGGTGGAAATCACCGGCACCGAGCGATTCCAGGATAACCGGCACGCGCTCCTGCGGACGCTCACCGGTTCGGGCGATCAGCGGGCGTTCCGGCGCGGCGGCGGCAGGTACTGCAGAACGCGGCTCGGCAACACGCTCGCCATGATCGCGCGAAGGCTTGGCATCACGCAAAGGCTTGGCTGGCCTTGAAGCATGCGCGGGCTTTGCCGGCGGCTTGCCGGGCATGTCACGCCGGGGTTTTGCCCCAAGGCCGCCCGCGCTTTTCTGGCCGGGCCGGCTTTCCCTATGTTTCACCATGCTTGTCTCAAAATTGATATGTGCGTGCAAATAGCATCTGGCCGCCACTTGGCAAAGCGCTTTCCAATCTGCGATGATCCATGCACAAAATGTCACATTGGGAGGATTGTGCATGGACATGACCGGCGAGGAACGGATCGCAGCACCCAGAGATGCCGTTTGGGCTGCACTGAACAATTCCGAAATCCTCAAACAATGCATTCCCGGCTGTCAAAGCCTCGACTGGATCTCCCCGACGGAGCTGACGGCAACCGTCAAGCTGAAGATCGGCCCCGTTTCGGCTTCCTTCAACGGCGAGGTCAAGCTTTCCAACATCAATGCGCCGGAAAGCTATACGATCTCGGGAGAAGGAAAGGGCGGCATTGCCGGCTTTGCCAAGGGCGGCGCGGACGTCATACTGAAGGAAGACGGCAACGAGACCATTCTGCAATATGAGGCGAAGGCGCAGGTCGGCGGCAAGATCGCGCAGCTTGGCTCCCGCCTGGTCGATTCCAGCGCCAAGAAGCTGGCGCAGCAGTTTTTCGCCGATTTCACCGCGGCGATCAACGGTCAGTCCGGCGCCTGATTGCCAGCGGAATATTTCGGCCCCATATAGTCGATCATGAGATCGAAATTCGAGACCTGGGCCGTCCGGCCCGCCCGCGAACAGGATATGCAGCAGCTTGCGGAGATCTATCTCCGTGTCCGTCGCGAAACGTTCCTATGGGTCGATCCCGATCGCTTTACACTGGAGGACTTCGCCACTCATACGAATGGCGAGCGTCTGTTCGTTTGCGAAGACGGGCATGGCACCATCGCCGGCTTCGCCGCGATTTGGGAGCCGGACGACTTCATCCACATGCTCTATATCCTGCCGGCTTTCCAGGGCCGCGGTGCCGGCACGGCGTTGCTTGCCGCATTGCCGGATTGGCCAAGACGCCGCTATCGGCTGAAATGCCTGGTCAAAAACATCCGCGCAATGGCGTTCTATAAAATGCTTGGCTTCGAGATCATTGGCGATGGCGCCTCGCCCGAAGGTGATTATAAAGAGATGCGGCTCGCCGACGTCACGTCACTTTGACGGCAGCTGCCCGGCGATTTCTTCGGCGCGCGTGCGATGCTTATCGGCTTCGGCCTGCCAGCGTACCGCTTCCCGCGATTGATTGCGGGCACGTTTGCGATGCTTTCCCTGATTGAACCAGGTGACCGCGGCCCCGACGATCATACCGAGGATCAGCGCCACAAATAGCAAAACGAACAGGGGCGCATTCAGCGACAGCACCTGATCTTCCGGTCGGAACGGATTGAGGGCCAATGTCACGGATTGCCTGTTGGCGACGCAGAATATGATGAGGATGATGCCGAGCGGCAGCAATATCAGCAGATTGACGATCTTTTTGGCCATTGCGCAGCTCCTTTGTCCGCGGCCATGGATGTCCCGCACCCAAGCCGCCTTCAGCCGCAGAATAGAAAAGAGGCGGCTGAATTCAAGTGCCACCGCGTCGCGGCACAATCATGTCCGACAACTATTTCCGTCGGCGCATTTGGGGAAACTCGACCGGAATGGCCCGATCAGTTGTCGTCTTCCTCGTCGTCGCCGGCGCCCGGATTCAGGCGCTCACGCAATTCCTTGCCGGTCTTGAAGAAGGGAACCCATTTTTCTTCGACGAAGACCGTATCGCCGGTGCGCGGGTTGCGACCGGAGCGTGAAGGCCGGTTCTTGACGGAAAAAGCACCGAAGCCGCGAAGCTCAACCCGGTTTCCCGCTGCGAGCGCATCGGTGATCTCATCCAAGACAGCATTGACGATATTTTCGACGTCGCGGTGATAGAGATGCGGGTTGCGGGCGGCAACAATCTGCACCAGTTCCGACTTGATCACAGCTATCCCCTTAAATCATTGATTTATCAATTGGCTGCACCCTGCCAAACAGAAAGCAGGCCGTCAAGAAACAACTTATCGGTCATGATTTTCTGGAGACTCTCTCCTTTGATAAAATCATCATAACCGAGACGATTTAGCAACCAGGAAGCGGCACCCGGCCAAAAGAAGGACGAAGTTTTGTCTTCCGGCTTCCAATCGACGATCGGCAGGTCCTTCTTGACCTTTCGCGTTTCGAGATAGGCGAGGATTTCGTCCTCGCCGCCGAGTGTGTCAATCAGCTTGTTCTGAAGCGCCTGGCGGCCGGTGAAGATGCTGCCGTCGGCAAGCTTCAGCACTTCGTCGCGCGACAGCTTGCGGCGATCCGCCACCAGATCGACGAACCAGCCATAGCTATCCATGACCATGCTGCGGATCATGTTCTTGGCGTCTTCGCTGGCAGGATGGAAGGGCGACGGTTCGGCCTTCAGCGGTGCCGACTTGATCTCATCGAGCGAAACGCCGACCTTGTCGAGCAGGTCCTTGACCTGCGGATACTGGAAGATGACGCCGATCGAGCCGGTAATGGAGGTATCGCCCGCAACGATATCATCTCCGGCTGTCGCGATCATGTAGCCGGCCGAGGCAGCGACGGTGCGGATGTCCGATACGACCGGCTTCTTGGCGGCGACGGCGCGGATTGCCTTGAAGATGCGTTCGCCGCCATAGGTCGTTCCGCCGGTCGAAGAGATCGACACGATCAGCGCCTTGACCTGATCATTGTCGCGGATCTTCTTCAGCCGCTCCAGCAGCTCCGGATCATCCTGGATGAGCCCGGAAATCTTGACGCGGGCGATCTGCGGGCCGCGCGCGTCCGGCAGGTCGGCCGAAACAAAGCGATAAAACGCAAAACCCAATGCCACAAGGAGCAAAACGGCAACAATGCGCCAGAAACCGACCTTGCGGCGCAATTGTCGCCGATCCGCGATTGCAGAACTGTCCATCACGCCTTATTTCTCCCTGCAACAAATTGAAAGCGCCACAAACCGGATGTATGACACCTTGAAACGGGCACAATCCTTAGAGAAAAGCGTTTCCCGTTTTCGATGTCGTCGACGGGACGCCGCTCTGCTGGTTCATGAGATAGGACATCGCCCGACCCGATGAAACCGGCTTATGGTATATTTTTCTGCTAAAATTCGCCTACAGCAGGAAAAAATCCATATTGGCAAGCCAGTGCAATAATGCGAAACGATCCGATAGGCTTTTTGGCACAGCCTCGCATAGCGTGAATGCGGTTCTCCGGATCATAAAAGACGGACCTGTTGCATGCTCAATACGATCGAGCCCCCCGGCGAGGCAATACGCTCGGTGCCGGAACGGAACGCGTACAAAGACGCGATTTTCCATTCTAACCGCGTAAAGCGGCTCAGGGTGCTGCTGCCGCTTGCCGCCATCATCATCTCACTCCTTTTTATTGCCGTCTCCGTCATCCGCGCCTATCTGCCGGCAAACATCCAGATCGAGGGCGCCAAGATCGAGGATGGCAAGGTCGTCATGGAACGCCCCGCCATTGCCGGGCGCAACAAGGATGGTATCAACTACTCGCTGCTTGCCGAAAAAGCGCTTCAGGATATCAAGAATCCCAACATGATCACGCTCAAGACCATCAAGGCATCAATGCCGGTCAATACCGACGTGATCGCCCATGTTACCGCCGCGAGCGCGGATTTCGACCGCCAGGCCGATACACTGAAGCTGACCGAGCCCTTTACCATCCTGATGGACAACGGGCTGCACGCCGAGTTCAAGACCGCCTTCCTGGATGTGAAGAAGGGGGACCTTTCCAGCCAGGACGAGGTTGCTATCACCCGCGGTGGTATGTCGGTTGTTGCGCGTTCGCTCAAGATGACGGATAAGGGGAGCGTAATCGAATTCGACGGGCAGGTTCGGATGAACATCGAACCTGCCGCTCTCCATAATTCAAATAGCCAACAGAAGCCGGGCGGTTCATGATAAAGTATTGGCCTAATTCAATTTTCAATTCCGGCGTGCGCAAGGCCGGCCTTCTCTGTGCTTTTGGCGCAGTCGCCTTCTTTGCGGCCGCAAACGCCGGCGCGCAGTCGACGACCAGCTCGATGCCGGGTCTTGCCCTCTCCAAGGATCAACCGATCCAGATCGAAAGCGACAAGCTCGAGATCCATGACCAGGAGAGCCAGGCGGTCTTCACCGGCAATGTCAAGGTGGTCCAGGGCACCACGACCATGCAGGCCGGCAAGATGACGGTCTTCTACAAGAAGAAGCAGGCGGGAGATGCCAAGCAGCCCGACAATCCGGTTGCCAAGGCTGCCAAGGAGCAGAACCAGTCGCTCGTGTCGGGCGATGCCAACATCGACCACATTCTGGTCACCGACAAGGTCTACCTCGTTTCCGGAACGCAGACGGCGACGGCGGAGGACGGCTCCTTCGACATGGCCAACCAGCTTGCGATCCTCAAGGGCAAAAAGGTGGTTCTGACCGACGGACCGAATGTTTTCACAGGCTGCCAGCTCACCGTGCATATGGCGACGGGTGAAGCACAGCTGGATTCCTGTGGCGGTCGCGTCCAGATTCAGCTCGACCCGAAGTCGCAGCAAGTGCAGCAACAACAACAAAAGAAAAACTGATACCGGCCCCCTCGTGACGACATCGACCACTTCCACCTTGCCCGGCGTGCCCGGGCCGTCTTCTGCGGCATCGAGCGCACCGGCCGCGGACAAGGCACGCTATAAGGGCACGCTGATCGCCCGTGGCCTCACCAAGACCTACCGGACGCGACGTGTCGTCAACGGTGTTTCGCTGGTGGTGCGCCGCGGCGAGGCAGTCGGACTGCTGGGGCCGAACGGCGCCGGCAAGACCACGTGCTTCTACATGATCACCGGACTGGTGCCGGTCGATGAAGGCACGATCGAGATCGACGGCAACAATGTTACCTCGATGCCGATGTATCGCCGGGCGCGGCTCGGTGTCGGCTACCTGCCGCAGGAAGCCTCGATCTTCCGCGGCCTGACCGTGGAAGAAAACATCCGCGCCGTGCTTGAGGTCCATGAAAAGGACAAGACGAAGCGGGAGCGCAAGATCGACGAATTGCTGGAGGAATTCCACATTCGCAATCTGCGCAGCGTGCCGGCGATCGCGCTTTCGGGCGGCGAGCGGCGGCGCCTGGAAATCGCCCGCGCGCTGGCCACCGATCCGACCTTCATGCTGCTCGACGAACCTTTTGCCGGTGTCGACCCGATTTCGGTCGCCGACATTCAGAACCTCGTGCATCACCTGACGGCGCGCGGCATCGGCGTGTTGATCACGGACCACAATGTGCGCGAGACGCTCGGCCTGATCGACCGCGCGTATATCATTCATGCGGGTGAAGTCCTGACCCATGGTAGGGCGAACGACATCGTCAGCAATCCTGAAGTACGCAAGCTGTATCTGGGTGACAATTTCAGCCTCTGATAGGCTGAAATTGCGTCCTCCCATCCGCCAATATTAGCGAATGCTACCGCGTGCCGGAAATTTACTTCGGCTTCACAGTTCCGCTTGACCAAATCCAATAAAAAAGCAATTTTTGGGCCAGTTGGAATTTCGCGAGAATTTTAGTGAAAAGAGGCGCGGATTCCCGAGGAGTTCAAGGGGAGTCCCGCGTCCGCCATGGCACTATCGGCCAATCTTTTCCTGCGCCAAAGCCAGAGCCTGGTGATGACACCGCAACTGATGCAATCCATCCAGTTGCTGCAGATGACGCATTTCGAGCTCACGCAGTTCATCGCACAGGAAGTCGAAAAGAACCCGCTGCTGGAATTTGCGTCAAATGACGAGGATATAGGCAGCGGCGGCGATCGCGGCGCCGGGGACGAACGCTTCGAGACCATGGAAGAAGCCCATGGCGAGGATGGCTCCGAACGCAATGCCGGCGATCTTGCGAGCGATTGGTACGAGAGCGACAATACCGGCAACGCCCACCGGCTAAGCGACGAGCTCGACACGAATTTCAGTGACGTCTTTCCCGATGACGGCAACCCGCAGCGCGCCGATGCGCCGGAGCTGCTCAGCCAGTGGAAGTCCATGCCTGGCGGCGATGCCGGTGAAGGCTACGACCTGGACGATTTCGTCGCAGGCCAGGTGTCGCTGCGCGATCATCTCAACGAACAGATTCCCTTCTCGCTTCCCGCCATGGGCGACCGGCTGATCGCCCAGCATCTCGTCGACCAGCTCGACGACTGTGGCTATCTGCGTGGGGAACTCAGTGAGACGGCCGAACGCCTTGGTGCGACGCTTGCCGACGTCGAGCGCGTGCTGGAGGCCCTGCAGCAACTCGATCCGCCCGGCGTCTTTGCCCGCTCCCTCAGCGAATGCTTGGCAATCCAGCTCCGGCAGAAGGATCGCTTCGATCCCGCCATGGAGCGGTTGATCGAGAATCTCGAGCTGCTTGCCCGGCGCGATTTCGCCACGCTGAAGCGGCTCTGCGGCGTCGATGAGGAAGACCTGCTCGACATGATGGCGGAAATCCGCCAGCTCAACCCGAAGCCCGGCAGCGGTTTCGAAACAGACATATCGGAGGCGATCATGCCCGATATCGTCGTGCGACCCTCCGCGGACGGAAGCTGGCTGGTGGAGCTCAATCCCGATGCGCTGCCGCGGGTATTGGTGAGCCAGTCCTATTTCGCCTCCGTCTCCAAGACCAGCCAGGACCATGCCTTTCTGTCGGAATGCCTGCAGAATGCCAACTGGTTGACCCGCAGCTTGGACCAGCGCGCCAAGACGATCATGAAGGTGGCAAGCGAGATCGTGCGGCAACAGGACGCGTTCCTGCTGCATGGCGTCGACCATCTGCGGCCGCTAAACCTGAAAACCGTGGCGGATGCCATCAAGATGCATGAATCGACGGTCAGCCGCGTGACCTCGAACAAGTACATGCTGACGCCACGCGGGCTGTTCGAGCTCAAATATTTCTTCACGGTCTCGATCGCCGCCGTCGAGGGCGGAGACAGCCATTCTGCAGAGGCCGTGCGCCACAAGATCCGTCTACTGATCTCGAACGAGAGCCCGGATGCGGTCCTCTCCGACGACGATATCGTCGATACGCTGAAGAAGGGCGGGATAGAGCTTGCTCGCCGCACGGTTGCAAAGTACCGGGAAGCCATGAACATCCCCTCCTCCGTGCAACGGCGCCGGGAGAAGCGGGCTCTAGCCAAAGTTTCCGGTTTCTGACAGGCGGCACCTCTCAACCCAAGGCTGCCGAACTCCTAACAGTCCGTTAAGATGCAGTTGACTTTCGTATGAGGCAGGGCTAGAAGCCCGCCGCAATCGCTGCAGGACAGCACGACCATGAAACTTATCCCCACCATCCAAAAGGCGGTCGATATACGCAATTTGCCTTTGACTGCGTGAAGTGCTTGGATGAGCTTGAGGCTTGGCGTAAACTGATACGCGCAATAACCACTACAAGAAGGGAAACTCCATGAGTGTGCGTGTCTCCGGTAAACATATGGAAATTGGCGACTCCTTCCGTCAGCGGATCGAGGACCAGATCGGTATGGCCGTGACCAAATACTTCGACGGGGGGTATTCGGGTCAGGTAACTGTGCAGAAGTCCAGTTCGCGTTTTGCGGCCGATTGCAAGCTTCACCTCGACAGCGGTGTCGTATTGCATGCTGCCGGCGAAGCCATGGACCCGCAGCTTGCTTTCGACGCTGCGTCCGAGCGCATCGAAAAGCGCCTGCGTCGTTACAAGCGCAAACTCAAGGACCATCAGGCAGGCAATCACGTGAACGGTCAGGCGGAAGTCGCCTATACCGTCATGGACGGCATTCCCGATGACGACGAGGAGATCCCTGCCGACTTCGCGCCGGCAATCGTCGCAGAGAGCACGAAGCAGCTGAAAACCATGTCGGTGGCGACCGCCGTGATGGCGCTCGATATGACCGACGAACCACTGCTGCTCTTCCGCAGCCCGGGCAACGAACACTTGAACATCGTCTATCGCCGTCAGGACGGCAACATTGGCTGGATCGACGCAGCCAATATCAAAGGCTGAGAATAGAAGATAAGCGGCGGCTGCGCATCATCGCAGCTGGCCGCCGCTTGCCCGTCATCGGTTCTCGGCGACACGAAGGATAAAGAGAATGGCATTGGCAGATTTGCTACAGCAAGATGCGATCATCCCCGCCTTGAAGGCAAATTCCAAAAAACAACTGCTTCAGGAGCTGGCCGCCAAAGCTTCCAAGCTCACCGGACTGCCCGAGCGCGAAATCTTCGACGTCGTGCTGCAGCGCGAGCGCCTCGGCTCCACCGGCGTCGGCAACGGTATCGCCATTCCCCACGGCAAGCTTTCCAGCATCAAATCCATCGCCGGCATTTTCGCGCGCCTTGAAGCGCCTGTCGATTTCGAGGCGCTGGACGACCAGCCCGTCGATCTCGTCTTCCTGCTGCTCGCACCCGAAGGTGCCGGCGCAGACCACCTGAAGGCGCTCTCGCGCATTGCCCGCGTTCTGCGGGACCAGGATCTCGTCGCGAAGCTCCGTGCCACCGATTCCGCCTCCGCCATCTACGCCTTCCTCAACGAGGAGCAGGCATCCAACGCTGCCTGACAGCTGGATTGCATCGGACCAAGGCAAAAATAAGAGCCGGATGATCTAACATCATCCGGCTCTTTCTTTTTCGCTATCGCTCTGAAAGATCAGGCGTCTTTCTCATCCAGCGGGCTGTTGGCGCCCTGCTCGGCATTTTCCACGATCTTCGGGCCACCCTTGGCGACGCCGACCATGGCCGGGCGCAGAACGCGATCGCCGATGACGAAGCCGGCCTGCACCACCTGGACGACCGTGTTGTTCGGCACTTCAGGGTTCGGCACTTCGAACATGGCTTGATGGAAATTGGGATCGAACTTCTGTCCGATGGGCTCGAGCTGGCGCACGCCGTGACGCTCGAGGGCCGAGAGCATGGAACGCTCGGTCATCTCTACACCTTCGATCAGCGTCTTCAGGCCGGCATCGGCGCCATCACGGGCGTCGGCCGGAATGGCATCCAGCGTGCGGCGCAGGTTGTCGGCCACCGAGAGCATGTCGCGGGCAAAACTTGCCACGGAATAGGACTTTGCATCCTTCACGTCGCGCTCGGTGCGGCGACGGAGGTTGTCCATCTCGGCAGCGAGGCGAAGGTAGCGATCACGCAGTTCGCCGTTCTCGGCCTTCAGCAGCTCAACCGGATCTGGCTGAGACGGCTCGGCCGCATCAACGGTTTCCGCTGCATCCTGCGCGAAATCCGCTGACGTGTCAGCCGCCGTGGCGTCAGGTCCGGTTTTTGTTGTTTCGTCGGTCATGACGGTCTCCGAATTGCTTGGTCTTTGGATGTGCCCGATATCGAGGTTTGGCTGGAAAAAATCAAGGCTTTGTCGAGAAGAACAGCCAAATCCTGGCTTTGCGGCGGCGGCAATACGGCCCGCCGCTCCCGGACGCTGTTCAAGACGTCGACTGTTCAGGCCTCCTTCCCGGTGGTATGCTGAAGTGCATCTCAGCACAGCGTGAGGTGACATCAATGTCTAATGGCAAATCCCTTTCAGGCAAGTGTTTCTGTGGCGCGGTGGGAATCGCAGTCGATGGCGAGCCAATGGCGATGGGTTACTGTCATTGCGAGTCCTGTCGGGAATGGTCGGCAGGGCCGGTCAATGCCTTCTCGCTCTGGCCGCCGGAAGCCGTCCACATCACCAAGGGCGCGGACAAGATCGGCAGCTATCAGAAAACCGAGAAGAGCGTGCGCAAGTGGTGCACGGTCTGCGGCGGCCATCTTTTGACCGAGCATCCGCCATGGGGCGTTACGGACGTCTATGCGGCAGTCCTTCCCGACCTCGATTTTCAGCCTGTCATGCATGTCAACTACGAGACGACGGTGCTGCATCTGAGAGACGGGCTGCCAAAGCAGAAGGACTTTCCAGCCGAGATGGGCGGATCTGGAACCTTGCTTCCCGATTGACCGCAGCAGCTAAATCCGCTCCTCAGATTCCAGGCCGCGACAGCCGCGATATCAGTTGGGCGGTATAATCGACCATGGGCACGATGCGCGCGTAATTCAGCCGCGTCGGGCCGATGACGCCGACGGCACCGACGATGCGATCGTCCTCGTCGCGATAGGGTGCAACGATCAGCGAGGAGCCGGACAGTGAGAAGAGCTTGTTTTCCGAGCCGATGAAGATGCGCACGCCCGGCCCGCTTTCGGCAAGATTGAGGATCTCGATGAGGCTGTCCTTCTTTTCGAGATCATCGAAGAGGAGGCGCAGGCGATCCAGATCCTCCGCGCCCCCGATTTCAGCGAGCAGGTTGGAGTGGCCGCGCACGATGAGTTGTGTCGGCTTGCCGTCGTCATCGCCACCGGACCATACGGCAATACCGCGCTCGACCAGCTGATGCGACAGGCTGTCCAGCTCCTGGCGCACGCTTTCCTTAAGGCTCTGCAACTGCCGCCGCAATTCCGGCATCGTCTGCCCGGTCATATGGGCGTTGAGGAAGTTGGCGGCCTCCGTCAGCTGCGACGAGGTCGTGCCGGCCGGCAGCTCGATGATGCGGTTTTCCACTTGATCGTGCTCGCCCACGAGCACGGCGAGCGCCTTGGTCGGCTCCAGCCGGATAAATTCCACATGCTTGAGAACGGGATCGCTCTTGGAGGTAATGACGAGCCCGGCACCGCGCGAAATGCCCGACAGCACCCGGCTTGCTTCCGACATCATCGATTCCACCGGCTGGTCACGATTGCCGCCGCGCACCTGCCGATCGATATTGGCGCGGTCCTCGGCGGAGAGATCGCCGACCTGCATGAAGGCATCGACGAAGAAGCGCAGACCGACCTGAGTCGGCAAGCGCCCGGCGCTCACATGCGGCGAATAGATGAGTCCCAGCTCCTCCAGATCGCTCATGACATTGCGCACGGAGGCCGGCGACAGCGACATGGGCAGCAGGCGTGAAAGATTGCGCGAGCCCAGCGGCTCGCCATTTTCCAGATAGCCTTCGACGATGCGGCGGAAGATTTCCTTGGAGCGTTCGTCCAGTGCAGCAATGACATCCGAGACCGACGATGTCGTGAATACCATTTCGCTGTCAGATCCATTCCGTTGAGCCTTGGGCAAAATATAATCATTCAGTTAGCAATGGCAAAAGGGAAAAATGTCGCCACGGCTGCCGGGCAGCTTTACGGCCTGCTTTTCCTTTGCAAAAGCGGCCTGCGGGTCGTAGAAGCGGTCAACGAACATTCAGGAGAGTGGAATGCGGCCTTCAGGCAGAAAAACCGACCAGATGCGCAAGGTGTCGTTCGAGCGCAATTTTTCCAAGCATGCGGAAGGCTCCTGCCTGGTGAAATTCGGCGATACGCATGTGCTCTGCACGGCAAGCCTGGAAGACAAGACGCCGCCATGGCTGCGCAACAGCGGCAAGGGCTGGGTCACGGCCGAATACGGCATGTTGCCGCGCGCAACCGGCGAGCGCATGAAGCGCGAAGCCGCCGCCGGCAAGCAGGGCGGCCGCACGCAGGAAATCCAGCGCCTCATCGGCCGTTCGCTGCGCGCCGTTGTCGACCTCAAGGAATTGGGCGAGCGCCAGATCACCGTCGACTGCGACGTCATCCAGGCCGATGGCGGCACGCGCACGGCCTCGATCACCGGCGGCTGGATCGCGCTCTATGACTGCCTGAAGTGGATGGAAAGCCGCAACATGGTCAAGGTCGAGCGCGTGCTGAAGGATCACATCGCCGCTATCTCCTGCGGTATCTTTGCCGACCAGCCTGTCATCGATCTCGACTATCTCGAGGATTCCTCGGCTGAGACCGACGCCAATTTCGTCATGACCGGCAAGGGCGGCATCGTCGAGATCCAGGGAACGGCTGAGGGCACCCCCTTCAGCGAAGAGGAATTTGCCACGCTGATGCACCTCGCCAAGACCGGCATCGCCGAACTGGTGGAGCTGCAGAAGCAGGCCATCGCCTGAGGATATCTTGAATGGCTGACCCGGCCCTCGCAGGTGTTCTTGAAACTGCCCTCTATGCAGACGATCTCGATGCCGTCGAAGCCTTTTATGGCGGCATACTCGGATTGGAGAAGATATCGCGAGGCGGCAACCGTCATGTCTTCTATCGCTGCGGGCCGGGTGTGCTCCTGATCTTCAACAGCGAGGAAACGGCCAAGCCGCACGAACCGGGCGCCCTGCCCGTGCCGCCGCATGGGACCAAGGGTCATGGTCACGTTTGCTTCCGTGTCGATGGCAACGACATCGAAGCGATGGCCGAGAGGCTGAAGGCTGCCGGTGTCGATATCGAAGCCGATTTTCACTGGCCGAATGGCGGCCGTTCGATCTATTTCCGCGATCCGGCCGGCAACAGCCTGGAATGCGCCGAACCCCGCATCTGGGGCCTATGACGGGACAGCACATGCGCAAGCTCGATACTAAGACTATCGTCGTCGCCAGCCACAATGCCGGCAAGATCCAGGAAATCCGCGATCTGATCGGACCGCTCGGCTTTACGGCCAAATCCGCCGCCGATCTCAACTTCATCGAACCGGAAGAAACGGGCACGACCTTCGAGGAAAATGCGAAGATCAAGGCATTGGCCTCCGCCAATGCGTCCGGCCTGCCGGCACTCTCGGACGATTCCGGTCTGGTTATCGATGCGCTTGGCGGCGATCCCGGCGTCTATACGGCCAATTGGGCGGAGACGGCTGACGGGACGCGTGACTTCGCCATGGCCATGCGGAAGGTCGAGACCGCCCTGGAGAAGGCCGGCGCCATCACGCCGGAAAGCCGCACGGCCCGCTTCGTCAGCGTGCTGTGCCTTGCCTGGCCCGATGGACATACCGAGCTTTTCCGCGGCGAAGTGGAAGGCACAGTCGTCTGGCCGCCGCGCGGCAGCCAGGGCTTCGGCTACGACCCGGTCTTCCAGCCCAAGGGCTACGAGACCACATTCGGCGAAATGAGCGCCGAGCAGAAGCATGGCTGGAAGCCCGGCGACGAGCAGGCGCTGTCGCACCGCGCCCGCGCCTTCAAGATCTTTGTCGAAACCTGTCTGGAGGCGTAAGCTAATCCCGTGGAAATCGTGGACACACAAGATCTGATGCACGGGGCGCAATTGCTGCCCGATACCGGCGAACCCGGTTTCGGCGTCTATGTGCATTGGCCCTTTTGCGCGGCCAAGTGTCCCTATTGCGATTTCAACAGCCATGTCCGTCATCAGCCTGTTGATCAGGAGCGCTTCGCCGCCGCCTTTCTGAAGGAAATGGCGACGATGCGCATGATCAGCGGCCCGAAGACAGTGACAAGCGTCTTCCTCGGCGGCGGCACGCCTTCGCTGATGAAGCCGGAAACGGTGGGTGCGGTGCTCGATGGCATTGCCAGGACATGGCATGTGCCTGACGGCATCGAGATCACCATGGAAGCCAATCCTTCGAGCGTCGAGGCCGAGCGCTTTCGTGGCTATCGCGCCGCCGGGGTCAATCGTGTGTCGATGGGCGTGCAGGCGCTGAACGACCGCGACCTGAAATTCCTCGGACGTCTGCACGATGTCGCCGATGCGCTGAAGGCGATCAGGCTGGCGCGCGAGATTTTCCCGCGCATGTCCTTCGATCTCATCTATGCCCGACCGAACCAGACTGTCGAGGAATGGGAGCGCGAGCTGAAGGAGGCAATCTCCTACGCGGTCGATCACCTCTCGCTCTACCAGCTGACGATCGAGGAGGGCACGCCCTTCTACGGCCTGCACAGGGCCGGAAAGCTGATCGTGCCCGATGGCGATCAATCGGCGCTGCTCTACGAGGCGACCCAGGAGATCACCGAGCGCGAGGGCATGCCGGCCTATGAGGTTTCCAATCACGCGCGCCCCGGCGCCGAGAGCCGGCACAATCTCACCTACTGGCGCTATGGCGACTATGCCGGCATTGGCCCCGGCGCTCACGGCCGCCTGACAAGAGGCCCGCAGAAGCTGGCGACGGCGACCGAGCGCAAGCCCGAGAGCTGGCTCGAGATGGTCGAGCGCGACGGCCACGGCATGGTCGACCAGGAAATGCTTGGCTTCGACGAACAGGCCGACGAATTGCTGCTGATGGGCCTGCGACTGCGGGAGGGCGTCGATCTCGCCCGCTGGCAGCAGCTTTCCGGCCGCGATCCCGACCCGCAGCGCGAGGCGTTTTTACTGGAACACGGTTTCATAGAGCGGATCGGCAATTCCCGCCTGCGCTGCACGCCGGCGGGAATGCTGGTGCTCGATTCCGTGGTCGCCGATCTGGCTTGTTAGCACCTCCCTCTTGAGGGGGAGGTCGCCGCGAAGCGGCGGGTGGGGGTGACTGCTGAAGATCAATTCAAGCTTCGGTTCTTGCCGAGATCACCCCACCCCGGCACTAGGTGCCGACCCTCCCCCTCAAGGGCAGGGTAAGTAAGCGTCCATCGATTGCCGCCAGACCCACCGCGATCAGTGCCATGCCGATGAAATGTTTCGGCTGCAGGCTTTCGCCGAGAATGAGCGCGCCGAGCAGAATGGCGCTGACGGGGATCAGGAAAGTCACCAGCATCAGGTTGGTGGCGCCGGCCGTCGCCAGGACGCGGAAGAACAGCATATAGGCGATGGCGGTCGACAGGATGGCCAGGCCTAAAAGCGCCAGCCAGGCTTCGGTCGAAGGCATTATCAGCGTCCAGGGGCGATCGACGAAGAGCGCGATCGGCAGCAGCAGGATGGCGGAACCCGTGACCTGACCTGCAGCAGGAATGATGGGTGCCAGCCCCATGCGACGGAAGCGGCGGCCGAATATGCCGGCGAGCGAATAGCTGAAGGCGGCACCCAGCACGGCAAGCTGCGCCAGCACGTTGGAGCCAAGGCTTGCCAGCACCGACGGGCCGATCATCAGGGCCACGCCGACAAAGCCGAAGATGACGCCGATCAGGCGATTGCCGGTCATCTTCTCGTCCTCCGTCAGGAAATGGGCAACGACGACGGCAAAGAGCGGCGTGGTGGCATTGAGGATGGATGCGAGACCGCTGGCGATATGGGTCTGCCCCCAGACGATCAGCAGGAAGGGAATGACATTGTTGAGGAAGCCCATGCCGAAGAAGGCAAGCCAGGTCTTGCGATCTCTCGGCATGGCATGGCCGGTGGCGCGCACGATGACATGCAAGGCGACGGCGGCGAGCGCGACGCGCGCGGTAACGATGGTGAAAGGCGGCAATTCACGCACCAGAATGCCGTTGAACAGGAAGGAGCCGCCCCACAGGATGGATAGCCCCACCAGCATGCTCCATTCGACAGCGCCCATGGATTTCTGTGCCATCTGATCATCTCCCAGCATCAGCTGATTGAGTTTTACTTATTTGTTGTCAATCGTGACATGATTGCCAACCGCCGTAATTGCTGGAATAATCGCGCTATATGGAGGCTCTGGCAAACGAGTCTTTTTCAAATCATGGTTTAGCTGAGCTCAATCATCATGGATCAACTGCCATCCCTTTCGGCGCTGCGCGCCTTCGAGGCCTCCGCCCGGCATCTCAGCATGACGCTGGCTGCAAGCGAGCTGCATGTGACGCCAGGCGCCATCAGCCTGCAGATCCGCGACCTCGAAAGCACGCTCGGGGTACGGCTTTTCGAGCGGCGAGCCCGCAGCCTGGCGCTGACGAGTGAAGGCGCCGAATATTTCGCGACGATGCGAACGGCCTTCCGCCTCATCCGCGAGGCGACAGCGGCTTTGGCCATGCGCGCCAAGGATACGGTGCTGACGCTTACCTGCAGGGCCGGCTTTGCCACGCACTGGCTGGTACCGCGGCTGCGGCGCTTCGAAGAGGCCCATCCCGATATCGACCTGCGCATCAGCGCTTCCTATCGCATGATGGATTTCCAGCGGGATGGGATAGACATTGCCATCCGCCACGGCCTCGGCGGCTACGAGGGACTGGCAAGCGAGAGATTTCTCGATGATGAATATGTGCCGGTCTGCACGCTGGCAGCGGCGCTTGGCCCCTCTCCTGCGGTCGATGATCTGGCCGGCCTGACGCTGATCCACGATGTCTATCGGCGGGACTGGGAGCTCTGGCTGAAGGCGGTTGGTGCCACGCGGGTGGATGCCATGCACGGACCGGTCTTCACCGATGGCATGGGCGCTTATCACGCCATGAAGGCGGGCCTCGGCATAGCGCTGATGCGCCGGTCCTTCGTGGAGCAGGAGTTGCTTGACGGCACGCTCGTTGCGCCCTTCCCGACCGGATTTGCGAGCGCGCTTGCCTATCATCTCGTCTATCAGCCGGGTGCGCTGGAGAGGCCTGCCGTCGCGGCCCTGCGCGCCTGGCTATTTTCCGAGGTCTCGCGCACGACGCCGCCGGCGTAGAGATCGGCTTCGGATTTCCGGATGCCGGCGGCATCCGCACAGCGTGCAGTCGATGGATAAGCCCAAAGAAAACGGCCGGCGGTGAGGCCGGCCGTGAAACGCGGACGAATGCCGATCGTTCAGCTTACTCGTTGATGAGGCGCTTCAGCAGCTCGATCTCGTGCGACAGCTTGCTGTCGCCGGCGATCAGTTCCTCGATCTTGCGCACCGCATGCAGAACCGTGGTGTGATCGCGGCCACCGAAACGACGGCCGATTTCCGGGAAGGAACGCGGCGTCAGCGTCTTCGACAGATACATGGCGATCTGGCGCGGCTTGACGATGACGCGCGTGCGGCGGTTCGAAACCAGTTCCTGGCGCGACACATTGTAGTGGCGGGCGACGATGCGCTGGATATCCTCGATGCGAACGCGGCGCGGCTCGCCGGAGCCCACCAGATGCGCCAGCAGTTCGTCGACGCGCTCGACCGTCAGGTTCGGCTCGAAGGAGCGGCGGAAGATGAGCTGGTTGAAGGCTCCTTCCAGCTCGCGGCCGCTGGCGGTGACGTTGCGGGCGACATGAGAGAGGATCTCGGCCGGAATTTCCAGCGACGGATCATCCTGACGGGCAGCATCGAGACGACGCTTGAGGATTTCGAGGCGCATTTCATAGTCCGGTGCCTCGACTTCGATCGCTACGCCGCCCTGCAGGCGCGAGCGCACCCGCGGGTCGAGCGATTCCAGCTCCCAGGGAGCGCGATCGGCGGCGACGACGACCTGCTTGGCGCTGTCGAGCAGCATGTTCAAGAGGTGGCAGAACTCGTGCTGGATCATCTTGCCCTGTAGGAACTGCATGTCGTCGATGATGAGCAGGTCGATATTGCGCAGCGAGTCCTTCAGCGTCAGTGCGTCATTATCGCGGATAGCGGTTGCGAAGCGCCACATGAAGTATTCCGCGGTCAGATAGACGACACGCAGGCCGCGCGGGTTCTGCACGGCCGCATTGGCGATCGCCTGCAGAAGGTGGGTCTTGCCGAGGCCGACGGTCGCATGAACGAAGAGCGGATTGAAGCGCACGGCGCCGGAGCCAGCTTCGGCGATGGTCTTCGCAGCGGCCAGGCTAACACGGTTCGAGCTGCCCTCGACAAACGTATCGAAGGTAAAGCGGGAATCGAGCGGAGACCCGAAAAGCGGCGCACCCGCCGTTGCGGGCCGCGCAGCCGCAGCCGCGCTCACGGCCTGGGCGACGACCTGGCCCGCCGGCTGGGCGACGGCGCGACGGATCGGCGCGACAGCCGTTTGATCCGGCACCGCCGGCTGCTCATCGGCGCATGGCTTCGCGCCCTGCCGGGTCGCGGTGCGCACCAGAATTTCAACTTTGAGGATCTCGGCATCCTCAGCCTGGAACAGGCTGGTGATGAGATCGAGATAGCGATTGTTGATCCAGGACTTCAGAAATGTCGTCGGGACCGTGAGGCGAACGACGCTCTTCGATACCGAATGAAGCTTGAGCCGCGCAAACCAGCTGGCATAGACATCGGGTCCGACTTGAGCCTTCAAGCGCGCGCTGACGCGCTCGAACAAGTTACTTTGCGCCACGTCACCCTTTTCCCCCGCCGCTTCTAAGCAAACCGCACCGAACGCCTGCGCATTGTCCCCATTTTCCAACGCACCCGTCGCCCTTGTATGTATCTGCAT